>CAWFPK010000001.1:0-525011 GCA_963817625.1 uncultured Actinomycetota bacterium
GCCGCGGACTTCGCGCCCGGCATGCTCGCCCGGCTCAAGGCCAAGGCCGCCGGCCGAGGGCTCGCCGTCAGCGTCGCGGAAACCGACGCCATGCACCCGCCGGCGGGCGGCTTCGACGCGGTCGTCGAGCGCCACCTCATCTGGACGCTGCAGGACCCGGCCGGCGCGCTGGCCGCCTGGCACGCGGTCGCCCCGGACGGCCGGCTGGTCCTGGTCGAGGGCAGCTGGACCGGCCGCGGCGCCTCGGCCGCCGACCAGCTGCGGCTGCGCGCCCGAGCGGTCGCCGGCCTGGTCCGCAAGCCCGCACCGGACCACCACGGCCCCTACACCGAGCGGATGAACGCCGCGCTCCCCTACCAGGGCGGGCTGACCCCGGACGAGGCGGTCGGGCTGGTCGAGGCCAGCCCCTGGGGCCGGGCGCGCATCGAGCGGCTCCGCGACGTGGAATGGGCCGTCACCGAGGGACTCAGCCCGCTGGACAGCCTGCTCGGCACCCACCCCCGCTGGGCCGTGATCGCCGGCCGCTAGGCGCCCCGGGTCGCTGCTGCGCCTGCTACCCCGGGCGGACCGCCCCGCGCCGGTATCGGCCCGGCAGCCTGGCGGCGGCCAGGATCGCCGCACGCTCGGCGGCGGGCAGCAGGTCCACGTAGACGATGCCGTCCAGGTGACCGGCCTCGTGCTGGAGGCAGCGGGCGAGCAGGCCTGTCCCGGTGACGGTGACCGGGCGGCCGTACACGTCGGCCCCGGTCACGGTCGCGACGGCGGCCCGGCTGACCTCCGCCTGCTGGCCGGGCACCGACAGGCACGCCTCGGGGCCCGTCACCGGCCGGGCGAAGGCACCGGGTGCCGCCAGCACGGGGTTGACGACGTGCCCGGCCTGGTTCTCGCCGGAGGCGTCGGGGCAGTCGTAGACGAACACGCGCAGGCCCACGCCGACCTGGTTCGCCGCCAGCCCGACGCCGCTCGCCGCGTACATGCTGGCGAACATGTCCCCGACCAGGGCCCCCAGCCTGGCGTCGAACGAGGTCACCCGGGCGCAGGGCCGGTGGAGGACCCCCGCGCCGTACCGGGTGACCGGCCGGGCGGTTCCGGCTGATGCGTCCACGGGCTCCCTCGGGTCATGCCGGGCCGGCAGTCCCGCCAGCAGGTTAATACTGCGGCATGGTAGCAACTGCGAACTCGTCGCATCGGCATGGGCCCCTGGGCGTGTCCCGCTCGCGGCCGGGTCCCGCCGCTTGCTAGCCTCGTCCCGTGCCGCAACAGCCTCGCAACTGCAGGTCACCCGCAGCTACCCGTGATCAGCGGCCGTCCGCGGCCGCCACCGGGCACCCCGGCGGCTCAGGGCGCGCGGTGCTGGTCGAGGTGTACCTGCTGCGCTGCCGACCGGACGGGCTGCTGGCCTACCGCCGCGAGGCCGGGCACCTCGCGCCGGGCGAGACTCCCGACACGGCGGCCTGGCGGGCCGGGACGTGTACGGGCAGCCACCAGGACAGCCCCCTCGTGCTCCACTCGACCAGCTGGCGTCACCTCGACGACGGGACGATCGTGCTCACCTACGCGGCACTCCCCGACCCCGAGCCCGGCCGGCGCGCTCTCCCGATCCGGGACCTCGGGATGGCGCGCACCGGCGACCCCCGGCGGCCGTCCCCGCCGGATATCCGGCATGAGCAGGTAGCAGCGCACGCGGCCCGCCACCTCGCCCTCCTCGTCGGCACCGACCCGCTGGTACGGCAGGCCCTGGACCAGTACCCGCAGCTAGGCCGCGCGCTGGCCCTGCTCGCGCAGGCCCCCGCCGGCCAGCTGACCGGCGGACCCCGGCGGCCGGAGCCTGCACCGCAGCCATGACAATGACCGCGCGGGCGCCGTCCCTTGCCCGCAGGCGGCGTTCCGGCCGGCCCTCCGGGCGTGACGAAACGGCACGTATCGGTTACGTTCAGCGGGAGGGCACAGCTCCGCCGGAGCCGCGCCGGCGCTTACGCGGCAGGGAGGCAGCCGGGATGGACAGGGCAGCTGGGTGCCGCGTCCTGGCGATCATGGGCTCCGGCGAGACCAGTCCCACCATGGTGACCGTGCACCGGGCACTGGCATCCAGGCTCACGGCCCGCCCGTCCGCCGTCCTGCTGGACACGCCCTACGCCTTCCAGGAAAACGCCGCCGACGTCTCCGCCCGCGCGCAGGCCTACTTCGCCCGCAGCGTCGGCCTCGACGTCACCGTCACCAGCGGAGGGCCGGCCGCTCTGCGGGCCGCCGACTGGGCCTTCTCCGGTCCCGGCAGCCCCACCTACGCGCTGGGCCGCTGGCAGCACGACGGGACAGCCCAGTCGCTCCGCGACCGCATCGCGGCCCGGACGGGCGTCACCGTGATGGCGTCGGCCGCCGCAGCGGCGATCGGCTGCGCCGCGCTGCCCGTCTACGAGATCTACAAGGCGGGCGCTGCCCCGCACTGGCTCGACGGCCTGGACCTGACGGCTCTCTGCGGCCTGCGCGTCGCGGTCATCCCGCACTACGACAACACCGAGGGAGGCACTCACGACACCCGGTACTGCTACCTCGGCGAGCGCCGCCTGGCCGCGCTCGAACGCGAACTGCCCGACGGCGCCGCCGTGCTCGGCGTCGACGAGCACACCGCCGCCATCATCGACCTGGACACCGGGCAGGTCCAGGTCGCCGGCCGCGGCACGGTCACCGTCCGCCGCACCGGGCGCAGCACCGCCTTGCCCGCTGGCACCGTGATACCCCTGGACGACCTGCGTCGCCTTACCCGGCACGGCGCCGGCGCCGTAACCACCCTCCCGGCCGCGAGCGGCCCAGCCAGCGGCGCCGACCCGCCCAGCCCGGCGCCGGGCCGCGCCGCCACGCTGACCGAGATCACCACGGCGGCAGCCGACGCCTTCGACGCGGCAGCCGACGCCCGTGACGCCCCGGCCATGACAGCCGCGATCCTGGACTTGGAGCAGGCGGTCAGCGACTGGGCCGCCGACACCGAGGAAGACCAGGGAACCACCCAGTCACGGGCGGCCCTGCGCGGCCTCATCAGCCGTCTCGGGGACTTCGCCGCGGCCACCGCCGACGCCCCGGGCGAGCGCCTCGCCGTCGCCGTCGCCCCTCTCCTCGCCCTCCGCGCTGACCTCCGCGCCCAGGGCCTGTACCCGGCCGCGGACACAATCCGGGACGCCCTGACCATGGCCGGCCTGCAGATCCGCGACACCGCCGAGGGCACCCACTGGACACTCCCCCACCGGTTACCAGGCGCCCTATCAGGCGGGGAGCAAGCGCATTGCCATAGCTCGCCCCTGTTGGGGCTAGCGCGGCCATCTCGACGCCGAGGCCGGATACGATCACCACCGCGCCCTGCGGGGCGCCCTCGCCGCATTAACTTACTACGACCTGCCGTAGGCTGCCGGCTCCCTTCCTCACGCTCGACGTCGCCCCCCGCGTCCAGGACTTCCCGCTAACCCTGCTGTGAAGAGCCGACCAGAAGCACCGCAGCAGCCTGAAGCCGCTTCGCCGCCGGCTGGATACCCGCTGACGCTCTGGGACGGTCAGGACGTGGAGGCCTCGCTTTCTGGTGCCTGGGTCCAGCGGTCTTCGACCTTGGCGAGCCGCCAGTAGCCGATCGCGGCGGCCCAGGTGAGGATGAACAGGCCGACGATGATGAAGCCGACGTTGTTGAGGTTGACGTTGCTGACCCAGTCGGTGACCGGGTTGTCCCAGTCGGCGTTGTCGTGCAGCACGCTGACCAGCTCGATGGTGCCGACCAGGAACGCGACCGCGACCGACAGGCCGGTGATGGAGATGTTGTAGTAGACCTTGCGGACCGGGCGCAGGAACGCCCAGTCGTAGGCCACGCTCATGAACAGGCCGTCCAGGCAGTCCAGCACGCTCATCCCGGACGCGAACAGCAGCGGGAGTGTCATGATCGCGTACCAGGGCAGCCCGCTGGCCGCGCCGGTGCCCGCCAGGACCAGCAGCGCGACCTCGGTGGCGGTGTCGAACCCGAGCCCGAACAGCACCCCGACCGGGTACATCTGGCCGGGCCGGGTGATGGCCTTGGTCAGCCGGCCGAGGATGCGGTTCATGAACCCGCGGCTGGCCAGGTGCACCTCCAGCAGCTCCTCGTCGAACTCGCCCCGGCGCATGGCGCGGAATACCCGCACGATGCCGGCCAGGGCGGCCAGGTTCAAGATCGCGATGACGTACAGGAAGCCGCCGGACGCGCCGGTGCTGATGATGCCGAGGGTGTGGCTAGTGGCGCTGCTGTCGCTGGTCAGCGTGCCGACGATGTGCGCCCCGGCCGCGACCAGCGCCGCCAGGCCGGCCACGATCGTGGAGTGGCCCATCGCGAACCAGAACCCGACCGACTTCGGCCGCTTGCCGTCGCCGCGCAGCTTGCGGGTGGTGTTGTCGATCGCCGCGATGTGGTCGGCGTCGAAAGCGTGCCGCAGCCCGTAGGTGTAGGCCGTGATCCCCAGGCCGACGCCGAAGACACTGGTCCCCAGCTTGTAATGCGCCGGGCCGATCACGCCGAACAGCAGCCCGAACGCCACCACGTGCACCAGCGCGATGAACCCGAGCAGGCCCGCGGCCTCCAGCCAGTCCCGCCGGGTCCAGGTGGTGATCATCGTCGCGAGCATGCCGCGACGTTCGGCTCCGGCAGCGCCCTGCGGGCGCGCGGCACCAGCTGACATGAGCGGTGAACCTCCCCTGCGGGATCGTGCGTCCCGCGTCGCTGGGTCAGGGCCGGGGAGGGGTCTGGCTTCCAGCCGCCTCTCGGCGGCTGGTCACAGTGGCGCGACCGTGCCGGACTCACACCGGCTTCCCTGCCCAGCCAGGGCAATCTCCCTGAAAGTAACCCAAAGTGCGTTCCTGGTAAACAGGCCAGCGTCACCTGGGCGCCGAGCACGCCATGGTCCACGTCACGTGCACGACGGTCTCCCAGTCCCGGGCACTCTCTCTGACGGCGTCGATGCGGGCCGAGCGAGATCCCTGCACACCGACCGTCACGGAGGACCCTGAAATGACACGGCCCAGTCCCAAGTGGCGAAACCCGCTCCGTGATGCGTGCCGCCTGCATGGGACAGGGTCTCTCAAGGGACAGGGGGCAATCGGTGAGCAGGTTCGATGTGAGCGTGTACGCGATCCGGCGGAGGGCCGGCGGCGCAGGCCGTTCGAGGTCCGCTGGCGAGCAGCGGGCCGTAGCAGGTCCAAGTCGTTCATCACCAGGAGGCTCGCCGACAGCTACCGGGCCGAGCTGGTTCGTGCTGCCCGGATGGGTCAGGAGTTCGATCCGCTGACCGGAGAGCCGACGGCCTGGAACCGCCCGGAACCAGCGATCGTGACCTGGTATCAGGAGGCCACTGCGTACGCGGTGATGAAATGGCCGTCCCTGGCCGCCCACTCTCGGGCCAGCGTGGCCGAGGCGCTGGCCACGGTCACGCCCGTGCTGGTTCAGCCGGATGCGCGTCGACGGCCAGACCCGCGCGAGCTGCGCACGGTCTTGTACCAGCATGCCTTCAACCCCGCCCGCCCAGCCGGGCCGGGCAGCCCGGCCGCGCAGATCCTGGACTGGGCGCAGCAGGCGTCGCTGCCCGTCGGCTGCCTCAGCGAACCGGCGGTGCTGCGGACCGCGCTGGAGGCGCTGTCACTCCGGCTGGACGGCACCCGCGCAGCGGCTAACACCATCATCCGTAAGCGCGCCGTCCTGCACGGCGCGCTCGGCTACGCGGCCGAGGCCGGGCTGCTACCGGACAACCCGCTGGACACCATCGCCTGGCAGGTCCCGCAGTCGTCAGCAGCCCTCAACCCCGCCGTCGTGGCCAGCCCCGCCCAGGTCAGTGCGCTGCTGGAGGCGGTCGCCCGGAACCAGCCGGAGCTGACCGCCTTCTTCGGGTGCCTGTACTACGCCGCGCTTCGCCCGGAGGAAGCCGTCGCCCTGCGCCTCGCCGACTGCGACCTGCCCAGTTCCGGGTGGGGCGTGCTCCGGCTGGCCGCGGCCGCGCCCAGGACCGCTTCCGCCTGGACTAGCAGCGGCACCAGCTATGAACAGCGCGGGCTCAAGCACCGGCCAGACGGGACGATCCGGACGGTCCCGGCCCCTCCGGTGCTCGTCGCCATGCTCCGCGCGCACCACGCGGCCTACGGCACCGCACCCAACGGCCGGCTGTTCCGGGGAACCCGCGGCGGGCCGCTCAGCGGATCGCTCTACGGCCGGGCCTGGCAATCCGCCCGCACCGTCGCCCTCGGGCCCGAGCTAGGTGCCACCGGGCTCGCCCGCCGCCCCTACGACCTGCGGCACGCCGACCTGTCGCTGTGGCTGAACCCCGGAGGGGACCCCGCCCAGATCGCTGCCAGGGCCGGGAACAGCGTCGCGGTCCTGCTCACCGTCTACACCCACTGCATCCACGGCCGCGACGGCCTCCTCAACCAGCAGATCGGCCACGTCCTCAAGCCGCGCTCGGGGCCTGGTCCGTGCCCGTCCGTGGAAGAGCCAGCGGCGTGCACCGACCGCGCGACTACGCGGAAGCCAGCGGTTACACCGACCGCGCGACGACCGCGGACGCCGTCGGCCATGCGTCTGCGGACGCCGTCCGCTATGCGTCCGTGGATTCCCCGCCCGGCCCGCCGACGGCCCACAAATAACGCCGGCCGCAGGCCACTGCGACAACCCTACCGGCACACGTTTAGCCAGCTCAAAGGGAACTTTTAGAACGATGACCAGTAGTTCGGTATGGCCCACGGCTGGCCCACAAACGGTCCGCGAACCGCTCCCACCGGCACGCAAAAGCCGGTGCCACCATCCAGTGACACCGGCCCTGACCTGCGGAAACAGGGTGGCAGGTGTTGTGTCTAGATTCAGGACATTGAGGACAGGGTGTCGCAAGACATAGAGGACACCGGTGCGGCGTGGCTCCACAGGGATTGATGTGGCAGGTCAGACGCTGCGGGCATGTCGAAGGCCCGGCTTGTCGTTACTGCCGTCATTGTCGAGAAACGCCTGGTCAGCGAGGTCGCGAAGTCCTGCGGGGTCGCCCGCTCCCGGGTCTACACGCTGCTGGACCGCTACAAGGCCGAGGGCGAGGCCGCGTCCGAGCCGCGGTCCCGCCGCCCGAAGAACTCACCGAACGTAACCGCCCCCGGCACGGTCGAGCTGATCACCCGGCTCCGCAGGGAACTGGCCGGGCAGGGCCTGGACGCCGGGCCGCAGACCATCGCCTGGCACCTTGAGCACGGCCACCAGCTCAAGGTCCCGGCCGCGACCGTCAGCCGCTACCTGGCCCGCCGGGGGCTCGTCACCCCGGACCCGTCCAAGCGCCCGAAGTCGTCCTGCATCCGGTTCGCGGCCGAGCAGCCCAACGAGTGCTGGCAGGCCGGCTTCACCCGCTACCCCCTCGCCGGCGGGACCGGACACCGAGATCCTGACCTGGCTGGATGACCACTCCCGCTACGCGCTCTCACTTACCGCGCACCACCGGGTCACCGGCCCCGCAGTCCTGCTCGCGTTCCGCGCCGCCTGCGAGCAGCACGGCACCCCCGCCTCGACCTTGACGGACAACGGCATGGTGTTCACCACCCGCCTGTCCGGCGGCCGGGGCGGCCGCAACGCCCTCGAGCACGATCTGCGCCGCCCCGGCGTCAGGCAGAAGAACGGAAAGCCTAACCACCCCCAGGCCCAGGGGAAGGTGGAGCGGTTCCAGCAGACCATGAAGAACTGGCTCCGCGCCCAGCCTCGTCAGCCGCAAACCCTCAGCGACCTGCAAGAACTACTCGACGCATTCGCCGGGATCTGCAACACCCGCCGCCCGCACCGCTCGCTGCCCGGCCGCGCCGCTCCTGCCGCCGCCTACGCCGCCCGCCCCAAGGCCGTCCCCGGCGACCGCTCCGCCGACACCCACGACCGCGTCCGCACCGACCGCATCGACGCCACCGGACTCGTCACCCTCCGTCACCAGGGCAAGCTCTACCACATCGGCGTCGGCCGGCCCCACGCCGGAACCCGCGTCCTGCTCCTCGTCCAGGACCTGAACATCCGCGTCATCAACGCCGACACCGGCGAGCTCCTCCGCGAACTCATCCTTGACCCGAGCAAGACCTACCAGGCCACCGGCCGCCGGCCAGGCTGGCCAAAGAAAAACACCGCGAACCCTACGTAGGTTCGCGGTGTCCTCGATGTCTTGCGACATCACACGTGTGGCAGGTGTTGGGTTCGAACCAACGTAGGCTGAGCCGACGGTTTTACAGCCCGCTCGCTCCACCCGAGTCACCCCGCTGACCAGCGCGGACGCCAGCCGTTCGAGGCGGAAGATCGGGTTGCCGCCGCCCGCTATACGTCCGTGGCCTTCGGGTTCCTGGACCCTGAAATCACGGACAGGGCACGGACGGCGAGCGCGGGAGCGGTTACACTGACCGTCCGCCCAGCTCCTGGCCTGTGACCTGCTACTTCAGGCTGCCGGCTCGCTGTCGTCGCCTTAGGAGGGTTTGGCGAAACTAAAACGGCAGGTCAGAGGTAGCGGAACGGGCTAGTTGATCTTGCTGGCCCCCAGGTTTTCATGATCGTTACCCCAAGTTCGCTTTCGACCCTTTCACCTGCCGACGTCAAGATCATTGCAAAGAGTGCTCATGTGACTACACTTCTCTCATCGGTCACCATGACTGCCGCAAATGTCATAGCGAGGGGCGAACACTATGACAGCCGGGCGAGCGAGCGTGCAGGGCGATAAGAGCGTAGTTCAAGGTGCTTACGGCGAGGCTTTCGTGGTCGCAATTGCTGCGGCGGCCGGCTATGACGTCGCCTTTCCTCGACTCGGTCAAGGAGTCGATATCTTCGTCTTCGAGCGTGGACCGAAGGGAACCTCTGGGCGCGGTCAGGTAGTTTTCCAAGTCAAGAGCTGGGCGAGTGGCACCTTAAAGCGGGATGGGACGTTTCACTATCCGCTTGAGGTCAATGCGTACAACACCTTGGCCGGCGAGTGGGCAACTCCGCATTACCTCGTGCTCTGCATAGTCCCTAACGACGCCGCAGAATATTCCGACGCTAATCATCCGCGTCTTACTCTCAGACATGCAGCGTATTGGCTATCATTAAAGGATGAAGAACCGGACGAGTCGCTGAAGCCAAAGAGCAAAAAGGTGGTCAGGGTTCCGGTAAGGAATCTGCTGACAACTACGACTATGCGCGCGCTTGTTGAGAGACGTGAGGATCTGGCGGTGATCCCGTGAGCACTTGGCTGGACGGAATTCCCGATCTAAGCAGTCCTCGGCCGAGAAATATTCGCTCTTATCTCAGAACACACGGCTGGGAGATGGAGCCGGGTGAAGTAGACGGCCCTACTTTTTGGAGTCTGCCGACAGGGGATGGAACTTACGAAGTTATTGCCCCGTCTTCCCGCGCGCGAGATTTCGAGGCGCGAGTCAGTGAACTGCTCCACACGGTGTCAGTCGCGGAAAATCGTCAGGCATCCGAGGTATTCGGCGACATCATGACCATGACGTTTGACGTCCAATACCTCACTAACGACTTCGGAACACCATCTGGAACCGCGCCCTTGCGGGATGTCGCTGAACTGTACGCCGCTGCCCAAGGGGTAGTCACAGCAGCCGTGTCATCGCTGGACGACCCGCGCTCGGTCCTTCGGCTAGCTCGGTCTACTGAGGCCAACCAGTTGCTGAGGCAGGTTCTGGCAGGACCCACCGCTGCAGGCAGTTACGTCATCACCATATGGACACCAATACCGCCGCGCATCTCCCAAGAGGAAGACGGCTTGCTGTTCGACGTGGAGGGCGAGCCTTATCCGCGCAAAGCCACCGTGCACTTGCACACCGCACTGCGGTCAACTAAGACGGCAGCCAGGACGTTTCTGGATAATGACGGCGGAATAGATGCCTTCCTCAGTCTCGCCGGTTCAGGCGTAAGTGCCAATTTGTGTGAGTCACTGGTCGCGCTGGGCGGTCAGCGGCCAACGCCGTTGAACATACGGTTCGCATGGGCACTGGGTAGACCGATATCAATGCCCGATCCAGTAGTAAGATTCACGACCGAAGAATTCCCTGTACTTAATGAGGCTGCCCGCGTGATGCGACAGCAGTTCGTGCAGGACGTAAGGCTTCGCGGTCAAGTGATCAGGCTTCACAGGGAAGCCCAATTGGGGTCCGGGGATGTCACTGTCTCAGGTGTTGTTTCGTCGTATGAAACTGGCGAGATAATCGGCAAGCTACGTCGTGTCATGGTCGGCCTAGGCGAAGAAGACTACCAGCTTGCCATACGCGCTCATGATGACCGCGAAGATGTCGAAGTAGTCGGTGCTCTTGAAGAGAAGGGATCGCACTCGAAGCTTGTTCAGGCAAGAGACTTTGCCGTACTTCCTGAACTCGAAGTTTAGGTAGCAGTCATTGCCGTCGTGCTCCACTCTTGGCCACGAAAATGTCAGACCCTCCCGATATCCTTGGTCCTGTAAGTAAATAAAAGCGCCCCGGCGAGTGCTGGTAACACTCCCGGGGCCTGGACCAAGGGATTGCGCCCCGTGGCCGGTTCAAAAGTAACACAGGCGCATGACGCCAAGAGCGTCCGCGCGCTGCTCGATCTCCCTGAGATCCGGCAGTTCATCTCCGATCTGGACGAACTGCGCTGGACCGGCCGTCCCGGCTTCGGGTCGGCCGTCATGGTCGGCGCGGCGCTGGTCAAGGCCGTTTACGCATTGCCAACCTGGTCGCGCACCGCACGGCTGATCGATGAGCACGACGCGCTCCGCGAAGCCATCGGCGGCGCACCCTCGCAGTGGGCCTGCTACCGGTTCGCCGAGAAGCTGCGGAAGCACGGCGACGCGCTGGCGACCTGCCTTGACGCCGTTTTGGCGAAACTCCGCGACGCCAAGCCCGAAATGGGCCAGAGGGTCGCGATCGACGGCTCGGACCTTCCGGCCTACGCCAACGGGCAGCGTTACCTGCGTCGCGGCGGTCCCGAGCGCAAGGTGTTCAGCGACCCGGACGCATCGTGGGGTCACCGTTCATCGATCAGCACCCGTTCGGGCGGCGGCTACTACGGATACAAGGTGCACTGCGCCGTGGACACGTCAACCGGCCTGCCGGTCGCTTGGAAGGTGCGGACGGCGAAGGACTCCGAGCAGGCAGAGGTTCCAGGACTGCTCGACGAGATCGAGCGGCGCGGCTTCAAGGTGGACATCGCCGTCTTGGACAAGGGCTACGACGCCGAAGTCGTCTACAGCGAGATCGAAACCGGCACATCAGGCCTATCATCCCGCTCATCAAGACCAAGAGCGTCAAGGAAGGCAAGCACAAGCCGCCGGCCTGCGACCACGGCGAATGGGTTTACGCTGGCAGCGACCTCAAGCGCGGCGCGAGCAAGTGGCGCTGCCCGGCCGGCGAGTGCGACCCCAAATCCAAGTGGATCAAGGCGTCACGGCTGCACCTGCTGGTGCCTCGCAGCACCGACCGGTTCCGCGAGCATTACAGCAAGCGCGGCGCGGTCGAGCGCGAGTTCGGCGTGCTCAAGCATCAGTGGGGGTTGCTGCCGCTGCGGGTGCGCCGGATCGAGCGCGTCCGGCTGCACGTTGACCTGACCATTCTGGCTACGCTCGCGGATGCAGCGGTCAGGGCAGCGCGGATAGGGGCGGATGCTCGGTAGGCTTGCAGCCGTCAGAAGCTGCGGGGTGATCATGAGCGATCGGGGTAGCCTTGAATGGTGAGCGATCAGCCGACGGTGCCGCAGAGCACGATGGCCGAACTCCTGGTCGCGATCCGGCGCGGGCTGGAGTCCCTGACGCTGACGCACTCGGCAGTCCTGGACTCCATCCACGCGGAGGCGCTGAGGGCGGTGATGGAGATGCCGACCCTGGATCAGCGGGAATTGGTGCTCAATCAGGCGTGGATGGCGTCGGCCAAGGCGATCGAGGCGTTCCAGGCGGCCAACCTGGCGCTGGCGGCGCAGGAGACTCAGGAGATGTACAGGCTGGTCAGACAGGCGATTTCGGCATCGCAGGTCTGATCGGTAACCTCGCGCCCCAACTGCCCGCCTCTCAGCTTGAGAACATTCCGCAGGGCATCTTGGAGTTGCAGTCTCGCCAGATTGATCTTCAGGCGAGAGAGCTTGACATCCGTGATCGGGCAACGGCCAGGGAATTTGAACTCCGCGCCCGCGCCCAAGAAGGCGAACTTGAGCTTCGACGGCTGGCGATCCGGAAGGCGGACGAGAACGAGAAGGCCGCGAATGAGCGGCTTGCTAATGCTGACCGGGAGAACACCGACTTCGCCAAGCGTGGCCAGACCTTTGCCATGTGGCTCGCGGGGATTAGTACTGGAGTTCTGCTTGCCGGCGGCTTGGCCTGCGTGTTCCTGGCGGTTACCGGGGTGATCGCGATGGCGCTTGGCCTGGCGGCCGGCGGACTCCTGCTCGCCGGCGGTCTCTTCGCTGGCATCGCCAACCTGATCAAGAACTTCTTGCCGAGAGGCTAAGGACTGCCCGCACCTGAGTTTCAGGCTCACCGCATTTCAGTACCGGGCTGCCGGTCCCTGCTCGTAGTACGGCTCAGACCGTGACCGCTCAGCCGCCCGCATCTGGCCTAAAAGGTCGGACGCCGATTGCGCCCCGATGGCCGGCCGTCTGGTGCTCCGAATGCCCAGAACAGCCGGCTATACAGCCCGTAGATGACGGACCAGCCGGGGCACTTGGCTTCGAGTACCTCAGCCTCGCTTAACCGCTGCCGGTAATAGGCGTCAGGCTGGCCGTTCACGATGACTGGCCCGTCTCTCGCTTCCGCGCGTCCATGACGTGCTGCACCAGTTCGCCGGATGAGAAGAACGGGTGCTCGCGGTTGGTGTCGCAGGAGCACCAGAACCGAGACTCGCCCGGTCTGGCCGGCCGCATGCCCGGTTCGCGGGCCAGCGGGAAGGTGATCGTGTCGTCAGTGCCAGTCACAGGGTGGTTCCCCACAGTCACGGAAATGGATTACTCCAAATCTGGCAGTGCGGGGCATCATTGATCTACGTGGCACGGGAGCGTGCCACCATCCGCCACCGACGCCCGGAGGTCTGCCACGATGGCGAGGCGCGACGCTGAGACCAACCCCGCCGCGTTCCTTGGCGACGAACTGAGGCGGGCACGGCTCGCGGCAGGATTCGCCAGTCAGGACGCTTTAGCGGCCAAGCTTGGCTTTGACCGGACCGTCATCACCAAGGCCGAAACCGGGGAGCGCCCGCCGACCATTGACGTGCTCGCCGGCTGGTGCCAGGCATGCCTGCTTGACCCTGACCTGTTCGGCCGGCTGGCGGTCCTTGCCCGGCGCGCGGACGGCCCGGTTCCGACCTGGTTCGAAGACTGGCTTCAAGCCGAGAGCGAAGCCCAGTCCTTGCGGATCTGGTCACCGACGCTGATACCGGGCTTGCTGCAAACCGCCGACTACGCCCGCGCGCTGTTCCTGGCCGCGCAGACCGACACGTCAGAGGACACCATAGAGGCGCTGGTAGCGGCACGGCTGGAACGGCAGGCGATCCTCGACAGGCCAGATCCCCCGGATATCGTGGTGGTGCTGGATGAGGCCGTGCTGCACCGTCTCATCGGCTCACCGCAAGCGATGCATGACGCGCTTGTCCATGTCGCGGAACTGTCCCGGCGTCCGAGCATCGTCGTGCAGATGATCCCGGTGACCAACGGGGCGAATGCCGGGCTCGCCGGGGCGTTCGACATCGCTTCGGCCGACGCGATGCCCGAGACCCTTCGGACGGAGAGCGTTGAAGACCAGACAACCGAGAAGCGATCGCTGGTGCGCAAGGCGGCAGTCGCCTTCGACCGGGTGCGCGGGGATGCCCTGCCGCGCGACGCCTCAAGGGAACTCATCCTGAAGGTAGCTGAGGAACGATGGAATCAATAGACCACCGCTGGCGCAAGTCAAGCTACAGCGGCAACGGCGGCGGCAACTGCGTTGAAGTGGCCAGCCTCGCGGGCGGCATCGCCATCCGCGACTCCAAAGACCCGGACGGCCCGAAACTCATCTTCACGCCTGCCGAATGGGAGGCGTTCACCGCTGGCGTGCGAAACGGCGAGTTCGACCTGTAGATGGAAGCTGGGCAGCAGCCCGGCCGGGGTATTCTCGTAGGTCAAGGCAGCTAAGGCGTGCCGGGCCAAGCTAAGCCAAGCCACGGCAGGTGAAGCAGGTTCAGGAAGCCGGGCGGTCAGATCAAGACCGTCCGGCTTCCCGCGTTTCGCCAAGAGTTTCGCCAAACCCTCTTAGGGCGCTGCCTAAAAGGGCCAAGACCTGTGGGCTAAAGGGTTCATTCCTGCCTATAGGGATTCTGCTACCAGTTCCCGGCCCCCGATATCTGAGCGCGGCCGGAATGTCGGTGGCAGCCTTTATGGTGGGCTTCACTTGCTGCCTCTTCGCTGTGCAAGGGATGTTCACATTGTCGATCCTTGACGAGCGGCGTGCCGTGGCTACGACGGCTGCGCTGCGGTCCGCCGTGGCCTGGTCACGGCGCGCCGACGAGCCCCGCGCGTGGCGTGAGGTGGCGCGGATGACGGGGGTGGTCATGGGCGCCTTCGGCCCGGGTGCCGGCCCCGTGGCTCCGTCCCAGCTGGTGGCGTTCCTGCGCCGGCCCCTGGGCGAGTTGCTCCCGGAGGCGGACACGCCGTCGCCGCTCGACGGCGTGGTACTCCTTGACGGCGAGGACAGGCTCACCGACGGGGCGATGGATATCGCCTGCGACTACAACCAGGTTCTGTTCCATGGCCGCGACCCGGCATCCGACTGGATGCCGGGGTGGGCGTGGCAGCGCGGCGAGCAGGTCGAGCGGTTGCTGTTCCAGAGCTTGATCAGGCCCTGGCGGCCAGGAGGCGTACGTGGCCTCGCGGCGTTTCGTGATCGAGCGGCCGGCTGGCGCGCAGCGCGCTCTCGCCGACGAGCGGACGACAGCACCGGAATACGCCGGCGCGCGGCTGGTGACCGACTACAACCCTGTCCCTGCGGACCGGGTCTGCCGGTTCGGCGGCGGCGAGGCCGACGAGTGCTGGTGGCCGTGCCCGGTGTGCCGGTGGCCGATGCGCATTCGGGGAGCCGTCGTGGGCTGCGCCTACAGCCCTCACCAGGCGGCGTTCCGCATCACGGAGGCAAGGCGGCGTGCCGGGAAGCCGGTCCTGGTCAAGACCTCGGCTGCCCGCCTGCGGATCCCGGACGCTCAACCCGCGGCCGGGAGCACATGCGTGGACCAGGCGGTGTGGCGCTTCGTCACCGTTCCCGGTATCTCCGAGGTGCTGCTGGAGCGGCGGCTGCGAGCCATCCCGGGAGCCGGGGTGCAGATGTGGCCGGTCAAGGACGCCTACGACCTGCTCGTCACCGCCCCGGACGGGCATACGTGGCGGGTGGACGTGAAGGACCACGTGTCGCCTGCAGGGATAGCAGCCGATCCGCCGGCCGCCGAGTACGTGGTCGTCCCGGCTTACCGCAAGGGGCAGGTGAGCCAGTTGCGGCGGATGCTCCCGGACAAGCAGGTACGGACCATTGACCAGCTCGTCGGCGAAGTCCGCGAGCACGCGGAAAAGAAGGGGCGCAATGAACGAGGGCCGGCGCGACGCGCCTGATTTCAGCGAGGTCATCCCGCTGGTACGCGGCGCGCTGGCACTCACCGCGGTGTTCTTCCCGCGCGTCACCGAGGACGGGAAGGCGTACGTGCGGCCGGCGGACGCGTTGTTCTTCCTGTCGGGGCAGATGGACAAGTGGTCGCTGTGGCCGCAACTCCCCGAGGCTGACAAGGAGCTGATCGCGGGGTTGCTGCGGTGGCGGCCGGTCGAGGTCGCCAACCGGACCGTGTTCGGCGAGCTGCTCGCCCTCCTCCTGCCGGACCGCATTCCCGACTTCCGGGCGCTCGGGGACGGCACGGTCCTGGTCGAGACCGGCCGCCATCCCCGGGAGGTGGCCCGGGACTGCGCCCAGCAGCTGTGGCTGGAGCAGCAGGCCCGGCCTGAGCGCCCGGTGCCGGTCGCGAACAGCGGGCAGTTCGCGGCATGGGTGCGCGGCGGCGCGCCCGGCACCCGCAGCGCACGCGCGACGTACTCGCTGGACGTGGTCCCGAAGACCGAGCCCGAGGCCCCGATTGACCTCGGGCCTGCCGCCCGGGCTGACACGATCGAGGTACCGGTCGCTGACCTGGCCGCTCTCGCGGCTCGCGCCGACGACGCGTTCGGCGAACGGCACCGGTCCGACTCCGTGCACCGGGTCTTCTCCCGCATCCAGGCCGCGGCAGGAGCAACGGCCCGGTCACGCGTGGACCCTGCGCGCCGGACCCACGCGGATGCTCAACGCGCCGACCGGCATCGGGAAGAACGTCGCAGCGGAACTGCTGGCCTGCTGGGCCGCCGAACGCGGCATGGTGACGACGATGCTCGTGCCGAGCAACGCGGGCGTGGTGCGCACTGCGCACTCGATCGAGGCGAGCATGCGCGCGCTCGGCATCGACGCTGACGTGGTCCCGTTGATGTCCCCGGACTCGGTCCAGGTGACGGCCGAGGCAGCAGCCATGCGCGCCGGCGGAGGCAGCACGCTGGGCGAGTGGGCCTACGAACGGCTCGCCTACGGGTGCGGGCTGCCCGCAGCAGCGCACACCGAGGAGGCCGTCGATGCCTGGGTTCCCGGCTCCAGCCGTGCACCAGCCTGCGCACGGTGAAAGATGACGGATCAGTCAGCGGCGGCCGGAAGACGTGCCCCTTCAAGCCGTCCTGCGGCAAGTTCCGCCTTTCCCGCCAGGCGTGCCGCGCCGCGGTCATCGTGACCAGCCACGCCAACTTCTACGCTGGCCGGCTCCGCGTCCCGGTCCTGATCAACGGCCGGGTGGAGCAGAACCCGTCGGTCGAGGAGGTGCTCCTGACCGCAGCCACCTGGTCCTCATCGACGAGACCGACGCGTTCCAGGCCAGCATGATCGGCCACAGCGCAGACCATCTTCTGCTGGCCACGCGCGGGCCCAGCCCAGTATCCCCGCTGCGCCGCTTCGACACCGAGTTCAACGGCGCGCTCGGGCGGATGGGCGTCGGCATCGAGGGCCGCGTGCACGCGGCCCTCGCCCAGGCCAGGTACCTGGCCGAGCAGTACAACAGGCACCTGGCCGCGGGCCACTTCAGGCGCGGCCGGAACGGCCGGACCCCGGGGCACCCGCTGTTCGGCCGCTGGCTCCTGCCGCGCCGATGGGACGCCTGGCTCGCGGCCACGCTGTTCAACCTGCCCGACGGCCAGGACCCGGCCGACAACCACTACCAGGCGCTGCAGGCCCTGTTTCCGATGGAACAGGACTCAGCGGTGCCCCTGCCGGACTGGCTGGAGCCGATCGCGGCGGTCCTCAGCGCGCTCATCGCCCCGTCCGGCGGCTACGACCCGTTCGACCAGACCTGGGAGCTGGTCTTCACCCTGCTGGCTAAGCACCCTTACGACGGCAGCAGGCTCGACGACGACACGGTCCGCGCCCAGGTGACCGACCGGATGATCCGCCGCGCCTACCTCGAGCCGCTGCGCAGGCTGCTGTTCACCCTGGTGCACGCCGCCCCGGAACTGCACGCCTCCGGCATCGCCGCCGCGACCGAGGTCGCCAGCGCCCTGCGCCAGTTCGGCACCTGGCGGGCGGCGCCCTACGGCCCGCTGGGCCGCGTCCTGTTCGCCTTCACCGAACTCCACGACGACGACCACCCTGAAGACACGCAGCTGCGCGTCAGCGGGTTCGGCGGCGACCCGCACACCTACGTCACCAGCCTGGGCGAGCTGACCGCCCTGGCCCACGCCGGGCACCAGCGCGCCGTGGTGGGGCTGTCGGCCACCGGGTACTTCCCGGGGACGCCCCACCACCACATCGGGGTCCGCCCCGCTTGGTGGGTTCCCGACGACGAGGCCGGCGGCGTCGTCATCCGGGCGGCCCCCGTCTCCGACGAGGAGAAGCGGTTCCTGCGCGTCTCCGGGGTTCCCCTGGACGAACGCACCAGGAACCTGGTCGACCTGGGCAGGCTGCTTTGGGTCAAGCGGCTCTCCCCGGCCCTGCGCGCCCTGGGAGCCGACCCACGCAACGCGCACCGCGCCCGCCTCCTGCTCGCCCTGACCTCCTACGACGCGGGACGCGACCTCGCGGAGGGAATCTCCGCCGCCGGCGTGCCCGCCGACAAGATCGTGCTGGCCGTCCGGCCCGGCACCGCAGCCGGCCAGGGCCGGGACACCCGGTGGACTGAACTGCCCGCCGACCGGCTGGAGGAATTCGGGAGGAGCGCCTGCGCCGCCGCCGGCTCCGTGCCCATCGCCCCGCTGGCCCGCGCCGAGCGCGGCATCAACATCGTCGATGATGCCGGGCGCCCGCTCATCGGCTCGGCCTGGCTGGTGATCCGGCCCATCCCGATCATGGACGAGCCCGCCCAGCTTCTCGCCCACGTCAACGCCCGCGCGCACGCCGAGGCAGCCCCGGCCGAAGACCCGGCAGCGGTGCTCGACCTGATGCGCATCGCCGCGGGCAAGCACTACGGCGAGCTGTTCTCCAGCCTCCCGTACTTCACCGCGCTGCCCGGCGAAACCCAGCTCGCCATCGCCCGCGAAACCCTCAACGGGCTGATCCAGCTCGCCGGGCGGGCCAGGCGCGGCGGGGAATCCGCGGAGATCTGGCTGGTCGACTACGCCTTCCACGACACCAGCGGCAACTCCGACCTGCCCGCGCTGATCCGCCGGATCCGCGACGACTGGGACCGGCGCGGCCAGTGGGCCTCATGCGCTCCCTGTACGGGGAGACCCTCAGCGCCATCTTCCGCTTCGCCGACGAAAGAACCCCCGAGTGACCCCAGACCTTGATGCCGGGCTGCACACCCTGTGCTACCCCGCCGACCCGCCTGCCCTCGGCAGCGTGGTGCTCTACTCCCTCGACGCCTGGGTTCGCCGCCGCCTGGAACGTGCTCGCCAGCCACGCCAAGGCGAAGGCCGGCCGCGACGCGGCCACCCCCACCTACAGCGCGGTCGCCACGGCGCTGACCGCCGCGACCGGCCAGCCCGTCCGGCTCTTCCCCGGCCGCGACCTGGCCGGGGCCGACACCGAGCACGGCACCTGCGCGCTCCTCGCCACGACCGCCGAGATCGACCCCTGGATCATGGCAACCGCGCTGCGCGTGTTCGAGCGGCTGACGCTCGGTAACCCGTCCTCGGACCTCCTGGCCCCCCTCATCGCCCAGGTCCGGCCGCAGCGCAGGGCAATGGCCGACTACATCACCGTGAACCCCGCCACGAGCGCCGTGAACGCGCCCGGGTGGATCTACGACGCCGCCCGGTGGAACCTCGCCGCGCGGATCGCCGCCGCGCCGCTCGTGATCGACGGACACCTGCCAGTCCAGCTGAGGATGGACACCGACGGCAACCTCATCGCCTGGGACCTCCCCCTCTCACGCGCGAACCGCGCGGCGAAGGCCGCGCCGCCCACGCCACCACCTGGATATCCGTCAGCATCATTACCCTGCCCGGCGCGGCCCGCCTGTACCTGCGGCTCGACGGGCACGTCTCCCGCCACCCCGGCTCCTGGTCGTTCGTCAAGAACGCCTGGCTCGACCGCGGGGACCCGGCCCTGCCCATCCTGCGGCTCCCGGTGCTGTCCCCCTACCCCGAGCGGGGACGGGACCTCCCCTCACTGCCGGGCTTCACCGCGGAGGTCACCGAGGCCACCGGCCAGCACGCCATCACGCTGCCCGCCGTGCTCCCGGACCGGCCCGGCCCCGTCCGTCCCATCGGGAACCCGTGCGCCACCCGATCGGCAAGGGACCGGGCGTCCGGTTCCTCTACCAGCTCGGCGCCCACGCCACCTGCCAGCTTCAGTCCGAGCCCCTGCGCTACGCCAAGACGCCGATCTCCGTCGGCGACAACATCCAGGGCCCGATAGCCCCGGCAAGACTCGACGCCGCTATCACTGCCTCCGGCACCGAGCGCCTGCAGATCACCTGCCTGTACAGCACCGATGCCGCCCGCAGGCGCATGATCGATGCCCTGGCAGCCTACGCGGCAGCCGGCCCCGCTGCGCTCACCGGCATACCGGACGACACCCCGGTCACGCTCACCGCGCGGCTCACCGTCGTGACTCACGAGGCCGCCGAGCTGCTCCGCCACGGAGTACACCAGCGCCACGCCGAGGCGATCCCCTGCCTGACCGCGCCCGAGGGAACCGCGGTAGCCGTCCTGGCCGAGACCGACTACGACCCGGACAGCCCGGCGCTTGGTGACGCCAAGCCACTCGTGCGGCAGCTGCTCGGCGGCCGCGGCATCGTCTCGCAGTTCCTCAACGTCAACTGGGCGCCGCCCAGGCCGCGCAAGCGCAAGGTCGGCGACATCATCAAGGAAATCGAGCCAGCCGACGAGCGCCATCGCCGCCGTCCGCGACCTGCTCCGCAACGCCGGGGTCATCGACAACCGCCTCGCCGCGGCGACCGCCGCCCCCGGGCGCACGGCCGCCCTCGACCGCGAAGCGACCCTGATCGGATTGCATATCCGCCAGCACACGCCCAGGCGCAGGGGCGGCGCCAAAACCCCAGAACCGGCTCGTCATCCGGCTCGTCGCCATCCAGGCCACCCCCGACCCCGAACTACCGTGGCGCATCACCGCCTACGACGACAAGCACGGACAGTGGGTGCCCTACCGGCAGGCGAACGCCGCCTACCACGCAGCCGACATCGGGTACGCCGGGCTCACCCGCGAGAGGAAGAACCAGCAGGCGATCCGCGACCTCATCGAGGAAGCGCTCACCGCCGGAGCGTTCAGCGCCACCGTGCCGCTAGTCATCTTCGTCGACGGCGAAGCATGCTCTGGCATCTGGCCGGGGCTGAACAATTCCTCCATTGGGCACGGCCCGCTCCCCGGCTCGTCGCTGAGCCACCCCGACCTTGCCGTCGTCCGGTGCGTCAACGGCGAGCGCGTTCCCCAGGCCACCCACCGCGGCCACGGCCGCGCCCAAACCGACCAGTACAAGCCCCCGCTGCCCAGGGCCAGCCTCTACGAGCACAGCGAGAAACGGCACGCGCAGCTGGCTGCTCGCACAGCCATCGCGCACCTACCGATCAAGCCAGCTCGGGGTCCGCGCGGGCGCCGACTACACCCGGTGGACCCTCCCGGACAGCGAAGCGAGCCGCATGGGCAAAGACTGGCACGGCCTGACCGCCATAGACATCACGATCGCCGCACCAGGTCAATGGGACCCCCGCCACCTGGCCGCGCTCACCGCCCGCCTATGCCAGCAAGCCGCATCCTGGGACGACCGCACCCAGAACCCGGCACCAGTCCACCTCGCCGAAAGGCCGGACCTCGACCACCCGCAGCGCGCAGAAAAGCCACCGCAGCAGAACGGCGGCGCCTGAAATGGGCCCCGACCCGCAAAGAACGTCGCCCTCCGCGCCCGGACCAGGCCGCACGGCCCGCCGTCTCGCAGTACCCGGCCCCATGAGTCCTACGCCACCCTGCCACCGGCTCTTTTAGAGCCCGCCCATACAGCCGCGCGCCGCAGCACGGGAAGGCCGAGCGCGGGCAGCGGACCGTCGCGAGGGGCCTGGCAGCCCGCGACTCATCGCCTGAGTAGTTCTAGAGCACTCTATGCTCTACTAGATGGAGAGGTTCGAATGGCGTGAAAGGCTGGAGTGCACCCACGTACAGGGTCGCCCATGTCATCGCCGCGCGCATAATGGCTGGCCAGTACACCGGCCAACTGCCCGCGGAGCGGAAACTCGCGGCTGAATTCGGCGTGTCTTACGGGACGGTACGGCATTCTGCAGAAGTACTGCGGGGTCGCGGCCTGGTTATCACCCGCCAGGGTCGCGGGACTTTCGTAGCGCGCAGCTATCGCTAACACCCGGTGCTCCGAGCCGCGTGCTGCAAGCGCCCAGTCCCCGATGACTGCCTCGTGCGGTTCCGAATCGGCTACGCGTCATCCAGGTCGGCGAACCACCACCAACGTCCAGCTCGGGGAGCCGCTGCGGGCCTCCTCCCAGCTGGCCGGGTGACCCCAGCTGACAGGGCGCTTGAGATGGCCTGGGCGTGCCACGCCGAGCAACTCTATGGCCTACAACTGAGCTGGATCGAGAAAGTTCATCAACGCCAGCGTGGGCTCGTTCTGCCCGGTGAGAGCGTTGACCAGCATCTCAAGTCCGTAATTCGCGTGCTCAGTCGCTAGCTGCACTACTTCGCGGGGCCTGGTCAGAATTTCCTCACCTCGAAGACCCACAGCGACCAGCTCAAGGTGGATGATCCGCCAGGGGTCGCTGCTCAGCACGGCCCCGTCCATGAACTTGACGCGCTTGTCCGGGGCTGGCAGCGGCCGTGTCTGGCCATGCCGGACGCCGAGACAGAAGCCGATCCACCATGCATCGATCTGCCGTGCGAATGGCTGATTTACCCCGACGTGCTCGCGGATGACCCGGTGAAGATCATCTGGCATGAACAGGTCGGCAGCGGCGTACCGGTTAATGACCTCGGCCATCAGATTGCCGCCGCCATATCGCGGAACGCGAGACCGTGCGCATTATCAATGCGGCGGGCACATATCCGGCACGACTGCTCGTGGGTGCATGAGCACGCCCGGATCACTGGCTCGTCGCCGAGCCAGTCATACACGAGGTCGGCCGGGTAATCCTTGCTGCATGAGATCGTGGCGAACACGCCCGCGTGCTGCCCGAGCAGCTCGCCGACCTCCATGATCTCGGATCGGGTCAGCAGGAGAATCACCTGGTAAGGGGGCTCGTCGCCGGTTGGCGGGTGAGTGATGGTGCTGACCATCCGCTGCTTCACGCCGCCGGACACCATGCCCAGAGGAGTGTCGATGAGGCGCGGCGCGGTGATGCCGGCGACCTCCATCAGGGACCAGATGAAGGCCAGGGTCAGCGCGCGCTGGGATGCCCCGTTGAGTTCGTAGTCGGTGTCGAGGGTAGTGCCGTTCTGGCTCTCGACCACGATGTCGAAGCTCTCGGTGATGGAGACGCCGCGGAACACGCCAAGGCGAGCGTCCGGTTCCGCGCCGATGATGGACAGGAAGATTTCCTGCAGCCGGGCGGAGACCTTATCCACGTACTCTCCTTCGAAGCCTGGCCCTGGACCTGTTCTGCGAGGATCCGCAGGTCATCGGCCACGTCGCGCTTGATAACCAGATCATGGTTGGCCCGGCGCTTCTTCAGGACCGCAGCGAGTTCCTGCTCGCGGTCTGCGACCTGTCGCTCGAAGGCGGCGATACGTTCGGCGATGCGGCCAAGCCCCAGGACCCCGTCACCGATCTTCTTGCCCACGCCGGCGAGGTCATCGGTGAGCGTCCGGACGCGGGCGTCATCGATGAGTCTTCGCTTGGTCTCGGCCTGCTTGAGTTCAACATCGGTGCGGACGAGTTCATCGTGGGCCGCAGTGTACTCAGCGAGTGTCGCGAGACGTCTTCGGGCGAACTCCTCGGTGTCCGCGCGCGGCGGCGAGACCTCGCGCGTCATAGCGCAGTTCGGTCAGCCGCTGAGCCATCTCGGAGTTCTCGCGCTGCTCCTCTAGCAGTTGCTGGACGTGCTCGCGCAGCCCGGAGCCAGGATGAAGGTCCGACCCGCAGATGCACTCGCCGTCTTCGAGCCGGTCTTCTAGAACCTTGAGGGACGTGTTGGGGATAACGCGCCGGTCGGCGAGTTCCTCAAGCTTTGCCCGGCCCTCGTCCACCTGCGTTCCAGCGAGCGCACACGACAGCGGCTGCCCCCTGAACGCGATGCGCATGTCGGACAGTGCCGCCTGCTCACGTTCCTGGCATGCGCGCATGCGCGACTTCAGCGTCGCGATCTGCGCGTTGAGTTCTTCAAGGTCTCCGATCCCGCGGAGCTGGTTCAGCTCGCGCTCCCAGTCGTGCTGGAGGGTTTCCATGACTTTCTGGCGGTCTTCGATAACCGACCGACTCTCCTCCTGTTCCGCGATCTGCCGTCGCAGGGCCTCGCAAGCCTCTTCGAGTTTTTGTGCGTCGCTGCCGCTTTCAGCTGACACGCGGCGCTTGAGGTTGCCGAAGACATACTTGAGGTCCGCGACGCCGGTCGTCAGCTGCTCGATCCCGAGCAGCTCGCGGATCGCCTGGTGCACCTTGCTCTGCCGTTCGTGGGAGTGCACCCGTCCCGAGATGAACTTCTGGATGTCGTCACCGTTGGTGAAGAACAGGTCAGACAGCCGATGCGGGATGAGGTGCTCGATCCACGCCTCGGCCGGCATGACGGGCTTATCCCCCTCGGGAGCGAGGCGGAACAGTTTAACGTCGTCCTGGCCCCGCGGGTAGGCGCTATCCGAGTCGGGAGTTTCGAGGACCATGCGCCGGAGGCGGTATTGGCTTGTCATGCCCATGTCGTCGGTGTGATCGAAAACGATCTCTACCTCGACCGTGACCGGGGAACCGGCGGGGCAGAATGTGGAAGTGAGCCGCAGCGCATCAGCGTTCGCGACCTTGGGCAGGCCGTTCATGCCATAGAGGCCCCACAGCATGGCGTACAGCAATGTCGTCTTGCCGGACCCGTTTTCCCCGCGGATGACAGTCAGCGGCCGGGCCGGATCGACGGAGAAGTTGATCGTGACGTCGCGCATCATCTTGAAGTTGACGATATGCACCGACCTGATGAGCATCAGCTTCCTCCGCCTACAGCGGCAACGGCCGACCGGCCGAGTGCATCGACGACTTTAGTGACCTCGTCTCGGCGTCTGCTGGTGTGCACCTGGGACTGTAGCGCAACCACGTCGTCGAGCGCCTTCACAAGAGCGGCCCGGTATCCCGGATACCGCTCCTTGATGGTGAGAACTTCCTGCTCGGCAACGCCATGGATCCGGGGGGTGACTGCCATTCCTACCTCTGTCCTTAGATGGTGCGCTCCAGCCTGCTGATGACCGTCCGCGGGCCGTCCGGGTCGTATTCGTTCTCGGCGGCGCCGGCGAACTCGCGGGCGCGCGCGAGCTCGCCGTGCAGGATCCCGCGGCCCTCACCGGCCTCGTCAGCTGGCGGCAGCACGATGAAGTCGTGAAGCGCGGCACAGCGCTTGCCCTCGGCTCGGCGGAGGATACGCCCGCGGCGCTGGACCCATTCGCGGCGCACGGTGCTCGACGCCAGGAGGTATGCCGTGTCAGTTTCGGGAAGGTCGATACCTTCGTCGAGCACTTTCATGGCGGTCAGCGCCTGATACTCGCCCCGGCCGAACGCCTCAAGGTAACGCTCCGACCCGCGTCGTCCCGTCTCGGTGTTGGTGAACTCATGGAACCGGATGCCAAGCCTCCGCAGGAGGGCGTTGGCCTGGTCAAGCTGCCTCGCTCCGCCCAGGACAGGCGGTTTCGCCGAGGCGTAGATCAGGGTCCGGGAGACATGGCGAACGCCGGTCTCGTCCAGAAGGGCCTCAAGCGCGGGCAGTTTGCCTGAGGCCTGCTCCAGGACGGCTCGCCGCTTCCGCAGCAAGTGCTCGATCTGGTCGTCGAGGCCGTCAGCAGAGCCGTCGTCCTGCCGGTTATGGCCCTTGCGGCGCAGCTGCTTGCTCAGGTCAAGGTACGCAGCGAACTCGTCCGTGCTCAGCTGTACTTCATGCAGGTAGTACCGGTAGGGCGTGAGGCAACCGACGCTGATCGCGTCAGCGAGAGTGAAGTCGTAGATCGGCGGCCCGAAGAAGCCGAACAGCTCAGCGCTTCCGGTGTCGTCGTACTGGCGTGAAGGCGTCGCCGACAGCCCGAGCCGCGCGTCGAAGCGCTGGGGCGCCAGCCGGAGGAACGTCGGCGCGCCCAGGTTGTGTACCTCGTCGCCGATGAGCATGGTCAGCACCTGCGGCGGCAGGCGGTCGATGGCCTCCCGCAGATTCTCGTCGGCGGTGAACAGCTGCTGGGTACATAGGACAACGGCTGTGTAGCTCAACTTGGTGGCGAGGCTGGCCTTGAGTTCCTCGATCCAGACGCGGCGCCTCGGGACGGCGAGGTTGCTCGGCACCGCCGGCTCGATCCCGAAGCGGCGGATGACCTCGATCCACTGGCTCATCAGCGGCGCAGTCGGCACGATGATCATCAAGAGCATCGGGCCGGCGTGACGGTCCTGCTCACTCACCGCGGCGATCAGGGATGTCTGGGTCTTGCCACCGCCAGTGGCGATGGCCAGGATCCCGCGTGAGCCTGCTTCGAGGAACGTCCTGACGGCGACTCCCTGGTGTGCGTACAGGCCGGTCTCCCACTCGACACCTTCAGGCACGCGCAGCAGACGCGACGGCTGCGTGGTCACGCCGGGCGGAAGGGCCTCAAGCCCGCGCATGTGATCGGCCTGCCACGCCCGCCAGAAGTCATCAATGGTCGGAACGGCCTGCTTGGCGCCATGCTTCCTGATCACGCGGAGGGCATCAGTAACGTCAATCGCGAGCACGTGCGGGTTTCTCGTTGTTCCAGTCACGTTCCCAGCCGCGGGCCAGTTTCGCCACACGTGCGGCGGCGGCAGAACCATCCGCCCATGGCCGGTCGACCGTCATCTGCTCGCCGTTGACGAGCAGGCCCCGCGCCGTCGCGTTGCCCGAGCCATGAACGGCGAGCCAGTCACCCCCGCCGCGCAGGAGCCACTTCTTCTTGTGGTATTGGCCACGCGCCATCAAGGCAAAGCGGACCGTGAGCCGGCCAGCCGCGATCAGGTAGGCGAGGCAGTCAAGGGTGTGCTGCACGAGAGCGGACGCGGACAGCGAGGCATCGGTGAACAGACGCTGCTCGGCCTCACGGATTACCTGCTCAGGCGACCTGGTCCCGCGTTCTAGGGCGTCACGATCCTCCTCACTAATCTCGGGGCTGATGAGGAGGCTTAGATGGCGGTCCGGATTTGCCAGGAACTCGGCTAGGCCAGGAGCGATCTGGGCAAGGCAGCGCGAGCTGAAGAACCCGGCCCCGATTCGGGCTTCGTCCGCGACCGCCATCGCCGGAATGAGAATCTCGCCGACTAGGTCATCTTCGGGGATCTGGTAGAGGGGCTCGGCCTTGCTCACGGCCTCGATGAGAGGTGTGCCGGGCACGTGCACCTCCGTCTCTGAGCTTCGATGGCGGCCACGCGCGTGCTGTCCCCCGCAAGGAGAAGGTGCACCTGGCGGCCTGTGATCGCGGGATCACGGCGCGAATGATTGTACGGGCGCAATCCGTCATTGTCTCGCCGCACAGACAGCGGGAGCCCCGTGGCGCTGTCTTCATATCCCTGCGGCCATCTCATATCTGCGGGGCCACCTCGTTGATATAGGCGGCTGCGGCCTGGCCCCAGAACATCCGGAGATCGCCGTAGTAAGAATCGGGGGTCGGGTGCATGTTCTCGGCCTTGGCGTATGCCATGAACAGCAGGTCGAAGCCGACCTTCATCCTGCGCGCAAATCGGAGCGCCTCCGCCGGGTCTACCTCATCCGCGCTGCGTGCCGCCATCGACTGGGCAGCGTCGTATACGTCACGGATGAAGGGATGCCCGTGGTTGAGGATCACGATGGCCTTGCCGTTGAGGTGGGTGGTGTCGAGCATTTCCTTGCCGGGCCAGGTACGGTCGGCGATTGTGAACGGGAGCGCCTCAATCGTCTCGCGGAGCTTATTGGCGACTTCCGCAACTCGCTCCCTGGCCGCGGGATCGTCGCTGGCGTCTGCGCCGGAGGCAAGGTCGTTGGTCAGATCGCTGACGACCTTGTCGACCTTGTCCTTCTGTTCTCTCGGTGACAGCTGTCGCCCGGCCCTGCCCCGGGGGGCCGTGGTGTCCGCCGCGGCTGCCGCCTTCTCTGCCTCCCCATGATCGTCATTCCCGGAACTCAACGCCGCGTCCATTAGGTCCCACTGGTCACGCAGCCTCTTCCGGGCTGCTTCTAGCGGTCGTCTGAGGGAGGCGCGCAGCTGGGTCCGGAGCTTGTCAACGGGTTCGGCGCCCTTCTTCACATGGCGGACCTGGAAGTACTCATCGAGCGTGGCCGGGAACTCGATCTCGACAGCCACGTACCGGTCGGCCTCGACGACGCGGGTGGGGTAGAAGTTCTGGACGAGCTCGTAGCTGATCTCGCGTCCCTGCCGAAGGAAGCTGATCTTGCCTTCGGTCGACGGCCCGATGTTCAGGTCCTTCAGGAACTGGGAGTCACCCCGGCCGCGGCGCTGAATGATCTCGTCGGGCGGGATCGCGACGGTGATGGTGACCTGGTGCCCATCGACATTGAGCGTGTCGCGGGTGATCATCTGCCCTTGGACGCGCTTGCCGACCTTCCTGTTCACCCGCGGGCTGTCGAGCTGGAAAGTCGGGTCGTGCAGGTCCGTGTCTCGACCGTTCAGATCGATGCTGACGCCTTTGTCCAGGAACCGCCGGTAAGCGCGGGCAAGGAATGTCTGCACCTCCGAGAGTTGCTGGGCGAGATCGGTCTTGTACCGGCCGCCGGTCTGGAGGCGGTCGACCTTGTTCCACACCACGAGCGTGCCCGACTCGTATAGGTCGCCGTCGTCGCCGAGCACAAGGTCAAGGTGCTCGCCGGGGAAGTCAGGCAGCGTCTCGCTGAGAATGAGTGTCTGGATGCCGTCCCTGATGTCGTCGAGATCGAGCCATGCGTGCAGGACGCCGGACTCGCCGAGCTGCCTGGTGTAGATGTCGAGCCTTCGCGCATGGCTGAGCGCGGCGAGCTTCAGCCCGACACCGAACCGGCCCAGACCCGACCGCAGCCCGTACCTGCTGGAGTAGCCGAGAGTCAGCACATGCGGGAGGGTCTGGGCGTCAATGCCGATTCCGTTGTCGCTAAAGGCGATCGTGTCGATGATCTTGGGCTTGTCGCCCCTGGGATAAGTCCGAATCCGGATCCGCGTGGCGGCGGCCTCGATGGAGTTGTCGATCACCTCGCCGATCGCGCTGTTCAGGTCAAACCCGGCGTCACGCCACGATTCGAGCGCCTTGTCGACCTGAATGATCTGAGCGGACGCTGATGCTTCGGCGCGTTCGTCGCCTGTACCGGATGCCGGTGCGGACGCGGATCGAGTAGTGGCTGGCGCGGCACTGGAATCTGCCATGGCGGATGGTTCCTTTGCGGGTACGGAGCTAGCGGAGAAAGTGAACGGGCTGGTGGTGGCGGGCGTCGGCTCGGCGGATTTGGATCGCCGCGGTCCGGGTGGCCCCGGCCGTGGCGGTGCTGCTTGCAGCGCTCGGGGATGCAAGGGCCTGAACACTTGCGGGTGCCAGAGGGCGGCCCGCTGGCCCCGGCCCGGGTATCCGCAGCCGCCTCCAGCTTGCTTGCCCTCGACGGCCGGGCTCCCGAAGTCGATCAGCGGCAGCTGGCCTGCGCACTTTTCCCGCGGCTGGGCTCATGCCGCCACCAGCGAGCGCAGGCCGCGGTCCCTGGCATGGCGGCGGGCGCGGGACAGCCGTTGCTGGGCCTGCGTGACGCTCAGCCCGAGACGGGCGGCCGCGGCGGGCGCGTCAAGGTCAGCGAGCGCGAAGAGCAGCAGCGCCCTGTCCGGCCTGGTGAGCGGGGCGTTCGCGACCACATCGAACACGTCGATGAGCGCCTGCTCCGTGGGCCACCGAGGTCGGCAGCCACATCCGGCGGCTCGGCGACCGGGTAAAAGGAAGCGATCGCGGCCCGGCGCCTGATCTTGGTGCGCGCGTGGGCCAGAGCGCCGTCGAGCAGGTCCCGCGGATCGCCGGTGGCGTCCGGGTTGCGTAGTAGCTCGTCGAGCGCGAATTCGATACGCTGCTGCTCCGGTACTGACCGCGTGGCCGCACAGTGTCCCTGTCCCAGGCAGACAGCCTCGATGACATCTTCGGACAGAACGGCCCTGTCGCCCTCGGGTTGTTCTGGCATAGGCTTGCCTTCCTCCTTGGCTGCGGCCCCGCTTGCGCTGTCGGGTCACGGCCACAACGGATGTGTGGGCATGGTGCCTTATTCAGTTGAGAAGGAACACTAGCTAAAGAAACGTGACCTGCGAGCGCCCTTTCCCTCGTCCGTACAGGTGCACGATCGCTGTCTTTCTTGCAAGCCCTGCCCGGATGACACCACGAGTTCCGGCCGAAAAGCGGCAGCTCAGTCCGAAGCCGGTCATCCTGCCGGACGCCCCATCCATTCCTTGGGTCATGGCAGCCGGGTAGCCCGCACCGGAGAGCTATCACCCGCAGCTCAGATATAGGTACCATTTGTACTCCTGGTGAAAAAATGGCGAGGACGACTGCTCACGCCAGGAGTACATGACGGTGACTGCTCATCCTCCCTATTTACCGCTTCCAGCGTCAGCAGCGAGATCTACTGGCTGAGCGCCATCAAGGTCGGCAGGATTGTCACCAGGAGTGGCTAGGGTGATTGGACGTCAGCAGTCTGCGGCATCAGGCGACGACTGGCGGCGCTGACCGCAATGGCGCCGGCAGGAACCAGGAGTAGCTAGAGTAGAGAACGGCGGTGATCATGATGACTCACGATAAGGCGGAGCCGGGCGAGGTCTACTGCGATTACAACGCTACAGCGCCGCTGCGGGCGGGCGCGCGCGCGCAGATGCTGGCGTGGCTTGGCGACCAGACGGGCAATCCGTCGAGCATCCACGCCGCGGGCAGGCGCGCCGCGGCGGCGGTCGCGCACGCACGCGAGCAGCTTGCCCGCCTGATCGGCGCGGCCCACGGCGAGATCGTGTTCACTTCTGGTGCCACGGAATCGAACAATCTCGCGCTGCACGCTGCGCTTGCCGGTCGCCCGGACGCCGCGCTGATCATCTCAGCAGTGGAGCATCCTGCCGTGCTGGAGTTCGCGCGGGCTCGCACGACCCCGGTCGTCGTCGTCGGCGTGGACCATCAAGGGCGTCTGCATGTCGATCAGCTGGCTGGCGCGCTCCGCACGGCGCCGGGTGCCGTGGTCTCGGTGATGGCAGCCAATAATGAGACCGGCGTCCTGAACGATCTCGCCGGCATCCTGGCCCTCACCCGCGAGCACGGCGCGCTCTTGCACACCGACGCTACGCAACTGGTCGGGAGACTGCCGATCGACGTCACCGTGCTCGGCGTCGATATGCTGTCGCTGTCGGCGCACAAGTTCGGTGGCCCCCAGGGGACAGGAGCTCTCTACATCCGCCGCGGACTGCCGCTCGCGGTGGCGCCCCTGCAGCGAGGCGGGAACCAGGAACGCGGCTGGCGTTCCGGGACGCTTAACGTCGCGGGCATCGTCGGCCTCGGTGCGGCGGCGGAAGACGCAGCCGTCCACCTGACTACGGAGATCACGCGCGTCCGAGCGATCAGGGACGAGCTCGAGCAGCGCCTGACAGGCACGATCGCGGGCGCGTTCGTCAACGGCGACACCGACGCCCGCCTGCCCGGCGTCAGCAGCGTTACCTTTCCCGGCCTCCCGGCGCAGGCCGTGCTCGCGGCCATGCCGGAAGTCGCCGCATCCGACGGATCGGCCTGCGCATCCGGATCACTGAGGCCAAGTCACGTCCTGACAGCCATGGGATATGAACCGGATGACGCTGACAGCGTCATCCGGTTCTCCTTCGGTCACGCCAGCACGGCCGCCGATGCATGGCGCGCCGCCGAGAAGACCCTCGACGCGGTGAGGCGCGTCCGCGGGGCCATTGCCGGCGCCACGCCCGTCAGCGAGACCGGGCCTGTCCGGCACGCAGCCGTGCCACTCACCACAGGGAGGACGTCTTGAGCAGCCACCTGGCAGAGAACGCCCAGCGACGCTTCGCCGGACACGAGACGTTCGCGCCGCGGTTCGGCTGGCTGCGCAAGGCACATATCGCGGTGAGCACGACGCCTGCGCCCGTCAGTAACGGTCGCACGCCGCCGGGCAGCGACGCGTTCCTCCGTCCCAGCGCGCCGATCGACCTGGGCGTCGGCAAGAACATGGTCACCTCGATCCGGTACTGGGCCCAGGCATTCGGAATCACGTGCGATGCACCGCAGGGCGGTGCATCGCGGGCTTTTCTCGCCCACCCCACAGAGGAAGGCCAGTGGCTGCTCGGTGACGACGGCGTCGACCCGTGGCTTGAGCGCCCTGCGAGCCTGTGGCTGCTGCACTGGTGGCTGCTGCGGCCAAAATGCCTTGCGCCCACCTGGTGGGTCACTTTCTACATTCAGCCCTCGGCCCGCTTCCACGAACAGGAGCTGACCGCTCTCGTCGAGTCACAGGTCGCCCTTGCCGGCTGGGATGCCGTGATGACGTCCTCGGTCGCGAAGGACGTCGACTGCCTGACGAAGATGTACGCACCGCGCCGGTCAGCCACTGGCTCCCCCGGCAGCGTGGAAGACCTGCTCGACTGCCCGTTCCGGGAACTCGGGCTGCTGGAAGCAGTGCCCGGGATGCCTAGGACCTGGCGCTTCGCCGACGTGCCCCGCCTTGCTGTGCCGCCGGCCGTCGCCGGCTACGCCTCCCTGGACTACATGGCCCGCAACGAGCTGGGCGGGCAGGTAACAACAGCGCGCCTTGCCCACGAACCCGGGGCGGTGGGCCACGCATTGCGCATGACCGAGCCCGCTCTGGCTGCTGCGCTCTCCGATCTGAGCGCTCGCACCCCGGAACTGCGCGTCGTCGACAGCGTCGGGCAGCGCTCGCTGATCGTCAACGGCAACCCCGCTCAGCTCGCCCGGGCGGTCATCAACGCCCACTACCGAGGCGATGACCCGGTTACCGTATCCGGGCGGCGTGCCGCCAGCGCCCCCCGATCGGCACGGACAGCACCATCCCGGACGGCACCGCCGGGAACGCGGAAACGCAGCGGCAGCGCACGGAAGGCAACGGCATGACACGGGCGCAGGGCATTGCTGTCCCCGGGGGGATCACCGTGACCGGCAGCCGGCTGCGGTCAGCCAATGTCGAACACGACATCACGGCAAGCGCGATCCAGAGTTACGTCCTCACCAGCCGGGGTGCCGACTTGCTCCGCCGTGTCGCCAATGCCATCAGCGACGGCGACGCCACGCGCGCCTGGGCAGTGACCGGCCCCTATGGTACGGGGAAATCGTCGTTTGCCGTGCTGCTGGCCGCCCTGCTGTGCGGCAGCGGCGACGATCGGCCCTCAGCCGGACGGGATCCGCGCGCGGCTGCGCTTGCCCTGCTGAGCCACCATGACAAGGCCCTCGCCGACAAGTACCGCGACGCGACGCAACCGCAGCTGATGCTGCGCGCCGCAGTCACTGCGCGACGTGAGCCGGTCATCCGCACAGTGGCCCGGGCCCTGCACAACGCGAGCGCGGCCGATCCCGGGCTCGCGGAACTTGCCGCGGTCAGCGGCGAGTTCCTCCCGGCACCCGACGCCCTGCTACGGGCCATCGCGGCCGCCGCGAAGATCCGGCCGCTGCTCATCATGATCGACGAGTTCGGGAAGAACCTCGAGTACTTCGCGGCGCGGGGAGAGAACGCTGATACGGCGGATGATCTGTATTTCCTGCAGGAACTCGCTGAGCTTGCCGCAGGCGAGCGGGCGGACGCCCATTTACCTGTTCACCTTCCAGCACACCTCGTTCGCGGACTACGCCACCCGTGCCGCCGCGTTGCAGCGACGCGAATGGAGCAAGATCCAGGGGCGCTTCCATGACATCGGGTTCGTCGATGAGCCTGCCGATGTCGCGGCGCTGGTGGCCGGCTCGATCCGTAGCGACGACCTCAGCATTCAGTCCCGTAAGGCCATCGACAGCTACGGTGACGACGTCGCGCGGCTGTGGCGTGATCACGGCCTGGAGTCCCTGCTGCCCGCCGATCCCGGCCTGTTCGCGGCGACCTATCCCCTGCACCCGCTGACCATCGCCGTGCTGCCTGCGTTGTGCGCCGCGCTCGGCCAGCACGACCGGACGCTAGCGGGATTTGTGACCGGCGACGAACCTTACACGGTCGCCCGATTCCTTGCCCAGCATGACGGCGACGAGGCAGTCGCTGGTGAGACAACGCTCGCGACGCTGAAACTCCCGGCGCTCTATGACTACTTCGCCGCGTCCGTCCGGAGCCCGGCGCTCTCATCAACGCACGCGTCACGGTGGCTGGAAATCGAGGCCCGGCTAAGCGACATCACCGACCTCGACCCCGAGGACGCGGCCCTGCTGAAAACGGCTGCGCTGATGAACGTCATCGACTCCTCCGGTGTCCTGCGGGCTAGCGCGGCGAATCTCACCTTCGCGACCCACGAGGCGCAGCAGCTGACCGCGACCGCTCGCACAGGCACCAGGAAGAGGCTGCAGCGCCTCGGCCAAGCCGGCTATCTCACTTACCGCAGGCACTCCGACGAATACCGGCTGTGGGCGGGCACCGATATCGACATCCGGGCTCGCCTGCAGGCCGCACGCGACCGGCTCGGCGGCACCGAGATCGCGGCGCTGCTGACCCGCAGCTACCTTCCACCCGCCATCGTCGCCGGCAAGCATAGCCAGGTCACAGGCCTGCTGCGCCATTTCACCACGGTCGTCACTGAACCTGAAGGCACCCTGCCTGCCCTGGCAGCGTTCCCCGGGCCGGCCGACGGCACCCTGGTGCTCCACCTCGGCGCCCGTCATGACGTGCCGACGCTGGACAGCGCCCTGCCGATCCTCGTCGGCGTCACGTCCGATGCTGATGACATCCGGGACATTGCCGCTGACGTCCTTGCAATTGACGACCTGCTCGCTGCACCTGACCTGGATCCGGTCGCCCGCGCCGAGATAAGGGAACGGCTCGCGGCGGCGCGCTCGTGCCTGACCAGCCTGCTCGCGCGCGCCTACGACCCGGCCCGGCCCGATGTCACCTGGACACTGCAGTTGCCCGGCGTGGCAGAACCGGAACCGGTGCGCTCGGCAAGCAGCCTGTCGGGGCTGGTATCCGCAGCTTGCGATACCGCGTATGAGAACTCCCCGCACATTCGCAATGAGATGCTCGGACGCCATCAGCTCACCAGCCAGGGCGCTAAGGCGCGGCGGGAACTACTGACCGCCCTGATTAGGCATCCCGATGAGCCACAAGGCGGCTTGGAGGGACATGGCCCCGAAGTCGCCATGCACGCCGGCGTCGTCAGGCATCTCGGGCTTCACGGCCGCATCGCCGGCGGCGAGTACGCTGCCACCAGCGACCCGGGCACGGGGTGGACCGCGCCGGGCGAGTCCAGCACCGCCCGTCCGGCGTTCATGTTCATGCTTGACATGATCCGGTCGAGCCGGCCGGGCGTGTCCGTCGCCGAGCTGCAGCTCGCGCTGCTCAGGCCGCCGTACGGGGTCAAGGCTGGCCTGTTCCCGATTATCCTCACGGCCGGGCTCATGCACACCGAAGACGACGTCGCCGTGTTCGAAGACGGCTCGTTCACCCCCCGCGTCACGCCCGAGCTCATCGAGCGCCTCACCAAGACCCCCGACCGTGTCCTGCTTCGTCATGCTCCGGCTGGCCCAGGGCAGCGTGCCGCCGTCATCACCGGCCTGAGCGGCATTCTCGGCATCACCGATTCACACCACGCCCGTACCCGGACCTCGTCACTAGTCCGGGTGACCGCAGCCCTGCTCGAGGTCGTGCGAAGTCTGTCGAGTTACGGGGCCCAGACTCGATCGATATCCGCGACCGCCCAGCAGGTCCGGGAAGCCCTGCGCTCTGCCCGCGATCCCGAGCACCTGATCTTCACCGCCCTGCCGCTGGCGGTCGGCCTTCCCCCGATACCGGCCGGCGCTGCGACAAACACAAAGCAGGCCACCGCACTCGTCGCACGGCTGGCCGACGCAGTTCGCGAGCTGCGCAACATCGGGACCAGCCTCGAAACGGCGGTCGCCGAGCGCTTTACCGCCGCTATGAAAGTCCAGGGCCCGTTGCCCGCAGCCCGCCAAGCGCTGGCCATGCAGGCCGACGGAATCACCACGGCTGTCGTGACCCCCCCCGTCCGGGCCCTGCTCAACCATGCCAAGCAGACCGATCTGCCCGACGATGACTGGCTAGCACAGGCTGCGCTCATCGTCGCCGGCGAACCGATGCCCACCTGGCGCGACGAGAAACCTCGATCGGTTCACCGGCCGGCTAACCGAGGTCACAGCAACCATTGCCAGACTGTTCGCACTGCACTTCGACGCCTTGCACTCCCCTGGCGAGAGTTTCAACGCCCGGCGCGTCACCGTTACCCGCCCGGACGGCAGGGAGGACCATCTCGTAGTCACCATGCCGCCCGACCGGCAGAGGGAAGTAGACGCAGCGGTCGAGGCCGCCGTTACCGCAGCGCGCCAGATTTTCGGGGATGACGGCGAGCGCATCCTGCTCACCGGACTCGCCATGCATGTCCTTGAAGACAATGGCACCAGCGTCGAGCCCTCTGGCCTAGCCGCAGCCTCACGCTCCACCGCAGCTACGGAAAGAAGGAGTCACAGCGCATGAGCACCAGCAACGGCCCTCAGCAGGCCGCCGCGAGCGCCGGACCCGACGGCCCGCTCAAGGCGGTGCGCCACGTACTCGGCATCTCCGGCGGCAAGGACTCCTCAGCGCTGGCTATCCACTTGCGCGACCGGATTCCGCAGATGGAGTACTTCTTCTGCGACACCGGCTCCGAGCTTCCCGAAACCTACGACTTCCTCCTCCGGCTCGAAGCCGTGCTTGGCAAACCGATCGCACGACTCAACGCTGAACGGAACTTCGATCATTGGCTGCAGGTCTACCAGGGTGCGCTGCCGAGTCCGCAGATGCGCTGGTGCACCAAGAACCTGAAAATCAAGCCGCTTGAGGCTTGGCTTGGCGACGATCAAGCGGTCAGCTACGTGGCCATCCGCGCAGATGAGAACCGGCTTGGCTACATCTCGACCAGGCCGAACATCACCACGGTGTTCCCGTTCCGCGATGACGGCATCGACAAGGACGGGGTGAGGCGCATACTTGATGAATCCGGCGTGGGCCTGCCCGATTATTACGAATGGCGGACGAGGTCCGGGTGCTACTTCTGCTTCTTCCAGCGCAAGCACGAATGGATCGGTCTCGCCGACCGCCACCCGGATTTGTTCGAAAAGGCCGTCGCCTACGAAGACAAGATTCGCTACGAGCAGACCGCCATGCAGGGACGGCAATACAGCTGGTCCCAGGGAGAAACCCTGCAAGAACTGCTGGCGCGACGTGACGAGATCGAGCAACGCCACCAGGAAGCCATGGACCGGGCAGCGAAGCGGGTCAAGCCTAATCGAACCCTGCTAGAGGTGCTATCTGATGCACTGGACGACGATGACGACGAAAGCGGCTGCACGGTCTGCCACATCTGAACATCCCGGCTCGCCCGCCATCCTGGCGGCGATAGTGGGATCTTCTGACCGCATGAGTGCCAGGACATCAATGCGTCGCGGGTCTACGGCAAGTCCGTCCGAAGCGCGGCGATCAGCCGGTCAGCCTCACCCGGCGACAAGATCCTCGGCAGCGTCCGTGGCACCCGCACCAGCGATGTGGAACAGGGCCCCGTACCCCAGGGAAAAGGCCGGCGCGCTCAAGGCCATCGCGGACGGTGCGGTGCTGACCGCGGCCAGCTGATGCCGGGAGCGGCCTTCCAGGACTGCGCGATCCGGATGGCCGCGCCGGATGGCTCGGTCACTATGGGTCACAAGAGATCTTTGCCCGCCAGCGCTGCCTTACCCGCGCCTGCTTGTCGCCCTGGCGGGTCACCTTGGGCCACACGACCTCGAAGAGTTTCGCCGCGCGGCCAGCCGCGACGGACCTGACGGCCGGGCAGAACGAAAATGCAAGCCGCGTCACGGGCCTGGCGGCGGACCAGGGCACAGGCAGGTCCTGCCCGGCCCTGGAAGAGCCCCAGCACCGATCGCCCCGCAGCACGTCGACAGGCCGGCGCCATCGAGAACGATGCTGGCCGGACGCAGCTGACGCCTGATACGGTAGCTACGGCAGCAGCAGCAGCGAGAGATCTTCGTCTACCTCCATGCGTGGGGGTATGGGGTCGATGCCCCCTCGGACACGTACCAATCACCTATATTCCTTGGTTGCGGGTTCGCGGTTGCGTGAACTATCTGCGTGTCAGGGTCGTATGTGAGGCGAAGCCCGAGCTTGTCGTAGGCGTTCGCGGCCTGGGTGGGGTCGGCGTCTCGGAGGCTGTCGGCCACGCTGCTGATGCTGTCGATCAGGTCGTTGATCTGGTGGCGGGTCAGGCGGGTGGCGGCGGTGGCGTTGCGGAGGTCTGTCTCGGCTTGGATGCGCTGGGCTTTGGCCTGGCTGATCCAGCAGCTGACTTCTTCGGGGTCGGCTCCGGCGTCGATGACGGCGCGGTAGCGGGTCATTTTCTGGCTGGCGTCGGCGATGCGGGCGCGGGCGACGTTGGCGGCGAAGTCATCGACCTGGTTGTCCTGGGCTGCGGTGATCAGGTCGATGGTGTGCTGGAGCTGGCCGGGGGCGAAGAGGCCTGATAGCCAGTCGTGCACGTCGGTGCCGAAGGCGTCTTCGCGGAGGTAGACGTTGCGGGGGTGGTCGACTTTGTTGGCGATGGCGTATTCGGCGGGGAAGCGGCACCGGTAGTACGGGGCCTGGTTGATCCAGTGGCCTTGCATCCGGCGCTGGCACACGCCGCAGAAGATCGTGCCCGCGAACGCGTAGGCGCGGCTGGTCCGGTGCGGCTTGTGCTGGGCCGGGCCGTGTCCGCGGGCGGCGAGGATGTCCTGTACCTGCCGGAACGTGTCGGCGGTGACGATCGGCGGGTGAACGATCTCGTCGGAGTAGACCCACTTCCCGGCTTCGTTCCACCGCATCTTGGTGGTGTGGCCGAGCGCGACGTCGTGCACGTCGATCAGGACTTCGTCTTTGCGCTGCTTGTTCCAGACCTGCCGCCCGGTGTAACGCGGGTTGGTCACGATGGCGCGGATCGCGCTCTTGGACCACGCGATGCCGCAGCGGTGCGGGTTCCTGGCCGGATCGTGGGCGGACGGGGACGGGATGCCATCGGCTGTGAGCCGCTCGGCAATCGCGTACAGTCCGCGCCCGGCCGCGAACTCATCGAAAATGCGCCGGACCACCGCCGCTGCCGGATCATCGATAGCCAGGGCATGCAGTCTCTTGCCATCGGCTGCTTTAGCCGGGTTGGGGTGCGGGCCGGCATCCCTGAGGTTGTAACCGTAGGGCGGCAGGCCGCCCAGGAACCGTCCTTCTAGCTGGGCCTGGGCGGCCATCGCGGTGCGGACCCTGATCCTGATGCGGTTGCGCTCTCCTTTGGAAACGCCGCCGAACACGGACATGATCAGGTCGTGGGCCTCGTTGTCCGGGTCGATCGGCCCGCCCACCTCTGGCACCCACAGCGGCACGCCGTAGTGCGCGAACAGCGGGAAGGTGTTGCCGAACTGGTTGCCGTAGAACGCCCGCTGCGGCTCCCCCACGACAACCGCCTGAAAGCCACGATTCGGGTCCGCGAGTGCCACCAGCAGCCGGGCGGCTTCCGGGCGGCGCTGGGGCGGGATCGACCGCGACTTATCGATGTCGAAGAACTCGGCCACGATCCGGCCGCCGTGCGGCTCGATCAGACTGCGGGCGCGGGTGACCTGCCAGCCCCGGGAGGATTCCGGGTCCTGGTTGTCCTCGGTGGACACCCGGCCCCAGAACGCTAAATCGTTCGCTTGGTTTGTCATGAGTGTTCCCTTCTGTCTGGCTCTGCGGTACGGGCGCGGTCCCGCGCATCGATCAGGATGCGCAGGATCGCGCGTGCGGCTTCCGGCGTCAGCATCGGCGGTTCGGCCGGCACGATCACGCGAATGCGCCGCGAGCCTGCCGCGCCCGGCCGGTCGTTCAGACCGGGCCGTCCCGGTGTTGCGCTGGGCCTGCGATCGTACGCCGCCGGGCATCGTTTGGGAGGGGCTGAGCAGGGCTTTTGCGGTACGGCCCGGCCTTGCCGTTCCGGCATGCCGCTCATCGGCTGCCGCTTTCGATGCCGTCGGTCGTGCCGGTGCCGTCTTCGTTGCCGGTGCCGCTGGCCGTGCCGTTGCCGGGCGGCTGGGCGGCGGCTTGCCGGAGTCGTTCGGCGGCCAGCTCGGCAAAGGCGGGGTTGAGGTCGATGCCGATGAACTTGCGACCGAGGGCCAGGGCGGCTATGCCGGTGGTGCCGGTGCCGCAGAACGGATCGAGGACCATGCCGCCCGGCTTGCAGCCGGCCTGGATGCACCTGGTCGGAAGTTCGAGGGGGTAGGCGGCGAAGTGCGGCCCCCGGTAAGGCTTGGTGTTGATCGACCAGACATCACCGGGGTTGCGCCCGTTGGGGTGGCGGCGGTTGTTGCGGCTGGTGCCGTACCGGCCGGCGCCGATGACTTGCCGGGTATGCGGACCGTACTTCTGCGGCCGGCTGGCGCGCGATGCGGGCCGCTGGCCGCTGCACCGCGAGCCGCCGGGGTGGCGCCCGGCTGGCTCTCGTCTTTGCCGGCTGGCCGGGCCGCTGGCGTGCGGCACACGGATCGGGTCGAGATCGAACCAGTAATGCCGGGTCTTGACGAGCAGGAATATCAGTTCATACCGGCAGTTGAGGCGGTCGCGGACGGATTCGGGCATGGCGTTGTTCTTGTGCCAGACGATCGCGTTGCGGATGATCCATCCGTCCTCTTGCAGCGCGAGCGCGACGCGCCAGGGCAGGCCGAGCAGGTTCTTGGTTCCCAGGCCGGCCGCTTGCCGGCCAACCAGGCCGTGACCGACGTAGGAATGCAGCCCGTGCGGGGTGCCGCTGCCCGCTGAGTAGGAGTCGCCGAGGTTGAGCCAGCACGTTCCGTCGTCGGCCAGGACCCGTCGGGCTTCGGTGAATACTGCGCGCATGGTGTTGATGTATCCGGCCGGGGCGGTCTCGTGGCCGTACTGACCATCGACTCCGTAGTCGCGCTTGGCCCAGTAGGGCGGGCTGGTCGCGATGCAGTCGGCCGAGCCGGCAGGCATCGCGGTGAGGATGTCGAGTGCGTCGCCAACATGAATGGTGGCGTTCGTGTCGTGGTAGTAGATCGTGGTGACCACCTGCCTTTCGTCGGGGCTTGCCTTATCGGATCGGGGGTGTTCGGCGGTTTCTCGCGCACGCGCAACGCGCAGGTCAGACGCCTTGAGTGCAGACGCGCGCGAGGGTTGCGCGTGCGCGCCGGATGTCACAGCGCCTCGTCTTCGGGGCTCCAGGTGCGCCAGAGGCCGCGCCGGACCTGGGTGACTCGCCCGGCGTCGGCCAGCGCGCGGAGCCGGTAGTTGACCCAGCGGTGGCTCATGCCGGATTCGGCGACCAGGTCGGCTACCGGCAGGCCTTCGCCTGGAGCCATCAGCAGGGCGGCCCACAGCAAGGCCCCCGGGCCATCGCTGCCTGGGTCGCTCCCAGACGCATCGTGGCTGGTCGGGGATGCTGGCCCGTCATCAGGACGTTCGGAGACGGCGCGGCGCGAGATCTCGTCGAGCCTGGGTCGCGATGAGGCGTGCTGGCTCACTGTCTCGGATACCGCGTCGTCGGTTACCAGGTAGGCGCGGGCACGGCGGGGAGTGTCGTATTCGGGGGCGGAGATCAGGAACTTGCCGGGCGCGTTGAGCTTGTCGGCCTGCCATCCTGCGGTATGCATGCCCTGGCCCAGGATCAGGTCGGTGTCGCGCCGCTCGCGGACGCGGAAGCAGATCCGGACGTCCATTTGCGAGCGCAGCGCGCCCTGGCCCATGGCCTTCTGGGTCGGCCGCTGGGTCGCCGCAATGAGAGTCACGGCGACCGCGCGACCGCGCCTGCCGATCGAGTCAGCATCGGCTGCGGCGTCGGGGACGTTCTCGGCGAGTTCGGCGTACTCGTCGACGAGCACGACGAGCGCGGGCAACTCTGGCGATGGCTGCCAGATTCGCTGGCCGGTGGCGGCCAGGTGGTCGGCGCGGCCTTCCAGGACAGTCACAGCGTCGGCCAGCATCGCGCGGGCCTCGGCGGGAGTGGTCGCCAGCCGGTCAAGGCACGGTGCCCACGGGCCGAGTTCTACCCCGCGCTTGAGGTCGATGCCCCAGATAACTACGTCGCTGCAAGCGGTGAGGTTGCCCATCAGGACGTTCAGGCCGCCGCTCTTGCCCGATCCCGTAGCGCCGCCGAACAAAGCGTGACGGCGCAGGAACGAGACCTTGACCGGTGCCGCGTCCTCGAACGGACCGAGGTCGATCGGCTCGGCGATTGAGGAGACAGATGGCCCGGGCCAGGTAATCGCGTCGGCGTGTGGGTCTCGCGCAAGTACCCGGAGCTCGAAGCGGTTGGCCAGGTCATCAGGTGTCGGCAGGACGCGGGCAGCTCCCCGGAATGTTCCAAGGCCCGACTCGATCGCCGGAAGCCTGCTGATCACGTCGGTGATCGTCTGACCGCGAGCAAGAGCGAATCTGGCCCGCCAGCCCCAGACATCAACCACTGCCGACTGAAGCCGCGAGCCCGACAAGCCCACCGCGTCGGCTATCTGCGGCCATGCAGCCAGAGTGCGTTCAACTCGCACCCTGGCCCGGCGTCGCCGGTGCGCCCACCAAGGCACGGCCAGGATGGTGCCGCCGATCAGCATGATTAGCGTGAGCGGCGACCGCCAGGGCCCCTCCGCGATGCCGGCCGCCAGCCATGCGCCGGCCATGGCGGTGGTCGTCCCCGCGTAGAGGCGTTCGAGGCGCGTGGACAATCCGGCGTGACGGCCAGCTAGCACTAGGCCGAATGCCGTCGCGGCGGCTATCACGATGGCGTATGGCCACCAGTGCGGGTGGATAACGTGCAGGGGCCACGCCACCAGCCATAGCGTTATGGCTGCCATGATCGGGGCGCATTCGGAACGGTAGCGCCAGGCCCAGTGAGCGAACATGGCGGCGGCGGTCTCGGGCAGCCGGTCATTGGGTGACATGAACATCGTGGGCTGGAATCCATAGCGGCGAACGCGACGGGCCGTGCGGCGCATCTGGTAGGCCCTGGTCATGCTGGCCTCCGCTGACTGCCGAGACCTTGAGCTTCTAGTTCGTCGCGCAGGTAAGACAGCGGGTCTAGTTCGCCTTCGTCATGAGCGGCAAGGGCCGCGCGAGCGGCGGCCAGCAGGTTGGCCCGGCCGAGCCGTGCGGCGGCGAGTTCGGCCGACATTCGCGTGACTTCATCCGAGAGCGCGGGTACGTCGCTGAGCGCGTCTCGCAACTGTTGCCAGATCTCTGCGGGAGTTGGCATCGCCGCAGAGAATCCGGCGACCAAGTGGCGAGCGGTGTCGTTCCTGGTCGCGACCTCCTCGAAGTTGACATTCACGTGCTGGTCATCGTTTGTCACTTGGCACCACCTCCTTGCGTATAGATCGGTTCACGGCTTCGTGAGCCAGGCGACGAGACCGGTAATAAGGTTGTGGATTTCGGGTCCGGCGGTTGTGGCCGCGAGGAGGAATCCGAATACCAGGCAGGCGACTGCCTGCCAGATCCGAAGACCCATGTATCGCCACGCAATGAAGACGACTACTCCGACGATCACGACGAGCGGAATTGAGATAGTCATGCGGTGGTCACCTATCTCCGGATAGCGCTCGTTGGGTCTTTTGTCTCTGCGCTGGGCTTGCCTGCCAGGCCTTGCGGCGACTCCAGCGGAGCCGGGCCATGCATTTCTGACAACGAGTGCTGGTCGGTGCGGAGGTCGCGCCACAAAGACAGAGCGACGATGCGGTGGTAGTGAAATCCTGCATTTGGCTAACCTGCTTTCGTCTGGCGAGGATCGGTGCAGCACCGGCTGCCGAGGAGGCGACGGGTCGCGGCATCTAGACGGTTGCGCGGCTCGGTCGTGAGTCGGCCGGAGTGGTCGACAAGCTGGATGTTGATGACGACCAGCGCGAATGCGGCGACACAGAAAAGGGCCGTGATCGTAACAGCGACGACGACGACTATTAGGGTCGTCATTTCGTCGCCTGCTCGTCGTTGTTGGCGGCGTATCGAGTTGATGGAATTGCGACAGCGCGATATTCGACCGGGCCGAAAGAGCGGGTGGTGGTGTAGTTCAGGCCTCCACTCGTTCGGTCATCTACCGTCGATCCGATGAGTGCGGCGATAGCGTCTATCTCGCACTTCATCTGGTCGTCTGCCACGCTCAGTGGGAAGACATGCACATCAGCCCATCGAGAGGCTGGGACTTCGGTTCTTACTTCTAAGAAGTCGGCTAGCTGACGCAGGCCGGCTATGAGTAGCCGACGTTCTTCTGGCGTTGCGTGATTCAAGTTGATCACATCCTTCCGTTGTTCCTAATCAGCTTGCGATCACGACATTAGGTCGGACGGAAACGGCAACCAATAACACGCTGAGATATCTCAGGCTGAAATAACGCGGTCTTGTAGCAGGTAATTTGAAGGAGATCAATTACACGCTGAGATATCGCCAGCTCACGAAAGTCATGCTTAAATATCAATGCAAGCAGTCGCGGAAAAGGAGTCGGGCGATGGCTTAGCATCTGCCGAGACCAGTGCCCGATGGAGGTGCCAGCGTGAGCAAGGAACTGACTGAAAGCACAGCCCACGCGGTCTTTGAGGAGGCCTGCGCAGTCAGCAGACTTGACAGTGATGGCGCGAGCCTGATGCGCCTAGGCTCCAACGCGGTCTTCCACCTGGCGGCCCCGATCGTCGTGCGGATCGCACGCGGCGGAGACGTTGATGAGGCAGCGCGGACTGTGGCTGTCGCCCGTTGGCTAGAGTCCGTTGACTATCCAGCCGTGCGCGTGTTCGACGTCGCTCAGCCGATCGCCATCAGCGGCCATGTGGCTACGTTCTGGAAGTCGGTATCGCGTGACGGCCAGCGGTATGCGACGGTCGGCGAGTTCGCCGAAGTGCTAGCCGAGTTGCATCGGCTCCCGGCACCGGCCGACCTGAACCTCCCCGCCCTCGATCCCTTCCGACACTCGGCCCGGCGAATCTCGGCTAACGACTGGCTAGACGACGATGACCGCGAGTTCCTGACCCGCCATATGACCAAGCTCCAGGTCGACTACGCCGATCTGGAGTTCGTGTTGCCGCAAGGTGTTATCCACGGCGACGCGAACGTGGGGAACGTGCTGCACGATGACCACGGGAACCCGGTGGTGATCGACCTTGACGGCTTCGCTACCGGCCCAAGGGAATGGGACGTCGCCGAGACGGCGATCTACTACGACAGTTTTGGCTGGCACACGCGCGAGGAGTACGAGACGTTCGTGAACGTCTACGGGTTCGACATCCTGACTTGGTCGGGCTATCCCGTGATGCGAGCGCTTCGCGAGTTCCTAATGGTGACCTGGCTAATCCAGCAGGCCGCCGATAACGAGCGGGCCGCAGCCGAGGCGACAAAGCGAATCTCCGCGCTCCGCACCGGGGCCAGCCGCAAAGACTGGAAGCCCTATTAAGCTGCCTTTCGCGACCTTGACGCGATGCGCCACATCCGGGAGTCCGCTGCCTGCTCTTCAAACTCGCCCACCGAACTGCTCTCGCCAACTGAGACGAGATGCTGACGGAACTCGCGTAGGTAGCCAATACAACGAGCCGACCTAAGCTGCTCACCTGCTTCAAGCGCGGCGAGCGCGACTTGGCAAGCCTGCCCGAACTCGCCCGATGCCAGGTGCGAATCTGCGAGTACCACCATTACGAAGAAGTCGCTCCGTACGAAGGTCGCGTCGCCGAGCGCACCGAGGCTGCGGCTTGCCTGGTGACTCGCCTCGTCGGCCCGGCCGAGATCGCGCATGCAGTGGCTGATCTCGGCAGCCAGCTCGGATTCATCGAAGTAGCGAATCCATTCAGGGTCATCTTCTGGCTCGCGCCGTTCGAACTCGCTGACGGCTTCGGCCAAGGCGCGATCGCAGCCTTTGCTGTCGCCTAGCCGCGCGAGTGCCCGGGCCTCCATGGCATGAAAATGCGCGGTCAAAGTAGCGGTGGCGACGCCGCGCGTTCCCGTCAATGCAGCGCACGCGAGGTTGGCTGCTTCGCCGAATCGTCCGGTATAGGTCGCCTGATGGCTCATCGCGTCAAGGATGCTCGCGCCAAGCAGCCGGTCGTTACCGGCTTGGGCCAGGGCAAGCGCCTGAACGAAATAACGCTGCGCGAGCGCGCTACCGGGCACGCTGTCATAGCTCATCCACGCGGCGAGCAAAGTGGCCTCGGCGATGGCTGAGAAAATCTCCCGGCCGACATCACTCGTGTACTGACCATGCAGAAGGCGGCCAGCATCACTGTGCAGATACTGAACCAGGGCAGGCCGAGCATGGCCGCCGCCGAAGCGATCGTCGAGTTGGGAGAACAGTTCGACCGTCATCCGGAACCGGGCAACGTCGGCCTTGCCAATGCGAGCCCCGATCCCGTTCTCGCTATCCGGCGTCTGGCCGGGGTCGATCAGCCACCGCAGCGATGCGTCATTCCAGACGGCAGGCTCTAACCGGCCATCAAGCAATTCGTTACTTTCAAGGTCCGCTTGCCACAGCCGCGACACGTTCTCGAAAGCCTCAGCTGGAGCGTCTGGGTAAGCCAAGCCCAGGTCGGAGATCGAATCGACCTGGGATGTCTCAACTCCTGGCTTTGCTGCCTGATCGGAGGACAGCCCGAGCGCCAACCGCGCCGTAGGAGGCATCTTCAATCCGTCGGCAAAGTCTTCGAAGATCGTCTGAGCCATCGGCGTGATCAGATGATTCTTGTACTGGCTGAGCCGACCCTGACCAAGGCCAGTCAGGCTGGCCATCGCCCCCTGCGTGAGCCCGTGACTGCCAAGGATCGCGATCACGGTGCCGAGGTCGCGCTTCCGGCAAGCGTCAAGCACATCCGGTCGCTCGCAGGCGCGCTCGACTATCTTCCGCACGTTCGCGGCGTCCAGCGGCATAGCACGCCTTCCGTCCTTTGACTGCTCGCCCGAGAGGGTTGGTCACCCAGACGGCAATTGCAGCACGAAAGTGTGCCAACAGGTGTGACGGTTTCCCTGGGTTTGAACGGCGGCTGAGCCTTCGCGAACTGACTCAGTTTTTGCCCACGTTAGGGCTGACACATATGCGCTGGTCAGCGTAGAGTCCTGGGCTGAATTAGCAGCTGCCACAGATCGGAGGCAAGGACCGACCACGACTAGGCCCGAAGTTGCGACGCGCTCTCCGTAAGCCGCTGCGGGCTGACTCCGGCGGCGTCACGTATCACTCAACAAACTAGAAAGTCAGCGGGCCGGGCGGTGTTAGCGCACCGTGATCCCGGCCCTGACCGCCCCAAGGAGGCGGCTGTGACAAGTGTAGGTTCTCCTTGCCCCGAGCCAGTGACGTCTGGCGACCGGGTCATCTTGACCGCAATCCCTGCCGACTACCCGTCTTCGTTCCGCATCGAGCCCGGAATGACCGGTGTCGTTGAGTTGGTCGACTCGCTGCAAACGGTTCACGTCAAATGGGCTAACGGGCAACAGTTCGGGATCATCGCCGAGGTTCGTCACGTGCTGCGCAAGGCCGATTCATGACCGCCGGCGGACCCAGAGACGGTGGCACGATCGCCTTGATGCAGGCATATGAAGACGCGATCTGCTGGCGCACTGGACAACTGGCCGCGCCTTGCGGCGAGTGTGACGGCAGCACTGAGGTCTTCTGCAACGAGCACGCGATCGACCTTCGCTTGATTGCCGGGTACAAGCTGGCCATCAGCGGACTGGCAGGGAAATCATGATGCCCGCCGGCAGCCCGTACATCCTCCGTCACCGTCTAGGACGCGAACTGCGCCAGCTTCGCGAGACTCGATCGCTGCGACTCGAAGACGCCGCCGTGCATCTGGGAGTGGCGGCCAGCACGCTGTCGCGCATTGAGACGGGCAAGGCCCCGACCCGGACCAGTTATCTGACGGTTCTGCTCGATCTCTACGGCGTGGACGACTCGGACCAGCGCAGACAGTTTGCCGACATGGCTCGCGAGGGCCAGCGCAAGAGTTGGTGGTGCGAATACGACGACCTGATTACGGCTGAAACGGGTCGCTACCTTGGGCTAGAGAGCGCAGCCGAGCAAGTGAAGTCCTGGTCAACGCTGGCGGTGCCAGGACTACTACAGACGGCCGACTACGCGGAAGCCGTCGTGAAGGCAACCCGTCCTGAACTGAACCTGCCTCAGGCCCGCCGACTTGCTTCGATGTCGCTTAGCCGACAGACACTAGCAAGACGAAGTGGTCGACAGTTGAACCTAGTCATCGACGAAGCGGCGCTCCTGCGACCCGTCGCTTCGCCGGATGTCATGGCCGACCAGATGCGGCACCTAGTGACCGCGAGCGCTGATCCGTCCATGACCGTAAGCCCTGACTTGGCTCACGATCCCGGGATTTCGGGCAGCTCGCGGCTCTGACGTGCGGGTTCCTGGCTTGTGGTGAGCAAATTTGCGCACTAATCCGGGGGTCGTAGAGTGGCCCGGTGCCGTATGTGCGGACAGTCAGGACGGCGTCGGGTGCCACGGCCGTGCAGATCGTGTGGTCCTACCATCGCGGGTCGCGGAAGATCGAGCACATCGGGTCAGCTCATGACGATGCCGAGCTGGCGGTCCTGAAAGCGGCGGCCGGTCAGCGGCTGGCTGCCGGGCAGGGCGAGCTTCCGCTAGGGCCGGGTTTCGGGACCGGCGGATCGGGCGGGCCGCTGCCGATCACGTCCTCGCGGGCAGGGCACCTGCTGGAGGCGCTGGGCAGGGGCTATGACGTGCTGGGCCTGGGCAAGGCGGCGGGCGGGGACGAGGTGTTCCGTCAGCTGGTACTGGCCCGGATCATCGAGCCGTCCAGCAAGCTGGACAGCCTGCGGGTGCTGGACGAGGCCGGGATCGCGCCGCCGTCGTATGCCACGCTCAAGCGGCGCCTGCCGGCCTACGCGAAGAACGCCTGGCGGGACGGGCTGTCGCGGGCGTGCGCGACGCATGCCCGCCTCGGCCCGGCCAGCCTGGTGCTCTACGACGTCAGCACCCTGTATTTCGAGACTGATGCCGGGGACGGGTTCCGCGAGCCGGGCTTTTCGAAGGAGCGGCGCCTGGAGCCTCAGATCACCATCGGGCTGCTCACCGACGCTTCCGGGTTCCCGCTGATGGTGCACGCGTTCGAGGGCAACGAGGCGGAAACGAAGACGCTGCTGCCGGCCATCGAGGCGTTCATGACCGCGCACCAGCTGCCTGACGTGACGATCGTGGCCGACGCGGGCATGATCTCCGACGCCAACCGCAAGGACATCGAGGCGGCCGGGCTGTCCTACATCCTCGGCGCGAAGATCCCGTTCGTTCCCTACGTCGTCGCGCAGTGGCGCCGCGAGCACCCGGGCCAGGACATCCCGGACGGGCTGATCTTCACCCAGCCCAGGCCCGCATCGAACAAGGACCGCCGTGACCAGGCCATCTACTACCAGTACCGGGCCGACCGGGCACGGCGGACCCTGCGCGGGATCGACGAGCAGGTCGCCAAGGCCGAGAATGCAGTCCAGGGAAAGGTCCCGGTCAAGCGGAACCGGTTCATCCGCCTCGACGGCGCCGCCAAGAGCGTCAACCGCGAGCTTGAGGCCAAAGCCCGCGAGATAGCCGGGATCAAGGGCTACCACACCAACCTGCAGGCATGCCCCGACGGCACCCCCGGTCACCGCCGAGTTCGTCATCAGCGCCTACCACCAGCTCTGGCAGATCGAGAAAGCCTTCCGCATGTCCAAGCACGACCTGCAAGCCCGGCCCATCTACCACCGCAAGCGCGACTCCATCGAAGCCCACCTGACCATCGTCTTCGCCGCCCTCGCAGTCAGCCACTGGATCGAAACCCGGACCGGCTGGTCAATCCGCAAATTCGTCAGGACCACCCGCCGCTACCGCACCATCGAAATCCAGGCCGGAACCCGCACCATCACCGCCGCCGAACCCCTGCCCCACGACCTGCGCCATGCCCTCGACCAAATCCACCGCACCCCGGTGCGCACTAAATGAGCCAAGTCGGGACGCTGGCGGTGCCAGGACTACTACAGACGGCCGACTACGCGGAAGCCGTCGTGAAGGCAACCCGTCCTGAACTGAACCTGCCTCAGGCCCGCCGACTTGCTTCGATGTCGCTTAGCCGACAGACACTAGCAAGACGAAGTGGTCGACAGTTGAACCTAGTCATCGACGAAGCGGCGCTCCTGCGACCCGTCGCTTCGCCGGATGTCATGGCCGACCAGATGCGGCACCTAGTGACCGCGAGCGCTGATCCGTCCATGACCGTAAGCGTGATCACGCTGTCCGCATTGCCTCTCGTGCTGAGCCCGGCGTTCACTCTGCTGGCGTTCGACGACCCGCGTGACCTCGGTGTCGCCTGCTACTCACGAATCGGCGGTCAGCTAGCCGTCACCCAAGACGCCGAGCAAGTCAGCACCCTGCAGGCCACCTTCGCCGCACTCTCCCGTGCCGCACTCTCGCCCGCAGCATCGATCGACCTGATCAAGCGACTTCACACCGTTCATCCGGCGCAGCATCAACATCCTCAAGTTCGGCCGGATGACAACTCCTAGCCTCGGCGTCACTGACCTCCCGGCCCAGAGAGATCAAATTCACGGACCCCCGCCCGATGAAGCCACTCATACAATTCTGCTACGCCCGACTTAGTCCCCCGACCAAGGCAATACGTAAAAAAGACTCTCCGCTTAGCTCTCGACAATCCCACAAAGAAGGTAGCCAGTTCTTCCTTGTTTCCGGGAGAATAATTCCACCACGACTTATCATCCAAGCCCAGGCAAAAAACCGAATCGAACTCTAGACCTTTACTCTTATGAATCGTCATCAATGGAATGCGCCCCAAACCCTCAAACCGATCAAACACATCCTCCCAGTCGGCCGCAGACGCCGTTGACTCGCCCAATAGGGCCTCAATCGCCTCAATCGCCTTATACAAACTATCACGCTTGCGATACTCCGGATAAACTTCGCCAAGGCCTTCGGCATCAACGAAATCCAGAATCAATCCGACCAGCAACCCACATACACCAGAAGTAACATCCGAAATTCTAAGCAGCTCGCTGATGTCCCCGACGAACGACATAATGTCATTATCCAGTCGCAAGATCAGGCGTTCCGCGCTCTCGTCATCTACATTGATGCCGCGCTGTAGAATCATCGCCTTCTCTACGATCATCCACGACACAGGATCTCGTTCCCGCGTTGCCAGTCGCAAGAAGCCCAGAACAATTGCCGTCAAAGGCTCGGTCAAAACTTCCTGTACTGTGCTGCGCGCAACTTTTCTAGCTTCATTTCTGATCTCCAGATCACTCAACGCGAACCCCTGAGCCAATGTCGTCTCTACGCTGTCAGCGCCCTGGCGCACCAGCAGCCCATAGTCACGATGGTTAAGTCCCGATACATCCATATCCTTCCTTATCCACCGACTGATGCGAACCGCCTCATCTACCTCACTGGCAAAATTCCAGATCTGCGCGGGCATCTCGGTCGCTCCGCCAGAGACGATCGCCCGCGACTCGACAACAATGCTCGTGCTATCCAATTCTCTCGCGAAGACATGCTGCATCCGCACTAGTTCGGGAGAAGACCTATAATTACACCTCAAAGGAACGACTCTCGCACCGAAATCGGCCTCGATTCGCGCCATGATGTCCTTATGCGCTCCGGCCCATCCCATTATTCCTTGTTTTTCATCACCGACAGCGGTAATTACGGTCGATCCCTCAGCAAAAATCGATCGAAGAAAATCATACTGAGCATAGGTAGTATCTTGACACTCATCCACAAACACAAACGGGAAGCTCCGCCGTATAGCACGACCTATTGGCGGGTTCATTCTCTGCACCAACTCGGCTAGCCGATTAATCATCGTGAACGTCAGTTTCGATGGGCTCGCTTGCAAATATTTCATCCACAATGCAATAATTAGGAACTCGATTCCATTCTCCGGCTGCCTTCGGTCCGCCGGAAGGCGCCACGCGCCGAGATGCTCTGATTCAAAACTTTTTGGTATGAGGGCATCGACATCTTCACGCCACGCTTGGCTGGAAATCCCGCGCTCAGCTTCCTTGATGAAGCGTTTGATATCCCCCTCACTGGCGTGGCCAATTTCATAACCATTCACCGGACGCCACAATTTCGGAAGTGCGTTTGCAAATCGATCAAAGATACTCTTGGTAAAACCGTCGAACGTAACCGAACTGAGTCGCCGAGACTGCTCAGGTGAACATCGCCGCGCAACCCGCTCAGCTAGATTATGTGCAGCATCCCTCTTGAAGGAAATTGATAGTATTCGCTGCGGGTCAGGGCATGTTCCAGTTTGAAAAAGAAAAGCAGCTCGCTGGGCAAGGAGTTCGGTCTTTCCAGCCCCCGGACCAGCAATTACAACACAGCTTTCCATGCTCTTCACGGCTGCTAGAGCTGCAGGCTCAAGTTGTTCCACGCCAATTGGTTGCCAGTTACCTGATCCAATCTTAGTCACCCGATGCTCCAGGGGCCGGCTCGTCCTTTACTTCGTCTAGAGAATTACCAAAGATCACGGTCGCCACATGTTTAAGCATGGCGCGAAGCTCTGGCGGTACATTTTCCTTCAGGTAGCTGTCCTCCGTTGCGGCTAGAACGCGGACATGGGTGTCGGGCTTACCTCTGCCCAAGAACAGATATCTATACCACCTGAAGCTCTCGTCCCACTTTTCATGTTCATAGAGACCTGCATCACCGTTCTGCCCTAGAACCGCGTTATAGGCGTCCGACACCGACGGACCGGATTGGTTTCCTTCAAGCGCCATATAACTACTCTGGTAGGCCAGAAGCATAGACATGTCCAGATCCAAAGGCTCACAGAAATAGACACCAAATTCTTGCAGCCTTCCGACCCAGATTCTCAGCTCGTCTTCATCAGAAGAGCGGCTCGACATACTCTTTATGGCATTTAGTGCATCAGCTTCGTCGGCTGCTTCGGTGACGAGTTCCGATGCAGCTACTCCGTTGCTGACAAGCTCATTACAGGCTGTAGCTATACGACCCCAGCCGCCACCAGCTCTACCTAGGTCTAGATCTAGCAGTGTGACGTGCGGAATGTCGAGGTCGGCCAGAAGCTTCCATAGGTGCTTGACGTGTCGACCTCCTAGGGGCACTACAGCGACAAACGACCTGTCGATCTCAATGCCAAGTACCTCCGCCAGCTTTGGAATAACCACCTGTTCTGATGCACCTTCACCTAGGACAACGAGCCGCGCAAAGTACAGTTCTGGATACGCCCGTACTGCCTCGCGGACGTATTTCGACGCCCCGTCTTTGATATCTGGAAGCAGCACCGGTCGTACTCTCGATACTTGACCATGCGCATCGACTCTGAAGTGCCTGACCTGTTCGGGCATCACCCGCGCAAGCATTCCAGCTGAGTGACTGCTTACGATGGCTTGCGTGCGCGAAATCTCAACTACATCGAGGACTTGGCGTATTATTCGTGAAAGATAAAATGGAGCGAGGCTATTTTCGGGCTCCTCTACTCCTACAAGCGTAAGCACTGGCAAACTTAGTTTATCGAGATCAAAGAGCTCGCTTCTCGTTTTTGCGATAACCGACTCTACCTCTAGCATCGTTGACGTCATCGCAAGATGAAAAAGCGACCGCTGGCCTTCGCTTAGGTCTTGAAGGTCGCACTCTCTGCCTTCGGCGTCAGGGTAAAACATTACTTTAACGTTTCGTATAGATTCCGAGAATCTACCATCAACTGGAGTTAGACGCGGACTGCCGTATGTTCCGGCTGTGTGCAGATCTCGCCAGCGCGTTGTTGCCGTCTCCGAGATCAATTCAACTCCTGGCTCCGATGAGAACTTCTTGTTTATTTGATCTCCGGCTGTCTCTATTACCTTCTTCAGGTCGTCCGACCACGGCATTGTTCTCCAGACCCTGCTTCGGAGAATAGTGCTTACCTGTGACGATCCGTCTCTTACGGCAGGTATGTAGATCATTCGAATACGAGCACGATCGGCAGGTCTAAGTTCGATTACGTCGTCGTCGGAAAATTCGGGTTGCATGCTGTTGATTGCGAAGGTCTTGGAGTCAACTTGCCCGTCGGCGGAGCCATCGTCAGTCCAAGTCGATTCGAGCCGAAGGCGGCATTTCAATTGGCCACCGACGTCAGCGGCTATGTGGTAGAAAAATGCAGGTACTGCTGGATCTCCTTCTTCCTCCGAATCTAGCGCTGGAAATATAAAGTAGTAGTCTACAGAAAATGATCTCGAGGTTTGCGCATCAAGTTCACTATTCACAGGTACGTGAAAGTCTTCCCTAACGATTGTCCTGCCGCCGCCAAGGCCGAACATTCGGCTCAGCGCAAGCAAGGCCGCCGTCTTTCCTGACCCATTCCCTCCTATGAACGCCGTTAGCTTCGGGTCGAATATGATTGTTTGCGGCTCGGGGCCGAAGCATTTGAAATTTTTAACTACAATCTTCTCAAGAATCATTCGGGTGCCTATTTCCTGATATCTACGGTTTGAGATATATCGCTAAGTCGGTGCGCAAACGTTCATGTAGACTATTACGGTTAGAAGGGATGGCAAAGGATACTTGGGCTCGCGTGTTCCCTCAGCCGCACTAACTGCACGCCTCTAGTCGAAGTCTGGTTCCGATATCTGCCCTAGACAGAGTCCTTACTCGATATTCTCTGCGGACTCGTTCCGCGCGATCCAGTGTTTCGCTTTTGTAATCGATTTAACCCGCCTGAGTGGCCGCTAGCGTGCCGTAGTGCAGTAATCCGACCTGCGGTAGCGAGCCATCTTCTGGTTTGCGTCGGCGAGCCTTAGTCGGGATGCTTCGGCGGCGATTTCGTCGGCTGTATCGTGCTGGGCTTCGGTGATCAGGTCGATGGTGTGCCGGAGCTGGCCGGGAGCGAACAGGCCGGCCAGCCAGTCGTGGACATCGGTTCCGAGAGCGCCTTCACGGAGGTAGACGTTGCGAGGGTGGTCGACCTTGTTCGCGAGTGCGTATTCGGCCGCGAACCGGCACCGGTAGTAAGGGGCCTGATTGACCCACTGGCCTTGCATGCGGCGGTCGCAGAGTGAGCAGAAGATCGAGCCGGCGAAGGCGTAGGTGCGGGTAGCGCGGTGCGGTTTGTGTTGGGCTGGTCCTCGTCCGCGGGGGGAGAAGCCCCTCCGGAACCTGTTGGCGATCTGCTTCCGGCGTGGCAGAGACCCGCTAACGTGACTCTGTGCTAGCCGCTGCCTGGATCACCGCCATTGCTACCGGCTTGCTTGCTGTCTTCGCTATTGTCACTGCCTGGTATGCGCGCAAGGCCTTCCTCGAGCAGGCCAAGGAGCTGCAGTTGTTGCAGCAGCAGGCGAAGGATCAAGCTGAGGAACTCGCCATCCAGCGTCGGCAGGCCGAGGGCACGACAGCGTTGATCGACATCCAGTCGGGCCAACTGGCCGCCCAACGTGACCAACTCGCCGAGCAACGCGCCGTCAACGAGAAGCAGACGGCAGTACTCGAACTCCAGGCCCAAGAACTGCGTGAGTCCTTGGCTGAGCGGCAGAAACAGACCGAGGAGCAGCACAGGGCGCAGGCCAACCAGATTGCTGCATGGTTCGGGCGCTACAAGGGACCGACGCCGCCTGAGAAGGAGCCGGCGTGGGGTGCTTTCGTCCGCAACGAATCAGCTCTCCCAGTCCTAAGCCTCCGAGTGTTCTTTAACTACATCAACTCCGAGACCGCAGTCTCAGAGGACTGGACGCCTGTCATGCGCGGCGGCCCGGTCAGCATGATCCGAGTCATGCCTCCCCGCTCAGAGCACTTCGTAGAGATCCCAGTCTCGGTCCGACGCATGATCAACGAATGCGACGAGAGCATCTATGCAGTCAGCCTGGAATTCATGGACGCTGCCGGGAACCGCTGGGAGCGCGATGCCCGCGGTGCTCTCAAGGAACGCTGATTCCGAGTCGCTTGCTTAATCGGCGCCGTCTCGTCTTGATCGTCACGCCATCGCGCGGCCTCCGCCGCGCCAAAGGATGGGTGTTTTGAACCCAACCCCACAGGGCCGAAGACCCCAGTCTGGCCCTGGCTTTTGGCCAGTCGAGCCCACCCGTTCTTGCCGATCGCACGTGCCGATGCGGTGATCAGGTACAACCCGAAGCCGGTCCGCAGCCAGCTCGCTCGGTCAGGTTAGTAATCGTCAGCGACGGGTCCCCTAGTGGATGCGTGGTGCTGTCGAAGAACCTTAGCTTGTTGTCACCGAGCAGCCAAGTGATTCGGGCTTTCTCCTGGATGATCAACTGATCATCCAGGAGAGGGTAGATTGATACAGCGATCTGGCGTTCATTGCTGCCTTTGCTCAATGCCTCGATAATGTGCTTGTCTTGCTCGCTGAGCGAATGCCCGATCACGATCGCGTTCTCCCGATCATCTCGGAGTGAATCAAGGCAGAAGCTCAGATACGGCGACCGTCTGATCGTTTGCAGCTTCGCTTTCGACGTCCCCTCGCTAACGAACAGCGGCCGTTTGCTCGACCCAGGCGAGTAGTTGCTGGCCAGCGAGAGCAGGTTCCCGCCGTTGGCATTGGTCCATTTGCCGTTAGTGCCGCTATCGTCTTGCCACAGATGGATCGCTCCGTGAAGGTGGTACGTCGCCGTCCTTCCCTTAATGTCGACGCTATCGGGGTCGAAGGTATTCCCCGGGTTCCAGAGGAAGTCGATGACCTCGCGTTTCGTGACCCGGGCTTTCGCATCTACACGGGACCAGTACATGCAGAGATCGTAGTTTGTTGTATAGACGGCATCGTGATCCTGGATCGCGCCGGCGATCTTGTCGAACCGGTCGGAACCAAACTGGACCCAGTCCACGTGGACGCCATTAACCGCTTCGAACAAGGCGTCCCTGAGTTGCTTGTACTGCTCGTCGATGCCCGCGATCGGGTTCCCTAGCGCCTTCGACGACCACATGAGCGTGGTGGATTGCCTCTAGCACAGCCTCGAAGTTGGTGACGCCGAGGTCCGAGAAGACCGCCTCGGCGACGGGCGAGAGAGTCGCCTGCTCGTACAAGCTCTTGTATGCGAAGTCACCCCACAGGTTGACGGAGGCTCCATTCCCAATTAGCAGAGTCGGCCACCGAGCATCGTCCTTGACGTCGGGCCACTTCTCCAGTTCGGCGGTCTGATTGGCACTGATCGCCACGATCTCTCCTAGCTATGCTGATGTCAGGCCAGCCCCGGAATTCTCTAGCCTAGCGAGGGCGATCCAGAACCTCGCGTACCCTGCCGTCGCCCTTAATGGACTATTTCGTGGTTTACAACAATAACGGCGCGGTTCAGCACTGCCGTTAGGCTCAGTTCTGTGGCACCACCGGAGTGGCGTCGCCTAGAAGGCCAGCCTGGCCGACGTTCTTAACAAGCTAACTACCCGTCATTCAATTTCACTTGGGTTGTCTGCGGCTTTTCTGAAAGCCAGCACTAGAGCCAGGTGATCATTCTTTGCTTCGTCCAATTCGCTGGACATTTTAGAGAGTGCGCTAGCCCAAGGTGTAACCTGACCAGCCAGCAATTGCCGCAGGAGATCGGAGCGCCAGTTATAGAGATTACTAGATAGGGCACCCAAGTCGGTCGGGGAGTCAAAAGCGGTTTCTAGAATCTTTGCAATTAGCTTAGGTCGCTCTGGTTCTCCGTTCTCGCCATCCTGGCTCCTGGACGCGCCAACGCTCGCCCGTATGCCTGTCGCGGCGATTGGACATCTGTTTATAAAGATTTACTCTTTGGGTAGCGTCAATAAGCTGATTACGATAGCCGTGCTCAATCAAAGCTGCAATAGAGATACCCCACTTGCGTTTAAGGGACATTAGGGTCGTCAAGGTAGGTGGATGCGGCCATTCGTCGCGTAGCATTTGCTTGGGCAACACAAATTCGGCGGCGAAGCTAAACGCATCCAATTCGAGATCGCCATCACGCCGGACATGGTGCATCACCAAATGACCCAACTCGTGTGCGACCGAAAGTCGGGTGCGTTCCCATGAAGAGCTAGCCCGCACAACTATGAGGGGCCAGTCTATGGAAGGGCCAACCCAAGTGGAGAATGCGTCATGATTTTTAGCGTGCATTTCGGTACTAAAATCAATTGACGCTATGTAAACTCCACCCCGCTCTAGTGCACGGGTGATATGCGGAATTGGCTCGTCGCGAGTTATCCCAAGTACATTTCGAGTCATGGTCGCGGCGTCAATAGCGGTGGCGTCGCCAGAGGCTCGGGGGATCTTGAGGTACGGAAGCCGAACATGCTCCAGCACCGAGCAGTACAGCAAGTCACCTATAAGGCGAGCCCATGCAACCAGTTGATCTTCCTCGCCCCTTGTCATTGCCTTCTTCGCGCGGAACAGCAGACTTCCTCGCTGAACCGGAGTGACGGGCGGCGCAGACAGAAAGTTCAGCGGAAATCCAACGGCAGTTGCCAGCAGGGATGCCTTGAAGGAGTCCATCGTCGTAGAGAGGCTGTTCTCCAGTCGCGAATACCGGTCCGGCGTGAGTTGCGCGCCTTCGGCGACAACCTGAGCTTTGAGACGCTGGATAACCCGTGCGTCACGTAGGCGTTCCCCGAAGATCTCTGATTCAGTTGGCGTCGTCTCCCACAGCGGGGCCGGTTTCACCATCGCTGCCATCCTCGCGTGCGTCGTCTGTAACTTCGTCTTCGGACCTCGACTCTTCGACGTCCCATTTGCCAACCAGGCCTGGCAGGTCGTCGTCATCGTTGCCCGTGCCTGCTGGTGGACGGCCGGCAGGCAAGGCCATGAGGTCCTCAGGGATGTCGATTTCATCCAGAACTCGGCACTCTACGACCCAGCCCTCCATCGACAGCACCCAGGCCAACGAGAACGAGCCGAGACGTTGCTCGTCTCGGTCCCACTTCCAGAACATCACTGGAAGACCTGGCGGAAACCCGGCAAAGTCGAGTTCGAAGATGCGATCTTCAGCCGATACATGGACCACGGTTTTCGGACGCGAGCGCAAGTGAACCCATGCACCGAAACTGGCAGCCAGATCCGAACCCAGTCCTCGCCGCAAGCCTTAACGGCCAGCCCGCTACTCGAAAGCTCAGCCGACTCCTCGGTGAACTCAAGGAGCCGATCTCGTGTCATGCCCGACATGACGCTACCCTTAGGCGGTCGCCCCCAGGCCTTGTACATCTCGATCGCGTCGGAAGCGGCTTTTCCTAGCAGGTTACGCAGCACTGCCATGTCTCGGCCGTGCGCATCGACTGCCTGCTCGAGCCGTGAAGGTGATTCCATAGCGCAATTTTGCACCCAACTTTTCACCCTGCGCAGCTCAACACGCCGGCTGCCACAGGAACTGTCGGGCTGATGCCTGAGACTGGATCGTCTGGCGCGCGATGCCGCTAATCACGGTGGCGGCGGCTTAAGTTGTCAGCTGCTGATCCTTGCTCTCTAGGCCGACTTTCGACACCCCGCCGCCCACGACCTGTAGTTCTTGAAGGGTGTCGAAAGCGCCAGTCAGACCCGCACCTTTGACCAGCCGACCCCACCGCTCGTGCCGTCCGTATGCCCCACCGATAGCCTTCCCGCTAGGCAAAGCTCCGTCAGTCGCTTTCCTGTCCAACGCCCATTGCCATGCCTGACGTTTCAGTTCGTTGCCCGCAGTGACCGAATGCGGCGCACAAACGGGCGGAACTGACGAGGTGCGAACGATCGGGGCACGAGGGATCGTGGCTGTTGGCCGCACCGGTCGCAACTTGTCGTTTTCCTGGTCAGGACACCAGGCGGTACGACGTACCTGACGGGTCAGTAGCTCGTAAGAGGCGGTCAGGGCGAAGGATGGCCATGCTGCGATTATCCGGCCGATCAGCGTTGGCTCAGCCACTGCGACGTTCGCCGCCAGGCTCGCCAAGCTGCCCACGACAAGCAATACCCACGGCAGCGCTCCGCCATTGCGGCCCGATCGCGAGTCGGCCAGCAGCGTCGTGGACGCTGCCACGATCATCCCGTCAACCGAGAACGGAGTCAGGGCTGCGACCCACCCAGGCTGACCGTAAAGCGCCACCAGTGCGTGCATATGCAGATACGACACGGTTCCTGCGATGAGCGCCAGCAGGGCAACGCATGCGACTGTGGTCCGCCTGATCCACCGGTCGGAAGGCGCGCTCATCGACCGCCGCCCAGGACGAAGTCTGCAGAAAGTGCACCAGCATAGGCAATTGGTCCCGAACCCCCCTCGGACACGACCCATAACCCCATGATGGTCACGCTCTATCGCAATTTCGGCGCGAACTAGGCGTACTTTGGGCTGGTAAGTCAGTACCAGGTTGATGCCTTGGTAGATCTCAGCTTTGTCGGCTGGGTCGGCATCTCGGATGACGGCGGCAAGGCTGGCGAAGCGCCGGATGATGGTGTCGATTTCGTCTCTGGTCATGCGGGCCGGCGATGCGGTCCCCCGGACGGCGGCTTGGGCGGCGAGGCGGTCGGCCTTGGTGGCGTTGATCCACTTGGTGACTTCGATGATGTCTGCTCCGGCGTCGATCGCCTCCTGATAGCGAGCCATCTTGGCGTCGCAGGCTCTGATCATGTCCTGCGCTTCGGCTATGGCCTGCTGCTGGCCGGTGATGTCCGTGCTCGCGGCGGCCAGGCTGTCGATGGTCTCTGCTAGCCGGTGAGGCTCGAACTCGCGCCGGAGCCAGTCATCCAGCTCGGGTACCACGTCGCGTTCGCGGACGAAGACGTCGCGGGGGTGGGTCAGGTTGTTGGCCAGGGCATATTCGGCCGGGAAGCGGCAGCGGTAGTAGGCCATGTCGTTCGACCAGTGGGCTTGCATCTTGCGGTCGCACAGGCCGCAGATGAAGCGGCCGCCGAGTACGTAGACGTGGTGCCGGCGGAATCGCTCGCGCGGGCCGCTGACCTGGGCACGACCGGCTAGAAGTTGCTGGGCTTCGGCGAATGTCTCGGCGTCGATGATCGGGGGGTGAACGAGGTTGTCGGAGAAGATCCAGCGGTCGTGGTCGTTCCAGCGCTGCTTGGTGGTGTGACCGAGCGCGATGTCGGTCACGTCGATGAGGACTTCGTCTTTGCGCTGCTTGTTCCAGACCTGCCGGCCGGTGTAGCGCGGGTTGGTGAGGATGGCCCGGATCGCGCTCTTCGACCACGCGACGCCGCAGCGGTGCGGGTTGCGAGCCGGGTCGTGCGCGGAAGGGCAGGCGATGCCGTCGCGGGTCAGGTGCTCCGCGATCGCGTAGAGACCGTGACCGGACAGGAACTCGCCGAAGATCCGCCGCACTGCTGCGGCGGCCGGCTCGTCGATGGCCAGGGCGTGCAGTTTCTTGCCGTCTGCGGCCTTGGCCGGGTTGGGGTGCGGGCCGACATCGATCAGCGTGTAGCCGTAGGGCGGCCGGCCGCCGAGGTAGCGGCCTTCGATCTGGGCTTGGGTCGCCATGGCGGTGCGCACTCGGACCCTGATGCGGTTGCGTTCGCCTTTGGAGACACCGCCGAACACGGACATGATCAGGTCGTGGGCTTCGTTGTCGGGGTCGATCGGCCCGCCGGCTTCCGGCACCCAGAGCGGCACGCCGTAGTGGGCGAACAGGGGGAAAGTGTTGCCGAACTGGTTGCCGTAGAACGCCCGCTGAGGCGCCCCTACGACGACCGCGTCAAAGCCACGGTTCGGGTCGGCCAGCGCCACCAGCAGCCGGGCGGCTTCAGGATGGCGCTGGGGCGTGATCGACCGTGACTTGTCGATGTCGAAGAACTCGGTCACGATCTGACCGCCACGAGGCTCGATGAGTGCCGTGCTGCGGGCGCGCTGCCAGGCGCGGGAGGATTCGGGGTCCTGGCGGTCCTCGGTGGAGACGCGGCCCCAGGACGCGAATCTGATCGTCTGGCTTGTCATCGGTTGGGCTCCTTTCCCTCGGTGCCTAAGGTTGGCTGGTCGGTCATCTCGGTTCCTTTCTCGGCGTGAGCCTTGAGCAAGATCCGGAGCAGCGCCCGGGCTGCTGCCGGGGTGAGGCTGGGCGGCTCATCCGGCAGCAGGACCGTGACCGGCTCCTCGCGCGGGGTCGCGCCCGTTCGAGGCGATCGGGACGGTCGTTCCGGTGCTGCTCGGGACCTGTGATCGTATGCTGCCGGGCGTCGTTTGGGAGGGGCTGAGCAGGCCTTTTCCGGCACGGCCCGGCATTTCCGCTGCGGCATGCCGCTCACTGATTGCCGCTTTCACTGCCGCTGGTCGTGCCGGTGCCGTCCTCGTTGCCGGTGCCGCCGGTTGTGCCGGTGCCGGGCGGCTCGGCGGTGGCTTGCCGGAGCCGTTCGGTGGCCAGCTCGGCAAAGGCGGGGCTGAGTTCGATGCCGGTGAACCGGCGGCCGAGTGACAGTGCGGCAATACCGGTCGTGCCGGTGCCGCAGAACGGGTCGAGGACCATGCCGCCTGGCTTGCATCCGGCCTGGATACAGCGGGTGGGGATATCTACGGGGTAGGCGGCAAAGTGCGGGCCGCGGTAGGGCTTGGTGTTGATCGACCAGACGTCGCCGGGGTTGCGTCCGTTGGGGTGGCGGCGGTTGTTGCGGCTGGTGCCGTACCGGCCGGCGCCGATTACCTGCCGGGTATGCGGGCCGTACTTCTGCGGCCGGCTGGCGCGCGATGCGGGCCGCTGGCCGCTGCACCGCGAGTCGCCGGGGTGCCGGCCGACTGGCTCGCGTCTTGGTCGGCTGGCCGGGCCGCCGGTGTGCGGCACGCGGATCGGGTCGAGGTCGAACCAGTAGTGCCGGGTCTTGACGAGCAGGAAGATCAGTTCATACCGGCAGTTGAGCCGGTCGCGGACGGATTCGGGCATGGCGTTGTTCTTGTGCCAGACGATCGCGTTGCGGATGATCCACCCGTCCTCGAATGAAATCGGCCGTAACGATGCCAGTGCCTTGCGCCGTGACCAGCAAGTTCACTGTTTAGATGCCTTCCTGTTGCTGTCCATGGCCTTGTCAGGCGCCGGATTTCACTGGCCCGCGCAGCCAGACCGGGGCGGGGCTTGGCTGCGCGGGTGCTCGTGTTTTCGGGGCAGGCCGGGGTCGCTGTTCTGCCGGGCGCTCTGCTTCGGCAGATCTCTCGCGCGGGAATCCGTTGAACGGGCCAGGGCTATGAGTGCGATTTCGCTGGCGGCAACCCCGGGGCTGCCTGCCGAGAATCCCTCACCGCTGACCAGGACGTAATACTCGCAGACAGGATCTGCGCGGCTGCCGTCGAGTCCCGGCTTGCGGCCTGCGCTCAGGTCACCAGCCCGATCCGGTCGACGTACTGGTGGAAAGGCAAGATAGAACAGGCCGATGAGCATTTCCTGATGATGAAGACGACCCGCGATAAGTTCGCTGCCCTTGCCGCCCTTATCCGCGCGAACCACTCCTATGAGGTGCCTGACATCGTCGCCGTGCCGATTCTCGATGGTTCGGAGGACTACCTGGCGTGGATCAGTTCTGAGACGCAAGATAGCGGCGGGCCTGCCTGACCTCGTGGCAGAAGTCCCGGGCGCGTGAGTCCCGGGCCAGTACGTCAGCGAGTTCGTCGAGCCGCCACAAGCCGAACGAGGTTTCGGACGCGCGGACGGCATCCAGCGAACGGCGGCCGTAGTCGATACCACCGCACACGTCGCCGAGGCGGACAGACGCCACGCCGAGGTCAGCGTTGATCAGCGCCGCCCGTTTGCTGGCAGGCGCCGCAGTCGCCAGCAGGTCGTCCGCGAGCTGGCGGACTTTCTTCTGGTCACCCACCGCGACTCGCCGGGATGACCTGCGGGTTGCCGTGGTAGTGATCGGCGGCGCGCGCCCGCGCCGCCGGCCTTGAAGTTCGCAGCAGCAGCGTGAAACGCCGGCGAGCCGTGCACATGCGCTTGCCCTGTGTCTGAAGACTTCATGCATGGCCATACCCGATCGAGCACCGCGCCGGGTGTCCCGTTCAGGTGAACGCCTCGTTGTCCGCGTGATTTCTTCGTCCGAAGTCTCGTAGTTCAGCTGAAGACTTCGTGTCGCTGCGGGCGCGGACGTGCTGACGGCGTGAGATTCCTGTGCCGTGACGGTGCTGGCTTTGCCGTTAGGCTTGCCGATGCGGTGGCTTCGTTCGTGAAAACTGACCGCGGTTGTTCGTCACTTTCAACCGCACCAACGAGAGCAGTGACGACGATGGTGTTCGCGAAAACTGACCGCAGTCACCCGCTCGACGTCATCGGCACCGACGAGAAGCAGGCTGCTGGCACCGGTAGGCGCCTCGCTGCCTGAAGGTCGCCAGGCGCGGCCAGAACTCATGAACACGAACCTGAGTTGATTCGCGGCGCGGTCAGTGATCACGAACAAGTGCGGTCGGAACTAGCGAACAAAGCCACCGATGCGGCTGCCTTGAGCGGTCCTGGGTGCTGGCTTCGATCTCAGCGACGTGTCACGAGACAGCGCTGAGCACGGGGGCGCTGCCCTTGGAGACTGGCGGTGCCGTTTGAGCGGACCTTGCGGCGCGCAAATTTAGTTCTCGCATAGGTCAGCGAAATCAGAGCGGGCTGTGACGGTCGCCTCGCGGCCGGTTTGCCTGCCCGGTGGCGGATTGCCGCGGTGGTTCAGTCGGCGTGCAGGACGAAGAACAGGAAGCACAGGAAGCGCGGCTTGGCCGCGATGTCGTCGGGGAACAGTTCGCGGGCGGCCGGGTCTGGCTCCGGCTCGCTGATGACGGAGATCCGGAAGCCGGCCGCGGTGAAGGCTTCGGCCATCGAGTGCAGCGGCCGGTGCCAGAAGCTCATCAGGGCGGTCTGGTCGCCGATGGTCCATTCTTCGGTCCGTCTGCTGACCTCAAAGTAATTGGCATTCTGCCCGGCTTCCAGATGGGAGAGCACGGTGACGAAGGGGTGGTCGACGGCCACGATCAGCCGGCCGCCGGGCTTCAGCACTCGCCGCAACTCGGCCAGCGGCCCCGTCCAGTCTTCCAGGTAGTGCAGGACCAGGCACGCGACGACATCGTCGAACGCGCCGCCCCGGAATGGCAGCGGGCTGCCCAGATCGGCCACCTGCAGATCCGCTCCGGCCCCGAGCCGCCGCCGGGCCACGTCCAGCATCGCGGTGCTGCTGTCGAAGCCAGTCACGATCGCGCCCCGGCCGCGCAGCGCCTCGAACAGCGGGCCCGAGCCGCAGCCGGCGTCAAGGATCCTCCGTCCGGTCACATCCCCGGCCAGGGCCAGGATCGCAGGCCGCGCGTAATAGGCACCGATCAGGCTGGCCTCGTTCACCTCCGAGTACGCCTCAGCGAAGCTGTCGTAGTCGTTGACCCTGGCAGAACCTGCGGGCAGAACGTCCTCGCCGACAAGGCGGGTTACCACCACGGGGCCATTTCGGGGATTGCCAGACATGGGGTCCATGCTGGCACGCCCCGCTGCCGACGGCCACCAGAGCCGATGCGTTCTGCGGCCCGTGCGGCCAGAACGGCAGCCACCCACGCGTCCCACCCTGGACAGCAGCCACGCGAAGTAACCGAGATGCCCGCTACCGGGCAACTCGGCACACCCGTTCTTGTCAGATTCACCGACCGGACCGATACCCCGCCACCGAAAACGAAGAAATGAACCGAACAACACGCGTCCAGGCTGTCCGAGTCAAGACTTCGTGACCCAGCGTGCAGGGCACGACCGACGAAGAGATCAATCGAACGCGACACCGGACGCTGCCAGCTGGTTAAGGCATCTACTGTCCGGGTCGGAGGGCGGGCAGGTCTCCCTGACTGGATGGCGATGGGGAGACCGGACGTTCCTGCGCCGGGGCTGTCGGCGGCATGGGTAAAGGCGAATTTCGGTGATAAGCCGGGAGGACTCGGACGCAGATCTGCCTATCTGTGATGTGGATCACAGATAGGCAGAGTCTAGGCAGCCTCTTCGTCGCGGTCAGGGTATTGCCCGTGTTCAGGAAGTCGGCGGAAGGATCTCGGCTGGTGGGCGGGGTGGCCTAGTGCTGCTCCGGGCCTGTGATCGTATGCTGCCGGGCGTCGTTCGGGAGGGGCTGAGCAGGGCTTTTCCGGCACGGCCCGGCATTGCCGCCGCGGCATGCCGCTCACTGACTGCCGCTTTCACTGCCGCCGGTCGTGCCGGTGCCGTCCTCGTTGCCGGTGCCGCCGGCCGTGCCGGTGCCGGGCGGCTCGACAGCGGCTTGCCGGAGCCGTTCGGCGGCCAGCTCGGCGAACGCGGAGTTGAGTTCGATGCCGGTGAACCGGCGGCCGAGGGCCAGCGCCGCGATGCCGGTCGTGCCGGTGCCGCAGAACGGGTCGAGGACAATGCCGCCTGGCTTGCAGCCGGCCTGGATACAGCGAGTGGGGATGTCGAGGGGGTAGGCGGCGAAGCGCGGTCCCCGGTAAGGGCGGGTGTTGATGGACCAGACGTCGCCAGGGTTGCGCCGTTGGGGTAGCGGCGGTTGTTGCGGCTGGTGCCGTACCGGCCGGCGCAGCCGACGAGTCCCTGGCTCAATTAGGCCCGCATATTTGATCTTCAGAACACGGCGACGGGGCAGTAGAAGGTCTGGATTCGGGATACCGCGGCTACATGTCAGCCAGCGATACGTGATGCGGTCAGTACGGCGGCGAAAGGCGATAATTCGCTTAGTGCAACATAACCGAGATCATCGGCAACGGAGCTAGCAGCGAGCGCAAGGCTGTTCAGGGGTGCAAGAGAAGCCATTGCCGTAGCCTCCCTGCGGCCTCTAGGCGGTCCGCTCCTCCCAAGTCCTGCAAGTCCCAGATCTGCTGGAGCGGATCAGCAAGTGGGACGTCTTGCCCTTTGAAGTCGGCCACCAGTGGGCGAAACGGAAAAACCGAGCGATCATCTGGCAGGCGGACAATTACGTTGGCGTCATGAGACCCCTGAGAACTGACCAGTTTCAGGTCCGCTGGGTCGATCATGTGCCTCGCATACAAGATCACCAAGCTGGGCCGACGCCAGTGCACGATCAGATCCGGGCCGACGTCAGCTGATGCGACTATAGGATGCTGCGGGCCAGCTGCCTGACCGGCGCGGACGGCTACCGCGGCCGGAGATTCCAGGCTGTAGCAATACTGCTCCGACCCCCCCGGACCTGGATACTCAGCGAGGAAGCGATCGAGCAGCGCCTCTCGGTGGGGCTTCCAGTAACCGTCGGGAGATCTTTCGACGAGCTTCAGATCATGCAGTTGACGCAGTACCTGCGAGACCCGGGGCTGCGAAACCCCAGCCTGGGCCGCCAGAGCGGTCGCACCCGGTTCCTCGTCTTCGCCGTCGCTGAACCCTACGAGAGCGCGAATGATTGCGAAGCTCCCCGAGCCACGTGGTAGGGATCTTCGCTTTGGCATCGAGTGCTTGGCATTTCTCCGCTGGCGGAGCAACAGACCCGGCGCTCGCAAATCGAAGTTTCCCTGCTCGTCTGCCCATGACCAGCCTGCTCTGGTCAGGATGACTCCCAGAGGCTCAGAGACGAACGGAGCGACGATCAGCGGACTTCCTCGCCTCGCCAGTTCGCGCCACCCCCGCTGCAGGCCATCTACCTCGTGCGGATACGGCGCGCGTTTCTTGACCCGGACCGCAAATCGCGCGGCGTAGCTGTCGGCGGCGACGTCAAGGATGGCGTCGACGCCCGCATCCCCTGCGGCTGCTGCTTGGTCTTCAACCTCCAAGCCTGACTCCCGCAACCATCGCACGGCTTCCATAAGCACAACTTGATTATAAGCACTGTGCTGATACAGGCGAGAATACTTATAGCCAGATGCTCTACGCCCGTCCTGTCATCCGGGGGCTAGGCCCTTGCCAGCCTACGGCCCGATGACTGGATCGGAGACGTTCCGCCTGCTGCTGGCCGGTGATGTCTGTGCTCACGGCGGCCAGGCTGTCGATGGTCTCCGCCAGCCGGTTCGGCCGGCAGCTCGGCTGCTGTCCGCGCTGTTTCCTGAGTCGACTGGATCGGCTGGGTGCAGTTCTGGCTGAGCACAGGCATGGTGCTGACTAGTCGGTCCAGTAGTTCTTGAGCATTTCTGCTGGCCAGGTGGGTTCGGTGACCGGGCCGCGGGGTCCCATTTCCGCGAAGTAGGGGGCGAGGTCGTAGACGGGGGTGCCGTCGATGGCGTCAAGGTCGGTGACGTGCAGATCGAGTCCGTCGACTTTCAGCAGGCGGGGGAAGGACTGGGCGAGCTGGTTGGGTCTGCGGTGGTTCCGGTGGACGAAGGTTCCGGTAGCGGGCCAGGCCGGATTTCCGCGCGGGCTCCGCGCGTGCAGTGCGACTTCTGACGGCGCGGACCGGTGGAAGTGCCACACGACAACAAGGTGCGAGAACTCGGCCAGGCCCTGCACGACTTCGGGCGGATACTCCTGGTTCAGGCGGATGATCGCCGTACCCGTCCAGTGATCATCTGCTATTTCGGTCCGTCCGCCTATGACCAGTCCGATTGGCCGGATCTCAAGCCTGTCTTGCGTCATTGCCAGTACCTGCCTGCTGATGCCGTGCTGGCTGCCCGCAGATGTGCCGACGCGCGCTCCTGGATATCGGTGATGGCCGCCGTATGACTGCCTCGCATTGGCTTGATCAGCCGGTGCATGTCAGTTACTGCCTGCCTGGCGCGTCCAGAGATGACGCCGCCGTCCTCGATGAGGTCAAGGGCCTCACGCCAGGTGGCGCATGCCTGATCGATGTCGCCTGAGGTTAGCTGCGCGGCACCGAGGTATCCCAGGGTCACCGCATGGGTCCGCCGGAAGGCCGTGCCTCTGGTCGTGGCGCTATGCCTGAGCTGCCCCACAGCACCTTGCATATCGCCGCAGCTTTGCAGCGTGCGCCCGGTCTCATGCGCCAGCGACGCCTCACCGAAGAAAAAGATCCTGGGCGGCTCGAGGATCCCCGGACTGGCGGACCTGAGATCATCTTCCGCCCGCAGGAGCGCCCGGCCGGCAGCCCGCGTGTGGCCGGCACCGGCTAGCGCACGCGCATGCACGACGCCGAGGAGCGCCCGTTCTCGCGGTGTGGCAGACAGGTAACGCTGTCCCTCAACGGACGCCTCGGCTAGCTCCAGGCCATGAGCGGGCATCCCCAGGTCGATAGCCTGGTGCGCCATGGCCCTGAGGATGTGGCCCGCGAGCGGCGGGTTCGCGGCCCGCGCCGCGAGCTTCAGTGCGATGTGGAAGTAGCGTCTGGCGAGAGCGTGCTCGTTGTTGTCGAAGGCCATCCAGCCTGACAGGTAGGCCAGCTCGCCTACCGCCGAGTACATGTCCCGGCGAACGTGATCGCCAGCGAAGCCGCCTCCCAGCATCGTGGCCGCGTCTGTCTGCAGATACCGGGCGATAGCCTTTCTGCTGTGGCCCCCGCCACGGAGTTGGTCCAGCTTGGAGAACGCAACACTGAGCTGCCGTACGGCAGCAACATCATCGGCTCCGATCCGATGCGGCCTGTCGTGCGGAGGGCTCGGCAGCGACTTTCCTTGCGCCTGCCACCAAGCGGCATCGGGAAGTGTCATCGCCGCGGCCCACCACGCCGTCCTTGCGAGCATCCGCCGCCGCCCAGCGCTCATATCCAAATCCGGGCCCTCCGCTTCGGCCAGATCTGCAAGAGGATCAGTACACCAGCTCACTGTCAGCCCGGACGAGTCATCGGGGACGCTGCAAGGCTCTTTGCCTCCCAGCAGTCCCGGCACGAGTTCCGCCGGCGCAACCTGCAAGGCCACAGCCAGGTCCGTCACGAGAGAGTAGCGCTCTACCCGCCGTTTGCCGGTCTCGAGCATCGACAGGTACCCAGCCGATATCCCGCACAAGCCGGCTACGACCTGCTGGGTCAGTCCTCGCCGCAGCCGGATCGCGCGCACGCGCGCGCCGATATCCTCAGCTTCCGTGCTCACCTGACCGGGCAAGGTGAGCACGGCATTCGCGCACCCGCTGCAATAGCCGGCGTCGTTGTACCGGCTTAGCGCCCGGCCGCATTTGCCGCACAGGCGCCGAGCGGTGTCTTTATTGGCAATACCAGGCATCATGGTGGCTTTCTCTGCCGCGTGAATCACCTTCGCGCTAACTCGGTGGAGCCGATCATCGCCGGCAAGCCCTTAGCTGGCAACACAAGCTCCCGTCGCTAAACCTGAGCGTCATACCGCCGTCGCGAAGAGGCTGAAATCCAGGAGGCATTTTAACTGCCTGTTAACTCGGCGCTCCATGGGAATCGTAGTCTGCCCACGAGCGATATTGCCCTTCATGCCCGCGAGGCCAGGTGATGAGATTTGGCTGATACGAGCCTTTCAGTCCGGCCCGACTCGGCTTTATCCTCGCCGCAATTCTCGCGCTGTCAAGCTGACGGGCGCGGCGGTAACCACGCCAAGAGGGAAAGGCAGACGAGATGACGGTCGGTACGGTGCGCGCCGAGGATCTTCGTGCCGCGATGGTCGATCGGCTGGTTGCTGATCATGTGGCTGAAGGCCTGGTGATGCGGCCTGAGGTGGAGGCGGCGCTGCGGACGGTGCCGCGTCACCTGTTCACCCCCGGTGCCGGGCTGGAGGAGGCGTACCGGGATGACCATGCTGTGGTCACCAAGCGAGTCGGTGACGAGGCAGTCAGTTCGGTGTCGGCATCGCGGCTGATCGCGAAGATGCTCGGCCAGGCCGCCGACGCGGGCGGCGGCCTGGCGGCCGACGGGTGCTGGAGATCGGCTCGGGTGGCTACAACGCGGCGCTACTACGCGAACTGGCCGCTCGTCGGGCTCGGTGACGACGGTCGATATCGATCCGGATGTGACCAGCCGGGCCATGCGGTGTCTGGCGGCGGCCGGCGATGACGACGTGACCGTGGTCTGCGCGGACGCTGAGCAGCCTGTCGCCGGCGACGGGTCTTTCGACGTGATCATCGTGACGGCCGGGGCCTGGGACATTCCTCCTGCCTGGACCAGGCAGCTGACCGCCAACGGGACACTGGTCGTGCCGCTGCGGACGTTCGGGATGACCCGGTCGTGGGAGCTGCGCCGGGCGGGTGACCGGCTGGTCAGTCACAGCCAGCGCCTGTGCGGGTTCGTGCCGGTGCGAGGTGCCGGTACTCACGAGATGCGGTACGTCGACCTCTCCGAGGGTGTCCATCTGCGGCTGGACGAGGGCCAGGAGGCAGACGCCGGAGTGCTGAGCGGGCTGCTGTCGGAGCCGCCCGCGCAGGCGTGGGCCGGGGTGAGCCTGCCGCCGACCACTGTCCTGGCCGACCTCGACATGTGGCTGGCCGCCGGTCCCGGCTCCGACGCCAGCGAGTTCGTTGTCCTGACCGCCCAGCAGGAGGCCGTCGATGCCGGCATCGTCGCCCCTGGCTGGCGTTTCGGCTCGCCCGCCACTCTTGCTGACGGCACGCTCTGCTACCGGTCAGCACTGCGCTGGTCGCAGGACCGCATGTTCGATCTGGGTGCCCGCGCGCACGGTCCTGACGCCGTGGCGGCGGCCGGCCTGCTCGCCCGCCGCATGCGCGCCTGGGTAGAGGCAGACAGCCCCGCACCGGTGCTGCAGGTCCTGCCCCCGGAGACTCCGGACGGCGACTTGCCGGCCGGGACGGTGCTGGACAAACGGCATAGCCGCCTTGCCCTCACCTTCACCCCCGCACGGGAAAGGAAGATGTCATGACCGAAACGGATTCCCGAGAGTTCACCCTGGACATCAGCCTGGTCGACGCCGGCCCTGCCGGGACCGGCTACTCCACCAGCACTGACGATAACTGCGGCGACGGCAACACGGGCGGGACGGCCTGCACCACGCGTCCTGACGCCTGCTAGCGGACTTTGGCCCTATCTCGGACCCGGCCCGCAGCCGGGTCCGAGCTAACCCCGGTGGTGCTCATGACTCCCGCCGACGGCACGGCGCAGATCCGGGTCGCCTCATATCCGGCCTGGCCTGGACGTGCCTTCCTGGCCTGACCTGGCATCAGGCACTGCTGCGACGTGGCAGGCGTGGCTGTCCCTGGCGTGGCGGCTGCCCGGGTTCACGGCGGCCGTCACCTCCGCAGCACCGCAGTTCGCCGCGCAGATCAACCGGGCGGTGAACGGCGAGCCGGTGCCGGAGCAGCGGCTGCGCCGGCTGACCGAGTCGGCGGCCCGTTATCTACTCCGATGGACCACCCGTGCGACGCCATTCGGCAGCTTCGCCGGTATTGCCCCGGTCCGGTTCGGCGACCACGCGGCCGTCCGCATAGGTGACGGCCACCAGGTAGCCACCCGTCCGGACGGTGAGTTCATCGCCGAGCACGCCATGCGGGCCGAGGCCGACCTCGATGTCCTGCGCGCCGTCGAGGTGGTGACGAACTCGCTGGGGTATCAGCGCTGCGGGCGATGGGTGGTGCCCTGTGCCCGCGAAGAAGGGGAACGAAGATGGGACGCGGAGGTCCGGCTGACGCCACCCATCCAGGCCGCGATCCGGGCTGCGCGCATGCCGGTCGGGTTCGCCGGGCTCGCCGCGAAGATCGGCGGCTCGGCGGGCGTAGCTGAGGCCGAACGGCTACTGGCCGGACTGGTGCAGGCCGGGGTGCTGCTGTCGCCGCTGCGCCCGCCGATGACCGTGACCGACCCGGCCCGGTACGCGGCCCGCTACTACGCCCTGCCCGATCCAGGCAGCCGGGTTGCCGTCGACATGCGTGCGGACGCCGAGGTAACGCTGCCGCCCGCCGTGCTCCGCGAGGCTGGCCGGGCCGCGTCGGCTCTGACGGCAGTGGCACCCGTCATGCCCGGATGGGCCGAGTACCACCATGCATTCATCGACCGGTGGGGGCCGGGAGCGGCCGTGCCGGTCCGCGACGTGCTGAACGTCCTGGGATACCCCGCCGGGTTCCGTGGGTCAGCTCGCCGCGTCCCTGCGGCTTTCGGTCCCCGGGACCGCCTGCTCTGCCAGATCGCGCAGCAGTCCGCGCTGGACGGCGGCACCGAGGTGATCCTCGATGACGCGCTGATAAGCCGGTTACGAGGCGGCGATGCCCGGCCGCCGGTCCCACACACCGACCTGCGGTTCTCCCTTGCCGCCGGCACGCCAGCGGACCTGGACCGGGGCGCGTTCACGCTGACCGTGCTCAGCGGATCCCGTCACGCCGGCGTCGCCGCCGCCCGGTTCCTGCACCTGCTGACCCCTGCGGAGTTCGCCGCGTTCCGGCGCGCCTTCCAGGATCTGCCGCCAGCCCTCCCCGGCGCGGACATCGTCCAGCTCTCCGGCCCTACGCTGGATCCTCGCCTCACGGCGGTGGCCCGGGTACCCGAAGTTCTGCCCGTCGTTCCCGCAGGCGAGTTCTGTCCGGCACCGCAGCTAACGGTGGCGGACCTGGCGGTGACCGGCGACGGCGAGCGGCTATGGCTGGTATCACAGGCCACCGGCCGGGCCGTTGAACCTCTGCTTTTCAACAGCGTGCTGCTCCCGGGCTTGCAGCAACCGCTGATACGGTTCCTGACCGAGATCTGGACATCCTCCACAGCGCCGTGCAGCCGCTTCGACTGGGGGCACGCCAGCAGCCTGCCGTTTCTGCCCAGGGTCCGGCACGGCCGCAGCATCATGCACCCGGCCCGGTGGATCATCGCCCGGGCAACGCTCCCCGCCCGCACCGCGAGCTGGCCGCAATGGCGTGACGCCTGGCAGCAGCACCGCGACCAGCTCCGGCTCCCCCGCGATGTACTAGCCGGCGACGACGACGTGCGGCTGCGCCTGAACCTCGACGAGCCCGCCCACCTCGCGATCCTGCGCAGCCAGCTCGGCCGGCAGGACCGCACCACGATCACCGAGGCTCCAGGCCCGGCCGGCTGGATCGGCGGCCGCCCCGCCGAGATCGTGCTCACCCTGACCCGCACCCAGTCGCCCGTCCCGCCGCCGCGGCCCGCGCGCCCGGCCAGCACCCTCCACCACTACCCGGGACAGGGACGCTGGCTCGAGGCACGACTGCACGGCCTGACCGACGGCATCCTGGCTGACCTCGCTGCCCGCCCCGATGACTACTTGCCCTCAGGATGGTGGTTCCTGCGCTACCCCGACCCTGCGCCCCACCTGCGGCTGCGCATCCCCCTGCGCCGCCCCGCCGACTTCGGCGGCACCACCCGCCACCTCGCTGTCTGGGCACGGGAACTGCGCGATCACGCCGCCGCGCACGACTACAGCCTCCACCCCTACCGGCCTGAAACCCGGCACGGCACCGGTGCGGCACTCGCCGCTGCCGAGGCGGTCTTCGCCGCCGACTCCCGCGCCGTCCTGCACCGCCTGGCCGGCGACCGCCAGGCCGCCACATCTGCCAGCATGATCACCATCGCCGACGGCTTCACCGGCCACGGCCTGGACTGGCTCGCCGGCACCCCGCAGCTCACCGGACCCCACCTGGACCCCGCACAGCTCGACCTCGCCCGGACACCGTTCCGCGACGAGCAGCTCACCGCCGCCCTGGCCACCTACCGGACCATGGCCAGCCGCGACCGGCTTGACCCCGACGCGGTCCTCGCTGACCTGCTCCACCTGCACCACGCCCGCATGATCGGCGTCGATCCCGCCTCCGAACGGCACTGCCTGCGCCTGGCCCGCGCCATCGCCCGCACCACCGTTGCCCGGCAGGCACCATGAACGACGGGCAATCCCTCGCAGACGGAATGGCAGGAGTAGCCCTGCTGCACCTGGAGACCGGCAACTGGCCGGCTGCCCGGCAGGCACTGCGCTCCGCGGTCGCCGGGGGTGTCAGCATCGGCGCTGGCGCCAGCCTCTTCTACGGCGCCCCCGCGCTCGCCTTCGTCCTCGCCACCGCCGACTGCCCTGGGCTCGCGCCCGCGCAAGCGCTCACCGCGGAAGGCACAGCCAGCATCACCCGCCGGCGCCTCGATACGGCCCATCGCCGCATCGACCGGCACGAAAAGGCCCACTACGCCGAGTATGACCTGATCCGGGGACTGACCGGACTCGGCGTCACCGCGCGGCGGCTCGGTGACAACTGTCTGCTCCGCGACATCCTGGACTACCTGGTCCGGCTCACCGAGCCCTGGCACGCTCCCGGGCTGGTGGTGCCGGAACGGGACAGGACGCGCGCCGCTCGCCGGAGGCCACGCTAACTTCGGCGTGGCCCACGGCATCACCGGCCCGCTCGCGCTGCTCGCCCTCACCCTGCGCGACGGCATTACGGTCGACGGCCACGTCGCCGCGATCGGCCGCATCTGCCTATGGCTGGATGACTGGCAGCAAGACGGCAGCGGCGGCACCTGGTGGCCCCAGACCATCACCCGCGCCGAGCTGCACCACGGCACGTCAGCCCAGCAGACCCCGCTCAGGCCGTCCTGGTGCTACGGCACCCCCGGCATCGCCCGCGCCCAGCAGCTCGCCGCGCAGGCCCTTAACGACACCGCCCGCCAGCACCTCGCCGAAACCGCCTTCGCCAGCTGCGTCACCGACCCATCCCAGACCCGGCTCCTGACCGGCCGCGGCCTATGCCACGGCACCGCCGGGCTCCTCGCCACCGCCCGCCGCGTCGCCGGCGACGCCTCAACCCCGGTATCCGTTGCCCAACTCCAGGATCTCCACCGGCAGGCTCCCGCTGCCGCGAGCGAAACGACCGGCCTCCTCGACGGCACGGCAGGAGCCGACCTCGCCACCACCGGAACCACCGCCACCTCCTGGGACGCGTGCCTCCTCCTCACCTGACGAAAGGCCGGCCGTGAACGAAACTCCCTGGCAGCAGGTCAACATCACCTGGCCTGGCGACACACGCCAGCAGCACGAACAGCATGCTGTCGCTCACCTTTCGCAGGTGCTTCCCGCCGCTGAGACCGACGGACTCATCTCCTGCTGGTGGTTTATTCGCAAAGGCCCCTGGCGCATCCGCTACCAGCCCGCAAAGGAACCCGGCAGCCGCCGCCTCGCCGCCGAGATGATCACTCGCGAAGTCGTCTGGACCACAGATATCTACGAACCTGAGACCTACGCTTTCGGCGGCACCGAAGCCATGACCACCGCGCATGGGCTATTCCACCACGACAGCCGCCACCTTCTCGCCTACCTCCGCCAGGACCCGGCTGACCGGCGGGAGCGCTCGCTCGTACACTCCACCGCCCTCATGCGCGCAGCCGCGCTCGACCTCAACGAGCAAGGCGACGTCTGGGCCAAAGTCCTCGAGCACCGCGCACAGCACACCAGGCGCCCCGAAGGCTCCGAGACCCGCGCATGGGACGACTTCACGGCAAGCACCCGCCTACTCCTCACCGGCATCCCCAGGGCATCCGGCGAATGGCACGCAGCATTCGAGAACGCAGGCACCGACCTACGGAGGCTACGGGAAGCGGGGAAATTGACCCGCGGACTGCGCGCAGTGATCGCCTTGCACGTGATCTTCCACTGGAACAGGATCGGGGTGCCCGCCAGCACCCAGGCCACCCTCGCGCAGGCCTGCAGGGAAGCAGTCTTCGGCAAGCTACCCCGCCCTAATCAGGTCCGCAGCCGGTGATCCCGTCAGGCGGGCGCACTTAACTTGCCCTGCCGGGCTGAGCATCCCGGCCCGCAGCCGCCGACTTTCCGCCAGCCTCGCCACGTTCCACGGCCAGGATAGCTCGCCAGATCGCGACGTTGCTCATGCAGAACGACTGCCAGTTCGCTGCCATGTCATCCGACACCCGGGCAGCGAGTCGCTGAACGCCAAATCGAGGCTCGGCCCGGCAGCCACACGCGAAGTCGTGCTTTCGGGCAGCTTCTGGCCGATGCGCTGATGGCCAAGGGCGAGATCGAAGAAGCCTGCACGGCCGGCCGGGCCAGCGTGATTGTCATAACGAACGGCTCCCGACGACCAATCCGCAACGTGGCAGCGCGCCGTGACGCTGGCTCTGGAGAAGGTCCCAGACCAGCGAGCAGATTTGGCGAATATTACGACGGCGAGTACATCAATGTCGCCGAAGGCTCCCATATCGACGTGGTTCGTGCCGGGAACAAGGTGGGCTTCCCCTTCCCTGCCCTGATGCCAGGCGTCGTCGAACATACGGCCGAAACCAAGATCGAAGCCCGTTTCACCGATGACGCCGGACTGCACTGGCACATCGACAACGAACTGCATCTACGGCAGATCAAACGGCGGGACTGGTGAACTCGACCCACCCATACGCGTGATGGGAGCGCGCATATGCGGAACCGGCATCAACCCCGTGGGAGGGACCGTGTCGATCCCCGCCAAGCAGACTACCGAGCTAGAAAAGTGGTCCGACGTCGAGAAAGGCACTGAGCGGCCGACCCTGCTGGTCGGGAATGGCGCTCTGCGTCACCTGTGGGGCGACTTCGCTTACCCGAGCTTGTACGAGCGGGCGAACCTCTCGACAGTCGCCGAGGCGGTCTTCGCGGACCTTGCCGTTACTAACTTCGAGACGGTACTGGAGGCAATTCACCACGCTCACGTGGTCGTCGAGGCTCTTGGGAACACGGTTACGGCCGTCGACGAACAGCACGAGCAGCCACGACAACGTCGTTCCGTAGTCGCGCTGCTTAGCCGGATCCGCTCAGCGTAGCTGTGCTCAGCCTTCGATGATCTTCACGGTCATCGGGAAGCGCCGCCGAAGTTGCGCCGTCTGGGCACGGCTCCGGCTCTGCCTCGACCCGGCCAAAGGCGTCGGCCAGGCGCGCGCTTTTGACCAGCCAGCCCCATCGCTCGTGCCGACCGTGTGCGCCGCCAATAGCCTTTCCGCTGGGTAAAGCTCCGTCACAGGCTTGCCTCGCCGACGCCCACTGCCATACCTGACGCTGTAACTCATCACCCACGGTGATCGGTTGCGACGTCCGCGCTGGCGGAAAGACAATGGACGCGCAGACTGGGCCTTGCGCACCGCAGCGGCTGGCCGCTGTGGTCCAGGCCTCTCTCCGTCGTGGTCATCACGGCAGGCGGTACGGCGTACCTGGCGGGTCAACAGCTCATAAGAGGCGGTCAGGGCGAAGGATGGCCAGGCCGCGATCACCCGACCGATCAGCGTTGGCTCGGCAACGGCGACGTTGGCCGCCAGGCTCGCCACGCTGCCGATGATAAGGAGCGCCCACGGCAAGTACTGCGCCTTTATGGCCCGACCGCGAGTCGGCCAGCAGCGTCGTGGACGCCGCCACGATCATCCCGTCGACCGAGAATGGTGTCAGCGCTGCAACCCACCCAGGCTGCTCGTGGAGCGCCACCAACGTGTGCATATGCAGATACGACACGGTTCCTGCGATGAGCGCCAGCAGAGCGACGCACGCAACGGTGGTCCGCCTGATCCACCGGTCGGAGGGCCCGCTCATCGAGAGCCGCCCAAGACGAAATCTGCAGATAGGGCATCGGCGTAGGCAATTGGTCCCGGTCGCTCCTCGGACACCAGGTTATTGCAGGTCAGCGGCCTTCTGACCGGAGCGGCTAGCGCTCGTGACACTGCCTTCTAGTTTTCTCGGGATACGTCCTGGAGCACAACTACTCGGCATCCTGCCCCTGCCTTCCCATTCACCCGACGTCTGACTAGCTGCCCCGCATACTGATCAGATCGGTTGGCGATCATGCTGTCGGAGGGCGGCGAAGCATCGGCCCCTCGGTGCATTGGGCTCTGCTTGGTAGGAAGGCGGACATGGACACCTACCCCATCCGCCTGGTCGCCGAAGCCGAGCTCGCTGCCTTTCTCGCGGTGGACCAGCACGCCTCCCATGGCGCGCCGATGTCGGAGCGCGCTCGCGCCAACTTCCTGGCTCGTCTGGAGTTCGGCCGGACCCTGGCCGCGTTCGACGGCGACGTGATCGTCGGCGGGACGGGGGCGTTCAGCTTCCAGATGCGGGTGCCTGGCGTGATGGCCGCGGTCGCCGGGGTGAGCCTGGTTGCGGTGCTTCCCTCGCACCGCCGCCAGGGCATCTTGTCCGCGCTGATGCGCCGCCAGCTCGCCGATGTGAGTGAGCGGGGCGACGCGGTGGCCGTGCTGTTCGCCTCCGAATCAGGTATCTACCGACGGTACGGGTACGGGCCCGCCTCCTGGCACGCCGCCTACCGGCTGCAGCGCGGGGAAGGCGCACTGACGCGCGGCGGGCCGGCTGATCCCGGCTTGCGGCTGCGGGTCGCCGAACCGCTGTCGGTCAGGGCCGAGCTGGATCAGGTTTACGACCTGGCGCTGGCCGAGCGGCCCGGCATGTACGCCCGTACCGAGCCATGGTGGGACCGCCTGCTCACCGACCTGCACTCCGACGGCGAGCCATCTCGGCAGATGCGGTGCGTGCTGGCTGAGGACGACTCGGGGCCGCGCGGGTATGCGGTGTACGCGTCGACGGAGCGCTGGGACGAGGATGCGGGCTTGCCGCAGGGCGTCCTGGAGGTCAGCGAGGCGATCGGCACCGACTCCGCAGCGACCACGGCGCTGTGGGACAACCTGCTCAGCCGGGACCTGATCAGCGAATTCCACGCCAGGATGCGCCCGGTGGACGACCCGCTGCTGTACCTGCTGGCCGACCCGCGCCGCCTCCGCTCTGTGGTCAGCGACGGGTTGTGGGTGCGGCTGGTAGACGTGGGCAGAGCCCTGGCACAGCGGCACTACGCCAGCCCGGTCGATGTGGTCATCGAGGTCACCGACGAGCTGTGCCCGCACAACGCCGGCCGCTGGAGGCTGGCCGCGCAGGCCGCTGCCGCGCCCGCGGGCTTCCGCGCCACCTGCGAACGGACCAAAGCTCCGGCCGATGTGGCGCTGCCCGTCTGGGCGGCGGGCGCCGCCTACCTCGGCGGTACGCGTCTTAACGCCATGGCCAGCGCGGGCCTGATCACCGAAGTGACGCCAGGTTCCCTCGCGGCGCTCTCTACCGCTATGTCGTGGGAACCGGCACCCTGGTGCCCCATGACCTTCTGACGTCTCACAGCTGGTCACACACCGGATCGTCATTGGCTCTTGTGCTGGCCAGCCGCGCTTGGGCGTATACCAGGCGGCCGGGGTGCCGCAGCGCACGCACTGATGCCCTTTGCCGGGATGGCCTAGCGCTCCGGGGCAGTCACGGTGACCGTCGGCTCAGGGGTGGGTGCGCAATTCCCGTTCGGTCTGGGCGTAGATGCGTTCCTGATCTTCGGCGTCCTGAGACTTCTTCGAGGACTTCTTCAACTTCGCGGAGCTGTAGTAGCCCCCGGTCGCGGTCGCGAGCTCCGGATCGGCCATCAGCCGCACACAGCCGCGTGACCCCTTCTCTGGAGGCCCGACGAACGGATTGGTCAACGCCTCAATCGTTTTGAACGGCCCGCCGGCCTTGCTGCCGAGACTGGTTTTGACCGCGCCCGGGCTGACTGCGTTGAACGTCAGTCCCTCGCCCTCATGGCGGCGAGCTTGGGCGTAGGTGTACATCAGGGCCAGCAGTTTGGCATCGGCGTAGGCCTGGATCTGCTTGTACTTACCCGGGTAGCTCCAGTCGGTGATCGGCTTGCCCCGCGACTCGATCAGTGCGGTCATGTTGACCACCCGCGAGGGCGCGGCGAAATCATCAGCGCCCTTCCGGAGCAGGTCGAGTAGCCCGTCAGTGAGCGCCGCCAGCGTGACGTGATTGATGGCGATGGTCCGCTCGTACCCGTCGGGTGACAGCGCCTTGCTGGAGAACGCGGCGCCCGCGTTGTTGACCAGTCCGTTGAGTCCCGTCGGCGCAGCCTCGTGCACAGCGTCGACCAGTTCCCGAACGCCTGCCAAAGATCCGAGGTCTCCGGCTACGGGCAGGTACCGGCCACTGCCGTTGCCGTTGGTGAGCAGCAGGTCGACAGCGCGTCGGGCCTCGTCGGCACGACGCGCGTGCACCAGCACAGTCGCCCCACTATTCCCAATGCCTTGGGCGGTTTCATGGCCGATACCGCCCTTGGCGCCGGTGACTAGCACGGTCTGTCCGTCCAGCCGACCCGCGAATTGAGCGTCGAACTTGCTCATGGTCTCTCCTTGAAGGATGCGCGGTAGTAATGAGTCGCGTAGCCCATTCCCGCGTCGCAAAATGAGTTGCGTGACTCACTCTGGCAGTTAGGAACTGGGTTGTCAAACTCAAAATCCTGCTAGCATGGATGCATGGTCGAAGAGACGAGCGACCGGCCGAGGCTCACCCACAAGGGAGCACGCACCCGGGCACGAATAGTCGAGGAGGCCGCCGCCCTGATCCATGAGCGCGGGGTGGCGGGCACCACCTTGGAAGACGTCAAGGTGGCTGCGGAAGTTAGCGGCTCTCAGCTGTACCACTACTTTCCCGACAAGAACGAGCTCGTGCAGGCGGTCATCGACTACCAAGCCGGCGCCATCGTCAATCGCCAGCGGCAGGCGCTCGGCAGCGCGAACGGAGTCGAAGCCTGGCGGAACATGGTGATCACCGCAGCGAAGCGCACCAAGGCAAAGGGGGGCTGCCAACTTGGCTCGCTCGTTAGTCAGCTCGCCGAGAGTGACCCCGAGGCGCGAGCGCTCATCGCGGCCGGGTTCGATCAGTGGGCAGCCACCATCGGCGATGGACTCAGATCCCTTCATGCCGACGGGAAACTCCCGTCCGGCATCGACCCGGACGACCTCGCCACTACTCTGCTCGCCACGCTCCAAGGGGGACTTCTACTCGCTCAGGTACTTCGGGATCCCAGTCCATTCGAAACTGCGATCGATACCCTGCTTGCCCTTGCCATCGGCAGATGAGCTCAAGCCGGGCTCGTCAACCTCATGAACCTGCTCACGGCTCTTGGATAAAGCAGTTGCGTGAGCACTAAGCGCTTGTTAACCCTGCTGCAGATCGGCGAGGCCCGGCTGGAGCCGCCTCACCCATCTTGTCCGCAGCTGACGACGCCGGGCCGGGCCGACGTAGTGTGGGGTGGTGCTTGAGGTAATAGCCTGCCTGGACGAGCCGGATGAGTTGACCTCGCTTGAGGTCTACAACACCGTGTGGCCGCACGACGCCGTGACGATCGAGGCGGTGCACTCATTCAGGAACAGCGCCCAGGATTACGTCGACTACCTCGTTCGCGAGGATGGCGTCATCCTCGGGTCCGGGGCTGCGGCTATCTTCGCCTATCGCGCACGCCGGGTCGTTGCGCTCATCACCGTGCTCGCCGAGCAACGCCGACGCGGCGCTGGCACAGCGCTGTATGAGGCAATCTCCGTGTGGGCCAGCGGGCGAGGGGCGCAAGAGCTGGAGGTGTCCGTCGCCGACAACGATCCGGAGAGCCTGTCCTTTGCCCAGCGGCGCGGCTTCACCGAGGAACGGCGCCAAGTGGGCCTGGTGCTCCGGCTCGCCGACGTCTCGCCGCCGCAAGTCGAGCCGCCGGCCGGGATCCGGATCGTCACCTGGGCGCAACGGCCGGAGCTGGCGCGCGGGATGTACGAGGTCGACCTCGAAGCCCATCCTGACATCCCCGGATTCGAGGACGTCGCCCTCGAGCCGTTTGAGGACTGGATGGCGCACAATATGCAGCGGCCCACCGACTCGCCTGAGGCGACGTTCATCGCGCTGGCCGGCGACGAGGTCGCCGGCTTCGCGAAACTATCGCTGACCGCGCCGACCGCCGCAGGCCACGCCATGACCGCGGTCAAGAGAGCGTGGCGCGGACGCGGCATCGCGCGCGCACTAAAGGCAGCAGAAATCAGCTGGGCGCTCGCCAACGGCTACACCGAACTCCACACCAGCAACGAGGAGCGGAACGCGCCGATCAACCGCCTCAACGCCCGCCTCGGCTACCAACCCGGAATCGGGCGGATCCACCTAGCAGGCCCTATTAAGCACCCGGCCGAAGGGTCTCGTCAGCTGCGGTAGGCAACGATCTCGTAGTTCTCCGCTGGCAGTGGGCCTGCCGGTGGCGCCGACTGAGATCACGTCGCCGGTAACAGGGTTGGTAGCCAGCGCTATGCCGTCGCCTGGTGAGGATGTGGTCCAGCGGTGGACACCGTGATTGTTGAGCCCGTAGGACACAGTCGTGAGGCTGCTGCCGGCGCCGCCAGTGATATACACCCCGTGCTTGCCGAGGGCAGCCTGCCGAGCACCGCTGTCGCTGCTGGCCGGGCTCTGCGCGACGTTAGCCCAGCGGCGGAATCCAGCGCTGCCGTACTCGACGGTGGCGAACTTCGTTCCTGCGGCACCGGTGACCCACTCGTCAATCCCGTTGGCGACGATCGAGTTCGCCCGGCTGCCGGCGCTACCAGCGCCGTTGTAAAGCTGGAGCCAGCGACGGTCGCCTGAGCCGGCGAGGTAGGCAACCGTGCCAAAGGAATTCTGCGAGGTCCCGGTGACGTAGACCTGGTTACCGTTGGGCGCGACGGCGATCGAACTGGCTTGCCCGTCCGGTCCGAGGGTGGCCCACTGCTGATCGCCGGTGGCGGCGGCGTAGGCCACCGTGGCGTACTGGAGACCCGAAGTACCCGTTACGTAGACCCTGCTGCTGTTCGGGGAGACCGCGATCGCGGCAGCCGTGTCCTCGGTGGTTCCCTGGCCAGCGAAACGACTAGCCCACAACTGGGTGCCGGTGGCGGCGTTGTACGCGACAGTCGCGTAGTCACCGGCGGTCGCGGCAGGTCCGCCCTGGCTCGTGCCGGTGACGTACACGGTGCTGCCATCGGCGCTGACCACCAGGTCGCTAGGGTCGTCGTTGCTATTGGCCGGGCCGTTATAACGACTGAGCCAGATGCGCTTGCCGGTGGCAGCGTCGTAGGCGATCGTGACGTAGTCGGTTTTCGTGCCCTGACCTGGGCTGGCGCCGGTGACGTAGACAATCTGGCCGGACGGGGCGACGGCGATGGCGGCGGCGTCTCCGCCCGCATTGTCAGCGCCGGTGTAGCGGCTGGCCCAGAGCATCTGGCCGCTCGACATTGTGAAGGCGACCGTGCCGTAGTTGTCTTTGCCGGTGGCCGACGGGCTGTGCCCGGTCACGAACACCACCGCTCCGCTCGGGGCGACAACGACGGAGTTAGCGAAGTCATCGTGCTTGCCTGGCCCCGAGTAGGTGGCCGTCCAGAGCTTCGCGCCGCCGGCAATGGCCGGGCCGGCTTTGCTGACGGTGGCCCGAGCGGCCGTAGGACCGGCTAGTCCACCGGCTATCAGAGCCAAGCCGCCCGCTGCCACAGCCGTGATGGCGGTGAGCCTGCCCAGCCGCAACGCACCACTCAAGATGCTCTCTTTGATCACCCACAGGTGACGCGCAAGCCAACCAGCCGGTTGACAGCGCAAGCACGGAGCAGGCGGCGCTTCCAGGCCCGGCCTAAGCTGCGGGCTGCCACCGTTCCATGGCAGCGACATCCTTGGTGGTAGCGGGCCGAATCGATGGCCACGCCCACCCGTTCAGCCAACAGACGAACTGCTTTTCCTCGCCCTCGGCCAGCGACACCTCGAGTTTCTTCGATCGCCGCAAGCCCCAGAGGAAGTGAATGCTCAAGGAATGTTCCCCAGGTGAGACCTGGTACTCCTGGATCTGCTCGGGCGAGATGGCACCCGCCTTCGAGCCGTCGATGACGACGGCGACGCCACCGATCGCAGGGCTTCGGCGCTGGACCCATCCGAGCCGGGATGCGGCCCGGATCACAGTCACAGTCGGATACGCGGGCCACACTCGACTCGGGGCTTGTGCACCGAGCATAACCTTTGTGTTAGCGAACTAATCTGGCACGCCCGGCGCAGGAGTGGTGAAGTACCGACCTTCCGGTTTACGGCATGGCGGGAACGCTCATCGTTCTTGGACTATTACCTTGCGTCCTTACCGCAACCTATCCGCCGGACAACACCTCCCCACAGTGACGCACGGTGGCTCGTAGTTGCCGTCACGCACGCCTCAGATGAAGTCCTGGCCTGTTATACGTCTTGCGAGGCGCAGGGACAGGCCACCACACCGAATCACGTGCAGCAAGAAACGTGCCGCATTGCGCGCAGCAACCCCTTGACCGTCATCTTCCTTATGCACGCCCCAGTCAGAGATGCCTTTAATGACAATCCAGTCGAGTTTCCGTGCGGTGCCGACAATATATACCCCAGCGCCCTCCATCTCTCCACCGATCGCATCCGGCTCGGATGCGCGTAGATCCTGCACGAGTCTGGAAGCGTTGACCAGCGTGTTGGCGGTTAGCAGCAAGCCGAAATGAGCAGTGCAATCATGCCAGTCCAACGTCGCGGATCGACACCGATCAAGCAATAGTACAGACGCAAGTACTTTGTCGCCGCGCCAGATGATGGTCTCACCGACGCTGGAATCCATGACCTTTTTAGGATCCCAAAGCTTGAGCTGCGTCGACACCATCACATCGCCGACTTGCTGCTTGTCAGGCCGCAGACCGTAGGCGATGCCAACGCAGACAAGGTAGTCCGGCGCGAGGCTGTCGACTAGGTCCGCAGCCGTAAGCGTCATGCCGCCGACTGACTCAGTTCCCATCTCGCTCTGCGCGAGCAACAGTTCGGTACCGGCAATAACACCCAGGCTGAAAACGGTATGTGGGCCCGCGAAAGATCGTTGAACTGTTTGCTTGGGCACAAATTCCCGAACTGCGGCTACTATGGCGTCGCGTTCGACGGCAGTCGCAACCATCACAAGCAGTCGCGAAGTAGAGACGTAGCCGAGGGATTTCCGGCGCTCGTCTTGTTCCATGAAATCCCTGCTCGATCGGCCAAGCTGCAATAGCAGCCCGTGTAGCCCTGCCAGCCACACGTCATAGCGGCCCCCGTCTACGTAAGCATTGGTAGTGCATTTGGCGTTGATAAACTTGATCACTTCGGAGGTCACGGTCGCACGGCTATCGCTAGCCAACCGGCGCGTCACTGTGCTATGAGCGCCCAAGACAATCCGGCTGTAGACATCAAGAAACGCCAAGTGCGTTTGACTTCCACGTTCAGCGATGAGATGGGCTGACCACTGGAGACGCTTCTTGACATCCAGACCTACCATCGAGAGGACGGCCTCGGCGATTCGCAGGTCAAATCTCGGAAAGGCTGATCCAATTATATCGAAGTACTCCAGCCCAGGAAAGCCAGTCAGTATATCGGCATGCGTGAAGTCAACGTAATGAGAGAGATGAAGCAGAGAAAGCAGGCGCCCGATCCTGCGATCGGTACCAATGCTGGCAGAGTCGAAGAGCGACATCGTGATTGCACGACCCTCACGGCCCGCTAGGCCGGTCTCGAGAATGCCTCTGGAATCCCACAAGTCCCGTCCATCTACAGCGGGAACTTTGGCGAGTAGCAGGGGGTCGCCGCTTACGAAGTTCTGCAAATTCTGCTCTAGATCTGTGGTCGTGCTGATTGTCTTCTGAACCGACGGGGAAAACCCCAGCAGGTCGGCCGGGATCGTGCCGAAATACATCGGGTATCGGCCGCGATCGTGTGCGTAGAGCGTCTGACTAGACGCGACGAACTCATCAACGGACACGAACTCGCTGACAAGTTGCAGATCACCGCGCGCCCGCATGGCCGTGATTGAGTCACGGTAGTGGTCGTTCAGTATTGTTGACTCCCATAGGAACGCGAGACTGCTGAATAGCAGTCGGTCGGAGATGATCTCCGCCAACAGGACCGCGTTGCCAGCGCGTCGACCACTCAGCGGCCGTCCCAATGACCGCAGCAGCTCCCGATTGAGGAAGTGCAGATAGAGGAACGGATCTAGACGTGATGCTGACCCTGTATCTGTCACGGTTGGAGATGCCTAGGGTTGCGCTCGACTAGTGCAGACAAACGGCTCGCTACGTCAGAGGTCGCGAGATGATCTGTGTCGAGCACTACATCGAAGCAAGCGTGGTCGTGGACGATATCAACACCATATTGCTTGCGAGCATACAGTCGGGCGCGATCGTCCTTCGCGGCGATAACGTCGGCCGCATCCGGTACCGGTATTTCCATCATGTCAGCGACCCGCTGGGCGCGAGTCGCATGAGATGCGCGGAGGAGCGCGGTGGCTACGGCATGGTCCCCAACTAGCCACGGGAGGAACCAGACATCGAACACTGCATTGTCGAGCGAGGCGGCAAGATGGAGCAATGCAGCGTCGAAACTGCTCTCGCCGACATCTGAGCGTAGCCGCGCGTGCTCCTGGTCAACATTTGCCCGCGAGATGGCTTGGCTAATCCGTGCGGCTCCGGAATCCGAGGTGTTGAGCCCGAAGAACCTTCGGCGCAGATCTGAACCGGAGAGCCATTGATGACCGAGCTGCTCAGCGACCAATTTCGTCGCCGACGTCTTACCCGATCCTGTCAGGCCCGCAACTAAAAGCGTGGTCAAGAGCGGCCTCCCCGTGACCCGAACCGAGATAGGCGCCAATGGCCTCGTCTACAACCTCAAGGGTCTTTGGTGGCGACAGGTAGAGTTCGGCGCAGTTGCACCGCAGCCACCGCTCAAGCTCATGGACGTCCGCGACTATTTTGTCGGACGTTTCATGAACGAAGGGATGGATCCAATCCTCGACAATTACCCCATGCATATCGAGATTGGACCTTCGGTGATGGGAGTCGCATGGCAGTACCGTCAGCACATACTTCTTAAAGTGCTTTGCAATTACCATCTCCTGAGCGGTGCCGGCACCGAATTTACCGTCGGCATTGATGATCATGATGTCGCACTCGCGCACGAGATAACAATCGTGCCCGAAGATTTGCTGTGGATACCTCTCGTCAAGCGAAGGATCTTCGGGCGACAGAAAATCGAAGTCGCCAAACCGTGACACTGCCTGGATATAGCGGGCTCTCCAATTCTCGGTCGATCCAATATCGGAGCCTTTCGGAACTTTGCCAGCTAGGTATATCCGCAGACGAGTTGCGTTCATAACTATGCCTTCTCTAGTCGCACTATTGCCGTCCCAGACACGCCAATACTTGCCGACTCCTGCTCCGTCGTGTCTCCGGCAGCACTCTCCCATGGGAAGTGAGCCCATGCATTGACCATGTCGATCCAGAGGTTGGCCATACAAGGCATGGGGACGGCCGACCCCAACGGCGGCACTGTATCCCAGACGAGGCAGCCCGTGGTGATAGATCTGGGGTGGCGAGCACCTTGGATGGCGCCGACCGCCGCTCTAAGGGTTCGGCCTGTGTTGGTAACGTCATCAACCACCAATACGTCCTCAGCTGACAGGTTCGGCAGAGCGCTCGTACCGGCGACCTTCTGTATGGTGTGGCGTGCACCTCGGGGCGTCTCATCAACCGTCGTGCGTACAGTCAGGGTATGCAACTGCCGAACGCCCAAGTGGTGCGAGAGCATTAAGCCGGGAAAGACGCCGCCGCGTAGGATCGCCACGATAACCGTCGGCCGGGCTTCAAGCTGTCGAACCCGATCTCCTAATCCGGCGGCGAACTCGATCACCTCGGCCCACGAATATGACCGAATATCGGGGGTTTGTGTCATCGGCTGGTCTGCCGCATCGTCGAACCACCAGGGATCTCGGTCAAGTCATGAACGGTCGCCTGTACGCCAATATAAGACGAGCGTAACACGTTGTTGCGATTTGCTAGCAGATGCGACAGGCCCTATGGGTACGTTAATCGATTGACATCATCGCATATGTGGCTTGGTTGCGTCGCGAGCGCTGTTCGTGCGAACAAAGGACGATCATCAAGGGACCGCCGGTGGGAACTCGCTATTGCCGCGCTCCTGACCGGGCTGCGACCGCAGCTCGGCTAGACCCTCACCCAGTCAGTCGTCGATGGCCTGGTAGGCGGCCGTCCAGAAGTCGAGCAGGATGGGCAGCCCAGGCGGCGCGGGCGCCCGCTGGATCATCAGGATTGTGATCAGGTCTTCGGCCGGGTCGTTGTACCAGCCGGTGCCGTAAATGCCTGGCCACCCGTAGCTGCCGACCGAGGCCAGCGGAGGGTAAGAGACTGGCCAGGGTCCAAAGTGCCTGCGCTGGGTGCGGACCGACATCCCGAAACCCCAGCCGATGTCGTCAAAGTACCCGGGCCGGAACCCGGAAACGGCCTTCTGCGCAGGTGTTAGGTGATCGCTCGTCATCAGCGTCACGGCCGGCCTGCAGAGCACCCGCTCACCGCGGTGGGTACCGCCAGCGAGCAGGGCCGAGGCGAACGCGAGGTAGTCGGCGGCAGTCGAGACGAGCCCACCGCCACCATCTTCGAACGCAGGCGGCCGGCTCCAGTACCCGTCGGGGCCGTCTTCGACGACGATCTCGCCGGTGGCGTCGTCGCCCTGGTAAGCGGTCGCCAGCCGGCTGATGCTCTCAGCGGCCACGCTAAAGGCCGTGTCCTTCATCCCGAGCGGCCCGCAGATCCGCTCGCGTAGCGCGGCCCCGAAGGACATTCCAGTGGCACGGGCGATGAGCACGCCGGTCACGTTCGCGGCGGTGTGGTACATCCAGCGCTCGCCCGGCTGGTACACCAGCGGAAGCGTGCCGAGCCGGCGAATCCACTCATCCGGTGGCTGCCCGGGCTCGTTGATCTGGAGCGCATCCAGCGCGTCGGCGATCGGGACCGTTCCAGGTTCAGCCACCACGATGCCGGTGCCGAGAGTGAAGGTGAGCAGATCCCGCAGCGTGACCTGGCGTTGCGCGGGGACGGTCGCTTCGATCGGCCCGTCAGGATCGGCGAGCACGGTTAGGTCAGCCAGCTCAGGGAGGAGTTCGTCGACTGGGTCATCGAGGCGGAGCGTGCAATCCTCGACGAGCGTCATGGCGCAGGCGGCGACGATCGGCTTCGTCATCGAGCCGGTGCGGCAGATCGTGTCGGCTGCCATCGGCGTCTTCGAGCCCTCGCCGTCGAAGGCCAACTCGCCAAGCGCCTCGATATGGACCTCGCCGTGGCGGGCGACGACGGCGACCGCACCGGGGACGTAACCGGCATCGAGGTGACGAGAGAGCACGTCCCGCACCCGAGTCAGTCGTTTGCGCGAGAAGCCACCGCTGGTCACTCTTTCATCCTCCCGATCTTGTTCTTTAAGGCTATAGCGGCGGCCGATGTCGGCCGGCCGCCGCTATAGCACGGATCTAGCTTCGCAGGCCGTACCAGTGATACTGCTGTTCGTGCGCCCAAGCGGCGCACGGGGTGCCGTACCGGCCCTGGATGTAGCCGAATCCCCAGAGCAGCTGGGTATAGGCATTCGTCAGGTAGCTCGGCCCGGCGGTAGCCATCTTGGACGCCGGCAGAGCTTGCGGGATCCCGTAGGCCCCGCTGGAGGGATTGTCCGCGTTCCAACGCCAGCCACTCTCAGCGTTCCACAGATTTACCAGGCAGCTATAGCTCGCCGGGGTGCCCGCGCTGTATTCGGGCAGCATTGCCCTGGCCGCGTTCTCGGCGGCCCCCGGCGCGAGCGACACGTTGACTGTCGCGTTGCCCAGGTAGCTCGTTTTGAAGTTAAAGATTCCTCCGTCCGAACCCACCATCGTGTAGGCGCCGTCGGTCGCGCCGGCGGCGATGCCGACCACCGGGGCGTTGAGCGTGTCGGCACCGAGCCCGCCGGCGTACCCGGCCGTGCCTTCGGTGTAGACATCGCCTTTCTGGTCAACGGCCCAATACCCCTGGCCGTCGGGCGTGGCCGTGATCGCAGTTGCCGGGTGCGGCATGGAGAACTGGGCACCGCCGGGAGCGAGTTGGCCGCCGTGCCCCGCACCGAAGCAGTACACCGCGCCAGTCGCGGTCAGCATGCAGTAACCGTTCGAGTAGCGAGTGGCGCTGACGACGTCGTCGACGCCGATGCCGAGTCCGGGTAGGCCACCGTCGTAGGCAGCGTCGCCGTAGCCGAAGACTCCGCCGTCGGCGCCGATCAACCAGTAGCCATGGTTGTCAGACGTGGGAACGATGGCCACTATCTGAGCATTGAGTTGCAGTGAGCCGGCCGATCCATAGAAGCCGGCATCACCGTAAGTAAAGACTCCGCCGTCGGCGCCGACTAGCCAGTACCCGCCGTTGTCCGAAGTACGGGCAATAGCGACAATCGGCGCGTTCGGTACCGTTGGCGGCAGCGCACCGTGAAAGACGGCGTTGCCCCAGGAGTAGACCGAGCCGTCGGCGGCCACTTGCCAGTAGCCCGCAGCGTTCGAGGTGCTGGCCAACCCAGTGACGGGCTGGCTCGCTGGCGTGGTGGCGTAAGCCAGGGCTGGTGCCACCTGACGGGCCACGCTTGCCTGCGCCGTTGCGCCACTGAGCGCGGTCCAGGCGAGCAGCGCCGAGACCGTGACAGCCGCGACGACCGCGCCAGCCGAAGTGAGTGCCTTTCGAAATGGCATGGACATGGGCTTCCTCCCGAGGGTCGAAGATCGGCATCCGCGCGGAGCGCGCCAAGGTCTGGCCCTCACTCCGCCATGCCGACGACCCCAAGTACACGACCTGGCCGCGCTCCTTTCCATGGCCTGAAGTTCCGCGTAAGCGGCTCGTAAGCGGCCAGTGAGAAGGCGAGAAGTACAAGGGAGAGGCAGGCAATTACATCCGCGACTCACGGAGGTGCCAGATGCCTCAATCTTCGAATCCAGGCCGCCCACGCTGGCGGCGGCTGACCCGGTTCTGCCTGGGCCTGCTAGTGCCGCTCGGGCTGGCGACAGCCTTACTACCCGTCTCTCCCGCCGCCGCGGTCGCGCTCGCCGCGCCCATGGTGGGCATTACCGAGGCCGCGAACGGCAGCGGCTACTACCTGGCCGGAGGAGACGGGGGCGTGTTTACCTTCCCCAATACCCTCGCCTACCAGGGTTCGCTGGCTGGCCAGCACCTGAACGCCCCGATCGTCGGCATCGTCGCCGACCCGGCCACCGGCGGCTACTGGATGGTCGGCTCGGACGGCGGAGTGTTCAGCTTCGACGCCCCCTTCTACGGCTCGATGGGCGGGCAGCACCTCAACGCCCCGATCGTGGGCATGGCCGCCACTCCTGACGACAAGGGATACATCCTGGTCGGCGCCGACGGAGGTATCTTCACCTTCGGCGACGCCGTCTTCCACGGCTCGATGGGCGGGCAGCATCTCAACGCGCCCATCGTCGGCATCGCGGTCGACCCCGCCACCGGTGGCTACGACCTGGTCGGCTCAGATGGCGGCGTCTTCACCTTCGACGCGCCGTTCCACGGCTCGATGGGCGGGCAGCATCTCAACGCGCCCATCGTCGGCATCGCCATCGATCCAGCGACTCAGGGCTACTGGCTGGCCGGATCGGACGGCGGCATCTTCTCCTATGACGCGCCGTTCTATGGCTCGATGGGCGGCACACCGCTCAGCGCGCCGATCGTCGGGATCACCGTCGACGCGGCTACCCAGGGGTATTGGCTCGGTGCCAAGGATGGCGGCGTCTTTAGCTTCAACGCGCCCTTCTACGGATCGCTCGGCGGAAGCACTTACCCGGTCACCCCGCCGCCGCCAACGACCGACGCTCAGAAGATCGTCAACGCGGCCTACTCGCAGCTCGGCGTCCCCTACGTATGGGGCGGCGAGAGCCCCGGCGTCGGCTTTGACTGCTCGGGCTTGGCGCAGTGGACCTACGCCCAGGCAGGCCTGTCGCTACCCAGGACAAGCGAGGAGCAGTGGGCCGCCATGACGCACATCTCGCAGGCCCAGGCTGTCCCTGGTGACCTGGTGTTCTTCGACACGCCAGGCGACTCGCAGGCCGCACCCAACCATGTCGGAATCTACCTCGGCGGCGGGCTCATGATCGACGCCCCCTATACCGGGACGACTGTCAGGAAGGACTCCATCGGCTCAGACACGCTGTACGGCTTCGGACACGTGGCCGGCGTCTAGGCTCCTGCCGGGGCGTGCGGCTTGCGGTGCGCCCCGGCAGCTCTCGATCACGCCCCTTCTCCCAGTCACGCCTCGTCGAGCGCGACGATTATCGCCTCGGCGACAGAGAGCCGGCTCCCGCGCTGCCAGGCACGAGCGACCTCGGCGTCAGCACTGCGGACCTCGGCCGCCGTGACCGGACCTGGCGTTGCTAGCCCGAGGTCACGCGTGAGGCCAGCCGCGGCCCCGGACAACGTCGCCGCCCGCACCTGGTGCCCGAGCGACAACGACGTGCGCGCCAGCAGGTCCAGGCACTGAGCCACCGGGCTCAGCGCGCCGATCCTGCGATACAGCTTGAGCGCGTCCAAGGTCAGTGCCTCGCTGCGGGAGTAGGCCCCTTGCCTGGCCTCGATCTCGCCTTCTTCAAGCAGAACGCGCGCGATCGCGAGCGGTTCGCCACGCTGCCTGGCCATGGCGAGCGCTTCGTCGAGCAACGCGAGCGCCCTGGCATACTCGCCCTCACGGCCGGCCACCACCCCCAGATTGGCCAAGGCCACATTCACGAGGGAATCGTTGCCCAGCATCCGGCCGAGCCGCAGTGCCTCGGAGAAGTACCAGGACGCCTCACTGACCTGCCCGCTCCTGGTGGCCACCAGGCCGAGGAAGGCGACCGCATCCCCGATGATCGCTGGGTTGTCTGACCTCCGGCCCGTCGCCAGCGCTGCTTGCAGGATGTGGGCCGCTTGGTCGTACTCGCCCTGCACCATCAGCACGTTGCCCGCAAGCATGTTGGCCCACGCGACGCCCCACTCATCGGCTAGCGCCTCATACTGCTGCCGCGCGTCATCGGCGCACTCTTGCGCTTGGGCGAGCTTGCACTCAACGACAAGCAGCCGGCCGAGCTCCAGCCGGCACTGGGCTGTGCCTTCAGCGTGATTCAGGTCCGCGTACCGGCAGGCGGCCTGGTGCAGCAGCCGGTGCGACTCATCGAATTCGTCGGCGGCGCGGGCTAAGACGGCCGCGCCGAGGAGGAGACTCGCCCGTTGGGCCGGCCCACGGCCTCGGTGCGTGCCAGCGCCCGGCTGATCCATTGCCGGCCCTCGCGCTCTTGGCCGTGCATCTCCCAGATTGGCCAAAGCTCCGCGGCGAGCGCGACCGTCTGGCCCTGTGGCCCGAGTGCCCAGTCGAGCGCGATCCTGACGTCGTCCATGCACGAGCGCATCCGGCGAGCCCACCAGAGCTGATCCCCGAAGCGCAGGGCAGCTACCGCACCGGTGACCTGGTCCAGGCACCAGTCATGATGACGGCGGGCAAGCTCGTGCCGCTCGGCCGGATCGAGCAAGCACGAGTCCGCGTACTCGCGGACAGTGTTGAGCAGCAGGTATTCCACTGCGCCAGCGGCCTGATCTACGACGACCAGTGACTTCGCGGCCAGGCGCGGCAGCAGATCGCATACATCCGCCAGCGCGACGATGCCACCGGCGCAGACAACCTCGGCGGCTTCAAGCGGGAAAGCAGAGGCGAAGACAGCGAGCCGGGCGAACAGGACGCGCTCCTGTTCATCAAGCAGGTCATAGCTCCAGGCCATCGCCGCGAGCAAGGTCCGGTGCCGGGGCACGGCGGCGCGGGACTCGCCGCGCAGCACGGCGAAACGATCAGCGAGCCGCCTGGACAACTGATCGAGTGACAACGTCGCGAGCCGGACCGCGGCGATCTCGATCGCGAGCGGAATCCCGTCCAGCTGGCGGCAGACCTCGGCCACCGCAGGCATCGCCGCCAGCCCGAACTGCCCAGCTGACCCCGCCGCCGCCGTAGCGCGCTCGGTGAACAACTGGACCGCGTCGGAGGCGGCCATGATCTCTTCCGGTTCGTCAGGACTTGGGGCGGCCAGCGGCCGCAGTCTTAGTAAGGCCTCGCCGGGCACCGAGAGTTGCTCTCTGCTGGTGAGCAGGAAGCGCACCGTCGGAGCGGACTCCAGCACAGTCACCACCAGGTCAGCGCAGGCAGGCAGGACGTGCTCGCAGTTGTCAAGGAGGATGAGCACATTCCGTTCGGCGAGACCATCGGCCAGTTCGGTCGGTGCCGGATTGGCGTGGCCAAGGCGGACGCCGAGTGCTTCGGCCACTGCCCCGGCTATCAGATCTCCGTCGGTCAGTCCTTCCAGCCGCACAAAGCGGACCTCGCCGTCCGCCGCCAACTGGTGGCCGGCGGCAACGGCGAGCCTGGTCTTCCCGCAGCCGCCCGAGCCGGCGATCGTGACCAGGCGGTGCCGCTGCACGAGCCTGAGGACCTCCGCGAGCTCAGCCTTACGACCGACGAAGGACGTCATCGGATGCGGCAATCCGCCCCGGATCCTGTGCTGCGGCGGCGGCGCGGGCAGCGTGGCAGCAGGCGGATCCGGGCCAGCCGCCTGCGCCCGCCAGTCCAGCCCGGGCTCCTGGCGAAGCACTTCCATCGCGAGTTCCTTGAGCGCCGGGCTGAGATCCAGCCCGAACTGCCCGGCCAAGTGCTTGCGGAGCCGCTCATGGGCGGCTAGGGCGTCGACCTGGCGGCCGGCCCGGTACAAGGCGATGATGAGAAGGCGATGCAGGCCCTCGTGAGCTGGGCGCTCGACGGCCAGGGCGTCAAGCTCTGGGATCAGGCCCGCGAGCAGACCGCGATCAAGGTCGGTTCCTAACCGCTCGACCAGCACTTCGAACCTGGCCGCCTCCAGGCGGCGCCCGCGCGAGCGCACGAACGGGCAGTCGTCAAGCCCGGCCAAGGCCTCTCCGCGCCACAAGGCCAAGGCCGCCATCAGGTCCCGTGCGGCGCCATCGAGGTCACCACAGGCCCTGGCAGCCCGCCCCGCTGCCGCGAGCGCTTCGAACCTGCGCAGGTCAAGGTCATCTGCGGCTAACTGCAGCGTGTAGCCGCAGTCACTGGTCCGCAGCGCCGCCGCTGACTCCCCGAGCGCCTGGCGCAGGCGGAACACTAGGGCATGGATTGCCTGCCTGGGTCGGCGTGGCGCTTGCTCGCCCCACAAGTCACTCACCATGCGATCGGTGCCAACCGGCCGGTTGTTCTCCAGGGCGAGCCTGGCCAGCAGTGCCCGTTCGGTCCGGCCGCGGATGACAATCGCCCGGTCGCCAGCCCGGGCCTCGAATGGTCCGAGAACCCCCACCTGCAAATGATCAGCGGCGTCGACCATTACTCAAGTCTTGCTCACCTGGTCAGGACGCGCCAAGTCCTAGGGTAAGAAATCCGCTTGCGGCCACCTGCCCAGGCTTCCGTACGGCGCTGGCCAGCTTGGCGGCTACCAAGTTCGCGGCGGCAGCGGCGGCCGCCGTCTCGATGGCCTGGTGGCCGGGTCAGGCGGTTGCGCCGCTGGCCGCTCATCAAGCGCCGCCATGGCCAGCCCGGTGGCCGTCTCCAGCTGAGTGTCGTGGCCAGCCGCCCAGTCGGCCGGGCTCATCAGCACCTCGACATCGGGATCGACGCCGTAGTTCTCCACGCCCCAGCCCGTGGTCTCGAACCAGACGCTGAGCCGCGGCACTGTCATCCGGGTGCCGTCGACCAGTTCGTGCTCGACGTCGTAGCCGAGCACCCCGCCCCAGGTTCTCGTGCCGACGACCGGGCCGAGCCCAAGCGCCTGGATGGCCATGTTCACGATGTCCCCGTCAGAGCCGGCGAACTCATCGGCGATAGCCACCATCGGGCCACGCGGCGCGTTGTCAGGATACGGACCTGGCCGCATGCCGCCGATCAGGCCCCAGCCGATCAGTCGCCGGTTCAGTCGCTCGATCACCAGCTCCGAGGTGTGGCCGCCAGAGTTGCCGCGCACATCGACGATGACGGCGTCCTTCATCATCTCGGTTCGCAGATCCCGCAGGAAGTCGGCCCAGCCACTGCTGACCATGTCGGGAACGTGCAGGTAGCCCGCCCGCCCGCCGCTCAACTGCTGAACCAGCTGCCGATTGCACCTGACCCAGTCCAGGTACCGCAAGCGAGCGTCGCTACGCATCGGCACGACTGCCACCCGCCGCGGCTCGTCGCCGTTGGCCGGGGCTACGGTCAGGCCAACCGGTTTGCCCGCGGTGCCGAGCAGAAGCCGGCCAGGACTCTGCGAGCCGATCGGCTCGCCGTCGATCTCCAGCAGCACGTCGCCGACTTCGATGTCCACTCCCGGCGCGGCAAGTGGCGCGCGGGCCTGCGGGTCGGACGTGTCGCCCAGCACGATCCGACTGATCCGCCAGGCATCGCCCTCGCGTTCCAGGTCAACGCCGAGCATGCCAGGGACGCCATCGCCGTCCGCGCCGGGATCGGCCACGTGCGCGTAAGCGTGCGAGCAGCCAAGCTCGCCGAACACCTCGCCAAGCAAGTCGGTGAAGTCGGAAGCGCAGCCGATCCGGTCAAGCAGCGGGCGGTACTCCTCGCGCACGCTGTCCCAGTCCACGTCGGCCAGGTCGGCTACCCAGAAGTCATGCCGGATGAGCCTGAAGGCCTCGGCGTACGCCTGCTCCCACATCGCCGCCGGGTCGGCGGTGAACCTGGCCCGGCTTTGGTCGATGACGATCTGGTCGTCCTCGTTATCCGGATCGGCCTTACGGCCAGCCGGGACGACGGTCAGCTTGCCGTGATCGCTGACGACGAGCCTGCTGCCGTCGCCGCTCGCCTCGAACCAATCCGCGTCGCCGACCAACTCGGTGACCGAGCGCTTGCCGAAGTCGAACCGCTCAAGCGACGGCCTGGGCGCGTCATCGTCGGGCGTCGCGCCGCCGAGGCCGAGTTGCCCAGCAACGGGCTCGCGCAGCCAGGCCAGGCCGCCCTTCACCGCACGGAGCCGGGAGTACCGCGACTCGGGCACTGGCAGCGGAGCGACCCGGCCCGCCATTCCGGTGGCATCGACGATCACGGCGCCGGATCTGGCCTCCTCAGCGCTGGCAGCGATCGGGCCAGCCGGGCCTGTGCCACTCGCACCCGTGCCGCCGCCGGCCTTGTCATCTTCAGCCGGTGGCCGACCGGCCAGCTCAGGGTCAAATGGCGACGGTGCCGCCGCCCGCAACGGCAGCAGGTACGGGCGCGCTCCGTAAGGAAAGCTGAGGTCGAAGAAGTGCGCGTCGTAGACCGGGTCGAAACTCCGCTTGGACAGGAACGCCAGGTACTTGCCGTCCAGGGTAAAGACCGGGTCGGTATCGATGAATCGGCCGTCGGTGACGTCCGTCACCTCGCCATCAGCCATCCTGGCCAGCCGGAGCTTGCGCAGCCCAAGGTCGGCCGAGCCGACCGGATGCTCCGTCGGCTCGGACCAGGCCAGCCAAGCCGAGTCTGGCGACCATGCCAGCCCGGTGACGTAGCCGTTGTCGGACGCGGCCAACTCGCGGACGCCGCCCGACGCGATGTCCACGACTCGCAGGTGACCGTCTCGCGCAGCGACCGCCACGGCCGACCCGTCGGGCGCGGCCGCAAGGCACTCCACCCGGCCGATCTGGCCGGCCGCCAGCCGCCGCCGCGCCGGGACCGCCGCCCCGGCGCCACCGACCACCAGCGCGTCCGTCCCGTCCTCATCGGTCGCCCAAGCCACATCACCGCCGGTGCCGAGCACCTGCGGAAAGCGGGCTCGCGCGCCCGGCACCGATGCCAGCGTCCTGGCCGGCCCGTCCCGGTGCGTCAGCCAGTGAACGGTACCGCGCACCTCCACCGCGCTGGCCCGGCCCGATTGATCAACCGACAGCGCGCCGACGTGGTCGGCAGCGGTGATCAGCCGGGGCGTGCGGCCGGAGAGCGGCGCGCCAAGCACGATGGGCAGTCGGGCGGGGTCAGCGTCCAGGCCATCCAGCAGCCACAGCTCGCCACCGCAGGCGTAGATGACGCGCCGCCCGTCGGTGCTGGCGTGGCGTGCGTACCACCCGTCATGATCTGTGTGCCGACGCAGGCCGGTGCCGTCGGCAGCGACCGAGTAGACATTGCCTGTGCCCTCAAAGTCGGACAGGAATGCCAGCCGGTCACCGACGATCATCGGGCTGCCCAGCTGGCCGCTGAGATCCGGCACCATCCGCCGGAAGCTGTCGGCTGGCCCGTCGATGCCATCGCCGAGCCACAGTCGGCCCGCGGTGCCGCCCCGGTATCGCTTCCAATGCGCCAGGTCTTGACCCCAGGTACCGGTGAGCAGCGCAGCGTGGGCCGATCCGGTGGAGATGTCACTGGCCGGCCCGAACGGCAGGATCCGGTCGGCACCCGCGCCGCCCGATAGCGCGGTGGACAGCACCCGTGGCCGCAGGTGAGGGAGGAATGGCTGGCCGGCCGGGCTGACCGCAAGCACCTCGCCGCCATCGGTCCATCCGCACACCTTGGCCATCGAAGCGCCCCAGTAGGTCAGCCGCTCGGCGGTCCCGTCGGCGAGGCTGCCGACATAGACTTCCGGCTTGCCATCGCGCTCGCTGGTCCAGGCCAGGTGGCTGCCGTCGGCCGAGAAACGCGGTCCTGACGTCGCCGCGCCGTCGGTGGTGAACCTGAATGCCCGGCCGCCGGACAGTGCCGCAAGCCATACATCGCCGCCCGCGACGAAAGCGACTGAATCAGAATTAATATGCGGAAAACGGAAATAACCGGCTGAAGTCACTCGGCCCAGCGTAGCTGCCGATCGCCCGGCCGGCCAACGGTTTATCCCGGCCGCACCGGAAACCCTGGCTCTGCAGCGCGAGCGTGGGCAGGCCGCGCAGGCCGCGCAGGCCTGATCTTCTGGCCAGCGCCTCTTGAACCGGTCATCGACAACGTGAATCATCAGGTCTAAGCCTGCTATCCGACTGCTATCGCTCGGTGACAACCCATGATCGCCGGAAAGGAATCCAGAATGCGCGCACGCTTAGCCGCCGTCCTGCTGACCGGGGCCGCCGCCTTAACGCTCCTCGCCAGCGCCACCTCATCGTCAGCGACCACCATGACGACGACCTGGACGATCACGCCAGGTGGCAGCGCTACCGGGACGGCGACGCTGTTGACTTTGGCCGACACCTCGACGGGCAGCACAGTCGACTGTCCGGACGCTGACTACCCCTACCTGCACCATCACGGACCCAACCCGTACGGGAGCATCAACGCGTTCTCCCTAGGCTCCTGCACCGGCCCGCTCGGCCTGACTTTCACCCTCACGCCGACCGCACTGCCCTGGGAGCTCAACGGCACTTCCTACAACCCGGGTACCGGGGTGACGACCGGGACAGTGACCGGCATCCACGCCACCTTGTCCGGCATTTCCTGCAGCGCGGTCGTCGACGGCACCAGCTCGGGAGCGGACAACGGCCAGGTCACTGACACCTTCACGAACAGCACGAACCGGATGAATCTGCTGACCACCGGCGGCAACCTGCACCTGTTCAACGTCAGCGGCTGCTCCGGCCTTTTCAACAGCGGCGATGCTGTGACGCTGTCGGCCAGCTACACCCTGAGCCCGTCGCAGGTCATCACCAGCCCCTGACCAGGACGGTGCGCTAGCTAGCCAGTGAAGGCGGCCGCCCAGGCTTGCCGAATCTGACCTGCTAGCGGCAGCGGAAAGCCGGGCTATTCGCGCGCGATCATGGCGAGGGCCGCGCGCTCAAGGTCGACATAAGGATCACCGCTGACGTCGACGGCCACCCGCTTGATCGTGCCGCCAGTGAAATGATGCGCGGAACCGTTCGGGTAGTCGCTGGTCACCGGCTCGCCGCTGTCGCGGCCGACGCACAGGCCTTCGCCGGAGAGGCTGAAGTAACCCGGCTGCGTCTTGATCCGGCCCTCGCCGACCTTCTTGTCGCCGTGGTAAAGCGCCAAGGTCCCGGTGGCAACCCCTGGCGCCTCTTCGCCATCCTTGTCGAACGAAGCGGAAAGGATGAGATCGCGCCCTACCGGCACGTTCTCTGTGGCGTCGACCTTCTGCTCGGTCACGCCGACGAAGTTGTTGACGTAATGCAGCCGGTTGTCCTTGATGTAGAGCGCGTGTCCGCCAAACCGAGAGCCATGCGCGAAGAGCACCCCCTCCGCGCCGGCGGCCGGGATGTCGACGAGCGCCCCGATGGAGTAGGAGCGATTACGCACGTTGACGGCCTGCGCCTCGGGCACCTCAGCAGTGTCAGGGAAGTAGGTGTACCGGTCCCTAGGCGACGTCAGCACCGGCCGCCCGGTGTCCAGGATCTCGATCGGCGAGCGGTCATCGAGCGGCAGCGCTCCGTTCGCGCCGGCTTCAGCGAACCATAGGTTGACCAGCTCGCGCACCTTGTCCGGGTACTCGCTGGCCAGATCGTGCAGCTCAGCGCGGTCGGCGTCGGTGTGATACAGCTCCCAGGTGTCGTCGTTGAAGTGCCCCCACCCGCTCACCGTCGGATGAGTGGTCACCGCCTTCCAGCCCTCATGCCAGATCCCTCTGGAGCCGAGCATGGAGTAGAACTGCGTGCTGCGGGCCGACGGCGCCGATGCGTCCTGCGCGTTGTAGCGCATGCTGACCCCGTCGAACCGGCTCTGAACATGGCCATTGATCGTGGCCGCGCCTGCACCCCGAGCGCGTCGAGTACGGTCGGGACAATGTCGACCGCGTGATGATACTGATGCCGCAGCTCACCTCCGGCAGCCGCCGCCTCGGTCAGCGTCTGCGGCCACGAGATGATGCAAGGGTCGGCGGTCCCGCCGTTGAACTCATACCGCTTCCACATCTTGAATGGCGTGTTAAACGCCATCGCCCAGCCGTTCGGGTAGTGGTTGTAGGTCTTAGTCCCGCCGAGCTCGTCGATCATCGCCAGGTTCGCCTGCAGGTCGTCGGGGACGCCGTTAAAGAACTTGTTCTCGTTAACCGAGCCATTGGGACCGCCCTCGCCGCTCGCTCCGTTGTCAGAGACGAGCACGATGAGCGTGTTGCGACGCTGCCCAGATTCTTCCAGGTAGTCAAGTAGCCGGCCGATGTGGTGGTCAGCGTGCGCCAGGAAGCCCGCGTAGACCTCGGCCATCCGGCAGAAGAGCCGCTTCTCATCAGCCGACAGCGAGTCCCAAGGCCTGGTGACATCGACTTCGGGGAAGGGCTGGCCGTCTGGCCCGGTGCGATCGGGCGCCGTGCCGATCGGGTTGATCACTGGCAGCTTGGTGTCGGCTGGGACGATCCCGAGTTGCTTCTGCCTGGCCAGCGTCTGCTCGCGCATCGCCTCGTAGCCCAGCTCGAAGCGGCCATTGAACCTGTCCGCCCATTCCTTCGCGACCTGGTGCGGCGCATGTGCGGCACCAGGAGCGTAGTAGAGGAAAAACGGCTTGTCGGGCGCGATCGCCTTCGCGTCCTTGATGAATTCCAGCGCCTTGTCAGTCAGGTCCTCGGTCAGGTGATAGCCATCCTGCGGTGACTTCGGCTGGTCGACGGGATGGTTGTCATACACCAGGTTCGGATACCACTGGTTGGTCTCCGCGCCGAGGAAACCGTACCAACGCTCGAATCCGCGCCCGCTCGGCCAGTTCCTGCGGGTCGAAGCAACATTCATCTCATCGGATGGGCACAGGTGCCACTTGCCGACCATGTAGGTGTTCCAGCCCTGTGCGCCAAGGATCTCAGGCAGCATGCCGTTCTCCGGCGGGATGGTACCGCTGCCGTTAGGGAATCCGATGGCGGCCTCAGTGATGCAGGCCATCGAGTTGCGCGTGTGATTACGGCCGGTCAGCAGGCACGAGCGGGTCGGTGAGCACAGCGACGTGGTGTGCCATTGGGTATAGCGGACGCCACTGGCTGCGATGCGGTCGATGTTCGGGGTGTCGATAGGCCCGCCATAGCAGGACATGGCGGAGAATCCGACGTCATCCAGCACGATGTACACGACGTTCGCCGCCCCATCAGGTGCCTTCGGCGGCTCGAACGGTGCCCAGTCCGGCACCGACTCTCTGATATCGAGGTTGATCGTGCCGTTGAAACGCTCGCCCACGCCGGTACCCCTTCCGCCAACGCCGATGAAAAAGACGCAGGCCACCATGCTGCGGGCGATTACTGGTTGACGTCGCCACCCCTAACGGGTGAGCGCCGGCTATCACCAGGTCGGCGCCGTGCCGTGGCAGCGCTTCCATTTGCGTCCGCCACCGCAGGGGCAGAGGTCGTTACGACCGCGCCGGGAGTCGGCCGTGGCGTACGACGTCATCAATTCCGCCGGTGGCCGGCCCGCGCGCAGCAGTGCGGACATCGCCCGCATCGGCTCGTTAATGTGGTGGAAGAACTCCTTATAGCCGGGGCACAGGTAGTGCAGGCCAGGTTCGCCGTAGGGCGAGGTCGTGAACCTGTCCTTAGGGCAGCCGCCGTTGCAGGCGAAGCGGACGTCGCAGTCGAGGCAGTACCTGGTCAGCGTGTCGCGCTTGTCCTGCCCGAATTGCTGTTGTTTGGGCAGCACGATCAGGTCGAGCAGGCGTCGGTCTTTGATGTTGCCGAGCAGGTAAGCAGGCTCGACATAGTGATCACAGGAGTACAGGTCGCCGGTGTGCTCCAGAGCGAGTTGCTGCCCGCAGGTCTCGGCGTGCACGCACATGCCGCCTGGTTCGCCATGAGTGTTGGCGAGGGCGGTGTCGAACATCTGAACGTAGACGGTGCCGATGTCGCGACGGACCCAGTCATCGAACACGTCGATCATGAACCGCCCGTATTGAGCGGGTCCGACCGAGCGATGGGTGACCAGGTCACCATCCTGGGTGTAGAGCGGGCGGTCCCGCACACCGTGACCCCAGCCCGTGTCGGCGATCGGAAGGGTCTGTGGCGTGGCGCGCTCGATGATAGGAATGAATTGGATGAAAAAAGCCCCGAGCTCCTGGCGCAAGTAGGCGTAGACTTCGCGGCCGTAATCACCATTAGCGGCATGAATGGTGGTGAGCACATTCCAGTCGACGTCGTGCTCCTTGAGCACTTCAAGGCCGCGCATGACCCGGTGGTGCGTGGGCTTACCGCCTTTATCGACCCGGTACGAGTCGTGCAGCTCTGGCGGGCCATCGATCGAGATCCCGACCAGGAAATCATGGTCGTGCAAGAAAGCACCCCATTCATCGTCAAGCAGGGTGCCGTTCGTCTGGATCGTGTTCAATATCCGCTGGCCGGGCCTGGCGTACTCGCGTTGAAGCTCGATGGACCGCCGGAAGAAGTCCAGGCCCATCATCGTCGGCTCGCCGCCCTGCCAGGCGACCACCACCTCAGGCGCCCTGGCGTGGGCCTCAATGAGCTGCCGCAGGTAAGTCCGCTGCAAATCGGCGGCCATCCTGAAGCTGCTACCCGGATATAGCATTTCCTTGGACAGGAAAAAGCAGTATTCGCAATCCAGGTTGCAGATCGCGCCGGTCGGCTTTGCCATTACATGGAAAGCGAGCGGAGCACCAGGCATGGTCAATATCTGTCCCCGCGCCTCGGCCTGGTCGGGTGACTGATCGCTCACGGTGCCCCCGTTCATTGACCTACCACCGTCATTCCCGTACGTCGGCTCACTTGCGCGTTGACTACCCATTCCTTTTGCTGAAGTGCGTAGTAAGACATTTTTCTCCGCTCCGGACCCCGGCGGACCCGCCACATCGGTGCAGTGGGAGTAGCTGCGCAGCGGCAGGTCCTGGGACGCTCCCCGGACCCCTGTCGCGCAGGCCAGGGGGTCCGGTATGGGAGTCATGTTTGTCAACGGGAGGCATTCGCCCGAGCCTTCCGGCGTACCCCGTCAGCGAGCGTACCGCCCCCGCCACAGTTCGCTGCCTCAGCGGCTGCTGCGCGGTGGGCTTGCACCGTTCCGTCTGATCTGGGCCTTTAGGTCCAAAGGACGGTAACTGTCGGCTGCGCCTCGCCAAGTCATGAGTCGATGACCGACGGTGGCTGGACCCTGGCCAGCGGGTCGAGTGTCCCGTCGACCGCCGCCTGGGCAACGTCAGTCAGACGGTGGTTGCCGTTGCGGGCGTAGGCGCGCAACCTGGCGAAGGCTTCGGCCAAGTCAACTCCAGCCCGCTCGGAGATAACGCCCTTTGCTTGCTCGATCACTACTCGACTGGTGAGTGCGGCCGATAGCTGCTCATTCAGGCGGTGGGCCTCTGCGCTGGCCCGATGCTGGCTGATGCTGAGTGCGGCCAGGTCAGCGAACGCTCTGGCGACAATGACGTCCGCCTCAGGCATGGGCTGATCGGCCACCCTGAGCAGATTCATGGCACCGAGGGTCACCGTCCGCAGCCGGAGTGGCAAGGCAAGCACTGAACTGAAGCCCGCCTGCAGCGCCGCCTGCGAGAACGACGGCCACGAGCCGCCTCCGTGGGTTAGGTCCTCTTCAGTAACCGGCTCGCCGGTGCGGAAGGCATCCAGACATGGCCCTTCTTGGGCCTGCAACTCGAACAACTCAAGCAGCCGCATCGCCTCGCTCGACGACGCCACCAAACCGAGACTGCCTGCCGGGGATGCCAGCATCACGCCCGCGGCGGAGACACCGAGCAGGCTAACGCACCGATCTGCCAGCCCTGTCAGCATGTCGACGATGTCGTAGTCATCGACCAGGGTGTCGGCTATCTCGACCAGTGAATGGACCACATCTGCTTCTCTGGTCATCTGCATTCACCCCTCTCCAGCGGTAGTCATTCGAGGCGGAAACTTCTGGCTATGACATCGCGGGCCACGTCGGTGAGCAGGCGATCAGTACTGAACGCGTACGCCCGCAGCCTGATGAGTGCCTCGGCCACGCTGATCCCCTGCTGAACGGAGACAATCCCGGCCGCGTTGTGCACGGTGAAATGGAAGTCGGCACCGACCTCGAGCTCTTCGGCGACCTTGTCGGGCGGCGCGCCGGCCTGGATCTCGAGTACCCACCGAGCAACAACCTCGGCGACCACGAGCGCGTCAGCATGCTGATCGCCAGTCAGCGGACCAGGCATGTCCCGGTAGAGATTCAGTGCCCCGAGGCGCACCGTCCCCACCCGCAGCGGGAACCCGAAGACCGCTCGCACTCCGGCCCGCAAGGCGGGCGGACTGAAAGGCCGGCCATCTGCGGGTCTCAGGAACATGAAGATCGGGCTCTATCACCACCTCGTCCCTCAGGTAAGCATCGACGCACGGACCCTCGCCCAGGGTGTACTGCAGATCTTCGATCAGGTGGCTGACTCGATCAGTGGTGCACAGTGAGCCCCGCGGTACGTCGCCCGACATCAGCATCACCCCAGCTCCGCTGACGCCCACGATGTCGGGGCAGGCGCCGCACAGTCGAGCCGACGACCAGCCGGCTCCGTCCCGGCTCATCGCGGTCAGGATCTTGTGCAGCCTGTCGCCGGTCATTCAGCCAGGTCCTTGGCAGAGCTGATCACCTGCGCTCCTTAGCTGGAAAGAGGAGGAAGCGCCTGTGAAACCGGACTCGACGCCGCTGGCCTGGATAAGCCAGAACCCTTGACACCCCACGTTACGCTACCCAGCGGCAGCCGCAGCGATCTGACGTAACCAAGTGACGCTGGAGCCGGGCGCCGACAGCATGATCCGGGCGCCCGGCTCGCTCGCTCAGGCTTCAGGTAGCTGGGTGGCGATTTCCCAGACGTAGCCGTCGGGGTCCTGGAAGTTCGCTGTGCGCATTCCCCAAGGACGATCAGCTGGCCCGTTAAGCAGTGCGATGTCCTTGCCCTTTAGTTCGGCGCCGACGGCATCGACGTCCTCGACGATGATGGCGAATACGTGCCGGGGTCCATTACCGGTCGAGCCGACCTGCGCGGGAGCGATCATTCGCGGCGCCTCCGTCGACTTGGTCAGGAAGAGCAGCGTGTTCTCCAGCCGAAACATGGCGTCCGTATCGTCAGCGAATTGCGGTGCCAGGTCGAAGGCCTTTTGGTAGAAGTCCTTCGAACGTTCGAGATCTTCGACGAACAAGGTGATGGCACCGATGTCCTTCTTCCAGTCGCCCATGTCGTGTCCCTCCGCCGGCTGATGGTCGCGTCGTCGCAGGTTAGACGAGCCGAAACGGCCGGACTCATCGGACTAGCCGCTTTGGGTGACGATGAAGGCCTGGACCGCACCAGTACTGTCGCGGTAGGTGCCGACGGCGGTGCACTCGCCGCGCCGAGGGCACGCCACAACCTTGACAGTGGCCGGTCCGGCCGCGCTCAGGGTGGCGAGTCCTGGTACCTCGATGGCCGTGCCCCAGGTGCCGTCACGCTCGCTGAGAACGAAGGCACGCGAGCGGAAGGAGCTGTCCTTCGAGCCACCGCCGGCCGCACAGTTTCCCGGAGTGGCGCAGGACACCGAGGTGACCGTAGCGTTCCGGCCGCCGAACAACGCCGCCCCCGGCTCGGCGATGGCCGCACCCCACTTGCCGCTCTTCTCGCTGACGACGAAGCCCCTAACCTCGATACGCCCGGCGTTGGACCCGGTCTTGAAGCCACCAGCCACGCAATTGCCGGCGGAGGCGCACGACACCGAACTCACCGGGGCGATCCTGGCGGAGTTGAACGCGGCCGATCCGGGCACTTCGATGGCCTTGCCCCAGGTGCCGTTATGGTCGCTGACCACGAACGGCTGGTAGTGGGCCGATCGGTCCACATAGTCTCCCCCGGCAGCGCAGTTGCCGACCGACGAGCATGACAGGGCATCCAGGTGGGGCGACTGATGGTTCAAGGCCGCCAGGCCAGGCACCTGCAGGACCTTGCCCCAATGGCCGTTCTTCTCATTGACCACGAACGCTGACGTCTTGTAGAAACTGGGCTGCTTACCTGAGTCGTACCCGCCTGCCGCGCAATTGCCGGCGCGCGAGCACGACAGCGCGCTGATAGCGCCAAGGCCTTCGGGGTAATACGCGGTCCCGGCGAAGGGGATCTGGATCGCCGTGGCCCAGGTCCCGTTCTGCTCGCTGACCACGAATGCTTGGGTGTAGGAGTTGAGATCGTTGTAAAAGCCGCCAGCTGCGCACTGGCCAGGTGACGGGCACGACATCGAGCTCACCTGGGCGAGACCGCCGACGTTGAGTGCGGCCAATCCTGGGACTTCGGTGGCCTGGCCCCACGAATCGCCGGTCTCGCCGACCACGAACGCCTGTTCGTCGCTCGCCGAGTCGGTGTAATAACCACCGGCGGCGCAGCCGCCTGCCCGCGCGCAGGACACGGAGACCACCTCGGCGTGCCGGCCGACGTTCAGTGTCGCTATCCCAGGCACCGCGGCCGCCAGCCCCCAGCTACCGGCTACCTCGCTCGCGACAAACGCCTGCTGGATCCCTGAGCGGGTGCGGTACGACCCGCCGACCGCACAGTTGCCGACCGAGCCGCATGACAGCGAGTTGACCTTCACCGCGCCACCGGTATTCAGTGCGCTGAGACCCGGGATCGCGAATGCGTTGCGCCAGGCACCCGCGATGGCAGCCGATCGCGTGAGTGCTGGCCTGCCCACCTGCGCGCCAGCCGCCTGGCCGGGAAGAGTGCCGGCCGCCACCGTGGCCACGATGACAAGGGCCAGGTCAGCCAGATACAGCCGTCGTCTCATTTCGCCCTCCGAGCCATCTGCGGTCTCTTTGTGTGACGCGGCCGGCACCATTGTGGTTGACCGCGCGCCGACCTCAGAAGTCCAGCCAAGCTTGAGTCACGGGAGCTGATTGATGCGCACCATGTTTCCGGCCGGGTCGCGGAACGCGCAATCCCGAATGCCGTAAGGCTGATCGGCTGGTTCCTGTACCACCTCGGCCCCGCTGGCCTCGACCCGCTCGAACATGGCCGCCAGATCGGAGCTGCCGAGCACGATCGTCGCGTAGCTGCCCTTCGCCATCAGCTCGGCGATGGTGCGGCGCTCGTCCTCGGTGAGTCCGGGCTCGACCGCGGGCGGGTGCAGGACGATCGAGGTCTGGGGCTGGTCAACCGGCCCGACGGTGATCCAGCGCATGCCGCCGTAGCCGACGTCGTTACGCACTTCGAACCCCAGCGCGTCACGATAGAAGGCGAGTGACTTGTCAGGATCATCGGCTGGCAGGAAGGTCGCGTAAATGATCAGGCTCATGCCGCTCATGCTAGGACGCGGCGGTAGGGCCAGCTTCTCGATTCCTGATCGGTCGCATCACCTGCTTGGCGACGCAACCGGGGATGCCCTCGCCGTCCTCGCCCGCCAGCCGTCGATAGCTGCTTGGCGACATGCCGACGAGCTCGGAGAATCGCGTGCTGAAGGTGCCGAGCGACGAGCAACCTACTGCGAAGCACACGTCAGTCACTGACAGATCGCCACGTCGCAACAGCGTCATCGCCCGCTCGATGCGCCGGGTCATCAGGTAGCTGTAAGGCGACTCGCCGAAGACGGCGCGGAACTCACGGCTCAGGTGGCCCGCCGACATATAGACGCCGCGGGCGAGCGCCTCCACATCGAGCGGCTGTGCGTAGTCACGGTCGATCCGGTCACGGACCCGGCGCAGCAGCACAAGCTGGCGCAATCGCGGGTCGGGTTCGCCGGTCATACTTGACAGCCTGCCCCATGTTCGCCCTGGCTGCCTAACCGGGGCGAACCGATGCCCCGCTAGCCGCCAGAACCGCGGAAGCTGATCACGGCCAAAGGCTGCCCGATGCTCGCCACCCCGAAGCTGTCGTCGGGCTTACCTTTGGTGAGCACGATGACAGTCAGCTCACATTCGCCGAGCAGATTGGGGTCGTTGCAGTTACTACCGTCCGCGAGATGCTGGCGCACTCGGTAGTGGACGTAGAACCTGCCGTTCTTGCCGATCACGCCGTCGACCGCCGACAGCGCGCCGTAGCAGCCGCTGCCCTGGACGACGACGTAGCAGGCCTCCTCAAGCACCTCGAACTCGTGCCCCTGCGCGCCAAACGCGGTCCCGCGCACGCCGATCAGCTGCTGTCCATGCAGGTTCGTAGCCTGACTCACCGCGATGGTGGCCGGAGCGCCAGTGAAGAAGAGCTTGCGCGAGGACAGCACCTCAGGATGGTTCGCACTGTCGGTCCAGGCGAGGAAGATATGGCACTGGTCGGCCCGGCAGTACACCGGTATCGAGTCGCCGATCTCCTGCGACCGCCATACGGGGTCAGCGAGGGTCAGCTTGACTGACACTCCGCCGGAGGTCGATGCGGTGGTGGTCAGGGTCGCCGAGCAGTCATCATCGACAACGCCGTCATCTTCATCGCACTGGATCACCTGCACCGACGCCGACGGAGTGATCTCGGTCGCCGTTACCCGCACGGTGTCGCCGCCTGCTAGCCCCGTCGTCGGCGTGACCTTCATCGAACTGGTCGAGGCGAGCCGGGCAGGTACGGCGACGGCCGCACGCGGGGCCGCGATCGCCGATCCGGCCGCACCGGTCGCCACGACAAGTGCCGCCGCGCCACCAAGTACGACCAATCGGGCCAGGCCACGAGCGGTAGGCAGGCGGAGACGATCCATAGCGCACCTTCTTATCCTCACCGGCGGTCAGGGAGCAGTCCCCGCATATCAGACGGGTTACCCTAAGGCTTGGTTTACGAAGCCTGGTGCTCTTGCTGCTCAGCCCTTGGACTGCTGAGGCGGGCTGGACAACAGGGCCAAGTGTGTGGCGACCTCGATTGATTGTCGCCGACGTAAACCATTCACCCCGGTTAGGCGTCAGTCACCGTGGGCCGATTTGTGCGGAAGGACGCGCAGCTCTGCCCCGCTCCTCCGGTGTGGCCCGGCTACTGCCGGGTGACCGGGTCACACCGGCTCGCGATAGAGCGGTATTGCCGCCCGGCCGCGGGCGCGATAGAGCGGTGTTGCCGCCCGGCCGCGGGCGCGAACAGCACGGGGGACCCCGTTGTCGTTACCTCGGCCCGACTGGCTGATAGCCAGCGAAAGTGAGGTCGAGCAGGCCCTCGCCAGCGGTTAGGCCCGGCAGCTTTTCTTGCAGGCTGTGCACTTGCGCCGAAGCTAGGGTCGCTACCAGCAGCGCCTGGTCGCCCCTAGTCTGCGGTGCCGCCACGGTGGCACCCACTTGCGCGAGCGCGGCCAGCATGGGGCCGAGCTTGGTGGCCGGGAGCTCAAGCTGGAGCTGCGAGATCGGCTCGCAGACGACCGTGCCCGCCTGGCGCAGCGCGGCCATCAGCACGATGGGTGTCAGCTTGTGGAAGTCAGCGGCGGTCGTGCGCGGCGTCGGCAATACCTTCTTCCTTGGCCCGTCGCCGATGTAGTACCCGCACTCATCCATCGTCACCAGCAGGTCAGTGACCTGCCACCCAGCCAGGCCGGTGGCGCAGGTCTCGCTGACGTAGGACGTCATCGCCGCAGCGAAGCTGGCCGCGGTCTTGTAGATGTAGATCGGGATGCGGCGCGGATCGAAGTCGAACTGGAACTTGACGCCCGAGCCGGTCGGCCCGGGATCGATCCGCAGGCCAACCGTCGCCGAGTACGGATGATCATCGGATTGCAGCACCTCGACCGCACGAGCGCTGCCCGCAGGCCGTTCGATGCAGATCATTGTCGTCTCGCGGAAGCTGACCGCCAGGTCAAAGTCGGCCGCCAGGGTGGACTGGATGACCTCCTTTTGGACTTCACCATAGAGCGAGACGTAGATCTCCTGGCGCTCGTCGTCCTGCCGCACGTTGATGAGCGGATCTTGCTCCGCTAGCCCGGCTGAGGCCAACCCTGAGCCGCTGCTTGTCGGCTGGATCAGCCGGGACCACAACTGACTGCAGAGTCGGCGGCGGGAACTGGCTCGCGATCTCACCCGCTGCGCCAGCGCCGATCCGATCACCAATCCGCGCGGTGACCAGACCCCACAGCTTGCCAATCTGGCCAGCGTGGATGCTCGGCTGGCTGATCGCAGGCCCACGTTCGAATACGGCGATAGCGGTGACCTTGTCCTCCTGATCAGCTCGAAACCTGAGCCGATCACGCACCCGCAGCGTCCCTGAGTGGAGCCGCAGATAGGCGATCTTCTCGCCGCTCTTGCCCCGTTCGATCTTGAAGATCTGGCCAGAGAGCGGCGCGTCATCGGCACCTTCGACGGCGGGCAGCAACTCGGGCAGGCCAGCCATCAGCGGCGCGATACCCGCTCCGGTCATCGCCGAGCCGAAGAACACCGGGTGTACCTTCCCGCTACTGGTCTGCGCGGCCAGGTCACCGCGAAGATCGTGATACGAAGGGCCAGGTCCGTCGCCGACGTACGCGGCAAGCAATCGGTCGTCCTGAGCGGCAAGCGACTCAGCGAGCTGAGCCACGAACTGCGCATCATCAGGTCCCGAAGGGGTGAAGCCGGCGCGGCACCGTGCCCGCCGCACTGACCGCTCCCATCGGGATGGTGCTCACTTTGAGCCGCTCGGCGATCTCCAGAGTCACGTCAGCGGGTCGCGCGCCGCTGCGGTCGATCTTGTTCACGAAGATCAGCACCGGCAGTCCAAGCCGCCGCAACGACCGCATCAGGATGCGCGTCTGCGGTTGCACGCCTTCGACGGCGGACACCACGAGGACCGCGCCGTCGAGAACGGTGAGCACCCGCTCCACCTCGGCGATGAAATCCGGGTGACCTGGCGTATCGATCAGATTGACGGTGACGTCCCCGATGGCGAAAGATGCCACCGCTGACTTGATCGTGATGCCTCGCTGCTGCTCAAGCGATAGCGAATCGGTCTGAGTGGTACCGGCATCCACGCTGCCGAGCTTGTCGATGACGCCGGCGGCGAATAGCAGCCGCTCAGTGAGAGTCGTCTTACCTGCGTCTACATGCGCCAATATCCCCAAGTTGAGCGTTTTGCGGGACACGAGTCATACCCTTCGAATAGGTCCTATAGGCCATCTCGCTGGACATGAACACCTGCCGCATTTGCCCTCCTCGGGTAATCGATCGGATCTGGCTCTTGGCAGTTAACCACAGAAAAAATCGATGGTCTTGCGTCGCAATGCGTGGCACAATCGCGCCGGTGGCGGGCTCACCAGTTTCCGACTTCTCAGTCAAGCCGACGCTAAACGGAGAAAAAGTCACACTGCGCCCTTTCGACTTGGCGCTGGACGCTGCCGCTCTGCGCGAGATGCTGCGCGACCCCGAATCGCTGAAGCTGACCGGCAGTAACCAGCTTGCTGACTGGGATGAGCTAGCCGAAGCGCAGTTCGTCTCCTGGTACGGCAGCAGAGGCGACCAGCAAGACCGACTCGATCTGGCCGTCGTTGACCGCGCTAGCGGGCAGTGTGTCGGGGAGGTCGTGCTGAACGAATGGAGCGCGGCCAACTCAAGCTGCAGCTTCCGGATCTTGGTCGGGCCGCTCGGCCGCGACCGCGGGCTCGGTACCGAGTCGGTGCGACTGATCATCGGCTACGCCTTCGAGCGGCTAGCTCTGCACCGGATCTCGCTGGAGGTGTACTCCTTTAATCCACGCGCCCGGCACGTGTACGACAAGGTCGGCTTCATCGCCGAGGGCGTCCTGCGGGACGCGTTGCGGTGGGACGACCAGTGGATCGACGCGACCGTGATGTCGATCCTGGCCCCTGAGTGGGAGCCCCACCGCGGTCACCCCTAAGCCATGTCATTCAACCTCACCCCTGCCGAGCCGGCTCCAGCATCGTCGGAGCGCTATTGGTATTCCGCCCCCGCCGTGTAGCAGCAACGGGGTCGCCCCGTTGCTGCTACAACGACAACGGGGCGACCCCGTTGCCGTTGCCCACGCCCGCCGGGCGGCCGGCCGGGCCTACCATGACCTTTATGACCGTGAATGAAGTAGACGCCGGCCCGCAGAAGATCAGCCGGTCAGCCGAGGTAAACGCACCGGCAGCCGAGATTTTCCAGCTCATCGCCAATCCGCACCGGCATAACGAGCTCGATGGCTCGGGCACGGTCGTCGGCAATGTGACCGGTCCGGAGCGGCTCAGTCAGGACGCGAAGTTCTCGGTAAAGATGAAGCAGCACGGCGTTCCTTATCGGATCACCAGCCGGGTCACTGAGTACGCCGACGACCAGGTAGTGGAATGGCAGCATCCGCTTGGGCACCGCTGGCGGTGGGAACTGACGCCGCTGTCCGACACCACCACGTTGGTGACTGAGACGTTCGACTACAGCAGTATTGGCGGCGCTAAGGCCAACGGGCTAAAGATGTTCGGCAGCTTGAAGCAGAACGCGGGCGGCATCGAGGCGTCGCTGCGCAAGCTGCAAGACCGCTACCGCTGACTTAGGCCGCCGCGTCCCTGGCTACGGCGTAGCGGTCGCGTACCGAAAGCTCCGTGGCACCCTCGTAGCATGCGGGAGCGCCGAGTTCCCAGCCAGGCGGATGGTCCGCGCCGGACAACGGCCACGCGGCGCCGTCGAACCCTGCGATCTTGCCGGTCGAGCTGCCGACTCACCGGGATCGAGTTCGTCCAGGTCTGACACGATGAGCGGGAGAACCTTTGATCCTTGGGAGTGCGCATGCGCAGCTCGGAGTGGTTCGGTGCCGAAGGGCGCCCGGGGATGATCTACCGATCCTGGCTGCGGGCCGAAGGCTTTGTGCCCGAAGTATTCGACGGCCGCCCGGTGATCGGCATCGCCAATAGCTGGTCCGAGCTCACTCCATGCAACGCGCACTTGCGCGGGGTCGCCGAGGCGGTCAAGCGCGGCGTCTGGCAAGCCGGTGGCTGGCCGCTTGAGTTCCCCACCATGTCGCTCGGCGAGACACTGATGCGGCCGACCGCGATGCTGTTCCGCAACCTCATGTCGATGGAGGTCGAAGAGCTACTGCGAGCCAACCCGATCGACGGGGTGGTGCTGCTGTCGGGCTGCGACAAGACCACCCCGGCGATGCTGATGGCGGCAGCCAGTGCGGACCTGCCAGCGATCATGGTGACTGGCGGGCCGATGCTGAATGGTAAATTCCGTGGCGAGGACGTGGGATCTGGCACCCACGTGTGGAGGTTCGAGGCCGAGCTAGCCGCTGGCCGGATGACGGCGGCCGAGTCGGTGCTGGCCGAGAGCGGCATGGCTCGCTCCTGCGGCCACTGCATGACGATGGGCACCGCGTCCACCATGGCCTCGCATGGCCGAGGCCCTCGGGCATGCAATTGCCGGGCTCAGCGACGTGGCCGGCCGCCGACTCGCGCCGGTTGCTGACGGCCCAGCAGGCGGGCCAGCGGATCGTCGCGCTCGCGCGGGACGGCGTGCGACCGTCGGCGATCATGACCCGCGCGGCCTTCGAGAACGCCATCAGGGTGAACGCGGCGATCGGTGGCTCCACCAATGCCGTGATCCACCTGCTGGCCATCGCCGGGCGGCTGGGGGTACCGCTCGCGCTCGACGACTTCGACTCGCTGGCCGCTCCGGTGCCGACGTTGGTCAACCTGATGCCGTCGGGTGCGTACCTGATGGAGGACTTCTGCTATGCGGGCGGCGTACCGGCGGTGATGGCCGAGCTTGGCGACATGCTGCACACTGACCACGTCAGCGTGACCGGCCAGACGCTCGCTCAGAACATCGCTGATGCGCAATGCTGGAACCGGGACGTCATCAAGACCCTGGCCGAGCCGTTGCAGCCGCCCGGCACTGGGACGGCAGTGCTGCGCGGCAACTTGTGCCCGGGCGGCGCGGTGATCAAGCAGTCGGCGGCTTCCCCGCACCTACTGCGGCATCGCGGCCAGGCGCTGGTCTTTGACTCGATTGAGGACTACCACGAAGCGGCAGTCGATCCAGAGCTTCCTGTTGATGAGTCCACCGTGCTTGTGGTGCGCGGTGCCGGACCACGCGGATATCCGGGCATGCCGGAGGTGGGCAACTTCGTGCTGCCGACCAAGCTGCTCGAACGCGGCGTCACCGACATGGTACGGATCTCCGATGCTCGGATGAGCGGGACCGGCTACGGCACAGTCGTGCTGCACGTGGCACCGGAGGCAGTCGTTGGCGGGCCGCTGGCACTCGTCCAGACCGGGGACTGGATTTCGCTCGACGTGCCAGGGCGCAGCCTCACCGTTGAGGTTGATGACGCGGAGCTCTCACGACGGCGGGCTTCGTGGGTAGCACCGGTAAGTCCGTACCAGCGCGGCTATGCGCAGCTCTACGTGGAGCACGTCCTGCAAGCTGATCGAGGTGCTGACCTTGACTTCTTGGTCGGCTCCAGCGGCGCTTGGGTGCCTCGGCACAATCATTAGCGGGTTGAGCACCGGACAGCTCGGGTGACCCGCGACCGCGTGTTTACTGGAATTTGCCACACATTGCCCGGCCCAGTCAGCCGCCGGAGCCGACGGCCAGAGCTGACGTCCACCTCGTTTTATAGCCGGTAGCCTGGACTTCCTTGTCGCCAAATCAGGGCAAATGGCGCGTACGGTCAACAGGCAGGCTAGTTAAGGCCAGCTATTGATCGGTCTTACAGATAAGACCGATCAACCGGCCAATTTGTCGGTTCGCGTAGTCAAGCACGCAGTGCATCCGTTCTCCTTTCCGGTTGCAAAATCCAAGTTGCACATCGTATATTCGCATTGGCGAAAACTGCTGCGACTTGTCGAAAGGTATATGGCCGGACCAACCTGTCGGTTATCTCACTTGCCGACACAATTCGGCAACGCGAACCTCGGATACGCCGCGGACCAGGAAATGGCCGCAGCGCTGCTGTCGGAGTGCGCGATCATCGGGCCAATCAGGAGGCGTAGCAGCCACGTAGCCAGGTTGGCCAGATCGGGGATGAGGTCCGGCCAGTTTCTCAGAGCACGGTCGAGCTTGGATAGGAGCCCGAAAGTGACTGCCGGCAACGGAGCCGTGGCCGCGAGCAAGCGGCGAACTGCCTCGCTTTGCCGGCCTGCCGCCGCCCCGCTGACGTACCGGATGGCTAGATCGGCATCGCATCGTCAGGGCGCCGACGAACTCGCAACCGCGCATCGCGTCGGTTCGTCTGGTCGGAAGGCGCGCCAAGCAGCTTTATCCGGTACCTAGGGGGGGACGGACATGCTATTTCTCAGCTACGCCAAGGCCGATCAGCTGGTCGCCGCGGAGGTAGCGTCGTGGCTGGCACAGCAAGGAATCGAAACCTTCAACTGGCTAGCCCCAGAACAGCGCGGCAAGCTATTTATGCGTGAAATTCAGGAGGCAATGGGACGCGCCGATGACTTCTTAGCTCTAGTGTCGCCGAGCTACATGGCTTCTCGCTGGTGTCGTCGGGAGGCCGATCTTGCTCTCCAAATCGAGCAGCATATGCAATCGACCGAGCCGAACGCAATGTTTGTCCATGTCTTGCTCGTGAAGTCGACACCAGTGCCCGACCTGGGATTCCTGGCCAGCTATGACTGGGTGGACCTCGCCGAAGAAAGCGACGTCGCTTCCGCCATGGCCAGGATGCGCGACCGGCTTAACTCCCTCACCGAGCGCCGAACTCGGTTGACGGAGTCCTTCGCCAGCCATCTTCTTGCTACCACAGCAACAGGTCTTAGCCCGCTGACGGAGGCCGACGCCGTTCTCGATCGACTCGGGCTGGCCGACGAAGAGGCTGACTACCAAAGCTCGCCGACGACTGAACTCGACGAAGCACCTATATTCCGAAACCGCGAGCAGGAGATCGAGCAACTCGTGCACGCACTGACCGTCACTGGCGGACATGACTTCTGGCTCGTGACGGCACCGCCCCAGCTAGGCAAGAGCTGGTTTCTGAAACGGATCCAAGACGATAAGGCCCTCGATGGCTGGGCGGTCACTCTGGTTGAGCTCCGCGAAGAGCCGTTGCAGCTACGCACCGACGTAGCCGCTCTGCTGGCCCGGCTATTCAATATTCCTAAGCCCCAGAATATTGAGCAAGAAACTCGCCGCAGCATAGCCCAGGCCCTAGGTAGGAGCCGCACTTCGCACCTGTGCATGCTCGACAGCGCCGAGCTGCTCGATCGTCCGACAGCAAGAACGCTGCGTTCTTGTTTAAGTGAGATTTACCGGCTGGCCAAGATTTCGATTCCCGGTGGTCGTCTTCGTGTCATTATCGCAAGTCGCCGCGACAACGACTGGCGAGGGGTCACCCCAGACCCGCGACTATCCGAACTGTCATTGACAGAATTCACTAGCGAAGTGATCTACGAGTCCCTTGCCGACCTCGAACGCAAGATGCTCAACGGCGTCAACCGGACCGACCTCCGACCGGTCGTATCGCTCGTGTATGCCGCAACAGAGGGGTTGCCTGCACTTCTCGCTGACTGCCTTCGATGGGTACAAAACGAGCATTGGGTCGATCTTGATCGACTTGCGATGCAGGAGCAATTCGATGAGCTGGCCGGTCCTTATATCAAGCGAAGCCTACTGTCGAGAGAGAGCATTTTCCCAGGGCCACGTGGGCCTGAAGAGTCCGCTGCCGATAGCGACGTTGATCTCCAGTTGCAAGCAGTCAAGCTCGCCTTCAGGGCACTATCACCCTACCGGCTCTTTACCCAAGCCCATCTTAGGTATTACCAGGAGAACGACCGAGAGTTCAGTGATGCGCTCGACGCGGCCAACTGGTCACTAGAGGATCTATGGAATGCGATCAGCGGATCGGCCCTGCTGCTACGACCACTTGACGAGCCTTGGCAGAAGATCTATCCGGCCGTACGCCGACTTCTCTATCATTACCTCTACCAATCTAACGCCCAGCGCACGGCCGCTAACGCGGAAGCCTGCAGATTTGTTGAAGTTTGGGGTGAGCATCTCGGCAAAGAGCAGATAGTTGGCCTAGTAGAGTGCCTTTGGCATCACGCCATCGCGCTAAGACCAGGTGCCCGCGACGAATTTGAGGCTAGCCTAGTCGCATATGCGGCACAACTTTCTCGCGACCTTAAGCCCTCTTTGCCCTATACCGTGACTGAGCTTCGCGATTACGCGTCGCAGCGCATGCAGGCCGACGAGGAACTCGCCCGAGTATGCGGGCAGACCAACGATTTTTTTAACACTCTAGTCGAAACCGTTCGAACTCCACCTGACAATGGGGGGTCGCCGTGAGCGACGAGGCACTGTTCCCTAGCTACATTCCCCGTCGGTCGGAAGAGGATCAGATCAGGGAGATCGCCGAACAGGTCAGTCCAGGCGGCCACAGCCGGGCAATTTTGCTCTACGGTCGCGGTGGCGTAGGCAAGACCTGGCTGGTGCGCAGGCTCGCGGAAGCGAACGGATCGGCACCGCGAACCGTGTGGATTGGGCCCATCGATATCGATGACTCTGAATACTGGCTCCTGTCTAATCTTGAGCGACGTATAGCGACAACACTCGACCCCAATAACGAGATAGGTTATTTCGCGCCATATCTTGACTATTTGTCGCGGCTACCCCGTTATACCCGCCGCGATGTCGGTCATGAGACAGTAATCAGTCACCTTGGCCAGATAAAACGCGTATTCATTGAGTGTTATCAGCGATTCATCCGTGACAGCAATAAGACCGTGGTCATAATCTTCGATACGGTCGAGGCGATTCGCGGCATGGATCTTCTTGTCACTCTCACGCAGCTTATGAAGGTGCTTCCAGGGACGCTTTTCGTGCTCTCCGGAAGGCCGGTCCAAGACGGCTCGGGTAATATCTCCGACGGTGACAACAAACTTGATCGAATCAGAAACGAGCTCGAGGATCCACATCAAGGGATTCCGGTTACCACTATCTGGCTCGATGATTTTCCGCAGGATGCGGCCTTTGCCTATATCGAGCACAGCGGCGTGGCGAGCGCGCTGGCCCCAGTAGAGAAAGAGAACCTCGTTCGGCTCACGCGTGGTCATCCGCTGTGGCTCGCCTTCGCCGTTTCCTATCTGCGCGATCGTGGTGTGCCAAAGGAAGTTGCTCTTCCACCTGACCGGGTGGCGGAGCTCATCCCCTACCGAGGCGATCTCAGCACCGAAGGTCATGCCCTCCAGGAGGCGTTCAATCGGCGGCTAGTTGCGCCCTATCGTGAGACCGATTTCTGGCATGAGGCCATCAAGAGGCTGGCCGTTGCCAGAGAGAGCGTCAGCCTGTCGATCTGGCGAGCCCTGATGGAGGACCGACCGTTGCCAGAAGGCGTCGCGACTCTCGACGACGCTTGGCCGAGACTGCTGGAGACTCCGTGGATACGCGCGCGGGCCAACAGTCAGTACGTCACCTTGCACGACGTCGCCGCCGAGGAACTCGCGCAGCGCATCATTCCCTTGCATGAGTTCGGTCGCGAGTGGCGCCACCAGCTCTGGCAGCGGGCCGCCCGGATTTATGGCGACCGCATCGAGATCCGGGAAGAGGAACTCGACGCCGAGCAGGCCGCACTGGCCGAGACGCAGAGCGTACTTGACGCCAGGCCGGTCGCCGACTTTCAGGACCTCGCACCAACCCGCGAAGAGCGCGCGTACATCGAGGCGATCGCGAAGTTTGATGTAGAAAGACGGGAGGTTGACCAGTTCAAGGCGGTGCGACTCCACTATTTCCTGCTCTCCGACTTTCCGGCTGGCTGCCGCCTCTTTCTAGACTTGCTTGCGCACGCCAAGGACGAACATGACGTGCTCTTCCAGGAGCTGCTCGCCTTTGAAATGGAGAGGTTTCTCCCTAACGGCACCGCATATCCCGTGGGCGACGTTGTCGGCGAGGTCGTTGAAGAATTCCGTACCTGGCTCCGTGGCGACGGACGGGAACTGTACCTCGAAGTCGGCCTCAGCATGGCCGACTATCTGATTAAGAGTGAGCAGCCGAGGTCCGCCATCGACCTGCTTGAGCAACTACCGGAGGCCAGCGCCAGTCACCGTCAGCGCTTCTGGCTCGGCAATCTGCGCGGGAATGCGCTGATGCGCATTCCTGGCGAGGTCAGGAATGGCCTGCGTCACTTCCAGGTAGCCCTAGCCGAGGCTAGTAGTATCGAAGGAGTCGATCAGCCCAAGCTACTAGCCAAAGCGTACAAGGAACTCGGCTTCTACTACCGCAACGAAGGTCTTTGGGACGAGGCCGACGATGCCTATCGGAACGCCAGGGATGCCATCTCCCGAATTCTCTCCGCCACCAGCAGCGAAGAAGACCGCGAGGAAATGGCCTCTATACAAACCAACTGGGCGTATGTCAAGGGACTATGCGGAAGTTATCGTGAAGGAGCGAATCTGGTCGAGAGTGCGATCGCGGTTCGTCATCGGCTCAGTCGCCTCCAAGAGGAGGGTGCGTCGTGGAGTGTGTGTGGCGAGGTCTATCGCTACGAACGGCGGTTCGAGATGGCCTGGAAGGCCTACGCGGAGGCTGAGCAGATCTTCGATCGACTCAGGAACTGGGCCTGGCTAGGACTGATCTATCAGGAACAAGCGATTTGTCTCTTTCAAGCTGCCCAGGATGGGAGCACGCTAATAGCTGATGGCGACCAGCTCCACCGAGCAAAGCGCCTTATCCTCCGCTCGCTTGACCTGTGCCGTGACCTCGCGGTGCGCGGGTACCCGTCGGCACTCAACCGAGCGGGGAGAATATTCGGGGAGGACCAGCCGACGGCCGGCCTGCAGTACCTAGCAGAAGGCATTAGGTTCGCTCGACAATTGTCGGATGGATGGTTCTGGTTCGCCAACCTGATCGAGTACGTCGAGCTAAGCTATCGGCTCTGGGACGAGAATCGGCAACCCGCCTATCTTGACCTAATCGCAAGCCGCGCCGATGAAATCGGCCAGGCCATGGACGAGTACGAGTTTCCCGATCTGCAGGGCAGGTGGAGGCTCATACAGGGCCACCTGGCTGTTCAGAATTGGCAGGCGACCGGAGAAGTCAGCTTGCTCGATGCAGCGTTGCAGAGCTATAAAGATGGCTTCGCCCAGATTGCACAGCAGCACGTGGGATCTTCAGGCGCTTCTGCAATCGCAGGTGAGTTCAAGAAGTTCGGGACTCTGATCTGGAGGCTGCCGACGGATATTCGGGCCCAGTGGCAGGAGGAATTCCGCCGGGCTTGGAGCGGCAGCGACACCGGATCAACCCTGTTGCTAGCGCGCCTCGAGGAACTCTACTGATTAGTAACTTTTAGCACCTTGACCGCTCGGAGAGGCGCGGAAATGACGCATGCGCAGCGCGCGCAGCTGGCTACCGTATTGTCAAGCTTTGATCTGCCAGCGGGACAAGACCTACTGGTCTATGGATGTGAGGACTGCGCCTGCCCCGTTACGGAGGGACGCCAGCGGCCGCGAAGGCGCGCCGAGCTGTCGTCAGGCGATCCTCGTCAGTGGGTCAGCAACGACTACGTGATTGACCTCCCGCTTGACGACCAGCACAAATTGCTCTTTAACCCGGCGGGCGGGGGAGGCATCGCCGTCGTCAACGAGCTCGCGCATGAGGTGTTCCTCGCCGCTACGCAGCCAGCTACTCTTGGTGATTTTCAGCGGTCTTGGCCGCAACTGACTAAGGCCATCCCTGATCTAGTCGCCAAATTGGTGGAACTCGACTGCATTCACCCGGTCGGCGAGCCACCTAGAGTCGAGTTTGGTGACGGCCAGGTCCTGACGGCGTGGCTGCATGTGACCAACGCCTGTAATCTGCGCTGTCCCTACTGCTATATCAGTAAGACGGCTGACGGCATGGACGAGCGTACCGGCCATGCAGCGGTAGAAGCAGTCATCAGCTCGGCCCTAGCTAACGGATTCTCGGCAGTCAAGCTGAAGTATGCGGGCGGCGAGGCCAGCCTGAGTCATGAGCTCATGTTGAGCATGCAGTCGCACGCCAAGGAACTCGCACAGCGCCACGCTCTCGACCTTCAGGCCACGCTGCTCAGCAACGGTGTCCGGCTGCCGCCTGGGCTAATCGGTTCACTCAAGGCGGCCGGGATCAGGGTGATGATCTCGCTAGACGGCATCGGCGAGCAGCATGACCAACAGCGACCATTCGCGAACGGCAAGCCATCGTTCCAGTTTGTCGATCGCACCATCAGCGAACTGATCGAGCAGGATCACCGTCCGCACCTGTCGATCACGATCACCAATCGCAACGCGAGCGGACTAGCTGATGTGGTCAAGTACGCACTCGACCGGGACCTGACGTTCAGCCTGAACTTCTTCCGTGACAACGACTGCTCGGCTGGCTTCACTGACCTCCAGTACTCCGAGCAGACCATGATCTCAGCACTGCTTGACGCCTTCGCCGTCATCGAGCGGCAGCTGCCGCGCTGGAGCGTGCTCGGCTCCATCTTGGATCGTGGCCAACTCCTCCAGCCACGCCAACGCTCCTGTGGAGCCGGGCACGATTACGTGGTCATCGACCACCGTGGCGAAGTGGCCAAATGTCACATGGAAATCGAGCGGACCCTCGGCAGCGTCTTCAGTGCTGACCCGTTGCAACTCGTCCGCCGCGACGAGACGACCATGCGCAATCTGCCCGTCGTCGAGAAGGAGGGCTGCCGCGATTGCACTTGGCGTTTTTGGTGCTCAGGAGGCTGCTCTGTGGCGACCTTCCGAGCCACCGGCCGTTATGACATTAAGTCGCCCAACTGCAATATCTATAAGGCGATCTACCCAGAGGCACTCAGGTTGGAGGGACTCCGGCTGCTCAAGTACGCTGCGACTGCCTCACCGTGGTGACCACCACTGCCACCGACGGCGGCGAAAGAGCGGCTCATCAGCCTCTGCGGCACCCAGCGCATAGTTGTTGTGCCAGCGGATGCCGCCCCGCGCTAGCCAAAGCGTGTGCTCGCGCGAGATCGCGAGTTCGGCGCCCTGGACAAAGCGAGCCCAGTCCGCTTCGGAGTTCTCCTTGGTCATCATCATGGCCCGTTCCCTAGCCAGCGATAGGTCAAAGGCAGTGATGTTGTAGGCAGCAGCCAAGGTCCCGTGGTCTTTCGCCTCAAGCCACGCGGCGGTGGCTGCGGCCGCCGCCGCGATGAGGCCAAGTAGGTCAAACGTGATCTTGCCAAAGCTGCTAGCGATCGCCACCACTAGCCCCACCATCTGCAAGCCCAAGGTGACCCTTAGCCAGACGTCCTCGGCTCGGGCATTCCAACTTGCCTTCCGCCGGTACCACGCCAGCTGGTCATCAATACGGCCAGCTAGATACGACTCTTTCCGCTCGGGGAGAGACAATTTCCTGATGGCCTTCATTTTGGCGGTGATTTGATCGGTAGTACGATCCGCCAGAAAGGAGAGCTGTCGAGGCGGGTTCGTATGGCCGAGTTGCTCGGCGATCTCAGCGATGAGCTCGAGCAGTTTAGCTTCGGGATCTCGACAGGTCTCGCAGTTGAAGGGGCCACCGCCGACGGCATAAAGCCAGGCGAGCGTGCGAGCTGACTCGGCCGCAGCTCTGCCCACATACCAGTTGCGCTCTGGTCGGGCCTGGAGCAAGTAGATGCTGCAGGCAAGCGCGGCGAAGAAGCCCACCCCGGACAGTACGCCGGCGATCGGGAAATGCTGACCGGCTATCTTCACCGTGAAGACGCCGGAGACGGCAGCGAAGACAGTGAAGATCAGCATGACGGCCAGCGTCTTCATCCGCTGACGTTGACCAGCTATAGATGCGCGGTCTGAGGTGATAAAGAAGGCCGGCATATCGGCGTCAGCGAGCACCATCGGGCGCTCGTCCAGACTTCGAGTTCTCACCAACCGCACTCCGTTCGGGCCAAGATAGTCGGCGCGACGCCTGCTTCGTTATCTTAACGATAGACGAGCGAAATTTGGACCGGCCATTATCGGCTAAAGCGACAGTTTGGTAACCGCGTTTTCTCGATCAGAGCCGCAAATTGACGCAGCAGTGGTGTCAAATGCCGGGCCAAGGCGATGCCGGGGCCGGGACGGGTCGACACCCAGGGCGGGGGCAGGTTGGCCGGGCAACGTCGCGGGAGGGGGGTGGCCGCCGTCATTCCTGATGTGCAGCGAGGTCCCGTCAGCGGCTCGGCTTGACCGCCGCAGGCCGGCCAGGTGACCGACCCGGTACACCTGCTGGTCGGTAACCGACGGATCGAAGTTGGTGGCCTGGTCGTTCACGCCGTTGAAGATATTCGGCAGGAAGGCTTTCGATCGTTGCGGCGCTGGGAACCTTGATGAATTCTGGCGCGTTTACTGGGTAGGTGGCAGGAGGCAGGGCGCCCCGCATCGGACACCGACCTGTTTGCGGCAAGGAGTTATCCATAGAAGTGCCTCCTCCGGCACTAGCTGATGCCTGCGTGGCAAAATACTGACTAAACGGCACCAGTCAGCTGGCGAACACCTCAAACTCCCACAGTGAGTAGCCGTACTGGGTCGCCCGCGCGGTGCCGTACATCCTGATGTACCGGCCACTGCCAGTGACGTTCAGGGTCTGCGTGCCGCCAGTGCCTGTGGTCGTCGAGTAGATCGTGGTCCAGGTCGAGTTGTCGTTCGACGTCTGGATCTGGAACGCGGTCGCGTAGGCGTTCTCCCAGTCGAGCACCACCTGGCAGATCGACTGGGTCGAGCCGAGGTCCACCTCAAGCCACTGCGGATCAGCGAAGGCGCTGCTCCACCGGGTCCCGAGGTTGCCGTCGGTCGCTGCGGCGGCGGTGAAGGACCCGTTTTGCAGCGACGAGGCGGTGGTCGGCTCGTTCAGAGCGATATTCGTGGTACCGCAACTCGTGCCGCCGGTGCCGAATACCCCGAACTCCCACAGTGAGTAGCCGTACTGGGTCGCCCGCGCGGTGCCGTACATCCTGATGTACCGGCCACTGCCAGTGACATTCAGGGTCTGCGTGCCGCCGGTCCCCGTCGTGGTCGAGTAGATCGTGGTCCAGGTCGAGTTGTCGTTCGACGTCTGGATCTGGAACGCGGTCGCGTAGGCGTTCTCCCAGTCGAGCACCACCTGGCAGATCGACTGGGTCGAGCCGAGGTCCACCTCAAGCCACTGCGGATCAGCGAAGGCGCTGCTCCACCGGGTGCCGGTATTGCCGTCAGTGGCGGCCTAGGCAGGGAAGGAGGTGCTCTGCACGGACGAGGCCGTGGTCGGCGCGTTCAGCGCGAGGTTGGTGCTACCGCAGCCGCCACCACCGCCGCCTCCGCCACTGCCGCTCGGCAGGGTCCACTGCTGGCTGGCCGCATCGGTACAAGTCTCGATGTCCAGCCGCGAGCTCGGGTTGCCGCCAGGGACGGTGAGGCACAGGCCCGAGTTCGGGTTGACCAGCTCGCCGTTCGACTGGTGGGTCCAGTTCTGAGCGGCGGTGCCATTGCAGGGATACCAGTCCACGTCGGTGCCGCTGGTGGTGCCGGCGCTGACCACGTCAAGACAGCCGCCCTGGGTGCGCATCGTGCCGTCGGTGTACGGCGACCATTGCTGGCCAGCGCTGCTGGTGCAGCTGCTGACGCCGATCGGGTTCCCCTCGGTGTTCAGCGAGTTCGCATTGCCCAGGCAGAGTCCGCCCTGGCCAGTGACCTGGCCGGTCGCGGTGGCCGTGCCGGTCGGAGTCGAGTTGCCGCCTTCCTCATAGGCCGCCACGTACTGCACGCTCATCGACGCACCTGAAGAGGTCGCCGACGTCGGCGCGGTGCAATTGCATTCGCCGGTCGGGTAGTTGCCGCCGATCGCGAGGTCGAAGATGATGAAGAAGCCGTGATCGATCGCTTCCTGCCATGCAGTCGTCCCGACCGAAGCTTCGGTGATCGTGCTCTCGACGGTCCCGTCCATCAGGAACTCAAGGGTCTCTGCGCTCGTATTGGTCCGGTTGACGATGACCGAATACGTGTGGAAGCCGGTCTGGCAGCTTGACCCGGCCGCCGGGCAGGCGATCAGCGCGTGACCGCTGCTGCCGGCCGCGTCGTGCAGCGTCTGGGATGCCTCGTTGAGGCCGTTGACGTCCTCCATCATGTCGATCTCGCCGGACGTCGGCCAGCCGCCGCCAGCACGCATCGGCGAGCCGAGCGCCCAGAAGGCCGGCCAGTAACCAAGGCCATTGGCCGGGTTCGGCTGCTCGATGGACGCGGTCAGCTCGAGTTCGCCGCCCGGCGGCGCTTCGAAGTCGTCTCTGGTGCTTTCGATCCGGCCGGAGGTCCAGGTGCCATTGCTGTCGGTGGCCTTCAGCACTAGATCGCCGTTGCCGTCCAGGTAGACGTTGCTGGTCGAGTTGGTGGTGTTCTCGATCTCACCGGTGCCGTAGCCGGTGCCGATGTCGTAGAACCAGTTGGCCGCCGACGGTGCCGAGCCGGCCGCGCCAGCGAAGTTGTCGCTGAATACCGTCGTCCAGCCGGACGGTGCGGGCGGTGCCGTCCCCGCGAGCGCCGCCGGTGCGGCGACCAAGGCCGCCGTCTGCACCCCGGTCAGGCAGCCGGCCAGCAGCACGAGCGCGGTCAGCCCGGCCCGCAGCCCTAACCTGGCGTGCGTGGCGGGACCGGTGGCGTGGTGGTTCTTCTTCATCTGGCACCAACCAAGCGACGGCCGAACAGCGGCAGCTATCCGGCTGGCCTATTTCAGATCTTAAAATAAGTCTTTTTTAAAGATCTAACTCTGGCCTGGGGCACTGTCAAGCGTTACTTGCTTCCGACCGCCAGCGACTGCACGAAGTCCGCGATCTGCCGCAGCGTCCTGCACTCCTTGACCGAGGCGCAAAACGGCGCGTACTGGCTGATCACCGAGTCGCCCTGATCCCAGTAGCGACGCGGCTCAGGGTTGAGCCAGTACACCTTCCCCGCTCGCTCGGCGATGTCGGCGAAGGCCGCCTGCGCCGGATCGATGTAGTTCGACCTGGCGTCGCCGACGACCAGCACGACCGAGCGCCGGGAGAGCTGGCTCGCGTAATGACCGGCGAACTCACGCAGCACGAAGCCGTAGTCCGAGCTGCCGCTCAGCCGGATCGCGCCCTGCGCCGCTTCCTTGGCCCCGAGCTGCCGACCAGCGGCGCGGGCCTCGCGGACCAGGCCGGTGATGTCGGCCAGCCCGTCAACGAACGAGAACACCCGCAGCCGGTTGAGCCTGCTATCCAACGCGATCAGCAGATCGAGGGTAAACCGCGAGAACGCCGACACCGAGCCCGACATGTCGCAGAGCACGACGATCTCCGGCTTCGGCGGCCTGGCCGGCTCGGTCGCCAGCCGGAAGGGCACGCCGCCGGTGCCCATGGCCAGGTGCAGCGTGCCGCGGATGCTCAGCTTGCGCTTACGGTGCATCGCCAGTTGCGCTAGCACGTGGGTGAGACGCTGGGCCAGCGGGCCGATCGCGGTCGTCATCGCCGCCAGCTCCGTAGCCGAAGCGGTGACGATGTCGATGTCCTGTGCCAGCCCCACCCGCATTGTGGTCCTTACCGCTCGTGCGCCCCGGTCGGCAACGAGCGCTCGCCGGACCGCGGTTCGCAGTTCGGTGCGGAATTCCGCCACAAGTCGGTCCGCCTGCGCCTCCCTGAGCCGAGCGCGAACGGCGGCACCGGCCTGACCGGCGCCGCCGCCAGTCCCGCCACCACCGGCCCCGCCTTCACCCTCGCCGGACCCGTCCTGCCCAGGTCCGCCGCCATCATCGCCTGACCAACTGGCGTCCTCGGCGAGCAGGTCGGCTCGGATCCCGTCCAGACCGGCCGCCTCGTTCACGGCAATGGTCGCGAACACCCCAGCGACCGCGCTTCCTGGCTCAAGCCCACCGAACCGGCGCACGAACTCATCCGCCAGCAGTCGCCTGAGCTGCTGATCGTCCGATTCGATCGCCGACCGCAGCGTCGCCCTCAGGTCGGCGTCGCTCATCGCCGCGATCAGGTCAGCGCCTGGTGCCGCCGCGCCGGCCGTGTACAGGTCGAAGAGCAGCTCGAAGGTATCGAGTTGCTCGGCCCGCTTGACCAGCGAGCACCGCAGCGTGGCCCGCAGGGTCTCCTTGTCCTGCAGCGAGATCAGCGACGCGGCCTTGGCCGCGTCCAGGTGCTCACCGACCGAGACCTCGATGCCCACATTCCTGAGCTCATCCACGAGCCCGGCCAGCATGCCTTGCATGGGCTAGATCCGCAGCTCAGCGACTGCCGTATCGATGTCGCGCTCGTACTTGAGCAGCACCGACAAGGTCTGCCTGATCAAGTCGTCGGTCAGGTCGGTAGCGCCCAGCGTGAGCAGCGTCCTGGCCCAGTCAAGTGACTCGGCGATCGACGGGGGTTTCTTCAGATCCGCCTTCCTTAGCATGGCGACCAGCTCGCTGATCTCCTTGGCCAGGTGCCCGGCCAGCTCAGGCACATGCAGCCGGACGATGTCCGCCTCGCGCTCCACGCTCGGGTAGCCAAGGTGCAGGAACAGGCAGCGTCGCTTCAGCGCCTCGGACAGGTCGCGGCTGTTGTTCGAGGTCAAGAAGACCTGTGGGATGTGCCTGGCGGTGACGGTGCCGAGCTCGGGTATGGACACCTGGTACTCAGATAGCACTTCGAGCAGCAAGGCTTCGCTCTCGATGTCCAGTCGATCGACCTCGTCGAGCAGCAGCACGACCGGATCTTCCGAGCGGATGGCCGCCAGCAAGGGCCTGGCCAGCAAGAACTCCTCGCTGAAGATCCCCGTCTGCGTCAGGTCGCTGGTACCTGAGCCTTGGTGCAGCTGGAGCATCAGCAGCTGACGGCGGTAATCCCATTCGTAGATCGCCTTGGACTCATCCAGGCCCTCGTAACACTGAAGCCTGATCAGCCGCTTGCCAGCCGCCGCCGCGACGCTCTTGGCGAGCTGGGTTTTACCGGTGCCGGCCGGGCCCTCGATCAGCACCGGCTTCCCAAGCTCCGCGGCCAGATAGACGACGGTCGCGATCGCGGTATCGGCCAGGTAGCCGGCCTCGCCCAGGCCGGCGAGCACGCTCGCCACCGGGCCGGAAGTTCGCTCCATGGGTCAAGTATCCGCATCGCACCGTACGGCCGGGCGTTGGGCACCTGCGCCTAGTCCAGCAGCGCCGGGTAGATCAGCGTCTTGAGCTGCGCGCGGAAGTTAAAGCTGCCCGACGGGATCAGCTGCGTCATGAAGATCACGACCAGCTCCTCAGCCGGGTCGATCCAGAAAATGGTCGACGCGGCACCGCCCCACATGTACTCCCCGGCCGAGCCGATGACCTGGGTCTGCGCCGGGCTCTTCGCGACCGCGACAGTCAGCCCGAATCCGGTGCCGGTAAACCCGACTTCGCCATAGCCGCCTGGGAGGGCGAACTGAGCTAGCTCGCCATCGCCTGGCAACTGGTTGGCGGTCATCAGCTCGACCGTCTTGCGGCCGAGGATCCTGACCCCGTCAAGCTGCCCACCGTTCCCAAGCATCTGGCAGAACCTCAGGTAATCCCCCGTGGTAGAGACCAGGCCGCCACCGCCGGACAAGAAGGTCGGTGCCGACAAGTAGCGGCTGCTCACTGGATCATCGAGCAGCACCAGGTTTTTGCCGGCGTCACGCCGGTAGCACGCGGCGAACCGCTTCTCCTGCCCAGCCGGCACGAAGAATCCGGTGTCGGCCATTCCCAACGGCCCGAAGATCACGTCCGCCAGGTACTCATCGAAACGCCGTCCGGAAATGATCTCCACCAAGCGGGCGCAGACGTCAGTGGACACCGAGTAAAACCAGTGCGCACCCGGATGAAATTCGAGCGGATACTGTGCGTAATGGTCAACCATGCTGGCCAAGGTGGCCCCACCACGCCGGGACCCCGGCGACAGCGCTTCGCGGGCCGTGTCACCGTCGGCGGAGAAGAGCTCGGTCAGCGTCCGGCCCCCGCCGAAGCCGAGCCCGGACATATGCATGAGCAGGTCCCGCACCGTCATCGGCCGCTGCGGGTCAACCAGCCGCTCACTGCCATCCGGCGCTCGCTCCCGCACTTTAAGCCCGCCCCACTGCGGCAGGAAGCGGGTCACCGGATCATTGAGCTGGAAGAATCCGCGCTGGTAGAGCGACATCAGCGCGACGCCGGTAATCGGCTTGGTCATGGAGTAGATCCGCCAGATCGTGTCCTCAGCGACCGGCACCGATCGCTCGCGGTCAGCGAGCCCGAAAGATCGGAAGTAGCCTAGGTGCCCGTGCCGGGCGACCGCCACCTGGCAGCCAGCAATCCGACCGGCATCGATGTACCTGGCTTGCAGATGCTCGGTGATCCGATCGAGTTGGCGTTCATCAAGTCCGGCGCTGGCTGGGTCGATCCACATCTGCCATCTCCCTAGGAACGGCGCCGCTCAAGCGGGCCGATGGTGACGTCAACTCCTGGCGAGTAATGCACGAGCGGCGGGCCGGTTGGGGCGGGCAAGCCCGCTGCCGCCACCAGGCCGTCATCGACCATTGTCGGCTCCGCCCTGTACAACGGCCACGGTTCGTGGCAGGCACGGGCGAATCGGTACCGTCGGCCGGCGACGCTGAAAAGGAGCCAGCGGGCGGTGAGGAAATGATCACGCTCATCCAGCGCGCTGGCCGCGAAACGGTCACCGATGGTCACGCTGACCTGGCTGCGCACGTCGCGAGACCCGGTCAAGCGTCGTTCACATTGGTAGCTGAGCTGGCTTTCGTCGCCGCTCAGTCGCATCCGCGACCAGTAGTACGGCAGCTGATAGGTCGTCCTGGCGACCGCGACGGCACCGAGGCGAGCCGCGTCCAGAGAGAAGAACCAGATGCCAACCCGGCCGTCACGATCGCGCACGTAGGTGCGGACATTGGTCTCGCAGAACCTGGACGCCCACGGCGCGGTGCGGCCACGGCCGGTCGCGACGTGCATGAAGAACGGCACCAGGCCAACCCAGGCCCGGCCGTCGAACAGGTCAGCTTCCAGCCCGTCCGGCAGCAACCGGCTGACGTCGGCCGGATCGAATGCCCAGTGCAGGAACGTCAGCCGTTCCCAGCGCTGGCGCATGACCGGCCGTTCGATCTGGAACGGGCAGGTAGCGGGCGAGGCGTGTTCCACCCTCCCATCATGACGAACGCCGTCGGGGCTTGGTCAGGCAGGCGGTGCGGCAGCTGTCCGCGCGAACAGCGGGCCGTGCGGCAATCGAGGCAGCACGTGCCTGGCGAAGAGATCGCCTTCGGCCGCGTGCGGGTAGCCGGACAGGATGAAGGCCTCCATCCCGAGCTCGGCATAGCTGAGCAGCTTGGCCAGTACCTGGTCAGGATCACCCACGATCGCCGCGCCTGCGCCTGAACGGGCCCGGCCGATGCCGGTCCACAAGCAGTCCTCGGCGTACCCCTCGTCGTCGGCGATCTCCCGCATCTCCCGCTGCCGCAACTGCCCGGCCGAGGTGGGATGCAACGACTGGCGCTGGATCCGTTCACCGGTCTCGGCGTCGAGCCTGGACACCAAACGGCGAGCGGCCGCCCTGGCCTCAGTTTGCGTCGCCCGCACGATCACGTGCACTCGATAGCCGAAGCGCAGCTCGCGACCATGCCGGGCGGCCCGCGCCCGCAAGTCAGCGAGGATCGCGGCGACCTGCGGCATGGTGTCAGGCCACATCAAGAACACGTCAGCCGCCTGGGCCGCGACCTCCCTGGCGGCATCAGAAAGGCCACCGAAGTAAAACGGCGGGCAGCCGCCGATCGTCGGGCAGACGTCAGGCGGATCAAGCGTCAGGTTGACGAACTCGCCCCGGACGTCAACTGGGTTGCCGTTCAGTAGCTCCCGCAGCACCCGCATGATCTCTAGGGTGCGCCGATAACGCGGCGCCGACTCAAGCCGCTCGCCGGGCAGATCCGATGAGATGATGTTGACCGTCAGCCGGCCGCCGAGCATCGCGTCGATCGTGGCCAGTTGCCTGGCCAACTGCGGCGGCCACTGCTCGCCTAGCCGGACGGCTACCAGTAGCCGCATCCGGCGCAGTAACGGCGCGATCCCGGCGGCGAACGCGACCGCGTCGATCCCCCGCGCGTAGTCGGAAGGAAGCAGCAGATTGTCGTAGCCGGCCTCCTCGGCGCCAAGCGCGATGCCGCGGCAGTGCTCCCAGCCGGATCGCAACGCCTGATCCGAGACACCGAGGAATTCGAAGTCCTCATCGCAGATGGGGCAGAACCAGGCTACTTCGCAACCCATAGCACCTGCCTTTCTCGCGGCCCTGACCCCGGCGGCGGCTAGGGCACCAGCACGATCTTGCCGAGCACGTGACCTTGCGCGAGCCGCTGATAGGCCGCGCGCACCTGCGATAGCGGGAACGTCGCAGCGATCGGGACGTCCAGCCGGCCGCCAGCTACCAGCGCGGCCAGTTCGGCGAGTATCGACGCGCTCGCTCCGGCCGCATTGCCTTCGGCCTTGACGCCATACTCATCCACCGCGTCGAAATTGACAATTGTGTCGATCCTGGCCGGTGCTACGCCGAGTTCGAGCGCGAGTCGCACGTAATCGCCGCCGACGGTGTCGATAAAGGCATCGACTCTGGCCGCCTCCTGGCGAATCCGCGCCGCCTCCCCCGCGCCGTACTGGACCGCGATGACGCCGTGCTCGGTAAGCCAGTCGCCGCCGGTGGGCTGGCTAGCCCGATGACGGTCGCTCCGGCGAGCTTGGCCAGTTGCACCGCCAGCGAGCCGACGCCGCCAGTGGCACCGGACACGACCACGGTGTCGCCCTCGGTCGCCAGCACCGCGCGAACGGCCGCGTACGCGGTGGCACCGGTCACGAAGATCGACCCGGCTACCTCCCAGGGCACGCCGGGCGGCTTGGGGGTGAGGTTCTTCACCTCGACCGCGACGTACTCCGCTTGACTGGTCCGGTCATCGGTATAGCCGATCACCTCGTCGCCGACCTTGACGCCAGCCACGCCAGGTCCGACCTGCGTGACCACCCCGGCCAGGTCACTCCCTTGCCCAGAGGGGAAGGTGGCCGGCCACCTGGAATGCAGCAGGCCCGCACGGATCTTGGCCTCGCCTGGATTGATTCCGGCCGCCTTGACCCGCACCAGGGCCTGGCCAGGGCCAGGATCGGGCGTCGGTACCTCGACCACGTTAAGCACCTCGATGTCGCCGTACTCGGCGAACCGCACAGCCTGCACTGCCGCACCCCCAGATTTGTCCCGACCTTGGTCAGCCGGTCAGGTTCTCCCACAGGAACTCAAATACGAGTGCCCATTTCAAAGCGCGTTGCTCATTGTCCGCTGCCGCACCATGCCCGCCTTCGATGTTCTCGTAGTAAGTGACTTCGTGCCCGAGTTGGGCGAGCTTGGCAACCATCTTGCGCGCGTGCGCGGGGTGGACTCGATCATCCCTGGTCGAGGTCAGGAAGAGCAAAGGAGGGTACCGCTGCTCAGCGGACACCTGGTGATAAGGCGAAAATGGTCGCAGGTAGTTCCACTCGGCTTCGATCCGCGGGTCGCCATACTCGGCGATCCACGACGCCCCGGCCAGCAGCTCGTGATATCGGAACATATCCAGCAGCGGCACCTGCACGACGATCGCGCCGAACAGCTCGGGATAGTGGGTCAGCATCACCCCCATCAGCAACCCGCCATTGCTGCCGCCCTCGATACCGAGCTGGTCAGGTGTGGTGACGCCGGTCTCCACCAGGTCCTTGGCGACGGCGGCGAAGTCTTCATACACCAGGTGGCGGTTCTCCTTGACGGCCGACATGTGCCAGTCAGGACCGTACTCACCGCCGCCCCGGATGTTGGCGACCACGTACCTGCCGCCGCGAGCGAGCCAGCCCCGGCCCATGACGCCGCTATAGGCCGGAGTGAGCGGAATCTCGAAGCCGCCGTAGCCGGTGAGAAGCGTCGGGCTGGCCAGCGGATCAGCCGACCCGACGACGAAATACGGCACCTTGGTGCCATCCGCTGACGTGGCGAAGCACTGCCGCACCGACATGCCGGCCGCATCAAAGAACGCCGGCGCCTGCTTGAGCTTTTCGATCTCGGTGCCAAGGTGCCCGTAGAGCAGCGTGCCCGGCTGAGTGAAACCACTGGAAAGCAGCATGAACTCATCGCTGTGGTCGGGATCGGTCTCGGCGATCTCGGTCTGCGCGAATTCCGGCACGCCGGGGAGAGCCGCGCGCTGCCACTGACCATCGGCTGGCGTCAGCACCACCAGCTCACTGCGCACATCCCTGAGCAGGTTCACCATCAGGTGATGCCTGGTCCAGGCGAAATAGCTGAGCGAGGTATGCGCGTCCGGCTCGAACAGCACCGTCAGGTGCCGATCGCCAGCCAGGAATTCGTCGAACTTAGCCGCTAGCAGCGCACCAGCTGGGTAGCTGGCGCCGCCGACCTGCCAAGGTGACCTGGTGCGCACCAGCAGCCATTCGCGCTGGACGTCGAAGCCGGCATCGTCGGGGATGGCGAGCCGCACCAGCTCACCACCAGGCCGCCGCAGGAACCGCTCGCTGGTGAAGAAGTCGATGCTGCGCAGCACGAAGTCGCGTTCGAAGCCCTCGGTCGGATCGTGCAGCGCATTTACCCCGACATCCTCTGGCTTACCTTCGAACACAGTCACCGCGTCGGCTAGCGGTGTGCCCCGGCGCCATTGCTTGACTAGTCGCGGGTAGCCGGAGGTGGTCAGCGAACCTGGGCCGAAGTCCGTGCAGACGTAGATCTGATCGGCGTCGATCCAGCCCACGTCGCTCTTGGCCTCAGCCACAAAGAAGCCGTCAGCTCGGAACTGGCGCTCGCCGAGATCGAATTCACGCACTACCGACGCATCAGCGCCACCGCGAGAAAGCTCCACCAGCGCCAGCCGGTAGCCGGGTCGCAGCACCGACGCGCCTTGCCAGACCCAGTTCTCGTCCTCCTGCTTGGCCAACTCGTCGACGTCAAGCAGGATGTCCCAGTCGGGCGCTGGCTTGCGATACTCCGCCAAGGTGGTGCGCCGCCACAACCCCCTTGGGTGCGCCGCGTCCTGCCAGAAGTTATACAAGTACTCGTCCCGCCGGCTAACGAACGGGATCCGGTCATCGGCATCGAGCACCTCGCGGATCTCGCGCTGAAGCTCGGCGAACCTGGACCCACCGGAGAGCGCACTCAACGCGGCGGCGTTGCGCTCGCGCACCCAGTCGAGTGCCTCGTCGCCGGTGACCTCTTCGAGCCAGCGGAACGGGTCGTCGTCAGCTACCTCATGCACTTCGCCCATCCGGCCAGTTTCGCGGTCGGTGGCCAGCCGCGCCAAATCACCGCGCGGCAGCGAGCGGGTTAGCGGTGCTAGCGAGTGACGGCGCGGGCCGGTTGCGGGGCGGGCGGCAGCGGGCCCGGTGGCTGCCCGTAGCCTGGGACCAGGATTCAGGTGCCGTCAATGAGGAGGGCCGGGATGGACGAGCAAGTCAGCGCGCGGCGGGCTGGCATGATCGACGTGGGCGGCGATCTGACCGTGAGCCGGCTGGGCTTCGGTGCGATGCGGATCACCGGCCAGGGCGTCTGGGGCGACCCGCCCGACCAGAGTCAGGCGATAGCTACCCTTCGCAAAGTGGTGGAACTCGGCGTGAACTTCATCGACACCGCCGACTCCTATGGCCCGCAGGTGAGCGAGATCCTGCTGGCCCAGGCGCTGCACCCATACCCTGACGATCTGGTGATCGCGACCAAGGGCGGGCTAGTGCGGCCAGGACCTGGCCGGTGGGAGCCAGATGGGCGGCCCAAGCACCTGCGGGAGGCCTGCGAGGGCAGCCTGCGGCGGCTGAAACTTGAGCAGATCCCCCTCTACCAGTTGCACAGGCCCGATCCGAAGGTGCCGCTTGAGGACTCGATCGGCACGCTGCTCGAACTCAAGGACGAGGGCAAGATCCGGCACATCGGGCTGTCGAACGTCACCGAGCACCAGCTTCGCGAGGCGCAGAGGTTGGTGCCGATCGTGTCGGTGCAGAACCGCTACAACGTCGGCGACCGGTCCTCGCAAGCCATGGTCGACCTGTGCGAGCAAGAGCAATTGGTGTTCCTGCCCTGGGCACCACTGCAGGACACCGGCACCGAAGGACCGATCAGCGCGGCTGCCAAGGATCATGGCGCGAGCGAGCGGCAGATCGTGCTCGCCTGGCTGCTGGCCAGGTCGCCGCAGATCCTGCCGATTCCTGGTACCGGTGATCCTGAGCACGCGGAGGCAAACGTCAGGGCGGCAGCGATCGAACTCACTCCCACCGAGGTCGACGCGATCAGCAAGGCTCATTGAGCCTGCGGAAAGGTTGACCCATGGTGAATGACCTGACTGGCGAGCCAGAGGACGCCGAGCTTGGCCCGGAGTCCGGCATCGACGATGAGGGCGTGCTTGACGCCTCGGACACGCTTGACGGCGATCCTGGTGATGACCCGCTTGACACGGGCATCATCCCGGCCGACAAGTGGTCAGCTGGCGAGCGCTTCGGCACTACCGCCAGCGAAGAGGAAGCGGGCGAATCGCTCGATCAGCTGCTGGCCGAGGAAGAGCCGGATATCGACCCGTACGCGGAGGACTACACCGACACCACGCCTGATCCGCGTGCGGGCCGACTGGTCGGGCACGACGCGGGCTCGCGCCCCGATACCGAGGATGATCTGGTCGCCGAGGACGTCGGCATTGATGGCGGAGCGGCGTCAGCCGAGGAAGCCGCCGTGCACCGGATCGACTCAGGTTCACAGGACGCCGAAGACGAGGAGCCGTTCTGACGCTGCCTGGTCAGCTCGCGCCCAGTGCCTTGTCAAGGATGGCTTGTGCCTGCTCTTGGAGCTGCGCTAGATGCTCGGGCCCGATGAAGGACTCGGCGTACAGCTTGTAGACGTCCTCGGTGCCCGATGGCCGGGCGGCGAACCAGCCCGATGCGGTGACGACCTTGAGCCCGCCGATCGGCTCACCGTTGCCGGGAGCGGTGGTGAGCATCGCGGTGATCTTCTCTCCGGCTAGCTCGGCCGCGGTCACCTGCTCAGGCGCCAGCTTGGCCAGCGCCGCCTTTTGCCTCGGGTGTGGCGGGAGTATCGATGCGCGCGTAGACGGGGGCGCCGTAGCGCTCGGTCAGGTCCGCGGTACGCTGCGACGGTGACTGTCCGGTCGACGGCCGTGAGTTCGGCGGCCAGCAGCGCCAGGATGATGCCGTCCTTGTCGGTGCGTCCAGACCGACCCGTCCCGCCGCAGGAACGATGCGCCGGCGCTTTCCTCGCCACCGAAGCCAACCGAACCGTCGAGCAGGCCAGGCACGAACCACTTGAACCCGACGGGCACCTCAAGCAGCGTCCGGCCGAGCCCGTGCGGCCACCCGGTCGATCATCGACGAGCTGACCAGGGTCTTGCCGACTGCCGCTCCGGCGGGCCAGCCGGTCCGATGGGTAACAGGTACTCGATGGCCGCGGCCAGGTAGTGGTTCGGGATTGAGCAGCCCGCCATCGCCGGTGACGATGCCATGCCGGTCGGCGTCCGTGTCATTGCCAGTCGCGATGGTGAACTCGTGCTGCCTGGCGATCAAGCTGGCCATCGCGTACGGCGAGGAGCAGTCCATCCTGATCTTGCCGTCGAAGTCCAGCGTCATGAACCTGAAGGTGGGATCCACAGCGGGATTGACCACAGTCAGGTCGAGTCCGTAGCGCTCGCCGATCTCGCCCCAGTAGGCAACGCTCGCTCCGCCGAGCGGGTCGGCGCCAAGGTGCAACCTGCTCGCCCGGATCAGGTCCAGATCGAGCACCTGCGGCAAGGCCGAGACGTACGCGTCGAGGAAATCGAACTGGCCGGTGCTGTCGGCGGCCAGCGCGCGCTGGGTATGGCATCCGGCGCACGCCGGTCAGCCCGGCGGCGAGCAGGGCGTTCGCCCGGTCCTGCATCTGCTTGGTGATCTCGGTGCCGGCCGGTCCGCCGTCCGGCGGGTTGTACTTGAAACCGCCGTCGCCGGGCGGATTGTGCGATGGGGTGACAACGATCCCGTCGGCCTGCGGCCCGAGCCACCGGCGCTGTTATGCGCCAAGATCGCCCGTGACACCGCCGGCGTCGGCGTGTAGCCGCCACGCGAGTCGAGCAGCACCGTCACGCCGTTAGCCGCGAGCACCTCAAGTGCGCTCGACCTGGGCGGGCTCAGACAGCGCGTGGGTGTCGGCGCCGAGATAGAGCGGACCAGTAATGCCCGCACTGGCGCGATATTCGCAGATCGCCTGAGTAGTGGCGAGGATGTGATCGTCGTTGAAGCTCGCGGTCAGCGCCGACCCGCGATGGCCCGAGGTGCCGAACGACACCCGCTGTGCCTGATCGCCAGGGTCAGGATGCAGCTCGTAATACGCGGTGACTAGCTTGGCCACATCCACTAGCTCTGCTGCGGTCGCCGGGTGTCCAGCGCGCGGACTCACCATGGCGTCATCCTGGCATAGCGCCAAAGCGGCGCGGCACGCTACCGCGATCCGCCCGCTTCCAGCCCGCCCCAGCCCCACCTCGGCACCGGCAGTCCGGCGCTCACCGTCGAGCCAGCCGGTGAGATGGCCATAACCTGGCCGACCGCCCACTCCATGTAGGACCGCAGCGCGGCGCGGAATTCCGGGTCCGCCGGCAGGTCGGCGTCATCAGCCGCCTGCACGAAGCAGCGGACGAATCGGTCGCCAATATCACCCTCAGCGCCGGTGCTCGCATGCAGCGAGAGCATCGCGGACTGACCGCCAGCGACCTGCGAGTAGGCCGGCGGCCCGCCGAACACTTCGGCCCAGTAGCTCGCCAGCCGCTGCAGGTGGTCGGGATGACCTGGGTGTGAGAACGGGTGATTCAGCACGGGGTCATCCAGGCAGCGCTGATGATGCGCGGCCGCGAGCGCGAGAAACGCCGGTTCGCCGCCGGCGAACTCAAAGATCGATGATCTGGTCATGGACCTGCTCTTTCCTGCCGGTCTTGAGTGCCTAGCTGACGGCTGGCACATACTATGCGCAACGACGGAGGCGACGAGTGCTTGACCGCATGCTGGCTTTCAGGTGAGAAATACTTCAGGATCTGTACAGCCGACTCTCAGGTCGGCTTCCTAGGCTTGGCGTGGCTAGCAGGATGCGAACAAGTTCACTGTGTCTGGGGAGAAGGGCCGCAGCCGTGCAAAAGGGCGTGACTATCTCGCACCGAGGATCGGTGTACGCGATCGGGCGTGGGCCTGGCTACTACGGGATCTGGCTCGCTGCCGGCCCGGCCGCTCAGCCAGTCGAGTGGTGGCCGGAGAACCCGGAGGGCTGGCAGCATGCCTGGGCCCGATTCACCTCGATCGAGGCACCAGGCGCGATTGTCAGCGCGGCCGATCAGCCAGCGCCGGTAACTGCCGCCGGGCCGACCACCACCCAGGTGCCGATCGGCGCCGGCCGCCGGATGATCGCGCCGATCCTGCTCGCGCTCGGCGTGGCGGTCGGGATTGCTGGCCTGTTCTTTGGCTACCTGGGGGCACCGAGCCTGGCCACGGAGCCAGCCGAATTGGTGCCGCACGCGATCTACCTGGCCGCTTGGGGGGCCAGTGCGGTGCTGCTCCTGCTCGGCGGATCGTGGCCCAAAGTGGGCGCACTGGTTGGTCTCGGCGTCAGCGCGGTGACCTTCGGGCTATTCGCCGCCGACTTCGGCACCGTGCTGTCAGCGGCCACGATCCCAGCAGGGACCGGCCTGATCCTCAGCTTGCTCGGCTGGCTCAGCTGCGCGGCCGGCTCGATCGCCGCCCTGGTCGTCTGGCACCCGGGCTGGGCAGCCAAGCCGCGCAACCGCGAGGCCTGGCCTGCGGTGGCGCTTGCCGCGGTCACCGGACTCGGTGCCGCTATCACCTTCGCCCCGTCCTGGGACAGCTACACGCTGCGAACCGCAGCCGGGGTGATCGCATCGGAGACTGCTGGCAATGCCTTCGCCAATCCAGGACTGGTCATCGCTGGGGACGTCCTGGTGATGGCGCTATTGGTGGGCGTGGTCATCGTCGCCGCACTGTGGCGGCCCGCCGCCCTCGGCGCCGCGCTAGTGGCCGGCGCGATCGTGCCCATGGCGGCGCAAGCGATCTCCGCTCTAGTCCAAGTCGGCGAGGCCGTCTCACCACTGCAATTCGGGATTACTCCGGGGCAGGCAGCCAGAGCGGGCCTTGAGATCACCTCTGGCCTTACTCCCGTGTTCTGGGTCTACTGCGCCTTCGTGCTGGCGCTGATCTTGCTCTGCGCACGGATGCTCACCTCGCTATCGCCAGGCCCGACCGCGCCGATCGGCGCGGCGACCCTAGACGCGCCGTCGGCATCAGTGCCGGTTAGCTGAGTGCTGAGCATCCGGGCAGGTCACGACCTACTTATGGTGCTTATGGTGCCTGGCGGTGATCCTGAGCCGATAGAACGCCGTCGGCTTCCAGCCCCAGCCGTAGTGGACTAGCCCGACTGGCGAACTGTAATCGTGCGCACCGAAGGTATATCCCCACTTACGGAAGAGCTCGACATGCCCGGTGCCGTAGAACGCGAGGTCACCAATCATCGGGTGATACGTGCGTACCAGGAGCGGGCTGTCGAGCATGTCGTAGGTGGTGCGCGGCAGATGGACCCCGGCGTGCCGGTAGGCCATCATCACCAAGCCAGAGCAGTCGAAGCCCGGCCCGGTCCCGCCCCACTCGTAGGGGTGCCCGGCTTGCTTCAACGCCCAGTCGTAGGCCCGCAACCGACGTGGCCCGGCCTTGTGGTGGCGGTGCTTCTTGACGGTGCTCGCGACAGTGACCACCTGCGGCTTGGCGAACGCGAGCGAGCTGGAGATCGTGAGCGATTCGCCGCTGACTGAAGGCGCTGCGATCGCCGGCGCCTGGAATGCGAAAGCCGCGGCAATCCCGATCGGGACCACTGCGGCGGCCAAACTTCGGCTGGTCTTGCGTTTCAGTACGAACATTCAATTCCGATCGCACGGCGTGCGCACTGCCCCGCGGGGAAAGGAGGTCAAGCCTTCTGACGCGGCGGAGTAGTGCCTGGCAATTCGGTACGCTAGCCGATCCGGCGGCTGCCGTCCGACAAAACACCAAGGAGATAGCGGTCGGCGTGTCGCGAAAACGAATCGAAGCAGGCCGTAAATACCTTATGCAGGAATGAGTCGAAGAGATATAGCAAATTCCGAGATCATCCTGATATCTACCACTTTACCATCCTGAGATCTTCTCCCGGCCGGGCTCGCGTGTCAGACGGACTCAATTGGGCAGACGAGTCCAGAAGGCGGCCGTCCAGCAAGCACCCGGAGGACCTCAGCATGACCACGCAGACGATCGACGACCTCAGCGAACTCGCATCGCAGTTGCGGGTTGACTCGATCCGCTGCAGCACCGCAGCCGGATCCGGCCACCCGACCTCAAGCATGTCGGCAGCCGATCTGATGGCAGTGCTGCTCAGCAGGCATCTGCGGTACGACTGGCAGCACCCAGACGACCCAGCTAATGATCACCTCATCTTCTCCAAGGGGCACGCGTCCCCGCTGCTTTACTCGATGTTCAAGGCCGTCGGCGTCATCACGGACGAGGATCTGGTATCCACCTACCGTCAGTTCGGCTCGGTGCTTGAAGGCCATCCCACGCCCGTGCTGCCCTGGGTCGATGTGGCCACAGGATCGCTCGGTCAAGGACTGCCCGACGGGGTCGGGGTCGCGCTGGCCGGCCGTTACCTAGACGAGTTGCCCTATCGCGTGTGGGTACTGTGCGGTGACAGCGAAATGGCTGAGGGCTCGATGTGGGAGGCGTTCGACAAGGCCGCCTACTACCACCTGGCCAATCTGACCGCGATCGTCGACGTCAACCGCCTCGGCCAGCGCGGGCCGACCGAGCTTGGCTGGGACCTCGACAGCTATGCGAGGCGAGTGGAGGCGTTCGGCTGCCGTGCCCTCGTGATCGACGGACACGATCTGGCCGCCATCGACCGGGCACTAGCTGAGGTAGCCGACGCTGACCGGCCGACAGTGATCTTGGCCAGAACGCGCAAGGGGCACGGGTTCTCCGAGATCGAAGACCGGGAGGACTGGCATGGCAAGCCGCTGCCAGCGCCGATGGCCGAGCGCGCCATCGTGGAACTCGGCGGCGAACGCCACCTGGTCGTCACCGGACTGGCCCCGGCGGCCGGAACGCCCCGCGCCAGGCAAGCCAAGGAAGTGCGGCTACCCAGCTACGAAGTTGGCGCCAAGGTCGCCACCCGGCTCGCGTTCGGGCAGGCACTGGCCGCGATCGGTGCCCGGCCTCAGGTGGTGGCGCTCGACGGCGAGGTCGGCAACTCCACCCACGCCGAGGAATTCGCTAAGGTCTACCCCGAGCGCTATTTCGAGATCTTCATCGCCGAGCAGCAGCTCATCGCAGCCGCCGTCGGCATGTCCGTGCGCGGTTATATCCCCTTCGCCGCCACCTTCGCGGCGTTCTTTACCAGGGCATTCGACTTCATCAGGATGGCCGCCATCTCGACGGCGAATATCAGGCTCTGCGGCTCGCACGCCGGCGTCGAGATCGGCGCCGACGGCCCGTCTCAGATGGCGCTTGAAGACCTGGCCATGATGCGGACGGTGCCAGGCTCGACCGTGCTGTACCCAAGTGATGCCACCAGCACCGCTTATCTAGTTGACCAGATGGCCGACCGGGCAGGCATCAGCTACCTGCGCACCACCCGCGGCGCCTACCCGGTGCTCTACCCGGCGGGCGAAGCCTTTCCTGTCGGCGGCGCCAAGGTCGTCAGGTCAACGCCGCACGACCAGGTCAGCCTGGTCGGCGCGGGCGTGACCCTGCACAATTGCATCGCCGCTGCCGACCAGCTGGCCGCGGACGGCATCAGCGCGCGGGTCATCGATTTGTACTCAGTCAAGCCGATCGACACACGCACGCTGCTAGCGGCCGCACATGCGACCGACGGTCGGATGGTGGTGGCTGAGGACCACTATCCGGCTGGCGGTCTGGGCGAAGCGGTACTAGCCGCGTTCAATGACGCGGATCAGCCGATTAGGATCAAACATCTGGCGGTACGCGAACTACCCGGTTCGGGCACGCCAGCCGAACTCATGACGGCAGCAGGCATCTCGGCCGAGCACATCGCCAAGGCGGCGCGGGACTTCCTAGCCGACTGACTTCCGGCTGCGGCCGCCGATGGAGGTGAACTGGCCGGTGGCCCGCACGCATACCTACGCGGTTCGTGTCTCATGGACCGGCAATCAAGGCACGGGCACGAGTGACTACCGTGCCTACAGCCGTGATCACGACGTCACCGCCGATGGCGTAGCCACCATCGCGGCCAGTTCAGATCCCGCCTTTCGCGGCGATCCGGCCCGGTGGAATCCCGAACTTCAGCTCACCGCCGCGCTCTCCCAGTGCCACATGCTCTGGTACCTGAGCTTGTGCGCCGAGGCCGGAGTGACGGTGGTGGCCTATACCGATCGCGCGCTCGGCATCATGGCTGAAGCCGACGATGGTGCCGGCCGATTCACCGAAGTTGTGCTGCGACCGCGCGTGATCATCACCTGTGCCGACCTGCTCGATACCGCGATGAGCCTGCACGAGCGGGCCAACGAGAAGTGCTTCATCGCCAATTCAGTGAATTTCCCCGTGCGACACGAGGCCGTGGTAGAGGCCGAAGCCGACTAGATACTCCAGCCGTAGATCGTGACTTTGAGCCAGGCGAGCGGCGCCGGCACACGCGCGCACCCCCGCGCGCAGCATCGTCGAACCCCTGTTGCTGCTGCTCCGCCCTGGCGGGCAGCATCGTCGGAGCGGAACTGCTGCTCCAGCGACTACAGCGCTCCAACGATGTCGCCGGGCCAAGAGCGGGGCACCGCATCATCGGAGCGGCGATGCCGCTAGGACCGCCAGCGGGGCGGCAGATAGCGAAGCGACTCCGACGACCGGCCGAGCGCGGAGAGCCACCGCGCGGAACTCCCACAAACCGGGCTGATTCAAGCGCCGGCCGGTCCGCGTCCGGCACCGGCACCGGCGCGCGCCCAAGATCGCGATCCACGGCTGGAGTATCAGGCGGCGCCTTACGGCACCAACGAGTACGCCCAGTACTCGAACTCGCTCAGGTACCGGCTGCCTTTGACGTACGCCACTTTGACGGTGATCGAGGTGCGGCCCTGCGTGTACGCCGCCGGGATGATGAAATCGGTGTCGGCCCAGCGATGGTAGCTGTTGGAACCAGCGACGAACCAGATACCGACGAAGTGCCCGTCGACGTAGACCTTGGCCTGCTGATCAGGAATGCCCTGATCGTAGCGGCGGCGCAGGTCAACACCCTGATTGTTACCCGCGATCGCCATCGTGAACTGGCTGTATCCCTGGTCGCCGCGGCCAGCCTCGGTGTAGTTCGTGGTGTCGGCTACGCCTTCGTACTGATAGGTCTCGGTGCCTGACCAGACCTGATCGTGGATCTGGTAGTCGTGCGCCTGCTCGCTCGCGGCCGTGCCCACCGCCAGCGTGTCGGTCAGTATCGACTGCACGGCCGGGCGCAGGTAGTAATAGGCGAGCATGGCAGCGCTGGTATTCGTGGTATTGTCAGCCGGCCCGTGCTGAATAGACACGGCAATGCGATTGCGAAATGGCACGGCATCCTGCAAGAAAAACCGGTACGCCGCTGTCTTATCTACTTTGGCCGTCGCGATATGCGCGGTGTTCCCGCTCGTCGGCTCGCTATAAGGGCCATCGGCAAAATAAAAAGCTCCGTTGAAAAAGTCCTCGGTGCCGGTGCCATAGAATGCAGGCGAGCCGCTCCCATCGACGTAGATGCGCTCGTCGCCTTCCAGATAGAGCCGAGCCGGATCACCGGTGTAGGAGGCGGTCACGCCGATGAACTTGCCGCTGCCACGGGCGTTAAGTATCGGCAGGTCGCGGCCAACCCGAATCGAGTGCGACACGGTATAACTGGTGCTGAAGTACCCGACGTCGTCGAAGTTGCCGGTGAACGACCGGTACTGCACCTGGTACCCGACCCCCGACACGGCCGTCGCGCCTTCGTTGACCAGGTAAATGGCGGCCTTACGCTGGAACGGCATCGGCAGGTACATGTACAGGTTATTGTCGGCGTCCATCCCGGCGACCAGGCTGTGCGTCGGATAGGACCCGAACTGTCCCATCGCGAAAAAGGACCCAAGCGGCGCATTCACGCTGGGCGATTTGCTGCCGTCCCAGTAGATGCGGATCCACAGGTCGTCAAGTACGGTCGCGGCACCGGCACCGCTGGTCGTAGTGATGCCGGGGATATTGAGCTTGATTGACTGGATCGTGTCGCTTCCCGCGATGGCATCAACCTGCTGCATCTTGCCCGGCCGCACGGTGATCGCGCCGGAATCGATGCTGTTGCCAGCGGTCGGGATGGGGTCGGCGGTGACGTGCGTCCACAGTGAGCGCAGCCCGGCCGTGCTAGTGCTTGGCGTCCAGGTCTTGACGTTGGCGGTCGGCGGGTAGCTGACGTAGCCGATGTTGTAGTAGCGATTCATGTTGGTGGTGATCTCGATCGCCGAGTGGTAGCACAACGGCACGTAACTGACGTATCCACCACTTGAGCTGGTCGGCCCCATCACCAGCGGTGCCAGAAACGGCGCCTGCTGGCCGGAGAACAGCTGGCCGATCGTCAGGTCGATGGCAGGCTTGGCACTGCCGTCGAAATAGACCTTGATCCACTCGTTGGGAAAGTCGCTCTGCAGGCTGGTCAGCCAGATCCGGTAGACGCAGCCTGGACCGGTCTGATCCAGCATCACGTGTCCACGCGGCCCTGAGAACAGAAAGTTGTTGAAGTCTCTGTTGCCGTGATAGCTGTCGAAGGTATCGCGGTCAAAGCTGGACTGGCCGCCGGCCAACTCGGCGGGCTGCAAGTAAGGCAGCAGTCCGAGCTGGCTACCAGCGGCGGCGCCGTAGGTCCAGCCTGGTGACATCGGCCCGACCGGCCCGGCGGCGCTGGCACTCGCTACCGGTGCCTGCGCCAGCAGGGCAGCCGCCAGCAACGCCGTTCCAGCCGCGAGCCACCTTGGCCGCACGAGCTTGGGTATGCGCACCGCAGCGCGACCTCCTCCGCGATCACCGCCGGGCTTGCCAAGTCAGTGACCGTCGAGGGCGCCGACATCAGGCATACACCCTCGTATTGGGGCATGCAGTCTGACACGGGAGTATAGAGACCGACACGGCGCAGGCGGCATACTTCTGCAAGTCCCTCAAGCTGACTCGAGGTCAGGGCAGTGGCCTGCGGCAGATCGGAATCGACTCACGCCGGCGCAAGGGCGATCTGGGACACGGCCAGGATGAAGCCGGACGACCTTGTATGGCGACCACGTGGTGCTGCACCGGATCTTCGCGCAGCTGCTGAGCCTCGGCGCGGCTCGCGGGCCAGCGTTCGATCCGGTCGGCTACGTCGATGGGCTGGAGAATCCAGCACGGCTACTCAGACGATGAGATCAAGGCCGTGCTCGGCGGCAACATCTACCGCGCGCTGCAGTCGATCTGGCCAACGTGAAATGCCCAGGGACGCGCGGGTCCCTGGGCATCGTCCTGTGCTTAATTTAGGAGCTGCGCACCCAGGTCACGGTAAAGCCATTGCCGCTACCGTTCAGTGCACCCGGCTGGGCCTTTACCAGGTTCGACGAGTCGACCATGGTCAGCTCGTCGTCAGGGAAGGTGGAAATGACGCCTGAGGTCGAGCCTGACTTGACGGTCGCGCTCGATGCCGTCCAGGAGTGGAAGTCGGTCAGCGGATAGACGCCACCCGAGCCGCTCGGAGCTTCGGCGATCCACTCAGCGCTTGAGTTGGCGCAGCTTGAGCAGGTTTCCGTCTTAGTGAAGCTGTTCGCGGTATGGGTGGAGTCGGTGACCTTGAGCGTGTAGGTCGAGCCGCTCCTGACCACAGACGCGCTGATGGCGTCGCTCGGCTGCAGTGTTGAGCCGACGACCTGGATCGAGTTAGTCGGGTACATCTCCCACCACGTGTAGTAGTACGCGGTGCTGAGGTAGCACTCGATCAGGGTGCCGTCCTGCTCGACTGAGCCGCTGGAGTAACCGTCGATCCCGACCCAGAACGCCGCGAGCGAGGTTGTCGAGGTGCAGGTCGCGCTCGGCTCGGTCCAGTTGGCCGTCACTGAGGTGTAGGTGTTGCCTCCGGAGTTATCATCGGCATAGCCGGACCAGTTGGTGCTCGATACCTGGTTCAGGCCCGAGATCGCCGTGTGGTCGGCGGAGACCGCGTGATTGACACCGTGCTGGCCAATGGACAGGTGCCGCAGGAAGTTGCGGGCGATCGTAGCTGCGTGAGCGCTGGCTGACTGGCTCGGGTGGCTAGCCGCGTTCGCGGCCGGCACAGCGGCTACGAACAGTCCGATCGCTGGCACGCAAGCGGCTAACGCGAAGGTAACTAACCTAGGGCGACTTCTCATAGCGGGATTGCCTCCTCGCTCGGTGCGGCCACGTCTGGCCGCAGTTGCCCTTAGCCTAACTTTTGCTTTCCTGATCATCAATGAAAGGCATCACGATCAGCGGCGGCGCCACGACCAAGATCTTCGACGTCACCGACGGCCAACTCGGGCTCACGGACTTGACTTTGACCGCGCAGAATTTCCTGGATCATGTCTGCAGTCGGAGATTCGCGCCGGCCATCGCCCATAAGCCCTGACCTGCTGGAGGCAGCATCGTGGACCTGACCGACTGGCTGGCGCGCGCGGTTGATTCGGTCGCGCGGTGGCAGGCCAGTTACCCGCCGTTCGAGCCGCACCCGAGCTTGCGAGTCAGCGACGAGAGCTTCGTTTCGGCCTTCGAGGTATTCGCCGACCGGATGCGCGATAACTATCCGTACTTTCACCCCTCGTACGCCGGGCAGATGCTCAAGCCGCCGCATCCGGCCGCGATAGCCGGATACCTCGCCGCCATGCTGGTCAATCCCAACAACCACGCGCTTGACGGCGGAAAGGTCACCTCGGAGCTTGAGAAAGAGGTCGTCGGGCAACTCGCCGCGATGTTCGGGTTCGGCACCCATCTTGGCCATCTGACCAGCAGCGGCACGATCGCCAACCTGGAGGCGCTGTACGTCGCCAGACAATCGCATCCTGGGCGTGGCATTGCCTACAGCAGCGAGGCGCACTACACCCACTCCCGCATGTGCGGACTGCTCGGCATCAAGGGCACAGCGGTCGAGGTCGATGAGACCGGCCGGATGGACCTGGACGCGCTCGATCGGCTGCTGGCTGGCGGCCAGGTCGGCACCGTGGTGGCGACCGCGGGAACGACCGGTCTTGGCGCGATTGACCCGGTCGACCAGGTGCTCGCGATCGCCCGCCAGCATGGCGTCCGGGTGCACGTCGACGCGGCCTACGGCGGGTTCTTCACACTGCTGGCCGGTGCGGACGGCCGCGCTGGACTCGATCCGCTCCCTTGGCGAGCCATCGCAGCGTGCGACTCTGTCGTGATCGATCCGCATAAGCACGGCCTGCAGCCATATGGCTGCGGCGCGGTGCTGTTTAGCGACCCGGCGGTGGGTCGCTTCTACGCGCACGACTCGCCGTACACCTACTTCACCTCGTCCGAGCTGCACTTGGGCGAGATCAGCCTGGAGTGCTCGCGTGCGGGCGCGGCAGCCGCCGCGCTGTGGCTTACCTTCCGGTTGCTGCCGCCCACTGCTGACGGACTCGGCCAGGTGCTCGCGGCCTGCCGCTCGGCCGCGCTCGACTGGTCGGAACTGCTGGCCACCTCGGATTTGCTGCGGCCGTATCAGCCGCCGCAACTCGACATCCTCAGCTACTACCCGGTCACCGTTCCGGCCAGCCTGAGCGCCATTGACGCCACGTCGGCACGGATTCTCGCCGACGGCATGAATGACCAGCAGCGCCCGATCTTCGTCAGCACCTTGTCAGTCACCGCCGACGCGTTCACCCGCCGCCACCGTGCCGTGGCCGCTGACCAGGACCAGGCCAAGATCTTGCGCAGCGTGCTGATGAAGCCAGAGTCGCAGACCTATGTTTCCTGGCTGCACTCGCGGATCGAGGAATTGGCCGACGGCAACCTTGGCAAAATTTAGGCGGCTGTTCTCGGCCACGTACCTGACGCACTTAAAGCGCATGGCATTGCAGCGGTGGGATTACCTACGGCCCGGCGAGCGAACTGATCCGCGAGTACGTCGGCGATGGCCGCCGGCATGGCGTCACAATTACCTGGTTGTGGGAGCCCGCTCCGTGGGCACTGGCGGCGCGCTCCGCGCGCAACGTGAGTTCTCGCAAGCGCACGAGCTGACCCTTGATCTTGCTGGCCAAGATTGACGGGTGATGCAGGTGGGATTAAATGCATCACAAGTGATCCTAGGGACGCAATCGCTCGCCCAGGGAAATTCGTACCTTGACATATCTCCGCACTCATTTCAGTGTAATCAGCATCTAGGACTCATTCAGTGCCTAGCCGTAGTGAACTGAGGGGAGGCGCACATGAGGGACGACGACCTGAAGAAGGAAGCCTAAGCCTTTCTCCTGGTCTCCCAGGTCGACCATCGGCCTGGGAGACCAGCGCCGCATAGTGACCCTGGCCGCGCCTACCATCAGCACGTGCTGGGTCCCAGGTGGTGGAGTGTTGCCCTGCCGAATTTGCTAGGTACGACTAGACGAATCAGGGGTTAAGAGCCGCCGAGGCGACATTCGCCAGCCGAATGGCGCTGGCCACCAGAACGGCCGCGCGCTCGCGCGCTGCGGTCTCCGCCGTGATGGTCTGCGCGAGGAACTCGTCTGGGTCCTGACCGGCCCGCGCGGCTGCTGCCCTGCCGCCACCTTCCAGCCAGCCGCGCAACTGCGCGCCGTCGACTTCTGGGTGAAACTGGACCGCTAGGTGCCGGCCGATCGAAAAGGCCTGAACGCCGACCTCGTTGGTCGCCCAGACGGTGGCGTTAGCCGGCGGCAGGCACCGGTCACCGTGGAACTCAAGCCAAGGACCAGCCGGGATCAGCGCTTCGTCCACAGTATCGACCAGCCGCCAGCCCACTTCCATGGCTGGTGCTTCTTCGACGTGACCGCCAAGGGCCGCGCAGAGTGCCTGGGCGCCGAAGCAGATGCCAAGCACTGGCACGCCGGCCTCGTCCGCCTTGCGAAGCCACGCCAACTCGGCGTCGATCCAGCGAAGTTCCTCGGCATCATTCACCGAGGGAATCGCGCCAAGGACCACGACATGGTCGACGCCAGCCAGCGAAGGCAACTCGGCCGGCGGACACAGATAGCTACTGATCGTCGCCCCGTGCGCGGCGAAGGCGTCGGCGATGAAGCCGGGCGAGTCCTCGACATGGTGCCTGATCACGATCACTCGCATGACAGTCTCGCTCCTTCATTGCCTTACCTGTCGTTAATGCTGCTGCGGCTCGCCCCTGGTGCTCATCCGCCGATGGCGGCAGCTTGGCCGGCCAACCGACGTACTGTCCATATCTGCCGCGATGGCGGGCCGCGACGTGGCCACTCGTTGCTGATGGGCGAGCACTCAAGGACCCCATTGCTGTCCGGTATGACGGGTGTTGACCTCGGTGCGGGTTCGTCTTTGCCGGCGGACGGAGAGGTCATCGTCGGAGTTCTTTAGCTCAGATGTCAACCACGGAAAGGCTCAGCGATGACGAATGCCGTCAAGGTGCCTACCACCGCACCGGTCCAACTGGCACTTACCGACGCGGCTGCCCGTCAGCTGGCGAATGCCACCAAGACCACGGCCAGGCTCAATACGATCACGCCTCGGTGGCTCACCAGGATGCTGGCCTGGACGCCGGTCGAAGCCGGTATCTACCGACTCAACCGGGTCGTCAACCCGGAGTCCGTGCTCGTCGCCTGCCCGCCACGGGACGAGTCTGAGCTGCCGAGCACCTACGTCGGCTACGACGAGTTCGCCCGCGAGATCTTGCTCAACTCGGTGGCAACCATTGTGGACATCCACACCCGGGTGTCTGACCTGTACGGCAGCCCCTACGACCAGATCGAAGAGCAGCTCAGGCTGACCATCGAGACCATTAAAGAGCGGCAGGAAAGCGAGCTCATCAACAATCACGACTACGGCCTGATCGCCAGCGCCGATGTCGGGCAGCGCATGTCGACTCGGACGGGCGCGCCGACTCCTGATGACTTCGACGAACTGCTCGCCAAGGTCTGGAAGGAGCCTGCCTTCTTCCTCACTCACCCGCAGGGCATCGCGGCCTTTGGCCGCGAGTGCACCAGGCGGGGGGTGCCGCCGCCCACCGTCAGCCTGTTCGGGTCGCAATTCATGACCTGGCGCGGCATCCCGATCATCCCGTCCGACAAGGTCCCGATCGTCAAGGGCAAAACCAAGGTGCTGCTGATGCGCGTCGGCGAGCAGCGGCAAGGCGTTATCGGCCTATTCCAGCCTGGCCTCACCGGCGAGCGTTCACCTGGGCTATCGGTGCGGTTCATGGGCATCAACCGGAACGCCATCGCCTCGTACCTGGTCTCGCTGTACTGCTCACTAGCGGTGCTGACGCCAGACGCGCTCGCGGTACTCGATGACGTGGAGATCGGTAAATATCATGAATATGCTCACACCTACCGGTAACGGGCATAACGGCGACGGCGCGCGCTCCAATGGGCACCAGCCCACCGGCCAGTCCCGGTGGGTGGTGCCCGACGAGGCGATGCTGACCCAGCTGGCCAGCGATGTGCTGACCAAGTTCGCTGAGCCGTCGACACCGGAACCGCCAGTCAAGCTGTCAGGTGATCTGGTTGACTTGCCGGTCAGCACCGACCAGCACCACACCGTCCTTGAGCCAACTTCGCGGCGGAGCGCGCCGCTGCCGCCGATCCCGCCGACGCCACGTAGCCAGCCGCTCGCATCGCCGGCTGACTGGGAAGTCGTCGGTCAACCCGCGCCACCGGCCTTCTACTTCATCGACGAACGGCCCGAGATCACGGCCGGGCAACTGGCGGCCAGCATGGTCACGCCGCCGACAAGCGCGCTGGCCTTCAATGTCGATGCGGTGCGCAAGGACTTCCCTATCCTGAGCGAGCGGGTCAACGGTAAGCCACTGGTCTGGCTCGACAACGCGGCGACCACGCAGAAACCGCAGTGCGTGATCGACCGGATCGCCTACTTCTACGCCCACGAGAACTCCAACATCCACCGGGGTGCCCACACCATGGCCACGCGGGCGACCGACGCGTTCGAAGCCGCCCGGTGCAAGGTGGCCGACTTCCTCGGCGCGCCGTCCAGCGATGACGTCGTCTTTACCAGGGGCACTACCGAAGCGATCAACCTGGTCGCGCAGACCTGGGGCGCTCAGCACGTCGGGCCAGGCGATGAGATCGTAGTGTCGCACCTAGAGCACCACGCCAACATCGTGCCCTGGCAGCTACTCGCCGATCAGACCGGCGCGAAGCTGCGGGTGATCCCCGTCGACGACGACGGCGAGCTACTGCTCGATCAACTCGGCGCCTTGCTCAACGAGCGCACCAAGCTAGTGGCAGTCGCGCACGTGTCGAATGTGCTCGGCACCATCGTCCCGATCGAGCAGGTCATCGCGATGGCGCACCAGGTTGGGGCCAAGGTGCTGGTGGACGGGGCCCAAGCAGTCGCTCATCTGCCGGTGCACATGCGGGTGCTTGACCCGGACTTCTACGTCTTCTCCGGGCACAAGATCTTCGCGCCAACCGGGATCGGCGCGCTCTACGCCAAGCGTGAGTTGCTGGCGGAGATGCCGCCATGGCAAGGCGGCGGCAACATGATTGACGACGTCACCTTCGAGCGCACCAGGTACCAGCCTGCCCCGGCCAAGTTCGAAGCAGGCACCGGCAATATCGCCGACGCCATCGGTCTCGGCACCGCGCTCGACTACCTAACCAACCTGGGCCTCCCGGCCGTCGCCGCCTACGAGCACCAGTTGCTCGGCTACGCGACCCAGCAGCTCGCGTCAGTTCCTGGCCTGCACCTAGTCGGTACCGCCCCGCACAAGGCCAGCGTGCTGACCTTCGTGCTCGACGGGCACGACGCTGCCGATGTCGGCCAGGCGCTCGATCAGCAGGGCATCGCCGTCCGGGCCGGTCACCACTGCGCCCAGCCCATCCTGCGCCGCTACCAACTGGAAAAGGCAGTAAGGCCGTCACTAGCCATGTACAACACCTGCGCCGAGGTCGACCAGCTAGTAGCCGCCCTGCACAAGATCGCCGCCGCCCACCCTGCGCGGCAGCCTGGTGCCCAACAACGTCGCCGCTCCGACGATGCGGTCGCCTCACCTGCCTATCACGACATCGTCGCTCCGACGATGTCGTGATAGGCGCAGTACCGCTCCGACGATGCCGCCGGATTCGGGGAGCTAGCAGCAACAGCGGAGCGGCGATGTCGTCCCCTGGCCGACCTGCGGCCGAGCAGCTAGGGGCAACGAACCGGATCGGCGCGGGTGCGGGTGCGCGTTCCGTGGTCCGTGGTCCGGGTTCCGCTGCGACCGGCTGCCCGCTCCGGCTAGGAAGTTGAGGCGGGGCGAGGTTGGCGTACGGCGATCAGCACAAGCACGGTCGCCAGCAAGGAGCCGAGCGCCAGGACTGGCCAGACCCCGTGGCCGAGTCGCACTAGCAAGAACCCGCCGATGGCGGGCCGACCGCCGTACCCAGCCCGAACATGAACTGGAAGCTGCCGATGTAGTGCCCTTTCAGGTTGGGCGGCGCCACCATGCCCGGATAAGCGAACGTGGCGGGGCCGCCGATGATCTCCCCGAGTGACCAGACCAGGGTGCCGATCAAGATGACCGTCGGGCCGAATGGCAGCCCGTATAGCGCGATACCCACGCCGAGCAGGGCGACGGTGAGCCCGATGGACAGCTTCATTGGCCAGGATCTGGGTGACCTTGGTGACTCCGAGCTCGAACGCGATGACGATCAGGCCGTTGAGTGCGACGGCCAGGGTGTACCACTTCACGCCGAGGCCGGCCAGCTTGATGTTCAGCGGTAGCGTCGACAGGTACTGGACATAGACGGCCGCGTGCATTCCGATCGCCAGCAGGTAAAGCGAGTAGCGCCAGTCCCGCAGCATCCGCAGATAGCCTGATGACCAGCGGCCAGGATCAGATCGCGAGTCGGCCTGGTGGGGCTGCTTCGGCGGGATCTTTGCCTTGGCTGGCAGTGCCGTCCAGGCCAGCACGGCGTAGCCGAGTGCGATCAGCGCCTCGCCCCAGAACACTAGGTTGTACCGGTGCCCGGCCAGGTAATAAAGGCCGAGGCCGAGCAGCGGCGCGGCGGTGGCGCCCAGGTTCAGGCCAAAGCGGTACAGCGCGAACGTCATCACCTGACGGTCATCGGGCGTCAGGTCAGAAAGCAGCGTGGCCGAGGCCGGCCGGTAGAGCTGGCTGATCATGGCAACTAGGACGGCCGCGATGACGAGCACCGGGTAGGACGGCAGGTACAGCCAGGCACCCATGATCAGGAATGTGCCGGTCATGCTGATCACGGTCGCGGTGCGCGGGCCAAGCCGGTTGGCCAGCGTGCCGCCCATCAGCACGCCTGCCACCGCGCCGGCGCCGTAGGCGCTCAGCGCGGCCGCCGCCTGCTCAGTGGAGTACCCCTTATAGGTCAGGTACAGCACCAGGAACAGGTTGAGGAAGCCGCCGAGGCGGTTGATAAGGACGCCGACGAGCACGACCTTGACCGGCAGCGTCGCTTCGACAAAGGCGGCGCGAACGCCGACCTTAGCGGGCGGCGCGGCTGGTGGCTGCTCTTGCTGAGAGGTCGCCGTCATGGTTGCGTGGTGATCGTGATGGCAGCGGTGACCTGCCGCTCAAGCTCGTCAAGCTGCTCAGGCGAGGCGGCGTCGATAAAGAAAGTCACCGCCCGGTCATCGGAACTCTCCAGCTCGACCAGCTTGCTGTCGCGATCCTTGAGCACCAGTACCGCGCGCAAGGTTGGCGGGTCATCGGCGGCACCAGGCCCGATCTCCGGCCAGACGCCGCCTTCACCGATCCATTGCGGCTGCGCCCCTGGCCAGCGGAGGCTGACGTCGGCCAGCACTCCAGCCTCGTGCTCTAGGTACACCTGCCTGGCGTAGCGGCGCGGCGCGGGGTAGCTGGCAGGCTCGCCGAGTGCGATGTTGAGTATTTGCGGCTCCAGTGGTGCGCCGCTCGCCAGCAAGTACAGCGTCATCAGGCCATCACCAGGGGTGCGGCCGGCAATCTCCATCAGCACGGAACGGCCATCGGGGGTGATCCGCCACTCCGAGTGCGTGATCCCGCTGCCGAACCTGAGCCTGGCCAGCAAAGCCGCATTGGCCGCAAGCAGCCGGTCGTTGACTTCCGGCCGGTGCTCAGGCACGGTGTGCGCCAGCTCTACGAAGGTGCGTTCGTGCGACTGAGTCGTCTCTTTCCTAGTGACCGACGCGAACACGATCTCGCCCTGGCACACCAGGCTCTCCACTGAATATTCCTGGCCGGGCACCAGCTCCTCGACCAGGATGATCTCGTGCGGCCGGTAGCCAGCCAGCTCGTGCCTGAGCTCGGCCAGATTGGCGACGGTGAGTACGCCCCAGCTTGAGTGCCTGCTGGCGGGCTTCACTACCGCGGGAAAGCCAATCTGCTCGATCGCGTAGGCGAGGTCAGGATCAAGCTCAGTGGTCTCTAGCGCCCTGGCGCGCTGCGCGGCTGGGATGACCACTGAGCGCGGGCTTAGCTCAGGTGCGTACCAGCGCTGCAGGTACTTGCTCCGACAGGCCCGGCTGGCCAGCAGGCCAGGTCCTGGTATGCCGAGTCGGTCGCAGAGTAGCCCGGTCGGCTCGGCCAGTACATCACCGACCGCGTACGCACCGACGATCGTGTACTTAGCCAGCCACGCCGTCACTGTCGCGATCGCGCCAGCGACAAACGCTGCCTCTATCGTCACATCGCCATCAACAAATGCGATCTCACCAATGGCGGACATCGGTCCACTAGCATCCGCCATTTGCGCCGTCGCCCGTTCCCGATACGCGGCCGAGGTGATTACCAGCGCCTTTAACCCGCGCCTGGTCAGCTCCTTGAGGTACAGCGGGTCTCGGCTGATCACCGGAAACGAGCCGGTCAGAATGAACGCGGCCGGCTTTGCTGAGGCTGTTGTTTCTGGTGCGACCGATGCTTGCGGCGCGACCGGGAGCGGAGCAGACTCAGCCATTGCCACATCCTCCTCATCGAGCGTCGGCGCCACTGAGCAATGGCGCGGATAGCACGCACGATGATGTCATGATTTGTTCACCTTGACCAGGAAAACAACCATGAATTTAGCATTGAATCCCGACTTCATGATTGGGCGTTATTAACCTTAGTAAGTCGGAACGACCATTTTATGGTGAGCCGGCCAGGCGGTAGAGCTCCTCACCCGCGTCCGGCACCACCAGGGTGTCCGGGTCGGCGGCCCAGGCCACCGGGTCGATCTCAGCCGGGCTCAAGTAATCGAGGTTGACCGAGCGCACCACAGCCTCAGGAATGCCGGTCGCCAAGGTCACCGTCATCCGAAGCCGTTCGCCGGCTTGCTCGTCATAGCTGCCAGCGCCGCGCAGATGCGTGCTATGCGCGAGGTCGGCCAGGTGGTACTGGCTGAACCGGTCAAGCTGTCGCACGAAATAGTCACGGCAGTGGTAGCCGATCTTGAGCAGATCCGGGTGCGTGCTGGCGATCTCGGTGATGTGCGGCGCGTAGATCACGACCTGTCCACCGTCGGCCACTACTGGCTCCACCTTGTAGCAGCCCTTGGCGCCGGTCCACAGGTCGTCGTACTTGCGTGGAAGCACCGACAGCACCCGGCGGACTGGCGCGGCCAGATAGGTGATGTGGGTTTGGGCGGACACGTCGGCCGCGGCCGCCCACGCTGCCTCCGGCGAACCGAAGGCGATGCTGTGCAGCGAACCTGGCTCAGTTCCAGTCACCACGCAGAAGGCCAGCCGCCGCACCGGGATCATCGCGGCCGCCTCGTCAATGAGCGCGCGCACCGGGGTGATCCCCTTGGTGCCGATGATCTCCGCGCTGGTGATCAGCGCGCCGAGCCAGTGCGACAGATCAATCAGCTCCCGGCCAGACACTCCAGGAAAGAAATACTTGTTGCCGCCGGAGAAGCCCACCACCTCATGCGGGAAGACCGGACCGAGTACCAGCGCGATGTCGTGGTCAAGCACCGCCCGGTTGATCCGCACTGGCACCGGGCTGCGCAGCAGTCCTGTGGACAGTTCGACGACCCGGTCAGCGGCGATGGTGCCGAGCGAAGCGAACGTGGCTTCGTCCCACCATCGGTGGTTGATGACGGTCAGGCCGCGATAGCGATCAGCGACCTGGCCGGGCTGGTATCCGAGATGGCTGGCCAGCGCAGACTCGGCCATCGCGCCGTGGGTGCCGAGCGCGATGAGCACGGTCAGCCGGGTCACCCGTCCGTGCAATGCGCGGTGCACGGCGCGCAGCAGCAGCGGCAACGGACAGGTCCTGGTCGCGTCCGGCACCAGCAGGCATACGCTACGGCCGTCCAGCGGCACCCCGGCCAGCTGCGCGATCACGAAGTCGGAGATCTCGTCGGCGCCGAGGCTGACGGCCGGCCCACCGATCCGCGCCACGTCAGCTACCGTCACCTCTGCCACTATAGGCTCCGTGACGGCGCGCGGCTCGGCGGTGACCAGCGGGTCAACCAGGCCCGCTCGCTCCGGCCCGGCCCCGCCGGTCCGGCTGCTGCATCTGGGCCTCGGCAACTTCTTTCGCGCCCATCAGGCTTGGTATACCGACCGGGCGAGGGATGGCAGCGAGTGGGGATACGCCGCGTTCACCGGCCGCCGGGCTGACCTCGCCGCTGACTTGACCGCGCAAGACGGCCTGTACACGCTGGTCACGCGGGCCACCGATAGCGATCACCTAGCCCTCGTCGCCAGTCTGGCCGCCGCGCACGGCGGTGCCGATCATGCGGCTTGGCTTGGCTATTTTGCGCGGCCCGAGCTGGCAGCGGTGACGCTGACGGTGACTGAAGCTGGCTACGTCGCCAATCCGGCAGGCCGACTCGACCTCACCCGGCCTGCGGTGGTCGCCGATCTCGCGGCGCTGCGTGCGGATCGCCGGGCGGCGGTGGGTACAGCGCCGGCCCGGCTGGTGGCTGGACTAGCGGCCAGGATGGCCGCTGACGCCGGCCCGCTGGCCCTGATCCCTTGCGACAATCTGGCCGCCAACGGCGAGCTGACCTCGTCTGTGGTCGGCGAGTTCGCTGAGCTCGTCGATCCCGCGCTGGCTAGCTGGCTGGGCACCCAGGTGTGCGTGGTGACCACGATGGTGGACCGGATCACGCCTAGGGTCACCGCCGCTGACGTGGCGACCGTGCGGGCCAGCACCGGCCTTGACGACCGCTGTCCGGTGGTCACCGAGCCATTTCACGACTGGATTCTGGCGGGCTCATTCCCGGCCGGACGACCCTGCTGGCAGGATGCGGGCGCCACCTTTACCGCCAACATACTGCCGTTCGAGCAACGCAAACTTTGGCTTCTTAATGGAGCGCACTCGCTGCTCGCCTACGCTGGGTCGATCCTTGGCCACCAGACTGTCGCCGACGCCGTCGCTGATGATCAGTGCGTCACCTGGCTCACCCAGTGGTGGGAGGTGGCGTCGGCACACCTGGACGCTGCAGAACCTGAGCTTGCCGCCTACCGGATTGCGCTCCTTGACCGATTCGCGAACCACCGGATGCGGCACCGGCTCGACCAGATCGCGATTGACGGCTCGCAGAAACTCCCGGTACGAATCCTGCCCGTGCTCCGGGCCGAACGCGCCGCTGGCCGACTCCCGCTTGCCGCGACCTTGATACTCGCGGCCTGGATCTGCCAGCTACGCGGACTCGGTGCCCAAGTGCAGGATGCGCTTGCTGGTCAAGTGCTGCCGCTGGCCACAGGACGGCTCGCGACGGCGGTGCCGGCCGTGCTCGGGTGGCTCGACCAAGAATTGGCCGCCGACCGCGACCTGGTCGCGGCCGTGCTGACGCAATGTCAATGGTTCACGCGGCACGCACAAACCGGCTCAGTCGATGGTTAAAACTGGACTTTCGAGCAACTATATCCGGTATGTCGCTCAATATCGTCGAAGCTGTTTACGACCGGTAAAACATGGCTAAGCGGGCCGGGAAATAACTCAGGAAGCATCTCCGGTATTGGGTGCAGCGTGGCCAGATCTGCTCTAATGTCACTGTGACGGCATAAGCGATCACCGTGCGCTATCACCGTATAGCGGACTGGAGTCGATAGCTAGTAGCCGTCCTTCGGGGATGTGAGGTAGCCATAGCGGGGCCGTTCTTTTGAGCGCGCCCAAAGGGAAGGGTGGGGGCGTGCCTTCGGGTGTGCGGACGCGTGCCGGCGGGAATTCCGAACTGGTCGTCTCACGGCCGCTAGCTGGACAGAAGGCGAAAAAAAGGCGGTCTCAATGGGGTCATGACCGGCGAACCGAGCCAATGCCGGTGGTACCGAGGCCGGTAAGTGATCGCCGGATCGCGATGACCAGGCTGGCTATTATCGTCACGGTCACGGCCTGGATCAGCTACGTCATCACCTGGCTGCTCAACGACTTCCTCAATCCGATGTACTCAAGCACGCAGTCTCGCGCCGAAGCGATCATCTACCTGCTGATCATTACGTTGCTCACCGCTTCCGCGCTGGCCTACCTGCTGAGCAGGCTCGGCTTCTGCTATCGCACGCGCAGTCATCACCGGGCCAACCGCGCCGTGCTCGACCACTTCTTTGATGACCGGGCACCAACCTTGACCGCGATCATTCCTTCCTACCAAGAAGAAGAGCACGTCATCAGATGCACCCTGCTGTCGGCGGCGCTGCAGGAATATCCGCACAAGCGAATCGTGCTCCTGGTCGATGACCCGCCGGTGCCGAAGTCCAGGCGGGCCAGGGATCAGCTGCTCGCAGCCAGGGCGCTGCCACTTAAAATCGAGGAACTGCTCGCCATTCCCAAAGCGCAGTTCGTATCGGCAGCCGCCGAATTCGAGACCAGGTACTCAGGCATCCCCTGGCCAGACCTCGCCGCGATGACCACGCTGGCCACGCATTATGAGGCCGCCGTAGGCTGGCTGCGGCAACTCGCCGCCAACCTTGAGGTCACCGACCATACCGATGCCTTCTTTGGCAACGAGGTCGTGCACCGGCTTGGCGGCGATTTGCAGTCAGTGGCCTGGGCGCTGCGCGATGCGGCCGCGGAGGAAGTGGTGCTCGACCACGCTCACCTGCGTCGGCTCTACCGCCGGCTGATCTGGATCTTCCGCGCTGAAGTCACCAGCTTCGAACGCAAGCAGTACTCCTCGCTGTCGCATGAGCCGAACAAGGCGATGAACCTCAACAGCTACATCGGCCTGATGGGCGGCAGTTACCGCGAGGTCCGCACTGTCACCGGCACCGTGCTGGTGCCGGCCGATTCGGCCGATGCCGACTTCACCGTCCCCGACACCGACTACGTACTGACGCTCGACGCGGACAGCGTGCTGCTGCCCGAATACTGCCTGCGCCTGGTGCACCTGCTTGAGCAAAGCGAGCACAGGGACACGGCGGTCGCCCAGACCCCGTACAGCGCGTTCCCAGGTTCGGCCACCAGGCTTGAGCGCATCGCCGGTGCCACCACCGACCTACAGCACATCGTGCACCAAGGGCTCACTTACTATGACGCCACCTTCTGGGTGGGTGCCAATGCCGTGATCCGCAAGCGCGCGCTCGACGTCATCGCTGAGCGTTCCTTCATCGGCGACTGGGAGATCAAGCGGTACATCAAGGACCGCACCGTGATCGAGGACACCGAGTCGACCATTGACATGGGCATCCACGGCTGGCGGCTGTTTAACTACCCGGAGCGGCTTAGCTACAGCGCCACCCCGCCGGACTTCGGCTCGCTCTGCATCCAGCGCCAGCGCTGGGCCAACGGCGGGTTGCTGATCCTGCCTAAGCTGCATCGCCAGCGTAAGGCCAGGAAGGTGCGCGGCGAGCGCACCAGGTTCGGCGAGTTGTTCCTGCGCTGGAACTACATGGCCTCGATCTGCTGGAGCTCATTTAGCCTGCTGGTGCTGCTGTGCTTCCCCTTTAGCTCCACGCTGATCAGCCCGCTGCTCGGCTTGGTCGCCCTGCCCTATTTCACCGCCATGGCCAGTGACCTGCGGTACTGCGGGTACAAGCGGATCGACGTGGCGCGGATCTACGGATTCAACCTGATCCTGCTGCCAGTCAACCTGGCTGGTACCGTGTCGTCGCTGGTGCAGGGCATTACCGCGTCTAAAGCCGCCTTCGCCCGCACCCCCAAAGTGCGCGATCGCACCGTGGCGCCGCCGTTCTTCGTCATCGCCCCTTACCTAATGCTGGTGCTGGCCGCCGTCACGTTCTACTCGGCCTACCGGCACGACCGGGTCGAGAACATGGCGTACGCAGCGCTCAACATCGTGCTGGCCAGCTACGCCACCGTGGCTTTCATCGGCATCCGCAATTCGCTGGTCGACGGTTGGGTACATTTCACCGCCTTGCTTTACAAGCCCGCTCAGCCCCGCCGCCGCGCCATCTTGCGGGCGAAGAAGAACACGCCGGCGCCGCCCGCCGCCGACTGGCGTTCCGTCTTGCAGGTCGGGCCGGTCGACTCCGGGCACTGGAAGGTCAGCCCGGCCGCTCGTCAGCCGGCCCAGGCGGCGGCCGAACTCCCGATCAGGAACGCGGGCCGGCATCGGGCCGGCCCGGGTGCTGCCAGCGACCCGTACTTCACCAGCGATCCGTACCCGAGCGATGCCCAACCAGCACCTGACGGCACCCTGGCCGCGGCCTTCCCGCCGGCGCGACCAGCCGCTCCGCTGCCCGTCCGGCCGGTCGCGCCGCCTCCGGTCGGGCCTGCTTCGCCGCCACGGCAGCCGCCGGCCCAACTTGAGCAGCGACCCGCCTACCGCCCCGTAGTTGACCTGGGCTCGGGCAACGTAGTCGCGTACGAGACTGTGGCCAGGCTGACCGAGAACGAGCAACGGCACGGCTATTACCACCCGCGTGCGTACAGCGAGCCGGTCACCTCGCCGGGATTCGGCGCGATCCGCAGCCCAGCCGATGACCGTGAAGGTCCGGAGGCCTAGACATGGCGCAGGATCTGACCAGGCGGCCGACCTCGCCACCGCGGCCAACCACCACGCCGGGACCGCAGGCGATCGACGACACCTGGATCGGTGAGGACGAGCCGAGGCGCCGTCTGTCGCTGCTACGGGTCTTCATCGCTCTGGTGCTTTTCGCTGGTCTGGGCTACGGCGGTTATGTGGCGGTCAGGTCCAAGCTGGTGCCGCCGGTCGCCATTCGCAAGACCTGGTTCGCGCCTTACGTCGACGCCACCTTGACGCCGGTCTACCAGTTCCAGAGCACCTCAGCTGACCCGGCTCGGCAGAGCGTGCTCGGCTTCATCGTCGCCTCGCCGAACGCCAATCAGCCATGCCTGCCGACCTGGGGTGCGGCCTACTCACTGCGGGGCGCTGACCAATCGCTCGCGCTCGGCTCGCGGATCGCCCAGATGCAGCAGGACGGGGCCGAGCCGATCGTGTCATTCGGCGGCCAGGCGCATACCAGCCTGGATGAGAGCTGCACTAACGTCTCCGCCCTGGTCAAGGCCTACCAGGAGGTCATCACCAGGTATCACCTCAATACCATCGACCTGGACATCGAAGGCACCGCCCTCGATGACGTCGCGGCCGGTCAGCGCCGCGCCACCGCGATGGCTGAGCTTGAGCGCGATGCCAGCGAACACGGCCAGCAACTCGCCGTCTGGCTGACCTTGCCGGTCGAACCGACCGGCTTGCAGGACGACGCGCTTTCCGTGGTGTCCGACATGTTGTCGGCCAGGGTCGCCATCGCCGGCATCAATATCATGACAATGGACTTCACCAATGCGCCGGCGGCCGGCAGCACCATGCTGCAACTGACCGAGAACGCGCTCTACGCCAGCCACGCTCAGCTGATTAACCTGCTGCAGCACTACGGCGAGCATCCGCGCTCGGCCCAGGTCTGGCAGCAACTCGGCGCTACCGTCATGATCGGGCAAAACAACGTCAGGGGCGAGAACTTCACCACCGATGACGCCGCCGGTCTAGCGATCTTCGCCAAGAAGAACGGGCTCGGCCGACTGTCCATGTGGTCGCTGAACCGAGACAGTCAGTGCGGCACGTCCTTCCCAGAAATCGGCCTTGAGTCCGATACCTGCAGCGGGACGGCCCAGTCGAATCTTCAGTTCGCCGATACGTTCAGCCAACTGCCCGGCGACGCGATCGCCTTCGCTAATCTGCCAGCCGCGCCAACCCCGCCGACGCCGAATACCAATCCGCTAGACGCGCCTTATCCGATCTGGTCGGCCACCGAGCAGTACCCGATCGGCTATAAGGTCACCGAGCACGGCGACATCTACCAGGCCAAGTGGTACAACTCCGGCGACGACCCGGCAGCTGTGGTGCAGTTCTCCTATCAGACGCCGTGGGAGCTGATCGGCCCGGTGCTGCCCGGCGACCGGGCACCGGTCATCCCTAAGCTGCCGACCGGCACCTACCCGCAATGGAGCCTGGACACCAACTACACCAGTGGCCAGAAGGTGCTGTTCCACGGACTCGGCTACCTAGCCAAGTGGGACAACAAGGGCGTGTCTCCGTCCACTGCGGCCGACGATCCGACCGGCAGCCCCTGGCGCGCCCTGTACACCATTCCTGGCGAGCCAACCGGCTAGCTAAGAGGAGGCGATCATGTCGCTTGACGACACTGAGGCCGCGGCCGATCCGAGCGCTACTGACGAAAGCGCGCAGGCCCTCCCGCACCGTCGCCTGACCAGGGCACAGGCGAAAGGAATCACCAGGGACAGGTTGCTTGACTCAGCCGCGTCGGTGTTCGCCAGCAAGGGCTTCAACGGTGCTTCGCTCGAAGAGATCGCCGCGCAAGCCGGCTGACTCAATTGACGCGCTATATTCCAACTTCGCCAGCAAGGACGAACTGTTCCTGCAGCTCATGGCCAGGCGGACGACCGACAGGGCGAGCAGCACCATAAACGTGCTGTTCGATTGGCATGAGCATGCCGATCCGCCTTGGCAGGCGCTTGGTCAGGTGATGGCCGAAGTCGCTGACAACGACGCCGGGATCGCGCCACTGCAGGCCGAGTTCTGGCTGTACGCGGTGCGGCATCCGGAGGCGATGGCGACCTTCGCCAGCACCGTCAGGCAGCGCCGGGCACCGCTCAAGCTGATGCTCGCCAATGAGCTGACTAGGTTCGGCATCGAGGACGCCGATGACATCGCCGAACGGGCATCCGTCGTAGTCGCCGCGCTCTTCCAGGGCATGGTCAGGCAGCGCCGCATTGACCCTGACAGCACGCCGCCTGAGCTGTATGCCGACGCGCTGCGCTGGCTGTTCACCGGCATGCTCGGCGGTCACCAAGCGGCGGGGCCGGTAGCGGAGGTGCCATAAGAATGCGGATCGCACTCTTTGTCACCTGCCTGGCCGACACGCTGTATCCACAGGTCGGGCAGGCTACCGTACGCCTGCTTGAGCGACTCGGCCACGAGGTCGTCTTTCCCGCGGCTCAGACCTGCTGCGGCCAGATGCACGTCAACACTGGCTATCAGGCCGAGGCGCTGCCGCTGATCAGGCACTACGTGGATACCTTCGGCGGCTTTGACGCGATCGTGGTGCCGTCCGGCTCGTGCACAGGATCGATCAGGCATCAGCACGCGATGGTGGCCAGGCGGCTCGGCGAGCCCGACCTGGCCGTCCGGGCCGAGGCGGTGGCAGCCAGGACGTTCGAGTTGTCCGAGCTACTCGTGGACGTACTCGGCGTGACTGATGTGGGCGCTTACTTTCCGCATCGGGTTGTTTATCACCCGACCTGCCATTCACTGCGGTTGCTTGGCGTGGGCGACCGGCCGCTGCGACTGCTACGCAACGTCGCCGGACTTGAACTGGTGCCGCTGCCGGACGCTGATGCGTGCTGCGGTTTCGGCGGTACCTTCGCAGTCAAGAATGCCGACACCTCGACGGCGATCTTGGCTGACAAAATGCGCCACGTGCTCGCGACCGGGGCGCAGGTGTGCACGGCCGGCGACAGTTCGTGCCTGATGCATATCGGCGGCGGGCTTTCTCGGCTCAAAGCTGGCACCAGGACGATGCACCTGGCCGAGATCCTCGCGGCCACCAGGGCAAGCCAATGACGTTCCTTGGCCTGCCGACCGCACCACCTGGTGTCGGCCATCTGCGCGGCGACGAGCCGTTTCCTGTCGCCGCTAGGCGTGCACTTGGGGACGCCAAGTTGCGCCGCAACCTGGCCAAGGCGACCAGCACGATCCGGGCTAAACGCGGCCGGGTGGTGGCCGAGTTGCCTGACTGGGAAGAGTTGCGTGAAGCCGGCCGGGCAATCAAGGCTCATACCCTGGCGCACCTGGATAGCTATCTCATCCAGCTGGAACGCGAGGTCACCGCTCGCGGCGGCACCGTGCACTGGGCGCGGGACGCCAACGAGGCTAACCGCATCGTCACCGAGCTAGTGCTGGCCGCCGGGGCTAGTGAAGTGGTCAAGGTCAAGTCGATCGCGACCGATGAAATCGGCCTCAACGACGCGCTCGCTGACGCCGGGATCGCGGCCATCGAGACGGATCTGGCCGAGCTTATCGTGCAGCTTGGACACGACCGGCCATCGCACATCCTAGTGCCGGCCATCCACCGCAACAGGGCCGAGATCAGGGACATCTTCCTGCGCGAGATGGCTGATGTTGACCCCGACCTGACCGACGTGCCTGCCGCGCTCGCCGAGGCCGCGCGCCGGCACCTGCGGCGCAAGTTCCTGTCGGCCAAAGTCGGGATCAGCGGGGCTAACTTCGCCATCGCCGAGACCGGCACCTTGTGCGTGGTCGAATCCGAGGGGAATGGCCGAATGTGCCTCACCCTGCCAGACACGCTGATCACCGTGATGGGCATCGAGAAGGTCATCCCGGCCTGGACTGACCTCGAAGTCTTCCTGCAATTGCTGCCGCGCTCATCGACCGGTGAGCGGATGAACCCCTACACCTCGATGTGGAGCGGGGTCACTCCTGGCGACGGCCCGCAGCGGGTTCATCTCGTGCTCTTGGATAACGGCCGTACCGCCGCGCTCGCCGATCCGGCTGGGCGGCCAGCCCTGTCCTGCATCAGGTGCTCAGCCTGCCTGAACGTCTGCCCGGTGTACGAGCGAGTCGGGGGGCACGCGTACGGCTCGGTCTACCCAGGTCCGATCGGCGCGATCTTGTCGCCCATGCTCACCGGCATCGAAGACAACGCGACCCTGCCGTATGCCTCATCCTTGTGCGGTGCCTGCTACGAGGTCTGCCCGGTCAAGATCGACATCCCGTCGATCCTGGTCGAACTGCGCGCCAAGCACGTCGAGGCGGTGCGGGCCGGATCGCGGCTGCCAAGTCCGGAAGCGGTCACCATGGCGGCGGCGGCGTGGGCGATGGCGAACCCGGCTAGATTCACCGTCGCGCAACGAGGTGGTCAGCTAGGCCGACTCATCGGACGCCGGGGCACAATCGGCTGGCTGCCGCCGCCATTGCGCGGCTGGACCATGGCGCGAGACGCGCCGGTACCCCCGCGCGAGACGTTCCGCCACTGGTGGCGACGGGAACGCGGAGGTCCGCGATGACCGCAAGGGACGAAATCCTGACCCGCATTCGCACCGCACTGACCACCGCCCCGACGGCCGAGCGCCCGCTGACGGCAACGCGGGATGCAGCGGCCGCAATCGAGTACTGGGTGCCGCGCGCCTATCGAGCGGTCGGAGATCTTGATGGACAGGCCACACTCGAACTGCTTGTCGGACGGCTGGTTGACTATCGTTGCCTGGTCCGCCGTTGCGAGCCGGCTGAGGTCACCGCGACCATCGCGGCAGCGCTCGCCGAACGCGGAGCGCGCCGGATCATCTTGCCGCCCGAGCTTGACCTCGCCCTGCCCGACCCGGCTGAGGTAGTCGACGGCAGTTCGTGGCGGGTCGATGATGACCTCAACCCTGGTGAACTCGACAGCTACGACGGCGTCATCACGACGGCGACCGTGGCCATCGCCGAGACCGGCACGATCGTACTCGACAGTTCGCCGGGCCAAGGTCGCCGGGCGCTGACGTTGATCCCGGACTACCACTTGTGCGTGGTCTTCGCACACCAGGTCGTCGGCCTAGTGCCGGAGGCGATGGCGAAACTGCGTCCAGACCGCCCGTTGACGTGGATCAGCGGTCCTTCGGCCACCAGCGACATCGAGCTAGACCGAGTCGAAGGCGTTCACGGCCCCCGCACCCTCGAAGTGATCGTGGTCGGACCTTAGCCAGCTTCCAGTGCGTCGGCTGGAGCGGAGGGGTTAGCAGCCACCGATGCCGCCCCAGGCGGAGACAGTGTCGTTGGCGGGGTAGGAGGAGCCGGCCGCGCCGAAGCCGAACGTGCGGTTGCTGACGTAGCCGCAGCTGGCGGTTTCCTCGACATTGGTCCAGTTGCCTAGGTCGAACTTGTACTGGAAGGACGAGCTCGCCGCGGCCGGGATCGTCAGCGTCCAGGTGTCGGTGCCGGTCTTGATCATCGGAATCTCGGCGGCGCTCCAGTCCTGGGACGACTTCATGCCAGTGCCGAGTGCGCTGTAGTTGCCGCTCAGGTAGACGGTGTCACCGCTTGGCGTATCCGCGGGAACGGTGACGTTGATCACGGCTTGTGCTGGGCCGCAGGCACCGGGCGCGGTCCAGTTGGCGACCGAGTCGGTGACCGTGCCGCCGTTGACCGACATGGACCGGTTGCTGACGTAGCCGCAACTGCTGGTCTCTTCGGCGTTCGACCAGCTGCCGCCAAGTGTGTACTTATACGACAGCGTGCTGCTGGCGGCGGCATGGATCGTGGTGGTCCATTCGGTCGCGTTTACCCGCGTCATCGGGATGCCGCTCGGCGACCAGTCAGGAGCGCCTTCGCCGAGCGCGCTGAAATTGCCGTCCAGGTACACGTTCTCGCCGGAGGCGTCAGTGTTGACAGGGACGGTCACGTTGACCTTCTCGGTGACCGATCCGGTACCGGCGGTGGCGGCCGCGTACCGGTCGGCCACGATGGCCGGGGTGTCCACGTTGTGTCCGGCCGAGATATCGATCGCGAGCCTGACGTACTGCGCCATCGCCCACATCAGCGGCGTCGATGAGTTATCTGGCGCACCGAAGGTAAAGCCGCCGGTCCCGGTGCTGCCGCCCCAGACCTGCTCGGAGATCTGGTAGCTGGAATTCGCCGCGCTCGCCATGGTCGACAGCATCGACTGCGCGGCCGCCAGGTTGCCGGCGGCCACGTCGTACTCGCCTCGTTCGCCGGTGAGCACCGGCCACGGCTGGCCAACCCCGGCACCGGTGTAGTCGCCCCCGGCGGACGTTTCGCCGTAGCCGTCGAAGTTGTAACGGTGCCAGATCGGGCCCTCCGGGGTCGCCACTTCAAGCTCGGCATCGACGACCGGCAGCGTATTCGCGATTTCGGTGGTGGTCGGGGCGGTAACCCCGAGCCTGACCAGCTCGAGGTAGCTCGGATCGACCACGGTGCGGTCGTCGTGGTTACCGCCGCCGTTGGCGATGCCGATCGACGTGCCGTTGTTCGGCAAGCCATCGGGGGTGATCCGCAGGTAGTAGTCGCCATTGCCGTACGGCCCGCTGGTGGTGTAGGTGCTGGCGTCCAGGTCCTGTTCGAAGGCGTCTGCCTTGGACAAGTAGGTGGCGGCATCGGTGCTGTCCCCGTTGTCGGTCGCGATCACCGAGGCGCATACCAGGCCGGCGATCTCGGCCGCCATCGTGGCCGGGCTGTACCCGCCGATCTCCTCCCACCGCTCCTCCGGGGTGGTCGGACCATTGCTGACCAGGTAGTTGGCCAGGCTCTCCAGATGCGGCCAATCACTTGATCCGGTCGCGCCAAGCTGATACGCCAAGATGATCGGGTCGGCGACTTCGTCCATTTGCAGTGAGCCGAAGACCGCCGTCCCGTTCAGGAAGGAATTCTGCTTTACCGCGCCGCTTGACTCTTCCTCGTAGCTGAAGATGTAGTTGAGCGCCGCGTTCGCGTCGGCGGAGTCACCGGCCGCGAGCAGCGCGGATGCCATCTCGTATTCGTCTCGGGTCCACACCACGTGATAGCCATGATCACCAGCGCTGTTGGCGCTGACGCTCGTGCCCCAAGGATCGGTCGGCGCGGCGATAAAGCCGCCCACGTAGGTCTTGTCCTCGTCTGCCTTGAGCTCCATCAGCGAGACGTAGTACTGCTGCTTGAGCTGGCTGCTTCCGGTGACCGATGAAGGCGGCGCGTTAAGGCCGCTAATCCAGGAATGCCAGCCCGATTCGAACGAGCTCTCCAGCGAACTGAAGCCGGCCGACAGCGAGTTAGCGGCGTCGGTGATGGCCGCTGACTGGCTAGAGTCGAAGGCCAGCGCCAGCGTGAACGTAGTGCTGCCGCTAGCGGCCACCGGGACCTGAGCCACCTGCACGAGGTGGCCGGCCGTGGTCGCCGAACTGTAGGTCGCGGTCAGCGCATGACTGCTGGCGAGCTGCGCGCTGCCGTCACTTGAGCTGCCGACGTAGCCGGTCGTGCTCTGGGTGAAGCCAGTCGAAGCCGCGAGCGCGCTTGCCACCGTCCCGTTCGAGGCGACCAGGTCGCCGCTGGTCGAGTCGGTGCCGCCGGTGTTGCCCATCCCGTCGTTGTTAAGCTGCGGCAAGTAGTCCGCGTACAGGCTGAGGGCGTGACTGCTGGTGTTGTCGAAGGTGGTCTGGATCAGCACCACGGACCTCGACGGGTCGGCGATGTAAGTCTTGGTGATGGTGAAATCGCCATTGGTCGCGGTGTTGACCTGCCGCCAGATCAGTGACGTCGAGTCGACCAGCGAGATCGCGTGCGTAGTGCTGGCTGTCTCGGTATCGGTGAAGCTGGAGCCATCGGTGACGATGTACTGCAAGCCGAACGTATCCGGCGTGTCGGTCTCCGGGTAGAAGACGTTCTCAAGCTCACCGTCGCCCAGTGAGTACCACACCTTGGAGGCCGACCCGAGCGAATCGGCGTACGCCTGAAGGTTCGACTCGTTCCAGGTCGCGTTCGCACCAGGGGCTCCTGGTGCGCTGCCCGAAGCCAGCGCGGCCGGTGCCTGCGAGAGCGCCGATCCGGCGATCGCCGTGATGATCGCGACGACTAACGCGACCCACCGTAACCGCAGCCGCCCGATGGCTAACCGACTTACCGACGCCGCGCCTGACCCTGGGCTCATTGGTGCCTCCGTACTCGCAGTCACCTTTAGCCTGACTCACGATCGCCAGCTAGTCCACCAGTCCCGGCTAGCTCATCACCCCGCCAATAACCGCCAGCCCAAGCAATCGGGGTAAGTTTCACGCACCAGCGCGCGAAAACCTGAAATGGGGACTGGGAAGTGCCTGCTGACCTCAAGGAACTAATCAACGACCTAGTGGCGGAAACCACCGATTTGACCGCGATGCTCACTGGTCTAGGTGAAAGCGACTGGCAGCGGCTCACCCCCGCGCCCGGTTGGACCATCGCCGATCAGGTCAGCCACCTGGCTTTCTTCGACGACGCCGCGGTACTGGCGGCCACCGACCCCGAGCGGTTCGGTGCTGAATTGGCCGGCCAGGCGATGAGCGGGGAGCTGAGTCCCGACGACATCGCCGGCCGCCACCGCGAAAGAACCGGCGCAGAGCTGCTGACCTGGTTTGACGGTGCCCGGCGCCAGCTCGTCGAGACGTTCAGCGCACTTGACCCAACCACCCGGCTGCCGTGGTTCGGTCCAGCCATGAGCGCGGCTTCGGCGGTTACCGCCCGGATCATGGAGACGTGGGCGCACGGTCAAGACGTCGCCGATGCCTTGCTGATCAGCCGGGTGCCGACAACCAGGCTGAAGCACGTCGCCCACCTCGGGGTGCGGGCACTGCCGTTCAGCTTCCTCGCTCATGGCTTGGCGGTACCAACTGAGCAGCTCAGGGTCGAATTGGCTGGACCTGACGGTGAGCTATGGACGTGGGGACCAGCGGACGCGGTCAACCGGGTAACCGGGCCAGCTCTGGACTTCTGCCTGCTGGTCACTCAGCGACGGCACCGGGCGGATACGGCCGTGGTAGCTGACGGGCCCGTCGCCAGCCAATGGCTGGGCATCGCACAAGCATTCGCCGGGCCGCCTGGTCCTGGCCGGACCCGGGGTCAGCACGACCGACCTGACACCTGATGAGATATTCACCCTCGCTGCCTCATCAGAAGATCACCGGATTAATGAGATCGATCGCGAGCGACAGTGGCGGAGCGAGCCACGTTATGAATGATTTGAAGTTTGCCCGTAGCCAAGCCGGGTAATCAGGGTCGGGCCGGAAGCGATCATCAACCGGCCGGAGGCTTGCGTGCTACCAGGCTGCTGCGAGACCAGCGGTGCGCACGGCGATCGGTGCCGGGTCAGCGCAGGCGGCATGCTGCCCACGCCTGCTGCGCCTACGGGCACCGCCGATTCGCCGCTGACCTGGCAGCAACAGCTTGGGCGCTGGCTTGGTCCGGCGCGGGGCAGGCGACCACAGCACGCCGAGAGCGCCAGGCAAATCGCCAAGTGCGCCAGGCCAGCCGGAAAGGCGACTCACCAAGTCACTCATCAGGTTACCTCCTATCTCGTCCGGCCTTGCATAACGAAATGACCAAGAAGCCATCCGGCTATGACGTGGAACCAGGCAAGATTCTCTTGATTTCATCGGTGCGGGATTCACTGCGCGGGATGGTATGCGATGACAGAGCCATTCATGACTGATCCGCCGAATATGTACGGCTCAATGGCAGAAGTAGCTAATACACACCCGCATGGGGTCTCGTCAGCTAGTGACGCCCGGTTGATCGCACTGGCCAGGCTGGGCGATGCCAGCGCGTACGCCGTCCTGTACGAACGTCACTCCGGCGCGGCCAGCAGGCTGGCCAGGAACATCGTGAAGCAGCCGGCTGACGTCGAAGACGTCGTGGCCGAAGCCTTCGCCCGGGTGCTCAACGCGATGCGGCACGGCAATGGCCCGCAAGAGGCATTCCGGCCTTATCTGATGACTGCGGTGCGGCGGGTCGCCTTCGATCAGGTCCACGGGCAGCGGCGGCAAATCCCGACCGACGAGGCTGAGTTGCCTGATCCCGGCCAGCCATTCATCGACCCCGTCGTGGCCGAACTTGACCAGTCGCTCATTGTCCAGGCCTTCATGTCGCTGCCTGAGCGCTGGTCGGCTGTGCTCTGGCACACCGAGATCGAAGAGGCCAAGCCCGCCGACCTTGCGCCGATCTTCGGCATGTCAGCCAACAGCGTCGCCGCACTGCACTACCGCGCCCGCGAGGGCCTGCTCCAGGCCTACCTTCAACTGCACCTTTCTGACCGGGCGCGACCAGCCTGCCAGCCGACGATCGGCAGGCTCGGCGGCTACGTCCGTGGGCGACTTTCCCGGCGGCATACCAGCGACGTCGAAGCTCATCTGCGCCAGTGCGCCTACTGCACGGCAGCCTGCGCCGACCTGGCGACCATCAATGACGGGCTGCGCGGCGTGCTTGCCCCAGTCCTGCTCGGCGCCGCCGCGACCGGCTATCTTGCTGCCAGCGGCCGGGTGGCCAAGTCGACGCTGGCCCGGCCCAGCGGCCTTCGCGCTGCCGCCCATCGATTCGGCGGCTATCTGGTGCACCGGCCGGGCGTCTCGATCACCGCGGCGGCCGCGGCCGCATCCGTCGCCGTGCCCGCCTTCACCTTCGTCCATCCGCCCGTTGATCGCGTTGGCGCACAGCCCATCACCGGCATCAGCCGCACGCACCGGTCAGGCACCCAGGTTCGATCACCTGGCTGGCAGTCCGCCAGGATCCGCACTCCGGCACCATCGGCGACGTCAGTCGGCAGCCAGTCAACCGAGCGCGGACGGCCAACTCCGACGAAGTCGCCACGAGGTACCGGTAGCCCGCCGGGCAAGTCGCCCCACCCCGCACCGACACCCAGCGCCAGCCCGACGCCACGCGTCACGGTCAAGGCATCAGCCAAGCTCACCGTGAGCGTGCAAGTGCAAGGTCTGCTCAATCTCGGGATCGCCACAGTGGTCACAGTCGGCGTGTCCGATCCTGGCAGTGCCGCGACAAGCGCACTGACCGCCAGCGTCACCCTGCCAGCCGGGATCACCTTGACCTCACTCGGTTCGTCGTCCTGGTCTTGTCGCCCGGAGTCCGCTGGCACCACTTGCACCCATCCGGCGCTGGCCGCGGGCGCCGACGCGGACTTTACCTTCCAGGTGCTCGTAGTCAGCTTGGCTGGCTGCGGTAACTCCGTGCTCGCAACCGTGACCGGCGGCGCATTGTCAGCCAGCGGGTCGTCCGCCCAGGTTCCGTGCAAGCCGCTGCTCTAGCCAGTCCTGTCGCTGGCCGCCGCGCACTACTTGATCGTGTAGGCGTAGGGAATCGCGACCAACTGGTCTCCGGCGGTCTGGTCGTAAGGCGGAATCGACGAGACGTAGTCATCGACATATAGGTAGCCGCGTACGACAGTCCCCGGCTTTCCAGTCGGCCGCATGGTCACCTTAATGATCCCGGCCTTGCCCGGAGCAATGGTGACCGGATCGAATGGCGTCACCAGATTGCGGCTGGCCAACCACAGGTCACCAGTGCTTGCCTTTACTGTCGGATCGAAGGCCTTGGCAAGCACTCGCAGCGACACAGTGACCGAGCCATCAGGCGAACCATGCGGATAGGGGCCAAATTGGTCCGGACTGGCGACCCAGTTGCCTGACTGCACCACCCCGCCGAGCGGCGTGAAGGTGCCAGCCGCCTGATCGTTGCCGGTCGGGGGCGCCAGCAGGTCGGGATCGCCCTGGATCGGACCCCAGTCGAACTCGACGGGCACGGTCGCCTTGGCGGTGGCAGTCACGCTGCTGGCCTGGCTTGGCACTAGCCATTGCGGCTGCACCCCGAGCGGTAGCAAGAAGGTCTCGCCGGTAAGGGACTCCAGCAGGATCGGCTGGGATTTGGCCAGCCGCGCATCGACGAAGTAGCTCTCGGGAGCGGCACCCGTATTGCGGACCTTGACCTCGATCGTCACCCGCTTTCCTGGTGCGAGCAGGCGGCGCGGGCTATCTGGCAGACCGCTCGCCGCTGCTTTCGTCGCATCGAGCTGGATCGACCCGGTGAACGGCTGGGAGATCACATCGCCGACGACCGGTCCGCTGAAATCAACCGCCAGGAGCCAGTTGCCCGGCACTGGGTCGAGTACGTAACTGCTCAGGGCGCGGGTGTTGGTGCCGTCGAGCGAATTTTGGCCGAAGCCGAGCGCCTGGCCATCCGGCGCGATCAGGTACGCACCGACCACATCAGACTTGTCCCGGCTCAGCACGACACTGGCGGTGATGCTGTGGTGCCCGGCGCCGAGCTGAAACTCGAAGTAGCTGGCCTGGCCGACTCCGGGCGCTCGGCCATTACCCCCGGTCAGCACACCGCGGAACTTACCTCCGTGAGCCAGGCTCACGGTGGAGCGCAAAGTCACAGGGACCGATTCGCTCTCCGCGCCGAGATAGGGATCGGTACCGCCGAGATTGGAGCTGAAGACGACAGCTCCGGCAGCGTCACCGGCGACGGCCGGGGTGCGCTCACGCACCTGCACCAACTGGCTCTGCCCCGGCGGCAGGATGAACTGGTGCGGTGTCACCTGCCCAAATCCGGTGAAGCCCTGCGAGGCGACCTGCCAGTGGACCGTCCCTGTGGTGCCGTTGTCCGCGCCAGTGAGGCTAAAGACGACACCGGTCCACCTCCCCGGCACCGGGGCCCGCACGTCGACGTTCCCGAAATTAGCCGTGCCCTGCGGCAGCGAGTCGGCCGCCAGGCGACCGCGCGGGTCAATGAGTACCAGCCAGACTGGCGCGTCAGGATCGCCATAGGGCACCCCTGAGTAAGAGATGGCGGCGTCCAGCCGGCGTGCCTGCGGCGGCACGCTGAAATGGAAGGTCTGGTAGTTGTTCAGCAATCCACCAGCATCGGTGAAGCGCGGACTGGCATCGTCTCGCAGCCGCACCGAGCCTGATTGAACGTCATCATCGCTGCCGAAAGCCCGACCTGATGCGGTGATGAGCTGAGCGGTCGTACCGGTATTGGTGACCTTGAGCTGCCAGCTTTTCTTCGTGTTAGCCGGGCCGGCCGCGTTGAGTTGGCTGCGGGAGAGCAGAAGCGTATCGCCGACCGGCTTCGGCGCCCCGGCGCTGGTCTTGATCGACTCGGCGAGCTCGACTGCCTTGTCCGAGTTCAGCAAGCCCGCGCCTTGTTCGCTGGCCGGCAGCCCGAGGTCGGTCGCCGTGCTGAGCAGGATCTGCTTCACCAGCGCGGGACTCGGGGTGCTGCCGCCGTGGGTCTTGCGGTAGGCCTGGATCACCAGGGCAGCGGCCCCGGCCGTCAGCGGCGCCGCCTCGCTGGTGCCGCCGCTCAGTTCGACCGGCGATGGGTCTCCAGCCAGGTTCACGCAGGCTTGGTACACCAAGACGTTCCGGCTGCAGGACGCGAAGCCAAGGTCACCCGGTGCTACCAGGTCGATGGTGCCGCCGGAGGCGGCGAACCCGCCTGAGCTCAACGAGCTGACGTTGTCATCAAGCCAGCCCTGCGTGGCGAAGTCACGGGCACCGGCGTAGTTAGTCTGCGCGTAGAACTGGAAGGTCGTACTTGCGCCGACCGAGATAACCCTGGGGTCAGTGGCCGGCGAGCCGATCGTGTTCGTGCCGCCTGAGTCGCCCGATGAGACAGTCACCGTCGTGCCGGCCGCGACCGCCGCGTCGTTGAAAAGCTTAGTCACGCTCATCGCCGAGCTGTCGGGGAACGGATTCGAGCCGAAGGACTCGTTCAGTACGTTGACGTGATCGACTTGCACGGCGTAATTGATTGCCTGCAAGAAGTTCGATTCGACCGTGGCCTCGAACGAACCGAAGACATCCAGCCCGACAAGCGATGCCCCTGGTGCGACGCCCTCGATCCTGATCTCACAGGTGGCCGGGTCAGCCTGCGCCGAGAAATGGCTGACATCGTAGCCGTGCAGGCCCTGCCCGGCGATGGAGTTGGCGTCGATGAAGGCTTCGGCGCCTTCGGTGAGCTGACCCGGCCCGTCGCCGGAGAAGTCCTGATAGTCGCCGCCATCGGCATGATCAAACACCGAGGTGCCGTTGGGCCGGATGAAGTTGACGTTGCGCGGGTCGAGCCCGTCGGCGATGAAAGCCACTTTGACGCCGGCGCCGGTGAGGCCAAGCGAGCGAGCGGTGTGCGCCTTTGGGCTCGTCGAGGCCGTATGCGTGGTCTGCAGGCCCTCTGGATCAAGCTGGCTTTGACCGTCGCTGGCGCAGGCGTGCGGGATAACGTGCGGCGTGAGCTTGCTGGCCGGCGCCTGGGAGCTGGCGTTGCGACCCGGCTGGGCGGCTCGTCCCTGGCGGGCCGCTGGCCCCGGCTGGGGGGCGGTCGGGGCCGCGTGGATCAGCACGTCAGGCACCACCCGCGCGACGGCGGGGTCGGCGGCGAGAGCGGCAGCCTGGGCGCCGGTAACAGTAGCGGCGAAGGAATTGACCAGCCGATAGCTGATGATGCGGGTGGCATGGGCTCGGCGCAGCTGGCTGAGCAATGGTGCCTGACTGGCGGCTATCTCGGCCGAGCGAATTGCCGCTGCCCGAGTGCCCGGCCGCACGATCGCTGGCTGACTCCGCAGGATGACGATGACCCGATCGCTTATTCGGGTCGAGCCAACAGCGGGAGCGGTATGGCCAGTCACCGGTGCCGCCGCGGCCAGCGCAGCCGAACCCGACACCGTTGCCAGCGCGAGCACGCCGCTGGCGGTCGCTGAAAGTATCCTCACGCCTTCAGACTCGCACAGCCCGCACCGGGTGTGGAGTCACCGATCGGACAGCTTTCGCCGGCCGTCATTCGTCAGTGGACCGGCGCAGCCGTTTCGTCGTGGCCCTGCGCTGCTTAGCTGCCAGCCTGCGTTCGACCGCTGCCCGACTGGGCTTGGTCGGCCGACGGCGCGGCGGTGGCGGCGCGGTCGCTTCGGTCAGCAACTCAGCTAGCCGAGCCGCCGCTGCCTCCCGGTTGCGCAACTGGGAGCGGTACTCAGACGCCACGACCGTGACAACGCCGTGGGCGAGCCGCCGGGCCAGATTCTGGGTCGCGCGGTCTTTGAGCAGCGGAGGCAGAGCGGTCGAGTTAGCTAGGTCGTAGCGCAATTCGACCCGGGTGTCGGCCGTGTTGACCGATTGCCCACCTGGGCCTGGTGACCGGGAAAACCGCCAGTCAAGCTCGTCGGGCGGAATCGCAATTCCGCGCACCGTTACCTCAAGGCTCATCGGAGCACGATTGTCCCATGACTGCCCGATGGCGCGGGCATGGCCATCGCTTGACCGACTGGTCCGACCCTGGCCGCAACCAGCTGACAAAATGCCTGTCCATGGCATCGACGGGCCGATCATTGGGCATGACGCCTATCACGTGCTGTGACATAACTGTCACACAAGGTGGTGGGGAGGTACGCCTGAATGTCCGGAACGCTGCAGTCGGAGAAGATCGGTCCCGTCGATGTCGCGGTTATCGCATTCGAAGGGGACGAATTCAATACCGAAGTTGCCCCGGCTCTGACCGATCTGCAGGCTAGCGGCACGGTGCAGGTGATCGACCTGGCTTTCGTGCGTAAGGACGCCGATGGCTGCACCTCGATCATCGAACTGGCGGACGACGGGGTATCCGAGGTATTCGACCAGCTCACCGAGACCCAGTTTGACCTGCTCAGCGAGGCAGACCTGACCGATATCGCGAACGGCCTCGAGCCCTCATCCGCAGCCATGGTCATCGTCTGGGAGAACAGTTGGGCCGCCAAGTTCGCTTCCGCGATCGCTAAATGCCGCGGCCGGGTGGCGATGCTTGAGCGGATTCCACGCGAAAACGTCGAGCGCGCCATCACCGCCCTCGAGGTTGAGGAATCCAGCTGATCGCGCCCTTAGGGTGCCAGCCGGTGGTGCCACTTGCGGGTCGGCCGGCACCGCCTGACCAGGGCGGTTCTGAGTGGTATGCCAGAATATTCCTATGCAGCCACCCGCCCGTCAGCCCGCCAACGAGCCGGCGATTGTCGCCGAGCCGAGTAACGATCGCCTGGCCTGGCTGGCGGAAGGTGCCCATGAAGTAGTGCCAGGCGTCCATCGGATCCCGCTCCCGTTGCCGTTCGACGGACTGCGCGCCGTCAACGCCTACGCGATCGAGTCGAGCGACGGCCTGGTCATGATCGACTCAGGCTGGGTGCTTGAGGAAACCAGGGACCAGCTAGAGCGGTCACTGGCCAAGATCGGGGCCGGATTTGGCGATATCAGCAAATTCCTGATCACCCACATCCATCGCGACCACTACACGCAAGCGATCGCTCTGCGCAAATTGTTCGGAACGAAGGTGGCGCTCGGCGCGGACGAGAAACCCTCGCTCGACGTGCTGCTCAGCAACGACACCGCTGCGCTAGCCGCCCGAGGCAGACGACTGGCCATGGCCGGAGCCCAGCCGCTGCTTGACCAGATGGCGCAAGCAGGCATGCGTCAGCCGGGGCCCGATCTTAGCTACGAAGAACCGGATGAATGGATTACGCCGAGCCAGAAATTTGACCTGGGCACCAGGACCCTGGAGGCGATCCCCACCCCGGGACATACGCGTGGCCACGTTGTCTTCGCTGACTTCCAGACGGGCTTGCTGTTCGCCGGAGACCACGTACTGCCGCACATCACGCCGTCAATCAGCCTTGAGGCCGCGCAGCCTGACTTGCCGCTCGGAGATTTTCTCGACTCGCTCCGGCTGGTGCGGCAACTACCTGACTTGCGGTTGCTGCCAGCCCACGGGCCCGTCTCGCCAAGCGTGCACACCAGGGTCGATCAGTTGCTTGATCATCATGATCAACGACTCCTGATCATCGCCGATCAGCTCAACGACGGCCCTCGCAATGCGTACCAGATCGCGCTGGCGATCAAGTGGACCTCCCGCGACCGCACGCTGACCGACCTTGACCTGATGAATCAGACCCTGGCTGTCGGCGAGACCGAAGCGCACCTTGATCTACTGGTCGCTCGGGGCGAGGCCAAGACTTACCTGGTCGACGGGATCCGGCTCTACCAGCCGGTCAGCTGAGGGCAGCGTAGGCGACCGCTACCTCAGCGGCCAGCCCGGCGTTATCAGCGATCAGCGCCCGGTTAACCTCGACGCTGCGGCCGTCACTGAGTTCCTCGATCAGCGTCAGCACCGCCGGGGTGACCGCCTGGCCGGTCACGCCAGCCTCTTTCACCTGCCGCACCGCCGATTCGATTAGCGCCTCAAGATCAAGGCCGCTGACTGGCGGCCGGCCGAGCAACAGCCCGCCAGTCGGATTGAGCTGCCAGTGCGCGCTCGCAACCTGAGCGACCTCGGCGCTGGTCTGCACGGTCGCCGACACTGGTGGGCCACCCTGCGCGGTGTAGAACATTGGCAGCGTCGCGGTGCGCCAGCCAAGCACAGGGACGGCCAGCGTTTCAAGCAATTCGCTCGTGGCCGGTACATCGAGGATCGACTTGGCACCAGAACTCACCACCAAGACCGGCGTTTGGGCTAGCTGGATGAGGTCAGCCGAGATGTCGAGCGACTGAGCGAAACCGCGATGCACGCCGCCGATCCCGCCGGTACCCATAAAGGAAATGCCGGTAAGCCGGCAGATCGCGACCGTGCCGCCGACGGTCGTTGAGCCGAGCGCGCCTTGCACCACGCAGGCCGCGATGTCTCTGGCCCCGACCTTGCGGGCGGTGGTGCCCGCCGCCGCGAAGCGATCAAGCTCGGCGGCGGTGAGACCAACCCTCAGCTGGCCATCGACGATGCCGATCGTGGCCGGCACCGCTCCGGCCGCTCGCACTCGCTGCTCGGAGTCCTTGGCTGCGGCTAGGCCACGCCCGCCGGAAAAACCGTGCGATACCAGGGTGGTCTCCAGCGCGACTACCGGCCGGTGGGCGGCTAGCGCGGTCGCGACTTCATCAGAGACCTGCGGTACCAGCGTCACGGCATCGCCCCTATCGTCGCCACGGCCCGGGCCGCCGCCGCGAGGCCGAGGGCGACACCGCCGACAAGATCGCCGGCCGCGAAGGCGTCACCCGCGCCGGTGGCGTCCACCGGCTCGGTTCGCTGCGCCGGATAGTGACGACCGGCCACGACCACGCCATCGGCCCCGCGCTTGGTCACCATCTCGATCCCGGCAAGCTCGCCCACCAAGTCGGTTTCCGCCTGGTTGCCAAACAGCACGTCCGGCCGCAGCCTTAGCAGCAACGCGCGGAACTCGGCTACGCCTGACTCATTGATGGCGGCGGTTGACGACAGGTCAACGCTCACTCTGATCCGCCGCTCCCGCGCCTGGCCCGCTAGCTTTAGCGCGGCTTCGCGCACCGGTTCCCTGGTCAGGCTGTATCCAGGCAAGTGCAGCCAGCTAGCCCCAGCCAGCCAGCCCGCCCGCACGTCGACCGCGCTCAGCAAGGGCCCGACCCCGCGGTCGGTGAGCATGGACCGCTCATTGCCACCATCAGAAAGCGCGACGATCACCCCGGTGTGGCCGTCGATCACCGGCCCGACCAGTTCGACACCAGCCTTGGCCAGCTCGCCCGCGACCAGGCTGGCCGCCACATCGTTGGCACGAGCGGCGATCAGCCTGCTCCGCCCGCCGAGCGCGACCACCCAGGCGGCCACGTTGGCCGCTTGTCCACCCAGCGTCAGCCTGGTCTGCGCAGGCGTGTCCGTATCCCTGGCTGGCTGGCCAGCCAGCGAAACCACGACGTCCAGGTGAGCGTCGCCAAGCACGCAGATCACCCGCCGCAGCGTAACGTGAAGGCAGCACTGACCTAAAGGGACGGCCGATGAAGCTGAAGCTTGACCTGCACGACGTCTACAACCGGGGTAGGGACATCGACAAGGCGCTGCAGGACATCATCGATGAGGCAGTACGGATCCGGGCTCCGGTAATAGAGATCATCCCCGGCAAAGGCTCCGGTCAGTTGAAGAAGCACGTACTGCGGTTCCTTGAACGCAAGGACATCAAGCCGCTCTACCACCGCATCGAAAAGGACTCGAAGAACTTCGGCCGCCTGTTCGTCCACTTCCGCTGGAAGTAGCGCACCCCACCCGCTGCCTCAGCTTGCCGCCGGACCCCGCGCACCGCATCACTGGAGCGGCGTTGTTGTTGCTCTCCCGCAGTTCGGTCGCATCGTTGGAGCGGTGCTGCTGCTACTGCGACATGGCCGGAGCGGCGATGTTGCTGTCACGGCAAGGACGACAACAACATCGGAGCGGCGATGCCGCCCAGTTGGCGGGCCCTCAGGCGGCCCGCTCGGCGGCCCGGACGCCGCCGTTATCACCTTGTGCCGGTGATTCGCGCCGTAGGAATGCCGGCCCGAGATTATCAATCGCGCAACACCGCACTGGACGTCACCCGAGATTGTCAATCGCGCAACACCGCACTGGACGTCACGCTAGCGGTAGTCCCGGCCACGGCGTCCTCGGTACCGCTGTTCAGGTACCAGTTCCTCGCGCCGTTGACGGTCGCGATGCCGGTTTGACTGACCCGCAGCAGCAATGGCAGCTTGCCGTGCCGTGGCCGGTAATCGTGCTTGACCCAGCCTTCACGCAGCACGGCCTCGCCGGCGTCAGCCCGCAGCCAGGCCAGTAGCATCGCCCGATCCCCCCACTCATTCGCCCACCTCGTAGCCGGGCCGACGGCCCGCCGGGCACGGTGCCGATCCAGCCCAGGATTGTTTGAGGCTAGATCTACCGCTGTGCCCTAGGTTGGATGGCAAGATGACGCCATGAAGATTCTCCTCAAGCTGATCATCACGGCGGTCGCACTGTGGGTAGCGACACTCCTGATACCGGGAATTCATCTCAACACGCATAGCACAACCGGTAAAATCGGCACGCTTGTCGTGGTTGCATTGATATTCGGTATTGTTAACGCGATATTGAAGCCAATAGTCAAGACTATCGGCTGCCTGGCTTATGCCATCACCCTCGGATTGATCAGTATCATTGTCAATGGCTTGCTCTTCTGGCTGGTCAGCTACATTGCGGGCAAGCTCAGCGTGCCATTCCACATCACTGGCTTCGTCCCCGCTGTGCTCGGAGCACTGCTTGTCGGGATTGTTGGCTGGCTGCTTAGCCTGCTGGTTGACCGCGACGACGACTGATCACTGGCGCGAACGCGAACGCGAACGCGAATGCCCGGCCAGTACGCAGCCGGCCGGGCATTCTTGGTACTGCGAACGGGCTAACCCAGCTGGTGCAGCACTCGCTTGAGCTGAGCCAATCGCCAGTGGTGATGGTCCGCTAGCCAGCCAAGCTCAGCGACGAAGGCCGGCGCGTTGACGGTACCCACGCCGCTCGCCAGGTCATAGCCAGCCGTGGCGGGGAAGCCGGTGACCGTGTAGCGCTTGTTGTGCTTGCCCTGGATGAACGAGACAGTGTTGTTGCCGTGGGTCACGTCCACCAGGCCGGTCGCGTGGAACCGCAGCATCAGGTATAGGTCGGGGTTGATCAGCCCGATTGGGTGCTTGGCCACCTGGTCAGCCAGCGCGATGATGCCGGCGAACTCGGGCGTCGCCTCGCTGGTGCCGCAGGTCGGGTACCAGCCGGCTGGCTGACCCTTGAAGCTCTGGTACATGTCGGCACCGCCGTCGCAGGCACCGCTCATCGAGATGTCGGGAACCCCGCGGTGGTCACCGACGGTGGCGCGCACGCCGTTCTGGTAGGACGGCCGGGCGAAGATCACCGACTTGCCACCACCGCCAGCCAGCGGGTTAGGTCCGTGATCACCGACGATGTACTCGTTGGTCGCCGTGCTGTAGGTGTCGTTCCACACCGTCGCCGGGCCCGTCGGGTGCCCTTGCGCGGTCAGGTGCAACTGGGTGCCGCCGACTCCGGTCACCAGCGGATCGCTGTCCGGCCAGGAGGTGACCGGGTGCAGGAAATAGGTGCTGCCGTCGTAGTGCACGTCAGCCGCACCGCTGTCACCCGAGGCCGCGAGGACCGTGATGTGGTGGCGGAACGCGTCCTGGTAGGCACCTCGCAGTGACAGCAGTCGCTTGGCGCTGGCAAAGCTCTGCTCCGTAGCACTGAAGCTCTGGCTGATGACGCCACCGAGCTGGTGGGCGATGACGTACTCCTCGGCCTTGACGATGGCCGGGAAGCCAGTCCTGCCTTCGTTCTCCGACGTCGGCGTCTCCACCAGGAGGATGTTCGCGCCAGGTGCGATGGCATGCGCGTACTCGACGTCGAGCTCGGTCTCGCCGGCCCAGCCTTCCCTGTTGCCGTTGGGGCGGTAAGGAGCGACCTGGCCAGCGGCTGGATGACCTTCAGCGACGGAGGCGCAGGCAGGCCAGCTGCCTTGTCGAAGATCGCCAGGTCCTTGGCGACGGTCGGCGAGCCGTACGAGTCGACGATGACGATCGTCTGGCCCTTGCCGGTGATCCCCTTGGCGTAGAGCGCCGGCAGATTGTAGGCCTGCTCGATCTGCTGCGGGAGGTAGCACGCGATCTTGAAGTGCGCCTCGCAGAACGAGGTAGTCGGCGGTGCCGCCTGAGCACCAGTGACGTGGCGCAGATTCGGGCTGATCAGCACCACCGGACCGGCGGCCGACCCAACTGCCCGCGACCCGGCAGCCGGCCACCGGCCAGCGTCATTCCGCTTGCAGCGCCGGTGAGCGCTACGCACGCGACGAGCGACCCGGCGGCCGCCAGCGTGGACCGGAGATGGCGCATTAACGCTCCTAGGGGTCGGCGAGCGGGTGCGGCGGACAAAGTTCGCTGCACCTGAAACTCGGCTCGGCAGCTGTAATTCTAGATCCCGACGCTTATCACCATCACGTGGCCTGGGCAGCCGCGCTGCCGTGGCCCGCTCTGCCACGTTATGCAGGCTGAGAATCGGCTGAGAATAACCCGAGCCGACACCTTTTCGTCATTGCTGGTCTGACCTGGGCAGTTAGCCTGCCCCCAACGCACAAGTGCACAAGCGCAGCCCGCGTCAGCATCAGGGCCGCTGAATCATCCTGTGGCCAAGAAAGGGGCATTCAATGCGTGCGTACCGAACTATGACCCGACGAGTAGCGGCCGTCCTCAGCGTGCTCGGATTGGCTGGCAGCCTGGCCGCCATCACCGCAGGTGCCGCCCAGGCGTCCGTTCCTGATAAATGGGGTTTCGCCTTTGTCGCTAATCCGGCGGCACCCGGCGTGCCACCGCTGAGCCATCAGGCAGGAAGCTGGACCTCAGGCCATGTGACCAGCCATCCGGGCCTGCTTGGCCAGGTATTCGTGGTCTTCCCGCACCTCGCGTCCAAGAACGGCGTTGTCCATGTGACCGCTGTCAACGCGAACGCGGTCTGGTGCCAGGCGCAGAAATGGGGCCAGGTCGGCGCTAACGAGGTCGCCTCGGTTCGCTGCTACCTGCCTGGCGGCAAGCCGACCTTTTCGCAGTTCACCGTGCTTTACACGACGAGCACCAAGGGCGCGTTCTCCGGTGGGGCGTACGGCTACGTGCACTATGAGCCCGGCTCAGGCATCGTCGGCACGTTCAACTCGGTCGGCGCGGTTAACACCGTGACCGCCGGACCGCCAGGCGTCTGGGTGGTCAACCTTCCTGGCCTCGGCTCGGCACCGGCCGGCGACATCCAGGTGACCGCGGCCGATCCAAGTGGCGCGGCCAAGTGCGAGCTCAATGGCTGGGCAGCTAACCCCACCGGCCAGCATTTCCAAGTCCGCTGCTACGACGGCGGAGTCGCACCGCTCAAGACTGGCTGGTCGTTGAGCTACCAGCGCAGCCGGGCCATCTTCGGCGGCGTGCCTAAGCTCTTCGCCTACACCTTCAACGACCAGCCAACGGTTCCCGGGCCGTACGCTCCCCTGCCGCCGGCGGTCAACTTCAACTCACTGCACGGGGTCAACAACATCAGCCAAGCCGGCGGGCGCAGTCTGGAGCGACTGCCGCGGGTCGGCACACTGCCAAGCACGGTGCTGGTCACTGCGGTCAAGATCGGGGCTGGGTTCTGCAATCTCGAATCCCCCTGGGCGATCAGCGCGGGCGAGGTGCTGATCAGGAACGTCGTCTGCTTCACCGCAGCCGGCGCGCCCAAGCCGTTCGCCTGGATGACCACCTATACGGCGGCGCACTGACCGCGAGCCGACAGTGCGGCGGGCGGGCCTGGCCCGCCCGCCGCACCCGCCAGCTCGATCAGATTTCGGTGATTGATTCCTGCAGGATCCGGTCGACGTCCTTCGAGCTCACGTCGAGTTCCTTGGCGGTTTGCTTGTCGGCGTGGCTCATCGCCCGCTTGATCGGCTCTTCGAGCTTGCTTTCGCCGACCACTACCAGGCCGACCTCGCCCGGGTCGATGAAGTCGCCGAGTTCCTTAGCCTGCGACCTGGACATGCCCTTCGCCAGGTGCCCGCTGAGACCGCCGATGACGCCACCAGCGGCCGCGGCGCCAAGAATGGACGGCGGGAAGAGCACGCCGACCGCTGCCCCCGCCGCGACGCCCCACCAGGCACCGTGCCGGGTAGCGCTCTCGTGCTTGCTTTCATGGACTTTGCCACTGGCATCCTTCGTGATGACCGCCGCGTCGTACGAGCCGACCAGACCCATGGAGTGGGCGTCTTTCACTGATCGGTAGTCGTCCCGCGCTGCCAGCTCGTCTGGATACGTCGCAACGAGGATGAACGTGCCATCGGATTTGGACATCCGGCTATCCCCCCTGACTCGCGTGCCCGCAAGGTGGTACGGGTCCGCCGCGCTGGCGAATCCCAGCCTCAAGGCTGTCGGGTCAGGCGCAGACCGGGCATCACCCTGGCCGAGTGATTCAATGACGTGATGCGAATCGTCCCCATGACGTCAGACTTCGCGATCGACATCGTCAGCTGGCGCTATCAGCCGCCTTACGACTATTACGACATGGTGGGCGGGACGCCAGAGTTCCTTACTGATCCAGCCAACGGCTACTTCGCGCTGGTGAACGATACTGGCGAACTGATCGGCTTCCGCTCGTTCGGCCCAGATGGCCGGGTGCCTGGTGGCAGCTACGATTCAGCCGCGCTCGACACTGGCGGCGGCCTGCGGCCGGACCTTACCGGTCAGGGCCTCGGCCGCCGCGCTATCGGAGTTGGCCTGGAATTTGGTCGTCAGCGGTTCGCGCCGTCGGCCTTCAGGATCACCGTGGCCGCGTTCAACCAGCGGGCGCTCCGGGTCGTCACCTCGCTTGGCTTCGCCGCGACTGACCGATTCCTGGCCAGCGCCGACGGCCGCGAGTTCCAGATCCTGGTACGACCGGAGCGCCCTGACAGTTAGGACTATCTGGACTTGCGGCGTCCGGCAGTGATGCTGCCCACGCCACCGGTGATGGCGAAGGCCACGGCACCGTGCCAGATCGCGGTGAACGCATCGCCGATGAACCCGCCGCTGCCCAGCACGAGCGAGAGCACGAAGACAATGGCCGCCGCCGCAACGCCAGGAAGCACCGCGAAGCGCCAGGGATTACTGCGCGCCCAGCGGACTGCCCGCCCGGTTCGGTCCCGCACCATCACACCGGCACCGGCCACGGCGAACAGCGCGACCGTGCCCGCTGACAATGACGTGCCGAGCAAGCCGAGGCCGAAGTGGCCGGTCAGCAGGTGCAATAGCAGATCCGCGCCGCCCACTACGACGCCGGCGGTACCGGCGGCACCCCACGGCACCTCGGACATCGCCCCGGCCGAGACCGTCATCTCATCCCGCCGGGACAGGCCCGGCCCGTTATCGCGCAGTGGTACCGACATGTCGACTCCCGGTGCTCGGTTCGATCTCCTACTCAAGATATATCGCTTCTTCTCCACGCGCCACTCCGGCTTCCAGTGCGCACCCAACGCATCAGCTAGCGAACTGAAATGATGGCCAGGTGGCGATATACGCGAAGTTCGCAGGGTTCTATGACGAGATCATGGGTGACCGGTCGGAGACGGTCGACCTGGTCCGGCGCTACCTGACCAAGCACCTGCCCACCGCGACGTCGCTGCTTGAGTTGGGCTGCGGCACCGGAGCGTTGCTTGCCGGGTTCGCTGACCTGAAGGTCACCGGCATTGACCAGTCACCGGAGATGCTGGCCATAGCGAAGTCGAAGCTGCCGGACGCCACCCTAGCGAGCGGCGACATCACCGACTTCTCCTTGGGTGCCAGGTTCGATGTGGTGATCTGCATGTTCGACACGTTGAACCACGTGCCGGAATTCGAAGGCTGGCTCAAGGTCTTCGAGCGGGTGCACGAGCACCTGGTCGAAGGCGGGCTCTTTATCTTCGACGTCAACACCATCGGCCGGCTGCGCGGGCTCGGCCATCAGCCGCCGTACTGCGAGGACTTCGGCGACAACACGCTGATCATGAACGTCACCCCCACCGACACGGACGTGTTTATCTGGGAGGTAAAGATCTTCGAGCAACTCGATGCCGCTGACCTTTACCGGCTGCACCACGAGACGATCCTCCAGCTTGGCGTCCCGCTGGCGAGGATCCATGACGTGCTCAGCGTGAACTTCGACCTGCTTGAGCAAGAAGATCTAGACGGGCACCTGGTCGGCGACGACGCCGAGCGGATCTTCTTCGCCTACCGGCACCGAGGCTGACCCGTTGACCAGTGCCGCTCCGATTGTGGATCGAGCGCGAACGTTCGCTGCCAATGTGCTCGAACCAGCCGCGATGGCGGTCGAGCGGGCCGGGCAGATCCCGCCCGAACACCTAGATCTGCTAGCTGAGCAGGGATTTTACGGACTGGCCTTGCCAGCGGAGGTCGGCGGCCTCGGCGTCGACTTCGACACCGCTTGCCAGGTGATCGAGATCTTCGCGAGCGGATGCTTGTCGACCGCGTTCGTCTGGTTGCAGCATCACGGCGCGGTGCGCGCGGTCGCGAGCAGCGACAACGCCGAGTTGCGTGAACGCTGGCTGCCTGACTTGGGCGCGGGCCGCCGCCGAGCCGGGCTCGCGCTGGCGGGCGCGATCCCTGGGCCGCCGATGCTAGCGGCCGAACGAGTGGCCGGCGGATATCTGTTCAACGGGTCCTCACCGTGGGTGACCGGCTGGGGCCTGATCGACGTTCTGCACGCGGCGGCCAGGGATGAGCACGACAACGTCGTCTGGGGCCTGATCGACACAACCGCCAATCCGGCGCTTTCGGCCGAACCACTGGAACTGATCGCCGTTATGGCGAGTGAGACAGTCCGGGTTAATTTTCGCAATTGTTGGGTTTCCGCTGACCGGGTCACCCGAGCGATGCCGCTTTCCCGCTGGCAGCAGGTGGACGGCGCCACCTTGCGCAGCAACGGTTCGCTCGCACTCGGCGTGGCCGCCAGGTGCTGCGCCCTGATCGGACCAAGCTCACTCGATGACGAACTGACCAGCGCCAGGGCGGCGCTTGAGGCTGGCACCCCGCAGACGATGCCGGCCGCCCGAGCGGTAGCCGCTGCGCTTGCGTTGCGGGCTGCCGCAGCACTCGTAGTGGCGACCGGCAGCCGGGCGGTCCTGGCCGATGCGCAGGCACAGCGGCTGGCGAGGGAAGCCATGTTCCTGCTGGTGTTCGCGACAAGACCAGCAATTAAGGAAAGGCTGGCGGCACTACTCGCCAATCCGACGGCGAACGTCGAACTGGGCTAACTGCCTTCGTCGGTCGCATCGCCTGGCAGTATGGGTTTAACCTGTCGGCATGCGACTGAGCGCCAAGATTGCCGGCGGTGTGCTACTGCTGCTCGGTGTCTTTTGGACCGGACGGGAGAGCGGCCATGGCGTCACCGCGCTGTGGGAGCACTGGTGGTGCCCAGCGCCGCTGGCGCTGATGCTGGTCGGCCTGGTCGCCCTGCTGCTCACCCGCCGACAGTCGGCGTCCTCCTGAGGACGCGGTGCCGGCCTGGGCAGCGTAGCTGGCCAGGAGCACTTGCTGCCTGGCCAGCTCGGTGACGAGCGCCTGCTGCGGTTCGAATAGCCGGCGCACCGTCTGGTCGAGCGTCGCGTGGGCGGCTATCAGGTCAGCTGGCATCGCACCGGGGTCGTATAGCTGCGCCAGCGTGGCAGCAGGGTACCGACCGCGGATCCGCAGCACGTCAGCGGCCGCACTGCTTACCTCGTCGCGCTGCCAGGTAGCTGGATCGGGAAAAGGAAAAGTGTTGTAGACGACTTCGGCCGACAGCCGGAAGTCGCTCTTGATTCGGCCACCCACCGTGGCCAGCCAGGTCGTGAACATGTCCGAGCTCAGGACTCCGAACAAGTACTCATCCGCGCCTTCGACGGTGAGGGTGGAGTCATGCGCGACGTACTCTGGTCCGAAAAAGGCCATCGGCACGTACCGACGATGCTGCGAGGTATGCCGGGGTACCAGCAAGTAGGGTGAGGTTGGCTGGCGTACCTCAGCGAACCGCAGCGGCGCTGCCGCCGAGGCTCGGGTCCGGGGTCGACTCGAACCGGCGCGGTAGGCGCGAACCCGCTCGGCCCGCTCTCGCAGCTCAGGACTTGCCCCGACGACGGTGGGGTCGGCCGACTCGTCCACCCACAGGCACCAGCGGTCAGCTCCGTGCAGATAGCTGTGCGACCCGATCAGACGACGAAGAAAGGTGGCCGCAACGGGATCTCGCTGGCGCAGCTTAGCCGCTTCGGCGTCGGTGAGTAGCAACCGGCCATCATCATTCGGCATGCTGCCATAACGCATCGTCGGCACCGGGCCAGCCGGGTAACGACGCTTGGCGACCGCGGCGACCTGGCCGTCGACTAGGTAGGGACTGATCGACTGGGCCGAGATCAGCTCGACGAGTCCGCCAACTCGATTCGGATGGTCGTAGATCACCTTGTCGGTAGTCGCGCCTGCTGCGTCAGAAAAGCCGATGATCACGACATGGACGGCGGCGGCTCCGGCCTGGGAAGGCCAGTCGAATGTTCGATGAGCGAAATTAATAGTCAAGCCCGCGCCGAGCAGCCGGGGCCAAAGCAACTCCACTTGCTCGCCCTGACAGATGCTGTTCGTAGCCACCAGGGCCGACCGGATCGTCGTGCCACGTAGATACTCAAAGGTGCGCAAGTACCAGGCAGCGGCATAGTCCAAGTTGCCAGCCGAGCGCCAGCCGGCGAAGACGCGCGTCAGGTCGGCCTGCTGGCGAGCAGTGCGGATCTTCTTGCCGCGAAACGGTGGGTTGCCCACCACATAAGAGCACTCCGCAGGCGGCAGGAGCTGCGCCCAGTCCAGTTCCAGTGCGTTGCCGATCCGCAGCTGCGGCGCGGCGCGGATTCGACTGCTAGCCCCAAACTCGGCCGAGTGAGCCAGATCGGCCTGATGCTCGGCGAGGCGCAGCGCGACGCCGGCGATCTGAGCCGGAAGCTCGTCCAGCTCGATGCCGTAAAGCTGGTCGAGGTGGACTTGGCCGACGGCGTGCCGACCGTGCCAATCGACACTCAGTTCGCGGCAGCGGATGAGCGCCCGCAGTTCAAGCCGCCTGAGCTCCCGGTAGGCGACCACCAGGAAGTTCCCGCACCCCATCGCTGGATCGATGATCTTGATCGCGCCGAGTGCGTGGCCAAACGAATGAAGCTCGCTCACGCTACGGCAGGCAGTCAGCTCACGGCGCAGGTCAGCAAGAAACAACGGCTCAAGCGCCAGTAGGACGGACTGCTCGCTGGTGTAGTAGGCACCGAGCCGCCGGCGTTCGGCCGGGTCGACAGCGGCCAGGAAGATCGATCCGAACACTGCGGGCGACACCGCTGCCCAGTCGACCGAGCAGCACTCAAGCAGCAGGGAGCGCATCGACCTGGTGCCGACAGCGGTGGGCACTTCGTCGACGAAGATGCCGCCGTTTTCTGTGCGAAACTGCGCGAGCGATCCGAGCTGACCGAACAGCTCGCTCACGCGGCTGCCAACATCGCTGCCGTCCGCCTGAGTTGCGGCTAGCACGCTACGGAAGCTATCCGGCGGCCGAAAACCCAGGTGGTCAGCGAGCAAGCAGCACACCACGCGCACCAGCCAGCGAGCGAGCTCAGCCTCGGGATAGCCGCAGTAGCGCAGTTCCTCGCCGACGTGCCCGAGCAAGTCGGCCGCCTGACGATCGACCTTGGACTCGTCCTGCGAGTTGTCCATGGGTCAAGCGCCGACGTAGGCCGCGAGGTGCTCGCCGGTCAGGGTGGAGCGGGCGGCCACGAGGTCGGCCGGCGTGCCCTCGAAGACGATCCGGCCGCCGTCGTGGCCGGCGCCCGGGCCGAGGTCGATGATCCAGTCGGCGTGCGCCATGACCGCCTGGTGGTGCTCGACGACGATGACCGACTTGCCGGAGTCGACGAGCCGGTCGAGCAGGCCGAGCAGCTGCTCGACGTCGGCGAGGTGCAGGCCGGTGGTCGGCTCGTCGAGGACGTAGACGCCGCCCTTCTCGGCCATGTGGGTGGCCAGCTTGAGCCGCTGCCGCTCGCCGCCGGACAGCGTCGTGAGCGGCTGGCCGATGCGTGAGGTAGCCGAGCCCGACGTCGGCGAGCCGGGCGAGGATGGCGTGCGCGGCCGGCGTGCGGGCCTCGCCGGCGCCGAAGAACTCCTGCGCCTCGCTGACCGACATCGCGAGCACCTCGCTGATGTCGCGGCCGCCGAGCTGGTAATCCAGCACCGAGGCATCGAAGCGCTTGCCCTCGCACTCCTCGCAGGTGGTGGCGACGCCGGCCATCATCGCCAGGTCGGTGTAGATCGACGCCCGGCCCCGTTGCAGTTGGGGCAGGCGCCCTCGGAGTTGGCGCTGAACAGCGCCGGCTTCACGCCGTTGGCCTTGGCGAACGCCTTGCGGATCGGGTCGAGCAGGCCGGTGTAGGTCGCCGGGTTGCTCCGCCGCGAGCCGCGGATCGCGCTCTGGTCGACCGACACGACACCCGCGCCGGCGGGGATCGACCCGTGCACCAGCGAGCTCTTGCCGGAGCCGGCGACGCCGGTGACGACGACGAGCACGCCGAGCGGGATGTCGACGTCGACGTCGCGCAGGTTGTGGGTCGTCGCGCCGCGGATCTCCAGCTTGCCGGCCGGCGTGCGCACCGCCTTCTTCGAGACCGGCCCGGTCGTCGAGATGGCGGCCGGTGAGGGTGCCGCTGGCCCGCAGGCCCGTCGACGGTGCCCTCGAAGCAGACCGTGCCACCCGCCGACGCCGGCGCCGGGGCCGAGGTCGACGACGTGGTCGGCGATCGCGATCGTCTCCGGCTCGTGCTCGACGACGAGCACGGTGTTGCCCTTGTCCCGCAGGCGCAGCAGCAGGTCGTTCATCCGCTGGATGTCGTGGGGGTGCAGGCCGGTGGTGGGCTCGTCGAAGACGTAGGTGACGTCGGTGAGCGAGGAGCCGAGGTGGCGGATCATCTTGACGCGCTGCGCCTCGCCGCCGGACAGCGTGCCCGACGGCCGGTCGAGCGAGAGGTAGCCGAGCCCGATCTCCGCGAAGGAGTCGAGCGTCGTGCTGCAGCGCCGCCAGCAGCGGCGCGACCGACGGCTCGTCGACGCCACGGACCCAGTCGGCCAGGTCGCTGATCTGCATCGCGCAGGCGTCGGCGATGTTGATGCCCTTGATCCGCGACGACCGGGCCGCCTCGCTGAGCCGGGTGCCGTCGCAGTCGGGACAGGTGGTGAAGGTGACCGCCCGCTCCACGAACGCCCGGACGTGCGGCTGCAGCGCCTCCTGGTCCTTGGACAGCATCGACTTCTGGATCCGCGGGATCAGTCCCTCGTAGGTCAGGTTGATGCCCGCGACCTTCATCCTGGTCGGCTCGTGGTGGAGGAAGTCGTGCAGCTCGGTCTTGGTGTAATTCGCGGATCGGCTTGTCCGGGTCGAAGAAGCCGGACGCGCTGTAAAGACGGGAGTTCCAGCCGTCGACGGTGTAGCCGGGGACGGTGATCGCACCCTCGGCGAGCGACTTGGAGTCGTCGAAGAGCTGGGCGAGGTCGATGTCGGAGACCGTGCCCCGACCCTCGCAGCGCGGGCACATGCCGCCGGGGCGGGTGAAGGTCGCTCTGCACGGTCTTGCCTGGCACCGCGTTCGACGGTGATCGCACCGCTCGCCCGGACCGAGGGACGTTGAAGGAGAACGCGTTGGGCGAGCCGATGTGCGGCTGGCCGAGCCGGCTGAAGAGGATGCGCAGCATCGCGTTGGCGTCGGTGGCGGTGCCGACCGTGGAGCGCGGATCGGCGCCCATCCGCTGCTGGTCGACGATGATCGCGGTCGTCAGCCCTTCGAGCACGTCGACCTCGGGCCGCGCCAGCGTCGGCATGAAGCCCTGCACGAACGCGCTGTAGGTCTCGTTGATCAGCCGCTGCGACTCCGCGGCGATCGTGTCGAATACCAGCGAGCTCTTGCCCGAGCCGGAGACGCCGGTGAACACCGTCAGCCGCCGCTTGGGGATCTCGACGCTGACGTCCTTGAGATTGTTCTCGCGCGCGCCGTGCACCCGGATCAGATCGTGGCTGTCGGCGATATGCGGCGCGGGCGACTGCGCGTTCGTCTTCTGGGCCATGCTTATCGTGTCTCCAGCTAGCGGGCAGGGGGCTGCCCTAGTTCAGCTCCGGCGGCAGACTGCCTCAGCTGTCCTGTAGCAGCCCGAGCACGTTGCCGTCTGGGTCGGTGAAGGTGGCCACCAGACGGCCGCCGCCGACGTTGCGCACCGCGTCTTTGACTGTGCCACCGGCAGCGGTCACCTCGGCCAGCTTCGCCTCAATGTCCGGCACATGCCAGTAAGCCACCGGCGACGTCATCCCCTGCGACGCGCCGCCAGGCACCAGCCCGATGTGCTGACCCTCGGCGTCGAAGCCAACGTAGTACTCCGCGTCGGCGCTCGGCGCCACCCCGAGCAGGGCCTCGTACACAGGCTTTGCCGCTGCCAGGTCAGAGACGGGGTGCAGGACAGTCTTGACGCCCTGGGTGGAAGAGCCAGTCATGGTCACTCCTTTAGTGGTAGGTCACCTCGACGCCGGCGGTATGGCCGAGCTGGGAGGGGGGAACGGGAAGCCCCGACCCTTGTTGTCGATTCGCTTCTCGTCAGGAGTATGCCGCCGCCGATCCACGGGACGCTTCTCGATTCCTGATCGTTCTGATCGCCGCTCAGCTACCCAAGCTAGTCGGCTTGCTCCCGCCCCGCGTCCCGGCCCGCCGCAGCCCTCGGGCGGCCGACGCAGGAGTTGCACGACGCCCCTCGCCCGCATCCATCCAGACCGCGGGCAAGGCGGCCCGGGTCCTTCATGACAGTTGATATATGGTGTTGATTTACTTATAGTCCGGGGATGACTATTCTGCCGATGCGCGAGCCGACCTATTTCGTGCTGGCCAGCCTCCTGGACGGGCCACTGCACGGCTACGGGATCATCAAGCGGGCCGACGAGTTGTCCGGCCACCGGGTCCGGCTGGCCACCGGGACGCTGTACGCGGCGCTGGACCGGCTCAGCGCCGCGGGCTACGTGCGGCTGGTGAGCGAGGAGATCGTGAACGGCCGGGCGCGCCGCTCCTACGGGCTGACCGACGAGGGCGCAGCCGCGCTGAGCGCGGAGGCCGAGCACCTGGCCCAGGCCGCTCGCGTGGTGACCGGCAAGGCACGCAGTTCCCCGCCCGGTGCCGTGGTTCGCCGGCCGAGGCCGGCGTGACGGCGCTGGAGCGGCGGTACCGCCGGCTGCTGCGCGCCTATCCGGGCTGGTACCTGGCTGACCGCGGCGAGGAGATGCTGGACACGCTGCTCGAGGCCGCTGCGGACGCCCGCACGTCGCCCGGCGCTCCGGCCCGGCAGTGGCCCTCGCGGCGCGAGGCGAGGACGCTGATCCTCGGCGGGCTGCGGCTCCGCAGCGGGCAGGACCAGCGACTGACGACAGCCGCTAACCTCCGCCTGACCGTGCTGCTCGCGGTGATCATCCTCCTGTGCAACGACGTGGGCCAATGGGTTGGCGATCCGGTTTCCTTGGCCGATGTTGGCCTCGCGGCACCTGCGGTCGCGGCCGTCGCGCTGGCCTGGACCGGACGGCGCCTCCTCACCGGGGTCGTCGCCCTCGTCGCGGCCGGCCTGTGGCGTTCTCGTCGCCTTACTGGATCTACTGGCTCACCGGGCCAGTCATAGCCCTGGTCGTGATCGCCGTCTTGGCACCGGGCAAGTCGCGGATGCCGCTGGGATGGCGCTGGCCCGTCCTGGCGCTCTACCTTGACCTGGTCGTGCGATCGCTGCTGTTCAGGCAGGTCCCGAGCGTCGCGACGGCCGCCGTTCTCTTCGTACTCCTGGGCCTGGCGATCGCGTGGAGCGTGGTGGACGCCCGGCCGATGCTGGCACTCATCGTCCTGGTCGGGGCGCGAGGAGGTGTCTCCGCTGCGGGCGCCTTGCTCTCCATTCTGAGCGGCGGGTGGCCGTGGGGAGACTTCCTGCCGATGGTCATCGGGCCGATCTCCATCGTGCTGGTGCTGTCGATGGTGGTGTTTTGGCGGCTGCGCCGTCAGTCCGCCCTGTAGGCCAGCTGCGGCCAGGATCTGCGGGAAGCGGCTGACTGGAGCCTGACCTGCGGGGATGTGGCGCGCTCGGAGGGACTCGAACCCCCAACCTTCTGATCCGTAGTCAGATGCTCTATCCGTTGAGCTACGAGCGCTTATCTGCCGGCCTCACCGATGATAGCGGAGATTTCGAGGGGATGAGATCAAGGGCGCTGGTGCCAAGCCCTTGATCGGTCGCTTGACGGTGCGGCACCGGGACTGAGCCGACCGGGGCTAGACCCTGGCCATATCAACAAACCGGCTGTAGTGGCCTTGGAACGCCACCGTCACCGTAGTCGTCGGGCCGTTCCTGTGCTTCGCGACGATGAAGTCCGCTTCGCCCGCTCTCGGCGACTCACGCTCGTAGGCGTCCTCACGGTGCAAGAGGATGACGACGTCCGCGTCCTGCTCGATGCTGTTATGTAGATGCATACCATTTGCTATGAAATTATGCGTCCCGTCGACCGTCGCGTCATAGACGTCCTGTACTCCGATGCTCGTCACTGAGAAGATCTCGTCCCAGAAGACGTCGTTCGTCGCCAGCAGCTCCACATCGGATCGGTCAAGCACGGTGGCGATCATGCTGAGCTGCTCCCGGCTGTGCGTACGCTTCGAGAAGCCGCGTCCAGCGAACTGAGTGGCGACCGCAGCCGAGTACTCACGTTCCGACAGTTGCTGCTCGGCCAGCACCTCGCGAACTCGATTCCAGACTGCGCGAGGAATCGTATCGACGTTGGCGTTGCCGCTCATCGTCGAAAGCTCCGCCCGGCACCGAGCAGCGTGCTCGCCTTGAGCACCGTCGACGCCGATGTAGTCGAGGAACCTAAGCTGATTATCGGCTCCGCAAACTAGCAGGTGATAGCGGGGGCGGCGCGACCCGTTCGACACTTGCTTGATGCGAGTCATGATGTCGAACCTGAGAAGCAACTGCGCGAGGTCGTCGATGAGCCTCCGGCTGATCGAGGCATAGTAGATGCTGGCCTGACCAAGCCTCGCATCCCAACGGACACACCCGTCGGTGGCCCACAGATGCCGCGCGACCACGCTCAGCTGGCGCTTAGGCAGCGTGAAGACTGGCTCGGGAATGAACTTGTCATGGCGGTCCAACCACTGCGCGAGCTTCGTTTCTGGCAGTTCGCGCTCCGCGAGCGGACGGGGTATGTGTCGGGGCACCGCCACTCGACTGCCGACAGTGAGGTCTCCCAGTGACTTCCAGCCGTCATAGGTAAGGAAGGGATGATTGCCGGTTGCCTCCACCTCGAGGCCGGATCGGAGCCTGACCTTAAAGACCTCTCTGGTGCCGGTGGGGAACACGCGGCTAAGTCGCCGCGGCACCAGCTTCAGCCGATCGTCAAGCGACCAGACCGGAAAATCGCGCTCACCGGAGCGCATCAGGTCGCCAAGGCGCACCTCGGCGCCAGTGTCGGCCCGCAGTATCCGCGTGTCGGCAGTTAGGCAGCCCGATTCGCGCAGGTCCGACAGCATCGGGCGCTTGTCGGTTCGCTGCTCAGGTCCGCGGTTGAGCTGGGCGAGCGCGATGACCGGGACATTGAGTTCCTTGGCGAGTAGCTTCAGCGACCTAGAGAGCTCAGACACTTCCTGCTGTCGGTTCTCGACCCGCTTTGGTGAGGACATCAGTTGCAGGTAGTCGACGATCACCAGGCGCAAATCGTGCTGCTGCTTGAGGCGACGGCACTTAGCCCGGATCTCCATCATGGACATGTTCGGTGAGTCGTCGATGAACAAGGGTGCGTGCGCGACCTCGCCCATCCGACGGGCGAGCCTGGCCCAGTCGTCCTCATTCATCTGGCCGGTACGCATGGACTGGAGCGGAATCCGAGCCTCAGCGGACAGCAGCCGCATAGTGATCTCGTTGCGGCTCATTTCCAAGCTGAACATGACAGAGCTGAGGCCGTTCTTGATCGAAGCCGCTCGCGCGAAGTCCAGCGCCAGGGTGCTCTTGCCGAGTGCGGGCCGAGCTGCGACCACGATCATCTGCCCGGCATGCAAGCCGTTGGTCAGAGCATCAAGATCGGCGAAGCCGGTTGGCACCCCGGTCATCGTGCCATCTCGCTTGCTGATCGACTCGATCTCGACTAGCGCCTCGGTCATGATGTCCGACAACTTCATATAGTCGTCGCCGCTGCGCCGCTCAGTGACTCCGTAGACCTCGGCCTGGGCGCGGTCGACCAGCTCATCGGCGTCCGCGTCACCGGCGTAGCCAAGCTGCACGATCCTGGTGCCTACCTCGACCAGCCGACGCAGGATCGCGCGCTCTCTGACGATGCGCGCGTAGTAGCCGGCGTTCGCGGCTGTGGGCACTGAGGCGATCAAAGTGTGCAGATACGGGGCACCGCCAACTTTGGCGATGTCACCACGCTTGGTGAGCTCGGCGGCCACAGTTATCGGATCGGCCGGCTCGCCTCGGCCATAAAGGTCCAGTATCGTCTCGTGCACGATCTGGTGCGCGGGTCGGTAGTGGTCGGTTGCCCTGATGACCTCGATGACGTCGGAGATCGCGTCCTTCGACAACATCATGCCGCCGAGCACGCACTGCTCAGCCGGGATGTCATGCGGCGGGGTCCGCTCGAAGTCCTCGCGCGGCGCGAGCTCCGCGATGCTCACCAGGCAACACCCCCATTTATCAACGGCCCCGTACCGTTCTATCGAACGGTGCTGACAATGGGCTCAGCACAGTGGCTCAGCACAGTGTTCTGCGGCCTGTGGCTCACGTCCAATCAGCCTGTGCATAAAGCTGTGGACAGGCTGTGCAGACACGCCGTGCAGCCTGTGGATTACGTGGGGAACCTGCTGTGGACAATGTCCTTTCTGCGCACTGGACAGTCGCTCTAGCTGCGGAGACATCGTCCACCGAGTGTGCAAAGAAGAAAACTCTGCCCTTGGGATACTGACCGCACGCAACTGGCCGGGATGACCAGCGGAAGCGCTCGATGTGGATAACCAACTGCCGTAATTGGTGGGCCTGGCGCATCAACGATCCGCCCGGATTTGACTCGCCACCAACCGCCAGCCGGCTAGTATTCGATTATGTGTTCGACAGCCGCGCAGCGTCTCGCCGAGATCGGCCAAGCCATAGATGATCTCGCTGTCAGGGCCGGGCGGACGGCTACCACCAACTCACCTCGAACCAGACCGGCCAACACCGAGCCAATCGGCGCCGAGCCCATCGGCACCGAGCCCATCGGCACCGACCCCCTGGTGGCGAGGGTCGCCGAACTCTGGGCGCAACTCGTCGAACTCGATCCTGAGGTGGCTAGGCGACTAGTCGGCTATCAGGCTCTGGCCACACCCACCGACTAAAATCTCGCGGCCGCCAGGCAGACGCCCGCCCGCATCTCCGGCCGCTCCGCTGCACGCCCGGGTCGGTGGCCAAGGTCTCACACCGGGTTCCGGCTGCGCTACGTGCTATGGGGCCGACGAACCTGGAAGGACGCCATCAGGCCGCTGCCAGAGGTGCTGGCAGCGGCCTGATGCTAAGTCATCGTGGTCGGCGGTACTAAGACCCGATGACCTCGACTTCTAGGGTGGCGCTCACTTCCGGGTGGAGGCGAACGGCGACCTGGTGCGATCCGACCGTCTTGATCGGATTGCCGACCTCGATCTTGCGGCGGTCGAGGTCAGGACCGCCAGCATTCTTGACTGCGGTGGCGATGTCAGTCGTTGACACCGAGCCGAACAGCCTGCCGCCGCTGCCCGCCCTGGTGTGCAGCTTGACCCGCATTCCGCGCAGCCGCTCGGCGGCGGCCTTGGCATCGTCGACGCTGCGGATCTCCCTGGCCGAGCGAGCGCGCTTGATCAGTTCGATCTGCTTCTCAGCACCCTTGGTCCAGCGCATCGCGAAGCCGCGCGGGACCAGGTAGTTCCTGCCGTACCCGCCAGCGACCTCGACGACATCGCCGGGGGAACCCAGGCCTGAGACCTCCTGGGTCAGGATGAGCTTCATCGGTGAACCGCTCATCGTTCGTTACCTCCCTCGGCCTTAGCGAGCCGTGCTCGTGTACGGCAGCAGCGCCATCTCGCGGGCGTTCTTGATCGCCGTGGCAACATCGCGCTGGTGCCTAGTGCAATTGCCGGATACCCGCCGCGCCCGGATCTTGCCGCGGTCGGAGATGAACTTGCGGAGGGTCGCGGTGTCTTTGTAGTCGACCCGGACGACCTTCTCCTGACAGAACAGGCAAACCTTCTTCTTAGGCTTGCGGATGGGTGGCTTGGCCATCGTGGTGCTCCTTAGCAGAGCCCCGCCTACGGCGGGGATGGTAGCCCCGCGTCCAGCGGGGATGGGCCCGGCAGCGCCCGCGTACGGGCGATCCGGGATGGCTGATTTATTGAGTTGGCGTCGTACTCGGCGGTGTGGGACCGGCTAGAACGGGACCGGCTAGAAGGGCGGCTCGTCGGTGAAGCCGGGATCGGCCGGCTCCGAACTCCACGGGTCGTCGTTGGCGCGGCCGCCACCGCCACCACCGCCAGAACCGCCACTGCCGTAACCGCCAGAGCCGCCTTGGCCACCAGTGGCCCGGCTGGACCTGACGACCTTGGCTGACGCATTCCGCAGCGACGGGCCGACATCGTCGACCTCGACTTCGTAGACGGTGCGCTTCTCGCCCTCTTTCGTCTCATACGACCGCTGCCGCAGTCGCCCTGAGACGATGACGCGCATGCCCCGCTGCAGGCTTTCCGCAACGTTCTCGGCAGCCTGCCGCCAGACGCTGCAGGACATGAACAGCGACTCGCCGTCCTTCCACTCATTGGAAGTGCGGTCCATGAAGCGCGGGGTCGAGGCCACTCGGAAGCTGGCCACGGCCTGCCCGGTCGCGGTATAGCGGAGTTGTGGATCGTCGACGAGGTTGCCGATGATGGTGATCTGGGTGTCGCCTGCTGCCATCGGGTACTCCCGGTCAATCGGGTGCTGCTTATCGGAACGCGATCCGGCTCTTAGTCACAGCGCGGATGCGGGCTTGGACGTCGACTTCAGTGCAGGTCGGGACGAAGGATCTTCGTCCGCATCACTGCCTCATTGAGATTGAGCTGACGGTCAAGCTCCTTGACCGTGTCGGGCTCAGCCACGAGGTCAACGACCGTGTAGATGCCTTCGGACTTCTTATCGATGTCGTAGGCGAGCCGTCGCCTGCCCCAGACGTCTACCTTGTCAACAGTCCCGCCGGCCGTGGTGACGACCTTCAGGAACTGGTCAAGTGAGGGCTGAACGGTTCGCTCTTCAAGCGATGGATCAAGGATGATCATCATCTCGTAGCGGCGCATGCCGACCATGCCTCCTTCGGACTCAGCGGTCACGGTCCTTCCGTGACAGGAGGAGCTGCGCGGCCTTGCCTGGCTGTGCAGGGCTGTAAGCCTACCAGCCAGCACCGACAACACGTCCCGAGATGCGCAGTCACCCCCGCCCGCCCCAACCACGGGCCTAGCCGGTGTTAGCTCCCGCCCGGTCGGGAAAACACACAACATAAACGGCCGGGCAGGTTCGGTGCGAGAGAAGGTGAAGGCATTAGATTTTGACAGGCTCGCATCGCTTGAGCTGCCGCCAAACTCACTGTCAGCCCGGAGTGTCAACCTAGGGTGTCAACCCAGTGTTCTAGCAGGAGGTGACGGCCCGTGTCGCAGGCGCAGGCTCGGTCTGGATCGCAGGTACGTCGTTTCACGTTGAATAGTGATGGCCAGCGCCATCCCGCCATCAACGCATCCGCTGCGTACGCAGTGGTCGCCGGCGTCGCGTCGGCGGTACTTGGCCTGATGGACACCGCCCACTTCGTCGGCACACTGCTTGGAGTCACTGCCTTTCTAGTCGGCATGGCGGCGCAGATGGTGTCCGCGACCAGGGAGCAGCGAATGGTCATCGTGTGCGGTGTGGTCGCAGCCTTTGTCGGCCTTGGTCTCGGCATCGCTCACGGCGGATTCACTTACTAGCCGTCAGATCTTGACGATATCGGACCTTACGGCACAATCGACCATCGGTTCATGGTTCTCGGTGCCCCGCGTGCCCACGCCCGGCCGCCCACGCCCGGGTGCCCGCTCACGGCTGGCCGCTCACGGCTGCCCGCGCTCGGCTGGCCTCGCCCGCTTGCGGTGGATCGCTTGGGCTGGATCGCTAAGCTCGGGGGATGGTCAGAATCGGTGCGCACCTGCATGACGGCTATCCACTTGAAGTAGCGACCGCGATGGGCGTGAACGCCGTCCAGTTCTTTCTCGGCGATCCGCAGGACTGGAAGGCACCATCGTTCCCTGGTGGCCGTGAGCCAGCCCAGGTGCGGGCGGAGTTCGAGGCCGCCGACATCACGGCCTACGTGCACGCGCCGTATGTGGTCAACGTGGCATCACCGAACAACCGGATCAGAATCCCGAGCCGCAAGATTCTCGAGCAGCAACTGAACGCGGCGGCCTCGATCGGTGCCGCCGGGCTCATCGTGCACGGCGGGCACGTCACCGCGGGCGCCGATCCGGCTGAAGGTTATGACAGCTGGCGCAAGGCCATCGAGCGGATCGAACGACCGCTACCGATGCTGATCGAGAACACCGCTGGCGGCGACGGCGCGATGGCCCGTAGCCTCGACAACATTGCCAGACTCTGGCAGGCGATCGCCGACGCTGGCGCTGATGACGTCGGATTTTGCCTGGATACTTGCCACGCCAACTCGGCTGGCGAAGAGCTGGCCGGAATCGTGGACCGGATCAAGGCCATCACAGGCCGGATCGACCTGGTGCATTGCAACAACTCAAGGGACGAGTTCAACTCGGGCCGCGACCGGCATGCCGGGCTGACGATCGGCACCATCGACCCCGCCACCATCGTTTCGGTCGTTCAGGGGGCCGGGGCCAACGTCATCTGCGAGACCCCAGACCCGGCCGCGGACGTCCGCTGGCTCAGCTCTCAGCTGGGAAGCTGAGGGAGCTGAGCCAGTCAGGCCAACCCTGACGTCACGGCCCGGCCGATCAGCTTCGGCAGCTCCGTCGGCAGGATTGCTACCGCTGACAGCTCGGCGGTGTCGCCTGCCGGGCTGGGGACGTGCGGATGGGGCACCTGCGGGTTCGGTGCCTGCGGGTTCGCGAACGGCGGGGTTTGCGACGGGCTTGGCGACCCGGACGGCGTCGGGCTCGGCGAACTACTGGTGGTCGGAGTCGGCGTGCTCGACGGACTCGGACTGCTTGACTGCGACGGGCTCGGGCTCGGCGAACCACCTGGCGGGCAATTGGTGCCGCCGTTGCCGAGAACGACGAACGGCCAATGGTGGTGATGATGCCCAGCACCCGGCGTCGTCTGGCACTTCTTCTTCTTTTTCTTCGGCGGCAACGCTTGGATCCACTTGGTGAAGACCGGGTCGTTGCCGGAGAAGCCCTCTGGCGGCAACTGCTTGATCGCCAGGTTGCTGAACTCCTCGCTCATGAAGGTGTGCCAGATGTGCGCGGGCCAGGCACCGCCATAGCCACCAGTCCAACCACCGATGGTGGGCAGCCCGTCAAGGATCTCCGGCGGGTTCGCGTTCGGCTTGTCGGTAAACATGCCGACGGAGAGCGAGTATTGCGGGATCGCGCCGATGAACCACGCCTCGGTCGCGACATTTTCCTGGCCGAGCGTGCCGGTCTTGGCGATCATCGGACGGTCCCAGACCGCATTGGGGACGCCGGTGCCTACAGCTCCGGCACCGCCGCCGGGCGGATCTGTGCTGGTGTCGAAGGACAGTGCCCAGTCCGTGTCGCCGGCTACTTCAGGTGTCACCGCCTGCCGCTTCACCACGTGAGCTGGAACCTTCAGGCCGTTAGCCTGGACGAGGTAACTGATGATGTGTGGAGTCGCGCTGATCCCACCTGACACCAGGGTCGCGAAAGTATTAGCCTGGTCCACCGCAGTCAGCGGGCCGCCGCCGAGCGCCGCATTTTGCGCACCTGGGTGACAGTCAGGGAAGTGCTTACGACATCCATTGCCGAACATGTCCTGCAGGCCCTGCACGTCACTCGGGTTGACGCCGAGGGTCGCCGCCATGTCGATGACCTTCTGGACCGTGGTCCGGTGGATCAGGTCCTCGTAGGTGGGGTCATTCGATGAGGCGGTGGCTGCGGCAACGGAGAGGTTGACGCCAAAGTTTCTCGCTCGGCTCGTTGAACTGCCAGTAACCAAGCTCGGTGTCGCAATTCGTGGTCTGCTTGGACAACTGGAGCTGGAGCGTGGTGGTGTAGTCCGGCGGTATGCACAGCGGCGAGTGGCTGTTCATTACGCTGGTCTGCACGTTCATGCCTTGGGAGACCGCAGTGGCCAGTACGTAGGGCTTGAAGGACGAGCCCACCGGCTCTGGCGTCAGGATCGTGTTGACGTTGCACTTGACTTTGGCGCAGCGCTTCACGTTGTTGGTGTAGCCAGGGCCGCCATAGAAGGCGACGATCTTGCCGGTGCGCGGCTCCTCAAGCACCGAAGCGATGTGCACGTAGGACGGCAGCGGCACACCGTAACTAGCCATCAACTGCTTGTTCTGCCGAACAGCGCTATAGAGCGCGTTCATCAGCCGTTCGTTGATGGTGGTGTGGATCCGCAAGCCGTCGTTGCCAAGCTTGGCGGGGTCCGCCGGGTAGCCGTAGTAGGCGTGCAGTTCGTTGGCTACCAATTGCATGATGTAGCCGCGGTAGCCCGGCCAGCTCGCGTTGGGCGAGGTGATGTGGACCTGGGGGAAATTCTTCAGCGCGGTGGCTGGCTGGCTCGGATCGGGCACTAGCGTGTTCATCTGCTGCTGCGTGATGGCCCCGTCCCTGACCATGTTGGTGAGCACGTAAATCCAGCGATCGAGCAGCGAGTTCGAGAAGCCTGGCGGCATGTAGCGCGGGTCCGTCGCCTCGTAGCCGTAGGGCGACTGGATCATGGCACCGATCATCGCGGCCTGCGAGATCGTCAGCTGCCACGCCTTGACGTGGAAGTAGGTCTCTGCTGCGGCCTCTATGCCGTTAGCGCCGGCACCCAGCGCGATGGCGTTCAGATAGTGGGTGAGTATCCACAGCTTCGGCCGCATTTTGGCCAGCTTGATCGCGACGAAGATCTCCTTGATCTTTTCGCTCACCGTCAGGTTGCCGAGTCCGGTCGGATCGTAATAGGTCTTGACGAATTGCTCAGTGATCGTGGAAGCACCCTGGAGCGAGTTGCCCGATAGGTCATCCTTAGCCGCCCGCAGGATGCCGGTGAGCGACACGCCGCCTTCGGTCCAGAAGTTCCTGTCCTCCGCGGCCAGCACCGCCGCGACCAACAGCTTCGACTTCTTGATCTGGGCCGGGGTGAGCACAGTGCGGTCGGCGGAGCAGAAGCAGCCAACGACCTTGCCGTTGGAGAAGTAGACCAGTGACGACTGATTCAGCGGATTGCTCAGCGCCACGATCGGCACCTTGGTGTTGCCTAGCACGATAAAGAACGAGGCCACCAGCACTAGCGCCATAACCGCCGCGAGCGCGCCAACCAGCAAGCCGGCCTTCTTGACACTCCAGTGCCGCCACCAGCTGCCGCGCCAGATCCGCAGCAGAGTCCGTTTGAACGGTGACCCGGGCTCGTCCACCGGGTCGTGCGGACCTCGGCCGCCACCGGATGAGCCGCCCGCGCGGCGACCGGTCCGGCTCGGGTCCCTGGGATCGGGCGGGCCAGCTGCTCGGTACTTGTCCTTGCCGTGCCCGATGCGCTCAAGGATGCCGGACGGATCGTCGTCCGGGGTGTAGTAGCCAGGCCGGGCCGAACGCCGGGATGAGGTGCCGATGCCGGTGGCGTCGTATCCGCCGGCCTGCCGGAACCAGGCGGCCGAGTCATCGAGGGCCGGCCTGCCGTAGCCAGTGGCGTCATAGCTTGCTGGGCCGCGACCGCTGGCTGACCCATTGCCGTCGCCCTTATATCCGCTCCGGTCGGCGCCGCGATAGTCGCCACCGTCGTACCGCGACGAGTCGGACCCGCGCGGCACTGATCGGTCGCCGTCACTCGCCCGCCTGCCATCCCGGCGTCCTCGCGACCGATACTCATCAGGACGGTCGCTGGAGTAGCCATCGCGACGAGCGGCCGGGTATCCGTCCGAGCGGCGTCCGTCACCGGCGTAGTCACGATCGCTTCGCGAGTACCCGTTCCCGCCCGAGTACCCGTTCCCGGCCGAGCTTCCGTTCCCGGCCGAGCCGCCATTGCCGGACGGATACCGGTCGCCGTGTCTGGGCTCGCTGCGCCTGGGCTCGCTGTGCCTGGGCTCGCTGCGACGACTTGACCGGCCGTTGCTTTCATAGCCCGGCTGAGGGGACCCGTATCCGGTCGGATCGCTGCTCGCGGAGCGTCCGTACCCTTCGTTGCTGGCGGAGCGATAACCCGGGACACCATCAGCTGGCTCTGATCTATCTGGCCAAGACGGTCCGGGGAAGTCTCGACTACTCACCTGATCCTCGCTGGTCGGCGTATAGGCAGTCTTCGCGGAGGAGGGGCACTCCCGTGGGCAACCACGCTACCCGGCTGTACCTAGTGTCCCGGTACGCTCTCTAGTCTGCGCTTTCATCCTCTGTTGCGCAGGCTTAATCACTTAACGTGCGTGCAAACGGCAGCGTGCCCTGCGACGCCGATCAGCGCGGTACTCAGTCCGCCGTACGGGCGCGACGACGTCGCCTAACGGACGGTTCGCCGGTACCTAGCACATAGGACGACGCGAGGTGATTCCAGCCGCAACTCTGGCAGACCTCGACGACATACACCTTGAACTCGCCGTATTCCGCCGCCATTTCGTCTAGTTCCTTGCCCTGCTTGACCCGGCCCTCGTACTGGCCTAGCTCGTCACCGTAGACGTAAGTGACGTGCGTGAGCTTGGCTTTCTCACAGATCGGGCAGCCGGAGTCAGTGGGCTCGCCGTGGAACTTGGCGGCGCGCAGTAGATAGGGGTGGGCGTCGCAGACATCGGTAATGGTGGTGCGTCCAGATAGCACTGATGCGAGCGTCGCCCGGCGCGCGAGCGCGTAATCGACCACCGATCGCCTCATGACCGACAGGTTACGACGGAATCGCGGCTGAGCCGATACCCCACCTAGGCAACCAGCCTCAGCCACGCCGCCGACGAGGCGTTATGGCCCGTACTGGCGGGCTGGGACTTGCGTTATGGCGCCGCAGCACATATCTTTTCGATGTATCGGCTCGATACATCGAGCGGATACGCCGCAACAGGACAGGAGGCACGAGCCGTCATGAGCAGCCAGCGAACCGGCGTGCTCGAGCTTGCCGTCCTCGGATTGCTGCACGAGACCCCACTGCACGGTTACGAGCTGAGGAAGCGGCTGAATTCGGTGCTTGGCGCGTTCCGCGCTTTCGGCTACGGCTCGTTGTATCCGTGCCTGAAGGACCTAACCGCTCGTGGCCTCATCACCGAGGACGCGATCCCCGATCCGGCTAAGCCGCTGGCCGGTAGAAGATCCAAGATCGTCTACCGGCTGACCGCCGACGGCAAAGAGTACCTGCAGGATCTGCTCGGCCAGGCCGGGCCGGCCTCCTGGGAGGATGACGGCTTCGGCGTCAGGTTCGCCTTCTTCGGGCTCACCAGGGCTGACGTGCGGCTGCGCATACTAGAGGGCCGCCGAAGCCGCCTTGAAGAGCGGGTCGAGGCGTTCCGTGCGGGCCTCGCCAGGACCAGGGAGCGTGTGGATAGCTACACGCTCGAGCTGCAACGGCACGGGCTCGAGTCAGTAGAGCGCGAGGTTCGCTGGCTGAATGAGCTGATCGCCTCCGAGCGAGCGGCGGACGCTGAGTCCGCTAGTCCCGGTGGCGCCCCTAAGAACAGTGCTGATCCAGTCGCACCAACTGACATCGACCAAGCGTGAGAGGCCGACGGCCAAGCGCCAGCGGCCAGACCGGCGGTCAGAGCCAGCGGCCAAAGTTAGCGGCCAGAGTTAGCGGCCAGAGTTAGCGGCCAGAGTTAGCGGCCAGAGTTAGCGGCCAGAGTTAGCACTGAGAAAAAAGAAGAAAAGGAGTAAATCCTCATGGGTTCGGTACGGGTAGCCATAGTGGGCGTCGGGAACTGCGCAAGCTCCCTCGTCCAGGGCGTGGAGTACTACAAGGACGCCGACCCGGCTAGTCGGGTGCCGGGCCTGATGCACGTGCAGTTCGGCCCTTACCACGTCAGCGACATCGAGTTCGTGGCCGCGTTCGACGTTGACGCCAAGAAGGTTGGCCGCGATCTGGCCGAGGCGATCGTGGCCAGCGAGAACAACACGATCAATCTGCCGACGTGCCGCCGACCGGCGTGACCGTGCAGCGCGGGCCGACATACGACGGCCTTGGCGAGTACTACCAGGAGATCATCACTGAGTCCGACGAGGCACCGGCGGACGTGACCCAGGCGCTCAGGGACACAAAGGCTGACGTGCTGGTGTCCTACCTGCCGGTGGGCTCGGAAGAGGCTGACCGGTTCTACGCGCAATGCGCGATCGACGCCCAGGTCGCCTTCGTCAACGCGCTGCCCGTCTTCATCGCCTCCGACCCGGTATGGGCGGCCAAGTTCACTGAAGCTGGTGTCCCGATCGTCGGTGACGACATCAAGTCCCAGGTCGGCGCGACGATCACGCACCGCGTACTGGCCAAGTTGTTCGAGGACCGCGGCGTTGAACTGCTGCGCACCTACCAGCTCAACTTCGGCGGCAACATGGACTTCATGAACATGCTGGAGCGCAAGCGCCTGCAGTCCAAGAAGATCTCCAAGACCCAGTCGGTCACGTCCCAGATCCCGCACGAGATGGCCAAGGCCGACGTGCACATCGGCCCATCCGACCACGTGCCGTGGCTGGATCGACCGCAAATGGGCCTACGTGCGGCTGGAGGGCAAGTCGTTCGGCGACACCCCGTTGAACCTGGAGTACAAGCTCGAGGTTTGGGACTCGCCCAACTCGGCCGGCGTGATCATCGACGCGGTACGTGCCGCGATGATCGCCAAGGACCGCGGCATCGGCGGCCCGATCCTGTCCGCATCCTCTTACTTCATGAAGTCGCCGCCCGAGCAGTACAGCGACGACCAGGCGCGTGAGCAGGTAGACAAGTTCATCAAGGGCGAGGTCGACCGGTAATACCTGGACCGGTTCGCTGCTAGGTCCGCGAACACCGGGCCGGAGCCGAGGCGGGGCGCGCCGAGATTACTTGGTGCGCTCCGTTTCGTATGTTGGCCGTAACCTGATCACGTGCAGCAGCAGTCCTCTTTTATTGGCGACTTGCGCACCGTGCTGGCCAGCGACGGGTTCAGGAAGCTCTACGCCACTCGGCTGATCTCGCAGACTGGTGACGGCATCTTCACGGCCGGGCTCGGCACTTATGTCTTCTTCAACGCCACCACGTTTCCCGATCCGGCGGCCGCTGCGGCCTCGTTCGCCGTCCTGTACCTGCCCTACTCGCTGATCGGGCCGTTCGCCGGGGTGTTCATCGACCGGTGGTCGCGCCGCCAGATCCTGGTCTGGTCGGCCCTGCTGCGGGCGGTCTTCGTGGTGCTGGCGGCGGCGTTCATCGCCGGCGGGAGCGTTGAACTTGCCTGTTTGGCTGGCCACTTTGACCGTACTCGGGGTGAACCGGTTCTTCTTGTCGGCATTGTCGGCGGCATTGCCACACGTGGTCAGCGGCGATGAGCTGGTGATGGCTAACTCGGTTGGCCCGACTTCGGGAACTGTCGTGGCCTTCATTGGCGGAATTGTCGGCGCGGCCGTGCATGTCGCTACCGGCGGCGGTGCGATTGGATCGGGCATAACGCTGCTCGCCGGAGGACTGTGCTACGTGTTGGCCAGCCTGGCCGCGCGGCGGATGCCGAAGGCCGCGCTCGGGCCGACTCCCGCCGAAGGCAAGGCGGCGGGCAGCATCGGCACCGACCTTGAGAACGTCGCAGTCGGCCTGGTCGCCGGGCTCAGGCATATCTGGCAGCGACGACACGCAGCCGGAGCGCTGGCCGCGACCGGAGCGCACCGGTTTTTCTACGGGATCTTGCTGCTGATGTCGATCTTGCTGTACCGAAATTACTTCTACCACTCAAGCAGCGCGAACACCGCGCTGGCGCACTTCCTGCCGGTGATCATCGGCTCGGCGGTCGGCTACGGCGCGGCGGCCTGGCTGACCCCGATCGCTACTCGCCGGCTCGCCAGCCAGAGTTGGATCATTGCGCTGCTAGTGACTGGCGGCGTCGTCACCGTCGCGCTCGGGCCCGGCTTCCGGCAGTTTGAGTTCGTGGTGATCGGCTTCGTGCTTGGCGTAGTAGCTCAGGGGATCGCGATCTCCACCACGACGATCTTGCAGCAGCAGGTCGCCGACGACTTTCGCGGCCGGGTTTTCTCGGTTAACGACATGGTCTATAACACGACGTTCGTCGCCGGCGCCGCGGTGAGCGCGGCCTTCATGCCAAGCTCGGGGCACTCGGTGCCAATGCTGCTGGTCGTCGGAGTCGGTTACCTTGTCGGCGCGCTCAGCTACCGGCTGATCAGTGGTCAGTCGCCGGTGTCCGCCCGACCCGCCGACCCGGACGTTACTCCTGACTCAGAAGCCCAGCGCAGCAGCTCGTGAACGGCTTGCTCGCGACTCATCGGACCACGATCAAGCCGAAGTTCGAGCAGATAGTTATAGGCGCGGCCAACGAGTGGGCCCGGCTTGAGGTCGAGCAGCCGCATGATCTCGTGACCGTCAAGGTCTGGCCTGATCGCGGCGAGTTCTTCCTGCTCGGCGAGCTCGGTGATTCTGGCTTCAAGTTCGTCATAGCTCCTGGCCAGCCGCTCGGCCTTGGCGCGATTCCTGGTCGTGCAGTCTGCCCTGGTCAGCGCGTGCAGCCTGGTCAGCAAAGGACCGGCGTCGGTGACGTACCTGCGAACCGCGGAGTCGGTCCATTCGCCTGTGCCGAAGCCGTGGAAACGCAGATGAAGCCCGATCAGGTTCGCCACGTCGGCGGTCACGTCGGCAGGCATCCGCAGCGCCTTGAGCCGAGCGCGAGCCAGCTTCGCCCCCACGACGTCGTGGTGATGGAAAGCCACCCGGCCACCGGGAAGCAGCGACCTTGTCTTAGGCTTCCCGATGTCGTGCAGCAGCGCGGCTAGCCGCAGCCGCAAATCGCACTCAAATCCGTACCGACCTTCGAGCTCGATGGCTTGGTCGAGGACCATCAGTGAATGCCGGTAGACATCCTTGTGCCGGTGGTGCTCATCGACTTCGAGCTGAAGCTTAGGAACTTCTGGCAGGAAATAGTCGGCCGCGCCGGTCTCGGTCAGCAGCTCGATTCCCGCAGACGGCCCGCCCGGCCGGCTCGCCAGCAGCAGTTTGGTCAGCTCGGCGGCGATCCGCTCGGCCGAGATCATCGCCAGCCTTGACGCCATCTCGACCATCGCCGCGCGTACTTCCTCCGTCGGCGTCAAGCCAAGCTGAGCAACGAATCTAGCCGCGCGCATGATCCTGAGCGGGTCATCATCGAACGAACTCGTGGCCGCACCGGGCGTGCGCAAGATCCGGTCACGCAGATCTTCGAGCCCGCCGAAAAGGTCGATCAGCTCATGCGCCGGCAGCGTCGCCGCCATCGCGTTGACGGTGAAGTCGCGGCGCACCAGGTCGTCGCTGAGCGAGGTGCCGTAGTTTACCGCCGGCTTGCGCGATTCCCGCTCGTATCGTTCAGTGCGATAGGTAGTGATCTCAAGTACCTGGTCTCCCTTGCGCAACCCCACCGTGCCGTAGGCGATGCCGACCGTCCAGGTGGCATCGGCCCACTGAGAGGTGATTTCGATCACTCGCTGGGGCGTCGCGTCGGTAGTGAGGTCCAGATCGCTGACCTGACGCCGCAGGAAGATGTCGCGAACGGGGCCGCCCACCAGCGCGAGCTCATGTCCGTGGCTGGCGAACAGGCGGCCAAGTTCGTCGGCGACCGGCGGAATCGCGGCCAGCAGGGCCGCTGCCGCCTGCCGCTGGCGCGGTGTCATGGGATTGCGATCGTGCACGGGCATTGAGAGTAAGCGGTAAACCGGCTGGCCAACAATCTGGGGCAGGCACCAGCCCGGTCACCGACCCCGGCTAGCTCGCTGGCGAGAGCGACCAAGCTGGCACCGGCCACTAAGGGTCGCTGACCGCAATAGCATGTGCGCCATGGCCCGCTCGCATGCCACCAGGCGCCGCAATCGCCACGTATCCCGGCTCGGGCGAGCCTGTCTAAGCACGAGCGCCGGTCTCGCCATCCTCGCGCTGCCACTGCTCGCAGGGTCAACGACGGCGCGGGCGCTGCCGCCTGGCCGGGTCGCGCTAACGGTGGCGACCAGGCCAGCGGGCGAGCACCGAGCTCACGCCAAGGCTCAGCCGCTAGCGCTCACCGTCACCTCGGTCAACCCTGGTTATGCCCGTCCAGGGCAGACGGTCACCATCCGGGGCCGGATCAGGAACGGCACCGGATCGATGATGACCGGACTGGCTGTCCACCTGCTCTTCTCGTCGGAGCGGCTGACGACTGGCACCGCGCTCCAGCAATTCGCTGCGGGTGGCCAGGTCCTGCAATCGGCGCTTGATCTCCCGCCCGTGTCGATTAGCCAGTTGCGAGCGCACCGGTCAGTGTCCTTCCGGGTTCGGCTCCCTGTGGCCAACCTCCGGCTGAACTGCTTCGGCGTGTACCCGCTGACGGCGCAGGTGAGTGACCCCGCTAGCGGGATCAGCGCGAGCGACCCGGTGCCGCTGCCATTTTGGCCAGGTAAGGCGGATAGCTGCCCGGCCTCGACCCGGCCAGCGCCGTTCGACATCTCCTGGATCTGGCCGCTGATCGACAGCCCGCACCAGGGCGCGTGCCCTGGTCTGCTGGACAACTCGCTGGCCGCCAGCCTGGCACCAGGCGGCCGGCTAGCCGAGTTGCTGGCGATCGGCGGCAGTTATGCCGCTAAGGCTCAACTGACCTGGGCGATCGACCCGGCGCTTGTGGGCAACGCACGGACGATGACCAAGCCCTATCAGGTCGGCGTGTCATCGAGTTGCGTCAACGATCCGACGCACCAAGCCGATCCGCAGGCCAAGGACTGGCTGGCCAACCTGGTCCGAGCCACGAAAGGCCGCGGTCTGTTCGTGACGCCGTACGCCGACGTCGATGTCGCCGGGCTGGCGCAGTACGGCAACAACTCCGACTTGCAGCGCGCGTTCAGCAGCGGGCAGCAGTTGGCCGGCCCGCTGCTTGGCCGCAGCTCGATTCCGGCGGCGCTACCCGCCGGACCCAAGCAGCTCTCGGCTATCGCCTGGCCAGCGAGCGGCCTCGCCAGCCGGGAGGTGCTTGAAAGCCTGGGGGCGCTGCACATCAGCACCGTCATCCTGGCGATGCCCCCAGCGCTACCGCTGTATTACACCCCGGGCGCAGTGACCAGCGTGAACGATGGCGTTGGCGGCAGGCTCAAAGTACTGCTCGCTGACGATTCGCTGAGCGGCCTGCTCGCTTCGACCGCAGTCGGCTCGACCCGGGCGGGCTCGATTTTCAACCTGAGTCAGCTCTTCCTTGCGCAGACCGCGATGATCGTGGCCGAGGCACCGGCGCTGCGGCGGTCGATGCTGGTAACACCGCCCAGGCGGTGGGACCCGTCCAGCGCCCTGGCCACCGACCTGCTGAAAGACACGGTCAACGCACCGTGGCTTAAGCCAGTGACGGTGAACCAACTGGCGGCCGAGCATCCGGAGAAGCTGTACGCGCCGCTGCTGCAGCCGCATGCCAGCGGCGAACTGCCTGCCACCTTGCTGCACAAAGTGACCAAGCTCGACAGCAGGCTTGGGCTGCTCGGGTCGATCATGGCGACCAAGCAACCTCAGCTCAACCAGGCTATATACGGGATCGAGTCGTCGGCCTGGCTCGGCGCGAACGCGCCAGCGGCGCGGGCACTGCTGACGCACACCGATCAGTTCGTCCATCGGCAGTTCGCCGGCTTGTCGGTAGGCGGACAGCAGACCATCCACGTGACGCTGGGTGGCCGGGTCGGTTCGGTCACCGTGTCCATCCACAACTCGCTCGGCTATCCGGTGCGGGTCGGGCTGCAGGTGCGCAGCAGCAACGACACTGTCTCGGCCAAGCAAAAACAACCGCACGGGTTCTACGTTGTGGATGCGCATAGCAGCACTGAGGTCAAGCTGAGCGTGAGCGCGACCCAAACAGGGAAGGCGACACTCACGCTACGTCTGCGTACGCCAACTGGTGCCCTACTACCTGACCCGCCGGATCAGCCGTTGACCATGGAAATCAGCGCGACCAATCTGGGTACCGTCGCGCTCGTGATCTGCGCGGCCGCGCTGGCCGTGTTCGTGATCGCGTCGGCTGCCCAGGCGATCAGACGCGGTCGGCCAAAGGCTCAGCCAACGGATGGGGAGGGCGAGCCTGATGGTGACGCGCCAACCGGGCCGGAGCAAGGTGAGGCGGCGAATAGCCCCACTCAACCGGATAAAACCGATAACGTCGACCCCGACCGAGCTGAATTGCGATCGGCCGCGCCAGCGATCGTCGATGAGGAATTGATCGCGCCTGGCGGCCGACCAACCGAGGAGAGTCGATGAGCTCGCCTGGGTCCGAAGCAGGGCCAGCATGGAACGAAGCGGACGGCCAGGCTGGTCCCCGCCGCGTGGCTGCTGCCGCCGGCGAAAGCCGGCGGGCTGGTAGTCACCGTGCTCCAGGTGCCCACCGGGCCAAAGCAGGCGTAGGCCGGACCACCGACCCTCGGCCCAGCGCAGGTTATCAGCGCCAGAGCGGTCAGCCCGCGCATCGGGCAGGCGGGGCGGCACCTGCGGGTGGCGAGTCTGGTCAGGGCGGCTCAGGTAGCGGTGGCACCGGTGGTGGCCGCCCGACCGGCGGCGGAGCTGGCCCGGCAGGCAACTCAAGCCTGGTGCGATCGAGCAGTGTGATGGCTGTCGGCACGCTGGCGTCGCGGGTGACCGGGTTGCTGCGGACGCTGGTGCTAGTGCCGGCGATTGGCCAGCTCGCGCTAGCCAACTCCTACAACTACGCCAACACGCTGCCTAACACGGTCTACAACCTGGCCATCGGCGGCATCTTGACCTCGGTCATCGTGCCGCTGCTTGTCAATGCGGCCAAACGCGACGATGACCGCGGCGAGAAGTACGACCAGCGGATGTTTACCCTGGTCACCGGCTTCCTCCTGCTGCTCACGCTGGCGGCGACGCTGGCCGCTGGCCCGATCGCGCGGTTGTATGACCCGAAGGCGACCGGCAACGCCGAGCACATCTTGGTGATCTTCGCCTACTTCTTTACTCCGCAGATCTTCTTCTACGGCGTCACGTCGCTGGCCGGTGCGATCCTCAACGCCCGCGGCCACTTCGCCGCGCCCATGTGGACACCAGTCGTCAACAACATTGTGGTTATCGGGGTCACCGTCGCGTTCATGGTGATCGCTGGCACGCATCAGACCGCTGGCACTATCACGCCTTTCGAGGTGACGTTCCTCGGCCTTGGCACCACGCTCGGCATCGTGGCCCAGACCGCCGCGCTCATTCCCGCGCTGCGCCGGGTCGGGTTCCGCTGGCGACCGCGGTTTGACTTCAAGCGCGACGACGTCGCTGAGATCGGCCGGATGTCGGGCTGGATGTTCGGCTACGTGCTGACCACCCAGGTCGCCTATCTGGTGACAGCACGGGTCGCCAGCTCCGCTGGCAACGCCGCCCAGACCCACGGCGTCGGGGCGGGCTTCTCCGCCTACAGCTACGCCTGGCTGCTCTTCCAGTTGCCCTACGCGGTGATCGCCATCTCGGTCATCACCGCGCTGCTGCCGCGGATGAGCGCGAACGCCGCCGACCGCCGCTACGACCTGGTCAGGTCGGACTTCTCCAACGGCGTGCGGCTCGGCTCGGTCATCGTCGCCCCGGCGGCGCTCGTGCTGGCCGTGCTCGGTCCATCGCTGGCCGAGGTGCTGCTGAGCTACGGCAACACCACGGTGGCCAGCGCGCGCTATCTCGGCATCGTGTTCGCGGTGTTCTCGCTCGGCCTGATGCCGTACATGCTGTTCCAGTTGCTGCTGCGCGTGTTCTACGCGCTGCACGACAGCCGGACCCCGGCTTTGATCGGTGTTGTGACCATGGTGGCCAACGTGGTGACCAACCTGGTGGCCTTGGAGTTGTTCCCGCCGAGCCAGGTGGTGGCCGCCCTTGGCGCTGGTTTTGGGCTGGCCAACTTGACCGGCACGATCATCGCCTGGCGGGTGCTCAGCAGGCGGCTGGGCGGCCTCGGCGGCCGCGAGATCGGGCGCAGCCTGGTCCGGATGCATGTGGCCGCGGTTCCGGCGGCGATCTTCGCGCTAGCGGTCGCCATCGTGGTTGGCCTGACGCTCTCGGTCGGCCGGGCGGGAGCGTTTGTCGTCGTGATTGTCGGCGGCGCGGGCGCTCTGCTGTGCTACCTGGGAGCGGCGCGGGCACTGCGGCTACGCGAGGTAACTGACCTGCTCTCGACGGTGCGGTCCCGGCTAGGCCGGTGACGGCGAGGTGGGGTCCGGTACTCAGTCTCCGCCTGGTAACGGTTTGCTACGCGGTAAGGTGGCTGCGGAACAGCAGGGCATGTTGTGCCGCATCATTGAATTGTCCAGACCCGCCGACCAGCTTCCGGCAGCAGGAGGAAGCGTCGAGAGCCTGACCTGACTCGGCGCAGCTACTGAATGACCACGTACACATCTGAGCCAGGTACCAGACTCGGCGGGCGTTACCGGCTAGAAGACCGGATCGCCGCTGGTTCTGGCTGGGCTGCCTGGAAGGCCATCGATGAGACGCTTGCCCGCGCGGTCACCGTCTTTACCTTCGCCCAAGGATTCCCGCGGGTTCCCGAGGTGGTCACGGCCGCCCGAGCCGCGAGCAGGCTGACTGACCCCCGGCTCGCCCAGGTATTCGATGTCGAAGATGCCTGGGACGGTGCTTACATCGTGATGGAGTGGGCGGCCGGAGACACCCTCGGCGACCTCATCGCCGAAGGGCCGCTCGAGCCAGCTCGCGGTGCCCGGATGATCGCCGAAGCCGCCGCCGCCCTGTCATCTGCTCACGCCGCCGGCGTCGCGCATATGTGCCTGTCACCCGGCTCAGTGCGCTGGAGCCAGACCGGTGAGGTAAAGGTCGTCGGACTGGGGATCGACGCGGCGCTGGCTGGCGTGAGCGCCGACGATCCGGTGCTGGCTGACACTCGCGGACTAGGTCAGCTGCTCTACGCCGCACTGACCGGCTGCTGGCCTGGGCCTGACTATCCGGCGCTGCCACCGGCACCGGTAGCAGATGGTGAGCCGCGCAGCCCGCGCCAGGTAGTCGCCGGGATCCCGGCCCCATTCTCCGAGCTAGCCTGTCGCGCCATGCAGTTGCCCACGCGCGAGGGCACGCCACCGGTACTCAGCCCGGCTGAGCTTTCTCGCGACCTGATGGCTGCCATTCCGCCGGCGCCGGTGCCGTCAGCGCCACCGCCGCCTGTCCGGCGGGCCGAGCCACTCGACTACGACGCTGACCCTTACTGGCCTGGGCGCAAGCGCGAGACCGACCGCTATCGGGAGCAGGACGGATACCCCCCTGCTGACCGGTACCGCGGTGACCTTGGCTACGGCGGCAGCGACTATTCGTATCAGCAAGACTCTTATGAGGTCGGCGCGCCCCGGCCTGGCGATGACCCGCGACACCGCGACGATCAGCTTGCCCGGGCCGGCGACCGGCAAGGACATCGGGCGCCAGGTGGCCGGACCAGAGAGTACTCCAGCCAGCCAGGCCGCGGCCACGGCAGGCGTGAGCCGCAGCGGATACTGCCATTCATCGACGGCACGAAGCCGCCGGTGCGGATGCTGGCTGGAGTAGGCGTACTTGTCGTCCTCGCCGCCGTGGCCGCGATCACGCTGTGGCCAGGTGGCAGTCCGCCTGCTAAGGCCGGTCATCACACGACGGGACCGACCACGCCGGCCACCGCGGTCACGACGCTCAAGCCGGTCCAGGCCACCGGTTTCGATCCGCTGACCCCGGTCAAGGACGATAAGGGCAACGAGAATAGCCAGTGGGCCGGACAGGCCATCGATTCGGATCCGCGCTCGGCTTGGACCTCGCAGTGGTACCGGACGGCGGAGTTCGGCGGGCTTAAGGCTGGATCGGGTTTGCTGCTCGAAATGCCTAAGCCAGAGACATACAAGTCGGTAACGGTCACCTTCGGATCCATCCCGCCGGGCGCTGACGTCAAGCTTCTAGTCGGCGACTCAGCGGCCAGAAGCGCGACGAACCTGGCGTCAATGACGACGATCGGGTCCGCTGACAGCGCTATGGGCACCGTTACGTTCCATGTCACCAGCCCGGCGACCGGTCGGTATCTCATCTTGTGGTTTACCAAGCTGCCGCCGAAGGCTGGCAGCGGCCACTGGTACATGGCTGAGGTATTCAACGTCGTCGTGCGTGGCCTCCGCTAGCGACCGTACTGGCAGTGCGGCTGATCTCAGGTCGTCAGGGTCAGGACTTGCGGCACAGTGAGTCGGCAGATTGCGGAGAGTTAAGCTACCTGGATAGGTTCGTCGGTTGACCTGGCAATTCAGCATCCGGCGAGGAAGTAAGGCACACTACGAGCGGATCGGCTCGATCTAGATGAGGAGACGCGACGGAACCGCAGGAGGTTGGTGGCATGGCATCGGGTAGCCCCCTGCCCGCCCAGCGCTCGGGCTCGCCGTCAATCTCCGCCGCTGGCGCACGCGGCGCCTCGGTGACCGAGTCCGGCTCGGTGGTCACTGACAAGGAGCTACTCAGGCGGCACATCGCGGGTGACCCAGACGCCTTTGGCGAGCTATTCGCCCGGCATCGGGACCGCTTGTGGGCGGTGGCAATCAGGACGCTCTCCGACCCTGAGGACGCGGCCGACGCGCTACAGGACGCGATGATCTCGGCCTTCCGTCGCGCTGACAGCTTCCGTGGCGAGTCTGCGGTCACCACCTGGTTGCACCGGATTGTGGTGAATGCCTGTCTGGATAAGATCCGCCGTCGCAGCGCGCGCCCTGAGGTTAGTGGTGGCGACGATCGCCTGCTCGATACGATCGCGGCCGGCGACGTCGGCGCGGACCCGGCCACCGGCAGTGACGTGTCGCTTGAGGTAACGGCCGCGTTGCGGCAGCTGCCGCATGATCAGCAAGTCGCGCTAGTCCTGGTGGACATGCTGGATTACCCCGTCGCCGAGGCCGCCGAGGTGCTCGGCGTGGCCGAAGGGACGGTCAAGAGCCGGTGCGCCCGCGGCCGGGCTAGGTTGCTGCCCAAGCTCGCTCATCTGCGGCAGTCGAGCGGAGGCGCCGCTGCGACCGCTGGTGCCAAGGGATCGGCGCGGTCTGAGTCAAAGCTTGCGAACCCTAGCCATCCGAGCGGGAACCGATTCGCCCCCGGATCCGTCCTACCTGCGCAGGAAGGGAGTGACGAGGCGCATTGATCGGTCACCTTAGTGCCGACGAGCTGGCTGACTTCCGGGCGGGGATAGTCAACGACAGCCGGGCAGCGAGAATCTCAGCGCATTTGTCGAGCTGCGCTCGCTGCGCTGGCGTTGATGCCGACCTGGCCGGGGTTTCGGTCATGCTCGCCAGCATCGCGCTGCCCCCGATGCCTGCCCGGCTCTCCGAGCGCGTCCAGGCCGCCATTAGCAACGAGGCCGCCAGCAGGGCAGCTGGACAGGTCCCGATCGGCCAAACCGACGGCATCGGGATCGCTGAGCCAGTACCCGTGGGCGTTCCTGGACGTCCCGACTTGCCTGAACGCGCACCTCGACGGGCCTGGCGACCGCGTCTGCTCGATTGGTCGTCCCCGCTAGTCCTACGTGGGCTCGCTGCCACTGGCGTGCTGGCCTTGGTCGTCGGTGGCGGACTGCTGCTCGCGAACGGCAACGGCGCGACACCGACTGGCGTGTCCGCCCGGCCAGCTTCTGGGTCAGTGCGACGGCCGACCGCCATTGGCAACAGAGCTGCCCACAGCACGAAGGCGACCGTCGTGCGATATCAGCAAAATGGGCATTATCTGACCACCACCGCGCTGGCGTCAGATGCCGATTACACGAGATCGAATCTCCCTAAAGGGGTACGACGTGCGGTCGCTGGCGTCGCGACGATCTATCCGAGTGCCACGTCAGGACCGACGTCGCCAGATGTTAGCGAGCCCGCACCGTCAGCCGGCCCAAACGAGGCACCAGCCTCCGAGATCGGCGGGATCAAGATCAGTCGGCTGGCAGGCTGCCTAGCCGCGGCCGCGGCCGGGCACGCGATCTTGCTGGCGGAGGTAGCGCACTATCGTCATATGCCGGCCACGCTCATCGTGCTACAGCCGATGAGCGGCGCCTTCAGCGTGATAGTGGTGGGCCAGGCATGCACGAGCAGCTCGCCTGACATCATCACTAGGCTTAGCGTGCCTAGTAAGTGACCTAGTCGCTCCCTCGCCTGGCAGCGCCGCGCACGGGAATCTGGCGGGTCGCCGCGCGGTTATGCCGATGCGGTTCGATTAAGGAGCAAGGGCACGTGACTGACGTTCGCGATGTCATCATCATTGGCTCAGGACCCGCCGGGTACACGGCGGCGCTCTATACGGCACGGGCGCGGCTCAACCCGCTCGTGTTCGAAGGGTCGGTCACCGCTGGTGGCGCGCTAATGAACACCACCGAGGTGGAGAACTTCCCTGGGTTCCCAGACGGGATCCTTGGCCCTGATCTGATGGACTCGATCCGTAAGCAGGCCGAGCGATTTGGCGCGGAGCTCATTGCCGATGACGTCATCGAGGCCGATCTAGAGTCGACGCCCAAGCGGGTCAAGACGGTTGATGGCGTGCACGAGGCCAGGGCCATCATCATCGCCAGTGGTTCCAGCTATCGCGAGCTAGGCGTGCCGGGTGAGAAGCGACTGTCCGGCCACGGTGTTTCCTGGTGCGCGACCTGTGACGGCTTCTTTTTCCGTGAGCAGGACATCGCGGTGATCGGCGGAGGTGACTCGGCGATGGAGGAGGCCACCTTCCTGACCAGGTTCGCGCGGTCAGTGACGATTGTCCATCGCCGCGATACGCTGCGAGCCTCAAAGATCATGCAGGACCGGGCGCTGTCGGACCCCAAGATTAAGTTCGCCTGGGACAGCGAGGTCGCGGAGATGGTCGGTGACGAGCGGCTCACCGGACTTGGCCTGACGAACTTGAAGACGGGCGAGGCCAGCGTGCTGCCAGTGACCGGAGTCTTCATCGCGATCGGGCACGATCCGCGCAGTGACCTATTCCGCGGCCAGCTTGCCACCGACAGCGACGGCTACCTGCTGGTGGAGCAGCCATTTACTCGCACAGCTATTCCTGGGGTCTTCGCCGCAGGCGATGTAGTCGACCGGAACTACCGCCAGGCGGTGACGGCGGCTGGCAGTGGCTGCGCGGCAGCTATCGATGCCGAACGATGGCTTGCTGATCAGGACGCGTAAGTTTCCCTGCGGGCTTGCTGCCCGCCGGGCAGATCGGAACGAGAGGAAGTCCATAAAGTGGGCGCAGCGACCAAGGCCGTAACCGATGCGAGTTTCGAGGGTGATGTGCTGCAAAGCACTAAGCCTGTCCTGGTGGACTACTGGGCTGAATGGTGTGGCCCATGTCGACAGGTGGCGCCGGTGCTCGAGGAGATCGCAGCCGAGTACGGCGACAAGATCGACATCGTCAAGCTAAACGTGGACGATAACCCACAAGTGGTCCAGATCTACGGAATCATGAATATTCCGACGCTCACGGTATTCAAGGACGGCGTCATCGTCCGGCAGATCGTCGGCGCCAAGCCGAAGTCCGCTCTGCTACAGGAGCTAGCTGAGTTCCTCGCCTAACCCGCCACAGCGGGCGAGGCAAACGACAATGGGTCCCGAGTTGCGGCTGCGGCGGCAGCTCGGGACCTTGTTTGTTGTTCCGGGCCCGCGCTGGGCGCTCAGAGGCCAGCTAACGGCTTAGGCGAGTCGCAGCGGCCGTTCAGGTGTCATCGACCCCAGAAGTCGCTCCAGCGCGACCTCAACGTCTTCACGCCAGGACAGAGCGGTCTTGACCTCGAGCCTGAGCCGCGGAAAGCGAAGGTGCGGTCGCACGGTCTTGAAGCCGACCGCGAGCAGATAGTCGGCTGGGGTCACGCAGCTGAGGCCATCGGGCTTCAGGTCGCCGAAGGCCTCGACCGCCTTGATGCCGCGCCTGGTCATGTCCTTTACCAGACCCTGCACCAGCATCCGGCCCAAACCGCCGCCCGAGAACTCGGCCAGGATATGTGCGTTCATGAGCAGTACCGCGTCCGAACTCACCGGACTGGTCGGGAAGGCCACCGACCGCGGCACATAGAGCGGGGGCGCGAAGAGCGCGTAACCGGCCGCAACCCCATCCACATAGACGATCTTGCCGCAACTGCCCCATTGCAGCAGGACGTTGGACACCCAGGACTCTTTCTCCAGTGCGGCGTCTCCCGCCTCGATCGCCCGCGATTGGTTCAGCGGATCGAGCTCCCAGAACACACAGCGGCGGCAACGAGACGGCAAATCATCGAGATTGTCCAGCGTGATGCTCGCAAGACGGCGCGGCACTTGGCACCTCTGTTACCGACCTGGGGTATGGGTTAGCAATACCGGCGACCTCGTGCCCCGATAGCGTCCTTGAACGTGGTAGACGTCCGATCCGGCAAGGCCATCGTACCGTCTGATCCCCCGATAGCCGCAGCGTTACTGACCGGAATTGCCGCTGCTCCTGACAACCAGGATGGTCGGTGTTGGCGGCCGTTGGTCGAACGCCCAGTCAAGCGAGCTACGGACATCGGTAGCCTGTGCCGATGACGATACGCAGGAAGAGCTTTGGCAGCGACAATCATTCAGGCGCTCATCCCGAAGTGCTGCAAGCGGTCGTGACAGCTAACGGAGGGGACTCGCTGCCCTATGGCGGTGACACGCTCACCCGCCGGGCGGCCGACGAGCTCAAGGCTGCGTTCGGAGCAAGCGAGGCATTGCTCGTGTTCAACGGGACGGCTGCGAACGTACTCGGCATCAGCCTGCTGCTGCGTCCTTACGAAGCGACTATCTGCGCCGAGTCCTCGCACCTTAACGTTGACGAGTGCGGAGCGACCGAGCGCGTGCTCGGTAACAAGCTGCTGACGGTCGCGACCTCCGATGGCAAGCTCACTCCGGAGCTGGTCGGCTCCAAGCTGACCGGGATCGGCGACGAGCACCGAGCGCAGCCCAAAGTCGTGCAGATCGCTCAGGTTACCGAGGTCGGCACCTGCTATACGTTGGCTGAGCTGCGGCGGCTGAGCGAGTTTTGCCATTCGCGCGACCTCTACCTGTTCGTGGATGGCGCTCGGCTGGCCAATGCGGCCGCTTACCTTGGATGTGAGCTGGCCGAACTATCAGCGGGTGTGGACATGCTTAGTTTCGGCGGCACTAAGAACGGTGCTGTCGGCGCCGAGGCCGTGATCATCATGCGAGACGACCTAGTGGCTGCTGCTGCCTTCCATCGCAAGCAGCAGATGCAGCTCGGCTCGAAGATGCGGTTCATGGCGGCGCAGTTCCTGGCGTTGCTTGAGGACAAGCTTTGGCTGCGCAGCGCGCAACACGCCAACGCGATGGCCGCGCGACTAGCTGATGGCGTGGCAGGCGTCTCGGACGTGAGCATCCGGTATCCGGTCCAGTCGAACGCGGTGTTCGCTCAGCTTGATCCGGATCAGATTCTGCGCTTGCAGCGGGACTGGACGTTCTACACCTGGGACGCGAACGAGAGCATCGTCCGCTGGATGACAGCATTCGACACTACGGAGGATGACGTCGATGCGTTCGTCGCTGCTGTCAGAGAGGTCGGCGCCAGCGCGTCTGGACGTTAGTCAACATCTAGCTAGTACGCCGCGTCGGCGCGGGCAGCGCCCGCGTTTCACGTGAAACGGGATGCCGCTATTGGCCTGGCTAGTCGACAGGGTAATTGGGCGAGATCGTCTTGACGATCCGATCTAGATCGTCGAGCGATGCGAACTCGACCACGATCTTGCCCTTGCGCTGACCAAGTTCGACTTTCACTCGGGTGTCGAGCACATCAGAGAGTCGTCCGGCCAGGTCCGCCAGCTTAGGTGCCACCGGTGGACGGCGTGGCTGCTGACGAACCGGCTTGGCGGAGTCCGCGCCCATCGCGACGATCTCTTCGACCGCTCGGACGGAGAGACCTTCCGCAACGATGCGGTGCGCGAGTTGCTCCTGAGCCTGTGCATCCGCCACCGACAGCAACGCTCGGGCGTGGCCTGCGCTCAGGACGCCGGCTGCCACTCGGCGCTGCACGCCCGGCGGCAGGTTGAGGAGCCTGATCGTGTTGGTGATATGCGGACGCGACCGACCGATTCGCTTCGCCAATTCCTCATGGGTAGTCCCGAAATCTTCGAGCAGCTGTTGATAGGCGGCAGCCTCTTCGAGCGCATTGAGTTGCTGGCGATGCAGATTTTCTATCAGGGCATCCCGCAGCAGATCGGCGTCCGTCGTGTCTTTCACGATGGCCGGCACCAGTTCAAGGTCGGCCAGCTGGCATGCTCGCCAGCGCCGTTCGCCCATCACGATCTGGTACTGGCTATCCTCGGTCTTCCTGACCACGATGGGCTGAAGCAGTCCGACGATTTTGATGGACGCCGCCAATTCGGCCAGGGCTTCTTCGTCGAAGATCTGCCGGGGCTGCCTGGGGTTGGGGACAATCGCCGCGACTGGGATCTCGTCGAAGTACGCCCCAGGGATCGCGCCTAGGCTCGGCCCACTCAGGTCGTCCTGCTCGACTGCCGAACTGGCGACCGCCGGATCGGTGAGCCCGATCGGAGTGGTAGGGATCAGTGCACCCAATCCCTTGCCAAGACCCCGCTTCTGCTGCGCCATATCCATCTCCCTGCCACCAACGTCGTCTGCTGACCTATCGCGAACTGATCCGTCAGCCGCCTGCTTCCATCCTGCCAGGCCATTTGACGACACGGCTCGGCTATCCGCGCTCTCCTCGACCGGCCACTGGCCCCGAGCGATCGTCCAGGACGTTCGGAGCGCGCAGGTGAGTCTAGATCCTTTCTGCTGAGCCTGTCGTTAGAGGAAGTTCTAGGCTGTGGATGACTCGCTCGCTCCTGGGGATATCTGACCACGGTAACGGCTCGTTGCGCAGGTCACAGCGTGGCGACCGACGTTCGTCAATAGCAACGCGGCTGTGGGTGAACTGGCCTGAGCGCGAGGTACGGGGGCCTGCGGCATTGTGCATAAGGCCCGCCGGTTACCCCAGTCTGTGGACGCCGACTCTGCCGCGTAGCTGCCGAACTGGCGGAGTTGGCCGAACTGGCGGAGCTGGCCGAACTGGCGGAGCTGGCCGAACTGGCCGAACCGTCGGGTCGGGCGGGGATCTCGCCAATAATGGGCGTCGCCAGGTGTTCTGCGCCTGCATGCGTGGACCAGGCGGCCCGGAGATTGCCGGTGCGATGGTCCGTGATCATGGTTGAGTTCGGGATCACGGATCTCTGCGCCTGTGATGGCACGCGCGATCGCCCGTCAGGCCGCCGAAAGCGTGATCGCGGATCATCCGCCTGCTCGACTCGGGCGAGGGCGACCCGGGTCGACCAAGAATAAGGTCGAACGTGCCCAGGCAGTGGCGTGATTGGCGATGATCATCGCCGCTCCTACCTCCACTGGGAGTCTCGGGTCAGGACCAAAGAAGAGACCTAACGGACACCGGCATTACGGAAGGCAAGTTCGCGCGCAGCCTCCAGATATGCCACGGCCCCACTCGATCCGGGGTCATAGGTCATAACCGACTGGCCATAGCTCGGCGCCTCGGACACTCGCACGCTGCGGGGAATGATCGAGCTGAGTACCTGCTCACCAAAATGCGACCGTACCTCGTCCGCCACCTGCGACGCCAGCCTCGTCCGGCTGTCGAACATCGTCAGCAAGATCGTGCTCACCTTGAGATTGGGGTTGAGGTGACTCCGCACCAGTTCCACCGTTCTCAGCAACTGCTCAAGACCTTCAAGCGCGTAGTACTCGCATTGGATCGGGATAAGCACCTCGGGCGCGGCCACGAGTGCGTTGACCGTCAGCAGGCCGAGCGAGGGTGGGCAGTCAATGAAAATGTAGTCAAGAGTGGAGACGTCATACTCCGTCACAGCTCGCGCCAGTCGCGACTCTCGCGCCACGAGCGGTACCAACTCGATCTCCGCGCCGGCTAGATCAATCGTCGCCGGGGCGCAGTTCAGCAGCGGGAAGCCCTGCACTGGTCTGATCACCTCGGCCAGCGGGCGTCCGTCAACCAGCACGTTGTAGATCGATTGGACTCCCGACCGGTGCTCGACATCGAGCGCGGTCGACGCATTGCCTTGCGGGTCCAGATCGACGACCAAGACTTTCGATCCATGCATCGCCAGACTCGCGGCCAGATTGACCGCAGTAGTCGTCTTGCCCACGCCGCCTTTCTGATTGGCGATCGTGAGGATGCGGCATGAGCTTGGCCGTGGCCACGGCTGGTTGCTAGCTCGCGCCTTCATCGCCGCCTGAGCCGCGCGTGCGATCGGCGTATCTGCCGACGTATCCGGCGCGCTAGGAATGGCCACCTCGTCCTCACTCTCAGCCTGAGCGCTAACAGCGCCGGAATAACTACCCGCGATCATAGGCCCGTCCAGATACTCCGGCAGCCGCCCATCGGGGCCGGACAGCGACTCCCAGGTAGCGACGGTCGAGTCGGCTTCCGGGGCGTCTTGATCATGCTCCCAATCCGCCTGTGACGGCGCGGCGATCGGGTCGGAGTTAGTCTGTCCAGGGCGAAGGTCGGCTCGGGGATCATCGAAAGTTGCGTCAAGTCCGGACAGTCCGCCACGCTCCGGCTCGCGCGCTTGCTCATCCTCCCAGCCTTCAGTCATCGGCGCAGCTACCGCGACATCGGGGGTCTCAAACGACCGCTGGTCACCAGGCTCGCGAGTTTCACGTGAAACGAGGTCGACCTCGCGCTCCGGCCTCACCTGAGACTCATCCTCCGGCCAGCCCAGCCTGCGTCCACTGCTACCGACCGGTGCTTGGGCATCGGCTCCGGTGCCTACGCGATCCGGCCAACCCAGGCCAATCAATCGTGTCCGCCGGATGGCAGAAGACGACGGGATGGCAGACGGCGACGGCGAGACGGCAGACGACGGCGACGTGGCCGGCGGCACGGCAGACGACGAAGTGGTCGAGGCCACGGACCAGCCCTCGTCCATTCCAGGCTCCGCCTGAGCCGCTGGATCGATCTCCCGTCGGTGCCGCCCTCGCCCAGCACTTCTCGCGTTAATGCGGGTCATCGTGGCATTCGGCCAACCGATACCCATCGCCACCTGATCAGTCGTCATGAGCGAAACGCCTATTTGCGGATAAACCACCACAGGCCAGCCCAGACCTGATCGGTCGGCCGTCATGAGCTTCCCCTCGTCACGTGTGCGCCACGATGCCCGGCCATCCCACGGCCGGTTAGGTAGGTCAGCCTTAGCCTAAGCCGGTCAGGTCGGGTTCCGGGCCAGCGCGGCGACTTATCCCGCCTGCGGCCCAGCCCCAGCGGCCTACACCAACGGTCCAGCCCACCGGCCAACCCCAGCCGTCTAACCTCCGCGACTCTCGCGCGCATCGGTACGGCCTCGGCGGTCAACGCGGCGATCGGTCTGGCCACCGCGCTTTGAATTTGGCCGGTCGGCGGAGCTACGATCCCCGGCCGCGGTGCGGAAACGCACTACCGTCGTCGGCTCCTTCAGAAAGTCAGCGCCGACCGCGACGATCTCCACCGCGTCAACGCCGAGTTGGTCGAGTACCGGACGAGCCGCCGCAGCTTCAGCCGCCGCCGATGCTCCTTTGATGGCAAGTACCTGCGCGCCGGGTCGACCCAAGGCGGCCGCTAGCACGGCCAGTCGATCGAGTCTGGCCACGGCCCGCGAGACTACTACCTCTGCAGCCAACTGCCCGGCCAGGTCCTCGGCTCGTCCTCGGCGGATGCTGACGTTTCGCAGGTCAAGTTCGGCAACGCACTCGGCCAAGAACGCCGTCCTGCGCTCCATTGGCTCTACCAGCGTCACGTCCGCCTCGGGTAGCAGGATCGCCAGTACGACGCCAGGCAGTCCAGCGCCCGATCCAAGATCAGCCAGCTTCGCACGCTGAGGCACGAGCTCGGCGACGACCGCGCTGTTCAGCAGGTGGCGATCCCACAGCCGTGGTCGCTCCGCCGGGCCAATCAGGCCACGCTCAATTCCTGGGCCAGCCAGCAAGGCGGCGTAGGCCTCAGCGACCGGCAACGCCGAGCCGAAAATCTGGCTGGCTGCTTCTGGCGGTGTCAGGTCACTCATCGATGACCACGCGCTCCTGGATGTCGGGTGCGAGGCAATCCGGCGAATCGGATGATCGCCATCACGAAGAGCGACCTTCGTCATGATTTGGGCGACTGACCGGTCAACGGCAGGTCAGCTCACGCCAGGTCAGGTCAATCGCTCGCCAGGCCCTAAGTTACCGGCAGGACGACCACCCTGCGGTTGGGGTCCATGCCCTCGGATTCACTGCGCAGGCCCGCTGCCGCGATCGCGTCGTGCACAATCTTTCGCTCGAAGGCGTTCATCGCACTCAGCGCCTTGGCCTCGCCGGTTCGCTTGACTTCCTCAGCCACGCTGGTGCCAAGCTCGGTCAACTCCGCCCGTCGCTGGGCTCGATAACCACCAATGTCAAGCATGAGCCGGGTCCTGCTGCCAGTTTGCCGGTGCACGGCCAACCGGGTCAGCTCTTGAAGCGCGTCTAGTACCTCGCCACGCGAGCCCACCAGTTCGTCCAGCGTGGCGCCGACCACGGACACGACCGCGCGGTCGCCCTCGACATCCATATCGATGTCACCATCAAGGTCAGCTACGTCGAGCAAACCCTCGATGTAGTCAGCGGCAACCTCGCCCTCAAGCTCAAGGTCGGCTATGTCAGGCGCTGACTCGTCGTCGCCCGCTTCGTCCTCGGCGTCAGACCCGTCAGCCTCGTCGGAAGCTTCCGGCTCGTCCGCAGTGACCGCATCCAGTTCATCGGAAACCGCTACCTGCTCAGCGGACGACTGTTCGTCGGCGAGAACGTGATCTCCCTGGCCCACTGCTACTTTCCTCCTCGTCAGTACCCGCCCTCAGGCGTGACTCAAGTCACGGACCTGAATCACAGACTCAAGACACCGCCTCGGGTGCACCGAGCGATTGACGGCTTAGCGCTTGCCGGACCGCTTACTCCTGGACTGCCGTTGCGGCTGCTGCCTGACGATCTTAGTCTCCGGCGCGACAGGCGCGGACGGCTCAGGCTCGGGTTTGCCTCGGCCGAACAGTCGCCTGACTCCACCCTCATCACCGGCTTTATGGCCATTTGTCGAGGAGCCGTTAGCCGAGCTCGTAGGCGCGCTGCCGTTCGTGGCGGATTTTGCACCAGCCGAAGGGCCGCTACTAGCCGCACCCGACCCAGTGGCGGCAGGCTTAGCATCCTCGACCGGCTTAGCATCAGCCTGCTTAGCGTCAGCCGACTTAGCGTCAGCCTTGGCGACTTGGCCATTGGAGCTGGCACCCGACGGCTTGGCCCGGCCGCTACCACTGACCAGCCCAGGGGCGCCGGCTGGCTTCCCGCTCTTGCCAATCGGCATATTGCCACCGACCTGGGCGGCTGCCGCACCCACCGGGTACTTGCGCAGCAAGACGTACTGCTGTCCAAGCGTCCACAGGTTGGTCGTCGCCCAGTAAAGGACCAGGCCAAACGGCCAGTACAGACCGGTCAGCGCGAACAGCGGCATGACGTACGCCATCAACTTCTGCGACTGGCCCATCGGGTTGTCCGAGCCAGTCGGCATCATGCCGCGCTTCATGCTCTGCCGCACCGTCAGATACGTGGTCGCCATGCTGACCAGGACCACTGCGGCGACTACCACGTGCACGTGGATGGACGTACCGTGCAGGAAGGTGTCCTTTACCGAGACACCGAAGATGTGCGCCTTACCTACCTCGTTGATGAATGACTGCGTCAGGTTGTACTTCAGCGGCGGCTTCGGCTCAGCGATCGCTCGCAACACACTGAACAAGGCAAAGAACAGCGGCATCTGCAGCAGCACAGGCAAGCAGCCCATCAGCGGGTTGACGCCCGCCTCCTGGTACAGCTTCATCGTCTCCGCGTTGAGCTTCTCTTTGTCGCCCTTGTACTTCTTGCGGATCTCGTTGATCCTCGGCGTCAGCGCCGTCATCGCGCGCTGGGTGTGCATCTGCTTGATGAACAACGGCAGCAAGATCAACCGCATCGCAACAACGAGGATGATGATCGAAAGCGCCCAGGTCACGCCGCTGGTCGCGCCGAAGACCGGGCCAAGCACGTTGTAGATATGCATGATGACCAAGGCGACCAGGTCGTTGATCGGGTTCAAGATGCTCAATGCGTTAGTTCCCTTGCTTCATCGTCGGCGACATCAGCGGCACGGGACTGCGCCGACGCCTCAAGATCAGCCGTCCGGGCTGGCGGCACCGGGTCAAGTCCACCCGGATGGAACGGATGGCACCGGCTCAGCCGCCGGACAGCCAGCCAACTGCCCCGTCCCGCACCGTGCACCTTGATTGCCTCAAGCGCGTAGGCGCTACAGGATGGGTAAAACCGGCAATTCGCACCAAGCAGGGGGCTGATGAACTTCCGGTAGCCCGTGATCAGCCCAGTCAGCAGCCACGCCGCAGCTGACAACCCGGTGTCAGCGAGTTCGTCGGGCCTATCGTGATTTTTCACACCGCACCAACCTGCCGCCGAAGCAGTGCTTGTACTACCAGGTCCAGTTCAGCGGCCAAATCCGCCTGTCTCGCAGTCGCGGCTTTGGGATTAGCGCGCAACACAAGCAGGCTACCTCTAGGGAGCGAATGCAGATACCCCGCCACCAGGTGCCTTAGCCGTCGGCGGACCTGATTGCGCACCACCGCCTGGCCGACCGCGCGGCTCACGACGAATCCCACCTTGGCTGGCTCATCGATACCAGGCCTGGCGATCAAGTGGCCAACGAGAAGGGGCCGACCAAATCTGCTGCCCTCGCGGATCGCGCTGCGGAAGTCTTCGCTTCGCCGCATCCGCGCTGATCCGGGCAGCATCGAACCTCACCGTCGCAGTGACGGCGCGGCGCTGGTCAGACGCTGACTCGCGCACGGCCCTTACGGCGCCGTCCGGCGAGCACGGCGCGCCCGGCCCGGGTGCGCATGCGCAGCCGGAAGCCGTGCGTCTTCGCCCGACGGCGATTGTTCGGCTGGAACGTGCGCTTGCTCACGGGTACTCCTGCTAGAAGTCAAAGGTCATCGGGCGCCCCTTGCGGCGGGCGTCATCAGGTCAGTAGCTAAGCAACAGCACCGCTATGCGGCAGCACCGCCCAGCACGTCGTCAGTCTGTCCAGAAAGCTAAGCACAGGGTGACCGACCACTAAGACAAGCTTAGCGTGCCCCCGCTCAGTAAATTGGGCAGCATCACAACGCTGGCGGCAAGCAAAGCCAGACCAGCGAACGCTACGCGTGGCGGCAGGATCCGTCAAGTTCGTCGCGCGCACTCCGAGGGTCACTTCCGCGCTGCGCCCGACCGCCGCTGGCGCCCACGCAAACACTGACACTCGCCGTTTCCCTAACGTACTTTGGCCGACACCCCTAGGCTGTGGAAAGCTCGGCCGGGCCATGTGGACACCGGACCCAGCAAGCGGAGCGCATCCGCTGCGCACCGCCGGGACGCGGCATTGCACATGCTGTGGAAAAACCTGTTGAACATGTTGGGGGGCGCGGGGTGATCGACCGATGAGTGAACCAGACCTCGCCGAGATCTGGGCTAGGTCACTGAACGACCTCGCCGACATGCAGATCGAGCCGTATCAGCGGGCGTGGCTCCAGCTCACTAGACCGCTCGGCTTGGTGGAGAACACCGCGCTGATCGCGACTCCGAACGAGTTCGCCAAGGATCAGCTCGAGAACCGGCTCCGGGTACTGATCACGAACGCGCTGTCCCGCGAGCTTGGCCGGAGCATCCAGCTCGCCGTCATCATCGACCCTGTCGCGACCGCCGCGAACGCGCCCGCCTTGGCGCCGGCCGACGATGGCCAGGCCGCGCCTGAACCGCTCGGCATCAGGATCCCGTTCGGCACCAGCACCGAGCTGAGCCCGATCGATGACCGCCAGCCCGGCCACTTCGCGGTGCCAAACGGCCAGTACCCGTTGCAGCCTGGTCCGGCTGGACTACCGCATCTGCCGACTCAGCGCGCGCCGCACTTTGGTCGGTCTGACCCGGCCGACCACGATCACCGGCCGCCAGGCGATCAGCTCACCGGCCAGACCGGCGGCATGGCCAGGAGCCTCGGCGACTCCGATGGTCGCCGACCAGCCAATGGCCAGCCAGCCGGCACGACTCAGCTGCCCGCGCAAGGTGCCTCCCGGGCGAGCCAGACCAGGCTCAACCCCAAGTACACCTTCGAGACCTTCGTCATCGGGTCAAGCAACCGGTTCGCCCACGCCGCCGCGGTGGCGGTCGCCGAGGCGCCGGCCAAGGCCTACAACCCGCTGTTCATCTATGGCGACTCCGGGCTGGGCAAGACGCACCTGCTGCACGCGATCGGCCACTACGCCCAGAGCCTGTACCCAGGCGCTCAGGTCAGGTACGTCAGCTCGGAGGAGTTCACCAACGACTTCATCAACATGATCCGGGACGGCAAGCAGGACGGCTTCCGCCGCCGCTACCGCGACGTCGACGTCCTGCTGGTCGACGACATCCAGTTCCTGGAGAACAAGGAAGGAACTCAGGAGGAGTTCTTCCACACCTTCAACACGCTGCACAACGCGAGCAAGCAGATCGTCATCTCCAGCGACCGGGCGCCCAAGCGCGCTGGTCACGCTGGAGGACCGGCTGCGCAGCCGGTTCGAGTGGGGCCTGCTCACCGACATCCAGCCGCCCGAGCTTGAGACCCGGATCGCCATCCTGCGCAAGAAGGCGGTCCAGGAGCGGCCTGAACGCGCCGCCCGAGGTCGCTGGAGTACATCGCCAGCCGGATCTCGACCAACATCAGGGAGCTCGAAGGTGCGCTGATCCGGGTCACCGCCTTCGCCAGCCTCAACCGCCAGTCGGTCGACCTGCAGCTCGCCGAGATCGTCCTCAAGGACCTGATCCCCGAGGCACAAGGCCCGGAGATCACGGCGGCCACGATCATGGGCCAGACCGCGTCGTACTTCGGCCTGTCGCATCGAGGACCTGTGCGGCACTTCGCCGGTCCCGGGTCCTCGTCACCGCCCGGCAGATCGCCATGTACCTGTGCCGCGAGCTCACCGACCTGTCGCTGCCCAAGATCGGCCAGCAGTTCGGCGGCCGCGACCACACCACGGTGATCACGCGGACCGCAAGATCCGATCGCTGATGGCCGAACGCCGGTCGATCTACACCCAGGTCACCGAGCTCACCAACCGGATCAAGCAGCAGGCGCTCCCCACTTGAAGGGGCTGCGCACAGTAATCGACTACTAACACAACGGCGCTGGGCATCACTATCTGTACACACAGGCTGTGGATGAGCTTGTGGACGAACCTGCGGATAGCTGGGACGGTCTGGGACTAGCCGGGGGATAACTTCTTGGCCGAGCCGAGTGATCGCGCGGCTGTCCACAATCAAGCGCCGATCGCAGCTACTTATCCACCAGGCCTGTGTGCTGAATCATGTGGCTGACCTGCACGAACGTCGATGTCCCCAGAATCCACCGTGCCTATGACGACTACTTTCTAGATTTACGAGTGATGCCAAAAACCAAGTAGCGTGCGCGATTCTCGTCCCAGCGAAGAGCCGTCAGCGCGGGCAATACCAGGCTAGGCTTTCCCAGTCAACGACCCACAGTTATGCGCGTCTCACCCCGTCCCGCAGCGCCCAGGGGAACTCAAGAACACCGGCAGCTGCGCCGGGCCAGCTAGTACGCGCGTTCAGCATTGAAGGCGGCTAGCCGTGCAGATCCTCGTCGAACGCGATGTATTCGCCGATGCCGTCGCCTGGACTGCCAGGGCCTTGCCGGCCCGGCCGACCGTGCCAGTGCTGGCCGGCATGCGGCTAGCGGCGCAAGGTGCCGAGCTGACCTTGTCAAGCTTCGACTACGACGTGTCCGCGCTGGCCAAGCTTCCCGTTGACACGCAGTCGCCAGGAAGCGCGCTGGTCTCAGGCCGATTGCTGGCCGAGATCAGCAGGAATCTGCCCGGCAAGCCGGTCCAGATCACCTCAGACGGCGGCCGCGCCGTGCTCACCTGCGGCAGCGCTACCTTCAATCTGCTCACCATGCCTGAAGAGGAATATCCGGCGCTACCGGAGATGCCGCCGGCGGCTGGCACCATTGGCAGCGACGTATTCGCCACAGCGGTGAGCCAGATCGCCGTCGCCGCCGGTCGTGATGACACGCTCCCCTCGCTCACCGGCGTGCGGATCGAGATCGAAGGCGACACGCTCACCCTGGTCTCCACCGACCGGTACCGGCTTGCCGTCCGTGAACTCCGCTGGAATCCGGCTCGCACTGAGCTGTCCGCCGCCGTGCTGGTCCCGGCCAAGGCCCTCACCGATACCGCCAGGTCGCTGACCTCGGCCGCCGAAGTGTCCATCGCGCTGGCGTTGCCTGGCGACGGCGCCAGCGCCGGCCAGCACGTCGGGGGCGACGGCATGATCGGCTTCGAAGCTGGTGGCCGCCGCACCACGACCCGGCTGCTGAGCGGCGAGTTCCCTCGGTACCGCACCTTGCTGCCAAGCTCAGTCAACGCGACCGCTGAGATCGCCACAAGCACGCTGATCGAGTCGGTGCGCCGGGTGGCACTGGTCGCCGAGCGAAACACCCCCGTGCGGCTCAGCTTCACCCCTGGCCAACTCACCTTGGAAGCAGGGACTGGCGATGAGGCCCAGGCCGACGAGGTGATCGAGGCGACTTTTGAAGGCGACGACATGGCAATCGCCTTCAACCCGACTTACCTGCTTGACGGACTGACGGCAATGGACAGCGACACGACGAGGATCGCCTTCACCGAGCCAGGCAAGCCAGCGCTGCTCACCGGCAAGCCAGGCCCAGACGGCAATCCGGACTACCGCTACCTGCTGATGCCCTTCCGACTCAACAGCTAGCAGACGTGCAGCTGCTGCGGTTGGCGGTTAGCGATTTCCGGTGCTACGAGTCGGCCGATGTACAACTCGGGCCTGGCGTCGTGCTGTTCACCGGCCCCAATGGCGCCGGAAAGACCAACCTGGTCGAAGCGGCAGGCTATGTCGCCAGCTACGCCAGTCATCGGGTCTTCGCCGACGCCGCGTTGGTGCGGTCAGGGGCGGACCGTGCCATCATCAGGGCCGCCATCCGCTCGCAGGTACGCGACAGCCTGGTGGAGATCGAGCTCAACGTCGGCCGGGCCAACCGGGTGCGGCTCAACCGGGTACCGCTGAGCAAGCCAAGGGAAGCACTCGGCACCCTGCGCTGCGTGCTGTTCGCGCCAGAAGACCTGGCCATCGTCAAGGGCGACCCGTCGGAACGGCGCCGCTACCTTGATGACTTGCTGGTCGCCAGCCGACCAAGGTATGCGGGCATCAGGGCTGACTACGAACGAGTCGTCAAGCAGCGGACGGCCTTGCTCAAGTCGGCCAAGGCGGCCGGGCGGCACCCGGCCGGACTCGACATCTGGGACGAGCAGCTCATCGCCAAAGGCGCCGAGCTCACTGAAGGTCGGCTCAAGCTGGTCGCCGCGCTCGGCCCGCAGGTGACCGCGAGCTATGCCGACGTCGCAGCGGACAGCCGTACCGCATCGATCAGCTACCGCCAGGGGTCAGAACGGTCAGCCGTCTACGATCCCGATCCTGACCGGGCCGCGCTCGGCCAGACCATGCGCGACTGGCTCGACCGGCTCAGCCGGGCCGAGCTCGAGCGCGGGGTCTGTCTGGTTGGCCCGCACCGCGACGAGCTTGAGCTCCGCATTGGCGATCTGCCTGCCCGCGGCTACGCCAGCCATGGCGAGTCGTGGTCGCTAGCGCTGGCGCTCGGCTGGCCGCCTTCAATCTGCTGCGCGCCGACGGTGAGGACCCTGTGCTGATGCTCGACGACGTCTTCGCCGAACTCGACGCCGGCCGAAGGGACCGACTGGCCGAGCTGGCCGCGAGTGCCGAGCAAGTACTCGTCACCGCCGCGGTCGGCGCCGACGTGCCGACCCGGCTGGCCGCGTCGAGTATCGGCTATCGCATCGCCGGCGGGGTGATCGAACGTGCCTGAGCCGACCCACGCCGACCGCGCCGCGCTAGCGGCCGCTGCCCTGGCCAAGGCCAAAGCAGATGCCGAAGCCAGAGGCGCTCGCCCGGCGACACCGGCGCAGAGAAAATTTTCGAAACAAAATGACAGCGTGGCACCGCCGGCGTCTGGGCAGGCCGCCACTAGACCGCGCCGAGCTGACCCGGCACCGCTCAATGCCGCGATCAGCAGCCTGATTAGCGAGGCCGGCTGGGAACTCGCTGTCGCGACTGGCTCAGTGTTCGGTCGCTGGGCTCAGATCGTCGGACCAGATTTGGCCGCGCACACCACGCCGGATTCGCTCACCGATGAGGGCGAGTTGGTCGTGCACGCCGACTCCACGGCTTGGGCCACCGCGCTCAGGCTGCTGGCCGGCGAACTGGTCCGTCGGCTGAATACCGAACTCGGCGACGGCGCCGTCCGCCGAGTGCTGGTGCGCGGGCCGGGTAGCTCAGCCAAGCGGCAGGTCAGTGGCGGGTGAAGGGCAGTCGAGGCGAGCGCGACACATACGGTTAACACTCCGTCGCATGCGGCTGAGGCTAGCGAGACTGCCAGGTAAAATAGGTAAGCGTACTGGGACGGCTGCGGTCGGGGAAGAGCAGCGGCGAGTCCGGCGCGCATGTCCCGCTTTCTGACAGGAGCGAATCGTTTGTCATACGACGCACGATCGATCACGGTCCTCGAAGGCCTAGAGGCGGTTCGCAAGCGGCCTGGCATGTACATCGGCTCAACGGGCGAGCGCGGACTGCACCATCTGGTCCAAGAGGTCGTCGACAATGCTGTGGACGAGGCGCTGGCCGGGTACTGCGACACGATCGACGTCACGCTGCTTGCCGATGGCGGAGTCAGCGTCTTTGACAACGGCCGCGGCATCCCGGTGGACGACCACCCGGTAGAGAATCGCCCGGCGGTCGAGGTGGTGCTGACCACCCTGCACGCAGGCGGCAAGTTCGACAGCAAGTCCTACGCGGTCTCCGGCGGTCTGCACGGCGTCGGCGTCTCCGTGGTTAACGCGCTCGCTGCCGGCTCAAGGTCGAGATCCGCAAGGACGGCTACTCTGGCGCCAGACCTACGAGTACGGCGCGGCGACTGGCCCGCTTGAGGGGTCGAGGAGACCGACGAGACCGGCACGACCATCACGTTCTGGCCGGACGGCGACATCTTCGAGACCACCGACCTGGACGCTTCGAGACGCTGTCGCGGCGGCTGCAGGAGATGGCGTTCCTCAACCGGGGCTGTCCATCTCGCTGACCGATGAGCGGCCAGACGAGGAGCGAACCGAGCAGGCCGTCGTGACCTACCGCTATGAGGGCGGCATCGCGGACTTCGTCCGTTACCTCAACAAATCCAAGGACGCCGTGCACGACTCGGTCATCGAGTTCGGCGAAGAGGCGACCGGGATCTCGGCCGAGATCGCGATGCAGTGGAGCGGCTCCTACGCGGAGTCGGTCCACACCTTCGCCAATACGATCAACACCGCCGAGGGCGGTACCCACGAGGAGGGCTTCCGCTCGGCGCTGACCACCATCGTCAACAGGTACGCCCGTGAGCAGAAGCTGCTCAGGGAGAAGGACGAGCAGCTGACCGGCGACGACGTGCGCGAGGGCCTGACCGCGATCATCTCAGGTCAAGCTGGCCGAGCCGCAGTTCGAGGGCCAGACCAAGACCAAGCTCGGCAACACCGAGGCGAAGTCCTTCGTGCAGAAGGCCTGCCAACGACCACCTGCGTGACTGGTTCGAGCGCAACCCGGGCGAGGCCAAGGACATCGTCGAACAAGGCCAGCCAGGCGGCCCGCGCGCGGATCGCCGCCCGCCAGGCGCGCGACCTGACCGACGCAAGGCGCTTGCCGGCGGCTCGGCGACTGCCCGGCAAGCTGTCCGACTGCCAGTCCGGCGACCCCGGCGCAGTGCGAGGTCTACGTCGTCGAGGGTGACTCGGCCGGCGGCTCGGCCAAGGGCGGCCGCGACCCGATGTTCCAGGCCATCCTGCCGATCCGCGGCAAGATCTCAACGTCGAGAAGGCGCGGATCGACCGGGTGCTGAAGAACAACGAGGTCCAGGCGCTGATCACCGCCCTGGGCACCGGGATCCACGACGAGTTCGACATCAGCAAGCTGCGCTACCACAAGATCATCCTGATGGCGGACGCCGACGTCGACGGCCAGCACATCCGGACGCTGCTGCTGACCTTGCTGTTCCGGTTCATGAGGCCGCTGATCGAGGCGGGACACATGTACCTCGCGCAGCCCCCGCTGTACAAGATCAAGTGGGACGGCCGCGGCCGCGCCCGGCTACGCCTACTCCGACCGGGAGCGGGACGCGGCTGATCGAGGCGGGCATCGCTGAGGGCCGCCGGGACCCGCGGCCCGCGGGACGGGGTCCAGCGCTACAAGGGCCTGGGCGAGATGAACGCCGAACGAACTGTGGGACACCACCATGAACCCGGCGCGGCGGGTGCTGCAGGTGATCACTTTGGACGACGCGGCCCAGGCCGACGAGCTGTTCAGCGTGCTGATGGGCGAGGACGTGGAGGCGCGGCGCTCATTCATCCAGCGCAACGCCAAGGACGTCCGGTTCCTCGACATCTAGGTAGCTCGCTGAGCCTCGCTGGCACGCTGTTCGCGGGTGAGTGAAGGATTCCGTATAAGTGTGGATAGCCGGAAGCACCACCGGGCGGCCTGACGGCAGCCAGGCGGCCGCACCGAGCCGGTCGACATCCAGGTCGAGATGCAGCGCAGCTACATCGACTACGCGATGTCGGTCATCGTCGGCCGGGCGCTGCCGGACGTCGCGACGGCCTCAAGCCGGTGCACGTCCGGGTCCTGTACGCGATGTATCGACGGCGGGTACCGGCCCGACCGCGGGTTCTTCAAGTGCTCGCGGGTCGTCGGCGACGTCATGGGCAAGTACCACCCGCACGGCGACAGCGCGATCTACGACGCCCTGGTCCGGATGGCGCAGCCCTGGTCGATGCGGATGCCGCTGATCGACGGGCAGGGCAACTTCGGCTCGCCCGGCAACGACCCGGCCGCCGCGATGCGGTACACCGAGTGCCGCCTGGCCCCGCTGGCGATGGAGATGCTGCGGGACATCGACGAGGAGACCGTCGACTTCCGCGCCGAACTACGACGGTCGCTCGGCCGAGCCGGTGGTGCTGCCGAGCCGGTTCCCCAACCTGCTCATCAACGGCTCGGAGGGCATCGCCGTCGGCATGGCCACCAACATCCCGCCGCACAACCTGCGCGAGGTCGCCGCCGGGGTGCAGTGGTACCTGGAGCACTTCGAGGCCAGCGACGAGGAGCTGCTCGAGGCCCTGATCGAGCGGATCCAGGGGCCGGACTTCCCCACCTACGGGCTGATCGTGGGCCGCCGCGGCATCGGCGAGGCCTACCGCACCGGGCGCGGCTCGATCACCATGCGCGCCGTCGTCGACGTCGAGGAGGACCGCCGGGGCCGGCACCTGCCTGGTGGTCACGGAGCTGCCTTACCAGGTCAACCCGGACAACCTGGCCGTGAAGATCGCCGAGCTGGTCAAGGACGGCCGGATCGCTGGCATCGCCGACGTCCAGCGACGAGAGCAGCGGCCGTACCGGCCAGCGGCTGGTCGATCGTGCTCAAGCGGGACGCGGTCGCCAAGGTGGTGCTGAACAACCTGTACAAGCACACCCAGCTGCAGGACACGTTCGGCGCCAACATGCTCGCCCTGGTCGACGGCGTGCCGCGCACGCTGCGCCTGGACCAGTTCGTCAGCTACTGGGTCGCGCACCAGATCGAGGTCATCATCCGGCGCACCCGGTACCGGCTGCGCAAGGCGGCAGGAGCGGGCGCACATCGTGGCCGCGCTGATCAAGGCCATCGACCGGATCGATGAGGTGATCGCGCTGATCAGGGCCAGTGCGTCGGCCGCCGTGGCCCAGCAGGGCCTGATGGAGCTGCTGGACATCGACGAGACTCCAGGCCCGCGCGATCCTCGACATGCAGCTGCGCAAGCTGGCCGCCCTGGAGCGCCAGGAGCTGATCGACGAGCACGACGAGCTGATGGCCCAGATCGCCGACTCGAGGCGATCCTGGCCTCGCCGGAGCGGCAGCGCCAGATCATCGGCACCGAGCTCGCCGAGATCGTCGCCAAGTTCGGCGACGAGCGGCGCACCCAGATCGTCGCCTACGACGGCGAGGTGTCCGACGAGGACCTGATCGCCGAAGAGGACGTCGTCGTCACGATCACCCGCGGCGGCTACGCCAAGCGCACCAAGACCGACCTGTACCGGGCGCAGCGCCGCGGCGGCAAGGGCGTGCGCGGTGCCCAGCTGCGCACCGACGACATCGTCGAGCACTTCTTCGTCACCACGACCCACCACTGGATCCTGTTCTTCACCAACAAGGGCCGGGTCTACCGGGCGAAGGCCTACGAGCTGCCCGAGGCCGGGCGGGACGCCAAGGGCCAGCACGTCGCCAACCTGCTCGCCTTCCAGCCCGACGAGCGGATCGCCGAGGTGCTGGCGCTGCGCGACTACGAGGTGGCGCCGTACCTGGTGCTGGCGACCCGCGGCGGGCTGGTGAAGAAGTCCAGGCTGAGCGAGTTCGACTCAACCGGGCCGGCGGCATCATCGCGATCAACCTGCGCGAGGACGACGAGGTCATCGCCGCCCGGCTGGTCGCGCCGCAGCGACGATCTGCTGCTGGTCAGCCGGCACGCCCAGTCGATCAGGTTCCCCGCCACGATGAGATCGCTGCGGCCGATGGGCCGCGCCACCTCCGGCGTCATCGGGATGCGGTTCACCGACGGCGACAGTTGCTCGGCATGCACGTGATCGACGCCGACGCGCAAAATGACGTGCTGGTCGCGACCGGCGGCGGGTACGCCAAGCGCACCCCGGCCCGACATGTACCCGGTGCAGGGCCGAGGCGGCCTCGGCGTGGTAACAGCGCGGATCGTCGAGGCCAGGGGCGAACTGGTCGGCGCGCTCATGGTCGGTCCAGAGCGATGAGGTGTTCGCGATTACCTCAGCCGGCGGGGTGATCAGGACCACCGCGGCCGAGATCAAGCAATCTGGGCGGCAGACGATGGGCGTCCGGCTGGTCAATCTGACCTCCGGCCAAACCTTGGTGGCGATCGCGCGCAACGAGGAGATCTCGGCGGTTGACGATGTCGGGCAAGAAGAGGCCGACGAGGATGAGGCTGGCCCCGCTGATGCCAACGGTGCTGATCAGGGGGCGACTGAAGAGCTAGAGAATGGGCATGACAACATCGCGCAAGACCACCTCGAGACGGCTGATGATGCCGGTTCCGACGGTCAGGACGCGGCAGGCGACAGCGAAGACACTGATTGACGCTGGCCAGTCAGGGGTAGTGGAAGGCACTGCGGATTTGGACACCGAGTCGGGAAAATCCGCAGTGCTCGCAACTATTTCGGGTACTGGGACGTCTTGATTGGTGTCTATCGTGACGATACGGCTATCTACGGCGCGAGCACTGCGAGTCACGGATAATGTCGAGGTAGCGCGCGTAGGCGGGAGGACGGGTGGACGACAGGGTGGACCAGGGAGCGGTTAAGGCCGCCTCGGCAGGCAGCCTCGCTGCTCAGCCGGACACTGTCGTCCGGAAGAAGGTTGGGAGCAAGCCTGATTCTGGCGATAAGTCAGATAACGGAAAAGACGCCAAGGACAGCGCCGGAGACGTCGAACCCCCGTCGCTTTTTACAGACTCGGTGGAGCCGGTGACTGTATCGAGGTCGATTCCCCCCAAGCCAGCGGACGCCGACTCAGATTCCGGGTCCACGGCATCAGCCGGAGGCTCGACTCCGCCGCCAGTACCGGCCGCGAGCCTGGCCTCGGCAAGTCGGCCGACCATGCCGCGGTGGACGCCAAAGGAGTCAGCTAAGACCTCCTTTGACGATGACGCCACAGCGACGCCTGCTGAAGTCAGCGAGGTCGCGGCTGCCACTGAGCTGCCAGAGATTAGTCACCCGGCCTCGCCATCGGGCACTGCCACCGATTCGCCCGCAAGCGACGAGGACGCCAGCGCCGCGACGTTGGCCGCCGCCGCCTTGTCGGCCGAGCCGCCGAGCCCGAGTTCCACCTACTCAACTGGCGGCTACTCTGACTACACGCCGGCCAGCTACTCGTCCCGCGACTCGGCTTGGTCGGGTAAGGACAGCGCTCCGGCGTCAGGCAGCTCCGGGTTTGGTAGCGCATCGGCCGGCTATCCGCCAGCCGAGCAGCCCGGCTCGCGTCCCAGCTTCACCCCGGCGGACAGCTCGTCCCGATCGTCGGTGTGGACCAGCCAAGAGCCAACCTCCGGGCGGATCGGCTACTCCCCAGCAGGCACCCAGCGGCCGGACAATGGACTTAGTCCAGCGACCTCGGCATCGTCCGCATCGGCTGGCGCCGCTACGGACGGCCTCTCGTCAACGTCCCAATTCCCCGGCCGGATGGTGGCAAGTAAGTCGCCGTCAGGCACGGCCACAGACGCCGAGTCAGCCGACCTAAAAGCCAAGCTCAAGTCGCCCTTTACTGGCACCACTAAGAAGCGCAAGCCGGTCAAGCCCGCCCAGGGCAAGCAAAAGGGCGGTGGCTTCAACCTCGGCACGGCCGCGGCCGGCGTGGGCCTAGGCGCGGGTGCCGCAGCGGCCGCCGTCAAGACGAGGCCGAGCCCCAAGCAGCGCCCAGCCAGTGCCGTGTCCGGTCAAAGTGCCCGCCCCGACACCTCAGACTCCCGGCGCGACGCGCAGTTGGTCGTCTCCAGGATCGAGCCGTGGTCGGTGATGAAGTTCAGCTTCATCGTCTCGCTCGTCGGCTGGATCGTCCTCTTCGTCGCGGTCGCGCTGCTCTACTACGCGCTCCGCGCCTTCGGCGTGTTCCACTATCTGGAGCAGACTGTTACCACCGTCACCTCATCCAAGGGCAGCCCGGGCAGCAACGCCGGCGCCTGGTTCTCCGCCTCGACCGTCCTCGGCTACACGATGCTGGCCGGCGCTATCAACGTGGTTCTGATCACCGCCCTGACGACGGTGGGAGCGGTGGTCTACAACGTCGTCACCCACATTTCTGGCGGCGTCGAGGTCACGCTGAGGGAGGCCGACTAATCCCGGTTAACTGAGTTCGCGCAAGCGGACTCGGTGCGGTAGCCTAGCTCGGCACGCCCGATCAGCTGGCCGGGCGAGCATCTTCGGTCACGCAGGCCGACCCGTGGAACCATGTTCTACTGGGTAGGCGCGTGACTATGGGGCCTGTAGCTCAGCCTGGTTAGAGCGCTTCCCTGATAAGGAAGAGGTCCGAGGTTCAAGTCCTCGCAGGCCCACCCAAGTATCAGCAGGTCAGACATGGTTTGGCCGCCTCCGGATGAGCCAGGTTACGCGCTTAATAAGGCTTCGAGAGCCAAACGGGAGCCAGACATCACGTGGACTTCGTTTCCCTGTGACCGGCGAAGATTCGTGCCCGAGGGCGTGCGCCGTGCCTGGGAGGATCGGCATCCAGTGTTGCGTGCTGCTATAGGACAGAGAGTTTGCTGGCCAGCAGATCGAACGAACCGGTCAGCGCGGGCCAGGTGACGTTCCTGGTCCTGCTGGCCAGGTCCGTCCATGGGATGATCAGCCCATGACGCAGCCTGAGCCGACCATCGGTGACATCCTGCTCACCAATAGCCAGATCCAGGAACGCCTGGCTGAGCTTGCTGGTCAGATCGAGGCCGACTACGCCGACCGTGACTTCATCCTGCTTGGCGTGCTCAAGGGCGCGATGATGGTGATGGCGGACTTGTCGCGGCTGATCCGCCAGCACCGGCTGCAAGTGGACTGGATCACCGTCTCAAGCTACGGCGACCGCACCACCTCATCCGGCGCGGTCAAGTTGCTCAAAGAGCCGGACCTCGACGTCGCCGGGCGGGATGTGCTGCTGGTCGACGACATCACCGACTCCGGGCTCACCTTGTCGTGGCTGGTGGACCACCTGCGCTCACGCGAAGTCGCCTCGATTGAGGTCTGCAGCTTGCTGCGCAAGCCTGACCTGGTGAAGGTCGAGGTTCCGATCCGCTATCTGGGCTTTGACATCGCTGATCACTTTGTGGCCGGCTACGGGATGGACTACGCACAGCGCTATCGCAATCTGCCCAACATCGTGACGCTGAATTTCTGAGTGTCGCGGCCTTGAAGCTATGCGCCGACCGCGTGATAGTGCACCAGAAGTAGCTCGAGGAAATGCGACGAGAGCTGGCAGCCGGCGAATGCCACCGGGATGGCGGCCCAGCAGGCGATTCGTGACTGCCTGACCAGGGGCAGCAGCGCGACGATGGTCGCGCCGGTGAGCCACCAGGTGACGTCGCTGCCGGTCATGGCACCCTGCGCGAGAGCCACGCAGTGCGGGGTCGCGGTGTAGAGCATGGTGCACGCATCGTGGGCATTGCTGATGGGCTGGAGCATTGGCGGGGTGATCGGCCAGATGATCCAGGCGAACAATGCGATCCCGATGCCGACCAGATGCCACCATGGAGCGGCCTGATCGTTGATCGATAGTGCTTGCAGCCACTGCGCCACGGCGAATACCACGGCTACGACGGCCGGGATGACGAGCACGGGCGCGGCGATCCGCATGCTAATCGTGTTAGTGACGACACCGCCGATGAGTTCGATGAGGATGGCGCCGAAGACCACGATCCAGCCGGTCAGCCCGCCTTCCCACGGCAGGGTCAAGAAGGGTCGCTTCGTGCGTTGGATTGGGGCCACAGCGGTCACTGCGGCGCCAGCGGAGCGAGCACATCGAAGAAATTACCGTCAGGATCGGTCATGACCACCCAGCTGACATCGCCCTGGCCGACATCGGCGCGGCGAGCGCCGAGTGCCTCCAGCCTAGCTACTTCCACCGCCTGGTCAGCCGGCCGCAGGTCGAAGTGCAGCCGGTTCTTAGCCGAGGTTTCTTCGGGAACGCGAAGGAACAGCAGGTCGGGCGACACGCCGTCTTCCCTGCTGCCCTCCGGTGGCTCAAGCACGATCTGATCGGGCTCGTTATAAGTGCGCCGCCAGCCGAGTGTGGCCTGCCAGAAGTCAGCCAGTTTGGCAGGATCCGTCGAGTCGACGCACACGCACTGGATCCGGATATTCATGCACCCGACTTTGCGGCGAGACCCGCTTGCTGTCCAGTCGTTTTCCGCTACTCCTCACCGGAGAACCGCTCCCACGCCGACTGCCTGGTCATGCCGAGCGCGGCACCGATCCTGGTCCAGGTGATGCCGCGTGACCTGGCCTGTCGCACCCAGATCCCGAGTTGCAAGTCGGCTTGCCTGCCGGTCGCCTGGAATTGTGGCAGCGCGGTCAGCAGTTCGTCGTCCGTCACCCGCTCTTCCCAGCTCGCTAGCTTGGGCATCGGCTCAGGTTTGTTCTTGATCAGCTCGACGCAGAGGTCGACGCACGCGTCGCAAATGAAGACGCCAGGGCCAGCGACCATCGTCCCGACGTCGCCGGTCGGCTTCTGGCAGAACGAGCAGTTGATCGAATCGGTCAAAGTCGGATCGGCGGTACCGGCCACTAAGGCCTCCAAAGGACGTAAGGTTATGCCTGACAAGTTGTCAGGCTATACCTTACGGTGTCAGGTCAGACCTGACAACCATTGCGCCGTGATCGAGTGCCACTACCTCGTCAACCTGGTCAAGACCAGCCAAGTCATGCGTGATCAGCAAGATGGCGCGCCCGGCGGTGGCCCGCAACAGGTCAGCCAGGAACGTTCGCGCCGCGTCCGGGTCTAGGTGCGCGGTCGGCTCATCGAGTATCAACACCGGTGGGTCAGCCAGCAGTGCCCGAGCCAATGCGATCCGCTGTCGTTGGCCGCCAGAGATGGCCGCGCCGAACTGGCCGACCTGGGTGTCGATCCCATCGGGCAGCGAGGCGATCCACTCCGGGAGCCCGACCTCCGCCAGTACCTTGGTCAGCTCTTCTGCGGTAGCGGCCGGCCGGGCGAGCAGCACGTTCTCGGCGATGCTCGCGTCGAAGAGGTGCGGGTCCTGTGGCAGGCCGCCGATCAGCCGCCGCACGTCGGCGGCAAGAAAGTCGCTCAAGCTGACTGACCGGGTGCCGCCATCAGCCAGGTGCTCGGTCACTATCACGGTGCCACCAGCTAGTTCGACGAAACGCAAGAGCACTGCCGCAACCGTCGACTTGCCAGCGCCATTCGGGCCGATGAGCGCCACCCGGCGGCCGGGTGCCAGCGTCAGGCTCACCCCGTCAAGTACTAGCGGGGCCGAGGGTGAATACCTGACCCGCACCTCACGCAGGCAGATTGTCACCGGCCCAGTCGGCAACGCAAGGGGCTCAGCCGGATCAGTCACCGGGTCTGGTGCCTCAAGGACCGCAGCGATCCGCCCCGCGCTGACCCCAGCCTGGCGCAGCGCGATCGCCGCTGGCGGCAGCACCGTGACAGCTTCAAACGAGGCCAGCGCCGTGAGCGTCGCCGCCGCCAGCGGAACTCGTCCCACGGTCCCGCCGCCTGCGGCGACGACGCCGAGCACCAGCACCCCCCAGACGGTAATCCCGGCGACAAGCGTCGACAGCCCGCTGCTCAAGCCCGACACCGCAGCGCTCCGCCGGCCGAGCGCTGTGAGCTCGCGGCTCGAATCCTGCGCCCGGGCCAGCGCACTGGACTGCGCGCCAAACGCGGTCAGATCGGCCACCCCGGCGACCAGGTCGGTGACCTCAGCGCTCAGTTCGCCGCGCGCCGGTGCGGTACGCCGAGCCGACGCCCGGATCGAGATCAGGCACACCGCAGGCACCACCACTCCGCCGATGAGCAACCCGGCCGCGAGTACCACCCCAGCGCGCCCGATCAGCAGCAGGCAGGCCAGCACCGTACCGCCCCCGGCTACGGCGGCGGACAGCGCCGGGGTGATGCCGCGAATGAACAAGTCCTGGGTCGCGTCGACGTCAGCCACCAGCCGGGCGAGCAAGTCTCCTGAGTGTGCGCCCGGCAGCCCGCCTGGCACCAGCGCAGTGAGCCGGCCCCAGATCATCACCCTGACCTTGGCGAGAGCACGGAAGGCGAGGTCATGCGAAGCCAGCCGCTCGCCGTAGCGGGAGGCACCGCGTCCGACGCTCAGCGCCCGCACCGCTACCACTGCGACCGACAAAGCCGCGATGTTCGGATGCTGCGACGCCCGTGCCAGCAGGAATCCTGACACCGCGAGCAGCGCCACGCCGCAACTGGTGGCCAGTGCGCCAGCCAAGGCCGCGACCAGCACCCGGCCGTACAGCGGCCGGGCAACCCGCCCCAGCCACCCAACCGACGAAGCTCCCTGCCGCCCGCTGGTCACGGGCCCGCCGCCGTGGCGACGGCCGGCCTGGTCACCTCGGTCAGCTCCCCGTCGGCCAGCATCAGCAGTCGGCCCCGAGCGGGCAACTTGGTCAGCCGATGCGTGACGACGAGCACAGTCCGGTCGGGCGGCAGCGAATCGAGGAAGTCGTCGAAGCCAGCCGTGCTCGACGCGTCCAGATGCGCGGTCGGCTCGTCGAGCAGCAGCAATGGCGCGTCCGTGAGCAGCGCCCGAGCGAGTGCCAGTTGCTGCCGCTGCCCGGCGGAAAGCGCCAGTGCCCGCTCATCGAGCACCGTGTCGTACCCGGCAGGCAGCTCGGCGATGAACCTGGCCGCGCCCGCCAGGGCGGCCGCCTGCTCGATCCGTGCTGGGCTCGCTGCCTGGCCGAGCGCGATGTTCGCCGCGATCGACCAAGGAAACAGCACCGGGTGCTGCGGCAGCCAGCCGACCTGCCGGCGCCAGGCGTCGGCGGGCACAGTGGCTAGCTCGCTTTGGCCTACGGTGACTCGCCCGCCTGCTGGTTCGATGAATTTAAGAAACAAACTCAGCAGGGTGCTCTTGCCGGCACCGTTGCTGCCGACCAGGGTGATCCGATCGCCAGGACTGATAGTCAAGTTCACGCACCGGAGTGCGGGCTGATCGCGGCCCGGGTAGCTGACGGTAACGTCGCGCAGCTCGATCGGCTCGGTCCGCAACTCCGGCACCGGGCTCGGGTTAGAGCTAGAACCAGTCAATCCAGCTGGATCGGCATCGAGGATCGCGAAGACCCGCCCGGCCACGGCCGTCCCGTCGGCGCTGGCGTGGAAGGCGGCGGCCGCGTTGCGCAGCGGCAAGAAGGCCTCCGGTGTCAGCAGCAGCACGAATAGCGCGGTCTGATAGCTGATCTGCCCGTAGAGCAGGCGGAGTCCGACCTCGACCGCGACCAGCGCGGTGGCCACCGCTGCGGTCAGCTCAAGTACGAGCGCGGACAAGAAGGCGACCTTGAGCGTGGCCATCACGTTGGCACGGTAGTCATCGGTCAGGCGCTCGATCACCCGCTCCTGAGCCGCCGCTCGGCCGAAGATCTTCAACGTGACCAGGCCCTGCACGACATCGACGAAATGCCCGCTCAGCTTGGCCAGCAGCTGCCAGTTGCGCCGGGCCTGGGCTTTGGTGCCAAGCCCGATCAGCACGCCGAACAGCGGCACCAGCGGCAGGGTGACCACCAAGATGAGGCCGGAGATCCAGTCGGCGGTGGTGACGGCCGCGACCACGGTGATCGGTACCGCGACCGCCAGCAGCAACTGCGGCAGATACCTGGCGAAATAGCCGTCGAGCGAATCAAGTCCGCTGGTCGCGAGCGTGCTAATCATGCCAGCGCGCTGCCGGTGCAGCCACGCCGGGCCGAGCTCCAGCGCCTTGGCCAGCAGCTTGCGCCGTAGCCGGTGTTTGCTGGCGCTGGCCGCGCGCAGCGCGGTGAATTCGGCACCCTGGCTGGCTACCGCCCGGCCGACCAGCACCGCGAGCAAGCCGATCAACGTCCCGGTCAAGGCGGTCAGGCCGCCTTGACCGGCAGTCGCCAGCACGTGCGCCAGTAGCTCGGCCTGCGCCAAGATCAGGAGCGTGACTGTGATCCCGAGCGACCCGCAAGCGGCCAGGTACCAGCGCTCAGGCGCGGACTCGGCGAGCAGCCGCCGGTTAATCCCGCCCATGGTCGTCGGTGCCGATCGGCGCATAGATCGAGCGGAGCAGCCCGACCGGATGCGCGGTGAATACTCGCTCCCGCCTGAGGTCCAAGGTGAATGCCAGCCACCAGGTCAAGATCGTGCCGACCCGGTTGCGGAAGCCCGTCAGGAACGCGATGTGGATGAACAGCCAGCTCACCCAGCCAGGAAAGCCGCTCAGCTGGAGCCGGCCGCGCGAGACAACCGCCTGGCCCCTGGCGATATAGGCAGCCGAGCCGAGGTCGCGGTACTTAAATGGCCGACTGGCCTGCTGGCTGCCGCCGAGCAAGTCCCTGACCCGCCGGCCGGCGTGGTGGCCGGACTGCATGGCCACTTCGGCGACTCCAGGCAGCCGGTGCAAGCTCATCAGGTCACCGACCACGAAGATCTCAGGATGGCCTGGGATGGTCAGATCCTCGTTCACCACGATCCGGCCCGCCCGGTCCTGCTCGGCACCGGTCGCCTTCGCGACGGCGGTAGCGAGCTCAGGCGCCGCCACTCCGGCTGTCCACAACACCGTCCCGGCTGGGTAATGCCGTTCCTGGCCGTCCTTCTCCCTGACCACCAGACCGCTCTCGTCGACCTTCGTCACTCGCACGCCCAGGTGCAGTTCGACGCCGAGTTTGGTGAGGGCCGCGGCGGCATGGCTGGCGGACTTAGGTCCGAACGATGCCAGCGGCGCGGATCCGCCGTCGAACAGCAGCACTCGCGCGTCCTCCGGCTTGACCCGCCGGAACTCATCGTGCAGCGTCTTTGTGGCGAGTTCGCGGATCTGGCCGGCTAGCTCAACTCCCGTCGGTCCGCCGCCGACCAGCGCGAAGGTTAGCCGGCGGTGCCTCTCGTCGGGATCGTCGCTGCTCTCGGCGAGTTCGAAGGCGCCATAGACGCGCCGCCTAATGGTCAGTGCGTCGGAGATGGACTTCATGCCGGGTGCCCAGGCCGCGAACTCGTCGTGACCGAAGTAGGTCTGCTCGACTCCCGCGGCGATGATCAGGTAGTCGTAGTCGAGCTCGATCTTCTCGCCAAGCGGCCGGACGCAGTGCACGACGTGCTTGGCCGGGTCGACGTCGATGACCTTGGCCATCTCGCACTCGACGTTGGCGTCCCTGCGGAACAACTGCCGCAACGGCGCGGTGATCTGACCTTCGGACAGGATTCCGGTGGCGCACTGATAGAGCAGCGGCTGGAACAGGTGATGTTCTGATCGATCGACCAGCGTTACTATGGCTGCTGCTCGCCGAACCTGGCGGACGGCGAACAGCCCGGCGAATCCGCCGCCCACCACTACCACCCGGCTGCCCGGCTGGCTCATCTCGTCCACGATCCCCGTCTCCCGATGCCGAGCTCAGGCAACCGGGTCATCCCACACGTCGCCGTCGGTCAGCAGCGCGTCGGCTTCCTTCGGTCCCCAGCTGCCCTTGGCGTAGCTGTGCACTGGCACCACATCGCCGAGCACAGGGTCGACTACCCGCCAGGCGTCTTCGACCGTGTCCTGCCGGGCGAATAGGCCGCGGTCGCCGGCCAGCGCGGCACCGATCAGCCGGTCATAGGGCCGCATGTCGGCTGTCGGCTGCTCGGCGAAGGTCAGCGTCTCCGGCTGCGGCTGCCAGCCGGCCCCCGGCTTCTTGCCTGACACCGTGACGCTGACCCTGGCGGCCGGATTGACACGGAAGCGCAGCGCGTTGATCGCGTCGCTGCCGAGCTGGATGCCGAAGACATCGTGCGGCGGACGCTTGAACCTGACCGTGACCTCGGTCGCGGTCAACGGCAGGCACTTGCCCGCCCTGATCAGGATCGGCACCCCGGACCACCGCCAGTTATCCAGGTTCAGCCTGATCGCTACGAAGGTCTCCACCGACGAATGCGGGTCGACGCCGGCCACGTCCCGATAACCCTCGTACTGGCCGCGAATGGTGGTCTCCGGCGTCAGCGTCGAAAGCGCGCCGATGACTTCGGATTTCGATGACCGCCAGGTGTCGATGCCTCGGCTGTCCGGCGGCTCGGCCAGCACCGAAGCGAGTACCTGCAGCAGGTGATTCTGCAGCACATCCCTGATGGCACCGGTCTTGTCGTAGAAGGCACCGCGGTCGGCGACATCAAACGCCTCGGCCATCGTGATCTGCAGGCTCTGCACGTGATTGCGGTTGAGCAGCGGCTCGATCATCGAGTTGGCGAACCGAACGAAGAGCATGTTTTCGACCGGATCAAGGCCGAGCCAGTGATCCACGCGGTAGATCTCGTCTTCGGCGAAATGCTGGTGCATGGTGTGGTTCAGCGCCTGAGCGCTCGCCAGGTCATGGCCGAACGGCTTCTCCACCATCACCCTGGACCCGGTGGCCCGCCCGGCGGCGGCGATGCCGTCCGCGATCCGGCCGAATAGCGCCGGTGGTACTTCCAGGTAAAAGAGCACGTTCTTGCCAGTGCCGATGGCCTTCGACATCTGGTCGTAAGTGTCGGCGGAGTCCAGATCGCCGTCGATGTACTTGAGCAGGCCGAGCATCTTGGCGGCGGCCGGGGACTTGGGGTCAATCCCGTTATGGCGCAGCGAGTCGGTGGCGTAGCCGCGGAACTGATCAAGCCCCCAGCCGCTCTTCGCGACCCCGATGACCGGCACGTCGAGTACGCCTCGCTCGACCAAGCCGACCAGAGCAGGAAAGGTTTCTAGCTTGGCCAGATCGCCGGTAGCGCCAAAAATTACCAGCGCATCGGCCTTCTCCGTTGAAGTCGTCATTATCCATGTCCTCCTAGTGCGCGCCGTGCCGCTGCCCGCTGAAGTCCTTGTCTGTCAGCCGACGCCTAAACACGTAGTAGTTCCACGCCGTGTAGATCAGCACGACCGGAAGCAGGACCACCACCACGATCGTCATCACCTTCAGCGCGTAACTGGCCGACGCGGTGTTGTGGATGGTGAGGTTGTAGGCCGGGCTGGTGCTGGAGACCATCACCCTGGGATAGAGCTCGCTGAAGATCGACAGGACGGTGAGGGCGACCGCGACCGTGGTGGCGGCGAAACCCCAGCCTTCTCGATCAGCGCCGATCAACCAGGCCGCCGCCGCCATGGCGAGCACCCCGGAGATCTCGACCGGATTCGGCAGCAGCCCCTTGCCGGCTATTGAGTGCGTCCAGATGACGAATGCGAGCAAGACCAAAGCCGCGATCGGAGCAATGCGCTGGGCTAGCCTGGCCGCCCGGACACTCAGGTCACCGCTGGTCTTGAGGGCGATGAAGGTGGCGCCATGCACGACGCAAAGGACCAGCAGGGTGACGCCGGTGTAGATGCCGTACGGCTGGAGCAAGGTCCAGAATCCGCCGGTGTACTCGTGCTTCGCGTTGATCGGCAGGCCGTGCAGCAGGTCACCAAGTGCGACCCCGATCAGCACCGGTGCGAGCAAGCTGCCGATCGTCAGCAGCCAACTCCAGGTGCGCCGCCAGCCCGGCGTGTCCCACTTGCCGCGATACTCAAATGAAGTGCCGCGCGCCATCAACGCCCCAAGCAACAGCACCAGCGCCAGATAGAAGCCGGAAAACATGGTCGCGTACCAGCCGGGAAAGGCCGCGAACATGGCGGCGCCGGCCACGATCAGCCAGACTTCGTTGCCATCCCACAGCGGCCCGATCGTATTGATCACGGCCCGCCGGCCGGCTTCGGTTCGGCCAATCAGGCCGTGCAGCAGGCCGACGCCGAGGTCGAACCCCTCAAGTATGAAGAAGCCGGTCCACAGCACCGCGATGATCAGGAACCAGAGTTCGGCCAGCGTCATGTCGGGTCGCCTCTAATACAGCATCGAAGGGACGCGGGCCTTGCTGCCAGGCTCGGCTGGCGGGGTCGGCTCAAGCTCATGGCGGGAGTACTTGATCATCAGCACCGCGTCGAGTACGCCGAGCGCGGTGTAAATGAGGCCGAACGCCACCATGCTGATGACCAGGTCGGTGAAGCTGACTGTGGGCGACACGCCGTTTTTGGTGAGCAGCAGCCCTTGCACGACCCAGGGCTGGCGGCCGCTCTCGGTGAGCAGCCAGCCGGCTGTGTTCATGACGAAGGGCACGATCGCGGCCCAGGTCGCCGCGAAGAGAAACCAGCGCGACGTCGGTACCTTGTTCTTGCGCATGAGCAGCAGCCCCCACAAGCCGAGCAGCAGCACCAGCCCGGCCAGATAGGCCATCGCCCGCATCGACCAGTACTGAATGAACACGTTCGGCACGTAGTAACCAGCACCGAAGCGGGCCGAATACTGGGCCTGCAGTGGGCTCAGCCCGATCACCTTGCCGTTCCACGAGTTGGTAGCTAGCAGTGACAGCAGGTGCGGGATCGCGAAGATCTGCGTCGGGGTGTGGTCATTGTTGCCACCGCCGATCTGGAACAGCGAGAACGAGCACGGCTGGCACGTGGTCCACTGGGCTTCAGCCGCCGCGATCTTCATTGGCTGATATCTGGCTTCGATCACGCCAAGCTCGCTGCCGACGAACATGTCGACTAGCAGCACAGGGACCAAGATGGCCAGCGCCAGCCTTAGTGAGTGACCGAATGCCGCCCTGGTTCCGCTCGCCGCCGGGTCAGCGGGGTCAGCTCTAGCGGCCTTGCGCAGCTGCCAGGCCGAGACGGCAAGCATGACCATCGCCCCGGTCACGATCGAGTCGAGCACGACGTGCAGGTATCCCCACAGGAAGACCGGGTTGGTGAAGACCGCCCAGATGTTGGTGAGCTGCGGCAGTCCGTGCACCAACCGGTAGCCGACCGGATGCTGCATCCAGGAGTTGGCCATCAAGATGAAGGCCGCCGACAACACCGATCCGATGAAGACCAGCCAGATGGTCAGCAGGTGCACTTTTCTCGACAGCTTGTCCCAGCCGAAGATCCACAGCCCGAGGAAGGTTGACTCAAGGAAAAAGGCGGCTAGCCCTTCCATCGCCAGCGGAGCGCCGAAGACGTTGCCGACCATGCGCGAATAGGACGACCAGTTCATCCCGAACTCGAACTCCTGCACCAGGCCGGTGACCACGCCGACCGCGACGTTGATCACCAGCAGCGTGCCGAAGAACCTGGTCAGCCGCAGAAACTGCGGCTGACCGCCGCGGTACCAGGCGGTCTGCAGCATCGCGACAAGAAAGGCAAGCCCGATCGTGACCGGCACGAAGAAGAAGTGATTGATCGACGTCAGCGCGAACTGCCAGCGCGCCAGCTCGAGCGTCATCAACTTCCTTCCTGACCTGGTGCGGGCGAGTGCCACCACGATGCACCGACCCGGCAGTAACCGTTCCTGGTTAGGGCGCGGTCAGCACCACCCAGACCGGGTGATGTGTAGATCTGGCAGGGTGGGCAGGTGCTAGGCCATGACCGATCGTTTCGACGTAATCGTCGTCGGCACGGGCGCCGGCGGCGGCACGGTGGCTCACACCCTGGCGGCCACCGGCAAGCGGATTCTGCTGCTGGAGCGCGGTGATTTCCTGCCACGCGAACTGGGCAACTGGGACCCAGCTGACGTCTTCGTCGACGGCCGGTACATCTCCAAGGACACCTGGTACGACTCGACCGGCAAGGCATTCCAGCCCCAGGTGCACTACTTCGTCGGCGGTGCGACCAAGATGTACGGCGCGGCGCTGTACCGGTTGCGCCCGGCTGACTTCGGCGAGATCAAGTACTCCGACGGCGTGTCACCGGCCTGGCCGCTTAGCTACGCCGACCTCGAGCCGTACTACACCAAGGCCGAATGGCTCTATCAGGTGCACGGCAACCACGGCGAGGACCCGACTGAAGGCCCGGTCTCCAAGCAGTACCCCTGGCCGGCGGTGTCGCATGAGCCGCGCATCAAGCAACTCGCCGACGACCTGGCGGCAGCTGGCTATCACCCATTCCACGCGCCGTGCGGGATCTTGCTCAACGAGGCGCACCGGCCGGCCAGCACCTGCATCCGATGTGCCTGGTGCGACGGCTACCCCTGCCTGGTGCACGCCAAGTCCGATGCCGAGACCATCGCGATCCGGCCGCTGCTCGCCCGGCCGAACGTGACGTTGCTGACCGAGGCGCAGGTCAGCAAGCTGGTCACCGACCCGACCGGCCGGGTCGTCACCGAGGTGGTGATCCAGCGCGATGGGCAGACCGAGAGCTACAGCGCCGACCTCGTGGTGCTGGCGGCCGGCGCGGTGAACACCGCGAAGATCTTGCTCAACTCGGCCAGCGACGCGCACCCGACCGGCCTGGCGAACGGCTCGGACCAGGTCGGCAGGAACTTCATGTTCCACAACAGCAAGGCAGTCGCGGCGCTGGCGAAAGAGCCGAACGAGACCGTTTATCAGAAGACGCTCGGGATCAACGACTTCTACCTGGCCCGCGATGGCGCGGACGGGCGCGGCCCGCTCGGCAATATCCAGATGCTTGGCAAGTCCAACGCTGGCGCGATGCGGGGCGAGGAGCCCAAGCTCACCAAGCTAGCGCCCGGCTGGGCACTGGATAAGGTAGCCAAGCACAGCGTCGACTTCTGGCTGACCACAGAAGACCTGCCGCTGCCCGGCAACCGGGTCACTCTGGACGACTCAGGTCAGGTGCACCTGGCTTATGAGTTCACCAACGCGGCCGAGACAGCCGCGCTCTATCACGAGCTCGAGATCATGCTGAACACGACTGGCCTGGCCGCGCACGACATCTTCCGCAAGAACTTCTACATGGATATGAAAATCCCGCTGGCCGGTGTGGCGCACCAGGCCGGAACGTGCCGTTTCGGCTTGGAAAGGTCTTTGTCAGTTTCTGACGTCAACTGCAAGGCACATGAGGTGGACAACCTCTACTTCGCCGATGCCAGCGTCTTTCCGAGCATCGGCGCCGTCAACCCAGCGCTGACGGTCATGGCCAACGCGATCCGGGTCGGCGAGCACTTGGCCGAGCGATTGCGCTGACCTGCCCAAGCGGCGGGTACGAGCCGGACGGTAACCGGGCGAAGGAAGGACCTGAACCGTCTTGGAACGCTACCCAAACATCGCTGACCACGGGCTGATCGGCGATCTGCAAACCGCGGCACTCGTGAGCACCGATGGCACCATCGACTGGTTCTGCTGTCCCAGGTTCGACTCGCCGAGCGTATTCGCTTCCCTGCTCGACGCCGACAAGGGTGGCCACTTCCAGATCGCGCCCGAGCGCACCGACTACGTTACCAAGCAGCTCTACTTTCCCGACAGCGCGATCCTGGTCACCCGATTCATGACCGCTGAGGGGGTCGGCGAGCTCGTCGACTTCATGCCGGTGCTCACCGGGCGGGCGACCGACCGGCACCGGGTGGTCAGGATCATGCGGGTACCGCGCGGCACGATCAGGTTCGGGATGAGCCTGCAACCGAAATTCGACTACGCCAGGGCCAAGCACAAGACGGAGTTGGCCGAGCACGGCGCGGTGTTCCACGCCGATCAGATGCGGCTGACCGTCCACACCACCGGCGGCGGAGCGAACGGCCACCGCAACGGCGGCTCACTCCAGCGGCAAGGCACTGGCCTGCGGGCATCATGGACCTTGCGGGAGGGCGAGACCGCCGGCGTGATGATCGACTCGATGTCCGGTCAGCCGCGCCACCTGCACACCGCCGAACTTGACCGGCTGCTCGATGAGACCGCCAAGTTCTGGCGGGACTGGGTGCATCGCAGCACCTACCGGGGCCGCTGGCGCGAGGTCGTTTCCCGGTCGGCCATCACGCTGAAGCTGCTCACCTACGGTCCGACCGGCGCGCCCATCGCGGCGGCCACCGCCGGGCTACCAGAGGACCCTGGCGGCGAGCGCAACTGGGACTACCGGTTTACCTGGATCAGGGACGGCTCGTTCTCGGTCTATGCGCTGCTCGGACTCGGCTACGTCGAAGAGGCAGTCAAGTTCGGGTCCTGGATGCGGGACCGTGCCACCGAGCGGGCGGGCGACGGATCGGGTCCGCTCAAGATCATGTACCGGGTGGACGGCACCTCCGACCTGACCGAGGAGACACTCGGCCATCTCGAAGGCTGGCGCGGCGCGAAGCCGGTACGGATCGGTAACGGTGCCGCCGACCAGCTGCAACTCGACATCTACGGCGAGGCACTGGACGCGGTCTTCCTCAGCGACCAGCACGGATTTGAGATCGCCCACCGCGGCTGGCTCGCCGTCACCGAAATGATCAACTGGGTAGCCGAGAATTGGGACCAGCCAGACGAGGGCATCTGGGAGACCAGAGGCGGCCGCAAGGACTTCACCTACGGCCGGATCCAATGCTGGATCGCCCTGGACCGGGCCATCAGGCTGGCCGAACGGCACGGCCGACCAGCCAACGTCGGCCAGTGGATGATGGAGCGGGACCGGATCTACCGGCAGGTCATGGACCGGGCCTGGAATCCGAAGGTCAAGGCGTTCACCCAGCATTTCGACAGCGACGTGCTCGACTCCGCACTGCTGATGATGCCGCTGCAAGGGTTCATCGCACCACGCGACCCGATGTGGCTGTCCACTCTGAACGCGATGGACCGGACCCTGGTGTCGGACAGCCTGGTCTATCGATACAACCCGTCGGTGACGTCGGATGGGCTGCGCGGCAGTGAGGGCACCTTCTCGCTCTGCACGTTCTGGTACGTGGACGCGCTGGCTCGGGCCGGGCGGCTGGAAGATGCTGAGCTGACCTTCGAGAAGATGCACACTTACGCCAACCACCTCGGGCTGTATTCCGAGGAGATCGGGCAGACCGGCGAGCAGCTCGGTAACTTCCCGCAGGCGTTCAGCCATCTAGCGCTGATTGGTGCGGCCATCAACCTGGACTACCAGCTCGATCATGGGGCTGGGGTGCTGCAGCCCGTACTAGGCAGCGCGCGGTGAGCGCCGCGGTGAGCGCCGAACCCGGCTACTCCGGCTATCCGATTTGGTTCGCTGTGGACTATCCGGATCGGCCACTGAACCGGCTGACCAGCTTTTTCCGCATCCTCGTCAGCATCCCGATCGCCATCGTGCTCGGCACCGTATCTGGTCAGGACACCTGGCAATCTTCGGGCGGCCGAGCGCTGATGGCTGGCGCGGGCGGGCTGCTCTTCTTCGGGCCATTGCTGATGATCCTGTTCCGGCGCAAGTACCCGCGCTGGTGGTTTGACTGGAACCTGGAACTGCAGCGATTTACCAACCGCGTCGCCATCTACCTGGTCCTGATGGACGATCGGTACCCGTCGACGGACGAGCATCAGTCGGTGCACCTGGATTACCACTACCCGGACGCGTCAACCGAACTGCACCGGCTGCTGCCGCTAGTGAAGTGGTTCCTCGCCATTCCGCACTACATCGTGCTGTTCTTCCTGGATCTCGGAGCGCTGGTCGCGGTGATCATCGCCTGGTTCGCGATCTTGTTCACCGGCCGGTACCCGCGAGTGCTGTTCGACTACCTGGAAGGCGTGATCCGCTGGCACAACCGAGTCCTCGGGTATGCGCTAGTACTGGTCACCGATCGCTACCCGCCGTTTAGCCTGCGAGCGTGACCAATCAAGCGGCGTCCATCACAATGACAGTCATCGTGGCCGGGGTGTCGGGCAGCGGCAAGACCACAGTCGGCCAGGTGCTGGCCGATCGGCTCGGCTGGCTCTTCGCGGACGGGGACTCGCTGCATCCGGCAGCGAACATCGCCAAAATGGCGGCCGGGGTGCCGCTCAGCGATGCCGATCGTGCGCCGTGGCTGCGCGCCATCGGCGACTGGCTGGACGCGCAGCACGCGCAGGGTGGGCGAACGGTGGTGGCCTGTTCAGCCTTGAAGCGTGACTACCGGGCTGGGCTGCTCGCTGACCGGCCCTGGGCCAGGATCGCCTTCTTGCTAGTCGACTTCGAGGTCACCCGGCGGCGGCTGGCGGCCAGGCACGGCCACTTCTTCGATGCCGGATTGCTCGCCAGCCAGTTCACCGCGCTTGAGCCGCCAGCTCCTGACGAGATCGGTGTGGTGCCGGTACCAGTCACGGACGGGCCAGGTCAGACCGCTGATCAGATCGTCCGTCGGCTCGGCCTGGTCGGAGTGCCTGGTGGCAGCGGGTGACCGTGGCTGAGCTGTTTGGTCAGGCAGCCGCGCTGGCATTGGTAGCAGCTTGCTATCCGCCGGCGCTCCTGATCGCTGGACTCTACCTGGGATCCGAGCGACCGGGCCGGACCACGGTGTTCTTTGTCGTCGGCGGGCTGCTGACGGTGACCGTGATCGGCATTCTCGCCTTGGTCGCGATCCGGGCTGGTGGCCTCAGCCACCTCGGTCAACATCAGCCCCGATACGGCTTCCGGCTTGGTCTGGGCGTTATCGCCCTGGTCGCCGCCACCCTGATCCACCGCCGCGCGCGGAAGCGACGCCCGGCTGCCCCGGCCGCCCCGGCTGCCCCGGCTGCGCCGGCTGCGCCGGCTGCGCCGGCTGTCCCGGCTGCCCGCGTCCAGCCAGCCGAGTCGGCTGGAGCCGCTAAGGCGAAACGACCGGGCCTAGTGGCGCGACTAACCGCCCGGCCAACGCCACTGACCGCCTTCGCGGTCGGCGCGTTCATGTTCGGACCATCACTGACCTTCATCTCAGCCGTCCAGGTCGTGGCTACGGCGAAGACAGGAATCGGCGATACCGTCGGCGCGATGATCATGATCGTCGTCCTGGCCGTGGCCTTCGCCTGGCTCCCTCTGGTGGCCTACCTCATCGCTCCGCAGCGAACCCACGCCGCGTTGGCCAAGCTCGAAATCCTGCTCAAGCGTCACGGCAAGACCGTGCTCACAGTCGCGGTCGCGGTCGTCGGTGTAGTTCTCGTCGTCCAAGGAATACTCGGCCTCAGCTAACCAAGGTACGGTCAGGCCAAATTCGGCGCTGTCGGCGAGCTGTTTTACGATGATTTACCCATTTGATCAGATTTCGGGCCGGTCGGCGTTGCGGTAACGGCGGCGAGGCAGCCCGCTCGGCGGCAAGCAAGCCCGCCGAGGCCAGCAAGCCCGCGCCGAGGCCAGCGAGCCCCCCGAGGCCAGCATGCCCACGCCGAGGCCAGCCAGACCGCGCCGAGGCCAGCGAGCCCCCCGAGGCCAGCGAGCCCCCCGAGGCCAGCATGCCCGCGCCGAGGCCAGCGAACTCGAGCGGTCCACGCCCATACGCATGCGACCGCCACCGTCGACAGCAATCGGGACGGCGGACCCCTTCTCCCGCATCGCCGCTCCGATATTGCTGTTAACCCTGCGAGGTCAGCCGCATCGTTGGAGCGGTACTGCTGCTATACCAGCGTCGTTGGAGCGGCGATGTCGTTGGACCTGGGTCTGGCTACCGCAACATCGGTACGACGATGTTGTTGGCGGCGATGATGCGCGACGCTGGGTCGTGCGGGCGCTGGGTCGTGCGGGCACTGGGTGGCAGGTGGTGCGGGCGCTGGGTGGCAGGTGGTGCGGGCGCTGGGTGGCAGGTGGTGCGGGTGGTGAGTGGTGCGGGCGCTGGGTGGTGAGTGGTGCGGCTGCTGTTGGCGGCCGGGGCCACTCAGTACGCGAATTTGCCGGGACACAGGTAGTCCTGGATCTTGTCCGATGCGACTACGGCAGCGACTGAGGCTAATCCGGCTGAACTCGGACGATCCTCACCCGGCCGAGCACGCTGACGCCCGTGATGATCAGTAGGCCGGTCCTTATCGAGTCAGCTGAGGTTCGGTCAGGTCCAGATACCGAGCGCAGGCCGAGCAACGTCAAGCCCGAGTCCGCCGTACTCAGGTCTGCTGGGATCAGCACCGTGACCTGGCCGAGCAGTGCAACCAGCCGGAGCGTTATCGGCTCCTGAATGCCGCCGCCGCGCGCAGCGCGCAGGTCGAGCTTGGCGTGTCCGGCTATCGCGACCGCAACGCCGCGGCCACCAGGCTCCAAGCCGCCCGCGCGCACGGAGTTGCTCAGCACAGCGATCATCCTTGAGGTGGACCCCACGGTCACAGATCGCGCGGTCGCAAAGGACCTTGGCCCGGCTCGATCAATCGGCGCGGGTGGTGCGGCGGCGGGTGGTGCGGTGACGGCGGGTGGTGCGGCGGCGGAGGATGGTGCGGCGGCGGGTGGTGCGGCGGGTGCGCTGACTGCGGCGGGTGCGCTGACTGCGACAGGTGGGGTGGTTGCGGCAGGTGGGGTGGTTGCGGCAGGAGCGGTGGCTGCGGCTCCGGCTGGCTCGGTGACTGCGCTGGATGCGCTGGATGCGCTGGTTGCGCTGGTTGCGGTCTGTGTGGGTTCGGTGGTTGCGGCTGGTCGGGTGGCTGCCGCAGGGGCGGGTGCCGCTGGTGCGGAGACGGCATGATCGGTCCCGGGGCTGGGCTGCGGCTCTGGACGACGGCCGAATCGGAGGAACGCGGTCAGCGCCAGCACCATCACCGCAACGCCCACGCCCAGGTAGAGCACGCCTTTTTTGTCGTGCGACTCGACCAGGATGTCGACGAAGGTGATCGATGCGACGAGGATCAGCATTGAGGTGACTCTGGCCTTGAGGTCTTCCAAGTCGTGCATCTGTAGCCAGTGCGGCAGCCAGTAGCGGTGGCCGGCCCGTTCTCGCCGGAGTACGAACAGTTCGTAGAAGCCGAAAGCGGCGATCATGAACGTGGCACCGACGAGGAACGTGTCCATCACGATCAGGAATATGCCGAGTCGGCCGCCAACCCTGGCTGGCTCGCCAAGGTCACCGTCCGCTGTCCTGATCAAGATGTCGGCGCCGTAAATGAACGAGCCAGCCGCATCAAGCAGCAGGAAGATGACTGGTATCAAGGTGAGCAGTCGGGAGAGCGCGAGCATCCGCTCGAACCGCTGCTGGATGTTCAGGCCGCGCCGCAGGCTGCGGTTGGCATGGCCGCTGGGATCAGTGCCTACAGGCAGATCGTCCGGGTTCGGCGCCAGTCCGCTCACATCCGACCTTTACCCGCCGGCACCGTCTTCCAGCCGGCCGTTCATGGACGTACTTGACCGTCGGCGCGCCGACCGTTGCCTGGGTACGACAACGCCCCCGAGAGTCGATCACTCGCGAGGGCGTGCCTAGTGCCGGTGTGAGGTCGCCTCTCGGCGAAAGGCACGACGCGGCTCCAGCCGAACGGTATTCCGCGAAGGCAGTGGTGTAGGCCCGGGGGACACAACACACCGACGGATCATGTAACGCGCAGGACGGCGGCGGATATTCCACTCGCCCGATTACAACCAGCCGGGCATGGATTAACCGTCGGTGCACAGGGCTACGCTGGCACCGAAGGGTTGCTCCAACGAGTTGCGGTGTAGGGAGCGGCGCGACATGGTTGCGGACGTCTCGGCCATCGGTTGCATCGGCGTGATTACTGTCGCCACCCGAGGCGTCGCTGGCCCCGGCGAAGTCCAGGTCAAGATCAGGGGCGGCTCGGAGGCGTACATCGCCTGGTCTCCAGAGCCGCTGAGCAAAGGCACGACCGTGCTGGTCATCGAGGAGCGTGGCCAACGCGTGGTCGATGTCAGCGCCTGGACAGATCCGCTTGACCCGTATTGAGGCCGCGCAGCGCACCGACAGAGTAACCCCGACTTCAGCTAGCTACGAACCCCCTACGGAGATGACAATGCTCGGCTACCGAGTTCCACGGCCTGATCAGGCAATGCTGGTTTCTGGCGGCAGGTACGGAATGAACGGGGCGCCGTTCCGGGTGGTGACTGGGCATGGCGCCTTCGTCTTGCCGTTCATGCGCAAGGCGAGCTTCCTCACCTTGTCGATGTGCGAATCAGAGGTGTCCGAGACCTGCGTGACTAAGCAGGGCATCGCGCTGAATGTGCGGGCGGTGATCGCGTTCAAAGTCGGTAACGATCAGGAAAGCATCGTCAATGCTGGCCAGCGATTCCTCTCCGACCAAGACCAGATGTCCACCTTGACCGGCCGGATCTTCGCCGGCCACCTCCGTTCGATCATTGGCTCGATGACGGTCGAGGAGATTGTCACTGAGCGCCAGAAGCTGGCTACTGAGGTGCTGGACGGCTCTAAGGCGGAGATGGCCAAGATCGGCCTGACCGTTGACTCGCTGCAGATCCAGTCCATCGATGACCTCAACACCGGCTACATCGACGCGATGGCGGCCCCCCATACCGCGGCGATCCAGCGTCAAGCGCAGATTGCCCAGGCCCAGGCGAACCAGGCGGCAGCCGAAGCACAGCAGCAGTCGCAGCGGGCTCAAGCCGAATACACCAGGCAGACCGCAGTCGTTCAAGCCCAGTACAAGGCCGAGGTCGACAAGGCGCAGGCTCAGGCCGCCCAAGCTGGACCACTGGCCCAAGCCCAGGCCCAGATGGAAGTGCTCCAAGCACAGGCAGAGCTGGCAAAGCGCCAGTCCGAGTTGCGGGAGCGGCAGTTGGTCAGCGAGGTCATCAAGCCCGCCGAGGCCGAAGCAGAAAAGGTGCAGATCCTTGCCCGCGCCGACGCCCAGCGCATCACCATGCAGGCGGAAGCTGCCGCCTCGCACAACAAGGTTGCCCTGGACCGGATGCTGATCGAGCAGTTGCCGCAGATCGTCAAGGAAGCGGCGGCTGGTCTGTCCGGCTCGAACCTGAACATCTTGAACGGCGCCGATGGCCTCAGCGAGATCGCGGCCGGCCTAGTCGCTCAGGGCCTGACCATCCTTGACTCGGTCAAGAAGGGCCTCAACAACGAATCAATCGTGCCGTTGTCCGGTGGCGGCTCAAACAGCGACAAAACCGACGATGGGGCGGCCAATTAGCACCGCCGACAGCCAAGCCGGGCCGGGGGCGCCTGGACGTGGCCGGGTGGTCGGAGTTGCTGCGGGGGCGTCTGGCCCTGGCCGGGTGGTCGGAGTTGCGGCGGAGGCGTGCCTGGGCGTGGTCGGAGTTGCGGCGGAGGCGTGCCTGGGCGTGGTCGGAGTTGCGGCGAGGGGCGCCTGGCCCTGGCACTTCCTGGTTGGCGGGGACGTGCTTTGGCTCGCCCCCGCGCCGGGCACTTGACCGTGACTACTGCAAGGTGGCGAGGCACCGGGTTCCTGGCATGACGTGGCGGAGTTCCCACTCGGCAAGGCTGGGTAAGGCCAAAATTAAATCGAGCTTATCCGGTCTTATCCGGTGGATTCTGTCAAATCAAATCCTTGATTAGCTAAGCGCGCAATTGAGTCGAGGTTCATGATTGGCGTCATGTCCCACTCGACTGCTGTAGTACTAGCTTTGGCGGTCACCGCCAGCCTTGTCGTGGGTTGGTATGGCTCCAAGGCATGGATAGCCCATGGCGACCTCAACGGCACCGTACGAAAGATTTCCGGGCTAAAACGTGCGCGAAGCAACAACGGTGGCATCGCACTTTTAGTGACGGTAATCGCGCTATTTATACTCTACAAGCTGGTAGTGCGCTAGCGGACTTGCTGAACCGTGGTTCGGTGCCGCACCGGGTCGGCGAGCGCGGATGTCAACTGGTCAAGCGCCTGGACAGTATGTGCGCTGACCACTGCGTCGCAGTGCGGCCAGGCTGCGGCCATTCCGCCGGCCAGCGGCTGGTAAACCGCGCTTTTAGTACGCGGATTGATCCACACAATTCGGTAGGCGACCAGCGATAGCCGCTCCATTTCCCGCCGCACGAGGCCAGGGTCCCCAGTTTCCCAGCCGTCGGAGATGATCACTATCACCGCGCCTCGCGCCATGCCCCGCCGACCGTAGTTGTCGTTGAATTCCTTGAGCGCCGCGCCAATCTTGGTGCCGCCCAGCCAGTCGGGCGCGACTTGTCCGGCCTGGCGCAGCGCCTGCTCGGCAGAAGTGCGGCCAAGTACCGGCGTCAGCCGGGTCAGCCGGGTGGCGAAGGTGAATACCTCGGCCCCGGTCCCGCCGGCGGCGCAATAGAGCAACTGGATCATCGCCCGGGCGTACGGCTCCATTGACCCGGAGATGTCGCACAGCGCCACCAAGCGCCGTTGCCGACTTCTTGGCACCGTGCCCACCAGCCGGAACGCGTGCCCTCCGGTGCGCCTGGCCTGCCGCAAGGTGGCGCGCAGATCGGTGTGCGGGCTGCCGGGCCAGGGTCGTCGCCGCCGGGACCGGCGCTCGGGCACGGCTAGGGTGAGCCGCCGCATCAAGGTGGCGACGGCGGCGAGCTCAGTGTCAGACAACTCGGCGAAGTCTTTGCTGGCCAGCCGCTCGGCGCTAGCGCCCAGGTAGCGGTCGTCGACCGGGTCGCCCTGATCGGGGTCGGGCCCGGAGTCGGGCTGACTGACGTCGAAGGTCAAGGTCCGGTCGATGGCCGCGTGGAGCTGGGCCGACCGGGCGGCCCGCGCCAGCAGCTCGTCGGCCGACCGGCCATGCGGACCGTCGTCGTCATCGGCGGGGCCGGCCACGACAGTCTCGCCTAGGTCGTCGAATACCTGGTCAAAGACGGTGCGCAGTGTCTCCGCCTGTTCCTTGCTCGAGACGAGGGTGGCGAGCGCGCACAGGTACAAGGCCCGTTTAGTACCCGGTCGAGCGACGGTCACGGCAGCGGCGAACCGCTCGCACCGGCCAAGTCCGACCGGCAGCCCAGCCCGCCGCAGCGCCGACCCGAATCTGGCGCTGACCTCAGCAAGATCGGTTGTCATCAGGTACTAGTCGTCAAGGACGGCAGCGAAACCAGTACGGCGCACCGCGGCGAGGTCCTCTGAATACTTGAGCACCGCCCCGGCCGTCCGCTCGGCGGTGGCCGGGTCGAGCTCAGCCGCACCGAGCACCCGCAGCGCGTTCGCCCAGCTAATCGCCTCCGCGATGCCGGGTGGCTTAGCCAGTTCAAGCTGCCGAAGCCGGGCGACGCCAACCGCGACCTGGTCGACCAGCGCCGCCGCCGCCGCTGGCACCCGCCGCCTGATGATCGCGGCAACCCGGTCAGCGTTCGGGTACTCGATCCAGTGATAAAGGCACCGGCGCTTCAGCGCGTCGTGCAGATCCCTGGTCCGGTTCGACGTCAGCACGACGATCGGGGGGTAAGCCGCCCGCCGGGTGCCGAGCTCGGGAATCGTGACCGCCGACTCAGCCAGCAGCTCGAACAAGAACGCCTCGAACTCATCGTCGCCTCGGTCCACCTCGTCGATGAGCAGCACGGCCGGCCGGGGTCCTGGATGATCGATCGCCGCGAGCAGCGGTCTGGCCAGCAAGTATTCATCACTGAACAGGTCGGCCTCACGCGGAGCCTCGCCGCGCGCCTCGGCCAGCCTGATCGCCAGCAACTGCCGCGGATAGTTCCACTCATACAGCGCCTCGGCAGAGGTGAGGCCCTCGTAGCACTGCAACCGGATCAGCGTGGTGTCAAGTGCGTTCGCCAGCGCTTTAGCCGCCTCGGTCTTCCCGACTCCCGGCTCGCCTTCGAGCAGGATCGGCTGACCCATCCGCGCGGCCAGGAAGAGCGCAGTGCCGAGCGGCTCGTCGGCCAGATAGCTCGCGTCATCGAGCGCCGCGATCAGCGTCGCGACTTCGGGCAGCTGGGCGGAAAGATCACTCATCCGAGGCGCTGACCTCCTCAGTTTCGGAAATAGGGCGCGTAAACATCATGCGGCACGCGGGCTGGCTGCTGGCACCGGGTACTGCCAGAACGCCGCCGCGGCCGCTGCGGCCAGCGGCCCGACAGCGGGCCGCCGACTCCCGGCACCGGCCCGAGCTGGCGTCCCGACAGCGGGTGCCGACTCCCGGCGCCGGCCCGAGCTGGCGTCCCGACAGCGGGTGCCGACTCCGGCGCTGGCCCGAGCTGGCGTCCCGACAGCGGGTGCCGACTCCTGGCGCCGGCCCGAGCTGGCGTCCCGACAGCGGGTGCCGACTCCTGGCGCGGCCCGAGCTGGCGTCCCGACAGCGGGTGCCGACTCCCGGCACCGGCCCGAGCTGGCCGTCATCTGGCCGCCAGGTCTTGACGCAGCGGCCGTCCCTGGATCGCGCTCCATACCGCTGCCGGGGTTAGCGGCATGTCGGCGTGCTTGACCCCGAAGGGCGCGAGCGCGTCGAGTACCGAGTTGACCACTGCGGCCGGCGACCCAACCGTGGCGGACTCGCCGATGCCCTTGGCGCCGATCGGGTGGTGCGGCGAGGGGGTCACGGTGGCGCCGAGTTCGGGCGAGGGGCACTCGACCGAGGTAGGCAACAGGTAGTCCATGAGTGAACCGCCCAGGCAGTTGCCGTCCGTATCGAACGCGATGATCTGCATCAGCGCCATCCCGACTCCGTCGGCGAGGCCGCGGTGTACCTGGCCATCGACGATCATCGGATTGATCCTGATGCCGCAGTCGTCGACCGCGATGAACCGGCGGACGCTCACCTCGCCGGTGCCTGGGTCCACATCGGTGACGCAGAGGTAAGCGCCGAAAGGGAAGGTCAGGTTCGGCGGGTTGTAGACCGTCATCGCATCGAGGTGGCCTTCGACGTCGGCACCGAGATCCAGGCCTGAGTGCGCGGCCATCGCGATTTGCGGGATCGTGCGCCCCTGTTCGGGGTCACCTTTCACGCGCCAGGCGCCGTCGGACCACTCCAGGTCGTCGGCGGAGACCTCCATCATCGCTGCCGCTACCAGCTTGGCCCGGTCCCGCACCTTGCGGGCGGCCATCGCGGCGGCCGCACCGGACACGGCGGTGGACCGCGACCCGTAGGTGCCAAGGCCGAACGGCGTCCGGTCGGTGTCGCCGTGCACAACCTCGACATCGTCTGGGGACAGGCCGAGCTCGGCGGCGACGATTTGGGCGAACGTGGTCTCGTGGCCCTGGCCCTGGGTCTGGCAGGACACCGCGAGCACCGCTTTGCCGGTGGGGTGGATGCGCAGGTCCGCGCCATCAGCCATGCCAAGGCCGGCGATATCCATCTGGTGCTTGGGGCCGGCACCGACGCCTTCGGTGAAGAAGCTGATCCCGATCCCCATGTACTCGCCCCGCTTGCGCTTCGCCGCTTGCTCCGCGCGCAGCTGCTGGTAGTCGGCCAGCTCCAAGGCGGCCGTCAGGGCGCGCGGATAGTCGCCAGAGTCGTACTGCAGTCCAGTCGGGCAGGTGTAGGGGAACTGCTCGGGCCGCAGCAAGTTCCGCATCCGCAGCTGCGCCGGATCGAGGCCGAGCTCGGCCGCCAGCAGGTCGACCATCCGCTCGACCAGGTAGACAGCCTCAGTGATGCGCATCGAGCACGAGTAGGCGACGCCGCCTGGCGACTTGTTCGTGTAGACGCCGGTCACCTCGCAGTAGGCGGCGCGCAGGTCGTAGGACCCGGTGAAGATGTGGAAGAACCCGGCCGGGAACTTTGACGGCTGCGCCGCCCCGTTGAACGCCCCGTGATCGGCCAGCACCTTGGCCCGTAGCCCAAGGATGGTGCCATCGCGCCGGGCCGCGATCTCGCCGTGCATGTGGTAGTCACGGGCGAAGGATGTGGACATCAGGTTCTCAGAGCGGTCCTCGACCCACTTGACCGGCTTGCCGGTCACCATGGCGCCGACGATCGCGCACAAGTAGCCGGGGTAGAGCGGCACCTTGTTGCCGAATCCGCCGCCAATGTCTGGTGAGATCACCCGGATCTTGTGCTCAGGCAAGCCGGTGATCAGCGCGTACAGCGTCCGGTGCGGGTGCGGTGCCTGGCTGGTCGCCCAGATCGTCAGCTTGCCGGTGACCTCATCAAGCTCGGCGACAGCGCCGCAGGTCTCCAGCGGCGCTGGGTGCGATCTCGGGTAAAGCAAATCCTGCTCGATGACGACGTCGGCGGCGGCGAAGACGGCGTCGGTAGCGGCCTTGTCGCCGGCCGACCAGTCAAAGATCCGGTTGTCGGTGCGGCCGATCACGTCGTCGCGGATCAGCGGCGCGTCGGCGTCGAGCGCGCGGGTCGCGTCGATGAGCACGGGCAGCGGCTCGTACTCCACGTTGATCAGCTCAAGTGCGTCGCGGGCCGAGTAGCGGTCCCTGGCCACGACGAACGCGATCTCCTGGCCCTGGAACCTGACCTTGTCTGTCGCCAGCACCGCTTGCACGTCGGCCGACAGGGTCGGCATCCAGGCCAGGCCGCGTTGCGCCAGCAGTTCGCCAGTGATGACCGCTTCGACCATCGGATGGGCGGCCGCTGCCGCCGTGTCGACCGAGAGAATCCTGGCGTGGGCGAGCGGGCTGCGCAAAATCGCGCCGTACAGCATTCCTGGCAGCTTGATGTCATCGAGGAAGGTGCCCTTGCCCCGGATGAAGCGAGCATCTTCCTTCCTGGCGACTGACCCGTACGAGCCGTTAGGAATCATGAAGTATCAGCACCTGGTACGGGATGCTCGGCGGCCCACCTGATCGAGCGGACGATGTTCTCATAACCGGTGCAGCGGCAGATCTGGCCGGAAAGTGCCTCCCTGATCTCCTGGTCGGTTGGGTCGGGGTTGTGGTCGAGCAGCCAGCGCGCGGTCAGCATCATGCCTGGAGTGCAAAAACCGCACTGCAGGCCGTGGCACTGGGCGAAGCCCTGCTGCACAGGATCTAGCCTGCCGTTGCTGGCCAGGCCTTCGACCGTGCGGATCCGGCTGCCGTCGGCCATCGCGGCCAGCACGGTGCAGGATTTGACCGGGGTGTCATCGAGCCAGATGACGCAGGCGCCGCAGTTGGACGTGTCGCAGCCCCAATGCGACCCGGTCAGCTCGAGATCGTCCCTGATCAGGTGGATGAGCAACAGCCTGGGCTCGATGTCACGCGCGTACTCAGTGCCGTTGACCATCAAGGTGATCCGCACGTCAGGCCTCGCGCCCTTGGGCCCGGCGCACCGCTGTGCGCAGCGCCCGCACGGTCAGCTCGCTGGCGAGGTGGCGCTTGTACTCGGCTGGGCCACGCTGGTCGGAGACCGGCTGACAGTGCTCGGCGGCGAGCTGGCCAGCCCGGATGAAGCTCTCGTCGGTGGCGGGCTGGCCGCGCAGAAACTCCTCGGCTTCGCTGGCTGAGAAATGCCGGGCACCGACCGCGGCCAGGCCGATCCCGGCGGCCTTGATGATGCCTGGGTCAGCAGGCTGGTCGCGATCGAGCCAGACGGCCGCTCCGGCGGCGCCCACTGGCCAGTCGCCGACTCGACGGCCGACTTTCTGGTAGGCGCTGCCGCAGCCGGGGGTGATCGCGATCTTGATTTCGGTCAGGATCTCGCCAGGGCCGACCACGGTCTCATAGGGGCCGACATGGAAATCCCTGGCCGGGATCGTCCTGACGCCGTCCAGGCTGGCGATCACCATGGTGGCCTCGAGCGCGGCGAACGCCGCCGACAGGTCCTCGGACGGGTCCGCCTGGCACAGCGAGCCGCCGACGGTGCCCCACAGCCGCACGATCGGATCGGCGATCACCCGCTCGGCGTCGTGCAAGATGGTAAAGAACCGGCCCGCCTGCACTGAGTCGAGCAGTTGCGCGTGCCTGGTCATGGCGCCAATCCGGAGTTCGCCTTGAGCGACCGTGAGGTAGCTGAGCTCGGTCAGCCCGTTGATGTCGATCAGCGTCTCTGGCTGGGCCAGCCGCAGCTTCATCATCGGGATCAGGCTATGCCCGCCGGCCAGGATTCTCGATTCAGGCCCGAATCGGGCGAGCAGTTCGAGCGCGTGCCGCAGGCTGGTCGCCTTCTCGTATTCGACGTACGCAGGAACCTGCAATGCCATCTCCCGCCAGCATGAGCCGTGCCAGTGCAGTGTACGAGGTCGGCGCCTGGGCTGAGGTGGCGTGACTACGCGCGCGCTGGCGTGATAATCGGATGAACGATGACTCTTACTCAGCTGAACGCGTTCGTGCTGGTCGCCAGGCTCGGCTCGGTGACGGCAGCGGCGAACGCGCTCGGCGTCAGCGAGCCTGCCGTATCCCAGGCACTGTCCGCGCTGCGGATGCACCTGGGCGATCAGCTGGTCAGCCGGGGCCCGACCGGCATGACGCTCACCCCTGGCGGCTCCCGGCTGCTGGCCACCGCGTCTCAGATCGTCGTGCTCGGTGCTGAAGCGCACGCGGCGGTGCGCGCCGCCCAGGGCGCGCCCGAGCAGCTCAGGGTGGTCGCCAGTTCCACGGTGGCCGAGTTCTTGGCCGCGCCAGTGATCGAGGCCTTTACCAAGCGCTTCGCGACCGGCCTTGACGTGTCATCGGGCGTGGCCGTGACCAAGGAGATGGCTGTGCTGGTCGCTAACCGGCTGGCAGACATCGCGATCGGCCCGAACGTCGCCGACCAGGGCCTGCCGGTGGTGAGCGAGCCGATCTTCAAATACCGGCTGGTCGCCGTCTCCGGCCATGCGCGACCACGCGGCGGCGCGCATCAGTGGCGCTGGCTGGTCGGGCCGTCGGCGACCGATCAGGACAGCGATGTCGCGGCATTCCTTGCGAAGCTGCGCATTCCCGACGAGCGCATCGGGGTGTTCCCCAGCGAGACTGCGGCCTGGGCGGCGGCGGCCGATGGCGGCGGCGTCTCGCTCGCGGTCGAGCATCTGGTCGCGCAGCAGCTGCGTCGGGGCGAGCTCTCGCTGATCGAAGTGCCTGGTGCGCCGTGGCAGGCCTGCTGGTACGCGACGCTGCTTGAGCGGCAGCAGCGCAGCGCGGTGGCTAGCTCGCTGCGCCGGTTCCTGTCGACCCCTGAGTCCATGCACCTGATGCGCTCACCGGCGGCTGGGGTGCCGCCATCCCGCTTTCGCCCGCCGGTCTACGTCACGATCTGGAGCTGACCGGGTATATCCCGCAGCGGACGGCTGATCGGGGCACTTAAGCAAGAGCTTATTCGCCGGTTGCGAGCCCGCTGAGCCGAGGGAATTATCAAGTTTGCTGCACAGTGCGTGCAGTGCGGCCTCGCATTGCGTGAGAACGTGCCGCGCGGCGACCCGTTGGACCGGGAGCGTGTCATGCGAATTGAGTCAGACGGGCATAGCCAAGGAAATCCCCGCCTGTACGAACTGATCGAGCACGCGCCGAAGACTGGTAAGAGCCCGACTGTCTGGGCCTGGCCCGAGCTGATCGACTACCTGAAGATCGCCGGCCAGCCAGTGCCAGGCCCTTGGCCACCGCATCAGGAGCCGCGGCCGAACCCAGAAGAAGACACGTTGCCGGTCGCGGTCGCTGATACCCACGAGGACGAGCGCAAGCAGCAGCCGCCCGGCTAGCCGGGCACTGGCTCACGTCCACATCGGACACTGGAGGATCGTATGTATCCGTCTCGGTTCCGTTACGAGGCGCCGCACTCGCTCAGCGAGGCCATCTCGCTGCTGCATGACGGCGGAGATGACGCGAAAGTGCTGGCCGGCGGCCAGAGCCTGGTGCCGCTGATGAAGCTGCGGTTCGCCTCGCCCGACCTGATCGTCGACATCAACAACCTGCCTGGCCTGGACTACCATCGCCAGGACCCGGATGGCACGATCCGGATCGGTGCCCTGTGCCGGCACGCCTACCTGGAACGATCCGACCTGCTCAAGACCAAGCAACCGGTCATGGCGGCAGCGGCACCACTGATCGCCGACCCGATCGTCCGCAATCGCGGCACCCTGGTCGGCTCGCTGTGTCATGCCGACCCGCAAGGTGACTGGGCATCCGTGGTGACCGCGCTTGGCGGCCACGTCGTCGCACAGGGGCCCACCGGTAAGCGCACGATACCGATGGCTGACTTCGTGAGCGGTCCGTTCCAGAACGCGCTTGCCCATGATGAAATCGCGGTCGAGGCCGTGATCCCGGCGCCCAAGGGCACTCCGGGCGGCGGCTATCTGAAGCTTGAGCGCCGGGTCGGCGACTTCGCCACGGTGGGGGTCGCGGTGGCGATCGAGACGTCCGGGGGGACAGTCACCAGGGCGGGTATCGCCCTGACCGGAGTCGGCGGGTCCACCATCAGCGCGACCGAGGCTGGCGAGGCGCTGGTTGGCGGCCCGCTGACGGCTGACAGCATCGCGCGGGCGGCCGACCTGGCGGCCGGAGCGGCGAGGCCACGGACCGATCATCGGGGCAGCGCTGAGTACAAGCGGCACATGGTGGCGACGTTCGTGGTCCGCCTGCTGAACCGGAGCGAAGGAACCCCCATCGCGGAGAGGGCGGCCTGACATGACGATTGTCTACGACGACACCGGCGAAGACGCCGGCACCGTACCAGTACGCCGGATCAGGTTCACCGTCAACGGGCAGAAGAAGATCGCCGAGGTGGAGCCGCGCCTGCTGCTCGCGCATCTGATCAGGCGAGGACTCGCTTTGACCGGTACGCACATGGGATGCGACACCACGAACTGCGGCGCATGCACCGTGCTTGTCGACGGCAGGCCGGTGAAGTCCTGCACCATGCTGGCCGTCCAGGTGGACGGGCACGAGATCAGCACGGTCGAAGGCTTGGCCGGCCGCAGCGAACTGCATCCACTGCAGGAGGGCTTCAAAGAGGAACACGGGCTGCAATGCGGCTTTTGCACCCCGGGGATGATGATGGCCGCGAAGGCGCTGCTTGCGGAGAACCCCGATCCGACCGAGGACGAGGTGCGCTGGGCACTGTCCGGCAACCTGTGCCGGTGCACCGGCTACCAGAACATCGTCAAATCCGTGCTCTGGGCGGCAGAAAAGCTCAGGGCCCAGGCGCCGGCTGAGGGGACAGCACAATGACTCAGGCACTCGACGAAATCAAGATCGGCGGGCTCGGCGCTAGCCGCAAGCGGGTGGAGGACGACCGCTTCATCAGGGGCCGTGGCAACTACACCGACGACATCACCTTGCCTGGCATGCTGCACCTGGAGATCCTGCGCAGCCCGCTCGCGCACGCCAGGATCGTCTCGATCGACACCTCAAGGGCCTGGGAGATCCCTGGCGTGCGGCTGGTGCTGACCGGCGAGATGATGGCGACCCGCAACCTGGCCTGGATGCCGACGCTGTCCTACGACACGCAGGCGGTCTTGGCGACCGACAAGGTTCGCTTCCAGGGCCAGGAGGTCGCCTGCGTGATCGCGGACGACCCGTATATCGCCAAGGACGCCTGCGAAGCGATCGACGTCGAGTACGAGCCGCTGCCTGTCATCGTCAACCCGATGCAGGCGGTGGCCGACGGCGCGCCGGTGATCCGCGATGACAAGGAAAACCAGCCGGACAACGTCATCTTCGACTGGGAGGTCGGCGACCGGGCCGGTACCGATGCCGCGTTCGAGCAGGCCGACCTGGTGTCCAAGCTGGAGTTGCACTATCCGAGGTCGCATCCGTCGCCGATCGAATGCTGTGGCTCGATCGCCGACTTCAACCGGGCGACCTCCAAGCTCACCGTCTACATGACCACTCAGGCACCGCACATCATCAGGGCGGCGGTCGCGCTGGTAGCCGAGCTGCCCGAGCACATGATCAGGATCATCTCGCCAGACATCGGCGGCGGCTTCGGCAACAAGGTGCCGGTCTATCCCGGCTATGTCTGCTCGATCCTGGCTTCGATCCTGCTCGAACGCCCGGTGAAGTGGATTGAGGACAAGTCGGGCAACCTGATCTCGACTGGCTTCGCCCGCGACGTGTACCTCAAGGGCGAGCTGGCGCTGCGCAAGGACGGCAAGATCCTCGGGGTCCGGATGCACACCGACTCCGATCACGGCGCGTTCTTCTCCGATGCTCAGCCGAGCAAATTCAAGATCGGCCTGATGCACTCGGCCTTCGCCGCCTACGACATTCCGGTCGCGCACTTGACCGCCCGTGGCACCTACAGCAACAAGGCGCCGGGCGGAGTCGCCTACCGGTGCTCATTCCGCGTCACCGAAGCGATGTTCTTCCAGGAGCGGATGATGCAGGCCGCGGCTACCGACCTCGGCATTGATCAGGCCGAGTTCCGGCGGATGAACTTCGTGCCGGACGAGGACTTCCCGCATCGCACCCCGTTTGGCTTCCTCACCGACTCAGGTCAGTACGCCAAGTGCCTGGACGTCGGGCTCAAGGCGATCGACTACGAGGATTTCCGTGCTCGGCAGGTCGAAGCCCGCAAGCGCGGGAAGCTGCTCGGACTTGGCATCTCGACGATGACCGAGCCGCTCGGGGCTGGCAACAGCCGGGAGTACGACATCCTCGGCATCAAGATGTTCGACTCGGCTGAGCTCAAGGTGCACATGACCGGCAAGGCCATCGTGCGCACCGGAGCGAAGACGCAAGGCCAGGGGCACGAGACGACCTGGGCGCAGATCGTCAGCCATGAACTCGGCATCCCGGCCGAAGACATCGTGGTTGAAGAGGGCGATACCGACACCGCGCCCTTTGGCATGGGCACCTATGCCTCCAGGTCGACGCCGGTCGCTGGCGCAGCGGTGGCGATGGTCTCGCGCAAGATCAGGGCGAAGGCCCGCAAGCTGGCGGCGCACCTTCTTGAGGTCTCTGAGGAGGACGTCGAGTGGGAGCTTGGCCGGTTCTACGTGCGCAGTGCACCCGACCGGGGGGTGACCATCCAGGAATGCGCGATGGCCGCCTACAGCAACATGCCCGACGGCATGGAGCCTGGCCTAGAAAACACCGCCTATTACGACCCGCCGAACCTGACCTGGCCGTTCGCGGTCTACATCGTCACCGTCGAAGTGGATCCGCGCACTGGCGTCTGGGACGTGCTCAACATGGTGGCGGTGGACGACTGCGGCGTGCGGATCAATCCGATGATCGTGGAAGGTCAGATCATGGGCGGCCTGACCGAGGCCTACGCGATGGCCAGCATGCAGTTCATCACCTTCGATGCCGAAGGCAACTGCGTCGGCTCGAACTACATGGACTACCTGCTGCCGAGCGCCTGGGAGACGCCGGGGTTCGAGCTGCACAGCGAAGTGGTCACCCCCTGCCCGCACCACCCGATCGGCGCCAAGGGCATCGGCGAATGCGCCGCCGTCGGCGGTCCTGCTGCCTTCGTCAACGCGGTGATCGACGCATTGGATGGCACTGGGGTTCGCAACATCGACATGCCGTTGCTGCCCGACCGGGTCTGGGAGGCGATCACCTATCGGCGGGACGTCTCTGGTGCGCCGCCGGTGCGCGGCGACTGACGGAGGCGTGGTCATGTATGGCTGGCAGGTACTGGAGCGGGCCGCTGAGCTGGAGCGGCACGGTGAGGCTTTCGCGCTGGCGACAGTGGTGTGGCGGCAAGGCCCGTCTTCAGGTCAGCTGGGCTCGCGCGCGATCATCACCACCGCGGGCGAGCTGACCGGCTGGATCGGCGGCGCGTGCGCCGAGCCTTCAGTCATCCGCCAGGCCCGCGAAGTGATCGCTGATGGGCAGCCTCGGCTGCTGCTGCTCGGCGCACCTGACCAGTTGCCGAGCTCGGCTCGGTTCAACGGGCCGATCCGGCCGGCCTGACCATCGTGCCGATCTCCTGCCAGAGCGAGGGCGCGCTTGAGGTGTACGTCGAGCCGGTGCTGCCAGTGCCGCACCTGGTCGTGGTCGGCCGTTCGCCGATGACGCAAGCGCTCACGGACTTGGCGCTGGCCATTGGCTGGCGGGCGGTACGACTTGACTGGCCAGAGTTCTCCGATGCCGACGCGGACGAGCGGTCCATGGTGGTGGTAGCGACCCAGGGGCACGGTGACGGAGAGGCGATTGAGCGAGCAGTGGCGGCCCGGCCTGGGTACCTGGGCCTGGTGGCCTCGCGCAAGCGCGGTGCCGCTGTGCTCGGCTACCTCGCCGAGCGCGGCGTGCCCAAGGACCAGCTTGACCGGGTGCATGTGCCGGCCGGGCTCGACCTTGGCCACATCTCCCACGTGGAAATCGCGGTCGCGATCCTGGCCGAGTTGGTGCAGCTACGGGCGGCCGGCGAGCTCGATGCCGCAGCGGCAGGTGCCAGGTCGGCCAGCCGATCGGACCCGGCCAAGGCCGAGGCGATCGACCCGGTGTGCGGCATGACCGTGGCCACTGGGCCGGTCGGCGCGGTCAGGACCGCCAGCCACGAAGGCGTCACTTATTACTTCTGCGGCGCGGGCTGTCGGAGTGAGTTCCAGTCCGATCCAGCGTCATATCAGAGAAAAGAGAGCCGATGCTGATCAACCAAGACTTCGAGGTCGCCGAGCCGGTAGCGAAGGTCTGGGAATTCTTCGGCGACATCCCTCGGGTGGCCGCGTGCCTGCCGGGCGCGAAGCTAACCGAGGACCTCGGCGACGACAAGTACGGCGGCCAGGTCGCGGTGCGGATGGGGCCGGTGCGACTGCAGTTCGCCGGCACCGCGCAGATCACCAAGCGGGACGATGCGGCCAAGCGGCTCGTGCTGCACGCGACTGGTGCTGAGCAGCGCGGCCGGGGCCAGGCCAGCATGGACGTCACCGCGACCCTGACGCCGGCTGGCCGTGGCACCAAGGTCGCTGTCACCCAGGATCTGCAATTGTCCGGTGCCGCCGCGCAATACGGCCGCGGCATGATCTCGGACGTCACCGCCGTGCTGATGCGGGACTTCTCGGCCAACCTGGCCAATCAGATCGCGGCGGCCGAACGCGGCGAGACTGTGACACCGGGCGCCGCCGCCCCGGCAGGCGGTCTCGCGATCGGCCTGCGGGCGGCCTTCATGGCGCTGCGCCGGGTGTTTCGCCGGTTCTTCGTCCCCTATCAGGCCGCGAGCTAAGGAGAACAGCCATGGTTTTGTGGTGGATTGGCAACGCCATCCTGCTCGTCGCGGTGCTGCCGGTGGTGATCTTCCTGCTGAACCGGATCCTTGCGGCGCTTGAGCGGATCAGGGCGGCGTCGGACAACATCCTCGCTGGCGGCGGTGCGCTGGTCGGCGAACTCCAGGGCGTGCCTGAGGCGCTCGCCACCACTGACGCGACGATCAGCGCGGTCGCGACCGGAGCGGTCAGGTACGCCGGCTCCGTCGCCCGCCTGCTCGGCTGACCGGAAGGAAGTCCAAGCTATGCCTGCAGCTGCCTGGGGCACGCTCATCATCGCGGCGCTGATCATCGCTATCACCGCGGTCGGCCTGCTCCGCGTCATCTTCCACTTGCGCGCGATCCGCGCCACCTTGCGCCAGGTCACCGGCGGGGTCGGTGCCGTCGCGCAGCTCACCAGCACCGTGCCGACCCGGCTGACCTCGGTCAACGCGAGCCTGAAGCCGGTCAAGGATTTCTGCGAGACGGTCTGAGCCGGAGTTAAGGAGACAACGAGATGACAACAGGAGTCCTGGCCGCGGCCGGGAACAATGTCAGTGACTTCGGCTGGATCCTCGGCTTTACCATCGGCGGAGTCGTGGTGCTGGTGGTGGTCGCGCTGGTAGTGCCGATCTTGCTGCTGGCGCACTCGATCGGCAACGAGGCACCGAAGATCAATGGCGAGCTGACCAAGGCGGTGCATAACACCGCCGCGCTCGGCGGGCTGCGCACCACCATCGATTACGCCGTCACCATCATCGGCGGCCTGCAGCGCGGCCGCGCTCGGCTGGGAGGTTAGCTATGCACCAGGTAGCAACACTGGCGGCGGGCATGCCGTCAGCCGAGCACACCCGCTGGGTGATCGCGATCGTGCTTGGCTTCGTCGTCGTGGTCGCCGTCGCCGCCCTGCTTAGCGTGCTGATCTGGCTGGTCAAGCGGATCGATTACCGGGTGGTCGAGATCAAGGACACGCTCAAGGCGGCCAAGGCGAATACTGCCGACACGACGCTGATCCCGCAGGTAGCCGATGGGGTTGACCTGGTGCTCGCCGAGGGCCTGCAGCACCACCTGTTCCTCGGCCGGGTGCTCGGAAAGGTGAAGTCATGACCACGCTGGTCGTTCTCACGGTGATCGTGATCGTGCTGCTCATCGCGGGCCTCGCGTTCTTCCTTTACTGGACCGGCACCCTGCTGACCAGGATCGCCGCCAATCTGGAAGAGGGCTTCGAGGTGGCGGGTGGCATCGTGGCCGATGCCAAGCTGATCGGGCCTGGGGTAGAGCACATCAACCGCACCGGCCAAGTGGTGGCCGGCGCACTGCCACTGCTCTACGGCATGGCCGAGGAGATCGTCACCGACGTGACGCCGCGAGCCGAGGCGCCCGCCGTGCCTGAGCCAGCCCGGCCGGCCTCAGGTCGCCGCCGCTCTCGGCTGCTGGACGCGGTCGGATTCATCTCCACTGACTGACGGTCGCCGGCTAGGCCTGATCCGGCCCCCGGCGGGTGACTGAGTTCGTGGTCGGAGCGGTGTAGTCGCCGATCCACTCGTCTTTCCACGAGTGGTCGTACTGCTGTTCGTTGCAGCCGGGACGGTAAGTCGCCGTCAGCTCCCTGGCGATCTGCTCGCGGTGGGCCCGCTGGCCGCCCGGCGCCTCGTAGTAGGCGACGTGCACCTTCCACTTGTCCCCAGCCCGGCGTACCCAGCACGGTGCGCTCGGGTGCCGGAACGGAAAGCGCTCGGCCGACAGGTCATCGCTGTGGCCGACGTAGATGACCGCGTACCGCTCGGGTCGCTGGTCAGGATCGGGCTTGTACAAGATCGCGAAGACGGCTGGGCGCGGCGGCGGGGTCCAGCCGCCGAGCACTCGCGGGCCTTCGAACGGATAGCCGGCCGCCGAGCCGAGCCTGATCATCCGGGTAGGCCTTCGTCTTCGTCCTCGCTTATCGCCTCAGTCCGCACGATCGGCCCCTCAGGCAGCTTGGCCTGCGCTACCGCCTGGGCGAAGTGCTGCTTGGCCCGCTCGATCGCCTCGTCCCGGCTGTCGGCCTGGACGACTAGCTGAGCGCCGTAGCGATTGCTGCCGATGCCAGTCGCGATGCCGTCGTATCCGGCCACCGCGTCAGCCAGTTCGACGACCTCGGCCCTGGACAGCACCCGGTCGGCCTCAGCCTGGATGCCTACGCTCCATCTCACGGCACTATTTAATCTCGTCGCCGTCAATGCAGCGCTGGCAGTAGCGCCGCGAGCTCTTCCAGGCTGGCGAGATCGTGCCCGGAGAGCAGCAGGTCGACGTGTGGTGCCACCACCATCATGCCAAGGGTGGTCGGCCGGAAGTCCTGACTGTCACCTTTATGCGGATTCATCCAGACGACTCGATAGCACAGCCGGGCCAAGCGCTCCATCGCGGCCGCGAGCACCGCGGGATCTCCCCGGTCCAGCCCATCGGAGCAGATCACGACGATGCCGCCCCGGCAAAGACCGCGACGGCCCCAGTTCCTCACGAAGGCGTCAAGGCAGGTGCCGATCCTGGTGCCGCCCTCCCAGTCGAATACCGTCGTGGCGGCCCTGCGCAGCGCGTCGTCCGGTCTGCGCTGATCCAGTTCCTTAGTGACCCTGGTGAGCCGGGTGCCGAAGCAGAAAACCTCCACCCGGCTCGCGGCTCGCTTAGCCGAGTAAGCGAACTGCAGCAGGTTGCGCGAGTAGTCGGCCATCGAGCCTGATACGTCAAGGATCAAGATCAGCGGTCGCAGTCTGACCTGGCGGCGCCGCCAGTACAAGCTGGCTGGCTCACCGTGCGTCCGCAGCGCCGCTCGGACCGTACGGCGCAGGTCAGGTGCCGCTCCCCGGTCCCCTGGGGTGGTCCGCCTGGTTCGCCGCCGAGGCGGGGTCAGCCGGATCCTGGCCATGATCCGGCGGAGCGCCGCCAGCTCATCCGGGGTGCACGCGGTGAACGACTTGTGCCTGAGCGCCTCGGCATTGGACGCCATCAGCCCGAGCACAGCCTCCGTGCCCAGTTCCTGCTCGCCTTCCTCGGTGGCCGGGACCTGGAGCACGCCCTGGTGGTCGAAGGCTCGGGGGTGGTCATCGTCAGTAGTTCGCTCACCGGGCTTGCGCCGCCAAGGAAGAAGGCGCGAAACACCCGGTCATAGGTGGGTAGCTGGTCTCGCCTCGTGACCAAGGTGGTCCGGCCGGCCCAGTACAGGTCGACCAGGTCGGCCGGGTCGAGCAGGCTGGCGGCCGCGCTGTAGGTCATCAGGTCACCGGAACCTACGGTCAGCCCGGCCGCGCGGAGCGCGCGCCCGAAATCCACCAGCAAGGCGGGAAAGGCTGCCGGCGCTGCTCGCTCAGCCACCGGAGGTGATCGCCGCCAGGTTCTCTTTGACCAGGTCGAGGTCATCGCGTTCCTTGACCACGGCACCCAGGGTGTCTTCGGCTGCCGCCGGGCTCAGCTCAGTCTCGCCAAGGAAGTGCAGCGTACTGACCCAGTCGATGGTCTCGGCGACGCCCGGCGGCTTGGCCAGGTCGAGTTCGCGGAGCCGGTTGACCGCCGCCACCACCTTCCTGGTCAGCTCGGCGGCCACGCCGGGTACCCGCAGCAGCACGATCTCGACCTCGCGGTCGGCGGACGGGTAGCCGATCCAGTGATAGAGGCAGCGGCGCTTTAGCGCGTCATGCAGTTCGCGGGTGCGATTGGAGGTCAAGATCACCAGTGGCGGGTTCTCGGCCTTGATGGTGCCGATCTCGGGGATGCTGAGCTGGAAGTCGGAGAGCAACTCAAGCAGGAACGCCTCGAACTCATCATCGGCCCGGTCGATCTCATCGATGAGAAGTACCGCCTGGTCGCCGGCCCGTACCGCCTCAAGCAGTGGTCGTTCGAGCAGGAATTTCGGGCCGAACAACGCGTCGACCGCCGCCGAATCGGCCAGCTGTCGGTCAGACAACGCCCTGATGTAGAGCATTTGCCGGGCGTAGTCCCATTCGTACAGCGCCTGGTTCGTGTCGATGCCCTCATAGCACTGCAGCCTGATCAGCCGCCGGCCGAACGCGCTGGCGAGCACCTTGGCGACTTCGGTCTTGCCGACGCCCACCTCACCTTCGAGCAAGATCGGACGGCCAAGCGAGGTCGCCACGAACAGTGCGGTAGCCAGCCCGCGATCAGCGAGATAGCCGCCGGTACGCAAGATGTCAGTGAGCTGGCCGACGCTCTGCGGAGAGGTCATTCAGCTCGTCGGTCTGCCGCTAGCCCAAGCACCAGGTCGCGTACGCCGTCAGCCTCGGTGTTGAGCTTGCCGTCACGCTTCAGCGTCGCCCGCCAAGCTGACCTGAGGTCAGCACCAGGGTCGGCGAGGTCGTCGAAGCCCACATCGGCCATCCGCTTGCAGGACTTCTGGTTGCCGAAAGCCTCGTCAAGATCGGCCTCGGTCTGGCCGTCGGCCGACCACACCGCGCGCAGCACCTCGACCGCGTCTTCGGGATCTCGACGCTGCTCGGTGCGCTCGGCTCTATCCATCTCCCAGCTCAGCACTGCGCTCATCTCCCGAATGTCGTCGCAGGCAGGTCCAGCTTCGACTCTAGTTCCAGCGACCAGCAGGTGGGACATCTGATTAAGGGTTCAGTTATTGCCTAGGTTCTGGCCGACTCCAACCGCAACGCGCCGGTCGGCGTCCTAGCAGTATGAGCATGACCCCGATGACCAGGCGCGCCGCCTACCTTGCCGGGCTGGTGTGCGCCGCCGCTCTGGTCGCCGGCTGCGGTCCTAAGACCCCAGCGGCTACCCCCACCAGGACGGTGACCGTGTCCGTCCACGCCCGGACGCCCACACCGTCCGGGCGGCCATCCGGCGCTAGCACGCCGGTGCCCACGGCGCCGGCAACCTCTGGCCCGGTGCCGTCCAGTCCGCCGGCCCCCGCACCGGCCCCGTGTGAGACCCGCTACCTTGGCGCCAAAGTGGGCCTGTCGCAGGGGGCCGCCGGCAGCGCGTACGTCAATATCGTCTTCACCAACCTGCTCAACAGCACGTGCACGCTGTACGGCTACCCGGGGGTCGCGTTGGCCGGCGGTGACCCGGTCACCCAACTCGGCCAGGCGGCGAACGAGAACCCGCAGACGCCACGCCAACTGGTGACCCTGGTGCCGGGCGGGCAGGCCTACGCCACCTTGCGGATCGTGCAGGCGGCCGACTTCTCGGCCGCAACCTGCCACCCGGCTCAGGCCACTTACCTGCAGATCATCCCGCCGAACCAGACGGCCACGATCTATATCGGCTACCGCACCACGGCCTGCGCGGGATCGGTCAACTTGCTGACCGTCAACGTAGTGCTGCCAGGATCCGGAGGCTGAGCCGCCATCCATGCGACGATAGCCAGATGCCGGCCGCGCCGCGATCGCGAATGCGCGGCCTGCACTGGGCGCTCACTGGTGGTTTGGCCGGATTGGCGATCATTCGGATCACGGCCGCTGACCGGAGCGCCGCGATGGACGCCCCGGCAGCGGCCCTGCTGCCCTTCACACCGCAGGCCGCTGCGGCTGCCTGGCTGACCGGCCTGCTGTCGGGGGGCGGGCGGATCGAGCTGTCAGCCGCTCTGGCGCTGACCGCAGCACTACTGCCAAGAACGATGCCCAGGCCGCAGCCAGCCGCGACCGGTCAAAGGCTCAGGGTCCTCACGGCCAACCTGCTCTACGGTCGAGCCGCGGGCAGCCCGGTGGTCGACCTGGTCACGAACACCAGCGCCGATGTCTTGTTCGTTCAGGAGCTAGACCAAGACGGGGCGAGCAGGCTCAGTGAGGCCGGCGTTGACCGGCTCTTGCCGTATGTCCTGACCGACGCCAACGCAGCTAGGCCACGCGGAAACGCGATCTACGCCCGATATCCGCTCGGTCCAGCCGCAGCGGTCGCAGCGACATCCTCAGTGCAGCCCGTCGCGACTTTGCGGCTCCCGACCGGGCCGGTCCGCCTTGCCTGCGTGCACCTGCACACGCCCAGGCGGCCGTGGCGCCGATCAGGGGTGGCGGACTGGCGCGCTGACCTGTCCGCTCTGCTCACCATGCCACTGCCGGCCGGTCCCGCTGATCCGCCGCTAATCCTGGCCGGTGATTTCAACAGCACTATGGATCACGCCGCGTTCCGCCAGGTACTCAGTCGTGGCTTGGTCGATGCGGCCAGCGAGGTCGGCGACGGACTGGTGCCGACCTGGGGGCCGCTTCCTGGCGGGCGGATTGCCCTGCTTACGCTCGACCACGTGCTGGCCGATCGACGCTGCGCGGTCGTCCGCACCTGCGCGCACTCATTGCCTCTTACTGACCACCGAGCGCTGCTGGCGGACCTGCGGCTTCCCTCGCTGCCCCGCTAGGAGCGTCGGGTCGCTGTGAAGATCGCGTGCCCGGCATACAGCCAGGCAACGTCAACCTCGATGAAGCCGGCCTCGCTGAGCCAGCGCAACTGCTCAGTTATCGACGACGGCTTGTCGTAGTCGTCCGGGCCGGGCTGCCGGTAGTAGTTCCACTCCGTGGCGATAAATGCGGTCAGCGCTTCCTGGCCACCGAACAGCCGCTCTGATGCCTCGGCGACCGACTGCTCCCAAGTGTCCGCGGCAAGCTGGCGTGCCCGCTGTCCGGTCGGCTCGACCAGATCGGCCATCACGAAGACGCCTCCGGGCCTGAGCATGCGGTGCAGGTCCTGGTAGAGCGCCTGCTTTCCGGCCGCATCGAGGTGATGGACCGCTAGCGACGTCATCACCCCGGCATAGCCGCCGTCATCGCGCCGCCAGCGCTGGTCGGCGATATCGGCCTGGACGCGCAGGTACTGGCCGGGATAGCTGGCCAGCCGGGCGCAGGCCAGCTCAAGCATCTCAGCTGACCCGTCAAGCAACGTCACCTGACCGTCCGGCGAGCGGCGCAGATATTCCTCCGCCAGCAGCCCCTGACCACAGCACAGATCAAGCACCGGCCCGGCAGGTATCTCGCTGAGCAGGTCGCATACGACAGCGATCTGCTCAGCCCGGCGCGGTACGCAGGCATCCCCGTATCTAGTGAAGGTCTCGGTGTCCGACAATGTCCACGCGCTGGCCGATGATGGCTGTGTGTTCATCGGCCTAATTTAAGCTGAGCCGGCCGGGCAACCCCAACAGGAAGCGCAGCTAGGCGGAGGCAATGACGACCCCTGAGATCGCGCTCGCCCTCTTGGATCGCGAACAGGCAAGTGCGCGGGTGGACGAACTGCTTGCTGTGCACGCGGAGGTCTACAGCGAGGTACCGCACACCTGGGATGCCGAGCGGGAAGCGTGGTATGCGAAGCGGTTCGCCGTGCAGCGTCGGCAGCCGGGATTCGTGCTCGCCACCGCCTGGCACGGCGGCTATCTGGTTGGCTATGCGTTCGGCCTGCCACTGCGGCCATCCACGGACTGGTGGAAGGCGCTGACCGCGCCGCTTCCCGACGAACTGACCACCGAGTATCCAGGCAGGAGCTTCGCGCTGGCTGAGTTGCTTGTGCGGGCGCCGTGGCGGCGCCAGGGCATCGGCGAATCCTTGTGCCAGCTGACCATCCGGTCGGCGGGGCAAGAGCGCGCCCTGGCAGCCGTGCCTTCGGTCGCGGCACCAGCCCTGGGGGCCTTTGCGAAATGGGGTTGGCACAAGGCCGCGCGAAAGCGCGACTCCGGTCCAGGGTCGCCGTTGCTCGAGGTGATGATCCGCGCGCTGCCGGTGGCCCGGTGAGGATGGTCAGGAGCCGATGGTGCCATCGATTCGTTCCCTGATCAGGTCGGCATGCCCGCAATGCCTGGCGTACTCCTCGATCAGGTGCAGGTAGACCCAGCGCAGGCTCATCTCCACCCCGAACCGGTCGTGCCTGAAGGCTTCATCAAGTCCGCGATCAGCCACCGCGGCCCGGCATAGGTCGACCTCGGCCAGGTAGGTGGCGTAGTCAGCTTCGGCGGTGGCTGGGGTTGCGTCGTCGAAATCGGCGTCTGAGGCCGGATCGGCGGTATAAAGGCGCTCGAGGTCCTGGCCAGCCACCCGGCGCCTGAACCAACCGCGCTCCACCTCGGCCAGATGCCTGATCAAGCCAAGCAGTGACATGTTCGATGGGGCTACCGCGCGCTCGGCGAGTTGCTCAGCGGACAATCCCGCGCACTTGAATAGCAAGGTACTGCGGTACCAATTGAGAAATCCGTCTAGTGACTCGCGCTCGCTGCCGGTGAAAGGTTCGTCGGTTCTGATCACAGTTGGTGCGGTCCAGGTCATAGCTAAATGATCGCAGCCTGGCCCGGCTAGCCGGTACTGTCGGCAACCATGCGCATTCTGGTTTCTCGGTGGGACTTCCTTCGTGGGCAGAGCTATTGTCGACGCCGCGCTCGCCGATGGGGCGCAGGTAAGCCTATTCAGCCGCGGCCACACCGGCAGCGATCTGTTTCCGCAGGTGCCCAGGCTGATCGGAGATCGTGACAGCGGCGACTACACGGCGTTGCAGTACGGGCGCTGGGATGCGGTGGTCGATGTCAGCGGCTACGTTCCTCGGCACGTCGGCCAGGCGATGGACGCGCTTGGTGACCGGGTCGGCCGGTACCTGTTCATCTCCAGCCATGCGGTCTACCGGCAGGAAGGGCTGGCGCCAGGCTCAACCGAGGACGAGCCACGTCGTGCGCCGGTCAGGGATACCGAAGAGCTGACCGAAAGCACCTACGGCCCGGCCAAGGTCGCCTGCGAAGATGACGTGACCGCCAGGTACGGCGATCGGGCCACGATCGTGCGTCCAGGTAAGGTGGCCGGTCCGCATGACTGGCAGGACGGCCTTACCTACTACGTGCGCAAGGCGGGCCGTGGTGGTCGGCTCGCGCTGCCGGCCGATCCGGCCCAGCCGGTACAGGTGATCGACTCCCGAGATCTAGCCAAGCTGGTCGTGCGGCTGCTTGCCGATGATAGGGCCGGCGCCTTCCACGCCGTCGGCCCGGCCGACCCGGTGACGCTCGGCGGACTCATCGCGACCTGCGCTCAGGTCGCTGGCACTCAGGTCGAGGTTGTGCGAGTGTCCCCTGAGCAAGTGCCGCAGTTCTTCCCGCTGGTCCGGCCGGTCTGGACGACGCAGCAGCGCAGCGCCGCCAGGGCCAGGGCGGCTGGCATGCCGGCCACGCCGCTGGCCGTCACCGTCGCTGATGTGCTGGCCTGGGATCGGGAGCGGGGTGAGCCACCGCTCACGACGGGCTTCACCGACGAGCAGGAGCAAGCAGCGCTAGCCGAGCACGACCGCCAGATGGCCGGCCAATGAAATGCGCCTGCGCACCGGTTCGAGATCCGCGATGCGTTTACCTCGCTGTTACGAGCCAGCATCACGTCGGCAACGCTCCGGCAGCATTCTCAAAGTGACTGATCACGATTGAAAGAGGTCTAAATGTCCCTGTGGCGAGTTCGGATTAGCCTGGCCGACGACCGCGAAAGCCGCGCGTTGCTCGACACCGTGCTCGCCGAGCAACGAGTCTTGGCCGCGCCAGACGCGGACAAGACCGGCGACCTCATCATTGACCTGCCGCAGGATGAGGGCCTCGGCGCCTTGCTTAACCGGCTGCACGCGCTGAGTCCCAGCGTCTTTGTCAGCAGCGTCGATGAGTCACTACCGTTGGGCAGCAGCTAGCTTGCCCGAAAGGCCGCTGCGCGAGGGCAAGTACGCCAGGATTGAGCGAGAGCGGCGCTTCCTGCTGGCGGGGCCGCCGTTGGCGGCAGCTGAGGGACGCCGACGGATCACGGATCGGTACCTGCCAGGAACTCGGCTGCGCTTGCGCCGAGTTGAGGATTACGACACCGGCGATTGCACGTTTAAGTTCACCCAGAAGGTGCCAGCCGAGCGGCCTGGGCACCTACGCGGCCTGATCACCAACACCTACCTGTCGTTGGCGGAGTACGAGCTGCTCGCCACGCTGCCAGCGGCGGTCCTCACGAAGACCCGGCTGAGCGTGCCGCCGTTGAGCGTGGACCTTTTCGATCCGCCACTGCACGGGCTCGTCATCGGCGAAGCCGAATTCGCCACAGATGCCGCCGCGCGGTCCTTCCAGCCGCCTGGCTACGTGGTCGCCGAGATCACCGACGATGCCAGGTTCGGCGGGGGCAACCTAGCCTACGCTCAGCGTTCTGAGGTGCTCGGCTGGCTGGCGGAGCGCGGCATTGAGCTCAGCTTCAGCTGAGCGCCCTAGCTATCACCGGCGGCGTCGGCCAGGGCCGGCGTCTTCGACCAGCTCGCCAGCAAGCTAAGCGCTTCCTGTGACGCCGAGCCGGGTTCGGCGGTGTAGACCAGGATCCGCTGGCCGCCATCGTCAGGCAATTCGAGTGCCTCGTAGGCCAGCGTGAGGTTGCCGACCACGGGGTGGTGGAGATTCTTAACCCCGGTTCGATGGAACTTGACGTTGTGCGCCGCCCACCGGATCCGGAATTCGTCGCTGCGGGTGGAGAGCTCACCGATCAGGTCGGATAGTCGCCGGTCGTAGGGGTTCCGGCCGGCCTCCGCCCGGAGGATCGCGACGGCGTCGTGCGCGATGCGCTCCCAGTCTTCGAAGAACTCAGCCGCCTGGGAGTCAAGGAAGATGAACCTGGCCATATTCGCTGTGCCGGTGAGCTGCGCGAATACCGGCGAGTACACGGCCCGGCCAAGTGTGTTCGCGGCCAGGATGTCAAGCCGTCCGTTACGGACGTAAGCCGGTACATCGGCCATAGCGTCCAGGATGCGGCCGACAGTCGGCCGGACGCGATCCCGGCTGGGCCGGCTGTGCGGTGGCCGGACTCGACCGGCCGACCTGACCAGATCGAACAGGTGGTCGCGCTCAGCCTCGTTGAGGCCGAGCGCGCGGACTATGCCTTCCAAGACCTCATCTGAAGCGCCGTTGGCGTTGCCCCGCTCAAGCCTGGTGTAGTACTCGACGCTGATGCCGGCCAGCATGGCGACCTCCTCGCGGCGCAGGCCAGCGACCCGGCGCCGGGTGCCGTAAGCGGGCAGTCCAGCCTGCTCAGGGGTGAGCCTGGCGCGGCGCGAGACGAGGAATTCGCGGATGTCATTGCGGGTATCCACGTACCCAACGGTAAGGGGTATCTGTCGGCGAGGGAGTCCCTGGCAGTACCTCCATCAGCGCTGCCTGGTTGGCATGGCTAGCTGCTGATTCCCTGATTGAGTAAAGCAGTGACGAGTGCGAGCAAGAGGAGCGGGCTGATGCGCGCAGCGCTATTCGAAGGGCCAGGATCGATCTCCGTAGGCGAGCGGCCAGACCCGGTCATCCAGGAAGCGACCGATGCCGTAGTCCGGGTGGTGCTGGCCTGCGTCTGCGGCTCTGACCTTTGGTACTACCGAGGCGAAAGCCCGCACGCGGCCGGATCCATCGGGCATGAGTTCATCGGAGTCGTTGAGCACACCGGTTCCGACGTGGCCGGGATCAAGGTCGGTGAGCTGGTAGTAGCGCCGTTCATCTTCAGCGACATGTCGTGTCCGAACTGCCGCAACGGGTCGACGATCAGCTGTCCGCAGGGAGGCAACTTCGGCAACGGCGTCATCGATGGCGGGCAGGGTGAGGCCGTGCGGGTGCCGATGGCCGGCCCGACTCTGGTGCCAGTTCCTGGCTCAGGTCATTCCGATGCCACGTTGCGGTCGTTGCTCGCCTTGTCCGACGTCATGGCCACCGGGCATCACGCCGCGGTCAGCGCCGGCGTCAAGGCCGGCGATGCCGTCGCTGTCGTCGGCGATGGCGCGGTCGGCCTGTGCGCGGTCCTTGCCTGCCGACGACTCGGCGCCGAACGGATCGTTGCCCTCAGCCGTCATCCCGAGCGCCAGAAGCTCGCGCTCGCGTTCGGCGCCACTGACATCGTCGCGGAGCGAGGAGATGCCGCGACTCAGGCGGTGCTTGACCTCACCGACGGGATCGGAGCCGACGCCGCGCTTGAGTGCGTTGGCACCGCTCAGTCGATCGCCACGGCCGGCGCCATCGCCCGGCCGGGCTCCATCATCGGGATCGTCGGCGTACCGCATGGTGAGATCCCGTTTACCAGCACCTTCTTCGCAACGTCGGCTGGCGAGGCGGCCCGGCACCGGCCCGTAGGTACATCCCCGAATTGCTCGCCGACGTCTTGGCCGGATCGATCAACCCAGGTCTTGTCTTCGACTATGAGACCGATCTTGACCACATCGCGGACGCCTATCAGGCGATGGATCAGCGCCGGGCCATCAAGTCCCTGGTCCGGGTGGGATAGCGGCGGGCGGTGATGACAGCCGCGAGCACGCTTGAGCGGATCGGTCGTCCGAGTCGCTCAGATACAGCTTGGATCTCACGCTCAAGGTGGTGACATTGGTCGGATGAAAGCCGAGCGTGACACGACATCGTGCGAAGGATGGCATTGATCTGATCAGGAGTGTGCTCGACGAGTTTGGACGTGACTGCCACCTGAACATCACCGAACAAGCGGCTGGCGCAGTCTTGCCCGATGTCGTAGCTGCCGAGCCAGGCCCAAACCGCTGACACGTTGCTTCGGCGCTGCTCGATCCCAGCCAGCATCGCGTCCAACTCCCGGTAGGTCGGCCAGCTAGCGGCGACGTCTGGCGCGACCTTTCCGATCGCTGCGAGTACTGCGTCCTGGTCTTCCTTGCTATCGCGGTGATCGAGTCCGAAGTACTGCACCAGGGCGAGTGTCCCGCCGGGAGCAAGTACGTCAGCGGCCTTCTGCCAGCCAACCTGCGGATCAATCCAGTGGAACGCGGACGCGGAGAACACGGCCTGAAACTGCTCGCTGGAAAGCTGGGCGTCCTCAAACCGGGTTGGCACAAATTCCACCGCTCCAGCACCCTGCAAGTTCTGCTTGGCCAGTGCGATGAGGTTCGTGCCGGGTTCCAGCGCGGTGACGTGCAGGCCGCGGGCGACAAGGCTGCGCGTCAACTGGCCGCTCCCGCAGCCCACCTCAAGCACCTGATCACCGCTTGCGATCCCCGCCATGTGACAGGCTTGGTCGATGATTTCGTCGGGATAGGTCGGTCGGTGCCGGTCATATTCAGCCGCAACCTTGTCAAAGGCCTTGCCGTAACGACGGGCTGTCGATGCTGATTGCCTGGTCATTTCTCATGCCTCCGTTCGCGGTCGCACGGGGGCGCGGCCTGCCAATCGGGCTTGGTGAGCGCATACTCGACTTCGCCCTGACCGGCGCCTTCGATGACGTCGGTGCCTTCGTAGGCGGTGGTGCGCACCAAGGTCAGGCCGCATTTCTCCAGGACGTGCCTAGATGCGGTGTTGACAGCCATCGTGTGCGCGAACACGCGCTCGACGTCAAGCTCAGTGAATCCCAGGTCGATGAGGGCGCATGATCCCTCGGTGGCATAGCCGTGGTTCCACGCGGGCCTGCGCAGGCGGTAGCCGAGATCGACATTGGTGCGATCGCCGCCAGGGCCGGGACGCAAGTGAAACCAGCCAAGGAACTCACCGGCGGCGGACTCAGCGGCCCAGGTACCCAGTCGGTCGAGCCGCTCGTAGACAGCGAGGTGGAACGGAATGATCTCGTCGCTGATGACCTCCCGAGGCGTCGGCCTGCCGCCAGTGAGATAGCGCATTACCGCTGGGTCACTATTCAGGTCAAACAGGTTGTCGACGTCATCGCTGGTGAACTGGCGCAGAGTCAGCCGTGCTGTTTGCAAGACGATGCGCATCTTCGGCCTAACCGTTCTCGGTATCCTCGTCCTGGTCGCCTAGCTCAGCGTCATCCGCTTCGGCGAGCACACTGCCGACAAGTCCCTCAACGTCAATTGCTGACGGATTGGGATCAGGCCGACCTTCGACATAGGCAAGCCGAACGGCGGCCAGGTACGCGAGTCGAACCGCCTGGATCACCAGCACGCGCCGCAGGCCATCGGAGACCTCTCCGCGCTCGTGCGCCACAGCGGCAAGCCGGGAGATGGTTTCTGCACGGCGGGCAATTCGCACGTCGGGATGCCCGCGCTCGGCTCGCGTGCGGGCACTGACCAACTGAAACCGCCGCGATGGCGGCAGGGCCACCGGGTCGGACACTGGTGGGATCTTCTCGTTGAGTATCGCCTTAAATCGGCTGTCAGCGATGGCGCGGAAGTACGCCGCGTACTCGACGGCGTTAAGGTGCGCTTCAGCAAGAGCCCAGCTGGGGTGCCTTTTCTCGGCGATTGACTCGTATTCCCAGATTGGCCACAATTCAAGCTCAGCTACCTCGAATACGTCGAGGATTCTCATGGCAACCGCATCAGTGCGTTGATTCGTCAGATGCCGCTGTACGCGAACTCGTAGCCGTTCGTTCGACTGTCCGACATAGATCGGCTCGCCGTCATAGTCGTAAAAAGCGTAGACGCCCCATCGGGCTGCGCCCCACTTACGCCCTTCGTCGTCTTTATCGTTGAGTGCCAGGCTAAGCAGTCGTCGGAAGTCACGTACTGTGTCGGCGGGCAGTTGATTCTTGGGCGGGCGCTTCCTGTCAGGCACCAGCAACCGCCAGCCGAGTGGGTTCGCGACGCGTCATTTCCCCCCGGACTAGCGGCATGAGGTAGTTGTCAGCGATCCAGGTCACAACCGGCACGCACACGGCGTCCCCGAAGCCGAATAGTGCCTGATTACGGCGCAAGCCGTCGAGGTTATAGCCGCCGGCTCCCATCAGCCGGGCGTATTCAAGTGGCGTCATCCACCGCACTCGCACCGAGCCACGCCCGGCTTGGACGACAGCCTGTTTGGACGATCCACCCCGAGCCGTTCGCAGACAGCCCGAGATGTCGTCAGGTCGTATCTCCCAAACAGGTTTGCCTTCGCGGGTTCGCCGGTAGGCGGTGCGATATGAAGTCGTGCCTGCCAGCCGCAATCGGGCGAGACGTGTCGCCTGCACAGGCGAAAGCGAGGTCAGGAATGCGCTGGTTCGTTGGTCATCCCACCAGCGGTCATCTTCGTCGGCAAGGTGCTCGATCTCTTTACTGAGGCCCTTGGTAAGCAGGGGCGGCAACTCGGGCAGCACAGCCTGGTGCATGGTGAGCGCAGGATCGGCGAAGGCCGACGACAGCCAGTCGGGCCGCAGCGTACTAGCGCCACTGGACTGCTCGCTTGGCGCCTCAAGCGCGCCGACGATAAACAGTCGCGGTCGCGACTGAGGCACGAACCTGCGGGCATCGACGGTGAATACATCGGCCGAGTACCCAAGGCGATTCAGCTCGGTGATCGCAGCTCTCAAGTCCTCGCCCCCCCGACTGGTGGCCAGGCCGACTACGTTCTCAAGCACGACGACAGCTGGACGACGCTCCTCCATCTCATCGAGCACGCGCGTGAAATGCCAGAACGTAGCAGAGTGTGATCCGTCCAGCCCGCGCCGCCAGCCTGCCAGCGACAGATCGATGCAGGGGAACGATGCCCACGCTAGCGCCGCATCCGCAGGGAGCGTCGCGCCGGCAACGCTGGCGATGTCGCGAAGGTCGAACTCGTCCGAGCGGGCGGCGTACTTGAAGTGGCCGATGTACATGTCGCGCTTGGACGCCTCGATGTCGTTGGCCCACACGACCTTGAACCCGGCCTGCTCCAAGCCAAGCCGCACCAGACCAATGCCCGCGAAAAACTCGAGCACCGTCGGGGCCGCCGCGCGGCGGCTAACGGCGGCAAGGTTCGTCACACGGCAACGATAGTGGCCGTGGCTGGGCGATGACCCAAGGCTCGCTGAGAGCAGGCCGCACCCGAATGCCCCGGTTTTGGGCCCGGGCTGTCGCGCTAGAACGGACGGCTGTTCGCCGGGGCGGGACGGTGGCCGGGTCCTTGGCAGCAGTGCTGCCTTCTCAAGCGCCGGGTGCCGGCGCTTTCGTCGCGGCTGCCAGCAGCTCGGACATGCCGTCCTCGATTCCCCTGGCTAGTACCTCAATGTCAGGCGTGGTGGCGTAGTCGCCGGTGATCCCGAAGGTGACCCTGCCGCAGTAGGTGAAGATGGAGACGCCGGTGCGCAGCGTCGTGGCAATTGGAACATAGGGAATGATCTCAACCAGTCGGCGGCCAAGACCGTAGAGCGGTTGCTGTGGACCTGGCACGTTCGTGGTAACGGTTACGATCTCCCGCTGCGGGATGCTAAAGGCTAGCCGGACGAAGAGCGATGCCAGCGGGAACGGTACGTAGCGGCCCAGGGACATCATTGACTCGCCCGCACCGGCCTCGTTGCTCGCCTTCAGGTCCGTCATCCGGGTTCTGACGGCAGTGAGGCGCTCGACCGGGTCGGCAACGTCGACCGGCAGGTCAGCTAGGAAGGCCGATACCCGGTTCTCGTAGATGCTTTCTTCGCCCTTGGCTCGAACCGAAACGGGAATCAGTGACGGGACCATGGACGGCGTGGGCTCCTCGCCGCGGCTGAGCAAGAGAGTGCGGAAGGCGCCGCTGATGACGGCCAGGATCACGTCGTTCACCGTGCCGCCAAGCCCGCGCTTGATGGTCTTGACATCATCGAGCGATGCCCTGGCCCAGGTATACCGGCGCTGTCGGCCGATCGGACCGGTCAGAGACGAGCCGGCGGCCGGCCACAGGGCCGCCGCCATCCTTGCCGCCCCCCGCAGCGTGTCGGCCGCCTGCCGCAAGGCGAGCTCTGGATCGGCGAGAGCACGGTAAAGCGCGCTGCCTTCGGAGAACGGAAGCAAGACCGCGTTCAAGACCGCTCGGGCCGCGAGTTCGAGGTCCGACGGCTCGACCGGGGCTGCCTGCTCGTGGTCTTCGACAGCGGGCGGCGGCGGTTCGGGGGAAAGATCGAAGATCACGCGATAGAGGTCGGTCCCCGATACGCCGTCGACCATGCAGTGGTGCACCTTGGAGATCAGCGCCCAGCGACCTTGGTCTAGCCCTTCGACCAGCCAGTACTCCCACAACGGGTAATCGCGATCCAGCCGCTGACCCATCACGCGTGCGATCAGCTGGCGGAGCTGCGGGTCCCCGCCTGGCGCTGGCAAGGCAGTATGGCGGACGTGATAGCGGAGGTCGAAATTCGGGTCATCAACCCAGACCGGCGGGCCGAGGCTAAACGGCACCTTTCGCAGTTTCCTGCGGTAGATCGGCACCAGTGCCAGGCGACCGGTCAGATGAGTGAGGAATTCCTCGTACGTAGGAGCCGGGCCCTCGAAGATAGCGATCGAAGCAATCGCGAACGACGTTCGCCGGTCCTGGTCCTCGGCATCGACAAAGGCAGCATCCTGGGAGTTGAGCAACTCCATAACCCGCCTCCTAGCCGCCTGCAGCCCGAGCGCGGAACGCGCAGCGGCTGATGATCACACCTAACTTCGACTATAGGCAGCACGGACTTTGACCCGACATGGCCGATAGTCCCGCGTTAGCGGACCTTCGGCCCCTGAGCACCGGCACGGCCCCGGCCGGTTATGGCCTCGTTCTGGAAACTGAGCGGATGCTCCTTCGGCGTTTCACTGAGGCAGATGCTCGACGGCTGCCACCGAGCCGGTGCCCGCTGGAAAATGAGCGGTGAGCTCATCTATTTCACCTACGGGCGTCGCCCGGCGGGTTGGGCTGGACGTTCCGGAAACGGAGCTGATCGAACCGCCCCATCCTCGTCGAAGGTGACCCGCTCCCGGTACGTTTCACCAGGTCACGGGTCAGTAAGTCAGTTAAGAAGGCCGCCCGATGAGGGCCGGTTGCGCGACTTCACAGGCCAGCGGCCGGGCATCAGTCACCGAATGCGTCCTCCAGCACGAGCCTGGCCCGCTCCGGTACCTCCTCGTCCGGGAAGATCTCGGCGCACAGCCGCAGCGCCTCCTCGGCACTGGCCAAGTTCAGGTGCTTGACCAGAAACTTGATGTCGTCAGCGTCGCGCCGGCGGGCAGCGAGCACTTTCATCGCCAGCAGGTGTTCCGGCGAGGCAGCCGAAACCCGCAGGCCAGGGTGGTCGAAGACCCTGGGGCCGGCCGGATCGCCGTCCCGCGCCACGTAGGCGCTAGCCTGCTCGTTCAGCCACCACCGCGGCCACCCCAGCTCATCAGCAACAGCCCAGGCTTCTTCCACCACCACGCCGTGCGGCTCGAAAACGGCATCGATATCACGGGTCGCGCGCCGCGCGTCGTACGCCAGGGCCATGGCGGCACCCCCGAAGACATACACATCTGCAGTCAAGCCGCGCCGGGCCAGCCGGTCACCGAGCCGGCCGAACGCCCCCGCAATCGCCTCCCGGTCAAGAAGCGGATCATCCGCGCTCACGCGACCTCCAGCTCCTGCGGCGCGACATACACCCCCCGGCGGCGAAATGCCGCCGGGGCATGCACCACCGCATCCACCCGGGCCGCCCGCGAGTTGAACGGAAACCACAGCCGCCGCAACGACCGCGACTCAGCCCAGGCCGGCCCCGACCGGCCATCTCGCGCCGCCAGATGCTCCGCCAGCGCCGCCAGGAAAACATCCCAGCGCTCATCACCAGTGCCAGCAGGCTCCTCGTCCAGCAACGCCAGCCGAGCCGGGGCCAGCTCCCAGCTGTACTCCTCCAGAAACTCAGCGACCAGCCGCCACCGGCCCGACTCATCAGCCTGCGGCAGCAAGCGACCAAGCCTCGCCAGCGTCAGCGGCTGGTACGCACTGCCACGATCATTCACCCTACGACGGTATTACACGCCAGGCCCCGATCCGAAGAACCGACATCTAGGCTGGACTCGACACGCTGCCAGTGCCTACCGCTTGGCGGTTCGCACACTGGGACCTTCGCCGACTCCATCAGCGCAGGTCAGTCGTGGAGTGGGCCTAACGTCCCGCCATGCGAACCGAGTGATCTTGGTCGAAGGCGACCTGTCCGAGCAATTTGAGGTCTCCTACATCACCGTCCGGCACGCGACCGCGATCCTCCGCGAACGCGGCCTAATCATCAGCATCCAGGGACGGGGTACCTACGTAACAGCCGCGCTAACCCGTTGCGGCCCGGTCGCCGGCTCGCTCACTGACCAGTCCGCTCACCGTAAGGAGAGGACGTTGATGATCATCCGGAATGTGTCTGGTGCTCGGTGGCTTCCGGTCCGGATCGGCGATTTCGAGCGGTGGCAGGCGAGCGCACGACCTTAGCCGCAACCTCCCGCTGGATCACGGCCATCACCCAAAGCGATCCCACCGAGCCAAACATTACCGAACCGCTGTGCTGGCTCGACTTCGAGTACGCCGGCCGCAACGCCCTCGCCGCCGACCTCGCCGACCTTCTGTGGTACCTGCTCGGCATGGGCGGATGGCTCGTACCCACCTATCAGCCCCGCGTCTACCAGCGCACCCTGCGCACTCCGGTTCCCCCCTTGGCCACCCCGGTCATCGACCATCTCAAAGTGACCTCCCGGCATATCGAGATCAATTACACCTGGCACACAGGAGCAGGCCGGCACACCGCCATAGCCACCCTCATCGGCCGGCTCAACGGCGACATCGGAACCGCCCTAGCTCCCGGAGGTGACGTGACAGCAAGCCTGCGGCCCTTCCTGGCACTGCGCATCCTCGGCGTCGTTCCCCTTCACCAGATGACCGGCCCCCACGCGGTAACCTGCCTTGCCAAACTCGCCGAACTCTTCCACCCCGGCACGACACTGGACGACTGGTCCGCCAGCACCTGTGCCTGCTGCCGGACCACATGACCACAGGCCGGCAACGCGATCGGGCCCGCCGGACCAACACCACACGGCCACTCACCACCAGAAAGGGGCAATCCCGATGACCGAACGCGTTCGCGCCGTGCTGATCACCCCCGACAACCAGCTCCTGACCATCCGGCGAGTACGCCCCGGCCAGGAGCCCTACAGCGTACTGCCCGGCGGCGGCGTCGAACCCGGCGAAGACCTGGACACCGCCCTGGCCAGGGAACTCCGCGAGGAAATCGCCGCCACCGCCGAGATCCACAGCCTCCTGCTCATCCTCCAGGAACACAACGACCGGCAGTACTTCTACCTAGCCCGCCCGCACGCCTGGTCCGCCAAACCCGCCGACCGCACCGGCCCCGAATTCAACGACCCTGCCCGCGGCACCTACCAGCTCCAGCCCGTCCAGCTCACCGGCCAGGCACTCACCGCCGCCAACCTCAAGCCAGACCCTCTAGCCCAGTTCCTCAGCAGCCACATCACCGCCGGCGACGACCTGTTCGCCCTACCCGATCTACGCGCCAGCCACCACAACCAGCCATCATCACCTTGAACAACAGCGCGGCCAGCCGCCAGCCAGAACGCCATCGCCACCGACTAGGAACCAACTCAACCGAGTCCTGCTACCGCCACAAAGTCACGTACTCCAGGCAGCTCATCGCCCCCTGGTTCGCATAGTGCGCCGTTCTTCTTCGACATATATGCAGCTCACAGGCCAAGTGGGCCTAACGTCCCGCCATGCGAACCGAGTGATCTTGATCGAAGGCGACCCGCTCGCCGTACGTTTGACCGGGTCACGCCATGTTAACGAGGTCAAGTGAAGCCTGCCGCTGCCGCTTCCGGCGGCACTTTGACGCCTCGGGTCCGGCCAGTAGACCGCCGATCGCTCGCCGTCAGGCGATCTTCAGCTGCTCGTCCCCGAAGTCAGCGATGAGCTTGAGCGTCCCGCCGAGCGCGGCAACGAACCTGTTCAGGACATCCTGAGTGGACACATCTCCGCTCTCGATCTGCGAGACCCGCGCGACCGATACCCCCATCCGCACCGCGACCTGATCCTGGGTCATCCCGCGCCGCTTGCGCAACTCGGCCAGCCGCCAGCCGCGAGCATCATCGAGCATCGCGCCGACCGCCGCGTCGAACGCCTCCTGCCCGCCGGCAGTCTGGACCGCCCGCTCCAGGTGCCCGGTATCCCGCCACCGCGCCGCGCCGCTCATCGGCCCATCTCCTTCTCCCGTTCTGCCAGGTAGTCGTCATACAGCTGCTCAGCGAGCGGAACCGCCGTCCGGTACCACTTGCTCTACTGCCCGGACTTATCGCCTGCTACCAGCAAGATCGCCGACCGCCACGGATCAAACACCAGCAAGATCCGCACGTCGCTGCGGCCAGCCGACGGCGGCCGCAGCTCCTTCATATTCGCGATCCGCGACGCCGTGATCGAGTCGACCAGGGGCCGCCCTTCAGCCGGGCCATTGCGTTCCAGCACCAAAATGGCCTGGTTCACCAGCCGGTGGCTCTCCCGGTCAGCGTCATACAGCCCGTCAAGGAAGTCCTCCACCTGCGAGGTCAACAGGATCTCCCACTCCATGCAGTCCCTTCCGCGCCGGTGGTCCCGGCAGACCTATTAAGAATATTCTTAACAAGGGCTGGGTGCAACACTCACGCGCCACGTCAGCTTCCCAGCGCTGCCGCCAGGCCTTGATGCCACCTGGACCGGGCACTCCCGGTACGTGAGACGTTCCTTTGCCGGTAACCGTAGACACCGCCACCGACAGTGGCGCCCGGCTCAGCCACTTGCCGCTGACCTGCGAAAAAGTGACACCCGCGCTTGGCGTGGTTCGCATAACGACCGTATCGGGACACATCCGCGCAGGTCACGGCAATGGTGGAGCTAAGGAGACTCGAACTCCTGACCCCCTGCTTGCAAAAGCGGTCCGGCCGCCCCGCCGACCAGGCTAAATCGTAAAAGCCCAGTTCAGAGGCCCTTCTTCAACTCGGTTGGGAGCAGTTTGGGCAAGGTCGCGACCTGCGCGTTCTCCCAAATTCCTCCCAGATGATCATGGAGGAGCGGCATGTCTGACCAGCGTCAACGAGAGACCGAGGCCGAAACATCGGCACTGTTCGATACCGAAGCAGAGCAGCGAAATCTGCGCTATCTGCGTGAAATCGCCGAACGCGAAGAATTAGCAGCGGCGGTGAGCTGCCTGGCGAACGCCTCGGGATGCCGACTTCGTCCCGACGAGCCGCTGGCGCCGCTGGCTCGCGAGGTCGCCCAAGCGCTGACCGAAGCCGGGTTCACGCTGCATCACTGCGTCCAGCATGACCCGTTGTACCGGCTCGGTGGGGTGTGCCTGCTGCCGATCGCCAGCTGGCACGACCCGGCCGGCCGGAGCGGGGTTGCCGTGTCGTGGACGACGCACGATCTGCTATCGCGTGACTGGTCCAGGTATGGCGAGTATCGGGGGACTCAGTCGGTCATGAATGCGGCGCTCGGGCAGGTGCTTGCTGGGCTCGGGTTCGAAGTCGGGCCGTTCGGCGGCGGCGGTGCGTGGCTGGTTACTGGGCGTCGCGGTGTCGAGTCGTTGGATTGCCGATGAGCGGCGTTGACCGGGCGATCCGGGTGTCGGCGGCGGTGGCCGTTCTCGCGGTGGCGGGGATCGCGGCGTACGTCTCGTACTGGCATGCCTACGAGGTGATCCGGGCGCACGGCGAGACCGGTGTGACTGCTCGGCTGGAGCCAGCGACGATCGACGGGCTGGTGTACTGCTCGTCGATGGTGGTGTTGTACGCGGCTCGGCATCGGCTGCGCGTGCCGCCGCTGGCCGGGTGGCTACTGGCGCTGGGAATCGTGGCGACGCTCGCCGCCAATGTGGCGCAGGGGTGGGCGCACGGGCCGGTCGGTGCTGTTGTTGCAGCGTGGCCTGCTGTGAGTCTGGTGGGCAGCTATGAACTGCTGCTGTGGCTCATTCGGTCCGCAGGTGAGGTCGCTGTCGCTCATCGGTTGGCGATCGATCAAGTCGTTGCTGAGAGCGATCTGGTCGTTGCCGAAACTATCAGCGGAATGGTGGCTTGCTCTGTGAATGTCGATGAGGAAGCCGTCGCGGCCTATCGTGCGAGCCTTGAGCTCGGGCAACCATTGTCCGAGCGTAAGCTGGCGGCCATGTTCGGCAAGACCTCCCGGCGCTGGGCTCGCAATCGGATCACTGAGGCGGCAGCTCCGTGACCGATAGTTTCATTAATCCCGAACCAGCAAATCTTGAGCACAACTGAAGCCACGAAGTCATGGCGTCACGGGGAGTTGATTCTACGCTCAGCCAGCAATACGTGGACCCGGAATAGTCTGCAAAGATTAAGCCAGAGCAGCAACAGTTGTAGCTGTTCTGCTATGCATTCCACGAACTGCAGATACGGCAGGCTCGCGCCTTTACCGGTCGTTATTGTCCCTGTGGCAATTACCTCGTCGGCGTCAGCATGTGATATCGCATTGCGGATCTGTCGATCGAATGCGCCCTGCCAGTACGACTCAGTGACCGGGTATCGGTCAAGGTAGATTTCCTTGGCCTCCGCATTTAGTCTCAGAAACTGTGCAATGGTCCGCACCGGTGCCTTGTCTATCGGAAGTGCTGCCGGTATCCACTCGGAGTCTGATGAATCCTCGCGGATGATCGTCGCGGGGCGTTTCTCCGCAGCGTTCTGTATGGCAACCAACATGGGCAGCGCTTGACATGAAAGCTCGAAATTCTGTTGGTAATCTCCTCGAAGGGTACTGAAGTTTGACCCAGGAAGCCGCCATTCATTAGGTATTTCCTGGTTCAGTCTACTCAGCCAGATAGAGGGCAGTGCTGGCATCCATAGATCGCGGATCTCTATCATGCGCGATACTTGTCTAAGTAGTCTCCTCTGGAATGCAATTACTTGCGCCTGAGTCGATGCGCTACACATGTATTCGAGAAGTTGCGGGGACGGCTCAGCTCGCTCCCAAATCTCTCTGTGCATATCTAGATAAATGGTGCTGGGATCCAGAATGGCGATGGTTACCGTTAGTAGACGATTGACAACATCGTGGCGGTCAAGAGTATCTGGCTCCCTTGGCCAGCTATCGGGCATAAGGCGCGACAGCGCGGTGTCGAACAAATCCCATTGTTGAGTCAGATAGAACTGGTAGGCACGTTCTAGCTGAGGCCATTCATGCGCCGCCGTATAGTTAAACTGACCGATGGCCTTGAAGTATGCGGGAGTATAATCACCAAGGGCGACTGTGACATCAAGAAACGGAGATCTAACGGTTCCTGGTACAAACGGAAAAGCCGGATGCGTCGTTATTACCTGCCAGTCATCGAACGATCCCTCAGCTAGCTCAGATCCCTCGTCGAGTTCGACTGAAACATCGGCTTCTTTTGTCGTCAGCAGCCGACCACGAATCATCGAATCACACTGACGGCAATTGACCGAGAAAGGCTGGCGTTCGCCGGGTTCCACCGCCACGCCGATACGCAGCATGGTGGGCTGATCGCAGCCCGGGCATGTGGTGTATACACGCAGAATCAATGAGCAAGTCCTCCGAATTCAAGATTACAGGAGTTCACGACTGAGTGAAACGTCAGTGGTGTCAGCGGCCGCTGGCCGTTTATAGGCCGAGCGGTTCTGCGGTGCCAGACTGGCGACCTGCGGCCGCGTGACCGTCTGGGTTCGACGCTGTAGGTGCTGCCCAACCCGCCCTGAGCGCTGTCGACAGATGTTGAGGCTCGTCCTTGACTCGTCTCGACTTCTGGATTCAAAATGAAGCAATAGCTCGCAATTGAGCCGAGAGGATGTTCTGATGAGGTTACGTTTCGTTGGCAGTGATTCGCCCAGTGGTTCCTGTCCTACGATCTATGAGACCGACCGTGGTACCTACGTGATCCAGGGGCAGGTCGTCACCGATCCTGAGGCGTTGGCCGGGCTGCGTGATGTCCTGCCCGGGGAGACGTTCGTGGAGGTCCCGAAGCGGCTTCTGCGGTATGCGAAGGAGACCGGCACGGATGCCTGATCCGGCAGTTCTAGTCGAGCTGTTCCGAGCCTTCGCCGTTACTGCGTGGCGGCTTGAGGTCCGGACCTCGTACGGCCTGCTGGATGACGACCAGTCGTACCAGGCTTTCCTGGCCGGCAGGGAGCCTGATCTGACCTGGTTCACGCCCTGGCTCGATCTCATGCGCGAGCAGATCGGGGGATCGGGCAAACTGGTGGAGCGGGTCAGGGTCGTGGACGACCCGCCCAGTGATTACCTGCGGTGGGAGTGCTTCCTTAACCGGTGGAACGCTGAAGCGGGCGAGGACATCCGGTACCTCTCCCGTGAGTCGGCTGATGCGCTGCGGCTGCCTGCCTACGATTTCTGGATTTTCGATAGCGCCGCCGTGGCGTTCATGGTGTTCGCTGAGTCCGGCGAGTTCACCGGCCCGGTCGTTGTCGATGACCGGGCCGTTACCCGCCAGCATGTCGCCTATCGCGATGCGGCCTGGCAGGCGGCCATTCCCTATGAGCAGTACAGCCGGCTGGAGCGGTGACCGACTTCCAGCGCGAGCGCGAGGCTCTCGGCCAGTGGCTCGGCCAGCTCCGCCGTGACACGGGCCTGACTGGCAAGGACCTGGCCGCGAGCCTGGGCTGGCACGCCTCGAAGGTGTCACGGATCGAGCTGGGCAAGCAGACCGCCAGCAAGGATGATGTGACCGCGTGGGCTGGCGCCGTGGGCAAACCCGAGGCGGCAGCCGAGCTGACAGCACGCGTGACCGCGCTCGAAACCCATTACGTCAGCCACCGGCGCCTGCTCTCTCGCGGGCATGCCGGCTTGCAGCGGGCGTGGGCCGCGCACGAGGAATCGACGTCGTTCCTACGTGCCTTCGAGACCGCGCTGGTCCCGGGGCTGCTCCAGACTGCCGACTACGCCCGGTACGTGTTCCTTGCGATGTCCGCCTTCAAGCAGTTGCCCGACGACATTGACATGGCAATCGCGGCCCGGATGGAACGTCAGCGCGTGATCTACGACCCGATCAAGCGGTTCCATTTCGTCGTCACCACCGGGGCACTGCGCACCCGGACCTGTCCGGCCGAGGTCATGCGGGGTCAGCTGGACCGGCTGATGGTCGCCACCACCATGGACCGAGTCCGGCTCGGCATCATCCCGGATCAGGCCCAGCTCCGGCTGCCGCCTATGCACGGATTCTGGATTCTCGATGACCGGCTCGTCCAGGCCGAAGTCCTCGCCGCCGACCTGAACCTAACCGACGAATCCGAGATCCGGCTGCACGCCGAGGCGTTTGACCTCTTGGCGGCCTCGGCTGTCTACGGCGGCGCAGCCCGGGCCATTCTCGCCCGGCTCGCCCTCGACCTGGCCGACGCCGAAACACTCGTTCCCGATTCGCAATAGCGCGCAATCACCTCGCGTTCTCCGCAATTGCCTGCCTACGCTGCACGCATGGCAGAATCGCATACCCAGCCCAAGGCCGCGGCCGGCCGCCAAGTTCCGCCGCTGATCCTCGCCGATGCTGACGCAGCCCGCAGGATGTCCCTGCTGGCTGACCTGCAGGACGCGCTCGCCGAGCTCGACATCGACTGCGTGCTGGCACGGAATCACCGGCTCGTGCTGCGGTACAATCGCGCGCCGTGCGAGCCATCCGGGCTGACCGAACCTCAGCTCCACATCTTCACTCCCGGCGGCACCGACATCGCGACCACCGACGGAACCGTCTACGTCCTGACCAACGACCGGCAGCACCCCGCGTCCGACCCGGCCGGCGCGGCAGCCATCATCGGCCAGCCCGCGCTGCAGCACGTCGGCAAGCCCGCACGGTGCCAGCCATGACCATGACCAAGCCAGAATCCCGAACCATCGTCGGGACTGCCCACCGGAACACGGCAATCTGCCGTCACCGGCTCGGGAACGACCTGCGGCGGCTGCGCCAGGCCAGGTCGCTACGACTGGAAGACGTCGCCGCGCAGCTCGGTCTCGCACCCAGCACCCTGTCGCGGATCGAGACCGGACAAGCACCCACCCGGACCGGATACCTGCACGTCATGCTCGATATCTACCAGGTCGACGACCCGGCCAAGCGCAAGATGCTCACTGACCTGGCCCGGGCAGGACACCTCGACGATCAGCCCGTCGACGACCTGCTGACCTCCACCACACGGCGCTACCTCGGCCTCGAAGCCGCCGCCAGCCAGATCCGCTGCTACTCCGTCCAGACCGTGCCCGGCCTATTGCAAACAGCCAGCTATGCCGCAGCCGCTCTCCGTGCCGCGAGACCTGGCCTCATCGCATCCCAGGTCGACTCACTCGTCCAGATCACCCTGAACCGCCAGGTACCCCTGCACAGCGGGCAGACCCGGCTGCACGCGATCATCTGCGAACCAGCCCTGTTCGCCCCGATCGCCCCCGCCGATGTCATAGCTGCCCAACTCGATCACCTCGCCGCCATCGCAAGCGCGAAGCACGTCACGCTCCAGATCCACCGGCTCACCACCGCCCGGCCCCTGCTCAGCGCACCGTTCACCCTTCTCAGCTTCACCGACCCAGCAGCCCCCGACATCGCATGCACCCCCAGCGCCGACGGCCAGATCATCCTCAGCGCGAGCAACACGAGCGTGGGTGCGATCCGCAGCCACTTCGCTGCGATCACCCGCGCAGCAATGACTACCACCGCCACAGCTCAACTGCTTGGAAGGACCAGCCATCCGCGCGGATGAGCGGATGTCAAGCGATGACTAGCCACCATCTCAGCCCAGATTCGCAAGCCGATAGCTACGAAATCGAGCCGCACTGGCTGATACACGCCTGCGGCACCGGAGCGCTCACCGCGACACTGACCGGATCCGAGCAACCCATCACGGTCACCGCGCCCGACTACACCAGCTTGCGGATGCAAATACAGAATGTCATCTTCCGAGCCTTGATGTAACTCCACCTAAGTCGGCGCGCCCACCATCCCCAGCTACAGCGCTCGTCAGGGCGCTGACCGGCCGACGTTCAAGCAGCGTGGGTTTCGAAGCGGAGCGAATCGAGGTCGTGGCCGGGCATCAGGCGGACATCGGCGTCTAGCGCCTCAGCGAGGCGGCGCAGCAGTGCGACGGTGGGCTCTGTTCCGCCTTCTTCGATGCACTCGACATCATCGACGCTCATCCCGGTCCGGTGCGCAACCTCGGCGACGGTCAGGCCGAGAGCCTGCCGCTGATCGTAGACAGCCTTGCCGAAGGCCAGCGCTTCACGGATGGCGATGCGCTCCGGATCGTCCTCAGATCCCGGAATTGGTGTCCAGCGGGTGTGGTAACCGGTCATCACACCTGCCTCTCATACGTCGCGACGGCCGGATCGTCGTGGTCCCGCTCGCAAGTCTTCTGGGCGCGAACCGCCCGGTCGATCTGCCTCTGATCATGCTGCATCGTCTTACGAAATGTTGTCAGCAGCACGATCGTCCGGTCTTCCCGGCACCAGTAGGTTACCCTCGCCGCGACATCGCGAAGCCTCACGCGCAGTTCCCAAACGGCGCCTTCGAGATGATCGGACCACGGGCCGCCGAGCTGGTTACCTTTCTCGACCAGCATCCCGCACATCTCGTCGAGCCGCTTGTAGTCACTGTCGCTGAGGTTGTCTAGCCAGTCGCGAACCTCAGGCTCTAGTTCAAGCCGGTATAAGCCCGGTATGTCGTCTCGCACACCGGGCAACGATACTGGCCACGTCGGACATGCCCTGCCAGATGCTGTTCACCCTACATAGCCAGCTAAGTTCAATATTGCTGAACCGGATTGAGCTTCCTTCAATTATCTTATTCTTCCTCCAATGGTCTGTTTATGCCGCCAAGTATTTCTGTGGTATAGCGTGGCCCCGGACACCAGAAGCTAGCAAGATGTGCATAAACCCGGGTTATTTATGGACCGGGCGCGGTCCATAAATTAGGCTGGCTGCAGTTAGCCGCCAGCAAGGAATGAATCAATACCAGCAAGCCCCTGCAGGTATTGCCCGGCAGACGACGTTAGGAAAGACGACGGAATATGCAGGGCCAGCATGACAGCGACAGCGGCACATCTCGCGTACCTGGCCGTCGATCACGGCAGCCGGTCAAGCGCTGCCATCGAGTCGAGTTCGCCCTGAGCGACGACGAGTTCCGCGAGCTGAGCAGCGCCGCCCGCCGCTCGGGCTTATCGCGCGGAGCCTACGCGGCCCAGGCCGCGCTCTCGGTCGCACGCGGCGAGACCGGCCCGGCTGACAACCCGCTCCGCGAGGCCCTAGGAGAGTTCATCCGCGCCGCCGGGCTGGTGCGCCGGATCGGCGTCAACCTCAACCAGGCCGTCGCCAAGCTCAACGCGACCGGCCAGCGCTCCGGCGACCTTCTGCCGTATGCCAAGGAAAGCCTGCGCCGGGTCGACCTGCTGGACGCGGCCGCCGATGAGCTTCGGGTCAGGCTGAGGCGATGATCGGCAAGATCAGCGATCCGCGCGGCCAGCGGGTCGCGGGCCTGATCTACTACCTGTTCGGTCCCGGCCGGCGCGAAGAGCACTCCGATCCGCACCTGGTCGCCGGATGGCGGGAGCCAGCCGAACTCGAACCGCCGCTGAGACCAGAGGGCGGGCACCGGGACTTCCGCCGGCTGATCGGCCTGCTTGAGCAACCCCACGTCGCGCTCGGCCCGCGCGGATTCGACCGCCCGGTCTGGCACTGTGCGGTCCGCGCCGCCCCCGAAGACCGGCTCCTGTCCGACACCGAGTGGGCAGCGATCGCGTCCGACATCATGCACCGCACCGGGCTCGCGCCGCACGGCCAGGAAGATGACGCGGTCCGGTGGATCGCGGTCCGGCACGGACCAGATCACGTCCACATCGTGGCGATGCTGGCCCGCCAGGACGGTGCTCGGCCCCGGCTGTCGAACGAGCGCTACCGCCTCCGCGAAGCCTGCCGGGCCGCCGAGGACCACTTCGACCTGCGCCGTACCGCTGCGGCGGACCGGACAGCGGCTCGCCGGACCACCCGCGCCGAGAACGAGAAGACCGCCCGTCGCGGCTGGTCAGAACCGCCCAGGGTCACGCTCAAGCGCGCGGTCAGCACGGCAGCGGGCGGAGCAGCCAGCCAGCAGCAGTTCTTCACCCGGCTGGCCGACGCGGGCGTGCTGGTACGCAAGCGGTACAGCACCCGCGAACCGGACCAGCTCACCGGCTACTCCGTCGCCCTGGCCCACGACACCACCGCGACCGGCAGCCAGGTCTGGTACAGCGGCGGCAAACTCGCCCCTGACCTGACGCTCCCCAAACTCCAGCAGCGATGGCAAACCGGTGGCCCGGTGGCCGCCGCCGGTCGGCTCACTGCCGAGGAACGGAACGCGATCTGGGACCACGCGGGTCGCACTGCCTCCCGCGCCGCCGAGCAGATTCGCAGGCTTTCACTGACTGACCCGCTGGCAGCGGCCGATGCCGCCTGGGCCGCCGCCGACGTCCTGCACGTCGCCTCGGCAGCCCTCGGCAGCAAGACACCGGGCGGCAAGGCACTGGGCCGCGCGGCCGACGCCTACGATCGCGCCGCCCGCTGCCCCTACGGCCGCGTCCCTCGGCCGACCCCAGTGGGAAACACCCTGCGCAGCACCGCCCGGTTCCTCTCGGCCCTCGGCCACGTCACCAGCGACAAGAGCCTCGACCCGGTCAGGCTGGCCGTCCAGTTCGCCGAACTCATCGACTCGGTCGCCTGCCTCCGCCGGACACAGCAGCACGCCGCCCAGGCCGCAGCCGCCCGCCAGGCCGCCAGACACCTGCACGCCCTCAGAAGCCAGCAACGACAGGCCAGCCCACATGGCCAGCCATCCAGGCGCACCACCGCGCAGCGGGCAGCAGCACTCGACTTCCCGGCCTCACCCGGCACCTGGCCTCCAGCGCCAGTTCAGGGCAGCCCGAACGCCCCGCCAACCGGTACCAGACCTGCCGCCCGCCGTCCCGGCCAAGCTGCCCGGCCACGGCCAGGCCGAAGCCCGTGACCATCGGTTCGAGGAGCGCCGCCAAATAAATAACCAGATTTTCTGGTGATACGAAACGGCACTAACAGAATCTGCCTGAACTAAAGCGACCTAATCAGCTATCAATCCGCGCCGCTATTCCGGGAATAGCGTTGACAAGCTATTTGACAGGCCAACCCTTGACCACCTTAACCTGATCGCAGTTCCCCGAGTTAACCAGCGACCGGCCCGAAAACAAGCCGACGAAGCCGAGGTACTGCGAATGACCACTGAACTTCACACTCCCGCCGAGGCTGCCGGAATCTTAAAGGTCCGCGAATCCTGGCTCAAGACGAAGGCCAGCGCACGCCTCATTCCGTGCACGTTCGTCGGCAAGCACCTCCGCTTCAGCGACGACGACATCGCCGAGATCATGCGCACCGGCGCCCGCCAGCCCGTCACCACCCGCAACCGCCAGCCAGGCCGCCGACCCGCCTAAGCAGCTCACCAGGGCCAAGGATCAACTCAGCCAGGAAGGAGAAGCCCCCGTGGCCTACGCCGAGAAACGCGGCCGGAGCACCGCACCGTGGCGGGTCCGGTACAAGCTGCCCACGGGCGACGAAGTCAGCCAGTCCGGGTTCGAGACCAAAGCCGCCGCGTTAGCGTGGGGCCGAGACCAGGAAGCCGCCATCCGGGCCGGCACTTGGAAAGACCCCATCGCCGGGAAGATCACCCTCAGCCAGTGGATCGACCGGTGGATGCCACTGCAGGACGTCGGCCTCAGCACCACCGACCACCGCAACTACATGATCCGCCGCTTCATCCGCCCGGCCCTAGGCGACCAACTGCTGAACTCGCTCACCTCGTACCAGATCACCATCTGGGAGCGAGACCTGCCCGCCCGCGAGGGAATCTCGCCCAGGACCGCCAGAGCCGCCCGCACGATCCTCGGCACCATATTGGGCGACGCGGCCGCCGCCATGCCGCCACTGATCCCCTACAACCCCGCGCTGCGGCCCCGCAACCGCGGCCGCCGCACCGGAAGGCGCCTAGAACAGAGAACCCCAGCGCAGCTGGGCCACGCCGCTAGAAACGCTTCTGGTGGCCGAACGAGCCGCGCTGCTGTCCGGCCGCCAGGACGACTTCACCCTCATCCTCACCATCGCCTACACCGGCCTGCGCTGGGGCGAGACCATCGGCCTGGAACGAGGCTACTTTCATCCCGCCGAGCTTCACATCGAATGGCAGCTCTACGAGCTGAACGGCGCCTTCCACCGCCTTCCGCCCAAAGACGACTCCTACCGCACCCCGAAGTGGGAACCCAAGCTCCCCGTAGACCTGCCCGACTTCCTCGCCCGCCTCCTCAGCCAGCAAGCCGAAACCCAAACCAGGAAACAGTGCCCTTGCGTGACCGACCACGGCGGCGGCGGACGCTACCTCTTCCTCGGCCCGGACGGCGGCCACCCCCGGCGCAGCAACTACGCCCGCCGGGTCTTCCGCCCCGCCTGCGACGGCCAGACCGCCGATGCACCCGGCCGCACCGCCCGCGTCATCATCACCGACGCCACCAACTGGCCCGGCACCCCTATCGCCACCTGGCCGGCACCGAACCAAGGCCAGCCCTACACGCCGCCACGCGGCCGGGGAATTACGGCTATCCCCGAGGACACCCCGGTCTCGTGCTGGCTCCCGATCAGGCCCGGACTCACGCCGCACGGCCTGCGGCACAGCCACAAGACCTGGATGGCAGAAGACGGCATCCCCGAGATCCTCGCCGAGCAGCGCCTAGGCCACCAGGTCCCCGGCATGCGCGGCCTCTACGCCCACGCCTCACCACGAATGCGCGACGAACTGAAAGCAGCGCTCCAAGCCCGCTGGGAAGAATCACTAGCCGAGCGCGCCGCGCTCAGCCCAAGCTCGCCGTTACCCGCGCTCGACCAACTCCTGGCACCAGCCCGCGAGCCGCCACGAAACGAGCCTCAAACGGAGGACTGGGAGAAAACGATCTCCCAAATTCCTCCCAACCCAGCAGTCCGGGCACCCTACCCAAGTAGACTGGAACCAGTACTGAGGGCCTCTGACCTGGCGAAACGATCTCCAGATGTGAGTGGAGCTAAGGAGACTCGAACTCCTGACCCCCTGCTTGCAAAGCAGGTGCTCTTCCAGCTGAGCTATAGCCCCTCGGATATGTACTTGTGACCAGCGGTTTTACTGATATGAGCTAGACTAGCATGCGTGCTACATCGGTGGAAGACGATCTGATTAACAGGAGTCATCATGACCACCGGTCCAACCCTTACTGCGCTCGCCGCGTCCTTCGAGCTGAGTCTCGAAGAGCGTGGGCTCTCTGGGCGCACCGTCGAGGCTTACCAGCGTACCCTCACCCAGTTCACCGCCTATCTCGCCGATCGCGCGCTACCTGGTGACACCGAGGGCGTAGACGCGCAGCACATCCGCGCCTTTCTCGCGGCGGAGGCCGCCCGCACCAGCGCTGTGTCCGCGCACCAGCACTACCGAAACCTTCGAGTGCTGTTCAAGTGGCTGGCGAAGGAGGGCGAACGTACCGGGCCTGACCCCATGCCGCGCGTGCAGCCGCCTAAGGTAACCGCGAAGATCAAGCCGATGCTGACGGACGACGACCTTGCCAAGCTGCTCAAGGCGGCCGAGGGCACGACGTTCGAGGCTCGGCGTGATACCGCGATCCTGCGCGTGCTGATCGATACCGGGGTACGCGTGAGCGGGCTCGGCGGCATGCTGCTTGAGGACGTGAGCCTACGCTCCAAGACCATCAAGGTTGTGCTCAAGGGAGGCGAGGAACACCTCGTGCCGCTCGGGCGCAAAGCGGCGGCGGCCGTTGATCGGTATATCAGGATCAGGACGCGCCACCCGCGTGCCGAGTCGCCGTGGCTGTGGTTGGGCACCAGTGGCAGGGACACAGGGCACTTCGGCTCGGCCGGGATACAGGACATGATCGAGCGGCGCGGCAAGAATGCTGGGCTCGGCAAGATCAGCCCGCATTGGTTCCGGCGCACGTTCGCTCACGACTGGCTGAACTCTGGCGGCTCAGAGGCGGACGGCATGAGGATCGCAGGCTGGAAGACCCGGACGATGATCGAACATTACGCGGGTGAGCTGGCGGCCGAACGCGCCCGGCAGGCTCACGCTCGGCTGGCACCGGGGGACAGACTGTAAGTGCGCGGTGCCTGGCACCTGGATCGCCCTGCCCCAGGTGCCCTTGACCTGAGTGACCACGAACGCGCGCTCGTCGCCCGCGCGGTCACGGTAGGACCCGCCTGCGACGCAGTTCCCGGCCGAAGAGCACGACACCGAGGTGACCATGGCGCCATCCGCATTGAAGGCGGCGGTGCCTGGCACCTGGATCGCCTTGCCCCACCTGCCCTTGACCTGGCTGACCACGAACGCACGGCCGTCGTTGAACCCAGCTGAGCCGTCGTAGTACCCGCCTGCTGAGCAGTTCCCGGCCGAACGGCATGACACCGAGGTGACCGTCGCATACCCGCTCGCGTTGAGCGCGGCGGTGCCCGGCACCTCGATCGCCTTGCCCCAGGTGCCTTTGACCTGGCTGACCACGAACGCCTGCCAGCCGCGGCCGTTGGTGACGTAGATCCCGCCCGCAGCGCAGTTCCCCGCCGAGGCGCACGACACCGAGGTGACCTCGGCGAGCCTGCCCCCGCCAAGCGCGGCGAGGCCCGGCACCTGGATCGCCTGGCCCCAGGTGCCGTGGACCTGGCTGACCACGAACACCCGCCCGTTGAGTTTGGTGTAGTCCCCGGCGGCGCTGCAGTTCCCGGCCGAAGCGCACGACAGCGAGATGGCTGACGCTCCTTCGCCATCCTCGCCGGCGGCGGTGCCCGGCACCTGGATCGCCTGACCCCAGGTGCCCTTGACCTGGCTGACCACGAACACCTGCCGATGGCCGGAGTGCTCGTTGTAGTCCCCGGCCGCGCCGCAGTTCCCGGCAGAGGGGCACGACACCGAGGTGACCAGGGCGCTCTGCCTCGTACCGAGGGAGGCGGTGCCTGGCACCTGGATCGCCTGGTCCCACGTGCCGTGGACCTGGCTGACCAGGAACGCCTGGTCGTTGCCTGCGCGGTCGCGGTAGTACCCGCCCGCGGCGCAGTTCCCCGCCGAGGCGCACGACACCGAGGTGACCGTGGCGTAGAGGCGCGCACCGAGCGCGGCGGTGGCCGGCACCTCGATCGCCCGGCCCCACGCGCCGTGGACCTGGCTGACGACGAGCGCACTCACGATGCCTGCACGGTCGCTGAAATAGCCGCCGCCGCCGCAGTTCCCCGCCGAGGAACACGACACCGCATTGACCGTCGCGTGCTCGACCCCGGCGAGCGCGGCTGTGCCCGGCACCTGGATCGCCCGGCCCCACGTGCCCTTGACCTGGCTGACCACGAACGCACGGTAGTTGCCGGCGTAATCGTAGTAGTACCCGCTGGCGGCGCAGTTCCCGGCCGAGGCGCACGACAGGGAAGTGACCCAGTCGAGCCCGCCCCCATTGAGCGCCGCGGTGCCCGGCACCTCGATCGGCTTGCCCCACGTGCCATTGGCCTGGCTGACCACAAACACCTGCCGGCCGTACATGTCGGTGTAGTACCCGGTAGCGGTGCAGTTCCCGGCCGAAGGGCACGACACCGAGTAGAGGCCGGATACCCCGCTGCTCTCGGCGCCGGGCACCCGGATCTGCACCGGCTCGCCCCAGGTGCCGTTGACCTCGCTGACCAGAAGGTTACCGGCGGCGGCGCAGTTACCCGCTGAGGCACACGACACCCCGTAGATCGCGCTGATCGCCGGATCCTGGACCGCCTGGCCCCACTGGCCGCTGACGAGGCTGACCACGAACCCCTGAAAGACATTCCCGTTCTCGTCGAAGTGGTACCCGGCGGCGGCGCAGTTCCCCGCCGAGGGACACGCCACGGAGTCGACCGTGGCTTCCCCGCCGACAGCGGTACCTGGTGCCTGGATCGCCTTGCCCCACCTGCCATTGACCTGGCTGACCACGAACGCCTGACCGTCGTAGGCCCCGCCGGCTCCGCAGTTCCCGGCCGAGGGGCACGACACTGAGTTGACCGTGGCGTCCCCCGACCTGGCGGTGACGCCGGGAACCTGGATCGCCTTGCCCCACCTGCCCGTGACCCGGCTGGCCAAGAACGCCTCCCGGCCGGAACGGTCGGAGTAGTACCCGCCCGGCGACGCAGTACCCCGTCCGGGCGCACGACACCGATTCGACCTCGCCGGCCCCGGGGGCTGCGCTGCCGGGCACCTGGATCGCCCAGCCCCAGGTCCCATTGACCTGGCTGACTACGAACGCCTTCTCGACGCCTGCGCGGTTGTGGTAGTACCCGCCCGCGGCGCAGTTCCCCGCCGAGTAGCACGAAACCGAGACGACTGCGGCGCCCCCGCCCAGATTGAGCGCGGCGATGCCAGGCACCTCGATCTCTTTATCCCAGGTGCCATTGACCTGGCTGACCACGTATGCCTGATCGTGACCTGAGTGGTCGCTAAAGTACCCGCCCGCGGCGCAGTTCCCCGCCGAGTAGCACGACACCGAGCTGCTCTCCGCCACCGGGCCTGGGAGTTGCGCGGAGATGTCGGGCGCCTCGACCGCCCTGCCCCAGGTCACCGCTCCCGCCGGCGCCACGGCGGCGGATAACGAAACCGCTCCCGCCGCGCCCGCGGCCACCAGCCCCGGGTACAGCGCCAGGGCGGCCGCGGCCACTACTGCTGCCAGCCTTCTCATCGCGGCCCTCACCTTCTATCTCTGTGGCAGGTCCAGCACCCTGTTGGCGGCAAGGCTAGGACCACCGCGCCAGCCGCCTGCCGATCTCTTAAAGGTCACAAGACTGCCCCTCAACCGAACCGACCCGTAGCGGCGAAAGACCCTGCCGCAGCAATGGAGATCAGCGGGCAGGCTACTCGTCGGCTGTCGTCGCTTCGGTCCACAGGTCGAGCTCGGCCCGGTCGGCTTGCACCTTGCGCCAGACAGCGGCCGCGCCAAGCACCACGACGGCCAGGATGATCAGCTTCTTCACCACAGTCGCTTTCCTTACCTCTTGTGAGACAACCTGACCAACCAGTCGGCCAGCTAGCGGCCGATCGATGAGCCAACGAATTCGCGGAACTTCCGATCCCGGCGTCCGCAAATCGACCACGACAGCCTAGCAAGGTGCGATCAGCGCTGCCGGTCTACGCGGCCAGCATCCCAGACTGGCTCGCTTGCCTCATAGACCTCGCCAGTCTCGCCAAACACCAGGAACCGATCAAACGAGCGGGCGAACCAGCGATCGTGGGTTACTGCGACCACCGTCCCCTCGTATTGCTCAAGGCCATCTTGCAGGGCCTGAGCACTAGCCAGGTCCAGGTTGTCAGTCGGCTCGTCAAGCAGCAGCAACGTGGCTCCGGCCAGCTCAAGCAGCAAGATCTGAAGCCGTGCTTGCTGGCCGCCAGACAGGCTGCCGAATAGCTGCCTGGCGCATGAGTGCAGCTCATAGCGGGCCAGCGCGGCCATAGCCTCGTTGATCAGCATCGCGTGCTCGGTCATCAAGATCTCGAGCGGCGTCCTGCTCGCCAGCTCGGGCCGAGCGTGCGTCTGCGCGAAGATTCCTGGCACCACTCGGGCGCCGAGCGCCGACGCCGGTGTGGGCGACCGGCTCGGCCGCGAGCAGCCGCAGGAAATGTGACTTGCCTGATCCATTGGAGCCCAGCACCGCGACCCGCTCGCCGTACCAGACCTCCAGGTCAAATGGCCGCATCAGGCCGGTGAGCTCAAGCTCCTCGCACATCACCGCGCGCTTGCCTGTTCGTCCGCCGCGCAGCCGCATCCGCACGTTCTGTTCCCTTGGCGCTTCTTGCGGCGGACCTGCCTCTTCGAACTTGGTCAGCCTGGTGACCGCCGCCTGCAGCCGGGACGCCATGGCATCGTTGTAGCTGGCCTTCTGCCGGTACATTCGCACTAGCTGCTTGAGCTTCTCGTGCTCCTCATCCCAGCGGCGGCGTAGCTCATCCAGCCGCTCGATCCGGTCCTTGCGCGCCTGGGCGTAACTGGCGAAGCCGCCGCCGTGGGTCCACACACTGCCGTCTTCGACGGTGATGATCCGCTGGGCGCAGCCAGCTAGCAGCTCCCGGTCGTGACTGACCAGCAGCACCGTCTTAGGCGTGGACACCAATGCCTGCTCAAGCCAGAGCTTGCCAGGGACGTCGAGATAGTTGTCTGGCTCGTCGAGCAGCAGTACCTCGGCCTTGCCGCGCAGCAGCGACTCCAGCACGAGGCGTTTCTGCTCGCCGCCGGACAGTGTCTTGACCTCGCGAAACTGGCAGCGGTCGAACGGTATGCCGAGAGCGGCGATCGTGCACGCGTCGGAGTGCACCTCAAAGTCGTAGCCGCCGGCATCCCCCCACTCGGCCAGGGCGGCGGCATAACGCAGCTGCGTCGGCTCATCGTCTCGCTCCATCATCGTGAGCTCGGCGGCATCGAGCCGGGCGGCGGCTTCGCGCACTCGCTCAGGAGCGATCGACAGCAGCAGGTCCCTTACCGTTGTCTCGTCCCTGATGCCGCCGATGAACTGGCGCATCACGCCGAGGCCGCCGCTGCTGGTGATCGAGCCTGACTGCGCCGGGTTGTCGCCAGCGATCAGGCGCATCAGTGTCGTCTTACCGGCCCCATTCGGCCCCACCAGCGCGACCGTGCTGCCGTCGCCAGCGCGAAAGGAGACGTCCTCGAGCAGCACTCGCCCATCGGGGAGCGCGTGCGACAGATGCGCCACCTCGACATGCCCCACGCGTGCGCTCCCGACCAGTGAGCCCGGTATCTGACCAGCCAGCTACCGCTTAACCGGCTGCCTGCCTGACAATAGCGTTGTGACCCTGGAGAACCCCAACGATATTTCCCGCATGAGAATCGGTGACGCGGACCGGGATCGCGCGGCCTCGGTGCTCAGCGAGGCAATGGCGGAGGGTCGTCTCACTCCGCAGGAACACGCTGACCGCCTCGATGCGATCTACGCAGCCAAGACCCACGCGGAGATCGTCCCCGTGCTCAGTGATCTGCCTGGTGCGAGCGCCGCGCTGAGCGGATCAGGTACCGGGCTGGCGCGCGCCAGCTACTCGGGCGAGGTCGCGCCTGCGGGCAGGCGGACCAGGCTGGTCGCGCTCTTCGGTGGAGTGGTCAGGAAGGGTGCCTGGCGGGTGCCGCAGGATCTGGCGGCCATCACCGTCTTTGGCGGCGCTCAGCTTGACCTGCGCGAGGCTGTGCTTCCGCCCGGTGAGATCCGGCTCAGGGCCACGTGCGTGCTTGGCGGGGCCGAAATCACCGTCCCGCCGGAGATGCGAGTGATCGACAGCACCTGGGCGGTCATGGGCGGGGTGGAGGTGCCGCCGGATTCGCCAGAGTCGCAGCACCCGGATGCGCCCGTGCTGCACCTAAGCGGCGTCACCATCATGGGCGGCATTTCGGTTCGCCGCAGGCCGCGAAATACCCAATAGCTTTAACGCACCCCAGCCAAGCAGTCAGGGTCCCGCGAGCAAAGTACGCTCGCGGGACCCTTGAGTTCTGCTGCCAGGTCAGACAGGGATGACAACCGTCTTCATGATCTTGTCAGCCAGCGTCTGCCGCTTGGCGTCCCACAGCGGGAAAAGGTAGCCGATGTAGCAGATGATCGAGTCGACGATGTGGCAGATGTCGCGCAAGAAAGCCATCAGCATGCCGATCGGCTGGCCGGTCTGCTCGCTGACGAGTTGCATGCCAAGTGTCTTCTTGCCGATGGTCTGACCCTGACCGCCGAGGTACCACCGGTTGTAGACCAGGTAAGCAATTCCGATCAGCAGGAATAGGAAGTAGATACCGTGACCGATTAGTCCCCCGATGAAGACGATGATGACGTAGGGGATAATGTCAATCAGGTAAGCGCCGACCCGGTGGATCCAGTCGGAGTATTGGGAGGCAGGGGCGCCTGAATAAGATGGTGTGCCCTGGTATGCCATTGGGGGGGTACCTTTCGTGATACGTCTGCCGACCAAGCACGGCAGACGGTACTGTACTTGGATGCTCCGGGGATTTCGGTGCTTTCTATATAAATCCGTACCGATGCAGTTGAAACAGCCAGCTTAGCGCCACAATCGCGATCATGCCCCTAGTGACGCGTCGCCGGGTACGGTCCGAGCTCGGCGTAGGCAACGGTGCCTTGCCGAATGCCCGCGCGACCAGTATTGGTGCCGTTCCCGCCGCGACAAATGCGACTAGGTAGGCAAGGGGACTGGTCTTTGCCGCGGTTGCCCACTGGCCGTGGCTAAGGGCCACGGTAGCTGTGGTCAGGCCGCAGAACGGGCATGGCACGCCGGTAAGGGTACGCAGCGGGCACGGTAGGCCCTGCCCCCCGGTATGCGCCACGATCATCGGATAGACCGCACCAACTGCGGCCGCACCCGCGCTGAACATGGTGATGTTCTCGGGGACCGAGTACATCCTCCTGATAATCACTGCTCTCCTGACCAGACGAAACATCAGCAAGCGGTTGGTGCGCATCGTAGTTGGTTACCGCCCTGGTAGGGAACGTAATGCACATCTAATCCGGTTATTGTTCGCCGGACGGTCATACGCCACGCTAACGTGGGGCGTTTCGCTAGCTTATGGGGCAAATATCTGAGTCACGAGTCGGCGACTTCCAGCAGCACCGAGTTTCACTCGGGCACGATCGGGCGGTAGCTCGGCTCCCACATCAGGCTCTTGACGTGCTGGATCAGGTCTTCTTTGGCTGCTGGCGGCGCGACGCCGTCGCGGCGAGCGGCCTGCGCCACGGCGACGGCGACGGCGACCGAGGTATCCCGAAGCTCCTCGACCGGTGGCAGCAGCGGTGCCCCGAGTTGCGAGGTATCGGTCAGGTTCGCGACCGCGTGCGCGGCGGCGGCGAGCATCCCGTCAGTGACTCTGGTCGCGGCCGCGGCGATGACGCCAAGACCGATCCCGGGAAAGACCAGCGCGTTGTTCGCCTGCCCGATTTCGTACCTGGTGCCGCCGTAGGTCACCGGCTCAAAGGGACTCCCGGTTGCTACCAGAGCCCGGCCATCGGTCCATTCGAGTAGGTCAGCTGGCGTAGCCTCGGCCAACTCGGTCGGGTTGGACATGGGCAGGATCACCGGCCGTTCCACGTGCCTGGCCATCTCCTTGACGATCTCCTCGGTGAACGCCCCCGTCCTGGTTGACGTGCCGATCAAGATGGTCGGATGGACCTGTCGCACCACTTCAGCCAAATCGATGCGGCCATCAGCGGCGCGCGGCCAGTCCGCTACCTCGGCCGCGTCGCGTGCGCAGTGTCGTTGCGACTCGGTGAGACCAGGCAGGTCGGTGGTCAGCAAACCCTCTTTGTCGACCGCCCAGAACGCCGCCTGGCTCTGCGGGGCGGGCAGGCCGTCGGCCAGCAGTTGGCCGCGCAACTGATCGGCTACGCCGGTGCCAGCCGTCCCCGCACCGAAAATGACGACTCGCTGGTCTCGCAACGAAGCGCCGATGGCTCGGATCGCCGCTAGCACCGCGGCCAGGTTGACCGCGCCGGTGCCCTGGATGTCGTCGTTGAAGGTCAGCAGTCGATCTCTATATCTATCCAGCAGTCGCCTGGCGTTATTCGCCCCGATGTCCTCCCAGTGCAGCATGGCGCCGGGGAACAGCCGGCTCACCGCGTCGACGAAAGCGTCGAGGAAGTTGTCGTACTCCTCCGGCGACACCCGCGGCCGCCGGTTGCCGATGTACAGCGGGTCAGCTAGCAGGCTCTGCCGGTCGGTGCCCACGTCGAGCATGACCGGCAGGGTGCGGCTCGGGTCGATTCCGCCTGCTGCGGTGTACACGGCGAGCTTGCCGACAGCGATGTGAATGCCGCCGACGCCCCAGTCGCCGATGCCGAGGATGGCTCCGGCGTCGGTCGCCACCACCAGGTCAATGTCGCTTCCCTCAAGATCGGTGGCAAGCAGTGACTCCTCGATCAACTCCGGATGATCGACCGACAGGTAGACGCCGCGCGGTCGCCGGTACTCGTGGCTGTAACTCTTGATTGCCTGCCCGATGGTGGGCGTGTAGACGATTGGCAGCATCTCGGTCAGATGCGCGCTGAGCAGCCGGTAGAACAGCACCTCGTTGCGATCGTGGATCTCGGTCAGCAGTACGTTTTTGGCCAGGTTGTCTGGCTGGCGCTGATATTGCTTGTAAACCCGCTCAACTTGCTGGTCCAAGGTCACGTGGGCAGGCGGCACAAGTCCGGTCAGGCCGAGTTCGTGTCGCTGCGGGTAGCTGAAGGCGGTGCCTCGGTTGAGCCGCGGATCGGAGAGGATCTGGCGACCGCGCAGCGTGGTGTGCCAACTGCCGTCCTCATCTACCCACAACGCTCGCATGACGGCCCTTTCGCCCGAGCCTTACCTTCCGTCCCGTACCGGACCGATGTCATAGTCCCAAACTTCCCGCTCCGCGCGCGGGTCGGCCGGCTAATGCGGCACGCCCGCGTGCCTGCGGGCACTATGACTACGTGACCATCAAGCACGCGACCGCGAGCACCTTCGTCTTTAGCCAGGTCCAAAGCCAGTGGCGGCTCGGACTGATCCTGCATCCCATCTTCGGCAAGCTGATGATCCCTGGCGGCCACATCGAGCCCGATGAGACCGCACCCGAGGCAGCCAGGCGTGAGGTGGCCGAGGAGACCGGCCTAGCGGTTAGCTTCGTGCCCGCGCCCGCCAGCCCCATTCCTGAGCCGGTGCTAGCCAGCCGCAAACTGGTCGACCCGCCCTGGTGGATCTTGCTGCAACCGGTGGACCGAGACAATCACCTGGCGGAGTTCCACTTCCACATTGACCATATCTATGTCGCGGTCGCCGGCGTTGCCGAGTCGCTCACCCATCCAGCGCACCCGTTCAGCTGGCACGAGCAGGCCGAACTGCCCGAGCTGAACATGTTCGACGACACCAGGCAGCTGGCGTCGGTGCTGTTCAGCGACATCGCGGCGCTAGCGGCCAGGGTCTAGCTGGCAACCTGCTCATGCCACAGTGCCTTGACCATGTCGATGGTGTCCGCGTCCGCCGCCCGCTTGTCCGGCCGGTAGCGCAGTACCCGCGCGAATCGCAGCGTCACCCCGCCTGGGTAGCGTTTGCTCGCCTGGACCCCGTCGAACGCGATCTCAGCGACCAGCTCAGGCCGCACCCTTACCACTCCGTGCCGCCAGGAGGCGCCTTCGTCGTCAGGTCCGGTATCGTCGCCAGGCGACCGATTGCCGGGTATCGAACCCTGATCTGGCGGGTCGGCCAGGCCGAGCAATTGGTCCGTCTGCCAGCGCAGCATCGCGTCGGTCAGTCCTTTGAACGTCTTGCCCAGCATGACGAAGTTGCCGGTGTTCGGGTCGGCGGCGCCGAGGTGCAGATTCGACAGCAAGCCAGTGCGTCGGCCATGGCCCCACTCAGCGGCAAGTACGACCAGGTCCAAGGTGGTGCGTGGCTTGACCTTGATCCAGTCGCTGCCGCGGCGGCCGGTCTGGTAGGGCGCGTCGATCGCTTTCACGACGATGCCCTCGTGGCCGCGCATGGTCGCGTCGGCGAAGAACGCGGCCGCGTCGACAGGATCGGCTGTCACCAGGCGAGGGATCAGCAAGTGCGCAGGCGTGATCGCGGCAAGCCGGGCGAACCGCTCGCTCGCCGGGCTGTCAATCAGATCCTGGCCGTCGACATGCAGCAGATCGAACAAGAACGCGGTCAATGGCACCGCCGCCCGGTCGCTCTGCTGGCCACCACCAGGGACCGACTGGCTAGCAACCCTGGCCGAGGTCACCTGGAACGGATAAGGACGATGATCTTCGCGCAGCGCGATGGCCTCACCGTCGATCACCGCTGCCCGCACCTCGAGCGCCAGCCCGATGGCCACGATCTCAGGTACCCGGTCAGTGATGTCATCGAGCGTCCTGGTGAAAACACGGACTTGCTGACCTTGCCGGTGGAGCTGGATCCTGATGCCGTCGATCTTCCAATCGAGTGCGGCTGGGCAGATCTTGCTGAGTGCGGCTTCGACCGTCGGCGCGGACGCTGCCAGCATCGGCCGCACTGGCTGGCCTACCGCCAGCGTGAAGCCCCGCAGCACCTCGGTGACCTCAGGCTGCCCGCCGCCTGCGGCAACTGCCGTCAGCGCTGCCCGCGCGACCTCGGGCAGCGAGCCGCGCAGCTGATTCGCTCGGCGCACCGCGGCGGCAGGCACGCCGGCCGCCTGGGCGACGGCGTCCACCATGACCCCTTCCAGCGCGCCCTGCCGCAGCTCACCTGCGATCAGCCGAAACAAGAACTGGCGCTCGTCCTGCGTAGCCTGGTCGATCAGGTGACCGAGCTGGACCCGTCGTCGTGCCTGCGAGCCAGGTCCGAGCAGCGCGCCAATAGCCGCAAACGCGGCGTCGGTATCGCTGAGGCTCAGCAGCGCCTCCTGAGCAGGCTCTGCTTGCCCTGGTACCCGCACCGAGGCTGGCGCGGCCTGAGCGGACTCCGCTGGCTGGGCCAGGTCAATGAGTGCGGCATAGCCGACCCCGATCTGGCGCTGAGTGAGCTCACCAGCCAGGAAGGCGACAGCGATCGGTACCTCGTCTGGCGGGACCCTGATCAGCAAGTCGGCGATGGCCGCGATCTTGGCCTTGCGGCCCGAGGACTCTGCGACGACGGCCGACGTCGCGACAACTTCACGCAGCAGCACAGTCCCGATTCTGCCCGACCCCGCCGACATCGGCTGACATAGCGACGCCGGGGCAGGCCCGGGGGCCTGGATCGACCCCCGGGAACCCCGGCTAGTTTCGAATCTCGCGCTAGCGTGACCGAGAAAGCCCGTTGACGTCTGACTCAGTCATGGGCCGTTGTGCCGACGACGCTTGGCTGGTAATACGCGACTGCTGATCGGCGCTGCTACCAGCAGCGGGCTTGCGCGGCAGCACCGGCTGCGCGGCGGCGTTCGCCCTGTTGCGCATGGCGATGGCGGTAGCGGCGGCCGCGCCGGCGGCCAGCAACGCGGTGCCGGCGAACACCTTCGGCCAGCGACGCGCACGCGGCTTCGGCGGGTCGAGCCTGCGGGCGGCCGCCGTCAGCATCAATGAGACCCGAGGAGCTACCTTCTCCTGCACGGTCACGCTGCTCTTGGCGGCTCTGACCGCCATCCAGGCGCGAACCCGGCCTACCCGCGGCTTGGCCCAGCCAGCCGCTCCGCCGGCCCCTTGCCTGGCGGTCATGGCGGCCTTCCTCGACACCGGGCCAGCCTGGTCGGCGAGCTTTGACGCCTGCATGGCTATCTTCCTAGCCCGCCACTGCATGTCAGCGGCAGGCAACGCTGACCGATTCTGAGTCGTTACAGACACTATGTCCTCCCCGTGATTAATCCCCAGGTGGAACTTCCCCTCAGCATGGGTGTCAACCCAGCCGGGACCGGCTGATGACTCAACAGCGCGCATATGCTGGCCGAGACGTTGTAAAGCGGTGAGACAAGGTTGTGCCGCCATCGCCGGCGGCTCCCATGACAGGATTCCGGCTATGACTAATTCGATGACCGCGACGCTGCGGACCAACCAAGGGACGATCGTCGTCCGGCTGTTCCCTGATCACGCGCCCAAGACAGTGCAGAACTTCGTGGAGCTCGCCGAGGGCACCAGGGAGTGGACCGATCCGAAGAGCCACAAGAAGACCTCGGCCAAGCTGTATGACGGCACGATCTTTCACCGCGTCATTCCCAGGTTCATGATCCAGGGCGGCGATCCGCTCGGCAATGGCCGCGGCGGTCCCGGCTATGAGTTCGCCGACGAATTCCACCCGGACCTGACCTTCGACCGGCCCTACCTGCTCGCCATGGCCAACGCGGGCCCGGGCACCAACGGATCGCAGTTCTTCATCACCACCGTGCCGACGCACCACCTCAACCGCAAGCACACGATCTTCGGTGAGGTGATCTCCGGTACCGAGGTCATCGACGCCATCAGCAATGTGCAGACCGACCGGAGCGATCGCCCGGTCAAGGACGTAGTGATCGAGTCGGTGGAGATCGATCGCGACGGCAGCGCGAACGGATAGCACTGATGGTGTACCCCCAGGGCCCGAGCCCGAATGCGGCTGACCCGCCCGCAGGCGGCGATGCCGCAGGAACGCCGCCGAGATGCTACCGGCACCCAGGCCGCGAAACTTATGTGTCATGCGTGCGGTGTGGCCGCCACGCGTGCCCTGACTGCCTGCGATCGGCAGCGGTCGGACAGCAATGTGTCGATTGCGTCAGGGAGGGCAACCGGGGGATCAGACAAGCGACCGGGCAGTTCGGCGGCCGGGTTACCGGCACGCCGATCGTTACCTACACCCTCGTCGGGCTGTGCGTGCTCGTCTACCTGATCGAGCTCGCTTATGGCAAGGCCGTCGATTACGGGGCGATGGTGGGGGTCGCGTTCGATGGCAGCATCCACGCCTCTATCGGCGTGGCCGTCGGTGACTGGTACCGGCTGATTACCAGCGCTTTCCTGCACGAGCCGCCAGGCTCTGGAATCGGCCTGACCCACATCATCTTCAACATGTGGGCGCTGATGGTGGTCGGCCCGTCGCTAGAGCGCGTGCTCGGCCGGACCAGATTCCTGGTGATCTACCTGGTCAGCGCTCTGGCCGGCTCGGTGCTTTTCTACCTGCTCGCACCAGTCAACGAGCCAGCCATCGGCGCTTCCGGAGCTATCTTCGGGCTGTTCGGTGCCTGGTTCGTGCTCGCCAGGCGGCTGCGGCTGGACAGCAGGCAGGTCGTGCTGCTGATCGTGCTCAATCTGGTGATCACGTTCGTAGTTCCGGGAATCGCGTGGCAGGACCACGTGGGCGGCCTGATCGCCGGCTCGCTGCTGACGGCCGCGTTCGTGTATGCACCGCGGGTGAGCCGGACGCTGATCCAGGTCGGCGCGACCGTCGGAATCGTCGCGCTGCTCGTGCTTGCGGTCGTGCTCAGGGACCTGTCCCTGGTGCACCAGGTGATCTTCCGGGTCTAGTGGTCTAGCCAGCCAAGGCGGCGGCCACCCGGCCCGGGTGGCCGCCGCCTTTGGTTAGGGCAGGCTCATTGCCACCTGGTGGCCAGCATGACGCCGCCAACGATCAGCGCGAAGCCGACCACCAGATTCCACTGGTGCAGCGCCGAGACCGGCAGGCTCTGACCGCTGATGTAGAACGTGGCGATCCACGCCAGTCCGACGAGCAGGCACGCGAGCATAAGCGGCACCAGCCACGGCGGGCTGACCTTGGCCTTTGTCGAGCGCGGCGGCGGGGTGTAGACCGCCTTCTTCCTGACCTTGGACTTAGGCACGGTGATCTCCTGGACGCATCGTCGGCGCGTGGCAAGCACGTGACGCTTGATCGTAAGGGTAGCTGGTCACTGCCGTAGCCAAGTCTGCTCGGGTGACCGGGGTTAGGGCGTTGCCGTGGGCGACGGACTCGTGCTCGACGACGGACTCGTGCTCGGCGACGGGCTACCCGATGGAGGCGGTGAGCTTGCCACAGGAACGACGTAGATCGTCACTGTCGAACCCGGCAGTACCACCTTGCCAGCCGCAGGCTTCGTCTGCCACACGGTCCCTGGCGTCGGCGACAGGGCGGACCAGGCACGTTATTGACTATCGCAACGACCAGGTTGTCGCCGTGCAAGGCTGCCTCGGCATCGGCTTGCTGCAGGTCGTAGACCGATGGCACCTTCGTGCCGCCACCGGACAAGTTGAGCAAGATTGGCGTGTTGAGCGAGACCCGATTGCCGGCGGCCGGATCGGTGCTCACCACATGGCCCTGCGCGATCGTGACGCTGGCCTTCTCTGAGGAACTGGGGTTGACGTTCTTCCAGCCGTCCTTGTTGAGCAGCGCCACCGCCGCCGCTTCTGACAGTCCCTTGACCGACGGCAGCGCCTTAGCGCCAGGCGGGACGTTGTAAAACACCGTGACGCTGCTGCCCCTGGGCTCAAGCTGCGTCGCCGCCGGGCTTGTCCTTGTCACGACGTTGTACGGGCCGGTTGAGCTCGTATGCGGACTCGTTTTGACCTTGAAGCCGTGATTTTGCAACGCGGTCTCGGCCGCGCTCAGCTTTTTCCCGACCACGTTAGGGACCGAGACCCCGCTCGGCGGAGTGTGACCGTTGATCGTTTCAAAGGCGAGGATCAGGGCGGCGATCACGATCAGTGCGACCAGGCCGGTGATCCATGGCCAGATCGGCCGCTTGCGCCGCCGGTTGCCGTTCCGGCCGCCGGTAGTGTCCGCCGGGCCATACTCATAAGGAGGAATCGCGCCGGTCGGGCCGCCTTGCAGCTGGGTCTGCCCCATCGGGTCATATCGCCTGGTGCTGGGGCCTGCCGCATAGGAGCTGGTCTGGTGCAGCTGAGCGCCGACTGGGTAGCCGGAGAGCGCGCGCTGGATATCGCTGCGCATCTCAGCGGCGGTCTGGTACCGGTCAGCCGGATGCCTTCGCCATCGCCTTCAGCACGATCGCATCCGCCCAGTCGGGCAGGTCGGGGTCGACCCGGGATGGCGGGATCGGGTTCTCTCGGACGTGCTGGTAGGCGATCGCCACCGGGCGAGTCACCGGTGAATGGCGGCCTGCCGGTCAGCAACTCGTACAGTAGGCAGCCAACCGAGTACAGGTCAGAGCGCGAGTCGACGCGCTCGCCCCTGGCCTGCTCGGGTGACAGGTACTGGGCGGTCCCGATGACTTGCGCGGTCTGCGTCATGGTGGCCTGGGTGTCGGCACCGCGCGGGCGATGCCGAAGTCCATCACCTTGATCTCGCCCTGCCGGTTCAGCATGACGTTGCCGGGCTTGATGTCGCGGTGCACGATCCCGTTGCGGTGACTGTAGTCGAGCGCCCGCAGCACGCCGTCGGTGATCTCCAGTGCTCGCTCGGGCAGCAGCCGCCGGTCGTCGCGCAGCAGGTCCCTGATGGTGCGACCGTCGACGTACTCCATCACGATGAATGGCACGTGCGACGACCCTGAGTTGTCCTCGCCGGTGTCGTAGACGGCGACGATGGACGGGTGATTCAGCGACGCCGCTGACTGCGCCTCCCGGCGGAACCTGGCCTGGAAGGTCTGATCCCTGGCCAGGTCCTCGCGCAGGGTCTTGACCGCCACGATGCGGTCCAGGCGAAGGTCGCGGGCCCGGTAGACCTCGGCCATGCCGCCGCGTCCGACGACGCCGTCGAGTTCATACCGGCCGCCGAGCAGCCTGGGCTGGGTCATGTCTCGCACTTACTTACCGTCCTGCGTCGTCTTGGCTCTGAGTGGGCGCGCCTGGGCATTGGCAGGCGCGAGCCGTTTCGGAAAATTATGTCGCCAAATGTTCCCGGTGCGATTCCGCTACCGGAATATCGCGAGCCTGCGGCGCTCAATGCTGCCCCAGGTATGCCTCGATAACCTTCACCGCGATAGGTGCCGCAGCGTCGGCGCCAAAACCGCCGCCTTTCACGATCACGCCGACCGCGATCTGCGGGTTACTGATTGGCGCGAAACACGTGAAGACGGCGTCGCTAGCTTGATCGTTGTTGACGCCGGTCTGCGCGGTCCCGGTCTTACCGGCGATCTGGATGCCGCCGGTGACGCTCGGGTTCGCCACCGCGTAGGCGGTGCCGTAGGTGTCGTGCGTGACGCCCGTCATCATCGTGGTCAGGTAGCTGGCGACCTGGCTGGAGATAACGGTGCGAAGCACGGTGGCGTGCGCTTGCTCCACCAGTTCCTGGTCCGGTGCGCGTACCTCTTGCACCAGGTACGGCGTCATGAGCACGCCATGGTTGGCAACGGTCGCTGCCATCATCGCTTCCTGCAACGGCGTGATCTGGTCGTCGAACTGGCCGATCGCCGACTGCGCGGTCTGGGCTGGGTCGGTGAGGTGCGGATACACGCTCGGCGAGACTGTCAGCGGGATCGTCAGCGGTGCGCCGCCTGGGTTACCCGAGTTATTGAAGCCGAACAGGTTGGCGTACTTGTAGAGCGCCGAGCCGCCGAGCTTGACCCCAAGCTCGCCGAAGGCCGTGTTGCACGACAGCGCGAACGCGAATGCGATCGGTGGCTTGCCGTTGCCGCAGGTCTCGTCGCCGTCGTTGTTCAGCACTGAGGTGCTGCCCGGCAGGTGATAGAACTGCGGTGCCGGGATGGCGGCGTTCGGGCCCTGTACTTTGCCGGTACTGAAGGCGGTAGAACTCGTCACGATTTTGAAAGTAGAGCCGGGCGGAAATGTGTCGTTAATGGCCCGGTTGACCAGTGGCTGACTCGGGTCCTTCCGGTAAGCCGCATCGATCTTGCTGAGTTGCGCGCTGCTGAGCGTGGCGTATTCGTTGGGGTTGAACGTCGGATACGAAGCGAGCGCGAGGATCGCGCCGGTGCTCGGATTGATCGCGACGACGGCCGCTGGCTTGCCCATGGCGACCAGGCCCTGCCAGGCAGCCTGCTGCACCGCCGGGTCGATGGTCAGGTAGACGCTGGCACCTTGCTTGGAATGCCCGCTGAACAGGCCTTTGAGGTTGTAGACCGCGAGGCCAGGTGCGGTGCCGGCGAGGTACTTGTTTTCCGCCTGCTCGATCCCGGTGAGGCCGAACGGCGAGGTCGTGCCAAGGATGGAGTCGTAGCCAGTGACCGGCGCGTAGGGCAGCGGGTCCGGGTAGTGCCGCTGGTAGATGCCGCCCTTGATCAGCTTGGATTCGGCGATCACCTGCTGCTTGCCGCCGCCGTCGGCGATAATCTCGCCGCGCTGATTTTTGAATTGCTGGTTGAAGATCCTGATGTTGCCCGGCTCGTCGGCCAGCGAGTTCACCCGGAACACCTGCAGGTAGTTCACCCAGCCGAGTAGCAGTATGAACATCGCCAGTGAGGCGATCGAAATCCGGCGCAGCGCTCGGTTCATCCCGCCCTCACCACCTGAGTCAACCCCTCATCTTGGATCGGCTGAGGTGCCGGGCGGCGAGCGGTGTCGCTCACTCGCATCAGCAGCGCTATCACGATCCAGCTTGCGATCAGCGAAGATCCACCTTGGGATAGAAACGGCGTGGTGATGCCGGTAAGCGGAATGAGCTGCGTCACGCCGCCGACGATGATGAAGACCTGCAGTGCGAAAACAAACGAGAGTCCGCCGGCCAGCAGCTTGGAGAACGGGTCACGAACCGCGATCGCCGCGCGCAGCCCGCGCTGGACGATCAGCCCGAAGATGAGCAGCATCGCCATCAGGCCGGTGAGGCCGAGCTCCTCACCGAACCCGGTGATGATGAAGTCGCTTTGCACTAGCGGGGTGTGGAACGGCTCGCCTTGGCCGAGGCCGGTGCCGAACAAGCCGCCGAACGCCATGCCTTCCAGGCCCTGGACTATCTGGTAACCCGATCCCGTGGCGTGCGCGAATGGGGCAAGCCAGTCGGTGAACCGCTCGCCGACATGGCTGATCTTGCTCGCCAGCGCGGCGCCGGCGACGAACAGCAGAATTCCGATCAGCAGCCAGGAAGTGCGCTGGGTAGCCAGGTAGATCATGGTGACGAACAGCCCGAAGAACAGCGCCGAGGTGCCGATATCGGACTCGAAGATCAAGATGAGCAGGCTGGCGACCCAGACCACGAGCACCGGGCCGAGGTCGCGGGCGCGGGGCAAGTCGATGCCGAGGACGCGGCGACCGGCCAAGGACAGCACGTCGCGCTTGCTGACCAGATAGCCAGCGAAGAATACGGCCAGTGCGATCCTGGCGAACTCACCTGGCTGGATGGAGAAGCCGCCGACGGTGATCCAGACCTTAGCGCCGTTGACCTCGCTGATGCTGTTCGGCAGCGGTATCGGGATGGCGAGCAGGATCAGGCCGAGGGTGCCGAGCGTGTAGGTGTACCGCTGCAGCACGCGGGCCTCGCGGATTACCGCGAGCACCACGATGAAGGCGACGATGCCAAGTGCCGTATAGACCAGCTGCGTCCCGGCTGCGTGCGTGGTCAGGGTCGAGATGATCTCGCCGGAGTTTTTGCCGCGACCGGACTCCTGCAGCCGATAGATCATGACCACGCCCAGGCCATTCAGCACCGCGGCCAACGGCAGTAGCAGCGGGTCAGCCCACGGTGCCAGGAACCGGACCGCGATGTGCGCGGCGACCAGCAGCACCGCGAAGCCACCTACATAGGTAAGCAGGCCTGGAGGCAGGTGCCCGTTAAGCCCGAATCCAACGCTCGCGTAGGCGAATGCCATGATCGCGGCGGCGAAGGCGAGCAGGGCCAGCTCAGGACCGCGACGGCCGCGCGGCAGCGGCACTGCCTGAGATCCACCCAGCGGCGACGGCGCGTCAGCCAGCTGATTCGCGGCCGTACTCATCCGGTCGCTCCGCTATAGGCGGGGCAGAATGCTGGCATCCTCGGCTCAGGCGGGTAGGACACGTGCTCGGCGGCGTGGTGCTTGGCCGGGGCGTTCTTGGTCGCCGACTTGCCGGTGGTGCGGCCTGCGGACTTGGTCGCTGGCTGATGCGCGGTCGTGCCGTGATCGGCGCTCGCCCGGCCGGCGTTCTTGCTGCCAGGGCGCTTGCTCGCGGCGTGCTTGCTGGTCCGATGCTTGCTGGACTTAGGGTGCTGGCCGGCCCTCGTGCGCTTGGTTGGCGGCGGCTTGGGCTTGTTGGCTACCCACCTGGTGATGTCAGCGGACACGACGGCGCAGCGATAGTCCTGCCGAAATTGCGTGACGATCCGCTGGGCCTGCCGGAGATTGGCCTCAGGTCCGATCGTGGATCTGATGGAGCCAGCCTCGCTTGACGGCAACGCGGCGAGCGGGATGTCGGTGCGTTGCACCACCTTGGACAAGCTGACTCCGGCGACCGCCTGGCTGAGCCCGCGGTAGACCACCACCCTGCCGTTCGCTGTGCCTACGTAGTACTCATTCTGGGTGAGCCGCCAGCCGTAGTAGCCAGCCGCGCCGATCACGCCGAACAGCAGCATCAGCACGCACGTGACGACGGGCCAGCGGCGCCTGGCGGCGTGCCGTGGCCAGCGCCCGTCCTCGTCCTCTTCCTCGTCCTCGCCCGAAGCCGGATCAGCGCAGGCCACCACGACATCGGGCACTGAGTTGGCGTTGGCTATCGTGCCGCCCTGCGGACCGACCGGCTCAGGATCTGGCCCGACCGGCTGCTGTTGGGTGAGCTGGTAGGCCCTCGCCGCCGGATTATCGCTGCGAGCGGGCTCGTTGTCGGCGTCGCCAGTTGAGGTCAGGGCTCCGACGACAATGATCTGCTCGGTTGGCTCCTGGTCAGCGTCAGTGTCGATGACATCGGCTAGCACGCAGGTGATGTTGTCCGGTCCGCCGCTGCGGATCGCGAGGTCGACCAGCTGCTCGACCGCCGCATCCAGGTCGGTCAACTCGGCCAGCGTCATCCGCAAGGTCTCGTCGGTGACAACGTCGGTCAATCCGTCCGAGCACAGCAAGTAGCGGTCGCCGACCCGCGCTTGTCGCATCTCCAGGTCGGGGTCGGCTGGAATGCTGCTCTGCAGGGCGCGCATGACCAGCGAGCGCTGCGGGTGCGAGGCTGCCGCTTCAGGGGTCAGCTTGCCTTCGTCGACCAGCGATTGCACCAGCGTGTGGTCGTGCGTGATCTGCTGCAGCGCCCCGTCGCGCAGCAGATATGCCCGCGAGTCACCGATGTGGCAGAGCGCCACCGCGTCGTCTGACCACAGCAACGCGGTCAGCGTGGTGCCCATGCCCTCAGTGGTCGGGTCAGTCAAGGTGATCTGCCGCAACGCGGCGTTGGCGGTGGCGATGGCGTCGCCAAGCGCCTGCAGCATGTCGACGCCGGCGGTGTCGGCGTCCAGTGGCGCCAAGGTGGCGATCGCGACCGCGCTGGCCACCTCGCCGGCGGCGTGGCCCCCCATCCCGTCAGCGATAGCCAGCAGGTGCGGCCCGGCGTAGGCGGAGTCCTCGTTGCCATCGCGGAGCAGGCCAACGTCAGACCGCACGGTATAGCGCAGGGCAATGGTCATCGGCGCAACTCCAGGACGGTCTTGCCGATGCGGATGGGAACACCTACCGGTACCGGCGTCGGCTGGGTCACCTTGTGCCGGTCCAGGTAGGTGCCGTTGGTCGAGCCGAGATCCTCCAAAATCCACTCGCCGTTCTGCGGGTACAGCCTGGCGTGCCTGGTCGAGGCGTAATCGTCCGTCAGCACGATGGTCGCATCGGCCGCCCGGCCGATGGTGATCTGCTGATCGGCGAGCGTAATCGTAGTTCCGGCGAGGTTGCCACCAGTTACCACAACCTGCCTGGCCGAGGTACGAGATCTGCCACTCGGCCGTGGTGGCTTAGCTGCCCTGGCCGGCGGTGCGCGGCGACTTCCTTGCTTGGCGGCGCGTCGCTGGCTGCGCGGCGAAGATGGCTGGTCGAATAGATCAGTGCGTACCACCCCGACCGCAGCGATGACGAACAGCCAAAGCACGGCAAGGAACGCCAGCTTGATCAGGTCGAGGGTGAGCGGATTCATCGGGTCATGCGTCCTTAGGTAGCCGAAAGCCGACGTCGCTGGTGGCGCATGTCGTGTCTTCGGTGTCCAGAACTGCCTGCTTGCTACTCGTCAGTACGTACCGTCCCTGCGGAAAACCAATGTGGTGCGGCCAAGGGTAACGCGAGTGCCGTCGGTGAGCGATACCCGTCGGATCGGCTGCCCATTAACGAAAGTACCGTTTGTCGATCCGAGGTCGACGAGCACGACTTCGCCGTCTTCTACCCGGATCTCCGCATGGTGTCGCGATACGCCCTGGTCCACAAGTCGAAGATCACAATCGGTACCGCGTCCCAAGATGGTCAACGGCGAAGTGAGCGGGAAGGTTCGCTGGGTCGCACCACCAGCCGCCGCCGGATCAGCCGTCGAAACCAGCAGTCGCGGCGAACCAGGGAACCCTTCCTGCGGCCGCGCCACATCGCTGACCGGCCGGCGGATCTCACCGTCTTCCACGGTGGTACCCCTGATAACCCCTGATCGGATCCGGAAGGTGCCGATGGTGAGGTCAGGAACCCCCTCGAACCTGATGCGCACCGGGCCGACGAACGAGTAGCCCTGCTCTCTGGCATGATCGCGGGCCAAGGTGGCCAGCTCGATGCCGAGATTGTCGGCGAAAACCTCAAGCCGGTCGTAGTCGGCCTGGGCGATCTCGGCGACGAAATCGTTAGGTACCAGCGTCCGGCCCTGGGCTACGATCGCGGCGCGATCATCCATCTCGCGCTGTACCGCGCCGGCGATCTCGGTTGGTTGCAGGTCGGACTTAAACGCCCGCGCGAACCCGCCGTCGTACATTCCCTGGAGCCGGTGCTCGAAGCGCTGCAGCACTCCCACCATGCACCTCCTCTCCCGTTCCGCATTCGATGGTATCGGCGTCGTGGTGTAGCTCGGGGCGTGCTAACCTGACTGACGCCCAGGGCGGGTGGCGGAACGGCAGACGCGCACGGTTCAGGTCCGTGTGTCCGAGAGGACGTGAGGGTTCAAATCCCTCCTCGCCCACGCGTCGGCCTTCCATGCTTGATGACCTTTGGTCATCCGCGCCGAGGGCCGCAACGCTTTCCCCGGGGTACGAACCCCCGGACCCCCACGCTTCGGGCCGGGGGTGGTGAGGTCGCTTGCGCTCCTCATCGGCTGGGGGCTGACAACCCTCGTTCACATCGCTGACCCACCTGACGTAGCTGAGCCACCCCAACTTACGTGGGTTGGGTGGGCGCGCGGGTCGCATGCGGTGGCCTCCGGGCGGGTGTACTGAGCGGTTCTGCCCTTGTCCTGCTGGTCTATGCGGCACGGGACGGATGCGGCATCGAGCGGGACACGGCAGAATCATTATCGTGCCGGAGCTTCCTGAAGTGGAGTCGCTTGCTGCGGACTTGCGCGAACGTGCGGTCGGGCGGGTGATTGACCGTGCTGATATCGCGGAATTTTCAGTACTTAAGACCTACGACCCACCGCTCAGCGCGCTAGCTGGCGCGACGATCGTCGGGGTGTCGCGGTACGGCAAGTTCCTCGATCTGAACGTCGATACGCCGGCTGGCGGGCACCTGCACCTGATCACCCATCTCGCCCGGGCTGGCTGGCTGCGCTGGCGGGAGGACCTGCCAACCGAGCCGGCGAAGCCCGGCAAAGGGCCGCTCGCGTTCCGGCTCAGGTTCGCCGACGGGGCTGGCTTCGATCTGACTGAGGCAGGCACCCGCAAGCGGCTGGCGGTCTACCTGGTCACCGATCCGATGGCGGTGGCAGGGATCGCCGCACTCGGGCCTGACCCGCTGGCACCGGATTTCACGGTCGAGGTACTGGTCGGCTTGCTGGCTGGCCGGCGCACTCAGATCAAGGGGGTGCTGCGCGATCAGCGAATCATCGGCGGCATTGGCAACGCCTACTCAGATGAGGTGCTGCATGCGGCCAAGATGTCGCCATTTCGGCTCGCGTCAAGCCTGACCGAGCACGACGTCGCGGCGCTGCATGAGGTCATTCAGCACACCCTGCGATCGGCGATCGAGCGATCAGCGGGGCTGGCCGCCGCCGAGCTCAAGAAGGAGAAGAAGGCTGGCCTCGCGGTTCATGGCCGGACGGGTCAGTCCTGCCCAGTCTGCGGCGACGTCGTACGCGAAGTGTCCTTCGCCGACTCATCTCTGCAGTACTGCGCGACCTGCCAGACAGGCGGCAAGCCACTGGCCGACCGCCGCCTGTCGCGATTGCTCAAATAGCGGCGGGCTTCGCCGGCCGGGCCGATCAGTAGAACGTCTTGTGCAACCGGTTAAAGACGCTCAGGTCGCAGCCGCCGTCGGTGATGTCGCGATGGACTTCCTTGCCGAACCACCTGCCGCTGATCTCGATCTGCTCAGCGCTGACCATGATCATCGGGCACATAACTACCTTCTTCAGCCGCTGGAACGGCGCCTTTACCCCGAACAGCGCCTTACAGGCGGCTGCTGGGTCAGGAGCGGTGCCGCCAACCGGGTCACAGTGCAGCGTCCAGTGCCTGGGGCCGCTGGCGGCACCGTGCACGATGCTGACGGTTAGCGCGACCTTGGCGAGCTTAGCTGACGATGCGTTGGGCGTGCCGCCTGGCGCGGCGGCTGTGCCGCATCCGGCCAGCACGCCAGCCACCGCCATTAGCCCAGCGACTGTGCTGACGAATATGAGCTGCCGTGGCCTGGTGGCCCGCTTCGGTGCGGCGAGTTGCCGCGATGGGTGATGGTGGGAGCTGCGGCTTAGCCGAGCCTTACTCGCGTGCGTAATCACAACCATTGGACGTGCGCTGCCTTCGCCGTGGTTCCATCGCGCTCACTACTACCGTGCCAGGCTTGATCAATGCGGAATCTGCTCGCCGACCTAGCCACTATTGCCGGGCCAGCCAACGTGCTCAGCGACCCCGAACTGGTGGCAGGGTACGTGACCGACTGGACGCGTCGCTACACCGGACCAGCCAGCGCCGTAGTCCGGCCAGGTTCGACAGCTGAGCTGGCCGCGGTGGTGCGCGCCTGCGCCAGTAATGGCGTGCCGATTGTGCCTCAAGGCGGAAATACCAGCCTGGTCGGTGGCTCAGTACCAATGGCTGAGGCCGACCAGCGATCATCGGCCGCCCCGGTCATTGTGTCCACCAGGCGGCTGACCGAGCTACAGCCAGTAGACCAGCTCTCGGCGTCGGTCATCGCGGGTGCCGGAGTCACCATCGCGCAACTGCGGGACCACGCCGCCCGCGCTGGCTACCGTTACGGCGTCGACCTGGCCTCGCGACAGTCAGCGACCGTGGGCGGCACGATCGCGACCAACGCGGGCGGCATCCATACCATCAGGTACGGCTCAACCAGGACGCAGCTGATCGGACTTACCGCCGTGCTGGCCGCTGGCCAGGTCATCGACACCTCGCTGGCCACCGCTCCGGTGACCGCAGGCTATGACCTGGTTTCGCTGCTCGCGGGCAGCGAGGGCACGCTCGGCGTGATCACCGCGGCCCGGCTCCGGCTGTGGCCGGTCGAGCCCGTCGCGGCCGTGTTGCTGGTCGGCGTGGCCGGGATCGAACCGGCCGCTCGGTCTTGCCGCCAGTTCGGCCAGGTAGCTGGGTTGCTGGCGGCGGAGTACTTCGACGCCGCCGCGCTCGACGTGGTGTGCCGGGTCACCGGGCTGCGCCCGCCGTTGGCCGCCGCTTATCCGGGTTATCTTCTCGTCGAGTTGACCGGCGAACCTGACCTGACCGGACTCGATCTGCCCGATGACGTGGCGGTCGGGCTGGATCGCTCGGATCAGGCCGCACTGTGGGCCTATCGGGAGCGGTTGACCGAAGCGATCGCGACGGCGGGCCGACCGCACAAGATCGATGTGTCCGTGCCGATCACCAAGCTCGGGGACTTCAGGTCCGAGCTGACTGAGCTGGTGCGGACGACCTCAGGCGGGTCGGCCGCGCTGATCGTGTTCGGCCACCTCGGGGTCGGGAATCTGCATGTCAACATCCTCGACGCGGCACCGGACGACACCGCGGTCGATGCCGCCGTGGCCCGGCTCGCCGCGTCCTACGGCGGCTCGGTCGCAGCTGAGCACGGTATCGGCCGGGCTAAGGCCAGTTGGCTGGGCTGGAGCCGATCCGGCGCGGAGCTCGCCGCGATGCGGGCTGTGAAGGGCGCGCTTGATCCAGCCGGATTGCTCAACCCAGGCGTGTTGCTACCTACCGTCGACCGTTGACTCAGCCAAGGCGCGGCGAGTCCGGGCCAGGCGTGATCTTGGCCACTATGGCGGCCAGGCGACGACGGCTCTCGCTATTACCGCTGCCGCCGGGCCTTCTAGTGCGACCATAGGGACGTGCTGCGCAGGCGGGTGGTGACGACAGAGCCAGGTCAAGCGCGCATCGATGCCACCGCTCAGGCTGTGATCGAATGTGCGGCCGACCCGATCATCGCGCTCGGCAAGGACCGCACCGTCTGCGTATGGAATCGGGCGGCTGAGCGCATGTTCGGTTGGAGTGCCGCTGAGGTGCTCGGCCTCGAGCCGCCGATCATCCCGCGCGAGTTGCGGGCCGAACACCACGCGGTACTTGAGAAGGTCGCGAATGGCGAGCCGGTTTCGCTCGCCACCCGACGGATCTGCAAAGCAGGTGAGGTGCTCGATCTGCGGATCGACACCAGCGATCTGGTGGATGCTGAAGGTGAGCGGCTTGGCTGGATCAGCGTCTGTCATCCGAGCGGCGAAGACGCGGCCGTACGCCACTACATGGCCGAACGGGCGCGGCTGGTGCGCCGGCTCGGCGATGTCGTCGCTGACATGAATGCTGAGCTCGACCTTGAGCTCGTACTTGACCGGATCGCAGCCAGCCTGCGTGAGCTGACCAGAGCCGACGCTGGCGGTTTCGTGGTGATCGAGGGCGACCAACTACGACTGGTCTCCATGGACGGCTTGCCGGCCGACCTACGCGGCCGCACCGCTGACCTGCCGACCAGCCTGGTAGGCGAGCTCATGCGGTCAGGTAACACGGTTCTGATGCGAACCGGCGACTCAGGTGAATTCGACCAGCTGATCTGGTCGGCGCTCGACGGCCTGCACACGATCACGGTGAGCCTGTCGCACGTGGCTGGTAAGCCCTACGGCGCGCTGTACGCGCTCTACAGCAGGCGTCAGGTCGGTCATGTCGAGCTTGAGCTGCTTGAGCTGCTGGCAGGCCATGCCAGTGTCGCGCTGTCAAACGCGACTGCCTTCTCCGAGGTGCTGCGGCAGCGTGCGCATGAGCGGGCGGTCATCGATGGCAGCGCGGACGGCATTGCCGTACTGGACGGTGACGGCCTGGTCAGGCAATGGAATCGGGCCGCGCACGCGCTGACCGGCGTGTCGGCCGCGCAGGCGGCTGGTAAGCCGCCGCCGTTTCCACTGCCAGAGCCAGGCGCGACGGTCAACTGCCGACTGCCCAACGGCCGCTGGATTGACGTCCTGTGCACCGTGCTCGATGGCCGCGACGAGCAGATCATCGACTTCCGTGACGTGACCGCGAGCAAACAGCTTGAAGAAGCCAAGGACCTATTCCTCGCTACCACCAGTCACGAGCTACGGACTCCAATCACCGTGGTACAGGGGTTCGCCGCCACTTTGGCCAATCGCTGGGACAAGATGCTCGACACCGATCGGCGCGGTGCCGTCCAGACCATCGCGGAGCGGGCCGAGTCGCTGGGACGGCTGGTCGATCAGCTGCTGCTCGGCTCCCGCGCTGGCGCCAACCGGCTCACCGTCAAGGACGAGCCATTCGATCTGGCTCACTTGCTAATTGAGACGGCGCGGGTATTCCAGCCGCTCTGCGAGTCGCACCTGCTCGCTACCGAGATCGCCGGTGATCTGCCGATGGCCTATGGCGACGTGGCGGCGACCGACAGCATCGTCGGCCAGTTGCTGGAGAATGCCTTCAAGTATTCGCCTGATGGTGGCACCGTCACGATCGTCGCTCGGGCCGTGGCTGACGACGACGGATTGATCGAAGTGCTAGTCGAGGATGAGGGCATCGGCATCGCGTCAGCTGATCTGGAGCGAGTATTCGACCGCTTCGTGCAAGGCGAGGCTGGGGATCGGCGGCGTTTCGGCGGGATCGGGCTCGGCCTGTACATCGTGCGTCAGCTAGCCCAGGCTCAAGGCGGCCAGGTGACCGCGGCCAGGCGAGAACGTGGCGGCACCAGCATGCGGCTCACCTTGCGCCGGGCACTGGCCGACCGGGCGACCGGCGGCGCCGAGCGGAGCGTCGGCCAGCTGGAGGCAGCCGCGAACGGCAGCAGCGATACGCAGGCCGCTGAGGTGGAGCCGGTCCTGCCGAGACCTGGCCTGTCCAAGCCGACTCTGCCCAGATCGGCCTCGCCATGGGGTGGGCTACCTCGCCCGCTGCTCCCGCATCCGCGCCGCCCAGGCGACGCCGCCGCCAATGGCTCAGATTAACGAGCAGGACTCTCCTGCGCCGGGGCTAGCCGGGCCGGGCCGGTGCCGGGCCGGGGGTGCGTCCCGGGAGGGGCTAGGCGGTGGCGGGCTCTGGGGCGCTGATGCGCTTGCCGGTGATCGGGTCTCTGGTCACCTTTTCGCCGCCGGAGGTCTCGATATACCGGTCGATGATGCCGACCACATCGTCGCCTTGCTCGACGATCTGGCCGGCCTCCAGCCAGATCACCCGGTTGCAGGTGTCTTCGACCTCTTCGAGGTCGTGCGCGACTAGGAAGACCGTGCCCGCTCGCTTGCGCAGCTCGTCGATCCTGGCGTGACTCTTCACGCGGAACTCGGCGTCGCCAGTGGCGAGGGCCTCGTCGATCAGCAGGATCTCGTAATCCTTGGCGGCCGCGATCGCGAATCGGAGTCGCGAGCCCATGCCCGATGAATAGGTCTTCATCGGCAGGTTGATGAACTCGCCGACGCCGGAGAAGTCCACGATCGACTCGTACTTCTCCTTGATCTCCTTCTTCGTCATGCCCATCGCGAGGCATCCGAGCACGACATTGCGCTCGCCGGTGAGGTCTTCGAGCAGGGCCGCGTTGACCCCGAGCAGTGAGGCGTCGCAGATCGTGTAGACGGTGCCATGCTCGGGCGGCAGCAAGCCGGCGATCGCACGCAGCAAGGTCGACTTGCCTGAGCCGTTCCGGCCGATGATGCCGATCGCGTCACCTCGGTAGGCGACGAACGACATGCCCCGGATCGCGTTCACCACCCGGATCGCGGGCCTGGTCTTGCGGCCGATGATGCGGAACAAGGCGGTGGAAGCGGTGCCACGATCGCCGCCAGCACCGTAGACCCGGTACACGACGTGCAGATCATCGACTATCACGGTGGGCTCAGCCACGGCCGTAGAACACCTCCTTGCGCCAGAAGAACCAGAAGCCGAATAGCAGCGCGACGACCGCCCACCGGCCCCGAGCTGCCACAGGTGGCTGGAGATGAAGGTCGGATGGCAGTACGCGCTGCCGTACTGATTGAGCGGGTACCGCGTCGGCAGCTGGTGCTTGATCTGGTAGTTGGCGAGGGCCCACGCGTGCGGGCTGGCGCCAGCCGGCCTGAGCGGCTGGCCAGCCCAGGCGGCGCAGTTGGCCGCGCTGTAAGGCTTGGCGCCGAACGCGCTCAGCCGCTGCGACTTGAGCAGCGCGTCGCGGATCATGGTGATGTAGATGGCGGCCGGATTCAGCTCGAGCAGCGTCGTCGCCCAGCCGTAGTGCTGCGAGTGCTCGACCACGAACTGCTGCACGCTGTAGATGACGCCGGAGATGTACAGCCAGGTCCGCATCAAGAAAGGCAGCAACTGGGCGAAGTCATTGACCCTGGCACCTGTCCTGGCGGCGAACAACCCGATTCCGGCGTTGAACATGGTCAGCAGTAGCAGCGCCGGGATGACCAGCAGCCAGTACCAGGTAAACGGCTCGCCTTCGATCAGCACCAGGGCGAACAGCACCCCCATCGAGAGCAACATCTGCTGTAGCTCGATCATGCAGTAAGCCAGCGGCAGCGACGCTCTGGGGAACTGCAGCGCCCGGATCAGCGGCAGGCTGTCAGTGATCACCTTGGAAGTGGAGATGAAGGTCCGCTGGGTGAAGCTGAACACGAACACGCCAGTGACGAGGAAGGCCAGGTAATCAGGCACGCCCCGGCTGACCCCGTGGATGATGACGCCGAAGATCAGGAAGTAGACGCCCGCGTTGAGCAGCGGTGCCAGCACCTGCCACAGCTGACCGAGCTTCGCTTCGGTGTACATCGCGATATTGCGGGCGGTGGCGAAGCCCATGATGAAGCTCCACCGGTGGGCCAGCTCACGCAAGTACTTGCCGATGGGCGCGCGCTGCGCGCTTGGCGTTAGCCCGTACTGCGCCGCGAGTGCGGCAAGGGACTCATCCCGCTGCGAAGGCTCCGTCTCCGGCGCGTCCTGGGCGATCATCACGGCGCCGACTGTACCCGAGTAAGGGCGGTGCAGCCTTGAAGCCCGATCGGCCCGCGGCAACGTGGATAACAATTTGATAACCCGAGCCGTCTGGTCGGGCCTTCGTCAAGACGGCGCAAAGCCTTGGCCGGCTTGATGCCATCGCTCTGGCCGGTGCGTTTGGCCGTCCAAGACGGCTCACCGCGAGCCGATCACATGCCGTGCAGGCGGTTTCCGGTGCTGCCAGCCTGGGCATTTCCTCGTCCGCAGCGTTGAACAAGATCGCGTCGCGAGGTCAGGGCCGGTGCCCGGGGAGGTGAGAACGTCGAGCGTGGTGCACCTGCCTTGCGTGCCGGCGAGCGTGTCGTTCGCCCGGCGGGCGCTGTCCGACGAGCTAAGGTCGGCGGGCCTACCCGACCAGGCCGTGGCCGACGCGGCCCTGGTCATTAGCGAACTGGTCAGCAACGCGATCCTGCACGCCTACCCGCTGCCAGGTGAGCGATTCAAGGTCGCCTGGATCATGGCGGACGGCTGGCTTGAGTTGGCGGTCAGTGATGGTGGCAGCGCCACGATGCCACACGCCGCTCACCCGACTCCAGCCTCGGTTGGCGGTCGCGGCTTGGCGATCGTCACTCACATCTGCCAGACCTGGGGTGTCCGCACTGACGAGGTCGGCGTCACGGTTTGGGCGATCCTGCCCGCCCCAGGCTGGAACGGCACCGGCGCGCCCGGCGAGCACAGTCAGTTCGCACAAGCGGCTAGCACTGCCGGTTCGGCCGGGTAGCCGCAGGTAATCGGCCGGCAAGGATCAGCTCAGCGGCTCGCAAGCGAGGCGTAATCGAAGACGGAGCGGTGATACTCCCCAACGGGTTCGCCGTCGGGCGCGGCGACCGGACCGGCGGGGGTTTCGTGAGCCACAGCATCGGCGCGGACAGCGAGACTGGCTGCCTGCGTACCGTGCTGACGCACCGGCCAGGTCCAGAACTCCGCCGGCTCACCCCGCGCACCGCCGGCCTGCTGCACCGTGGCGGCATGCCCTGGCTCGCCAGAGCGCAGCAGGAGCACGACGCGCTGACCGACCTGCTGAGAGACCACGGCGTCGACGTCATCTACCTGACCGAGTTGCTGGCCGACATCTGCGAGTACGGCTCGGCCAGGAGCGAGGCGATCAGCTCGGTGCTCGACCAGGCCGACCTCGGCACCGACCTTGCCGCGGCCGTCGGCCGGCACCTGGAGCCGCTGCGCCCTGGGGAGCTAGCCGGTGCGCTGATCGCCGGCCTGACGACTGATGAGCTGAGGACTGGCCGTGGCCTGGTCTACGACTTGCTTGAGCCACGGGACTTCGTCGTCGAGCCGTTGCCCAACCTGGTCTTCTGCCGGGACCTGACGGTATGGATCGGCGACCAGGCGGTGGTAGCTGCGCTACCTGGCTCGCGCCGCAGAGAAAGCGACTTGCTGGCGATCGTGTACCGGCACCACCCGCGATTTACCGCCATCACCGGCGGGCGGCGGCGACCGCCTTACATCGCCACAGGCAGTTGCCTGGATGGAGGCGATGTGGTGCAGCTCGGGCCGGGTGTCGTGGCAGTCGGAGTCGGCACCGCAAGCACGCCGGCCAGCGTCGAGATGCTCGCCAGGCACCTGTTCGCGGCAGCCGCCGCCGACAGCGTGCTGGCCGTCCCGATGTGCCAGCGACGGACATCAAGCCACAATCGGGACGGCGCAGCCAACCACCTCGATCTGGCCTGCACCGTGATTGACTCGGCGACCGTGCTGATGCCGCCCGCCCTGGCCTTTACCCTCACCGCGCTTACCATCACCAGCACCGGCGGCGAGCTGCGGGTGTCCAGGCCGCGCCCGTTTCTTGAGGCCGCCGCTGCGGCGCTGGGCGTTGACCGGCTGACGGTGATCGACACCGGCATGGAGCCGATGCCGCCGGGCTCGGGCCAGTGGGACGACGGCGCGAACGCCCTCGCGATCGGTGCTCGGGTCATCGTGGCTGACGAGCGCAATGTGGCGACTAACGCCAGGCTGGCCGAAGCCGGCTTTACCGTGATTACGGTGCCGAACAGCGAACTCCGTGGCAGCCGCGGTGGTCCGCGCGCCCTGTGCGCCCCGCTGGTGCGGGATCCGATCGGCTCGGGCCAGCATGGCACCGATCAGACGCCGGACGTGCTAGCGACCCGCTCGTCGGCTACCGGCGGTGGCCAGGCGTCAGCGGCAGCCGACGCGGTGCCGGTCGGGGCTACCGCGAACTTCGGCTAGACCACCGGCCGACCCGGAACAGGCCGATGCCGAGTATCACGACGAGCACCACCCAGAAGGCGATGATCAGCGTGTGGAGCAGGCCCCAGAACAGCAGCCACAGCACGAGCAAGATGGCGGCCGCCGCGACAATGAAGCCGATGATGCGCATCATGCCTCTACAGTACGCGGGGATCGACGGAGGTAAGCCGCCCTCCAGGTGGTGCATCCCACCTCGGGCGAGTAATGTGCGGCTCGTGGAGCTAAAGGTCACAAGCCAGCCGCAGGGGGAATACGTTGTCATGTCGGTCCAGGGCGAGATCGACCTGTACACGGTCCCCAAGTTGCAGCGTGAGCTGGCTGGCGTCCTAGCCACCAGTGAGCCGGTTCGCCTGGTCGTCGACCTGTCTGGGGTCGACTTCTGTGACTCCACCGGAGTCAACGTGCTGCTCGCCGCCCATCGGCAGGCCCGCGAGCGCGGCGGTGACCTTGAGCTCGCCGCGCCCAGGCCAGCGGTGCGCAAGATCTTGCAGGTGACCGGGCTTGAGACTGTCTTTACCGTGACCGACAATCCAGCTCATGCGGTCGGCGGTTAGGAGCCGCGGCTAAGATCGCTGCCATGTCGGCACGCGGCGACCTGGCCGTCGTCATCCCAGCCAGGAACGAGTCCGATCGGATCAGCGCGACGGTGAGAGCCGCGGCGCTGATCCCTGGCGTGGACCTGGTGGTCGTCGTTGATGACGGCTCAGTTGACGGGACGGGTGCGGAAGCCGCCCTGGCCGGCGCCACTGTCGTCAGGCACGCGCGCAATCTCGGCAAGGCCGCCGCGATGGAGAGCGGTGCCCAGGCGGTGAGCGCCATCGAAGCTGAGCACGCCCGCTCCGGCGACTCCGGCTTGGCCAGGCATCTGCTGTTCCTGGACGCCGATCTGGCGGAAACGGCCAAGGACGCCGCTCCGCTGGCCGAGCCGGTGCGCACCGGAGCGGCCGATATGACGATCGCGGTCTTCGCCAGCCGAGAGAAGCGCGGCGGGCACGGACTCGTACTCGGACTAGCCGGGGCCGGCATCGAGCGGGCGACTGGCTGGCGGCCCGCCGAGCCGCTCAACGGCCAGCGCTGCCTGACCAGAGCGGCGTTCGAGGCGGCCAGGCCGCTGGCGGACGGCTGGGGCGTGGAGACCGGGCTCACCATCGACGTGCTCAGCCAGGGCATGCGGATCACCGAGGTGTCGGTGCCGCTCTCCCATCGGGCGACTGGCAAGGACCTGAGCTCTCAGCTGCACCGGGCGCACCAGCTTGCTGGGGTGGCCAAGGCACTGGCAGCTCGTCAGGTCTGGCGCCAGCCGGTCGGATCGACAGCCGGACAACCGGCCGGGCAGGCCGACGTCGCGTGAAGCCGGCCTCGTCCGAGCCGGTGGCGAGCCTGAGATCGGATCAGGCGGCAGGCACCGGATCGATGGTGCCCGGCCGGGCCAGCCGAGTCGGCCGGGCCGGACTCGTGCTGTGCGGCGTCAGCTACGCCTGCACCGTGACCGTAGCCGTGCTCGGGCCATCGCTGCTGGAACCCGCCTTGCCGGGCGGCCCAGGCCAGCCGCCCTGGCACCTGTCAGGACAACCGTCACCGTACCTGGTAGTGGCGCTGAGCGGAGCGGCGATACTATCGGCGGTCGCTGGTCTGATTTTTGGCCTGAATGCACTTCGCGCGGGCTGGCGTATTCCAGCGCGGCTGGTGGTGGCTGCCGGAATCATCGGGGCCGCGCTGCTGGCATTCCTGCCTCCATTCGGCTCCGCTGACCACCTCAGCTACGCGGCCTACGGCCGGATGGCCGTGACCGGGCACGACCCGTATACGACGACGCCGGCGATGCTCGCGAAACTCGGCGATCCGGTCGCCAAGGCCGTGCAGGACTGGCGAACTAGCCCGTCGGTCTACGGCCCGCTGGCAGTCGCCGGGCAAGCGCTGGCTGCCTGGATCGGCGGGACTTCGGTCCGGCTGATCGTGTTCGTGCTTTCCCTGCTGAACGTGCTCGCGTTCGCGATCACCGGCCTCATCCTGCATCGGCTGAGTCGCGGCGACGCCGGTCGGCAGCTGCGGGCCGCCTTGCTGTGGACGGCGAATCCGCTGCTGCTGCTGGTGCTCGTGGCGGGGGCGCATGTGGACAGCCAGGCGATCGTATTCGGCATCGCCGGGCTGGCGGTGGCCGCGTCAGCACGTCGCCGACTGGCTCTGGCTGGCCTCGTGGCTGGCGCACTGATCGGGCTCGGCTTTGCCATCAAGGTGACTACGGTCCTGATCGGTGCCGGGCTGGCGATCGGCGTTCTGCTCGCCTGGCAGCGGGCCGCTCGCCAGGACCAGCAAGGCCGCGACGTCCGCCCGGCTAGGAATCTCCATGAGTTGGCCCCAGGGCTACCTGTCCCGGCCCGGCTGCTCACCTGGCTTGCCGCCGGATTCATCATCGTTGCCGTACTAGCGCTTATTCCATGGGGCACCGGCATGTTCAGGCCGGCGCTGAAAGCCGGCAGCTACACCTCGGTTGGCTCGCCGTGGCGGCCGGTCCGATCCGGCCTGCGCGTGCTCATCGGCGAGAACGCGGCCGAGGACCTGGTCAAGATGGCTGCCGTGCTCCTCGCCGTCGGGTTGCTGATCTTGCTGCTGCGTCACCTGCGGGACTCAGGCAAGCAACTGGCGATCGCCGGTGCCTTCGCCGTCGTCTTCGCTTGGCTGTTGGCCTGGCCCTATGTGCTGCCCTGGTACGACGGGATCGGCTGGGCGCTGCTTGCCCTGCTGCCCGCCTCCCGGCTGGACTGGCTGATGCTGGCGCGGACGGCCGCCCTGGCGATCGGCTACCTGCCGGCCAGGGGAATCCCGTTGCCGGCTGGCCTTGGCTGGTTGGAAACCGTGGTGCGGACGGCGGTCACGCCGCTCGCGCTCGCGGTGATCTTGGTGCTGGCGATCATCTGGCTCTGGCCTGGGCGGACCGGTGGCCGCAGCCGACTGGCGGCGGCATGACCGGCCGGGCTCTCGATGCCAGCCAGGCGGACGTGCCCAAGTGTGCCTTTCTGGGACCGCGCGGCACCTTCTGCGAGCAGGCGGTCAGCGCCCTGGGCTGGGCCCACGAGTACGAACCAGTGCCCTATCCGACTATCGCGGCCGCGATGGACGCGGTTCGTACCGGCAGCGCCGAGCGCGCGGTGGTGCCGATCGAGAGCTCGGTCGAAGGAGGCGTCAACGCGACGCTCGACGAACTGGCCAGCGGATCGCCGCTGGTGATCAAGGCTGAGGTCATCGTTCCAGTTGAGTTCGCTCTGCTGGTAAGGCCCGGCACTGTGCTGACCGACATCAAAGTCGTCGGTGGCCATCCGGTAGCTCAGCCGCAATGCCGTCGCTGGCTAGCTGAGCACCTACCGGATGCGCAGTGGCGGCCGGCCCTGTCCAATGCTGAAGCCGCCTGGCAGGTCGCTGATGGCGACCTCGACGCTGCGCTGGCAGGCGGCTTCGCCGCCAGCCATTATCAGCTTCAGGTGCTGGTCGCAGGGGTGCACGATCGGGCCGGAGCGGTGACTAGGTTCGTCGCGCTCGGGGCGCCGGCCGAGCTACCCGCACCAACGGCAGCCGACCGCACCTCGGTAATCGCGTTCCTGGCCGATGACCACCCGGGCGCGCTGATGGACATCCTCAGCCAGTTCGCGACGCGCGGCGTCAACCTGAGCCGGATCGAGTCCCGGCCGACCGGCGAGGGCATCGGCCGGTACTGCTTCTTTATTGACTGCGAAGGGCACGTGCGGCGGCCGATCGTCGGCGAGGCCCTGATGGGATTGCGCCGGGTGTGCAGCCAGGTACGGTTCCTTGGCAGCTACGCCACGGCCAGCCTGCCTGTCAATGACGATGCGCCGTCCAGCACCCAGCCGCCCACAGAGACGGATTCGGCTGCCGCTGACGCGGCAGCCGATGCCCGATTCACCACGGCTGAGCAGTGGCTCGACCGGATCAGAGCGGGCCAGAGCTTATTTCAGGCTAGAGGTATGGCCCTGACGCTCGCTGATGCTGCTGGTTGTCTTCGGCCGGGATCATGCCTGGCGGCAGGGCCCGGCGCATCTGCTCAAGCTGAGCCCGAGCCGCCATCTGCTGTGCGAACAGCGTGGTCTGAATGCCGTGGAACAGTCCTTCGAGCCAGCCGACCAGCTGAGCCTGGGCGACCCGTAGCTCAGCCTCGCTCGGAATCTCGTCTTCGGCGAAGGGCAGCGACAGCCGCTCAAGTTCGTCGACCAGCTCTGGCGCGAGCCCGTCTTCAAGTTCCTTGATCGAGCTGGTGTGGATCTCCTTGAGCCTGGCCCGGCTTTTCTCATCCAGCGGTGCTGCTTTTACCTCTTCGAGTAGCTGGCGGATCATGCTGCCGACTCGCATCACCTTGGCTGGCTGCGCGACCATCTCGGTGACCGGCCGCTCGGTGCCCAACTCGGACGCATCCGTCTCAACTGCGACGCCGTCGGGGCCGACCACCAGGATCTTGGCCGGCGTTTCCTCGCCTGGTCCAATGTCGTCGTTCATGACCCCTAGTCTGTCGGTCAGACGGCCGGCGCGCATCTTTGGGGCCGCCGTGTCCGCTCACGGGCTCAACCGAGCGCTAGTCGCACTATCGATGTTGTTGGTAACGTTATTGACGTGGCTGTGAAGACCATCAGTATCAGTATGGACGAGCGCACCTACCGGCAAGCCAAGGCGGCCGCTGACCGGGCCGGCCTGCCGATGTCGGCGTGGATGTCTCGATCAGCCAAGGAGAAGGTGCAACGCGACGCTGCCGTGACGGTGGCCGAGCTTGATGTCGGCACTGGTCAGGCCTGGGTCGCCTGGGCCGAGGCCAGCGAGCGTGACTTTGGAAACCGAGAGGGGAGGCAGGGCGCTGCGTGAATCGTGGCGACGTCTTCTCTCATAAAGGGCTCGGCCGGACCAGTTTCGTTGTCATCGTCAGCAATGACGGTTTTAGCGCTATCACCGGGCATCCGGTCGTCGTCCGGGTCAGTGATCGTCCTGATCTGACAGAAACTCCTTATATCGTACCGCTGACCAGCGATGATCACGTGACCGGACATCTTGAGTCGTACTCCGTCGTGCGGGTCAGGCGCGATCGGCTCGGCCTTGACCCCGTCGGCCGGGTGTCCCCGGACACGCTGCGCAAGCTCGACGACTCGCTGGCTCTACTCTTCGACTATGGCGGCTAGCGGAGCGAGCAAGCAGGAGCGGGACGGCGTCTTGCTTACTAACCTCGATCAGCCGTTGTTCGACGGCGCGGACGCCACCAAGCGCGATCTGATCGATTACCTGGATGCGATGGCTGACCGCTTCATCCCGGTACTCGCGAACCGACCGCTGTCGGTCATCAGGGTGCTGCGAGATCAGGCGCCGTTCATGCAAAAGAACGTACCCAAGTACACGCCCGCCTACGTGCGGACAGTGCGGCTGTGGGCGCAGGCCTCCAAGCGCGACGTCTCCTACGCACTCTGTGATGACCGGCGCACGCTGCTCTGGTTCGGCAATCAGCGGGCGGTTGAGTATCACCCGACGCTGGCACTGGCCGAACACCTGGACCGGCCGACCTGGCTGGTGCTGGATCTCGATCCGCCCGCCGCCGATGCGTTCGAGCTCGCGGTTAAAGCCGCTCACCTGGTGCGGCAGGCGCTGGCCGACGCTGGCCTGGCTGGTGCGGTCAAGACCAGCGGCGCCAAGGGCGTGCATGTCTTCGTGCCGCTGACGGCGCAGGACGGTGCCGACGACGCGGCCGCGGCCACCAGGGCGGTCGCCGCACGGGCCGAGCGACTTGATCCTGACCTGGCCACGACGGCGTTCATTAAGGATGACCGGCACGGCAAGGTGTTCATCGACTCGACCAGAGCCGGCGGCGCGACCGTGGCCGCCACCTACAGCCCAAGGATTAGGCCTGGCACGCCCGTGTCCTTTCCTGTGCCGTGGGATTCGCTCGATGACGTCAGGCCAGCCGACTTCACCGTGCGCAACGTGGTGGAGCTGACTGGCGGTCGCGATCCTTGGGCTGAGTTGCTGCCGCCCGCGCAGCCGTTGCCAGCCGAGTTGGTCGCCGAGGGACACGCCATCCCGATCGCCCGCGTCCAGGCGATGCATGAAGGCAAGCGGCGAGCGCGAGACCGGCGGCAAAGTTGACTGGCGCGCCGGCGGCCGACCGGCCGCGGATGCCCGGCTACGGCGTCGCGGCCGATGAAGCCGGGCTGCTGCCATGGGACTGGGCGACCGAGCGGCTGACTTCGTCGCATGACTACTGGCTGGCGACGGTCAGCCCGGCCGGGACGCCGCATTTGATGCCAGTCTGGGCGCTCTGGCAGGCTGGGGCGCTGTGGTTCAGTTGCTCGAACGGCTCGCGCAAGACCAGGAACCTGCTCGCTAATCCGCGCTGCTCGCTATCGACCTCGAATACCGCCCAGCCGGTGGTGGTGCGTGGTCGGGCCGAGGTAGTCGCTGGGCTGACCGAGATTCAGGCGTTGATTGATGCGGAGAACGCCAAGTACGGCACGGACTACTCGATGGACTTCCTCGGGCCAGCCAGCAGTACTTGGTTCAAGGTCAGCGCCGAGCGGGTGATCGGGCTCGATGTCGCAGACTTCACTGGCTCACCGACGCGCTGGACGCCCGCGCGCTGACCTGGCTGTGCGGCCTGGGCCTCGCGGTCGGCTAGGGCCCAGGCCGCAAGGTTGTCGGCTAGGACACGATCATGCCCTCTGTCAAGACCGGGGGCGCTGGCTTCTTGTGGCTGGCGCCCACCAGGCTGACCGTCAGTGCCGTGCCGGACTTCCACACCAGTGGGTTCTTCGTTGGCTTGATGCCCTTGAGGAAGCTGACGCTGAAGTGGTGCACCTTGGCCTCGCCAAGGCCGATGAAGAAGCCGGCGGTCGGACTGCCGGTGGACCGCACGGTGAGTTCCAGGCTCGGATTACTGACTGCGATTGCTGACCGACCTGAGCAGGTGGCGGAGATAGGCTTCAGCATCCCGTGCGGCTCCCGCCGGAACTTGACAACCAGCGTCATATGGCCGGCCGCCGAGTCGATCCGCTCGGTCATGGTCACGACCCCGGCGGAGGTGCCGCTGGCCGCCGCCGGGACCGCCTGATGGTGAGCGGCCGCGCCAGTCAAGATCGCCGCGGTGCCGATCCCGGCGACTGACAGGCCGCCGAGCGAGCGCTGCGCGATGCCGCGCGCTCGATGGCGGTTGCCGCGGCGGATGACATCAGTCACCGCCAGTGGCCTCGCTTGGCTGCCGGCGGCATCGGCCACCTGGCGTAGTTCCTCGGTGAGATCAGGCATGAGCACCTCCAGGGCTCGTTTAGATAGTTACCGTGGCAGCGGCTTCGCTCAGATGGGGCTGCAGGGCGGCGCGGCCGCGAGCCAGCCTGGCCTTGACCGTGCCGATCGGCGCACCGGTTTCCGCCGCGATCTGCTCGATACTCAGGTCGCAGAGGTGGTAGAGCACCAACGCCCGGCGCTGGTCCGCTGGCACCTTGCGCAAGGCTTCGATGAAGGCCACTCGTTCTGGGCTGGGGCCGGGGATTGTCTCTGGTCTGGCGGCCAGTTGCATCAGCCGAATGCCGTCCCTGCTTGGCAAGTGCCAGGGCGGCCGCGTAGCTGTCACCGGCGCGGTCAGTCGCACCGTCAGAAAGGTGCAGGTCACCGAGGCCATTGAGCACCTCGGTCGCACCGAACCGGTTGCCGGTCTCCCGGTACCGCGCCAGTGCCCGCTCGTAGTGACTGGCCGCCTCGTGGTAACAGCCCTTGCGCTGGGAAACGCCGCCGAGGCCCGTCAACGCGCCGGCCGCGCCTTCCCTGTTGCCGCTGGCTTCGCTTAGCGTCAGCGCCTGCTGGTAGTAGTCGCTGGCCTGGTCCAGACTGCCGGTTTGTCGGCAAACGTCACCAAGGCCAGTCAACGCATCGGCTTCGCCTGGTCGGTGTCCAGTCTCGCGATGGAGGATCAGTGCCCGCTGGTAGTACTTTTGGGCCTCGGCATGACGGCCGCGACGGCGACGCACGTCACCCAGACTGTTCAGCGCTCGCGCCTCGCCATTTCGGTTATTGAGCTCGCGATACAGCTTCAGAGCGGCCAGGAAGTGCGCCATCGCCTGGTCATAGCGGCCCTGGCGGAGTTCGACCAGCCCCAAGTTACCCTGGCAGGCCGCTTCGCCAGCTAGATCGCCGGTCTCCTGATATAGCGTCAGGGCGCGCCGGTGATGGCCGGCGGCCTGCGGGTAGCGGCCCTGCCGCCAGTCCACCACTCCGAGGCCGGTCAAGGTAACCGCTTCGGCTGCCTGATCACCGGCCTGCTGAGCGGCGCGCCTGGCGCAGGTATGGAGCGTACGGGCCTGGGCGTAGTGGCCACCGGCATCGAGGTAGCGGAACATGACGGCGGACAGCCGGATCGCGTGGGTCGGCCAGCACTCCCTGGCTGCGTACCTGGCCACCGCGATCAAGTTGGCCCGCTGGCCGTCAAGCCAGGCTTGGGCGTTCGCCGGATCGGTTAGCTGTGGGACCGGATCGGCCAGCGCGGGTACGGCGGGCCTGCGATGCCGCTCGGCCGGGTACAACGTGTCCATCGCGGCGGCTGCGGTCGACAGGCAATAGTCGAACAGACGCGCCAGCGCGGCCTGCCGCTCCGCCTCCGTGTCAGTTGCCGCGGCTAGCTCGCGTGCGTAATCGCGGAGCAGGTCGTGCAGGCTGTACCAGTCGGGTCCAGCGGGCAGCACCAGGTGCGCCCTAGCCAGGGTATCGAGGCGGCGAGCAGCCTCATCGGCGCTGCTCGCAGTCAGCGCGGCGGCGGCGTAGGCATCAACCAGCGGGCCCGGATGCAATCCGATCAGGCGGAACATCCGTGCGGCCGCGGCGGGCAGGTGCCGGTAGGACCAGGAGAACACCGCCCGCACAGCGGTCTCTTCATCGCCGCCGGCGTCAAGCAGATCTAGTCGGCCAGGCCCGTCAGCAAGCTCGGTCACCAGGCGAGCTAGCGGCACGTCAGGGCGAGACACCGCCAGCTCAGCCGCGACTCGCAAAGCCAGCGGCAGCCGCGCGCAGTATTCGGCGAGTGCCACCGTCGCCGCTGGATCGGCCTTCGCCCTAACGCCGATCAGAGCGTGGAGCAACTTGACCGCGTCGGCTATGGGCAGCAGGTCAACATCCAGCCGCTGCGCACCGTCCCTCGCGACCAGACCGGCCAGGGCATCGCGACTTGTCACGATGGCGGCGCAGGTGGGGCTGAGCGGCAGCAGCGGTCGAAGTTGCGCCGCTGAGCTGGCGTTGTCCAGCAGAACCAGGATCCGTCGGCCAGCCAGCAAGCGCTGATATTGGGCCGCTCGGTCGTCGGGCTCGACCGGGATCTCGGCGTCGGGAAGGCCAAGGGCTCGCAGGAACCGAGCGAGCGCGTCGTTGGCAGCCACCGGCTGACCATGGTCATAGCCGCGCAAATTGACGTAGAGCTGCCCGTCAGGGAAGCGGTCAGTTACCTGATTCGCCCAGTGCACGGCCAGCGCGGTCTTGCCCACCCCGGCAGTCCCGCCGATTGCCGAAATGACCATGGCCGGCGGCCCGCCCGACCGTTGCAGCAGCATGGTCAGCTGGGCCAGCTCAGCTGATCGCCCGGTAAAGTGCCTGACCGTGCCCGGCAGCTGTCTTGGCACGGCAAGCCGACCGTGATCGGGAGCGTTGGGTGCGTCGGGCAGCGATTCGGCCAGCGCCGGATCAGAATTGAGAATTTGCTGCTGCAGCAGGCGCAACTCGGTGCCGGGCTCCGTCCCGAGTTCCTCCACAAGCAGCGTCCGAGCCTGCCGGTAGGCATCGAGCGCCTCACCTTGCCGGCCAGCTCGGTACAGCGCCAACATCAGCAGCCCATGCAGCCGTTCGCGCAACGGGTGCGTCGTGATGAGCTTGCGCAGATCGCCGATGACCCGATCGTGCGCACCGCACCGCAGATCGGCGTCAACCCCCAACTCCAGCGCCTGCAACCGCAACTCAACCAGTCTTGGCACTTCCCGCAGCGCCAGCACTTCTGACCTGACATCGGCCAGCGGCTCGCCCCGCCACAACTCGATCGCTGATTTGACTGTCTGCGCCGCAACCAGCCAGGAGCCCTTGCCGCCGGCCTCGCGCGCCTGTCGCAAAAGGGCCTCGAACCGCCAGACATCCAACTCCTCCGCCGCTACCTGGATCCGGTAGCCGCCAGGCTCCGTGGCGATTCTGGCCCGCCCGATCGGGCCAAGCGTCTGCCGCAGGCGCATTACGTGATTCTGCAGTGTCACTCGCGCCGACGGCGGCGGCCGATCCGACCACAGCACGTCGACCAGCTGATCCAGCCCCACCAGCTGACCAGCGGCTAGCACCAAGGCGGCAAGCAGCGCTCGCTGTTTGCCCGCGGCGACCGGGATCAGCGCACCATCGCATCGCACCTGCAGCGGACCGAGCAGGCAGAAGTCCATGCTTGGCGCCGCCAGGTCATCCGCCACCGCCAGCACGGCCCTTCTTAGCTGCTCGTGGTGATCAAGTGTTAGCCGAATGCTAACGCCGAAGGGAAAACTTCACATGCCCGGCGGCGTGCGCCAAACCGCCACCGGATTCCCCGAGTGAAGGAAGGTCGGTAATGGTCAGAATTCCGATCCGAATGGTTACCGCGGTCGCCCTGGCGCTAGGTGGCATTACTACTGGTGCGCTGGGCGCAGCGGCCCCCGCTCAGGCAGCGGGCTGCACCACCTACGAGGGGCACCAGATCGACTCCGGGCCGTCGATCCTGGCCTGGGACTACATCCAATGCGGCGAGAACAGGACCAACCTGTACGTGGTGATCGTCGACGACAACACCGATCAGGTCGTAGCCGAAGGCGACGGGGAGGCCTACTACGCCTGCCATGGCACCGCCCTGACCCAGTACTCAGGGGCTGGCGCCATCTTCGAGGCTAATTGCGGAGGCCCGGCCTAATCCGCTGAAGCTTCGCAGCATCGCTGGAGCGGTGCTGCTGCTCCGACCCCGCCGCGAACAGCAACAGGGGTCCCCCGTCGCTGCCATAGCAGCTACGTGGGACCCCCGTTGTCGTTAGCCCGGCCGCCGTGTCCGGCCGCCGGATTCGAACCCACGATGAAGCTCACGCCCCATAGCGGTTTCAAGACCGCTATGGAAGTCCTCGGAACAGCGGGTTTTCCCATGTCAGCCAGAAATTCGGCATACATTTGGCAGGCATGATTGATCATGGTAGTCCGCAGCCGGAATGGGCTGCTGGCGGGGACTTCGGTCGTGACAGGTCGCCGTCAGGTAAGGGTCGCGTTGTTCGGTTGCCGTTACGCCGGCTGGCCAGTCTGGTTCTTGGCGTGCGGGCGACGTGTGCTTTAGGCGGCGCCACCAGGCGCGATTTCGCGGCCTGGCGCGCCGCGGGCGGGCATTACGGCGGGCTGTCCTTTGGTTAGGTGGGGCAGTTGGGTACTGTCCGGGCTGTGGTCAGTGTCAGGCCGTTGCTGATGTACAGGCGGTAGTGGCCGCGGGAGGTGTGGTATTTAATGTCGAGACCGTCGGCGCTGCCGGTGGTGCCGAGGAGCTTGACGACTAGGACGAGGTTCATGACGTCCTTGCCTGCGCGCCGGGGGACGCGGGCGCCGTCGGCGGGCTGCCGGGTTGACCAGTGGACTCCGGCCGCAGCGTCGCGCGGCGCCGGGTAGCCGAGCCAGTTGCCGTATTCCTCGTGGCCGGTGACGAGCACGGCGTAGGCGGCCAGGATCTTCAGGCCGCGCATGCGGGCGAGGGTGACCTTGTCGAGCACGGCTGGCGGCCCGGAGTTGGTGACCTGCCAGATGCCGCCTGCTGTGAATACTTTCTGTGGTGGCCGGAGCGGTCCGCATAGCCTGTTGTGCCCGGTCCCGCCCTTCAGGGGGCCGGGGTCGGCCTGGTGCTCCCCGCCGCACCCGGCGAGCAGCAAGGCTGCCAGCACGGGCGCGGCGAGGGCCAGTCTCGCGTGCTGCAGGATCACCCCGGAACTCCGGCGACTACCTTGCCCGGGTTGCCAGCCGGATAGTCGTTCAGGCCGCACAGGTGCCAGGCCGAGTCGTCGGTGTCCTGGTAATACAGCGTGTCGCTGTTGCTCCACCCGGTCTGGGCACTGGCCGAGAAGCCGAGCGCCGCGACTGTCAGCGCGTCATCGATGGTCGACGCCTCGGTGCTGGAGGTGTGCCATTTGAAGTCCGCGACCTCGGGAACGCAATTGGTGGCGTCCGGGATGGATATTCCGGTGACCACGTTGCTGCCCCCGGTCTGCTCGGCGGGCTGGGTGTAGTACGAGATGCAGTCTCCGGGAGTAAGAACCGTTTCGTCAATCCGGCCGGGCCAGACTCGCACGCAAGCCAGCCGAGTTACCACAGGTCAGCGGAGGGTGTGGGATTCAAATCCACGATGAAGCTCACGCCCCATAGCGGTTTCAAGACCGGCTATCGCAGGCGAAAGCCAGGCTCTGACCTGGACAAATACATCGAGTGCGATCTGGCAGCAAGTTTCCATCCCGCGCATATCCCGCTCCCCGCATACGGGCCTAGACCGTCCGTGTTTCAGGCCGGGCATTCGTCCAGAATTCAACAAACGGCACGGCGCAGGAGCCAGTCGCGACCGGTCGCCATGGTGGCGGCCGATGTCGTCAGCCTGGTCCTCACCCAAGCCCGAAATATCCGCTTGGGAGCGGTATGGGGTTTGGCCCGGTCATATCAGCTTGCCCGCAGGAACGACCCTCCTCAGATGGCCGCAACTGATCACGGCTCACGGTAGTTTAGTGTCGCCATTGGCTCACCCTTGGCGTTCTTGAGCGCGACCTCGCCCGATCGCCCACTCACCGTCACTCTGGCCATGTTGCCCGCATGTTCCGCACTCCGGACGCGAAATCAGCGTGGCCAGCAAAGCAGCGACCACAGCCCCGCCAATCACGACCACCATGAAGCCATTACTGCCGTCTACGGCTGACGCGCCATAAGCGCAGTTTCACCTAATCTCGGCGACGGGACACGATCCGACTGGTACAACTCACTTCGGACGGCACAGACAAGCCCGTCTCAGTCCCGCTACGCTCCTCCTAGTTTCAGCCGTCCACCATGCTCTACCCACCCGCGGTCAACTAGGGAGTCCTATGCCTCAGGAGGTATGGTCAACATCTACCCACGGAGTCGTTCCTCCGGTTGACCTGGCACTCGACCTGCGCGAAGCTCATGCCTATCTCTACGCTTTCTTGCGCTCAGAGCATCAGGAATTTCGTCCACCCTACGAACCTGTGCGCGCAAACATTAGCGTAGTAATCGAAGAGAATGCCGTGCGGCCTCGAGTCGCCGCGCAACGTCCTAGTGCCGACGTGGAAGATTCACGGTTGCGGACTTGGAAGAAGGAATTTGAAGAACTAGGCTTTATCTACGTCGATGATGATCAGCGAATTCGCACGACGGCTCTTGGCAGCATGATCCGAGATCTACACGATGACATTGCACGCAAGATCTCCGGAGCCAACGACCACGTAGCTGCGCTGGCACTCGCCGTTCTTGACCGGCATATCTTGAGCAACCCACTGGTCGCTGCTGACTATCCGCCAACCACCGATCTCCATCCCTATCGTGCAATCTGGAAGACAGCACGTTCTCTTCAAGGTCGTGTACATTGGCAGGAACTGAATCGCGTCATATTTCGTGTTCTGCGAGAGGAGGACCTGCCGACGGCGTTGGCCCACATCGCGGCGGTCAGGGAGGCGTGCGCCGGAGACTACGAGGCAGCAGATCTCGCCGCTCTCGGGGAACCGGCAGTAGATGAAGGCGCAGAGACCCGACGCCGCATCACTTCTTGGATTTCCAGGGCTGGATTTGGAGGAGTCTTCCTTCAAGAGGATGAAGGTGGTTTCTGGCGTCTTAGCGACGACAAGCTTGATCTCATCGATGAGGTACTTGCAACTCCCCCGGCGCAGCCGCCAGTCGCCGCACTGACATCCCGCGAAGCCTACCTAAGCTATGTAATATCTGGGCTGCAGATCTCAGCCCTTATACCGACGGAATCCGATGAAGCGTTTCTAACGCGAGCACTCGCGGTCGTCAGTCGCTTTGGAAGTAATAAAATAATAGTGCTAACAGGACTGCCTGGTACTGGAAAGACGCGAATTGCCCGAATGCTGGCAGCAAGGCTTACGGACAACGATCCGTTTCGACTGGCCGAGATTCAATTTCACGAGGCTACTACTTACGACAAGTTTGTTGAGGGATTTGTTCCCCGAGCCGATGGATCCGGTTACGAGCTAATGCCCATGACGTTGAGAGTGATTAATAACAGGGCGCTCCGAGACCCGCGGGGGCGAACATACGTGCTCTTGATCGAGGAGTTCACTCGGGCTGATATTCATTCGGTGCTGGGCGAACTCCTGACATATATTGAGCACAGAGATCGAGGATTTCGGTTGCCTCTTTCCCAAACTGAGATGCGGATCGCGCCCAATCTTGTCGTCCTAGCGACTATGAACCCACGCGACCGGTCTGCCTTGACGCTCGACGACGCGATCCTCCGCCGACTTCATCAGGTCACTGTCGAGTCAAGCCCTGCCACCCTAAGCGAGCTGATCGACGGCAATCTGCCAGCCAATATAGCCCAGCAGCTCGTTACGTGGTATTCGGCCCACTACGCCACCCTGCCATTCGGCCACGGAGAGTTTGCCGACGTGGTCTCTGTCGACGATCTCCGGGACATATGGCAGGGTACGCTGATTTACTTCCTCCGCGATGCATCAGGCAACACGAAGGCCCAGTACCAGACCGCCGTGTCCTCCTATCCATGGTCGTGAGATGACCGAAATCCATCTCCGGCAGCACGGTGATCCGGCAATCCTCCCACGGAGCGACTATGAAGGCGGCTGGACTGACTGTCTAAATGTCCTGGAGAAGAATCGCGTACTGAGAATTCAGCAATACGAAACGCATGTGCTTGTCTACCCTAATCAATACGCTGGCAAGGCTCGCTGCCCAGCAGGGACGCTCACGGTGGAGGCTCGCTTTCCGGATCTACACACCGAACTCAGGCGCATGTTTCCGCTTCATAGTCGGCTTGTCGGCTTGCCAGGCTATACGCCAGGGGCAGACCGTACTCTCGGCAGTGACACGGTCGCCGCGTTTCTCGCGCAGCTAGCGGATGTGGTCAGCGTCGGGATTCCGTTCCGGTACGCACGCCGGATCGTTTCGAGTGCAACGCTCTCTGGCTCGCTTGATATCGCTCGGACGATTTGCGAATTCGAGAGCGCAGGCATTCATCATCTCGCAATCGTTCGTCAATCGAGAAAATTGCGAAGCGCTGCTCTAACGTCTGTCATCTACACCGTTGTAGAGCTTCTTGAGGCAGACGGCTGGCTTTCGCTGCAAGAAGCCGCCTTTGCGGATCTTCTGACTTCAGTTCTGCCGGATCGATCAACATGGATGACGCGCTCCCAAGCCCTTGACGCTATCGACTACGTCACTAATGAACAGCGGGACCGTCCGGACGTTCTAGCCCTGTGTTCCTCTGCAGGCGACATCTTGTCTGACGCGCTGTCCGATGAGGATCTCGACTATGCAAGTGACAAGGTATCGTTCAGCTTCTCTGACTCTGATGCGCTCTGGGAACGAGCTATTCATGTCTGTCTTAATGATGCAGCTTCACACTTCGGCTGGCGCGCAGTCCTGCATCCGCTCCGAGGAAGAAGCACTCCGCTATATCCAGACGGCGGCCCGGACATCGATCCCGACATCGTCCTCTATGCTGACGGAGCCCCTCGGATCGTCGTCGATGCCAAGGACTATGCAACATCTGGCCCAGATGCTAGCGGTGTCTATCAGATTGACAGCTACGCACGCCATCTTCAAGTGCCACGGGGTGCTCTCATCTACCTCGCTGTGGGAGAGGCATGGAGCGAGTCATTCGGGGATAACGCGATAACCGTCGAAGCCATTGGGATACCAGCTTACGGCAGTGCAACGCTTCCGAGACTTCGTGCCGCCTGCGCTGCTCTGGTTGGGGCGATCTGACGATTCAGGCCTGCCCTAAATTTTCAACTGCGCCAATACTCTAGTTCCTAGCGCCTGGGCGAGAAGCGGCGGCACCGCGTTTCCAATCTGGCGCGCTACGTCTTTCTTTGGACCAGAAAAGACGTACCAGTCAGGGAAGCTCTGCAGGCGCGCTCCTTCTCGATTGGTAATATTTCTGTCTTCCGAAGGATGCGCGAACCTTCCGCGAGTGAAGTTGTCGAACATCGCCGTGATAGTGCCCGATGGCTGGTCCCACGTCAGACGGCCGTAGACGTCAAGGTGCCGGTGATCACTGTCTCGATGGCATGGAAGCCGCAAGTGTTCCGGGACATCGAGCCTGCCTCCACCTTGTGGAACGTATCCAATTCTCTCAATATTTCGCGCGCTCATACGTACTCGAATATGATTCGCGAATTGCGGGTGCTCCATGTAGTTGTCTGGCGGCGTAGGCAGGTCGCCAATCGCAGCCCTAACAGTAACGTCCGATTCGCATAGCTTCATCTCCGCAAACTCGAAAGGCTTCGCGCTGCTTGGATCCCAGGCTACGATTACTGCTCGTCTGCGATGCTGGGGTACACCGAACATGACCGCATCGACTATCGACGAAGTCAGATCGTAACCATTGTCCAGACAGAGCTGCGTTACCTGCTTCATGTGAAGGCGTCCGCGGCTACCCAAGACGCCGGGAACGTTCTCCATGATGATCACTCGTGGTCGCATTGCTAGTGCAAAGTGAAAATATCTGGTAACCAGGTCGTTCCGGACATCAGTGGGCTGCCCACGTCGTTGTGTTGAGAACCCCTGGCATGGAGGCCCACCTACTACGACATCTGGACTCCCCACCCGCCTTAGCAACTTGTCTGCTCGGACATCGTCGATGCTGCGGCATTCGACTACTCCTTGTAGATTGTTGCGGTGCGTCGTGCAGGACAATGGGTCCAGATCGAAAGCATATAGAGAATCAAAACCCGCATTGCGCATTCCGAGGCTGAGACCGCCTGCGCCAGCGAAGGCGTCTACGAATGTAGGCATTAGTCAGGCTGCCTCTGGCCTTGATCGCGCCTTCTTAATATGTCCGATACCCGAGGAAAACGATTTCGTCAGAGGTAGTTTGAGCTCCTCGTTATTTGCGTCCCTACTAGCGTCGTCGTGGTCTTCGAACCACTCACTAGCCAGGTGCTCGGCGACAGCCTTCGCAAAAATTGGTGAAACTGCGTTTCCTATCTGCTTGAACTTGTCGTCAAATGGCCCCTCGAACACCATGTCTCTTGGAAAACCCTGAAGCAGCGATGCCTCACGGACACTCAGTCCCCTATGTTGCTCGGGGTGCACAAATCGACCACATGATGGAGTTCTGCATCGGGCTGTGATGGCTACAGCAGGTCGGTCCCACCAGAGACGGCCATACACATCACGGAAGCCGTCGACGCCATCCCAGCAGGATGGTCCGACTCCGGTTGGAAGCGAACGTCGACTTCCTCCATCGAGAGGTATCTGTCGTAGTAGATCAACAGTAGATTGTCGGTGTTTGGAAGTAATATGCATTGGGTCGATCGAGTCAGCGCCTCCGGCCGCCAAAGGCGGCAGGTCGCCTATCGCTTCTTTTACGGTGCGAAATTCTTTGTATGTGAGATGGCCTTGCGGCATGGCGAAGTGCTTCCACCTCGCCGCAATGACTAGTGCTCGGAATCTCTCCTGCGGAACGCCAAATTCTGCCAGGTTGTGAATAGCCATCTTGACCGTATATCCATCTTCAGTCAATCTAGAATGCCATTCATCGAAATGTGGCCAATGCTTTGACGATAGCATTTCGGGGACATTCTCCATCACTATAACCTCCGGCTGAAGACGTAGGATGATCTCAGCGAAGGCCGCCAATAGCCCATTTCGGGGATCTTGGCGTGGATCTTTCTTTCGATGCGACGAGAAACCCCTGGCATGGAGCGCAACCGATTAGAAGAAGTGGGCCTTCCGCTCTCCAGGCAGAACTCGCGTGTGCTAGAACACCCGGGTCTAGTAGATCTAGGACGTCACCAATGTGGATGGGAACCTCAAGCGCGCGCTTGTAGGTCGCCGCAGCATATGGGTCTATCTCGACGCCACCCATTATGCGGTATTGCAAGATTTCGGGCCGTGCCATCGAGAAGCCAAGCGATGCTCCACCACATCCGGCAAAGAAGTCAACGATCCTTACCTGCACCTAAGCTCCTTTCGTATGCCCTAGAGGCAACCTAGCAGTTGCTTCTGACAGCTGGCCCAATGCCGAATGCGCCTGTAGAGAGCGTAGGACGCGTGCCAACGTCAGTCTGGCTGGCGCGCCGGTCCTCAGCTCGTCGGGTCGGGGCTCCTCGGAGTCCAGCAGCGGCCGTAGACAAGCGGCGAGTGCGACGAGGCTCCTGGGGAGGGGGCTGACGCGAGATTCGCAGCCGAGACGGCGGCTGAGCTGAGTGTGTCGGCTGCTGGCTGACGATGAGCTGCCTTGCGACGCAATGAAGATCGCGCTGTCGACGGCTATGGCGAGCGCGGCTGCGCTCGGCCCGTCCTGATCCCCGGCCGTATCGACCACGTCGGCTGCAGCACCGGAGAACTCCTGCGCCGCTACCCACGAGCCCGATCGAGGTCCTGCCTGTGGCCTGCAAGACCCGCCGCGTCACCCGCTGCCTTCGCTGCGCCGAGACCTGGCGCGCCGACACCTACCAAGTCATCCGCGCTGGGCTGACCGGCGGTAATGGCGTCCCCGCCACCGTCGCGACCTACCCCGCGTCTTCGTCACCATCACCGCGCTGTCCTTCGGTATCGTCCAGCATCTGCCCGTACGGCCTGACGACCTCCTGTACCAGACGGTGGGCGAGTGCCGACTGCGTGGCATGGCATGCGCTGCCGCCTTGCTCGTCGGCGGCACAGCCGCAGCGATAGCGCCGCTGGGGACCGCTGTAGTGCTCGTCCGCGCGATAGCGATCTGGACTGGCGGCCCTGCTATCAGGCAGACTCCTGCGCTGGAGCCTCGCCTGGGTGCTTCCGCTGGCCTCGTTCTTCCCGCTTAACTACTTCGGCACCGATAACGCGGGCCGCTTCTACTGGTGGCCACGGCTGCCTAAGCGCAGCTCGATCAGAGGATTTCTCGGCTACGTACATGGCCCAAACTTGGGCGCGTATTGGCACAGCCACTCGCATGACGTCGCCGCGCGCCGCAGCCAACTGCGCATAGTGCAAGTGCGGGAAGTGACCGTGCTGGGTCTGCGTTCGCCCAGCTCAGTACGGGTTTCCGCAGGTGATGAGCGGAGGGTGTGGGATTCGAACCCACGATGAAGCTCACGCCCCATAGCGGTTTTCAAGACCGCCGCCATCGGCCACTAGGCGAACCCTCCGTCGACCACCTTAGCGGGCGCGGCGCGCTGCGGCTCGCCTGCTCTGCTATCCGCCCAATACGAACATTGAGCCCTAGCCAATGACCTGCCCGCGCACACTGGTGGCAGGTCCATGCGCAGGAGCGGGGATCGAGTCAGTGGCGGCCAGGTAAACTACGCCGCGTAGGAGGTCCGCATGCTTCCACCGTTCGGCGTATCGGCGATCTTCACCCAGTGGCAGTCGGCACCGCTGGTCACGAGTGCCGTCGTCATCTCGGCCGCCCTGTATCTCTGGGGCGTGATCCGGGTTAACCGCAAGCATCCGGTTCGGCCGTGGCCGCTCTGGCGCACCGGGATGTTCTTCGCCGGGCTGGTGATCGTCGTCTTTGCCCTGCAGAGCGGCATCGGCAGCTATGACGATGTGCTGTTCTGGGACCACATGGTGCAGCATCTGATGCTCGTCATGGCCGCTCCGCCACTGCTGATCTTCGCCCAGCCGATCACCCTGCTCATGCACGCCAGCCGCAACCCGTTGCACACCTGGGTCAAGCGCGTCCTTCGCTCTCAAGTGGCCAGCTTCCTGACCTGGCCGGTGTTCGGCTTCGCCGCGTACGCCGCCGCTATCGTGGTGGCGCACCTGACCGGCCTGGCTAACCTGACGGCCCGCAATCAGAGCGCTCACGAAGCGGAGCACGTGGTGTTCCTGATCGTCGGCTACCTGTTCTTCCTGCCGATTATCGGCTCAGAGCCGATCCGCTGGCGGTTGTCTTACCCCACCAGGCTGGTGCTGCTATTCCTGGTCATGCCGGTCGACACATTCACCGGACTGCTACTGAGCGGTGCCAATGCCAGCGCTCCGGGCCTGCCTATCGGCCAAAGACCGGCCTGGGCCGGGACGGCGGTTGGCGACTTGCACGCGGGGGGCGCGGTGATGTGGGTGGCTGGCGACGGGATCATGTTTATTTTGATGATGGTGGTGTTCTTGATGTGGAGCACCGACAGCCGCGCGACGTCGCGCTCGCGCGGCTGGCTTGAGGCAGCCCGCCGATCCACAGTCGCGCCCACATCGTCATCGCCGACCGCCGACATTGACGACGATGAAGAGCAACTCGTTGCCTATAACGCCTACCTGACCAGGTTGCACGGCTCCGGTCACGCCGACCCCGGCTAGATCAACCAAGACCACCAGTTATCGCGACACGCCGGCTACGGCTTTCTAAGGCAATCTAGGGATCTTGCTAGACCTGGCCATAGGCTGCTATCCCGTGGATCCGGTACGAAATCCTTATGCTCCCGGCGCAGGTCAGCGGCCACCAGAACTGGCTGGCCGAGATCGGGAACTGGCTCAGTTCGAGGTAGTGCTCGAACGCGTCGCCAAGGGCCGCCCGGAGCGCAGCATGGTACTGACCGGGCTGCGCGGGGTCGGCAAGACGGTGCTGCTCAACTCGTTCCGTTCCATGGCGATCCAGCGGCTGTGGGGCACCGGCAAGATCGAAGCCCGGCCTGATCAGTCGATTCGCCGACCGATCGCCGCTGCGCTGCACCTGGCGGTGCGCGAACTGGCACCGCGGCACCGTGCTCCCGATCGGATCGATGACTTTCTCGGGATACTTAAGGCATTTCTTGCCCGCGACCCCAAGGCGGCGAAAGGTGTCCAGGCCAGCCAGCTCGGCATTGATGTGCCAATGGCGCGCGGCCGGGCCGACTCAGGCGACTTGGAGATCGACCTCACCGAACTGCTCACTGACGCGGCTGCCGTGGCCGCTGACCTTGGCGTCGGGATCGCCTTGTTCATCGACGAGATGCAGGACATACCCGCCATCGACGTGTCCGCGCTCTGCGCGGCCTGCCACGAGCTGTCGCAAACTGGCGGCCCGCTGATCGTCGTGGGTGCTGGGCTGCCGCACCTGCCTTCAGTACTTTCGGCAAGCAAGAGCTACTCGGAGCGATTGTTTCGATATGTAGCTATTGATCGTCTCGACCGGTCGGCCGCCGACATCGCGCTTCTCGCCCCGGCGCACCGCGAGGGCGCCGACTTCCAGCCGGCCGCCCTCGACGCGCTCTACGCGGCCGCCGATGGCTATCCATACTTCGTCCAGGCCTATGGAAAGGTGACCTGGGACGTCGCGGCGACTAGTCCGGTGACGGCCGGCGACGTGGCGGTCGCGGCCCCGCTCGCGGCGGGTGAGCTGGCGGTCGGCTTCTTTGGCAGCAGGTACGAGCGCGCGACTCCCGCTGAGCGGGAGTACATGCGTGCGATGGCGCTGCTCGGCGACGAGCCGGTCGGCACAGCGCAGGTCGCCGACGAACTCGGCCGCAAGCCATCCAGCGTGTCGCCCGCCAGGGACAGCCTGATCAAGAAGGGGCTCATCTACAGCTCGGAGCGCGGCCTGATCGCCTTTACCGTCCCGCATTTCGGTCGCTTCCTGCGTGCCCAGCCGAGCTGACGGCCGCTCTCGCGCTTTCTTGGGTTCTCTAGCGCTGATCCAAGAAAAGCTTAGAAATAGTCAGAACGAAAGGCCGCCCGGCTCATCGCCAGGATGGTGCCTGGCTCAGCCGAGTGCTGACTGACCTGAATGCGGGCAGCGGAAATGTCACTTAGGCGGGTATGGCCCGCTCGCCGATGAGCCGCCGAGACCAGGCATGCTGGCCGGCTCAACCCGTCCGACCGGCTCTGGGTACCTGGCCAAACGCGGCCGAGTCGCCCCATGCCGGCGCGGTCTCGCTGGTCGGGTCACTGGGACTGGCCAGGGCAGTACAACTCCGGTCGCGGTGTCGACCAGGGCGGACAGGATGACTGGTCGGCGGTGCTCCAGTCGCACGGCGAAGACAAGTTCGGCGTCATTGCCTTCGTACTGGCTGGGGAAGGCCACATAGCGCCAGCACAGCTCGCGCCAGACGTCGGACGGATGATGATCGGCGATCAAGTCGGCGTGCTTGCGCCACTGGGCACTGCGCTGCAGGGCGATCAGTGTCTGCTCCGGGCTGACCACCCGGAGTTCGCAGGGTGCCGAGTAGCCAATCCGCACCAGCACATCCTTGATCTCAGGTGAGAGCAGCGCGAAGACGATCAATTCGGCCAACAGCATCGCAGCCACGCTGGCGATGCTCCTAGCCGTGTCAGGGAGTCTGATCGGTGGCAGCCTGATGGTGCCGATCGCCGCGATCGCGAGCAGCGCCGATCTGGCCACGGTACGACCGGTGATCGGCGCCTTGCTGAACTCGCCAAAGCAGCCGCAGCCGACCTCAGGCCGCACACTGCGAATTTCGATCAAGGCGCAGGTAGCCACCACAAAGAGCAAGCCAGTGCCGAACCTGACCAGTTCAGATGGCACGCCGTGCCAGTATCGGCCAGCGGTGAGGATCAGCCCGATGCCCAGCCCGCACTCAATGGCGCAGATCACCATCGCGACTGGCCTGCGCAGCTTCAGCGGGAAGAGCGAGGTGGGTCCAAGCCCGACCGTCATCGACCAGGTTTGGGCCGCCCGTGAGCCCTTTAGCAGGCAGGCGCCAAGCAGCATGGTGGCCAGCAGCGGGATCTGGACGTCACCAAGCAAGGTCAGCAGCATGTCAGCGGCCGATCGTCAAGGTCGCATTGAAACAACCCTGCTCAAGCTCGCCGCCGAGGGCGATGAAGCTCGCTGCTGTCAAATCTGCGATTCGGCCTCGTGGCGAGGTCTTGCAGGTGACGCAGTGGTCGTTGAACAGCCGGGCAATCGGCGCGCAGCCGGTCACCGGGAGGGTCCAGGCGATGCCGGTGCACTCATTGCGTACGGAGAGCGCGCTGCCGATGGCCAGATACGGCAACTCACGGTAGCTCTGTGGCTGGCCGGGGGCCATCCTCGCGGCGGAGTCTTCGGCGCACCCAGCCGCCGGATCAACCGCCGGGTAGAAGACGCCGAGCACGCCGTAGGGTTCTTCGGCGGAGTCGTGCCACACCGCCGAGCCGGTGATGGACTCTGGCAGCCTGCCGCCCACCGGTCGCACCGGCGGAATCTCGTCGCTGCGGTACCTGGGCTGAGGGCTGGGTGCCACCAGACCATGCAGGATGCCCTGGCGCCAGACGCCGATGATGTCGAGCAGGTAGCCGGGGCGGAGATTCGGAATCCGCACCTTGATGCGCACGCTTGCCAACGGCGAGATGACGACCGTCTTCGGCCTGCGCATCGCGCCTTCTGTCACGACTAGGTACTCAGCGTCGCATTCAATAATCGTGCCGCATACTCTCCCGATATTTGCCCAAATACGATCAGCAATACTGGATTGAGCCGGCCTGATACGGATGACCGCTTCATCGCCCGGAGTAAGCGCGGACGGCTCTAATGGTTCGCCCCGCCAGGCCGTAGCGTCGGCGGTCAGCGCGAATCGCCGCTCGCCGCCGGCATTGCCAATGGTAATGAAATGCGGACTGATATCAATAATTGTGCCAGTGGCGGTGCGGTAAACGTGCCGGTCAGCGGGGTCGGGATCTGGTGCGACTGCCGCTGGCCAGGGCCGATCTTGATCGCCTACGGTGTCGGGCTTGCCTATTTGACGGTCAGGCTGGCGCGGGTCGGGCCGCCCCGTCGTGACCGGCTGGGGTTGGAAGACCGCCGTTTTCAGCAGTCGTCGGCGAGCGAAATGGCTCGTGTCTGTGGTCGCGGCAGCCGGACATCGGTCGCAGCAGATGGCTCCCGATTTCACGACAGACACCAACCTTCATATGCGAGTTTTTCATTTCCAGCGTTTCGACGATGCTGAGCGAACCGCTCCTAGTCAAGCGGTTTCATCGATCTTCTGGATGTCAAGTCTGACCAGGACACCTTTGGGGTGGACCTGGTCGAGGCCGCGCGTTAGGCGGATACAGTACTGACCGGCACCGCATTACGTAGGGTAGTGAGCAATCTACGGAGTGTCGTGGGTACCGTTAGTAGGTGAGCGTCGGGGGCGATCACGATGGCCAGTGGGATCCAAAGGACAAGACCGCCATGGGCCAAGAGCAGGACGGGCACGGGCCAAGCGGACCGGCCGGATTTCGGCGTGCCGACGTGCCGGCATCGGGCATAACACCCAGAGCGGGCGTGCCGCGCCAGCTCAACCCGGTCGACGCGGCTGATGTCGTCGAGATGGCCGGCGGCGTGGACGCGGCTGAGGCGATTGCCTGCGCCGACCAGGAGCAAGCTGGCGAGATGTCGGTTCGGTCGAGCTCAGTCGAGATCGACTTCCACCAGTTCGTCATCAGCCGAGGCCGGTCGTTGCTGCATTCGGCTTACCTGCTCACCGGCAACGTCGCTGACGCCGAGGACCTGGTGCAGTCGGCGCTAGCCAAGACCTATCAGGCCTGGGATCGGATCGAAGACCGCAACGCACTTGACGGCTACGTCCGGCGCGCCATAGTCAATACTCACATTTCCTGGTGGCGCCGTCGCAAAGTCGACGAATACCCCACAGACGACATTCCTGACCAGCCGGTTGCCGACTCGTCGGTGAGCAGTGAACAGCACGATGCCCTGTGCCGTGCGCTTGACCGACTGCCGCAGCGAATGCGGGCCGCGGTGGTGTTGCGGTTCTTCGAGGACATGACGGAGGCTGAGGTGGCCGAGATCCTTGGCGTCAGCCAGGGAACCGTCAAGAGCACTGTGTCGCGAGCAGTAGCCAAGCTACGCACCGACGTTGATCTGCGCGCGGATTTAGCCGGTCGACATACCTGCGCTCGCCTGGTGACGTTTCGCCGTCGACGTGGGACTATCCACCCCAGGGAATATGGGCGCACCGGCGACACAGCCGGACTATCGGCGCCGGAAGTTGGACGCAGGAGGTTTCGGTGCGCAGCACGATGATGGATGTCCCGCTGACCGTCACTCGGATCATGCGGCATGGCAGCACCGTGTTCGGTGATCGCGAAGTCGTGACCTGGACGACCGACGGCAGCCGTCGCCAGACTTACGCGCAGACCGGCACCAGGGTCGCCAAGCTGGCGCACGCGCTGCGCGCGCTCGGCGTCGATGGCGATCAGCGGGTTGCCACCTTGATGTGGAACAACTCCGAGCACCTTGAGGCCTACCTGGCGATCCCCTCGATGGGCGCGGTGCTGCACACGCTGAATCTGCGGCTGGAGCCAGAGGTCATCGGCTACATCGCCACCCACGCGAGCGATGAGGTCGTGATCGTTGATCAGAGCCTGGTGCCGCTGCTCGCCCTGGTGCTGCCGCACGCGGCCACGATCAGGCATGTGGTGGTAACTGGCGCTGGCGGTGTGACCGAGGAGACGCGCGCCGCGCTCGGTGCGGCGGATCGCTCGCTGCACGGCTACGAGGAGTTGCTTGCTGGCCAGCCCGATAGCTTCGACTGGCCCGACGTGGACGAGCGTTCGGCCGCTGCGATGTGCTACACAAGCGGCACGACCGGCCACCCGAAAGGCGTCGTCTACAGTCACCGCTCGATGCACCTGCATTCGATGGCGGTATGCACTGCCGGTGTCTTCGGAGTCGCTGAGCCCGACCGGGTGCTGCCGGTAGTGCCGATGTTTCACGCGAATGCCTGGGGTCTGCCTTACGCCGCCTACATGGCTGGTGCCAGCCTCATCATGCCGGATCGGTTCTTGCAGCCTGAGCCGCTGGTGCGGCTGATCGAAGCGGAGCGGCCAACCCTGGCCGGGGCGGTGCCGACGATCTGGAACGCGCTGCTGCAACACGTCAGGGAGCACGGCGGAGACATCAGCTCGCTGCGGGTAGTGCCCTGCGGCGGGTCAGCCGTCCCGCACTCCCTGATGGAGGCGTACCAGAAGGAATTCGGCGTGACCATACTCCAGGCGTGGGGCATGACCGAGACCTCACCGCTCGGCAGCGTCGCCCGGCCGCCGGTCGGGGTCAGCGAAGAAGAGTCCTGGCACTACCGCGACACCCAAGGGCGGCTGATCTGCGACGTGGAGGCCCGCTTGATCGGCGAGTCCGGGGTGCCGCTGCCGCATGACGGCGTGGCCGTTGGCGAAGTCGAAGTGCGCGGCCCGTGGATCACTGGCTCCTACTACAAAGACGACGACCCGGAGAAGTTCCGCGACGGGTGGTTGCGTACCGGCGACGTCGGCACCATCGACCGCCTCGGCTTCGTCACGCTGACCGACCGCGCCAAGGACGTGATCAAGTCAGGCGGGGAGTGGATCTCGTCGATGGAGTTGGAGAACGCGCTGATGGGTCACCCGCAAGTGCTCGAAGCAGCGGTCATCGGCATCGCCGACGACCGATGGGGCGAGCGCCCGCTTGCCACTGTCGTCCTGGCCAGCGGTGGCACAGCGACCGCAGCCGAGCTACGCGAGTACCTGGCTACCCAGGTGCCGCGCTGGCAGTTGCCCGAGCGCTGGTGCTTTATCGAAGAGGTACCAAAGACCAGTGTCGGCAAGTTCGCCAAGACCAAAATCAGGGACGCCTACGCTCGTGGCGACTTCACCGTGATCGAAGCAAGCTAGCGCCACCACTCGGGCGTGACCAGCGTGGCGTCGGCTGGTTGCCGATAGCTTTGCGATGGTTGTGTCCGTGCCGGTACCCTAGGTCCGCGCGGTTGACGCTCGGACTTCAGGCAGCCGGTGTCGGTGGCTCGAACTGATGAGTTTGAGCGAGCGGCTCGGTCTGATACTGGTTGGATGTCACTCGCGCGAAAGGTACTGTTGGGACCCGTCCTATTCGGACTGGCCAGCAGGTTCAAGGAGGCTTCGCCTAGTCCGGTCTATGGCGCCGCACTGCTAATGCGGTTTGGGTTCGCGCCCATCCGGGGTTCAAATCCCCGAGCCTCCGCTCTGTTACCTGGGCTTCCTGGGCTGGTGTCCCGGAAGCCCAGGTTCGTCTTCAAGGTCATCTCGCCTCCTGCTGGGCCATTGTTGGGCCGAAAGTCCGCGCGGACGTCTGGTTGGCGGCCCGGCGGGCCGGGGCTGGGCGGGTCCGGCGGGGCACGAATGTGGAGATGGTCCTGGCCGCTTCCTCCGCCAGCTCCTCGGCGCCTGGGTCCAGGTCATGACCTTGGCGGGGACCTTGCCGGTCTTTTCCCAGTGCTCGACTCTCTCGGCGGTCCACAGCAGCGGCCTAGTCCGGCCGCTCTTGCGGGAGCCGGTCGCGCGGAAGATGCCGGTGGCAGGGTTGACCGGGATGATGTGCCGGACGGTGACCGCCTCGTTGAGTGCGGCGGACAGGACGGCGTTGACTCGCCGGATCCGTGACTCGCTTAGCGGCCTAGTGGATACCCGATTGCCTTCGCGGGCCGCCCGGGCCTCCAGCAGGGCGCGCATCAGATCGGATGGCTCGGCCTTCTCGGCAGGCCGGTTGATCTTGCGCATCGCCGCGTACACGTCGCGGACCTGCTGGTTGCGCAGGTCCGCCATCCGGATGTGGCCCAGGCCAGGCTTGAGGTAGAGGTCGGTCTCCGCGCCGCGTTGATGAATCGCGTTGTCGATCATGGGAGTGCCAGTCATGCGATTCGGGCGGCAGCCCGGCGACCAGTGGCTGCTCGACCGCGTTCCTCCCCCGGCCCGTGTCCACCTCGGCTCGCATGCCCCGCTCTAGCTGGCAGTGCGCAGCCCATCAGGCATACAGCGATCCCCGCGCGGCCGTTGCACACTGCTGCGGCCGGGAGCTGGCCTGGTCGATGCGAGCGCGCTGGGGTGGGCTGTTCGTCAGCCCCAGTAGTCCTGGAGCATCTCTGCTGGCCAGCCTGGCTCGCGGACGTGACCACGCGGGCCCATCTCCTTGAAGTAGGGGGCAAGGTCGTAGACCGGGCTGCCGTCGATCGCGTCCAGGTCGGTGACGTGCAGGTCGAGGCCGTCGACTTTCAGGAGCCGTGGGAAGCTTTCCGCCAGCTGATTAGGGCGGCGATGATTCCGGTGAGCGAACGTTCCGGTAGGAGGCCACGCCGGATTGCCGCGCGGGCTACGAGCATGCAGGGTCACTTCTGCCGGATCTGCGCGGTGGAAATGCCAGACGACCAGCAGGTGGCTGAACTCTTCGAGCCCTTGGACTACGCCGGCCGGGAAATCGGGGTCAAGACGGATGATGGCGTTCTCGGTCCAGTGATCATCGGTGGGCTCGCTCCGTCCGCCGACCACAATGCCGATGGACCTGATCAGCAGAGTCTGCGCCATGCGCCTCTCCAATCCCGTTGGAGGTCAGATCACGGGTGGTCGTCCGAGCCTGGTCATTCTCCACACAGTCCGCCACCGCATCGGCTGGCGCGGACCGCAAGGTGTGCGGATGCCCTCCCAGAACCCGCCGGCCCACGCCCGCAACGCGGCAGCCGAATGCGTGCGGACCAGGGTGATCGCGATCCACACCCCCAGGTACGCCGGCACTAGAACGGCCGGCAGCCGCCGCCGGGCCAGCCACACCCGGTTCCGCGCCGTCAGCCGGTAATGCACCGCGTGCCGGTCAGCCGGAGTCCTCGGATGCTGGAGCACCAGATCCGGCTCATACCAGATATCCCACCCTGCATCCAGCGCCCTCCACGCCAGATCCGTCTCCTCATGCTCGAAGAAGAACTGGCCCGGCCAGTCACCGATCTGCCGCAGCATCGGTGCCGACAGGGCATGCCCGCCACCGAGGAAATGCGTCACCAGCCCGCGTCGTAGTGGGTCGCTGGCTCCCAGCCGGGGAACATGCCTCCCCAGCGTGCGCCCCTGCTCGTCCGCCACCCGGAACGACACGATTCCGAGAGCAGGATCAGCGGCGAATAGCTGCCGTACCTGCGCGAAAACATCATCAGCGACCAGCAGCCCGTCATCGTCGAGCTCGACGATCACATCAACGTCGGCCGACTCCAGCAGCGGCCTCAGCCCGACGTTGCGCCCGCCAGGGCATCCCAGGTTCTCCGCCAGCGGCACCCTGGTCGCCCACTCCGGCACGTCGTTCAGCGGCGTCGCATTACCGACGACCACGACGTGGTCGGCCTGGACGCTCTGCCCCGCTACAGACTCCAGCAGGGCGGCCAGCTCGGTGGCGCGATTCCCCATCGTGACGATGACGACCCCGATACCCGGCAACGACGCGACACCCTCCTCTAGCTCGCCACGGACGCTGACGATGCTAGCTCGCAGGGGAGCGCTGACACCATCGACGAGCCCAGCACACCGGGGCTAGTGTGGCGGACGGACGAGGTGCTCGCCAAGTATCAGGAAATCCAGGCCAAGATTCTTCAGGGCATCGATTGCCTGGGCTGCCGAGTCAATGATGGGTTCGCCCCGGCCGTTGAGCGAGGTGTTCACCATTACCGGAGGTAAGCCTGCCTTCTGCAGCGCCCTGAGCAGGCTCTCCACCACGGGTGCTGCACCGGAGGGCAGGATCTGTGGTCTGGTGGTGGCGTCCACGTGGATCACCGCGGGCATGACCTTCTGCCCGTGCGCCGAAACCGCTGCCGCGCCCACCATGTAGAGTGCGCGGCGCCCCTGATCGGGCCACAGTCGCGGAGCGTATTCCGGGCAGGCAACGGGAGCGAGCGGACGCCAGGGCTCTCGGCCCTTGAGCAAGTTGATACGGTCACGGACGTCCGCCGGGCTTGGAACCGCGATGATGGACCTGTGGCCGAGTGCCCGAGGGCCTGCCTCTGCCCGACCCTCGGCCACCGCCCCGATGGCACCGCTGAGACGAAGTTCCGTGGTGATCTCCGGATCGAACGTTTCCACGCTCAGGCCGTCCGCTCGGGCGCGGTCAATCAGCGGGCCGACTTCCAGCGTGCCGCCGAGGTAAGGCGATTCGAGCGGTACTGGCGAGGTCGGAGGCGCGATCGCCCAGGCGGCGCCCACAGAGACTCCCGCGTCATGGGGGAACGGCGGGATGAATAGGGGCTCTGGCAGCCGGCCGTTGCTGACGCAATTGAGCGCGACGCCGCCTGCCAGGCAGACATTGCGCGATCCGGATAGCAATAACCTCGACCATGTTCGAGGTGAGCACACCCGCGAAATCCAGGACCAGCGCTTCCAAGCGCCCGCCGCTCATATCGCCGGATATTAACGCACGCCGCGTCGGCTCAGCTGCCTCGGCCGCGTGTGATGGCGGAGAGCGGCCGGGCAAATGGGCGCTCGAAGCTACGGGGCCGGCCGAGCTGGCTGATCTGATGCATGTGGCCTCGGCGCGTTGAGGAACGCGGAGCGGGCGAGGCTGGCGGTGGTCAGCCGGCGGCGGGGATCGCGTGGTGGTCGGGTGACGGCAGCGGCCCGGAGGCGTTCGGCTGCTGACCGGGTGGCAGCGGCCTGGTCCGCGCGTCCTTGGGCGTTGCGCAACTCGGCCACGGACTCGGCGAGAGCGGCCAGCCGGGTAATCAGTGCGAGCTGTGCGACGGCCGGGTCGCCGCTGAGGAAGCCTGCGGTGGCGATCAGCCGCGCGGCCTGGCGCAGGCCGGTTCCTGGTCTGCTGCGGGCGGGTAGCTCGCGGTATGGCGCGGAGGCCCGGTCGTAGGCGGCGACAGCCTCCTGGATGATTCGGCTGCGCAGGGTCGCTGCGGCGGCATGCAGGGTGTCGTCTGCTGCCCATGCCGCGTCCTGGGCGGCTGCTGGGTCAGTGCCAGTTAGTGCCCGGATGTGCCGGTTTGATCGCTCGGCGGCGCATGCGGCCCGCTGCCAGATCGCGTCCCGCTCGCCGGCGGTGAGCCGCCTGGTGATGTCGGCGCCGGCTGGAGGGCCGTTCCGTAGCTCCGGTTCGCTCCTACTAGGGGCACGCTTCGCGCGTCGACTTTTCCGTGCGCGACGGCTTTTCCGCAGCTAGCAAGGAAAACTCGACGTCTACGGAAAACTCGACGCCTAGACTCCGGCAAATCGGGCTTAAAGCAACGAAGTGGCCCTGAACTCACTAGAAATGCCCAGCCGACAGGTTCGAGCGGTCGCCCGGCGGGTGCTGCCCTAGCTGGCTGCGACCCGACTTGGCTCATTTAGTGCGCACCGGGGTGCGGTGGATTTGGTCGAGGGCATGGCGCAGGTCGTGGGGCAGGGGTTCGGCGGCGGTGATGGTGGGGTTCCGGCTTGGATTTCGATGGTGCGGTAGCGGCGGGTGGTCTGACGAATTTGCGGATTGACCAGCCGGTCGGGTTCTCGATCCAGTGGCTGACTGGCGAGGGCGGCGAAGACGATGGTCAGGTGGGCTTCGATGGAGTCGCGCTTGCGGTGGTAGATGGGCCGGGCTTGCAGGTCGTGCTTGGACATGCGGAAGGCTTTCTCGATCTGCCAGAGCTGGTGGTAGGCGCTGATGACGAACTCGGCGGTGACCGGGGGTGCCGTCGGGGCATGCCTGCAGGTTGGTGTGGTAGCCCTTGATCCCGGCTATCTCGCGGGCTTTGGCCTCAAGCTCGCGGTTGACGCTCTTGGCGGCGCCGTCGAGGCGGATGAACCGGTTCCGCTTGACCGGGACCTTTCCCTGGACTGCATTCTCGGCCTTGGCGACCTGCTCGTCGATCCCGCGCAGGGTCCGCCGGGCCCGGTCGGCCCGGTACTGGTAGTAGATGGCCTGGTCACGGCGGTCCTTGTTCGATGCGGGCCTGGGCTGGGTGAAGATGCAGCCCGTCCGGGATGTCCTGGCCCGGGTGCTCGCTGCGCCACTGCGCGACGACGTAGGGAACGAACGGGATCTTCGCGCCGAGGATGAAGGAGAGCCCGGCCGCCTCGATGTCCTTGCGGTTGGCCTCGGAGATCATGCCGGCGTCGGCGACGATCGTGACATCAGGCAGCTGGTGCGCGGTCATGAACGCCTCGATGGCCGGCAGCATCGTCTTGGTTTCCGCCTCGTTGCCCTCGAACGCGTGCACCATCAGCGGGAACCCGGAAGCGTCGGTGAGCAGCCCGATGGTGATCTGAGGCTCCAGGCGCCGCTCCTTCGAAAAGCCCGGCTCGCGGAACCCGTCCCCGGCATCGGTCTCGAAATACAGGGTGCTGACGTCGTAGAGCACGAGGCTGGCCGGGCCGAGGCGGGCATGCGTCGCGCACGCCCGCGACAGCCCGTCCCGCCAGGCGTTCTTCGCGTAGGCCTGCAGGCGCCGCTTGAGCGTGGCATAGGACGGCGGCGCGATCCCGGCCTCGTCCAGCACCCGCAGGGCGTCGAGCTTGCTGGACGGCTCGATGATCCGGGCCAGCACCAGCTGACGGAACACCTCGTCCCCGCCGGCCGCCTTGCCCAGGCCCAGCACGTCATAGCCCGTGCCCAGCGCCTCGAGCAGGTGCCCTGCCCGCGAGGAGGTGATCGGCAGCGGCCCGCCCGATCGGCCGGTCCCGAAACCCGGCCCTAGCGGAAGCTCGCCCTGCCCGGCAGCCAGCCGCTGACCGGCCGCGGCTTTCAGGACCGCCAGCTCGGCATCGTCATGAGCCGACCCGAGGTGCTCGATATTCCGCGACCCGCGATGGGAGGACCACACGATCTGCACGGCCGTGGCACCCGACGCCGTCCTGACTGTGCGCACATACGGCACCGGGCCACTCTACGACACCCGGATTAGTGCGCAAATTTGCTCACCACAAGCCAGGAACCCGCACGTCAGAGCCGCGAGCTGCCCGAAATCCCGGGATCGTGAGCCAAGTCAGGTACTAGGGGCACGCTTCGCGCGTCGACTTTTCCGTGCGCGACGGCTTTTCCGCAGCTAGCAAGGAAAACTCGACGTCTACGGAAAACTCGACGCCTAGACTCCGGCAAATCGGGCTTAAAGCAACGAAGTGGCCCTGAACTCACTAGAAATGCCCAGCCGACAGGTTCGAGCGGTCGCCCGGCGGGTGCTGCCCTAGCTGGCTGCGAGGTCCGCGTGACAGGTGGGGCAGGTGGTGGGCGGGTCCTCGTCGGCGACGGCACCGCAGCGCTGACAGACTCGTCGCAGCAGGCAGACCGGGTCGCCCGGGAGTTCGTCTTCGTCCATTGACGCTCGCCTCCGCCTCATCTTAGGAACCACCCTGGCACTTAGCGCGGCGCGCTGATGGGGGCGCGCTGACCTGGTATTGGCCCGCTGCGCTGGATACTAAAAGTGATTGGTGAACAACGGCTGCCATGAGTTCGTCTGGCGAAGATCAGCTAGTTCGGCGCGACCACTAGGTGGCAGCCGGTGTCTGCTGGCTCCGGCTGCACGAACTTCGGCGAAGGGCGGGAACTTCGGGGAAGGGCGGGAACTTCGGGGAAGGGCGGCAGCCGGGGCGGCGGTTAAAGATCGTCCAACGACAGATCGGAGCCGCCATCGTACACGAGCGTCGCGTTGTCGTCGTCGTCATCGTAGGCGTCGTCGGCCTCGACTATGTCTCCGGTGCCGTCGTCCTGTCCCGCGCTGTCCTTGAAGATCTTCCCGCAGACAATCTGGTAAAGCTGCTCAGGATACGGAATATGGTCGATATTGCGGAGTTTCGCGTCTTTGCCAGCCGATTCGACCTCGAACTCACCGAAGCCGAGCAATCTACCGGTAATTGAGCGGTGGAAGCTCATGTCAGTGACCTTCGCCAGCGGCATCATCGCGACGCTGCGGGTGAACAAACCTGAGGTCAGCAAGATCCGTTCGGAGGTAATGACGAAGTAGTCCACTGCCCAGTTCGCGGTCTGCCAGAGCAAGTTGAGGAAGAGAACGGCCCAGCCAGCCCAGACGATGCCAGCGATCAGCGTGTGACCACGCAAGATAGTGGCTGACAGCACGGCAGCGGCCAGCAGGCCGCCGATCGCCTGAGCGCTCGGCGTAAGCAGCACCGCCGGGTGCCGCCGCACCATCGCGACGCAAACCTCGCGCGGAAGCAAATACCTGTCGAGGGCAGCTGGCTTAGCTTTTGTAGTTGCCAGACGGCTCATTGGTTACAGCTTTATGTGATTCAAGAAAGACGCCAACGAGTTACCTGCCATCTTCAACCAGTCAATAGCACCAGTGACCACATTAGCCGCGCCCTGCGGCGATGTAGCCAGGTAGTAGATTACGAAGGCTACGCCTGCCCAGGTCAGCACCTTCTTCAACATGGCGATCACCTCCCTACCCAGCGCATTGACATACTTACCGCAGCTGAGCACAGCATAACCCAGCAGCTTCTGAAGACCAATGGTCACTCGCCGTTGGCTCGGTCCTAACGGCTCTGGGCTCAACCCTAACGGCAGCGGGCCCAGGCCGACGCAACCACGCCGATTCTTGTCCGAAAAGCCGTTACTGTTCTAGCTGCGGCGCGCGCAAGGTCATCGGACGGCGCTCGGCGACCCGTCATTCGAATCGCTGAGTTCTCGGCGCTGGACCGTGGAGTTGACTATGACCGAGGTGACTGACAGCGACTTCTGCATCGCCGTCTACCGCGAGGATGACGCGTGGGAAGCTGAGGCGCTCCCGGTCGCCGTTACTGAGAGCCTGGCCGCGATCCTCAGCGCGCTGCGGCAGCTGCCAAGCATCGGCGGTGTCATCGGGCTGTCGGCGGTCGGTGACGACTTCTTTGTGATCGCCAGGGTCATTGGCAGTTCGGTTTCCTTGTTCGTGTCCGATCTGACGGCGTCAGTTGACTGGCCGCTGGCCCGCCAGGTGCTTGAGCAGCTGGACATTGACGTCCCCTATGACGAGGACCTTGACCAGGTATTGCCTGCCGGTGACCTGTCGATCCTGGCTGACCTCGGGATCGATGAGATGGAATTGTGCGCGCTGGCTGGCGATCTTGACCTGTTCCCCGACGAGGTGCTCGCCAGCTTGGCTCGGCGGATTGGCTTCGGGCCGGTGTTCGATCGGGCACTCGATGCCGCGCTCGGACAGTGATGGCCTGACCAGTGGCGTACCGTCAGGGTACGTGGCCAGCTACGAGCAGTACATGCGGCTCGCGCTGGCGCAGGCCAGCGACGATGGGTCCGCACCGAACTGCGCCTCGGCTACCGACGTGCCGGTCGGGGCTGTGGTGCTCGGCCCGGACGGCTCAGTCATCGGCCGCGGTCGCAACCGATGCCTCGCTAGCAGCGATCCGACCGCGCACGCGGAGATCGTCGCCATCAGGCAGGCGGCCGCTGAGCTTGACTCCTGGCGGCTTGATGACTGCACCCTGGTGGTCACGCTGGAGCCGTGCACGATGTGCGCGGGCGCGGTCCATGCGGCCAGGATCCGCCGGGTGATCTACGGTGCCATCGACGAACGCGCGGGCGCGGTCGGCTCGCTGTGGGATGTACTGCGCGATCGTCGGCTCGGGCCGCCAGTTGAAGTCATCGGCGGAGTGCTCGCGCCCGAGTGCGGTGAGCTGCTGAGCGAGTTCTTCGATCGGCTACGGTGACCCGCGCGCCGAGGTACCGCCAACTCAGGTAGGCTCAGCGGCGGTGGAGTCGCCTAGTGGCCGAGGGCGCACGCCTCGAAAGCGTGTGAAGGGGCAACCCTTCCGTGGGTTCAAATCCCACCTCCACCGCCAAATCTGACGCACTGGGGCATCAACGGGGGTACCCCAGGTAGCTCGCTGACCGCCAGCCGGGGGTGACTGGCGTCCGCACCGGGAGACACCTTTGCTGCAGCCGCAGAGCACAGCTTTTTTCGTGCTTCTCATGGTGAGCTTCGCTGGCCTGATGTGCTGGCTCGTGCTGACCAAGCATTTGGTACTTCGGATACTCGCCGCCTGCCTCGCCTTTATCCCGGCAGTGATCTTCGGCGTGGCCGCGGTGAACAAGTACTACGACTACTACCAGACCTGGGACTCGGCTATCTCTGACGTCACCAGCCAGGGCGTGCCTGGGACGCCGGTAGCGGCCACGCCGACCAGCGTGACCGGCAAGGGCATCGCCAGCCTGCTCGGCAACGGGGTCTACACCAGGCTCGCGCAGGTCAACGGGTACACGTTGCGGCTGACTGTGGATGGCAAGCTCAGCCATCTGCGCAGGAGCGTATACGTGTACCTGCCGCCGCAATACTTCCAGCCGCAATACCGGCATTATCGATTCCCCACCATCGAGCTGATCCACGGCTATCCGGGTGCTCCGCAGGACTGGATCACCGTGCTCGACATCACCACCACCTTGGCCAACATGATCAACCACGGCCAGGCCAAGCCGGTGGTCCTGGTGATGCCCGACGCGAACGGCTCGCGCGGCATCTCGCTGCAATGCCTGAATGCGGTCAACGGCCCGCAAGACGCCACGTTCATGGCGCAGGACGTGCCCGCTTATCTCAGTCACGTGCTCAGGGTGTTTCCACCCGGCCGAACCTGGGCTATCGCGGGTTACTCAGAGGGCGGATTCTGCGCGGCCAACCTCGGCTTGCAGTACGGCAACAACTTCGGCTTGGCCGGCGTGCTCAGCGGTTACTTCCAGCCAAGCGACAACCGGCTCGGCAACCCGACCAGGTCAGTCAATCCGTTCGGCCAGGACAAGCTGCTGCGCGAGCAAAACACGCCCACTTGGGAGCTGCTGCATCTGCCAGTTGGTCACAAGATCCCGCAGTTCTGGATCGGCTCAGGCACTGACCCGCAGGACGCCAGGGCCGCCCAGGTGTTCAAACAGCTACTGCAATTGCGCCAGCCAACCGTGCAGCTCAAGCTGGTACCAGGCGGCGGACACAGCATGTTCACCTGGCGAGTGCTTGTGCCGCCGATGCTTGAATGGATGACGCCTAAGCTCGCCATCAACGTGAAGCTGGCGGGTGAGCGAGCGAAGCGGCTGGCCCATCAGGCGCACCGCAGTCCCAAGCCGACTCCGGTGCCGCACGGGAAGCCCAAGGGTCATCACAAAACGGCGCATCCGGCCATATAGGCAGCCAATCGCCTGAGTTCGCTCACCCGCGCCGGATGATTCACCGGCGCGGTCGCCCAGCAACCATGACCATGGTGAGGAAGCAGCGTTGGCTGGCCAGGTTGTCCTTCGCGCTGCTGGCCGGCGCGGTCTATCTGCTCGTCGAATTCGCTGGGCTACGTAGCCTCGCGCTGATCGGTGCTGCCTTGCTCGGTATCTGCGTCACCGTGGCTGGTGCCTACTGGTTTGCGGTGAACCGCGGCCTGCTGCGCTGGGCCGCGTGCGTGCTGGCCGTGCTCGCGCCGGTCGCGGTGACCGTGCTCTTCGCGCGGCACGGCCTGCTCTGGGTGGCGGCTACGGTTGTCGCGGTCCTGCTGGCCGCAGTCATCACCGCGCGGGCAGCGATGGGCCCAGCGCCGCTCGTCAAGCCCAAGCACGAACGCAAGGCGAAACGACCTAAACACGCCTTCCTGATCATGAATCCGCGTTCTGGCGGCGGCAAGGTCGGCAAGTTCGGCCTGAAGGAAAAGGCCAAGGCCCTAGGCGCCGAGGTCGTGTTGCTGGACGGCGCGGGCTATGTGGATGTCGCCGCGCTGGCTGAGCGAGCAGTACAGGACGGCGCTGACCTGCTCGGCGTAGCTGGAGGTGACGGGACGCAGGCGCTAGTGGCTGGGATCGCCGCCAGGGCGGGACTGCCTTTCCTGTGCATCAGCGCTGGCACTAGGAACCACTTCGCGATGGACCTCGGCCTGGATCGCGATGATCCCGCCACCTGCTTGGAGGCACTGCGGCACGGGATCGAGCGCCGTATCGACCTCGGGCGGATAGGTGATCGTATTTTTGTCAATAACGCATCGTTCGGGGTTTATGCCGAGATAGTTCGCAGTCCCGCCTACCGGGATGACAAGCGCGGCACCACCCTGGCCATGTTGCCTGACTTGCTCTCAGGCGACGGGCAACACCAGCTCATGGCCCACGCGGCCGGTACCGACATCGCGGCGCCACAGGCGTTGCTGGTCAGCAACAACCCCTACGCCACCAGCGACGTCGCCGGCCTAGGCAGGCGGGACCGGCTCGACTCAGGACGGCTCGGCGTGATCGCGGTCAAGGTGGCCAGCGCGGCTCAGGCGATTGGCCTGATCACGACCGGGCGCGGCAGCGGCCTGATCGTGCTTGAGTCAACCGCGGTCACCGTCCACGCGGCCGACCCGCAGATCCCGGTGGGCATCGACGGTGAGACCGTGCTGATGGACACCCCGGTGCGCTGCTCGATTGAGCCGGGCGCGCTGAAGGTGGTGGTGCCGAAGCACCGGCCCGGGGTCCCGGTCGCTCGCGCCGCGCTCAGCTGGGTACAGCTGACGCGACTGGCCTTGCTTGGCCCGATGCGCGGAGCCGGTACGTAGCCGCGGCTCCCGGCGCTTGGCCGTCGGCCATCTGACCGTACTTCGACGGCGCGGGTTCTGCTCAGCTTGGCGGCTTCGTACGATGGGTTAATGGGTGAGCCAGGCATTAGTCAGGCCGCGCGGGCGCGTACCGCGATCGTCACTGTCGATGACGACCCAGGGGTGTCCCGTGCGGTAGCCAGAGATCTGCGGCGGCGCTATGGCGAGCGGCACCGGATCGTCAGAGCCGAGTCCGGTGCGGCCGCGCTTGACGCGCTGAGCCAGATGAAGCTGCGCGGCGAGCAGATCGCGGTGATCCTGGCCGACTACCGGATGCCCGAGATGAATGGAATCGAGTTCCTTGAGCGGGCAATGGATATCTATCCGGCGGCGCGGCGGGCACTGCTGACCGCCTATGCCGACACCGGCGCGGCGATCGATGCGATCAACGTCGTCGACTTGGATTACTACCTGCTCAAGCCGTGGGACCCGGCGGAGGAGAAGCTCTACCCGGTAGTGGACGCCCTGCTTGAGTCCTGGCTGACGGCAGATCACCGGCCGGTGCCGGAGATCAAGGTGGTCGGGCACCGCTGGTCGGCTCGCTCGTCCGACATCCGGGAGTTCCTGGCCAGGAACCAGGTGCCTTATCGCTGGTATCAAGCTGATGAGCCGGAAGGAGAGCGGCTGCTCGCGGCCGCGGGCACGGACGGCCTGCACTTGCCTGTGGTCATCACGGTCGAAGGCGAGGTACTGATCGAGCCGACAGAGGCCGAGTTGGCCGCCAAGGTCGGCTTGGAAACCGTACCGTCGACCGACTTTTATGACCTGGTGGTTGTCGGCGGCGGGCCGGCCGGACTTGGCTCAGCCGTCTACGGCGCATCGGAAGGTCTGCGCACCTTGATGGTCGAGCGGATCGCCACCGGCGGTCAGGCTGGCCAGAGCTCACGGATCGAGAACTACCTCGGCTTTCCCGACGGCGTCTCCGGTGCGCAACTGACCGACCGGGCCAGACGGCAGGCCACCAAGTTCGGCGCGGAGATCCTTACCACCCGCGACGTGGTCGGACTCGAAGTGCATGGCTCAGCTCGAACGGTCAGGTTCGCCGACGGCAGCAAGGTCGACGCGCACACGGTTATCTTGGCCACCGGAGTGAGCTACCGGCAGCTGGCCGCGCCCGGCCTAACCGAATTCACCGGCCTCGGTGTCTTCTACGGTTCGGCGCTGACTGAGGCTATCGGCTGCGCGGACAATGACATCTATATCGTCGGCGGCGCTAACTCGGCCGGACAGGCAGCCGTGTACCTGGCCAAGACGGCCAGGTCGGTCACGATCCTGGTGCGCGGACCTTCGCTGCGCAAGTCCATGTCGCACTACCTGATCCAGCAGGTCGAGGCGATTCCGAACGTGCGGGTGCGGACGTGCACTGAGGTCAGCCAGGCAACAGGAAACGGTCACTTGCAGCAGTTGACCCTGGCCGATGCCAACAGCGGCGCGACGCAGCAGATCGACGCCAACTGGCTGTTCGTCTTCATCGGAGCGGCCCCGCTGACCGACTGGCTGGACGGAGTCGTGCTTCGCGACCAGCGCGGCTTCGTCCTGTCCGGACCCGATCTGCCGACTGATCGGTTGCGGGCCAGCGGTTGGCCGCTTGAGCGAGCGCCCTATCACTTGGAAACCAGCGTGCCAGGGGTCTTCGTGGCCGGCGACGTGCGAGCCGAGTCAGCGAAGCGAGTCGCCTCGGCGGTCGGTGAGGGCGCGATGGCGGTCATGCTGGTGCACCGGTACCTGGAGAAGCTATGAGCGCGCCCACGAGGCAATCAGACCCGGCGGTACCACAGCAATGTGACATCGCCGAGTTGCGGCAGCTCTTCCTGTTCGAGCGATTGACCGATGAGCAGCTGAGTTGGCTGTGTGAGCAGGGCCGGGTCGAGTTGCATGATCCCGGCCCGATCTTCGCCGAAGGCGATCCGGCTACGAGCTTCTACGTCCTGCTCACCGGGACGCTGGTGATGTCCCGCCGGATCGGCGACGACAACGTGGAAGTAGTCAGGACCTCGAGCCCTGGCGTCTACGCCGGCGCGTTCTACGCCTATCTGGGCGACCGGGTGCCGCAGGTCTACAACAACTCCACCAGAGTCACCGAGCCGTCCAGGTTCTTCGTGCTTGACTCGCCGAAGTTCGCCGAGCTGATGTCCGAATGGTTCCCGATGGCGACCCACCTGCTCGAAGGTCTGCTGTTCGGCATCAAGAACACCCAGGAGGCGATCGGCCAGCGGGAGCGGCTGCTCGCGCTCGGTTCACTATCGGCTGGTCTGACCCATGAGCTCAACAACCCGGCATCGGCCGCGGTCAGCGCCACCAGCGCGCTGCGCGAGCGAGTTGCCGCCATGCGGGCCAAGCTTGGGCAGATCGCCTCAGGGCCTGCTGAGCGCGACAGCGCTGGCGAACCTGGTGGAGTTCCAGGAGCAGGCGGTTGACCGGGTGCCAAGGCGCCAAGGCGCTGAGCCCGCTGGAGAGCCTCCGATCGCGAGGACGAGCTCAGTGACTGGCTGGACGACCATGACGTGGCGCAGGGCTGGACCCTGGCGGCGACTTTCACCCAAGCTGGCATCGACGCTGACTGGCTGGACAAAATCGCCGAGGTCGTCGCGCACCAGACGGCGGGGACAGCGTCGCTTGACCGGCGCACTGCGCTGGCTCAGCTACACGATCGAGACCGAGTTGCTGATGAACGAGATCGAGGACTCGGTACGACGGATCTCCACGCTGGTCGGCGCGGCCAAGCAGTACTCCCAACTGGACCGGGCTCCGTACCAGGTAGCGACGTGCGGGAGCTCTCGACAGCACGCTGGTCATGCTCGACGAGCAAGATCGGCCAGGGGATCAAGGTGGTCAAGGAGTACGACCCCGCCCTGCCGCCGATCCCGGTCTATCCGAGCGAACTTAACCAGGTGTGGACGAACCTGATCGACAACGCGGTGGCGGCGATGGCCGGGAGCGGCACGCTGACCGTGCGGACCTTCCGCGACAACGACTACCTGGTCGTTTGAGTTTGGCGATACCGGTACCGGCATCCCGGCTGAGATGAAGGACCGGATTTTTGAGCCGTTCTTTACCACCAAGCCGGTTGGGCAGGGCACCGGGCTCGGGCTGGATATCTCTTGGCGGATCGTGGTCCAGCAGCATCACGGCGACCTGCGGGTGGAATCATCGCCCGGCGACACCCGCTTCTTCAGTACGGCTGCCGCTCGACCGCGCGCGATGCCGACTAGGAGGTCCGATGACGGCGATTTCCGGGATTGACCCGGCAGTTCCACCTAGCGGGACTGGCTGCGTGGAGTGCAAGCAAACGGCGGCTGGTGGGTGCATCTGCGCCGGTGCGCCCAGTGCGGCCACATTGGCTGCTGCGACACCTCGCCGTCGCAACACGCGAGTGCGCATGCCGCGGCCACCGGGCATCCGATCATCAGGAGCTTTGAGCCAGGCGAGTACTGGTTCTGGAACTACCAGACCAACGAGTTCTATGACGGGCCGGTGCTGGCCTCCCCACAGCACCATCCGGTAGATCAGCCAGTCCCCGGCCCGGCCGACCGGGTGCCCAATGACTGGCAATCCAAGTTGAACTGAAATTGAGCATGCTCGGCCGCAGGCTGGGCAGAGTGCTTGTGCCATGGATGGCCGCGAGGTGCTGGCCGCAAACAGGGCTGGCCACACCGAGGAACTGACGGATCGCCGCGCGAGTCCGCACCGCGCTGGCGGCTTTAGCCATTGCGCGTTGCTGTACCAGGGCACCGACGAGTACCTTTCCGTGCTCGCCGAGGCCGCTCGGGCGGCCGGCGCGGCCGACGCGCCGCTGCAGTTGGTGCTGCCCCGCACCGGGACGCTGCTGGCCCGTGGTTCCTTCCCCGTCCTGCCGCCGCGCTCGCAGCTAGCGGACATGACCGACCTCGGCCGCAACCCGGCCCGACTCATCCCAGCCGGACAGGCGTTCGCTGCCGAGCATCCCGGCGAACGAGTCCGCTGCTTGTGGGAGCCGGCTTGGCCACGGCGTTCAGCCGCCGAGCAGACCGAGATCGCCCGCCATGAAGCGCTGTGCAACCTGGCCTTCAGCGATCAGTCGATGAGCGTGCTCTGCCTGTATGACGTCAGCCGACTTAGCCCTGAGCTGATCATGGACGCCGAGCTCACCCATCCGGTCGTGATCATCGCGGGCCAACGCCGCTGGAGCCGCACTTATACCGGACCTGACGCCATCCCGGCCCGGTGCGATGAACCGTTGTCGGCACCGCCGCCGGATGCCGCCTCGCTGCGCTTTGCCGATCAGGTCAGCACCGTGCGCGACTTCGCGGCTCATCGCGCCAACTCAGCCGGGCTCGGCCAGAACCGCACTCGTGACCTGATTCTCGCGGTAAACGAGGTCGCCGCCAACGCGATGAGCTACGCCGACGGCGGCATCATCAAGTCTTGGTGCGCCGATGGTGCGTTGATCTGCCAGCTTGAGGACTCAGGTCACATTGCCGACCCGCTCGTCGGGCGGATACAGCGCCCACCGGACGCGCTCGGCGGGCACGGCCTTTGGCTCGTGAACCTGATCTGCGACCTGGTCGAACGACGCACTGGGCCGGCCTGCACTCTCACCAGGCTGCACATGCGGCTGCGCGCTGGCTAGTCAGCTTCCAGCCCATAGCCTGCGTCAGCGAGAATGTGGCGCAGTTCGACCGTCATCGAGATGTCGATGTCCTTGTCAGCTGGCGGATCGAAAATGCTCGTTTTCGAACCGATCCGCACGGCGATTCTGCCGTCGTGGTACTCCTCGACGGAGCCGACAGCGCCGAGCAACGACACCACCGAATGCCACTCGATATTGTGGCTGACCGGGTGCGCGAAGATCTGGCGCAGCGTATTGCGATGGTGGTTGTTCAGATGCGTCGGGCCATGTGGGGTAGCCATGGGCGCCAGCATGGCATACCGGCGCTGTCGGCGCGCGAGTACCCCGACGATGATCCAGCCGACCACGATGGCCAGCCAGAAGCTGATGATCCGGTAGACCAGCGCGGCGTCGAGTGCGGCTTGGTGACCGGCCCCGTAGCTGATCAAGATGACGGCGAGACTGCCCTCGATGATGCCGATGCCGCCTGGCACGATCGGCAGCGTGCCGACGACCTGCGCCACTGCGTAGGCCAGCAGCACGCCGTCCCAGGGAACCCTTGCGTGGATGGCGCCGAAGGCGCACGCCAAGCAGCAGAAGTCGGCAAACCAGACTCCGGTCGCGAGCGTGACCACGCCGACAGTTGACCTCGCGCTGAGCGGGATCTCCCGCATCCGGGCGAGCGTCCGATCGACTCGGTCAGCGACGCCGCTGGTGGCGTGATGCCGGGTTCCAGCTACTCGCCGCACCCACTGGGCCAGCCAGCCGAGCAGCCGCAGGATCAGGTCCCTGCGGATCAGCACGGCCACTGCGGCCACGACCAGCACCAGCCCGGTGGCGGCGACGCCGGTATACCTGGCGCCGGTGCTGCCGGACAGGGCGATGAGCACCCCGAGCAAGACCAGCAAGGACATGCCGATCGCCTGCGCGACCAGGATCGTGAAGATCGTCCAGCCGGCTCCGGCGCTAGTTGCCTGGTAGCGCCGGTAGAACCGGTATCGGTAGGCACTGGAGACGACCGGCTCACCTGGCACCGTGTTCGCGATGGCTTCGTTCGCCAAAGTGAGCAAGAGCAGCGGCCGCATGGAGATGCTGGTGCCCGCCAGCCGCAGCACCCGGTGCTGCAGGTACGCGAACGCGCCGAAGGACAAGCACTCGGCTGCGAGCGCAGCGACCAGCCAGCCGGGATTCGCCTGACCGAGTTGATGCCAGGCCGGGCCGAGTTCGCTTCGCTTGCCAAATAGCAGTGTCAGCACGATCAGCCCGATCGCGGCCCCGATGACGTAGCGGACTATCTCCTTTAGGCTGCGTCCCGTAGCCGGGACGGCCAACTCGTCCGCCATGCATCAAAGCTACCGAGTTGTCGCATTCGACGGAGAGGTGAGTGCGTTGGCGTCTGAATTCGGCGGCCGGATCGGCCGGGACTGGCGCGATTCTGAGCCGTGGTGGCCGCCCGAGCCGGTGCCGCCGCCTAATGCGCCCAACGTCGTGCTCGTCGTACTGGACGACGTCGGCTTCGCCCAACTCGGCTGCTACGGCTCTGACATCGAGACGCCGGTGCTCGACCGGCTGGCCGGGGACGGAGTTCGGCTGGCTAACTTCCACACCACCGCCTTGTGCTCGCCGACTCGGGCCTGTCTGCTTACTGGGCGGAATCATCATCGCAGCGGCATGGGCCGGGTCGCCGATCTGGCCGTTGGCTTCCCCGGATACTGGGGTAAGCCGCCGCGCGAGAACGGGTATCTTTCCGAGATCTTGCGCGGAGCCGGCTATGCCACCTACGCGGTCGGCAAGTGGCACCTGTCACCCGAGGACGAGACCAATATGGCAGCCTCGCGTGCCACTTGGCCGCTGGCGCGCGGCTTCGACCGCTGGTACGGCTTCCACGGCGGCGAGACCCACCAGTTCGGGCCGGCGCTCTTGCACGACAACCATTCGGTGCGCCCGCCAGCCACCATCGACGAGGGCTACCATCTGACGCAGGATCTGGCCGATCGCGCCATCGAGTTCATCGGTGATTTGCGCGCGGTGGATCAGGACAAGCCGTTTTTCTTGTACTTCGCGACCGGCGCTTGCCATTCACCGCACCAGCCGCCGCCCCGGTGGCGTGAGCACTACCAGGGCAGATTCGACCTCGGCTGGGACAGCTGGCGGGAGCAAATTTTCCGAAATCAAATCTCCTCAGGCATTCTGCCCGCAGGCACTGCCCTATCGAAGCGACCGGACTGGGTGCCGGCCTGGGACAGCATCGACGGGGCTGAGCAGCAGGTCGCCGCACGGTTCATGGAGTGCTTCGCTGGCTTCTTGTCGCACGCCGACGAACAGTTGGGCCGCGTACTCGATTTCCTCGCCGACCTCGGCGACGCGGCGAACACCATCGTGGTCGTCGTATCCGACAACGGCGCCAGCTCCGAAGGCGGCCCAATCGGCTCGATCAACGACGTCAGGCTGACCAACCTGGATCCGGCGACGACCGAGGAGATGCGGGCACGGATCGACGAAATCGGCGGACCCAGCACCCACAACAACTACCCGTGGGGCTGGACGATGGCGGGCAACACGCCATTCCGCCGGTGGAAACGTGAGGTACACGAGGGCGGCATCGCCGATCCCTGCATCATCGCGTGGCCGGCTGGCGATCTGGAGCGCGGTGCCATCAGGCATCAGTTCGCTCACGCCATCGACGTGCTGCCGACGGTACTTGAACTGGCCGGTGTCACTGCGCCAAGCGAGCTTGACGGCATCAGGCAAACCGAGATCGACGGGACGGGCTTCGGCTACCTGCTGCCCGAGACCGGCCGGTCGGCACCGGAGCGACACGAGACTCAGTACTTCGAGATGCTCGGCTCACGCGCGATCTACCACCGAGGCTGGAAGGCCGTGACCTTCCACCCGGTCGGCCCGCTCTACGACGACCAGAACCCCAACGACCCCTTCGACGCTGACGTGTGGGAGCTATACTCACGTTCCCGAAGACCTGTCAGAAACCCGTGATCTCGCCAGCGAACGCCCAGAGTTGCTGGCTGAGCTTGTCGACCTATGGTGGGCAGAAGCCGAGCGCAATCAGGTACTGCCGCTCGACAACCGCGCACTCTGGGCGGTGATCAACCCCAGGCCTGATCGCCGCAATCCGCGCCAGGCGTGGCGCTACTTCCCCGGCGGCGCTGTCGTCCCCGAGTCGGTCGCGGTCAATATCCGTAACCGCTCGCACGCACTGATCGTCGACGTCAACATCGAGAGTCCTGACCAATCCGATGGCGTGCTACTCGCGCTCGGCTCGGTGCTCGGCGGCTGGTCACTGCACCTGCTGGACGGCAGGCTCCGTTACGTGCACAACCTCTACGGCAAGGAACGCCATGTCATCGCCGCCACTGAGCCGATCGGGGCGGGGCGGCATCGGGTGGAATACGCGTTCAGCAAGGACGCGGGCCTGGGCGGAGCGGGCGTGCTGTCGTGCGACGGGCTTGAGGTCGCTCGGGGCGCGATCCCGCGCTTTACCCCGTCCGGCTTCAACGCGGTTGGTGTGGGGCTCACCTGCGGATATGAGTGGGGCCCTGCGGTCGGGACCGGCTACGAAGCGCCGTTCCGGTTCGGCGGCGAGATCCTGCGCGCAGTGATCGAGACCCGAGGCCCGATAGTGCGCGACCCACTGGCCGAAATCGAGGCGATCCTAGCCCAGCAGTAGAGCGCCTCGGTGTCGAACCCGGGCGCGGGCCGGTCGCGGCCAACAATCCGATCCGGTTCTGTGCCGCGCCGCGGAGTCGGTAGGCTATCGGGCGGAGGATTCGCCTAGTGGCCTAGGGCGCACGCTTGGAAAGCGTGTTGGGGGCAACCCCTCGCGAGTTCGAATCTCGCATCCTCCGCTCTTCTGGCCAGCGAGAATGCTGAGGCTCGTCGACCGGCGAGGGTCGGCTGGCACGGAGCGGGCTCAAATTGGGCTCAGTTCTCGCTGAGTGCGGCTCGGAGGCTCGACAGGTTCCGGCCATCGCCCAGCGGCTGGCGATCGCGCCGCGTACTGCCTAGGCGCACGTCGAGAAACATCCGGTGCACGCTCCAGGTGGCTCCGGAGCGCGGATCGCGGCCTGGGTGACCGAGCGCCGGCTGCGGAATTGAGCTCGTCGCCTCGGCGGGCGTCACCTGGACCCGCCAGAGGACGCCCGCCGCAGGCCTTCACGTACGCGGTGGCTGCGCTGACCGGTCAGCTGCCGTAGGGGTCAGCCGGGACGGTGTTAACCCAGGTGACGCCCAGGTACACGAACCGGTCGACCACTGTGCGGCTGCCGTGCGGGTCCTGGGGCGTGACAATGTCGGAGCCTGGCGGGTAGGTGATCGTCGACTCGAGCACGGCGCCGGTGGCGGCGCTCTCGTAGGTCGCGTAGCTGATCCCGTCCGACTTGCCGCCGGGGAGCCCGCTGTCGTCGACCCGGCTGATCTCCACGGCCTGGCCGGTGCTGTCGCGCGCGGAGGGGTTGACCCTCACCCCTGGTATGGCCGCGAGCACCTTGTACAGGGCCGATCGCAGGGCCGGGCCGACGAGCGGGTTCCAGAGCATGTTGCTCGCTTGCTCGAACACCATGTCGTCGTCGCTCACCAGGACCGGGCGCCGCACCGGGGTGGGCCCTTTCTTCCGGGGGATCGGGGTAGGCGCCTTGTGCTCGCTGTGCCACTGGGCGATGAGAGCGGCGCGCAAGGCGGCGAGACCGGTCGGCATGGCCGCGAACTGCGCGGAGGTCGGCGAGTAACGCGGCGTGTACCCCTTGCCGGACGGGTAGCCGTCGGTGCCCTCCTGGTAGGACCACATATTCCCGGTACGGCTGTCGATCACGGAAGTGTCCTTCAGGTTGATTCCCTCCGTACTCATCACCGCGTACCGGCCCTGGCCCTGCGGCTGCCCGGCCGCGACGGAACCGAGGTGGTAGAGCACGCGCTGGTCGGCGGTCAGCCTGATCACGGGCCGCGACGCGCCGCCCGCGGCGGGGCCGCCGGGTGCCGGGGAAGGGTGCCCTGGCACGATCGCGATCAGGCTGGCCGCGGTGCCGAGCGCCGCGCTGGCGGCCGCGACGCTCGCGACCTTGCGGCGCCGGTCCTTGCGGCGCTGGCGGGCCGCCACCTCGGTCGCGATCGTCGCGGCCGGGTGCACGTGGTCGGTGCTGCGGTGCAGCAGGTCACGGATGATGTCCTCATCGGTGGTGGGCATGGTCAGTCCTTTCACAGCATGCAGTCGGTGGTGGTGAAGACGGCGGCGAGGCCGGGAAAGTCGTGCAGGTGCGCGATGGCGCGCGAGGCCGTGCTCTTGACGGTTCCGACGGAGATGCCGAGCAGGCTGGCCACCTCGGCCTCACTGCGATCGTCGAGGTAGCGGAGCACGAGGACGGTGCGCTGCTGGACGCTGAGGCTGTCCAGGGCGGCGCGCAGCGACGGCCAGACCTCGACGGCGTGGTGCGCAGCGGCGGACCGCGGGTCGATCTCCTCGGCGGTGTCGAAGAGCCGCAGCTCGTGCGGCCGCCGGGCGCGTGCGCGGGCCTGGTCGATGACGATGTTGTGCATGACCCGGCGGCAGAACGCCTTAGGGTTGTCCACCCGGGACCAGCGTGCCGCGAGCCGCTGCAGCGTCTCCTGGTAGACGTCCTCGGCGGCATGCGGGTCGGGCGTGAGCAAGGTCGCGATCCGCAGCAACTCGGCTCCGGACTCGGCAGCGAACTCCTCGAAGGCCCGCGCCTGCCGTTGATCCATGTAACGACCTCCTGATTCCCTTGGCACCGCTAAGACGACAGCGCCGCGAATCAGGTTGCTCGTCCCCGCACGCTAGTTCGCTCAGCCCGGATCTGGCGAGAGGCGGCCCCGTAGAGAGTGATCTTAGGAAGCCGTATGCCTACAGCCGATTTGCTTCGCGTCGGCTGAGGCCAGCCTGGCCGCTGCGCCAGGCTCGCTGGGGAGCGTTCGATGGGTTCGATCTGTAGCTGGCGGTAGCTGTCGGTTCCGCTGCCAATTTTCTTTGCTTCCGGGTGCGATGAACTTACGTTGGTCTCATACATCAACGCTGATGGCACTGGTGCGGGCTTAATGCACGCGATGGGACTCCTAGGAAGGGAACACATGAGCTGGTATCACAGATTAGGCCTGGCCGGGATCGCTGCTCTGGCGTTACTCGGCGGCACAGCCGCGACGACCCTGGCGGTGTCGATGGCCGGCTCGGCGGCACTTCATCAGGTGCTGCCGCAGGCACACGGCCCGGCGGCGGTTCGCTGGGCCACGCCAGCTGTCCATCCGCCGCCTGAGCCCTGGATCACGCTGGCCAACAACCCACAGCCGTCTCCTTGGGTGCTGCGGACCAGCAAGGTGACTGGCTCCTTGATCACGCCGGCCGTCAATCCGCCCCCGGTTCCCTGGATCACGTTGACCGCGGCTGGTCCGGTCAAAGGCCCGCAGCCGTCACCGTGGATCACCCGCACTGGCATCGCCGCTGCGTAGCACTCGATCGCCTAACTAGTCGGCCTCGAAGGCGACATCCTCCTCAGGCAGAGCCGGCCGCTGCGGCAACGTACGCGGTCGGCGGCCCTCTGACCGCACCGCCGCTGGAATCTCGCTAAGCCGGGAGCCGCTAGGCTCACCGCGTGGGAGCATCCGCAGACCAAGTCCAGCTCTCGTGCGTGGAGATCTGCGCGGGCGGCGGCGGACAGTCGCTCGGGCTTGAGCTGGCGGGCTTCGCGCACCGGGCCGTGATCGAGATCGACTCGTACGCCTGCCAGACCCTTCGGCTGAATCGGCCGCTATGGAACGTAATCGAGGGCGACATCAGGTCGGTTGATTGCCGCGAATACCTCGGGATTGACCTGCTCGCCGGCGGAGTGCCCTGCCCGCCGTTCTCCATCGCTGGCAGGCAGCTTGGCGCCGATGATGAGCGCGATCTGTTTCCTAGGGCACTTGAGCTGGTGGAAGAGTGCGAGCCGACGGCGATCATGTTGGAGAACGTGCGCGGGCTCGCGACGGCGCGGTTCAGTAATTACCGGGAGTCGGTGCTACGTCGGCTGCACGAGCTGGGCTACGCCACTAGCTGGCGAGTGCTGAACGCGAGCGAGTTTGGCGTGCCGCAGCTTCGGCCGCGCTTCATCCTGGTCGCGATGCGGCCGGAAGTGTTCGCTGAGTTCGAGTGGCCCAAGCCGGTAGCGACGACCGGAACGGTCGGCGAAAAACTCGCCGACCTGATGGCGGCTAACGGCTGGAGCGGGGCAGGAGACTGGGTCACTCAGGCGGATGGCATTGGTCCGACTTTGGTCGGTGGCTCGCGCAAGCACGGCGGACCTGATCTTGGCCCGACCCGGGCGCGCAAGGCGTGGCTCAAGCTGCGCGTCGACGGCAGGGGACTGGCGGACGCCGCGCCTGGGGCGGCCGATCCCAGTCACCAGGTGCCCAGGCTGACCGTTGAGATGGCGGCGGCGCTGCAAGGCTTCCCGCCGGAGTGGCGATTCGCCGGCGGTAAGACGGCTCAGTACCGCCAGGTCGGCAACGCCTTTCCCGCGCCAGTCGCGGCGGCCGTTGGCAGCAGCATCAAAGCAGCGATCGATGCGGCACGGGCGCGGGCGCGCCCGACGGTGGAGCGGGAGCCACTTACCAGGGCCGTCTGGGCCGTCTAGGCCGTCTAGGCCAAGCCAGTCGTCGCGTCCGCGCCAGCCCAGCAGCATCACCGCTCCGACGACGCGGTACCCCGCGCCCGGTCCGGCGACATCGTTGGAGCGGCGTAGTCGCCAGGACCGCAGTACCGCTCCAACGATGCTGCCCGCCACGGCGGAGCAGCAGCAATGGGGGTTCAACGATGCCGGGGGCTGGCTGGAGTGGGCTGGCTGGGCTGGTTGGCTCGGGGTTGGCTGGGCTGGCTGGAGTGGGCTGGCTGGGCTGGCTGGCTCGGCAGGCTGGGGTGCCTGGGCTCGGCTGGCTGGGGTGCCTGGGCTGGGCTGGGCTGGCTGGCTCGGCCGGCTGGGGTGCCTGGGCTCGGCTGGCTGGGGTGCCTGGGCTGGGCTGGGCTGGCCGGGTTCACTTCTTGTGTTTTGGCGACTCGGCTGCGTGTGCGGAGTGCTTGCTGGCCGGACGTGGTGGCGGGTCGGGTGGGCGCGGGCGCACACCGGTGAGGACGGCCCAGTAGCGGCGTGCCAGGCTCTGGTCGTGCCAGTCGACGGTTCTTCCGTGGTCTTGAGGTGAATTAAGCGGTTGGCGTTGATTTTGCCGGATCACGCGGATGAAACTCCCTTCGGCGAGGTCGCGGCATTATCAGGATTCGTTCGTTGGTGCGGTATATGGCCCGCAGCGTGTCGTGGTCTATATGCGGCGGTTCTATTGAATTCTGGTTGCTCGGCCTCAAGCTCATAAGATGAATTATTGACAAGCTGGGATAGCAGTGGTGTCGCGGCGGCGCCGAAGCCGATCGCTGCCACCACTTCGTTGTAGAACAATGCGCCCGCAGCCGCGCCCAACAGTACCCGAGTCAGGAGAACTAGCAGGTCAGCATGGAGATCGGTGAACTCTCCCAGGCCCGGCAAGTCCTTGTAGCCTCGGCGTAGCCGACGGCGTCTGGCCTCATCCCAGGCTCGAATATCGCCCGCCAGGGCGAGCGCAGAGACGATAACGCCGCCGCAGGCTCCGTAGAGTGCGGCAATTGCCCAAAACACTCATCCCCCCGGCCTGCGCGAAACCCTCAATCAATTATTACCGCGCTAGGCAAATAACAATATGACGCTGAGCCGCCATCTTCCGCCGTACTGACGGACCCCAAGCCATGATTTTGCCGTTAAATGGTGAGCAGCGAGTCGAGCGCGGTGGTCAGGTCCGCCCATAGGTCATCGACGTGCTCGCAGCCGACGCTGAATCTGAGCAAGCCCGGCGGGACGTGCTCCTGGCCGGCCAGCTTCGCCCGGCGCTCGATGCTGCTTTCGACTCCGCCGAGGCTGGTCGCGGCCCTGATGACCTGGACCGAGTCGCACAGCGCGTCGGCTGCTGCCGCATCGGCCAGTTCGAAGGCGATCACCGCGCCGAAGCCCGTCATCTGGGCGGCGGCGCGGGCGTGGCCTGGGTCACTGCGCAAGCCCGGATAACGCACCCGAGTAACTGCCGGGTGCTCGTGCAGTCGGTGGGCGAGGTCGGCGGCGTTGCGCTCGGCTTGGCGCAGGCGCAGGGCCAGGGTGCGCAGACCACGCACGGCCAGGAAGGCCTCAAGCGCGCCTGGAGTGGCGCAGGCCAGTTCGCGCCGACGGACCAAGCGGGCGGCCAGGTCAGAGCTAGGCGTAACGGTTATGCCTAGCAGCAGGTCGGAGTGACCGCCGAGATACTTCGTCCCGCTATGCATGGCGAAGTCGGCGCCCAGTGCGAGCGGCCGCTGTGACAGCGGAGTGGCGAAGGTGTTGTCGACCGCGACCAGGGCGCCGCCCCGGTGGCCCGCCGCGATGAGGGCGGGCAGATCGGCGATATCGAGTAGCGGATTGGTAGGTGACTCCAGCCATACCAGCTCAGCTTGTTCCGCGGCGGCTGCCGCCTCCGAGGTCACGCTGATATCGACCCGGTTGACCTGCCAGCGCCCTTGCTCCGCACCGTCGGCGAGAAGCGCGCCGACGCCCAGATAGCAATCGGTCGGCGCGACCACCCGAGCGCCGGTCGGCAGCAGGTCGAGCACGGCCGCGATGGCGGCCATGCCCGAGGAGAACGCGACCGCCTGGCCACCTTCGAGTTGACCGACGATGTCCTCGAGCGCTTCCCAGCTGGGAGTGCCGTGGTCGCGCGAATACTCTCTGGTGCCTAGTTGCCCGCTCCGGCCGGCCACGAAGTTCGACGCGACGACGATCGGTACATTGAGCGGTTGCCCCGGCTCGGTTGGCGGCCGGCGGCGGCAATCAGCGTCGTCTCCGGGTGTTGGCTTGCTGGGTGCGCTGAGGTCATGCCCAACATCTTCACAGGTCGAGTGTCGAAACCTGCACAACCGTCCGTCGCGCGCGCTAACTGGCCCGCGATCCTGCGGCCATCACGACCCGGACGCATCGCCGGCCTGGCTAGACTAGACCCAGACCCCTCGCACGGCGTTTATCCCGCCAACTCCCCCAGGGCCGGAAGGCAGCAAGGGTACGCGGGCTCTGGCGGGTGTGCGAGGGGTCCTTAACCTCCGGCGAGGACGAGGTCATGGCAACCGACGCCGCCAAGTCAGCACGCGATCAGGCCCAGGTCACCCCGCCAGCGGGCAACGCTCCGCTGGCGCTGTATCGCAGGTACCGGCCGGCCACCTTCGCTGAGCTGAAGGGGCAGGATCATGTGACCGAGCCGCTGCGGCAAGCGCTGCGCAGTGGCCGGGTGCATCACGCCTACCTGTTCAGCGGGCCGCGCGGCTGCGGCAAGACCTCGAGCGCGAGGATCTTGGCCCGATCGCTTAACTGCGAAGAGGGGCCGACGCCCGATCCTTGCGGCAAGTGCGCTTCTTGCGTCGCGCTCGCGCCGTCCGGGCCAGGCAGCATCGACGTCATCGAGATCGACGCCGCCTCGCACGGCGGTATCGATGACGCCAGAGACCTACGCGAGCGCGCCTTCTACTCCCCGGTCGCAGCCCGCTACAAGATCTACATCATCGACGAAGCGCACATGGTGACCGGTGCTGGCTTCAATGCGCTGCTCAAACTGGTCGAAGAGCCACCGCCGCACCTGAAATTCGTCTTCGCGACGACTGAGCCTGAGAAGGTCATTGCGACCATCAGGTCGCGAACCCATCACTATCCCTTTCGGCTCATGCCGCCGGCCGTGCTGCGCGAGCTGCTCGAAGAAATCCTCTCGGCTGAGAAGATCAGCTACGAACCCTCGGTGCTGCCGGTCGCAATCCGGGCGGGGGCTGGCTCAGCGCGGGACACGCTGTCGGTGGTTGATCAGCTCATCGCCGGATCCGATGACCGTGGTCTGCGTTATGACCAGGCGATCGCCTTGCTCGGGTATACCGACGAGACGCTGCTCGATGAGATGACTGAAGCGTTCGCCACCGGCGATGGGGCCTTGGTGTTCGGCGCCGTTGATCATGTGGTCGAGGCTGGTCATGACCCGCGCCGGTTCGCGATGGATCTGCTCGATCGGCTCCGGGATCTGATCATCTTGGCGACCGTGCCTGATGCCGGTTCATCAGGTCTGCTTGACCTGGCAGAAGACCGGCTGGAGCGGATGGCTGACCAGGCGGCGCGGTTTGGTCAAGTCCGGCTCGTGCGGGCGGCTGAGACGATCAACGCCGGTCTGGTCGAGATGCGCGGCGCGACGTCGCCCCGGCTGCTGCTTGAGCTGATGTGCGCCCAGGTTTTGCTCCCGGCCACAGCCAGTTCGGTCGGCAACGCGGCCAGCGCTCAGGCGCTGCCCGCTGGACTCGACGCCCGGATCGAGAAGCTGGAGCGCCAGCTTGCGGCCGCGCTGGATCGGCTCGCCGCTGCGCCGTCGGGTTCGCCGGCCCGGTCAGCCGCACCGCGCGAGTCGGCGCGAGCGGACTACGCCGAGCGCGACCGGCCGACGGGGGGCGAGCGCGGACCGGCCACGCAGGCAGCGGCCAGCCAGCCGGGGTCGCCCGCTAGCCAGCCGGGAGCGCACGCCAGCCAGCCGGGGTCGCCCGCTAGCCAGCCGGGAGCGCACGCCAGCCAGCCGGGAGCGCACGCGGCCAGCCGCCAGGCAGCCAGCCAGCCGACGGCCAGCCAGCCGGGGTCGCCCGCCGGTGGCCGCCGGCCTGCGCCACAGCAGGCCAGCGGTCAGCCGACGAGGCCACCTAGCGGCCAGGCCGAGTCGGCGCGCGGTTCTGGTGACCTGGATTATGACGCGCTGGTCAGTCGCTGGCCTGAGGTACTCGACACCATCCGCGACGTACGCAAGGTCGCCTGGATCCTGCTCAACAGCGCCGTGGTCGATTCGGTCGAAGGGACCACTCTGACCCTCGCCTTCGCTCGCGAAGGCGAGGCGAAAGGGTTCGCCAGCAACGGCTGCGACCAGGATCTCGCTGACGTGATCAGCCGGATGCTCGGCGTCCGGCCTAACATCAAGACCGCCGTGCAAGCAGAGCCTGGCCGTGTCGGTGACCGGGTCGTGGATCGAGGTAGCCGCGGCTCGACGGATTCTCGGCCAGGCGGTACTGGCGGTGGCCGAGCCGAGGCCGACACCTACCAGGATCGGCCGGGCCGGGGCAGTGCGACTGGACGCGGCCCAGTTGAGCCGTCCGACATCGGCCCTGCGGGCGATCCGCCGCCGTGGGACGACGACCGACCGTCGGCTCACGACCAGGTATCGGCTCACGACCAGGCACAGGCTCATGACCAGCCGATGGCACAGCACCGGCCGACGGCGCCTGGCGCGGCGGTGGGAAGTGCTGATGCTGACGATCGGACGGCGACCCCGACCCGGACGGCGACCCCGACCCGGACGGCGACCCCGACCCGGACGGCGACCCCGACCCGGACGGCGACCCCGACCCGGACAGAGACCAAGCGCTCAGGAAACGGGAGCCGACCGGCCGCGCCGCCGTCGAGCCTTGACGATGACCCACGGGACTTCACCGATTCTGCTCAGCCCGGTCCTGGCGACGACGTGACCGGTACTGACCTGATCCTGCGGGAGCTCGGCGGTCAGGTGATCGAGGAGCTGGGCGGCGACTAGCCGCTCCTGGCGCGCCGGGCTACGGCGGCGGCGCTGGCGCGGGCCCGCTGGCCGTAGGCTGAAAGCGCCGCACCACCCGAAGCAGGCCGAGCAGAGCAGGCCAACCGAGAGATAGGTGAGCTGGGCATGGAGCCAGGCGGACAGTTTGATATGCAGCAGCTCTTCGCCGCCGCGGCGCAGATGCAGAGCCAGCTGATGACCGCGCAGGAGCAACTCGCGCAGACCGAGGTCGAGGGCAGCGCCGGCGGTGGACTGGTGACCGTCACCATCAACGGGCAAGGCGAGTTGGTTGACGTGTCGATCTCGAAGGACGTGATCGACTCGGGAGATCCAAGCGACACCGCCGAGACGCTCGCCGACCTGATCCTGGCCGCCAGCAGGGACGCCTACAGCGCCCTCGCTGAGGTGCAAGCCGAGATGATCGGCCCGCTGACCGGCGGACTCGGCGGCGGGGCCGGCATCCCCGGCATCCCCGGCATCCCTGGCATCCCCGGCATCCCCGGGCTCTCCGACCTGCCGCTCCCCGGCGACATCGGTGGCATCACCGGCATCCCTGGTTCGCCCGCTCGCGATGACCAGGACGAGCGCTGAGGTGTACGAAGGAATCGTCCAGAGTCTGATCGACGAGCTCGGCCAGCTACCTGGGGTCGGCCCGAAGGGCGCCCAGCGGATCGCCTTTTACCTCCTCGCAGCCGACCCGGCCGATGTGCGTCGGCTCGCAGAGACCTTGCTTGACGTCACTGAGAAGGTGAGGTTCTGTCGCACTTGCGGCAATGTCGCCGAGGACGACGAATGCCGGATCTGCCGGGATGTGCGCCGGGATCCTTCGGTGATCTGCGTGGTGGAGGAGCCGAAGGACGTCGCTGCGATCGAGAAGATCCGTGAGTTCCGCGGCCGCTACCACGTGCTCGGTGGCGCGATCAGTCCCATCGACGGGGTTGGTCCTGACGACCTGCGGATAGCCGAGCTGATGGCACGGTTGGCCGACGGTACGATGACCGAGCTGATCCTGGCGACCGACCCGAATTTGGAAGGCGAGGCGACGGCCACCTACTTGGCTAGGCTGGTCAAGCCCATCGGCCTGCAGGTGACCAGGCCGGCCAGCGGACTGCCGGTAGGCGGCGAGCTTGAGTACGCCGACGAGGTGACTCTGGGCCGAGCTTTCGAAGGACGGCGGACACTGAATGTCTGATCAGGCTGATGACCTGGCGCAAGCCAACGGCTCGCGGGTCGGCCAGGACAGCGACTGGCGCGCGCTGGCGGCGCACATCGCTGAGCACGCCAAGGACTTCCTCGACGCGCTGGCCGCGCTCGGCCGCGGCGAGGGCGAGGATGAGGTCGTCCCGCTGCTGCTGCTTGAGGTTGCCCAGGTCATGCTGGCCGGGGCCAAGCTCGGTGCTAGCCGGGACGTGATCCCGGCGGGTAACGCTGAGCCCGACATCGGCGCCGACCCTGATCTCGATGAGCTGCGCACTGGGCTGGCCGCCCGGCTGGCTGACGTGGATGACTACGCCGAGCTTTTCGACCCCTACGCGGATACCGAGCCGACCGCCTTTCGGCTATCGGACGACCTGACCGCGATAGCGGCCGACCTGATCCACGGCCTGCGGCATTACCAGGCCGGCCGGGCCAGCGAGGCACTGTGGTGGTGGCAGTTCTCCTACGTGAATCACTGGGGAACGCACGGCGGCGCCGCGCTGCCGCGCTCTGCAGGCGGTCGTCGCCCACGCCAGGCTCGATGTGGCCGAAGAGCAGATCTGACCGCCGAGCACCGTGCCGTGACCAAGGTAGACTGGGTTTCCGCTGGCCAGAGTGCGGCTAGCCGACCGCAGTCGCGAAGTGGTTTGCGTTATCGCACTTAAATCTTTTGACCTTATATCGGTCTCCGATATAGTGGCGAGGATGGCACCGCGAGCTACCTAGGGAGGAGCCGCACCGTGACTCTCGTTGTGCAGAAAGTACGGCGGTTCGTCGGTGGCTGACGCCGATGGCATCAAGCGAGTCGCGCAGCGCATCGTCGCGACCCGCAAGGCAGGCCACGGCGTCGTCGTCGTCGTGTCGGCGATGGGCGATACCACCGACGAACTGCACGACCTGGCGCAGCCAGGTCAGCCCGTTGCCGCCGGGCCGCGAGCTGGACATGCTGCTGACCGCCGGTGAGCGGATCTCGATGGCGCTCTGGCGATGGCGATCGCGAACCTGGGGTTCGAGGCGCGGTCGTTCACCGGTTCGCAGGCTGGGGTGATCACCGACGACGTCACGGCAAGGCCCGGATCATCGACGTCACCCCGGGCCGGATCAGCCGGCGCGCTGGCTGACGGCGCGATCCCGATCGTGGCAGGCTTCCAGGGCGTCTCCCAGGCCACCAAGGACATCACCACGCTCGGCCGGGGCGGCTCGGACACGACGGCGGTCGCGCTGGCGGCCGCGTTGCGCGCCGAGTGTGCGAGATCTACACCGACGTGGACGGCGTCTTCACCGCCGATCCGCGCATCGTCACCGAGCGCTCGGCGGATCCCCGAGATCAGCTACGAGGAAATGCTGGAGATGGCGGCCTGCGGTGCCAAGGTGCTGCATCTGCGTTGCGTCGAGTACGCCAGGCGTTACGGCATGCCGATCCACGTCCGGTCGTCGTTCAGCAACCGTGAAGGCACCTGGGTGATACCGCCCGACCAGGTAGCCAGGAGGCATCTGGGATGGAGCAGCCGATCATCTCCGGGGTCGCGCACGACCGGAGCGAGGCCAACATCACCGTGGCCGGCGTCCCTGACAAGGTCGGCGCGGCGGCCAGGATCTTCCGTGCGGTTGCCGCCGCCGGCATCAACATCGACATGATCGTGCAGAGCATCTCGGCGGGCCACCGGGCGGGCCGACATCTCCTTCACGCTGCCGCGCCAGGACGGGCAGGCGGCGATGACGCGCGCTGCACGCGATCAAGAACGAGATCGGCTTCGAGTCGCTGGTGTTCGACGACCGGATCGGCAAGGTCTCGCTGATCGGCGCGGGCATGCGATCCCATCCGGGGGTGAGCGCCGACTTCTTCGGCGCGCTGGCCGACGCTGGGGTCAACATCAGGATGATCTCGACGTCGGAGATCAGGATCTCGGCCGTGGTCGACGCGGCCGACCTGGACGCCGCGGTGATCTCGACGCACCGAGCGTTCGGACTGGATGACGAGTCGAGCCGACGCGGTCGTGTACGGCGGGACCGGGCGATGAGCGGCGGACTCGGCCCGCGCCCGACGCTGGCGGTCGTCGGGGCGACCGGCGCGGTCGGCACCGTCATGCTCGACCTGCATCTCCACCCGACCCGAACTCTGGGGCGAGGTGCGGCTGATCGCCTCGGCTCGATCGGCAGGCCGGCTGCTGCCGGTGCGCGGCGAGCAGGTCGAGGTACTCGAACTTACCGCAGGCCGCGTTCGACGGCGTGGGCGTGGCCATGTTCGACGTGCCTGACGAGGTCTCCAGCGCAGTGGGCACCGGTCGCTGCCAGCCGGGGTGTGGTCGTGATCGACAAGTCTGGCGCGTTCCGGATGGACCCGCAGGTGCCGCTCGTGGTTCCCGAGGTCAATCCGGCTGCCGCAGCCGACCGTCCGTTGGGCATCATCCGGTGCCCAACTGCACCACGCTGTCGATGATCGTGGTAATGGGCGTGCTGCACCAGGCGTATCGGCTGCGCTCGCTGTTCGCCGCCTCCTACCAGGCCGCCTCAGGGGCGGGCCAGGCCGGCATCGACACGCTCTATGCCAGAGTCGTGGCGGTGGCTGGTGACCGGACACTCGGCCAGCGATCCGGCGATGTCCGGGCCGCGGTGCCGGTGACTCCGGCCCGTTCCCGGCCCCGCTCGCGCTGAACGTCGTGCCGTGGGCGGGCTCGCTGAGGCCGGACGGCTGGTCATCCGAGGAGCTGAAGATCAGCAACGAGACGCGCAAGATCCTCGGCCTCGACGACCTCGCGCGATGTCGGCGACCTGCGTGCGGGTGCCGGTCATCACCGGGCACTCGCTCGCCGTGCACGCTGTTCTTCGATGCGGAAGTCGACCGGGACGCAGCGTGGTGAAGCTGCTGACCGACGCGCCCGGCGTGCGTGGTGGCCGACGAGCCTGAGGCTGGCGAGTACCCGACCCCCGTCGACGTGGTCGGCACCGACCCGACCTGGGTGGGCCGGATCACGCCGGTCGCTGGACGATCCCCGCGCGCTCGACTTCTTCGTCTGCGGCGACAACCTGCGCAAAGGTGCCGCGCTCAACACCGCCCAGATCGCGGAACTGCTGGTGGGCTAACGCCCACTCAGGTGCTCGCCGAGGAAGGCCAGCGATGGTGGTTCCTGCGCGGTGAAGAACGCGGCGGTGTGGCAGCCGTGCGCGATGTCGACCACGGCGTCCTTTGGTAGCACTTTGACCAGCGCCTCAACTCCCGGGTGGAATGGGTCGTCCAGCCCAGACGCCACCCGAACAGGCACCGTCGCCAGCGCGTCAGCGTGCGTCACCGCGTCGGCGGAGGCGAAGGCCGCCGCCGAGGCGTAGGCACCGGGGTTCACCGCCTGCGACTGCGCGTAGCTAGTCCAGATGGCTGGCCCGATCGCAGCCACCCCGCCGATCAATTCTGGATACTTCTCGGCCACCAGGATCGCGCCGTAGCCGCCCATCGAGATCCCGAGCGTGCCGATGCGCCGATGACCGACACCGAGTCCTTGCCGCTGGCACTTCGGGATCAGCTCGTCCACCACCATGCCAAGCGGGTTGTCACCGGGATGCGGATTCCAGTACCCGCCACCGCCGTCGGCCGCCACGATGGCCATCGGCGGCAACGCCCGGCCGCCGACGCGCAGCGCGACCGCCTGGGCCAGCGATAGCTGGGTCAGCGGGTGCAACTGGTTGCCGCCGTAAGGATGCAGCACCACGATCAGCGGCAGTTCGCTGCCGCGCTGGTGACCGGGCGGATAGGCCAGCGCGTATCCCACCTGCCGCTGCCTGGCGCGGGAATAGAAGCTGCCAGAAAACGACGGGCCGAGCGAGCCGAACGCCAGCGGCGGGGCCGGCACCGCGCACGCACCGTCGATCATGTCCAGGGTGTGTTGTCCTGGCAGTACGCCGTGATTGATCAGCTCAAAGCCGGCCACCCCGGCCACCGCGACGCCGACGAGGCCACCCAACCCGGTTCGCAGTAGCAGCCGCCGGCTCATAAGGCCTGGCCTGGTCGCGGTCACAGCCGATCCGGTCCGGTCGTAGCAGCCAGACGCCCGTGCCGCAGCGCCTGCGCGCCCGCGCCCAAGAGCAGCACGACGGCCAGCACTGCGACCTTGTCGATGCTCCCGGCGTGGAACGCTGGCATCAGCCCGGTGGGCGAAAGCAGCCAGCACAGCCCGCCGCCCGCGAAGAGCAGCATGCCGGCGGCGCAAATGCCTGACAACCATAGTTCGAAACGGAGCGCACCTGGCGACCGTCGCACCTGACGCACGAGTCGGCTGGCGCCGATCAGTAGGACGCAGATCGCGGCTGGGCAGATCGCCATCCAGGCGAGTTGCGCCGCAGGGAAGGCAGCCAGCGCGGCCGGGTGAGCCAGGTAGGAGGTGATCCACATGGTGGTGGCCCAGCAGAAGGCGGCGAGCCAGGTCGGGACTAGGTCCTGGGGAGTAAGCAGGTGCCCGCCGGTGCCTGGCCACGCGTTAGCGAAATGACGGCCGCCAATGATGAGGACGGCGGCGCCGACGATCAGTAGGCTGGTCGGCAGCAGGACCGTCCTCGCCTGGCCGGCCCGGATCGCGCCGACGACGTGTCGGCTAATCCCGGCTAGCAGCAACGCCGCCAGCAGCCCAAACGCGAGCATCGCGGTATTCATCAGCTCGATTGCCAGGCTGAATCCCTGGTGCCTTGGCACGGCCCACTGCGCGCCGATCGCAAGCTGTGACCACATGGACGCGCCGAGGATCCCGCAGCTCGCCGCGCACCAGATCGGCGTGGTCAGCCCGGCTTTAGCCGCGGCGTGTGGATCGAATGGGTGCCCAGTCAGCGCGAGCAGAGCAAGCCGGTTGCGCAGTCCGCTGCGAGCGACATCCACGCTCCGTCGCAGCGATCGCGGCTGCTCGGCGATGTCGGCCGCGAGCAGTTCGGCGAACTCGGCGCCGTACCTGGCGCGCCAGGAGCGCGGGTACCAGCGCAGCAGCCTGCTCACCCGCCGGTCGACCACGGCGGGGCTTTGCGGCGCGGTCGTCATCGTCATGTCACTGCCCAGCCGCTGGCCAGCCTGCTAAGTCCGACCTCGGCCAGCTGACGCTGGGCCTGCAGGTAACTGCTGAGCGCCGTGGCGCCGGCTGCGGTGAGTCGGTAGGGCCGCCGCCGATCCTGGCTTTCCAGCGCCTCGATCAGTCCGTGCGCTTCAAGCCGGCTGCAGCGCCTCATAGAGCGTGCCAGGCGCGAGCCGCACCCCGGCGAACGACTCGATGTCCTTGGTGAGCGCATATCCGTGCTTGGTCCCATCAGCCAGACTGGACAAGATCAGGCTGGCCGGTCCAGATGACCGGCCGAGGGTATCAAGCCCTTCGGAGCCGCTAGCTCCAGACGTCCTCGTCATGCCGCGCACTTTATCTCGGTATCCGGTATATCGTCAAACGATACTAACGGGAGGCGCTAGTAGCTGACGGTGATCGTTCTGCGGAGAGCGTCCACGGTGGTATCGCCGCCGAGCGCGACGATGAGTTGCGGATCAGTGTGACCAAAGTCGACGCCGAATACGACCGGCACGGCCGGGGCGTACTCAGCGACGGCCGCTAGCACAGACTCCTGCTGGGCGGCGCAGTAACGAGCTTTCTCGGCGCTGGACAGCGGGTGCTCGAACGACCAGGCCTTAGGGCGGCCCCAGACAATCGCGCCGAATCTTGCCAGCAGCCCACGCTCGCCCATGCACATGAGTACTCGGTGGACGTAGTCAGCGGACGGCAATTCTTCCGAGGTCTCGGCGAAGAGCACCGCGCCGTCATATTCATCATCGGCGAGCAGATAACTGCCGGTTCGCAGGTGGAAGTCGATGATCTCCAGGCATCCACCCCAGGCTGGACCGCTGACCGTGACCTGCGGGCCATGCCAGGACCAGCCATCGCTTGGCAGCATCGGCGGTTCGCTGGTGAACGCGGCCGGATCAGCCCAGTTGTCCTCCTGGTCGGTGTACTCGGCAAGCTCGTCAAGCTGATGGCGACCGCTGCCGAAAAGTGCCCGTTCCAACGATTTCCTGGTCGCCGGATGGATGGCGCCCGGCCGGGCGAATTGCACCATGATCGCGCCGCCGTGGTAGCTGACCAGGCCGAGATTCCACAAAAATAGCAGCAGGTTGATGTTGTCGCTGTAACCGAAAAATGGCTTCGGATTGGCGACAAAGAGGTCCGGATCCAGATGCCTGAGCACCTTCAGCTCATCGTCGCCGCCGATGGTGGAAATGACTGCCTTGATACGCGGATCGGAAAAGGCGGCGTGCAGGTCAGCGGCCCGGTCGGCCGCTGTTGCCGTCGCTGCCCTGGTAGTCGGGTATTCGACCGGCACCAGTCCGAACTTAGTACGCAGTCTGGCCAGGCCAACCTCGACTGGCATCGGGAACCTGGCGGCTGAGCGGCCAGAAGGAGAGACCACGGCGACCGCGTCGCCGCGAACTGGCTTGGGCGGATAACGGAACGAGGGCATCGGTTGCGCCGGTGCTCAGCCGCGCGAGCGTGATGGCTCGGCTAGCAGCAGGGAATCGCCGTCGGCCAGCACCGGATCGGTGCCGATACCAAGTGAGAATCTGCCGTCGTGCACTAGACCAAGGACCAAGCCGTCCCGCTCGTCCCTGATCGCGCTGAGAGGCCGGCCGATGCTGGCGGCGTCGGCCTTGATCTCGGTGAGGTTGTGCTGATCGGACTCGACCAATTCGCTGAGCATGTCGGCGGCGTGCGGGGCCTCCAGGCTCTTGGCCACGGTGTGCGCGACAAGCTCGATCGGTGACAGCGTTCGCTGGATGCCGAGCTCATGCAAGGCTTCTCTGACCGATCCGGATTTGACCAGCGCGATGATCTCCAGGTCGGGTGCCAGCCGACGGAGTAGCACGGCGGTGACCAGCACGTCGCCGTCGGTGGTGCCGGTAATCAGCGCCTGTGTTGCCCGCTCAGGATGCGCCGAGGACAGCACATGCGGCTGAGTCGGATCGCCTCGGATCACGTGTACGTCCCCGCGCACCGCGCTCGGGTCGACGTCGGCCACCAGCACGACGTGCTCGCCCAGCTGGACCAGCTCCTCGACGATGGCCGGCACCGGCCCGTCCATCCCCAGCACTAGCCGGTGGCCGTGATCGTCGTGGTCTCTCATGGCAAGGACTCTCCGTATCCCGGCCGCCGCGGCCGCTCCAGTGACCAGCGCGAACACCGATGCCAGCAACGGGATCGCGGTCAGCATCACGCCCGAGGCGATGACCTCGCCGACTCCGTTTCGTGGTGTCACGTCGCCGTAGCCGACCGTGGTCGCGGTGGTGATCGCCCAGTAGACGCCAGTGGTGAAGGCGAGGTGCTGGGTCAGTGCGAAAAGATAAGCGCCTATCAGGACGCAGGTAGTCGCAGCCGCCAGCAGCACTGAGATGTGCTTGCGGTGACTCACGCCGAGAAAGCGCACGAGAAGGGCGATCATCGAGCAATAGTCTCGCAAACTTGAGGCATGTTCGCTCCGAACCTAGGCACGGAAGCGCACTCTGGTAGCCCAGGAGAGCAGCAGACCTCCGCAAGCACACCTATCGGCTTAGTAGGCGCGGGCGAAGATCAGCCGCTTGCCGTACGCGGACGGCTTGCCGCAGCGGACGCACGGGCCTTGTTCGGCCGCACCGGCCAGCGGGATGCAGCGCGGAGTGGCCGTGGTCTCCGCCTTGATCTCATCCTCGCAAGCCCCTTCGCCGCAATGCAGCGCCAGCGCCCAGCCAGTGGCCACAGCAGCCGTGAACTCAGCCCAGGAATTGACCGCGACCGTGTGCTCGTCGCGGAAGTCAGCGGCACGCTGGGCCAGCATGGCCTGGAAGGCGGCCAACTCCGCCGTCAGCACGTCGGTGGCCGCATCGAGCGCGATGGCGACCTTGGCGGAGTCCGATTGCGGATAGCTCAAACGGCGTGACATCAGCGCGGTACCGGCGGCCAGGTCGCGTGGACCGAGCTCAAGCCGGATCGGCACGCCGCGCATCTCCCAGTCGTTGAACTTGAAGCCAGGGGATAGCTGCGGTCGGTCGTCCACATGCGTCCTGATGCCCGCGCCCCGCAGCGTCGCCGCCAATTCGCTGGCCGCCGACGCCGTTGCTTCGGCCAGCTCGCCGCGCCCGATCGGGACGATCACTACCTGATGCGGGGCTAGCGCTGGTGGCAGCACTAGGCCCTTGTCATCGCCGTGGGTCATGATGACCCCACCGATCATCCGCGTGCTCATGCCCCAGGAGGTGGTGTGGCACAACTCGGCCGTGCCGCTCTCACCGGTATAGGTGATCCCGAATGCCTCCGCGAAGTTAGTCCCCATGAAGTGCGAGGTACCCGCCTGCAGCGCCCGTCCGTCCCGCATCATGCCCTCGATGGTGAACGTGCGCTCGGCACCGGCGAATCGTTCGCGCGGGGTCTTCTCGCCTGGCACAGTTCCGAGCGCCGCTATCTGCACGGCTACATCCTGGTAAAACCCGAGCGCCAGCATCGTCTCGGCCAGCGCGTCCTGCGCCGTCGCATGCGCGGTATGCCCCTCCTGCCAGAGGAACTCGCTGGTACGCAAGAACATCCGGGGCCGCATCTCCCAGCGGAGGACATTGGCCCACTGGTTAAGCAGCAGCGGTAGATCCCGGTGCGAGCTGATCCACCGCGACATCATCTCCCCGACGACGGTCTCCGAGGTTGGCCGTACGACCAATGGCTCCTCTAGCTCTTTGCCGCCAGCGTGAGTGACCGTGAAGAATTCCGGCGCGAACCCTTCGACGTGCTCGGCCTCGCGCTCCAGAAAGCTTTGCGGTATGAGCAGCGGGAAGTAGGCATTCTGGTGGCCGGTGGCCTTGATGCGCGCGTCCAAGTCCGCTTGCAACAACTCCCAGATCCGGTAGCCATATGGTCGGATGACCATGCTGCCGCGCACCGGCCACCGGTCGACCAATTCGGCCCTGAAGACCACGTCGTTGTACCAAGCGGAAAAGTCCTCGCTCTGCGGGGTAACGCTGCGCTCGTCCCGTGCCATGAACTTCAGGATACCGAGTTAGCGATTGTCCAGTCGCCGGGTTTAAACCTCGCTTGACCAGAGGCCATCCACCGTACAGAAAACGCCATTCCGCCTCATCATCGGGCGAAGACCGCTGTGAAATCCCACTGGTACGGCCCGACGAACATGCTTGACGTACATCTCGCAGCGCTCCGGCGCAAACTCGGCGTGCCCGGCCTCATCGAGACGGTGTACGGGCGCGGGTTCCGCCGCTGTGACGCCTGACGTTATCCCGATCGCGTTCTCCGCCACGGGTCACCCCTAGTCGGCCGACCGACGGTGCGGCCGGCAGCCGTTGTCCTGCGGTTTAATGAAGTCTTCAGCTTCGCCGTTGCAGGCTGGTGCGTGCTGTCCAGGTGAGCGGAGGAGCAGGCAATGCGCGTGTTGGTAGCTGAGGACGACCCGGTGCTGCGCGCCACGCTGGCCAGGGGCCTGCGCGAGAGCGGCTATACGGTCGATGCCGTGCCTGATGGCGAGACGGCACTGCGCTACTTTCGTAGTTACGACTATGAAGTGGCCGTGCTCGACTGGCGCATGCCCGGCGTCTCCGGGCTTGAGGTGCTGCAGCGGATTCGCCGCGGGGACGTGTCGACCGCGGTTTTGATGCTGACGGCCCGTGACGCCACCGCTGACCGGGTCACCGGACTAGATCAGGGTGCCGACGACTACCTTGTGAAACCGTTTGATTTCACCGAGCTCCTGGCGCGGGTGCGGGCGTTGCAGCGCAGGCCAAGGACGACGCGGGCACCTCAGCTAATGGTCGGGGACCTAATCTTCGATCCTGCGACCCGCGAGGTACGGATCGGCACGCAGCAACCTGCGCTCACTGGTACTGAGCTCGGTCTGCTTGAGGCGCTGATGCGGCGCTCGCCCGCTGTGGTGAAACGGCAGTCCATTGCCATGAGCGTCTGGGAGAACGACGCTAGCGCGCTGGGATCCAACACCATCGACGTGCACCTGGCGAGGCTGCGGTCCAAGCTCGCGGGCGCCCAGGTGCGTATCGAGACCGTACGCGGAGTCGGCTACCGGATGGTGGCCAGGTGAGCATCAGGCGCGGCGCCTTGCCGCCCGGTCGGCGGCGCTCACGCGCGGGTCCTGCGGCCAGGGTCGCCCTGGCTGCGGCCCTGCTGCTTGGCGTCGTCTACGCGGGCTGCGTCACGGTTCTAGACCAAGTCGTGGCGGGCAGGTTCACCGCCTTGGTTGACAGCCGCCTGCAGGAGCGGCTGTCCGATGTGCCCGTCGGTGCCGGGCCGGATCTCAGCAGCGCCGACGATGCGGACGAGGCACCGCTGTTCCTCTGGCGGGAATTGCCAGGCCGCCCCGCTGTGCGCCTTACTGCCGATGCGCCATCGCTGCCAAAGGGCAGCGTTCCGGTGACTGGGCATCCGGTCACCGTTTACCTGGCAGCAAGCTCGTTCCGGCTGGATGCCGTCCGCAGGGGCCGGTTCTGGCTGGTGGCGGGCCAGAATCTTGCCGGGCAAGATCACATCGAGGGCGTGCTCAGGGACGGTGAGACGCTGGCGGCCCCAGTGCTGCTGCTGGTCATGTTCGCTGGGGCACTGGTCATCGGCCTGCGAGCGCTGTCTCCCGTCGAGCAATCCCGGCGGCGGCAGCTTGAATTCACCGCCGACGCGTCGCATGAGCTGCGGACGCCGCTCAGCGTTATCAGCGCGGAGACCGACCTCGCGCTGAGCGTCAGGAGAAGCGGCAGCGAGTACCGGGAGGCCCTGGTGCGCATTCGAGGCGAGAGCCGGAGGCTGCGCCGCATCGTGGAGGATATGCTCTGGCTCGCCCGGTTCGACTCCGAGCCCCCGCCACCGGGCAACGAGCCGCTCGACCTGTCCGTTATCGCCGAGGAGTGCGCCGCGCGCTTCCAGGCAGTCGCGGGCGCGCAGTCGCTGGGTTTGTCTGTCACGACGGTAGGCGCGGAGACGGCGTTGATCAACGGGCCGCCGGAATGGATCGACCGCCTGGCCGGGGTGCTGGCCGATAATGCCTGCCGCTACGCCGGTCCTGGCGGGCAGGTCAGGATCAGCGTAGCGGTGCAGGGTGGCCGGGTCAGCCTAGCGGTCGAGGACAGCGGCCCCGGAATTCCTGCTGGTGACCGGGCGCGGCTGTTTGACCGCTTTCACCGGGCGACCGGGCAAGGCGGCGGTGCCGGTCTCGGACTGGCGATCGCCGACTCGATCGTGCGCTCAACCGGCGGCCACTGGCGAATCGGTGAGTCATCGCTGGGCGGGGCGCTCTTCGGGGTGTCGTGGCGTCGTTCGCCCGGGGCGGCAGCCCGTGACGAGCCCGGCCTCAGCCACGATGGCGGTCGCGGTCACTCCGGCGAACCCGCTGCGCTCTAGTAGGGACGTCGTATTTCCCGAGGGGCACACCGCCCATCTTGTTCGTGCAAGGCGACGCCGACACCATCAACCTGCCGGAGGACAGCCTGATCATGTACCGGGCGGACGCCACCGGTCGGCGCTTCTACCTGGACCTGTTCGGCGCCGGCCACCTGGCGCCTTATGAGGGTCACCGATCACCAGAGCCCATCGTGGCAGCGGTCACTACTGACTTCCTCGACCGATACGTGCTAGGACAGCAGTGGGCGGCTGATCTTAACCGGAACTTCATAAGCCCCCGTATAACGTCGGTCTCATGTCAGATGCGGCGCGACCATTGACGACTAGGTGTTCTAGATCAGCGCAGCGGGATTACCTCCATGGCTGTTGATCAGCCTCGGGCGGCCCGCGCGGCTGACTACAGCCGGTCGCCCATGAGCTCGGGCGAGGCCCAAAGGCATCGACAGGCCACCAGAAAGGAGCCTGCGCCGCCGAAGCCCGCGCTGGTGAAGATGTCCCTGACGGTGGTTGGCGCCGGACTCGGCGCGACAGTAGCGCAGGCGCTGACCGCCGAGACCGCCAGCCAGTTCGCCGCCCCAGGCGGTGTGGCGATCTTCGCCGGGAACCTCACTGGCCTGGCCGGTACTTACCTGGCCATGGTCATGGTGCTGCTGGTGAGCCGCATCCCTTTTGTCGAGCACGTGCTCGGCCAGGACGGTCTGTTGCGCTGGCACCGCAGGCTCGCGCCGTGGCCGATCAGCCTGCTAATCGGCCACGCCCTGTTCATCACCGTCGGCTACGCGCAGGCTGCGAGGAGCGGACTTTGGCATCAGGCGGGCGTGCTGGTCACCCAGTACCCCGACATCCTGCTGGCCACGGCGGCCCTGGGCCTGATGTGCCTCGTCGGCGTCTACTCCGTGCGCGCTGTCAGGCGGCGGCTGCGCCGGGAAACCTGGTGGCTGATCCACCTCTACATGTACCTCGCGCTTGCCATGTCCTTCGCGCACGTTATAGCGCTCGGTCCGGCATTTGTCGGGCACCCGCTGACCCAGGCCCTCTGGTCGGCTGCGTGGCTGTGCACGGCAGGTCTGGTCATCTGCTATCGGTTCGGCCTGCCCATCGCGCGCAGCTTCAGGCACCGCTTGCACGTGGTCGAGGTGCGCAGGGAGGGGCCGGGGGTCGCGTCGATAATCATCGGCGGCCGCGGTCTCGACAGGCTGGCCGTCTCCGGCGGCCAGTTCTTCTGCTGGCGATTCCTCACCAGGGATCTGTGGTGGCAGGCACACCCCTACTCAATCTCGGCACTGCCGCGGCCGCCGTACCTGCGGCTGACCGTCAAGCGCGTTGGTGACCACTCGGCCGCTCTGGGGCGGCTCAGACCCGGCACCCTGGTCGCGGTGGAGGGACCGTACGGAGCTTTCACCAAGCACGCGCAACGGCAACCGCGGGCTCTGCTGGTGGCCGCGGGGATCGGAGTCACGGCGCTGCGGTCGCTACTGGAGGACCTGCCGCGGGCCAGCGCCCCCATTGTCATACTTCGGGCGACGAGGGAAGAAGATCTCGTGTTCCGCCACGAGGTAAGCGAACTGGTCAGGAACCGTCGCGGTCGGCTGCACGAGGTGGTCGGCGAGCGGGACCTGGTCAGGCTCGATGAGCGCACGCTTCTCAGGCTGGTTCCCGACCTGCAGCAGCGTGACCTGTTCGTATGCGGTCCAGAGGGGTTTGTCGCCGAACTCGTCGCTGTTGCCAGGAACCTCAAAGTGCCCGAAGAGTGCATCCATCACGAGGCGTTCGCGCTGTGAGGCTCATCCGACCGGATCAGGAGGAACATCGTCAATGAAGCACGCGCCCTGGTTCGTCTTCGCCGGCACGGTGGCCGGGCTGGTCGGCATCCTGAGCTTCCATACCCGGCCGGCCGGGCCGGCCACCCTGCCAGGCGCCGCCAGCCCGGTTGCCCGCCATGGCCAGTCCAGCCACGCCAAACACCGACCGGCGAGCAAGCGGCACAATCGACGATCCGCCGGATCGGCCTCGCCGACCGCTGTACGAAGCGCCGTCGGTGCAACCGAGCAATATGGTTACGGGGAGCTGGCTGTCAGGGTCACGGTACGCGGAAACCGGATCACCAATATCAGTGTGCCCTTCCTCCGGACCGCTGAGCAGTACTCACAGCAACTGGCCGGACAGAGCATCCCGACTCTCCGCTCGGAAGTGCTGGTCGGCCAGACGGCCAATATCAGCGCGGTCAGCGGAGCTACCTACACCAGCCGGGCGTACGCGGCCTCGGTGCAAGCAGCCTTGGACAAGCTGCACATCAGGTAACGGAGCCAGGGAGATGACCGCGCCAGCCATCAGGCATGCCGAGCACGTTATGGGCACGGTTGTGTCGTTCGCGGTAGTCCCAGGCGAGCTGACCGATCGGGCCGCCGATCGGGCGATCGCCTCGGCCTGCGTTGTCCTGCACCGGGCGGACACTACGTTCAGCACCTGGGACCCGCACAGCCAGGTAAGCCGCCTGCGGAGCGGCTCGGCCGCGCTCATGGACCTTTCGCCCGAGGTAGCCCAGGTGCTCGAACTATGCCAGGAGGCAAGAAAGGCGTCAGGTGGCTGGTTCGACCCATGGGCAATCCCCGGCGGCGTCGACCCGACCGGCCTGGTCAAGGGCTGGGCCGCAGAGCAGGCCCTGGTCGCCTTGCGCGAAGCGGGGACGCGGGCCGCCATGGTGAATGCGGGCGGTGACATCGCCGTCTTCGGTACACCGACACCAGGCGAGGGCTGGCGTGTCGGCATCCGCCATCCCTGGCGCGCCGACGCGTTCGCCGCGATCGTGAACGTGACGGCCGCGATCGCGACGTCAGGCCGCTACGAGCGTGGCCAGCACCTGATTGACCCTTTTACCGGGCAGCCGACCAGCCGGGCCGCGTCGGCCACCGTCACCGGCCCCAGCCTTGCCATCGCCGACGCGCTCGCGACCGCAGTCGCAGCCGGCGGGGACGAGGCCCTCAGCATTGTCGCAAGCCTCGACCACTACGCCGGCTATCTCATCCGGCCCGATGGCAGCGAGGCCGATACCGGCAAGGTCGCTTTCGTCAACTGAAGACCAGCCACGTTACTCACGGGCACGGCCGACTTACCTCCCGCGCCGTGCCTTCAAGTAGCGCGCCGCTGAGTCAAGCCTCGATTGGCCACAGGCCATGCTGAGTACAGAAACGACCGACCTCATCCAGTTCGACGTCGGCGCGTTCTGCCTGCGCTACGGCAGGGCCGGCTACCCACCAGTCGGCGCCGGGCAGCCCCGCTGACAAATAGGCCCTGGTCCCTGCCTGGTGGTGCTGACACCCGGGCCGGGGGCGTGCGACCACTTCGCCGTGGGCGGGCTCCCATAGTTGGACCAGGTCACCGTCCTCGCCAAGCACGACCGCGTCGTACCAGCGCCAGACCACCGCCTCAGCATCGCCCGCCGAGGCGGCGACGGCCACTAGGTGACCAGGTGAGACCCGCTCAGTCCGCGGCGCGGGAAACGCCCTCGCGAAGGGGACAGAGCAAAGCTGGCCGGCCAGGAGAATCTGACAGGCGGACTCCTGGACGTGCAGGACGATCCCGCAACGTAGTGAGGCGGCAGAGGGACCTTGATCCGTCGAAGCAGTCATGCGTCAAGTATCTCGCTGCAGCGAAAAGGGACCTCGAAGTCAACCTCGAAGCCCCTGGGAAGAGTGCTTCGAAGTTGCTTGAGAACAACCTGCGCGGGTACTCTGTCTCTAGAAATAATCTGCTGGTGCGTAGGGGTAACCTGAACACCACATCCTAAGGCCGCCTTCGGGCGGCCTTAGCGCTATTGTGCGCAAGGTGTACATCTGCTACCTCGACGAGTCAGGCGGCTACGAAGCTCCGGATCGGAGTGTTGATGCCACGCCTGTCATGATCATCCTTGGTTTGATCGTGAACGCGGCATCGGGCGCGGAGGCTTGGTCGTCAGCGATCCAACGCAACACCGGTCTGGTTCATCGCTTTTTGGACCTTGACAAGGTCATCCACAGTCGTTGGTCCGTTGGAACCGGCAGACTCCAGCGGTCTACATCGCCCTGCTCGAATCATCGCCACCGCCGGATTTGAATTCGAGGCCGTGGACACCGCGCGAGCTACGTCATACATTCGTCTCGGTTTTGTCAGATGACGGCATGCTCATCGAGCAGATATCACAGCTAGCTGGACACAGCGAGGCGGCGACTGCTGAGACGATCTACCGGCACCAAATCCGGCCCGTCGTCCTGCACGGCGCTCAGGCCATGGATCGGATCTTCCCGTCACCCGAAGAGGCTTAGTCGCTCACTTAGTCACGCAGAGCGGGTACCGCGTCCTTACCGCAGGGTGCGATACCCGCTCTGACCTGGTCGGGGTGGGGAGATTTGAACTCCCGGCCTCTTCGTCCCGAACGAAGCGCGCTGCCAAGCTGCGCTACACCCCGCCGACCGCGTAGGGAGTCTAGCCGATCTTCGGCACCAAGGTGAGCAGGGATGCCTCAGGACGACAGCAGAACCGTACCGGAGCATAGGGAGAAGTACCAAGACCAGCTGAAACGTGCAGGTAGGCGCGCTGTCGCTGGGGACCGGGACCGGCTGGATGCTGATGCAAACCTTTTGCTCGGGCCGGTTCGATACCGCAGTTGGTGACCAGCGTGCCAAAGCCAGGAAGGCAGACCTGGCCGCCGTGCGTGTGGCCGGCCAGTAGCAGGTCGAAGCCGTCGGCGACGAACCGGTCCATGATGGCGGGCTCAGGTGAGTGCATGACGCCGAGTCTGAGGTCGGCGGCGGGATCGGCCGGGCCGGCGACCTTGTCGTAACGGTCTTTAGCGATATGCGAGTCATGCACGCCAGCGACCTCGACATCGAAATCGCCGACCTTGATACGGCTGCGCTGGTTGTTGGCGTCCATCCAGCCCGCGGCTTCCATGCCTGCGCCTAGTTCGGCCCAGGGCAGGTCGGGGACGTGCCGCCGGTGCTCATCGGCGCTGGTGCGCCAGATGTACCTGGTCGGGTTCTTGGGCACCGGTGAGTACAGGTCGTTGGAGCCGTACACGAAAACTCCTGGCCGGTCGAGCAGCGGCCCGAGCGATTCAAGCAGCGGCGTAGTCGCTGCCTCGTGTGCGATCGAGTCACCAGTGTTGACGACCAGATCGGGCTCAAGTGCGTCAAGCGTGCGCAAGAAGGACATCAGCCGGTGTCGGCCAGGGGTGAGGTGCGCATCAGAGATGTGCAGGACGCGCAGCGGCTTCGAGCCCGCTGGGAGCACTGGCACCTGATACCGGCGCAGCGCGAACCAGTTGCGCTCGATGACCGACGCATAGCCGAGAACCCCGACCCCGACGGCAGCGGCTGTCCCGAGCATGGCAGTTGGACGCATGCCCATATGGTGCCACGCCCGCGGCACTAGCCAGTCCCAGTCGGACAGGTGACCGGTCAGACGGCAGTATTAGCGTCATGGCTGAGCTGAAGGAAAGAATCAGGGCCGACCTCACCGCGTCGATGAAGAACCGCGATGAGCTGCGGACGCGGACCTTGCGCATGGTGCTGGCTGAGATCTCCAAGGAAGAGGTCTCAGGCACGTCAGCGCGTGAACTTGACGACGCCGAAGTTGAACGGGTGGTGGCGAGGGAAGCCAAGCGTCGGCGGGAGGCCGCTGAGGCGTTCTCTGGCGCTGGGCGCGCTGATCAGGCCGCAGCCGAGCAGGCCGAGGGCGAGGTGCTGGCCGGCTACCTGCCAGCCCAGCTAGACGACGCCGAGCTCAGCTCGCTGGTGGCGGCCGCGATCGCTGCGACTGGTGCTAGCGGCCCGAGCGCGATGGGGCAGGTGATGAAGGAGGTCAACCCCAAGATCGCCGGCCGGGCCGCTGGTGCCAGAGTCGCCACCGAGGTACGCCGCCAGCTCGCGGCTGGCTAGTGGCCGCCGCCGCCGTTGCCGCCGCCATTACCGCCGCCATTACCGCCGCCGTTGCCGCCGCCGTTCCCACCGGTGGGCTTACCTGGCTTCTTCGGCGGCGGTGGCGGCGAGCTGCCATCACCGAGCGAGAAGTACAGGCCAGGCACCGGGCCGAACGCGAGTGGCTGGCCGAGTGCGGCCCGCAGGAAGCTGTACTCCCACGTTGATCCGGGTGCGTCGTCGCCGAATTGCTCACCAGGGCAGGTGACATAGCCGCCCGGGTAAGCGCGATAGGTCGCCTCCGGGCAGTTGAGCATCGCGCCTGGCTTGCCGTCGTAGTGGATCGTGGTCGGGTCCGTGGGATTGAACACCGAGACATAGCCAACCAGCGTTGGGGTGAACCCAGCGAACGCCACGTAGTAGCCGCTGTTGCCGGTACCGGTCTTGGCAGCCGCCGCCGGCCGATGCCGCGCCCGTAAGCGGTAGCGCTCGGGTTGGTCAGCACGCCGGAAAGCACGTAGTCCGCTGCGTTCGCGACGCCTTGGGACAGGACCCGATGGCAGTGCGCCGACTCGACCGGCAGGTGATTCCCTGCGGCAGTGGTGATCGCTGTGATCGCGATCGGGTGACAGTAGATGCCGCCCGACGCCACCGTGGCGTAGGCACCGGCCATTGACAACGGCGAGACGTAGACCGCTCCCAAGGTAAAGGACTTGATGTCGTCGGCCGGGAGGTTGTTGCCTTTGGGCAGGTTCGGGTCGTAGCGCAGCAGAGAGACACCGTCGGCCCTGGTCATGCCCATGCTGACGGCGGTCTTCACGTCCGCGCAGAGCCCGACCTTGGCCTCCAGGTTCGCGAAGAACGCGTTGATCGAGGCGACGGTGCCGAAGTACAGGGGGATGTTCCCGTTCGTCGTGCCGTCCGTGTTGTACGCGCTCCAGTAACCCTGGTACTGACCCTTGCAGTTGTAGTACGGGCCTGCCGGAGCGCCGTCCTTTACCTTGATGCTGAAGCCGAAGGGCACGCCCTGCTTGAGTGCCGTCACCAGCGTGAACAGTTTTGAGGTGGAACCGGTCTGAACGCCTGCGCCGCCGTCGTACTGCGAGTTCACGGCGTAGTCGATGCTGTCCTCGCCGGGCCCGAATCCGTACTTCCTGTTGACGGCGATGGCGCGGATGTAACCCTTACCGGGCTTGATCATGGCCTCGGTGTCGACGTCCTGATTCGGGTTGGCGTAGCTGTTGTGGCTGGGCAGGACGTAGTTCACCGCGGCGTCCGCCGCCTCTTGGTCCTTGACATTCAGCGTGGTGTAGATCTTCAGGCCGCCGACCGTGGTCAGGTCCGCGTAGGCCCGCGAGTAGGCCTTGTCCTTGCGCATCACGGCGAGCACGTAGTCACAGAAGAACGCGGCCCGCGTGACGCGCGGGTTCGGGCTGGTGCAGCCGGTCTGCAGCGGCACCGATGACAGGTGCAGCCCGATGGGCTCTTGCGCTGCCTGCTTTGCCTCGGCCTGCGTGATGTAGCCGAGCTTTGCCATCTGCGCTAGCACGGTCGCCCGCCGCAGCAGTGCCTCGTGCGGATTGGCCACCGGGTTGTACTTGCTCGGGTCCTCCACCATGCCGGCCAGCGTGGCCGCCTCGGGCAGAGTCAGATTCTTGGCCGCGGTGGAGAAGTACTCCTGCGAGGCGACCTGGATGCCGTACGCCTGGTTGGCGAAGTACGCCGCGTTGAGGTAGGACGTGAGCAGTTCTTCCTTGCTCATCTCGTGCTCGACGGTAGACGCGATCCGCAGCTCGGTGATCTTCCTGGCCAACGTGTCCGAATAGCACAGATTTTGCTGGTAGTGGTTCTTTGCCGTCAGAATGCAGGCGTTCTTGACGTACTGCTGGGCTAGGTCAGAGCCGCCCTGGACGGGCTGGCCGCTCAGGTCCAGGCTGATCGCCCGCAGCGTGCCATGCAGGTCGAGTGCGCCATGCTGCCAGAATCGCGCGTCTTCGATCGCGACGATGGCGCGCCGCATGACGGGCGCGATCTGGGCGAACCGCACCGGCACCCGGTAGATCGGGTGCGGATAGCCAGGATAGTAGTAGGCGATCAGGTGCCCAGATGAGTCGAGCAACTCTGATCGGGACGGCACCTGGCCAAGTCCCTTGACCGGCATGTCGTTGAAGGTCTTGGCCGCGTCTTTGATGGCGACCCCGGCTACTCCCACTACCGGCAGGGCGGCAATGGCCGTGAGCAGCCCGGCGACGAGGGACAGAACCGCGAGCATGCCAATCGCCTTAACGCCGGCGTGGCTGACTGGTCTAGACACGGAATCAGGTTACGCTGCCCGCCGGACTAGTCTTGGGGAGGACATCTAATCGGGGAAATTTTCCACCTTCACCCTTGTTCGCACCTCGGTCATCGCTGGCAGTCGCTAGATGACTACTCATTGTTACGGGCATAGCCCATCAGGGCTATATGGGAAATGGACCGACCGGGGACTAGCGCTGCGGGCCGGAGTTCCGTAAGTTACTCTTTCGCAACCATCACGAGAGGTGCTGCGTCATGGCCGCGCCTCGGGCATCTCAACAAAGCGCCACCCGGCGTGACGACCCGCACACGGGCGTGACGATCAGGAGGAGTTGGGCCACATGTGGATCACCGATTGGACCGCCCGCGCCGCGTGCAAGGGGACGGACCCTGACGAGCTGTTTGTTCAGGGGGCGGCGCAGAACCGGGCCAAGTTGATCTGCCGCGGCTGCCCCGTCCGCACCGAGTGTCTCGCGGACGCGCTCGACAACAGGATCGAGTTCGGTGTCTGGGGCGGTATGACCGAGCGCGAGCGGCGCGCGCTGCTTCGGCGCAGGTCCGATGTCATCTCATGGCGCGAGCTGCTCGAGGACGCCAGGGACAAGTACGAGAGCGTCGCAGCTAGCGAACTGGTCGCCAGCTAGTAATTCGCGGTTAATGGGCCGGGTTCTAGTCCCGGCCCAATGCAATCCTGGTCAGGATTTTGACTCGCCGTTGAATGACGCGCCAATGATCCGTAGCCCATCAAGGTCATGTACATCTTCGGGCTGCGCCGGGATAGACGCGACCGGCACGTGCGGATGGGCGGCGGTAAATCGATCGGCCAGCCGCCGTTCGTTCGTCGCCTGGCGCATCCGGTCAGCGTGCAGCCGCAATGCGGTAATCCCGATTGCCGCAGCCTCCCTATCGGCGTCATCAGCCAGCCCCTGCAAGGTCTCCACGGCGGCCAGGCTCCTGGCGGCCGACAACCTGGCCGCAGGCGACCGGTGCATTCGGTTGAGCACCAGACCGGCCAGTGGCATGCCGTCACGCTCGAGCCGTTCGACAAAATAGGAAGCTTCGCGAACCGCGTCATGCTCGGGTGCCGCGATGACCAAGAACGCGGTCCCCGGCATGCGCAGCAGCCGATAGGTGTACTCAGCCCGCTCCCTGAACCCGCCGAACATGGTGTCCATCGCCGACACGAAGGTCTGCACGTCCCGCAGCAGCTGACTGCCGATGATCTTGGTGATCACGCCTGTCACCATGCCGAAGCCGGCGTTGAGTACCTTCAGTCCGGTCCGACCGCCGAACTTGGCCGGTGCCACAAGTAGCCTTAGCAGCCGTCCGTCAAGAAACCGGCCCAAGCGCTGCGGTGCGTCAAGAAAGTCAAGCGCCGACCGGCTCGGCGGCGTGTCCACCACAATCAGGTCCCACTCATCGGCTCGCCGAAGCTGGCCGAGCTTCTCCATGGCCATATATTCCTGCGTGCCGGCGAAGCTCGATGACAGCGACTGATAGAAGGGGTTGTCCAGGATCTGGGCGGCCCGCTCGGGATCGGAGTGCGCTTCGACGATCTCGTCGAAGGTCCGCTTCATATCCAGCATCATCGCGTGCATACTGCCGGCCTGGCCGGTATCGTCATCCGCTGCGCCAACCCCAGGCACCAACCTGGGCGTATTGTCCAGCACAGTCAGGCCCATCGACTGTGCTAGCCGCCGGGCCGGGTCGACGGTCAGCACCACGACATGGCGGCCACGTTCAGCGGCCCGAAGGCCGATCGCGGCCGCGACAGTTGTCTTGCCGACACCGCCCGATCCACAGCAGACGATGATCCGGGTGCGCCGGTCATCGATGAGCTGATCGATCACGAGTGGCTTCGTCTTGTTACTCATGCCGCGCCCTGCTGTCGCAATAGCTCAGCGAGCCGGTACAAGGCAGCCAAGTCGATGCCATCGGGGATCAGCGGCAATTCATAGCAAGGCCGGTCGGCCGCATCCAGCAGATGCCGCTGCGCCGCCTGGGTCCGCTCGGACCTCGCCTCGTCAGCGAGTTCGGCGGCGAGGTCGGCGGCTAGCGCGTGATCCGCGCCGAGGCCAGCCGCCTTAAGCGCGACTTCGAGCGCGGCGATGTCGCTGGCTACGTTGTCCGGGCTGTCGGCGGTCTCCGGTGCGCTCGCCTGCCGCATCATGTTGACGATGATCGCGCCTGGCTGGATGCCGGCCTTGCCGACATCCTTCAGGTCGGCGATGCCGTCAAGGGTCTCCTGTACTGGCATCTCTTCGAGCAGGGTGACGAAGTGCACCACGGTCTGACCCGATCTGATGACCTTCTGCACGGTGTCCGCGTGATTACGAATCGGCCCGACTTTTGCCAGACCAGAAATCTCTGATGAGACATTCAGAAATCGGCTAATTCGCCCGGTAGGCGGCGCGTCTAGTACAACCGCGCCATAAACCGGTCCGCTGTCGGTCTTGCGCCGCACCGCCTCGGCCGCCTTGCCGGTCAGCAATACGTCGCCCAAGCCGGGCGCGATGGTGGTGGCGAAGTCGACCACGCCCAGTTTGGTCAGCGCCCGTCCGGCCTGGCGCAGGTTGTAAAACATCTCCAGGTATTCGATCAAGGCTGACTGCGGATCGACGGCAAGCGCGAGCACGTCACCACCTGGCCGACCGTCGACAGCCGGGGCCACGGCGACCCGGCGCTCCTGGTAGGGCAGCGGCGGCACATCGAAAAGCTGGGCGATGCCCTGCCTGCCTTCCACTTCCATCAGCAGTACCGGCTTGCCGCTGGACGCCAGTGCCAGCGCCAGCGCGGCCGCGACCGTGGTCTTTCCGGTGCCGCCCTTGCCGGTGACCACGTGCAGCCGCACGCCATCCCAGTCGGTGTCGCGCACGCTCACGAGCATGAGGCTATCCGTACCAGCGGCTCAGCTAGATCATGGCCGGGTTCCTCGACGCGCCATTAGGTGCAGGCATGAACTGTGACTAGGCTGAATGCGTAGTAACGCGAGAGAGACACAACAAGGCGGCAGCTAACTGGATAGAAGGTGTCGGCTATGGATGCTTTGATCGGATTCGTGGTGTTTGTTGCTGCGGGTGGCCTGATCATGCTCAGCCGAAGTGTCAAGCAGGTCCAGCAGTACGAGGAGGGCATCGTCTTCCGATTTGGCAGGGTCATGCCCCAGACCCGCCCGCCGGGCCTTACCTTCATCCGCCCTGTCGGTGATCGGATTCAGAAGGTCAACAAGCAGATCGTCGCGATGGCCGTCCCGGCGCAGGAAGGCATTACCAGGGACAACATCAGCGTTCGCGTGGACGCCGTTGTCTACTTCAAGGTGGTCGACCCGATCAAGGCAACCATCAACGTGCAAAACTACATGTTCGCCGTCTCCCAGCAGGCGCAGACGTCGCTACGGTCGATCATCGGCCAGTCTGAGATGGATGAACTGCTGTCCGACCGGGACAGGGTCAACAAGCAGCTTGGTCGGGTGCTTGACGAGCCGACCGAAGGCCCGTGGGGTGTCAAGATTGAGCGGGTCGAGATCAAGGACGTTTCGCTGCCTGAGGGCATGAAGCGCTCCATCGCCAGGCAAGCGGAGGCCGAGCGAGAGCGCCGGGCCAGGATCATCGTCGCTGACGGTGAGTATCAGGCGTCCAAGCGGCTGGCCGCAGCGGCCAACGTGATGGCCCGCGACCCGGCCGCACTGCAACTGCGATTGCTCCAGACGGTGGTCGAAGTCGCCGCAGAGAAGAACAGCACGCTGGTGATGCCGATCCCGGTCGAGCTGCTTCGGTTCTTTGATCGCGGCTCAGGCCAGGTTTCGCAGTACGCGGGGGCCGTGCCCACCGGTGACGCGCCGGAGGACACTGGCGACTCCGAGGTCGCGGCCGCTGAGGCGGCGATTGAGCACCGGTCGGAGCCGGTGTCTCCAGCTATCGCGAACGATGACCAGCTAGCGATACCGCCTGCGTCCGAAATCGCTGACATCCCGATCGCCGATGACTCCGAGCTTGAAAAGCTAGCGCCGCCGCCGCCGCCGCCAGCGAACTGAGGTAGCGCCAGCGGTCAGAGACGGTGCGACGGCTAAGGTAGCGCCATGCAGAAGTGGGAGTACTCGACCGTGCCGTTGCTCGTGCACGCGACCAAGCAGATCCTCGACAACTGGGGTGACGACGGCTGGGAGTTGGTGGCAGTAGTGCCCGGCCCGAACCCAGAGCAGCTCGTGGCTTACCTGAAGCGGCCTAGGCAATGAGTCAGTCGATCCGGATAGGACAAGGCGATGACTGACACCGACGATCGGTCACCTGAGCAGCGCCTCGCCGCGCTCGGCCTGACGCTACCGACGGTGACGCCACCGCTGGCCGCCTACGTGCCAGCGGTGAGGGCCGGCGGGTTTGTCTACACTTCAGGCCAGCTGCCTGTGGTTGCGGGCCAGTTGCTCGGCACCGGCAAAGTCGGGGCCGAGGTCAGCGCGGCGCAGGCCGCGGTCTTCGCCAGGACCTGCGCGCTGAACGCGCTGGCCGCCGCGGCGACGATGGCCGGCTGGCTGTCCGGCATCCGGCGGATCGTGAAGGTCACCGGCTTCGTAGCGAGCGCGCCCGACTTTACCGGCCAAGCTCAGGTCATCAACGGCGCGAGCGAGTTGCTGATCGAGGTCTTCGGCGAGGCTGGCCGACACGCCAGGAGCGCGGTCGGGATGGCTGTGCTGCCGCTCGACGCTCCGGTCGAAGTCGAGTTGATCGCCGAGCTCGCTTCTTGAGTCAGCCGATGGCGGACGAGCAAGGGAACGTATCGGCGGGGCCGGTAAGGATCCCCGAGCACCTGGCCGCGGCGGCACGTGCTGTCATCGAAGGGCGCGCTGCGCCGGTCACCCCACGGGACGCCGCTACGGTCATGCTGCTGCGTTCGGCTAGCAGGCCAGCGGGCGCGATCGGCGGCGGCCACGGCTTTGAGGTCTACATGCTGTGCCGCAAGCCGACGATGGCGTTCGCGCCAGGTGCCTACGTCTTTCCTGGCGGTTCGGTTGACCAGCGCGACGCTGACGAGGAGGTGGCCTGGGCCGGACCTGACGTCGCTGCCTGGGCTCAGCTGCTTGGCACCGACGCGCGCCTGGCGAGGGCACTGGTATGCGCGGCAGTGCGGGAGACCTTTGAAGAGTCTGGCGTGCTGCTGGCTGGGCCGACTGGCGACAGTGTGGTCGCCGACACCACAGGGGAGGACTGGGAAGTCGACCGGCACGGACTGCTCGACCGATCCCAGTCGCTCGCCGAACTGCTGGCCAGGCGCGGCCTGATCCTGCGCGCCGACCTGCTGCGGCCATGGTCGCGGTGGATTACCCCAGCCGCCGAGCCGCGCCGGTTCGATGCCAGGTTCTTCGCGGCTGCGCTGCCGCCAGGCCAGCGCACCAGAGACGTCGGCGGTGAGGCCTCAGCGGTGCAATGGATCGCACCGGCGGCGGCGCTTGAATCCGGTCGGGCAGGCCAGATTCAGTTGTGGCTGCCGACCGCGATGACGCTGGCTGAGCTGAGCGACCACGAGGAAGTGGCTGACGTGCTGGCGGCCGAGCGGGAGATCGCGCCGAGACTGCCCGAGCTTTTCGTGTCGGAGGGGCAGACCTGGCTCTCGGTGCCTGGTGACCGAAAGTACCCACTGTGACCGGGCCGGCTGGCGTGCCCACGCCCATTGACGGCTCAGGCACCGAACGGGCTCGCTGCGTGCTGGCGCCGAACCCGTCCCTGATGACGCTGGACGGCACGAACACCTGGCTGATCGGCGAGCAAGATAGCGCGGTGGTGGTGGTCGTCGACCCTGGCCCCGATGATCCTGGCCACCTGCACCGGGTCCGTTCGGTGGCAGACCAGGCCGGACAGCGGATTGGCGCGATCGTGCTGACGCATGGCCACCCGGACCATTCGGCGGGTGCGCGAGCACTGGCCGACCTGACGGGGGCCGGAGTGCGGGCGGTGGATCTGGCCCACCGCCTGGGCAGTGAAGGCCTGCCACCGGGCAGCGTGATCGACGTCGGCGGCACCGAGATCGAGGTGATCGCGACGCCCGGGCATACCGCGGACTCGGTGAGCCTGTACCTGCGCGCTGACCAGGCGGTGCTGACCGGCGACACGGTACTCGGCCGTGGCACGACGGTGATCGCCCACGATGGTGACCTCGGTGACTACTTGCGCTCGCTTGATCGGCTTCGCTCGCTCGCCGACTCCACCCCGCTGCGTGCGTTGCTCCCCGGTCACGGTCCGCTGCTCGCCGAACCCCTAGCTGCCCTGGATTTTTACCTAACGCACCGCGCCGAGCGACTCGCCGAGATCAGGGCGGCTCTGGCAGCAGGTGATCGGACCAGAGCGCAGATCGTGGCCAGGGTTTACGCCGCGGTTGATCGGGGGTTGTGGCCGGCCGCCGAGCTTTCCGTACTAGCCCAGCTCGGCTACTTGGCCGACCGGGGGGAGCTGCCAGCAGGGATGAGCCGAACCGGTGAGTCACCTGGCCCGGCGGCGTAGCCGGTCAGGATCGATGAGCAGGACGGATTTGGCCGACAGCTGGATCCAGCCCCGCGCGGCGAAGTCGGCGAGCGCCTTATTCACCGTCTCCCTTGACGCACCCACCAGCTGAGCCAGCTCCTCCTGGGTGAGGTCGTGGTTCACCAGCGTGCCGTCCTCTTGCTCGGTACCGAACTTGTCGGACAGCTCAAGCAGTGCCTTGGCGACCCGGCCAGGTACGTCGGTAAAGATCAGGTTGGTATTGGCGTCGGTAATGATGCGCAGCCGTTGCGCCAGTTCCTTCAGCAGCAGCAAGGCGATCGCTGGCCGGTCCACCAGTACCGCGCGCAGGTCGTCGTGCGCGATCGCGGCGAGCCGCGCGTCGGTGACCGCACTGGCGTTCGAGGTGCGGTAGGTCGGGTCGAACATGGCCAGCTCACCGAACATGTCGCCGGGTCCCTGCACCCGCACCAGTACCTCCCGCCCATCCGACGACGTCCTGGTCAGTTTGACCTTGCCTTCGATGACGACGTAGAGCTGGTCATCGATGTCGCCTTCGTCGTACAGCCGGTCGCCGCGCCGCAAGGTGACCACATGGGTGTGCGGCCTGATCGTGTTGTAGTCGTCCGCACTGAGTTCGCGCAGCAGCGGAGTAGCGCTCAAAGTCGCGGCGTCCTCGTCGGTGAACTCGGCGCGCACCGGCGACTGGCTTATCGCATTCTCAGGCTCGGTCACCCGGGCCTCCTCGAATCGGTCGTCGTATCGCGTGCGAGCGGCGCACGACCGGCTTCCGCGCTAACCCCCACGAGAGTCGTCTTGCCCATCTTCGCTAGCCGCAAGCCGCTTTCTGCAGTCCTCGATCTCGTCCTCGGCGGCCTGCCGTCCAGCCCACTTGGCCGCTTCAACTTCCTTGCCTGGCTCCAGCGCCTTGTAGACCTCGAAAAAATGCTGGATCTCCAATAGGTCAAATTCCGATACATCGGTAATATCACGCAGATGGGCGATTCTCGGGTCGGTGCCAGGAACGCATAGCACCTTGTCGTCCTTGCCCTTCTCGTCGCGCATCCGGAACATGCCGATGGCTCGGCACCGGATCAGGCAGCCGGGGAAGGTCGGCTCCTCAAGCAGCACGAGCGCGTCGAGCGGATCACCATCCTGAGCCAGCGTGTGTTCAATGAAGCCATAGTCAGCCGGATACCTAGTGGAAGTGAACAACATCCTATCTAGACGGATACGCCCGGTTTCATGATCCATCTCATATTTGTTCCGCTGGCCCTTCGGGATCTCGATGACTACATCGAATTCCACGATCCGCTCTCCCTACCCGGCAGCTGATTGCCGCATTGCCTCGGCGCGCACTTCAGATGTGATGTATACCCTCGGTGTCGGCCGGCTTGTCGAAGCGACGGCCACGATCACGACGGAGGGTGCGGTTGAATCGGCTGGCGCGGATGACAGCCTTGACGCTGGCGCTGCTCTGTCTCTTTACGATCGGGGCCGGAGCCGCGGTCGCCAAATTGCTGCCCGCCAGACTGGCACTGTTCGAGTTGCCCCAGGTGGCCGGCCAGCAGCCAAAGCCGCAGCCAGGAATGCTGAGTGACGCCAGCGATCCGACTAGCGCTGCGAGCAAGTCACCAACGCCCGCCGCGCTTGCCGCCGTCTTGACTCCGCTGCTCAGCTCAGGTGCACTCGGTCAGCGAGTAGGCGCGCTCGTCGTCAACCTGGCCACCGGCAAGGTGCTCTTCTCACTGGACTCCAGCGCCGGATTCACTCCGGCATCGACAACCAAAGTCGCCACGGCCGTCGCGGCGATCGATACTTTTGGGCCGCAGGCTAGATTCACCACCTCGGTCAAGCTGGTGCCAACCGCGTCCGGGTCGGTTGCGACTGGCCGCGCCATCGCGCTGGTAGGTGGCGGTGATCCGACCTTGTCGGCCGGACGGTACCCGGCATCTTTCTATCCCCGTCCGGCCTCCCTCGTCGCGCTGGCGGCCAAGACAGCCGACGCGCTGCGCGCCAAGGGGATCAAGTCGGTTCGGCTGACCTACGACAACTCAAGGTTCGTCGGCCCGACGCTGGCTGAGGGCTGGCCGCCGGTCGGGTCCGCGGCCAACTACATCACCACTGGCAATGTCGCGCCGATCACCTGGCTCGAAGTCGACCAGGGCAGGCTAACGCTGGCTGGCCGACCGCAGGACACTGACGACCCGTCGAATTACCTGCCCCGTTCGACGATTCCCGGTCTGCAGGCCGCGATGGCATTCGCCGGCTTCCTCAAATCCGACGGCATCAACGTACGCAATAGGCCAGTGCAGACCTTTCCCGCACGGCATTCTGACCAGGGCCAGGTGATCGCGGCGGTCCAGTCAGTGACCCTGGCCCAGATGGTCCAGTGGATGCTGCAGGAAAGCAACAACGTCATCGCCGAGACGCTGGCCAGGCACGTCGCCCTCGCCACCGGCCGGCCAGCTACCTTCAGTGGCGCGGCCGCCGCGGTCATGGCGACCGACGCCAAGCTCGGTGTGCACGGCATCGCGCTGCACGACGGCAGTGGACTATCGCCGCTCGACCTGATCTCGCCGCAGGCGCTGATCAAGCTGGTGGAACTCGCCACCGGGCACGCTGGCCCGGCACCGCCGGGGCTGCGGGCGGTCATCACCGGCCTGCCAGTGGCAGGTTTCTCTGGCACGCTCGGGCCCGGCAGCACGTTTGGCCCGTTCGGCGCGCCAGCGCTCGGTGTCGTGCGGGCGAAGACCGGCAACCTATCCAGCGTGGCGACCATGGCAGGGATTGCCTATGCGAAGGACGGCACGCTGCTCGCCTTCGCGTTCATGGGCAACGACATCAGCCAGAAACTGGGCGTTAAGCCCGAATCGACGCTGAGTCAGCTCGCCACCGCACTGGCCGGATGCGGCTGCCGCTGACTACTACCCCGGCCGGGCACGTACGGTGTAGGGGTGAGTAGCTCTGCGATGATCGACTGGAACGTTGCCACGTCGACTGCCATCCGCTGGGTCCGGCCGGGTCCGCAAGTGACCTTGGCGCAAGCCCGCCAGGTGGTCGCCGAACTGCGCGCCCAGGCCGCGCAGGTCGCGGCCCCGGTGCGCGAAGTCACCGGCCTATCAGGTGACGATGACGGTGGCAAGGTGGCCATCGTGGACCGCCCTGGCTGGATTCGGGCCAATATCAGCGGCTTTCAGGTGGTGCTCGACCCGCTCGTGGATCACATGCGGGAGGTTGGCGCGGTACCAGCGGCCGGCACCGTACTCACCGCTGTGGGCAGCCGGGTCACCGGCGTGCAGGCCGGACTGATCTTGTCGTATCTGGCCAGCCGGGTACTCGGCCAATACGAGCTGTTCCTGCCGCCAGATCCTGACGCACCAGCAGCCGACGCGCCGCCCGGGCGACTGACGTTGGTGGCGCCGAATATCTTGCTGGTAGAGCAGGAGCTCGGAGTCAACCCGAGCGACTTCCGCCGGTGGGTCTGCCTGCACGAGGAAACGCACCGGACTCAGTTCACTTCGGTGCCCTGGCTGCGGCCTTACGTGCAGCAGCAGATGACCGAGTTTTTGCTGGCTTCCGACCTGGATCCGGCGTCGATACTGAGTCGGTTGCGTGCGGCCGCCGATGCGGTCGGCGGCGCCGTGCGTGGCGGTGATGGCGAGAGCCTGATCGAAGCCATGCAAAGTCCGCGCCAGCGGGAGATTCTGGATCGGCTGACCGCTGTCATGACTCTGGTCGAAGGGCATGGCGACTATGTCATGGATGCCGTCGGCCCCGCGGTGGTGCCTAGCGTGGAGCAGATCAGGGCGAAGTTCAACGCCAGGCGCTCAAGCGGGAACCGCGGCGAGCAGGTAATCCGCCGGATCCTCGGCATCGATCTTAAGATGCGGCAATACCAGCAGGGCGAAGCGTTCGTCCGGGCTGTCGTGGACGAGGCCGGCATGGCGGCATTCAACCAAGTCTGGACCTCGCCGCAGACCCTGCCGACCAAGACAGAATTCGCGAACCCAACCCAATGGCTGGAGCGGATGGATGGCGTGCGGCAGGTGAGCGACTGAAGCCAGCAGCGCCAGGACGACTTGACCCAGCGGTAGCGGCGACCAGGCTGGCCGTGCGCCGCGCGCTCACGCCGATCAAGCCAGGTGCGCTTGTCCTTGTGGCCTGTTCTGGCGGGCCAGACTCGCTGGCTCTCGCTGCCGCGACCGCCTTCGCAGCACCCAAGCTCGGCCTGCTGGTCGGCGCGATCACCGTCGATCATGGCGTGCAGCCAGGATCGAGCGCCCAAGCTGACCGGGTGAGCGCCACGCTCGGTGACTTGACGATCGATCCGATCTACCAGGTAGCTGTCGAGGTAGCCGAGCGCGGCAGTGGCTACCGCGGTCCCGAAGCAGCGGCGCGCCAAGCTAGGTATGCCGCCTTCGAGCAGACGCTGGCATCCTGCGGCGCCGCGGCCATTTTGCTCGGCCACACCATGGACGATCAGGCCGAGACTGTGCTGCTCGGGCTCGCGCGAGGCTCGGGTGCCCGCTCGATCGCCGGCATGGCTGCGAGCACCGGCTGCTACCTGCGACCGCTGCTCGGCCTGCGTCGGCGGGACACTGTCGCCGCGTGCGCGGCACTCGGCTTGCGGCCGTGGCACGACCCGCAGAACAGCGACCAGGCTTACCGCAGGACAAGGGTAAGAGACCGGATCTTGCCGCTGATGGAGGAGCTGATCGGACCAGGTGTCACCGAATCGCTCGCCAGGACCGCCGAACTAGTCAGAGCTGACGCCGAGCTGCTCGATGCGCTGGCCGGTCAGCACGCGAGTGAGCTGTTCGGAGAATGGCCGAACCAGGCCGACCGGCCGCGCAGCATTGCCGTGACAGCGCTGGCAGATTTGCCAGGCCCGATCAGGACCCGACTGCTCAAACTGGGGGCGGTCAGCGCTAGCGTGCCTGCGGGTTCGCTCACCGCCCGCCATGTGCGCGAACTCGACCTGCTCATCACTGACTGGCATGGGCAGGGGCGGGTTGACCTGCCGGGCGGTGTCAGCTGTCAGCGGCGGTATGGCAGGCTGCACTTCACGCAGCGATAAACGGGAGGTCATGGGTGGACGTCGCCGACGTAGGTCCTGATTTGCTTGAGGTGCTCATCACGCCGGAGCAACTGCAGGCTCGCATCGTCGAACTCGCCGCGCAGATCGACGCCGATTACGCTGGCCGCGAACTTTTGCTGATCGGGGTGCTCAAAGGCGCCGTCATGGTGATGGCCGACCTGGCCAGGGCGATGCACCTGCCGGTATCGATGGACTGGATGGCGATCTCGTCCTACGGGTCGGCGACTACGTCGTCTGGCATCGTGCGGATACTGAAGGACCTCGACACCGACATCAGCGGCAAGCACGTGCTCGTAGTCGAGGACATCGTGGACTCTGGCCTGACGCTGTCTTACCTGGTACATAACCTGCAGTCGCGCAATCCTGCGTCGGTAGCCGTGTGCGTGCTGCTCCGCAAGCACGCGGCGTCGCAGATGCCAGTTCAGGTCGCTTACACCGGCTTCGAGATCGCTGATGAGTTCGTGATCGGCTACGGCCTGGACTATGCCGAGCGGTACCGGAATCTTCCCTTCATCGGCACACTGGCGCCGCATGCCTATTCCTGACATTCTCACCTGGTGCTGCGGCCGGGCGCTGGCGGGCGGTTGGGCGCGCCGGGCACGGGAACACATCTGAAGTTAGATCGCGTTTACTTGGGTAGAGGCGGAGCATAGGGCACGCGGCTTCCTGAAGTGCCGCCTACGTGTCGGTGCAAGCCGGCGCGGTGTACCGTCGGTATTTCTCGCGTCACGAGCGGGAGAGAGGGATACCGCGCGTGGAAGCTCGGACGTACTGCTACTCCTGCCGACAGGCGGCGGGACACGAGGCTCGGCAGGAGGTACCGGCCCGGCTTGGCCGGAGCCGTTAATCGATGGACCTGAAGCGCATTTTCCGCGGCTGGATGCTCGCCATCCTGCTCGTTTTCGTGCTGCTCATCGTGGTACTCAAGTTCACTGGCTCCAGCGAGTACCAAAAAAAGAGCACGTCCGAGGTCGTCAAGCTGATCGAGACCCAGCAGGTCAAGTCGGCGATTCTTACCGACCCAACTCAGACGATCCAGATCACCACCACCAAGGGCCAGCAGCTTGAGGCCAACTGGGTCGGCAATCAAGGCACCAGCCTGGCGAAGATGCTGCAGACCCAGACGAACGCCGGCAAGTTGTCCGGCGGCTACAACGTGCTCGACCCGCAGGGCAACTCGCTGCTTTCGGTGCTGCTCGGCTGGTTGCCATTCATCGTGATCTTCCTGCTCTTCTTCGTATTCATGAATCAGATGCAGGGCGGCGGCTCGCGGGTGATGAACTTCGGCAAGTCGCGCGCGAAGTTGATCACCAAGGACACGCCTAAGACCACTTTCGCTGACGTGGCCGGCGCCGATGAGGCGATCGAGGAACTCGAAGAGATCAAGGAGTTCCTGCAGACCCCGGCTAAGTTCCAGGCCATCGGCGCGAAGATTCCTAAGGGCGTGCTTCTTTACGGCCCGCCCGGCACCGGCAAGACCTTGCTGGCGAGGGCGGTGGCCGGAGAAGCAGGCGTGCCCTTCTACTCGATCTCCGGCTCTGACTTCGTCGAGATGTTCGTCGGCGTCGGTGCCTCCCGAGTGCGCGACCTGTTCGAACAGGCCAAGGCCAATGCCCCGGCGATCGTCTTCGTAGACGAGATCGACGCCGTTGGCCGGCACCGCGGCGCTGGCTTTGGCGGTGGCCACGATGAGCGCGAGCAGACGCTTAACCAGTTGCTTGTCGAACTTGACGGCTTCGACACCAAGGGCGGTGTGATCGTCATCGCCGCCACCAACCGGCCTGACATCCTTGACCCGGCGCTGCTGCGCCCAGGTCGCTTTGACCGCCAGATCGTCGTGGCCCAGCCTGACCTGGCCGGCCGCAAGGGCATTCTGCGCGTGCACGCGCGAGGCAAGCCGTTCGCGCCTGACGTGGACCTTGACGTGATCGCCAGGCGTACTCCCGGCTTCACCGGCGCCGACCTGGCCAACGTGATCAACGAAGGTGCTTTGCTCACGGCCCGTGGCAACCAGACCCAGATCACGATGGCCAATCTGGAAGAGGCGATCGATCGGGTCACCGCCGGGCCGAAGCGCAAGAGCGTGCTGCTGTCGGAGAAAGAGCGCAAGATCATCGCCTATCACGAAGGCGGTCATGCCCTGGTCGGGCACGCGATGCCGAACGCCGACCCAGTACACAAGATCACGATCATCCCGCGAGGCCGGGCACTTGGGTACACCGCGGCAGCGCCGAGCGAAGATAAATTCCTGGTGAGCCGGGCCGAGATGATGGATCAGCTGGCCATGCTGCTTGGCGGCCGGGCGGCCGAGGAGCTCGTGTTCCACGAGCCGACTACGGGTGCGGCCAACGACATCGAGAAGGCCTCAGCCATCGCCCGCGGCATGATCACTGAGTACGGCATGAGCGAGCGACTTGGCGCGCGTAAGTTCGGCTCGGGCGATTCTGAGCCGTTCCTTGGCCGTGAGATGTCCCACTCAAGGGACTATTCCGAAGAGATCGCGTCAGCGATTGATGACGAAGTTCGTCGGCTGATCGAATCGGCACACGATGAGGCCTGGGACGTCCTAGTCCAGTACCGTGACGTGCTCGACTCGCTCGTGCTCCATCTGATGGAGCACGAGACGCTATCTCGTACCCAGGTGCTTGAGATCTTCGCGCCCGTGCAAAAGCGGCCTGGACGCGGCTCTTACACCGGATACGGCAAGCGCATGCCGTCTGACCGGCCGCCGGTACTGACGCCAAAGGAGCTTGCACTGACGGCCGCCTCCGACGGCAAGGACCTGCCGCGCGGTGGCAACGGCCAGGCATCGGGCATCGGCAACGGCTATGCCGATCCGATGACCAAGCCGTTTGGCTTCGATCCTCGCGGCATCGATTCACTGGACAATCCGTTTGGCTCTGATCAAGGTGGCCACGGGCCGCAGGACGACGGGCCACCCGGCAACCGAAGTTGAACGGTCCAGTCGATCTGCGCCGGATCGAGCGAGCTGTTACCGAGATCTTGCTAGCTATCGGCGAGGACCCCGAGCGGGACGGGATTAAGGACACTCCGAGCCGGGTCGCCCGGGCCCTCGCCGAGCAGTTCGCCGGGTTGCGCCAGTCGCCGCGCGATGTCCTCACGACGGTATTTGACGCTGGTCATGACGAGATGGTGCTCGTGCGTGACATCGAGATGTTCTCGACCTGCGAGCATCATCTGACGCCCTTCTTCGGACATGCGCACGTCGGGTATATACCGAACGAGAAAGGGCAGATAACTGGCTTGTCTAAGCTCGCCAGGCTGGTCGACGTCTTCGCGAGGCGGCCGCAGGTGCAAGAGCGGATGACAACCCAGATCGCAGACTCGTTGATGGAGGTGCTCGAGCCAAGAGGCGTTATCGTGGTGGTCGAGGCAGAGCACCTGTGCATGGCTATGCGGGGCGTACGCAAGCCGGGCGCGAAAACCGTGACTTCAGCGGTTCGCGGCAGCTTTCGGAGTTCGGATAGCACTAGGGCAGAGGCGATGAGCCTGCTGCTGGCCCGTAACTAGCGTACGGAGCAGCATTCGGCCACTTAGCTGTCCAATATATGACTACGCTGACCCCGTGATTCTGGGCCAAACCAATGTGTCGGAGATGACGGACCTTATCGGGCAAGGACCGGCCGAGCCTTCAACCGGAACAGAGCAGCCGCCAAGCAGGCCGGCCGCGGTTTCGTCATCCCCCGGCCGCGTCGCGCGGCCGATCGATCGCCGTCAGCAGCAGCGCTGGGTGCCGCGGCTAGCCGGCTGGGTGATGCTGGCTGTTGGCCTTTCCTTTATCGCGATCGGCGTTAACTCCGGCCTCTACCATCAGTTGCATCACCTGGACAGCAAGCTGCACGGAGTGGCGGTCTCCACGCCGGGTGCGCTGATCTTGACTTACACGCTGACCAGGACCGCGCTGATCGTGATCGGCCTGCTCTTGCTGATGCTCTGCCACGGACTCGTGCGGCGCAAGCACCGATCCTGGCAGGCGGCGATGTCACTGCTGATCGTCGCGGCCGGCATCAACCTGCTCAGGGTGCACCATTTGGCCAGGACTTTTGGCCTGGCCGCGATGTTGATCGGATTCACGCTGACCGCCGCGCTCATCGGGCTGGGCTTTTATTACCGTCACGAGTTCTACGCACTCGGCGATCCGCGCACCAGGTGGCGAGCCCTGCGAGTATTCGTCTGGATCCTGGGCGCGGACCTGGCCATCGGCCTGTCCTATATCGCGTTGCGGGGCCTGACCAGGCCCTACACCTTCCCCGAGCGAGTGGCCGCGGTGTTCTACGGTCTCGTCGGGGCCAGCCCACCGACTCCGGTCCATTTCATGCAGGACTTCCGCAGCGACTTCTTCGCCATCCTGACCGGCGCGCTCGGCTTGATCACCGTGATCATGACCGCGTACATGTTCCTGCGGCCAGCTGAGCCCCAGGGCCGACTTGACGCGTGCGACGCTGACGGGATCCGCAAGCTGCTCGGTCGCTATGGCGAAGCCGACTCACTTGGCTACTTCGCGCTACGCGATGACAAGAGCGTGATCTGGTCACCGACCGGTAAGTCCTGCATCTGTTACCGGGTGCTCTCCGGCGTGATGCTGGCGAGCGGCGACCCGCTCGGCGACCCAGAGGCGTGGCCGGGTGCGATCGACGCGTTCCTGGATCTCGCCGCCAGGCACGCCTGGGCGCCGGCCGTGATCGGCTGCAGCGAACTTGGCGCTGAGATCTGGTGTCGCACTGGCAACTTGACCGCGCTGGAGCTCGGCGACGAGGCGGTGGTGAGCGTCGCCGAGTTCTCTTTGCAGGGTCGGCCCATGCGCAACGTCAGGCAGATGGTGACCAGAGTGTGCCGGGCTGGCTACCAAGCCGAGCTGAGGCGGGTCGGCGACGTGCCCAAAGAAGAGCTTGCCCGGTTGGTGCGGCAAGCTGACTCCTGGCGGGGGACGCCCACCGAGCGCGGATTCTCCATGGCGCTCGGCCGGATCGGCGGCCTAGGCGATGAGCGCTGCATGATCGCCACCGCCACCCAAGATGGGGCGCTCAAGGCACTGCTGCATTTCGTCCCCTGGGGTACCGACGGACTCTCACTTGACATGATGCGGCGAGACAGGTCGGCTCAGCCCGGTCTCAATGACTTCATGATCGTGGAGACCATCAAGGCGGCCGGCGACCTCGGCATCAAGCAGATCTCGCTGAACTTCGCCGCCTTCCGGTCGGCGCTTGAGCGAGGCGAGCGGATCGGGGCCGGACCGATCACCCGGGCTTGGCGCAAGTTCTTGCTGTTCTTGTCGCGCTGGTTCCAGATCGAGTCGCTGTATAAGTTCAACGCCAAGTTCGCGCCTAATTGGGTGCCGAGATTCATGGTGTTCGCAGGCCCGCGTGACGCCATCAGGGTCGGACTGGCGGCGCTTGAGGCTGAGGCGTTCCTGGTCTGGCCGACGGTCGAGGTCAGTAGGCTCGGCCGGAAGCTCCGCGGCACGCTCCGCCAGCGTAAGCAAGTACCGCTGCGTTCAGCTGGTCACGCCGACTAGGTAGAGTGCCGCCCATGGCTGGTCAAGGTGCGCGATTGCCTGGCCTGCCCGTCGCGGCCAGGTGCCTGGTGATGGGCGTGGTCAACGTCACGCCTGACTCGTTCTCCGATGGCGGCAAGTGGTTCAGCGCCGATGACGCGATCGCGCACGGCCTTGAGTTGGTCGCCAGCGGAGCCGACATCGTCGACGTCGGCGGGGAGTCGACCCGCCCCGGTGCCTCTCGGGTCTCCCAGGATGAGGAGCTTCGCCGGGTCGGGCCGGTGGTCGCCGCGCTGGCGCGGGCGGGTGCGGTGGTCAGCATTGACACCATGCGAGCCGCCGTCGCTGAACTGGCTATCACGGCTGGCGCCCGGCTGGTGAACGACGTCAGCGGCGGCCTCGCTGACCCGGCGATGGCAGCGCTGATCGCCAGCGTCGATGTGCCCTATGTGGTCATGCACTGGCGGGGCCAGAGCGCTGAGATGGACCGGCGCGCGGAGTACGCCGACGTTGTCGGCGAAGTGGTCGCTGAGCTGAGCGCGCGGGTCGAGGTGCTGACCGCTGCCGGAGTTGACCCGGGCAGGCTGATCGTCGATCCTGGCCTCGGGTTCGCCAAACAGCCAGCTCACAACTGGGCGCTGCTGACCGCGCTGCGGCGGATCGGCTGCCTGGCCCGGTCCGATGCCTCGTTCCCTGTGCTGGTCGGCGCGTCGCGCAAGCGATTCATCGGTCGGCTGCTAGCCGACGAAGCTGGCCTGCCCCGGTCGTTTGACGCCTCCGACGACGCGACCGTCGCGCTGACGGCGCTTGCCGCTTCCGCTGGTGCCTGGTGCGTTCGGGTGCATCGGGTTCCGGCGAACGTCGACGCGGTCATGGTCGCCGCCCGCTGGCGGCAGGAGTTGGACAATTGAGCAGGCCTGAGCGGCCGATCGTGTTCGCGCTCGGCAGCAACCTCGGCGATCGCCTGGCCAACCTGCAAGCTGGGATTGATCAGCTGGCAGCGACGCCTGGCTTGCGGCTCAGTGCCGTGTCGGCGGTGTACCAGACCGCGCCGGTCGGTGGCCCGGATCAACCGGACTACTACAACGCGGTGCTGCTCGGCATCAGTGCGCTGCCCGCTCGATCGCTTCTCGCCTGCGGTCAGCGGGCGGAGCAGGCAGTTGGCCGGGTGCGCACGGTGGTCTGGGGCCCGCGTACGCTTGACGTCGACCTGATCGCCTGTGCCGACGAGGTAAGCCACGACCCGGAGCTGACGTTGCCGCATCCACGTGCGCACGAGCGAGCCTTTGTGCTGGCGCCGTGGCTCGACGTCGATCCGCAGGCGTACCTGGCCGGCTTCGGTCAGGTCGAAGAGTTGCTCGCACAGGCGGACTCAAGCGGCGTGATCCGACTGGCAGACCAGGTACTGACCGTCGCTGACGCTTTGGAGTGACGCGGACCAATGCAGCCAACTAAGCCGTGGTCGCTCGTGGTTGTCGTCATCTGTACCGCCGCGATTGGCTGGGTCGTCGCCTTGACCAGCTTCGCCAGTCTGCCGCCGTTGCCGTGGACGGCGGTGCCCGCGCTGCTGCTGCTCGCGCTTGGCGAGCTGCTGATCGCCAGGAACTTGCGAACGCGGCTGAGCGCTCGGCCGGGCATCCGGCCCATCGATCCGATCGCCGTACCTCGAATCGTGGCGCTGGCCAAGGCGAGCTCGATGGCCGCAGCGGCCTTTGGCGGGCTCGCGGCTGGTTTTTGCATCTACACTCTTGCCTCCTTGGATAAGGCGGTACCCAGGCACGACGCCTTGGTCTGCGCGTTTACCGCCGCCGCCGCGATCGCCTTGGTGGCGGCCGCGCTCTACCTCGAACGGGTCTGCCGTACGCCTGAACCGCCGGAGGACGACGACGACCGGCCGTATCCCAATGGACAGCACGGCCATGTCCGCTAGCGAACCGGCGTTGCCGCATCCGGCCCAGCTCGCGGTTGGCGTCGTCGGTGCCGGGCGAGCCGGCACCGCCATGGCGGTCGCGCTGGCCCGCGCTGGGCACCGCGTGGTCGGTGCGTCGGCGGTGTCAGCGGCCTCTTTGACCCGGGTGGCTGCCAGCTTGCCCGGGGTGCCGGTGTTGCGTCCAGAGCAAGTTGTCGAGCGATCCGATCTGGTGCTGCTGACGGTGCCCGATGATGTCTTGCCCGGCCTGGTGACCGGCCTGGCCGCGACCGGAGTGCCGCTGGAAGGTCGGCTCATCACCCATGCCAGCGGCAGGCATGGCCTGGCCGTGCTCGACCCGGTGACCGCCAGGGGTGGGCTGCCGCTCGCGCTGCATCCGGTGATGACCTTTACCGGCCGACCGGAGGACGTGGCCAAGATGGCTGGCATCTCCTTCGGAGTCACCGCTCCTGAGCCGCTCCGTGCCGTCGCTGAGGTCCTGGTCATGGAAATGGGCGGCGAGCCGGTTTTCATCGATGACGACAAGCGCGGGCTGTACCACGCCGCGCTCGCGAACTCGGCAAATTACCTGGTCACCTTGGTGGTGCAGTCGGAGCAGATGCTGCAAGAGGCCGGCGTGGCCGATCCGGCCAAACTGCTCGGGCCGCTGCTGTGGGCCGCGCTGGACAACGCGCTAGGGCTCGGGCCAGCCGCTCTTACCGGCCCGGTCGCTCGTGGCGACGCTGATACGGTCGCTGCCCATGTAGCGGCGATCAAGTCCGCTGCTCCCGAGGCGCTAGCTGCCTACCTAGCACTGGCCAGGCTGACCGCTGAGCACGCGCTCGCCGCCCGCAACTTGAGCGCCGACGACGCGCAGCGACTGCTTGGCGTGCTCTCCGGGCCGACCACATGACCTCGCTGCTAGCGAGGACTGCGGCCGGGATGGCAGCTGCCAGGCCGGTGCTGAGATCACCGGTGGTGCTGGTGCCGACCATGGGGGCGCTGCACGACGGGCATCGCGCGCTGCTGCGGCAGGCACGAGACCTCGCCGGGCCAGCCGGATCAGTTGTCGTCACCGTCTTCGTCAATCCGCTGCAGTTCGGGCCAGGCACCGACTTGGATCGCTATCCGCGCGACCTGCCGCGTGACCTGCAGCTGTGCAGTGAAGAAGGAGTACACGTCGTTTTCGCACCACTAACCGAGCAAATGTACCCAGTGCCGCAGACCATCACCGTTGATCCCGGACCGGTCGGCCAACTGCTCGAAGGGGCCTTCAGGCCGGGATTCTTTACTGGCGTACTGACCGTTGTGCTTAAGATTTTCAATCTGGTTCGCCCAGACCTGGCGATCTTTGGACAGAAGGACGCGCAGCAAGTCTTCTTGGTGCGGCGGATGGTGGCGGAAATGAACCTAGATATCGATATCGTCGCCGTGCCTACGGTGCGCGATCCTGATGGACTCGCCGTCTCGTCGAGGAACGGTTATCTGTCGGCGGCCGATCGGGTCACCGCGGGCGCTCTGCATCGCGCTTTGCGAGCTGGAGCGATGGCTGCCAGTGCTGGTCAGACCGCCGCGATGGAGGCCGCTCGACAGGAGTTGGCTGCTGCCGCCAGCGCCGAGCCGCCGCTGGTCACCGACTATCTTGAGTTCGTCGATCCAGTCACTTTCGGTTCGCTTGACCTGGCCTATCAGGGCGACGCTCTGCTGCTGGTCGCGGCTAAGGTGGGCACCACCAGGCTGATCGACAACCTGCCGGTTACCTTGCCTGGCCAGTCATGATCGCGCATCGGCTGCTCGCTCCGCCGCCAGGCTGGATCAGGCGAACCGATGTCGTCGTCGTTGGCTCGGGAGTCGCAGGCGTGACCGTGGCGCTCAGCGTGCACCGGGCTCGGCCGGAGCTCGACATCCTGCTTGTCACCAAGTCGATGCTCGACGACGGCTCCACCCGATGGGCCCAGGGCGGCATCGCCGCCGCGCTTGGCCCAGGCGACTCGCCAGACCAGCATCTGGCGGACACTTTGATCGCCGGTGCCGGGCTCTGCGACATCGAGGCGGTGCGGACCCTGGTCACCGACGGCCCCGACGCGGTGCGGCGGCTGATCGCGCTGGGTGCCAGATTCGATGCCGACCCTGCTGGCCCGCTCGCGCTGACCAGGGAGGGCGGGCATCTGCGTAGCCGGATCGCGCACGCTGGGGGCGACGCCACCGGCGCTGAGATCTCCCGGGCGCTGCTGATCGCGCTTGAACAGGCCAGCGAGGCACCCGATGGCGCCGGACTGAGCGTGATTGACCACGCCATGTCGCTTGATCTGCTGCTGACCGCTGACGGGCGGACCGCCGGGCTGACCCTGCACGTCATCGGTGAAGGTCAGCAAGACGGCGTTGGCGCGGTCTATGCTCCGGTCGTCGTCTTGGCCACTGGCGGCATCGGCCAGATCTACTCGGCCACCACTAATCCTGCGGTGTCCACCGGAGACGGGGTAGCGCTCGCGCTCCGGGCTGGCGCCCAAGTCGCCGATCTGGAGTTCGTGCAGTTCCACCCAACCGTGCTCTGGCTTGGCCCGGGCGCACGCGGTAGGCAGCCGCTGATTTCCGAGGCGGTGCGAGGCGAAGGAGCCTTCCTGATCGACTCGGCAGGCACCAGGCTCATGACCGGCCGGCATCCGCTCGCCGATCTGGCCCCCCGTGACGTCGTAGCCAAGGCAATCATGAACGTGCTGCTCACCACTGGTACCGACCACGTCTACCTGGACGGTCGCCACCTCGGTGCGGCGACCTGGGAGCACCGCTTCCCCACTATCTTGGCGAACTGCCGTGACCACGGCATCGATCCGGTCACCGAGCCCATCCCTGTGGTACCAGCGGCGCATTACGCCAGTGGGGGCGTCAAGACCGACTTGCGCGGCCGTACCAGCATCCCCGGCCTGTACGCGTGCGGTGAGACCGCCTGCACCGGCGTGCATGGCGCCAACCGGCTGGCCTCCAACTCGCTGCTTGAGGGCCTGGTCTTCGCCGAGCGCAGCGCCGAGGACCTGACCGCCAACTTCCCTGTGGCAGCGGCACCCGCTCCTGACGCTCGTACCTCGGGCTTGCTCGACCCTTCGGCTATCACCCAGATCCAGCAGCTGATGACCGACCGAGCTGGTGTCCTGCGCGGTGGCCCCGGCCTTGAGCAAGCCGCCGAGGAACTGCGGAAGATTGGCGGCGAACAGTCCGACCGGCCAGAGCTAGCCGCCTGGGAAGCTACCAACCTGCATCTGCTCGCGACCGCCTTGGTCCGGTCGGCCGCCACCCGAAAAGAGACCCGTGGCAGCCACTGGCGCGAAGACTTCCCTGACTCCTCTGACGACTGGCTCGGCCACCTTGTGGTCACTCTCGGGCAACAGGCTGGCACCGCCCTGGATGATGACCTGACAGTTACTTACGTTCCCGACGAGCATCCGCAACGGCAGGTGTCGCAGTGATCGAGTTGTCCGCCGAGCTCACGCAAAGACTGGCCGCGCTTGGCCTTGATGCCGCGCAGGCTGCGCGACTCATCGACACTGCCCTCGCCGAAGACTTGGCTCGTGGCCCCGACGTGACGACTTTGGCCACCATCCCCGCCGACCAACTAGGCACCGCGAGCCTGGTAGCCAGAGAGCCAGGGGTCAGCTGCGGCCTGCTGCTCGCCGAGGCGGTATTCGCCGCCGTCGGGCAGCTAACAGCTGCGCCAGGCGTGAGTTTCATAGCGACCGTCGAAGACGGTGACCGAGTCAGTCCAGGCGAGACGCTGGCAACCATCTCAGGACCGCTACGGACGATTCTGACGGCGGAACGAACCGCGTTGAACATCATGACTCATTTGTCGGGTGTGGCGTCGCTGACGCGGTTGTGGGCGGATGCGGTAAGTGGCACTAGGGCGCGGGTGCGAGACACCAGGAAGACGCTGCCCGGACTGCGGGCGGCCGAGAAGTACGCGGTGCGATGCGGCGGTGGGGTAAATCACCGGATGGCACTTGGCGACGCGGCATTGATCAAGGACAATCATGTGGCCGCCGCCGGATCGGTGCGCGCGGCGTATCAGGCGGTGCGGGCGGTCGCTCCCGACATCGTGGTCGAGGTGGAGTGCGACACGCTCGCGCAAGTCGCTGAGGCAGTCGATGCGGGCGCTGAGCTAATCCTGCTTGACAATTTCTCGGTCGAGGAAATGCGGGCGGCTGTCGACCTAGTGGCTGGCCGGGCGTTTCTTGAGGCGAGCGGTGGGCTGGCGCTGGCGAACGCCGCTGCGGTCGCGGGTACGGGCGTCGACTTCTTGTCAGTGGGGGCGCTTACCCACTCGGTAGCGGCGTTGGATATCGGGCTTGATCTAGTCGCGGCTGGATAGGGGCGGGTAGGCAGTGCTGCTGGCGATTGATGTGGGCAACACGAACACGGTGCTCTGCGTGTTCGACGGCGATCAAGTCGTGGAGCACTGGCGGACGGCCACTGATCCGGTGCGGACGGCCGATGAGCTGGCGGTCACGCTGCGCGGCCTGCTGGTGCAAAGTGCGTTGCTGGCTGAGCGTCCGCTTGATGGCATCGTAGTCTGCTCGACCGTGCCGTCAGTGCTGCACGAGATGCGCGAGATGCTCGGCCGTTATCACCCTCAGATACTGACCCTGGTAGTCGAGCCTGGGGTCAAGACCGGCGTCTCCATCAGGACGGACAACCCGAAAGAAGCCGGCACTGACCGGATTATGAACGCGGTTGCCGCAGTGCATCTGTACGGCGGCCCGGCCATCGTGGTGGACTTCGGCACTTCGACCAACTTCGACGCGATCAGCGCCAAGGGTGAGTTCGTGGGCGGGGCGCTCGCGCCGGGGATCGAGATCTCCGTGGACGCGTTGTCGAGGCGGGCGGCGCAGCTGCTTAAGGTCGAGCTCACCCGGCCAGCCAGGGTGGTGGGCAAGAACACGGTGGAGTCACTGCAATCAGGGATCATCTTCGGCTTCGCCGGACAGGTCGAGGGCATCACCCGGCGGATGGCCGCTGAGCTCGCGCCCGATGACCCAGACTCGGTGTCGATCATCGCGACCGGCGGACTCGCTCCGCTCGTTATTAACGAGGTGCCGATCATTGACGCTTATGAGCCCTGGCTGACCCTGATCGGGCTGCGCTTGGTTTACGAGCGCAATACCGTCGCCAGTTAATCTCGCTCGCGGGCCGATACGGTCACCGGTAACCTCTGGCAGATGAGCGACCACGAGATCGCGGGTACCCGCCAGCCAACTGAAATATCTGAGCAGGAACGGGTCAGGCTGGCCAAGCTTGAGCGGCTCAAGGCCGCCGGCGTCGAGCCGTATCCAGTTGGCTATCCGCGTACCGACACCATTGCCGCGGTGCGGCGGCGTCAACTGGACCTGCCACCCGACACCGCGACCGGCGAGCACGTCGGCGTCACCGGCCGGGTCATGCTGTACCGCACCGGCGGGAAGCTGTGCTTCGCCACGATCAAGGACGGCACCGGCGAGATCCAGGTGATGATCTCGCAGGATCGCACTGGGGCGCAGGCGCTGGCGGCCTGGAAGAGCGATGTCGATCTCGGCGACCAAATCGGCGTGACCGGCGAGGTCATCACCTCGCGCAGCGGCGAGCTTTCCGTGCTGGCTGACTCCTTCGCGATCACGGCCAAGTCGCTGCGGCCGCTGCCAGACAAGCACGCTGGCCTGACCGATCCTGAGTCGCGGGTGCGCAGGCGTTATGTCGATCTGATCGTAAATCCTGAGGCCAGGCGATTCGCTGAGCTCCGGGCGGCCGTGACGAGGGCGATCCGCGAGGAGTTGCACGACCACGGGTTCCTTGAGGCCGAGACGCCGATGCTGCAGACTCTGCACGGCGGGGCCAACGCCCGGCCCTTCGTGACTCACATTAACGCCTACGACCTGGAGCTATACCTGCGGATCGCGCTTGAGCTTTACCTTAAGCGCCTGGTTGTCGGCGGGATCGAGAAGGTGTATGAGCTTGGCAGGAACTTCCGCAACGAAGGTGCTGATAGTACCCACAATCCCGAGTTCACGATGCTCGAGGCCTACGAAGCGTACGGAGATTACACCACCATCGGCACACTAACCCGCAGCCTGATCCTGCGCGCCGCGCAGGAAGGCATCGGTGGCACGGTCGTGCGCCGGAAGGACGGTTCTGAGTACGACATTGGCGGTGAGTGGCGCTGGATCGGCGTGCATGACGCGGTCTCGGCGGCGCTAGGCGAGGAAGTGACTCCGGATACCGGTGTCGATCACCTGCGCAAGCTGGCCGACCAAGCCTCCATCCCGGTAGAGCCAGCCTGGCAGGCTGGTCAGGTCGTGCTCGAGCTGTACGAACACCTAGTCGAGGCGCAGACGGTCGAGCCGACCTTCTACCGCGACTTTCCGGTCGAAGTGTCGCCGCTCACGCGAGCGCACCGTACTGATCCGCGGGTGGCCGAGCGGTGGGACCTGGTCGCATTCGGCGCCGAGATCGGCACTGGTTATTCCGAACTGGTCGACCCGATTGAGCAGCGAGCCCGGCTGACCGCTCAGTCGCTGCTGGCCGCCGGCGGCGACCCGGATGCCATGCAACTCGATGAGGACTTCTTGCAGGCGCTTGAATACGGCATGCCGCCAAGCGGCGGCATGGGCATGGGCATTGACCGGGTGCTGATCATGCTGACCGGTGCATCGATCAGGGACACGATCCTGTTCCCGATCGTGCGGCCGACGTAGCGACAGCAGACGTGTCTGGGTTAGACGATCCTGACGGCGCCAACGTAGGCGCTCCAGAAGACCGGCTGGACTTGCACTGGCTGACCGAAGGTCGGCGCGTCGACCATGTCTCCGTCGCCGACGTAGATGCCGACGTGGCCGATGTCCGGGAAGAAGAAGACTAGGTCCCCGGGCTCAAGCTGAGACCGGGAGATGTGCTCGCCCTCATTCCACTGATCGCCGGTGTAGTGCTCAAGGCTGATGCCGACGTGTGCGTAGGCCCACATGACCAGGCCGGAGCAGTCGAACGCGTTCGGGCCGGCCGCGCCCCAGACGTAGGGGTCGCCCACCCTGGTGAGCGCCCAGCGCAGCGCCTGCACGCCGATCGAGTCGCCAGTGATGTGGGTCGGGTAGTGCCCGGTCTGCTGGTACTGCTGCAGGGCTTTGGTGTAGACCGCGCTGTTGAGCACGTTCTCCTTGGCCTGGATCTTGGCAACCTTGCCCTTCATGGCGTCAGACAGCTTCGCCGCTTGCTTTGACTCTTGCATGGCGAGCGCGCTGGCTCGCTCGGCAGCCGCATTGGCTGCCGTCACCAAGCTCATCTTGGTGCCATTCTGCTGCTGCAATTCGGTCAGGATGGAAGCGCGATCCAGCATCGCCTGTGGGTTGCTGCTCTCCAGCAGTTGCAGCGTCGGGTTGATGCCGCCGGTCATGTAGCCGGCTGCCGCGATGTCGGCCAGCGAGGCCTGGTCAAGGGTGAGCAGCCGCTTGTCTCGCAGCTCAGACAGATGCGCTAGGCGCAGTTGCGTCTTGGCCGCCTGAAGCTGGATCCTGAGCGCGTCGTACTGCTGGCTGAGATCGTCGATCTCGTTCGAAAGCTTGTTGGCCCTGGCCATCAGTACCTTCAGGCTCGGTGCCGAGCCGCTGGTCGCGCCAGGGGCAGCACCAGCTACCCCAGCGGGGAGGGCCATGCCGATTGTCGCGGCTACCGCTAGCGCGGTCGTGATCCGACCAGCCGCTAGCAGCGAACGAGTACGCGGACCTGGCCCGACCCTGCGCTTGGATCCGGAGGGTCGACAGCGCCTACCGCCCGACGAGCGCACTTTGCGCACATCCTTTCCTACTGCCGACCCGCCACCGGCGCGGCGACGGCCAACGGGAACGAGGTACAGCGAAGGACATTAACCGACGGAACTACCTCTCGCACCGATGATCAGAAAAGTTCCTGTGGCGGCACCTAGGATCGGCAGTGTTTATCAGTGGCCGGGCGATGGGTCGAGCATCGGCGGCCTGCTACGCGAAGCTTGCGCAACGTCGACAATTACTGGTGTCTTCGCAGCTCAGAGCACATGTCGTAACGTCAGGATGGACTCTGTGATCTAGTCGTGATGCACTCTCATTGCGGCCTGCGATGACTCATGAGCAATCAGTAACCAGGGGTCAGCGCAATGGGCGATGTGCCTGGTTCGGCTATCGCCGGTATGCGCGCGACGCACGAGGAATGCGGGGCGTGAGTTTTAGTTGTCCAACCTTCCTTGCCTGCCATGCTACTCGGCCAGGCGCTCGCGAGCGCTTATTTAGTGTTCGGGCAGACCGTAAACTGAGCATACGACCGCCCAGGATTGTTCGGCCCTGCATTACGACACGAGTTGTTTCGTATATTTATCGTCGCCGGGACGTGAAGCTCTCCGCTTGAGCTGATTCTAGTTCGTCGTGCTGAGCCGTCCAGATGTTGCATCGGTGATCACCCCGAAGTACCGACAGCGCCAAGAGCCACGCCTTTTCGTACGCGCCGGAGCGGAACACTCAGTGCCCCGGATTGCGTCGTCTCGCTAAGCGCAATCGAATGCGCCTCGCCAGCGGACGGGTTTGCGCGGGCACCGGTCATTCGGCCTTTGACGATGCTGGTACCGTGCCCGCCAGGTGCTGATCCAGACATTCAGCGCCGACTCTAGACATTAGGCCTGCCGTCGGATCGCCGCCGAAATTGACCTTGGTCATGGGCCAGAGCCCGACGTTAGTTGACGTAGCCTGGCAGCAGTCGAAGGCTTCGCGCTGACCAGGTCGCGGCAGGTCTGCTGAGTTCAACTGCCCCGGCCTTTATGCTGGCAGCGTATGCCGTCGCCGGTTGGCCAAGTGGCACGTAAGTGCTTGCTGACCTGGCCAGTGATCAGTAGCACCGGAGCTGTCTTGGGCGCGGTGGGGCGGGCGGCAGTCAACCGAGCCGACAGCGAGCAGATGGGAGTGCGGTACTGTGCTATCCGATCTCTCCGCATTGACGCCCCCTTTCTTGGTGTGCGCCGCGTTCTTGACAGCACTGGTCGCATTCCTGCGTCACGAGATGCGTGACGGCAAGAAGCATGCCGATGACCAAGACGACGAACTAGCTGATCCAAGCAGCAGCGACCAGATCTCAGATCGAGGCGTCGACTCCTCTGCCTAGGCAGCCGATTACTTAGGGTTACTGCCGACAAACAACTGAGTCATACTCACTAGCCGTGCAAGTTCACGTCGATTCCGCCGACCGTGAATTGCTCCTGCCCTGGTTGCTGGTATAGGTTAAGCACTTAAATAGTCAGTGTTAACAGAAAGGCTAACCGGCATGGCCCAGAAGACAGTCGTGACAGTGGTCTGTGACCTACCTCACGACGGCGAGATCGAGGGAACAGAGTCTGTTTCGTTCGGCTTTGATGGCAACGCGTACGAGATCGATCTGTGTGAGACGCACAGCAAGGATCTTCGCGAGAAGGTTGGCGCTTTCGCCGATCACGCTCGCCGGGTAACTGGCGGCGCTCGTCGTCGTAAGGCTCGTACCGGCCCCGGTCGTGAGCGCAGTTCCGAGATTAGGGACTGGGCGCGCCAGCACGGTCACAAAGTGAGCGAGCGCGGGCGAATTCCCGCCACGATCATCGCCGAGTACGAAGCCGCGCACTAAGCGGTTACCCTGCCGCCCAAAGGAGCGCATCGCTCCTCCGTCGACCCGTCGGCTCACCCGCCTTGCCGATCAGGGTCCCCCGGTAAGTGGCTGCCGATCGCGAAGCGGCTGACGGCATACCATAACGGTAAAAATGAGGTGTGCCGTCAGCCGCCTGCGTTCGCTCGCGGCGTAGCTGGGAACAGTGCCCCCTTGCCATAGGTTGGATGAGGGTGAAGGCCCCGTCAGCGGGGAAGGCTCTACTGGAGTGCGGTGGACTGTTTAGGTGAGCGAGCTATCTCGCGTGAGCGGCACATCGTAGCGGGAGCCTTGCCCGGTACGCGGGCTGGTGCGCGGAAGGGACGGGCCGTCGCGGTCGCCGTCCCCACCGCTTTGGTGAGGGAGCGACGATAATGTTCGAAAGGTTTACCGACCGGGCCCGACGAGTGGTGGTGCTGGCGCAAGAAGAGGCCAGGATGCTCAACCACAACTACATCGGTACCGAGCACATCCTGCTCGGTCTCATCCACGAGGGTGAGGGCGTCGCCGCCAAGGCCCTTGAGTCACTCGGGATCAGCCTGGAAGCGGTACGCCAGCAGGTTGAGGAGATCATCGGCCAGGGCCAGCAGGCACCGTCAGGTCACATCCCGTTTACGCCGCGCGCTAAGAAGGTGCTTGAGCTCTCACTTCGCGAAGCGCTGCAGCTCGGCCACAACTACATCGGCACTGAGCACATCCTGCTCGGGCTGATCCGCGAGGGCGAAGGCGTGGCCGCTCAGGTGCTTGTCCGCCTGGGTGCCGACCTGAACCGGGTGCGCCAGCAGGTCATCCAGTTGCTGCACGGATATCAGGGCAAGGAGCCTGCCGCCGCCGGTGCCTCATCGGAGAGCACGCCGTCGACCTCGCTTGTGCTCGACCAGTTCGGTCGGAACCTGACCGCCGCCGCCCGCGAAGGCAAACTCGACCCGGTGATCGGCCGGGAAAAGGAAGTCGAGCGGGTCATGCAGGTGCTGTCCCGCCGCACCAAGAACAACCCCGTGTTGGTCGGTGAGCCAGGCGTGGGCAAGACCGCCGTTGTCGAGGGCCTGGCCCAGCGGATCGTCAAGGGCGAGGTGCCAGAGACGCTCAAGGACAAGCAGCTATACACGCTGGACCTTGGCGCGCTGGTGGCCGGCTCCCGGTACCGCGGCGACTTCGAAGAGCGGCTCAAGAAGGTGCTCAAGGAGATTCGCACCAGGGGCGACATCATCTTGTTCATCGACGAGATTCACACGCTGGTTGGCGCTGGCGCGGCCGAGGGCGCGATCGACGCGGCCTCGATACTCAAGCCGATGTTGGCGCGTGGCGAATTGCAGACGATCGGCGCGACCACCCTCGATGAGTACCGCAAGCACCTGGAGAAGGACGCCGCGCTTGAGCGCAGGTTCCAGCCGATCCAGGTGGCCGAGCCGACGATCTCGCACACCATCGAGATCTTGAAGGGCCTGCGGGACCGCTACGAGGCGCATCACCGGGTGACCATCACCGACGACGCGCTGGTGGCCGCCGCGCAGATGGCCGATCGCTATATCAGCGACCGGTTCCTGCCTGACAAGGCGATTGACCTGATCGACGAAGCCGGCTCGCGAATGCGGATCCGCCGCATGACCGCTCCGCCTGACCTGCGCGAGTTCGACGAGAAGATCGCCGATGTCCGTAGGGACAAGGAGTCGGCTATCGACAGCCAGGACTTCGAGAAGGCGGCCGCGCTGCGGGACAAGGAAAAGCAGCTGATCGAGCGGAAGGACGCCCGCGAGAAGGAGTGGAAGGCGGGCGACATGGACCTGCCTGCCGAGGTCAACGAGGACCTGATCGCAGAGGTGCTCGCCACCGCCACCGGCATCCCGGTCTTCAAGCTCACCGAAGCCGAGTCCGCGCGGCTGCTGCGGATGGAAGACGAGCTGCACCGGCGGGTGATCGGCCAGAACGACGCGATCAAGGCGCTGTCCCAGGCGATCAGGCGCACCAGGGCCGGGCTGAAGGACCCGAAGCGGCCCGGCGGCTCGTTCATCTTCGCGGGACCGTCAGGTGTCGGTAAGACCGAGCTTTCCAAGACGCTCGCCGCGTTCTTGTTCGGCGACGAAGACTCGCTAATCCAGCTGGACATGAGCGAGTACATGGAGAAGCACACGGTCTCCCGGCTGTTTGGCTCACCGCCTGGTTACGTCGGCTATGAAGAGGGCGGCCAGCTTACCGAGAAGGTGCGCCGTCGGCCGTTCTCTGTGGTGCTGTTCGACGAGATCGAGAAGGCACACCAGGACATCTTCAATTCACTGCTGCAGATCCTGGAGGACGGTCGCCTGACGGACGCTCAGGGCCGGGTGGTGGACTTCAAGAACACCGTCATCATCATGACCACTAACCTCGGTACCAAGGACATCTCCAAGGGCATCTCGGTGGGATTCGGGTCAGCGGGCGACTCGACCGGGTCTTACGAGCGGATGACGAACCGGGTGCAGGATGAGCTCAAGCAGCACTTCCGGCCAGAGTTCCTGAACAGGGTTGACGACACCATCGTCTTCCATCAGCTCACCAGGGACGAGATCTTCCAGATTGTGGACCTGATGATCGCCAAGGTGGAGGAGCGGCTCAAGGACCGCGACATGGGCATCGAGCTGACTCCGGCGGCGAAGGAACTGCTGGCCGAGCGCGGCTATGACCCGGTGCTTGGTGCCAGGCCGCTGCGGCGGACGATCCAGCGCGAGATCGAGGATCACCTGTCGGAGAAGATCTTGTTCGGCGAAGTCAAGGCCGGGCAGATCATCATGGTGGACGCCGAAGGCACCGGCAAGGAAGGCAAGTTCAGCTTCCGCGGTGTGCCGAAGCCAGAAGAGGTGCCGGATGCGCCGCCCGCTGAGCTGGCGGAAGCCACCGGTAGCTCGCGAAGTGATGTGGCTGATCGGCGGCCTGCTGAGGGTTAGACCATGACGAGGCTTGTCGGCCGGAGGGGCAGGGATGCCCCTCCGGCTTAATTTATGCCGTCTCCAGGGAGGGAGATGAGGTTGGGCTCGTGGCGGGTCGCCAAGCCATCGGCGATTAGGCCGTCCAGGGCTCTTTGACGTTGCTGGGGGTCGGGCCAGGCTGTGTCGAAGACGGACTCGGGGACCGGAGCTTGATTGGCGCGCAGGATGGACAGGAGGCGGCCGCGGCACTCGCGGTCGCTGCCTTGGTAGGGCTTGGCGCGGCGGGGCGGGGGACCAGACGGGCTGCCGTTGGCGCGCCACCCGCATCGATCGGCTACTGGGCAGCTAGTGCACTTGGGGCTGGCTGCTGTGCAGACTAGAGCACCCAGTTCCATGAGGGCGACTGACCAGGTCGCGGCCCTGCGCTCCGACTCGGGCGGCAGCAACGACTCCGCCAGGGATTGCTCGGCGACGGTCAGCGCCGCCGGGGGGTACTGCCGTGCGGAGATCAGGCGGGCCAGGACGCGGCGGACGTTTGTGTCCAGCACTGGATGGCGATGGCCATAGGCGAAGCTGGCGATGGCCGCTGCGGTGTAGCTGCCGACACCAGGCAGTTCGCGGAGGTCGGCGATGGACGCTGGCACCACACCGCCATGCTTGCGGGTGATCGCGGTGGCGGCTTCGTGCAGTCGGATGGCCCGCCGGGGATAGCCAAGGCGGCCCCAGTGCCGTACCGCGTCGGCGGGAGTGGCAGCGGCGAGGTCGGCTGGATTCGGCCAGCGGGCCAGCCAATCCAGGTAGGCCGGGAGCACCCGGCCCACAGGAGTCTGCTGCAACATGAATTCGCTGACCATCACCGGCCACCCGCCGACGCCAGGTTCGCGCCAAGGCAACTCGCGTCGGCTGGTCTCATACCAAGAGACGATCAGGTCTTCCAGGCTAGTGGTCATGGTGGGACCGATCCTGCCAGTTGCGGCTCCACTCGGCATCCCAAGTGCAACAGGGACAACCGCAGAGCAATCCTTCCGCAAGCTTCCAGCCTGCGGTAATGCGCTGGGCAAGGCTCGGCGGGGCGGCCTGACCTGGCTAGATCGCGCTTGCATACTGACCGCATGAGGGGGAATTCGGCTGGCGATCAGCACGGGGAGCACGGGGAGTCAGCGGCGACTTACTGGCGACGGCGATTCATCGTCCTAGTGATCGGCCTGGCGGGATTCGGCCTGACGGCTTGGGGCCTGTCCACGGCATTGGCCGTCACGCCGCCAGCCCGATCGGCCGGCGATCGGCCAACCGCAGACCAGCATCACTCAGGCCGCGGCCAGTCACCTTCGCCGCGCGTGCGGGCCGACACACGACCGTCCGGAAGCATCAGTCCCAAGGCAAATGGCAGCTCCCCGGCTAAGCCACCATCGGCCGTGCACTCGCGCCAATCGAGGCGATCCGCCCGCCGTCATCCGGCTCACCATCAGACCCGAGCCGGCGACACAGGAGTGCAGCTGCCATCCTCGGGCGGCCAGGCTGGCCAGGCGAACGGACGCGGCACTATCTTGCCTGCCTTCTGCGCCGAGCATGCCATCGTGCTCAGCCTGTTCACCGGCCAGACTAACTTTGGTCATCGCCAGTCGCCGTCCTTCGACATCAACGTGGTCTCGACGCAGCAGCCAGAGTGCTCATTCAACGTCGGCTCGCAGCACATCGCGCTGGTCATCAAGGAGGGCCCGGCCAGAGTCTGGAGTTCGGCCGACTGCGCTGAAGGTAAGGGCGGGCTGATCGCAGCGCTTAAGCGCGGCGTGCCGACCGTGCTGTCGATAAATTGGGACCGGACGACCTCTGCCCCCGGCTGCTCAGTACGGGCTATGCAAGTGCCGGCCGGTCTCTACACCGCCTACGCCATCGACGGAAACCTGAGCAGCGCACCGGTTACCTTCCGGCTAGGTTAGCCTGACCCGATATTAAGAGTTGTCTAACGAATTAGCTATATCGGTGCGGAAATATCGGCCGCAGATATGCGCTGGAATTCGCTGCTGAATAGGCTGCGCTTGGTCGGCTAGCGGGCGCGGAGTTCGCACCAGGCAGTGCGGCCCTCCTGATCGCCGGCGATACCCCAGGCGATGGCGATTGCGGCGATGATGGTCAGGCCACGGCCGGACTGGCTGGCGTCCGCCTCGTCGTCGTCACCGATCCAGTGGCTTCGCAAATTCGTCCACTCGCCGCCCTGATCGATGACCTCGATCCTGACCGTATCGTCCTCGACGGCCAGCCGAACGATGAACCTCCCGCCAGGCAGCCCGGAGTCGCTGTGGATGATGGCGTTCGACGCTAGCTCTGAGCAGGCCAGAACGGCATCGCTGGCCATTGGCAGGCCATCGATCATACGGCTCAGCCACCAGCGGGCGGCGCGTACCTGATCGGGCCGCCCAACGAACTCGCGGCGGGCGAGGAATCTCGGCGCTGGTGGCACGGCCACCCGAGCGTGGCCCTCGATCAATTGGTCGGTGCCGACGCCGGTCATCGGGACCTCGCTGAGAAGGCGCACCGATATGACCGCTGGTCCGGGCAGATCTGCAGGCAGCTCACCGTCGGCGTCCCTTTTCTTCGCTGACTATCCGCTATTTACTTAACACTGTGACGCACGGGAGCTAGATTGACTAATAGAACGTCGCTGAACAGCCCTGATGTAGCGCCGACTGGGCCGGAAGTAGATTCGCTTCAGGTTTTGTAGAGTCGCTGTGGAAAGGCCACGAAAATGCCAGCTATTGAGTCGAATCCGCCTAAAGGGACACCGCGGGCGGTATTCGGAGCAATGCTGCGGCATTATCGAGTTCGAGCAGGGCTAACTCAAGATCAGGTAGGTGCGCTCGCCCATGTCTCCGGCAAGCTGATCAGCGCCTACGAAAACGGCTGGCGGGTGCCTACCAAGCCGACCACTGGCGACATTGACGCGGTTGATGAGCTCAATACCCACGGCGCTCTTGCCGAACTGTGGCGGCAGTTCGAAGAGGGCATGAACTACCAAGCCTACCCAGATTGGTTCCAGGACTGGCCGGAGAAGGAGGCGACTGCGGCCACCTTGCGAGGATTCGAACCTCTCATCGTTCCTGGCCTACTTCAGACTGATTTGTATGCTCGTGCGATCTTTGGTGCTCGGATCGGGATCACCGAAGATGAGGTGGAGGAATTGGTTGCCGCTCGGCTCAACCGGCAAGAGATCCTTGCTCGGGTAGACCCGCCTCGGCTTTGGGTGATCTTGGACGAATGGGTTTTGCGCCGATCGGTCGGAGGCCGACATGTCATGCTTGAGCAGGTCAATAGGCTGATCGAGGCAGCGCAGCGGCCAAACATCGTCTTTGAGCTCATTCCGGTAGATGCGGGCGCGCACGAGGGTCTGTATGGTGGTGGCTTCGCTATAGCAGATTTCAACGACGCGCCGAGCATTGCCTATCAAGAGTCCGCAGTACAGGGCCAGATCGTGCAAGACGCAGAACATGTCAGGACGCTGATGGCCAGATGGGCTACGTTGGGCACCGAGGCGCTACCAAGGAAGGCCTCACTAATCCGACTGGAGGAAGCAGCGAAGTCATGGACCTCACAACTGTGAGGTGGCAAAAGGCTAGCTACAGCAGCGGAAACGGCGGGAGTTGCGTCGAAGTTGGTGTGTGGCACAAGGCCAGTTACAGCAGTGGGAACGGCGGAAACTGCGTCGAGGTCACTGCGACTCATGACACGGCTGGCGTGCCGCACAAGACCGACGAAAGCGTGCTCTACCTGTTGCGTGATTCCAAGGACCCCGACGGTCCTAAGCTTGCCTTTACCACCTCAGAATGGGACGCCTTCATCGCAGGTGTTAAGGACGGAGAGTTCGACCCGGCCTGACCGGTGCCCGCTCCAGCTAGGTGCCGGACACAAATGACCGGCGGTTGGTTGGAGCGGGCCGCGGGGATAGCTGAACGGTGTAATTCCCCGTGCACGAAAATGCGCGGGGAATCCGGGTGCCGAAAGTCGCTGGCTAAGGCCGGGCGCCAAGCCCCACAGCGATCGCTCCGGCCACATCGGCAACCTGGTGCACGTCCATCGGCAGATCACTCGGAATAGCGTCGGTGCCGATCGGCACCACTGCTCGCCGAAAGCCCATCCGGCTAGCTTCGGCCAGCCGGCGGTGCAAGCCAGCCACATTGCGGATCTCACCGGCCAGGCCGACCTCGCCGAAGGCCACGATGTCTGGTAGCGGACACAGATCGGTCCGACCGCTGGCGAGGGCGAGCACGATAGCCAAGTCGACCGATGGCTCGGTCAGCCGCACTCCGCCGACTGTCGCGGTGTAGATATCGCAGCGGCCAATCTGCATCCCCGCCCTGCGCTCAAGCACGGCGACCGCCATGCCGACGCGGGCCGAGTCGAGTCCTGAGGTGATCCGGCGCGGCGGGTCGTTGCCAGCGGTCGGGTATACCAGCGTCTGCACCTCAGCAACCAACGGTCGGCGGCCCTCAAGGGTGACGGTCACGCACGTCCCGGCGACCGGCTCGCGCTGCCTGGACAGAAAGAGCCCGCTTGGATCCGGCAGCCCGATCAAGCCGAACTCACCCAACTCGAAACAGCCAACTTCGTCAGTAGGGCCAAACCGATTTTTTAGTGCCCTGATCATCCTCAGCCGGCCGCGGCTGTCACCTTCGAAATGCAGTACCACGTCGACCAGATGCTCGAGCGACCGCGGCCCGGCGATCGAGCCGTCCTTAGTGACGTGGCCAACCAGCACCGTGGTGAGCGTGCGCTGCTTGGCCAGGCTCACCAACGCGGACGTGATCTCACGAACCTGAGTCACGCCGCCAGGTACCCCTTCGATCCCCGCCGCTGAGATGGTCTGCACCGAGTCCACGATCAGCAACTCGGGATTGACGGCGTCGACGTGCGCGAGCAGTGCGGCCAGGTCGGTCTCAGCGGCCAGGTAGAGCCGCCCGCTGAGCGCGCCGATCCGATCCGCCCGCTGCCGCACCTGGGCGGCTGACTCCTCGCCGGTCACGTAGAGCACAGTGGCTCGCTCCGCCGCCAGTGCGCCCGCCTCAAGCAGCAGCGTTGACTTGCCCACTCCGGGCTCGCCGGCCAGCAGCGCCACCGTTCCAGGCACCAGACCGCCGCCTAGCACTCGGTCAAGCTCATCCATGCCGGTCGGTCTCGCCGCCGCTCCGCTGGCGTCAACCTCGGCGATCGGCACGGCCGGGGCACCAGGCCGCACGGCTGGCAGGCCGCGGAGCAATGCGCGGCCCGATCTCGCCGCCCCGGTCGACGCTGTGCTCTCCGCGAGCGTCCCCCAGGCCTGGCACTCCCCGCAGCGCCCGGCCCATTTGGCGGTCTGCCAGCCACATTCACCGCATTGAAACAGCGTCCCAGCCGAACTCTTCGCCATGAGCCGCACCGTATCGACCGGTGCTGACAGTCGGGCAAGGAAAGCGCGGCGACAGTGGCCGAGCGCATAAGCTGATAGCTGGATGGCACCGGGCTCGGGGGCAGTGCGGGGCCCAGCAGCCGTCAGGGCACTGTGGGGAGGCTACCAAGATGAGCGCCGACACTGTCGGCCACCAAGAAGCCCGCCCGATACCAGTGGTGTTGTCTACGGCTTCGGTGTTTCCTGAGCGCACCGCCGACGCGTTCGAACTCGCGGCGCGGCTTGGCTATGACGGCATCGAGGTGATGGTCACCGCTGACCCAGTGAGCCAGGATCCGGCGGTACTGCGGCGGCTCGCTGAGTATCACAATGTGCCAGTGCTCGCAGTGCACTCGCCCTGCCTACTGATCACCCAGCGGGTCTGGGGGCGTGAGCCCTGGGCCAAGCTCGCCAAGTCAGCCGAATCCGCGCATCAGCTTGGTGCGAAGGTGGTGGTGGTGCATCCGCCATTTCGCTGGCAGCGCGAGTACGTGAAGGACTTCGAGACCGGTCTGGCGAAGCTCGCTGACCAGACCGGAATGACCTTCGCGGTAGAGAATCTCTATCCGCTGCGAGCCGGCACTGAGGTCGCGGCCTACGCGCCGAACTGGAATCCGATCGAGCTTGAAGTCGCCCAAACCACCCTCGACCTATCCCACACGGCGGTATCTGATTCTGATGCCATCGGGATGGCCAAGGAGCTTGGCCCGCGGCTGGCGCATATCCATCTGGCTGACGGCACTAAGCCCGGCTTGCCCGACGAGCATCTGGTACCCGGCCGGGGCAACCAGCCCTGCCGCGAACTGCTTGAACTGCTTCCTGGCATCGGATACCCGGGCATGGTGGTAATCGAGATCAGCACCCGGCGGGCGCCGACCGCCAAGGATCGCTACAACGACCTGGCCGAGGCTTTGCGATTCGCCAAGGCCTACCTGCCCTGGGCCAGCCCGAGTCGCTGAGCGAGTTGCGTTAAATATCGAGTATGAGCGTGACCGGGCCGTCGTTGACCAGCGCTACCGCCATGTCAGCACCGAAAACCCCGGTCTGTACCGACCCGCCAAGTGCCCGCAGCGCGTCAGCGAACGCGATCACCAGCGGCTCAGCGACGTCACCTGGTGCCGCGGCTTGCCAACTCGGTCGGCGGCCTTTGTCGGTTTTCGCATAGAGAGTGAATTGACTCACCACTAGCAACGGTGCCCCGGTGTCGGCGCAGGACTTCTCATCGGCCAGGATCCGCAGGTGGTAGACCTTATTGGCGAGCGCGGTCGCGGTTGCCACGGTGTCATCGTGGGTAACGCCCACCAGCACCACCAGCCCAGGGGCGGGCAGCTTGCCGACCACCGTACCGGCTACCGTTACGCTCGCTTCACTAGCTCGTTGGACTACAGCTCGCACGGGAAGGCATTCTCGCATGGCAAGCACCGCGACGATGATCACCGTCGCGCCGACCGGCGCTGAACTTGAGAAATCGGCCGTATCCGCGCTGCCGGTGACCTTGGATGAGCTGGTCACCACGGCCAAGGAATGCCGGGAAGCAGGCGCGGCCATCATCCACGTGCACATCAGGGACGGGCAGGCACAGCCGACGTTGGATGTCGGTCGGCTGACCGATACCGTGCACGCTTTGCGCGAGGCCACCGACCTGATCGTTCAGCTCTCTACCGGTGGCGCGGTGACTGACCCCTATGAGCGTCGGCTCGCCGTTCTCGACGCGGCACCGGATGGCTGTTCGCTCACCTGCGGCACCGTGAACTTCGGCGACGACGTGTTCATGAACCCGTGGGGGTTCATGTGCGAGCTCTATAGCAAAACCCAAGAACTTGGCATCGTGCCCGAATTCGAACTGTTTGACATGGGTCACGTCGCCTCGCTGCATCGGCTGCTCGACAAGTACGGTGCGCCATTCGGCGGGCATGTGCATTGCGATCTGGTGATGGGCGTGCCCGGCGGGATGGCGGGCGATGCCGCGACGCTGGTGCAAGCGGTGGCCGCGCTGCCAGCAGGTGCTACCTGGTCGGCGACCGGGATCGGCCGCACCGGCCTCCCCGTCATGCTGGCCGCGCTGGCCGCCGGGGGTAACCTGCGGGTCGGCCTGGAAGATACGGTCACATTCGCCCGTGGCCGGCCGGTGGCGAGCAACGCCGAGTTGGTGGCACGGGCATCCGCGCTAGCCGACCTGGCGCAGCGACCGGCGATGACCCCGGAGGCGGCCAGGGAGATGCTCGGCATCCCGGCGCGGACGCGGGCATGACGCCGTGACGCACCCAATCCTGGCTGAGATAATCAGGTCGGGACTGGTGGAGTCCTGGCACCGAGGGTCAGTCGTGCTAGTCGACCAGGCTGGCGTGGTGCGAGCGTCGGCTGGCAGCACCGACCGGCCGATGTTCCCCAGGTCATCCAACAAGCCGATGCAGGCGACCGCGATGCTCGCCTGCGGACTTGAGCTGACTGGCGACTTGCTCGCGCTCGCCGCCGCGAGCCACTCAGGCGAGGACTTCCACATCGCTGGCGCACGGCAGATCCTGGCGCAGGCCGGCCTGTCAGAGGCCGATCTGCAATGCCCGCCCGACCTGCCGCTTGACGACACGGCGAAGACTGAGTTCCTGCGGGCGGGCGGCAAGCCAGACCGGATCCACATGAATTGCTCGGGCAAGCATGCGGCGATGCTGGCTACCTGCGTGGCTGCGGGCTGGCCGACGACCAGCTATCGCGATCCCGCGCATCCACTGCAGCAGCGGATCAAGCAAGTGGTCGAGTCGCTGGCCGGCGAGCCGGTAACCGCGATCGGCGTCGATGGCTGCGGGGCGCCGCTGATGGCGCTGTCGCTGGCTGGACTGGCCCGGTCGGTCAGCACCATAGTGCAGTCAGCGGCGGGCTCGGCCCAGCGGGCGGTGGCTGACTCGATGCGCGAGTACCCGACCTGGATGTCAGGGACACGGCGCTACGAAGCAGCCTTCATGGAGGCAGTGCCCGGGCTGCTGATGAAGCCCGGTGCCGACGGCGTGGCCGCGTTCGCGCTCGCCGACGGCCGGGCCGCCGCGATCAAGATCGACGACGGCGGCCAGCGGGCCATGCCAGCGATCCTGACTCAGCTCCTGCTCGACCTGCTATCCGCTAGCCCGGTCGACGGCGCTGACCTCGCCGCACTTGAGCGGCTAGGGATCAGCCCGATCCTCGGCGGCGGCCAGTCCGTCGGCGCGATCCGCCCGATCCCGCTGGCCCGATTCCCCTAAATCGTGCTTGAGGAAGGCTGGACCGGCTACTTTGATCTCGTTCACCTGCGCTTGCAGCGGGTTTGCAACTGCAAGCACTAGTGGCAGACTGGCGGTATGGCTCCTGTCAACGTGGGCAGCATTGGTTCCTACATCCGTGAGCAGCGGGAACAGGCGAAGATCTCGCTGCGGCAACTAGCTCAGGCCGCTGGCGTGTCGAACCCGTACCTGAGCCAGGTCGAGCGCGGGCTGCGACGGCCGAGCGCCGACATTTTGCAGCAGATCGCGAAGGGTCTACGCATTTCGGCCGAGGCGCTGTACGTGCAGGCTGGGATACTCGATGACAAACCGGGCGATACGGATGTCACCGAGGCGATCATGGCTGACCAGGAGATCACCGAGCGGCAGAAGCAGATGCTGATCGACATCTACGAGTCGTTCCGCAAAGAGGTCAGGATCGACGCCGAGGCTCATGCGACGGCCCTGCGGACGGCCGGCACCGAGGCGGGCGGGGCGGCGGCGGGGAAGGCTGGGCCGGACGTGGAGACTCAGGCGATAGCTCATGCCAAGGCCGAGGCGATCGCCGACGAGGAGCCGATCGTGCGGGCCGATCCTGAGCTTGAGGCTGAGGCGGAGGCGGTCGCCGAGGCTGAAGTCGGTGCCTGGAGTGACCTGGATCCAGGTCAGCAGTCAGCGCAGCGGTGATCAGGCCGAGCAGATAGGTTGGTAACGTGTCCGCATTCATGCCGCTCGATTGGTTCTTCTGGGCGCTGGCCGTTGCCGCGCTGATCGTGGAGCTCTGGGCGTTCATCGACGCGATCCGCCGGCCAAGTGCGGCGTTTCCTGCGGCCGGCAAGCAGACCAAGCCGCTCTGGCTGATCATACTCGGGGTGGCTGGCGCCATCGGCCTGTACAGCGCCGCCTATGGCGGTGCCTCGGGGATAGGCATTGTGGTCGGCATCTTGCCGGTGGCTGCTTTCATCGCGGCTGCGATCTACCTGACCGATGTGCGTCCCAAGGTCCGCGAGATCGGCGGTCGGGGCGGATCGTCGCATCAGGGTCCGTACGGCCCCTGGTAGCGCGCCCGCAGCGGGACAGCTGGCGGTGCGGCAACGACCACCGGGCCGCAGCGGCCCGAGAGCGGATTGGTGAATCGCGTTGTCCGAGGCAAACTGGCGTACCCAGCGGCTTGAGCTCGATGACCAGAGCTTGCGGGAATGGGACGCGACCGTGCTCGCGGCGGGCGAAGACGGCATTGTGCTTGACCGATCCGCCTTCTATCCCGGCGGTGGCGGCCAGCCCCCCGACCATGGCGTGCTGCTCTGGGGCGGCGTCCAAACCCGGATCGTGGGCGCGCGTAAGGGCGATGACCTCTACCTGATCCCAGCCGATGGCGATCCGGTGCCGCCGGTCGGCACCGCCGTCAGTGGCGCGGTCGAAGACGACCGCCGCAGTGCGCTGATGCGCACCCACTCAGGACTGCATGTGCTGTGCGGCGTGGTCTACCGGGATTACGGCTCGCTCGTAACCGGCGGCAACATGGAGCCGTTCCTCGCTCGCATGGACTTTGACCTGCCCGAACTCCCCGAGGGCTTCAAGTCGGCGGTTGAGGATGCTTGCAACGCCGAGATCTCCGCTGGGCGGTCGATCTCGGTGCGAGTGCTGCCGCGCGACGACGCGTTCGCCATCCCTGACATCATCCGCACCGCGACCAATCTGGTCCCGCCCGAGGTCAAAGAGGTCAGGATCGTCGACATTGCCGGTCTTGACCAGCAAGCCGACGGCGGCACTCACGTCGCGACCACGACTCAGATCGGTCGGATCGAGGTAGTCAAGATCGAGAGCAAAGGCAAGGGGTTCCGGCGGCTGCGGATCAAGATCGCTGACTAGCTCAGCTGGCCGCGACCGTTAGAGCGGCAGGACCAGCGCGGTGGCTGGGGCTAGCACCAAGAGTGCGGCAAGCAACCCAAGCCCCACAATGATCGGAATGGGGAGTCCGGGCGGTGGTCGCAGCAGCCGGGTGACTCTGGCAGCGAGTTCTCCATCGGCGGTCGCTGCGGCCGATCCGGTCGCGGCGAGTGCTCCGGCCGGTGCCTGGCCGCCGCCGGACGTGCCGACTCGGAGCAGCGCGGTGGCAAGTTCCCTAGCCGGACGGCGCTTGCGAGCCCGGTCGTCGGCCAGCATCTCGACCAGCAGCGCCACCTCAGCGTTCGCCGCGCGAGCTGTAGCTGACCAGCGGAAGGCGCGCAGCAGCGCGGTGAAGGGCAGTAGCACCAGATCGTGCCTGGCCCGTAGGTGCGCCCGTTCGTGGGCGAGGACCGCGGCGAGCTCATCGCAGTCAAGCAGGTCGAGCGCTCCAGCGCTGATCACGATCGCTGAGCGCAGTCCTGGTACGCAGTACGCGGCAGCCGCAGGATGATCGACCACCAGCGCGCCAGGAACCTTCGGGTCGTCATGGGCCAGTAGGCCAAGCAGCGTCCGCTGCCGGTGCCTGGCCCTGAGCACTGCGGCCACGGCTGCCGCTAGCACCCAGATCAGCAGCGTCAGCAAGGCGGCGCTGGCCGCGAGTGAGATCAATCGCAGCGCCGTCAGCAGGCCGAACTGGCCCATCGCGCCGGTACCGACGAGCAGCCGGGAGGCCCGCTCGGCGGCTTGGATCGCCACTCCGTCGAATTGGCCAAAGCTCGGCGGACTCAGATGGGCAAGTGCCGCCCCGGTGAGGTCGATCTGGCCGACCCGCTCGCCGAGGCCAGTCCTGGCCAGTTCGGTGGCGTGCAGGCCAGTCGAAGGCAAGCCGGCGGTGAGTCCTGAGGCACCGAAGCCAGCCAGCGCGCCGACGGCCGCCAAACCCCAGCCGAGCCCGAGCGCCTGCCAGAGCGCGATGGCTGCGATCGGACAGCGGCGCGGCCAAGTCGCCCCGGCCAGCAGTTGCGCTGCTGGCACACAGGCGATGGCGAAAGCGCCAAGCAAGAAGGTGGCTGGCAACAAGATCAGCTCCGGTCGACTCCGCTGAGCGTCTCCAGAGCGGCTCGGAGCGCGTCCGCTTCCGCGCCGGACACACTGCGGGCGAACCTAGTGAGCGCGGCCTGCCGGTCGCCAGTCTGGTCAAGTGCCGTCAGCATCAACTCGGCGACGTACGCCTCGCGACTCTCCGCCGGCCGGTAGCGCCAGGCTCGGCCGACTCGCTGACGGCGCACGAAGCCCTTCTTGGCAAGCCGGTCAAGTACCGTCATGACCGTAGTGTGCGCCAGTTCCCTGTCGGTCAGGCAAAGACCCACTTGCCGCACCGTCATCGGGTCAGGCGACTCCCAGAGAACCTCCATGATGGCCCGCTCAAGATCTCCCAGCCGGTTCATGCCTTCACGATAAGCGACAATAGAGCGAAAGCCACAGCCGGAGCCGGCTCTCGGGCGAATCACTCGTGGTTTCAGCCGTCCGGTCAATCAACGGGAGGCGAGCGATCGGTGTGCTTAGCCAACCAGGCGGGTCCGCGCTACCTTGCAAACATGGACGTGCCACGGGTCGCGGTCAGTGTCGATCTGGTGATCCTGACGGTGCGGGCGAGCCAGCTCTCTGTGCTCGGCTGGTGCCGTGACGTGGAGCCGCATCTAGGCCGGTGGGGTCTGCCCGGAGGCTTTATCAGGCTGGATGAGGACTTGCCAGGCACCGCCGAGCGGGTGCTCGCTGAGCGGGCCGGCCTGCCTGATGCGCCGGTGCACTTGGAGCAGTTGCAGACCTACGGCTACCCGGATCGTGACCCGCGGCAGCGTGTCGTGTCAGTCGCGTATCTGGGCTTGGCGCCAGATTTGCCGGCCCCGGAACAGCCGAGGATGAGTTGGCAGCCGGTGGCGAAGCTGACCGAGATGGCGTTTGACCACTTGCGGATCCTGCAGGACGGGGTGGAGCGGGCTAGAGCCAAGCTTGAGTACACCCCGTTGGGCGCGGCGTTTTGCCGGGACGAGTTCACCGTCGCCGAGTTGCGCAAGGTCTACGAGATCGTCTGGGATACGCCGCTAGACCCCCGTAACTTCCACCGCAAGGTCACCGGAGCCGATGGCTTCCTGATCGACACCGGCTCGGCCAGTTCGTCCGGCGGTCGGCCGGCTCAGCTTTACCGGCGCGGTGAAGCCGAGTTGCTGCATCCGCCAATGCTGCGGCCGCGTCAGCGGCTGGCCTATGAGCCCGTGAGGCAATCACCGGGTGGCCCCATCGCGCCGTCCGCCGGGGTGTCCCAAGCGCAGTGGCCCGATGGCTTGCGTCCGGGGTACATTTCGGGAATGGGGGCGGGAAAGCCCGTCAGGGAAGATGCCCAGCTCGACAGCCAGGTTAAGCGAACCTCAGCAGCCCCGGAGGACGAAGATGTCCATGCAGACGCCGAAGACGCCACGATTTCGGCCGGTTCTTGATCAGTTCGCGCCGTACCAGCCGGGCAAGCCGCCGACGGCGACCGCCGGGGCCAGTCACAAGCTGTCGTCTAACGAGTCACCGTTCGGCCCGTTGCCTTCGGTAGTCAAGGTCATCGCCGAGGCAGCCGCCGACGTTAACCGCTATCCGGACAACGGCGCGGCCGAGCTCACCGAGGCCATCGCGCACCGGTACGACGTCCCAGCGGCGCATGTCGCGGTGGGCTGCGGATCGGTCGGTCTGGTGCAACAGTTGCTTGAGGCGGTCGCCGAGCCCGGTGCGGAAGTCCTCTACGCCTGGCGCTCGTTCGAGGCCTACCCGATCTTGGCTGACCTGGCCGGTGCCAGCTCCGTTCAGGTGCCGCTGCTCGACGAAGGGCACGACCTGGCGGCCATGGCAGCGGCGATCACCGATTCGACCAGGCTGATCTTCGTCTGCACGCCGAATAATCCAACTGGCACCACGGTTCGCTCAGCTGACCTGAGGCACTTCCTCGACCAGGTGCCCGGCGACTGCCTGGTCGTGCTCGACGAGGCGTACGTGGAGTACGTGCGCGATCCGGACGCACCTGATTGCATCGCGTTGTATCGCGACCGGCCCAACATTGCCGTGCTGCGGACGTTCTCCAAGGCCTACGGGTTGGCCGGGCTCAGGGTTGGCTTCTTGATCGGGCACGAGGCCGTCGCCAGCGCGGCCCGCAAGACCATGCTCACGTTCTCGGTCAACGCGGTCGCTCAGGCGGCCGCCGTCGCTTCGCTGGCGGCCGAGGGCGAACTGCTCGACCGAGTCGACGTCGTGGTCGCCGAGCGGGACCGGGTCAGGTCGGAGCTGCTGGCGATGGGCTGGGCGGTGCCGCCGACCGAGGCGAACTTCGTCTGGCTGCGACTCGGCCCTGACACCTTGGACTTCGCGGCCGCCTGCGATGTCGCGGGGATCAGCATCCGGCCGTTCGCCGGCGACGGTGCCAGGATCTCGATTGGCGAGCGGGTCGCCAACGACGCGTTCCTGCAGGTCGCCAGCGACTTCCGGCACTAGCCTGCCGCAGGCGGCCAGCGCCTCATCGCCTAGATCGGCTCCTCGACGATATCGGCACCCAAGGCGCTGAGCCTGGCGGCGACAGCCGCATGGCCGCGGTCGATCGGGTAACCCGGCGAGACTACAGTTTCGCCCTCCGCCCCCAGCCCGGCGAGCACGAGTGCGATGCCGGTGCGCAGGTCGTGCGCGGTCACGTCGGCACCGTGCAAAGGAGTCGGTGCGTGCACCACGGCGACGTTGTCGGCGACCTCGATCTTGGCGCCCATCTTGTTGAGCTCGCCAGCCATCATGTAGCGGCCGTCGAAGATGGTCTCCCTGATATAGCTGGTGCCGTCGGCCAGGCAGCTCAGCGCCATGATCGGAGATTGCAGATCGGTGGCAAAGCCGGGGAACGGGCTGGTGATCACGTTGATCGGGCGCAGCGGATTCTCGCGCCGCACCTGAACGATGGCGCCGTAAGTGGCGAACTCCACTCCCATCTGCTCGAGCTTCCACCGGACCACGCCCAGGTGGTCGAGCGAGGCACCGACCAAGCTGAGCTCGCCGCCCGTGATCGCGGCCGCCATGGCGAAGATGCCAGCGTCCAGCCGATCGGGCATCACCGTGTGCTCGACCGCCGTCAGCTCCCTGACTCCTTCGACGGTGATAAAGCCGGTGCCGCCGCCGCTGATCTTGGCGCCCATCTTGGTCAGGAAGGCGATGACGTCCTGGACTTCGGGCTCCTGCGCGGTGTTGTCGATCACCGTGGTGCCCGGTGCCAGCGAGGCGGCCATGATCAGGTTCTCGGTCCCGGTGTGCGACGGCGTGTCCAAGTACAGGTGCGCGCCTTTGAGGCCGTTGGCCTTCACCCGGATCTCGTTTTCGCCTTCCTCTACCGTGGCGCCCAGCCTGGCAAAGCCGCGGTAATGGAAGTCAAGGTTTCGATTGCCGAGATTGCAGCCGCCGACCTCTTCGAGCACGGCTTCACCGAGGCGGTGCAGCAGTGCGGGCACGAAGAGCACCGAGCCACGGAATCGCCTGGTGATCTCGGCGGGCAGCACCGGGCTGGTCAGTTCCGAGGCGTCGACCACTAGGGTCCGCTCCACCTCGTGGAACTTGACCACGGCACCGACGGCCTGGGCCAGCTCGACCGCTCGTCGGACGTCCTCGATCACTGGGACGTTGCGCAGCACTGTGCGGCCCTTCGCGGCCAGCAACGATGCGGCGATCATCTTGAGTGCCGAGTTCTTGGCACCCTGGACGAAAACCGTTCCTTGCAGAGAGTTGCCGCCCGTGACACGGTAACGGGTCGCCTGGCCGCTGCTCATAACGCTGGAACTCCTGTCCCTGGGGGTTGGGACATCATTATCCCGGCTTGCGATGCGTACGCTGGCCGGCTCTGGCGATATCTGGGCCAGATCGGATGTCTGGGTACGGTCCATCTCGCGCGTAGCCAAGTATTCCACTGCTCGTTGACCCCCAGGGACGAAGACGACGCCGTTACATAACGTAGCTGGTTGCGCTCATCACGTAACCAGCGGGATGGCCAGCTTGCACCGCCCTTGATCAACCGGGATCGGCCCAGGTCAGGCCGGTGATTCGCTGGTAGGCCATGACGTATGCTTCCCTTGTTCTGGCCACAACATGACTGGGAAGCGTTGGCGGTTTCTGGCCCGAGCCACGATCCCATCCCGATTGCGGTGACGTCAGCCAGTCCCGGACAAATTGTTTGTCAAGAGCTGGTTGGCCGCGTCCTGGCTGCCATTGCTCGGCCGGCCAGAATCGGGACGAATCCGGGGTCAGCAGTTCGTCGGCGAGCCGCAGCGCGCCCTCGCTATCGCGACCGAACTCAACCTTCGTGTCGGCCACGATGATGCCACGCTCGGCCGCCAGCTCAGCGCCACGGCGGTAGACAGCTACGGTCAGCCGAGCTAGCTCGGCAGCCAGCTCGTGGCCGGCTCGATCAGCTAGCTGAGCGGCGGTGATGTTCTCATCATGGGAACCGCGCGGCGCTTTGGTAGCTGGCGTGAAGATCGGCTCGGGCAGCTTTGCTCCCTCGGTCAGGCCCCGCGGCAGGCTAATCCCGCAGACCTGGCCACCGGCCTGGTACTCGACCAGCGCGGACCCGGCTAGATAGCCACGAGCGACGCATTCGAACGGGATCATCTCCAGCGGACGGCAGACCATCGTGCGGCCAGCGAACTCAGCGGGGATCTCGGTTTGCGTCGTTGCCGCCAGGTGGTTCGGCACCAGGTCGGCGAGCTGGTCGAACCACCACAAGGACAACTGGGTCAAGATCTTGCCCTTGTCGGGAATGGGCGTGTCGAGCACGTAGTCGAAAGCCGAGATCCGGTCGGTCGCGACGAGCAGCAGCAAGCCGTCGTCGGTCTGGTAGAGCTCGCGTACCTTGCCTGAGTACAGGTGGTTCAGCATCCAGCCAGCTCCTGCGCGGGATCGAGGTTAGCTAGCCGGTCGAAGACCACGCCAAGCTTGGCCACGTAGCGCTCCGGCTGGCAGATCTGGTCCAGCCTGGTCTCATCAAGCAGGTGGCCGCGATCGGCGGCGCTGTTCCGCAGCGTGCTGCGGAACGGGATGCCGCTGCGCCAGGTCTCCGTCGCCGCTTCCTGTACCAAGGCGTACGCATCCTCCCTAGCCAGCCCTGAGTCGACAAGTTCGAGCAGGACGGCGGCCGAATAGATCAGTCCGCCAGTGGAATCGAGATTGGCTCGCATTCGCTCGGCGTCCACCACCAGACCGGTGACCAGAGTAGTCGTCTGGTCGAGCAGATAATCCGTCGTGATCGCCGCGTCTGGCAGTGCGACGCGTTCAGTTGAGCTGTGCGAAATATCCCGCTCGTGCCAGAGCGGAATCCCTTCGAGCACCGGAGTCACCTGCGCTCGGACAATCCTGGCGAGTCCGCAGATCCGCTCGGACTTGATCGGGTTGCGCTTATGCGGCATCGACGACGAGCCTTTCTGCCCAGCACCGAATGCCTCGGCCAGCTCCCGCACTTCGGTTCGCTGTCCGTGCCTGACCTCAAGCGCGATCGCCTCGCACACGGTCGCGATAATGGCCAGCACGCTCACCCATTCGGCCATCCCGTCGCGCAGCACCACCTGGGTAGAGGTATCCGCAGCGGCCAGGCCAAGCCGCTCCATCACGGTCGCTTCGATCGCTGGATCAATGCTGGCGTAAGTACCGACCGGGCCGGACAGCTTCCCGACCGCTACGGACGCCCTGGCCAAGCGCAGCCGGCGGGTGCACCTGGCTAGCGCGAACGCGAAATCGGCTACCCGGTGGCCCCACACGTCAGGCTCGGCATGGATGCCGTGGGTACGCCCGACCCTGAGCGTGTCCCTGTGCGCCAGCGCGTGTTCGCGCAGCGCGGCCGTCAGCCCCACCGTCCGGGCGATCAGCAGATCGGTCGCCTCGGTCAACTGGATCGCCAGCGCGGTATCAAGCAGGTCCGACGAGGTCATGCCGAAGTGCACGTAGGCCGCTGCCTCGCGGGGGCTAGTGTTGTCGGCCCATGCCGTCAGGAAGGCGATCACGTCGTGCTGGGTGACCGCTTCGATCGCGGCGACCGCAGCCGGGGTTGGTGGCGGTGCGGCACTGACCGGGCCGATCACGTCAGCGGGTACCAGGCAGGCCTCCGCCTGGGCGGCCAGTACCAGCGTCTCCACATGGCACCACAGCTCGTACTTGTGCGCCTCACTCCAGACGTGGCCCATCTGCGGAAGCGTGTAACGATCGATCACGGTCTCATTGTCTCGTAGCCGCCTGCGGCTCGCCGGCCTGGCCGCGCCGCTCGGCGATGACTAGGGTGCCGTGCCAGTCATCGAGTTGGCGTGGGGTGAGCGGCGATGTCCGTGCGGTACCAGCCGCCACGCAGTTTGACCAGTGCGGCGGCCGTGTAGGCCGCCGTCCTGGCGGTGACTAGGTCCTGGCCAGTGCCAACGACGTTCAGCACTCGGCCGCCGCTGCTCAGTAGAGCACCGTCGCTAAGGGTCGTTCCGGCGTGCAGGATGTAAGCCCCGCGAATTTTTTCCGCTTGGTGAAGGTTTTCGATCTGGTCGCCAACCACCGGATTGGCTGGATAACCCTCGGCAGCGATCACGACGGTCACGGCCGATCCTGACGCCCAGGCCGGCTCGCCGACGCTGCGCAGGTCACCGGCCGCCGCGGCGGCCAGCAAGCCGCCGAGCGGGGTGACCAGGCGATCGAGCACGACCTGGGTCTCAGGGTCGCCAAATCTGGCGTTGAATTCGATGACCTTGAGGCCAGCGCTGGTGAGGGCCAGGCCGGCGTAGAGCAGGCCCTGATAAGGCGTGCCCCTGGCGTGCAGCTCGGCCAAGGCCGGCCGCACCACCTGGGCGATGACTTGTCCGGCGAGCTCTGGCGGTGCCCAGTCCAGCGGCGCGTAGGCGCCCATGCCGCCGGTGTTCAGCCCCGTGTCACCATCGCCCGCGCGCTTGAAGTCTTGCGCAGGCAGCAGCGGGATGGCGTGCTCGCCGTCGGCTAGTGCGAACAGCGAGACCTCAGGGCCGTCAAGGAACTCCTCGATCACCACGACGCCCGACTCGCGGGCGTGCGCCTGCGCGGTCGCCAAGTCGGTGGTGACGACCACGCCTTTACCGGCTGCCAGCCCGTCCGCCTTGACCACGTAGGGCGGGCCGAACTCCGCCAGCGCCTGGCCGACTTCGGCGTCGGTGCGACAGGTCCTGGCGGCGGCCGTCGGCACCCCGGCGGCAAGCATGATCTCCTTGGCGACCGACTTGGAGCCCTCGATCATGGCAGCGGCCCGGCTCGGGCCGAAGCAGGCGATGTCGGCCGCTCGGAGCGCGTCGCCGACACCGGCCAGCAAGGGCGCCTCAGGACCGATTACGACCAGGTCGGCTCGGGTCTGGGCGGCCAGCTTGATGACGGCGCCGGGGTCTGAGGGATCGACCTGGTGCGACTCGGCCAACTGACCGATGCCCGGGTTGCCTGGAGCGGCATGGAGTTGGGTGACGTCGCTATCGCTGGCCAGCGCTCGGGCCAGCGCGTGCTCGCGACCACCTGAGCCAAGAAGCAGAACGCGCACCTGGTGAGCCTAGCGCTGAGCCGGGTCAGATCAGCGGGCGGAGCTGGATGGTCTGATCGCGCCTCGGGCCAACGCCAATGGCGGCGACCGGCGCTCCGATCAGGTCCTGCAGCGCGAGCACGTAGGCGCGAGCGTTGGCAGGAAGCTGGTCAAGCGTCTTGGCCGCCGAGATGTCCTCCCACCAGCCGTCGAAGTACTCGTAGATCGGCTTGGCGTGATGGAACTCGGTCTGCGTCATCGGAACGTCCGAGTGCGTCGTCCCATCGATCTCATAACCAACGCAAACCGGGACCTTGTCCAGCCCCGACAAAACGTCGAGTTTGGTGATGAAGTAGTCGGTAAGGCCGTTCACTCTGGTGGCGTAGCGCGCGATGACGGCATCGAACCAGCCGGTGCGCCGAGCCCGGCCGGTCGTGACGCCATACTCGCCGCCGACCTTGCGCAGCAGTTCGCCCAACTCGTCGTTCAGTTCGGTTGGGAACGGGCCGGCTCCGACCCTGGTCGTGTACGCCTTCACGATGCCGATCACCTTGGTGATTTTGGTCGGGCCGAGACCCGAACCCACGCACGCGCCACCCGCTGTCGGCGATGATGAGGTCACGAATGGATAGGTGCCATGGTCCACGTCAAGCAAAGTGGCCTGCGCACCTTCGAGCAAAATGACTTTGTCCTGCTCAAGCGCGTGGTTCAGGATCAGGCCGGTGTCGGCGACATACCTGGCTAGCCGCTGGCCATGCTCCATATACTCGCTGGCGACCCGATCCGCGTCGATGCCGCGACGGTTATAGACCTTGGTGAGCACCTGGTTCTTCTCGCGCAGTACCAGATCGAGCTTTTGCCGCAGTATGGTCGGGTCGAAGAGATCTTGGACCCTGATCCCCATCCGGGCGGCCTTGTCGCTGTAGGCCGGGCCGATGCCGCGGCCGGTGGTGCCGATCCGAGCTCGACCCAGGTAGCGTTCTGTCACTTTGTCGAGTGAGACCTGGTGCGGCATGATCAAATGCGCGTTCGCTGAGATCAGGAGGCGCTCGCAGGAGACACCGCGGGCCTCGATGTCGTCGATCTCCTTGATCAGCACAGCCGGGTCGATCACGACGCCGTTGCCAATGACCGGGATCGAGTGCTTCGAAAGCACCCCGGACGGTAGCAAGTGGAGTGCGTAACTCTCGTCCCCGATGACGACGGTATGCCCGGCGTTGTTGCCGCCCTGGTACCTGACCACGTAATCGACGGAGTCGCCGAGTATGTCAGTGGCTTTGCCCTTACCCTCGTCGCCCCACTGGGCGCCAACAATCACGATGGCGGGCATGAGCCAAGGCTATCGGTCCCCGCCCCGCCGCGCAGCCGCCACCCCGCCGCGTAGCCGGCCGCGCAGCGTAGCCGGCCGAGCAGCGTAGCCGGCCGAGCAGCGTAGCCGGCCGAGCAGCGTCGCCGGCCGAGCAGTCGCCGCCGCGCCGCCGCACAGCCCCGTCGTGCCCCGCCGCGCCGCCGCAGCCCCGCCGCGCAGTCCCGTCGTGCCGCGCCGCGCCGCCGCGCAGTCCCGTCGTGCCGCGCCGCCGCAGCCCGGCCGCGCAGTCCCGACGCCTCGCCGCGCAGTCCCGTCGTGCCGCGCAGCCGCAGCCCCGCCGCGCAGTCCCGTCGTGCCGCGCCGCGTCGTGCGGTAGTCGGTCGGCGGCGGATTCGGGGTGGCTAGTCGCTTCATCGTGATACGTCGACGGTTGCCTGCCACATATCACGGTGAAGCGACTAATTTGAATATCTGAAAACAGTCTTTACGGCACCTATCACCCGTCCCTGAGTCGCCAACTCGTGACATGTGAGCAGGGTCGCCCAACATTTCACGAGGAAGCGACTCTGACACCGGCTTCAGCCCTAATTCGATGTCCGTTTATGTGTTGATTGGGGGCAATGGGGCACCTGGGCTCGCGTCCTCCAAGAAGTCGGCGACTCGCTGCGCCTCGTCGACCTCGCCGATCGCGGCAGCGGCCCGGCCAAGCAAGTTCAACGAGCGAAGAAAGCCCTGATTGGGCTTATGCTCCCAGGGCACCGGCCCGTGCCCGTGCCAGCCGGCCCGGCGAAGCTGGTCAAGTCCTCGGTGGTAACCGGTCCTGGCGTAGGCGTAGGCCGCAACCGGGTCGTCGGCTAGCGTACGGTCAGCCAGGTCAGCCCAGGCTGCGCAATAACTCGGGAAGCGAGCGGCGACTTCGGTGGGGTCGGTGCCGTCACGCAAGGCAGTTGCGGCCTCGTCGTTCTCTGGCAGCTGGGTGGGCGGTGGGCCGGCCAGCAGATTCTCGTGCATCATGGCCCCATCCTGCCGTCAGTCAGTTGGACGCGGACTGTCGGTACCAGGTGCCAACCTAGTTTCATGCGAAGGGCGCTACCCGACTCGGGCCGATTAGCCGGCCTGATCAGCACGGCTGAGCTGGTCAGCCTCGGCTTTACCGAGACTGACCTACGGACATTGCGCCAGTCTGGTGAGGTCGTCGTCCTAGCGCGCGGCTGGTACGCCAGCGCCGAGCGGTCCAGGCAACTGGCGGCTACTGAGGGTGGCTCTGAGCGGTTGCGGATTGCGGCGGTTCTCGCTGCCTGCGGACCAGGTGCCGTCGTGAGCCATAGGGATGCGGCCTGGCTGCATTCACTCGAATTACTTGGCCGGCGCTGTGACAGCCTGGTCTGGATTACTCGAGCTGTTGGAGAAGCTGGCAGTCGCACTGGCCCGGCCAGCAGTCGGCTTCACATTGCGGCGCTGCCGCCCGAGCATCGGACGGTGCAGCGGGGCATATCGGTGACCTCAGTGGCCAGGACGGTCGTCGACCTAGCCAGGATGGCTACTTTCAGGGAAGGCGTCGTGGTCGCCGACTCGGCCCTGCGTCAGCAACTCACCACCAAGGCCGACCTGCTCGGCGTCATTGACCACTGCTCGCGCTGGCGCGGGATCGCTCGCGCTCGGACGGTGGTCGAATTCAGTGATGAGCTGGCGGAGTCGGTGTTCGAGTCGATCGCGCGAGTAGCCTTCAGGCAGGGCGGGCTTCCCGCGCCGGAGCTCCAGGTATGGGTCGGCGGCGATGATCTGGTGGTTGGCCGCGTCGACTTTCTCTGGCGCCGCTACGCCACTATCGCTGAGGCCGACGGAGCGATCAAGTACGCCGACCCTGACCGAGCCAGGGCTCAGTTGCGCCGAGATGCCGAGCTGCGGGCGGCTGGCTTCGAAGTAGTGCATTTCAGCTGGCAGGATCTGACCGTCAATCAGGCGCAGGTGATTGAGTCGATCAAGGCGGCGTTCATGCGGCAGGTCGGGCTGCGTGCGGCCGAGGCGCTGCGGACAGCCAACGTCCTGCGAGCCGGCTGAGCGAGAGCAGCGACCGGGCGTCGCGGGAGCCGAAAGCGGCGAGCGTCGCTGGCCTGCAGTCCGACGACAATGCCGACCACTCGGCGATCCCTGGTAGCCCGGCTTGGCGCTGACTGCGCACAGGTCTCGCCAGGTAGCCCCGTCTAGGACATGCGGTGGCCGGCCGAGAGCAGGTCTTGGCAGGCCTGCGTGACCCGTGCAGCCATCGAAGTCTCAGCTGTCTTGCCCCAGCTACGCGGGTCGTAGGTCTTCTTGTTGCCTACCTCGCCGTCGACCTTGAGCACGCCGTCGTAATTAGTGAACATGTGCCCGGCGATCGGCCTGGTGAAGGCGTACTGGGTGTCGGTATCCACATTCATCTTGATGACGCCGTAGGAGATCGCCTCTCTGATCTCCTCAAGCGCTGATCCCGAACCACCATGGAAGACCAGGTCGAACGGCCTGGTCTTGTTATAGGTATCGCCAACGGCCTGCTGGATGTCATTCAGGATCGAGGGCCGAAGCTGGACGTGGCCGGGCTTGTAGACGCCATGGACATTGCCAAACGTTGCAGCCAGAATGTACCGGCCGCGCTCGCCGAGCCCGAGCGCCTCAGCTGTCTCCAGCGCGTCCTTGGGAGTGCTGTACAGCTTCTCATTCATCTCGCCAGTGACGCCGTCTTCCTCGCCGCCGACGACCCCGATCTCGAGCTCCATCACGACGTGGGCGGCAGCGCAGTCCTCAAGCAGCTCGGCCGCGATTCGCAAGTTCTCATCAAGCGGTACGGCTGAGCCGTCCCACATGTGCGACTGGAATATAGGCTCCTCGCCTCGTGCGACGCGTTCCTTGGACATGGCAAGCAGTGGACGGATGAAGCCATCCAGCTTGCCCTTCGGGCAGTGGTCGGTGTGCAGCCCAATATGAATCGGATACTTGTCAGCAACGACCCTGGCGTAGCTGGCCAGTGCTGCCGCCCCGGTGGCCATGTCATTAATAGTGGAGCCCGACAGGTAGTCCGCGCCACCAGTCGACACCTGGACGATGCCATCGCTCTCAGCCTCGGCGAATCCGCGCAGCGCTGCATTGAGAGTCTGGCTTGAGGTCACGTTGATCGCCGGATAGGCAAATCCGTGCTCTTTGGCGCGATCGAGCATCTGCGCATATACCTCAGCTGTCGCGATGGGCATAGTCGGTCGCTCCCTCTCATCTGGCGTGCTCTCAGTATCTCGCGGCTGCGGCGGTCTCACCCGTCGACCCAGCTAACGTCCATCCCGGTCGCCGCTGAAGCACTGGTGCGGGATCGAGGCACGGGGAGCGACACAAGGGATCCAGCAACCGAAAGTCGGTGCGGGAATTGCGGCTCGGCGCGATTGATGGCTTGGTTGCTGGCTAGGACAGGTGAAGATCGGCCAAGTCGTAAGCGGCAAAGTAGGGCAAGCCGCGACGCTCAACCTCGGCCCGAGCGCCTCGGTCGACGACGACAGCGACACCGACAACGTCGGCGCCAGCCTCCACGAGCGCATCGACTGCCATCAGGACTGAGCTGCCAGTCGTTGAGGTGTCTTCCACAGCGAGCACGCGGACATTAGCGACGTCAGGCCCCTCGATGCGACGTTGCAGACCGTGCGCCTTGCCCTCTTTTCGCACGACGAACGAGTTCAGCGTCCGACCTCGCTCATTCGCGGCATGCATCATGGCGGCAGCGACTGGGTCAGCGCCCAGCGTTAGTCCACCGACGGCGTCGAAGTGCAGATCGGTGGTCAGATCCAGCATCACTCGGCCAGCTAGCCTGGCCGCCTGTCCGTCCAGCAAGACCCGACGCAGGTCGATATACCAGTCTGCGCGCTGGCCAGAGCTGAGCGTCACCGAACCATGGATGATGGCCTTCGCCTCGATCTGGCCTAGTAGCTCAGATCGATCTCGCTCAGATAGGTCTCGATCAGTCTGGTCGTGCACTACGGCTCCAGAAATCAGGTGGTCGGATCGTTCAGCCTGGAGCTTAGCTGTGGACCCTGAGCAGCCTTAGGGGAAAGGCAACGGCTGTGGATGGGGGGACAGGGCTGTGGACAAGGAAAAGCGGATCGGTAAGGCAGGGGCGTAGGTTAGTCAGGGTGGAAGTGCGCTGGTGGCAATACTAACGGCCGATCAGCCGACAACGCGGCAGCGTGCGCCTGCGTGTCGCGCGGACAGTCGGGGCTTGGCGGCCGCTGGTAGCGTGAGGAAAAGCGCATTTACCTATGTCCAAGGCATCTCGGGTCAAGGTCACTCGAACCGCGCATCCAGCTCCGGGCGCGTAGGACCTTCCTGGCAGACCCGATCGGCTTTGGTCAGCAGGAATCGCCGAAAGAACCAGAACGAGCGCCGTCAGCCCGGCCGAGCCCTAGGCCTGTGATCTGCGCTATGGGTCACAGAGGCCGCTAGGCGCTGGTAACGTCTCGCGTCAGGGGAAAGGATGGTGTCGGGTGGATCGCTGCGCGCTATTCGTTGATGCAGGCTATGCCCTCGCCGATGGCGCGATGGCCGTTCATGGCACACGCCGCAGGGACTCCGTTACCTGGGACCATGCTGGTCTGCTCAAGCTGCTCGCTGGCCTGGCGCGGGACCGCACGGGCCTGCCGGTTCTTCGCTGCTACTGGTATGAGACCGCGCCCGAGGGGCGCAGGACGGCTGAGCACGATGCTCTGGCCGAGATGCCCGGCCTGAAGCTGCGCCTAGTGAACGCGTTGCCCGGGCGTCGTGAAGGGATAGAGAGCCAACTCAGGCGCGATCTGATCACTCTGGCGAAGAGCGGCGCGATCAGCGATGCCTTCATCGCCAGCGCCAATGAGCACATCGCGGAAGTCGTAGCTGAAGTGCAAGATCTTGGTCTCCGCGTAGTGATCTTGCATATCGCTTCCGACGGCGGCTGGACGATCCCCTTGCCGCTTCGGCAAGAATGCGACGACATTGTGGAGATCTCCGGCGTCCACTTGCGTTCCTATGTTGACTTGATTCGCGGCGCTGAGCCCGCATCGACGGAGGACGCATACCCGGCCGGTGCTTACGGAGGGCGTGCCCTCGCCGACGTTAAGGGTGGTGCGCTAACCCATCACGGCCAGCCCGCTGCTGCCTTGCCCGCCCCTGGTGCCGTTTACCAGTTGCCTGATGGCTACAACAACCCGGGCGCGCTGCAGACTGGGGCACTGCAGTCCGGGGCGGTGCAGTCCGGGGCGCTGCAGTCCGGGGCGCTGCAGACAGGACCGATGCAGGGCAGTGCAGGGCAGGGCGGGGCGGTGCCTGACGGGGCGGTGCAGGGCGGGCCAGCGGTCGGGTATCCGGGTGAGTCCGCGGTTAGTGGACAGCCGCAGTATTTCGGTGCGCCCACTGGCGTCGCGGTTCCTGTTCAGGCGAGCCAAGTCGCCGCAGCACGTGGGCAGTCCGTCGCCGATGGCGGCTCGGCTGACCAAGCCGGGCAGAATTCCGCGTTGGCTGGGCCGATGACAATGGGCTCGGCGGCCTCCGCCGCCTCAGCCGGGGCGGAGCCCTACGCTGCATCCCAGGTCGGGTTCACCGGATCGGCCCAGCCCTCGGGCGGCGGCCAAGGTGGCTTCCAAGGCAGCGGCGTCCAATCTGCGAGTCAGGCCCCCGGGCAGCCCGGATCGGGATCGACTGACGGTGCGCTCCGCAACGGTGCGGTGCCTGGTGGCTACCAGCAACTACCGGGGCAGCCAAGCAACTCCGGTTATCCGAACGGTGCGACTGGCGTCTACCAGGCTGGCCAAGCGACCGGCTACCAGAATGGCGCTGGCCAGCTGAGTGGTTTCAATGGCAGCCAACCGCCAAACGGGAATATGCAAGGGGTGCCTACCCAGCATGGCGGCGGGCACAATGCGGGAGCTCCGAACGGCATGCCGCCAAACGGTGCGGGGCCGATTGGCCTATCCCAGAACGGTGCTGTCGCCAATGTCATGCCGCAGAACGGCGCTGGTCAGCTCACGCCTGTTCCGAATGGCATGGGCCAGAACGGCTTTGGTCCGAACGGCTTTGGACCGGCCAGCGCCGGCCAGAACGGTGTCAGCCAGAGTGGTGCCGGCCAGAACGGTGTCAGCCAGAGTCGCGCCGGCCAGAGCGGTGCGGCTCCCAACGGCATGGCCGCTCACGGGATGACTGCCAACGGCATGGCTCCGAACGGTGTCGGCCCGAACGGTGTCGGCCCGAACGGTGTCGGCCCGAACGGCATGGGCCAGAACGGCATGGGTCCGAGTGGGGCGGGGGCGAGCAACTCTGCACCCAACGGTTCCGGTCAGAACGGGTCTGCGCAGTATGGCTATCAGACCGGCCAGCAGGGCCAAGGACCGGGTCCGATGGGGCAGCACGGTGGCGGCCAATCTGGCGGCCAGTACGGTGTCGGCCAGCACGGTGCCGGCCAGTACGGTGCCGGCCAGCGCGGTGCCGGCCAGCATGGCGGCGGCCAGCACGGGGGCGGCCAGGTCAGCTATCAAGTCGGCCAGAACGGCGGCATGCCAGGACCGGGCCGTCCTGGTCAGCTACCTGGCGGCATTCAGCAGGGTGGCCAGTTCGCTGACCCCCGGTCACGCGATCCTTACGGGCCTGGAGCGCCCTCGCAGGGCGTACCAGGCTATGACGGTTCGCCGCCAGGCGGTCTGCCCCAGTTCAACGGCAACGGTCCTGACGGTGGCTTCAGTCAAGGAGTGCCTGCTCAGGGACCTGATCAAGGGCAGCGGGCGGCGTTTGGCCAAAATCAGGCTCAGGGCGTCGGTGCCCTAATGCACGCGCAGAGTCCGGTGGCGATCGCGCCGCTGCAGGCCGTTCGGTCTCAGCAAGTCGCCATCGCGCTGCCGGACGCGGTGAAGGCAGCTCACGCGGAGGGGTTTGCCTTTGGTGAGTCAGTCGGCCGGGACGCACCTGGCCTTTGGCTGGAGGCCGTACTCGCCCGCAAGCCGCGCATGCCATCGGACCTTGAGGCCAGGCTGTTGCAAGGTTCTGTGCTTCCGATCGACTCGCTACTGCATGACGAGGTGCGCCATTCCTTGCGTCGCGGTTTCTGGGACGCGCTGGAAAGCGCGCGGCGATAATCACGTGGTCTTGTTTAGACACCGGGTTGGAACTCTCCGACCCTTGGGTACGTTGGAGACGTGCCATTGCTGACTCGCGAGGAATTTGACGCCATCGAATTCGAAGCGGCTCTGACGGGTGATCATCAGAGTGCTGCTGAGCGGATGAGTCAGCTGGCGGTGAGCGGTACGCAGACTGAGTCGATGGCCAGAGCTGAGGCTTTTGTCCGGGCGGGCGAGCAATGGCTGCTCGCCGACAATCCGGATCTGGCAGCTAATGGCTTCCGACTGGCGATCGCTGATGGTGGTCCGGTTGAGGTCGACCCTAGAGTTCAGCTGTGCCGGGCACTGTTCCAGTTGGGGAAGCGGGACGAGGCTTATTCGCTCATCGGCGAACTGAGGCTAGAAGGCCGCACCGACCCACAAGCGTGCGACCTGATCACCGAACTACTGGTCGAGCAGTCCGACCTGCCGGCCGCGCTCGACTGGGCAACGGCCGGCGTCCAGCTCATAGTGGGTCGTTCGGACGGCATGGCCGTCGGAACGGTAGCCAAGCCGCTGGATGATCCCGACTCCGGTCTCCGCGACCTGCTGAGATTGCGCTACCGGATCCGCAACGATCTTCGCCTACCGGAAGACGAGTACGACCGCATGCTGGGTGCCTAGCCAGGCCACCCGCCTGAGTCGGCCCAGCGGCGCTTACGTTGCCACCGCCAGTGGCCACCGGCGCGGCCACTGGCCGGAGAGTCGGGGCTTACGGCGCCCACCAAGCCGCCCGCCTGAGCTGACTAGCTGGGCTAGCGTGCTCAGGCGGTCAAGCTGGGCTAGCGTGCTCAGGCGGTCAAGCTGGGCTAGCGTGCTCAGGCGGTCAAGCTGGGCTTAGCGAGTTGCGCTGGCTGGGTGCTTGGCGGTGACGGTGAGAGCGTCCGAGCCGTCGTCTACGTCGACGATTACCTCCTCGCCGTCGGTGATCTCACCGGCCAGGAGTTGGCGGGCCAGCTTGTCACCGATCGCGGACTGGATCAGCCGCCGCAGCGGTCGGGCACCGAATACCGGGTCGAATCCGGTGACGGCCAGCCACTCCTTCGCGGCCGGTGACACCTTCAAGGTCAGCCGCCGATCACCTAGCCGCTTAGCCAGTCGGTTGATCTGCAGGTCGACGATCTTGGTCAAGTCCTCGGTGGAGAGCGGATCGAACAAGATGATGTCGTCCAGCCGGTTCAGGAACTCGGGCTTGAAGGTCGAGCGGACCACGGACATCACGGCATCCTTCTTAGCCGCGTCGTCCAAGGCCGGGTCGGCGATAAAGGCCGAGCCAAGGTTGGACGTCAGGATCAAGATGGTGTTCCTGAAGTCCACCGTCCGGCCCTGGCCATCGGTCAGCCTGCCATCGTCGAGGACCTGCAACAGGACGTTGAAGATCTCCGGGTGGGCCTTCTCCACTTCATCGAGCAGCACCACGCAGTAGGGGCGCCGCCGAACTATCTCGGTGAGCTGGCCGCCCTCCTCGTAGCCGACGTAGCCGGGTGGGGCGCCGACCAGCCGAGCGACGGAATGCCGCTCGGAATACTCGCTCATGTCGATGCGGACCATCGCCCGCTCATCATCGAACAGGAACTCGGCGAGTCCCTTCGCCAGTTCGGTCTTGCCCACTCCGGTCGGGCCGAGGAACAAGAACGAACCTGACGGCCGATCGGGATCGGAGATGCCGGCGCGAGAGCGCCTGACCGCATCCGACACCGCCTGGACGGCCCGGGCCTGGCCGATGATGCGGCCGCCGAGCTCGTCTTCCATCCGTAGCAGTTTGCCAGTCTCGCCCTCAAGCAGCCGACCAGCCTGGATACCGGTCCAGGCGGACACCACGTCGGCGACGTCGTCCGGCCCGACCTCTTCCTTGACCATCGGGCTGGCGCCATTAGTTGCCGGGTCGATGCCGCTCATACCAACTGATCGGGCGTCGGCGACGTCTTCGCCGGCCGCCGCTGAGGCGCGCGCCAGTTCCTGCTCAAGAGCGGCTTCTCGCCGTACATCAGCCTGGAAGCGGTCTCAAAGTCGGCGTCGCGCTGCGCCCGCTCGATCTGGCCATGCAGGTCATCGAGCTGCTTCTTGAGCTCGCCGACCTTGTTAAGGCTGGACTTCTCCCGCTCCCAGCGTGCGACCAGCGCGGTGAGCTGCTCCTGGCGGTCGGCTAGGTCGGCGCGCAGCCGCTCAAGCCGCTCTTTGCTTGCCGGATCAGCTTCCTTGGCCAGAGCAAGCTCTTCCATCTTCATCCGGTCAACAGCGCGCTGCAGCTCATCGATCTCGACTGGGCGAGAGTCGATCTCCATCCGCAGCCGGGAAGCTGCCTCGTCCACTAGGTCGATCGCCTTGTCGGGCAGGAACCTGGCGGTGATGTACCGGTCGGACAAGGTGGCCGCCGCCACTAGCGCGGCGTCAGAGATTTGCACCTGGTGGTGCGCCTCGTAGCGACCTTTGAGCCCGCGCAGGATCGCGATAGTGTCCTCAACCGACGGCTCGTTGACCATTACCTGCTGGAATCGGCGCTCCAGGGCCGGATCCTTCTCGATCCGCTCGCGGAACTCATCGAGCGTGGTCGCACCGACCATCCGCAGCTCGCCTCTGGCCAGCATCGGCTTGAGCATGTTGCCTGCGTCCATGGCACCTTCAGCGGCACCAGCGCCGACGACGGTGTGCAGCTCGTCAATGAAGGTGATGACCTGGCCGTCGCTCTGCTTGATCTCGCCGAGCACGGCCTTCAGCCGCTCTTCGAACTCGCCGCGATACTTCGCCCCGGCCACCATCGCGCCGAGGTCAAGCGCGACCAGGCGCTTGCCGCGCAGCGACTCCGGCACGTCGCCGGCCACGATCCGCTGGGCGAGTCCCTCGACCACGGCGGTCTTGCCGACGCCGGGGTCGCCGATCAGGACTGGATTGTTCTTGGTGCGCCTCGACAGTACCTGAATGACTCGGCGGATCTCGGCGTCTCGGCCGATCACCGGGTCGAGCTTGCCGTCCCTAGCGCTCGCGGTCAGGTCGATGCCGTACTTCTCGAGCGCTTGGTACGTGGCCTCAGGATCCGGCGACGTGACTCTAGTGTGCCCGCGCACCTGCTCGAAGGAGGCGAGCAACTGCTCGGGAGTCGCACCAGCTTCCCGCAGCACGGTCGCGGCCTGGCCGCCCTCAGCCGCAAGGCCGACTAGCAGATGCTCGGTCGAGACGTACTCGTCGGTCATCTCCCTGGCTCGCTTGGCCGCCGCCGCAATCGCGGCGAGCAAGTGCCGGGAAGTCTCCGGCGCGTTCACGGTGGCGCCTGAAGCGCGAGGCAGCCGGTCAATGAGCTCGTTGGTGCGGCTCGCAATCGCCGCCGGGTCCGCGCCGGCCGCCTGCAGCAGCGGCGCGGCGATGCCGCCTTCCTGGCTGATCAGCGCGGAAAGCAGGTGCAATCCATCCACGTTCGGATTGCCAGCTGCCGAAGCGCGCTGTAGCGCCTCGCTCAGAGCCTCCTGGCTCTTACGAGTGAGCTTGTCGTCCACTTAGTCCTCCACTACCACGCGGTTATCAGTCCGTGCCAGTCGTGCCGTGCCCAGCCGAACCGCTCCGCCTGGCGTTGTTGTCCTGGCGCACCGGTACGAGTGCGCCGCCTTCGGTCTTGTCCCGCAGCAAGGCAGCCAGCCGGGCGGCGACAGCCCTCGTCGATTCGAGCTCGGTGCGCAACTGGCTCAGCTCGGCGTGCAGCTCGGCCAGCATCATCCGGCTGCGCTGCCACTCGCTTTCCAGTTCCAAGATTCGCTTGATGCCGGACAGGTTGACGCCGTCCTCCTGGGACAGCCGCTGTACCTCGCGCAGGATCAAGATGTCGCGCAGCGAGTAGCGCCGTCCCTTGCCAGCGGCTCGGCCGGGCGAGACTAGGCCGAGCCGGTCATAGCTACGCAGCGTCTGCGGGTGCATCCCGGACAGCTGGGCAGCGACGGAGATGACGTAGACCGGTGTGTCATCGGTCAGCTCAAAGTCATTCGACATGTCATCTCCAGGTCTCCCTGCCCCCGACCCAGTCATTACGTTCGGCCTTTGCGCAACAGCTCATCGCGCGGATCCTCACCTGCGGTCGCTTCCTTGAACTTCTCCAGCGCATCCCGTGCGGTGTCGGTCAACTGGGTCGGCACCTGCACGTCGACGGTTACCAGCAGGTCGCCCATGGTGGCGTCGGCCCGGCGCACGCCCTTGCCTCGCACTCGGAAGGTCCGCCCATTCGGAGTGCCCGGCGGGATTCTGACGACGACTGGCATGCCCTTGTGCGCGGGCACCTTGATCTCGGCGCCAAGTGCCGCCTCAGCGAAGGTCACTGGCACGGTCACGGTCAGGTTCTGGCCGCTGCGGCCGAAGACCGGGTGCCCGGCGACATGCACGCGGACAAAGAGGTCACCTTGCGGACCGCCGCGCTCGCCCGGGGCGCCCTTGCCCTTGATCTTGATCCGCTGGCCGTCGGCGACACCAGCAGGAATCCGAGCCTGAATCGTGCGCGAGCTCATCGCGCGGCCGCTGCCGGAGCACTCGGCGCACGGGTCATCGACCACCAGGCCACGGCCACGACAGGTGGCGCAAGGCTCGGAAAAGGCGAAGTTGCCCAGGTCGCGGCTTGACTGGCCAGTGCCTTGACAGGTGGGACACACCTTGGGCACGGTGCCGGCCTTCGCGCCGGTGCCGCGGCACACCTTGCAGGGGCCTTCGTCGGTGAGCCGCAAGGACACCGTGGCCCCGTCAATGGCATCACTGAAGGACAGCGATGCCTCGGTCTCGACATCAGCGCCACGGCGCGGCCTGGCCTGGGTGGTCGTGGTACGGCCGCCGCCGCCGAACATGCCGCCGAGCAAGTCGCCCAGGCGGCCGCCTGATCCGGTCGAACCGAAGATGTCGCCAAGATCAAAGGTGCCGAACTCGCCGCCGGCGCCGCTTGGCATCCGGGCGCCGCCAGTACCGAACAACGATCGTGCCTCGTCGTACTCCGCCCGGCGCTTGGCGTCGGACAGCACGTTATAAGCCTCTGAGATTTCCTTGAACCGCTCCTCTGACGCGTGATCACCCTTGTTAGCGTCCGGGTGGTACTGGCGTGCGAGCTTGCGGTACGACTTCTTGATCTCCTCAGCGGACGCGCCTTTGGAGACGCCGAGAGCCTTGTAATAGTCCTTCTCGAGGAAGTCCTTCGTACTCAACGGGCTTCTCCTGATCGGCGATTCTTCAATGTTCTCTTGGTCTTGCTCACTGCTATCTGCGCTCACGCGGCCGACGGGAGGCCGCCACCACACCGTCACCAGCGTGGATCGCTGGTGACGGTGTGGTAGTGGTCAGCTACTCCTCGTCGCCCGATTCCGGCCCGGCTTGCGCCTGCGCCTCATCGGCCGACTCGGCCTGCTTGCCGTCGTCAGATGCCGGGCGGGAGCCGACTGGGTCAGTCGGCTCAGCAACCGCCACCCGGGCTGGCCGCAGGATCCGCTCGCCGACCTTGTAGCCGGGTTGCAAGATCTGGACGCACGTCGGCTCGGTCACGTCGGGTGAGTACGAGTGCATCAGGGCCTCGTGCACATTCGGGTCGAATGGCTCGCCCGCCTCACCGAACGTGGTCAGGCCAAGTTTGGTCGCGGCTGACTCAAGTGCCTCAGCCACTGCCTTGAAGCCACCAGTCAGCTCTTCGTGCTCGCGGGCCCGGCCAATGTCGTCAAGCACCGGCAGCAACTCGGCGACGACGCTGGCAAGCGCGTGCTCCCTGACCGCGAGCCGGTCGCGCTCGACCCGCTTGCGGTAGTTCGCATACTCGGCCTGCACGCGCTGCAGATCAGCAGTGCGCTCGGCCAGCATGGCGGCCACGTCGGCCCCTCCTGTTCGTCCGGTAGTAGCGGTGCCGCTGCTAGCCCCGTCCTTGCCTGGGCTCGCAGTCTCCGGTGCCGTCGCTTCGTCTGATCCAGCCTGAACCTGGCTAGCCTGACCTGACCCGCTCGCCGGGTCGCCGCCGGCAGCCTCAGGACGGGGGCTGCCGGGCTTGGACACGGCATGCTTGCCTGGCCTGCTCTGGCCCGATCCGCGCTGGCCGGCCGCGGTGTCACCCGCCTGCTCTGTGGCCTGCGCTGGCTGCCTCGGCTGGCCGGTGACAGGATCGATCCGCCGCCGATCCCTGATCACCGGTCCCTGGCTCTCCTGCTCAGAACCCGACATCAGGCCGAGTCACCTCCTGGCCTTTCGTCCTCGACGATCTCGGCGTCGACGACCTCGTCGTCAGCAGCGGAGTCGGCCTGCGCCGGCCTGGTCGGCGGCGCCGCCTTCGGCCTGGCTCTGGGCGTAAATCGCGGTGCCCATCTTCTGGCTGGCCTGGGCTGCCTTCTCGGTCGCTGTCTTGATGGCCTCGGTGTCGGTGCCCTCAAGCGCCTTCTTCAGCTCCGCGATCGCCTCGTTAACCTCAGCGGTCACGTCGGCAGGAACCTTGTCGGCGTTCTCGGCCAGGAACTTCTCCGTGGTGTAGACGAGCGTCTCGGCGCTGGTTGCGGACCTCTGCCTCCTCGCGGCGCTTGCGGTCCTCGTCGGCGTACTTCTCGGCGTCCGCGCATCATCTTCTCGATGTCGTCCTTGCCCAGCGCTGAGCCGCCGGTGATGGTCACCGACTGCTGCTTGCCGGTGCCAAGGTCCTTGGCCGAGACGTTGACGATGCCGTTGGCGTCGATGTCGAAGGTGACCTCGATCTGCGGCATGCCGCGCGGCGCGGGAGCGATGCCGGCCAGCTCGAACATGCCGAGCTTCTTGTTGTACGCGGCAATCTCGCGCTCGCCCTGGAACACCTGGATCTGCACCGACGGCTGGTTGTCATCAGCGGTGGTGAAGATCTCCGATCGCTTGGTCGGGATCGTGGTGTTCCGCTCGATCAGCTTGGTGAAGATGCCGCCCTTGGTCTCGATGCCCAGCGACAGCGGGGTCACATCGAGCAGCAGAACGTCCTTGACCTCGCCCTTCAGCACGCCAGCCTGCAGGCAGGCGCCGACCGCGACGACCTCGTCGGGGTTGACGCCCTTGTTCGGCTCCTTGCCGCCGGTCAGCGTCCTTGACCAGGTCAACCACGGCGGGCATCCGGGTCGAGCCGCCGACGAGCACCACGTGGTTGATGTCGGACAGCTTGATGCCGGCGTCCTTGATCACCTGCTGGAACGGGTGCTTGCACCGGTCAAGCAGGTCAGCGGTCATCTTCTGGAACTCGGCCCTGGACAGCTTGGTGTCCAGGTGCAGCGGGCCCTGCTCGCTGTGGGTGATATAGGGCAGGTTGATCTGCGACTCAGTCGAGCTTGACAGCTCGATCTTGGTCTTCTCCGCGGTCTCCCGCAGCCGCTGCAGCGCCATCTTGTCGCCGGACAGGTCGATGCCGTAGCTGTTCTTGAAGTTCTTGACCAGCCAATCCACGATCCGCTGATCCCAGTCGTCACCACCGAGGTGGTTGTCGCCACTGGTCGCCTTGACCTCGACCACGCCTTCGCCAACCTCAAGCAGCGAGACGTCGAAGGTGCCGCCACCTAGGTCGAAGACCAGGATGGTGGCCTCGCTCGCCTTGTCTAGGTGATAGGCAAGCGCAGCCGACGTCGGCTCGTTAATGATGCGCAGCACATTGAGGCCGGCGATCTGGCCAGCTTCCTTGGTGGCCTGCCGCTGGGCGTCATTGAAGTAGGCCGGCACGGTGATGACCGCGTCAGCTACCGTCTCGCCCAGGTACGCCTCCGCGTCCCGCTTGAGCTTCTGCAGGATGAAAGCGCTGATCTGCTGCGCGTTGAAGCGCTTGTCGTCGATCGAGATGTGCCAGTCGGTGCCCATCTGGCGCTTGACCGACCTGATCGTGCGGTCAACGTTGGTCACCGCCTGGCGCTTGGCGACCTCACCGACGAGCACTTCGCCGTTCTTGGCGAAAGCCACCACGGACGGAGTGGTCCGCGAGCCTTCCGCGTTCGCGATGACCGTGGGCTCGCCGCCCTCAAGAACGGCGACGACCGAGTTCGTCGTCCCCAGGTCAATGCCTACCGCTCGTGCCATGTGTCAGTCCTTGTTGTCGTGGGCCTTGTTGTCGTTGGTCCGTAAGCTTGAGTCTCTACGACGCAAGTTTGCCACCGTTGCCCGCTCAAGTCAAATAAAGTTGAGTCTGATATGCTCAACTTTGCTGACGAGCCTAGAACACGGTCCCCAGAGCTGGAGTGACGAGAGTTGCCAGCGGCATTCGCGGGCCGGAATGTGGCATATGCCGGAAGCTAGGCTCGCGGGCATCCGGCCCGACTTCCCAGCGTCAACTTGTAAGAACGAGCCGACCCACAACATTCCCTCCGGTGCACTCCACGGCTAGGCGCTACAAGTTCGTCTCGCTGGCCGGACCTTCTTCCCGGTCGACTCCTTGATTGTTTGTTATTAATTCGCGGCGGACAGGCAGCCCGTCGGCATCTGATAGCACCTAATATCCGGAGAATGGCGCAGGCACGGTTGGCCGACGAGGCAACGGTCGGCGGTGCCTCGGCCGCGCCCGACCACAGCTATCGGGTCGGCCTCGCCGCCTTCGGCTGCTATCTGATCGCGGCGGTCCTGATCACCATCCGGTTGTGGGCCGACCCCGCGTCCCGCACCGTGGCGGGCAATCCCGATGACGCGGACCTGTTCGCCTGGTACCTGCGGTACGCGGCGGACGCGCTCGGCCACGGGCACCTGCCCGCACTGGTCACCGCGAGCCTCAACGCTCCGGCCGGGATCAACTTGATGTGGAACAGCTCGCTGCTGCTGCCGAGCATCCTGCTGGCACCGGTGACCATGCTGTTCGGGCCGCAGGTCAGCCTGACCATGCTGACCACGCTCGGCTTCGCCGGGTCAGCGACTGCGATGTTCCTTGTACTGCGGCGCTGGCAGGTCAGCGTGTTCGCGGCCGCGCTGGCGGGCGCCGTGTTCGGCTTCTCGCCGGCTTTGCTGCAGTCCGCGATCGGCCACTACGACCTGCAGTTCGCCGTGCTGCTCCCATTGATCGTCGACGCGATGCTCGCGATCGCGACGGCCCCGCCAGCAGCCGACCCGGCGCCGTCAGCCGGGCCGCCGTCAGCCGGGCCGCCGTCAGCCGGCGCGCCGTCAGCCGGGCCGCCGTCAGCCGGGCCGCCGTCAGCCGGGCCGCCGTCGGCCGGGCCGCCGTCAGCCGGGCCGCCGTCAGCCGGGCCGCCGTCGGCCGGGGCGCCGTCAGCCGGGCCGCCGTCGGCCGGGGCGCCGTCAGCCGGGGCGCCGTCAGCCGGGGCGCCGTCAGCCGGGGCGCCGTCGCGGGCCTGGCAGCAGCGCCCGCAATTGCGCTACGGCATCAGACTTGGCTTGCTCATCAGCGCGGAACTGTTCATCAGCGAAGAACTCGCGCTCACCACCGTGTGCGCTGGGCTGCTCGCGATCGGCTGGCTGGCGCTCAGCTATCCGCGCCGGATCGCCGCGCGGGCGGCCAGGACGGCGTTTGGACTCGGCGTCGGCGGGCTGGTCACGCTGCTCGTATCAGGCTGGGCGCTTTGGGTGCAGTTCTTCGGGCCGCTGACCCAGAGCGGCAGCCCCTTCCTGCGCGACTTCTACGAAAACGACCTCACTGGCTTCGTCACGCCGTCCGGTTACCTGCTCATGCACACCTCGGCGAGCGCGGCGCGGGCCGCGCTTTACCGTGGCGAAGCGCCCGAGTACCTCGCCTACCTTGGCTGGCCCCTGATCATTTTCTGCATCATCACGGTGATTGCCTGCTGGCGCAGTCCGGTGATCAGGACGGCAGCGGCCACGACGGCGGTCCTGGCGGTGCTGTCGCTTGGCGGTTACCCGCTGGTCTCCGGAGTCAGCCACCCGACGGTCAACCTGCCCTGGCACTGGCTGGAAGGCCTGCCGCTGGCCGGGTCGGTGCTGCCCGACCGGCTTTCCATCCTGATCGACGGTGGCGTCGCCGTGCTGCTTGCCCTCGGCATCGACCAGGCCAGGAGCTGGTTGGTGCCGCGCCTGTCCACCGGCAAGGTGGCGCTGACCGGGCTGGTCGCGGTGGCTGCTTGCCTGCCGCTGCTGCCGCTGCCGCTGGCACCAGCGACAGCACCATCGCTGCCCCGTGGCTGGCAGACCGTGCTGACCGGCTTGGACCTGCCAGCCGGAGCGACGGTGCTGGTGGTGCCGGTGCCCGAAGTGCACCTGACCGCGCCGATGCGCTGGGAGGCCGACTCAAGCCAGCAGATCGGACTGGTCGGCGGGTACTACCTCGGGCCAGCCTGGAACGGGCTTGCTTACGTGGACGGCGACGGGCTTACCGCTACTGCCGTTTACCTCGATCAACTATGGGCGGCCGGCCCAGTGCCCGGCGCCGCGCTCGCCAGTTCGGCGCAAGGCGCCGGGTTCGGTGCCCCCACGACCACGCCCGCCGCCGGGCAAGTACGGGCCGACCTGGCCAGCTGGCATCCGGCTGCGGTCATGGCCGTCACGTATCCTGGCTCAGCGCTGGCCAGGTACCTGACCTCGATCCTGGGCGCGCCGTCGATCGACAGCGGCGATGTGCTCGGCTGGCGCCGCTAGCCAGCCCAGTTACCTGACATGAATAGCAGTCCGATCGCTGCCGCCAGCGGGATCGAGACCGCGAGGTAGCAGCGCCCGATCCAGGGGCGGCGAACCGACATCGCGCCGAGGCCGCACCAGATCGGCCAGAGCAGCAGCAGCGAGCGCGGCACCGACTCGTACCAGATCGAGGTCGCCAGCGCCGCGATCGTCAGGCCGACGTAAATCGCCTCAGGCCAGCGCCGGTAATACAGCAGCGCGACCGTCGCGATCACGGCGATCAGCACCGCGAAAACCTCAAGCTGGAAGACGAAATTAACCGGCGCGGCGAACTCGTGCCCGAAACCAGCTGCCCAGGTCGTCTTGAAGGTAGTGATCGGGTTGGTCACCTGTCGCTGCCAGCCCGCCTGCTCGGCGTGCGACCAGGCCAGCCAGCTGCCGGTGCGGACCCGCAGGTAAAGCTCGTAGCAGGCCAGTGGCACCAGCGCCGGGATAAAGGTCAGCAGCGCCCTGACCCTGGCACCGTCCGCCCGCCGCCCGATCTCGACCACGAGCGCGACGCACAGGAACAGGCCATTGACCCTGACCACGCAGGCGAGGCCGGCGAGCAGTACCGCGGCGGTCCAGCGTTCGTCGCGCGCGCACAGCCAACTGGTCGCGGCCAGGGCCAGGAACAGCGCTTCGGTGTACCCGGCAGCCAGGAAGATGGCGGCCGGCGAGACGACCACGAACAGCACCGCGCGGCTGCCAGCCCCCAGCCGGTAGTCCCGTTCGGCGATGCGGCTGAGCGCGACGACGGCGATACCGCCGGCGATGAACGACACGATCAGCCCGGACACCGTCCATTGCCGCACTACCGCATGCACGATGTCGAGCGCGGCCGGAAAGCCGGGGAAGAAGGCGATCTGGTTGGGATACAGCGACTCGGCCGGGCTAAAGTAGCCGTGCTGCGCGATCAACGCGAGCCGAACCGCATCCCAGTTCTGCCAGAGCTGGAGCCAGCCCTGCGGTGCCTTCTGCGAGCTGCCGCGCAAGACGAAAGCGGCTGGCCAGGTCAGCGTCAGCACCGCCAGGCGGCTGATCAGCCAAATGCCAAGGGCGCTGCGATCGGTTGGCGACAGGCGCCGCAACGGGCCGGCCAGCCTGGTCAACGGACCAGCGTGGTCAGCGGAAACATCGGCGACGGCGGTCATCGGCTCCGTTCCTATCGGCAACTAGGCCACGCTGTCCTGGGTCGCCGCAGCGGGCCGGCGTACGCTGGCACCCAACGCCGTCCCCGGAGGTCGATTTGGCGCTGAGGATCATTATCGGACTTGCCCTGACCGTGCTGGCCGCCGCCATCGCCGGGCGGCGGCTGTACTGGCTGTACCGGCTGGCACGGAGCGGGCAGCCCGCACCTGAGCGGATCGAAGCGGTCAGGAACCATCCGGGCCGCGACGCGGAGACCCAGGCCAACGAGGTCTTCGGCCAGCGCAAGCTGCTGCAGTGGACGGTGCCAGGCGTCGCGCACTTCCTGACGTTCTGGGGCTTCATCATCTTGTTCCTGACGATCATCGAGGCCTACGGCGACCTGTTCAGCAAGACGTTCGCCATTCCTGGTATCGGGCACTGGGCCTTCATCGGCTTCGTCGAGGATCTGTTCGCGGTAGCTGTGCTGGTCGGCATCGCTACGTTCGCCGTGATCAGGCTACGCAGCAATCCGGATACGCAGGGCCGTAAGTCTCGCTTCTCCGGTTCGCACACTGGCGCGGCCTGGTTCGTTTTGCTGATGATTTTCCTGGTGATCGCGACGCTGTTGATTTACCGCGGTGCGCAGATCAACACCGGCGACTTCCCCTATGCCCACGGCGCGTTCGCCTCGCAACTCATCGGCCACTGGCTTTCGCCGCTTAGCCGAGGTGCGAACCAGGCCATCGAGACCACCTTCATTCTGCTGCAACTGGCGGTCATTCTCGGCTTCGGCGTATTCGTCACCTACTCCAAGCACCTGCACATCGCGGTAGCCCCGCTGAACGTGCTCTTTTCCCGGCGGCCCAACGGCCTGCGGGCGCTCCAGCCGATGCGCTCGAACGGCAAGCTGCTCGACTTCGAAGAGGCCGATCCTGACACCGACGTGTTCGGGTTGGGCAAGATCGAGGACCTGACCTGGAAGGGCATGCTCGACCTGGCTACCTGCACCGAGTGCGGCCGTTGCCAGTCGCAGTGCCCGGCCTGGGCGACCGACAAGCCGTTGTCGCCGAAGATGCTGATACTCGACCTGCGTGACCACGCGTTCGCCAAGGCGCCTTACTTGCTGGCCGGAACGGACGAGGCCAGGGCAGCACTGCCTGATGCGGTGCAAGCCGAAGCGGAAAGGCCCCTGGTGGGGACTGCCGCCGACAACGGTGTCATCGATCCCGACGTGCTGTGGTCGTGCACCAACTGCGGTGCGTGCGTGCAGGAGTGCCCGGTCGACATCGAGCACATCGACCACATCACCGGGATGCGCCGGCATCAGGTGCTGATCGAGTCGGCCTTCCCGCAAGAGGCCTCCGGCATGCTGAAGAACCTGGAGAACAAGGGCGACCCGTGGGGCATGGGCGAATCGAAGCGATCGGAGTGGATGACCGAACTCGACTTCGAGGTGCCGGTGGTGGACGGGCCGATCGGCGCTGACGTCGAATACCTGTTCTGGGTGGGCTGCGCGGGTGCGCTTGAGGACCGGGCCAAGAAGACGACGAAGGCGATCGCACAGCTCCTGCATACGGCCGACGTCTCGTTCGCGGTGCTCGGCCCGGCTGAGACCTGCACTGGTGACCCGGCCAGGCGGATGGGCAATGAATTTGTCTACTCGATGCTGGCACAGCAGAACATCGAGACGCTGAACGAGGCCGGCGCGAAAAAGATCATCGCGAGTTGCCCGCACTGCTTCAACACGATCGCGAATGAGTACCCGCAACTTGGCGGCAACTATGAGGTGATGCACCACACCCAGGTGCTGGCCCGGCTGGTCGAAGAGGGCAAGCTCAAGCCGGTCAACCCGATCGAAGAGAAGATCACCTACCACGACCCGTGCTTCCTCGGCCGGCACAACCGGGTGTTCACCGCACCGCGCGAGATCATGGCGCAGGTGCCTGGCGTGCAGGCCCAGGAGATGCACCGATGCAAGGAACGCGGCTTCTGCTGTGGGGCCGGCGGCGCGCGGATGTGGATGGAAGAGCGGATCGGCAAGCGGATCAACACCGAACGGATCGATGAGGCGCTTGGCACCGATCCTGACACTATTTCGACCGGTTGCCCGTACTGCATGGTCATGCTTGGTGACGCGATCGCAGCCAAGAAGAGCTCAGGCGAAGCCAAGGAGTCGCTTGAGGTCATCGATGTGGCTCAGTTGCTCATCCGGTCGATCGAGCCGGCCGCACCGACCGCACCGGCCAGTGCCGAATAGGGCGAAGGTGGGGCTAGCGGCTGGCCAGCAGCCGGAGCGCAGTCATGACCCGTTGGTCGGACTCGACCGGCTCGGCAGCCAGATCCTGACTCGGGTGCCGTGGCCGGCCCACGATTCGAGCGTGGCCTGACCGCCGTGCGCGAGCGCGATGGCGTGCACGATCGATAGGCCAAGGCCGCTGCCGCCGCCCGATGAGAAGTCGGGGGTGATCGGGCCGCCGCCATTGCCGTTCGACTCGGCGGCCGCGGCAGCACGTTCGGCGGCCCGGTGGAATCGGTCGAACGCGCGGGCCGCGTCCTCATCGGACATCCCAGGACCAGAGTCGGCGACCTCAATCAGCACGCCGCCTTGGACCCGGCCGAGCCGCACGGCGACTGGCGAGGAACGCTCAGTGTGCGCCCGGACGTTGCCGAGCAGGTTAGACAGCACCTGCCTGATCCGCCGTTCATCCACTACGGCGATGAGGCGGGGCGGTGCCTGGGCGCTGATCGGGCGATCAGGCTCGACTGCCGTCGCGTCGGCCACCGCGTCCCTGACGACGGTGGCCAGATCGGTCTCGGTCAGGTCGAGCGAGGACGTCCGGTCCAACCTGGCCAGCTCAAGCAGCTCGGCCACCAGGGTAGACATGCGCTGCGCCTCCTGCTCGATCCGGCGCATCGCGCCAGGGAGCTGGTCTGGACCCAGCGCGCCTTGGCGGTAGAGCTCGGCGTAACCGCGAATGGTCGTGAGCGGTGTGCGCAGTTCGTGCGAGGCGTCGGCGGCGAACTCGCGTACCTTGCGTTCTGAATTGAGCCGGGCGCCGAAGGCCTGCTGGATGCGGTCGAGCATGGTGTTGATGGCGGCCCCGAGCTTGCCGACCTCGGTCTGATCCTCGGGAATCGCCATCCGCTCGGTCAGATCGCCGCGCGTAGTGATGTCGTTCGCCGTCTTCGCCATCCGGTCAAGCGGCTCAAGGCCGCGCGCGATCAGCCAGCGGCCACCAACCGCCAGCAAGGCGATCAGCCCGAGGCCGGTCACGATCTCCGCGCCGATCAGGCCGCGCAACTGGTTGCTGACCACGGTGGCCCGCTCGGCGACGACGAGAACGCCAATTCGGCCGAGGTTCTCGGTAGCTGGGATCACCCTGGCGGCTGCCTGCAGGTGGTAGTCGGTACTGCCAGGGGGAGTCGGCGGCACCGAGAACAGGTCTGAGTGCTTGGCCCGCTTGAATACCTCGGCCTGGCCGAGCTTGCGGATGGCCGCGGCCAGCGCCAGCGTCGGTGCCCGATTACCGCGGCTAGCCAGCGGCTTGACCGAGAACGGCGCCAGGTCGACGACAACAGCGGATACCGCCGAGCTTGGTCGCTGGACGATGTCCGTCGGACTTCTTGTGCTTTCGTCAAGCACGATGCCGTCGAACTGGCTGCGCAGATTATGCGCGAACAACTCGGTGCTGACGATGCCAAGCACCAGCAGGAAAACGGCCGTCACCGCGATCTGCAGCAGCAGCAGCCGACTACGAAGCGAGAGGCCGCGCGAGCCCCTCTTGCTGCTCATTGCCTCATCCGCCGCCGGGCTCTGCCTGCCATCGTTGCTCCGCCTGATGTGCCTTGTGAGCTGCCGCCTGCTCGGGCAGCCTCAAACTGTAGCCGACGCCGCGCTGGGTGTGGATGAGCGGCGGACCAAGCGGATCAAGCTTGCGGCGCAGGTAGCTGACGTAAGTCTCGACGATCTGCGATTCGCCAGCGTAATCCCAGCCCCAGACGTTCTCAAGCAGCTGAGCCCTGGTCAGTACCCGGCCCTGATGCCGCATTAGGTAGGCCAGCAGCCGGAACTCCGTCGGCGACAGATCAACCGGCACTCCGGCCCTGCGCACCGTCCACATCGCCTCATCGAGCTCGAGATCTCCGGCTCGCAACGTGCCATCCAAGGTGCCCAGCTGCTCAGGAACCGCTGACCTGGCCGCGCGCCGCAGCACGGCCCGCACTCGGGCGACCAGCGCCTCCACCGAGAAGGGCTTGGTGACATAGTCGTCACCGCCGATCGCGAGACCGGTGACCGTGTCCGACGAGGTGTCTCTGGCGGTGAGGAAGATCACCGGGACTTCATTGCCGGCCGCTCGGAGGCGGCGGCAGACCTCGAACCCGTCGATGTCAGGCAGCATGACGTCAAGCACGATCAGGTCCGGCTTGCTGGTCTCGGCCTGGCGCATCGCCTCAGTGCCGTTCGCTGCCGTGCTGACCGCGCAGCCATGGAATTTTAGCGCGACCTGGACAAGCTCGCGAATGTTCGGCTCGTCGTCTACGACGAGCACACGTGGAATTCTCTCCGCGTCGGTCATGTGTGTCGCTGGCTCACTAGTCGGTGGGTCGAAAAGCGGTGCACTGTCCTGATAAGGAGGGTACGGGATTCCGCGAGCTGACATGCGATTTGGCGGCATGGCGACGCCGGCAGCTCGCGGGTTCATTCGAGCTGCCGGCGTCTGAAGCGGGCTGTTCGTGTCGGGCAGTTTCCGGCTAGCCGCGGATGGTATTCAGCCTGACATAGTTAGCTCCGCCCACCACGGAGCCAACAACGAACACCCGCTGGTCATATACCAGGTTGTTAGCGTCAGCGGCGGTACCCGGCACGGGCTGCAACAGACGCATGGCAGTCACCATGACATGGCTGGCTGTGACAATAGCTGGTGGAACCTGGGATTTCGCTGTGAACGGCAGCTCGTGGCGGCTTGCCTGGCTTGGTACCTACATCCGGTCTGGAACGGGGATGCCGAGCAGGTCAAGCCCGGCGAGCAGCACCTTCAGTGTCAAGGCCGCGAGCGCCAGCCGAGAGCGACGGACGTCCTCATCGGCTGCCTTGAGCACCGGACACTGCTCGTAGAACGCGGTGAAATCGCTGGCCAAGTCGAAGAGGTAAGCAGCTAGCTTGTGCGGCTCCACGGTCGCCGCGGTCGCGTTGACGGCTGCCTCAAAGCCGAGCAGTCGAAGCGCCAGCAGTCGCTCAGCCGACTCGCCGAGCTTGATCGGGCCGATCGCCTGGTCCGGGCTTAGCTCGGCGCGCTGGAAGAGAGACCGGATTCTGGCGGTCGCGTACTGCAAGTACGGCCCGGTGTTGCCGGTGAGCGTGAGCATCCGGTCGAAATCGAGCACGTAGCTCGAATCCCTGGCGACCGACAGGTCGGCGTACTTGAGCGCGCCGATGCCCACGGCCTCGGCGATCTGCGCCCGTAGCTCAGGCTCGTCGTAGCGGTCCTTGATGACCTCTTCGGCGCGGGCGATCGCCTCATCGATCAAGTCGATCAGCTTGACCGAGTCCCCGGTCCTTGACCTGAACCGTTTCTTGTCGGTCCCGGTCACCATGCCGATCGCCGCGTGCTCGGCCAGAACCGAGTCGGGTAGCCAGTCGGCTTGCCGCGCGACTGCGAACACCATCGCGAAGTGCTGGGCTTGCTCGGAGCCCACTACATAGGTCATTCGATTGACCTGCAGGTCGAAGACCCGGTACCTGATGGCGGCCATGTCAGTCGTCCCGTAGCCGTAGCCGCCGTCGCTCTTGCGCAAGATCAGCGGCAGCGGCTTGCCATCGCGGCCGGTGAAGCCTGGTGGGAAGGCGCACAGCGCGCCGTCGCTGATCACGGCGACGCCAGCGTGCTCAAGGTCACGGCAGACAGCTTCGAGCATCGGGTTGTAGAAGCTCTCCGGCGCCAGGTCAGCGTCAGTCAAGGTGACGCCGAGCTTGCGGTAGATCGCGTTGTAATACTGCTTGGAGTCGTTCACCAGCATCTGCCACAGCCGCAGCGTCTCCGGCTCGCCGGCTTGGAGCGCGACTACCCGGTTTCTTGAACGGCGGGCGAACTCGGGGTCGGCGTCAAACTTAGCCTTTGCCGCCTGGTAGAACGCGTTGATCTCGCCCTGGGCGAGCTGGGCGTAAGCCGCCTGCTCGCCGACGTCGATCAGGTGCTCAAGCAGCAGGCCGAAGTTGGTGCCCCAATCACCAATATGATTGGCTCGGATCACGTCGTTGCCGAGGAATTCGAGTACCCGGACGTAAGCGTCGCCGACCACGGTCGTGCGCAGGTGACCGACGTGCATCTCCTTGGCCACGTTTGGCGCGGAGTAGTCGACCACGACCCGCTGCGGCTGCTCGGCCGACGCGACTCCCAGCCGGTCGTCGTCGGCAAGCTGAGCCGATGCCTGCTGCGCGATCCACTCGTTGTTGAGTGCGATATTGATGAACCCTGGTCCACTGACCTGCGCCTGCTCGATGATCGGCGTGGCGAGAAGGTGACCGGCCAGCCGCGCGGCGATGTCGCGTGGTGCCTGCCCGACCCGCTTGCCGAGCGCGAGCGCCACATTAGACTGGAAGTCAGCAAAGGCCGACGGCCTGATCACCGGGTCGGCCTCGGCGTACTCCGACCCAAACTCGGCAACAAGCGCCGCGCTCACCTCTGCCGCCAGCGCGGCCTGCGGATCCACCATAGATAGAGCCTACCGAGACCCGCACCCCAATAAGCCTCGCCCGCCGCCCGCGCGCCCCGCCGTCCGCCTGGATCCGCTGCGGTGCCGCAAAAGTTACGCTGAGCGAGGCGACGTGGCGGTTAGTGGCGCTCGCTGCGACGCAGGAAGTGCTGGCGTTGTGGACCGAGCCGCTCCTTGATCCGCTCGGAGATCTGGCCGGCCGTCATATCGGCCGCCAGCCGGCAAGCGGCGGCGACGCCCTTGTGGCTAGTCGCGCCGTGGGCGATAACCACGGTTCCCTCGAGCCCGAGTAGCGCGGCCCCGCCGTAGGTCTCAGGGTCGAACCGGCCGTGCAGGTCGCGCAACTCCTTGCGGGCGAGCATGGCACCGAGCCTGGCCGTACGGGAGCCGCCGAGCGCCGTCCTGAGCTGCGCTACCGTGAAAGCAGCGGTACCTTCGAGTGTCTTGAGCGCGATGTTGCCGGCGAAGCCTTCGGTGACGATGACGTCAACCTTGCTGGCGAGCAGGTCGCCGCCTTCGACATTGCCAATGAAGTTGATCGGCGCGGCCCCGTGCTGTGGCTCGGCGCTCAGCAACTCGTAAGCCCGTCTGGTGAGTTTGTTGCCCTTGCCTGGCTCGGCGCCAATGGAGAGTAGCCCGACGCGCGGCTTGCTTACCCCGAAGGCGACCTCAGCGTAGGCGGAGCCAAGCTGCGCGAACTGAGCCAGCATCTCCGGCTTGGGATCGGCGATCGCACCAGCGTCAATCAGCACAGTTGGCGTCGGCAGGGTCGGCAGCGCGACTGCCAGCGCTGGCCGGATAACGCCGGGGAGGTTACGCAGCCGGAGCCGGGCGATCGCGACAATGGCACCGGTCGAGCCGGCCGACATGACCGCTGTCGCCTGGCCCAGGTGGACGAGTTGGCAGGCGACCGCCAGGCTGGATCGCGGGCGGCGCCAGCTGGCCAGGGCACCTTCGTCCATGGCCACGGTGTCCTCGGCAGCCACAAGCCTGACCTCGCCGAGCACTCCATGCTCCGCTAGCAACGGCCTGACCTGGCCCGGTCGGCCGATCAATACGACCCTGGCGCCCCACTGCCGGTAGGCGGCCACAGCTCCAGCGACGATCTCGCCGGGGGCGTGATCGCCGCCCATGGCATCGACCGCGATCACCGGATGTCGCTTCCTGGCCTGATCCGCCACTGACCGATCCGACCGATCCACCCGGTCCAGCCGGTCCGCCCGGTCCAACCGATCCGGACGGTCCAACCGGTCTGCCCGATCCAACCGGTCCGCACGGTCGAGCTGGGCCGGTCGACGGGTATCGACTGGCTCGGCGGGCGGTTGTACTGGCGAACTCAAAGCTGGCCGCCTTGGCGAGTGAGGTCCGTTGCCGTCACGCGGCCGCCTGCGAAGCCTCCTGCTCAGGCGCGGCCGGGGTTGCCGACCGATGCGTCACGCCCCGCACCTGCTTGATCAACAAGCAGCTGAGTGCGCAGAGCACGAGCACCGCGATGGGCATGACGAAAGTCTGATGCATCGCGGTCACGTACCCGTAAGAGAACGCTTCACGCGCGATCCGGCCGATCTCGGCCACGACCAACGCCGGCGTCCCTGGCGGCAGACTGATGGTATTGCCGGTGCCTACCGCGGCGCCGCTCTTGGCCGCTTGGGTGAATCCGTTGACCAGCTCGGTGCGAGCGTGCGGCGGCAGGACGCTATCGCGCGCCCTGACTGCGGCCGGCAGCGTCGCGGTGAGCCGGTTCTCAAGCAACGCACCGACCGCTGCGGTACCGATAACCGAGCCGACTTGCCTGGTCGTATTGAGCATGCCGGAGGCCGCGCCGGCCAACTGCGGCTGGACGCTGCGCATCGCGGTCGTGGAAAGCGGAGCGAAAGTGCAGCCCAGGCCGAATCCGGAAACGACCAGGGCGGGTACGAAGTCCTGCCAGGATGAGGTCGCCGTGGCGATCGCGGCCACCCACGCCATCCCGCCAGCGAAGCAGAGCAGCCCGGTGAACAGGATGTATTTGCCGCCGATCCGGTCGGTGAGTCGGCCAGCTACTGGAGCGATGACCATCGAGACGACAGATGACGGTGCCATAACGAGGCCGGCCTTGAGTGCGGAGAAGCCGAGCGCCGACTGGAAGTAAATGGTCAATGGCAGGAAGATGCCGAGCAGTCCCACCGACACCGCGCAGGACACCCAATTCATCAAGGTGAAGTTTCGGTCGCGGAACAGCGCGAATGGCACCAGTGGCTCGCTGTCCTGAGTCCTGGCCTGGAAGACAAGGAAAGCGATCAGCAGCACCACGCCGACGCCGATGATGAGCGGGATCGAGATGAACGACTTGACGGTGCCCCAGTCGTAGTTCTGCCCTTCGACTAGGCCGTAGCAGATCGCGAGCAACGCCAGACTGGCCAGCACAACGCCGACGATGTCGAGCTTGTGCTCGGTGCCGGTCCTCAGATCAGGGATGAGGACCAAGCCGAGGATGATGACGATGATGCCAATCGGCAGGTTGATAAAGAAGATGTACCGCCAGTCGAATGCCGTCACCAGCAAGCCGCCGAGGGTCGGCCCGGCAATGGTCGCTACGCCAGCAACCGCTCCCCAGACGCCGAAGGCGGTACCGCGCCGTTCGGCCGGGAACACCATCGTGAGCAGCGCCAGCGTCTGCGGCATCAGCAGCGCCGCGCCAACTCCCTGCGCCACCCGGAAGGCGATCAGCGCGCCGACGGTCGGCGAGAATCCGCAGGCGACCGATGCCGCCGTGAAGATGGCCACGCCAATGATGAAGAGCTTTCGCTGACCACGCAGGTCACCAAGTCGTCCGGCGGTAATCAGCAATACCGCCAGTACCAGCGCGTAGGAGTTAATGACCCAGAGGACTCCGTCAAGCGAGGCGTGCAGCTTGTCGATCATATTCGGGATCGCGATGTTGACGATCGTCAGGTCGAGCAGGGTCATGAAGAACCCGAGGGAGACGACTATCAGCACGGCCCACGGATTGCCGCGGTACTTCCTCAATGTGGAACCCCTCCGCTTGGCGTCGGTGTGCCCGACGACGCACGCTACGACGACGTGCGCAGCGCCGACAAAGTGTCGCTGTGCTGCCGGTCTGGCCCGCTCGGTGAGCAGCGCGCTCGCGGACCAGGGTTATTCCCGCAGCAGCAAGGTAACTAGCAGCAGGTAAACGACGCAGGCGCTACTGGTTCGATATTAGGCCCAGCTACTGACAGTCAGTCCGCAGACCGTAGCCCTGTCCTTGGTCCGACTGGGTCGCGCAGTATGCTCCGGGCATGGACGTGAACGGTACTGCGGCGATCGTTTCCGGCGGCGCGAGCGGGCTCGGCGAGGCGACCGCCCGGGCGCTGGCCGCGGCGGGGGCCAGGGTGGTGATCGCCGACCTGAATGAAGAGGGCGGCAAGCAGGTGGCCGGCGAGATCGGCGGCTTGTTCGCGCATACCGACGTGGTGGACGAGGCGTCGGTCAGCTCAGCCGTGGACGCCGCGGCCAGCACCGGGGCCCCGCTGCGCGTCGCGGTCAGCTGCGCGGGCATCGCCATGGCCGCGCAGGACGGTCGGCCGGGACGGCACCCCGCATGACCTGGCCAGCTATCAGCGGGTCATCAACATCAACCTGATCGGCACGTTCAACCTCCTGCGCATCGCCGCTGCGGCCATGGCCAAGACGGAGCCCGCCGACGGCGATGGCCAGCGCGGCGTCGTCATCAATACGTCCTCGGTGGCGGGCATGGAGGGGCAGGTCGGCCAGATCGCCTACTCGGCGTCCAAGGGCGGCATCATCGGGATGACCGTGCCCGCCGCGCGGGACCTGTCCGCCATCGGGGTCCGGGTCATCACCATCTGCCCCGGCATCATCGACACCCCGATCTACGGCTTCGACCCGGACCCCGAGGCGTTCAAGGCCGCGCTGGCGGCGCCGATCCCGTTCCCCAAGCGGATGGGCCGCCCGGATGAATTCGCCCAGCTGGTGCTCAGCGTGATCGAGAACGACTACCTGAACGCCGAGGTCATCCGCCTCGACGGGGGGGTAAGGTTCCAGCCCAGGTAACTCACCCGAAGGGCGGCGCAATGCCGGACGCGGTAACCACTGAGATAGCCGACAACGTCGCGATCATCACGATCAACCGGCCGCAGGCCCGTAACGCGGTGAATGGCGAGGTCGCCCGCGGCATCGCGGCGGCCGTCGCGGACTTCGATCACCGCAGTGACGTGAGCGTGCTGGTGCTCACTGGTGCTGGCGGCACGTTCAGCGCGGGCATGGATCTCAAGGGCTTCCTGGCTGGCGACGCGCCGATGGCTGACGGTCGCGGCTTTGGCGGCATCGTCGAGCGGCCGCCACTCAAGCCGGTCATCGCTGCGGTCGAAGGCTATGCCTTGGCCGGTGGCTTCGAGTTGGTGCTCGCTTGCGACTTGGTGGTCGCCAGCGAAGAGGCCAAGTTCGGGCTGCCTGAGGTGCGGCGTGGCCTGGTGGCCGGAGCGGCGGACTGCTCAGGCTGCCCAGCCGGATTCCTTACCACCTGGCCATGGAAATCGCCCTGACCGGTGAGCACTTCAGTGCTGCTAGGCTCGCGGCTGCTGGTCTGGTAAACAAGCTGGTTCCGGCCGGTGAGGCGCTATCGGCCGCGAAAGAGCTGGCGGCCAGGGTCGCGCTCGGCGCTCCGCTGGCGCTCGCCGCGTCCAAGCGTGTGATCGTCGAGTCGGCTGACTGGGCGGCCGATGAGGCCTTCGGCAAGCAGACCGCGATCATCTCGCCGATCTTCGGGTCGAAAGACGCGACGGAAGGCGCGATGGCCTTCGCCGAAAAGCGGCCGCCGGTCTGGCACGGCGAATAGCAAGCTGCCTCTCAGCGGTGCTGCGGCAGGCAGGCTGATCGTTAAATAAGGCACACGCAGAGCCAGTTGCTAGCTGACCCGCCGTCAGGGAGGCGCCGATGGCCGTTCCGCGGATCAGCGTTGTCGTGCCCTTCTACAACAACGTTGACTTGCTCGGCGATTGCCTGACCTCGATCGCGGCGCAGACCATTACCGAGCTTCAGGTGCTGATGGTCGACGATGGCTCGACTGATGGCAGCGCGGCGGTCGCGGCTGCCCAGGCCGCCGCTGATGCGAGGTTCACGCTCATCAGCGTGCCCAACGGTGGCCCAGGAGCGGCCCGCAATCACGGCGTCGCCGCTGCCACCGGGGAGTTTCTCGCCTTCGTGGACTCCGATGATCTGCTACCGCCAGACGCGTACGCCACGCTACTGACGGTGATTGAAGCGACCGGCTCTGACATCATCTCCGGCGGCGTGCTCCGCCTCACCGCCGCTGGCCTCGGTCCATCCGGCCTGCACGACCAGGCAATTAAGGCCCGACGCCTATGCACGCACATCACTGCCACGCCAGAACTGCTCTATGACATCTCGGTATGGAACAAGCTCTTCCGCCGATCCTTTTGGGACCAGGCTGGCCTGGCCTTTCCTGAAGGCATGCTCTGGGAGGACCTGGTACTCAACACCGAGGCACACGTGCTGGCCGGTGCCGTGGATGTCATTACCGAGCCGATCTACCATTGGCGAGACCGGGACAAAGGCGCGCCTTCCATCACCCAGTCCCGCACCAGCATCGGCAACTTCGAAGACCGAATCACCGCCCTTGAGCTGATCGACGCCTTCCTGCGGGACCGATCGACCCCGGCATTGCTGCGCGCCCACCAGCACAAGGCGCTTGTCAACGACCTCTGGCTGTATGTGCGTGATCTCCCCTGGACTACCCCGGCCTATCAAGGCGCGTTCACCGAGTTGGCCGCAGGCTACCTGCGACATGTGGACCGCAGGGTCCTGGCCGACCAGCCTTCGGCCCGCAAGTTGGCCTATTACCTGATCGTTCATGGCCGTCGCGATGAGCTGATCGAGTTCGCCGGCTGGCTAGCGGCGAACCCAGCTCGGACACCGCCGATGATCAGGTCCTTCGGTCGGCTGCGGGCTGATTTCCCGCTCCGGCGTAGTGCCGCTCCGGCCATCCCGACGGCGGTATTCCGACCTCGGTGGCGAGAACTTGATCCGCAGGTCCAGGTGGACAAACTCGGTGTCGACGGTCGGTCACTAGTCATCGAGGGCAGCGCTTACGTCCCTTCGATGGATGTCGCCAGCCGCTGGCGCACCAATAAGCTCGTGCTGCTCGTGCCACGTGGCCGCCGCCGCCCCCCGATCGTCGTGCCGGTCAAGTCGCTGCGTCGGCCAGCGGTGACGGCGAGCTCTGGCCAGTCCCGCTACAGCTATGACTGGGCAGGCTTCCGATGCGAGATCGGCCCGCACTGGTTTGGTGCGCACGGGCATTGGCTGACCGGTGACTGGGACTGTTACGTGCTGGTCAGGGGTGGGCTGAGCTGGCGCCCGGCCAGGTTGCACTCGCCGGGTCCGCAGGCCGGCGAGCCGCGATCGGTGCAGCTGGCACCAGAGGTGAGCCTGAGCGCCCGTGGGCGGGCCGGCGACTCCAAATCAGGGTCGGGCGTGCCGAGGTGATTGCCCCGACCGAGCAAGTCTCGGCCACCGTCGCCCAGAGCTGGGATCATGACGGCCAGCTCAGCCTTTCGCTGCGCCTGCCCTCGCCCGGCAGCTATCAGCTCGTGCTAGCCAAGGAGGGCGGCTGGGAGCAGCACGTCACTCCGATCGCCGAGCCTGATAAAAGCGGCCGGGTCAAGCTCGCCGTGCCGGTCACCGCGGTCGAGGTCTTCGGAGAGCAGTTGCCGCTCCGAGATGGCCGCTGGCGGGTGGAGATCCACCGCGCGGACGGTTCACTTGTGCCAAGCAGCCTCACCGCCACGGACGCCAGGCCAAGGAAGCTTGGCCGCAAGACCTACCGCTGCCTAGAGGGCTCTGACGGTGCGAAGACCAGGCTGGTCATCGAGGTGGGCCCGGCCCTAGCCAGATATGAACGCGGTCGGATCAGGCGCCGCTTGCTACGCGACCTGTACTACCGGGCGCAACGATTGCTGCCCGCCAGCCAGTCCGTCCTGTTCATGAGCTTCGACGGCAAGTCGTGTACGGACAACCCGCGGGGAGTGGCTGACGAATTGCGCCGCCGCGGCGATCGCCGAGAGCACCTCTGGGTCGTCAACGACTGGGCCGTGCCGGTGCCGGCCGGGGCCAGCGCGGTACTGACCGGCTCGGCCAGCTATTTCGCGGCCATCGGCCGGTCCAGGTACCTGATCGCGAACGATCACATGCCGCAGCCATATCGCCCGCGGCGCGGTCAGCGATATGTGCAGACCTGGCACGGCACGCCGCTCAAACGGCTCGGCTACGACATCGCCAGCCCCAGCTTCGCCAGCGGCAGCCGCTACTTCGACTTTCTGGCCAACGACGTCGCGCTCTGGGACTTGCTGATCTCGCCCAACCCATTCAGCACCCCGATCTTGCGTCAGGCATTTAAGTACTCAGGTGAGGTCAGCGAGAGCGGCTACCCGCGCAACGATGCCTTGCTGGCGATGGTGTCGGACGAAGCCGTGCTCGGCCAGGTCAGGGAGCGGCTCGGCATCCAGGCCGGGAAGCGAGTCGCGATGTACGTACCGACCTGGCGGGACAATCAGCACGACGGCACCGGCAGGTACGGCCTCGATTTCCAGCTCGACTTGACTGCCGCAGCCGACCGGCTGGCCGACGAATACGTCCTGCTGATCCGGGGACACCATCTGATGGAAGGCTGGATCAGGGCCGCGAGCACTCGACCGGGATTCGTCATCGATGTGACCAGGTACCCGGACATTAACGAGCTGCTGGCAGTCACCGATGTCCTGGTCACCGATTACTCGTCCGTCATGTTCGACTTCGCGCCGACAGGTCGGCCGATGGTTTTTTTCACCTACGATCTTGTGCAGTATCGCGACCAGCTGCGGGGATTTTATTTTGATTTCGAAAAGGAGGCACCGGGACCCTTGCTTGCTACCTCAGCCGAGCTCGTGGCCGCTCTCGCCGACCTAGATGCGGTAGCGGCCAGATTCCGCGACGCCCATGCGGCGTTCACCGTCAGATTTTGCCCGCTTGATGACGGCAAGGCAGGTGCGCGGGCATGTGACCGGATCTTTAAAGACTAAGCTGCGGGCGTGGTAGGGACCCGGGCGAACACCGGCAAGCAGACCGCCAGTCAATCGCCGGCCGCGGCCTCCGGCCAGAGCCGGCTCACCGGCTGGCTGGTTGCCGTCATTCCCGTGCTGGCCGAGCTGATTGTCGGCGGTTACCATCTTGGCGTTCCGTCGCTGTGGCGGGACGAAGCTGCCACCATCTCAGGATCACGGCGCCCGATCGGCGCGATCTTGACGCTGACCTTGCACCAGGATGCCGTGCACGGACTGTACTACCTGCTCATTCACGTAGTAATCGGGATCGGCGGCAGCTCGGCGACCGTGCTCCGGCTGCCATCCTTGATCGCGATGGGCCTGGCCGCTGGGCTGACCGCGATCCTAGCCAGGCGGCTCGCCACCGACAGCGCCCTACCGAGCCCGGCCGCCGTTGGCCTGATCGCGGGCCTCGCGCTGGTCATGGTGCCGATTACCACCAGGTACGCCCAGGAAGCTCGGCCCTACGCGTTGACTACGCTGTTCGCCGTCCTCGCCAGCTATCTGTTCGTTCGGGCGGCGGCGCGCCCGGCCTGGCCGTGGTGGCTCGGCTACGCGGCCGCGCTCACGCTGACCGGGCTGTTCAACCTTTTCGCCGTGCTGCTCGTGCTGGCGCACGGGCTCAGCCTGCTCGTTGCCCACGCTGAGCGCCGGGTGCTGTGGCGCTGGCTGATCGCCTGTGCGGCAACCGCCATCCTGCTGGCCCCGCTTGCCGTCCTGAGCACCGGCCAGTCCTCCCAGCTAAACTGGGTGACCAGGCCAGACTTGGGTACCGTCGCCGCCCTCATGCGCGATTTCGCCGGCAGTACCGCGGCGATCATCCTCGTCGCCGTACTCGCGCTGCTCGGCTGTGCGGCCGGCCCCGGCCTGCGCCGCGGCCACGGTCTGACGCTCGGGCTGGTGACGCTGCCCTGGCTGATCGTGCCGCCAGTGCTGCTGCTGGCGGTATCGCTGGCCGATCCGATCTACGTCGAGCGCTATGTGATCTTTTGCTTGCCCGCGTTGTCGCTGCTAGTCGCCACTGGCCTGGTCTGGCTGGTGACCATGACGCGGACACTGGCCGCCCGGCGCGCGCTGGCCGGAGGTCGCGCCAGGTGGCTGGCGGTGCTGCCATCGGCGTTGCTCGCGATCGTCCTGCTCGCCGTCCTCGTCGGCCCGCAGCGAGCGATCAGGTTGCCTGGGTCGAGGCCGGACAACTTGCGGTTGGTCGCGGCCACGCTCAGCGCGCACGAGCAGCCCGGCGATTCGATCTTGTACCTGCCATGGGATGCCGCACTGGTTGGCCTGGCCTATCCGGGTCCTTTTGACCAGCTTCACGATATCGGCCTGGGTTCGCCGCCGATAGCGTCCAACACCCTACGCGGACTGCCGGCCAAGCCTGCGGTGGTAGCCGCCAGGCTCAAGTCGGCGTCCAGGGTCTGGGTCGTCCGGTGGGCGCCGTCCCAGCCCGCGGTCGGCTCGGCCAACACCGGTGTGCTCACCTCGGCCGGCTTCCAGCCCACTCGCACTTGGCGCCTCGGCTCGGTCTGGCTCACCTTGTACGTAAAATAAGCCAATAACGGCAAATATCTTGAACAACAGTCTCAGGTGTTTCGCACCGGACTGTGCCCCGCCACCGGGTGTTGACGGGGACGGGGCACAGTTTGCGCTGGCTGGCAGGACGGGGGCTTCGACCAGCTGCGCCCGGCGTTGGAGGGGGACCGCCGGGACGGCGGCGCTCGGGGGCGCCGCTGGCGTGCGGGCTAGCCGCTGACCAGAGTGCCGCGCGGCGCGCGAGCGGCGAGCTGCTGGCGCAACTTGCCGCGGCCGCGGTGCAGCCGGGACATGACGGTGCCGATCGGCGTGCCCATCATGGCGGCGACTTCACGGTACGGGTAACCCTCCACGTCGGCTAGCCAGATCGTGGTCTTGAAGTCATCGGGCAGCTCGCGCAGTGCGGTCAGCACGGCCGAGTCGGTGATCTTGTCAAGCGCCTCGGCTTCGGCTGACCGGGCGGGACCATTGAGCGGGTCGTGACCGAGCTGCCAGTCCTGATGCGGGTCGGCGCCGGGCGTGATGGCGGGCTCGCGCTTGGTCTTGCGGTAGTTGTTGATAAAGGTGTTGGCGAGGATCCGATTCAGCCAGGCGCGCAAGTTGGTGCCGGGGGTGAACTGGTGGTACGCGGTATACGCCTTGGTCAACGTCTCCTGCACCAGGTCCTCGGCGTCCGCTGGGTTGCGGGTCATGCGCAAGGCGGCTGGGTAGAGCTGATCAAGGAATGGGCGAATCTGCTCATCAAAGTCGGAGGACTGAGCGACGGACGGTGCTGGTGCTATCACGGCGGCAGTCATGCGAACGTTTGCTCCCTTGATCTTGACTGGGTGCTCCCTCGTGGTCGATCACTACTAAGACGCAGCGACGGCCTCCACGGATTCGTGATCTCGGTTACACATCGGCTACACATCGTCATGAAGCCACCTCCACACCCTCCATGACGCGCCGACAGGCGCCCAGGTTCACTGGAGACCATCGTAGTTGCGATGTATCTCATTTCGGCGCACCATAGAAGTGTCACCATGGAGGTAGGCGTGAGCAGCACGAACGCGAGACTGGTCGATGAGCTTGCTGCGTTGCTTGGCGTCGCAAGGCCGGGCAAAGGTGTCGGCAAGGATCGAGGTTGCTGGCCGGATGGCACCGGCAGCGAGCAGCTAAGGCGTTGCTGGCCGGAGGCAGCTCAGTTGCCTAAGGGCGACCGCAGCCCAGCCGACGCGCTCGGCGCGATCCTGCGCGACCGCCGGCGCTAGCAGCACTGCCAGCGATGAGTCTGGCGGACGGGCAGCGACCGGGGCGGGGTCAGGCGGTGGCGGTCGCCGACCGGCCTGGACCGTACGCGGCCAGCGCCCGACGCAGCCGGTCCCGGCCGCGGTGCAGCCGGGACATGACGGTGCCGATCGGGGTGCCCATCATCGCCGCGACCTCACGGTACGGGTAGCCCTCAATGTCGGCCAGGTACACCGCGGTCCTGAAGTCCGCTGGCAGGTCGCGCAGCGCGCGCAGCACATCAGAGTCGGTCAGCCGATCGAGTGCCTCGGCTTCGGCGGAACGTGCCACAGGACCGAACGCGTCCGCTCCGGCCTGCCAGCCATCGGGCAGCTCAGAACCGGCCGCGAGTGCGGGCTGGTGCTTAGTCTTGCGGTAGCTATTCACCAGGCTATTGGCCAGGATCTTGTGCAGCCAAGCGCGCAAGTTAGTGCCAGGAGTGAACTGGTGAAACGCGGTATAGGCCTTGGCCAGCGTCTCCTGCACCAGGTCCTCAGCGTCGCTGGAGTTCTTAGTCATCCGCAACGCGGCCGCATTGAGTTGCGGCAGGTACGGGCGAACCTGCCGCTCAAACTCGGCCTGTCGATCGCCTGGCTGTGATGCGTGCGTCATCGCGTCGCCGCCTTTCGCACCCGATTCAAGCAGATCAAGCCCGGCCGAGCCCAACCCGTCCACCAATCAATATACCTATCAAGCCCATCCCGTGACCGACCCAAAAGTCGCAGGTCAGGGAGGTGACGTTCAGAGCCGGTCAGGGTCAGATCCAGCTGCTGAACCACATTCGCTGGCGCCAGAGGTCATAAGGCATGATCTGGGCGGTTAGTACCGGATAGAGGTACGCGAAATTGGCCAGTACCAGCAACAGATAGGCACCGACGACCACTGCGCCGACGGCTCTCCTGCCGGGTGGTGAGCTCTCCGGCCCGATGATCAACCCGAGACACAGCGTGATCGCGATGATCAGGAAGGGCAGGAACGCGACCGCGTAGAAGTAGTACTCCGTGCGGTTGTCGTGCCAGGCGAACCAGAACCAGGGCAGCCAGCCCGCCGCCACTCCGGCCAGCACCGCGCCGGCCCGCCAGTCCCGGCGGCTTAGCCACCAGCCGAGGCAGAAGATCAGCGCCAGGATCGAGGCCCACCAGATCGCAGGCGTGCCGATCGCCAGCACCTCCTGCGAACAGGAACTCGCGCCGCAACCCTTGGGCGCGGCGTAGAAGAAGGAAACTGGCCGGCCGAGTATCAGCCAACTCCAGGGCTCTGAGGTGTAGCCGGCGTGCGTGGTCAGGCCAAGGCCGAAGCCGAGCATGGACTTCTGATACTGGTACCAGGAGTCGAGCGTGGACCAGATCGGCACGTGGTTGCCGACCAGGGCGGCCCAGTTCCTGTCGTAGCCGAGGCTGCTGGCGAACCAGCCAGACCATGAGGCCAGGTAGGCGAGGAACGGCACGGCGAGGAAGCTGACTGGCAGCCACTTGGCGTCGCTGCGCAAGGTTCCGACCAGCCGGTCCCGGTACGCCGGCCGCACCGCGGGCACCGAGATCCCAGGCAATCACCATGACGGCGAACACGAGCACGAACCAGATGCCGTTCCACTTGGACGCGCAGGCGAAGCCGAGGAAGACTCCGGCCAGCACCCGACGCCACCGGATGCCGAGCTTCGGCCCACCACCGCTCAACTGCTGCCCGGCGACGCCAGTGGCCCCGGCAGCCATCGCAGCGGTGGCGATCTTGGTGCGGGCCCAGTCCCGGTCGAGCACCAGCATGCCGAACGCGGCCAGCACCCAGAACATGACGAAGATGTCAAGGATTGCGGTTCGGCTGAGCACTAGTTCGAGCCCGTCAAGCGCCATCAGCAGGCCAGCGATGCAGCCGAGCATGGTGGACCTGGTCATCCGCCTGGCGATCTGGGCGACCAGGAAGATGGACAAGGTCCCGACGACCGCGACCGCGAAGCGCCAGCCGAACGGGGTCAGTCCGAACAGCCACTCGCCGACCGCGATGAGCACCTTGCCGAGCGGCGGGTGCACTACGTACTCGCCGGTGGTGGTGAGGATGTGGGTGCCGCCGTGCGCGAGCAATTTGTCGACTAGGTCGCGGTTCTTACTGCTGTCGACCGCGTTGACCTCGACCCCGTGCTTCAAGATCCCGTAGGCGTCCGGCACGTAGTAGGTCTCGTCGAACACGACCGCATGCGGCGTGCCGAGCCGGTAGAACCGCAGGAACCCGCCGAAGACGGTGACTAGCAATGGGCCAAGCCAGCCCCACACCGATGGCGGCGGCATCGGTGGCACCATTCGCTCAAGCATCGACGTGCCGACCTCGTGACTCCGCGCCGCCGATTTCTCAGCCTCCGGCGCGTACCCGAATGCTCTCATCGCAGTCATCGTAGGGCCGGCTGGCACTAGCGTGGACCCTGATGAACGCGGCGAACGGTACGCAGGCTGGCAGCCTCATCCTGGCGGCCGCACCGATCGGTCGTCCGGCTGACGCCTCGGCCGCCCTAGGGTCGGCGCTGGCCAGCGCAGAGGTGATCGCGGCCGAGGACACCCGGCGGCTGCGCCGGCTGGCGGCCGAGTTGGACGTGGTGCTGGCCGGCGGCTGATTTCTTTCTACGAAGACGTGGAAGCGGCCAAGGTGCCCGGCCTGATCGATGAGCTCAAGAGCGGCACCGACGTGCTGCTGATCACCGACGCCGGCATGCCCGCTATCAGCGACCCCGGCTACCGGCTGGTCACGGCGGCTATCTCGGCCGGCCTGCACGTGACTGTGCTGCCCGGGCCGTCGGCGGTCACCGCGGCGCTGGCCGTATCTGGGCTGCCGAGCGACCGGTTCTGCTTCGAAGGCTTCCCGCCGCGCAAACAGGGCGAGCGGGGCCGGCGGTTCGCCGAACTCGCCGCCGAGCCGCGCACCCTGGTCTTCTTCGAGTCGCCGCGCCGGCTGGCGGCCACCTTGGCCGCGCTCGCTGACGCGCTCGGTGCCGACCGACCGGCCGTCATCTGCCGTGAGCTCACCAAGACCCATGAGGAGATCATCCGCGGCAGCTTGAGCGAGCTCGCCAGCTGGGCGACTCGGCCGGTACTAGGGGAAATAACCCTGGTGGTCGGCGGCGCTCGCGCCGCCGCGCGGGCGGCAGTCGCTGATCTGGCCCCGGCGCAGGTCGCGGCGATGGTCGCCGCGGCCGAGCAAGGCGGTCGGTCCCGCACCGAGGCGATCACCAGCACGGCGGCCAGGCTCGGCCTACGTCGGCGCGCGGTCTATGACGCCGTCGTGAGTGCGAAGCACCAGCAGCGCGAGCAGGGCTCTGGCTAACCGGGATGGCCGGTCGGCGCGGCGTTATGCGGAGGCGAGCGCTGCCCGGTTGGCCCTAGGCTTGACTACATGTCATCACCTACTACTCGCCATATCCTGGCCGCGCCCGCGTGGCCGTACGCCAACGGGCCCAGGCACATCGGGCATGTATCCGGTTTCGCGATCCCGTGCGACATGTTCTCGCGGTATCACCGGATGGCGGGCGACAAGGTGCTGATGGTCAGCGGTACCGATGAGCACGGCACCCCGATCCAGGTGCAGGCCGACGCCGAAGGCGTGACCGCTCGCGAACTGGCCGACCGGTACAACCGGGTGATCGCCGAGGACCTGACCGGCCTTGGCATGTCCTACGACCTGTTCACCAGGACCACCACGCTCAACCACTACGCGGTGACCCAGGAGATCTTCAAGGGGCTGTACGACAACGGCTACATCTTCGCCAAGTCCACCCTCGGTGCGGTCTCGCCGTCGACTGGTCGCACCCTGCCCGACCGTTACATCGAGGGAACCTGCCCGATCTGCGGTTATGAGTCGGCGCGCGGCGATCAGTGCGACAACTGCCAAAACCAGCTTGATCCGATCGACCTGATCAACCCCAGGTCGAAGATCAACGGCGAGACCCCGGTTTTCGTGGAGACCGAGCAGTTCTTCCTTGACCTGCCCGCGTTCGCTGAGGTCCTCGGCAGCTGGCTGCAGTCCAAGAGCGGTCAGTGGCGGCCGAACGTGCTCAAATTCTCCTTGAACCTGCTCGGCGACCTGCAACCGCGTCCGATCACCAGGGACCTGGACTGGGGCGTGCCGATCCCGCTCGACGGCTGGCGGGACCGGCCGGACAAGCGGATCTACGTCTGGTTCGACGCGGTGATCGGCTACCTGTCAGCGTCGATCGAGTGGGCGAAGCGCTCGGGTGACCCTGACGCCTGGCGGGCCTGGTGGCAGAACCCAGACGCCGAGGCGTACTACTTCATGGGCAAGGACAACATCGTCTTCCACAGCGAGATCTGGCCCGCGATGCTGCTTGGCTACGCCGGTCGGGGCAATAAGGGCGGTACGCCAGGCGCGCTTGGCGAGCTTGCGTTGCCATCCGAGGTGGTCTCCTCTGAGTTCTTGACCATGGAGGGGCGCAAGTTCTCTTCCTCCCGCGCCATCGTGATCTACGTGCGCGACCTGCTGTCCCGCTACGACGTTGACGCGCTGCGCTACTACGTGGCCGTGGCCGGCCCGGAGAACCAGGACACCGACTTCACCTGGAGCGAGTTCATCCGGCGCAACAACGACGAGCTGGTAGCTAACTGGGGCAACCTGGTCAATCGCAGCGTCTCGTTCGCCGCCCGCAACATCGGCTCGATTCCGGCGGCCGGCGAACTGACCGACGCCGACCAGGCGATCCTTGAGCGCTCGGCGAATGCGTTCGCTTCGGTCGGTGAGTCGCTGTCCAGGTCAAGATTCAAGAACGCGATCACCGAGACGATGCGGACGCTGGCCGAGGCGAACAAGTACCTGTCCGACCAGGCCCCATGGAAGCTGCGCGAGTCCGACCCTGAGCGGATGAAGACGATCCTGCACGTGGCGCTGCAGTTGGTCGATGACGGGAAGACCTTGCTGACCCCATTCCTGCCAAGCTCATCGCAAAAGGTGTTCGAGTTCCTCGGCGGTCAGGGCAGCTGGTCCGATCTGCCCAGGATCGAGGATGTCAGCGACGACGACGGCAGGTCTTACCCGGTCATCACCGGCACCTACACCGGCCAGGCCAACTGGCAGTCGATGCCGATCAAGGCTGGGACCGAGCTTGACGTGCCCAAGCCGCTGTTCGCCAAGATTGACCCGGCCACCGTCGATGCCGAGCTCGCTCGGCTCAGCGGCTACAACACCGAGCCCGGGCCGTGATCACCGACGCCCCGGTGGCGGCGGCGCCGGCACCGCTGCCCGCCCCGGCGTTCGACGCGCATACCCACCTGGACCTGCTCTCGCCAGTCGCCGGCTGAGGTACTCGCGGCGGCCAGGGCCGCGAACATTGTCGCGGTGGTCACTGTCGGCTGCGATCTTGAGTCGTCCCGGTGGTCGGCCGCATGCGCGGCCGACCATCCCGACGTCTACGCCGCGGTCGCGATCCACCCGAACGAGACCGCGAACGCGCAGCCGGACAAGGACGCGATCCTCGCCGAGATCGCCAAGCTAGCCGCACTGCCCCAAGTCCGGGCCGTGGGCGAGACCGGGCTTGATTACTACCGTGATCATGCGGCACCGCGAGTGCAGCGGGAGTGGTTCGCCGCGCACATCGAGATCGCTAAGGCGACCCGCAAGGCGCTGATGATCCATGACCGGGAAGCCCATGACGACGTGCTCGACATCCTGGCCAAGGTCGGAGCGCCCGAGCGCGTCATCTTCCACTGTTTCTCCGGCGGAGCCGAACTGGCCAAGAAGTGCGCCGAGGCCGGCTACGTGCTGAGCTTCGCCGGCAACCTCACGTTCCCGGGCGCGGTCAGCCTGCGCGAGGCGGCTGCGATCGCGCCGCCCGAGCTGATCTTGGTGGAGACCGACGCGCCCTACCTGACCCCGGTGCCCAACCGGGGCAGGCAGAATGCTCCGGCCCAGGTGGCGAACACGCTGCGGGCGATCGCCGAGTGCAAGCGGCTGGACGTGGGCGAACTGTGCGCTGCGGTGATGGCGACCGGGGAGCGGGTGTTTGGCCCGTGGCAGAGTAGCTCGCTATGAGCCCGTCCCGCACCAGCCAGGCCGTAGCGGTGACCCGCGCCGAGTTCACCAGGCCGCACAGTGCCGCTGGTGACCCTGATGCCCAACGCAAGCTCTGCGCCGGGATGCAGGTCGACAGCTTGCCGGCGGTGCGAGCCAGCCTGGCGGCGCGAACCACTTTTTTCGACCGGCAAGTGGTCAGCGCGATCGAGGGCGGCGTTCGCCAGATCGTGGTGCTTGGGCCGGCTACGACGACCGGGCGCTGCGCTTCCGCACCCCTGGAGTGACCTTCTACGAGGTTGATCACCCGGCCACGCAGGCCGACAAACGGGCCAGGCTGGCCGCCATCGGGGTCGACAACCCGGCCGGGTTGGTGCTGGTGGCGGCTGACTTCTGCCGGGATCGGGTCGACGTGGCCTTGGCCCGCGTCGGGCACGACGCGGGGCTCGACACAATTTTTCTGACTGAAGGTCTTCTGGTTTACCTGGATCAGCCCACCACGATCACGCTGCTGACCGGAGTCCGGGCAGCGGCGACCCCGGCGAGCCTGCTGGCAGCCAGCTTGTCCGTGCACGCCGAAGGACTAGCCTCCGCGCTGGTGCTGGCTAAGGCGAACGCCAGGCGGCGGACGGCGGTGGCTGAGCCGTGGCTCACCATCTTGCCGGTCGGCGCCCAGCGGGAGTTGCTGGCCAGCGCGGGCTGGCGGCTGACCAGCCAGGCCGACGCAGCCGACTTCGGCACTGGTGCCGAGCCCGGCCGGTCGTTGCTGGTGACGGCGCAGCCAGCCAGTGACTGACGACGATGCTGCGCCGGCGCTGCTCGGACCGGCTGAGATCAGGCAGCTGGCCGACCGGCTGGGGATCAGGCCGGCCAAGCGGCTCGGTCAGAACTTCGTGATCGATCAGGGCACGATACGCAAAATCGTCGCGCTGGCCGGGCTGTCCAGCGCCGACGTGGCGCTGGAAGTGGGTCCTGGGCTCGGCTCCTTGACCCTCGGGCTGCTCGGTGCGGCCGGCCGGGTGATCGCGGTCGAGATTGACCGGGTACTCGCCGCCGAATTGCCGCTCACCGCCGCCGCTCGGGCTGGCGAGTTGGCCAGCCGCCTCACCGTGCTCACCGCCGACGCGATCACCTTGCCTGGGATACCCGGTGAGCAGCCCACCGCGCTGGTGGCGAACCTGCCCTACAACGTCGCCGTGCCGATCTTGCTTAACCTGCTTGAGGTACTACCGACCATGCGCCGCGCACTCGTCATGGTGCAGGCCGAAGTCGCCGACCGGATCTGCGCTCCACCAGGGAGCCGCACCTACGGCGTGCCTTCGGTGAAAGTCGCCTGGTACGGCACCGCCCGCCGGGCGGGGACGATCGCGCGGACGGTGTTCTGGCCGGTGCCGAACGTAGACTCCGCGCTGGTGAGCTTCACTAGGCGAGCATCGCCACCAGGAGGTGGCGATGCGGCGCTCATGACCGACCGGGCGACGGTCTTCGAGGTGATCGACGCGGCGTTCGCGCAACGGCGCAAGACTCTGCGGGCCGCGCTCACCCCCTGGGCGGGATCGGCTGACCAGGCCGAACGAGTGCTGCGCGCGGCTGAAGTTGATCCGGCGCTGCGCGGCGAGGCGATCGGCGTGGCGGAATACCGCCGGATTGCGGCGGCAGCGGCGCCGGCGCGTAGCATCATCGAATCGTGGCGCAAGCGATGACACGCACGACAGCGGCCGAAACCGTGACCGTCCGGGTGCCGGCCAAAATCAACCTGCAACTTTCCGTCGGCCCGCTGGGCGCTAACGGGTACCACGACCTGGTGAGCGTCTTCCATGCGGTCTCGCTCTTCGATGAGGTGACGGTCACTAACGCCGAGCGGAGTAGCGTGCGAGTCTCCGGCGAAGGCCGGGGTGACGTTCCGCTGAACTCGACTAACCTGGCCGTCCGCGCGGCCGCCGCGCTGGCGAAAGCCACCGGACGGCGCGGGCGTGAGTCATCGAGCTTGCGGATCGAAATTCGCAAGCGGATCCCGGTCGCCGCCGGGCTGGCAGGCGGCAGCGCCGACGCCGCCGCCACTTTGGTCGCGTGCAACGAACTCTGGGGCACCGGTTGCAGCACAAGCGAACTGTCTGACCTCGCCGCGCAGCTTGGCAGCGACGTGCCGTTCGCGCTGATGGGCGGCACCGCGGTCGGCATCGGCCGCGGCGAGCAGCTGAGCACGGCGCTGGTGGCTGGCAGCTACCACTGGGTACTGGCATTCGGCGCCAATGGGTTGTCCACCCCCGAGGTCTATGCGGCTTGTGACCGGCTCAGAGCCGCTCGAGCCGAGCGCGGCGAGCCGGTCGCGGCCGCGCCCAGGCTCAGCACTGACCTGATGTCGGCGCTGCGGTCGGGAGACGCCGGCTGCGGTCGGGCCGATGCTCAGCAATGATTTGCAGCCGGCGGCACTGTCGCTGCAGCCGCTGCTGCGCCGGGCACTGGCGGCGGGCAAGGAGCTCGGCGCGCTTGGTGCCGTGGTCTCGGGCTCGGGGCCGACCTGTGCGTTCCTAGCCGAAGACGCGGACGCGCGCCAGTGAGCTCGCGATCGGCATCTCCGGGGCCGGCGTGTGCCGGGCGGTGGTGCAGGTGACCGGACCCGCAGCGGGTGCCTGCCTGGTCGAACCAGGGACCGGCCAGTGAATCTGGTCAGCCTAGAAGCGCGGTCAAGGCCTACGGCACCCCATGCTGCTTGACCAGGTCTCGCTCGGGGTGGCGGCTGGCGACCGGATCGGCGTCGTCGGCAGGAACGGCGCGGGCAAGACCACCTTGCTCGCGGCGCTGGCTGGCGAAATCGACCTGAACTCCGGCCGGCTCCACAAAGACGCGCGACGCCAGGATCGGCTACCTGCCGCAGGCGGAGCGGCTCACCGGCCCGGTGCGGCAGGTGGTGTTCGGCGACGCGGCTGAGCACGAGTGGGCAGCCGATGCCCGCAGCCGGGGCCTGATCAGCGCGTTGCTCGGCGACATCGACTTGGCGTCGCTGGCCGAGCGGCTCTCCGGTGGTGAGCGCCGCCGGGTCGCGCTCGCCGCGCTGCTGCGCGGTAGCTATGACCTGCTGCTGCTCGATGAGCCGACCAACCACCTGGACATCGAGGCGATCAGCTGGCTGGCCGGCTACTTGACCAGCTACGCCAAGACGTTCGTGGTGGTCACCCATGACCGTTGGTTTCTCGACGCCGTCAGCGACCGCACCTGGGAGGTAGCCGACGGCCAGGTCTATTCCTACGAGGGCGGCTACTCGGCCTATGTGCTGGCCAAAGCCGAGCGGTCGCGTCAGGCGGTCGCTGCGGAGCAGCGGCGGCGCAATCTGCTGCGCAAGGAACTCGCCTGGCTGCGGCGCGGGCCGCCGGCCAGGACCAGCAAGCCGAAGTTCCGCATCGACGCGGCCAACGCGCTGATCGCCGACGAGCCCGCCCCCCGTGATGGCGTCGAGCTGTCCAAGCTGGCAGCGGCGCGGCTTGGCAAGACCGTATTTGACCTCACCTCGGTATCGCTTGGCGTCGGCGGCCGAACCCTGCTCAAAGACGTGAGCTGGCAACTAGGGCCCGGCGACCGGGTTGGCATCGTCGGCGTCAACGGCAGCGGCAAGACCTCGCTGCTGCAGTTGCTGGCTGGCAAGGACGGGGCGCTTGAGCGGTCGGGTGAGATTGTCGTTGGCCAGACGGTGCGGATCGGCTATCTCACTCAAGAGCCCGCCCCGGTCGATCCTGAGCTGCGCGTATTGCAGGCAGCCGAGCAGGTACGCGGCAGCGTGCGGATCGGCAAAGGCGAACTGTCGGCTGGCCAACTGCTTGACCGGCTCGGCCTGCGATCCGACCGGCAATGGGCGCCGGTCTCTGAGTTGTCTGGCGGTGAGCGGCGGCGGTTGCAGCTGCAGATGATCTTGATGGCTGAGCCGAACGTGCTGCTGCTCGACGAGCCGACAAACGACCTGGACATCGACACGCTGACCGAGCTTGAAGATCTGCTCGACGGGTTCCCTGGCTCGATCATGGTGGTCAGCCACGACCGGTACTTCCTTGAGCGGGTGACCGATCATGTGCTCGCACTGGTGGATGGGAAGCTGGCGTTCCTGCCCGGCGGCGTGACCGACTATCTCGCGCTGCGCGAATCGGGCGGGGCCGGGCAAGCCACCGGTGTCGGCCGCTGGGTCGGCTGCGGGGGCTGGGTCGGCTGCGGGGGCTGCGGGGTCGGCTTCGGGTGCTGCTGGGCCGTCGGCAGCGCGAGTCAGGGAGGCGCGCAAAGAACTGGCTCGGCTCGACCGGCAGGTCGTGCGGCTGACCGAGCGTGAGAGCGAGTTGCATGGGGCGCTCGCGGCAGCGGCCAGCGACTACTCCAGGCTGATCGCGCTGGGGGACGAGCTTCGTGCGGTGCAGGCGGAGAAGGCGGCGCTTGAGGATCGCTGGCTTGAGCTGGCTGAGGAGACGGCCGGGTAGCTGCCTGCCCGCTTAGCCGGTGATCGCTTGCCAGAACGTCCTGGCGATCAGGTGGTAGCCGGCCCGATTCGCGTGCTCGTTCGGCCCGCGCGGCCTGGCCGTGCACATCCAGGTCAGCTGGCAGATCGTCTTGACGTTCGGCGGAAGCACGCTGCCGTGACCGAAGTCCGTGCTCTTGAATGCGGCAAAGACGTTCGCTACCCGGGCGCCGTAGTGGTGGTAGCGCTTTACCAGCAACTGATTGACCCCGGCGGCGAAGCCCTCGGTCAAGATAGCGACTTCCTTGCCAGTCGGGCTGGATCGCCATAGGCCGAGCTCAGGCACGTAGTAGGTCATGCCCACCATGAGCACGTCGGGGCCAGCGGCCGCGCGCAGCTTCGCCATGATCGTGGCGATGTCGCGCTCGGTCTGGGTAACCCGGCTGGACAGGCAGCCGAAGATGGTCGACACCGGCTGGTGCAGCACGCACGAGTTCGGATCATTGGCGCCGATGTCGATGGTTACCAGCGCGACGCTGCCGCGATGATCGTGCAGGAAACTGGTCGCCTCGGCAAGCTGGCTGCCTGCCGGGTAGTGACAGATGCCACCGCGGATCATGGTCAGCGTGGTCTCGCCCGAGCAGCCGAGCTTGACTAGGCGCAAGCCAGGAATGCTGGGCCTGAGCAAGTCGGCGAGCTGGTCAGGGTAACCCTGCGTGGTCGGCGCGTCCGCGCCGGTTGGCCCCGGCTGGATGCCTTGGGCGAGCGAATCGCCGAGTGACAAGTAATACGGCTGTGCGCGAGCATCCGGGCTGAGTCCCGCGAGCGCGGTGCGCAGCCCCGGTACCGGGCGACTGGCCTGAACTGGTCCTTTGCCCGCTGCCTTGGACTGCGCCACCGACTGCGAGCAGCCCGCAAGCAGCGAGCAGCCCGCCAGCAGTGTGGTCACCGCGAGCGCGCCGATCAGTTGCCTAGCTCTCATGCCACCATCGAGTCAACCAGCTGCCCGAAGGTACCACGCCACGAAACGCCTATATCGCACTAAATGATCACGCCGTATCATGGCTGTCGAACGGGGTCAGCAGTACGCGCAGCAATCCGGCCAGCTCGGTTCGCTGGTCGGCGTCGAGGCCGCTGAGCAATTGCCGCTCCTGCTCTAGGAGGTCGGCGAGCGCCGCGTCGGCCACCTGCTTGCCGCGGTCGGTCAATTCGACCAGGACGCCGCGCTTGTCCTGTGGGTCGGGGTACCTGGTGACCAGACCTGCTTCGGTCAGCCGGTCGATCCGGTTGGTCATCGTGCCCGAGGTCACTAGCGTGGCGTGCAGCAGCGCGCCGGGGCTGAGCTGGTAGGGCGCACCCTGCCTGCGCAGGGCCGATAGCACGTCGAACTCCCAGGCCTCGAGGTCATGCGCGGCGAAGGCGCTCCGCCTAGCCCGGTCGAGATGCTTGGCCAGCCTGGACACTCGGCTGAGCACCTGCAGCGGCTCAAGGTCGAGGTCCGGCCGCTCGGCTCGCCAGCCAGCCACCAGCTCGTCAACCTCGTCGCGCAGCTCAACCTGCGGCTCGGTGGCCGTCACATCCATGTCCCGAGCATATCTCTTGACATCGAGAGTCAGCACTTGTAAAACAGGGGAAGAATCTTGATGTCAAGATATCAAGGCTGAGGGGACGATCCGATGGCGAGCAATACGTGGGATCCTGGCCAGTATCGGAAGTTCAGCGACGAGCGTTCCAGGCCGTTCTACGACCTCATCGCCAGGATCGACGCGACCGCGCCAAGCACTGTCGCCGACCTCGGCTGCGGTCCAGGCGAGCTCACCGCCGACCTGGCCAGGCGCTGGCCACAGGCCGAGGTCGTCGGCGTGGACAACTCGCCCCAGATGATCGAGGTCGCCGACCGACTGCTAGCAGCGTCGGCAACGGGTGACGGTGAGTTGGCGCGGCTCCGTTTCGACCTGCTGGACGTTACTGCCTGGGTGCCAGCCAGGCCCGTCGACGTCATCGTTTCCAACGCCACTATCCAGTGGCTGCCCGACCACGAGTCCGTGCTGGTCCGCTGGGTCGAGTACCTGGCCGACGATGGGTGGCTCGCCATCCAGTTGCCAGCTAACTTCGACCAGCCGGTGCACAGCATCATGCGCGACCTGATCGCGAGCCCTCGCTGGCAGCCGATCGTCGGTGACATCGACCTAACCAGCCAGTCCGGCAATCCAGCTACCTACCTGGACCTATTTGCCAACGCAGGCTGCCGGGTAGACGCCTGGGAAACGACCTACCTGCACGTACTGACCGGTGCTGACCCGGTACTCAACTGGGTAAAAGGCACCGGCCTGCGCCCCGTCCTGACCGCACTACCCGCAGCCGAGCAGCCCGAGTTCCTAGCCGAGTACGGTGCCCTGCTCCGCCAGGCCTACCCAGCCAGGCCCTACGGCACCGTCCTGCCGTTCCGCCGGGTTTTCGCGGTGGCACACAAGCACTGAACCCGGCCGGCACTGCCAGCCCCTAATAAGGCTTCGACCGCTCCTTCAGCACCCGAGCCGCCTCCGCCGACATCTTCGGTTTGTGGTCGAGTTGCGACAGCCCATTCCAGGCCAGATTTACCAGGTGCGCGGCCATCTCTTCGAGCTTGGGCTTGCGCACGTCAAGCCACCACTGCCTTGCCTTGCCATCTACTCGTTGCGGCGTATTGTTCCAGTAAATTATTCATGAGCAAATTTACCACCGATTCAGGAATAGAAATCCAAAGGATATATGCCCTCCGTGACCGCGTAGCCGAGGAGCCGGGCGCTTTCCCATTCACCCGCGGGGTGCATCCCGAGATGTACCGCTCCAAGCTCTGGACCATGCGCCAATATGCGGGTTTCAGCACTGCAGAGGAGAGTAATAAACGCTATCATTATCTCCTTTCGCAGGGGGTGAGCGGCCTGTCGGTCGCCTTTGACCTGCCTACCCAGATAGGCTATGACTCCGACCATGCCCTATCTGAGGGTGAGGTGGGCAAAGTGGGTGTGGCCATAGATTCGCTGGAGGATATGCAGGTGCTTTTTGGCGGTATCAGGCTGGAAGATGTATCTACCTCCATGACCATCAATGCTACCGGCTACATCCTGCTTTCCCTCTATATAGCCCTCGCCAAAGAGCAGGGCGCCGACCTCAAAAAGATCACCGGCACGATACAAAATGACATCCTGAAAGAATATGCTGCCCGGGGCACCTATATCTATCCGCCCAAGCCCTCCATGCGCATCATCACGGATATCTTTGCCTACTGCAATGCGGAGGTGCCTAAGTGGAATACCATCTCCATCTCCGGCTACCATATCCGCGAGGCGGGCTCAAGCGCGGCTCAGGAGCTGGCCTTTACCCTGGCCAACGGTAAGGCATACTGCCAGGCCGCTATCAGCAAGGGCCTTGATATAAACCAGTTTGGCCAGCGGCTGTCTTTCTTTTTTAATGCACATAATAATTTCTTTGAGGAGATAGCCAAGTTCCGCGCTGCCAGAAGGATGTGGGCTCACATCACCAAGGAACTCGGAGCTACTGATCCACGAGCGCAGATGCTGCGCTTTCATACGCAGACGGGAGGCTCTACCCTCACCGCACAGCAGCCAATGAATAATGTCGCCCGCGTGACCCTACAGGCTATGGCAGCCGTGCTCGGCGGCACCCAGTCCCTTCATACCAATGGCTATGACGAGGCCCTGTCCCTGCCTACCGAGGAGGCCGCAAGCTTGCTCTTCGCACCCAGCAGATCATCGGCTACGAAAGCGGAGTGACTGATACGGTAGATCCCTTGGCGGGTTCCTACTTCGTCGAGCAGCTCACGGATGAACTCGAAGCCAGGGCCCTGAAATATATCGTCCACATAGACGGTCTCGGCGGCAGCGTCTCAGCTATAGAGCAGGGATATATGCAGGAGGAGATAGCCCGTGCGTCCTATGCCTATCAGCGCAAAGTAGAGAGCGCTGACAAGATCATCGTCGGGGTCAATAAGTTTACCGAGAAGGAGGTCACAGCATACCAATCTGCTCCGCATGGACGACTCCATCCGCAAAGTCCAATCGGACAAGCTCGCAGCGCTTCGCGAAAAAAGAAACAATGATCTGGTTCAAATCTTCTCTGGCTGATCTCAAATCCGCAACGATCGAAGACCGCAATATCATGCCTTACGTCATCACAGCAGTCGAGAACTACGCCACACTTGGCGAAGTGGCGGATACGCTAGGGCCGTTTATCGGGTTTCAGGGATAAAAACAGTTTACAGTTTCTATTTGCAGTTAGAGTTGACCACCGACATCGCCTTTTAGTTGACTGTCGACATAAATCAAATTAAATACATGTCCTACTCAAAAAACCTACCAAAGAGATGATAGCCCTCGCTGATGAAGTATTCTCGGCGCATAATGATCCGGCACAGCTCGAAGTGGATGAAGAGGTCATGAAGCGACTGGAGCGCATACACCCTGCTACCCTATCGGAGCATGTCGAAGATGACGGCCCTGTGGTTTGGATATTGCTTATACCTACTACTATAGACACTAATGAATAAATTTATCGCCGAAGAGATCACGAGAAACGGAACTACTCAATCAGACACCGCTCGATATAAAATATGAAGCGCTATATCTTTGTTCGGCATTAGTGTTGCCGGAATACGAAGGAAAGGCCTGGCTACTCAGGTAGGAACAGAAGCAATCAATGAGATTCTAAAAGACCACCTATCAAGTATCTTTTCACATGGAACTTTAGTAAAGAAGGCGCTGATCTCGCAGAACTGGCATCAAGGCAGTTCTCATTGCCATATTGAAACGGGCGGAAAAGAAATAATTCCATGGTTATCTAAAAAATAAATCCCGGTTTTAGGCCGGGACCTATAAAATCAATAAACTAAAATTTATTTAGTCGTTTTTATTTCCGTGTTGACTTTCTGCAGTCGGTTTGGTCTTGGTATAGTTTTCACCGTACCATTTGGCTTTGGTCATAGTTTTTGTTTTTCCTTTGTCACCGTAGTTTCCGTCTTGGTCTTCCGGCGGAGCGGGGGCCGGCGTGGCAGCAGTCTGTGCAGCAGCACCAAATGTGATTAAAGCAGCCGCAAATACTAAAGCAATGTTTTTTAAACTTTTCATTTTTTGTTTTTTAGAAATCATTATTTAATGAACGATTTATAACGAATACAGTGCCAAAGAAAAATAATGACAGATATCGCCCAGTCAGATTAACGTTCATTAACCACCCAATGGATAAAGCAATGAACTATTGGCCCAAATGTTTTATAATAGCATCTGCGGAAGCATCGAGGTTATTTTCATTCACCTCATATATTTCTCACGACTTCAGCGGTTATTTCCGAGAAAAAAGCGGGACGAAATTTCCTGTCCCGTCTCCCAAGCGGAAAACCCCTGGTACCGGAGAAACGAAGCGGTATAATAGGTATATTCGCATCACGGCCCATCCACAGTACTCCAGGTTTTAATATATGCGCCGGTCCGGCAGGACCATCACTGGCTACGGTAGTTGAGTAACCTTGTTTCAAGTACCCAATCACATTCTCAAGGGCCTGCTGCCGCTATTGCCGCTGCTCCCAGACGATATTTTTTTTTTATCACTTGCTTCGTTCAGGTTGCGTATTGCTTCCTTTGTGATTGTTATTTCATATAAACTTAATCCTGTCTGTCTCTCGATCTATAGCTGCTTGAAATGTCGCAGCATAGCGAACTGAAAAAGCTTTTCTATAGAGAAATTTTATATACTCTTGCCCAGGGTATGCGATAGCGTGCAGTTGTACACAGATTGTGCAGTAGTCAGCGAAAAATGTGCAGTTGTCAAGCAAAAAGTGTGCAGTAGTAAAATGTCGAGTAGCGAAAATTTTCGATTTGCACCCCCCCCCCCCGCTCGTGAGTAGTTTTGGAGGGAAATATAGCCATTTTCGACACTTTTTGCCGGAATGTCGTGCTTTTTTGGGTCGCTGAAGGGTCACTACTGCACACTTTGGTCCACTACTGCACACTGTTGTGCAGTAGTCAACTTTCCTTAGCGAATACCCTGCTTCTGGCAGGGTATTTGGTTGTTGGCGTCCCCGATATGGTCTTCGGACTATGAAACGGACAATAAACCCAATATTATTATTATTATTATTATTTTGAGCAATACGTAACGGTACTGTTCGCTTTCGTTTCACAGTTCGTGTTCCCGTCCCTATCTCGCCGAGATCGGTTTTGTCGGCAAGGCGCCGAACAAATACGCACTATACCTTGGTGCCCGCTACAACGGCACCCGCCTAAACAGGCTCGTCTCCCCTAGCATCACCATCGACGACGCGGTCGCTTGCTACTCCGGTGATCAAGCGATATGCTCTGGAGCGCGAGGAAGGCGAAGGCTTTGGCGATTTCTGCGACAGGGTTATTCTTCCCGGGGATGCTACCTTCCACAGTATTGGTTCCGGTATTGACCAGGCGCCTGTTCTCACCGCAATCTCCCGCCTAAACCCCGCTCCTTATGACTTCCGATCAAATTGCAAAATGGAATGACGAACTAAGAGGATTGTCACCCCTTGAGATCACCCGCTGGGCGATCTCGCGTGCAGAAGGCGGGGCCATCGTCTCGACGAACTTCCGACCCTATGAGGCGGTCGTGCTGCACCTTGCCGTGCAGGTAGATCCGGAAGATTCCGGTGCTGTGGGTGGACCATGGAACAATCGCCCCGCCACCTATCGCCATGCCGAGGAGCTTCGCTCGCTGCTGGATCTGGATATCCGCGGCCTACCTTCCACGCATCACTGCCGCCCATCGCGACGCGGTGTACGGTCCATCCCATCCACGGATGACGAGGCGGGGCTGAAAAAATTCAGCGCACTGATGAAGCTGGAGCCATTCCAGCGGGGAATGAAGGAACTTGCGCCTAAGGTGTGGATCACCGCGCTGCGGAAGGTGCAAAACCCCAACCGTGCCGAACTCGACATCGTATCGCATGGACCACAATTTTGGCGCGCTCAAGGTGAGTCCGGTCTTTTATCTGAGTGATGCCGAGATGGAGACTATCTGGAAGAGCACGAGCTTCCAAATGAGTGGGACTATTTCGATCCCGCCAAGGCGGACGAAAAGCGCGAATGCGGTTTGCATGCGCATGGGGTGCTGCTGCGGTGGCGGCATGATCATCGTGCCTGCCAGACATTTTCACGCCGGTAATTGCAGGTCTCCTCTTTCATGAGCGGTTACTATCTCAATCACCTTCAATATCTTGAGACGGAAGCGATCCATATGATGCGCGAGGTCGCGGCGGAGTTCGAAAGCCCAGCCCTCCTTTTTTCCGGTGGCAAGGATTCGATCTGCCTCCTCCGGCTTGCGGAGAAGGCCTTTCGCCCGTCGGAATTCCCGATGCCGTTGCTCAATGTGGATACGGGCCATCACTTTCCGGAGCTCAATGAATTTCGCGACAGCCGCGCCAAGGAAATCGGTGCCAAACTCATCGTCCGCACCGTCGAGGACGCCATCAAAGCGGTATCGCCGTCCTGCCTCCGGGGCAAATCAGCCGAAACCACCTGCAAATTCCCACGCTACTTTCCGCAATCGAGGAATTCCGCTTTGATGCTGTATCGGGGGGCCCGCCGCGACGAGGAAAAGGCACGGGCCAAGGAGCGATTCTTCAGTTTCCGCGACGCTTTCGGCCAGTGGGATCCAAAGAATCAGCGCCCGGAAATCTGGAATCTGTACAACGCAAGAATCAACCCGGGCGAAAACATGCGGGTTTTTCCCTTGAGCAATTGGACGGAGACAGACATCTGGGAATACATCCGCAGTGAAAAACTGGAGGTACCCTCCATTTACTTCAGCCATCCGCGCCGTTGCGTGCGACGCCACGGGCAATGGCTTCCCGCCACGGATTTGGTACCGCCAAAGCCAAATGAGGAAGTGCAAGACTCATCGTCCGTGTCCGGACGATTGGAGATATCATCAGCACCGGCTGCGTAGAGTCACCGGCGGATAATGTGGATGACATCATCGCCGAGATCGCCGTGGCCCGCGTCACCGAGCGTGGCTCCCGAGCGATGACAAGGCCTCCGAAGCAGCCATGGAAGACAGGAAAAAGGCCGGGTACTTTTAACCGCCCATCGACAAATTCAAGAGATACTTTAGTGAGCGTTCCATTACACCATTCCGTCGATATCCTCCGCTTCAACACCTGCGGCTCCGTGGACGATGGCAAGTCCACCCTCATC
>CAWFPK010000002.1:0-69297 GCA_963817625.1 uncultured Actinomycetota bacterium
GCCTGGCCGGTTCGCGCCGGGAGAGCAGGGTTTTTTCTCCCGACTGCGAGACGCCTTTAACGGCCGCTGAGCGAGCGCGGGGCCCGATCTGACACCGCCTGTCTTCGTCTGCGACCGGGCTACGCTCGGGGCCGATCGGTTCACCCTCGCCGGTCCTGAGGGCCGTCACGCCACCACGGTGCGCCGGCTGGCACCCGGTGAGCGGGTCGACGTCACCGACGGGGCTGGTTTGCTGGCTAGATGCGTCGTCGACGCGGCCAGGCCGGGCGAGCTCGACCTCACCGTGATCGAGCGGTTGACCGAGCCGCCGCCGCCCTGTCAGCTCGTGGTGGTGCAGGCAATCATCAAAGGTGATCGGGGCGAGCTGGCCGTCGAGCTGATGACCGAGGCCGGGGTCGATGTGATCGTTCCTTGGCCAGCCGAGCGCAGCATTGCTCGGTGGCGGCCCGATCGCGAGGACAAGGCGCTCAGCCGGTGGCGTTCCACCGCGCGCGAGGCGGCCAAGCAGTCGCGGCGCTCGCGCTTCCCTGAGGTTACCGAGCAGGCACCGACCGTAACCGTGCTGACCAGGGTCGCTGCAGCGGCGGCGGCCGTGCTGCTTGACCCGGCGGCGTCGAAGCCGGTCGCCGACGTCGAACTGCCCACCGCCGGCGAGATCGTCCTGATCGTTGGCCCCGAGGGGGGCGTGAGTCCGGCTGAGACGGCCGCCCTGGTCGAGGCCGGAGCGATCGCGGCGCGGCTCGGGCCGACGGTGCTGCGTGGTTCGACCGCCGGAGCGATCGCGGCCGCACTCGTGCTCAGCCGCTGTGGCCGCTGGCAGTAAGCCGAACGCTCAGCCCGTGCGGGCGGGCGGTCAGGGTGGTGAGCCGCAGGGGGCGGAGGCTGACGGACTCGGGCTTGGCTGCGGGCTGATCGATGCGGTTGGCACTGGTGACGGCTGCGGGGTCGCTGACGTCGTCGGGGCCGGCGGATCGTCCTGTGACCGGGCCGAGACTCCCGGCAGCATGGCAGCAGCGAACACCTCGTCGTGGCCACCCCGGCTGAGCAGTAGCTTGCCTGTCGCGGCCGGACTTTGCCCCGGCGTCGGGCTCGACGCGGCGACACCGTCAGGTCGGGCCGAGTTGGACGGTGACGCGAGCGGTGCCAGCGACGACTGCGAGGCACTCGGCGACGGTGAGTTGCCGGTCGGGGTGCCGGTCGGAGACGGCGTGCCGGTGTCAGTCGGGCTGCCTGACGGGCTCGGGCTGCCGGTATCTGTCGGGCTGCCGCTCGGACTGGTCGACGGGCTTGGCGAGCCAGACGGCGTCGGCGAGCAGCTTGGCGTGCCAGGCGTAACCGCCCGGGGTGCTCGGGCCGACGACAACGCCGCCAGGGCCGGTCGAGTACGGCATCGTCGAGGTAGTCGGGTGGTGGGTCGGGCTGCCGGTGAAGGTACGGATGGGCCTGCCCTCGCTCGACGACGTGATTGCGCCGGGCAGCGCGGCGACCGCCCACGATGCGGCGGTAACGACGAACAGCCCGGTCGCGGCGGCGGCGGCCGGCCGAAGCCAGCCCAGCCAGCCGATCCGGCTCGGGTCTCGCCGGAAGCGCTCGATGACCGCGGCGATGAGCCCGGACAGCCAGGCTCGATCCGGCCGCCAGCCGATCGCCCGACGGGACCAGCGGTGCCAACTAGTCCCGCTCTGCCTGGCTACGATCTTGGTCCGGATCTTGTCCAGGCCATTGTCGGCGGGCTCAATCGAGTCAGCGGCCTGTCGCAGCGCTAGTCGCAGCGCGGCGTTCAACGCAGGCTGAATCGTCGGTTCGGGTCGGCGGCTCATGGCTCAGGCTCCAGCACCGAACGCAGCGCGGCCATCGCACGTGAGGTATGGCTCTTGACCGCGCCGCGCGTGATGCCCATGGTTGCGGCGATCTGCGCTTCGGACAAATCAGCGTAGAAACGAAGTACGACCACTTCTCGCTGTCTCAGTGGCAACGTGCGGAGTGCGGTCACCACTGACGAGCGCTCAATCAATGCCATCGCACCGTGTTCGGCGCTGGGCATGTCGGGCGGCGGCTTCGGCGCGTTGCGATCGACCACGACCCGATGCCTAAGGACGGAACGTGAGCGATTAACTACTGCGGCTCGAAGGTAGGCCAGTGCCTTGTCATTGTCGCGCAACCGGTGCAGACCGGAGTGCAGCGCGACGAACGAGTCTTGCACGACTTCCTCCGCGGTAGCGACGTCGTGGAGCAACAGCACGGCGAGGCGAACGAGTGGTCGATAGTGGGCTGAATACAACTCGGTGATCGCGGTATCCGCGACTGCCTGGGCGGCTTTCATCACATCCAGGGACGTTTCGAGCGATGGCGACGATGCCGGTGGCGAAGGGACCTGGTGCGGCGCGGTGGTTGCCTGCCCGAACGCAGGTCGGGCCACCAGGGTTTCGGTCACCTTGTGATGACGCGCGGACATCCCGCTTGGTTTACGCACCGTCACCACAAGTTGTACGGGAGCCGCGCGTGCCGCGTCGCCTCACGATGCCACCGCTCCAGAGATCTCATCGCCCGGGCCCAGGGCCACGCTGCGTGGCTCACTGTGCCGCAACCATATATGTCGGCACTGGCGCGGGCGAAGCACACGTTAAGATCAGCCCGTGCCCGAATGCCTATTCTGCGGAATCACGTCTGGCGAAGTACCAGCTACGATCGTGCTGGAAAGCGCCACGACGCTCGCATTTCGCGACCTTAATCCGCAGGCGCCGATTCATGTGCTGGTGATTCCGAAGGAGCACCATCCGAATCTGGCTACCCTGGCTAGTGACGCGACCCTGCTCGCTGAGCTCGCGGCCCAGGCCCATGCGGTCGCTGTGGCGGAAGGCGTCGCCGACACCGGCTACCGAGTGGTCTTCAATACCGGCGGCCACGGCGGGCAGACCGTCGACCATGTACACGCTCATGTGCTGGGCGGCCGGCCAATGTCCTGGCCGCCTGGCTGAGGCGGGGAGTGAAGAAGCAATCGGGCGATCACGGCAGCAGCGAACTGACTTCAGGTGGCGGCCACGACGGCCGCTCGCACGATGGCCGTGCCCGTGGCGGTGCCGCGCACGCAAGCGCCGCCGCTCGAGGTGCCGCCTCCGCTGGCGCGAATGCCGGTGGCGCGAACTCCAGCCGTGCCAACCCCGGCGGCGCGACCTCACTGCGGATCGTGATCCCGAGCCGCATTCGATGGTCAGCCTGCTCGGTTCACGAGACGAATTGCTGCACGTCATCGAGGACGCGTTCGAATCCGACATCCACGTCCGCGGCAACGAGATCACCGTCACCGGGTCCACCAATGAGGCGGCGCTCATCGGCGAGTTGTTCGATGAGCTGACCAGACTGCTGGCCAGCGGCACCGAAGTCACCCCCGATGTGGTCGAGCGCAGCGTCGCCATGCTGCGGCGCAAGTCAGGCGCGCGTCCGGCCGACGTGCTCACGCTGGACATCCTGTCCTCGCGTGGCCGCACCATCCGGCCGAAGACGCTGAACCAGAAGCGCTACGTGGACGCGATCGACAAGCACACGATCGTGTTCGGCATCGGCCCGGCCGGCACCGGCAAGACCTACCTGGCCATGGCCAAGGCGGTCAAGGCACTGCAGGCCAAGCAGGTCAACCGGATCATCCTGACCCGGCCCGCCGTCGAGGCGGGGGAGCGGCTCGGCTTCCTGCCCGGCACCTTGTACGAGAAGATCGATCCCTACCTGCGGCCGCTCTACGACGCGCTGCACGACATGGTCGACCCCGACTCGATCCCGCGGCTGATCGCGGCCGGCACGATCGAGATCGCGCCGCTGGCTTACATGCGCGGGCGCACGCTGAACGACTCGTTCATCATCCTGGACGAGGCGCAGAACACCTCGGCCGAGCAGATGAAGATGTTCCTGACCCGGCTCGGCTTCGGTTCCAAGATCGTGGTCACTGGCGACGTGACCCAGGTCGACCTGCCAGCTGGGCAGGTCAGCGGCCTGCGAATGGTGCAGGATATCCTCGACGGGGTACCGCGACGTGTACTTCTGCAAGCTCACCGCGCACGACGTGGTCCGGCACCGGCTGGTCGCCGACATCGTGGATGCTTACGACCGCTATGACGCCGCGCGAGCCAGTACGGAGGCCGGGCGACTGCCAGCGAACCGGGCCAGGCGTGATGCCGCCAGGAACCGGTGATCTGTGATCACCGGCCGGTGTTGGTTTAATTTCGAAAAATTTGCGGAGCTACTGTGAGCATCGAGATAGCCAACGAATCCGGGGTGGCGGTGGACGAAGCCGCCCTCGCCGGGCTGGCTAGGCATGTGCTCGACGAGATGCGCGTGCACCCGCTGGCCGAGCTCTCAGTGCTGCTGGTCGATGAGCGGCCATGACCGAATTGCACGTCCGCTGGATGGGCGAGCCTGGGCCGACCGACGTGCTCGCGTTCCCCATGGACGAATTGCGGCCGCCGCAGCCGGGCGGCGGCCAGAGCGAGCGCGATCAGGCCAGCTCAGCGGGCATCCCAGGACTTCTTGGCGACGTGGTGATCTGCCCGCAGGTTGCCGCCGCCCAGGCCGTCACGGCCAAGCACGGTACCGAGGAGGAGATCGACCTGCTGTGCGCGCACGGCATTTTGCATCTGCTCGGCTACGACCACGCTGACCCGGCCGAGCACGCGGCGATGTTCAGCCTGCAGGACCGGCTGCTCAGCTCGTGGCGGGCGGAGCGGTCGTTGGGGCCTGCTGGTGCCGTCGATCAGGACGAGGCGGCGGATGGCGGCCGGACGGCAGCGGGGTAACTGGTCGTGGGCTGGCTGATCCTCGCCGCTGTAGCGCTGACGCTCTTCGCCGGGTTGTGTGCCAGCGCCGATACCGCGCTGCTCCGGGTGTCCCGAGCAGGTGCCAAGGAGCTGGCCAGCTCGGCCGGTGAACCTTCACCGCCGCTGCAGTCGGTGCTCGCCGAGGTGCCCAAGTACATCGCCGTGCTGCTGCTGGCCAGGGTGCTGGCCGAGATCGCGGCGACGCTGTTCGTCACTGCCGTCTTCGTGCACGCCTTCGGCTTTGACTGGCGCTCGTTTTTGATCCCAGGCGCGATCATGACGGCCGTCATCTACGTGATCGTCGGGATGGTGCCAAGGACGCTTGGCCGTGAATACGCCGCCGAGCGTGGCCGATCGGGCCGCCTCGATCATGCAACCGCTGGTCAAGTGCCTCGGTCCGGTGCCTCGCTGCTGCTCGCGATCGGCAAGATCCTTGGCCGGGGCGGCGGCCGTGCTGGCAACGGGCCGTCCGGCGAGGAGGAGGACCTGCGCGGGCTGGTTGACCTGCTGGAGCGGCGCGCGAGTGATCGAGCCTGGCGAGCGCGCGATGATCCACTCGGTGTTCGAGCTGGGCGATACCATCGTGCGCGAGGTGATGGTGCCGCGCACCGACATGGTCTTCGTCGAGAGCGGCAAGTCACTGCGACAGGCGCTGTCGCTGGCGTTGCGCAGCGGATTCTCGCGGATTCCCGTCGTCGGCGAGAACCTCGATGACGTCATCGGCATTGCCTACCTGAAGGACATCGTCACCCGTACCTACGACGACGCTGGCGGGCTGGCCACCGAGCCGGTCGGCTCGGTGATGCGCCCGGCGACGTTCGTGCCGGACAGCAAGCCGGTCGACGAGCTGCTGCGCGAGATGCAGGCCAGCGCAATCCATGTGGCGATCGTGATCGACGAGTACGGCGGCACCGCTGGGCTGGTCACCATCGAGGACATCCTGGAGGAGATCGTCGGCGAGATCGCCGACGAGTACGATCGGGAGCAGCCGCCGGTGGAGTGGCTTGGCGCCGACCAGGCGCGCGTCACCGCCCGGCTGTCGGTCGATGAACTGGCCGAGCTGTTCGGCGTGCGAATCGAGGCGCAGGACGTGGAGACGGTCGGAGGACTGCTTGCGCAGCGCCTTGGCCGGGTGCCGATCGCCGGCTCCAGGGCGACCGTGGCCGGGCTCAGGCTGACCGCGGAGAACCTGGCCGGCCGCCGGAATCGGATCAGCACCGTGACCGTCAAGCGAGTCGGCGGCAGCGCTGCGGAGCTTGACGGCGCGCCACGGGATGAGGCCGCCGCTGGGCCTGGCGCAGGTGCTGGCCAGGCGGACGACGAGGACACCGATCAGTGGGCCTGGGCCGCTCAGGATATCCCAGGGCCGGCCGAAGAACTCGCCGAGAAGGCCGCCGAGCTAGATGACCACCGCCGCTAGTGGCTGGGCGGCGGCGGGACGACAGAGGCGGTTCGGGCAGTAAGCTCGTCGGGTGACAAAGGCTCAGCTAGGGCCGGAAGACCTGAAGATCATTACCTTGGCGCGGTCGGCGCGCGCGCGAGCTGGGTCGGCCGAGGGCGCGGCGGTTCGGGACGAAACTGGCCGTACGTATGCCGCGACCACGGTCGCGCTGCCATCGCTGCAGTTGTCAGCGCTCGCGCTGGCAGTGGCGATGGCCGCAGCTAGCGGCGCGGCCGGACTTGAGGCCGCGGTCGTGGTGACCAACGCAGCTGGCCTGGCCGACGCTGACGTGGCGGCGGTGCGGGACCTCGGTCCCGACGCGCTCATCATCGTGGCCGGGGCCGACGGCGCCGTGCGGCATGTCTCCGGCTAAGCCAGCCAGAATCGCCTAGGTGGAAGCAGTGCCAGCACCAGATACAGCCGGCTCATCAGTTCGCGGCCGGATTCGCGTGTTTCGCCGGGCGGCCTAATGTCGGCAAGTCGACTTTGATGAATGCCCTGGTCGGGACGAAGGTCGCGATCACCAGCAGCCGTCCGCAGACTACCCGCCGGGTGATCAGGGGGATCGTGCGACGACCGGACGCCGAGCTGATCATCATTGATACCCCTGGGCTGCACCGGCCGAGAACGCTGCTTGGCGAGCGGCTGGACAGCCTGGTCCGATCCACTTTGACCGAGGTTGACGTGATCGGATTCTGCGTCCCCGCCAACGAACGCATCGGCCCAGGGGACAAGTACCTGGCAGCCGAGCTCACCAGCCAGACGCACAGCAAGACGCCGGTCGTCGCGATCGTGACCAAATCCGATCAGGCCTCCCAACAGCAGATCGCCGGGCAGCTTGCCGCCGTCGCCCAACTGGCTGACTGGGCTGACATCGTGCCGGTCGCGGCGGTGACCGGATTTCAGCTTGAAGTGCTGACTGAGGTACTGATCGGCCACCTTCCGGCCGGACGGCCGCTATACCCCGATGGCGAGCTGACCGATGAGCCCGAGCAGCAACTGGTGGCCGAGCTGATCAGAGAGGCGATCCTGGAAGGTGTGCGGGACGAGTTGCCGCACTCGATCGCGGTGGTGGTGGAGGAGATGGTGCCGCACCAACGGCTGACGGCGGCAGCCGGGACGACCTGATCGACGTGCACGCCATCATGTACGTCGAGCGACCGAGCCAGAAAGCGATCGTGATCGGCGCCAAGGGCGCCCGGCTGAAGGCGGTCGGCTCGCAAGCCAGGCGGCAGATCGAGGCGCTGCTAGGCAGTCGCGTGTATCTAGATCTGCGCATTAAGGTGGCCAAGGACTGGCAAAGGGACCCACGGCAGTTGCGTAAGCTCGGATTTTACGAGTGAGGCCAGATTGCGCTAGTTCGGTAATTCTGGCCGGCCCGGCTGAATTCAGGTCTGCGACTATCGCGACACGGGCTGGAATTTCTGCTGAATTGAATACCGCGGATCGCTGATCATGTGATGATCGGGACTCTGACGTGCGGGTCACCCCAGCTGGCTGCTCGGACGGACAGGCGGGGTGGAGGGGAAGCAATGCTGGTCAGTATCGGGTCCGACGTTTACTACCGCACGCTGGCAGGTGGGGTATTTCACTGCGAACGCTGCGGTGGCGACCGGCCCTACCGGCATCGCAGGGGACGGCGCTGGTTTTGCCTGCTGACCTTGCCGCTAATCCCGCTCGACCGGACTGGCGAGCATCTGCGCTGCGTGATCTGCCACACCTGCTATCGCGTCGAGTTGCTCGCGGTGCCGACCATCGAGCAAATGCAAATCGCATTGCTCGGGGCTACCACGGCGGCTTGCCTGGCCATGCTCGCGGCCGGTGGTTCAGCGAATCAGGCGGCCAGGCGCCGGGCTATCGCGCTGATCATGAGCACGGGCTCGCCGCAGCCAGCCCAGATCTTGGCCGGCCCGGTGCCCAATCTGCGGCCGGCCATCGAGACCTTGGCCATCCAGCTTGAGATGCCGGCCAGAGAGTGGTTCCTTGGCCGGATCGTTCAGGTCGGCCTGGCCGACGGCGTGCTCGACTCAGCCGAGCGCGACGTGCTCGGCAGGGTCGCTCGGTACCTTGGCCTCAGCCAAGTTCAGGCACGCGAGGTAATCGCGCTGCAAGAGGAGTCCGCCCAGGCCGGCTAGCGGTGCGACGATTCGCGTCCGCGAGTCATCGGCGCAGGCAGACCTGGTATGCGGGAGAATAGGCGGCGTGAGTCAGTATCGTGACGATGGCGTCGTGCTCCGCGCCCAGAAGCTGGGCGAAGCCGACCGTATTGTGACGGTGCTGACCAGGAAAAACGGGCGGGTTCGCGCAGTCGCCAAAGGAGTTCGCCGAACCAAGTCCAGGTTCGGTGCCCGAGTCGAGCCGTTCACCCACGTCGACCTGCTGCTGTACACGGGGCGGAGCCTCGATGTGATCACGCAGGCCGAGACGGTGCGCAGCTACGGCGATCCACTGGTCGGCGACTACGCCCGCTACACCACCGGCATCGCCATGCTGGAAACCGCGGAGCGGTTTACCACCATCGAGAAGGAGCCGGCGCTGCGCCAGTTCCTGCTGCTGGTCGGCGGATTGCGGACGCTGGTCGACGCCGAGCACGACCCGCGTTTGGTGCTCGACGCCTTCTTGCTTCGGTCGCTGGCGGTGGCCGGGTACGCGCCGGCCCTTGACGAATGTGCCATCTGCGGTACCAGGATGCCTGAGGCGCCGATGCCGGCTGGCCGACGTACCTTCGGCGTCGCGGCCGGCGGGCTGGTCTGCCGGGTCTGTCACGCACCCGGAGCGGCGTCGGCCTCGTCGAGCACGATCGATCTGATGAGTGCCCTGCTGCGAGGGGAGTGGGGTCTGGCCGACGCGAGCGAACGCCGACATCAGGTCGAGTGCAGCGGCCTGGTCGCCGCCTATGTGCAGTGGCACCTTGAGCACTCGCTTCGCTCACTACGGCATGTGGAGCACGCATGAGTCCCACCGCCCGAGCGGCCAGGCACCGGTCAAGCCCGTCAAGCCGCCGTACCCGCATCCCTCAGGCGCGGTGCCGCCGCCGATCCCGGCTGACCTGGTGCCCAGGCATGTGGCGCTGGTGATGGACGGCAACGGTCGCTGGGCGAAAGAGCGCGGCCTGCCCCGCACCGAAGGCCACAAGGCCGGTGAATACTCGCTCTTCGATGTGATCATGGGAGCGATCGAGCTCGGCATCCCTTATCTATCCGCCTACGCTTTCTCCACCGAGAACTGGCGCCGGTCGCCGGATGAGGTGCGGTTCCTGATGGGCTTCAACCGGGATGTCATCCGACGCCGCCGGGACCAGCTCAACGAGATGGGCGTGCGGGTCAGATGGGCGGGCCGGCGGCCACGGCTCTGGCGCAGCGTGATTTCCGAACTGGCGGACGCTGAGCGAATGACGGCCGGTAACTCGGTGCTGACCCTCCAGTTTTGCGTGAACTACGGCGGCCGGGCTGAGATCGCCGACGCCGCCGCCGCGATCGCGGCCGACGTCGTGGCCGGCAAGCTGCGCGCTGACAAGATCGACGAGAAGGTCTTTGCCAGGTACCTGGACGAGCCGGATATCCCGGATGTCGACTTGTTCGTGCGGTCCTCGGGTGAGCAGCGCACCTCGAACTTCCTGATCTGGCAGTCGGCGTATGCGGAGTTCGTCTTCCTTGACACGCTGTTCCCCGACTTCGACCGGCGGCACCTGTGGCAAGCATGCGAGATCTACGCCAGTCGAGACCGCCGCTACGGCGGCGCCATCCCCAACCCGCCCGCTGCCCAGGACTAGCCGTGCAGGCCGCGGATGACGGCGACGACGAGCACCGCGCTGACTACGATCACGCGGAGCAAGCGGGCCTGCGCCGACAGTTGCGGCCAGGAGATGGCGGCGAGCCAGGCGAGCACCAGCGCGAGTCCGATCAGAGCCACGCCGCCGCCCCAGCCGCTGATCGCGAATCCGGCGATGAGCAACGCGACGGCGAGCACTGGCGGCAGCCAGCGCGGCAGTTGGTGCAGGTAGAGCAGCGAGGTCGCGCTGCGCTGCTCTAGTGCCTGGCGGCAGGCCGACGCCTGCGGCGTGAAGAGCGTGTTGCCCTTGGGCAACGGTCGTGGCTGCCGTGCCGTCGACGCTTTGCGGGAGCGATTGCTGCTCAACTTCGAATCCTTCCTGCTGCTGGGCGTCGCGAGCTAATCGGGTTGCGAGCGGCCAGGTCACCGACCACGATAGCGGCATCAAGGATTGGCTGATCCCCGCTAAGCTGGCAGGCACCGCCAACCTTCGTAGCTGGCTCAGCTACGTCCCGCATTCACTCGCCAACCGTAAGCTGCCCAACGGCACTGGAGAATCTTGATGGCACGCCGCACCGATCGCATCGAAACCATCGTCAGCTTGTCGAAGCGGCGGGGCATCGTGTACCCGTCCAGCGAGATCTACGGCGGTTTGCGTGCGTCCTGGGACTACGGTCCGCTCGGGGTGGAAATCAAGAACAACATCAAGCGCCAGTGGTGGAAGGCCATCGTCACTGAGCGCGATGACATCGTGGGTCTTGACTCCAGCGTCATCCTGGCACCTGAGGTGTGGCAGGCCAGCGGTCACATTACTGAGTTCGTCGACCCGCTGACCGAGTGCCAGTCGTGCCACAAGCGGTTCCGCGCCGACCACTTGATCGAGGCGTATCAGGAGAAGCACGACGGCACGGAGCCCGAGCACGGCCTCGCCGATCTGGCCTGCCCGAACTGCGGTACCAGGGGCGCCTTCACCGAGCCGCGCATGTTCAACGGACTGCTGCGTACCTATCTGGGTGCGGTGGAGCGGGACGGGGAGGCGGGCGCGGAGAGCGGTCTGGCTTACCTGCGGCCAGAGACGGCTCAGGGCATCTTCATCAACTTCAAGAACGTCCTGCAGACCGCACGAAAGAAAGTCCCGTTCGGCATCGGTCAGATCGGCAAGTCTTTCAGAAATGAAATAACGCCAGGGAATTTCATCTTCAGGACGCGCGAGTTCGAGCAGATGGAGCTGGAGTTCTTCGTCCGGCCGGGCACCGATGAGGATTGGCACGAGCGCTGGATCCAGGCCCGGATGGCCTGGTACCTCGGCCTTGGCCTGCCCGAGGAGAATCTGCGGCTGTTCGAGCACCCGGCCGAGAAGCGGTCGCACTACTCTAAGCGCACCGTCGACATCGAGTACCGGTTCGAGTTCACCGGTAGCGAATGGGGCGAGCTTGAGGGCATCGCGAATCGCACCGACTACGACCTGTCCGTGCACGCGAAGGCCTCCGGTCAGGACTTGTCTTACCTGGACGCCGAGTCGAACGAGCGATTCATCCCTTACGTGATCGAACCCGCCGCCGGCGTGGACCGGATGATGCTGGCGTTCTTGCTTGACGCCTACGCCGAGGACGAGGCACCGGATGCCAAGGGCGTGCTGGAGAAGCGGACGGTGCTCCGCCTCGATTACCGACTGGCCCCGGTGAAGGTGGCCGTGTTGCCGCTGTCGCGCAACGCCGACCTCTCGCCCAAGGCCCGCGACGTGGCCGCAGCCGTGCGCAAGCACTGGAACGCGGACTTCGATGACGCCGGCGCGATCGGCCGGCGCTATCGCCGCCAGGACGAGATCGGCACCCCGTACTGCGTCACGGTTGACTTCGACAGCTTGAACGACGATGCCGTGACCGTGCGCGATCGGGACTCAATGAAACAGGACCGCATCGGCATCGACGCATTGATCCCTTACCTGTCAGAGCGACTCATCGGCTGCTGATCGCGGCGCCGTCGCCGCACTCTATTTGGCTGGTCGCGCTCCCTACCCCGGTTCCTGGCCTCTTGAGTAGCGCCGGTACGTCTGCGCAGCGGCCTGACGGAACCCATCTGGCAGCGTCCGGGCCCGACAGGTACAACCGGGCGTCCGCCTCGGCAGGTAACGACAACGGGGTCGCCCCGTTGCCACCACAACAGCAACGGGGCGACCCCGTTGTCGTTCGCGCCAGGGCCGAGCGGCAGTTCCGCTCGGCCAGGGCCGAGCGGCAGTTCCGCTCCGGCCACCCGGTCAGGCCGGGCTGGATACGTCGGGTCTTCGGGATCGATAGAGTCATCCTGAGGGCTGTGATAGCCAACGATCACAAAGCCGCGCAGGGGCGCCCGCTGGTCAACGATGTCGAGCCAGCGCCGGGGTTCGCGGCATCCAAGGAGAGCGTGCAGTGCCGAAGCTTGTCTATGCCTTCGTTGAAGGCAACAAGGACATGAAGGACCTGCTCGGCGGTAAGGGAGCCAACCTCGCCGAGATGACCAACCTGGGTCTGCCTGTCCCCCCTGGCTTCATCATCAGTACCGATGCCTGCCGGTACTACCTGGAGCACGGCAGTGTTCCTGAAGGGCTCGCCGCCGAGGTCTCTGAGCACCTGCTGCGGCTGGAGAAGGCAATGGGTCGCGATCTCGGTGCCGCTGACGATCCGCTGCTGGTCAGCGTGCGGTCGGGTGCCAAGTTCTCGATGCCGGGCATGATGGAAACGGTGCTCAACATCGGCCTGTCCGACGCGAGCGTCGGCGGGCTGGCCAAGCAGGCCGGCAGCGACCGGTTTGCCTGGGACTCTTACCGGCGGCTGATTCAGATGTTCGGCAAGACCGTGCTCGACATCGAAGGCGAGAAGTTCGAGCACGCCATTGACGCCGCCAAGAAGGCCAAGGGCACCAAGAATGACCTGGACCTGGACGCCGACGACCTCAAAGCCCTGGTGGACACCTATAAGGGCATCGTGAAGGCCGAAACCGGCCGCGACTTCCCGCAAGACCCGCGCGAGCAGATGGACCTTGCCGTCAACGCGGTATTCAACTCGCTGGAACGCGGATCGCGCCATTCTCTACCGGCGCCAGGAGCGGATCCCGTCCGATCTCGGCACCGCGGTCAACATCGTGGCGATGGTATTCGGCAACCTTGGCCAGGACTCAGGCACCGGCGTCGCCTTCACCCGTGACCCTGGCAGCGGCCAGCAGGGCGTCTACGGCGACTACCTGCAGAACGCTCAGGGCGAAGACGTGGTGGCCGGCATCCGCAACACGGTGCCGCTGCAGGATCTTGAGAAGATCGACGCCAAGTCGTACGCCGAGCTGATGGACATCATGGCGACCTTGGAGACGCACTACCGGGACCTGTGCGACATCGAGTTCACCATCGAGCGCGGCAAGCTGTGGATGCTGCAGACCCGGGTCGGCAAGCGCACCGCCGGCGCCGCCTTCCGCATCGCCACCCAGCTGGTTGACCAGGGCCTGATCGACCTGGACGAGGCGCTGCGCCGGGTGACCGGCAGCCAGCTCGCCCAGCTTATGTTCCCCCGCTTCGACGCCGGCGCCAAGGAACTGGTCATCACCAAGGCGATCAGCGCCAGCCCCGGTGCGGCCGTCGGCAAGGCCGTGTTCGACTCAGCCACCGCCGTCGAGTGGGCGGCCAGGGGCGAAGATGTCATCCTGGTCCGGCGCGAGACCAACCCAGACGACCTGCACGGCATGATCGCCGCCAAGGGCATCCTGACCAGCCGTGGCGGCAAGACCAGCCACGCCGCCGTGGTCGCCCGTGGCATGGGCAAGACCTGCGTCTGCGGCGCGGATGAGCTCGAGGTCGATGCCGTCGGGCGCAAGTTCACCGCGCCGGCAAGGACATCACCGTCAGCGAGGGCGACGTCATCTCGATCGACGGCACCTCCGGCGACGGTGTACCTGGGCGACGTGCCGGTCGTGCCGTCGCCGGTGGTGCGAGTACTTCGAAGGCAACATCGACGCCGAGCCAGGCCGATGAGCTGGTCGCAGGCCGTGCACCGGATCATGTTCCACGCCGACGAGCGGCGGCGGCTCGCGCGTCCGGGCCAACGCCGACAACGGGCCTGACTGCAGGCCGCGCCGTGCCGGCTTCGGGGCCGAGGGCATCGGCCTGACCCGTACCGAGCACATGTTCCTTGGCGAGCGGCGCCAGCTGGTCGAGCATCTGATCCTGGCCGACGACCGACGACGGGCAGGCAGGCCGCGCTGGACGCCGCTTGAGCCGCTGCAACGGGGCGACTTCGTGGAGATCCTCGAGGCGATGGACGGCCTGCCGGTCACCATCCGGCTGCATCGACCCGCCGCTGCACGAGTTCCTGCCCGACCTCACCGAGCTGTCGGTCAAGGTCGCCTTGGCCGGCGACAAGGCGAGCGAGCAGGACCGAGAAGCTGCTGCGCCGCGGTGCGCCGCCTGCACGAGCAGAACCCGATGCTCGGCCTGCGCGGCGTCCGGCTCGGCCTCGTCATCCCTGGCTTGTACCAGCATGCAGGTCCGGGCGATCGCGCACGCGGCGGCCGACCGCGGTCAAGGCTGGCGGCGACCCGCAGCCGGAGATCATGATTCCGCTGGTCGGCGCCGTCCAGGAGCTCGAGGTCGCCAGGCGACGAGGCCGAGCAGGTGCTCAAGGACGTCGCGGCAGGAGACCGGCGTCGAGGTGCACACGCTGATCGGCACCATGATCGAGGTGCCGCGGGCGGCGCTGACCGCTGGCCAGATCGCCGAGGCGGCCGAGTTCTTCTCCTTCGGCACCAACGACCTGACCCAGATGGCCTGGGGCTTCTCCCGCGACGACGTGGAAGGCTCGTTCTTCAGCCGCTACATCGAGCTGGGCATCTTCGGCGTCTCGCCGTTCGAGACGCTCGACCGCGACGGCGTCGGCCGCTTGGTCGAGATCGCGGTCGACGAGGGCCGCACGACCAGGCCGGGCCTCAAGATCGGGGTCTGCGGCGAGCACGGCGGCGACCCCGAGTCAGTGCACTTCTTCCACGAGGTCGGCCTGGACTACGTGTCCTGCTCGCCGTTCCGGGTGCCGGTCGCCCGGCTGGAGGCTGGCCGCGTGGTCGCGCTCGACGAGGCTGGGGGTAGCGACAGCCGGTGACGGGCCGGTACGGCGAGCACGACAAAGAAAGGTTCGTGCCCGAGTCAGCCAAAACAGCACCGAACCCCGGTCGCACTGACTTCCAGCGCGACCGGGCTCGGGTGCTGCACAGCTCAGCGTTGCGCAGGCTGGCGGCGAAGACCCAGGTTGTCGAGATCGGCCAGGCCGACTTCCCGCGCACCCGGCTGACCCACTCGCTGGAATGCGCGCAGATCGGCCGGGAGCTCGGGGCCGCGCTCGGCTGTGACCCCGACCTGGTTGACGCCGCCTGCCTGGCGCACGACCTCGGCCACCCGCCGTTCGGCCACAACGGCGAGCAGGCGCTTGACCAGGTCGCCCAGCCCTGCGGCGGCTTCGAGGGCAACGCGCAGAGCCTTCGCCTGCTCACCAGGCTTGAGGCCAAGGTCCCCGGCGCTGGGCTGAACCTGACCAGGGCCACCCTCGACGCCACGCTCAAGTACCCGTGGCTCGCCTCCCAGGCGCCGGCGTCGGAAAATACGGCTGCTACGACAGCGACGTCGCGATCTTCGACTGGATCAAAGACGGCGCCCCAGTCGGCCGGGCCAGCTTGGAAGCGCAGGTGATGGACTGGGCTGACGACGTCGCCTACTCGGTGCATGACCTTGAAGACGGACTGCACAGCGGGCTGATCAGGCTAGAGCAACTGCAGGAACATTCGGAACGCAATGCCATCGCCGAGCTCACGCTTGCCGCGTACTGTCCGGCAGGCTCGGTCACGGTCGATGAGCTGGGCGAGATCTTCGCCGGTTTGCTCGCACTGGATTGCTGGCCGGACTATTTCGACGGCGAGCCGCAGACGGCGGCTGCCGTGAAGCACCTGACCAGCGAGCTAATCGGACGCTTCTGCGGCGCGGCGCAGCGAGCAACCCAGCCGCCAACGGGTAGCACCTCAGCCACCCGTTATGCCTGCGATCTTGACGTGCCCCGGCAGCAACGGATGGAATGCGCCCTGCTCAAGGGAGTGACCGCCTATTACGTGATGCGACGGGTCGGCGCCATCGCCTCGCAAGCCAAGGAGCGCTCGGTGCTGACCGAACTGGCGGCGGCGCTGGCCGCCACGGCACCGGGGTGCCTTGATCCGATGTTCCGGCCGGCTTACCTCGCCGCCGACAGCGAGGCTGACCGGCTCAGGGTCATCGTGGATCAGGTCGCCTCGCTGACCGACACCTCAGCGCTAGCCTGGCATGCCCGCATTATGGGCTGATGGCCGTGAGCGGGTCACGCCCGGAGCGGACCAGGGTGAGGATCTCGCCGAGACCGTCAAGTGACCAGTGCTCTTCGGTCACGTCGATCGCTACCCTGGCGCCGGCCACGTGCAGCGACTCGATTCGCAGCGGCAAGAAGGCGGCGGGCAGCGCCGGGTCGCACCAGAGCATGCCGTTCGGTGCGGACGGGTCGAACCGAAGCAGCGTCCGCAGCAGGTGGAACGGCGCGGCCGAGGCCCACGCCTGCGGTGAGCAGGAGGTCGGATAGTAGACCGGCTCGGGGAACTCGCTGCGGTCGAAGCCGCAGAACAGCTCGGGCAGTCGTCCGCCGAAGAACTCGGCCGCCTCCAAGATGCCCATGGCCACCTGCTGCGCCTCGCGGACGAAGCCGTAGCGCATCAGGCCGGCCGCGCAGATCGCGTTGTCGTGCGGCCAGATCGAGCCGTTGTGGTAGCTCATCGGGTTGTAGGCGCCGCAGGACGTGGCGAGGGTCCTGATGCCAAACCCTGAGAACATCTCCGGGCTGGTCAGGTTGCGGGCCACGGCCGCCGCCTTGCCGGCGTCCACGATGCCGGTCCACAGGCAGTGGCCCATGTTCGAGCCGAGCGAGTCGATCTGGTGCTTGTCGCCGTCCAGTCCGAGGGCGAAGTAGCCCTTGTCCGGCATCCAGAACTCCTGGTTGAACTGGTCCTTCAGCTCGTCGGCCCGCTGGCCCCAGTAGGCGGCGCCATCCTCGTCGTCGCGTTCTGAGCAGAAGTGTGATTTCGCCAAGAACGCGGCGTACACGTACCCCTGTACCTCAGCGAGCGCGATCGGCGGCTTGGCGATCGTGCCGTCGGCGAAGGTGATGCCGTCGAAGGAGTCCTTCCAGCCCTGGTTGGCCAGGCCAAGATCGGTGGACCTGGCGTACTCGATGAAGCCGTCGCCGTCGGCGTCGCCGTACTTCACGATCCAGTCGAGTGCGCGGTCGGCCGTCGGCAGCAACTCGTCCACCACCCGGCGCTCAAGCCCCCACCGGCGCAATTCGCCGAGCAGCATCACGAACAGGGGAGTGGCATCGACGGAGCCGTAGTAGACGCTGCTGCCGCCGAGCCACAGCGACGCCTGCATGCCGAAGCGCATCTCATGCAAGATCTTGCCTGGCTGTTCTTCTGTCGACGGGTCGACCTTGGCGCCCTGCAGGCTGGCGAGCGTCCGGAGCGTGCCGAGTGCCAGTGAGGGGTCGAGCGGCAAGATCATCCAGGAGGTAATCAGCGAGTCCCGGCCGAAAATGGTCATGAACCAAGGCGCGCCCGCCGCGATCACCGCGCGATCGGCGTGCTCGGGGTCGAAGATGCGCAGCGAGCCAAGGTCCTCGGTGCTCGCTGCGAAGACCGCGGCCAGGCGCGGATCAGATGCCTTGACCAGCGGGCTTTGTCGGCGCCAGTCAGCCAGCCGCTGCTGAGGTCCGGCTTGTGCTGCGGCTCGGGCGGCCGCCGACCGGAATTCGATCAGGTCCCGGCCATCGAGCGACGGCGTGACGTACAGCGTGGTACCCCAGGCGCCGTGGGCGGGTACGACCGCATGCCAGATCAGGCTGGTAGCCGACACCTCAAGCTCGGACTCGCCGCTTGGCGAGCCGGTGATCGAGGCGCCGCGCAGGTGACTGCCTGCCTCCCGGTTCAGCTTGATCGTGTCTTCTTCGACATCGATAGTCAGGCCATCGAGCTCGCCTGGGTCGTGCGCGCGCCCCTCCTTGACTTCGAACACATCGGCGAAGTCGCCCTGGATGCCGATCCGCAGCGTGACCGGCAGCGGTTCTGGGCTCATGTTACGCAAGGTGATCGTCTCGTCCATGCCGTCGTTGAGCACGCGGCGCCTGGTGACCAGCAGGGTGCTGTCGGCCAGTCCGTCTGACGGCGGCATCCTGGACAGGAAGGTACAGGCATACGGCTCGCGTGACTGCGGCGCGAGCGGCTCGGGCAGGTGCCCGTTGACACTCAGCTCGAGCCGGCTGACCAGCCGGGTATCCCGGACGAACAGACCTTGCGCGCCGCCTGGCCTGATGTCGCCCGACGTCTCGCAGATGCAGAAGGTGGTGCCTTCGAGCAGCGTGATCAGACCGCTGAACTGCCCGACGGTGCTGGTGGGAGCGCCGTCGAAGGTCCAGACTTGGCCCATTCTTGGTTCCTCCATGGGTGGGGCTTGGCTGAGTAGCCGAGCCTGCATAGCTAAATCGCGCTGCAGCGCGCGTCGTACCTGGTGAACGCACTGCTGGTGCAGTGATCGCTACCCGCAGCGGCACTATGGCACACCCGGCGAGGCCGGCGGTGATGCAGCGCCGAGTGCCGGGTGATCCTGTGTCGCCGCCCAGGTGTCCAGATAATCTCAGAGCTGTCTTGTTTGACCCGCCGCTATGGCCAAAGGGAGGAAACGTGTCGGCCAGCTCAGTGGGCGTGCTGGCGCTGCAGGGCGATGTAGCCGAGCATCTGCGCGCGATCGAGTCGGTGGGGGCTGGCCCGGTGCCGGTACGGCGACGATCCGAGCTTGCCTCAGTCGACGGGCTGATCATTCCAGGCGGTGAGTCCACCACGATCTGGAAGCTGCTGTCGATCTTCGAGCTGGCGCAGCCGCTGCGAGCAAGGATCGCCGAAGGGATGCCGGTGTTCGGGTCGTGTGCGGGGATGATCCTGCTGGCTGATCAGCTGGTCGAACGGGCGAGCGAGCAGGAGGCGCTGGGCGGGATCGACATGACGGTGCGGCGGAATGCCTTCGGCAGGCAGGTGGATTCGTTCGAGAGCGACATTGACATCACCGGCGTTGCCGGGCAGCCGTTTCGTGCCGTTTTCATCCGGGCGCCGTGGGTGGAGAAGTCGGCGCCGGGGTTCAGATTCTGGCCACCGAGCCAACCACAGGTAAGATCGTCGCCGTCCGTCAGGGTCAGGCGCTCGCCACCGCGTTTCATCCCGAGCTCACCCAGGACAATCGCGTGCACAGACTCTTTATCGACATGGTGAGGGAACGCCCATGAGCGGCCACTCCAAGTGGGCTACCACGAAGCACAAGAAGGCGGCAGTCGACGCCAAGCGCGGCAAGCTGTTCGCCAAGCTGATCAAGAACGTTGAGGTGGCCGCGCGTAGCGGCGGGCCAGATCTGAGCGCTAACCCGACGCTGTACGACGCCGTTCAGAAGGCCAAGCGCAACTCGGTGCCCAACGACAACATCGACCGCGCGGTTCGGCGGGGGGCCGGCTGAAGGCCGGCGGCGCTCAGTACGAGACGATCACCTATGAGGGCTACGCTCCCGGTGGGGTAGCGCTGCTGGTCGAGTGCCTGACTGACAACAGGAACCGGGCGGCCTCCGAGGTCCGGGTGGCGCTGACCCGCAACGGCGGCTCGATGGCCGACGCCGGGTCGGTGTCGTACTTGTTCAGCCGCAAGGGCGTCGTCATCGTGCCGAAGTCGGACAACCTCGGCGAAGACGACGTGCTGATGGCCGTGCTTGAGGCAGGCGCTGAGGAAGTCAACGACATCGGCGAGTCGTATGAGGTGGTCAGCGAAGCGACCGACTTGGTGCCTGTGCGCACCGCGCTGCAGGACGCTGGCATCGACTACGAGTCGGCCGAGACGCCGTTCCTGCCCTCGGTTGAGGTGCCAGTGGACGAGGAGACCGCCAAGAAGGTCTTCAGGCTGATCGATGTGCTTGAGGAGTCCGACGAGGTGCAGGACGTCTACGCCAACTACTCGGTGCCCGACGACATCATGGAGAAGCTCAGTTCGGAAGACTGATGCCTGCCGTCCGGCGAGGCTGGGCCTGATCGGCCTGGCTAACCGATAGAGTCTTGCTCCGAACACTTGTTCGTCAGCGACTTGGGTGGTTTCGCATGCGGGTGCTCGGCGTCGATCCAGGGCTGACCCGATGCGGGCTTGGCGTGGTCGAAGGCGGCCCGGGCGTGACCTTGCGGCTGATCGACACCGGTGTCGTAGGCAGTCCGGCAGGCGCGGATATCGGCACCAGGCTGCTCGCCATCGAAGAGCGGATCGAGGCCTGGCTGCGGCAGTACGCGCCGGACGCGGTCGCGGTGGAGCGGGTATTCAGCCAGCACAATGTGCGCACCGTGATGGGCACAGCGCAGGCTGGGGCGGTCGCCATCGTGTGCGCCGCGCGGCTTGGCATCCCAGTGGCGCTGCATACGCCAAGCGAGGTCAAGGCGGCGGTGACCGGCAACGGCCGGGCGGACAAAGCGCAGGTCACTCACATGGTGACCAGGCTGCTTCGACTGACCGAGTCGCCTCGGCCTGCCGACGCCGCCGACGCGCTCGCCTTGGCGATCTGTCACTTGTGGCGTGGCGGCGCGCAGGCTCGGCTGACTGCCGCCAACCTGACCGGTACCACTACTGCGGGAGGGACTCGATGATCGCGCATCTTGACGGCACCGTCAGCGCCGTGGCACCGGAGGGCGCGGTCATCGATGTCGGCGGCGTCGGGCTGCTGGTGCAGTGCTCGCCCGGCACGCTGGCCGGGCTCAGGCCGGGGGAGCGGGCTAAGGTGTCCACCTCGCTCGTGGTCCGTGAAGACGCACTGACCTTGTACGGGTTCGCCAACGACGACGAGCGCAACACTTTCGAGTTGCTGCAGACCGCGAGCGGCATTGGCCCCAGGCTGGCGTTGGCCATGCTCGGCACCTTCACCCCCGACGCGCTGCGCGGTGCGGTGGCGGCGGCCGACGTGACTGCGCTGACGGCGGTGCCAGGAATCGGCCGCAAGGGCGCCCAGCGGATCGTGCTTGAGCTGGCCTGCCGGCTCGGCTCACCGGAGGCCGGAGCTGGCACCGGCGTTGCCATGCCCGCCGGACAGGGCCGGGCTGGAGTCGGCGTTCTGACCTGGCGTGATCAGGTTCGCACTGGCCTGGTGAACCTGGGCTGGCAGCAGCGGGACGCCGAGCAGGCGATCGCCATGATCGAGCCAGAGGTGACCGGGCCGGATGGCGGCGAGGTTGACGTGGCGGTGGCGCTCAGGGCGGCCTTGCGCGCCCTCGGCTCGGCCCGGCTGAGCGGACAGGATTCGGGGCGCGGGTGACCGATACAGAACGGTTCGTCTCGCCGCTGGCCGACGCTGACGAGCGGCAGATCGAAGGTGCGCTGCGACCGAGGCAGCTGGCCGAATTCGTCGGCCAGGCCAGGCTGCGTGAGCAGCTCACGCTGGTGCTTGAGGGTGCCATGCGGCGCGGCAAGGCACCAGATCACGTACTGCTGTCCGGCCCGCCTGGGCTTGGCAAGACCACAATCGCGATGATCATCGCGGCCGAGCTCGCCGCGCCGCTGCGGATCAGCAGCGGACCGGCCATCGAGCGGGCCGGTGACCTAGCCTCGATGCTGACCTCACTGTCCGGCGGCGAGGTGGTGTTCATCGATGAGATCCATCGGCTGGCCAGGCCAGCCGAGGAGATGCTCTACCTCGCGATGGAGGACTTCAGAGTCGACGTGATGCTCGGCAAAGGTCCAGGTGCGACGGCTGTGCCGTTGGACATCGCGCCCTTCACGCTGGTCGGGGCCACCACCAGAGCCGGCTTGCTGCCGGCGCCGCTGCGGGACAGGTTCGGCTTCACCGGGCATCTCGATTTCTATGAGCCTGCCGAGCTTGGCGTGATCATCCGCCGATCGGCTGGTCTGCTCGGCGTCGCGCTTGAAGATGACGGTGCGGACGAGATCTCCGGGCGCTCCCGTGGCACCCCAAGGATCGCTAACCGGCTGCTGCGGCGAGTCAGGGACTACGCCGAGGTGCGCGGCGATGGCGTGGTGACTAAGGCGGCCGCGCAGGCGGCACTGACCTTGTATGAGGTCGACGAGAGCGGTCTTGACCGGCTGGACCGGGCGGTGCTGACGGCGCTGGTACTGCGATTCAACGGCGGGCCGGTCGGATTGTCGACGCTGGCGGTCGCGGTCGGCGAGGAAGCCGAGACCGTCGAGGTGGTGGCCGAGCCGTTCCTGGTGCGCTGTGGCCTGATCGCGCGGACCCCGCGCGGCCGGGTGGCGACGCCGGCTGCCTGGGAGCATCTGGGGCTGGCGCCGCCGTCGGCGGACTCAAGGAACGCGGTGGGCTCAGCGGACTCCAGTGACTTGGGGGACTCAGGGGATGAGCCGGGCCCGATTACGTTGTTTGATTAGCTGACGTTGACATCAGCAAGGCGTTGGCCGAGTCCGGCATAACGCCAATCGGCGGTCGAGAATGTCACATCTGGTTGCGGGCTGGTCACGATCACTCGGTGAACGCCGTAGCCTGTTTGTGCGCGGCTCGCCCGCCGCTAAACTTCGGCAGTTGGTTTTTCCCAGCCGCCTAGCGCTACCGTCGGTGCAGCCGACTCGGTGTACCCGAGCTGGCAACATCGGCACAGTGCCGTGGCTGCCACCGGCCGCCGCGCCATCAACTGGAAGGAAGCCCCGTGATGGGGACTATGACTCTCGCCGCCGGATCCCACCTGGCCGCGGCCACGACCGCCACGAAGAGCGGCGGCAATCCGGCGTATACATTCCTTATCCTCGCGGTGCTGATCGGCCTTTTCTATCTGCTGATCATGCGGCCGCAGCGCAACAGGCAGCGTAAGATCGCTCAGACTCAAGGCCAGGTCATGCCTGGTCAGCGAATCAGGACCACAGCGGGCATGTACGGCACCGTCATCTCAGGTGATGACCGCGACGTCGTGATCGAGATCGCGCCAGGGGTTCAGGTCACCATGCTGCGCCGGGCCGTGATGGACGTGATCTCCGATGACGAGCCGATGCCCGAGCAAATCGACGAGAACGAAGACCTGGCCAGCGAGACTGGTGCTGACTGGGACATCAAGGACGTGACGTCGGACAGCGCGGACACCGACGTTGACTCCAAGGACCGTAACGCCTAAGCGCAGGAACGTGAGCCGGTAGCGGACGCGATCGAGTTAAGGGATAAGCACAGGTGACTCCCCCAGGCAAGTCGTCGAGGCCACGCAGTGGTGGCTGGTCGGGCGGCAGCAGCAGTTCCCGGCCGAGCGGACCCAAGTCTCGACCGGGCATCCACTTGGCCGCACTCGCGGTGCTTTTGGTCGTCATGGTCCTGACCATTATCGGCGGCGCGATCGTGCACCCAGGAGACTGGCACTCCAAGTTCAAGGTCGGTCTCGGCCTTGACCTGCACGGCGGTACCGAGGTCACGCTGAAGGCGGTCGCCGCTCACGGCGGCGTGCCATCGAAGTCCGACATGAACACCGCCATCTCGATCCTCGAGGGCAGGTTCAACGGGCTTGGCATCAATAACACCTCGGTGCAGCAGCAGGGATCGCAGCTCATCAACATTTCGATCCCTGGCAAGAGCGCGTCCGAGATCCAGCCATTGCTGAGCTCGGCGCAGCTTAGGTTCCGCCAGGTGCTGCTGTGCACCACTGAGATCCCCAACTCGTGCGTCCAGCAGGGAGTCAAGGCAGGGAAGGGCCTTCCGGCGGCCAGCCCGACGGAGCCGGCCGTGACGCCGACTCCGCTACCGTCGGGGACGCCCAGCGGCTCGCCGTCAGCCAGCGGGAAGGCCTCATCGTCAGCTAAGTCGTCCACGTCGCCGAATGCGTCGCCGTCGCCATCGGCCTCGGGCGGTGGCACCGGCCAGGTTTCTTCGGCTAAGCGGATCGGCTCGTCGGCATCGCCGTCGCCGTCGGCATCCAACTCGCCGAAGGCCTCGTCTTCGCCGACGCCGTCGACGTCAGGATCGGGTAGCCCGTCAAGCTCGGGTAGCCCGTCAAGCTCGGCGTCACCGAGCGCCAGTCCGTCGCCGTCAGCTTCGAGTCCCGCCGCCACCTTGTATGTCAGCGGCGAAGAAAGCATGGTGCCCAAGGCCACGCTCGCCCTGTTCAAGGAGTTGAACTGCAAGAGCAAGGGCTGGCAACACCAGATCTATGGTGACAAGTCATACAAGTACGACAATGAGAAATATATCGTCGCCTGTGACGGTCAAGGGGTCAAGTACGTGCTCGGCCCGGCGATCGTGCTTGGTACCCAGCTAAGGTCGCCGAGCGCTGGGCTGCAGTCGACTAACAACGAGTGGATCGTCACCTTCGACCTCAACGGCCAAGGCTCCAAGAGCTTCGGCACCAAGACCACGCAGATGTACGACTCGTACTACGACACCTCGACGCAGAGCGAGACTTCGGTACTCGACCAGTTCGCGATCGTGCTCGACGGCAAGGTAGTGGAGGCGCCGTACGTTTCCCAGCCGATCACTGGCGGCTCGGGGCAAATCCAGGGCAGCTTCACTCAGAAATCGGCTACTGACCTCGCGAATGTGCTGAAGTACGGCGCGCTGCCGCTGAGCTTCGCCAGCCAGCAGATTCAGTCCGTGTCGGCACAGCTTGGCGCGCAGCAGCTGGACGCGGGCCTGATCGCCGCGGCTGTCGGTCTCTTGCTGGTCGTGGTCTACTCGTTCCTGTACTACCGCGGCCTGGCGCTGGTCTCTGTGCTCAGCTTGACCATCGCGGCGATGCTGTCCTGGTTCGCGGTCATCTTGCTCACTAAGTACCAGGGCTACTCGCTGACGCTGGCAGGTGTGGCCGGACTCATCGTGGCGATCGGCATTACCGCCGACTCGTTCGTGGTGTACTTCGAGCGATTGCGAGACGAAGTCAGAGAAGGCCGGACCCTGCGAGCCGCCGTCGAACGGGGCTGGGGCCGGGCCAGGAGAACCATCTTGGTGTCCGACACCGTCTCGTTCCTAGCCGCACTGCTGCTGTACCTCATCTCGATCGGCGATGTTAAGGGCTTCGCGTTCACCCTCGGCCTGACCACGCTGATCGACATCGCGGTGGTTTTCTTGTTCACCAAGCCCATGGTCACGCTGCTGGCCAGGACCAAGTTCTACAGTTCGGGCAGGCCTATGTCCGGCCTCGATCCGGCTAGGCTCGGAGCACGATCTCCGTGGCGCGGCTCACGGCCGGCCCCGGCCAGACTGGCTGCTGGCGGCGCGACCAACGCCACCAGGACCACCCCGAAGGAGGCCTGATGTCCAGGCTTGGCGAGGTCGGCGGGCGGCTGTACCGTGGCGAGGTCTCATTCGACTTCGTCGGCCGCCAGAAGCTCTGGTACACGATCTCCGGCGCGATCCTGGTGATCAGCCTCGCCGCGCTGTTGATCGGCGGACTGAACTTCAGCGTCGACTTCAAGGGTGGCGACATCTACAAGTTCACCACCCCGGCATCGATCCACCTGACCCAAGCTGAGGTCTCGAATACCGCGATCAAGGCAGGCGCACCGAGCACGACAATCGTGCAGCGGGTTGGCACCAGGGGCTGGGATGTGCAGACCGAGGCACTGACCGGCAAGGGTGCCACCGCAACGCAGTACAAGATCCTGCACGCGCTGGCTAAAGAAGGCGGCGTCACCAACAACGGGGTGAGCTTGCAGTCGGTCGGCCCGAGTTGGGGCGGCCAGATCTCTCAGAAAGCGCTGGAAGCGCTTATCGCCTTCCTGATCGTGATCGTGATCTACCTGTCGATCGCGTTCGAATGGCGAATGGCGGCCGCCGCCTTGGTGGCCCTAGCGCACGACATCGTGATCACAGTCGGCGTCTACGCGCTAACCCGGTTCGAAGTCAGCCCCGCCACCGTGATCGGCTTGCTGACCATCCTTGGTTACTCGCTCTATGACACGGTGGTGGTCTTCGACAAGGTCAGGGAGAATACCGCCGGCCTGCTCGCGACCAGACGCACCCGTTATAGCGAAGCGGCGAACCTGGCGCTGAACCAGACGCTGGTCAGATCCATCAACACCTCGCTGATTGCCTTGCTGCCGGTGGTCTCGATCCTGGTAGTCAGCATCTTCCTGCTGGGCAACGGCGAATTGAAGGACCTGTCGCTGGTGCTCTTCGTTGGAATGCTCTCAGGTACCTACTCCTCGATCTGCATCGCCACTCCGGTGCTGGCTGACCTCAAGGAGCGTCAGCCTGAATACCGGCAGTTGGCGAAGCAGATCGCGCAGCGGGCCACGAGCAGCAAGCGCCAGGCGAAGGCGGCCGCGACGGGTGCTGCGGCAGCGGCCAGTGCGGCTGTCACCGAAGGCGCTGCCGCACCGAGCACGACAACCGGTCGGGTAGCGATAGCTGAGAACGACGAATCCGAACTTGAGCCCGAGGACGATGACGTGAGCTCGGCGGCTGCGGCAGCCGTATCGGCTGGCCGTCCCGCCGGCTGATCGGCGGGTGCTCGTGCCGCCACCGGGCCTCGCCAGCAGCCACGCCGGTCGGGTTCTTCGCAGCGCCGTCCGTCAGGCAAAAAGAAGCGCCGGTAGCCAGCCGTGCCGACTGGCGCCACCCAATCCGGAGCCGGCGTTGACCACGAGCCCGTGGCCAGCGTCGGCTCTGGCGACGTGATAGCAATGCTGCGGCGGCTTGTCCGCGATGTGCCTGACTATCCGCAGCCAGGAGTGATATTCAAGGACATCACGCCGCTGCTTGCCGACGGTGCCGCCTTCGCGGCGACAATCGCGGCACTGGCCGCTGGCCACGACCGGATCGACAAGGTGGCCGGCATCGAAGCGCGCGGCTTCATCCTGGCCGCTCCGGTGGCCTGCGCGCTGGGCGTCGGCTTCGTCCCGGTTCGCAAGGCGGGCAAGCTGCCCGGCCTCACTCACCACCAGAGCTACGAACTCGAGTACGGCACCGCCGCCGTCGAGGTCAAGACCGACGCTTTCAAGCCAGGGGAGCGAGTGCTCCTGATCGACGACGTGCTAGCGACGGGTGGCACAGCTGCCGCCACCGCAGCGCTGATCTCACGCTGCGGTGCCGAAGTGGCCGCGTTCAGCGTGCTGATCGAGCTCGGCTTCCTGAACGGTCGCTCCAACGTCCCAGACCTCAATCCTCGCGCACTGCTAGCCATCTGACCACCCGGCCCGCGCTGCTCTAGCCCGGACTGGCGGTGGCTGGGGGACGCGTTCGGATCTTGACGAGTGCTTTATACCTATATGCGCAATCAAAGAGCCGGACTGGTCGGCCATTCCGTATTTGGCACGAGAAATTGACCTGCTGGCCCGTCGAGCCACGCGGCGTTGGCCTGATGGCTCGGGAGTGGTCGCGGGTCTGCCCGCCGCCATCGATGCTGCTGCGACCCATGATGACGGGCGGCGAGGACGCCGAGTTGGGTTGGGCGGGGACGGGAACATTGGAGCGCGCCGCACGGTTTGAGGTGGCCTAGATACACTGGAAACTTCATGTACGCGAGGAGCGGCAGTGGCCGGTGACGTAGCGACGGCCGGTAAGGCCGGTAGCGGAGTCACCCAGGAGGGCAACGGGCGGGGCAACGAAGACGGTCTGCCCGTGGCTGGCAATGGGGTGACCCCGCAGGTTGGCGCGCCCGCAGGTCGGCCTGCCACGGAAGAGGACGGCCCGCAGGAAGGTGGCCTAGCCAGCACGACCGAGACAACGACCGGCGCAGACCAAGCGGCGGGTGGCGCGGACCAGCCGGGTAGCGCGGCGCAGGCGACGACGGTCCCTAGCGGTGGGGTCGGTCAAGGGGCCAGCCACCCGAGCGTTCGGCGCAGGCTCGGTCGGTTTGCCAGTTCGCGTGGCGGTGGGGTCAACCCGGTGCTTGAGCCGTTGATCAAGACGGCGCGCACCACGCACCCTAAGGCCGATATCAAGTTGATCGAGCGGGCTTACGAAGTCGCCGCCCGGTGCCACGCGAATCAGTCGCGCAAAAGCGGTGATCCTTACATCACCCACCCGCTGGCCGTCGCGACGATCCTGGCCGAGTTGGGCATGAATCACGAGACGCTGTGTGCGGCGTTGCTGCACGACACGATCGAGGACACCCCGTACACCCTGGAAGAGCTCCGCGCTGACTTCGGTGATGACATCGCCGCTCTGGTCGATGGCGTGACCAAGCTGGACAAGGTGAAGTACGGCGAGGCGGCCCAGGCTGAGACCGTGCGCAAGATGGTCGTGGCCATGTCCCGCGACATCAGGGTGCTGGTGATCAAGCTCGCCGACCGGCTGCACAACATGCGCACCTTGCGCTATCTGCCCCGGCCCAAGCAGGAGCAGAAGTCACGCGAGACGCTGGAGATCTACGCCCCGCTCGCCCACCGGCTCGGCATGAACACAGTCAAGTGGGAGCTTGAGGATCTAGCGTTCGCGACGCTGTTTCCCAAGCGCTACGACGAGATCGCCCGGCTGGTCTCTGAGCGGGCACCGCGTCGCGAGGCGTTCCTCCAGGAGGTCATTGAGGAAGTCTCCGCTGACTTGCGTGAGGCGAAGATCAAAGCGCGAGTGACCGGCCGCCCGAAGCATCTGTATTCGGTGTATCAAAAGATGATCGCGAAGAATAAGAGCTTTGACGACATCTATGATCTTGTCGGCATCCGCATTCTGGTTGATAGCGTTCGCGATTGTTACGCGGTGCTCGGTGCCGCGCACGCCCGGTGGAACCCGGTGCCCGGGCGGTTCAAGGACTACATCGCGATGCCGAAATTCAACATGTACCAGTCGCTGCATACCGTGGTGATCGGTCCGGGTGGCAAGCCAGTCGAGTTGCAGATCAGGACCTGGGGGATGCACCGCAGGTCGGAGTACGGTGTCGCGGCGCATTGGAAGTACCGCGAGGAGATGACCACTGGCACCAGCCCGGCGGACCTCGCCTGGCTCAGGCAACTGGTGGACTGGCAACGGGAGACTGCCGACCCGGCTGAGTTCCTTGAGTCGCTACGTTTCGAAGTCGGCAGTGCCGAGGTCTACGTCTTTACGCCGCGCGGTGAGGTCATCGCCCTGCCGCAGGGTGCCACGCCGGTCGACTTCGCCTACGCGATCCACACCGAGGTCGGGCATCGCACAGTCGGTGCCAAGGTAGATGGCCGACTGGTACCGCTTGAGTCCACCTTGAGCAACGGCGAGACGGTCGAGGTACTCACGTCGAAGGCACCAGACGCCGCGCCGAGCCAGGACTGGCTCGGATTCGTTAAGAGCGCCCGCGCGAGAAACAAGATCAGGCACTGGTTCTCCAAGGAGCGTCGCGAGGCTTCGGCCGATACTGGCAAGGCGATCATCGCGCGGACGATGCGCAAGCAAGGCTTGCCGCTGCAGCGATTGGCGAGCGCCAACGCGCTGCTCGCGATCGCGCACGAGTTGCGGTACCAGGACCTGTCCGCGCTCTACGCGGCCGTCGGTGACGGTCATGTGAGCGCTCAGTCGGTGGTCACCAAGCTGGTAAACGCGGCCGGCGGACTGGCTGGCGCGCAGGAGGATATCGCCGAGACAACAGTGCTCACCAGGCCGCCGAGCCCGCAGGCGGCGCCAGGTGACTCCGGTGTCGCGGTCGAGGGTGCGGCAGACGTCTGGGCCAGGCTGTCCAAGTGCTGCACCCCGGTACCTGGCGACAAGATCACCGGGTTCGTGACCCGGGGCAACGGCGTATCGGTGCACCGTACCGACTGCGTCAACGTCCAGCACCTGGTGACGTCCGAGCCCGAGCGAGTCGTCGCGGTGCACTGGTCGCCGAAGGAAAGCTCACGGTTCCTGGCCGCGATCCAGGTCGAAGCGCTCGACCGTACTGGCTTGCTCTCCGATGTGACCAGGTCAATCTCTGAGCAGCACGTCAACATCTTGTCGGCGACCGTCACGACCAGGCGGGACCGGGTCGCGCTCAGCAAGTTCACCTTCGAGATGGGTGACCCCGAGCATCTGCGGCACGTGCTCAAGGCCGTGCGCAGCGTAGACGGCGTCTACGACGCCCAACGAGTCATCAGCTAGCTCATAGGCCCTCGTCGCGAACGACAACGGGGGTCCCCCGTTGTCACCACAGCAGCAACGGGGGACCCCCGTTGCTGCTAGCCCGGGCCGTGGCGACGGGCGGGCAGGCTCCGGCTCCGGGCCGTGGCGACGGGTCCGCGGGCTCCCTGGCCGATCCGCAGCGAGGGGTCCTGAGGCTAGCTGGTGAGGTCGGCTAGGGTCTTTTCGGCCTCGGTTAGCCAGGACTGCCTAGTGGCAATGGCGGAACGGGCACGCTCGCAGGCGGCTTCGTCACCACGCTCAGTGGCGGTGGCGAGCTGGGTCTCCAGTTGGCTGATCGTCTTGCGGATCTGGTCGACGGTGTCCCTAGCCCTCGACAGTGCCTCAGGGTTGGTGCGCCGCCACTGGATGTCCTCGGCTTTGCGAACTGCCTCGTCGATCTTGCGCAATCCGCCTTCAAGGCGCTCCTGCGCCTCCTTGGCTACTGCGCCGATCTTGTCCCAGCGCTGGTGTATCGAGCGCAGGGCGGACCTGGCGCCCTTCGCGTCGGTGATCGGCAGCAACCGCTCAGCTTCGGCCAGCAGTTGCTCCTTGGCGCTGGCGCGCTCTCTGAGCTGACTGTCCTTCGCGGACAGCGCGGCGGACCTGGCATCGAAAAAGGCGCTCTGCGCCGTCCTGAAGCGCTTCCAGAGCTCATCCTCGGTGGCGCGGTCAGCGCGGCCGGCCTCTTTCCACTGCGCCATTAGGTCGCGGTAAGCGGCAGCGGTAGCAGCCCAGTCAGTCGATCCGGCCAGCTCCTCAGCCCTGGTGACGAGCTCTTGCTTGCGCTCCTTGACTCCTTCACGCTCTTCTTCGAGCGCGGCGAAGTAGACCTTGCGGCGCTTAGCGAAGGCGGTTCTAGCGGCCGACATCCGCTTCCAAAGCGCGGCCTCGGCGGCACGGTCGCCGTGCGGCGCGGCCTTCCACTCATCGAGGAGTTCCTTGAGCCGCTCGCCGCTCGACTTCCAATGCGTCGCGTCGGCCGCGATGTTCTCGGCCTCGGTGACGATCCGCTCCTTGATCTCGATGGCATCAGCCCGCGCCTTGTCGCGCGCCGCCTTGTGCTCTTCGCGCCGCTGGTCGGCCCGCTCGGTCAAGGCGTCTAGGCGCTGCTTGAGGCCTTCGAGGTCGCCGACAGCCTTGGCCTCCTCGATCGCGGCGCGCAGCCTGCTGATCGTCGCCTTGGCCTGCCCTGGTGCCAGGTCGGTTGACGCGATCCGGCGCTCAAGCAGGTTTACCTCGGTGGCCAGCGAGTCATACCTGCGGGTATAGAACGCGAGCGCCTCGTCAGGGCTGCCTGCTTGCCAGATCCCGACGACGCGCTCACCCTCGCTGGTGCGCACGTAGACGGTGCCGTCTTCGGCTACCCGGCCCCACGGATGGCTTCCCGTGCTCACCGATTACCTCCTGCTTGTACCTGACCCGACATGCCCAAGATGCCGATACTGAATCCTTGCCGTCCGGTCAGGTCTTCTTGATGGTGACGCTTTCGATCTGGACCTTGTCCTTGGGGTGCCCGTCGCCGGGTCCGTTGGAGTTGTCTGTGCCCGCCTTCGCCACCTGCTGGATGATATTGAGTCCGCTCACGATCTTGCCAAACGGCGTGTAAGACGCAGGCAAGTCAGTGTCCTTGTAGACCAGGAAAAACTGGCTGCCGTTGGTGTTGGGGCCCGAGTTCGCCATAGCCACCGTCGTCGCCGGATAGGTGGCGCCGGCCAGGTTCTCATCGTCGAAGGAATAGCCTGGGCCGCCATCGCCGGTGCCGGTCGGGTCACCGCACTGCAGCACGTAAATGCCGCTGGTGGTGAGCCGGTGGCAAGGAGTGTTGGTGAAGTAGCCCTTGCTCGCCAGGTAGACGAACGAGTTCACGGTGCAGGTCGCCTTCGAGTTCAGCAGGTCGATGACGACCGCGCCGCGGTTGGTGTTGATCGTCGCCTGGTAGGTCGCCTTGTAGTCAGGAGCGGCTGGCGGGACGCCGACATTGCGTGCGGCCTTGCCACCCGGCGTGTACACGCAGTGCTTCGCTGGCTCGACCACCGCTGGCGCGCTCGCGCTCGGCGAGGCCGTCGGCGTCGGCGTGCTGCTGGCTGACGTGGAGGGGGAGGCCAGGGGCGTCGCGGCAGACTTAGATTGCTTGGTGAGCGCGAGCACGCCCACTACCACGACGGCGGCGATCACCACGATCGCGACGCTGCTCCCGACTATCTTCGCCGTCTTACGCGCGCGCTCTTGACGCTCGGCCGCCCTGGCTAGCCGACGCTGGTGCCGCTCCCTCGCTAGCTTGCGCTGGCGTTCCTGCTTACCCGCCACCGTGCCCCGCCCTCCCGTTATCCACCGGTAGTGGTGCTCTTCCAAAACTTCGCGCATGGTATCTGCGCAAGGCAAGTGCGTACCCCCGCCGTTATCGGTTCGACGCACCAACCGCAGCCGTCCTGTAATTGCCCGCTCAGGAATATGCCTCAGAAACGGGCTCGGTGCCGCCTGTCGGTGTCGCTCGGTAGCCTGATCGGGGCCGCCCGCAAGGCTCTGGTCGCAGCCGGGGCGGCGGCAGAAGCTTGGCCTGGAGGTTGCATTGCTGATCGCTGGATTTCCCGCAGGCTCGTTCGCCGCGAATTGCTACCTCGTCGCGTCCGGGCCAGGCACCGATTGTCTGATCATCGATCCTGGCCAAGATGCCGAGGCTGGCATCGATGAGATCATCGCCCGATTCAAGCTGCGCCCGGTGGCAGTGCTCGCCACGCACGGCCACATCGACCACATCTGGTCGATCACGCCAGTGTGCGACGGGGCAGGCATTCCGGCCTACATTCATCCCGATGACCGGGCGCTGCTCAGCGATCCGGCGCGCGGATTCTCCCGTCAGGTCGGCAGGCAGGTCTTTGGCGGGCTGACCTTCCGCGAGCCGTCGGACGTACTTGAGCTGACTGACGGGATGGCGCTCGAACTGGCTGGGGTCCAGCTGACGGTGGCCCACGCACCAGGGCACACGCCTGGCTCGGTCGCCTTCTCAGTCCCAGCCGAGCAAGACCAGGCTGGCACGCTCTTTACTGGCGACCTGCTGTTCGCTGGCTCGATCGGGCGAACTGACCTGCCCGGCGGCGACTACCAGACGATTCTCGATAGCCTGTCAAGGGTTTGCCTGCCACTACCGGATGAGACCGTGGTGCTGTCCGGGCACGGGCCGCAGACGACGATAGGCGCTGAGCGGGCAGCAAATCCGTTTCTGACGGGGCTGGTGCCCGCGACTGGCCCAAAGCGCGGACTGTGAGCAGCGGTCGGCCTGAGCCGCCGTCCGGGCCGGCAGTGGTACCGCGAGCCTTTATGCCTCGTGGTTTTGACTTGGATTGACCCTCGAACAGAAGGGCTGGAGTGCGATGATCCGCACCCACGAAGCCGGCGCGCTGCGCGCGTCGCAGGCCGGGGCGCCAGTGACGCTGGCCGGCTGGGTAGCGCGCCGCAGGGATCATGGCGGCGTCGTCTTCATTGACCTGCGCGATGCCAGCGGCGTGGTGCAGGTCGTGCTACGCGAGGAGGACCTGGCGCACGAACTGCGGGCCGAGTACTGCGTACTGGTCACTGGCGAGGTGCGGCGGCGACCGGCAGGAAACGAGAACCCCGAGCTGCCGACCGGCGAGATCGAGGTGGCCGCCAGCGCGATTGAGGTGCTGGCCGAGTGCGACCCGCTGCCGTTCCAGATCGAGGGGCACGGCGAGCTCAATGAAGAGGTCAGGCTCAAGTACCGGTATCTGGACATCAGGCGCGCCGACATGGCGGCCGCGCTGCGAGCTAGGTCCAGGGCCGCTTACCTGGTCAGCGACGTGATGCGGGAGCACGGATTCGTCAACGTGGAGACCCCGTTTTTGACCAGGTCGACTCCGGAAGGCGCGCGTGACTTCCTGGTGCCGGTGCGGCTGCAGCCAGGCAGCTGGTATGCGTTGCCGCAGTCGCCTCAGTTGTTCAAGCAGCTGCTGATGATCTCCGGGCTCGAGCGGTACTACCAGCTCGTGCGCTGCTTCCGCGATGAGGACTTCCGGGCCGACCGCCAGCCTGAGTTCACTCAGATCGACATCGAGATGTCGTTCGTGACCAGGGCGGATGTGGTCCAGGTCGCTGAGGACCTGGTGGAGCGCCTGTGGCGGGACGTCGCCGGGTACCAGGTGCAGCGGCCGATCCCGCATATGACATACGCCGATGCCATGGCGCGATTCGGCTCGGACAAGCCAGATCTTCGCTTCGGATGCGAGCTCGCTGAGCTGACTTCTTACTTCGCCGGGACCGGATTCCGGGTGTTCCAGGCGCAGCATGTCGGTGCCGTGGTGATGCCTGGCGGGGCTGAGCAAAGCCGCAAGGAGCTTGACGGCTGGCAGGACTGGGCTAAGTCGCGTGGCGCGCGCGGACTCGCCTACGTGCTGGTCGGCGCTGACGGCGCGGTGACCGACGCTGGGCCGGTGGTCAAGCACCTGTCTGACGATGAGCGCTTGGGGCTGCCAGCCGCCGTCGGCGCATCGGCCGGAGACTGCGTGTTCTTCGCCGCTGGCACGCCGTCGGCGGCGCGGTCGCTGCTCGGTGCGGCCCGGCTGGAGATCGGGGCGCGGTGCGGGCTGATTGATCCTTCGGCTTGGGCGTTCACCTGGGTGGTCGATGCACCGATGTTCGAGGAGACCGACGAAGGCGGCTGGACGGCCGTGCATCATCCGTTCACCTCGCCGCTGCCCGAGTGGGCCGACAAGTTCACGGCCGAGCCCGGCGGAGCACTGGCCGACGCCTACGACATCGTGTGCAACGGCACCGAGATCGGTGGTGGCTCGATCAGGATCCACCGGCCAGCTATGCAGCAGCAGGTGTTCGACGTGATCGGGTTGTCGCGTGAGGAGGCGACTTCGCAGTTCGGCTTCCTGCTCGACGCGCTGCGGTTCGGGCCGCCGCCGCACGGCGGGATCGCATTCGGCTGGGACCGGCTGATGATGCTGCTGACCGGGCGCGACTCGATCAGGGACGTCATCGCGTTCCCGAAGGCCGCATCCGGGCACGACCCGCTGACCGGTGCACCGACGCCGATCACGGCGGCGCAGCGCAAGGAGGCCGGGATCGACTTCAAGCCAAGCCCCGCGTCGATGCCCGCCGACGGCGGACAGTCGGGATAGAGAGCGAGTTGAGCCGTGGCCAAGGCTGATCGTCAGCAACAGGGTGCCAGCCTGTTCGACGACGCTGCCCGTGAGGCGGCAGCCGGCGTCGCGCCGCTCGCGGTCAGGATGCGGCCCCGCAGTCTGGACGAGGTGATCGGCCAGCCCAAGCTCACGGCGGCCGGTTCGCCGCTGCGAACTCTGGCCGAACGGGACGCGCCAATGTCGGTGCTGCTCTGGGGTCCGCCAGGGACCGGCAAGACGACGCTTGCCTATGTGCTCAGCGGGGTGACGGGGCGCAAGTTCGTGGAGATCTCGGCGGTGTCAGCGGGCGTCGCTCAAGTACGAGCGGCGATTGAAGCTGCGCGCACTGACCTTGGCTTGACCGGGACGCAGACGTTGTTGTTCATCGATGAGGTGCACCGGTTCAACAAGGCGCAGCAGGATGCCCTGCTGCCCGCCGTAGAGAACCGCTGGGTGTCCTTCATCGGCGCGACGACGGAGAACCCGTCGTTCTCGGTCGTGGCGCCGTTGATGTCCCGCTCGCTGCTGCTGCGGCTGCGCTCGCTCAGCGATGAGGATCTGCGTCTGGTCATCTCCCGTGCCTTGACCGACGTCCGTGGTCTTGGCGGCGAAGTGACCCTCGCTGATGACGCGTGTGAGCAGTTGCTGCGGCTGGCCGGCGGCGATGCCAGGCGCGCGCTCACCTACCTGGAAGCGGCGGCCCTTGGGGTGCAAGCCGGCGGGACCATCGATCTGTCGGTGCTTGAGCGAGCAGTCGACCGAGCCGCCGTGCGGTACGACCGAGCCGGTGACCAGCACTATGACGTGATCAGCGCCTTCATCAAGAGCATCAGGGGCAGCGACGTCGATGCCGCGCTGCACTACCTGGCGCTGATGATCGAGGCTGGGGAAGATCCCAGGTTCATCGCCCGCCGCATCATCGTGCACGCGAGCGAGGATGTCGGCATGGCCGACCCGACCGCCCTGCCGGTTGCCATCGCGGCCGCCCAGGCGGTCGAATTTGTCGGGCTGCCAGAGGCGAGGATCAACCTGGCCCAGGCAGTCATCCACCTGACGCTCGCGCCCAAATCCAACTCAGTGGTCAAGGCCATTAACACTGCGGCCGAGGACGTCAGGGCGGGCCGCACCGGCACCGTTCCCGCGCATCTGCGGGACGCAAGTTACGCCGGCGCCGGGCGACTCGGACACGGCAAGGGTTACCTGTACCCGCACGACTACCCGGAAGGGATCGTTCAGCAGGTCTATCCGCCGGAGGAGGCGGCCGGACGCCGCTACTACGAGCCGTCCAGGCACGGCGCGGAGGCCAGGTACGCCGACCGAGCCGAGCGAATCCGCGCGATCCTGGACGCCGCCCCCGACGAGGACGGCACCCAAGCTTAAAGTCCTGGCCTTAGCGCCGGGCCCGGTGAGGGCGGCAGCGACGGCCGGCCGGACAGCGACAAGGCGCTGGTCTTGGGGTGCGCTGGCGCCAGCCCTTGGAGCTGCGCCAGCGGAGGGGTCTGCGGCGGCGGCAGGGCTCTTGCTGCGTGCGGGCTTGCGGGGGACGGGCACGCGATAGGGTCGGCCAAGGCATGGCGACGACCAGTGCGAGAGGGGGCTGAAGCCGGTGAATGCGGGACAGTTGGCCGCGCTGATCGCGGCAGGTTTCTTCGCGGTCGGCGTGTGCGCGGCGGTGTATGTCTTGTTCCGACTGGCTCGGCTGATCTCGCTGGCGACCAGCGTGCTGACCGGTTATCAAGATGCGACTGCGGCCTTGATCAGCCGGGCGCAGGCGGCTGTGGACCGAGCCGATGAGCAGCTGGCCAGGACGCATCAGCTCAGTGAGAGCGTTGAGGCGGTCAGCGACAGTATGACCGACTTGTCGGAGCAGGTGTCCGCCGTCGCCGGGTCGGCCCGGCTGATCGCCAACGGCATTGGCGCACCAGTGCTTCGGGTCGCTGCGGCAGGTTATGGCGTGCGGCGAGCGCTCGCAGTTCGCCGGGCAGGCCGGGTTCATCAGGCCGGTCATGTCGGCGAACTGCCAGGCCGGGACCGGGTGCGGCCGTGATTCGGCGAGCGTCCTGGCTGGTGGCTGGGGCGGTAATTGGCGTCGTGGGCTACCGGCGGGTTGATCGGGCCGCGCGATCGATCGCGAGTCAGCTCGGGCCGGTATCGGCGACTAGGCAGATGACCCAGGTAGCCGGCGGGCCTGCATCGTCGGCCGTCCCGGCCGGAGCAACGCGGCGCTGGGGCGATCAGCTCGTGATCAGCATGGCCGCGTGGCTGGCGAGGCAATTGCGCACGCTGATAAGCGGTCAGTTCACCGAGCGCCAGCAAGGCCGCCAGCTTGGCGGTCAGCAAGTCCGCCAGCTTGGCGGTCAGCAAAGTTCACAGCTCGGCCGCCGCTTTGGCCGCCGCTTTGGCCGTCAGTCTCGCGGTGGCATGGGGGCGTTTGTTGCGGAGGTGCGGGCTGGAATGGCTGAGTACCTCGATGAGCACGAGGCAAATATCAATCGGCAGCAGGCCCTGTCGGGCAATACCCTCATGGACAAGCGTGCCCGTGGCGCGAGAGCGATACCCGGGGCGATACCGGATGGTGCGCTTGGATCTGGCCCTGACCGCCTGCGGGCCGAAGGCGACAAGACGAAGGATGGCTGTTGATGGAGTCGGCAGAGATTGCGCGCCGTTTCCTTGAGTACTTCTCCCAGCGGGGGCACACTGTGGTGCCTTCAGCCAGCCTGATCGCTGAGGACCCGACCCTGCTGCTGGTGAACGCCGGAATGGTGCCGTTCAAGCCGTACTTCCTTGGCCAGCGCAGGCCAGCGTATCCACGAGCGGTCTCTGCGCAGAAGTGCGTGCGGACGCCAGACATTGACGAGGTCGGCAAGACCACCAGGCATGCGACGTTTTTCCAGATGCTGGGGAATTTCTCGTTCGGCGACTACTTCAAGGAGCAGGCGATCCCGCTCGCGTGGGAGTTGCTCACCCGGCCGGAGTCCGACGGTGGCTTCGGCTTCGCTGAGAGCAGGCTGTGGGCGACGGTCTACACCGGCGATGACGAGGCGTACTCGATCTGGCGCGACTCGGTCGGGGTGTCGCCTGACCGGATCCAGCGGCGCGGACTGGCCGACAATTACTGGCACATGGGCGTGCCGGGCCCGGGCGGTCCGTGTTCGGAGATCTATTACGACCGCGGACCTGAGTACGGCAAAGAGGGTGGCCCTGAGGCGGATGAGGATCGGTACCTCGAGGTATGGAACCTGGTCTTCATGCAGTACCAGCTGTCCGCTGTGCGCAGCAAGGTGGACTTCGACGTGCAGGGCCCGCTGCCGTCGAACAACATCGACACCGGCATGGGCCTGGAGCGGATGGCGATCCTGCTGCAGGGTGTGGACAACATCTACGAGGTCGACACCACCTGGAAGGTGCTTGACCGGGCAGCTGAGCTGACCGACCAGAAATATGGCCGCGATCATCGCAGCGATGTCGCGCTGCGGGTGGTGGCAGATCACGTCAGGGCGGCGGTCATGCTGGTGGCGGACGGGGTCATCCCGTCCAATGAGGGGCGCGGCTACGTGCTCAGGAGGATCGTCAGGCGCAGCGTCAGGGACCTGCGGTTGCTCGCGGGCAGTCAGCGGGGTGGCCATGGTGGGCAGGGCGCACACGGCGGCCAGAACGAGCGCTACATGCACGAACTGGTGTCCGTCGCGATCGGCGCGCTCGGCGACCAGTATCCGGATCTGATCAGGGACGCGCCCAACCTTCACACCGTGCTGGACGCAGAGGAGTCGGCCTTCCTCGGTACTCTGCGCACCGGCACCGCGATCTTCGAGGCGGCGGTCTCCGAGACCGAGCGCAAGGGTGAGCGTGCGCTCAGCGGAGCGCAGGCCTTCCAATTGCACGACACCTATGGCTTCCCGATCGACCTGACCTTGGAGATGGCGAGCGAGCAGGGCCTTGAGGTGGACGAGCCGGAGTTCCGTCGGCTGATGGCTGAGCAGCGGCAGCGGGCCAAAGACGATGCGGCATCGAAGAAGACCGGCAACGCGGACATCTCTGTCTTCGCCTCGCTGCTTGAGCGCTCCGGCAAGGTCGTGTTTACCGGCTACGACGAGATCGCCGCTGACGCGACCGTGATCGGGTTGCTCAGCAACGGTGCGTCAGTGCCCAGCGCAGCAGCGGGCGCTGAAGTGGATATCGTTCTCGATCGCACGCCCTGCTACGCGGAAGGTGGCGGGCAACTCGCCGATACCGGCGCGATGCGGTCGGCGGGCAGCGGCGCTGGCACGGACGCGACCGTCGAGATCCTTGATGTGCAGGTGCCGGTGCCCGGCCTGATCGTGCACCGCTGCCGGATCACTGGCGGCGAGGTCACGGTGGGCGACCAGATGCTGGTGGAGATCGACATCGACCGGCGCCGGGCGCTGTCCCGGTCACACACCGCGACTCACTTGGTGCACCGCGCGTTCCGGGCCGCGCTGGGCGAAACCGCCGCGCAAGCGGGCTCGGAGAATGCGCCTGGCCGGTTCAGGTTCGACTTCACGGCCGTCGGAGCGGTACCCGCGCCGGTGCTGGCGGACGTCGAGGACGAGGTAAACGAGGTTCTGATCAATGACCTCGACGTGCGCGCGTTCTACACCTCGATCAGCGAAGCAAGGGCGATGGGAGCGCTTGCCCTGTTCGGCGAGAAATACGGTGACCAGGTCAGGGTTGTCGAAGTGGGCGATTACTCACGCGAGTTGTGCGGCGGCACCCACGTGGCCAGGTCTGGTCAGCTTGGCCTGGTGAAGATCATGGGCGAGGCGTCGATCGGCTCGGGAGTGCGCCGGGTCGAGGCCCTCGTCGGGATCGACGCCTTCCGCTATCTGGCGCGGGAGAGCGTGCTGGTAAGTCAACTATCCGAGCAGCTCAAGGCACCGAGGCCAGAGCTGAGCGATCGGATCGCCGGGCTGGTGACCAGACTACGCGACGCGGAGCGGGAGTTGCAGCGAGTGCAGTCCGCTCAGCTGGCGAACGTCGCAGTCGGGCTCGCGGGGCAGGCAGTAGATGTGGCTGGGGTTGCCTTTGTCGCGCACCGGGTACCTGACGGGACGCCGGCCGACGGAATCAGGAAGCTGGCGCTTGACGTTCGGGGGCAGATCGCGCCAAATCGGCCAGGTGTGGTGGTGACCGCCGGTGTCATCGGCGATCGGCCCGCGGTGGTCGTGACGGTGAATGAGGCGGCTCGGGCGCGCGGCATCAAAGCTGGCGCACTGATCGGAACGGCGACCTCGGCGCTCGGTGGCCGCGGTGGCGGCAAGGATGACATCGCTCAAGGTGGGGGCGCTGTGCTCGGTGAGCAAACCGGCAGAGCGATGCAGGAGGCGTTTGGTGCGGTTCAGGCTATTATTGCCGCCATCGGACCATCAGGTAGCGTAACGTGAGACCATGCCGCAGCCAGGTTGTAGCTGTTTTGAGACCAAAAACCTCAGGAATGGCGTATTGAGACCAGGTACCAGACTCGCCATCGACGTCGGGTCAGTTCGGATCGGAGTGGCTGCTTGCGACCCTGCTGGGGTGCTTGCGACTCCGGTCGCGACCGTGCGTCGTGGCACTGGTGATCTGGCCGAGATAGCCCGGCTGTGTGCGGAGCGTGACGTGATTGAGGTTGTAGTCGGGTTGCCGACAAGTCTGTCTGGCAAGTCAGGCAAGGCGGCGCAGGACGCTGGGACGTTCGCCGCCGAGCTGGCCGAGGTTGTGTCGCCAGTCGAAGTGCGGCTGGTCGACGAACGCTTTACCACGACGCTCGCGCATTCGGCGCTCCGTGCGGGCGGCGCGAGCTCCAAGCAGCGGCGGTCGACCGTGGACAAGGCGGCCGCCGCTTTGCTGCTCCAGAGCGCACTAGACACTGAGCGGCTGACTGGGGTTCCGGCCGGCCGACTGGTAGGAGCGGGATCAGGCGGCGATCGATGAGCAGCAGCGGTGCGGGCTGGCCGCCAGTGAGTGGCGCCAGTTCCGGTGAAGATGACGACTACGGGGTCGATGACTTCGGGATTGACCCGGACTATCCGGCCGACCGTGGCGGCTATCAGTCTGGTCAGTCGATCCAAGACTGGTCTAACAGCGGGCGGCACTCGGGTGGCTACTCCGCTGACTCGACTCAGAGTTATCGCACGGCCGATTACGGTCAGGCGGCCTACGCTCGGGATCCCGATGACCAGAGCAGCTACCAGCAGGGCAGTTACCAGCAGGGCAGTTACCAGCAGGGCAGTTACCAGCAGGGCGGCTACCAGCAAGGCGGCTATCCAGCTAGCGGCTACGGCAGCCCCGCCGCGTCCGATAGCTACGATCGCTGGGCAGCTGGCCAGCCAGGGCAGGGCCAGCCAGGCCAGGGCCAGCCAATACAGGGCCAGCCAATACAGGGTCGGCCGGGACTGACCCAGCCGGGAGCTGACCAGAACGGCTACGCACAGAACGGCTACGGTCAGACCGGCTACGGCCAGAACGGTCAGCGTCAGCTCACCTCGGGCGGGGCCGATAGCTACCCCGCTGGCGACAAGGCACAAGGCGATTACCCCCAGGGCGACTATCCGCAAGGCAATTACGCTCAAGGCAATTACGCTCAGGGTGACTACGGTCAGGGCGACTACCCGCGCGGCGACTACGCACGCGATGACGCCAGTCAGTACGGGCGTGGCCAGTTCAGCACCGGCCAGTTCAGCACCGGCCAGTTCGAGTCACCGCAGCACGGCTCGGCCCGGTACGGCTCAGCTGGTGATGACGACCGCTATGGCCGGGGTGCCCGCGGTCAAAGCGGCTATGGGTACGCCCAGGATGCCTACAGCACCGGTACTTACGCCGCCGCCGACGACTCTGCTGAGCCCGCAACCGGCGCCGGGTACGGGCACGGTGCCGTCACCGACTCCTACGGCCGCGACCTGTATGCGCAGGAGGGTTACGGATCGCCGGCGCCTACTACGGGCAGGCGTCCAACGGCATCGACAGTCGATACGGCAGCGCGGGCGACTCGGGCATCTTCCCGCGCCAGGACACCGGCTCGTTCCCTGGCCAGGACACCGGCTCGTTCCCTGGCCAGGAGACCGGCTCCTTCCCGCGGTCGGATACCGGCTCCTTCCCTGGCCAGGACACTGGCTCCGGCAACCACCCGAACGCCGGCGCCTTCGCCGGACAGGATAGCGGCACCTTCGGCCGCCCTGACGCCGGTGCCTATGACCTGGGCGGTACGCCGCAGGCACGGCAGCCGGTGGGCTATGACCGGTGGCAGGCACCACCCGCCGACGGCGACGACTGGGACGGCGACGAGCAGGACGACGACTGGCCCGACGGCGGAGACAGCGGCTTGCTGTCTAAGTTCGGCCACGATGACGATGACGATGACGACGACGGCAAGGGCCGTCGTCGCGGGCGGCGCGATAAGCGGCCGAGGCGTGGCCGGAACAAGGTCGCGCTGACGGCTTCACTGCTCGCCGTTGCGCTCGTGCTCGGCATGGCTGCCGACTATGGCTGGGAGAAGTATCAGAGCTGGCACACCAGTCGGTACGGCGACTACACCGGGTCAGGTACTGGCAAGGTCGACGTCACGGTGCCGCAAGGTGCGTCGCTCAGCTCGCTCGGCCCAGCGCTGGTCAAGGCCGGCGTGGTCATGGAGTTGCGGCCGTTCGACAATGCGGCTGGGGCGGCAGCGAACGCTGGGACTTTGCAGCCGGGCGTCTACGTACTGCACAAGCACATGAGCGCGGCCCTGGCGGTGAAGTTCCTGCTCACTCCGGCGAACCGGCTCAATGACCAGGTCACCATCATCGAGGGCATGCGCGCCAGCAAGATCGCGGAGATCCTTTCGCGCAAGATGAAGCTGCCGCTCAGCGACTTCACCTCGATCATCAACCATCCGCCGGCCTCACTTGGCCTGCCTAGCTGGGCACCCAAGGGCGTGTCGGCTGAAGGCTTCCTCTTCCCTGACACCTACACTCTGCTGCCCAAGGAATCGGCGCTGAAGATCCTGCAGCAGATGGTGGCGGAGTTCAACCAGCAAGTGACCAGCATCAATCTGGTGTCGGCCGCTAAGACTGTGAACACCGACGCCTGGCACGCGCTGATCGTGGCGAGCATGGTGCAGGCCGAGGCAGGCAGCGTCAGCGACTTCGGCAAGATCGCCCGCGTGGTGTGGAACCGCTACGCGGCCAACATGCCGCTCGAATTCGATAGCACAGTCTTCTACGCGATGAACAAGTACGGCACCGCCATCACCAAGGCGCAAGAGAGCTTCCCTTCGCCGTACAACACCTACCTGCACACAGGCCTGCCGCCGGGACCGATCGGCAATCCTGGCATCGCGGCGATCGAGAAGACGCTGCATTCACCGCACGGCGACTGGTTGTACTTCATCACCGACACCAGGCACAAGCCGTATCGCACCTACTTCACCAGCAGCCTGACCCAGTTGCAGACCTGGCAGGCGGAGTTCGGCAACTGAGCGGGACCGACCGGCGCAGCGTTCGAGCTGCCGTACTTGGCTCGCCTATTGATCATTCGCTGTCGCCGGTACTGCACCGGGCCGCCTATGCGGCGCTTGGCCTGACCTGGTGGCGCTACGACGCCATCGACTGCACCGAGGCTGGCCTGCCCGCGCTGCTTGACTCGTGCGGGCCGGACTGGGCCGGATTGTCGCTGACCATGCCGCTCAAGCGGGTTGTGCTGCCGCTGCTCGACCGCATCGAACCGCTCGCCAGGCAGGTGGGCGCCGCTAACACAGTGGTGTTCGCCGCCGCCCAGCGCCTCGGCTACAACACTGACGTTGCCGGGATGGTGAACGCGCTCACCGAGCGCGGCATCACCAGCCAGACGGTGGCGACCGGCCGGGCGGTCGTCATTGGCGCGGGCGCAACCGCTGGTGCGGCACTCGCGGCCCTGAGAGGACTCGGCTTGACGTCGGCGACGGTCGCTGTGCGCGATCCGGCGAGGACCGGTGACGTGGTCGCCGTCGCTGAGCGGCTCGGCCTGAAAGTGACCCTGGCCCCATTTGAACCGGCCACCGCGACTGACGCACGCCTGGTAATTTCCACTGTCCCAGCTGGTGCGGCGAATTCATTTGCGGAAATTTTCTCCGGGCTGATGCCGTTCCCTACGGCGGTACTTGACGTGGTGTATCACCCATGGCCAACGGCACTGGCAGCGGCTGCCGCCCAGGCTGGCGCCACCGTGGTCAGCGGATTTGACCTGCTCTTGCATCAGGCAGCTTGGCAAGTGCGGCTGATGACCGACCGGCAGGCACCGATAACGGAAATGCGCCGGGCTGGTCTCGCTGCGCTGGCCGCGAGGCGGACTGCTTAGCGAGGCTAATCAGCCCAGGCTGACCTGGGTAATCACTGTGGGCTTAGATATGACGAGCGGGCAGTGATGCGGTAGCCTGAATATCAGAACTTAACGACCCGGTGTGTGAACACCGGGCCAGAAGCGGAGGACCACCTCGGCCACCTCCCACCTGGTCGGCTTAACAGCGTCCGTGTGGCGCGGCTGGCTGACGGGTAGTAGTCCAGGCAACTCTGCCGTTCGGCCAGCTCAGCTGGACCGATGCAGGGCTTTCTGGTCAAGGCCGGACGAATCGAGCTGGTTCGCGTCGCGGGCCAGCGTAGAAGCGTCGCGTGGCTAACGTGGCACGGCTTGAGTCAGTTGACTCATTGCCGGTGCTGTTGAGGTCGCGCTTATGGTGGCCCCGCATGCAGCCCGTGCGGGGCTTTTTGCGCTTACGTACGGACTGCGAAGGTAGTACCTGAGCTGGGAAATTCCCGACTCGGGACAGCAGTGACTCAGGAGGTCACATCAGCACCGAACCGCGTATCAACGAACGTATCCGGGTACCTGAGGTACGGCTGGTCGGGCCCGACAGGTGAGCAGGTCGGGATCGTGTCGATCAATGACGCGCTCCGGCTCGCTCAAGAGTCCGACCTCGACCTGGTCGAGGTCGCGCCGACGGCACGTCCGCCGGTCTGCAAGCTCATGGACTACGGCAAGTTCAAGTACGAGTCGGCGCTCAAGGCCAGGGAGTCGCGCAAGAACCAGGCCCAGACCGTCATCAAGGAAATCAAGCTCCGCCCGAAGATCGATCCGCACGATTACGGGACCAAGAAGGGTCACGTCGAGCGGTTCCTCAAGCGGGCGACAAGGTCAAGGTGACGATCATGTTCCGCGGTCGCGAGCAGTCACGGCCCGAGCTTGGTTACCAGCCTGCTCCAGCGGCTCGCTGGCGACGTCGAGGAGCTTGGCTTCGTCGAGTCGCAGCCTAAGCAGGACGGCCGGAACATGATCATGGTGATCGGGCCGCACCGCAAGAAGGCAGAGACCAGACCGGTCAGGACGCCAGAGCGGGCGAGCGCCAGGGCGGCCGCGCCGGGCGGAGCGGCCGGTCAGACTGACCTGGCGGACCTGGCTGACCTAGCTGACTTGGCCAATGACGATGGCACGGCAGTTGCCGATCGCCCGGTGAACCCGCAGGCCGCTTTCGCTGCGGCACTGACCCCAGCGAGCGAGGCAGGCGCGGCTGATCATGGTGAGTCAGCCTCGGCAGCGCGTCCGGCCACGTTCAGGCCCGAGTCGGCGTCGTCCGCCGGATCGCGCCCGGCTGCGCGGCCAGGGTCAGGCGCTAGCCCGGCGAGTTCGAGCCAGGTTCGATCCGGTCAGGTGACGAGCGGGGCGAGTTCGGCCCGGCCAGGATCGGCGGCTGGTGCTGCGACTCGGCCAGGTCCGGCGGGCGCGGCCAGTTCGGCGGCTCGGCCGGGATCGGCGAGTTCAGCGAGTTCGTCACCTCGGCCAGCTTCGGCGGCTGGACCGGCAGGCTCGGCTGCTCCAAGGCCTGGACCAGTGCCATCCGTGGCACCGCGCCCGGCCGCCCCAAGGCCGGCTGCGGCAAGTTCGGTCGCGCCTAAGCCAGGCCCGCGACCGGCTGCGCCGAAGCCAGGCCCGACGGGCGCACCGCGACCGGCCCCGCCTAAGCCAGCCGCGCCGCGCCCGTCAGGCGCACCCGATGGCGCTACGGTGCCATCGCCGCGGCCCAGGTCAGCGGATGCTGACGGCGATACGACGGCCGGCGAAGCCGGGGGCTGACTGACTCACAGGCAGACCGGTAGCGAGGACTTACCCACGGCGCGGCTGGCGTCGGCGGGCCGGTATAGGACGCGTGCGTTTTCGCACGCTTGGAACGAGGGATACGGCGACATGCCGAAGATGAAGACGCACAGCGGTGCGAAGAAACGGTTCAGGGTCACCGGCAGCGGCAAGATCATCCGCCGCCGGGCGAATCGGCAGCACTACTTTGAGCACAAGCCGAGCACGCGGACCCGTCGCCTGGACAACGAAGTGACATTGTCGCCTGCTGATTTGAAGACTGTAAGGAAATTGCTGGGCAGATGACCCGGTCCGACGTAAGGGAGTCGAACACATGGCGCGCGTAAAGCGGGCGGTCAATGCCCACAAGAAGCGCAGGGTAGTACTCGAACGGGCAAGCGGCTACCGCGGCCAGCGATCACGGTTGTATCGCAAGGCCAAAGAGCAGTCGCTGCACTCGATGACGTATGCCTACCGGGACCGTAAGGACCGGAAGGGCGCATTTCGTCGGTTGTGGATTCAGCGCATTAATGCTGCGGCTCGGGCCGAAGGCATCACCTACAACCGCTTTATCCAGGGCCTGAAGATCGCAGGCGTCGACGTGGATCGCAAGATGCTGGCTGAGCTCGCGGTTTCTGACGCGGCGGCGTTCGCCGCGCTGGTGACCGTTGCTCGCGAGGCGCTGCCGGCTGATGTGGACGCGCCGAGGACGGCCGCTGCCTAGTCAGTCGTCGCCAGGTCGGCCGGGCGTGCCAGGAGTTGCGGATCGCAAGTCCCGGCATACCCGGCCGATGGTGCGTGACCCCAATGCGACCAGGATCAAAGCGGCCAGGCAATTGGCTAAGCGTTCGCTCCGTGACCGGGCGCGGCTCTTTCTCGCTGAAGGACCGCAGGCGGTCAGGGAGGCGCTGGGCGCGGATTTCAGCGCCGCTCCTGACTGGTCGCCTGGGCAGGGCAGCTTGATTCGCGAGTTGTTCGTCACCACGCCCGCGCGGACGCGCCACGCCGACTTGGTCGAGGCTGTCGCGGCGACCGGTGCCCCGGTGCACGAAATCGGTGGCGAATTGATGGCCGAGCTGGCCCAGACCGTGACGCCACAGGGGCTACTCGCGGTCTGCCCATTCATCGACGTGCCGCTGGCTGAGCTGATCGGCAGGTCACCTCGGCTCGTCGTCGTGCTGGCCAATACCCGCGACCCAGGCAACGCCGGCACGGTGCTACGGACGGCCGACGCGGCCGGCGCGGACGGCGTTATCTTCACCACTGCTTCGGTGGACCCGTACAACAGCAAGTGCGTACGATCGTCGGCCGGGTCGCTGTTTCATCTGCCGGTCACGACTGGCGTCTCGATTGCCGACGCCATTGCCAGCCTGCGGGCCGCCGGCCTGGCCGTGCTCGCCGCCGACGGCAGCGCCAAGTGTCGGCTCGATGAGCTAGAGAACTCGGGCAGGCTACGACAACCAACGGCCTGGCTGTTCGGCAATGAGGCCTGGGGCCTGCCTGCTGACTTGCTAGCGATGGCCGATGCGGCGGTCTGCGTGCCCATTTACGGTCGCGCGGAAAGCCTCAATCTCGCGGCCGCCGCTGCGGTCCTGCTTTATGCCTCTGCGCGGGCCTACGCGCAGGAGGGTGCCGTTCAGGTCACCTGACGCGCTAGGCTTTGGTTACGTTGCGTCATTGACAGCTTGGGTTGGGTCACGCAAGGTGGCTATGACGTACTAGTCGCCGTGGGCTACCCCCCGGACTCACGGTTGACGAATCCTGGTATGCCGGGGCGGCGGTGCTGGCAGGGTGACAGTCCGATGTGGACCGGCAGGTGAGCGTGGTAACCGCGATGAGTGCTGCGACATCGTTGCCGCCGACCGCTGACCTGCTGAGCGCGGACGAATTGCCTGATGGGCTCATCGTCGCCGACAGCAATGGCGTCGTGGTCATCTTCAACCGGGCGGCGGAACGGCTGACCGGAATGGCCGCAGGCGAAATGCTTGGTCGGCCGCTGCGGTTCGCGCTGCCATTGTTTGATAATGACGGACGATGCTGGTGGGGAATGTCCCGCCCTTATGACGGCCTGACGATCAGGACCAGGCACCCTGAGCGTTCCCTGTTCCTCGCCGACGGCACCGAGGTGCTGGTGACCGTCGGCTACGTCCGCGGCCCAAGGAATGGCGAACTACGTCAGCGCGGCGCGGTACAGCGGCTGACCATCACGCTGCGCAGCGCGGCCGCCCGGGCCAGGCTGGAGCGAACCAGGGCGGACCTGGTGTCCACTGTCGCCCACGAACTGCGCTCGCCGCTGACCAGCGTCAAGGGCTTCACCGCCACCCTGCTCGATAAGTGGCCGCGGTTCACCGATGACCAAAAGCGGGTCATGCTGGAGACTGTCAACGCTGACGCCGACCGGGTGACCAGGCTGATCACCGAGCTTCTTGATGTATCGCGGATCGAAGCCGGCCGGATCGTGCTGCACAGAGAAGTGGTCGACATTCCGGCCCGAGCGGCCAAGCTCGTGGCCGGGCGAGTCGCCACCGGGGAACCGGCAAGTAAGTTCAGGATCGAGGTGACCGGCGAGCTGCCAGAAACCTGGCTCGATGCCGACAAGGTCGACCAGATCTTGGCCAACCTTATTGAGAACGCCGTCAGGCATGGTGCTGGTACCGTTACTATCGTGATCGAGTCGGCGCTGGTCTGCGGCAAGCCAGGGATCGCGGTATCGGTACGCGACCAGGGTGCCGGCATCGCGCCTGAGTTCGCTCCGCGAGTGTTTCGCCAGTTCTGGCGCGCGAAGCGGCGTGGCGGCGCCGGGCTCGGCCTGTTCATCGTCAAGGGCCTGGTCGAGGCTCACGGCGGTGCCATCAACGTGGCCCAGGCGCCAGGCGGCGGCGCGGAATTTCGATTTACCATGCCCGCCGGCGTTCCAGATCACGACTGATCCGATCTGTCCCGACCGGCGGGCGCCGGGAGGATCGCGCTCCTTCTCATGTTCACGTGGCAGGCGTCGGCTGAGCCGACCGTGGCTGAGTTCGCCAGATGCCGCAGCAGTCGCAGGCGCGATCCGTTAAGCAAGGGTGTGGTTTTTGCTTTGCTGCTAGGGAGAACGGGATTGATGCCAGATGTCGGCACCGAATAAGACATATGACCCGGTGCGGGTGGCCGCGCTCGCGCCGGATGAGGTACAGCGCATGGTCGATGAGGCGCTGGCCGCGCTCAGCGAAGCGGCCAGCTTCGATGACTTGAAAGCCGCCCGGCTCGCTCACTTGGGTGGCCGGGCACCGCTGATCCTGGCTAGCGCCGAGATCGGCGCCCTTCCGCCCGAGGCTAAAGCGGCGGCGGGCAAGCGGATCGGCGAGGCTAAGCGGCTGCTCACCGATGCGCACGCCGCCAGGCAACTCGAGCTTGAGTACGACCGGGATCGACGCGTGCTGGTGGACGAGGTCGCCGATGTCACGCTGCCGTGGGACCGGTACCCGGCCGGCGCCAGGCACCCGGTCATGACGCTGGCCGACCGGTTGGCCGACGTGTTTGTCGGGATGGGCTATGAGATCGCCGAAGGACCGGAGATCGAAGCCGAGTGGTACAACTTCGACGCGCTGAACTTCGCACCTGACCACCCGGCCAGGGAGATGCAGGACACGTTCTTCGTGGCTGGTCCTGACGGCGCCAGTCGGTCCAACCTGGTGCTGCGCACGCATACCTCGCCCGTGCAGATCAGGGCGATGCTGTCGCGGCCGCTGCCGCTCTATGTGGTGAGCCCGGGCAAGTGCTTCAGGTCCGATGCGCTCGATGCCACCCACAGCCCGGTGTTCCACCAGATCGAGGGCCTGGCCGTGGACGAGGGACTGACCATGGCCGACCTGCGCGGCGCGATTACCGCCTTCGTCGAGGCGATGTTCGGGCCTGGGCTGGCGACCCGGCTGCGGCCGGACTACTTCCCGTTCACCGAACCGTCGGCGGACGTGTCCATGCAGTGCCATGTGTGCCGGGGCGCATCGGCGGAGGCGGGCGGCGCGCCGTGCCGGGTGTGCCGGTCGCAAGGCTGGATCGAGATCGCCGGTTGCGGCATGGTCAACCCCAGAGTGCTGACCGCCTGCGGCATCGACGCCAGCAAGTACAGCGGATTCGCGTTCGGCCTTGGTATCGAGCGGTCGCTGATGATCCGCAACGGACTGGCTGACATCAGAGACACGATCGAGGGCGACGTGCGGTTCTCGCGTGCGTTCGCAGCGGAGGCGTAGATGCTAGTTCCACTTTCCTGGCTGCTTGAGTACGCGCCGCTGCCCTCGCCGGTGGATGCGGCCGACGTCGCGCGTCGGCTCACCGGGGTCGGGCTGGAAATTGAGGGCGTCGACTACGTCGGGCAGGACATCTCCGGCGTGGTGGTCGCTCGCGTGCTGGAGATCGAAGAGCTGACCGGGCACAAGAAGCCGATCAGGTACTGCCGGGTGACCACCACCGAGTCGGCCGCTGGCGAGCGGTGGGTGATCTGCGGGGCGACCAACTTCGTCGTCGGTGACCTGGTGCCATTGGCGCTGCCCGGCGCTTCGCTGCCCGGCGGGTTCGAGATCGCCGCCCGCAAGGCTTACGGCAAGCTGTCCGACGGCATGATCTGCTCGGCCGCCGAGCTGGCCCTTGGCGATGACCATTCCGGCATCCTGGTGCTGTCGGCCGACTCGCCGCTTGGCGAGGACTTCGTGGAATTCGCCGGCCTTCGAGACGTCGTGCTCGACGTGAACGTGACGCCGGACAAAGGGCACGCGTTGTCGGTGCGGGGGATGGCGCGGGAGCTGGCCAGCGCGTACGGCGTCGGTTACACCGACCCGGCGGGCGTGCTCGCTGCCGACGACGGGCCGAACCCGCAGGTGTATCAGGCCAGCATCGATGACCCGACGGCGTGCGATCGGTTCGCGCTGCGCGAGGTGCGCGGGATGGACCCGTCGGCGGCGACGCCGCTCTCGATGCGGGTGCGGCTAGCCCGCTGCGGGATGCGCAGCGTCTCGCTGGCAGTCGACGTCACCAACTACCTGATGCTGGAGCTTGGCCAGCCCATGCACGCGTTTGACCGGTCGGCGCTGGACGGCCCGATCGTGATCAGGCGTGGGCGCGAAGGCGAGAAGCTGGAGACTCTCGACCACGTGGTACGCCAGCTCGACCCGGACGACATCGTGATCACTGACTCATCTGGCCCGATCTCGATGGCCGGGACGATGGGCGGGGTGACGAGCGAGGTCAGTTCATCCTCCACTGACCTGGTGATCGAGGCAGCGCACTTCTCGGCACCAGGAACGGCGCGGATGAGCCGGCGGCACCGCCTGTTCAGCGAAGCTTCGGCGCGCTTCGAGCGCGGCGTTGACTACGAGTTGCCGTTGCGGGCCTCGGCCCGCGCGGCTTCGCTGCTGGCGTCGCTGGGCGGCGGCTCGGTCGTGGCCGGCTGACTCGCTGGCGACGGCGCCGATCGAACCGGTGACGATCGAGATCGCGGCTGACCTGCCTGACCGGGTGGCCGGAGTGGCCTACGGCACCGAGGTGGTCCTAGCGCGACTGCGTGAGGTCGGCTGCACGGTGACTGCGGCCGGCCCGTCGCTGACGGTGACGCCGCCGTCGTGGCGGCCCGACCTGACCGATCCTGCCGATCTGGCTGAGGAGGTCATCCGGCTCGAGGGCTACCAAAAGGTCGGCATCAAGATGCCGCGTGCGGTGGCAGGCAAAGGCAGGACCTCGACCCAGCGGCTCCGCATCGCCATCGCCGACGGGCTGGCCGGGCCGGGTACGTCGAGGTGATCAGCAGCCCGTTCGGCTCGGTGGCCGACTTCGACCGGTTGCAGCTGCCCGCTGATGATGCCAGGCGGCAGGCGGTGCGGCTGGCTAATCCGATCAGGGACGAAGAGCCGCTGATGCGGAGCACGTTGCTACCTGGCCTGTTTCGCGTGGCGCAACGTAACGCCGGACGCGGCTTCGCTGACCTGGCGCTGTTCGAGATCGGGCATGCGTTCGTGACCGGGTCAGGCGGCGGCGTGGCACCGGTACTGGCAGTCGATCATGGGCCGTCGGTGCAGGAAATCGCGCGGCTGAATGCGACCATCCCTGATCAGGTGCGACTAGCCTCCGCCGTGTTGACCGGTGAGTTCGATTCTGATGGCTGGTGGGGCGACGGGCGGCAGTCGAACCTCTATGACGCCATCGCCGCCGCCCACACGGTGCTGCGGACCAGCCGGGTGCCTTACCAGGTGCGGGCGAGTCAGCGGGCGCCGTGGCATCCGGGGCGATGCGCGGAGTTCGTGCTGACCGACTCCGGGATCGTCGTCGGGCACGCGGGCGAGTTGCACCCACGTGTGATCAACACGTTCAAGCTAGCGCCGCGCACCTGCGCGATGGAGCTTGAGCTGCAGCTGATTGAGCGGGCCGCGCTTGAGCTCCCGCCGGTCCAAGCGCCGGCGATCTCTGGCTACCCGGTCGCGACGCAGGACGTCGCCCTGGTCGTGGCTGAGTCGGTGCCAGCCGCCGACGTGGCGGCCGCGCTGGTGGCCGGAGCGGCGCAGGCCGGTCTTGGTCCCGTGACGCTGCTCGAGTCGGCGCGATTGTTCGATGTCTACGTCGGCGAGCAACTCGGCGCTGGGAACAAGTCGCTGGCCTACGCGCTACGGTTCCGCGCTCCCGACCGGACCTTGACCGATGAGGAAGTCGGCGTCGCCCGCGACGCCGCAGTTGCCGAGGCGGCCAGGCGCTGCGGCGCCAAGCTCCGCCGCGCCTGAGCCGCGATCCGCCGCCCAGCCCGAGTCCGAGGCTGGGCGGCGGCCGCCAGTGCCGTGCCCGGTGCCGGGGCTGGTCGCTCCTGCGCTAGCGCCCGCCGTGCCCGGTGCCGGGGCTGGTCGCTCCTGCGCTAGCGCCCGCCGTACCCGGTGCCGGGGCCGGCAGGTCGTTCTGGGTGCCGACGACTACCTGCCCGTGCCGGTATCCGTCTACCCGGCGTCAGCAGTATTCACCGAACATCGGCCAGGTGCTGGACCTCACTTAGCGGTGGCGCGTTACGCGCACGGTTAGGTGCTAGTGGCGAGGATTTCCAAGATCTCGTTGCTGCCCTGGACGCACTTGGAGGCCTTGCCTGTGTGCAGCACTACCGGGGTTGAGTAGCCCTGGCAGGTCCAGCCGTTGACCTTGACCGGGCCGCCGCCCCCGTTACCTGGCGCTTTTCCTGAACGAATGGCGGTGGCGTACTTGCGCTCGATCGCCATCGCGGCGCTGCAGCCGATGCTGCCTTTGGCAATTTCGACGTGCACTGGCACGTTAGCCGCAGTCCTAGCCGGGCCACAGGTGACGATCTTGGCCGCAGTGCCAGCGTGACTGTTGGTCGAAGAGCTGCACCCGGTCCCCAGCAGCAAAGCCAGCCCGAGCAGCGCGGCCATTGGCGCTAGGCGATCCGCTCGTCGGTACTGCGGCAGGTCAATCTCGGTCATACGGCCGCCCGGATGCATGGCACTCCCTTTCTTGCGCTCCAACATCATGCGCCAGCAATCGCCCGCGGGGTGACCGAAATCAGCCGGAACGCAAGGTAACTTTCCGCCACAGTCCCGTCACTTCCCGACGGCCGGAGGGACCAGATTCCCGAAGGCAAGGATGGTGGCCGGAGTCGGCGAAGGTAGCACAACAGGCTGCGAAGCTCGCTGCCGATGGGACTGCGGATTCGCTGCCGATGGGACTGCGGATTCGCTGCCGATGGGACTGCGGATTCGCTGCCGATGGGACTGCGGATTCGCTGCCGAAGTCGGAGAGTTGCCGGATCATGCTGGAGGGTTTTCGCGGCGTGCTGGAACTCTTTTAGGCTGTCGGCGTCCGGGCCACTCGTGGCGGAGAGTCTTTCCGGGGTCTAGGTCAGAGGACTTCGGGCCGGTCGTGGAGAGTTGTCGCCTGTCGGAGTGTTGTCGGCACGCTGGCGGAGAGTTGCCGTCGGCTTGCCGGAGTTTCTCCGTCTGGCGGAAAGTTGACCGCGATATATGCAGAAATACTTCCATTAGACGGTACCTCTCCATTAGGAAAGCGAAATCTCTCCGCCGGGTTGGTCTGATCCGTGGGCCGGGTTGGTCTGATCCGTGGGCCGGGTTGGTCCGGCCGCGTGGGCCGGGTTGGTCTGATCCGTGGGCCGGGTTGGTCCGGCCGCGTGGGCCGGGTTGCGGCATCAGGGCTTCGCCGGATCGGCGACCGGGCGAGTTTCGCCGCCGGATGCGACCAGAGGCTGCGGCACTTAGAGTCGGCGACCGTCATGCGCCCGGCCACAGGGGGCGCCAGTGGCAGGGTGCCCCGGTTCCGATTGCATATTCAAACATGAGACTGCATAATAATGCGTACGGGTGACGGTGGCGAAGGGGCAGTGGACGATGCGGGTCGCGGTGGCGGGCGCGAGCGGGTACGCGGGAGGTGAGTTGCTGCGGCTGCTGGCCGGGCACCCCGAATTCGAGCTCGTGATGGTGACGGCTGAGAGCAGCGTCGGCAAGACCGTCGCGCAGGTGCATCAGAACCTGGCCGGGTGGGTGGCCTGGCGCGCCGCGCGAACCGGGCACGCGGGCGGGGGTGGGCACGTGGGCGGGGGTGGGCGGGGGCTGGCTGAGCTGGTGTTCGAGCCGCATCGGGCGATCAAGCAGGCCGACTGCGAGCTGGTGTTTCTGGCGTTGCCTAGCGGCCAGTCGGCGCCGGTCGCGGCTGACGTGCCGGATGACATCAAGGTGGTGGACCTCGGGCCGGACTTCCGGCTGGCTGGAGCGGAAGCCTGGGGCAGGCACTATGGCGGCGTTCATGCCGGGCGGTGGGCGACCGGGCTGCCAGAGCTGCCGGGAACGCGTGCGCTGATCAAGGACGCCGATCGGGTCGCGGCGCCGGGGTGCTACGCCACCGCCGCGATCTTGGGACTGGCTCCGCTCGTTGCCGCCGGTCTGATCGAGGTGGATGACCTGGTGGTGGTGGCCGCCTCAGGTACTTCGGGTGCGGGCAAGACGCTGCGTGCCGATCTGCTCGGCAGCGAGGTGATGGGCTCGGTCAGCGCGTATCAGGTGGCCGGCGCGCATCGGCACACCCCGGAGATCGAGCAGGCGCTAGCGGAGATTGGCAGCGGCGACAGCCAGGTCAGGGTGTCCTTCACCCCGGTGCTTGTGCCGATGCCGCGCGGCATTCTCGCCACCTGCACGGCTCGGCTCGCGCAGCCGAGCGTCGATACCGCGACCCTGCACGAGGCACTGCGAGCCAGCTACCAGGCCGAGCCCTTCGTCACGGTGCTGGCGGCCGGACGCTGGCCAGCGACCGGGGCCGTGGCTGGCTCCAATGGGGTCCACGTGCAGGCCGCCGTTGACCAGCGGGCTGGCCGGGCGGTCGTGGTCGCCGCCATCGACAACCTTGGCAAAGGCGCCGCCGGTCAGGCCATCCAGAACGCCAACTTGATGCTCGGCCTGGCCGAGTCAACCGGACTTACCGCGATCGGAGTAGCCCCATGAGCGTGACCGCGCCGCAAGGATTCCGCGCCGCCGGAGTGGCCGCCGGACTCAAGAACTCCGGCAAGCCCGACGTCGCCGTGGTGATCAACGACGGGCCATCGGCTGCCGCCGCTGGCGTCTTCACCTCGAACCGGGTCAAGGCCGCCCCAGTGCGCTGGAGCCAGCAGGTTGTAGCCGAAGGTCACGTCCATGCCGTCGTGCTCAACTCGGGCGGCGCTAACGCCTGCACCGGGCCGGGCGGTTACGCCGACACCGAGCAGACCGCCGAGCACCTGGCGAAGCTGCTGTCAGTGCCGAGCGGCCGCGTCGCCATCTGTTCGACTGGGCTGATCGGCGAGCGGCTGCCGATGCACCAGCTCCTGGTTGGCGTCGACGCCGCGACACTCGCTGCCGCAGCGACCGGCGGCCTGGCGGCGGCGACCGCGATCATGACCACCGATACCGTGCCCAAGACTTGCGACCTGGCCGGTGACGGCTACCGGATCGGTGGCATGGCCAAGGGCGCGGCCATGCTCGCGCCCGCGCTCGCGACCATGCTGGTCGTCCTGTCCACCGACGCTGACCTTGAGCCTGAGCAGCTGGACCAGGCCCTGCGCACGGCCGTCAGCACGACCTTCGACCGACTTGACTCTGACGGCTGCATGTCGACCAACGACACGGTGCTGCTGCTGGCGAGCGGTGCCGCCAAGGTGCGGCCTGACCTGGCCGACTTCACCGCGCTGCTGACGCAGGCCTGCGACGACCTCGCGCACCAGTTGCTGCTCGACGCGGAGGGCGCGACCAAGGCGATCCAGGTCGAGGTGATCGGCGCCGACAGCGAGGCCGACGCCGTCACTGTCGGCCGGGCGGTCGCCAGATCCAATCTGCTGAAGTGCGCCATCACCGGCGAGGACCCGAACTGGGGCCGGGTACTCTCCGCCGTCGGCACCACGGACGCCGTCTTTGACGCCGATCAACTGAACGTCGCCATCAACGGCGTCTGGGTCTGCAAGAACGGCGGTCCAGGTGAGGACCGGTCTGCTGTCGACCTCAAGCACAAGGACGTCACCATCACTGTCGACCTGTCCGCCGGATCGAGCAAGGCGACGATTAGGACCACCGACCTGACCGCCGCCTATGTGCACGAGAACTCGGCGTACTCGACGTGATCACCGACCAGCAGTTGGTTTTTGAAAAGGCGGCCCAGGCCAGTGCGCTGACCAAGGCGGCCACCTTGATCGAGGCACTGCCTTGGCTTGACCGCTTCCACGGTCAGATCGTCGTGATCAAATACGGCGGCCACGCGATGACCGATGATGCGCTTCGCGTCGCTTTCGCGCAGGACGTGGTGTTCCTGCGATACGCGGGCCTGCGCCCGGTCGTGGTGCATGGCGGCGGTCCGCAGATCAACGCGCACCTGGATCGGCTCGGGATCGAGTCAACGTTCTCGGCCGGACTGCGAGTCACCACCTCGCAGACCATGGACGTGGTCAGGATGGTGCTGACCGGCCAGGTTAACCGCGATGTGGTCGGGCTGATCAACCGGCACGGCCCATTTGCCGTAGGCATGTCGGGCGAGGACGCGCACTTGCTGACCGCGCACCGATTGCAGGTCACCGATGCAAGCGGCGAGCCGGTCGACCTCGGCCACGTCGGCGAGATCGAGTCGGTCAACCCAGGCGCGATCAAGGTTCTGATCGACGACGGCCGCATTCCTGTGGTCTCCAGTGTCGCCAGGAGCGAGTCAGGCGACGTACTCAACGTGAACGCCGACACCGCCGCGGCCGCCGTCGCCGTCGCGCTCGGCGCGGCGAAACTGGTCGTCCTCACCGATGTGGCCGGCCTGTACGCCGACTGGCCAGGGAGCGAAGCCGCCGAGCAGGCGGTGGCCGCCGGTCGCCCGCCCGAGGTAATCAGCGAACTGAACGTCACCGAGTTGGCTGCGATGCTGTCCACGCTCAGCGACGGGATGATCCCGAAAATGTCCGCCTGCCTGACGGCGGTCAACGGGGGAGTGCCGCAGGCACACGTGCTCGACGGGCGGTTGCCGCACGCCGTCCTGCTTGAAGTCTTCACCGACTCGGGGATCGGCACCATGGTCGTGCCGGACGGAGCGGTCAAAAACGGAGAGGCAACGTCGCGATGACAACGACCGCACCGGCCCGCACAACTACGCAGCAACTACGTCAGCGCTACGCCGCCGTGATGATGCCGAACTACGGCGTCCCGCCGCTGGTCTTGGCCAACGGCGACGGTTGCCTGGTCTGGGACGTAGACGGCAACGTCTATCTCGATCTGGTCGGCGGCATCGCGGTGAACGCGCTCGGCCACAATCACCCGGCCGTCGTCGCGGCGGTCAGCGAGCAGGTGACCAAGCTGGCGCACATCTCCAATTTGTACGCGCACGAAGGCCAGATCGCCCTGGCCGAGAAGCTGCTGGCGCTGCTCGGTCACGACGGCAAAGTGTTCTTCGCGAACTCAGGTACCGAGGCGAACGAGGCCGCGGTCAAGCTCGTCCGCCGCAAGCAAGGGCCATCCAGGCCGGTCTTCGTCGCCGCCGACCACGGCTTCCACGGCCGCTCCATGGGCTCGCTCAGCCTGACCGGCAAAGAGTCGATACGCGAGCCTTTCCAGCCCTTCGGTTTTGAAGTGAAGTTCGTGCCTTTCGGTGACCGGGCCGCGCTGGCAGCCGCCGTCGGCACCGATTGCGCCGCCGTCTTTCTTGAGCCCGGCTTGGGCGAGGGTGGCGTCGTGCCGGCGCCGCCCGGCTACCTGGCCGCCGCGCGAGCGGTCTGCGATGCGAACGGCGCACTGCTGGTGCTCGATGAGATCCAAAGCGGCATCGGCCGCACCGGTGCCTGGTTCGCCGCCCAGCAGGCGGGCGTCGTGCCTGACGTGATCACGCTAGCGAAGGGCCTCGGCGGCGGCCTGCCGATCGGTGCGTGCATTGGCATCGGCGAGTGCGCCGACGCGTTCGCGAAGGGCGACCACGGCAGCACCTTCGGCGGCAACCCGGTGGCCTGCGCCGCCGCGCTCGCGGTACTCGACACGATCGAGCGCGACGGCCTGCTCGCCAACGTGACGCAGGTCGGCTCGGTGCTGGCGGACGGCCTCGCCGGAGTAGCGCACGAGCTTATCGCCGGCGTGCGCGGAGTCGGTCTCTGGCAGGCCATCGCGCTGACCCAGCCGGCCGCATCGGCAGTCGAGTCCGCAGCCAGGCAATTCGGATATTTGCTTAACGCAGTGCAGCCGGACGCGGTCAGGCTTGCTCCGCCGCTCATCTTGAGCGCGGATCAAGCCAACTCGTTCGTGGCGGCGCTGCCAGAAATCATGACGCAGGCGGCCCAGTCGCTCGGGCAGGCCGGATGAGCGGCCCGGTCGCGCCGAGCCACGCGCCGGCCACGAAGGCGGCCAGGCACGCCAAGATCAGCGGCATCCTCGCGGCACCTGGTGCGCCAGTGCACTCACAGGATGAGTTGGCCGACCGGCTCGCCGAAGTCGGCGTGCGAGTCACCCAGGCGACGCTGTCTAGGGACCTCGACGAGCTCGGCGCGGTTCGGCTGCGCGGCCACGACGGCGCGCTGGTGTACGCGCTGCCGTCGGAGCCGCCTGACCTGGCGCCGATCCCGGCCGCGCTCAGCGCCGACGTCATCGGCCTACTCGCCGGGCTATCAAGCAGCGCCGTGACCGCGCTCGGCAAGGTCGCCACCGACTTGCTGCTGTCCGCCGAGGCGAGCGGGAACTTGGTGGTGCTGAAGACGCCGCCGGGAGCGGCGCAGCTGATGGCCTCCATGATCGACCGATCCGGCCTGAACGCAGTACTCGGCACCGTCGCTGGGGACGACACAGTGCTGGTCGTGGCTCGGGACCCGGCAGGCGGAGACGCGCTTGCCGACACCTTTCTTGGGCTCGCCGAACGGCGAACCAAGAAGCTAGCGAATCCTTAAGGAGAAGATGATGACGCAGCGAGTGGTACTCGCCTATTCCGGCGGCCTGGATACCTCGGTGGCGATCGGCTGGATCGCCGAGCAGACCGGGGCCGAGGTCATCGCCCTTGCGGTCGACGTCGGCCAGGGCGGTGAGGACCTGGAGACCATCAAGGCACGGGCGCTAGCCTGTGGCGCCGAGACGGCCCTCGTGGTCGACGCCAAAGATGAGTTCGCCGCCGACTACTGCCTGCCGGCCTTGCGCGCGAACGCGCTCTACATGGACAAGTACCCGCTCGTCTCGGCGCTGTCCCGACCGGTCATCGTGAAGCACCTGGCCAGGGTGGCCGTGGAGTACAACGCCAGCGTGGTGGCGCACGGCTGCACAGGAAAGGGCAACGACCAGGTTCGCTTCGAGGTCGGCGTGTCCGCGCTGGCACCCGACGTCAAGGTGTTCGCCCCAGTCCGCGACTCTGGCATGACGCGTGACAAGGCCATCGAGTTCGCCGCAGCCAAGGGTCTCCCCATCGACGTTACCTCCAGGTCTCCCTACTCCATCGACCAGAACGTCTGGGGCCGAAGCATCGAGACCGGCCACCTGGAGGACATCTGGGAAGCGCCGCATGAGGACGTGTACGACTACACGGCTGACCCGGCTGCCGTAAGGCCCGCGCAGGACATCGTGATCAGCTTCGTCGACGGCCTGCCCGTTGCCGTCGACGGCGAGCAACTGTCGCCGCTGCAACTCATCGGCAAGCTGAACAAGCTGGCCGGGGCGCACGGCATCGGTCGGATCGACATGGTCGAAGACCGTCTCGTCGGGATCAAGAGCCGCGAGATCTACGAGGCACCTGGCGCTATCGCTCTGATCACGGCGCACGCCGAACTCGAAGCGGTATGCCTGGAGCGCGACCTGGCGAGGTTCAAGCGCATGGCCGGTCAGCGCTGGACCGAACTCGCCTACGACGGCCTGTGGTTTTCCCCGCTGATGCAGTCGCTTGAGGCGTTCATGATCCAGGCGTCGAAGAACGTCACCGGCGACGTGCGAGTCAAGCTTCAAGCCGGTCAGGCGGTCGTGACTGGCCGGAAGAGTCCCGTTGGGCTGTACGACTTCGGACTGGCCACCTACGACACAGGCGACATGTTTGACCAGAAGCTGAGCAAGGGTTTCGTCGAACTCTGGGGCCTGCCGAGCAAGATCGCGGCTGAGCGCGACCGCAAAGCTGGCTAGCCTAGGCGGTAATTGAGCCGACTAGGCGGGAGCTGGTGTGAGCGACGACGCACAGGGGGTTGGCGGGGGCCCGTTGCGGTTGTGGGGCGGGCGATTCGAGGCTGGGCCTGCTGAGGCCTTGGCGCGGCTGTCGGTAAGTGTGCAGTTTGACTGGCGGCTCGCCCCGTACGACCTGCTGGCGTCGAAGGCGCACGCTCGGGTGCTGCATCGCGCCGGGCTGCTCACTGATACTGAGTTGGCGCGTCTGCTTGGGGCGCTCGACTCGCTGAGTGCGGACTGTCCGAGTGGCGCGTTCCGGCCGACGGTCGCGGACGAGGACGTGCACACCGCGCTTGAGCGAGGGTTGCTTGAGCGGGTCGGATCGCTTGGCGGGAAGCTGCGAGCGGGGCGCAGTCGGAACGACCAGGTAGCCACTGATCTGCGGCTGTACCTGCGGGATCAGGCTCGGCAAGTGGCCGCGAGGCTAGTGGAGTTGCAGACGGCGCTGATGGATCAAGCTGAGCGGCACTTGGGGGAGTCGGCTACGCCGGCCCCTGGGCTGACCCACACCCAGCACGCTCAGCCAGTGTTGCTCGCCCATCAACTGCTCGCGCACGTGCAGGCGTTCGCACGGGATGTGGCGCGGCTGCGGGATTGGGATAAGCGGGCGGCTGTGTCGCCGCTGGGATCCGGCGCGCGGCCGGGTCGTCGCTGGCGCTTGATCCGCAGGGTGTGGCGGTGGAGCTCGGGTTTGACTCGGCCGCGGCTAACTCCATGGATGCGGTGGCCGACCGGGACTTCGTGGCCGAGTTCTGCTTTGCGGCGGCGCTGGCCGGGGTGCATCTGTCGCGGCTCGGGGAGGAGGTCGTGCTATGGACCTCACACGAGTTCGGCTGGGCCGAGATCGACGATGCCTACGCCACTGGATCCTCGATCATGCCGCAGAAGAAAAACGCCGACGTGGCCGAACTCGCCCGAGGTAAGGCTGGCCGACTGATCGGGGGGCTGACCGGGCTGCTGACCACGCTGAAGGGGTTGCCGCTCAGCTACAACCGGGACTTGCAAGAGGACAAGGAGCCGGTGTTCGACGCGGTTGACACCCTGCTGCTCGTGCTCCCGGCCATGGTGGGCTGGTCAGCTCGATGCGCTTCAACGTCGCGCGGCTGACGGCGGCGGCCGGTGCCGGGCATGTGCTCGCGACCGACCTGGCTGAGCTGCTGGTGAAGCGGGGCGTGCCATTCCGCGAGGCGCACGAGGCGGTTGGGCATCTGGTGATCTGGTGCGAGGTCAATGAGTGCGAACTGGCCGACGTCGACGATGCGGACCTGGCGAAGGTGTCACCGCATTTCACCCCCGACGTGCGGGCCGTGCTGTCGGTGCGGGGCGCGCTAGCGGCTCGGGACACCTACGGCGGGACCGCGCCTCGGCGGGTCGAGCAGCAACTCGCCGACGTGCGCGAGGCAGTGCAAGCCGACGCCGCCTGGGCCGCCGCGTCGTGACTGATGCGCAGGCCAGGCCGCCGCGCTCGTGGGATCCGGCGACTTGGCGTCTGGTGCCGCGCGAGTTCTTCGGTCGGCGCTCCGATCAGCTAGCACCTGAGTTGCTCGGCTGCGTGCTGAGCCACGACACGAAGGACGGCCGGGTTGCGGCCGAGATCGTCGAGGTAGAGGCCTACAACGGGAGCACGGATCCGGCGTCGCACGCGTTCCGCGGCCGGACCAAGAGGAACGAAGTGATGTTTGGCGAGCCTGGGCACGCCTACGTTTATTTCACCTATGGAATGCATTTCTGCGTCAACCTCGTGTGCGAGCTGCCTGGCGACGCTTCAGCGCTGCTGCTGCGCGCCGGCTGGGTCGTCGAAGGGGCCGAGCTGGCGCGGACCCGGCGTGGCGGCGCGGCCGGCGATCTGGCTAGCGGTTCGGCGCGGCGTGGTGGCGCGGCCGGTGATCTGGCTAGCGGTTCGGCGCGGCGTGGTGGCGCGGCCGGTGATCTGGCTAGCGGCGCGGCCCGGCGGTTCGCGCAACTCGCCAGCGGGCCGGCCCGGTTGTGTCAGGCGCTCGGCATCGACCGGGCGCAGAACGGTGCCGACGTGTGTGATTCCGCCGGTCCGCTGCGGCTCTATGCGCCGCCCTGGTTGCCGCTGGAGCGGATCGAGACTGGGCCTCGGGTTGGAGTGAGCAGCGGGGCGCAGGTGCCGTGGCGATACTGGGTGGCCGGGGACGCTGCGGTGTCGCCGTATCGCGCGCACGTGCCTCGTCGCCGCGCCACCTAAACCAATGTGACCAGCGCAGCCGGACATGGGAGTATGCAGCCGTGACCGACATCATCGATGAGCTAACTTGGCGGGGCTTGATCGCCGTCTCGACCGACCTAGATGACCTGGGCAAGGCACTGGACGCCGGTCGAGTGACGTATTACGGCGGATTTGACCCGACAGCGCCAGGCTTGCACATCGGTAACTTGGTTCTGCTGCTCACCATGCGCCGGCTGCAGCTCGCCGGGCACCGGCCGATTGGCCTGGTCGGCGGCGCGACTGGTCTCATTGGCGACCCGAGCGGCAAGTCCGTCGAGCGGGTGCTGAACTCGCGCGAAATCGTGGCCGACTGGGTGGCCAAGATCCGCTTGGAGATCAGCCGGATTCTCGACTTCGACGCTGGCCCAGGCGGCGCGATCGCGGTGAGCAACCTGGACTGGACGGCTGAGCTTTCCGCGATCGACTTGCTGCGTGACCTTGGTAAGCACTTCCCGGTAAACCAGATGCTCAGCCGCGAGGTGGTCAAGGCCAGACTGGACCAGGGCGGGATCAGTTACACCGAGTTCAGCTACCAGATCCTGCAGGCTAACGACTTCTTGGAGCTGCATCGGCGGCACGGGTGCACGCTGCAACTCGGCGGCAGTGATCAGTGGGGCAACCTGGTTTCCGGCGTGGACCTGATCCGGCGAGTGACCGGCGAGTCCGTGCACGCGCTGGCGACGCCGCTGATCACCAAGCCGGACGGGACGAAGTACGGCAAAACGGCAGGCGGTGCCATCTGGCTGAGTCCTGAGCTGATGAGCCCGTACGCGTTCTACCAGTTCTGGCTCAACCGGACCGACGCGGAGATGCCTGGACTGCTGCGGGTGTTCTCGTTCCGATCCCGTGCCGAGATTGAGGAGCTTGAGCGGTTGATCGTGGACCGGCCAGCCGGGCGCGGAGCGCAGCGTGCGCTCGCCGACGAGGTGACGACGCTGGTGCATGGTGCCGAAGAGACCACGAAGGCGATCGCGGCCGGGCGGGCGCTGTTCGGCCAAGGCGACCTGCGCGATCTGGACGAGCGGACACTGGCTGCTGCGGCGGCCGAGGTGCCGTTCGCTGAGGTGCCGTTTCCTGAGGTGTCGTTTCCTGAGGTTGCGCGCGGTGGGCAGCGGCTGTCCGTTGGCGACCTGATGGCCGCTTGCGGCATCGTCGCCAGCAAGTCGGCCGCCCGGCGGGCTATCGACGAAGGCGGCGCCTACCTCAACAACGTTAAGGTCACCGACGTTGATGCCGCCCCGGAAGTGGGCGACTTCCTGCACGGCCGGTACCTGGTCCTGCGCCGCGGCAAGCGCACTGTAGGCATGGTCGCACGGGCTGAGTAACCGCCACGCGGGGGCGGCCCAGGGCGGCGCCGGCACGCGGCGGCGGCCGCACGCGGCGGCGGCCCAGGGCGGCGACGGTCGGCAGCATCCGGCCCCTGCAGGCCGAGGGCCTTGGCCGCTTCGGCCACCGTATCCCCGACTTGGACGCCTTGGCCGCTTCGGCTACGGCCCTCCGACTTGGACGCCTTGGCCCCTTCGGGCCATCTGCTCCGGCGGCTGACGCAGATATCCGCGCCGGGTCGAGCCCTCCGAGCCGATTTGGCCCAGTAAGTCATCAGTTAGGTAACGGTTCATGGTCGACGTGACCGCATCGATCATGTCGAGTCGCTCGGAATGTCACGTTCCGGCATCGAGTGCTACGAGTTCAGTCCCTCGCCGGGCGACGAGCCGTCGGGCAGACTGGCGCAGACGAAGTCTTGAAGCCAGCGGATCGTCTTCTAGAGCGACCAGATTTCGAGAAAAATCTTGCGCGGACGGATCCCGCTGAGGAGTCTGGCGTCGCCCAGCTGTCGGGTACCTGGCGGTCGGGAAGGGCGCCGTCAGGTGGCAGTAAAAACGGGCATAGACCGCTGAAGTACCCTATCGGAGCGCCTATCAAACGACTTTTGCCGTTCGATTTGACAGCAGCCCCGACCTTCCCTAATGTTCTCTTCGGCCCGATGCGGACCGGGCGGCCACGAGTCGCCGGTAGCCGGGCCACCAAGCAGACACCTTGTCTTGATCGAAAGACGTCCGCGTCCGACGGTCACTATAGGGTTATGCTGGGTGACAGAGAGTAACGAAAACTGAATCTGCTGACAAGCTTGACAGTCGCTTGACTACCAGGTAAGTTAGCAGGGTTGCCCCGGAACGGAGTCTGATGACTCCCGACGGTGAGCGTCCGCTCCTTGAGAACTCAACAGCGTGCTAAAAGCCAGTGCACATGCACATCCCCGTCAATGGGACTGTGCCGCAAGGCGCAGTGCCGGCATGATGTCACTAGATATCATGCTAGACGGAACAATGCCAGATGGCTTCATGACCCGGTCTCGATCGGTTCACTGAAGCATCTCTTCAGTCTGCACTCGTGGCTCAGCTTCTCTGAAGTTGCCCACGATTGCAATAGACATTCAATGGAGAGTTTGATCCTGGCTCAGGACGAACGCTGGCGGCGTGCTTAACACATGCAAGTCGAGCGGAAAGGCCCTTCGGGGTACTCGAGCGGCGAACGGGTGAGTAACACGTGAGGAACCTGCCCTTAACTCTGGGATAGCTTCGGGAAACCGGAATTAATACCGGATATGACCACGGTCGGCATCGACCACGGTGGAAAGATTTATCGGTTAGGGATGGACTCGCGGCCTATCAGCTTGTTGGTGAGGTAACGGCCCACCAAGGCGACGACGGGTAGCCGGCCTGAGAGGGCGACCGGCCACACTGGGACTGAGACACGGCCCAGACTCCTACGGGAGGCAGCAGTGGGGAATATTGCGCAATGGGCGAAAGCCTGACGCAGCAACGCCGCGTGAGGGATGAATGCCTTCGGGTTGTAAACCTCTTTCAGCAGGGACGAAGCGAAAGTGACGGTACCTGCAGAATAAGCGCCGGCTAACTACGTGCCAGCAGCCGCGGTAATACGTAGGGCGCAAGCGTTGTCCGGAATTATTGGGCGTAAAGAGCTCGTAGGTGGTTTGCTACGTCCGCTGTGAAAACCTAGGGCTTAACCCTGGGCCTGCAGTGGATACGGGCAGACTAGAGGTAGGTAGGGGAGAATGGAATTCCCGGTGTAGCGGTGAAATGCGCAGATATCGGGAGGAACACCGGTGGCGAAGGCGGTTCTCTGGGCCTTACCTGACACTGAGGAGCGAAAGCGTGGGGAGCGAACAGGATTAGATACCCTGGTAGTCCACGCCGTAAACGTTGGGCGCTAGGTGTGGGGTCCTTCCACGGACTCCGTGCCGCAGCTAACGCATTAAGCGCCCCGCCTGGGGAGTACGGCCGCAAGGCTAAAACTCAAAGGAATTGACGGGGGCCCGCACAAGCGGCGGAGCATGTTGCTTAATTCGATGCAACGCGAAGAACCTTACCTAGGTTTGACATGCAGGGAAAAGCCGTAGAGATATGGTGTCCGTAAGGGTCCTGCACAGGTGGTGCATGGCTGTCGTCAGCTCGTGTCGTGAGATGTTGGGTTAAGTCCCGCAACGAGCGCAACCCTCGTTCTATGTTGCCAGCGGTTCGGCCGGGAACTCATAGGAGACTGCCGGGGTCAACTCGGAGGAAGGTGGGGATGACGTCAAGTCCTCATGCCCCTTATATCTAGGGCTGCAAACATGCTACAATGGCCGGTACAGAGGGCTGCGAGACCGCAAGGTGGAGCGAATCTCAAAAAGCCGGTCTCAGTTCGGATTGGGGTCTGCAACTCGACCCCATGAAGTCGGAGTCGCTAGTAATCGCGAATCAGCAACGTCGCGGTGAATACGTTCCCGGGCCTTGTACACACCGCCCGTCACGTCACGAAAGTTGGCAACACCCGAAGCCGGTGGCCTAACCCGCAAGGGAGGGAGCCGTCGAAGGTGGGGCCAGCGATTGGGACGAAGTCGTAACAAGGTAGCCGTACCGGAAGGTGCGGCTGGATCACCTCCTTTCTAAGGAGCAACTGGCGAGCTACTTCGGTAGTTCGCCCAGAGCCACATCCGAAGCGAATGTCTTCTGGTGGCAAGCTCATTAGTGGAGCACTGGTTATTCGGTCTGGGCAACTGCCCAGGATGGTTAGTACGACCGCTCGCGGTATGGAAAGCCACTTCCTAGGGGTTGCGCAGGCCGAGCACGCTGTTGGGTCCTGAGGGAACGGGCCGCTAGGCCAATACCTCTGTCGGACCGAATCCTCGTTGCCAGTTGGTGATGAGGCTCGGGTACCGCCCGTATCTTAAGAACTGCACAGTGGACGCGAGCATCATCTGTAGTTGCCAAGTTAATAAGGGCACACGGTGGATGCCTTGGCACCAGGAGCCGAAGAAGGACGTAGGAACCTGCGATAAGCCCCGGGGAGTCGGTAACCAGACATCGATCCGGGGATTTCCGAATGGGGAAACCCGACAGACGTAATGGTCTGTCACCCCTGCCTGAACACATAGGGCAGGTGGAGGTAACGTGGGGAAGTGAAACATCTCAGTACCCACAGGAAGAGAAAGCAACCGCGATTCCCTTAGTAGTGGTGAGCGAACGGGGAATAGGCCAAACCGGTTACGCGTGATAGCCAGCAGGCGTTGCGTGATCGGGGTAGCGGGACCACTTAGCCGGAGCTGCTGACCCGGCAGAGAGTAAGAAATCGTGTTGGTAGCCGAAGACGCATGGAAATCGTCGGCACAGAAGGTGATACCCCTGTAGGCGAAACCTTCACGACTCTCTAGTGGTATCCCAAGTAGCACGGGGCCCGAGAAATCCCGTGTGAATCCGGGAGGACCACCTCCTAAGCCTAAATACTCCCTGGTGACCGATAGCGAACAAGTACCGTGAGGGAAAGGTGAAAAGTACCCCGGTGAGGGGTCGTGAAATAGTACCTGAAACCGTGTGCCTACAAGCCGTGGGAGCGTATCAGTCTTCGGACTGAGTGAAGTGACCGCGTGCCTTTTGAAGAATGAGCCTGCGAGTTATGGTGTGTGGCAAGGTTAACCCGTGTGGGGTAGCCGTAGCGAAAGCGAGTCTGAATAGGGCGTTGAGTCGCATGCTATAGACCCGAAGCGGAGTGATCTATCCATGGGCAGGTTGAAGCGCGGGTAAGACCGCGTGGAGGACCGAACCCACCAGGGTTGAAAACCTGGGGGATGACCTGTGGATAGGGGTGAAAGGCCAATCAAACTCCGTGATAGCTGGTTCTCCCCGAAATGCATCTAGGTGCAGCGTCGCGTGTTTCTTGCCGGAGGTAGAGCTACTGGATGGTCTAGGGGGCCTACAAGCTTACTGAAATCAGCCAAACTCCGAATGCCGGTAAGTTAGAGCGCGGCAGTGAGACTGCGAGGGATAAGCTCCGTAGTCGAGAGGGAAACAACCCAGATCACCAGCTAAGGCCCCTAAGCGTGTGCTAAGTGGGAAAGGATGTGGAGTTGCAGAGACAACCAGGAGGTTGGCTTAGAAGCAGCCACCCTTGAAAGAGTGCGTAATAGCTCACTGGTCAAGTGATTCTGCGCCGACAATGTAGCGGGGCTCAAGCACACCGCCGAAGCTGTGACATTCGCGTGATAGCCCGGCCTGCTTTGCAGGTCCAGGCGCGTGGATGGGTAGGGGAGCGTCGGGTGGCGAGCGAAGCGGCGGAGTGATCCAGCCGTGGATGCCACTCGAGTGAGAATGCAGGCATGAGTAGCGAAAGAGGGGTGAGAAACCCCTCCGCCGAATGACCAAGGGTTCCTGGGGCAGGCTAATCCGCCCAGGGTAAGTCGGGACCTAAGGCGAGGCCGACAGGCGTAGTCGATGGACAACGGGTTTATATTCCCGTACCCGCACAAGCATGCCCATGCCGAATCTGGCGATGCTAAGCGCGTGAAGTGACAGATCCTTCGGGACGAGTCACGGAGCCCGCGACCCAGACTGGTAGTAGGCAAGCCGAAGGGGTGACGCAGGAGGGTAGCTCTACCGGGTGTTGGACGTCCCGGGGTAAGGATGTAGGGCGATGTGTAGGCAAATCCGCACATCATGAGCCTGAGATCTGATGCCGAGCCGTTTTGGTGAAGTGAGTAATCCCATGCTGCCAAGAAAAGCCTCGCGGTTAGTG
>CAWFPK010000003.1:0-268377 GCA_963817625.1 uncultured Actinomycetota bacterium
GAATATGTATATCTTTATCTATATGTACATGTTTATAAATATATGTTTATGTATATGTACATCTACATGCATATGTACATATAGATGTAAATGTATATGTATATGTATATTTCTATGTATATGAATATGTATAACTATATGTATATGTATTAGTATCTGTATGTGTATATGTATATTTATATGTGTATCTATATCTATATGTATGTTTCTTTAACTGTATATGTATATATATATATGTATCATGTATATGATAGATATGTACATGTACATGCATATAAACATATAAATGTATGTATATTTATATGTATTTGTAAATCTATATCTATATGTATATATATCTGTATGTGTATATCTTTATCTATATGTACATGTATATGTATATATGTTTATGTGTATCTTCATATACATCTACATGCATATGTACATATAGCTGTATATGTATATGTATATTTATATGTATGTGCATATGGATATGTATATCTATATGTAAATGTATATCAATATGTTCATGTAAATGTATATAATATATATATATATATATATGAATATGTATATGTATATGTACATGTATATTTATATGTATATGTATATTTACGTATTAGTATCTGTATGTGTATATGTATATTTATATGTACATGGATTTGTATATGTATATATGTATAGTTATTTGTATTTTATATATATATATATATAAATATATATATATATATATATATCTTTTAATGTAAATGGATTTGTATATATATATATATATATATATGTTCATCGATTTGTATATTTATTTAATATGTTAATCATACAATATGTTTAAGTATCTGTATGTATATAGTTATATTCATGTATGTGTATATGTATATATCCGCATATGTATATGTTCATGAACATGCATATGTACATGTATTTGTATTTGTATATGAATATTTATATGTATATATATATGTTCATGGATTAGTATGTTTATTTAAGTGTATATGTATATTTTAGTGTATATGTAAATATACATATATTTATTCCTAATTAGCCTAATATTAGTATTATGAGTGTTTTGAGGGATTTACGGTACTTGGATGATCATTCCAACATCTTATTATTAGAACATAGCGTGGTTGAATAGACCACAATCGATTTTAAAAAATATATATGCATATTTATACATTTTTAGATTAATTTGCTTATTTTGATGGTTTTACGATATTCACATGTCCATAGAGGTTTTTACGGTACTTGGATGCTCAGTACAAGATCATATTCGGACTCAGCAAAGTCGAATTGTCCCGCATCAATCGTAAAACATAAATTAAAATATTTATGCATAATTAACCTAATTTGCATATTTTGTTGGTTTTAAGGTACGCGGTTGTTTAATCCAATATCATATTCGGACTCAGCATTGTCGACTTGAACAGAATCGATCGTTGAACATATACAAAATATATATGTATAATTAGCCTAATTAGCATATTTTGAGGGTTTTACAGTACTTGGATGCAGTCCAAGATCATATTCGGACTCAGCCGGGTCGAATTACCTAGAATCGATCGTAAAACATAAATTAAAATATTTACGCATAATTAGCCTAATTAGCATATTTTGAGGGTTTTACTATAATTGGATGGCCATTTTATCATTAGTTGCTCATTCCTGGGGTACTGGATGTAATTTGTAATTAGTATATACTCTGTATTTATTGTGCATTTAACATGTATATACTGTATCTACTGTGTATATACACTGTATATACTGTATATACGCCGCATACTTGTATATACTAGCAGCCAGAAGCGGGGGAGTAATTAAAAATTAAACCAGCAATTCAGTTTTAAAATTTATATTTAAAAATGTATTTTTAAAATTAGATTTTAAAATTAAAATTTAACATTTAAATTTAAAGTTAAAATTTATTTTTAAAATTTTATATCGAAATATATTTTTTAAAATTTCAATAAAACTTTATTTTTAAAATTTAAATTAAAATATATTTTTAAAATGTAAAATTAAAATTTATTTTTAAAAATTTTGAATTACATTATAATTTTTAAATTTAAAATTAAAATTATTTTTAAAATTTAATATCAAAATTTATTTTAAAAATTTAATATCAAAATATATTTTTAAAATTTTAAATAAATATTTATTTTTAAAATTTAAAATAAAAATTTGTTTTTAAAATCAAATTAAAATTTATATTTAAATTTTAACTTACTAATTATTTTTAATTTTACAATTTAAATTTATAATCTTATTTAAAATTAAATTTAAAATTTACATTTATTTATAAAATTAAATTAATATTTATTTTTAAAAATTAAAATTAAAATTATTTTTAAAATTTGATATCAAAATTTATTTTAAAAATATTAATATCATAATATATTTTTAAAATTTTAAATTAAAATTTATTTTTAAAATTTAATAATAAAACTTTGTTTTTAAAATTAACATAAACTTACTAATATTTTAAATTTTATAATTAAAATTTAATTTAATCTTAAAATTTAAAATTTGAATTTATTTTTTAAAATTTAAAATTTACATTTATTTTTAAAATTAAATTAAAATTTATTTTGAAAAATTAAAATTAAAATTAATTTTTAAAATTTAAAATTAGAAATTTATTTTTTAAATTTTTGAATTAATAATATTTTTAATATTTAAAATTAAAATTTATTTTTAAATAAAATTAAAATTTATATTTAAATATTTACTTACTAATTAGTTTTAATTTTACAATTTAAATATTATTTAATCTTAAATTTAAAATTTATAAATTTATTTTTAAAATTTAAATTTACATTTATTTTTAAAATTATATTAACATTTATTTTTAAAATTTAAAATTCAAATTAATTTTTAAAATTTAAAATTAGAAATTTATTTTTAAAATTTAGAATTGAATTTTATTTTTAAATCTTAAAATTACAATTTAATTTTAAATTAAATTAAATTAACTACTAATTTTATTAATTTATAAGCTAGAAGACTTTATTTTTAAAAATCTATCCTATAATTTATACCATTTCCCTTATTCAACCTCTCAACCATTTTCGGACAAACGTCCCCTATTACATTTGCGTGCCGACTATATTAATATAATATAATTAAAATTATATTGAACTATTGATATATGTTTTTGTGTTTCGGAACTCCTCTTCACTTCACTAGGAGACTTTATTTTAAAATATATCCTATAATTTATAACATTTCCCTTATTCGACTTCTCAACCAGATTCGGACAATCGTCCCCTATTACGTTTACTTACCGACTATATTAATAAAAATTAAAATTATATTGAACTATTGATATATATTTTTATATTTCGGAGCTCCTCTTCACTTCGGTTGTGTTGTTTCGCGTTTGGTTTTGTCTTGCCGGCTGCGGTTGTTGCTAAGTGGACTCTTGACGGTCGAGCGACATGCGACTTCTGAGGAGTTTCGTGTGGTGGGTTTCTCTGGGTTTTTCCTTGGTGTGATGGCCACCTGCGAGACATGCAAACGTAAAATCCATTTAACCAGCGGTGGTCTACTGCGAACACACGGCCCGCGTAAGAGTCCATGCACTGGATCAGGGACTGAGCCGACGGCACCAGCTCTGGGAGATGAGTTGCAACCAGCAGCAATCGTGACGCGACCAATCTCGGGTACCACTCGACTCGACCCGAGAGAGGTGTTCAATAAAATACCGACGGTGCGTTGGATTCCGCGTTCTCTCGTCCCTTTGGCCTCAGCGTCTTTTGCTTCTGTGCTGCGGAGGGTTTGTGATAGACCGGACGAAGAGGAGCGATGGCTCGAGCTATTGCGATGGCCGAGAACAAGGCTCGCCGCCCCAACTGTCGGGGGTGGATCGAAGAAAGGTGAAAGAACCAGAATTCTACGGGAGCAAATCCTGACCGGGTCGGGAGGGGATGACCAGCGACGCGCGTTTAGGAAGCGATACGACACCAATGAGGATCGACTCGCCACAGCTGTTCGTAGACGAATCGACACAGGAGATGTTCGAGGAGCTGTGAGGGTGTTCGTCAACGAGGGGCGCATAATAGAAGCGTCGGTCGAGTCGGCCGCGATTATGGAATCGAAACATCCCTTAGGCGAGTCTGTGGTTGCGAACTCCACCGAAGAACCACTTACGGCTACTAAAGAGGAAATTGTTCGAGCGATTACTACAATGCCTGCTGGTGGAGCACCGGGCATCGACGGCCTCAGACCGAGCCACCTCAAGCAGCTCGTTGGTCCCTCTGCGGGAGACGCACGCGATCGAGCGTCGGGCGCTTTGGAGGATTTTGTTGCGGTCTGTCTCTCAGGGGATATTCCCCCGAACATTCGGCCATATTTTTTTGGAGCTGCTCTCTGTGCTCTGAGAAAGAAGGACGGCGGCCTTCGCCCGATCGCTATAGGACTCGTCCTACGAAGACTGGTCTCTCGCATCTGCTGCATCACAATCAGAGAACGGGCTGTACAACTACTCTCGCCGATACAATTGGGAATAGGAGTGTCAGGAGGAGCTGAAGCAGCAGTGCACGCGACTCGCCGATATCTCTATTCGTGCCAAGAAAGTAGCGGTATTGTGAAGCTTGACTTTGTAAACGCGTTCAATTGCGTTAACAGGCACCACATACTCTCAACTGTGGAACGACTCGTTCCGGGTCTGGATCGCTACGCCAGAGCTGCATACTCAACGCCTTCTCATCTGATGTTCGGGGATCGCATTATCTCGTCCTCTTGCGGAGTCCAACAAGGAGACCCGCTCGGGCCGCTGCTGTTCTCGCTTGCAGTCAGACATATCTCACACGTGACTATTTGCCCGTTCAATGTTTGGTATTTGGATGATGCGACCCTTGGAGGCACTCTTACCGAAATTGCAGCAGGCATAGAATGGGTGCGGCAAGAAGCTTCCAAGATTGGGCTCCTGCTGAACGAGAGTAAATGCGAGGCCGTCGGCTCGGGAGGGTTCCTGTCAGGAGTGCAAACTTTCATGCCCAGATTCAAGCTGGTTCCTCTATCAGAAGGAGAGCTGCTAGGAGCGCCGCTCTGCGCAGATTCAGCGTCAAGGTGCATTACACGACGCACAGAGAGCATCAAGGCGATAACTCCTCGCCTCGCGACAATCGACCGACACGACGCGTTGCTCCTTCTGAGGGCGTCTTTGGGGCATCCTAAAATCCTCTACAGCTTGCGTGCGGGCCCTTGCTTCAAGTCCACGAATGAGCTTACGGCTCTGGACGACGCCATTGCGAGGGCGTTCGAGAGCGGCGTGTGCGTGCCAACAAGCGCCAACACTTGGCAACGTGCGACTCTGCCGGTTCACCTTGGAGGAGTCGGCGTGCGCTCTCCGATGGACATGGCTCTGCCGGCTTTTCTCGCCTCGGCTGGCTCGGTGCGGGATTTGGCGGATGGCATCTGTGACCACGCGCCCGATTCGGAGCTCGAGGACGCGCACAGGCTGTGGTCGGAGATAACGGGGCGGCCTGTTCCCGTGGAAGCGATTGAGCGCAGCTCGACTTGGGCGTCGCCATTGACCAAGCTGAAGCTGGAGCGGTTCAAGTCTTCTTTGCGGACTCCTGCCGATGTGGCCAGATTGCTCGCCGCGTCGACGGAAAGCGCTTCCTGTTTGTACGCCGCCATTCCGAGCTCGAAGGAGGGAACAAGGCTGTCAGACGCGACCTTGTCTCTGGCAGTTGGTCTCAGGCTCGGGCTGCCTGTCGCCACCGCGGGGATTTGCTCGTGCGGCGAGGAGTTGGATCCGTACGGTGATCACGCGCTCTCCTGTCGGCGGGGAGTGGGCCGCGGTGCCCGACACAAGGATCTCAACGAGCAGGTCCGTTCCGCGCTTAACGACGCGGGCCACGTGTCCATGCTTGAGCCTTCGGGTCTCACCAGGACCGACGGGAAGAGACCCGACGGCGTTACAGTACTGCCCTTCGAGCGCGGGCTACCAATGGCTTGGGACGTTACAGTAGTGCACACATGCGCACCAAGCTACTTGGGAGTCGCCGTCTACGAAGCCGGGTCTGTCGCTGCGGCTGCTGAGACCAAGAAAGAGACGAAATACGCACCCATAAAAGACCGGGCTACCTTCCGCGCCATCGGCATCGAGACGCTCGGGGCGTTTGGGCCGTCTGCTCTCGGGTTTCTGGATGAGATCGCTTCGCTAATACGCAAACGGACAGGGGAGATCAATTCCCGCCAGCTGCTGTATCGCAGGGTGGCGGCGGCTGTTCAACGAGGCAACGCCGCTTGCGTCCTGGATGCCCACGCGAGGCAGTCTGCTGACAGGGGCCCGAGCAGAGATTACCCGAACGTGCTCACAGGCAGCGGCTTTCGCCGGCGGGCCGCCTGCTGATTAACTTGCCGACTAACTCGTTTACATCACTTGTTCGGTTCAATAATTCTTCGTTCACAGCATCTTGATTGTAAACACAGAATGTCTTTATTATTTTAAGAGAATGTTAGTTAATTTTGTTAGAATTATTTGTTATTGTCGTAAAAATAATAAAGAGACTTGTTCGCGACCTCTTACTTTCGCGGCTAGTGTCATAACCACTACACTAACATAGTTGTAGGGATCAACACTCGGTAATTTATATTTTGTTATTTTTGGATATACACAAACGTCTACAGTACAAAGGAACCCGCCAGATACCATCTCGCATTTTATTTGTATTTTTTAAATTAGAATGTTTCATTAGTTATTTATGATTATGAGTTATGACAGATGTTTTCTAGCCAATACCAATTCTATTGAGGAAGAAGAACACCAAGAATAATGCAGTAATTTTAAACTTCGATTTCAGATTTGATTTTCAATTTGATTAGTGAGGTTTAAAGATTTGATTTGAATGTGATTAGCAGATTTTGCAGTTGATTAGAAGATAATATGATGCATCACAATATGGTATGTGTTTCCATGAATTGTATCCATTACCAAATTATATTAGCTGGTGATTGTTAAGCTGTGAAGAATTCTATATTTGTGTAACAATTTACTAATTAGAAATTAATAAATATTTTCAGATTGTAATTGATCACTATGAAATTATTCAAAGGAGTTACTCGTATAATAAAATTATTTCTATAATCTAGTAGACTACAGTATAATGAAAATTTCATTAGTTCTTTGTATAATTTCAAGTATGGATTTGTCAGTTTGCATTTTAAGCTGCAGTACTTTATGACGTAATTTTAATACTACATACTGTATTGTACGTAACTTACATAAGTTACATAATACAACCAGAGCGTAGCCAGGAATAGGGAACGAATGGGGTATCATAACATTCTCCCTCTTAACTAAGGGAAAATTTGCAAAAGATGAAAAAGTATGAACGGCTAAGTCAGTAAAATGAGGAAGATCGTGAATAAACTCAAATAATCTCTAAATCTCTAATTAATCTAAAAGTGTTTTAAAATTTTGATCAAATCCCTTTAATCATAAAGCTAATCAAAGTTGATTAGCACAGCTTTCTGATTAATAGCTTTTGATTATTGATTAGAAAGCGAACCCCGAACCCCGATTTGTTAACACCCGAACCAAAATCTTTGCTACGTGCCTACATACAACATATTGCTTTGAACAAATTATTATTTATTTATATGTAAAATAGAGAGGAAAAGTGAAAAAGGTAAAAATTTCTAGCTCCCAATTAAAACTCATATTTTTAATATCCTACAGCATCACAGGTTATAAAATATCCCATTAGAAAAGAAGTGTTTAATTATATTCTAATGGGATATTTTATAAAATTCTTTATTAACCAGTATAAAATGGCATAATATTGCAAGAAATCATAATAAAATGTATTTGAATACGACTATATACATAATTGCCTATTATTGAATAATTTACAAGATTTCCTTGAAAATCAGAATTGTTTAAATTTTTCTAATTTTCAATTTATTTTTCATATTTAGAATATAAAATTTGTACAGTGCAGGGGCTTGTTTTATCAACTAAGTCGCGCGTCTTGTCTTAGACGCGCATAAGTCACTAAATTTTAGTCGCGACTTAAGACAGCGTCACAATTTAGTTTTATCATTCAAATCTTAGTAAGTGACTTAATGTTGTGAGGCGACTAAAAACTAAGACAGCAAAACACTGAGGTACTATCGCAAATAGATCACTTGAAATATTATAAGTTTCAAGTTCAAAAGAATAAAAATTTTTCTCGTCTAAGCCTATGCCTAATATAAGCGATGATATAAATTTCTTCCATTTACTCGTAATTTTATATTATTCTCTAATAATTAAAGTCAGTGGTTATACCTAATAATTTAACTTGGACTCAGCCACTACAGCACACAGAGCAAAAAAATAAATAATATTATACCCATGTTTATGCGAATTTAAATAACGCGTATACTGTACATGTACGAGGGGAGGTCCAAAAGTAACGAGACTTTTTTAATATTTCAGGCTGTAAATAAATTAATGGTAATCTAAAATGAAATTTGTAAAATTCCAGAGATTTCCTCCTTAATCGCAAAATATGACTAAATTATCTCATGTTTTCAATGAGATATAATTATGCAAAAATTACAAAATTCCCCCCTCGTCGCTGGCGCCCATACATTTTGTTCAATTGGAATTTTGCTTGAAACCCAAATTTTTGGTAAAAATTGTTTAGCAATTTAATTATTCCACGATTGTTTTTGTTGTAATTTGGTACCATAGGAGTACATTCTTGACTAAGTTTAAATAATAAAAATCATGATGATTCCTTTAAATTTAATGGTAGTTAATTGATGATTATTGACCCAGCGACGACTTTAAAATTTTGTCAAATTGAAACAACGATATCTCAGTCAAATCAAAAGATATTTTAATAAAATTTACTACAAAAGAGGAAATCACTGGAAGTTCGGAAATCTTATTTTTGTATGGCATTTCATTATTCACTATTAAAGATATTTAATTAGTCTCGTTACTTTTGGACCTCCCCTCGTACATTCCATTTACTCCATGTACAACGTATTACATATCATTTTTTGCAAGAAACTTTAATTTAAGTCTGAGTTAGGACACCTTTCCCTCTGTCACAAATTTTAGTCTCGTCTTAGATTTTGATAAAACTAAAATTTTGTTATATGACTTATTTTTTAGACATGACTAAAAAGTAAATCACCCACTCAATTAAAGATTATGACATGACTAAGTTTTAAGTCGACTTAACAGAATGATAAAACAAGCCCCTGCAGAATATGAAATCGGTGCCGCTCGACACATTACGCGAGTTGATGCTCGAAGTGCGCAACGACAGTTTTCTCATTGACGAGTGCCTACTGCTGGATGCAGTCAATAACTCCGTAATTGCCGCACTCGTGTCAAAGGGTTGTTCACTGAGTCCGGAGGTGGGATCCTACAGCTTATTTCGCATTACCACCCGCACTGTCGAACGTGCGGATATTTATTCGGGATGCTATCGACAGACGGGCATCAACTCTGCGACAACTGCGTTCCGTACCTGCGTTTCTCAATAGCTCGAGCGTTTCTCGAGCACATTCTACCGCCGAGCGATTCTATGTGGCCTCGCAGACAACTCGCACGTATCCAATGCACGTTTGTAAGCTTTTGAGATAGACAATTCGTCAGCTCTGAAAGCTTTGATTCCAAAGAATCTTTTGCGTTCCAAAGAGCTCTACATAATTTGGGTGTTGAACTTTGTCCTGTGAGTGCGTGTATCTGTTTTCCTTTTTCTTTGTTTTTGAAAATCCTCTGCAATAAGCATGCTGTTAATAGTACTGTGAATTTATTTGTAGGGGATCCAGCAATTTGAATATTGTGCTATTCAAAAAAGGATCGCGAACAAAAGGTCTCAATGGAAGCGTTCCAGTCATCCACATGCAATTTAATGTTGAATACGTCCCGTAGCTTATGGCCAAGCTTAATGGCACGAACAACAAGCAGCATCAATCAATTAGAGGTCCCTCCCCAATTCTGGCAGCTACTAACCCGAAAGACTGACTAGTTTGGGAGATTCGACCCGAGAGGTACTGTGCAAACAACGCTCTGCTCATTCACTTCGAGGCCGCAGCGTTCGCCATCCGCCATTACGAGACAGAACTGAATCTCGAGCCAACAATGAGAATTCCTAATTGGCAACTGAAGTATCTCAATGAGAGAATTTGTGTTCGATCATAAGGCGGAGGAAATAACGACGAGGTACTCATCGCCAGCAGAGAGTACGGTTTCGAAACTTTTCATTAATTAGAGGCGAGCTCTCGACAAGGGACCCAACCGAATATAATTATAGATATTGTAATACAGTACGTATCGTGTTGCTTTCGATCGAGTCACCGACACACGTCTAATTGTGAATATGAATGTGAAACTCGAAGCAGTTCTGAAATAGCGAATGCGCAGCGCGACTACTACGCACGCGAATAACTGGGACTTCGTGTCATAATTCTTCATTGAAACACCTATTGATAATGTTGGCGAAATCGTTATTTGTAATAAACACGTTCTACTCGGAGATACGAGTTATCATTACAATGCTGTGAACGTGTTCCACATGAGTGAAAATCGAAACTTGACATTTGTTGGCCACGTTGTTCTGCATAAGCACTTCAAGTATTACGCGTGCACTCGCGTCGGGTCTGACACATTTGTTGTTTTCTCACATGCGAACTTGAAGCTTGTCTCTTTACCGTTTGGATAACGAACTGGTGCCAATTAGAACACATACCAGTTGCTACCAAATCAAAACATTTGCCAACATATCAGACTCATGTGCTCTACCAATCGAACACCTCGCCGACGTTGAACGCAACTATTACAGATATCCTAAACTCCTATTCAGAGGAAAATATCTGCTACTTTCTACAAAGCGCTAAATAGCATCGTTCAAAATTACTAACAGTCGCTTCTCAAACGAGCACATTGTCTATGACTTAAAATCGGAGTACAAATACGTGAATGCATGGAGTTTTTCTGGCGATAAGCTTTTTATCGCATTACACAAATTTTGGCATACAGGTTCTAGAGTTTTACCAAGCAGAACTAACTGCTCTAATGTAGAGATGATTTTACAAGGTGATTGGACAAATGAAAACCAAACAAAAAGACGCGCATAATGTTTGTTGTAAACTTTGAATATTATTAATTGGATTCTATACATAGAAATAGAAAAATAAAACTATAAACTTAAATACTTTTAACTTCTCATCAAAATATAGCATATAAAAGAAAAGTTAAAACCGAAAGTATAACTGATTTTTTTTTAATGTAAAAGGATCTGGCGATTTTTACTTGATTCTATAGTTTGCCATATTAAAAATTTTTTAAAATATTTAAAGATTTGTCGCTATATCCTCCGCCAGTTTTCAATAATATAAATGTTGTGGTCGTACGCGACCACAGGAGTGCGCCGAGTAGCGCACAGAAGAGCAGAGAAGAGCGAGCAGAGGCGCGCCGAGTAGCGCGCGTAGAAGAGCAGAGGAGCAGCAGAGAAGAGCAGAGCAGCAGCAGAGGAAGAGAGCAGAGCAGCGAAGAGCAGAGAGCAGAGCAGAGGCTGAGCGACAACAGCAGAGCGAGAAGAGCAGAGTGACAGGGCCTACGGCCCAACAGTAGCGCGACACACATGAGGAGGCAGAGGAAAAGCGCCTCCTTATATAGGCAGCGCGAGCAACGTGGCGTACACTGTGTAAGTACTGTGTACGCCACGTAGGAGTGAGCGAGCGCGCCAGGGGCGCTCGACAAAAGAGAAGAGGGTGCACCAGTAGGTGCACTACGTAAGAGGTGGCGCACCGTGAGCGTGCGCCACGTACTCTGTACTGTACTATGTACTGTACTGTACGAGTACTGGAGGAGCAGACGCCTACATAAATATAATCATAATAATATCTACAGTTATATTAAACAGGTCCAAAGCGCACCGTTCAAGCTCAACTAACAAACGCGAATTTCTCCAAATGTAATTACTGTTTCTAGTGGATTAAATCCATACGAGCTCATGATTTGCATAATTGAAAATGTGCGGCACCCCACAATTATATTATTAATAGCATTTGGTAATCAAGCATTAAGCTTTGTTCGAAAATATTTATTTATCTGACTTTAAGCAATATGCAGCAATACAATAAAAAAAGTTAATTATTATAATATACGTTATTATTATAATTTAACGTTAATATCCTTAAATATTATTTGATGACGAAGCAAAAGCTGCGCTTAATCCACCAGCCTGCTGCACCATCTGGAAGAAAGTTGAAATGTTTCCGCGAGCCAATAGGTTTTGAGGCGAGTCAAATTCTCGGACGCGGCCCCTTTCGAGAACCAAAATCCTACAAACGAGCACTTTCTGTATTTTGGAAATACTATGTTAATTAATTAAATTTACATAGGCACCCGCCAGACACCATCTAACATAAGGTAGAAACTCCAGAAACTTTCTGGTAGACGCATTTTGCCGAATGTTCTCTATCATAATCCAAAAGTTGGGGGTAGCCGGACCGGGAGCCGAACCCGCGTCCGGTGGCGCCACGGTCCAGGAACTGATCCACTGCGACCTTAGAGCCCCGCTGAACCGACTGTGTGCCGTTCGGCTATGTGAGCAGATACTAATGTAGTGGCAAAAATTGAGCCCTCTTGTCAGCTGCTTCGAGGATTCGATCCGCTGATCTGAATCCGGCAGACTGCGCTATCTATCCACTCAGCCACACTGACTGGCTGTGGATTTTCATGTTCGTTCCACTACAGTATATCAAGGTATATCTGGAGGTATATCAAAGTAATGAATACAACTGATAAATATTCGGCAACAACATCAAGTCATGTGCCGGCCGGCGTGGCGAAATGGAACAGCGCCTGACTCGCATACAATCGATATCAAACAGAGTTCGAGTCCGGATAAGGCGCAATTTTTGGTTCGCCACACTAAAATAGGCTCGGTAGTCTGGTCGTTATGACCAAATAACCAAAAATGTTTTTCAAGTATTTCAAGATTTTTATATTTTCGATAACTGGGCCAATAAAAAGTTCAAAAGTATCTACCCTTTCAAAAACAAATAAATATTAATTTATCTAAAACAACTTTTTCAAAACTAAATTTGCTAAGTGGCGACTTTTTTTACACTAAACTTTTTCAAACCAAAATTAAATCTAAAATATCCGTTTATTCTGTCACTGTACAATAAACTAATACGAGTAAAGTACTATACTTGTCGGAGTCGAGAATCGTGTTGATGCGATGCGCAATTGTGAGCACTGTGCATTCTTTGAACTCGGACCGAATGGTGGCCTGAATCAGTGCGTCCGTCTCGTAGTCCACCGCTGCGGTCGCCTCGTCGAGTACGAGTACTTCGGGTGCGGCGCAGCAGCGCTCTCGCGAGACACAGCAGCTGCCGCTGTCCCACCGACAGGTTCCCGCCGCCTTCAGTCACCGCAAATCCCAACCCTTTCGATTTGCCGCTCTTCTCGTCGGGCGCCGCGAAGTGCTCCTTCAGGTGCACCAACTCGAGTGCGCGCCAGACCTGCTTCGTCAGTGTGCTCGTCGAACGGGTCCAAATTGAAGCGCAGCGACTGCGAGAAGATCACCGGCTCCTGTGGCAGAATCGTCAGGCGGCTGCGCAGCTGGTGCAGGCCGAGCGTTGCAGCCTCGCAATCCATCAATGACGATCTTCCCATTGGCCGCTTCGATGAGGCGGAACAGTGCGAGCGTAACACTGCTTTTTCCGGCACCTTTTCGAATAAGTTAAGGCCGTGTTAATAATGTGTGCGATCACCTACAGGCGACTGGCTCGAACGAGCATTACTCTTCTACCTTCCATCCCGTCCTCAAATTTGTATTTCAAGTAAAACTACAAATTTGAACTTAAGCTTTGCTAAAGTTTATTCAACTCTACGTACTGTACTATTAGTGTATTACAATATTCCAATAATTTTTTGCGAATTCTGTATTGTACTGTAGATTTTCATGTACTATGGGATTTGAATACACGATGTTAACTTAACTACATCTTAACTGTTTGACTACAAATTGTCTGTGATTGGAATTTGTTTAATGTGATCTGATTCCAATCGAACACTCTTGTCGTCAGAGGTTAGGACTTAAATGGCGAATGCTAAATTGACAGTAGAGGTAGTGGGATCACATCTGATTGATGAAATTAATTTAATTTATGTGTGAATACTGTACATTTGATTGTCAACTCGGTTGTTAACAATAATTAAAGACAATTTCCTTTAAATAATTTAGATTTGAGAACAGACGTTTAAATGAAGGCAAAGTTTACACGGCTTTGAAAGAGACTATAACTAATCGCACAAATTTTTACGAGTACAAGTACAAAATGTGCACACTGCACACACACACACACACACATTCGCTAACTGGTAATTTTCTTATTATACCTTTAGTAGAGATTACTCACCAGTTCGACCACAAATTCCAACTTTTTCACTATATTGATGTTAAGGTTCACATTCTTCAGCACGAGATCCAGACCCTCGCGATATCGAGTGGAGTAGTTTTTCACTTGAATGATTCCTGTTTCGGGCCATAGCTGCGGAGGCGTAGTTGATTCAATATTCCATGGTCCCTGACGGAAAAATCATCAATATGCGCCAAATAATGCAATTATGGTTATACTTATGTATCCGTACAGTACAACTTTGTGAGTAAGAGTAAACATCAATGTAAAAAATTAAATAATATAATTTTTTATTAACTTAAAACTTTCAATTTGAAATTTATTTGTAAATCAAAACCTCTTGTGGAATATTAGTATATTCTTTGGTCCGTTCGATTGCGACTGAATTCACTTCGAAATCATTCATCACTCGAACCATCATATTCGCCATTGTAGAGATCTGCAGAATTCAAAAGTATAATTTCTTATTAAAATAATTTTTAAATTAAATCTAGATTCTGTGCTCTAATTACAGCATTTTATTAGACTAATATTCTACATTTACAAGTTTGGATATAATTGACAAATTTCAAAATTTGTTTTGTTTAAATTGCATTAATTGCAAACTTACCTGAATGGCGTAAGAGAGAGCCAGCGCTGCTTTACCTGCTCCAAAACCCAAGTTGTTATCACGACCGTAAACGGAAAAAGCGCACGCGGCCACCACGAGAAGATTATTAGCGATGTCCAGGAAAATTCCAAGAATTCTATTCGAAATAAATGATGCCAAGTTATAAACGTGATTATCATCCATTAGTTTTGCTTGATCATGGATGAACCTATCCGCTCCTTGAAAAGCCTGAATTGTAGTCCGTCCTGAGACACAAAGCAGAAAATACAGGAATCAAATAATCCCTATGCAAATACATACAAGATTAAATACCCCTAGTTACTAAGTTTAAATTAAAAAGATATAATTATACACACTATAGTGAGGTGAACAAACTAATTAGTCTAAAACGATCACTTAACCACTAAATAAAATTAATACCCTGTATTGTCTCCACCACGTGACTGAATACCGGGGACCGCGTCACCGACTCAAGTCGCCGAAGTTGACGTGATGTGGGAAGGACAAATACAAACATGAATACGAAGAAAACGAGGATTGGCCAGAAAGCTGCTATTAATAATGGCATCGAGTAGCCGATCACCACGAACACTGATATTACCTGTCCGAACACTATTAGCAAGGTGCGGAATGTGATAGGTATCATGAAGTCGATCTCATCCAGATCCTTCTGTAAATCGGTTCAGAATGCGGCCCGCCGGAGTAGTATCGAAGAATGACATCGGCGCGTGCAACAAACGCTCTGTGAGTCAAACCACTGTTCTGTTTATATTTTAAAACAAATTATATGCTGTAATATAATTAGAAACGTTAATTTAGAATACTACAGTACCATAACGTCGTATGTACTTTTACTACCCGTACGGCGTACATTATTCTTAATAAATGGCACGTTAAAATTGGCACGTTAAATGGCACTGTAATTTACACATTCCTCATGTACATTTAATGCATTGTATTTAATGAAATTATTTAACCCAAGGCGTCGCCATGATTTGCTTCGAGGGACGCTTGGCCAAAATTTGAGCTGATTTAAGCCTTAACTTTTTCGGTAAATTATATAAATTTTTAAAAAGTTAAATAAAATTCATCAAAAAGTTATAAATTTTTGAATCAAATTAAATATGTAAAAAATTAAATAATAAATATACATGGTAAAGAGTATTTAAAAGTTGGTAAAAAATGAATAGTGTTGACGAAAATTTGTATAAATTAGGAACAAATAAAACAGTTGACGTTATAAAAATTGTATGAAAACTTTTAAAACTTTTTAATAATAAAATTTTGAAAAATATTTGTGAACTGTTCGCATAATCCGGATGAAATACCTGAAATTTTTCTAAAAGTGAGAATCTTTAAATTAGTATTAGCAATTTATATGTAGAATTTACAATTTTTAAGATTAAAGATTTTATGATTTTTGAAAAATCATAATGAAAACTGAAATTTACTTCTAAGACATTTTTTGTTTGCTGGCATATCTGTTGTTTGTTTCCCGTTCTTTGTAAATTTTGTGGATTTCAAGGGGGGCATTACTTCCGTTTTGCTTAGAGACGCCACTTTATTTGTTGGTTAATGGCAAATATTATGTACCTATCATTGACTTATGAATGTAGCGGCTGGCGCTGGCTACCATATATGCATATAAGAGCGAAAACACGAGCACAAAGAATGCTTGAAAGCATCCGAAGCCGAGATACCACCACAGATAGAAGCGGCGAATGGACCCGGCGTTGTTGAGCGCAGCGATCTGCTTCGTTTGCAAGATTGTCATATTTGCCTGGCTGGCAGGCTGAGTTGTCTGCGGAGAGTTTGCGATGGACGCATTCAGAGTCTTGAGTTCGATCTGATAGTAGTAAGCCTGTGTGTAGTTACCAATCATGTCCCCGTCGTCGGCCATATCGCTCAACCATATGTTCGCGTACAACGCAATACACTCGTACGACAGGAAAAACACCAGATACAAGAGACACAGCGGAATCGTCATAGCGCGTACGTACCACCAATAGACGTTTAGACTTACATGCCCTGTACGAAATCATTAAAGTTTCAGGGAATTAATTTACACTATTGTACAGTTGTATTTGAGTAAATATGAGATTTTTCCTAACTGTGCTTCCAATAAGTGATACATATAATATTGAATTTTGTTATAATAATTAGTGAATGATTTGCGTTTTGATAGGTACGGAGTACGAGTATGTAAATTACTGTACTCGTAAATTCGGTAAAGTGCAATACTTGTTCATTTATACTGTATACTGTACTGTATTTGATAATAAAGCATTTATATATACGAGTACATACATATGCCAAATATATAATTATACTTTATACAAAATATACTTTATATAAAATATACTTTATACAAAAATAATATAATTATACTTTATTTTATTATATTGAAGATTTTAAATGATTTCAATATTTTTTAATATTGTTCTCATTATTAATTTTGATTATAATTATACATACTTTCTGATGAAGTAAGATTTTTTTAGCAAATAATTTTAGTAATTTAAATTAATAGATAAAAATATAAAATAATATCAGAATTTTATTAAATATTTAATATTAAACATAAACCTAATAATAAAACAAATAATAATAAATTAATGGTATGTTTGTTCATATTTAAATGAATTTTGAATACAGTATTTTATTTAGTATATAAACTTATACAGTATAGTTGACAAGCAAAATAATCTAAAATCATTTAATATTAATTTGAATATAATATTAAAATTTTAATTATTAATGTTAAAATACACGTAATTACTGGTAAATAAATTTAAAAAATTAGAAGGAAAGTAAAACATTTTAGATGTGAATATAAAAGATAAAAACATATCAAATATTACTTTTATAATAGCACAATTATAAAAATTAAAACTTATTAATTATAGAAAATAAACACAAAAACAATTATTAGAATGTATCAATTCTTTTATTTTTAAAATTAAAAAATTGATTAGATTTAATTTAATTAAATATTTTATATTAAAATTACAATAATATGATCATGAAAAGTATTTTTAATAATTATCAATACGAAAATCTAATATGATCAAATTTTAATATTTAACAATATTTGATTGTTAAAACAATATTTAACAATATATTGAAATTGTGTTGATGCAGCGCTCATTAATAATAATTTATTGTCTGAATGAGAATTAAATAAGATTTGGATTTGATTTACTAATCAATCTCAAATCTTATTTAATTCTCATACCAATCTTCCATATTCAATGTAGAGTAATTGGTACTAATTAATTAATTATATTTCATCTGCACCTGATGATGGCCTATGGATTAGGCCGAAATATCGTGTTTAACAACAACCCTGAGCAGCATTCTGACTAAAGGGATTTTGTCAGACAATAAATTAATATATGATATGGTTAAAGAATTAAACAAATAGAGAACAGGATTCGCCAGATCTTGGCTCATCACCGCTACGATGCTGTCCGCGCCATTGTAGTCAGCGATGGCGAACGCATCCTGGGGCTCGGCGATCAGGGAGCCGGCGGCATGGGTATTCCGATCGGCAAGCTTGCCCTGTACAGCGCGTGCGCTGGTATCCACCCCCAGGTATGCCTTCCGGTGCTGCTCGACGTCGGCACCGATAACATGGCGCTGCTGGAAGATCCCGTATACGTCGGATGGCGCCATCACCGGATACGCGGGGCCGAGTACGACGACTTCGTCGATGCCTTCGTCAGCGCGGTGATTGAGCGTTGGCCGCATGTGTTGTTGCAGTGGGAGGATTTTGCCCGAAACAATTCAGGGCGCTTGCTGGATCGCTATCGCGACCGGCTGTGCACCTTCAACGACGACATTCAGGGAACGGCCGCGGTGGCCGTGGGTACCTTGTTGGCCGCAATCCATGTTACCGGCACGCCATTGACGGAGCAGCGCATTGCGATTGTCGGCGCGGGATCGGCCGGCATGGGCATCGCGTCGCTACTGTTGACCGCGATGAAGGATGCTGGGCTAAGCGAACGCGAAGCACGGCGCCGCTTCTACGCCATCGACAAAGATGGGTTGTTGATCGAGGGCATGACGGGAATCCGTGACGCGCAGAAGCGGTTTGTACAAGAGCGATCTGCGGTTGCCGGCTGGACGCTGGAACAGGCAGAGATGGCCAAGGTCGGGCTTGTTCGACGTTGCAAGAAATGCCAGGCCGACGGTTCTCATCGGTGTCTCGGGGCAAGCCGGCGCTTTCAGCGAAGAGATTGTCCGGGCGATGGCCGGCTCGGTCGAGCGGCCGGTGATCTTCCCGCTCTCCAACCCGACCTCCCGCTCGGAGGCGAGCCCCGCCGACTTGCTGCAATGGACTGAGGGGCGGGCCCTGATCGGCACTGGCAGTCCATTTCCCGCGGCGCATTGGAACGGTCGTCAAATCCCGATCGATCAAACCAACAACTCGTACATCTTCCCCGGGCTGGGATTGGGCATACTGTCGGTAAGCGCAAGGCGACTTACCGACGAAATGTTTATGGCGGCAGCTAGGTGTCTCGCCGGGCTTTCTCCGGCGCTGAATAACGGGTCGGGACGGTTGTTGCCTCCGGTTTCAGAGCTTCGCTCGGTGTCGTTCGCCGTAGCAAAAGCCGTGGCACTGCAAGCTATCGCGGACGGAGTGGCAGAGGCGGCTGTGAGCGAGACCATCGAATCTCGTATCTGCGCCAACGTCTGGCATCCGGAATACCTGCCCTATCGTTTCTGTCCCGAGCTGGCGGGGTAGGGGGCGGGAGAGCGATTGGCGGTTGACCTACCCCCTCCAAACACGCTAAACTTCTATAGTTTGCCTGTACTACTCGTGTCCCGTCAGGGGCACCCAGCTGCCGGGGCGCTTCCCGTGAAGGTTTCCTTCCTGGCGCTGGTAAGTGCAAGTGCATAAACAATTTAGCGTCTCGCTGGAAGCGGGAGCGCCGTTGCGTTTAGCGCAACAGATGCAAGTTCAGGAGATTGCCATGTACGCGGTAATCCGCGCCGGGGGAAAGCAGTATCGCGTCGCACCCGGAGACGTAATTGAGATCGAGAAGCTGCCGCAGGAAAGCGGCGAAAACGTGCAGTTTGACGAAGTGCTGGCGGTGAGCGGCACCGAGGGCGAGACTGGGCAAGCCGGCGGAGGCGTTCGTGACCGGCCAGGTGGTCGAAGCAGGACCGCGGCGACAAGATGCTGGTCTTCCACTTCAAGCGCAAGAAGCAGTACAAGAAGCTGCAGGGACATCGCCAGTCGCTATACCGCGGTGAAGATCACCGGCATCAGCGTCGACGGCCAGGCGCTGAAGGCGTAATGCTGCACTTGCCAGTTAATGAGTGGTTGCACTGTCGGCCGTGAAGCGGTTCGATGCCCTTTTGCTGCATGCGTGGGCGTCGGTGCGGGAAGTTTGTCGAGCGGGAGTTCTGGAAGACCGGCGGCGAAGCGAATTTTAGGTTGGGTAGTGCGGCGCTAAGCGCGCATCTGGACGGATCAAAATATTTGAGCCCCTTTGGGGGCGGGATCACGACCGAGAAGAAGATATGGCACATAAAAAAGGATTAGGAAGTTCGCGAAATGGCCGCGACTCCAATGCGCAGCGGCTGGGCGTAAAGGCCTTCGGCGGCCAGCTGGTTCCGGGCGGCACTATCATCGTGCGGCAGCGCGGTACCCGCTGAAGCCCGGCACCAACGTTGGCCGCGGCAAAGACGACACCCTCTTCGCCAAGATCACCGGCGTGATCGAATTCAAAGATCGCGGCGCGCTGGGCAAGTTTGTGTCGGTGGTTGTGAAAGAAGCGGCAGCCAGCAACTAGCGATTAGCTCTTGGCTTTTGGCCACAGAGATTCGGCAGCGACTAATTTCCAGCAAGTACTCAGGCTCCTCAAACGAGGGGCCTGATTATTTGACGGTCGTCTATTGTTAGGATTACTTCTTCGGGCTCGTGAAACGAGAACAGATCCCTCGCCTGCGACTCGTGATGACAAAGTCAGGAAAGCTAAGACCAAGAGCTAATCGCCAATGGCCACCTCTATCAAACTCATCGAATGTCCGCGTGATGCCTGGCAGGGGTTGCCCGGGCAAATTCCGACGCCGGTAAAAGTCGAATACCTTCAGGCGCTGATCAACGCCGGATTCAAACACCTTGACGCGGCATCGTTTGTCTCGCCGAAGGCCGTTCCGCAGATGGCCGACTCCGAGACGGTGCTCAGCGAGCTCGATCCGCCGGATGACGTCGAGATTATCGGAATCGTGGTCAACGAGCGCGGCGCGGAGCGCGCCATCGCAACCGACGCCGTACGTACACTGGGCTTTCCCTACTCGCTCTCGCCGACGTTCCTCAAGCAAAATCAGAACCAGACGCCGGAAGAAAATCTCGAAACGCTGGAGAAGATTAAGCAGAAGGCGGACGAGAGCGGACTCGACACCGTGGCGTACATCTCAATGGCCTTTGGCAATCCGTACGGCGATTTGTGGAACGCGGAAGAACTGATCGAGGGCATTCGGCTGTTGGCAGACATGGACCTGCAAGCCATCTCGCTAGCCGACACGGTGGGACTGGCCACGCCGGAGCAGATTGGCGACCTGCTCGATCAGGTGTATTCCAACTTCGGCGAGGTCGAGATCGGGGTGCACCTGCACAGCCGTCCTGATGATGCGATTGCGAAAATCCTCGCAGCCTATGACTCGGGCTGCCGGCGCTTTGACTCAGCCATCGGCGGCATGGGCGGATGCCCGTTCGCTCAGGACGTGCTCGTCGGAAATATTCCGACAGAGAAATTGCTGGAGGCACTGAAGCAGCGCGACGTGGCACCGCCTATCAGCAAGCCGATCACTGAGCCCTTCCGGTTAGCGGTGGAGATTGCGAGCCGGTTCAGCGGGCCGAAGATGTAGAAGGGCCGTCAGCTGTCAGCGCTCAGCCATCAGCTAGAAACCGAGAACGACTGTCATCCCTCGCGGCGCTCAGCATGACAATTCAAGCGCTTTTCTCTATTCCAGCCGATTAATGATCGACGCTACGTACCCCGCGCCAAATCCGTTGTCGATGTTCACCACCGTCACGTTCGAGGCGCAGGAGTTCAGCATTCCCAGCAGCGCAGTGAGGCCTTTGTAAGAAGCGCCATAGCCTACGCTGGTAGGAACGGCGATCACCGGAACGCCGACCAGTCCGCCAACCACGCTGGGTAGTGCGCCTTCCATTCCGGCGCATACGACGACGACACGCGCCTTGGTCAACACGTCTTTGCGCGCCAGCAAGCGATGGATGCCGGCTACCCCGACGTCATACAGGTGCTGAACTTCATTGCCCATGGTCTGCGCGGTGACCAGCGCCTCTTCGGCGACGGGAATGTCGCTGGTTCCGGCGGAGACGACGACGATCTTGCCCTTGCCGCGTATGATTTTGTCCTGCGTCAGCGTGATGCAACGCGCGAGCAGATGAAACTCGGCTTTGCGCAGCTTGCGTCTCACGGCGCGAAATTGCTCTTCCGTCACCCGGGTAGCGAGCACGTTGTTGCCGCGTTGTGCCAGCTTGAAGAAAATTTCCGCCAGATGTAGCGGCTCTTTGCCGGGACCGAATATGACCTCGGCCATACCCACGCGCAGCGCGCGATGATGATCGACGTTGGCGAAGCCCAGGTCTTCGAATGGCATGTGTCGAAGCTGCTGCACGGCTTCGTCGGGTGAGAGCGTGCCCTTCTTCACCTGTTGAAAGAGCTTCTTGATGGAGTCGGAGTTCATCTCGGCGAGGCCAACAGTGAGAGTATCACCTAAGATTTCCGAGGCTGAAGCCACTCACTGGTTTTTGGCGACCTCGACGCTGGCCTGAAGGCCAGATCTAGCCGAGCGTCAACTTGCCGACGGCCTCCAATATCGTCGCATGCTCTTTACAATGAATCCGTGAACCTTGACGACACCATTGTCGCGATTGCAACGCCTCCGGGACGGGGAGGCATTGGCGTGGTCCGCCTGTCGGGCGCGGAGGCCGGAGCGATTGCGCAGGCCATGTTGCGGCTGAGCGGCGAGTTGCAGGCTAACCGCGCGCACTTCGGCGAATTGATTGATGCCGAGTCGGGTGAGCGCATCGACGAAGTAGTCGTGACGTTCTTTGCCAAGCCGCATTCGTATACGACAGATGATGTAGTGGAGATTTCCTGTCACGGCTCGCCGGTGGTGTTGCGCCATGTGGTGGAGATGGCGCTGGCGCGCGGCGCGCGGCTGGCGGAGCCGGGCGAATTCACCATGCGCGCCTTTCTCAATGGCCGCATCGATCTGACGCAGGCCGAGGCGGTCCGCGACCTCATCGATTCGCAGACGCTCTACCAGGCGCAGGTCGCAGCGCGCCAGCTCGAGGGATCGCTCTCGAAACGCATTGAGCCGATCAAGCAGAAATTGGTCGAGCTGATCGCCGTCATGGAAGCTGGTATCGACTTCGCCGAAGACGATGTGTCGGTGATACCGGGCGAGCAGATACTCGAGCGCATTTTGGCGGTGCGTGAGCCGTTGCAGCAACTGGTGGCCAGCTTTGCCTTCGGCAGGGTCGTGCATGAAGGCCTCACGCTCGCCATCGTGGGCCGGCCCAACGTTGGTAAGTCGAGTTTGTTCAATCGCCTGGTCGAGCAGGAGCGCGCGATTGTCACGGCTACTCCCGGCACGACACGCGATCTGGTGAGCGAGACGGTTTCCATCGGCGGCATTCCGGTGCGGCTGGTCGATACCGCGGGAATTCGAACGGCGCTCGATGAGGCAGAGAGCATAGGAATTCGCAAATCCATGGAAGCGTTGGCGGATGCCGATGTGGTGCTGGTGGTGCTCGACATCTCGCAAGCGCCGGACGAGGGGACCGAACTCGATCTTGACTTGCTCGCGAAGACGAAGGGGCGGGCTCGAATCCTGGTGTGCAGCAAGGCAGACCTGCACAACGAGTCGCGAGGGATTGTCACAAAGAAACTGTCGGCTACTTCGCAGGGTGAGCTCGGAGTATTCACCTCGGCGGTGACCGGCGAAGGCATCGACGAGCTGCGCGCGGCGATTTTGCACTTAGTCGGTGGGGATGCTGGCGCACAGCAGGAGAGCGGCTTCCTCACCAACGTCCGCCAGCATAGCGAAGTACAGAATGCGATCACCGCGCTGGACGCCGCCTTCGCTGCCGTGCCGCTGAAAACTCCGCACGAGATGATCCTGCTCGATCTCTACGGCGCGCTGCATGCGCTCGACGAGATAACCGGTGCAACGACAGCGGACGATGTGCTGAATCTGATCTTCAGCTCGTTTTGTATCGGGAAATAGGATTCCTGCAGAGGCGCAGCACCGAACGAACTACTTCGACAATCCGCCCAGCGCCGCTCGGAACATCGCGTCGAAGTTGTCCCGTCCTGCTGAGGCGACTGCTCGCTCGACGGCTCTTTCAGCAAGGACTCGCTGATAGCCCAGATTGGTGAGCGCTGAGATCACGTCTTCCTCAATGGGGGAAACGCTCTTAGGTGTGGGGGGTTCGCCGAAGCCTTCCAGCTTGTCGCGCAGCTCAACGCACATGCGTTCGGCGGTCTTCTTTCCCACTCCTGGAATTTTCGTCAGCCGCGCGTAATCATTCGTGCGAATTGCTCCAACCATATCAGCGGTGGCAATACCGCTCAGAACGGTGACGGCGAGCTTTGGTCCAATTCCGCTGACCGTGATCAGCTTCTCAAAGAGCTGCTTCTCTTCAACGCGCAGGAAACCATAGAGAGCCAGTGCGTCCTCGCGCACATGAGTGTGGATGTGCAGCGCTACTTCGCTGCCCATCGCCGGCAAGTCGGAGAAGGTCGGGATCGTGATGGTTACGTCGTAGCCGACACCCGCCGCTTCAACGATGGCCTGATTGGGATGCTTCGATATGAGGCGGCCGCGGAGGTGGGCAATCATAGTGCAGTTGTCGGGTGTCGGTGATCAGTCGTCAGTTAAAAGATCTCAGGTTGTCGGGTATCCCGCGACGTCTTATTCTTGATCCCGAGGGTGCCTTCGAAGTTTTCCAGCCAGCGTAGTCCTACGAATTTGTAAGCCAGTCGTCATCGTCGGCAATCATTCTTAGTGACAATCGGCAACTGACAACTGACAACTTTCCTACTGCCTTCTCCGGTGATACACCGCGAACTCGAATCCTGGGTTCGGCGGGAAGAGTTCATTGATCTTACGCAGTCTCTCGGCCATGGCCCCCGGAGCGAGCAGCGGATAATCGCGCTCGCGCAACTCGTGGTAGTCCACATCGACGTAGAGGGACAGCAGATAAACGGCGATGGCATCGGCGAACGTCGCCAGCAGGTATTCGTTGCGGGCTTTCTCCGCTTCGGGCCCGTTGCTGGTTGCGACTTTGCGTAACTCATAGGCGTCCATCGAGGTCTCGCCGCGCACGCGGCCTTCTGCCTGCTTCCACACCAAGTCTGCAAAGTCCTGTGAGACACCAATGTCGTCGACGAAATTATGGCCGATATTGATGAAGAACTCAAAGGCGATGGCGAAGCTGTCTTCCATCAGCCGCGTGGAAATAAAGACATACTGCGAATCACCTACGCTGTGGTCGCGGTGGCAGATGGCGCTGTCGGCAAGCTGCACGTCGTAGCGATCGGCGATGAGCGTCTCTTCGCCGAAGGTAAGCGTAAGTGGCACGAAGTAATACGCCTTGCGCGCAAGCGCTGCCGCTATAGTGCGGGGTACAGTGGAGACTAATCGATCCAGATCGGTGGCCGATGCCGTCACTTCGCCGGAGATGGCGTAGCAGATTCCGTTGCTGGCTTGCGTAACCGGCGCCATTCGAACCACTTCGGCTGGCGTGCGCGTAATGGCTTGAGACATCTGCGACATGAAGTCCGATTGTACCCCAAGCGCAATGCTGCGGCCCCTTTGAGCGCGAACCACCAAGCCTGTTGTAACCTAGTGGTGTATGGCAGGTTCAGCCTTGGCTGCGATGAAAGGTCCGAGCGCGTTTGCTATCGTGCTGAGCTCGGTGATGCGTGTGCTGTTTGCCACCCTGCTGTTCACCGCCGGGGGCATGGGGATCGGGCTGTTGCTGGGTATCTTCGGGACCGCCGCCTGGGGCATGATGCACGGCGGGAACATCGACATGAGCCTCGCCTACCGCCGCATTGCCATCCCGTTCGCGATTACCGTTGGCAGTATCGCCTTCATCGGGGCCAGCTACCTGGAAGTGCGCGCCCGTCGAACATCTGGGGAGCGCTAGGCCGCTCCCTGCTTCGCAATCACAACCAAGGATTAAAGACGCATCGACGGCCGTACAGGATTCCTGTACGCTACCGTCAGGGAGTTATTCCATGCCGTTAGAGACCACATACACAAGTTTGCGCGAGCGCCTGGCCTCGGTGCTGGACCAGGTCAGCAACGATCAGGAGATCGTGATCGTTCGCCGCCGCGGAGCGAGGGATGTTGCCATGATTCCTGCTGACGAGTTGGCGGGCCTCATGGAGACAGCGCATCTGTTGCGTTCTCCCAAGAATGCGCGGCGTTTGCTGGCGGCGCTGCGTCGCGCAAAACAGGGCAAAGCGAAGCCACACTCACTCGACAAGCTGCGGCGGGAAATGGGACTTGACGGCAGCCGTTAAACGCGAGTCCGTCTTCCACCCCGAGTTTCGGGAAGACCTTTTGTATTGGACGAAAACCGATCGCAAGCTTGCGTTGAGGGTCCTTGAACTGGTCGAGGCGGTGATGCGCGATCCTTTCGAGGGTATCGGCAAGCCGGAGGCGTTGAAGCACCAGCTTGCCGATGTCTGGTCGCGCCGCATCACGCAGGAACATCGGCTGGTGTACCAGGTTGCAGAAACCCGTATCGATTTCCTGCAGGCACGCTATCACTACTAAAATTGAAGCGCGTGAAAAGGTAAGGCTATTATGTCTGAAATCATTCATGTAAAGCTGCCCGACGGCAGCGTGAAAGATGTCCCCCGCGGAACCTCCGCGCTGGAAATTGCGAAGGGCATCAGCCCGCGTTTGGCCGATGCAGCCCTGGTCGCACAGGTAACGCCGATGCCGTCCAACGGAAGTGGCAACGGCAGCAAGCCGGCCGGCGATGTCTCGGCCACTGCGACGGCCAGTGACGCTGCGCCGCGCGCCAACGATGCCAAGTTGGTTGACCTTGCGCGTCCGCTGGAGAGTGATTCCGAGCTGCGCATCCTTACCGAGCGCGATCCGGAGGCACTGGAAGTCTATCGTCACTCGTCCGCCCACCTCATGGCGGCTGCCGTGCTTGAGCTTTTCCCCGAGACTAAGCTCGGCCACGGTCCGGCGACGGAGAGCGGCTTTTTCTATGACTTCCATCGCGAGAAGCCTTTCACTCCGGAAGACCTGGAAGCCATCGAGAAGAAGATGCAGGAGCTGGCGAAACAGGACCTACCCTACGCGCGCGAATTTCTGCCACGCGAGGAAGGACTGGAGCGCTTCAAGTCGGAAGGAGACTTCATGAAGTGCCACTTCATCGAGCAGTTCACCTCGCCCGACGAGAAGATTTCGATTTACAAGACCGGCAAATTCACCGATTTCTGTCGCGGGCCGCACATTCCTTCGACCGGTCGCATCAAGGCGTTCAAGCTGCTGAACATCGCCGGAGCGTACTGGCTGGGCGATGAGAAAAACCCGCAGCTTCAGCGCATCTATGGTACTTCGTTCTTCTCAAAGAAAGACCTTGACGACTACCTGCACAAGCTGGAAGAAGCGAAGAAGCGAGATCATCGCGTGCTGGGCAAGCAGCTTGACCTGTTTTCGATTCAGGAGCTCGCCGGGCCGGGACTTATCTTCTGGCATCCCAAGGGCGGACTCATCCGCAAAGAGATGGAAGACTGGATGCGCGACGAGTACCTCAAACGAGGCTATTCGCTGGTGTTTACGCCGCATGTGGCGCGCACCGATTTGTGGAAGACCAGCGGACACGCCGGCTACTACGCGCAGAACATGTTCACGCCGATGGAGCTGGACGATGCGGAGTATCGCATGAAGCCGATGAACTGTCCGTTCCACATCCTTATCTATCGCGACTCGCTGAAGTCGTATCGCGACTTGCCGGTACGGCTGGGCGAGCTCGGCACGGTGTATCGGTACGAGCGCTCGGGGGTGATGCACGGCCTGTTGCGCGTGCGCGGCTTCACGCAAGATGACGCGCACATCTTTTGCACTCCGGAGCAGATTGAAGACGAAGTCGTGGGCTGCATCGACTTCGCGCTGGCGGTGCTGAAGACCTACGGCTTCGACCAGTTTCAGGTTGAACTGTCGACGTGGGACCCGAACGATCAGAAGACCTACGCCGGGCGTCCCGATCAATGGGAGATGGCGCAGCATTCGCTGGAGCACGCGCTCAGCCGTCGTGAGATTCCGTACAAGACTATCCCGGGCGAAGCGGCGTTTTACGGGCCGAAAATCGACGTCAAGCTGGTTGATGCTATCGGACGACTATGGCAGCTCTCGACCGTGCAGTTCGATTTCACCCTGCCGGAGCGCTTCGAATTGGAGTACGTTGGCGAAGATGGCAAGCGGCATCAGCCGCTGATGGTGCATCGCGCGCTGTACGGCTCGGTCGAGCGCTTCTTCGGAGTGCTGATCGAACACTATGCGGGCGCGTTCCCGGTGTGGCTGTCGCCGGTGCAAGTCGCGATCATCCCCATAGGCGAGAAGCATCACGCGTATGCCAACGAAATTGGCGAGAAGCTGAAAGCCGAAGGCGTGCGCGCGCATGTCGATAATCGCAACGAAAAGATGAACGCCAAGATCCGCGAGCACGCCATGCAGAAGGTGCCATTCCAACTCGTCGTCGGCGATAAGGAGTTGGATGCGATGCAAGTGAACGTCCGCGTGCGCGGCCAGGAAAAAGCGGAAGGATCGGTGCCAGTGGGCGAGTTCATCGCGCGGGTGAAGAAGCTGATACAGGATAAGAGTCCGACACTATAGAAACTGCGGATTTGCGCAGATTTTACGGATTGAGGACGAAATCAGTCGGCCGAGAAGGTGGGGGTTCCGGCTCTCGCCTTTTCTATTTTTTGCCTGACCGGTCAGGGTGCATCCGTCTTAATCCGTGGTTGGGTTTTTCAAATTGTGAGCGCAAAGTCATTCAAATCCGCTGAGATCTCCCATGCCACCGCCGTGTTCATCATCGCCATCACGGCGACGATCTGGGGAGGCGGATTTCCTGCTACGCGTATTGCGCTGAACAGCGGCATGTCGGTAGGCGTACTGATGGCCATGCGGTTCGTGATCGCGGGCGGTTTGATGGCGATCATCGTGCGTGCCAAGGGCATTCCCATCCGGAGGCGTGGCGTAGTTGATGGAATCTGGCTGGGCATCATTCTGGCGACGCTTTTCTGGCTGCAGACTGACGGTATGCGCTTCACCACCACGGCGAAGGCAGGCTTCATCACCGGGCTGTATGTATTGTTCACGCCACTGCTCGCGGTCGCGATTGGCCAGCGAGTAAAACTCACCTCGTTGTTGGGCGCTGTCATCGCGACAGGCGGCCTTTATCTGCTAGTGCACTTGCCGGGCGGGTGGTTGTCAGGTTGGAATCGGGGAGATATGCAGACCATGGGCTGCGCCTTCCTTTGCGCGGTACACATCGTGTTGATGGGCAGCTTCACGCGCAGGTCGGATGCGTGGCTGCTGGCCAGCTCACAGGTCATCACCTGCGGAATTATCTCAGCGGGCATTGCACTCGTGGGGCGGATCGGAGCGGATGCGGCCCAGGCGGTTGGCGGCCTGACCAATTGGCATGCAGTGTTGGCGACACTTTATCTCGCTGTATTCTCGACCGTGTTCGCCTTTTGGGCGCAGGCCACGGCCCAAACGCGGCTGGGGCCGACGGAAGCAGCTATTCTTTCTCTCTCGAACCGGTAGTCGCAGCGCTGTTGAGCGTCTTCTGGCTGAAAGAGCCGATGACGGCGAGGCAGGCGCTTGGCGGGGGACTCATTGTATTCGCCATGATTGTTGCCGAGGCGCTGCCGCACATGTTTCGCGCGATTACGGTGCCGGACACCAGGCCTTGAATCAGTTGTCAGTTGCCGGTACAGTTGTCAGAAACGCGGATATCGCGCGTCAGGTTTCAGTGAGCCGCCAGCTGTCAGCTAACAGCCAAGCAATAGCTTAGCCAGCCTCCATGTCGCCGTAGCTCCGTGGTAAGCCCTCGCCCCACTTGCAAGAAAAAGCAACTGCCAGGGGCTTTCTCGCCGTCTAAGATTAGTGGAGTAGATAGAATTTCGTTTCTAAGCACCTTATGCGTAGGTTGATCTCCAGTTTGGTTTTGGGCGGGATGATCTGCTGTGGGCGAATCGGATTCGCGCAGCAGCAGAACAACATTGATCCCGTTGCTCTCGTCCGGCGCGCGACGCAGAACGAAATCGCTGCTACCGGGCCTGCGAAGTCGCCTTTTTTCATGTACAGAGACCATACACAGTACAAAGACCACTCGCTGACTACCGAAGCAATTGAGACTACCGAAGGCGGCCTGAACCGAACCGTTGCGAAGAATGACAAGCCGCTGACCCCGCAAGAGCAGGCGGAAGCTGACGAGAAGCTGAAGAGTTTCGCATACGACAACGACGCCCGCCGCAAGAAGCGCCAGTCCAACGGCGAGGATGACCAACGCTCCATCATCCTCATGCGTAGCCTGCCGGACGCGTTCGACTACACTGTGACCAGCGTCAGCAACGCTGCCAACGGCCATGAGATGGTGCGTCTCGCATTTAAAGCCAAGCCGGGCTGGAGCGCGCCTACTCATGAGACCCGCGTGCTCGAAGGCATGGATGGCAACATGGTCATCGATCAGACCGCGGGCCGCATCGCGGAGATCAACGGTGAACTTTTCAAAGACGTCGATTTCGGATGGGGCATCCTGGGTCGCCTGTTCAAGGGTGGGAAGTTCATCATCCATCAGGCAGATGTTGGTGGTAAGTGGGAGGAGACGCAGGAGAGATTGCAGTTCAACGGCAAGATTCTCATGGTGAAGAACCTTACTATCGACTCGAATGAGACTATGACTGACTTCCGACCGGTACCTTCGAATATCACCACAGCCCAGGCGCTGCAGATGCTGCAGAGATCCGACGAGGTAGTGGCTCAGAATGGAGAAGGGACAACGGGGAAGCAGTAGCCAGTAAACAGGGTAAAAGGTCGGCGCGGAGACAACTCCGCGCCTTTTGTCTTTTAGCGTACCGCTTTTCTGTTTAGCACAGACATCTACCTATCCGCTCCGCGGCCCAGTTGATTTCCTCGCGCGTGATGATCAGCGGAGGCGCGATGCGGATTACCAGCTCATGCGTCTCCTTGCAAAGCACGCCAAGTTGCATCAGCTTCTCGCAGAACGGACGCGCGGGCTTGTTCAGTTCAATCCCAATCCATAGGCCCTTACCGCGAATCTCGCGGATATGGGGGCTACGAATCGCGCGTAGCTTATCCAGGAAATATCCACCTAATTCCGCTGAGCGCTCGATCAGCTTGTCTTCGACCAGCACTCGGAGCGCTGTGCGCGCCACCGCGCAGCCCAGCGGATTGCCGCCGAAAGTGCTACCGTGATCGCCCGGCTTGAAGACGCCCAGCGCCTCTTTCGAGCCGAGTACCGCTGAAACCGGATAGAAACCGCCCGACAGGGCTTTGCCTACGATGACGAGGTCGGGGTGCACGCCCTCGTGCTGATGCGCGAAAAGTTTACCGGTACGGCCGAGACCGGACTGAATCTCGTCCGCGATGAACAGCACGTTGTTAGCGCGGCACAGCTCCTCGACCTGCCTGAGGTATCCCGCCGCTGGAATAATGATTCCGGCTTCTCCCTGGATGGGCTCAACCAGAAACGCGCATGTGTCCGGCGTGATGGCAGCGGAAAGCGCCTTTGCGTCGCCGAAGGGAATGATCCTGAAGCCGGGAGTGAAAGGGCCGAAGCCGTCACGGTACTGCTCATCGGTTGAGAAGCCGACGACCGTGGTTGTGCGTCCGTGAAAATTGTTGGCGCAAACGATAATCTCGGCTTTGCCGTCAGAAATTCCTTTGACCTTGTAGCCCCACTTACGCGCGGCCTTGATGGCTGTCTCGACTGCTTCTGCACCGGAGTTCATGGGCAGCGCCATGTCAAAGCCGGTCAACTCGTGCAGTTCTTTGTATAGCAGCGGAAGCTGATCGTTGCGAAATGCGCGCGAGGTGAGTGTGACCTTGCTGGCTTGGTCGATGAGCGTTGCCAGAATCTCCGGATGGCAGTGTCCCTGATTGACCGCCGAGTACGACGCAAGGCAATCGAGATATCGTTTGCCATCGATGTCGTAAACCCAAACACCCTCGGCGCGCTCGATCACTACGTCTAGCGGATGGTAGTTGTGAGCTCCGTAAGCCTCTTCGAGCTCGATGTAGTCGCTGGTGCGGAGATGTTCGATTACGGGCATAAGGACCTCGTTAATTGCTGATTGCTCACTTCCCATCCAACAACATGGTTAACAGCGCCATGCGGACGTACAGTCCGTTCGCCGCCTGGCGGAAATACATAGCTCGCGGATCTTCATCCACTGTCTTGTCCAGCTCGACTGTCCGCGGCAGCGGGTGCAGGATCATCGCGTCCGAGCGCATCTGCCGCAGCACCGACGAATCGATGGCGAAGCGTAGCGGGCCGGTAAGACCAGCGACCCTCTGCGGGCGGATGCGCGTCTGATACACGACATCGACTTGTCCTAGAGCGCGGTCGATCTGGCTTTCAACTTCATAGCGGACACCATGGCGCTCGAGGTACTGCAGGATGTCGGGCCTCATCTGCAGTTCCGGCGGGCTGACGAAGTAGATCTTCACTCTGTCGAATTTCGCCAGCAGGTACGCCAGCGAGCGCACGGTACGCCCGCGATCAAGCTCGCCGATAAATGCGATACTCAGCCCGTCGAGCGGACGATCGCGGTAAATGGTGTACAGGTCGAGCAGCGCCTGCGTTGGATGCTGGCCGCCATCGCCGTCTCCGGCGTTGATGACCGGCACGGGCGAAACTTTTGCGGCCCGCGCGGCGCCGCCGGTTTCATGATGGCGGATGACCACCAAGTCGCAGTAGCTACCCACGATGCGAATGGTGTCTTCCACCTGCTCGCCTTCGACCTCTGAGGAGAAAGCGCGAGCGTGCTCGGTCGACATAACGCGTCCGCCGAGGCGCAACATGGCCGCTTCAAAGCACAGGCGGGTACGAGTCGATGGCTCATAGAAGATGCTGGCCATGAGACGCCCCTGGTAGTCGAGCGTCCCGCCGCGCGCGACAATGCGCTCCATCTGGCGTGCGCGGTCGAACAGCTCCATCAGCAGAGGGACGGTGAACTGTTGCGACTCGACCACGTGCCTTAGGGGCAAGGGTGCCGCATCGCCCGATTTTGCAGCGCGGGATTCGAGTGCTTCTAACGGCATGTCAACACCTCAATTTCTTCATATTCCGGAAGCGGAACAGGACCGGGAAGAATGTGCGTACCGGCGGATCCTTGCACGGCTTCGGCCAGGTGCTCGAACGAAGTGATGACGGCTTCTTTCCCGCCCCGGCGCAGAGAAGCTCAACACCGACTCCACCTTGGGACCCATGTTGCCCGGGCGGGAAATGTCCAGCGCGGAGGTGCTCTTCCAATCTCGGAAACCGTCGCGTGCAATATCGGTGATTGATCCGGCTTCTTGTAATTCAGATAGACGAAGTCGGTGTCGGTAGAAATCGCGAAGAGATCGACACCGAGCTGCGACGCCAGTACAGCGCCGAGGCGCGGTCCTTGTCGATGACCGCTTCGACGCCGCGCAGTGCGCCGTCTTCGCGCAAGACGGGAATGCCGCCGCCGCCGGTGCAAACGACGAGCGCTCCGTCATCGACGAGGTCGCGAATGAGCTCAAGCTCGACAATTTCCAGCGGCTCGGGTGAGGGAACCACGCGGCGGTATCCGCGTGCTGCATCCTCGACGATCTGCCAGCCGAGCGTGCGCCGTTTTTCTTCTGCGTCGGATCGCGAGTAGAACGGACCGATCGGTTTGGAGGGATGCAACATTGCCGGATCAGCGGCCGAGACAACAGTCTGCGTCACCAGGCAGACCACCGGAATCTTGAGCCCGGCAGAGGCAAACTCGTTATTCAGCGATTGTGCCAGCAGGTACCCGATTTCGCCCTGGCTGGCGGCGCCGCATACATCCAGCGTCTGACTGTACGCGACGTCGGAAGCGCGCTCCGAGCGGAGCAATTGCGCCCCGACCTGCGGCCCGTTGCCATGCGTGACCACCAACCGGTAGCCCAGCTCGATCATGCGAGCGAATGGCGGCGGCGGTGCGGCGTGTATTCGCCAGTTGCTCCGCGATGGTGCCCTTCTCACCCGCGCGGATCAGCGAGTTTCCGCCCACTGCCACCAGCGCCGTTTTCGGCATACGAGCCTTCTTTCAGCGAAAACGAACTCGAATGTCCCACTCACTCGAAGGTCACCAATGAGTGGGGCACCCGCTGTCTCATGATCGACGAACCGCTTGCTATCTCACCAGCTCGGCCACTGGTTCCGCTGCCGCATGGCGACGCATTTCTGCCGCCTGCTCCGACATCAGTTCCAGCATGATGGCCTTCTGCGCGTGCAGCCGGTTCTCCGCCTGCTGGAACACGAACGATCGTGGCGAGTCGATCACCTCGTCGGTGACCTCATCACCGCGATGCGCCGGGAGACAGTGCAGGAAGATAGCGTCGTGCTTCGCCTGATCGAACAGCGCAGCGTTGACTTGATAGGGGCGGAAAGCTTCGGCGCGCTTTTGTACTTCGCTCTCCTGACCCATGCTCGCCCACACGTCGGTGTACACCACATCGGCACCGAACATTGCCGCTTCGCGGATCGTGCGTGACCGTCACACTGCCTTGCGTTTCCGTGCAGCGCAGCCGCGTCCACGACACGCGTCCAGATTGGGCTCATAATCCGGCGGAGTCGCGATCCAGACGTTGGCCCCCAATTGCGCTCCGGCAAACATCAGCGAATGCGCCACGTTATTGCCATCGCCGATGTATGCCACCTTCAGCCCGGCAATGCGGCCCTTCGCCTCCAGCATGGTCAGATAGTCGGCCATCGCCTGGCAGGGATGGCTGAAGTCTGTCAGGCCATTGATGACCGGCATGCTCGCGCAGCGCGCCATCTCTTCCACGATTTCGTGCGAGAAGGTGCGGATCATGATGCCTTGCACCATGCGCTCCAGGTTTTTCGCCACGTCGTGTACCGACTCGCGCTTGCCAAGGCTGATCTCGGCGGGAGAGAGATATATGGGATGTCCGCCAAGTTCTTCGATACCGACATCGAAGCTCACGCGTGTGCGCAACGACGGTTTCTCGAAGATCATGGCCAGCGTCTTGCCGTTCATCGCACTGCGAGTAAGCCGAGGGATTGGCTTTGATCATGCACGGCGACATGCAAGAGATGCCGTATGTCGCCGGGCGCAAAATCGCGAATGCGAGACAAAATCTTTCCCATGCATCGTTACCTCCCTGCGCCGGCCAGAACGCGCTGGTGCTGCTCCGTGAACTGCTCGCAATGAGCTCAGGGATCGCGGGTGTGCCCAGCTCTTCCACCTCGTAACGCACGCGGACGCTGGGCTTGTCGATGCGGATGGTGCGGGCGAGATCGATCGGCGTGGCTACCAGCACCACGTCGCAGGGGACGCGTTCGATCGTCTCCTGCAGCTCATGCCGCTGCAGTGTCGCTGTAGCCCATGGCCGGCAGCAGCTTGCCCAGATGCGGGAACTTCTCGAATGTCTTCTGGATGGAGCCCACCGCATACGGCCGCGGATCGACCAGCTGCGCCGCGCCATAGCGGTCGGCAGCCACGACTCCGGCGCCGTAGGCCATGCCGCCGTGGGTGAGGGTCGGGCCGTCCTCGATGACCAGCGCACGCTTGCCCGGCGATGCTTTCGGGATCGGCGACACGTGACTCGGCAAGCCGCCTCGATCACCTGGGCCGTCGGATTATGCTGAGCGATGTTACGACGCGCGGTTGCGATCCGCTCCGGGCTTGGCGGTATCGACCTTGTTGATGATGAGGACGTTCGCCGTGCGGAAGTTGACCTCGCCGGGGTAGTAGGTGAGCTCATGTCCCGGGCGGTGCGGATCGAGCACCACGATGTCCAGATCGGGGCGGTAGAAAGACGTGTCGTTGTTGCCGCCATCCCACAGGATAATGTCGCCGTCCTGCTCGGCCGCCTGCAGAATGTCGCTGGTAATCGACGCCGGCATAGACGATGGTGCCTTGCTGCAATGTGCGGCTCGTACTCCTCGCGCTCTTCGATGGTGCATTCGTAGCGGTCAAGATCGGCCATGCGTGGCGAAGCGCTGGCACGCTGCGCCGCCAGGTCGCCATAGGGCATGGGATGACGAACCACCACCGGATGCCAACCCTGCTCGCGCAATTCGGTGGCAATGCGCCGGGATACGGGGCTCTTGCCGCATCCCGTGCGCACGGCGCAGATCGAGATGACCGGCACCGCGGACTGCAACTGCGTGCGCTCGGCGCTCAACAGCCAGAAGTCGGCGCCGGCAGCGACGATGCGCGAGGCCAGGTGCATCACTGTCACGTGCGTCACGTCGCTGTAAGAGAAGACGGCAATGTCGACCCGCTCCTGGCGGATCATTTCTTCCATACGACTTTCTTCCACGATGGGGATGCCATCGGGATAGAGGCTGCCTGCTAATTCCGGCGGGTACCTGCGGCCTGCAATGTCGGGGATTTGATTAGCGGTAAAGGCGACTACGTCAAACTCAGGCTTGTTGCGAAAGATAAGGTTGAAGTTATGAAAATCTCTGCCTGCAGCACCAATGATGAGAACTCGTCTCATAGTGCGTCAAAGCGTCATTAGACCCATGATGTGGGGACACTTAGCTCCTCGGCCAGAGGATGAACCTCGCTTGACGCTTGTGCAGTGAGGACGATCACGTGAGGCAACGTGCAATGTCACACGGCCACGGTGAGGAGAATCGGTCAACCCCAGTGAATACAAGCGATAACGCAATATCGCGGGCGCCTGATAGACCCGGGATCGCGCGTTTCCTTGCTGCGACGCGGTTCATTTTCGGGAAGATGTTTCTCAATTGGTTTCGGCTCACATCCTCGCGTGCGCCATGTCACTGACGTAGCGCTCAGTGCTTGCTATAGAAGAGGGCCTGAGTTCTTGCAGCGTTCAAGGACCAGCGGTGGACTTGGTAACCACCATATCGAAACTCACCGCTGACCAGGGCGCGGAATCCCCCACCGTACCGATGGTTCAGAAACCACATTTCACTTGCTTCGGCGAGCCACGAAAGACGTTCGCCTGAAGCTGCTTCGAGCGCGAATCCTCTCCCGGGTAGCAGTACCGACAATTCTGTCATCGAGCTATACGTCCGCTTGTCTATGGATAAGCAGCGGTGGATACGGAGATCCTCATGAACGCGAGAGCAAAGATTTTCCGGCCGGTCGTAATCTCCCTTGTGATTGTAGTGGTCGCCTCCTTGCCCGGCTTTGCACAATGTTATCTAAATCAAGGCTGTAAGCCGCAAGACCTTCTTAACTATCAACCCAATCCTGCTACTGGCCAGGTCTATCACGGAGACGGAGCCTCCAACAATGGAGGTGGCGCTTGGACAACAAACTACTCCGACGTCAATCAATGCCTCTCGTGCCACTACGGAACGGATACTTATCCGTATTTGTGGACTGGGCATAAGAACACACTTCGCAAGTTCGCTCCCGGAGCTTTGTGGGGAGGTCCTGACGGGACCCTATATCCAACGACCGACAACAATTACGGGTCGGGAAGCACCTACGACTGGAACAATGGCCTGGTGACACTCGGCTGGTGCGACCCGCTGGCTACGCCGTTGCTGAATGGTGTCCCGGTTATCGATCCCTACTGCAGGTTCCCCTGGTATACGCTACCCAACTCCCACGCGCCGGCCCCGTACACGACTGTACCGCCGACACAGCAGGGCGGTGGAATGCGCAACATCTTCTACCTGAAGGGTGGATGGATGAACTATGGGGGAACGGCCAATCCCAACCAGACGCAACTGGGAACGGTCTTTGACAGTGGCCATACCGGACAGCTTTATCCCAATGGCAATTATGATTGCGCGCGCTGCCATGCCACTGGATACAGCTTCGATAACTGGGGTCCGGAACCTACCAGCAATACAAACAACGTGCTAGCGCGAATACCCGACGCCAACTTCCTTCGGGTACCAACCGACGGATATATTGCGCCAGGCACAACTGGGACTTCGTCGTGGTATCTGACCGGCATCCAGTGCGAACGCTGTCATGTAGCTGCGTATTCCTGGGGTTCGCATCCCTGGGACAACGTATATGTCACCCAGCCGCAGAACGAGCAGGCTACGGCGCTGTGCATGGAGTGCCATCGCCAGGACAAAGTGACGATTGCGAGTAGCAATCAGGCGGGAAGCATCGTTCCGGCAAATCCGCTGACAACAAATGATCATGGATACTGCTCTGACCTGTCAGGTTCTGTCTATACAACGTGCGTCCAGAACCAGGCCAACCAGTGGGTCTATAAGCCGCAAGTGGATCACGCGCAGGGACAGGAGTTCCTGAACAGTCCCCACGCGAGCTTCACAGGAACCTTTAATCAGAACGCACAGAACTCCGCGGATCTTTCCATTACCATCGCAGGAACCTACAACAGCTATTTCAGCGAAGCGCCCACCGACCCAACTAAGAATTTCGGCTGCACCGGCTGTCATGATCCGCACCAGAGCACGGTCGCGAGCGTGCCGCAGAATGAAGCGCAGAAACCGATCGTCAACACCTGCGATGCTTGTCATCCACTGGCCAAGAACATCATCCAGACAACCGGCCACCCGACAGGGGCGCAAACTCCGTTTCCAACCGGCACCCAGGCGGACATTCCCGGCGCCTGTATTACGTGCCATATGCAGGGAGCTTTGGGACAAGCGCAAACGCATCTGTTCCGCATCAATACCAACGAAACCTACTACACTTATCCAAGTCCCGAGCAGCTCTATGTCGACAATGTGACCGGCCTGGGTGTCTGGCCCTCAGCCTCCCGCTACACCGGGCAGCCCTACAATCAGGCGAGCTGGCTGGATGTTGATCTGGCTTGCGGCCAGTGCCACGTGGGCGGCGATGGCAACACGAACCCCTATGGCTTGACTCCGCCTCCAGGATTGCCAGGCTCGCACGCCTTCACCAGAAATCAGCTGGCCCAGATGGCGGTAGGGATTCACAACAGTGACCCTGGAGTTCCTAATCCTACTTTCGCTCCAACGCCTACCACCTATACGAAACCGGTCACGGTCACCATCTCTGACACCATGAATGGCGCCGTCATCTACTACACGATAGATGGAACAGTACCGACCAAGAGTTCGCCTGTTTACAGCTCCCCCATCACGATTACCAGCAGCACATCGTTCCAGGCAATCGGCACCTATCCGGGAATGCCGCAGAGCGACATCAGCTATGCGCAGTATTCAATCAACTTGCCATCCGCACCGCCGCCCCAGTTCTCCCCGCCTCCTTCAACGTACGCCTCAACGCAGTCGGTAACACTTACCAATACCGGTAACTTGGCGATGTACTACACGCTGGATGGTTCCAATCCAACCACTAGCTCGACGCCGTACTCCGCGCCGATCTCCGTAGCCAAGAACACGACGATCAAGGCAATAACCGCAGCTTACGGATACCAGAATAGTCCGGTTTCAACCGGGAACTACTATATCCAGGCGCCGGCACCGAGCTTCTCACCAAGCTCGGGAAGCTACTCCAACCCGCCTGTGAGTGTCACTATTTCTGATACCGCCAGCGGTGCAACCATCTACTACACGGCTGATGGTTCAATCCCAACAACCAATTCCACATCATGCGCGAATCCCTGTACGCTATCGGTTTCAACTGCCACGACACTGAAAGCCATAGCCTCCGGCGGCGGGTACGCATCAAGCTACGTGACCACCGCGACCTACACGATCGCGGCGGCTAGTCCCGTATTCTCGCCCAGTCCGGGCACATTCTATTCGCCACTCGCGGTTACCATGACGGATTCCACACCCGGAGTATTGATTTATTACTCAACGACAGGATTTCCGTCGACCAGTTCGCCGCATTGCGCCAGCCCATGTCAGGTGAGCATCACGTCGACAACGACGTTGAGAGCAATGACGGCGGGTAACGGAATTTCGCAGAGTGGAACCACGGTTGGCGTCTACACCTTAACGGCTCAGACACCTAGCTTCTCGCCCGGTTCGGGCAGTTACACCTCGCCTCTCGCGGCGACGATCACAGATACGACACCAGGCGTAACTATCTACTATGCGATTAATGCATTCCCGACCATGAGTTCGCCCTCATGCTCGAGTCCATGTAGCGTAAGTGTGACTGGATCCGGATCTTATGTGGTAAGGGCGATGGCGTTAAGCAGTACTTATTCACAAAGTGCCACGGCAGTCGTCACTTACACACTGCATTAATAAGTTTAGCGAAGACTAAGCTGAAAAAACTGGGCCCTGCGAAATGCAGGGCTTTTTTACTGAAGTCATGCCGGAGAAACCCGCTCATCTCCTTGGCTTTCCCACTCGCTGGGCGGTTGCGAACATCAGAGCTATGGTGTTCATGTCTTTTGGCTGAACTTTACCAGGAGGGATTCTCATGTGAGTGAGATCTTCTAATTTCAGCAATAAATCAACCAGTGCCATAGAGTCAACGAGGCCGGAAGAGACGAGCGGTGTATTTTCTTCAACGGTGACACCCGGCTGTCGAATCAGTTCGCTGACGTACTGTGCCATCTGTTGTGCTTCCGGTGTCATAAAGGTCGAACCTCCTGGCGTTCGCGTCTGAGTTCGGGATGTTCCAGCAGCAATTTCTCGTACGTCGTGGAACGGGCGGGCTTACCGGCGGTACTTTTCACAATCCACTTTGGCGGCTTCAGGATGATAGTGCGGGCTGCGATACCCAGGCCGGAAACAATGCTGCTGCGAATTTCACTTTCGATCTGCGGTGAGTGTGCGAGTAAAGAACGTGCTTCGACTTCAGCAACCACGGCAATTTCCTCGGTGCCGAGGTCAGGGTTGTAGATACCGAGTGCAACTACTCTGCCGTCATGAATAGCTGGATGGGACGATACTATTTCTTCGATATCCTGAGGGTAGATATTCTCCCCTCCGATAATCAGCAGGTCTTTTTTGCGGCCAACTACAAATAACTGACCGTCGAGGGTGAAACCCAGGTCGCCTGTGTGATACCAGCCGTCGATCAGTGCTTGATGTGTCAGGTCGCTGCGATTGTAGTACCCATTGAAGAGGCAGTCGCTTGCGATAAGAATCTGTCCCACTGCACTATCGCTCCTAATGGTTCCGTCGTCTGCCAGAATGCGAACCTCATGATTCGGCAGTAGCTCGCCGGACGATACAAAAGAGATCGCACCTGGCGTGCCTTCGGACACGGCAGCGATAACATGCTCGCTACGAAAGCGCGCGCCGTCGGCCCAAATACAAGTCGGTCCGTCTGCACTGTCTAACCCGGATTGGGTGACAGCGAAAACATTTTCCGCCATCGCGTAGGATGAGTGTAGTGCGTTCGGTCTCAGCCCCAACTTGGCAAAGGCGCCGGCGAACTCCGTCATGCTCTTCTCGCGTACCGGCTCTGAGCAGTTGATCAGGGCCCGCAGTGACGAAAGATCGACATCTTTAAGATGCTCGGGCCGGGTGCGACGGGGCAGGAACTGGAACCCGAAGTTCGGCATCCACGCCAGGGTGCACTGATGCTGCGAGATCGCTTGCAGCATAGTTTCGGGATGGATGACCCAGTCCAGCGGTGACTGCATGACGATCGGCAGATGGCAAACCATCGGCAGCATGAAGCATGCGATCAGTCCCATGTCGTGGTACAAAGGCAGCCAGCTATAGATCCGGTCGGTCCCGCTGGCGATGTGTAGCGCATCCGCGAGATACCTAAGCTGCGTGAGGACGGCCTTGTGGGTAAGCGCCACTCCTTTTTGTAGTCCGGTTGTTCCGGCGGAGTGTTGGATGAACGCGATATCTTCGGCGCTGATGTCGCCTACGGCATCCACTTCGCCCATGCCGGAAGAGTCGCGGGCACGGACTAGCTGCGTACCATTGCCGAGCGAGACGTGCGACAGCAGTTCGCCAGGAAAGTCCTCGTCGATCAGTACCATCTTTGCCGAAAGGTTCGCAGTGACCCCAGTCAGTCCAGAGCGATACTTGGCCGGCTCAATCTTGAAGTTGGGATAGGCAAGAAACGCTGGAATGGCGCCAATCATCATCGCTCCGGCAAAGCTCGCCATTGCGGCAATCGATTGCGGCATGATAATTACAACGCGGTCGCCCCGACCTGCTCCATGGTTCTTTAGAAGAGAAGCCTGGCGCCGCGCAAGCTTGCGGAACTCTCCGAAGGTGACCTGCTCCTGCTCATCTTCGTCAACCCAGTAGGTGACGAAAGGCCGATTGGCGGGGGCAGTAGTCAAAGCTTCGGTGATGGTCTGAAATGAAGCGGCGCCAGACGTCGTAGTTGTGCATCCTTGATTGACGTGGCTCGCCATGTCTCAAAACGTCCTATACATAAACTGCGAAGTGCTGGCACCCTGCGTCTGAGTAATTAGGACGACGATCAACAGTGCAATCGTATAGAGAGCGGGGAGCCAGTACCATCGCCGCCTCGCCAGCGCCGTCAAGAAATCCGGACTGCGATTTCTCTGCCGCATGTGAACCGTCATCGAGAGCCTCTGCGGCTTGCAAAACGATTGCGTAGCTGACAGCGATTACGAAGATCAGTAAGTAGAGGCTCAGATCCAAAGAATGAGTGGAATAACTGCCAAGGGAGGCCAAGGCTCTCAGCATGTCGCCTGCTTGCGCCGGCGAGTTCGCCCGAAACAGAATCCACCCCAGGCTCACGCACACCGTCGTTGACACCCAACTGACGAGGTCCCAAACCCCCTCCGGTGGGCTCCAATTGAAGCGTTTTTCCACCTGCTGTACTTGCCGGTGCACCACCAGCAGCACTCCGTGGTAGCAGCCCCATAGTACAAACAGCAGGGTCGCCTTGTGCCATATGCCGAACAGCATCATCGAGATCACCAGCACCAGGTTGCGCCACCAGAGTTCGCGCCGAAGCACGGCCAGCGGAAAGAAAACATAGTCGCGAATCCAAAACGACAACGACATATGCCAGCGCGTCCAAAACACCGAAGGGCTATCAGAGGCAAAGGGACGGGCGAAATTTTCCGGGACCGTCAACCCGAGGACCTGCGCAGCGCCGATCGCGATATGAGAGTATCCGGCGAAGTCGAAAAATAATTGCAAACCATAGCCGAACGCAAGGCACCATACATCGGGCCCCGTCCAGCTGGTCACGTGATCGAAGCCGCCGGTGATCCCGACCCCTCCCAAAACGCCACTGCCCCAGCAGCTTCGCCGATTGCATCATGAGTACGCCGATCGCGATTCGGCTGAATCCGCGCTCCCGATCCGACCATGCACCGCGCTCTCGCTGCGAAATTGCGGAAGCATGTCGGGCATGCGGCAGACGGGGCCGGAGATCGTAACTGGGAAGAATGCCATGTACAGAGCGAATTCGACGAGCGAAGGATCGAGGTCTTCGCCACGATACTGGTCGAACAGATAACTCATAGCCTGGAACGTCCAGAACGAGATTCCCAGCGGAAGCGCCAAGTGCGCGAATGGCTGCAACGAAGAGAAGGGAAGTTGCACCGCAACCGGAGGAAGGTACTTGAAGCCTCCGAGTAGCAACAGGTTCGCGACGATACCGAAGCCAAGAACTGCACCCGTCGGACGGCGGCGAAGCATTTGCCCGAAGCCGTAGTTCATCAACGTGGAAGCAAGCAAGACTGCTGCAAACCAGGGCTGCCACGTCAGATAGAGCAGGTAGCTGGCCACCAGAAGACTCGCCTGCCGCACCGCACGCGAGCGTGACGTGGCGAAGATTGTCGCTTCAATCAGGAAAACCGCGATGTAGAGAATAGTTTGCAAAACGGAGCTCATCCCGCCCACGCTCTATTGCAGGCGTGTTCCATCAGGTCCGAAGACGGGAAATCCATCCCACGGCTGCGAAAGCCTCAGCTGCTCCGCCCCTGCATCACGATCGAAGTTGTAGAGGAACAGTCCGTAGTTGTAGCGCAGAACGCGGTCTTCCGGCCGTTGCGCGATGGCCGCGCGGTATTCTGCGGCCGTGTCATCAGGACTCTCCACCGGTGCCTGGGCTTCAATCGTCAAGTCGCAACTGCTGCTCGGCATGATTGAGCTGATTGGTAAACGGAGGCCGCTCCAAACGCTGCGCCATCTCGTTCGACATGCGATAGCGATCATAGCTGGTAAGGGCGAGCAGTCGTTCACACTGCGCCTCTGTGGGTATTTCATCGTCGTGAACCGGCTGCCCTGCAATTTGCGTTGCGATCTTGCGAAACATTTCGCGCGCCAGCAGGTAATTCCCGGCCGGAGTCAGGTGAACATGCTCGTAGACCAGGTCGCTGCCGATTGTTTCCGTAGGATTGCTCTGCGAGAAGATAGCCTCGGCATCGACAACCTCCGCTCCCGATGCGGCTGCCGAACGATTGATCTGGTTGATGCGGCTGTCGGCGCGAAACCGGAGTGTATCGAGGTCCCGAGCCCGCGCAAAATGCTGTGTCGCCTGCTGCGTGTCGCCAGCTTTCTCCAGGCAACGCGCGATGCGAAACTCCAGCTCCGCATATTGACCGTCGATCGCCAAAGCCTGGCGATAGACCTGAAGCGCTTGCGCATAATCCCCAGTTTGTTCCAGACGATTTCCTTCTTGCATCAGGCTCGTCCACTTCTGCAGATCACTCTGACTTAGCCCTTCGCGATGTTGCGAGGCAAAGGGCGCGCAGTCTCGAAGGTTCGTCGCTACCGTGCTGACAATCACGTGCGCACCGGCGTCTTTCGACGCCGTGATGGTGTCGCGCAGGTTAGTGTCGAAATTCGTGTACGCGTACTGCATCAGCGGAGAGCTAGCCGGGACTTGTTTGTCGAGGAACATCTCCATCCCGCCCCACTCCTGCTTCTGCGCTCCGAGTGTAGTCAGCAACTGGCCAATGCGCGTCGAACGAAACCAGATACTGGCGCGCACCGCAGGAAGCCACATCCCCGACGAACTGAGAACCGTGCCCGGACCGTACGGCCCTACGACTTCGTTGTTACCCGAATAAACAATGACGAAATCAGGCTGCAGCTTCGCCAACCCTTTTGCCACCAGCAACGATACATGCGAGTTGATGGCGACGCTGCCGGTGTTGAAGACCTCAAACTTCTTATCCGGGAAACGTTGCGTCAGCATTACTTCGAGGTAGCGGCTGAACGAGTATGCCGGATCGGGATCGCCCATCGCAGCCGACTCGCCCAGCACGAAAATGCGATAGGTACCTTTCGGTTTTTCGGCGGGGACCGCGTAAACCAGCGGCGTCTTAATCATCCCCGGCGGGAAAAATGGCGCTGGGAAGAAGAGGTTGTAGCAGTTCGACGGGCGGCCATGTACGGTGCATGGCTGGGTGAGGTCGGTTGAGTATCCAACGTCGAAAGCGCGCAGGCACAACTCGACTGCCACCAGCAGCAGAACCGGAACCGCAATCGCAATCCCTGCTCTGACCGCCCAGAATCGCCAGTTGCGAGACGTATGAGCGGTCGCCTCGATGTCTGCGGCCGGCTCTGTCATGTCCTGGCGGGTTTGCAGTTGAGGCTCGCGCATTACGATTGACTAGCTCTTGCTGCTTTGCTGAGCGTCAGCAATCAGGTGTTCCACCTGTTCCTTCTGCGGAAAGGCCGGATTCAGCTTCAGCAACTTCTGCCAGGCAGCGACGGCGTCCGGCACATTATTCTTCGCCTTCCATTCGATGATGCCAAGATTCATCAGCGCACCGGCGTGTTTGGGATCATATTTGAGCGCCTGGTCGAGTTGGCTGATAGCGCCGTCCGTGTCACCGGAGTAGAACATGCACGCAGCCATGTCTGTTCTAACGTCCGCATTCTTGGGGTCAACCGTGAGCGACTTCTGGAAGTAAGTTGCAGCTTCGCTGAACTGATGAGCGCTACGATAGACAATGCCGATCTGGTTCAGAAGCTTGGCATCGTTGGGTTTCGACTTGAGCTGGGTCAGAAGTGGCTCGGCCTTTTTATCGGCCATGTGCTTCATGTCTTCCATCGTCGGAGTGCCAGCTGGCATTCCGTTCGGTGTTGCGCCGGCGTGAGGATTTGCGCCCGACATCGTTCCCGCCGGCGGCATTGCAGTAGGCATTGCGCCTGCCGGTGGCATGTTGGGCATGGTCGATGTTGCAGCTACCGGCGCCGCCTCGGGCGCCGAACCCCGCAGCAGATATCCCACCGGGAAGCCAATAGCCAGGCAAACGCCCGCTAGCACATAGACCTGTACGGGACGCCAATAGGTCTGCCGGGTTTCGGGACCCTTAGTTTCTTCTTGCATGTTGTTGTACCCCTCGCGTGGCGCCCGGTACGTACACCCCTGTTACGCAACAAGCGGCGCAGATAGTCACGTTCTACATACGCATGGGGACTGCCAAAGCTTTGCCTCGTGAAGGGGATCTGGCAATTCTTTATGGCTCAGCGTTTTAGGGACGGGAGGGGTATGGGCCTGGGCTGCGATTTTCCCATTTTGGCGTGTTTTTCTCCCCACCCTGCGTGTCTTTTGACGCCCAATCACACAATATGGCGCCAATGTGCCTTCCGCTTTTCACCGTGCTTTCAGTAACTTATAGACACCCATCTGTGGAAGGCGACCTGCACCCGTACACTTGCCACTCGTTCAAGGCATGGCACGGGGACGCACGAGTTTGGCGGCACTTGCTCAAGCCGGAGAGCCGTTGTCACCACGGAGATGGGGATGAACAAAACCACCTATAAATCTGTAATCGTTGGCGCCGGTCCGGCGGGACTCACCGCCGCTTACGAACTTGCGAAACATGGACAATCCGTCGTAGTGCTCGAGGCCGACCCGGAATATGTCGGCGGCATCTCGCGCACGGTGAACTACAAGGGCTTCCACTTCGACATCGGCGGCCACCGTTTCTTTTCGAAGTCGCGCGAGGTTGAAGACCTGTGGACCGAAATCGGCGGCGACCTCATGTTGGAGCGGCCGCGTTCCTCTCGCATCTTCTATCGCGGAAAGTTCTACAGCTATCCACTGAAACCATTCGAAGCTCTCTCCAAGCTGGGAATATTCGAGTCAGCGCGCTGCATGGCTTCGTTCGCCAAGCGCGAAAATTCATCCAACCCCCAATCCGAAGACCTTTGAAGACTGGGTGGTCAATCAATTCGGCCAGCGGCTGTTCAGCATCTTCTTTAAGACCTACACCGAAAAAGTTTGGGGCATGAGCTGCAGCGAGATTTCGGCAGACTGGGCCGCGCAGCGCATTAAAGGACTCTCGCTGTGGTCGGCTGCGAAGAATGCGCTGCTGCCGCAGCGCAAACCCAAAGATCGCAGCCAGGTCATCAAGACCTTGATCGACACCTTCCGCTATCCACGGCAAGGTCCAGGCATGATGTGGGAGCGATGCGCCGAGCGCGTTCGAGAGATGGGCGGCGAAGTGCTTCTGGGCCGCAAAGTCACCAGTTGCATATTTGATGAACACACGCAGCGCTGGACGGTAATAGCACGCAATCCGGATGGCCAGCTCGAAGCAATATGCCGGCGAGCACGTCATCTCGTCGATGCCGATTCGCGAACTGGTCGCGCAACTCCAGCCTCAACTCCCTGACAAAGCGGTTGAGGCGGCGAACGGTTTGCGCTATCGCGACTTCCTCACCGTCGGTCTTATCCTGCGCGACAAAGATCGCTTCAGCGACAACTGGATCTACATCCACGACTCATCGGTCGAGGTCGGGCGGGTGCAGAACTACAAATCGTGGTCGCCCGATATGGTGCCAGATCCGCAGTTCTGCTGCTATGGCATGGAGTATTTCTGCTTCGATGGCGATGGATTGTGGAATTCGTCGGACGCTGACTTGATCGGCATGGCCAAGAGAGAAATTCAGCAGATCGGACTCGGCTCCGCTGAAGACGTGGTCGATGGAGTTGTGATTCGGCAGCGCAAGGCTTACCCGGTGTACGACGATACTTATCAAGCATGCGTGACCACGGTGCGGGAAGCGCTGGACCAGCACTGTCCGAACCTGCACCTTGTCGGGCGCAACGGCATGCACAAGTACAACAACCAGGACCACGCCATGATGACCGCGCTGTTGGCGGCGCGCAACATCCTCGCCGGCCGCGCTGATTATGACGTGTGGGCCGTGAACCAGGACGGCGAATATCATGAGTCGGGCAGCGCCGGCGAACAACGCATTGAGCCGCGACTGGTGCCGATGAAGGCCAGCGAAATTACATCCGCGTAGCGCCGCATGAGTGTAATTCCAGAACAAGACGGCAAGCCAATGCAAGATTCGATACCGGCGAGCGAAGTTCGCACTGTGAACGCGCCTGCCGATCTCCGCGCGCTGCTGCGCTTTCGTCCGCTTCAGCTTGCCGCCTTGGTGGTCTTCCTAACCGCTGTCGGCGGATTCGCGTTCTACACCAAGCTTTGCGTCATCGACAACGACATCTGGTGGCATCTGAAGGTCGGCGACTGGATCGTCGAGCACTCGCGGTTCCGCACACTGGAATCCTGTCGCGCACCGCCGCGAGCCGGCCATGGATCGCGTATAGCTGGGGCTACGAAGTGCTGATGTCGTGGGCCTACCGCTGGGGCGGCATATTGGCATCGGCCTTTACGGAACGCTGCTGACCATTGGCGTCGCATTTGCGGTGTACGCCATGCTGCTTCGCCTATCGGGACGCTTCTGGATTGCGCTGGTGCTGGCCGCAATCACCTGCTGGTCGTTCCTGTTTAACGGAATGCCGCGGCCGGTGTTCTTCTCGATGGTCCTGTTCTGCGTGACGTTGACCTTGTTGCTGGTGGCGAACCGCACAGGCGATATTCGACCGCTTTACTGGTTGCCGCTGATCTTCTTTCTATGGGTGAACCTGCACATACAGTTCATCTATGGGCTGTTTCTCGTCGGGCTGCTGATGAGTACAACGGTCGCGCAACGGATCGCGGAACACTTCGGCATCGCACCAGCCTTTCTGCTGAGGCCGAGACTTCCGGCTCCGGCGATGATCGGAATTTTCGCTGCTTGCGTGCTGGCGACTCTACTCGGGCCGAACTTCTACCATCCTTACGTCGCGGTGATCGAGTATTCCAAGGCGAAGTTCGCTTACAACGTCATCATCGAACTGCAGCCGCTAAGTTTTCGCGGATCGAGCAACTACTTCGAGTTGCTGCTTACGGCTTTTGGATTTTTCGCCGTGGGTTGGCGGAAGAAAATTGATCCGTTCAAGCTGGCCTTGCTGACCATCTGCAGCGTGGTCGCCTACCGCACCATGCGCGATGCCTGGTTCATCGCCATCCCTGCGGCAGCCTGCATCGCCGATTGTCCGGCTAATGAGGAGGAATTGGCCACCCCTGCTTCTGATACGAGTGGCAATCGAGAGCCTGACCCGAGCCTGAGTTGGGTTGAGCTTCTTGGTGTTGCGGCGGCCGTCGCTGTGCTGCTGTTCGTGATTGCGCGCGGGACCGACTTCACCCAGCGTGGCATCGATCGCGCCATCAGCTCGGAGTATCCGGTCAACGCCGTCAATTTTCTGCGCCAGAATCCGCAGCCCGGTCCGCTGTATAACAACCTGGGCTGGGGCGGATTCCTTATGTGGTACATGCCCGATTTTCCGGTCGCGATCGATGGCCGCAATGATCTCTACGGCGACCAACTCGACCAGCTCTTCTATGCTTCACAAAACGCCGACGACGGCTACAAAACCGATCCATACCTGAATGAAGCGGGCGTAGTGTTGCTGGCGGCGGACCTGCCGCTGGCGAAGATCCTGACCGTCGACCCGCGCTTCCAGCTTATTTATCAGGATCAATGTCTGTGGTGTTTGCCCGTAAATAGGGTGAACGCGACGGAGGATGAAGTAAACTTCACGCTCAAACACGGCCCGCTTGTACAGGTAATAGCCGTCTGAGAAGTGCACGACTTCGTAGCCGCGGCTAGTCAGCTGCGGCAGGCCGGTCTCGATCATTAGTTGTGGTTCCTGGCTGTATGCAACCACGTATTCGGGTTGAATACGTCTCGAGCTGTTCAACGCTGAGCTTCGTTCCAGTGAGTGGCAAGCCGTGATGAAAGTATTCTGTCGGAAGGTTCGCAAAGACGTTGTGGTCAAAGTAGCCTGAACGGCAACCACCCCAAACAAGAGCCCAAACATGTCGGTCCTTTGTCGGCCCCTACCGACTTGAGGTAGTTGCGCTGCGTCCTCGCGATCCGCTGTATGGGTATAAATATTCGCGCTTAATGACTACCACGGCGTCCCAGATGTTGAAGACACAAGAGAATGAAAAGCAGCCCGACCGCAGTTCGCATCGTCCATGTCTGCTGGAGGCGGGAGCTCGAATCTTCTCCCGGCGTTGGCCACGCAATCCAAAACGCGGTGATAGAGAGCTACAAACGCTGTTCCATGGTGATGTGCAGCGCCATGGATCGCGGCGTAGAAGGCCAGCATGGCCCCGACACGGCAAGACGAATACGCAGCAGCCGCCTGCGGGTAAAGAACCATCCGCCACAGCACAACAGAAACGCAATTGAGAGCGCGAAGTAGTCAAGGAAAGCTCCGGACGTGATGGTCACGAATTTCGTCTCCGGCGTCGCCAGGTGCATCTGCTGCCTGGTTTGGTCGGATAACTGCGCGAATTCTTTCTTCACCGCGAATTCTTCAATGTCCGGTGTCGGCTTGAGGATCAAGAACAGAAAGAGGAAGACGAGCGTCATTGCCGCACCGCAGACAAAATAGCGATTGCGCAGTTTGTCGCTCAGTGTAGGCCATTTCCGAATCGCCTGGATGAGATAAAGGAGTCCAAAACATCCCGCGAGCACCGTTCCGTGAACACTCAGGTTAGCCAGTAGCACCAGCACAACCGTCATCCGTGTCGGATGTTCGATGTCCTTGAAGAAGATCGCCACCAGGAAACACAGTAACGGCAATAACGTGTAGGGGCGGGCGATGACGGCGTACTGATACACCAGCACATAGGTGAAGGCCAGAGGCCAGCGGATGTACCAGGGAAACGGCGCCTTGTAGATCAGCACCGCCGCGCCGGCAATCGCGAATACCACACCGATATACCCCAATGTGGCATAAGGCAGATGAAACCAGTGTTGGGCGATCCACAGAATGGTGTGCCACAGGCCGGGCGAGCCTTCGTATCGCAGCTCGTGGAACCAGATGGTTTTCAGGTCAAGGTCACGAGCAATGAGCCACGCTTGCGCTTCATCGGCCCACTTCTCGTGATAGCGCACGGTGAACAGCACCACGCCCGAATAAAGCAGCAGAGCGATCGCATTGCCGATCTTCTCCCAGGCGGCGGCGAACGCATTCTCCCGCGGCGCTGTGGCGACAGCAGCCGTGCTCATGGCTGCCCCTGATCGCGAACCAGCACGACTGCCACATCGTCGGAGTAGGCTGTCTTGTACGCCGGAACACTTTCCAGCGCAATCGCCATGTGTGAATTCTTTTCCAGCAGGATGAGACTGGCTTCACTCAGCGGTGCGAAAGTAGAGTAGTGCTCCTCGAAATTCATTGCCTTGGCGTAATGCGCGTTGAAGTCTGAGCCGTAGAGGTCGGTGCGTCCATCGACTGCAACCGGATATTGCGGCAAATACCAGGTCAGGAAGCCTCCCCACGGGAAGGAGTTGAACATCGGGCCTGGAAGTTGATGCCGACGAATGTAGTTAGACGCGGCCACGGGATAGCTTTCAGCAACTCGCGCCAGTACCGCATCCTGGCGAGGCAGTCGCGCAGTAATAACCACCAGCAGGAACACGACGCTGATTCCGGCGGCGGCCAGAAATGACCTCGGCTCGAAGCTTGCAGCTTGTGTCTCGCGACTGGCTGCGTCTTCCGGAACCGGGTTCCCGATGACTGCTACCGACGCCACCACCAGCAGCCATGCATCTCGCTGCGCGTGGAATGCAGCCATGGTGCAAAGTACAAGAAGCGCAATCTGAAACCCATCGCGTGAGCGCCGCAGACCCAGTGACAAGAATGCCGCCATCGCCAGCAGCAGCAACACGTAGTCCTGCGGAGTTCGGAATCGCAAGCTTTGATAGTCGGGGAAATATCGATTTGCGGCGCTACTGGCGTTGGCCCAGAACACGCCCCACGGCCCCCATCCGTACGGCGTCAGCCAGGTTGCGATGATCGAGGCGGCGCCGATCGCGAGCAGCTTGCTCGTGGCAATCGGGTTTCCAGCCGTTCCGCGCGAGGCGACCCCGCCATATCGTTCCTCGACAGTGCTGGCTGTCAGGAAGAGCAGCAAAGCAAGCGCGCCGTAGACGAACTGCGGATCGAAATTTGCCCACGCGAAAAACAGTAACGGGACGAAATATAGCGCGCGAAGGCTGCCACGGCGAGCCTCCCGCAACAGCATGAGTTCCACCGCAAACGCCAGCGCCGACCAGAAGACCGGCAGCGGGGGAAGTTGCCATAGCACGAACTGCGCTATGGCGGAGAGCGTGAGAGCGGTCCAGAATCGTCCCCGCAGGCCTCCGGCGAGCAGAAACGTCAGCAGCGCCAGGAGGAACTTTGCAATCAGCGCTAACAACGGCAGGAAGCGAAGTCCAAGCCACTGATACCAGATTGCGATCTTTATGTCGTAGAGCCATGACGAAGCAATCCATGGCATTGTGGCCGACTGCGAAAACCATCCCGTGTGGGGCAGGGAATGGGTTCGCAGGATTTCGAGTCCGGTGCGCAGGTGCCACCAGAAGTCTCCGCCGTTGATACCGCTTAGCGCGCTGCCATGAAGAGACTCCCACAACGCGGGACTTGCAAAGATGAGGACTGCGGCGAGAATGCGCAACGGACCAATACTCGACTGCCGTCGCACGTCTATTTCTTCTTCCCTTGCAGCGGACCCTTGTTGCCGCTGCTGACCGAGCCGTTCGGATTGTGCGCCACCTGGTGGCACATCAGAACGCAGGTGTTCGTCCCGCGGTTGTAGGAGATTGGGAGCCGCCGTTCGAGCCCACCACATTGACGTCGAAGTTGACCAGGCGCTCGCCAGTGACATTGGTCGAGTTGGCTCCCATGCCGTGAGCGGTGTGGCAGACCGAGCAGGTGAATCCATCCTGTCCGACGTGCGTGCTGTGCTTGCGTCCAACTGGTGTTGTGCGAGAACGTTGCGTCAGGTCGTGACACTTGCCGCACATGGCGTAAGGACCATTGACGCTGAGGTCGGGATTGGGAAAGAAGTTGGTGACCAGCCCGCCGGGGCACGGCGCCTGGCTGAACTGGTAGTTGCGCTCGAGAATGTGCGAGTTAGCGGATCCGTGCGGGCCGTTCGGGCCGGCTGCCGCCAAACTCGCGATTGTCGTCGCTGTTGTGGCAATCGCTGCAGAAGATGCGCGGACCAGTGGTGCGTCCCGAGGCCTGCCCGTTCAAGCATCAGCATGTTGGTCAGCAGGCTGGGTTGCGGCAGCGAACTGCTGCGATCGTGAAATACCGGATGGCTGGACGTTGCGTTGTGCTGAATTCAGGAATGACGTTCAGCATGTCAGGCATGCGAAACTACACGGTCGGCGAATATCCGTACAGAATGCAGGCGCTGCTTGCCAGGACCCGTGCCGTGGCAGCGCAGGCAATTTTCGTATTGGTTGATAGCCGGCATGAAGGACGGTGATGCCATCAAGCGCGCTGACGCCGATCACGCCGGACTGCGAAGGACGAATCGCTGGCGGCGCGCCGAAGGTCGACGACCTGCGCTCGAGGCGTGCGCGCTGTGGCAGTCAACACACGTGGCATGGCGATTATTCGACGAGCACACCCGGCTCGGCGGCGTCGTGCGCGTTGTTGCCTGCGGGCAGAAGGATGGCCGGTCTTGTTGAATCTCGGCCATGATGTTCGGCGCGGCGGGAGAAACGTACGTGCCGCCGTTGTGGCAGGTCATACAATCCTGGGTCGCGAAATCGAGGTTCCGGGCGCCGCGGAGTGGCCGGCCGCAGCAGGCGCGCCGGACCGTTGGCATTGTGCTCCATGTGGCAGGAGGAGCAGGCATTCTGCGCGACCGTGGAATAGGGTCCTACGTGGGCTTCGGTCGCGACATTGTTGGTAGCGGACTGGTGAATGCTGCCGTCCCATCCCGCGAGGAGATTGGTCTGCCCCTTGCATGGTCGCGGTTGGGATCGTGGCACGCCAGGCACATCTGCCCGCTGGAGCTGTCACGCACCAGAAACTCTTGCGCGATGGATCGATCGTCTTGAACGTGGGGATCGTGGCAACTGGTGCATTCGATATTGCCGTTGATCAGCCTCACTTTGTGCAGCGGGTCGGCGGTCCTGCCCGATACAAGCCCGGAGCTACAGATCGGGTGCTGTCTTTCATGGGCAGCACGAGGCTGAAAGGATGAGAGCTGGTCAGGTCCTGTCCGAATGAGTCGCCGCGGCGTCCAGCTGCCGATCATCTGGATCTTGCCGTAAGGCCGGATTGGTCCGACCGCGACGGTGCCGTCGTGACAGCTCAGGCACAAGCTGCTGGTGACGCCGAGCGGCGGCTGCGTGTTGCCGGTCTGGTGATACGTCGTGCTGTTGTAGGGAGTGTAGGTAGCCTTGGAAAGTTGCTGGTTCCACAGACGGAGTGACTCCGCCGAGTCCGCTGTGCGGAGCGATGACAGAAGGTACAGCCGGTAACGCCGGATGGAAGATAAATGGAAGCGCCGCTCCCGGCGTGAGATTGTGCATGCCGAGGGTGTCGGCAGTGCAGGGCTGTTGAGACGAGCGCCGACCCGACCACTAAGAAGCGCCATAAGCAAAAACGAAGGCCCGAACTTCATCGGCATCTGCTCCTCGGCCTGCTTTCGGAAGCCCTGGTACTGAAAAATCTGCACGCGGCGGTTGTAGGAATCGACGACGTAAACACGGTCGTGGGTGTCGATTTGCAAGCCGGCCGGCAGCTGAAACTCGCCATGGGCCAGTTCCCTTCTGGCCGAAGTAATAAAGCAGTTGGCCCTCGTTGATTGAAAACCTGCACCACGCTCCAGGCGCCATCGACCACGTACAGATGGCCTTCGGAGTCGAAGCCGATTCCCTTGGGACGGAACATCCAGCCGGTACCGTCGCCGAGCTTGCCGATGGAGTAGCTGAAAGTGCCGGAGCGATCCAGCACCTGCACGCGGAAGTTCATGGCATCGACGACTACCAGCTCGATCGCCATGCAGGCGCAGCTCGGTGGGAAGTTGAACTCGCCGTCGCCCGGTCCCAGTTCTTGCCGATGGTCTGCAACACGCTGCCTTGCATGTCGGTGACGAAGATCTTGTTGCGCAGCGTGTCGGTGATGTAGATCCGTTGCGCGGCCGAATCCACGGCGATGCCGGTGGGGCGCTTGAAGTATCCTTCGCCGCCTTTCAGGCTGCCGATGGCGCGCTTGTATTTTCCGTCTGCATCGAAGACAAAGACTTTGCCGGCTTCCGAGTCGGTGACGTAGATGTTGTCCTGCGCATCGACCGCGACGCATTGCGGCGTCATCGTGCGTCTTTATCTTTTTCACGGCGGGTCAGGAACTTGTACTTCTGCTGCGGCGAAATCGAAGATGTGAACGCCGTTGGCGCCGGGATCGCGTGACGATGATGCGGCCCTTGGAATCAGTGGTGACGCTGTAGGGGTTCACCAGGTAGCGGAAATCCGGCGGGCCGGCGACGACGTCCACCAGCTTGGTCCAGAAACTTCGCTTGGGCTTGACCTCGCGCTCGAGACCGAAACTGCGCTCCCAGGTTAGTTTGCGGCCGCCTTCCGGCAGCAGGAATCCGGACCGGGCAGCCTGGGTCAGGGTGTCGGCATTTTGGCTGCTTGCGGCAACCGCAGGAGAGAGCATGCAGCCAAGAGCAGCCGCGATGCCAGTACAGCTCGTAAAGTGGTCCGCTGCGCGGTTTAGAAGAAATCGAACCATCGGGAAATCCCGACCGTAATACGAGTGACCGTTCCGGGCGGTTGCCCGGTGGCGCTGATGCCTTGCGTGAAACGGGTGTATCCTGCCAGCAGACTAATGCGGCGTAAGCGGTACTGCAACTGGCTGTAGATGATCTCGGTGTTGTTCTTCGAATACATGCCGTTGCTCAGCGTGTTGCTCAAGGAGCGGCTGTACGTGCCGGTCAGGACCATGCGTCGGATGGGCGTCCAGGAAATTCCGCCGCCGTAGTTCTTAGCGTTGTAGGCGATCAAGTTGGGATCAGCTCGCCGGGAATCGGCGGCAAGGGGACAATTCCATTCGCGGTCAGAAAAGAGTTGCCCGATCCGCTGCGGTAGTTGGCAGTAAAGGCGAGACTGCGCAGAGCTTAAGCGTGGTACTAAAATCTTGCGCTGCTGTTGGAAGCATTCCTTCGCTGCGTGAAGTCCGGTGTGCTACCCGTTAAAAGCGGCGGTCCACTGTACCCGATTACTGAATCGGCGATGCATGTTGGCATTGTAGTTGTAGTACGAAGTCGTATCGGTGATCAGCTCCGATTGCACATTCTGTGCATAGCTGAAGTTCCCGAAGTCTCCCACTGCCCAATGCGATGGAAATATTCACAGTGCCGATGAATCCCACATTGTTGTTACCGAAGTTCGCTGGATCCTTCCACCATTCCGGCCGAGAAGGTGAACATGTCGAAAAGTCTTGCGTTGTAATTCACGTTCCCGCTGAGGAACGTTCCGTCATAGGTGCTTCCGAGATAGGACTGGTTGTAGTGCGTGATATTCGTGTTGCCATTCCAGTGCTGGGTGAACATGTATGCCGCGCCGCCACCCATGGTCAGCGAATATGAATTCGCTCCAAGGTTGGGGATGGAGCCCGATATGGGTCCGTTGTTCGAGCCAAAATCCTGCAGGAAGTATGCCGACAGATTGTTCGTGTAGTTCTCGTTCAGGAAGAGACTCAGCTTCTCAGTGGGATGGAAGTTCACGTTGGCCGCTTCTATGTCGGCAGTGAAGCCCGAGTTGTTCGACTGCATCCCTGGGTGCAGGTAGTTCGAGGAGTACCGAGTATGGCTATAGTTCGCGGAGAAGGAGCCATTCCAGAGCGGAATACTGCGCGATGCGCTGATCCCGGTGTCGTAACCTGTGCTGTTGTTGTAATTCGACGTTCCGGTCAGAAACTCCGGATAGAATCCGATTCAAGGCGTTGTGGTCGTAAAACGCGTTCAGATTGAATCCCTCAGATGTGATATGACGACCGCACGTTGAGTATGCCGGTATGGTTGGATGACTTCTGGTCTGTCCCATACAGTGTTCCGCTGCCATTGCCGTGCTGATAGCCGACCGAAAGCGTGGGCCAGTCGGGAAAGAGTGCGCTCCAGTTGATGCCGAAGCCCTGGCCGTTTCCTTGGGTGGTGAAGTTCGGGGTGTCGGCCAGCCCGAAGGTTCCGGTACTGTTGTAGTCGTAGTGGTAGCTGACTGAGCCGGGAAAGTGGCTTCCGGTGAAGAAATTTGCGGTGGCTGCAACGCCGCTGGCATCGGTGAGCGACTGGTAGTCGGAGTCGGCCCTAGACTGGTTGTAGTAGGGAGTGATGTTGAAGTTCAGGAAGTTGGGGTTGTAGTAATAGCCATCAAAGCCGCCGCCAAAACCGAAGGTTGAGTCCGTGGTTCGAGGACGTCTGGTTGCCGTAATCGCCGGCATAGCCGACGGTGACATTTCCGCCGCCGGCGATCTGGGTTTTGTCGCCGATCTGCATTTGAGCGAACAGGCTACCTGAGAGGCCCACCGCTAACGCCATGCGAGAATTTTGCCCGAACGCTTCACCGACCATTGCCACCCTGCCCGTGCCTGACTGCTTCCGATCGCGGCACGGGGTCACCTGTGATATGGCACGCTGTTGACCAAACGGCGATCCATTGCGAGCAGCTAAATGGCTGATAACGAATTAGTTGCGTGCTCTGCAGGATTGAGTAGGGCCGGCAATCCGATACTCTGCGGGATAACACTCAAGTGACGTGGCGAATGCCACAATCCGAGTAAAGCCGTGCGGTTGATAGTGTTACGGGCACAAAAGGAGTCAGAAGATTTCGCACGTAGGGAAACCCAGCATAAGGACTGAAAGATGGAACGACCCGGCATGAATGCAGGGATCCCACCAAAACAAAGAGGCGCAGAGAGCCAAATTCTCTGTGCCTCTGCGCTAAAACCTCTAGCCAAGAGCGAAAAGCCAAGAGCCAAACGCGGACTTCCTACACTACTTCGATCTTCGCCTTCGCCCGTAGTTGCTTGGCAAAGTTCACGCGCAGTTGCTCGTACTTCTGCTTTTGCAGTTCGATCTTCAATTGGCCTTGACTTCCTCGAAGCTCTGCTTGTGGGCCAGGGTGTGGGCGTTCAGGCGAACGATGGTGTAGGCCGATTCGATCTGGATCAGGCCGCTGACGTCGCCGGGCTTCATCGTCTGGAACGCCTCGATGACCTGCGGTGGCAGCTTGTCTGTTGGGGACTGACCTTGTGGTCGCCCATGTTCACCCGGTAGTCGTCTTCCGAGATTTTCTCTGCCAGCAGACCGAACTCCTCATAGCTCTTGGTCGCCTTGGCCTGTTTCAGGGCATCGTCGGCTTTCTTGCGGGCTTCCTTGGCCTGCTCGGTGGCGTCGCGGTTCGCGGCGGCATGATCGAGATGGACTGGAAGGTGTAGGACTCGCGGCACTGAAAGCGTGCAGCAGTTCTTGTCGTAGTAGGCGCGTCACTTCGGCCGGCGTTACCACGCTGCTTTCTGTCGACTTCCTGCTTCAGCAACTGGTCGATCAGCAGGGAGCGTTGGATCTGGTCGCGCAATTGCTGCTCCGACCCGTGCATTTCCGTCTGCATGAATGCCTGAAATTGGTCGGGACTGTCGAACTGCTTGTTGTAGGCGGCCTCGGCCTGGATCGATCTTGGCCGCGGGAATCGTCATCTTGCGGCGCTGCGCTTCCTGGTAGACCAACTCCTCGAAAATGATCATCTCCAGAGCGCCCTGGCGGATTTCCGGCTTCCTGCGCCTTGGGAAATCCATTGTGCTGCTTGGCATAGGGGAAGATGGAATACATTTCGCGAAGCAGGTCTTTGTCGGTAAGCACGGCGCCGTTGACCTTGGCGACCGCTTTACCCGTGGGCTGCATGACGGGCTGCGTCTGCATGCCGACGGACTTTCGCAGTGGCAGTCCGGTTGGCGCGTGCGAGGCGACTTGCGCGAGATCGCAATGCGTCGAAGCCAGTAAAAGTGCGGTTATGAATGCGGTACTTCATAATTCCTCTCGTTACGTCTTGCGTCCACGAAAAAGGGGGAAAGGATTCCCTTTCCCCCGGTAGTGCAAGCGTTACGTTTACTGGAACACGGTCGGGATGTTGTTGGTGTTGTTGGCTTCGTTCGCTTCGCCGAAGTGGCACTGACGGCAGAACTGAGTCGTCGAGGCGGCCTGACCGGCAGTGAGCTTGCCCTGCAGGTTCGGGTTGTACGGGCCGTTCACGAAGAAGTAGGTGGCGTAGTACTTGCCGCCGCCGTCGCCCACGATCGGGCTGCGACGCTGACGAGGTGTAAACCGTCATGACGTGCTGGTTGTGGCAGGTGGTGCAAACCACATAAGGCTTGCCTGCGCCGTTGATGCCCCAGGGGATCGACCACTTGCCAGGCGCCAGCGCCGGCCAACCGTAGTTGGCGACGAACTGGGCATACGGCGTGCCAGGGGTAACGGTGAAGCTGTTGTTGGCCCAAACCAGGCCGCTGCCGCTGCTGATGGTGGCATTCTGGCCCACCGGGTGATCGTTGGTGTAGTTGCCGGCCGTGGTGCCGTCGTTGCCGAGCAGGGTCGGGAATCTTCTGGGTGCCGTAGGTGGTGTTGGTCAGCAGGCCGATCTGCTGTTCATACGACCAGTTCTGCATCATGTTGCTGGCGTCAGGTTGCCGTCATGGCAGCTCAGGCAGAGCAGGATGCCGCCGACTTCGGTCGAGCCAGTGGCGATGCCGGTGGGCAGAACTTCAACGTACTTGCCGTTGTCGCCGAAAGCGATGGTCTTGCCGTACAGAGGGCTGGCGTCCTGTCCCCACAATGCATAGCTGCCGGCATCGGCTGCGCCGCCGTGACCGGAACCGAACGAACCGCTATGCGGAGCATGGCAGCCTGCGCAGCCACGGCCCTGATTCTGGTGTGCGCCCAGGACGTCAACCGTCGAGGACCAGTTCTGCGCCGTCATAAGCCCGCGTAATGGCCAAAACGAACAGAGATATTAAGATTACTTTCTTCATTATTATTTAGACCTCCAGAGTGTGCTTGCAACACGGTCATTTTCGTTTCCAGAGGCTAGGCCGTGGTGGCTAGGGGGACTGCGCCCTGTCACCGCCTCTGTCCTATTGAATGGCAATTCAGCAACCAAAGCAGGGGTTGGCCTAGAGATTCGCCAAATGGCAGCTATCTCTTGTTTATCCAGATACTTAGCGGGGGGCTCATGAGAAGGGGCAAGATCCGGCCAGATTCCGCAGGTGGGTGAAAAGAGCCACTCGGGAGTTGGACTAGGGGAAATGTCGCTATCCGCAACCGATAGCTGTAAAACGCAACAGGGAGGCGGCGGTGGAAGAATTCAACTGTGCCCGCCAAGTAAACCAGTAAATAAGAGGGGGAAGGCTTACGCCTTCCCCAAGTCGAACGCCACTCTGGAGTTAGTGCTTACTGGAATACGGTTGGGATGTTCGTGGTGTTGTTAGCCTCGTTCGCCTCGCCAAAATGGCATTGACGGCAAAACTGAGTCGTGGAAGCAGCCTGGCCCGAACTGATCTTGCCTTGCAAGTTCGGATTGTAAGGCCCAGCCACGAAGAAGTAGGTTGCGAAGTAGCCGCTCGTGTTTCCAGCGATCGGGTTGGTCGCGCTGGACTTGAACACCGTCATAACATGCTGATTGTGACATGTCGTGCAGACGATGTAGGGTGAGCCGCCCCCGTTAATGTTGCGCCAACTGCTCCCGATGCGCATAACCGGCGCTCCGTAGTTGGTGATATAGGTGGCGTACTGCGAACCCGATTGCACAGTAAAGCTGTTGTTAGCCCAGACCAGGCCGCTGCCGTTAGTCACACTGATGACGGCGTTCTGACCGACCGGATGATCGTTGTAGTAGTTGCCGGCCGTGGTGCCATCGTTTCCGAGCAAGGTCGGAATCTTCTGGCTGCCGTAGGTGGTGTTGCTGAGCAGGCCGATCTGTTGTTCATAAGACCAGTTCTGCATCATATTGCTGGATGTGAGGTTACCGTCATGGCAGCTCAGGCAGAGCAGGATGCCGCTGACTTCGCTTCCACCTACAGTAATACCGCTGGGCAGAACTTCGACGTAGCGGCCATTGTCGCCAAACGCAATGGTCTTGCCGTAAAGCGGGCTCGCGTCCTGTCCCCACAAAGCATAGTTGCCGGCATCCGATGCGCCGCCGTGACCGGAACCGAAGGAGCCGCTGTGCGGAGCATGGCAGCCGGCGCAGCCACGTCCCTGGTTCTGGTGAGCACCTAGAACGTCGGTGGGTGACACCCAATTCTGCGCCATCAAGAATCCCGCCAATAGCGGGATCAAAATCATAATTAGAAATAGCTTTTTCATTGAAGCGTAAGCCTCCTGAGGCGGTACCGCACTTTATTCGCGGAGTCGGAGACTAGACCAGGGAAGGAGCCCGTACGTGGCTTCCCCCGTCTCCAGCCCTGCTACGGATTTCTACTTGGGGGAACTCATACTACTTAGCAAAGCGGGATAACTATGCTCCACGTAATGAAGCTTGTCGGTGATAGCGGTCACGGATGTGCTGTGACGAAGGCGCATGCCCTGTAGCAAATGATTTCAGCAAATCTCAACAGCGTAGAAAATCGCCACAGGCGACGTTCTCTCGTGTGACAAGTCACTTCAATTGTGGCGTGAGAAAAATCGCGCACCTCTCCATCGCCGGACAAGACAAAAGGGGAGGCATTCCCCCCCGTCAGCCATCACGCAACTTGACTACTGGAATACCGTTTGGATATTCGGCGAGTTGTGCGATTCATTGGATTCGCCGAAATGACATTCACGGCAGAACTGTGCCGTCGAAGCTGCCAGGCCGGACTGGAGTTTGCCCTGTATGTTGGGATTGTAGGGTCCGTTGACGAAGAAGTAGGTAGCGTATCGAGGCGGCCCGCGCGGCCGGGCGGATCTGCCGGGTGCCGCTGGAGATCCGGGCCGACAAGCAGGCGCCCTGGCACCCGGGGCGCTGCGCGGCGATCTACGCGCAGGTCGGCTCGGACGAGGCCCGGGAGTGGCTAGCCGGGTACGCGGGCGAGCTGCACCCCAGGGTGATCGAAGCGTTCGGGCTGCCCGCCCGGACCTGCGCCCTGGAACTGGACCTGTCAGTCCTGTTCGCCGCGGCCGAGACGGTCGGCCCGGCGTCGGCCCCCGAGCTGTCGGCCTACCCGCTGGCCATCCAGGACGTAGCGCTGATCGTGGACGCCACTGTCCCCGCCGCCGAGGTAGAGGCGGCGCTGGCCGCCGGGCGCGCCGGCGGACCTGCTCGAAGGCATCCGGCTGTTCGACGTCTACACCGGAGCCCAGATCGGCGCGGACCGCAAGTCCTGGCCTATACGCTCCGCTTCCGGGCCCCGGACCGGACGCTCACCGCGGTGGAGGCGGCCGACGCGCGTGACGCGGCCGTCGCCGAGGCGCAGCGGCGTGTCGGCGCGGTCCTGCGCAGCGGCTGACGGTCTCGGCCGGCGATGGCGGCAGCGGTGGGCGACCTCGGCCGGCGCTGATCGCAGCGGTGGGCGAATGATCACGGCCGGTCCGGTCTGTTTGCAAAAATAGGCAACTGTCGGTCAGGATGTCGATTACTGATGACCGCAGCGCGCGCTGAGCCGGAGGACAACATAACAAGGCACGCGGTGGCCCGGGGAGGCGCAGCTGAGCAGGCCGCGAGGACCCCGTTCCGCGACGTGTTCGCGATAGCGGAGTTCCGGGCACTGTGGGTGGCCCAGCTGTTGTCCGTGTTCGGCGACCAGCTGGCCCGGGTCGCCCTGACGGTGCTCGTCTACGATCGGACCGGTTCGGCGTTGCTGGCGGCGATCACGTTCGTGGCCAGCATCGTACCGACCTTCTTCGGCGGCGTGACGCTGGCGTGGCTGGCGGATCGCTATCCCCGCCGGACCGTGATGATCGCCTGTGACATGATCCGGGCCGTCCTCGTCCTGGATATGGCCATGCCGAAGGTGCCGCTGGCGGTCATGATCGCGCTCCTGTTCGCCGTGACGCTCACCGGGTCTCCGTTCAATTCGGCGCGCGCCGCGATCTTGCCCGACGTGCTCAGCGGTGACAGGTACGTGACGGGCACCGCGGTGACGGTGACTACCTATCAGTTCGCGCTGGTTCTCGGCTTCGTGGCGGGCGGCACACTCGTCGCCTTCCTCGGCACACGGACCTCGCTGCTCCTGGACGCCGCGACCTTCGCCTGCTCAGCGCTCATCATCCGCACCTGGGTTCGCGCGCGGCCCGCGGCGGCAACCGAGCGCCACCCTGGGTCCTCGCGGATGGCGAGCATCTTCGCCGGTGCCCCGCTCGTCCTGGCCCGGCCTGGCCTGCGCACGCCGATGCTCTTCGGCTTGCTCGCCGCCTTCTATAACGCCTCCCGAAGGCGTGGCCGCACCCCTGGCCGGGTCTTTCGGCGGCGGAGCCGTCGCCGTCGGGGTGATCCTGGCCTCTAGCGCCCTAGGGCAGACCGTCGGGTCGCTCACCTTCAGCCGTTTCGTTGCGCCCCCGACGCGACTGCGTCTCATGGCCCCGCTGGCCATTGCGGCCTGCGGCATTCTCGTCCTGTTCTTCTGCCGGCCTGACCTTTACGTCTCAGTGCTGATCCTGGTCGCGTCCGGCCTATGCGGCGCTTATCAGCTGGCCGCCAACAGTGCTTTCGTACAGGCAGCACCGCACGAACGGCGAAGCCAGGCCTTCGGCCTGGCCCAGGGCGCTATGAGCCTGAGCCAGGGCGTCGTCATGATCCTGGCGGGGGCCGCAGCCGACCATCATGCCCCGGCCCGGGCCATTGCTGTGTGCGGCGCGATCGGCGTCGCGGCAGCGCTGGCGGTTGCTCTCAGCACCACTCGCGAGGACGGTGGTCTGACGGGCGGGCGCCAATAGAGCGCCTGCAACCAGGCCCAGCTGCTGCTGGCTTTCCCTTGCATGGTCGGGTGGGGGGTCGGCCCAGTTGTTGCTGTGGCGCATGGCGGCGGGTCCTTGCGGGTGGTGGTGGCGGGTGGTGGTGGGGGGTCGGCCGGTGGTGGCGTGGTGGCGGGTGGGTGGTGGTGGCGGGTGGTGGTGCGGGGGTGCCGGTGGTGTGGCGGGTGGTGGCGGGTTGGCGGGTGGTGGTGGCGGGTGGTGGTGGTGGCGGCGTTGTGTCGCGGATGGTGGCGGGTCCTGCGGGTGGTGGTGGCGGGTGGTGGTGGGGGGGTGCCAGTTGGTGTCGCGGGTGGTGGCGGGTGGTTGCGGGTGGTGGTGGCGGGTGGTGGTGGGGGGTCGGCCGGTTGGTGGCGGGTGGTGGCGGGTGGTTGCGGGTGGTGGTGGCGGGTGGCTGGTGGGGCGGGTAGAGTTGGTGTCGCGGGTGGTGGCGGGTCCTTGCCGGGTGGTGGTGGCGGGTGGTGGTGGGGGGTCAGCCCCAGTTGCTGTCGCGCATGGTGGCGGGTCCTTCCGGGTGGTGGTGGCGGGTGGCTGGTCGGGGGGTCAGCCCCAGTTGCTGTCGCGCATGGCGGCGGGTCCTTTCAGGTTGTGCTGGCCGGTGGTGGGCTGGGGGCGAAAGAGTCAAGCGGGGGCCCGCGATCAAGCATGCGGGAAATATACCTCTAGGTATGCATTTGAATCCTCTGAGTGACTGATGTAAACGCCTAGCTTCGAAGCCGCAGGTCCAGATCCGCCGCCGGGCGTGGGTTCCCTCTCGACGTGTCTGCGTCTTTGGTCAACGGCGCCGCGGCTACCCATTGTGCCTGCAATTGCGCAGTAGAGGTAGTTTGTACCTAATGTCGGAAAATACCGTGGATCTCCCGTGACTGACGGCAACTTCTACGGCTGTGGCGTCCCATGGGGAAGTGTGCAACTTCGCTCGGCCGTGGGCCTCTTGAGGGTCAGGCGAGCAGCGAGGGTATTGTTCTACCAGTGAGTAGCCGTGATTTCCACGATTTGCGTTCCCTAGCGCTGACAATGCGGGACAATAGGTATACGACCCTCTATATGGGCGACGAAGGCGGTAGCGGATGAGCGAGCGAGTGGTGAGTGTGACTCGCCTCGTTCCTTCGCCGTTGAGGTCCATCGGTAGCTGGCCGGTGTGGTCCCTGCCCCGTTGGCTCAGGGCCTTTGTGCTCACTGTCGTCGCCGCCGATCTGGCCGCCATTGGCGTCGCTGCGCATCCAGGGGTTTTCTCCCCGCACAATCTGGGCTTGTTCGGCCTCCTCCTGGGCTGCACGGCACTCGCTGTGGAGCTGACCAGGAGGGCCCCAGATCAAGGTGGCTTCATGACAGACGTCCAGGGCGTCTGGGAGCTGCCGGTAGCCATCTTGCTGCCCCCGTTCTACGCGCTCGTGGTGCCGATCGCCCGGGTGTCGATGACCCAACTGCGGGTGCGCCGAGGCCCCGTCTACCGCCGGGTATTCACTGCCGCGGCGGTCGGGCTCTGCTTATGGCGCCGCATCGGTTGTTTTTCACGGCCTCTCCGGCCTGGTGTCGCATGACTCCGACGGCAGGATCAGCCGCGGCGCGGTGTGGACCTTGCTGGTGCTCCTCAGCGCATTGGTGAAGTGGATCCTGAACAACGCCCTGATCGTCACCGCCGTACGGGGTTCTGACCGGACCGCAGATATACGGGCAGCGTTCCTGAACGGCGAGGCGATTTACAACGATGTTGCAGAGACCAGCGCGGCCATCCTGGTGACCTTCGCCGTGGCCGGGTTCCCGTTGCTTGCCCTGGCCGCGCTCCCCGTCGTCGGGCTGCTTCAGCGCTCGCATAGCCACGTAAAGCTCGTCAGCGACGCGCGCAACGACTCCAAGACCGGTCTGCTGAACGCGGCAACCTGGGAGCGCGAGTCTTCGGCGGAGCTCGCGCGGGCGGTGCGCACCAAGTCCCCGCTCGCGGTCGGGATGGTGGATGTCGACAAGTTCAAGGCGATCAACGACACCTATGGTCACCTCGTCGGCGACCAGGTGCTGAAGGAGATCGCCAACACGCTCAGCACTCTGCTCCGCGAGTACGACCTGGCCGGGCGGTTCGGCGGTGAGGAATTCGCCCTGCTGCTGCCGCAGACGCGGGCCGTCGATGCGTTCCGCATCGCCGAGCGTGTGCGCGCTAACGTCGCGGCCCTGAGCATCATCGCCGCGGGGTCCAGTGGCGGCGAGCGGGTGCACGTGACGGTCTCGATCGGCGTCGCGGCCCTCGACAGCGGCAGTGAGCGCGAGCTCTCCGAGCTGCTGGCGGCGGCGGACGCAGCCCTGTACCGGGCGAAGGACGGCGGCCGGGATCAGGTGCAGATGATCAGCACAACCCGCGGCCTGAGCGCGATCAGCGGCCCGGGGATCGCCGCGGCGGATCGCGGCCCGGACGACGGCGAAGACCCGCCCAGCGTCTTCCGGCGCGAGCAGAGCCTCTGACCGTCCGTTTCGCCGCGGCATCCGATCAGGGTCGCCGCGGTACGTCATCACGGCCAGTCACCCCTTGCCTCGGCTGACTGAGCACATCGCCAGCACTGTTCAGATCCAGGTGGTGGTACGCACGGTGACGTTTATCCTTCCGAGTCCAGGCTGACCTTTGTGAGGTGTGCTTAAGGAGAGGCGAGCTGGCTCAGATCCAGGTAGTGGTTCGCACAGTAACCCCTCTCCAGGGACAGTTACTCCAAGTTAAGTCGGGGAGCATAGCGGATGACGGAGCACAAGCATTGTTGGATTCCGAAATGTCGGGTATCCCGGGCAGCCTGAGCGCCTGTGCGGTGATCAACCTCGTTCGGTAGCGGAATTTTGACGTTCGGCAGCCGATGTCGCGACAATCCGGGACACTAAGCGGTACGTGTCGCCCCCCACACAGGTTCAAGGTGCCATTGGCTGAAAATCAGGCTTTCGGCCGCCCGGCCCGCCGGCGAATCACCGAGGTCCGGGCCTGGCCGATCTGGCTGCTTCCGCACTGGCTGCGCGCCTTCGTCATCGCCGTCGTGATCGCCGACGGCGTGGTCCTCGGGCTCGCCGCCAGCGAGGTCCGGTTCCAGGGCCGTGATCTCGTGCTGTTCGGCGGGCTGCTGGCGAGCAGTGCTGCCACCGTCGAGCTGACCCGGCGGGCGGGCGAGAACAATGGCGTAGTCAAGGACGTGTACGCGACCTGGGAGCTGCCGGCCGCCCTGCTGCTGCCGCTGGCCTACGTGCCGGTGCTTCCCATCGTCCGCATGGCCCTGACCCAGTGGCGGGTCCACCGGGGTCCGGTCTACCGGCGGGCCGTCAGCGCGGCCGTGGTGGGGCTGAGCTACGTCGCTGCCGCCTTCGCCTTCCATGGCCTGATCCGCCTGGTGCCCGGCGCGGACGCTCGCCCGGCCGACCACGCGCTGGCCTGGATGCTGATCGCGGCCGCCTGCGCGGCGGTGCAGTGGGCGGTCAACCAGGTCCTGCTCTGGACGGCTATCAAGGGCTCGGACCCGAGCTTGCGCCTCCGCGGCGTGGTGCTCGCCAGGGAGCCCGTCTACAACGACGTGGCCGAGCTGTGCGTGGCGGTGATCGTCAGCTTCTGCGTGGCCAGCAGCGCCATCGCCCTGATCTTCGCGCTGCCGTTCATCACCTTGCTGCAGCGTTCGCTGCGACACACCCAGCTGGTCCAGTCGTCGCAGGAAGACGCCAAGACCGGGTTGCTGAATGCGGCCACCTGGGAGCGGCAGGCGAGTACCGAAGTCGTCCGTGCCGTGCGGACCCGGTCGGCTCTCGCCATCGCCCTGCTGGACATCGACCGGTTCAAGGTGATCAACGACACCTACGGCCACCTCGTGGGCGATCAGGTGCTCAAGGAGATCGCCCGTATGCTGACCTGTCAGCTGCGCGACTATGACCTGGCCGGCCGGTTCGGCGGCGAGGAGTTCACGCTGCTGCTGCCGCAGACCCGGGCCGTGGACGCCATCCGCATCGCCGAGCGCATCCGATCCGGCATCGCCGGGCTGTCGGTTATCGCTCCGGGCGCCATCGGCGGCGAGCGGGTCCAGGTGACGGTGTCGATCGGGGTGGCCGCACTGGACGCCGGGGCCGAGCGGAACTTCTCCCAGCTGATGGCGGCGGCCGATGCCGCGCTGTACCGGGCGAAGAGCTCCGGCCGGGACCAGGTGCAGATGATCAGCACCACCAGGGGCCTGAGCGCGGTCAGCGGCACCTCGCGCGGCATCAACGGCGCGGCCCGGGACGGTGCGGCCCGGGACGGCGCGGCCCGGGACGGCGCGGCCCGGGATGGCGTGCCACGAGATGGCGTGCCGCAAAAAGGCCAGGACCGCGATGGCCCCGCCCAGGCTGAGCCGAGCGTCTTCCAGCGGGCCCTGACCTCGTTAGCGGGGCGGGCTAGCCAGCCGTGACCGTCGCCGAAGGACCAGGATTCTGCCACGCAGCCGGCCAGCCTGGCCGCTCCCGGTCCACCCCGCCAAGCGTGGGACCGCGATGGTTTGCATATTAATGCGCTATCGTGAATACTCTTCCAAGAAGATGAGGAGGCGGGCAGTTGGGCGCAAAGGTTGCGGTCGCGGGCGCGAGCGGCTACGCGGGCGGTGAGCTGCTCCGGCTGCTGGCTGGCCATCCCGACCTGGAGATCGGGGCGGTGGCGGCGCACGGCAGTGCCGGGGCGCCAGTGACCTCGCTACTCCCGCAGCTGACCGGTCACCCGGGGCTGCAGGACCGGGTCTTCGTACCGGCCGAACCCGGCGCGCTCGCCGACGCTGACCTGCTCTTCACCGCCCTGCCGCACGGGGAGTCCGCGAAGCTGGCCGCCGCCCTCCCGGCCGAGCTCAAGGTGGTCGACCTGTCCGCCGACTTCCGGCTGGCCGACCCCGACGCCTGGGAGCGGTATTACCCGACGCCGCACGCGGGCCGCTGGCCCTACGGGCTGCCCGAGCTGCCCGGCGCCCGGGACGCGATCAGGGCGTCGGCCACCGTGGCCGCACCCGGCTGCTACGCCACCGCCGCCATCCTCGCCCTGGCCCCGCTGCTCGCCGCCGGCCTCGTCGAGCCGTCCGACATCGTGATCGTGGCCGCCTCCGGCACATCGGGCGCGGGCCGCTCGCCCCGGCCTGACCTGCTCGCCAGCGAGGTGATGGGGTCGATGTCCGCCTACTCGGTGGCCGGCACGCACCGGCACACCCCGGAAATAGAACAGGCCCTTTCTTCCGAACGGTCCGTGGTGCCTGCACCAGCGCCCGTCACCGTGTCCTTTACCCCGACGCTCGCGCCGATGCCGCGCGGCATCCTGGCCACCTGCACGGCCCGGCTGGCCTCGGGCCAGCCGCGCCCAGCTGCGGGCCGCGATGGCCGCGGCCTACGGCGGCGAGCCGTTCGTGCACCTGCTGCCCGAAGGGCGCTGGCCTGCTACCGGGCCAACCCGGGATCCAACGCCGCCCACCTGCAGGTCGCCGCCGACCCGCACGCCGGCCGGGCGATCGCCGTCTGCGCCCTGGACAACCTCGGTCAAGGGAGCGGCCGGCCAGGCCATCCAGGTGGCCAACCTCATGCTCGGCCTGCCGGAGACCTCCGGCCTGACCCCCCATGGAGTCGCCCCATGAGCGTTACTGCCCCGCTCGGGTTCCGCGCCGCCGGCGTAGTCGGCCGGCCTGAAGGAATCCGGCGACCCCGACGTCGCCGTCGTCGTCAACGACGGGCCGTCCCGCGCCGCCGCCGCGGTCTTCACCTCCAACCGGGTCCAGGCCGCGCCGGTGACCTGGACCCGCCAGGTGGTCAGCGGCGGCCGGGTCCGGGCCGTGGTGCTCAACTCCGGCGGCGCCAACGCCTGCACCGGCCCGCCCGGCTTCCAGGACACGCACGCGACGGCCGAGCGGCTGGCCGCGGCGATCGAGGACTCGCCGGGCGAGATGGCCGTCTGCTCGACCGGCCTGATCGGCGAGCGGCTGCCCATGGACAAGCTGCTGCCCGGCGTCGATGCCGCGGTCGCCGCCGTGTCCCGGGCGGGCGGCCTGAACGCCGCCGATGCGATCCGGACCACCGACACCGTAGTCAAGATCTCCTTCCGCTCGGGCCAGGCTCCGTCGGGCGCCTACACCATCGGCGGGATGGCCAAGGGCGCCGGGATGCTCGCCCCGGCCCTGGCCACCATGCTGTGCGTGCTGACCACCGACGCGGACCTGACCGCGGCCGAGCTCGACTCGGCGCTGCGCTCGGCGATCGCGGAGCACCTTCGACCGGCTGGACACCGACGGCTGCATGTCCACCAACGACACGGTGCTGCTGCTGGCCAGCGGCGCCAGCGGGGTACGGCCCGATCAACGGGAGTTCGCCGAGCGCTGACCGAGGTGCTGCGCGGACCTGGCCCGCCAGCTCCAGCTGGACGCCGAGGGCGCGCAGCAAGATGATCACCATCGAGGTGATCGGCGCGGCGAGCGAGAACGACGCGGTGACGGTGGGCCGGGCCGTGGCCCGGAGCAACCTGCTCAAGTGCGCGATCACGGGTCGAGGACCCCAACTGGGGCCGGATCCTGGCCGCGGTCGGGACCACCGACGCGATCTTCGAGCCGGACCGGCTCAACGTCGCGATCAACGGCGTGTGGGTGTGCCGCCACGGCGCGGCGGGCGAGGAGCGCTCCAAGGTGGACCTGACCCCGAAGGACGTCACGATCACCGTCGACCTCTCGACCGGCCCGGCCTCCGCGGTCATCTTGACCACCGACCTGACCGCCGCCTACGTCCACGAGAACTCGGCTTACTCCACATGACCGTGCTGCAGGGACGGGTGGATGACGCCTCAGCCAAAGCGGCGACGCTGATCGAGGCGCTGCCCTGGCTGAACAGGTTCCACGGCCAGACCGTGGTGATCAAGTACGGCGGGCACGCCATGACCGACGAGGCGCTGCGCATGGCCTTCGCGCAGGACCTGGTGTTCCTGCGCTACGCCGGGCTGCACCCGGTGGTGGTGCACGGCGGCGGCCCGCAGATCACCGAGCTCCTGGACCGGCTCGGCCTGGAGTCGCGCCTTCACCGCCGGCCTGCGGGTCACCACTCCGGAGGCGATGGAAGTCGTCCGGATGGTCCTGTCCGGGACGGTGAACAAGGACATCGTCGGCCTGATCAACCGGCACGGGCCGTTCGCGGTCGGCATCTCCGGCGAAGACGCGGGCACGTTCACCGCCGGTGCGCAAGGCCGCGATCGTCGATGGCGAGCCGGTGGACATCGGCCTGGTCGGCGAGATCGTGGCGACCGACCCCGGCGCGATCAGGGCGCTGCTCGCCGACGGCCGGATCCCGGTGGTCGTCCAGCGTCGCCGCGGCGAGGACGGCGAGACGCTAAACGTCAACGCCGACACCGCGGCCGCCGCGCTCGCCGTCGCGCTCGGCGCGGCGAAGCTCGTCGTGCTCACCGACGTGGCCGGCCTGTACCGGGACTGGCCTAGCCTGCGACGCGAGCGGCGCCGCTGCCGGCCGCGATCAGCCAGCTCACCGCCGACGAGCTCGAGCGGCTGCTGCCCGGGCCTGTCGGCCGGGATGATCCCCAAGATGGAGGCCTGCCTGACGCGCGGTGCGCGGCGGCGTCCCGCAGGCCCACGTCCTGGACGGCCGCCTCGGCCACGCCGTCCTGCTCGAGATCTTCACCGACGCCGGCATCGGCACCATGGTCCTGCCCGAGAGGAGGCCAATCATGAGCGAGACGGAGACACTGCAGAAGCGGTTCGAGGCCGCGCTGATGCCGAACTACGGCGTACCGCCGGTGGCCATCAGCCGCGGGGCGGGCTGCCGCGTCTGGGACGCCGACGGCACGCGAGTACCTGGACCTGATCGCGGGCATCGCGGTCAGCTCGCTCGGCCATGCCGCACCCGGCCATCGTCGAGGCGGTCACCGCGCAGGTCGCCCAGTGGCTCACACGTCCAACCTGTTCCTGCACGAGCGGCGAGATCAAGCTCGCCGAACGCTGCTGGATCTCCTCGGGGGCGACGGGCGGATCTTCTTCGCCAACTCGGGCACCGAGGCCAACGAGGCGGCGATCAAGCTGGTCCGCCGCATCCAGGGGCCGGGACGCCCGGTGATGGTGGCTGCCGAGCACGGTTTCCACGGCCGGACCATGGGCTCGCTCGCGCTGACCGGCAAGGCGTCGATCCGCGAGCCGTTCGGCCCGTTCGGCCTGAGCGTGCGGTTCGTGCCGTTCGGCGACGCGGACGCGCTGCGGGCCGCGGTCGGGCCAGGACTGCGCCGCGCGTTTTCCTCGAGCCCTGCCTGGGCGAGGGCGGCGTGGTGCCCGCACCCGAGGGCTACCTGCGTGCGGCCCGCGAGGCCTGCGACGAGGCCGGCGCCGCTGCTGGTCGTCGACGAGATCCAAAGCGGCATCGGCCGGGGCGGGACCTGGTTCGCCCACCAGGCCGAGGGTATCCGCCCTGACGTGCTCACGCTGGCCAAGGGGCTCGGCGGCGGGCTGCCCATCGGTGCGTGCGTCGGCTTCGGCGCGGCCGGCACCGGCTTCGCCCGGGGCGACCACGGGTCGACGTTCGGCGGCAACCCGGTGGCCTGCGCGGCGGCTCTCGCCGTGCTCGACACGATCGAGCGGGACGGGCTGCTGGCGCACGCCTCGGCGGTGGGCGAGCACCTGGCGGCGGGCCTGCAAGCGGTCAAGCACCCGCTGGTGGAAGGGGTGCGAGGCCGCGGGCTGTGGCTGGCCGTGGTGCTGACCGCCGACCGGGCCGCCGACGTGGAGGCGGCCGCCCGGCGGGCCGGGTTCCTGGTCAACGCGGTCCAGCCGGACGCGGTCCGGCTGGCGCCGCCCGCTGATCCTCAGCACCGCCGAGGCGGATGAATTCCTCGCCGCCTGGCCCGCCATCCTCGGCCAGGTGGCCGCGTGATGCCCAGGCACTTCCTGCGCGACGATGACCTGGCTCCCGGCGAGCAGTCCGCGGTCCTCGACCTGGCCGATCAGCTGAAGAAGGATCGGCTCGGGTACCAGCCGCTGGCCGGCCCGCGGGCCGTCGCGGTGCTGTTCGACAAGCCGTCGCTGCGGACCAGGGTCTCTTTCTCGGTCGGCATCGCCGAGCTCGGCGGTTACCCGCTGGTCATCGACTCCCAGACCACCCACTTCGGCCGGGGCGAGACGATCGAGGACGCGGCCCGCGTCCTGTCCCGTCAGGTCGCGGCCATCGCCTGGCGGACCTTCGAGCAGGAGCGCCTCGAGGCCCTGGCCGCGGCCTCGGCCGTGCCGGTGATCAACGGGCTCACCGACCAGTTCCACCCCTGCCAGGTCCTCGCCGACCTGCAGACCGCCCGCGCGCACTACGGCTCGCTGCCCGGCCGCAAGCTGACCTTCCTCGGCGACGGATCGAGCAACATGGCGCACTCCTACCTGCTCGGCGGCGCTACCGCCGGGATGCAGGTGTGATCGGCGCGCCCGAGTCCCTGCACCCGGACCCCGCGGTCGCGGCCGCGGCCCGGCAGATCGCCGCCCGGACCGGCGGCGCGGCCGAGGTCCGTGCCGACCCGCAGTCGGCGTGCGAAGGCGCCGACGTCATCGCCACCGACGTGTGGGCCTCCATGGGCCAGGAAGCCCTGCACGCCGAACGGCTCGTGCTGCTCGAGTCCTACCGTCTGGACGAGGCCAAGCTGGCCCTGGGCCGCCCGGGCTGCCTGGTCTTGCACTGCCTGCCTGCGCATCGCGGCGAGGAGATCACCGCCGGCGTGCTCGACGGGCCGAACAGCGTGGTCTGGGAGGAAGCGGAGAACCGGCTGCACGCGCAGAAGGCGCTGATCACCTGGCTGCTGGAGCGCGCGTGACCCCGGTGACCAAGACCGCCCGGCAGGCGCGCATCGCGGCCATCCTGGCCCGCGAGCAGGTCCGCTCCCAGGAGGAGCTGGCCGACCTGCTCGAGCGGCACGCCCGCATGCACGTCGCCCAGGCGACGCTGTCCCGCGATCTCGACGAGCTCGGCGTGGTCCGGCTGCGGGCGGCGGGCGGCGGGCTGGTCTACGCCCTGCCCGAGGAGCCGGGCGGCCCCGGCTCCCGTCCCGGCGGTCTGAGCAGCATCGACCCCGACCAGGACACCCCCCCGTACACGGAGGGCCCGCCCGGGAGCCCGGGGGACGGGCCTCCCCGGAACGGGAAAGCAGGGACGTCGCCCCGGAGCGGGAAAGCAGGATCGTTGCCCGGGGGCGGGAAAGCAGGGCCGTCCCCCCGGACGACGCCAGCCGAGCCCGCACCCCTCGCCCGGCTGGCGCGCTACCTGGGTGAGCTGCTGGCCTCGGCCGAAGCGAGCGCCAACCTGGTGGTCCTCAGGACACCGGCCGGTGCGGCGCAGTTCCTCGCCTCGGCCATCGACCATGCGGCGCTGCCGTCGATCCTCGGCACCGTGGCCGGCGACGACACCGTGCTGATCATCGCGCGCGACCCGGCAGGCGGCGACGCCCTGGCGGCCGAGTTTCTCCGGCTTGCTCAGCGCCGGCTACCACACCCATCAGCAAATACCTCAATAGGGGATAGATCATGACAACGGAAAAGGTCGTGCTCGCCTACTCGGGCGGCCTGGACACCTCGGTGGCGATCGGCTGGATCGCCGAGCGGACCGGCGCGGACGTGATCGCGGTCGCGGTCGACGTGGGGCAGGGCGGCGAGGACCTGGAAACGATCCGCAAGCGGGCCCTGGCCTGCGGTGCGGTCGAGGCCGAGGTGGTCGACGCACGCGCGGATTTCGCCGAGACGTTCTGCATCGGGGCGCTGCGGGCCAATGCTCTCTACATGGACAAGTACCCGCTGGTCTCCGCCCTGTCCCGGCCGCTGATTGTCAGCCACATGGCCCGCGTGGCCGCCGAGAAGGGCGCCACCATCGTCGCGCACGGCTGCACCGGCAAGGGCAACGACCAGGTGCGTTTCGAGGTCGGGCTCGCCGCCCTGGTGCCTGACCTCAAGGTCAACGCGCCGGTCCGGGACTCGGGCATGACCCGCGACAAGGCCATCGCGTTCGCGCGGCCAAGGGCCTGCCGATCGACGTGACGTCCCGGTCGCCCTACTCGGTCGACCAGAACCTGTGGGGCCGCTCGTGCGAGACCGGGCACCTGGAGGACATCTGGGAAGCGCCGCACGACGACGTCTGGTCCTACACCGCCGACCCGTCGGTGCCGCGCGAGCCGGATGAGCTCGTGCTGACCTTCGCCGCGGGAGTGCCGGTGGCCATCGACGGGCGGGAGCTCAACCCGCTGGAGATCATCACCGAGCTGAACCAGCGGGCCGGGGCGCAGGGCATCGGGCGCATCGACATGGTCGAGGACCGGCTGGTCGGCATCAAGAGCCGGGAAATCTACGAGGCGCCCGCGGCGATCACCCTGATCACCGCGCACGCCGAGCTGGAGAGCGTGTGCGTCGAGCTGGACCTGGCCCGGTTCAAGCGGCAGGTCGAGCAGCGCTGGACCGAGCTGGTCTACGACGGCCTGTGGTTCTCCCCGCTGCGCCGGGCCCTCGACGTCTTCATCGCCGAGGCCTCGGTCCACGTGACCGGCGACGTGCGGATGCGCCTGCACGGCGGCCGCGCGGTCGTCACCGGCCGGCGCAGCGACGCCTCGCTGTACGACTACGCCCTGGCCACCTACGACACTGGGGACACCTTCGACCAGTCCCTGGCTAAGGGCTTCGTCGAGCTCTGGGGCCTGCCCAGCAAGATCGCCGCCATCCGCGACCGCCGCATCGGCGCGTAGCCCCTAGCGCCCGCCTGGCCCCAGCCCCGCCGGCCCCCGACTGCGCTCCACCAGGGGGCAAACCCGGTAAGGCAGGATCGTGGATCGTTACTGCCCGCCCGCGGGCAGTAACGATCCACGATCACGAGGACCTCGTCCGGGATCCCGGGCTGCGATAAAGCCATGGCGGAGCTGTGAGCGGGACGTCGGCGTGGCCTGGGCAGGCACCCGTGGAACATCCGTTTCGCCTGGGCAGTAGCCATGTTCCATCGGTGTCGTTGTGGTTGCCGCCCCGGCCGGCACCAGCGGGGCTGCCGGGGGCTGTGGGTCGGCTGGGGCCTGCGGGGGATGTGGCTGGCGCCGGCGAGGGCCGGATGAGCCGTGCGACGCACCTCCGGCACGCTGCCCCGGCGAGGGGACCATGGCAACTCTGCCGACATCCGTCGTGTCCGGCGGCTGATTATCCGAGCCACGGCAAACCTGTGACTGTCCGTGTCCTGTGGAGGGCACCGCTTAGGAGAGCTACCTCCAGCGGATCAGGCTTCCCCCGGATAAGCATCGCCCGGCTCCGGTCCCACCACCAGGTCGGCCTCTCGTCTCGCACCGGCGGAACCTAGACAGAAGTCATCGAATTTTCCCGCCAGTTGAATGGGTCCGGTCATCCGGAGTGCGTGCCCGCGGGGTTTCTAGTCTCTGTGTTTCCGGGCTGTCAGGACGCATCACCCTCCAGCTGCGGGGTCAGAGTCCCAGGATCTGTGCCTTCTTGGCGGAGAACTCCTCCTCGGTGAGGATGCCCTGGTCCTTGAGGGCGGCAAGCTGCTTGACCTGTTCGATCTGCGCGTTCACGTCGGCTTGGGGAGCGGCGGCTTGGGGAGCGGCGGGTTCATCCGCTGGAGCAGGGGCAGGCGGCGGGTCTGCCTGGGCCTGGTCGGCTGCGGCGCTCCTCTGCGCGGACTTGGCACCCATGCTGGCTGCGGTCCCGGCCACGACCGCGGTTGTCGCTGCCCGTGCAATGGGTCGGCGTCGTCGAAACGGCATGTCAATCGTCTCCTATTGTCTTGGCGCCGCGGGCGGGGACCGTCCGGCGCGAATGGTGTGAGCTTGCCACTCTCAGGCGAGGGCGTCGGCCAGGGGCGCTCATGTTATCGATGAACTCGCGCGGGATTCCACCGGGCCGATATCCAAGGCTTGTCTCCATTCTGGCCCCAGCATCCGCGGAGCGCCACAACCACAAGTCTCCGACGAACGCCGAGAAAGGCCGTCACCCCCGGAGGATGATTCACGACGGATGCGGCACCCGAACGGGACGTGGCGGCAGGCCAACCGTGGAACGTGATCTCCGCACGATCATTCTGCCGGGCGACTTCCTCTGCCCCCCGGTGGTCAGGTTGTGGGAACCGGACCGGCAACCGACGGCGCCCGGTTCGGCGCCTGTGCTGCGCGGTCGGCGGCATTCTAGGCACGCAAGACGGAGCTAGGGGCACACCGGCCCCAATAGGGTGGGGGCGTCAAGGACGAAAAGGGCGCTGGGAGAATCGGGCAAATGGGCGAGACGGGAGCCGAGGGCGTGGGACCTGAACCAGCTACCAGGCTGTGGGGCGGCCGGTTCGAGACCGGGCCGGCCGACGCGCTGGCCCGGCTGTCGGTGTGCGTCCAGTTCGACTGGGTGCTGGCCCGCTACGACCTGCGTGCCTCCCGGGCGCACGCCCGGGTGCTGCACCGGGCCGGCCTGCTGACCGACGCGGAGCTGGCCGCGCATGCTCAAGGCGCTCGACGAGCTCGACCGGGCCTGTGCGGACGGCTCGTTCCGGCCGACGGTGGCCGACGAGGACGTGCACACCGCGCTGGAGCGCGGGCTGCTGGAGCGTCTCGGCCCGCTCGGCGGCAGGCTGCGGGCCGGCCGCTGCCGCAACGACCAGGTCGCCACGGACCTGCGGCTGTACCTGCGCGACGCTGCCCGGCTCGTCGCCGCCGAGCTGGCCGAGCTGGCAGGGCGCCTGGTCGACCAGGCGGGCGCCAGCGGCGAGGCCCGGCGCCCGGCTTCACCCACCTGCAGCACGCCCAGCCGGTACTGTTCGCCCACCAGCTGCTCGCGCATGTCCAGGCCCTGCTGCGCGACGTGAGCGGCTGCGGCGACTGGGACGCCCGGCGCGCCGCTGTCAGCCCGCTGGGGTCCGGTGCGCTGGCCGGGTCGTCGCTGCCGGTGGACCGCAGCTGGCTCGCCGCCGAGCTGGGCTTCGACGCGGCCGCGCCGAACTCGCATCGACGCGGTCGCCGACCGGGACTTCGCCGCGGAGTTCTGCTTCGTGGCCGCGCTGACCGGCGGTGCACCTGTCCCGGCTGGGGGAGGAGGTGGTGCTGTGGTCCTCGCAGGAGTTCGGCTGTGCGGAGCTCGACGACGCCTGGGCGACCGGCTCCTCGATCATGCCGCAGAAGAAGAACCCCGACGTCGCCGAGCTGGCCCGCGGCAAGGCGGGCCGTCTGATCGGCGGCCTGACCGGCCTGCTGACCACCCTGAAGGGCCTGCCGCTGGCCTACAACCGGGACCTGCAGGAGGACAAGGAACCCGTCTTCGACGCCGTCGACACGCTGCTGCTGGTGCTGCCCGCCATGGCAGGCCTGATCGCGACCTGGCGGTCAACGCCGAGCGGCTCGCCGCGGCCGCCTCGGACGGGTACACGCTGGCCACCGACCTCGCCGAGTAGCTGGTCACGCCGCGGGGTCCCGTTCCGCGAGGCGCACGAGGTGGTCGGCCACCTGGTGATCGGTGCCAGGTGCACGACTGCGAGCTGGAGGATGTGAGCGACGCCGATCTGGCCAAGGTCTCCCAGCTGCTGACCCCGGACGTCCGCGAGGTGCTGACCGTGGAAGGCGCGCTGGCCGCCCGCAAGGGCTTCGGCGGGACGGCGCCGGAGCGCGTCGCCGAGCAGATCACCGCGCTGCGGGCCGCGGTCCAGGAGCACGCCGCCTGGGCGGCCGGGAACACCCGGTAGCGGCCCAGGCTCGTGGCCCTTATCCCGCGCGGCTGCTTCGCCCGGCCAGCCGTCCAGGTCGCGCCGGACCTGCTCGGCGTGGTCATCGAGCACCGGACGCGGACGGCCTGGTCGCGGTTGAGCTGACCGAGGTGGAGGCCTACATGGGGGCCAGCGACCCCGGCTCGCACGCCTACCGCGGCCGGCGGCGCTGCGCGACCATGTTCGGGCCGCCCGGGCACGCCTACGTGTACCGCAGCTACGGCATGCACCTGTGCGTGAACGTGGTCGCCGGGCCGCCGGGCAGCGCGTCCGCGGTGCTGCTGCGGGCCGGCGCGGTGGTCGCGGGGGAGGAGCTCGCCCGCGCGCGGCGGACCCGGCGGGACGGCCGGGTCCGACCGGACCTGGCCCGCGGGCCGGGCCGGCTGTGCCTGGCGCTCGGCATCGACCGGTCGCAGGACGGGGCGGACGCTGCTCCCCGGTTCGCCGCTGCGCGTCCGTTGGCCGGCCGCCAGCACCACGGCCCGTTCGGCAGAAAATCCGCTGAGCCGGAGGGATGACGCCCCCGGAAGTCGGCCAGCCCGGGGGGACGGCCCCGGCCGGCCGCCGCCCGAGAAATTCAGCGGCCCACGGGTCGGCGTGTCTGCCGCGGCCGAGGTGCCGTGGCGGTTCTGGCTGGCCGGCGAGCCGACCGTGTCGCCCTACCGGGCACATGTGCCGCGGCGCAAGCCGGTTACCTCCTCCGGACCCGGAGATGGCACCATGCGGCGGAACGACATCCTCGACGACCTGGCCTGGCGCGGCCTGCTGGCCGACACCACCGACCTGGACGCGCTGCGCAGGCGCAGACTCCGGGCGGGTCCGTTCTACTGCGGGCTTCGACCCCACGGCGCCGGGCCTGCACATCGGCAACCTGCTGCAGCTGGTGACCCTGCGCCGCTTGCAGCTCGCCGGCCACCGGCCGCTGGCGTGGTCGGCGGGGCCACCGGGCTGATCGGGGACCCCGGGCGGCAAGCGGCCGAGCGCGTGCTCAACGACGCCGAGGTGGTCGCCGGCTGGGTGGAGCGGCATCGCGGCGCAGACCGCCCGGTTCCTCGACCGACGACGGGCCGGCCGGCGCCCGTGGTCAACAACCTGGACTGGACCGCGCCGCTGTCCGCGCTGGACTTCCTGCGCGACGTCGGCAAGCACTTCTCGGTCAACCGGATGCTCGCCCGGGAGGTCGTCAGGGCCCGGCTCGAGGCGGGCGGGATCAGCTACACCGAGTTCTGCTACCAGCTGCTGCAGGCCTACGGACTACCTCGAGCTGTACCGGCGCTACGGCTGCGAGCTGCAGATCGGCGGCAGCGACCAGTGGGGCAACCTCACCGCCGGGGTGGACCTGATCCGGCGGGTCGACGGGCGCAGCGGTCCACGCCCTGGCCACCCGCTGATCACCAAGGCCGACGGCACCAAGTTCGGCAAGACCGAGGGCGGCGCGATCTGGCTCGAGCGCCTGACCTGATGTCGCCGTACGCGTTCTACCAGTACTTGCTCAACGTGAGGACGCCGAGGTGGCCCGGCCTGCTGCGGGTGTTCAGCTTCCAGTCCCGCGAGGAGATCGAGGCGCTGGAGCGCGGGCGCCGCAGCGCCCGGCCGCCCGGGCAGGCCAGCGTGCGCTGGCCGACGAGCTGACCACGCTGGTGCACGGCGCGGACGAGACCGGCGGGTGACCGCGGCGGCCAGCCGGCCCTGTTCGGCCAGGGGGAGCTCTCAGCGGTGGACGAGCGGACCCTGCAGGCCGCGAAGGCCGAAGTCCCCTCCATAGAGGTGCCCCTGGCCGCCGAGGCCGCAACAGCCGCCGCGCGAGCCGGAACGGCCGATGCCGGTGCCATGATGCCCAGCCCTGGCGGGAGCCTGCCGTCTGTCGCCGATCTGATGGTCGGGACCAAGATCGTGCCGAGCAAGTCGGCCGCCCGGCGGACGATCGCCGAAGGCGGTGCTTACGTGAACAACCGGAAAGTGACGGACGCGGATGCCGCCCCGACGGCCGAGGATCTGCTCTACGGGCGCTTCCTGATCCTGCGCCGGGGCAAGCGAACCGTTGGCGCGGTGGAGGTTGTCGGCGCCGATCGGCAGCCCGCCGGATAAAGCTTGCCGCCGCTGGCGCCCTAAGCCTGCGCGTGACGGCCGCCGCGCGGGCTAATGGGCCCAGCAGAGCTCTAGGCCATGCGTGCCTCGCTATCTCCGGACCGGCGTGCTTCCTCCTTGCCCCGTGGTGTCCGGGCCCCGTCGCCTTCCACGCCCCGTCGCCGCCGCGCCGCTGGGTCTCCTGGACCTGCCCGCCAGCTCGATGGCCATCAGCTCCCCATGACCGGCTCGACGGACCCGGGGCCGGGGCATGGCAGGCTCGATGGGCCAGCGGGCCGGCTGGCGCTGCCCTCGGGGTGCCTTTGATTGCATCGGGAACGGTGCGACTGATTGCATCGGGAACGATGCGACACAGGCCTGCTCGCGCTTATTTCAGGCGGCACGCGCGGCCCTGACAGGCCATGACGGGCGACGGCTAGCTGGCCTTCGCTGCGTCCTCACCCACCCGAGCCGACTGGATACTGTGTGTAATTTAGCCATCACACCGCGTCTGACCTGGGTTAACAAGAAGTTTCGCCATTCGATTTGACGAAGGCGCGCAGCGCCCCTAGAGTTCTTCTTGCCCCGAGGGGGATGGATGCGAAAGCGCCAGGTCCCGGGGAGCCACCAGGAAGTTCCTGAAGCTAGGACTTCTGCGCTGTGCGCGGAAGCCTCCAGCTTAGGCCGCCCTGGGGGTCTGGGCAGGTCCACCAGCTGACAAAGTTCTAGCGAACCTAGTTGACGAAGCGGATCCGGTCTGGTAAATTTAAGAGGTTGCCCTGGAGGCGGAGAGGTCCGCCGAAGGTGTGCGTCCGCTCCTTGAGAACTCAACAGCGTGCTAAAAGCCAGTGCACAAAGCACAAAACCCCGTCAGTGGGGCGGCTCCGTATTCGTACGGACTGACCTCACTAACGGCGCCATGATCGCTTCCGGGTCGGCTGCAAGGTCGTCGCGGAGGCACTCTCAAGTCAACAACCCGCTCTGCGTAAGCAGGCGGTTGTTAATAAACATCAACGGAGAGTTTGATCCTGGCTCAGGACGAACGCTGGCGGCGTGCTTAACACATGCAAGTCGAGCGGAAAGGCCCTTCGGGGTACTCAGCGGCGAACGGGTGAGTAACACGTGAGCAACCTGCCCCTAGCTCTGGGATAGCTCCGGGAAACCGGGATTAATACCGGATACGACCACTTCGGCATCTGTGTGGGTGGAAAGATTTTCGGCTAGGGATGGGCTCGCGGCCTATCAGCTTGTTGGTGGGGTAACGGCCCACCAAGGCGACGACGGGTAGCCGGCCTGAGAGGGCGACCGGCCACACTGGGACTGAGACACGGCCCAGACTCCTACGGGAGGCAGCAGTGGGGAATATTGCGCAATGGGCGAAAGCCTGACGCAGCGACGCCGCGTGAGGGATGAAGGCCTTCGGGTTGTAAACCTCTTTCAGCAGGGACGAAGCGAAAGTGACGGTACCTGCAGAAGAAGCCCCGGCTAACTACGTGCCAGCAGCCGCGGTAATACGTAGGGCGCAAGCGTTGTCCGGAATTATTGGGCGTAAAGAGCTCGTAGGCGGTCTGTCGCGTCCGCTGTGAAATCTCGGGGCTTAACCCCGGGCTTGCAGTGGATACGGGCAGACTAGAGGTAGGTAGGGGAGAATGGAATTCCTGGTGTAGCGGTGAAATGCGCAGATATCAGGAGGAACACCGGTGGCGAAGGCGGTTCTCTGGGCCTGTACCTGACGCTGAGGAGCGAAAGCGTGGGGAGCGAACAGGATTAGATACCCTGGTAGTCCACGCCGTAAACGTTGGGCGCTAGGTGTGGGGATCCTTCCACGGATTCCGTGCCGCAGCTAACGCATTAAGCGCCCCGCCTGGGGAGTACGGCCGCAAGGCTAAAACTCAAAGGAATTGACGGGGGCCCGCACAAGCGGCGGAGCATGTGGCTTAATTCGATGCAACGCGAAGAACCTTACCAAGGTTTGACATGCAGGGAAAAGCCGTAGAGATATGGTGTCCGTAAGGGTCCTGCACAGGTGGTGCATGGCTGTCGTCAGCTCGTGTCGTGAGATGTTGGGTTAAGTCCCGCAACGAGCGCAACCCTCGTCCTATGTTGCCAGCGGGTAATGCCGGGGACTCATAGGAGACTGCCGGGGTCAACTCGGAGGAAGGTGGGGATGACGTCAAGTCATCATGCCCCTTATGTCTTGGGCTGCAAACATGCTACAATGGCCGGTACAAAGGGCTGCGATACCGCAAGGTGGAGCGAATCCCAAAAAGCCGGTCTCAGTTCGGATCGGGGTCTGCAACTCGACCCCGTGAAGTCGGAGTCGCTAGTAATCGCGGATCAGCAACGCTGCGGTGAATACGTTCCCGGGCCTTGTACACACCGCCCGTCACGTCACGAAAGTCGGTAACACCCGAAGCCGGTGGCCTAACCCGTAAGGGAGGGAGCCGTCGAAGGTGGGATCGGCGATTGGGACGAAGTCGTAACAAGGTAGCCGTACCGGAAGGTGCGGCTGGATCACCTCCTTTCTAAGGAGCACCTGGCGCCGTCGGCTCACGCGGTGCCCAGAGCCATGTCCCGGGCGTTCGTCTCCTGGATGGAGCTCAAGGGTGGAACATTGACCAGTCGGCCGACGCTCGTGGTCGCTCGTCCCAGTAGTACCCGCCTCGGCGGGACGGAACGGGACGAGGCTGCGGTGACGGTCCGGCCGAGCACGCTGTTGGGTCCTGAGGGAGCGGGCATTCGCCGACCCTCTGGCGGGCCCGTCCCCGCCGAACGGCCGCCCACTGCGGGGTGCGCGGCGACCAGGGACGGCCCCCCGCCCGTATCTTGAGAACTGCACAGTGGACGCGAGCATCTATCTGTTGTGTGCCAAGTTAATAAGGGCGCACGGTGGATGCCTTGGCACCAGGAGCCGATGAAGGACGTAGGAGCCTGCGATAAGCCTCGGGGAGCTGGCAACCAGAGCTGTGATCCGAGGATTTCCGAATGGGGAAACCCGGCTGGAGTAATGTCCAGTCACCCCTGCCTGAACACATAGGGCAGGGTGGAGGGAACGTGGGGAAGTGAAACATCTCAGTACCCACAGGAAGAGAAAGCAACCGCGATTCCGCTGAGTAGTGGTGAGCGAAAGCGGAACAGGCCAAACCAGTCACGCGTGAAAGCCGGCAGGCGTTGCGTGGCCGGGGTTGTGGGACCGTTCAGCCGGTGCTGCCGACCTGGCAGGGAGTAACAAATCGCGTTGGTAGTCGAAGGGTCTGGAAAGGTCCGGCATAGAGGGTGACACCCCCGTAGGCGAAACTGTCGCGACTCCCGAGCGGTATCCCAAGTAGCACGGGGCCCGAGAAATCCCGTGTGAATCTGGGGGGACCACCCCCTAAGCCTAAATACTCCCTGGTGACCGATAGCGGACAAGTACCGTGAGGGAAAGGTGAAAAGTACCCCGGTGAGGGGCGTGAAATAGTACCTGAAACCGTGTGCCTACAAGCCGTGGGAGCGTATCGGCTTCGGTCGGTGCCGTGACCGCGTGCCTTTTGAAGAATGAGCCTGCGAGTTACGGTGTGTGGCGAGGTTAACCCGTGAGGGGTAGCCGTAGCGAAAGCGAGTCTGAATAGGGCGATTCAGTCGCATGCTCTAGACCCGAAGCGGAGTGATCTACCCATGGGCAGGGTGAAGCGCGGGTAAGACCGCGTGGAGGCCCGAACCCACCAGGGTTGAAAACCTGGGGGATGACCTGTGGGTAGGGGTGAAAGGCCAATCAAACTCCGTGATAGCTGGTTCTCCCCGAAATGCATTTAGGTGCAGCGTCGCGTGTTTCTTGCCGGAGGTAGAGCTACTGGATGGCCTAGGGGGCCTACAAGCTTACTGAAGTCAGCCAAACTCCGAATGCCGGTAAGTGAGAGCGCGGCAGTGAGACTGCGGGGGATAAGCTCCGTAGTCGAGAGGGAAACAACCCAGATCACCAGCTAAGGCCCCTAAGCGTGTGCTAAGTGGGAAAGGATGTGGAGTTGCAGAGACAACCAGGAGGTTGGCTTAGAAGCAGCCACCCTTGAAAGAGTGCGTAATAGCTCACTGGTCAAGTGATTCCGCGCCGACAATGTAGCGGGGCTCAAGCACACCGCCGAAGCTGTGGCATTCGCATGATAGCCGGCCCTTGTGGTCCAGGCGCGTGGATGGGTAGGGGAGCGTCGTGTGGCGAGCGAAGCGGCGGGGTGATCCAGCCGTGGACGCCACACGAGTGAGAATGCAGGCATGAGTAGCGAAAGAGGGGTGAGAAACCCCTCCGCCGAATGACCAAGGGTTCCTGGGGCAGGCTAATCCGCCCAGGGTAAGTCGGGACCTAAGGCGAGGCCGACAGGCGTAGTCGATGGACAACGGGTTGATATTCCCGTACCCGCGTAAGCGCGCCCATGCTGAATCTGGCGATGCTAAGCGCGTGAAGCTGGCGATCCCTTCGGGGCGAGCCGGCGGAGCGCGCGACCCAGACTGGTAGTAGGCAAGCTGATAGGGGTGACGCAGGAGGGTAGCTCTACCGGGCGATGGTCGTCCCGGGGTAAGGGTGTAGGGCGATGCGTAGGCAAATCCGCGCATCATGTAGCCTGAGACCTGATGCCGAGCCGTTTAGGCGAAGTGAGTGATCCCATGCTGCCAAGAAAAGCCTCGCAGCGAGGGCTTGAGCGGCCCGTACCCTAAACCGACTCAGGTGGTCAGGTAGAGAATACCAAGGCGATCGGGTGAACTGTGGTTAAGGAACTCGGCAAATTATCCCCGTAACTTTGGGAGAAGGGGAGCCGTGTCTGGTGAAGGGACTTGCTCCCTGAGCTGCGTGGGGCCGCAGATACCAGGGGGAAGCGACTGTTTACTAAAAACACAGGTCCGTGCTAAGTCGCAAGACGACGTATACGGACTGACGCCTGCCCGGTGCCGGAACGTTAAGGGGACGGGTTAGTGGCTTTGGCCGCGAAGCTCAGAACTTAAGCGCCAGTAAACGGCGGTGGTAACTATAACCATCCTAAGGTAGCGAAATTCCTTGTCGGGTAAGTTCCGACCTGCACGAATGGCGTAACGACTTCCCCACTGTCTCAACCACAGACCCGGCGAAATTGCACTACGAGTAAAGATGCTCGTTACGCGCAGCAGGACGGAAAGACCCCGGGACCTTTACTGCAGCTTGACATTGGTGTTCGGGACGGCTTGTGTAGGATAGGTGGGAGACTGTGAAGCGGGGACGCTAGTTTCTGTGGAGTCAACGGTGAAATACCACTCTGGTCGTTCTGGATGTCTAACCTAGGTCCGTGATCCGGATCAGGGACAGTGTCTGGTGGGTAGTTTAACTGGGGCGGTTGCCTCCCAAAAGGTAACGGAGGCGCCCAAAGGTACCCTCAGCCTGGTCGGCAACCAGGTGTCGAGTGCAAGTGCACAAGGGTGCTTGACTGTGAGACAGACATGTCGAGCAGGAGCGAAAGCTGGGACTAGTGATCCGGCGGTGGCATGTGGAAGCGCCGTCGCTAAACGGCTAAAAGGTACCCCGGGGATAACAGGCTGATCTTCCCCAAGAGTCCATATCGACGGGATGGTTTGGCACCTCGATGTCGGCTCGTCGCATCCTGGGGCTGGAGCAGGTCCCAAGGGTTGGGCTGTTCGCCCATTAAAGCGGTACGCGAGCTGGGTTTAGAACGTCGTGAGACAGTTCGGTCCCTATCCGCTGCGCGCGCAGGAGACTTGAGAGGGGCTGTCCCTAGTACGAGAGGACCGGGACGGACAAACCTCTGGTGTGCCAGTTGTTCTGCCAAGAGCACGGCTGGTTGGCTACGTTTGGAAGGGATAACCGCTGAAAGCATCTAAGCGGGAAGCTCGCTTCAAGATGAGGTCTCCCTCAGGGTTAACCTGGTAAGGCCCCCAGCTAGACGACTGGGTTGATAGGCCGGAGGTGGAAGCGCGGCAACGTGTGGAGCTGACCGGTACTAATAGGCCGAGTGGCTTGGCTTCTACTCTTGCTCGCGTCCGGGATCTTTGATCTCGGACGGCGGCTAATGCGTGTTCTGCGTCCACTGTGCGGTTCTTGAGATGCGGTCGGCTGCGCGCTTTCTATAGCGCGGGTTGTACATCTCCATAGAGTTTCGGCGGCCATAGCGAAGGGGAAACACCCGGTCCCATTCCGAACCCGGAAGTTAAGCCCTTCAGCGCCGATGGTACTGCGTGGGGGACCGCGTGGGAGAGTAGGACGCCGCCGGACTTCTTCCGCTGGGGGTTGACGCGTTGAGCGTCGACCCCCAGCGTTTACGTATGTGCCGCCTGGCATAGTCGGGCGCGATGAGTTGTTAGCTTGCTGTACTCAATAGCGGGCCTGGCTGAGATAGGTGGAGATCTGCGATGGCAGTTGGTGCTGACGGACGTTCGTCGGAGCGTCGGTCAGGAAGTGGCCAGAGCAACCGACCCACCGGTCAAAGGCGAGGAGGGTCGGGTCGGCCAAGCCAGCGTTCTGGTGGTGGGCAGCACGGCGACTCGACTGCTGCTGAGGATAAGGACAGCATCAAGGGTGCCGCAGGCCCGCGCAAAGAGCGTACGGCATCGGGTGGCCCGGGTCCCCGGCGTGGGGATAGTCGACCATCAGGTGCCCGAAGTTTCCGTACCGGAGCTGATCCGGCCACCACCGGCCGAGTCCGCACACCGTCGAGCTCTGGCCGCAGCGGGTCGGGAGAGGGCCGGTCGACGAGTTCGCGGCCGGGCGGCTCCGACTGGAGTCCGCGGCCTCGCACCAACCGGTCTCAAGATCAGGACGCACGTCCTCGCCGCTCGTATTCTGATCGCTCCCGCACCGAGCGGCCTTACTCTGACCGGCCACGGACGGAGGGCCCGTACGGAGACGGGCCGCGCACGGATCGCCCGTACAGTGACCGTCCGCGCACGGATCGCCCGTACAGTGACCGTCCGCGCACGGATCGCCCGTACAGTGACCGTCCGCGCACGGATCGCCCGGAGGCAGGGCAGTACCGCAACAACCAACCGTCGTCAGGCCGACCGCAATCAGGTCGACCAAGCTCGGATCGTCCGTACCCTGACCGGTCTTTTTCTGACCGGCCGCGTACTGAAGGCTCAAGGCCAGGTCGGCCTGGCGGTGGCGGACCTCGCAGCGATCGGCCGAGGACTGACGGTTCGCGTCCAGACCGCCAGTGGCCTGATCGACCGCGCTCTAGCCAGTCCTACAATGACCGGCCGGCCTACAGTGACCGGCCTCGCAGTGACCCCCGGCGCGATGAGCGGTCCCGTGGTGAGTTCCAGCGAAATGACCGGCCTCGTGGCGACTACCGGAGCAATGACCGATCCCGCGGCGATAGCCAGCGTACGGATCGCCCGCGCGGTGGATACCAGGGTGGAGACCGGCCTCGCAGTGACTACCAGTCGGCCGATCGGCCTGATCGCGACCGTGATGGCAGCAAGTCACGCGCCGAGCTCCAGCGCAGCGACCGCCCGCGCGGCGACTACCAGCGGACTGACCGCCCCCGCACCGGCTACCAGGGCAGCGACCGCCCGCGCGGCGAGAGCCAGCGGACTGACCGCCCCCGCACCGGCTACCAGGGCAGCGACCGCCCGCGCGGCGAGAGCCAGCGGACTGACCGCCCCCGCACCGGCTACCAGGGCAGCGACCGCCCGCGCGGCGACTACCAGCGGACTGACCGCCCCCGCACCGGCTACCAGGGCAGCGACCGCCCGCGCGGCGACTACCAGCGGACTGACCGCCCCCGCACCGGCTACCAGGGCAGCGACCGTTACCGCGATTCGCGGGCGCGTGATGATGGTGCGCGCGATGGCCGAGCGCCTGACCGATCCCGGCATCCGGCGGTGCCGGCGAGCATTACTGCTGATCAGCTGGACCCAGAGGCTCGCGCCGAATTGCGCACGCTGCCCGGTGACCTGGCCGAGGCCGTCGCCCGGCTCTTGGTCGCGGCTGGTCTGGCGGAGGATCCCGGACGCGGCTATCAGTTCGCAGTGGCAGCTAGGGAATTGGCCGCTCGGGTCGGCATCGTGCGCGAGACTTGCGGTATCGCGGCTTACCGTGCTGGCAAATGGTCCGAGGCATTGGCTGAGCTGCGGGCAGCTCGTCGGCTGACCGGGCAGCACACCTACCTGCCCATGATGGCCGACTCCGAGCGGGCGCTCGGTCGGCTAGATCGAGCCCTGGATCTGACCACCGAGGGTCAGTCGCAGAATCTGAGCCGGGACACGCAGATCGAGTTGCGGATCGTCGAGTCCGGTATCCGCCGGGATCAGGGCTTTCCTGAGGCCGGCGTAGTGGCGCTGCAGATCCCCGAGCTGACCGATGGACGCCTGCGACCGGGCTCGGCGCGGCTGTACTACGCCTATGCCGACGCGCTCGCTGACGCTGGCCGCGACGATGAGGCCAGGCACTGGTTCAGCAAGGCCGCTGCGGCCGACGTTGATGGCGAGACTGACGCCGCCGAGCGCGTCGAAGACCTGGACCAGCTCGTCTTCGATGACCTCGAGGATGAGGATCTGCAGGATGTGGCACTCAAGGACGACGAGGGCGACGAGCCGGTAGCTGAGACCGATGGCGAGGAAGCCAGCGAAGACGAACTCGCCTGACCATCCTCGACTGGCGACAGAATCTGACCTGCCGGTGGTGCTGGCCATCACCCGGCGGGCGTACGCCAAGTACGCCGAGCGGATGGACCGGCTGCCGAGACCGGTCTACAACGACTACGAGGCTGAACTAACTGCCGAGCAGATCTGGGTGATAGGCGAGCCCGTCGTCGGAGTGATTGTCCTGGTTCCCAAGCCTGACAGCTTGCTGGTCGAAAATGTGGTCGTCGATCCGCAGGCGCAGGCTAAGGGGCTGGGTCGGCGACTGATGGAGTTCGCCGAGGAGTGCGCGATCAGCGTCGGCTTGTCCAGACTGACCCTGTACACACATGAAGTGATGACCGAGAACCAGGCGATCTACCGGCATCTCGGCTTCGGCGAAACGGATCGTCGTGCCGAGGACGGCTATCACCGCGTCTTCATGGCGAAGGACCTCTAAACCCGCGCGCCGCTCCACGCGACCTGCGAATCAGCGGGACAACACTCGCAATTGGTGCGCAGGAAGGGCCGCCTCCGCAAGTAGGTGAGCAACGGGGTCGCCCCGTTGTCATCAGGTGAGCAACGGGGCGACCCCGTTGCTGAGGATCGCGGGGGAGGGGTGGTGGCCAGCCGGCAGGGAGGGGCGGGTGGCCAGCCAGCGGGAGCGGCGGGCGGCAAACCGGCGGGGAGGGGCGGGTGGCAAACCGGCGGGGAGGGGCGGGCGGCTAGGTTGCGCCGGTTGGCTCGGTCTTGCTGAGCCAGTGCAGGATGCCGGCCACGTTGCCTTCTGCTCCTGAGACTCTTTCGTACTTCACCGCCAGGTCGGGATCGGCGTCGGCGGCGAGCATCGCGTAGCGGTCCTTGGTGCGCTCGGCAACCATAGCGACGGCGTGATCGAGGTCTAGTCCTGCGTGGTGGGCCCGGCGGGTCTCGTCCACCCAGACCCTGAGCTCGTCCGCTGACCGGCTCAGGGCCTCGGCGACCATGTCGACTGGGCCATAGTGGCTGAACAGTAGCCGGGTCGGTGCCAGCGCCTCGAACTGTCGCAGTGAGGCAATCGCTGTCGCCAGATCGAAATCCGGCGGAGGAGTGGCTGGCCGTTGGTCGCCGGTCTCTGGGATGTAAACGCCGGCCGCGTCACCTACATACAGGTCACCGCTCACCGAGTCGAGCAGGCCGACATGATGCTTGGCGTGGCCTGGTGAGTAGTGGCTGTCGAGTCGACGACCCGCGCCGAGGTCGATCGAGCCGACGTTGTTGACCGTACGGATCCGCTCAGCCGGAGTCGGCTGGAGCGTGCCGAAGAGGAAGTCAAGCTCGTCGCCATAGACCCGGCGCGCACTGGCCATCAGTCGTGATGGGTCGGCTAGGTGCCTGGCGCCGAACTCATGCACCACGATCTCCGCGTTCGGGTACATTCTGGCGATGTCACCGACCCCGCCGGCGTGGTCCAGGTGGATATGCGTCACCACGACTGTCGCCAACTCGGCCGGGCCAACGCCGAGTTGACTGAGCGCGGCCGCCACGACTGGCACGGACGGTGCCGTACCCGTCTCTACCAGGCAAGGACGGTCGGACCTGATCAGGTAGCCGGCAGTGATGCCCTGGTAGCCGGCCATCCGCGTGTCGATCTGGAAGATCTCGTGCCCGAGCAGGGTGACGACATCAGCTGAGGAGTCCGTAGTTGTCCGCGCGTCGTGATCCATGTGCTTATCGTTCCAGGACGGTACTCTCGACCCTGGCTGCCGGATTCAGCCCTCAGCGAACGTTCGAAGTACCACTCCCGTACGCGGCTTCGGCGCGAAAGAGGTTGATTTGCGCGGCACCTTCTCCCCGCGAGCGGCCACGGAATACACCTCGGCGGGCGTCATCGGGCTGCATAGTACGGCGGTGCCACCGGCTGCCTGAGCGGCTCGCACCGCCGCCGCGCCGTCATGATGCACCACTTTGACGGTGCTGTCGTCGTCGGTGAGCTGCCACAGCTGGGTAAACAGCAGCTCCTGCAAGATCGCGGCCGGCAGTGCTTGCCATTGCAGCGACGACCCGGCGGGCATGGCCGCGCCGACTTGGTCAGGATCGGGTTCGGTGAGCAGGTAGGCGCGGTCCTCACCCGCGAGTATGAACGCCGGCCCGGCCGCGCTCGCCCGCTCAAGCTCGGTCAGGGCGGTGGCAACGTCGCCCGACCCGCCGGGCAGCGACCGCACCGAAAACGCCGCGTCAGCCAGCTTCGCGGCTTGCTGTACCTCAAGTCCTGGAATGACCCGGTGGATCGCGCCGATCTGCGGTGGGTAGTCACTGGAGTCCACCAGCAATGCCAGCCCGAAGTCCCACGGCCCCTGGCCCGCTCCTGACTGTCGACGGTGCTCCTGCAAGCCGAGGTAAGCCGCGTAGCGGTGATGTCCGTCAGCGATGAGCGCTTGACGTGGTGCCAGGTCGGCGGCGATCGCAGCGAGCTCGGCTCGATCGGTGATCGCCCACAGCCGGTGCCGAAGGCCGTCGGCGGTTCGCGCCTCGATGAGCGGTGCTGTACTGGCGGTTGTAGCCACGATAGCCGCGGTCGGGCCAGCCTCGCCGGTGCCGTCGTAGAGCAGGAAGATCGGCTCGAGGTTCGCCTGAGTAGCCTCCATGAGGGCTAGGCGGCCGGCCACCGGTCCGGGCGAGACGTCCTCGTGCGGCAGCACGATCCTCGCTTCCGGCGGGACGAGCCGCAGGCACCCGATCAGCCCACGCTGCAGAACGCCTGGCCGGAGGTCTTCGGGCGAGGCTTGCTCGTACAGGTACAGGGCCGGCTGGTCGTCGGCGACCAGGATGCGCTCGGCTAGCCACTGCTCAAGCAGGGTCGCCGCATCGTGGTATTGCTCGCCTGGACGGCCGGGTACTGGCCTTGGCAGGATCAGCCGGACCACGTTGTGCGGGTCAGCCGCCATCAACTGGTCCTCGTTGTCACGGAAGATGACGTCGTACGGTGGAGAGGTGACATCCGCGAGCCCGCTCACCCGGTCCTGCGCATAACGGACGCCGCGAAACGGCGCCAGCTCAAGGCCCGCTACCGGCTGGTCAGCTGACGTCTGGGAAGACGGAGGGATCTGCACATATGTCAGAAGGATCAACAGGGGGCAGGGATTCCCGATCGAGCGGAAAGCCTGCCCGGCCACCCGCCCACGATCTCCCTTGTGGCAGTAACGGCGGCCCGCCGGACGACGATGCACCCGATGACACTTACGCGCTCTACCGACGCGGCCTTGACCTGCTCGGACGCGGCAGCCCTGCGGCCGCCGCTCAACTGCTTGAGCGGGCCGCCGCAGCCGAGCCAGATTCCCGCAGCATCCTTGAGGCGCTGGGCCGCGCCCAGTTCGATACCAAGCACTACGAGGACGCGGTCAGTTGCTTCCGGCGGATTGTCGAGGCAAGCCCGACCGACGACTACGCGCAGTTCGGCCTGGGCCTGGCGCTGTCCAGGACCGGTGATCACGGGGCTGCCGCCGAGCATCTCGCGCTAGCCGCCGCGATGCGCCCGGACTTGCGGCACTACACCGAAGCCTTGCGCAGCGTCAGGGCCACCCTGCGAGCACGGAATGTGATCGAAGGGGAAGAATTCCATTGATGCGTAACGAAAACCATCCCGCCACTCAGGTCGCGCCCGCGGAAGCCGCGGGCGCGACCTCGCTCACGCCGGGTCCGAGTGCTCCGGTCAATGACTACGACGTCGCGCTGCTCGATCTCGACGGAGTGGTCTATACCGGACAAGGTGCCGTCCCTGGCGCCGTGGCGGCACTGGCCCAAGCCCGTCAGGCCGGCCAGCGGCTCGCGTTCGTGACCAATAACGCATCAAGGACCCCGTCGGCCGTCGCCGCGCACCTGACCGGCCTGGGAGTGGCCGCCACCGCTGACGACGTGATCACCTCGGCCCAGGCGGCAGCCACCCTGATCGCCGAACGCGTGCCGCCGGGCTCGCCCGTGCTGGTCGTAGGCGCGATGGGGCTGCGGCTCGCCCTGCGTGCGCGCGGGCTGCGGCCGGTCTCGGTGGCGGCTGACCAGCCTGTCGCCGTGGTGCAGGGCTACTTGCCTGACCTTAGCTATGGCCTGCTCGCCGAGGGCGCGATGGCGGTGCGCAGCGGGGCGTTGTTCGTGGCCTCCAACACCGACGCCACGCTGCCGTCGCCGCGCGGCCTTCAGCCGGGCAACGGCGCCTTGGTGCGCGTCATCGCGACCGCCACCAGCACTGAGCCGGTCGTGGCCGGCAAGCCGGAGCCACCACTGCATAGGGAAGCCGTGCGGCGCACCGGGGCGAGACGACCGCTGGTGGTCGGTGACCGGCTGGACACCGACATCGAAGGCGCGTTCCGCGGCGATGCGGACAGCCTGGCCGTGCTGACCGGTGTGAGCACGGCGCGCGACCTGGTGCTCGCGCCGCCGTCGCAGCGTCCCAGTTATATCGCCGCGGATCTGGGCGGACTGCTGGTGCCGCAACCAGCGGTCGGCCTGGTGCGACCACGCGGTCAGGACGCCGAGGCGGGCGACCGGCGACAGCGCCGTCAGGATGCGGCAGCTGGCCAGGTGCGGCCCGACGGAGTCGTGCACTGCGGTGGCTGGACGGCTTCCCGTAGCGAGATCGCCGCTCCGATCGTGCTGGCCGGGGCCGGCGATCCGGTCGATGGCCTGCGCGCGCTCTGCGTGCTCGCCTGGGCCGATCAGTACCTGCGCCCTGACGCGGTAAAGGCGGCCCTGCACGTGCTCAAGCCACTGCTCTGACCGAGCGCCGGGGACTGAGGCCCGGTATCAGCCGCCTGGCGCAATTGGCCTGCTCAAATATCAGCCTCTGGTCTGACCTGGATCGGCCCTCTGGCCGACGCGGTGCGACCCGCGTGCACGCCACACTATTCACGCTGGCCACCGGAGTCGGCATGCAAGGAGGGACCAAGACATGATCGAGGCACGAGGCCTCACCAAGAGATATGGCAGCACGCTTGCTGTCGACCAGTTGTCATTTCAGGTCGAGCCAGGAAAGATCACCGGCTTTCTCGGCCCGAACGGGGCCGGCAAGACCACCACCATGCGCATGATCCTCGGCCTCGACCGGCCGACGAGTGGCACTGTCACCATTGACGGCAAGCGGCTATCCCAAGTCGCCTGGCCGATGCGCGAAGTTGGCGCGCTCTTGGATGCCAAGGCCGTGCACGGCGGCCGGAGCGCGTACAACCACCTGCTCTGCCTGGCGCAGACCAACGACCTGCCGGCCCGCCGGGTGACCGAAGTGCTTGACCTCGTCGGCCTGCACGAAGTGGCCAAGAAGCGGTCCAAGGGCTTCTCGCTCGGCATGGGCCAGCGGCTCGGCATCGCTGCCGCGCTGCTCGGTGACCCTGGCATCTTGATGTTCGATGAGCCAGTCAACGGCCTGGACCCCGAGGGCATCTTGTGGATCAGGAATCTGATGAAGGCGCTGGCCGCTGAGGGTCGCACTGTTTTTGTTTCCAGCCATCTCATGTCAGAAATGGAAAACACCGCCGAGCAACTGATCGTGATCGGCCGGGGACGGCTTATCGCGCAGAGTTCGGTGGCCGAGTTCATCGCGGTCAACAGCCAGCAGTCAGTGCGGGTCGCGACCCCGGACCGCAGCGCGCTCACCGCCTTGGTCGCGGCGGCCGGGGCGACGGTCAGGGACGACGGTGACGGCAAGCTGGTCATACTCGGGCTCAGCCCGGCTCAAGTTGGTGACGTGGCTTTCGAGCACGGCATCAGGCTGCACGAGCTGGCGCCAGCGCACGCCTCGCTTGAGGAGGCCTTCATGGAGTTGACCGCGTCCAGCGTGGAGTTTTCCGCTGGACTGCCGGGCGACGCGGACGAAGCCGCCATCGGCGCGGGAAAGGTGGCCTAGCTATGACCTCAGTAGCTGCGCACGAGCGATTGGTCGGCGGCCACGTCGTGTCCCACTCAGGCCGGGCCGGGCTTTTCGGGTCGCTGCGATCGGAGTTCACCAAGATCAGGTCGGTGCGCTCCACTTACTGGACGCTGGCGGCTTTGCTGGTGGCGTGCATCGGCATTGGCGCGCTGTTCAGCTGGGGCCAGGTCGGCCGGATTAACCGGATTGAGGGCTTGAGCCGTCAGCACGGTGGCCCGGTTCCTGCGCACCAGGTGGCGCTGATGGTCGCGCAGGAAAGCGCTAACATCCGCTCGAACTCGGTCGCGATCAGCCTGTTCGGGCTGCTAGTCGGTCAACTCATCATCGTGGTGCTCGGCGCGCTTGCGATCACGTCCGAGTACTCCACCGGGATGATCAGGACCTCACTGACCACGATGCCGAGGCGCGGCACGATGTTCGCGGCTAAAGCCATCGTCTTCGGTGCGGTGGCTCTGGTCACCGGGCTGGTTACCAGCTTCCTCTCGTTCTTCGTCGGCCAGGCGATCTTGTCGTCGCAGCACCTGAATACCTCGCTTGGCCAGCCTGACGTACTCAGGTCGGTGATCGGCGGAGGGCTGTTCCTGGCCGTCTGCGGGCTGCTGTCCTTCGGCATCGGCGCGATCCTGCGGCACTCCGCTGGGGCGATCGCGACCGGCATCGGGCTGATGTTCGTGCTGATGATCTTGAGCAACTTCCTGCCTGGCCCGCCAAGCGGCTGGCTTGGCCAGGCCGACATCGACAAGTGGCTCCCGTTCTACGCGGGCGCGCACATCTGGCAGCACCAACTAGTTGGCGTGCATCCCTTCTCGCCGTGGATCGGCTTCGCCGTGTTCGGCGCCTACGCGGCCGCCGCGATCATCGGCGGGCTGGTCTTGTTCCTTCGCCGGGACGCCTAGCTGGCGGACCTCGCCGCCATGGCGGAGGTTGTCTGGTCCGGGGTTGTCCGGTCTGCGCAGGCAGACCGGACAACCCCGGCGTTTACTAAAGAGTCAGGATCCTTGCCCGCTTGAAGCTGGCATTTTCTAGCTCCGCGATCACCGGAACTTCATACGTGGCAAGTTCCCGCAGGCCCGCGGGTGGCAGGTAGGCCCGGCCAATATCACTGACCAAGATCGTGGCCCCGAGAGCGGCGGCTTTCCGCAGGAAGTCGAGCACTCGGGCGGAGAGTTGCTTCTCATACCAGATATCCGCCGCCAGTACGACCTCAGCGAGGTCAGCCGGTTCGTCAAGCACGTCGCCGGTGGTGCTGACGGTGACGCCGTTGGCCTGCGCGTTGAGCGTGATCGCGGCCTTGGCGAAAGGGTCAAGGTCGCTGGCGAGCACGGCGCGGGCGCCGGCCAGCGCGGCCGCGACCGCGGTCAGGCCGCAGCCAGCCCCCAGGTCGAGCACCGTCCGGCCGGCCACGGCCTGCGGATGATCGAGCAAGTACCTGGCCAGCGCCTGACCGCCAGGCCAGGCGAAGCCCCAGAACGGCGGCTGCTGGTCGGTCTCGCCGACCGTCTCCTCGGTGCGCTCCCACAGGCTGAATGCGTCGTCGCCGAGGTGCAACTTGATCTCTGGCACGATCGGCGCCGTGCTGACTTGGGTGTGCGCCAGGACGAAGGCTTCGTGGTCCACGTTGGTGCTGTCCATCGTTGGCACCGACGGTACCGCCTTTACGGCTGGCAGGCGGGGCACCAGAAGGTGATGCGCTCCATGGTGGCGTTGCCACGGGCGGCGTAGCCGTCCGCGGCAATCGGGGTGCGGCAGCGGCGGCACGGGCGACCGGCCCGGCCGTAGACCCAGGTTTCCTGGCCCCGAGCCGGGTTGCCGGTGGTGACCTGACCGTGGTGCTCCTTGTTGGCGTCGAGCAACTGCCTGGCCAGCTGCACCAAAGTGGTCAGGTCGGGCACCTGGCCGGTCGGCCGCCACGGGCTCATGCCGCGCAAGAACAGCACTTCCGCCTTGTACAGATTCCCGATGCCAGCCAGGTTGGCCTGGTCGAGCAAGGCCTCGCCGATCGGCCGGTGCGGCGCAGCCGCGAGCCTCGCGACTGCTTCCTTTGCGTCCCAGTCCGGGCCGAGCAGGTCAGGTCCGAGGTGACCGACTGCCCGCTGCTCCCGGTCGGTGCGCAGCACCTCGATGATGCCGAGCAGGTAGCCGACGGCCTGCCACTGCGCGTTCGCGAGCACGACCCTGATCCGGTGGTCGCGCGGCGGGTACTGGCCCGCCGGGCTGATTCGCCAGGCACCGTCCATCCGCAGGTGGCTGTGCACAGTGACGCCGCCATCGACCCGGATCAGCAGGTGCTTGCCGCGCGAGAGCGCCGCCAGCACGAACCGCCCGGTCAGATCGGTCGTCGCGTACCTGGGCACCCGGAAGTCGCTCCTGGTCAGCACTTGCCCGGTCAGCGCGGCGTCAAGCTGCCTGGCCGCCCGCCAGACAACGTCACCCTCGGGCATCGTCGCGGGTCAGGCCGGATTCGCGCAGGGTGACGTTGATGCGCCCGGCCGGCAGTCCGAGGTCGGGCCGGTCGGTGCCCGCCAACGTCTTGACCACGCCGTGGTAGGCGAACCTAGACGCGCGGCCGAACACGAACAGATCGCCGGATTCGAGCACCACATCATGCCAGGGCCGGTTCCTGTGCCGCGTGTTGCCGAACCGGAACAGGCAACTCGCGCCGACGCTGAGCGAGACCACCGGGGCCTCGCTGCGTTCGTCCTTGTCGACGTGCATGCCCATCTTGGCGGCCTCGTCGTAGAAGTTCACCAAGGCGACATCGGGCTGGTAAGCGGCGGCCACCCCGGCATCGCCGTAGGCGTCGGCGACCGCTTGCCTGCCCAAGTCGGCCAGCCAGTCAGGAAACGGCTTGACCGGCGCGCCATCGGTGTCCGCGGCGATCGGCAGGTACTTGTACGGCACCCAGTGCCAGCCGAGGCAGACCGTCCGCACCGACATCACCCCGCCGGTCGGTAGCACGGTGTGCCGGAGCCCGGCTGGTGGCGCGGCCCACATTCTGGCCGCGGCGACCATTTCCCGCTGGTGATCTTCAGACAGCCAGCCGGGCAGGTGCACCGCTCCTGGCGCGATTTCCGCCCGCGACCGCCCGAACAGGACGCTCATCACTTCACCGTAGCCGCTGCCGGATCCGGCCTAGCGTCATAGCAGCTTCCTGAAGCTGAGCAGATCCATCGGGCTGCCTTCGACCTTGATCCGTCGGGTCATCCAGGCCCGGGCGAAGCTGCCGGGGTCGCCGGCGATCGCCACCACGTCGTCGCTCTTGGCTGAGAACCGGATCTGGGCGCGCGGCGCGTCTGGCGGTACTCGCGCCAGCGGGTCAGCGCCGTGCGGCCCCAGCCTGGTCGCGAACGTCACTCCCAAGTCGGTCACCGTGCAGCTGAGCGTGCGGTCAGCCAGCTTCTTCGCCCTGGTCTGCGAGTCCACGTCGGCGAGCTTGCCGATCAGTGTGTCCAGAGCGGTGCGGCATTCTTCCGCAGTTGCCATCGTTACCTCGTTCTTGCGGTCATTTTCAGTCGCGCTTGGCGCGCATTGCGCTGGCCAGCACACGGTAGCGTTCCAGACATGGAAGACGAAGCAAGCCAGCCGGTTCAGCCGGTAGTGCCGCAGCCGAGGTCGGCTGGCAGCGGGGACAGCAGAGTAGATGAGGTGCTACGGCGGCTGAGCGACCTGGACGAGCTGGCCACCGCCGAACATCCAGCCGTATTTGAGCGTGTCCACGCTCAGCTTGTCGAAGTGCTTGGAGAATTGCGCTCAGGCGCTGACCCAGCTACGGCGCGGCGAACCGGATACGGGGCATCCTGACTCAAGGACTAGCACACATGGCGATGACGGCTCGAAGGGCACGGCTGGACGCTGAGCTGGTGCGACGCGGCCTGGCCCGGTCGCGTGCGCAAGCGGCCGAGCTCATCGCGGCCGGCCAGGTGGCGGTCGCCGGCCAGGCGGCCGCCAAGCCGGCCACGCAGGTCAGCCTGGACGCGCCGATCACCGTGCAGGACGCGGGCGGCGACCAGGATTACGTGTCCCGTGGCGGTCACAAGCTGGCCGGCGCGCTGGCCGAATTCGCTGACCTGACCGTGGCCGGGCGGCGTTGCCTGGACGCTGGCGCCTCAACCGGCGGGTTCACCGACGTGCTGCTGCGGGCCGGGGCCGACCATGTCATCGCGGCTGACGTGGGATACGGCCAGCTGGCCTGGCGGCTGCGCACTGACCCGAGGGTGACCACGCTCGACCGGGTCAACGTCAGGAACCTGATGCCCGCCCAGCTCACCCCGCCGCCGCCGACGCTGGTGACAGCCGACCTGTCTTTTATCTCCCTCACCCAGGTGCTGCCGGCGCTGGTGCGCTGCGTCGGGCCGGCCGCCGACTTCGTGTTGCTGGTAAAGCCGCAGTTCGAAGTCGGCAAGGGCCAGGTGGGCGGCGGGGGAGTCGTGCGGGAGCCGGCGCTGCGCGCCCAGGCGGTGCAGACCGTCGCGCAGGCGGCGGCCGGACTCGGTCTCGGCGTGCGCGGCGTCACCGCGAGTCCGCTGCCCGGCCCGTCTGGCAACGTCGAGTACTTCCTGTGGCTTTCCGCTGGCGCGCCGCCGCTGGCGCCAGCCGACCTGACCGCTGCGATCCAGGCCGGCCCGCAGTGACTGCCGCCCGGACCGTGCTGCTGGTCGTGCATACCGGCCGGCCCCAGGGCGTCGCGGTCGCCCGCCGAGTCGCCGACCGGCTGCACGGTGCCGGCCTTGGCGTCCGTGTGCTCAAATCCGAAGCCGACGACCTGCGCTGCCCGCAGGCGATCGAGATGCCGGTGTCGTCGGCCGCCGCAGCGAACGTCGAGTTGGTGCTGGTCATCGGCGGCGACGGCACCTTGTTGCGGGCGGCGGAGCTGGCCCGGCCGGTGCGGGTGCCGGTGTTCGGCGTCAACCTCGGCCATGTCGGCTTCCTTGCCGAGGCCGAGCCTGACCGGCTCACCGCGGCTATTGATCAGCTGCTGGCCGGCGATTACCTGGTCGAGCCGCGGATGACGGTCGATGTGACGGTACGGCAGAACGGCTCGGTCATCGCGACCACCTGGGCGCTGAACGAGGCCACGGTGGAAAAGGTGGCCAGAGAGCGAATGGTCGACCTGGTGACCGAAGTGGACGGCCGGCCGCTGGCCCGATGGGGCGGCGATGGGATGGTCTTCGCCACCCCGACCGGCTCGACGGCTTACGCGTTTTCCGCAGGCGGGCCAGTAGTCTGGCCGGATGTCGAGGCGCTTTTGCTGGTGCCGATTAGCGCCCACGCCCTTTTCGCAAGGCCTATGGTGGTATCGCCAGAATCTGTGCTCGCAGCGGAGGTCATTGGCGCCACCGGCGGTCAGGGCGAGATGTTCGGTGCCGTGCTGTGGTGCGATGGCCGCCGCTCGGTCGATCTGCCGCCAGGTGCCAGGGTCGAGGTCAGGCGGGGCGCGCAGCCGGTGCTCCTGGCCAGATTGCGCACGACGAGCGCCGGCGTCGGTGCGTCCTTCACCGATCGGCTGGTCGTGAAGTTCGAATTGCCGGTGCAGGGCTGGCGGGGCCGCGGCGAAGCGCTGACGCAGGCGCGGGCGGAAGATGAGGAGCTCACCGGCGATGCTTGAGGAAGTCAGGATCAGCAGCCTGGGCGTCATCGACGACGCGGTGCTTGAGCTCTCACCGGGCTTTAACGTCGTCACCGGCGAGACCGGGGCAGGCAAGACGATGGTGGTGTCCGGACTCGGCCTGCTGTTCGGCGGCCGGGCCGACCCGACCAGGGTGCGGCCAGGTGCCGAGCGGGCGAGCGTCGAAGGCCGGCTGCGGATCGACCCGGACGGTGAGGTCGCGCAGCAAGTAAATAACTCAGGCGGCGATCTCGATGACGACGGCGCCACCTTGGTGCTGCAACGCTCGGTGTCGGCCGAAGGCCGGTCCCGCGCCTACGCCGGCGGCCGGTCGGTGCCCGTGTCGCTGCTCACGTACCTGGCCGATGACCTGGTGGCCGTGCACGGCCAGGCGGACCAGCAGCAACTGCTCAAGCCCGGCCGCCAGCGGGCCGCTCTTGACCAGTTCGCCGGGCCTGCGCTCGGCCGTGCTGCTCGGCGACTACCAGCGCGCCTACCAGCGCCACCTGAAGGTGCGCGCCGAGCTTGATGAGCTGACCTCGCGCGCGAGGGAACGCGCCGCCGAGGCCGATGACCTGCGGCGCGGCCTAGCGGAAATCGAGCGGCTTGAGCCAGCCGACGGCGAGGATCTTGACCTGCACGCCGAGGCCGAGCGGCTGACCAATGCGGACACGCTGCACAGCGCGGCCACCACCGCGCACGAGGCGCTGATCTCTGACCCGACGACGGCGACGTTTGACTCCGCCGACGTGCTGACCCTGCTCGGCTCGGCTAAGCAGGCGCTGGAGGCCGCCGCGCCGCACGATCCGGCGCTCGGCGTCCTGTCCGCCCGGCTGTCCGAAGCCACCTACCTGATCTCTGACGTAGCCGCCGAGCTGGCTTCTTATGCCGATTCCGTGGAAGCGGACCCGGGCCGGCTGGCCGTGGTGCAGGACCGACGAGCCGAGCTGACCCGACTGATCAGGTTGTACGGCGCAGCGCCGGTGCCGCAGCCGGCGAACGAAACGACCGAGGCAGCGGCCGCTGGCAGCGAGCTCGCCGCCGGGCCGCTCACCGAGACCAGCGCCGCCGACGATCCGGCGCCGGCCAAGCCGCACCAGCTGTACCTGACCTGGCGGCCGTGCTGAGCTGGGCCAAAGGCGCCGCCGCGCGACTGGCCGAGCTGGACAACGACGACGAGGCGATCGCCGGCCTGCAAGGACAGGAAGCTGAGCTGGCTGAGCTGGTCAGAGAGCTTGGCGGCCAGCTCACTGAGCTGCGCAAGGAGGCAGCGACCAGGTTCCAGGAGCAGGTCACCGCTGAGCTGTCGGCGCTGGCGATGCCGCACGCCAGGCTCAGCGCGGTCGTCAGCCCGCTGCGCGAGTACGGCCAGTACGGTGCCGACGACGTGGAGATCCGGCTGGCCGCCCACCCGGGCGCGCCCCCGCTTCCGCTGCACAAGGGTGCCTCCGGCGGTGAGCTTTCCAGGGTCATGCTCGGCATCGAGGTAGTGTTCGCCGGTGCCGACCCGGTGCCGACCTTTGTCTTCGATGAAGTCGACGCCGGCGTCGGCGGCAAGGCGGCGGTCGAGATCGGCAGGCGGCTAGCCAGGCTGGCCAGGCTGGCGCAGGTCATCGTGGTGACGCACCTGCCGCAGGTGGCTGCGTTCGCCGATACGCACCTGGTGGTGGAGAAGGACGATGACGGCTCGGTGGTGTCCAGCGGCGTGGTCAGGCTGGACGATGATGGCCGGGTGCGGGAGCTGTCCAGGATGCTGGCCGGCCTTGAGGACTCAGAATTCGGCCGGGCCCACGCTACCGAACTGCTCGCTGCCGCAGCGGCTGAGCGAGCGGCAGCTACGGAGTCGGCGTGAGCGCTCCGCCCTGGCCGCCGCGCTGTGCGCACGTAGCTGAGCTGGCACAATTGGTGACGCGATGAGCGGCTATCAGCGGCTGTTCGCGGCCCGGCGCCGGGCCGGATCGGCTGAGTTGCCCGGGCTGGTCGGGCCGGCCCGGCTGGACCGGCGCACTAAAAACCTGACCAGGCGGCTGCAGCCAGGCGACATCGCCGTCATCGATCACGCTGATCTGGACCGGGTCAGCGCGGAATCGATGCTGCGGTGTCACGTCGCCGCCGTGGTGAACGTCGCGCAAAGCATTACCGGCCGGTATCCGAACCTTGGGCCGCAATTGCTCGTCGAGGCCGGCGTGCCGCTGATCGACGACGTCGGCTCTGACGTCTTCGACAAGCTCGCCGACGGCCGGCCCGTACGGCTCGACGGTGACACCCTCTATGTCGGCGAGGCCGTTGTCGCCAAGGGCACGGTGCAGACCAGTGAGTCGATCGCCAGCGCCATGATCAAGGCCAAGGCCGGCTTGGCTGACCAGATCCGTGCCTTTATGGCCAACACCGTCGAATACATCGGTCGTGACTTCGAAGAGCTGATCGACGGCATCAGAATCCCCGAGCTCAAGACCAAGCTGGAGGGCAAGCACGCGCTCGTCGTGGCGCGCGGCTACCGGCACCATGAGGACCTGCTCGCGCTGCGCGCCTACATCAGGGAGTTCAAGCCGGTCATGGTCGCCGTCGACGGCGGCGCGGACGCGCTGCTTGATGCTGGCCACCGGCCTCACCTGATCGTCGGCGACATGGACTCGATCTCGGACCGGGCGCTCACCTGCGGTGCCGAGATCGTGGTGCATGCCTATCCGGATGGCCGCGCGCCGGGACTGGCCAGGGTGCAGGCGCTCGGCCTTGAGGCGGTGCTCTGCCCGGCCACCGGGACTAGCGAAGACGTTGCGCTACTGCTGTCTGACGAAGCCGGCGCCCGGCTGATTGTCGCCGTCGGCATGCGATTCACGCTGGTAGAGTTCCTGGACAAAGGTCGGCCGGGAATGGCCAGCGCGATCTTGACCAGGATGCGGGTCGGCGACAAGATCGTCGAGCCCAAGGGCGTCAGCCGTCTTTACCACAGCCGGATCTCGACCTCTTGGCTGGTCGTGCTGGTGCTAGCCGCGGCCGCGACGATCGTTGTCGCCATGTGGTTCCTGCCGGTAGGTCACATCATCATTAACTATGTCGGCCTGCGGCTGAGCCCCTTCTGGCACTGGCTCACGGGATTGTTCAAGTGATTGATTTCCGGTACCACCTGGTATCGATCGTGGCGGTGTTCCTCGCGCTCGCCATCGGCATCGTGGTCGGTGCCGAGGCGCTGCCGACGAAGGTCGCCAACAAGCTGAACAGCGAAGCGCAGCACGCGCTCAAGCAGAACGACCAGCTCAACGCCCAGATCGCGCAGCTCAAGCAGGAAGTCACGGCCGATAACGCGCTCGCCACCGCGGCGGCGCCGACCATGCTCGCTCACCTGCTCACGGCCGAGAGCGTTGTGCTGGTGACGGCGCCCGGCGCGGACAACGCTGCGGTGAGCGGGATCGAGGCGGCGGTCAGGCAGGCCGGCGGGACGCTCACCGGCGTGGTCAGCCTGAGCCCGCAGTTCTTCGACACCGACGTCACCACCGAGACCACGCTCACGACGACCGCCGGGCAACTGGCACCGCCAGGAGTCAGTACCTCGGACTCGGCTGGTGCCCAGATTGTCGGCCAGCAATCGGCGGCCAAGGTCATCGCCGCCGCGATCATGGACTGCTGCGGCACGTCGACGCTGACCACAGGACAGACCAAGTCGATACTGACCGGCTTCGGCGAGCAGGGGTTCCTGCAGGTAAGCACTCCGGCCGGGGGCAGTGCGCTGACCGGCCAAGCGACCCTGGCCGTGATGGTGATCCCGGGTAGCACGGCAGCGAACGCGAGCAGCCTGAGCCCGGAGAACCTGGCGCTGATTTACCTCACCCGCGACCTGGCCCAGGCGGGCAAGGGCGCGCTGCTGGCCGGGTCAGTGCAAGGCTCAGGCAACGGCAGCGCTATCGACGCGGTCACGAGCGGCGGCGCGGGCGTTTCGCTCACTACGGTGGACAATGCCGACACCGAGCCCGGCCAGATCATCGTGGTGCAGGCGCTGGCCAAGGCGCTTGACCCGCACTACACGCCCACCTCCTACGGCGTCGGGCCAGGCGTGGTGCCGAGCCCGGCGCCCACGGCATCGCCGACGCCGTCCAGCAGCCCAACCCCAGGAAAGAAGAAGAAAAAGGTGAAGTCATGACCGGCCGGTCGCTCGCCCGCTTCGCACTGGCCGGCACCGCCGCCCGGCTGGCCTACTCCGCGCTGCGATCCCGGCCGCCCGGCGGCACGTCGCGTTGGGACCGCAGGAACCATAGGGACGAGCCGGTGACCCTGCTCGAAGGGCCGGCCGTCGCGGCGGCCGCGAGCGCTGCCGCGCTCGCGGCCCCTGGGCTGCCGGTACGGCAGCGACTGGCGCTGGCGGTAGCTGGGGTCGGGGCGGGCGCGTTTGGCTGCTACGACGATCTGGCGGGCAGCGGAGGCCGGCGCGGACTGCGCGGGCACCTGGGCGCGCTGGCCAAGGGCGAGGTCACCACCGGTGCCGTCAAGATCATCGGGATCGGTGCGACCGGACTGACCGCCGGCTTGCTGCTCGGCCGGCCAGAGGCACGCTCGGCCGGCTGCCGGGTGGTCGATGTGGTGATCGACACTGGGCTGGTGGCAGGCACCGCCAACCTGATCAACTTGTTCGACTTGCGCCCAGGCCGGGCGATCAAGGTCGGGCTGCTTACTGGGGTCGGCTTGGCGGCGACTGGTGCCAAGGGTGCCGGGGCTGCGGCGGCACCAGTCGGTGCGGCGGTCGCGCTGCTGCCCGAGGACCTGGGCGAGCGGGCCATGCTGGGCGACGCAGGTGCCAACGCGGTCGGGGCCATGCTCGGCGTCGGACTGGCCGCGGCGCTGCCGCGCCCGGCCAGGCTGGTGGCGCTGGCGGGCATCGCCGGATTGACCTTGGCGAGTGAGAAGATCTCGTTTACTAAGGTGATCGCCGCGACGCCGGCGCTGAACTGGCTGGACCAGCTCGGCCGCCGGCCGCCGGCCGCCCCCTCCGTGCCGGCCGGCCTCTCCGTGCCGGCCGCCCCCTCCGTACCGGCCGGCCCCTCCGTACCGGCCGCCACGGGGCCTGCCACGACAGCGCCTGAGGCCGCAACGTCAGACGAGCCGGCCCCGGCCCGGCGGTGATCGGGCCGCCGGGAGCGGTGGGCCGGCCGATCCGATCGAGTCGGCGGCACCGCCCGGCGAGGAGCCCGCAGCCGCACTGACCGGACAGCACGGACTCGGCGTCGGTAGCGCCGCTGGCATCGGCCGCGCGGCCGTACTGATCAGCGGCCTCACCATCTTGGCCAGGGTGCTCGGCTTCGCCAGGACGCTGGTGTTCGCCGGCACCGTCCACACATCCTGCCTGAGTGCCGCCTACGTGACCGCCAACCAGGTGCCCAACGTCATCTACGACATCGTGCTCGGCGGCGCGCTCACCGCGATCGTGGTCCCAGTGCTGGCGGGCCAGGCCCAGCGGTCGGCTACCAGCCAAGCAGCCAAGGCCGAGGTCAGTGCGATCGCCTCAGCCCTGCTGACCTGGACCGTCGTCATCTTGGTGCCGGTCAGCCTGGCGCTGGCGCTGGCCGCTGGACCGGCGATCTCGCTGCTGATGCCGGCTAACCCTGGCTCGGGCTGCGTGCGGGCCAGCCTGGTGCCGCTCGCCGCCAGGATGCTGGTGGTGTTCGCGCCGCAGATCTTGTTCTACGGCCTGGCGGTGGTGCTCTACGGCATCTTGCAGTCGCACCGCAGGTTCGCCGCGCCTGCGCTGGCGCCAGTGCTGTCCAGCCTGGTGGTGATCGCCGCTTACGCGATCTTCGTGCCGCTCGGCCATGCCTACACGACGAACATCAGCGGACTGCCTTCGGCCGCCGAATTCACCCTGTCCGCCGGCACCACGCTCGGGGTCGCCGCGCTCATGCTGACCGCCCTGTGGCCAGTTTGGCGGCTCAGGCTGCGAGTTCGCCCAGCGCTCCATTTCCCTATTGGAATTGCCCGACGGGCCAGGAGCCTTGCTGCCGTCGGAGTGGCGGCACTGATCGCTCAGGACGCCGCTGTGCTGGTGGTGACGAGGCTGGCGAACGGCTACGGCGGCAGCAAAGGCTCGGCCGTGACCGTCTACAGCTATGGCTGGCAGGTGTTCGTGTCGGTCTACGCGGTGCTCGCAATCCCGATCGCGATCAGCGCCTTCCCTGTGCTGGCCGCGCGGAAGGGCGCTGAGTTCGACACGGCGGCGGCGTCGGCGACCCGGGCGACCACGCTCGCTTCCTGGCTCGGGGCGGCCTTGCTGGCAGGGGTGGCGGTGCCGGTGGCGCGGGCGTTCCCCGCCTTGTCCCATTCAGTGGCCGGCCAGTTCGCGGTCGCACTGATCGCTTTCGCGCCCGGCCTGGTGGGCTATGGCCTGACCGCCTGCCTATCCAGGGTGCTACTCGCCGACAACCAGAACTGGACTGCCGCCATCGCCATGGTGGCCGGCTGGATCATCGTCATCGTCGTCGACATCATCGCGGTCCCGCTGGTCAGTGCCAGTCAGGTCGTCCCGATACTCGGGCTGGCCAACACGATCGGCATGACCGCGTCGGGCATCGCGTTGCTCATCGCGGTCGGTCGGGTCAGGGGAGTGGCGGCGCTGGCCGGCAGTTGGCGTGCCATCGGCGCCGGGCTGGCTGGCGCGGTGGCCGGTGCGGGCGTCGGCCTAGCGCTGACGGTCGCGGTGCCAGTCACCGGGCACTGGCTGAACGCCGCCTTCGCGGCCGGAGTTGGCGTGTGCGTGCTGGCCGCGTTTGGCTTGGTCGTCGCAGTACTAGACGGCGGCGATCTGCGCAGTGTGCTGGCTCGCGTCCGGCGTCGGGTGGCGTGATGACGCGATCGCTGAAGGTGAGCTACGTGCTCGGGACCACCTCAGGCGGTACCGGGCGGCATGTCGCGATGCTGGCTCAGGCGTGCGCGGCCGCCGGCGTGCAGGTGGGTGTCTTCGGACCTTCGAGCACGCAGTCGATGTTTGCGCCTGGTCTTGCCTTCACGCCGGTCCCGATCGCTGACCGGCCCAGGCCAGTCAGCGACCTGACGGCAGTGCTGCGCCTGCGCCAGGGCTTCGCGGCCGCCCGGCCTGACATCGTGCACGCGCACGGGCTGCGGGCCGGTGCGATCGCGGCGCTCGCTTCGTGGCCGGGCCGGGCTCGGGTCGGTTCGTCGCTCATGGTGACTGTGCACAATGCGCCACCAGTCGGTGGCCGACTGGCAGCGATCTACGCTCTCTTGGAGCGGATCGTCGCCAGGCGCGCTGACTTGGTGCTGTGCGTCTCGCCGGACCTGGCCGACCGGATGCGCCGCCTCGGTGCTCGCGACGTGCGGCGAGCCCTGGTGCCAGCTCCGCTGGCCGGGTCCGCGCTGCTCGCCCGGCCGCAGTCGTCGGCCGGGCCTAGTCCAGCTCAACTCGCTCAGGCTGGGCGGCCGATCGTGCTAGCGGTCGGTAGGCTCGCTGCGCAGAAGGGCTTTGCCGCCCTGCTGACTGCGGCCGCCAGCTGGCAGCACCGCCAGCCGACCCCGCTGCTGGTCATCGCAGGTGCCGGGCCGCTGGCTGGCGCACTGGCCGTGCAGGCGGCTGAGCTTGGCGTCGAGGTCGAGTTCCTTGGCCAGCGTACCGACGTGGCCGAGCTTCTTGCCGTTGCCGCCGTGTTCGTGTTGCCCAGTCAGTGGGAAGGCCAGCCGCTGATCGTCCAGGAGGCACTGCGAGCCGGTTGCCCGATCGTGGCCACCGACGTGGGCGGCGTCCGCGCGTTGACCGGCGATGCCGCGCTGCTGGTACCACCTGGCGACCCGGCCGAACTCGGTCGGGCCGTGCTCAGCGTGCTCGATGATCCGGAGTTCGCCGCCCGCTTGGCCAAGGCCGGCGCCACCCGCGCTGCCGACCTGCCAACCGAGGCCGACGCCGTCGGCGCGGCACTCGCCTGCTACCGCCAACTCCGCTAACCGGGCATCCAAGGGACGGCTACTTGAGTACCTGGCGGCGGTACGTCGTCGCCCATAACTGGGCTGTCACCGTCGCCGGCCGCAAACCCTCGCGGCTAGAACCGGCGCAGGCCGAGCCACGGTGGCGGCCCGGTACCCGAGGTGGTCAGTTGCGCTAGCCATTCGCCGATCAGCGGCCCGAACTTGAAGCCGTGCCCTGAGGTGCCGCAGCCGATGGCGACGTTGCCGACCCGGTCGATGATGAAATCGGTGTCAGGCGAGTTGTCGTAGATGCAACGCTCGAAGGCCACCGGCTCAGGATTGTAGTACGGCAGGTACTGGCTGGCGGCGCGCACGATGCGGGCGCGGAGTTCGGCGTTTTCTGTGTGATCCAGCTTTTCTGGATCGACTGGTGGTCCGCCGAAATGTATACCTATTTTGTAACAATTGGTATCAGGTACTGGCAGCCCATATGGCGAGACGCCGCCGTAGTCGATGAAGATGGGCGTGACGTCAGCCGATTTAGCCGCATCGTTGCCAGCGTCGGCGGGGCGAAGGTAGCCGACCTGCTCCATACTGGTCGCGCCGGGTACGGACAGGCCGACTTGCGCGACCAGTTTGCTGGTCCACGGCCCAGCGCAGACGATCACCCGGTGCGCTTCAAGCTCACCGGCGTTGGTGCTGACGGTGACTGAGTCGCCCCGGTGAGCGATCCCGGTGACCTGGGTTGGCTGGCCAGTACCCGGCCAGCCGATAGGCTGCCCGGCTGCTGCGAGTTGGCCAGCCAGCGCGCTGAGAGCGCGGTCGGCGCGAATCACGGCTGACTCGGGCTCGTACAGTACGTCGCCTGATGCGGTAAGCCGGCCGAATCGCTCGGCGGCTGCTTGCTCAGAGAGCAACTCGCAGGCGGCGCCGGCCGCCTGCATCGCACGGTGCACTTGGTCAAGCATCGGGCCGAAGGTCAGTTGCGGCGTGGGCAGCAGCAATTGCTGGCCAGCGGCCTCCTCAAGTTCGGTCCAGCTGTCCCGCGCCTGCTGGGCCAGCGGCACGTAGGCGGCCTTCTCGTAGCCGAGCCGGAAGATCCGGCACGAACCGTAGGAGCCACCGTTGGAGTGGCCCACCGGTGCGTGGTCAAGCGCGGTCACCTGGTGGCCGCGCTTGACCAGCGACCAGGCAGCGGAAAGACCGAGTAGCCCGGTGCCTACGACGACAAACTCAGAGCGCACGCCGGTCTGCCACTACCAGCCGCGAGCGCGCCACTCGGCGACGTGCGGCCGCTCCGCGCCGAGCGTGGTGTCGCCGCCGTGGCCCGGATACACCCAGGTGCCGTCAGGCAACTCGGCGAAGATCCGCTCCTCAAGGTCGGTGATCAGCGAATTGAACCTGGTCGCGTTATGGTCGGTGTTGCCTGGTCCGCCGGGGAAAAGCGAGTCACCAGTAAAGAGGTGCGGCGTGTCGGCTAGTTCGCCATCAGCGTCGTACAAGATCGCGATGCTGCCAGGCGTGTGCCCGCGCAAGTGGATGATGCGCAGGTGACAGTCGCCCACGTCGATTTGATCCAAGTGGCTGACCAGCATGGTCGGTGCCAGCGGCAAGGCCGGCGCGTCCTCGACGTGGGCGACGGTGTCGGCGCCGGTCTCCTTGGCCACTGCCTCAAGCGCGGCGACATGGTCGCCGTGCCGGTGCGTGGTCACGATCGTGGACAGTGGCAGCCCGGTGTCGCGCACCAGGCCAAGCAGGGTCTCCGGCTCGTTGGCGGCGTCGATCAGCAGCAGGTCGTCAGTGCTGGTGCAGCGCAGCAGGTACGCGTTGTTGTCCATCGGGCCAACCGCCACCTTGGTGATGGTGAGCCCGGGCAACTCCCTGGTCTGGGCCGGTCCGCCGACGCTGACTTTGCCGTCGTAGGTCATGGTCATCCTCTCGTGAAGGCTGTCCTCAGTATGTCGGCATGCTGGGCAGCGGCCCGGCCGGGTCGGTTGTGAGGCCAGCGCCGTCGGCCCGGCCAAGCAGCCAGGCGAGCAGTTCGGCACCGGGGCCGGTGATCGCTAGGTCGCTGAGCCCGTCCGCGTGAATGAAGTACTGGCGGCCGGTCGCGGCGTCGTTGAGCACCGCGCTCGGCGCAGCCGGATCCCCGGTCAGTAGCCCGGCGATCCGGTAGAGCTCATCGGTCACGAACCAATCGGGCCAGTTCGCCGGCTCGTATCCGGTAGCCAGGTCGACGTGGTGCACCTCGACCTCGAACAATCGCTGGGATAGCACCGACCACGCCGGGATCTGCTGGCCGCGCATCATCCGTACCTGCGCGAGCCAGGCGTCGTCAGGAAGCTCATGCGCCACCTCGATAAACGCCTGCGCGGAAGTGGCCACGTCGACAGCGATCTCACTGGCCGGGCGGCTCGCGCCAGCCTCGATGTCGCGTTCCCTGGCTTCCATGCTCGGGTACTGCGGCGTCTCTTCGCCGGTCTTGGCCCAGCTGAGCAGGTTACGCAGGCCGTCAGCGTTGCGGGCGAGATGGGTCAGCACATGGCCACGGCACCAACCGGGCAGCAGGGACGGCTCGCTGACCTGCTCGTCGGAGAGTGCGGAAGCGGACACAAGCACCCGGTCGACTGCGGCATTGACCCGGTCGATGAGCAACTCGACCGAGTGCGGCCCGGCGGACTGACTCACCGGCACTCCTCTGACTCGACTACTTACATTGTCTACCGTCCGCCAGGTACGCCGGATGCCAGCCCGGGGAAGCGATCGGGCCGTGCTGTGGTTGTGGCAAGCGGCGGAGTCGCGTCCGGTTGAGGCCAGGAAATTGTCGTACCCCCCGGATAGCATTGGCGACGCAGCTTTGAGGCTGTCTGCCCCCGCTGCATTCGTGCCCCAGACCAGGAGAAACCGAGCGAACAGTGGCAGAACGACTGGTAGTTCGAGGTGCCCGCGAGCACAACCTCAAGGACGTCTCGCTTGACCTTCCTCGGGACGCCATGATCGTCTTCACCGGGCTGTCTGGCTCGGGTAAGTCGAGTCTCGCCTTCGACACCATCTTCGCTGAGGGCCAGCGCCGCTACGTCGAGTCGCTCTCGGCGTACGCCAGGCAGTTCCTCGGTCAGATGGACAAGCCGGATGTGGACTTCATCGACGGTTTGTCGCCGGCGGTGTCAATCGACCAGAAGGCAGCCAGCCGGAATCCGCGTTCCACGGTGGGCACAGTTACTGAGGTCTATGACTACCTGCGACTGCTCTTCGCCAGGATCGGCAAGCCGCACTGCCCGCAATGCGGCCGCCCGATCGCGCGGCAGACCCCGCAGCAGATCGTTGACCGGGTACTCGAGCTTGATGAGGGCACCAGATTCCAAGTCCTTGCCCCGGTCATCAGGGGCCGCAAGGGCGAGTACACCGAGTTGCTGCGCGAGTTGCAGACCAAGGGTTACTCGCGCGCCAGGGTCGACGGGGCCACGATCAGGCTGGATGACGCGGTGGATGGCTCAGGCAGCCGGCTGCCCGCGCTCAAGAAGTACGAAAAGCACGACCATCGAGGTGATCGTTGACCGGCTGGCGGTGAGCGAGTCAGCCCGGCGGCGGCTGACCGACTCGGTTGAGACGGCGCTCGGCTTGTCGGGTGGGGTCGTGGTACTCGATTTCGTGGACCTGCCAGAGTCAGATCCCAATCGGGAGCGGATGTACTCAGAACATCTGGCCTGCCTGTACGACGATCTGTCCTTTGAAGAACTTGAGCCCCGGTCGTTTTCCTTCAACTCACCCTGGGGAGCCTGCCCGGACTGCACCGGCCTTGGCACCAAGATGGAGGTCGATCCCGAGCTTGTGGCGGCCGACCCAGATCTCTCGCTGGCCGACGGCGCCATCAGCGCGTGGAGCGGCGGGCACGTCAGCGACTACTTCATCAGGCTGATGGAGGCGCTTGGCAACACGATCGGGTTTAGCATCAAGACGCCGTGGGCCAAGCTGCCGGCCGCCGCCCGCAAGGCGTTGCTGTACGGCTACCCGGAGCAAGTCCACGTCAAGTACAAGAATCGATACGGCCGCGAGCGGTCGTATTACACGAATTTCGAAGGTGCGATCCGCTTATATCCAGCGCCGGCACAACGAGGCAGAGTCCGATTCGAGCCGGGAGCAGTTCGCCGGCTACATGCGCGAGGTGCCGTGCCCGTCGTGTCAGGGCACCAGGCTTAAGCCGCTGACCTTGGCCGTCACGATGGACGGCCGGTCGATCGCGCAGTACGTGTCACTGCCGATCGGTGAGCTGGCCAAGCTGTTGATGACGCTTGAGCTGTCCGAGCGGGACCAGCAGATCGCTGGGCGGGTGCTCAAGGAGATCAACGCCAGGCTTGGGTTCCTGCTTGACGTCGGACTCGATTACCTGAGTCTGGACCGGGCCTCGGCGACGCTGGCGGGCGGCGAAGCCCAGCGGATCAGACTCGCCACGCAGATCGGCTCTGGCCTGGTCGGCGTGCTCTACGTGCTGGATGAGCCGTCAATCGGATTGCACCAGCGAGACAATCACCGGCTGCTTGAGACGCTGCTGCGGCTCCGCGATCTAGGCAACACGCTGATCGTGGTGGAGCACGACGAGGACACGATCAGGGCAGCCGACTGGGTGGTCGATATCGGACCCAGGGCCGGCGAGCACGGTGGCCAGGTGGTCGTGTCAGGTCCACTGGATGAGTTGCTGGCCAGCACCGAGTCGCTGACCGGTGCCTACCTGACCGGGCGCGAGTCGATCCCAGTGCCAACCAAGCGCCGCAAGGTCTCCAAGAGCAAGGAGATCGTCGTCAAGGGCGCCAGCGAGCACAACTTGCGCGGTGTTGACGCGGCGTTTCCGCTCGGCTGCTTTGTCGCGGTCACTGGCGTGTCGGGCTCGGGCAAGTCGACGCTGGTCAACGACATCTTGTACAGCTCGCTGGCCAAGGAACTGCATGGCGCGAGGATCGGTGCCCGGCAGGCACGCCAAGGTCACTGGCATGCACCACCTCGACAAGGTCGTGCACGTCGACCAAGGTCCGATCGGCCGGACGCCCCGTTCCAACCCGGCCACCTATACCGGCGTGTTCGATCACATCAGACGGCTGTTCGCGCAGACTACAGAGGCCAAGATCCGCGGTTACCAGCCTGGCCGGTTCTCGTTCAACATCAAGGGCGGCCGGTGCGAAGCCTGTGCTGGTGACGGCACGATCAAGATCGAGATGCAGTTCCTGCCCGACGTATACGTGCCCTGCGAGGTCTGCCACGGCGCTCGGTACAACACCGACACCCTGCAGGTGCACTACAAGGGCAAGACCATCTCAGACGTGCTCAACATGCCGATCGAGGAAGGTGCAGAGTTCTTCGAACCGGTCCCGGCCATCCACCGGCATCTGAAGACCCTGGTCGACGTCGGCTTGGGTTACGTTCGGCTGGGCCAGCCCGCACCGACCCTGTCCGGTGGCGAGGCGCAGCGAGTCAAGCTGGCGTCCGAGTTGCAGCGGCGGTCGACCGGCCGGACGATCTACGTACTGGACGAGCCGACCACTGGCTTGCACTTCGACGACATCCGCAAGCTACTTGGCGTGCTCAACCGGCTGGTCGATACCGGCAACACTGTGATCGTGATCGAGCACAACCTGGACGTCATCAAGACGGCTGACTGGGTGATCGACCTAGGGCCCGAAGGCGGGTCGCGGGGCGGCCAGATCATCGCAACCGGCACCCCAGAGACCGTCGCCAAGGTCCAAGAGAGCTACACCGGCCAGTTCCTCGCCAAGATCATCTAACCCGCTACGCCCGCGACAGGAGCCGTCTTGTTCGAGGTCATCCCCGACCCGATCAGCTCCAGCAGCCGGGCGACCCGATCAGGATCCACTCTCCGCGCCCACCAGCGAGCATGAGAGCGATGCGACAGCCTCGATAGCACGAGTACATTTCCGTGATCTTGACCCTGCCCGTAGCGCGGGGCCTTGCCTGGCCCCTTAGCCGCAGCCATTCCGAAAAGGCGTGAAGCATGGAAGCAGTCCCCGGAAGTCTTCACCATGTCGAGCTGTGGGTGCCGGACCTGCCGCGCGCCATCGCGCAGTGGGAGTGGCTGCTCGGCCAGCTTGGCTATGCGCGATTCCAGGACTGGCCCAACGGTCGCAGTTGGCGCCTCGGTACCACCTACCTCGTCGTCGAGCAATCGCCTGCCCTGACCGTCGGCGACCACGACCGGCTGCGACCCGGCCTCAACCACCTCGCGTTCCATGCGGGCGACCGGCAACTGGTCGAAAGCCTAGCCAGGACAGGTCAGGCACACGGATGGACGCTGCTATTCCCCGACGCTCATCCGCACGCCGGCGGACCCGATCACTATGCCGCCTACCTTGCCAACACCGATGGCTTCGAAGTGGAACTCGTCGCCAGCGGTCCACACTCCGCGCAGGAAATGGAGTCGGGACGACCGTAAGGCCACGGACACGCGACGGGCTAGCACCGGTGCAGAACTTTGCCGCGATGCCTAATCATGGTCGCGGATTCTGGCGCTCGTGGCTCGCGTCCTTGCTCCGGGTGACTAGTGAAGGTAGTCCGAGCGGCGCATGACGCCGCTGACGTGTCCGCCCTGCAGGTAGCCGAGCACGTTCTCGGCCGCCTTCCTGACGGCACCACGAAGGACGCCAGGCACGAGGCCGGAATTGTGCGGCGACCCGAGCAGATTCGGCAGCTCGAAGAACGGGAAGTCCACTCGGAAGCCAGCGCCAGCCCGCGGCTCGTGCCACCAGGTGTCGATCCCCGCGCAGAACTCCGGATGACGCTTCAAATGTTCATAAAGCGCCCGCTCGTCGATGATCGGGCCGCGGGCGACGTTGACCAGAATCGCGTCGGGCTTCATCAAAGCCAGCTCGCTCGCGCCGATGAGGCCACGGGTAGCGGTCGTGAGCGGCAGCGAGATCACCACGACATCGGCGGCGGCCAGGACCTTACCGAGATCTGCCAGGGTGCCGGCGAATTCGACCGACTCGCTGGTGCGGCCGGAGGAATTCACTGCGTGAATGCGGGCGCCGAAGGCTCGCATCAGATCGGCGGTAGCTATGCCGATGCCACCGAATCCCAGGATCGCCACCACTGCACCTGACAGCGTGCGAAGTTGCTCGCGCTGGTTGAAGATCCCGGCGGCTAGCTGAGCATGCCGCTGCGGCAGCCGCCTGGCCAGGGCCAGTGTCATCGCTAGGACGTGCTCGGCGATCGGCTTGGCGTAGGCGCCGACGTTACCCGCGACATCGATGCCGGGTGGAATCGCGGCGAAATCGACGCTATCGGCACCCGCCGACAGCAGTTGAATAAGTCGCAAGCGGACTGCTTGATCAAGCGATCCAGACGGCAGTTCGCGGCCAGGATTCCAGCCGATCAAGACCTCGGCGCGGGCAATAATGGCGGCGCGGTCAGCTTCTGGCAGTTGCTGGAGGATGACTAGCTCGGCTGCATCGCTCAGCACCTCGGCGTTGATCTGCACGTAGGCCTCGTCGACTGGGTAAGTCACGGCCACGAGACGGTCGCGGCGCATTTCACCCCTTTCAAGATTGAGCTCTGACTCTACCGAGCCAGTCCTCCAACAGCACCAAAGGACCGACGGTGCGCACCTGACAGCACCTCGGGGACGACGGTGTTGTCGGAGTTGGGGGTGGGGGGTGGGTGGTGGGCGGCATAGCCTGCTGCCATGGAGATCAACACTTTGGCCGGGCCGGCTCGGGTCGAGGTGGACCAGGCCGTGCGGCCAGCGTTCCTGCTGGTGCTCACGCATGGCGCGGGCGGCGGAGTGGACGGTACTGACCTGCAGGCAGCGCGCCGGGCGGGGCGGGCGGCTGGTGGCGTCGTGGCACGGGTGCTGCAGCCGTACCGGGTAGCTGGAGCGCGGGCGCCAGGTTCGTCGATCCGCCAGGACGCGGCTTGGCTGGAGATCATCGCGGCGCTGCGCGAACGGTATCCGGCGCTGCCGCTGGTCCAAGGCGGTCGCAGCAACGGTGCCCGAGTCGCGTGCCGGACAGCGCCGGCGGCAGGTGCGGTTGGCGCGATCGCGCTGGCCTTCCCGCTCCATCCGCCGGGGAAGGCAGATCAGCCCGACAAATCACGAGCGGGCGAATTGCGGGCAGCCGGAGTCCCGGTGCTGGTGATCAATGGGGACCGGGATCCGTTCGGGGTGCCAGATCCGGCGGACGCTGACCGGCTGGTGGTGCTGGCCGGCGACACGCACTCGCTGTCCAGGGATCCCCGTGCGATCGAAACCGCCATCGGTTCCTGGCTGACGGGCCTGATAGCCCGCCTCGGCTAAGTCACTGCCGGGGCCCGCCCGGCTGACACCTGGGGTCAGGTGCCCGGGGTCAGGTGCCCGGGTCATGTGCCGCGGTCATATGCCCGGGGTCAGGCGCCCGGGTCGTGTGCCGCGGTCAGGTGCCCGGGGTCGGGTGCCCGGGGTCAGGCCGCCGGTGACGCCGAGATCGGCGGAGCTACGTGGAAGGACGGGGTCATAGCGGGGGACAGGGCAATGTCGGTGGGCCGGTGCGGTGCGATCACGGCACCGCCGGGGAGCAGTTCGCCGGTGTCCTCGAACACCACGATGCCGTTACAGAGCAAGCTCCAACCTTGTTCGGGGTGGCTGATAAGAGTACGAGCCGCCTCGTGGTCCGGGTCGCTAGCGGCCGGACACGGGGGCGTGTGCGGGCACATCGTGCGCCTCCTGATCAAGTTCGGGGGATGTGTTGATCATCACAACCTAATCTGCCAGGTCTGTTGTCTGCGACGACATGGCACATTGGGATGGTTTTCGGGCATGGTCTTTGTAGATTTCCTGTAGTCCATGCTGACCGAGGGCTATCAAATATCTGTTACTGCTTACAACGCCGGAAGGCGCCAGGCGAGTCCCTGACGCAGAAACTCCTGTGCGCCATCCGAGAATGCATCGTAGCCCCGTACCTCGGGCTTGTCTGGCAACCCGAGCCGGTACTGATATTCGGGGCTAGTGTGATCCATGGGATCCGGCGACCTCCGGGCTAAGGCCGACCCCGCCAGGCAGCGGCGGAATGCCGGTGAGCCGGTGCGTCTCCCTGAGCGTGAGCAGGCGCTCTGCCTCGACGTTTAGCGAGTGTACTGTCGGCGTGGCCATCGCCTTGCGCTTGAAGATCCGGTCGTCGTATCCGCGCGGGCCGATCTCGGCCCGAACGGCCGCGAAGGCCGATCGCATCGCATCGGTCAGCGCGGCGTCCAGCTTCTTCGCCAGCGGATACTGCTCGGCTAGTGGCCGCGCAGTCGCCTGAGCGGTGCGAAAGTCCGCTTCGGCAGCTTTGGCGGCAGTGAGCAGCTCGTCAAAATTCGCGGCCAGCGCCACGTCGGCAAGGTAATGCGCCTGCGCGTCCGAGCTAGCCTGCTTACGTCCCACGATCACGCCGGCCAGCTTAGCGGACGCAGCCTCTCGCTCACGCCAGGCTCTCCAACCAGCGCTCGTGCAAATCGGAATATTCACCGCCGCTGGCGAGCAGATCGTCTGGCTTGCCGTCTTCCATGATCACGCCCTGGTCAAGCACCAGCACCCGGTCGGCGATCCGAACTGTCGACAGCCGGTGCGCGATGATCACCGCGGTCCGCCCGGCGAGCACGGTCTGCAGTGCTTGCTGGACGATGCGCTCGCTCGGCAGGTCAAGCAGCGACGTGGCCTCGTCGAGTAGCAGCACGCCCGGCGCGGCGATGAACGCCCTGGCGAACGAGATGAGCTGCCGCTGGCCGGCCGAGAGCCGACCGCCACGCTTGCCTACCTGAGTGTCGTAACCCTCCGGCAGTTCGGCGATGAACTCAGCCGCACCCACTGCCTGCGCCGCCGCCGTGATCTCCGCCCGGGAGGCACCCGGCTTGCCGAGTGCGATGTTCTCCGCAATCGTCGCGCTGAACAGGAAGTTCTCTTGGGTGATCAGCACGATCTCGCGGCGCAGGTCGGCGTCGGACACCGCGCGCAGATCAACGCCGTCCAGACTCACTTGGCCCTCGCCAGGGTCGTAGAACCTGGCCAGTAGCCGGGCGATGGTCGTCTTGCCAGCGCCGGTGGCGCCCACCAGCGCTACTTTTTGCCCGGCCGGGATCATCAGGTCTAGGTCGGGCAGCACGACGGTATCCCGGTAGCCGAACTTAATGTTGCTCATCTTGAGTTCGCGGCCGTGGCCAGCGTCGTCGCCAGCCCGGGGCTGAGGCGCTGGCAGCGGTACTGGCGCAGCTGGCTCAGGCACCGATGGTGCCTCATCGAGCACGCCGGAGATCTTCTCCAGGCCGGCGGCAGCCGACTGGAAGGTGCTATAGAACTGCGACACGTCCTGCAGCGGCTGGAAGAACCTGCGCAGGTACAGCAGGAAGGTAACGAGCACGCCGACCGGCATGTCGTGATCGATTACCCGGATGCCGCCGTACAGCAGCACGACTCCGGTGGCGAGATTGCCCACTAGCGTCACGCCAGGGAAAAACAGCGCGACCAGTTGCATCGAGCGCTTGGTGGCCCGACCGTAGTCTGCGTTGAGCTCGGCAAAGATCTGGTCGTTCCGTGGCTCGCGGCGAAAGGCCTGCACCGCCTTGATGCCGTTGAAGGTCTCCACGAAGTGCACGATCACCAGGGCGATGGTCTCCCTGGTGCCGCGGTAGGCCACCGCTGACTCGCGCTGGAACCATGCGCTCAGCCAGGCCAGCGGCACGAAACCGACCAGGACCGATAGGCCAAGCGGCCAGTCGAGCAGCAGCATCCCGGTGCCGACGAAGATCATCGAGAAAGCCGCGCTGACCAGCGAGTCGAGGCCTTCGTCGAACAGCTCAGAGATCGAGTCGATGTCCGATACCTGGCGCGAGATCACCCGGCCAGAGGTGTACCGCTCGTGGAACGCCACCGACAGCTTGCCGAAGTGCCAGAACAGCCGCTGTCGCAGCTCAAGCACCACCTGGCCGCCCATCTTGCCGATCGCCGAGATGAACCACGAGTTCGCGACCGCCTGCACAACGACCGTCACGAGGAACTCGATCACGACGATGATGATCGGCACTGGGTCCTTGGTCGCGATCAGCGCCGGCACCTTGTCGACGCCCACGCCGACGAGCCAGGGTCCGGCGAGCACCGCGAGATTAAAGATCAAGATGCTGAAAGCAATCAGCACGACTGATCGCCTGTGCGGGCGCAGCAAGTCGGCGAGCAGTGCCCGGCTTCGCCGGCGCAGCAGCAGGGACAGCCCCTTGGGCAGGTCGTCGACCTCTTCAGCGGCGATGCCACGCCACTGCTGCGGCGCCGCTGTCGGCTGGCTCATCGCCGTGCTCCTGATCCCGCGCCGGCCTGCGAGCCGGCGTGCCGCTGGCCGTCGGCGTCAGTGCTCATCAGGTGCTGATACAGCGGACTGGTGGCGAGCAAGTCGTGGTGGGCTCCAGTGGCGACGATCTTGCCGTGATCGAGCACAGCTACCCGGTCGGCAAGCGCGACGGTGGATGGGCGGTGGGCCACCACCAGAGCGGTCGATCCTGCCAGCACCTGGCTGAGCGCCTGGGTGACCTTAGCTTCGGTATGCACGTCAAGCGCCGACAGCGGGTCATCGAGCAGTAGCACAGATGGTCTAGCCAGGATGGCACGGGCTAGCGCGATCCGCTGGCGCTGGCCGCCAGAAAGCGACATGCCCTGCTCGCCGATCCTGGTGTCCAGTCCCCACGGCAGGCGCGCCACGAAGTCGGCCTGGGCGGCGTCCAGCGCGTCTTGGACCTCGGCGTCGGTGGCGTCAGGGCGGCCGAGTGCGACGTTCTCCCTGACGCTGATCGAGAACAGGGTCGGGTCTTCGAACGCGCACGCCACCTCGGTACGCAGCACTGGCAGCGGGAGTTCGATGACGTCGGTGCCGTCGAGCTTGATGCGGCCAGCGGTCGGATCGGCCAGCCGCACGATCAGGTTGAGCAGCGTGGTTTTGCCCGATCCGGTCGCACCGACCAGGGCCACTGTCTCGCCGGGCGAGAGCTCAAGCTGGACGTCACGCAAGATGGGCGCAGCGGTGCCTGGATAGCTGAAGCCGACATGGTCGAGTACCAGGCGGGGCTCGGTGCCAGCGGCCGCTGCTGTCGTTGCGGCGGGCTTCGCGCGCGGCCTGGGAATGGCCTGCCGCAGGCCAGCCGCAGGCTCAGGGCTCACGATGGTCGGTGCGGTGTCCAAGATCTCGTAAACCCGCTGAGCGGCCGTGGCGGCTTCTTGGCCAAGCGCAAGGATGTATCCGGTGGCCTCGATCGGCCAGACCAGTTGCAGCACAAGCGCGACGAAGGCGACGAGGCCGCCGGTCGTGAGGTCGCCATCGCTGACCGCGATCGCGCCAAGCAGCAAGATGAGCGCGATCGCGACATTGGGTACCAGGTCGAGCCCGGCCCAGAAGGTGCCGCGCAACTGCGCTTTGCTGACCTGCGTGCGGTAGACCAGCAGAGCCAGTCCGGTGTGGGTGGCGGCCGCTTCATCTTGGCGGCCTAGCGCCTTGAGCACCCGGATGCCTGCCGCGGCTTCCTCGATGTTGGTGGCGAGGTCGTCCTGCTGGTCTTGGACGCGCCGGGAGAGCAGCCGGTAGCGGCGCTCAAAGCGCAGGCACAATGCCGTCACCGGGGCGAACACGAACGCCGTGAGCAGCCCGAGCAGCGGATTCATTTCGATCAGCAGCACGATGATGACGATGAAGCTGATCACGCTGGTGATCAGGAAGATGATGCCGAAGCCGGCGAACCGCCTGATCGCTGACAGGTCAGTGGTGCCTCGGGACAGCAACTGACCGGACTGCCAGGAGTCATGGAAGCCCGACTCGAGCCGCTGCAGGTGCTGGTAGAGGTCATCACGCATGGACTGCTCAAGCGCCACTACGGCGGTCGCCTGCACCCAGCGCCGGATGATGTTGAAGAGCACGTCGACAGCGCCGAGCGCGAGCGCGGCGATGCCGATTGGAATCAGCAGCCCGTGCCCGTGGGGGTGGCCAGCACGGGAGGCCGCGGCGATGGGGCCGTCGATGGCCGCCTTGGCGAGCAGCGGAATGACGATCTCGGTGCCGGTAGCGATCAGAGCGGCGAGCAGCATGAAGGCGAGCTGGCCGTAATAGGGGCGCAGATACTCGCGCAGCCGCCAGAGCGCCTGTCTCGGCGTCTGCACCTGAAACCCAGTCGACGAGGTTTCCGCACGAGCCGAGGGGGGAGTTGGTGCGGCTGAAGCCGACTGGGGATTTGGCGGAAACTGATGGCAAACTTCCGTAGCTTGCGCCCCATCGGTCACCTCGTCGATGCCTACCTGCGGTTCAGCATCTTGAGTGGCCACTTGGTGGATGGTAACTGCGGGCGGTGTTCACTGTCACTTCGTTTTCGTGGCCTTGGCGACTGGCGCGGAACGGGCGCATCTGGCACGCTGACCAAACGCGCCGGTTTGGCGGCATGGGCACGCCTATGCGCCCCGGAGCGTAGGGGAGGTGCCGGTGGAATTGCGTGATTCCCTGGGTGCGCCAGCCGTCTACCAGGACGGTATCAGCGCGATTGTTGAGCTAGCTGGCCACTTCACGGCTCATGACTGGAACGCGCCAACGCCGTGCCCAGAATGGCGGGCCGCCGATCTGGCCGGGCATTTGCGCTGCATTACCGACGACTATCACGAGTACCTTGATGATGCCCCGGTGAGTCGGCTGTCCAGGCTGCTGGCCACCGGCGCGCAGACCGACAAGATCGGCCGGAAGCTGGCCAGGCAGAACGCTGCCGAGCTGGCTGCGTTGCCTGACGTCTCGCCCCAGGCTCATATCGAGGCCTTCGCCGAGTCAGCCGTCAGGTATGTGGCCAGGCTCGGACCGTTGCTGCCGCTACCGCATCACAGCTACCAGGGCCGGGTGATCACGGTGGCCGGGATGGGCGGCATGGCGCTGGTGGAGTGGCACGTGCACGCCTGGGACCTGGCCAGCGCGCTCGGCGAGTCCTACCGCCCGACCGACCCCGAGGGGGTGCTGGCTGGCTGGATGGCCGGCATCGCGCACCAGCCGGTGATCTTGGACGATGATCCGTGGCTGACCGTGCTCAGGTCGGCCGGACGGCTCAAATGACGCTCGTGCGACGATGGGGCTAAGGCCGTAGCAGGAGCGATCGTCACCGGGGAGGGCCAGCACATGGCGTACCACATCAACAAGGTTCGCGACAGCTACCCGGCGCTCGCCGATGGCTACGCCTACCTGGACGGTGCGGCAGGCACTCAGACGCCGACCCAGGTGATCACCGCGATCAGCGACGCCTACCAGGCCGGACTGTCGAACGCCGGCGGCGTGTTCCCGGCCAGCGTCCGTGCCACCGAGCTCACGGCCAGCTGTCGGCGGGCGGTGGCCGACCTGGTGGGCGGCGATCCAGCTGGCGTCGTGCTCGGACCCAACATGACCACCTTGACCTACCGGATGGCGGCCGCGCTGGCGGACACCTGGCAGCCGGGCGATGAGATCATCGTCTCCCAGCTCGATCACGACGCCAACGTACGGCCGTGGGTGCAAGCCGCTGGCCGGGCGGGAGCGACGGTGCGCTGGGCCGAAGTCGATCCGGCCACCGGCGAGCTACCCGCCGCGCAATACGCGGAGCTGCTCACCGACCGGACCAAGCTGGTCGCCGTGTCCGCGGCCAGCAACATCATCGGCACCAGGCCAGACGTCCCGGCGATTACGGCGCTGGCCAAAGCGGCCGGGGCGGTCAGCTATGTCGACGGGGTGCACGCCACCCCGCACGGCCCGATCGACGTCACCGCGCTTGGTGCCGATTTCTATGTGACCAGCGCCTATAAGTGGTGCGGTCCGCATCTCGGCGCGGTGATCGCGGCACCTGAGTTGCTCGAGTCGCTGCGGCCAGACAAGCTGCTGCCCTCGCCCGATAACGTGCCTGACCGCTTCGAGCTTGGCACGCCGCCGTTCGCCGACCAGGCGGGCGTGACCGCGGCCGTTAACCACCTGGCCGGTCTCGACGATTCGGCGACCGGAAGCCGGCGGGAGCGGATCCTTGCCTCGATGGCCGCCGCGGAGGCGTACGAGCAGCAGCTCTTCGGCACGCTGCTTGGCGGGCTTGACGCGATGCGGCACGTCACGACGTACGGCAAGGCAGCCAGGCGTACCGCGACCGCCTACTTCACCGTCGCCGGGTACACCCCGGCCCAGGTGGCCAAGCACCTGGCTGATCGAAAGATCAATGTGTGGAGCGGTCATAACTACGCCTGGGAGTTGACCGGCGTGCTCGGTATCCGTGCCTCAGGCAGCGCCGTGCGGGCTGGCTTGGTGCACTACAACGACGAGTCCGACGTCACCCGGCTGCTTGACGCCGTCGGGGAGCTCGGATCGGCTTGATCATCTGATTGGCCGGCGCTAGCTTAGCTGATAGCGGTACATCCTGGTGTCGCGCTGCACGAAGCCGATCCGTTCGTAGAGTTGGCCAGCCGAGACCCGCGACGGCCGGGAGGTCAGATCCACCGTCCGGGCACCGTACTCCCTGGCCAGCCTGATCGCCTCGTCGATCAGGCTAGTCGCGACCCGCTTGCCTCTGGCCGCCTCGTCAACCACGACGTCCTCGATCCAAGCCCGCCGTCCAGTAGGGATCGGGAACATGGCCAAGGTCAGCGTCCCGACTAGCTGCCCATCGAGCTTGGCCAGCAGGACGGTACTGGCCGGCGCGTCGACAAGCGCGGTTAGCGCGGCCTCGTCAAGTGGCGTGGCCGAGCTGGAGAGCTGCGGCAGCAGCCGGCCAAATGCCTCGACAACTTCGCTGGTCACTTCGCTCAGGATCTCGACATCGACGTTCACCGGGGCAATCTATCCGGTTCGGCGGCGAACCTGGGGCAGGACGCGGCCGGTGTAGTCAGAGTTCGGGTCGGACGGATATAACGGACAGCATGATGGACAAAGCTCTGGTGCTTGGCGGTGGCGGACTCACCGGGATCGCCTGGGAGATCGGCATTATCGCCGGGCTCGCCGAGCACGGCGTTGATCTCGCTGACGCCGATCTAGTGGTCGGCACGTCGGCCGGGTCAGTGGTCGGCGTCGATGTTCGGTCAGGTCGCGGTATCGCCGACTACTACCAGGAGCAGACGGCGCCGCCCTCCGCCAGTGAGGTCTATGCCCGCCTGGGCAAGTTCCTCTTGCTGAAGTACGGGCTGGCGATGCTGCTTACCAGGAAACCTGAGGTGGCTAGGCAGCGGGTCGGCAAGGTCGCGCTCCGCGCCAAGACCCAGACCGAGGCCGAGCGCCGGGTCGTGTTCGATTCGCGGCTGCCGATTAGCTCGTGGCCCACCGGATTGCTCAAGGTCACCGCAGTGGAGACGGCCAGCGGCGACTTCGCCGCGTTCGACGCGTCCAGCGGGGTCAGCCTGATCGATGCCGTCAGCGCTAGCTGCGCTGTCCCCGGCGTCTGGCCGCCGGTGACAATCAACGGCAAGCGGTACATGGACGGCGGCATGCGCTCGGCCGCCAACGTCGACCTGGCGGCTGGCTACCAGCGTGTCGTCGTTATCGCCCCGTTGCATCAGGGCATCGGGCCGATCCCCAGCGTCAGCAAGCAGGCCGCCGCACTGCGCGCCCAGGGCAGCGACGTCGTGGTAATCACGCCCGACCCGGCCGCGCTCGCGGCGATCGGCAAGAACGTGCTCGATCCGGCCAACCGCCCGGCGGCCGCGGCGGCCGGGTACCGGCAAGCAGGCACCGAGGCGGCCGCGGTCTCCGCCATCTGGCACAGCGTCAGCGGGTCAAGCCAATCCGAGCCAGCCGGAGGCAGCCCCAGCACCGCCGTCCCGTAGAAACCGCCGACTGGGGCAAAGGGTGGGCTAGACCGCGTATTCGAGCAGTGGCTGGGCCCGGCTCGGGTGTCGCAGCTTGGATAGCGACTGCTTCTCGAGCTGGCGGATCCGCTCCCTGGTCAGGCCGAGCGCCTTGCCGATCTCATCCAGGGTGTGCGGATTGCCGTCGTACAGGCCGAACCGCATCGCCATGATGGTGGCCTCGCGCGGCGTCAGCGCATCGAGTGCGTGCCTGAGCTGGTCAGCCATCAGCTGGCGGTCCACTAGCTCAGCGGCCTCGGGCGCGTCGATGTCCTCGATCAGGTCGCCGATCGACGTCTCGCCGTCCTCGCCGATGGTCGAGTCCAGGCTGATTGGCTGCCGGCTGGTGCGCAGCAGCTCCTCGATCTGGTCGGGGGTGCGGTCGAGCTCGACAGCCAGCTCTTCTGGCGTCGGCTCCCGGCCGAGGCGCTGGTGCATGTCGCGCTCGACCCGGCTCAGCTTGCTGAGCATCTCAAGCACGTGCACTGGCAGCCGGATGGTACGTGCCGAGTCCGCGAAGCCGCGCTGGATGGCCTGCCTGATCCACCACATCGCGTAGGTGGAGAACTTGTAGCCCTTGCTGTAGTCGAACTTCTCGACCGCCCTGATCAGGCCCAGGTTGCCCTCCTGCACTACGTCTAGTAGTGACAGGCCGCGGTCGCTGTACTTCTTGGCGACCGACACGACCAGCCGCAGGTTGGCCTCAAGCATGTGCGCCTTGGCCCGGCGACCGTCCTGCGCCACTGCCTCAAGGTCAGCGATGTAGTCGTCGGATAGCCCGGTCTCGGTCTCCAGCTTGTGCTCGGCGAATAGTCCGGCTTCGATTCTCTTGGCTAGGTCGACTTCCTGCTCAGCGGTGAGCAGGCTGGTCCGGCCGATGGACTTCAGGTAGGTGTGCACTGAGTCGCCCATGACGGAGGTCTGATCGTCCAAATCGGCTTCGCCGTCGTCGTCGGCGGGCGCGGTCACGATCTTGGTGGCAGTGCCACGGCGCGACTTGCCACTCGCGCTGACAGCGCTGGCCGGCATCACGTCATCGGTGTCGTCGTCGTCGGCCTCATCATCGGCGCCAGCGTTGTCGGCGCCCGCAGCCAGCAGTGCCTGCAGGTCGTTGTCATCGAGTTCGGCCACGTCAAGATCGGCGTCGTCGAGCTCAGCGGGCTCGACCTCGGCGGATTCTGTCTGCGTCACTTTGGCATGCTCCACTTCGGAACGCTCTACTTCGGACGGCACCGTCGCTTCGGTGCCAAGCGCATCGTCGGGCGGCGCGCTGGCGGTCTTCGCCATCGAGCACCTCCTTCCGTGGCCGCTTGCAATCGATCGGACAACGCCGACAGCGATCCTGTCTGCGAGCACTGTCCAAGATTTGCAGCACTTGGTATTGTGCAATGCGGGCGCTACGTATAACGCGCGGCGAGCTTGTTTGTTTCCCGCTCGGCGGTAGCGTGCCCAGAAATCTTGGTCCCAGGCGGTGCCACCAACCTCAGCTTTCGCCAGCGGCGAGGTGCCGCGACCGCAGCCGGTCGGGCTTGCCTGAGGCCAGCATCGGAAGCTCATCGACATACATAACGCTGTGCGGCGCCGCATATTTCGGCAGGGTCGCCTGCACCGCCGCCCGTAGCGCGGCCAGAGTCGGCTTGACTGAGCCAGCGGCTACCGTCACGATCGCCGCGACCCGCTCGCCCCAATCCTGATCGGGCACGCCAACAACGACGACGTCGCGCACCCCGGCGCAGTGCCGCAACGCCTGCTCGACCTCGCCTGGTATTACCTTCTCGCCGCCGGTATTGATCACGTCATCGGCCCGGCCGCGCAGCACCAGCCGACCATCGGCGCCGAGCCCGCCCAGGTCGCTGGTGGTAAACCAGCCGTCAGCCAGGCTCGAAGCCGTCAGCTCGGGCGCCAGCCGGTAGCCGCTGAACAGCGTGGTACCGGCGATCTTGATTCGGCCGTCGGCTGCGCTGCCGATGCTGACTCCGGCTAGCGGAACTCCGTCATAGACGCAGCCGCCGCAGGTTTCGGTCATCCCGTAGGTCGTCACCACCCGCGCGCCCGCCGCCGCCGCCGCCGCGAGCAGTTCGGCCGGCGCGGCCGCGCCGCCCAGCAGGATCGCGCGGAGCTGGTCAAGCGGCGCTCCGGCGGCCAGCAGCCGGCTGAGCTGGGTCGGCACCAGCGAGGCGTAGGCGCAGCCGGCTTCGGCGATCGTCGCGGCATCGGACCGGTCGGTGATTACGGGGTCGAGCCCAGTCAGCGAAGACCTGACCAAGACCCCGAGGCCGGAAATGTGATGCGTCGGCAGGCAGCAGAGCCAGCGGCCGGGATCGGGGTTATCGGCGCCGAGCCTCGCCAGCGATGCCCGCGCCGACGCTAGCAGCGCCGCAGCGGTCAACTCGGCGCCCTTGGACACTCCGGTCGACCCCGAGGTTGCCAGCACCAGGGCAACGTCCTCAGCGACGCCTGGACCATGCGCGCGGGGGTGACCGGCCAGCGCGAGCCGTATCTTTGCGTCGGTAGTCACGATGGCGGTCGGCGCGAAGGCAGTCAGCAATGCAGTCAGCCGGCCCGGTGGCAGGCCTGGATCAAGCGGCAGCAGCGCCGGGCCGGTACCATCGAGCGCCGCCCGCAACGCATCGAAGAGCCGCGCTGCCGCGTCCTTGCCGGTGAACAGGACCGCATGGAGAGGGCGCGTAGTCACGGTCGTAAGGTTAATCGGCGGATTCAGGGCATGATTCCCGGGAGGAACAGTGATCGACTGGCAGCCGTCTGGCGAGGACTACAGCGACATCTTGTACGCCAGCGCCGAAGGCATCGCGAAGATCACGATCAACCGGCCGCAGGTCCGCAACGCCTTCCGGCCGAAGACGCTGTTCGAGTTGCAACACGCCTTCAACGCGGCCAGGGACGACCCGGCGATCGGCGTGATCATCTTCACCGGCGCTGGTGATAAGGCGTTCTGCTCCGGCGGCGACCAGAAGGTCCGCGGTGATGACGGCTACGTGGACGACCACGGCATTGGCCGGCTCAACGTGCTCGACCTGCAGGTGCAGATCAGGCGCACGCCCAAGCCGGTAATCGCGATGGTGGCCGGATACGCGATCGGCGGCGGGCACGTGCTGCACGTCTGCTGCGACCTGACGATCGCGGCGGACAACGCGGTCTTCGGCCAGACCGGTCCCAAAGTCGGCTCATTCGATGGCGGCTACGGCTCGTGGCTGCTGGCCGCGACCGTGGGGATGAAGAAGGCGCGCGAGATCTGGTACCTGTGCCGCCAGTACAACGCGCCGGAGGCGCTGGCGATGGGCCTGGTCAACACCGTGGTCCCGCTGGCCGACCTGGAAGCGGAGACCGTCAAGTGGGCCCGCGAGCTGCTGGAGAAGTCACCGCTGGCGCTGCGCATGCTCAAGGGCGCGATGAATGCCGTCACCGACGGCGCGGCCGGAATGCAGCAGTTCGCCGGTGACGCGACCCTGCTGTACTACATGAGCGAAGAGGCGCAGGAGGGCAGGGACGCCTACGTCGGCAAGCGCAAGCCCGACTTCGCCAGGTTCCCGCACCGCCCGTGACGGTGTCGCCAGCGGCCGGACTGAGCGGCACCGCTGCCAGGGCAGCGCTCGCCGACCTGCTGCCGACCCTGCGCGCGTACTCGATCCCGATGCGCACCAGGTTCCGTGGCATCACCGTCAGGCAAGGTGCCTTGCTGTGCGGGCCGGCTGGGGCGAGTTCTCGCCGTTCGCTGAGTACGGCCCGGCCGAGAGCTCCCGCTGGCTGGCCAGCGCGATCGAGTCGGCGGCGGTCGGCTGGCCCAAGCCAGTCAGGGACAGCGTCGGGGTGAACGTGACCGTCCCTGCGGTCGGACCAGAGCTGGCGCATCAGCTCGTGACCGAAGCTGGCTGCCGCACCGCCAAGGTCAAGGTGGCTGAGCCTGGTCAGCCAGAGTCCGCCGACCTGGCCAGGGTCGAGGCGGTGCGGGACGCGATCGGCCCGGCCGGGCGGATCAGGGTGGACGCGAACGGCGGCTGGGACGTGCCGACCGCTGCCAGGATGCTGACCGCGCTCGCCAAGTACGAGCTCGAATACGCCGAGCAGCCGTGCGCGACCTTGGCCGAGCTGACTAGCTTGCGCAGGCTGGTGGACGTGCCGCTGGCCGCTGATGAGTCCATACGCAAGGCCGACGACCCGCTGAAGGTGCGGGCAGCCGGTGCGGCTGACATCGTGGTGATCAAGGTGGCGCCGCTTGGCGGCGTCGCCGCCGCGCTCAGGGTCGCGCAGACCTGCGGCCTGCCTGCGGTGGTGTCCAGCGCGATCGAGACTTCGGTCGGACTCGCCGCCGGGGTGGCGCTGGCGGCCGCCTTGCCCGAACTCGACTACGACTGTGGCCTGGCCACGATGAGCCTGCTGACAACCGATGTGACCGCGGCTTCGCTGGTGGCGGTTGGCGGCCAGCTTCCGGTTCGCCATGCGGCCGTAGACCTAGAGCTAGCAACCCAGTGGGAGTCGGACCCGCAGCCTTGGCGCGAGCGCGCCCTGGCTGCCGTGGAGTACCTGTGAACGACCGGTCAGCGCGACCGGCCCCCGATAGGGCCGGTATGACTCAAGGCAGCGAATGAATCCGTCCACGGCGCTAGCCGCCACCCTGATCGACGAGTTGATCAGGTGCGGGCTGCGCGAAGTCGTGCTGGCGCCAGGGTCACGTAGCGCGCCGCTGGCGATGGAGTTCTTCCGCCGATCCCAGCTTGGCGACCTGCGGCTGTCTGTGCGGATCGACGAGCGCAGCGCCGCCTTCACCGCGCTCGGGCTGGCCAAGGTCAGCCGCAGGCCGGTCGCCATCGTGTGTACCTCAGGGACGGCGGCAGCGCATTTCCACGCCGCCGTGATCGAGGCTGACGAGTCACACGTGCCGCTCCTCGTGCTCACCGCCGACCGGCCGCCCGAGCTGCGCGGCACTGGCGCCAACCAGACGATCGATCAGCTCAAGCTCTACGGGCCGGCGGTGCGCTGGTTTTGCGAAATGGGCGTCGCTGACACGCTGCTGCCGTCCTACTGGCGCTCGGCCGGGGCGCGGGCCTGGGGCCTTGCCGCAGGCACGGCCGGCGGACCGGCCGGTCCTGTGCACCTGAATCTCGCCTTCCGTGACCCGCTAGTACCAGCCGACGTCGGCCAAGTCGACCAGGAGCTAGCCGGCGGCCAGCCGGAGCGCCGTGGACTAGCTTCAGCCCGGTCGCCGAGCTCGGCTGGACGCCGCGCGGGCTGATCGTCTGCGGCGACGGCGACTACGACCCGGTACCGCTGCTCGACTTGGCGCAGGCGGCTGGCTGGCCAGTGCTGGCTGAGCCTTCGTCGAACGCCAGGACCGGGCCGAACGCGCTGTCGGCTTACCAGTACCTGATCAGCGATCAGGCGTTCCTGGCCGTCCACCGGCCCGACGTGATCATCTCGGCCGGCCGCCCCGGCCTATCGCGGGGCCAGCTCGCGCTGCTCAAGACAGAGAAGCAAGTCAAGCACCTGGTGCTGGCCCAAGGGCCAGGCCGCTGGTCAGACCCGGCCAGGACGGCAAGTCTGGTCACCGAGAGGATCGAACTGGTCGGCACCCGCTCAGCGTCACCCTGGCTTGACGCCTGGCTGACTGCCGACGCCGCCGTTCGATCGGCTGTGGACGCGCTGCTTGACGAGCGGGACGGGCTGAGCGAGCCCAGGCTGGCCCGTGACCTGGCGGCCGGATTGCCGGACGGCTCGTTGCTCTGGGCCGCGTCCAGCCTGCCCATCCGTGATCTCGACCAGCACTTGCGGCCCCGGGCCGGCTTGCGGATCGTGGCGAGCCGAGGGGTAAGCGGCATTGACGGGTTGGTCTCCTCAGCGATTGGCGCGGCACTGGCGCATCAGTCGGCCGGCGGCGGCCGGGCGGTGGCGCTGCTCGGTGACCTCGCGCTGCTGCACGATTCGCCCGGGCTGATGCTCGGTCCAGCAGAACCGCGTCCTGACCTGTGCCTGATCGTGGTGAACAACGACGGCGGCGGCATCTTCTCCCAACTGGAGCAGGCCGCGTTTCCTGAGCCGTTTGAACGGGTGTTCGGCACCCCGCATCAGACCGACTTCCGCGCGCTGGCAGTCGCGGCTGGGGTGCGTTACGAAAATCTTGACAAGGCAGCCGACCTGGCCGCAGTCGCTGCCGGCGGCGGCATCACGCTCGCTGAGCTGAAAAGCAGCCGCCCCGGCCAGGCCGCGTTGCGTGCGGCGCTGACCGGGGCGGCAGCTGCGGTCTTGTCCGGTGCCTAGCTGATCCGCACCCGCGGGTCGAGCAGGGCGTAGGACGCGTCCACCACGATGTTCGCCGCCACCACGAAGACTGAGGCAACCAGGACGAACCCGATGACCGTCGGCTGGTCGCCCTGGGTGATCGCGTTGACGACCTGGTAACCGAGGCCGTGCAGCGAGAAGACCTGCTCGACCACGACCACGCCGCCGAGCAGTCCGCCGACGTCGATGCCGAGCTGGGAGACTACCGGGGTCATGGCCGAGCGCACCGCGTGCCGGTAAAGCACCCGGCGCTCGGACAAGCCCTTGGACCGCGCCGTCCTGATGTAGTCCTCACCGAGCGTGTCGAGCAGCGAGCCGCGCGACAACCGGGTATAGACGGCCGCCTGGACGATCGCCAAGGTAATCCACGGCAAGATCATGCAGCCGAGCCAGGGCACGAAGCCAGCCGTGATCGGGTTATAGCCGGTCGTGATGAACGTGATGCCGTGGTCGCTGAGGTTGACGAAAACGAACACGATCAGCAGTTCGCCGACGACAAACGTGGGGGCAGAGACCCCGGCCAGCACGCCGACAGTCGCGATCCGGTCGAAGATGCTGCGCGCACGGGTCGCTGACAAGATGCCGACGGCGAGGCCGGCGATCAGCCAGAGCAGCACGCCGCCGATGACGACCGAGATCGTCGGGGGCAGGTCCTGCTTGATGATCGTGGTCACCGGCTCTTGGGAGTAGAAGGAAATCCCGAGGTTGCCGTGGATCAGCTTGTCGAGGAAATTCCCGTACTGCACAAAGATCGGCTTGTTCAGGCCGTAGTAGACGATGGTTTCCTTGAGCACGGCGGGCGAAGCGGCCCGGCCGGCCAGGTTGCGAGCCACAGCCTGCACGGGAATGGCGGTGAAGAACAAGAAGAAGGTACCGGTGGCGACGACCCACAGCACCAGGATGCCGGTGAGAATACGCCTGATCAAAAAGCGCGCCATATTCATTTTGGTCAGGCCTCTCCGCCAGCAGGGAACGGCTTGTCAACGCTCTGGTCTGCTTCGAGACCGACCAGAATGCCTTGATCAAGGCTCTTGGAGCGGCGCTTGCGATTCTGCCGGCTGCCCTTGCTGCCGGCGAAGATCCGCTCCGTTCTCGGGTCGATCGCGTCCCTGATGCCGTCACCAAGCAGGTTGAATGCCAGCGTGGTGATCAGCAGGGCGAGCGCGGGGAACACCACGTACCACCAGGCAACGTGGTAGAACTGCTGAGCTTCGGCCAAGATGTTGCCCCAGCTTGGCGCGGGCTCTGGGATGCCGATGCCGAGGAACGACAAGGTCGCCTCGAACGTGACCGCGGTCGGGATGTAGAGGGTGGCCAGCACTAGCACCGGACCGAGCAGGTTCGGCAAGATGTCGATAAACATGATCCTGATTGGTCCGGCCCCGAGTGACTTGGCCGCCTCGATGTATTCCTTCTCCTTGAGCGACAGCGTCTGGCCGCGCACGATACGGGAGATGCCGGCCAGGAGAAGAAGGCGATCACGCCAATCACGATCTCAAGGCTGGGGTGGAATACCGAAGCCAGCGCCAGCGCCAGCACGATGAACGGGAACGCGAGCGCGGCGTCGAAGAACCTGGCGAGTATCGCGTCGACAATGCCGCCGAAGTAACCGGCGATCAGGCCGAGTGTGACCCCCATGATCGTCGCGATCGCGGTGGTCAGCAGGCCGACAAACAGTGAGATGCGAGCACCGTAGGCGATCCTGACGAGCAGGTCCCTGCCGATCTGGTCGGTACCGAGTATGAAGCCATGCACGCCGGGCCCGACTGGGAGCCCGTCTTCGCTTTCGCCGGTGTTGGTATAGGCCTGGTCGACCGGATGCCCGGTCAGGTGCGCGATAACCGGTGCGCAGATCGCGAAGATGATGATGAGGATAATCACCACGATCGAGGCGACGGCGACTTTGTCGTTGCGTAGCCGCCGCCAGGTGAGCTGCCATTGGCTGCGCCCCTGGATGGCGGCTACCGGCGCATCTGTTACCTGACTGGCTTGATAAGAGACTTCGGTAATGCTCATAGTTGCTCCCTGTGGCCCGCCGCGGCCAGATCCTCGCCCGCCTCGACCGGGAAATGACAGGCGGTCAGGTGAGTGCTTGGGTCGCCCGCCTTGGTCTCCAGGACGGGTTCGAGGGTGCCGCAGAGGTCCTGCGACTTCGGGCACCTGGGGTGGAATCGGCAACCGGTGGGCGGATTGATCGGCGACGGCACATCACCGGTCAGGATGATCCGTTGCCTGGCGGCAGCGGCATCAGGGTCAGCAGCGGGAGCGGCCGACAGCAAGGCGACCGAATACGGGTGCCTGGCGTGGTCGTAAACCTGGTCACCAGGACCAGACTCAGCGACCCGGCCCAGGTACATGACCGTGACCGAGTCGCTGACGTGCCGAACTACTTCGAGGTCGTGCGCGATGAACAGGTAGGAAAGGCCGAAGTCATCCTGCAGGTCGGCGAGCAAGTTGAGCACCTGAGCCTGGATGGACACGTCGAGCGCCGAGACGGGCTCGTCGCAGATGATCAGCTTGGGTCGCAGTGCCAGCGCCCTGGCCACGCCGATGCGCTGGCGCTGACCGCCAGAGAACTCGGCCGGGAAGCGGTTGTAGTGCTCAGGGTTGAGGCCGACTCGCTCCATGAGTTCCTGTACGGCCTTCTTACGCTCGTCGCCGGCCGAGGTGTTGTGAATGGCGTAGGGGTCGCCGATGATCGAGCCGACCCGGCGGCGCGGGTTAAGCGCACCGTACGGGTCCTGGAAGATCATCTGGATCTCGCGCCGGAATGGCCGCATTCTCGAGCGGGAAAGGTTCGTAATGTCCTTTCCTTCGAAAAAGACCTTGCCCCTAGTCGCCGGGATCAGCCCGGCGATGCACCGGGCCAGGGTGGACTTGCCGCAGCCGGTCTCGCCCACTAGGCCGAGCGTCTGGCCGCGCTTGATGGTGAGCGAGACGCCGTCGACCGCCTGCACGTGGGCTGACCGTGCGGCCGAGCATCCCGTTGCCCTTCACCGGGAAGTGCTTCACCAGATTGTCCACCCGGACCAGCGTGTCATCGCCAAGATAGGGCTCGGCCGGGTGGGCGTCATTGGTGGTGGTGACCGAGTCGGTCATACGATCACGCTTCCTTCTGATTCCGGCGCGGCGGCGATAGCTTCGGCAACCTGCACCGACTGACCGCTGCGCCCAAGCGCCACCGTGTGCTTGCGCAGCTCCTCAGCCTCAGCGCTAAGGCCGATGGCATTAGCTGGCAGGAAGCAAGCCGACCGGTGCTCGCCCGCGTCCCCGACCGGGATCAGGTTCGGCTGCTCGGACAGGCAGCGATCCATCACGTAGGCACAGCGCGGATGGAAGGCGCAGCCGCTAGGCAGATTGATCAGGCTCGGTGGCTGGCCAGTGATCGGCCGCAGCCGCTCGCCGGCGGCTGAGCTGTGTGGGATGGACTCAAGCAGACCTTTGGTGTACGGGTGGTGCGGTTGGTAGAAGATGTCACGCTTAGTAGCCTTCTCAGCCGCCCGGCCCGCGTACATCACCATCACGTTGTCGGCGATGTCGGCGACCACACCGAGGTCGTGGGTGATCATCAGCAATGCGGTGTCAGACTCCCGCTGCAACCTGAGCAGCAGGTCAAGGATCTGAGCCTGGACGGTCGCGTCCAAGGCTGTCGTGGGCTCATCGGCGATGATCAGCTTGGGACTCAATGAGATCGCCATCGCGATCATGGCCCGCTGGCGCATGCCGCCGGAGAACTGGTGCGGGTAGTCATTGACCCGCTCTCGTGGTCGGGGGATACCGACGTGGCCGAGCAGTTCGATCGCGCGCTCGAGTGCCTGCTTCTTGCTGATCGTCTTATCGTGCGACCTGATCATCTCGACGATCTGCCAGCCGACCTTGTACAGGGGGTGCAAGCTGGTCAGCGGATCCTGGAAGATCACGGAGATCTCCTTGCCGCGGATTCGCTGCATGGCCTTCGCACCAAGGCCGACGAGGTTGTTGCCATCGAACATCGCACTGCCCGAGACCTGACCGCCGGGCGTCAGCCCGAGCAGGGTCTGAGTCAGCACGGTCTTGCCACTGCCAGACTCACCGACGATGCCGAGCGTCTTGCCGCGTTCTATATTGAACGACACGCCGCGCACGGCTTGTACTACACCATCAGCTGTCGGGAAACTGACCCGCAGGTCGGTCACCTCGAGCAGGCTCATATGTACCTCCACAGGTTGACCGCCGCGAACCCCGATTTAGCGGGTTCTGGCAGCGCAAATGCACCCGGCCACCCGATATAGATCATAACTGAGAGTATGCGTATTACAGTCGTGGGTCCGGCCGGGAGCACTCTCGCGCACCCCGGCCGGACCCACTGTTGTTAACTAGCTATCAGGAACTGGCCTTGGTCGGGTCGAGCCAGACATTGGTGATGTCCGGGCCGCCGATGTTGGGCGCGTAGATGATGGCTGATGAACCCTTGTTGTGGACGCGCTTGCTTGAGTAGTACGGCGCCTGACCGTCAGTCAGCGGCACGATGACCGCGTTCTGCATGACGTTCTCGTCCGCCTGGTGCCACAAGCTCGCGGCCTGAGTAAGGCTGGTGGCCGTCTCGGCCTCGGTGATCAGCTTGTCCAGGGTGGCGCTGTTGTAGCAACCGTAGTTGTTGGTGTTGACCACGCAACGGGTGCGGAACAGCGGGTCGATGATGGTGCGGCCGTTCGGGCCGAACCAGTCGGGGATCCAGCCTGGCTGGCCAACGTCCCAGGTACCGGCCTTGTTGTTGACCGGCGAGTTGCCAAGGTCCACGAAGAAGCTTGAGCCAGGCTCAGGCTTGCCAACCAGGTTGATGCCACATGGCTTCAGGCTGGCCGCGATGGCGGCTTCGATGCGGGCGTTGACGGTGTCGTTGGAGTAGAGGTAGGTCAGCGACACGCCCTTGGCGTAACCGGCCGCCTTCAGGTCAGCCTTGCACTTGGCGATGTTGCCGTTGCCGTTGTTGTCCGGGTACAGGTTGTACGGCTCGTAGCCGACGTTGCCCGGCGGGATGGCGGTGGAGATGATCTTGGCGACCTCCGGGCCACCCTGTGCCTTCTGCACGGCGACCTTGTCGACGCCGTACTCAAACGCCTGGCGGACGAGCAGCTTGCCCATCGCGCCGCCAGAGTTCGGGCTGCGCAGGTTGAACACCACGTACGGCAGGGTCGAGCTCCATGGCCAGATCTTGAACTTGGGGTCCTTGTTGGCGAGCAGGCCAGGAATAGCGGTCGGCTCAACGCCCGTGTCGTCCACGAGGTCGTACTGGCCGGTCGCGCCAGCCTGCTCGTCGGACAGCTGGGTCTGTGCCGAGGTCACGCCGTCGGTCAGGGTGATCTCGTCGACGTACTGGTGCCGCACCGAGTCAGTGGACTGCTTCCAGGCCGGGTTCTTCATCAAGGTGATGGACTTGCCCGGGATGTAAGAGGTGATCTGGTACGGACCGTCAGAGATGGTGTGCTGGTCAAGCTGCAGGCTGTTCGGCAGGTACGAGTCGTACTCAACCGGACGGGCCGAGGTGAACGGCATCGCCATCATGTAGAGGAAGTCACTCGCCGGCTGGATCAGGTGGAACTGGATCGTGGACGAGTTCGGGGTGGTGATACCCGTGATCGTGTGCGAGTTCTGGAAGCCAGCGATGTCGGCCGCGGTGACCGGGTGCTTCTTGGCGTTAGCGAAGAAGGCGGTCTCAGCGTCGCAGTACTGGGTCAGACCCTTGATCGTCGAGCTGTAATAGGACAGGTTGCCAACAAAGCCACCTGGCGCCGGGTTGCAGAACGCCTTGAATTCACGAAGGAAGTCATCAGCGGTGACCTGACGCGCGGGAGTGGTGTTCCAGTCCACGCCTGGCTTGATGTGGAAGGTGTAGGTCAGACCGTTGTCGGTGATGCCACCATTGGTGGTCGATGGCACCTCGGTCGCGACGTCCGCCACCGGAGTGGTGTCGGCCTTCCAGCCTGGCGAGGTCAGGGTGGGGTCATATTCGGTGGGGTAGGTCAGCAACTGCCGGGCGTACGCACGCTCCATGATGTAGTCCGCGGTGTAGTACGCGGGCACCGTGTCAATGTGGTCCGGCCCAGAAGCTGCAACCAGGCGCAAAGTGCCGCCAAGCACCGGCGTATTTGAGTTCGTGCTGCCGGTGTTGCTGCTGCCATTGGACGAACTGCTGCAGGCGGCTAGCCCGGCTGCAGCCAGGCTAGCGATCGCCATGACGGCAATTCGCTGGGAACGACGTGTCATGAGCAGACTCCTTCTAGCCTGGCAAGGAGCGCAGGCGTATCCGTGGTCACCTTCCGTGAGTACACGCATTGCCCGGCCCTGTCTACCCGGGTGCTAGAAGCGGTCGCGAGCATTTATGTAACCGCAATCGCCCTGTGACCATCGCAATCACTCTGTGACCATAGCCGCGTTCCGGCCGCAATCGGCCCGAACGGCAGCTGACTACTCACAGTGACATCTGGCGAGTGTCGATGCGGGTGTCGGTGCTTCGGGGGCGGTGCTTGGGGGCGGTGCTCGGGGGCGGTGCTCGGGGGCGGTGCTCGGGGGCGGTGCTCGGGGGCGGTGCTTGGGGGGCGGTGCTTGGGGGGCGGTGCTTCGGGGCCGGTGCCTTGGGTCGGTGCTCGGGGGTCGGTGCTCGGGCCGGTCGTGCTGGGCGTCGCTGGCAGTAGGCTGAGCCGGCCTCGCGCGCTAGCCCTCGAGCGCGTAGCGCATGGGCCAGAGCTTGGCCTGAGCCTCGACCAGCTCCACGGATGGCTCAGACCCGGCGACGATGCCGCAGCCGGCCACCAGCCTGGCGTGCCGGCCGGAGACCTCGCCGCAGCGCAGCGCGATGCCCCATTCGCCGTTACCCCTGGCATCCACCCAGCCGACCGGGCCGCTATAGCGGGCGCGATCCATCCCTTCAAGCTCTCTGATCAGCTCCATCGCGGTGTCCGTCGGGGTACCGCACACCGCCGCCGTCGGATGGACCGCAGCGGTCAGCGCGAGCGCTGAGTGCTTGGCTGCTTCTCCGCTCGCCAGTTCGCCGTAGACCTCGGTGGCCAAGTGCTGTACGTTCGCGAGCCTGAGCAGGAAGGGATGGTCATCGACCCGCAGGTCAGCGCACAGCGGCTGGAGCGCGGCGCGCACATCGGCGACCACGTACTGATGCTCACCCTGATCCTTCGCGCTGGCCAGCAACGCGTTGCCGAGCGCCTCGTCTTGCTTCGGCGTGCCGCCTCTTGGCATAGTGCCGGCCAGTACCAGCGAGTGGATCTGCCGCCCGGTGCGGCGGATGTACAACTCAGGAGTCGCCCCGACCAAGCCAGCGCACGAGAAGGTGTAGCAATCGGGGTACCGATCGGCCAGCCGGGTCAGCAGCACCCTGGCATCAATGTCCTGCGTGGCGGTCACATGCAACTCAAGTGCGAGCACAACCTTGCTGAGCTGGCCGGTCTTGATGGCGTCGACGGCGGTGGCAACGGCTCGCTCCCAAGCCGGCGCGGTCAGCCGCCCGTCGGACCACCGCAGCCCAGTCGGCATGACATGTGGTGCGGGCACTGGCAGTTCGGTCGGCTGGCTGGCGTAGGGTCGATGTTGCTTGCTACTGTCGGCCCGGCGATCAGCCGACTCACCGTCGGGCTCGGCCCTGATCGTGGTCAGCCACGAGCGGCCGTTGGCCCGGCCAAGCACGGCCTGCGGGATCACCAGCACTGACCCGTCCGAGGTCGGATCGAAGGTGAAGCTGCCGAAGGCGACCGGCCCAGTTCCCGGCACCTGCACTTCGTCGTGCACCAGCGCGCTATCAAAGAGCTCGCGCAGCCATTTCTCACCGGCCGCGAAACGGTCAGGCCCGGCCGGCAACACGACCTTCGCGACAGTGCCCCAGCCGATCAGACCGTCGCCGCGCCTGACCCAGGCCAGCGGGGCCGGACCGGGAAGCTTGCTGATCAGATCGCCAGGATCGGCCACCGGCACAGTGCTAGCCACCAGCCGTCCGGGGGCCCGGTACATCGTGTCATCGTGCGGAGCGTCCACGGCAATCAACTGTACGTGCGAGCTTGTGCATGTATTCACACGGGACCGTGCCCGCCACCCAGCCACAACAGGTCACCGCAGGCCGACCAGCGGCCCCGCACCCAGCCTTAGCCCGCGCGCCCAGCCTTAGCCCGCGCGCCCAGCCTTAGCCCGCGCCAGGCCACGGCCCGGCACCGACTAGTCCCCAGCCCGACTGGCCCGTCCGTCACGTCCGTCCCGTCCCGTCCATCCCGGCCCGCCCCGGCCCGCCCGGCCGCTCGGCTGGTCCCGGCCCGCCCGGCCGCTCGGCTGGTCCCGGCCCGCCCGGCCGCTCGGCTGGTCCCGGCCCGCCCGGCCGCTCGGCTGGTCCCGGCCCGCCCGGCCGCTCGGCTGGTCCCGGCCCGTCCGTTCCGTTCCGGCCCGTCCCGGCCCGCCCGGCCGCTCGGGCTGGTCCCGTCTCGTCTGGCCCCGTCCCGCCCCGTCCCGGCCGCTTGTCCCGGCCGCCCCATCCCGCCACGTCCCGTCCAGCCCCACGTTTGGGCTCTGAGCGTTCGCGCGGGACGCTGATCTGGGTGTTTGTCATTCGTTGAGTCCCAAGCTGCGCGCTAATCCCGCGCCGCCGGTTGCCGTCCGCTCAGTCGTCGACGGCCTGTACCGCGGCGGCGATGGGTTCGAGCCCCGCGACCAGCTCGTCGAGCTCTCCGGCGCTGAGCACGTCGTACGCTGGCGCCGCCAGCTCGTCGGTGAGAGCCTCGATCCGCTCCCTGGTCTCCCGGCCGGCGTCGGTGAACCCGCCGGCGGCGTCCACGAGGCCGCGGCCGCGCAGCCCGTCGATGACAGCGGCCAGCTGCGCCCTGGGCAGGTGGTGGACCCGGCCGAACTCCTCCGCCCTCATTCCGAGGGAGAGTGCGAGGAGGACGTGGGCCTCGGTGCCACCGATGTTATGAGCGAGGAGGGCGGCGTTGTGCCCATCCCCGCGGTGCTCCCGCAGCAGCGTCGCCGCGTGCCAGAGCCTGGCCACCGGCTCCTCGGGCACGTCGAGCGCCCGGAGCCCGGCATACAGCGGCCGGCCCTCGGTCGGCGCGCTGACCGCAGCTCGAGTGGCGAGGTCGGCGACCCGCACCAGACCGGGCGAGTCGGCGAGCTTCCCGGCCATCTGCCGCAGTGCCGCAGCGCTGCCTCGCTCGCGCACGGCGATCGCCTCCTCCGGGGTGGTCTTCCCCCAGACCCACGGGATGTGACGCGCCACCTCGCCGGAGGCGAAGTTGTAGAAGACCGCGTGCACCACGCCGGCCGGCGCCAGCCCCAGTGGCGCGGCCCGGCCCGCGAAGTATCCGTCCCAGTAGCTGCGCATGCCCAGGGCCAGGAACGCCTCGTTCGGCACCTCGGAGAAGGTGACGGCGGCGACCGGCTCGACGAGCTCGAACATGCGGTGGACCTTGGCCTGCGGGTGCGGCATCGTCGGCATCTCCCGTGGTCATGACAGCGCCCCTCGTGGACGGTCTCTCACCCTCGCTACGAACAACGCGGCCCCGATACGACAACTCCGGCCGATTCTGCCGGGCAGCGCCGGGGCTGTCACCCGGTCGCGGCCCGGCTGTCGTGGCCTGCTCGCCGGCGGGGCGGCCAGGTGGCAGCCCGTCCAGTATCAGCACCGCGCCGAAGCCGTACCAGACCAGCGCTTAGTGTGCCGCCTCATCGTCGCGGTCAGCACCTCAATGACGGCGCGGGCCCGCACCGGGGCTGCGGACCTCCCCGGCATTCCTGCACCGGCTTGCGCAGTCACCGGTTTTCATGCCTGACTGCCGCGAATCTCCCGTGACCGTCGGCCGAGCGCTGCAGACGCCTTGGCTCAACGCATCGTTGGACCAGCGCTGTCGTACCTGGACCCGGTGCCAACAACAACAGAGCGCCGACGACGCGGCCCTGGCAGCAGTACCGCTCCAACGATGCTGTCCGATCCCGGGGTGCTACAGCATCATCGCTCCAACGATGCTGCCGACGCCGACGCCGATGCAGTCGGCCGGGGAACCGGGGCGGCCAGGGGCGGGGCGGCGGCCCGGGGTGCCGGTCTTGGGCGCGGCGGCAGGATCTGGCGCTCCTGGGGCGGGCGGCCCGGGGTGGCGGTCTTAGCGGCCTAGGGATGGGCGGACTTGGCGGCCTAGGGATGGGCGGTTTTGGTAACCCTGGAGGTGGCGGTTTTGGTAACCCTGGAGGTGGCGGTTTTGGTAACCCTGGGGGTGGCGGTTTTGGTAACCCTGGGGGTGGCGGTCTTGGCGGCCTGGGGGTGGCGGCCTGGGGGTGGCGGTCTTGGCGGCCTGGGGGTGGCGGTCTTGGCGGCCTGGGGGTGGCGGTCTTGGCGGCCTGGGGGTGGCGGCCTGGGGGTGGCGGTCTTGGCGGCCTGGGGGTGGCGGGCCTGGGGATGGCGGCCCGGGGGTAGGGGTCGGGGGAGGAAGGTGAGTGGGCGGGGCTTGATGGGAGGAGGCGCGCGCTGGCAAGGTGGTCGGCAAATGCTTGGTCGGGCGGCCGGTTGCGTCAGGTGGGGCGCGTGTTAGAGCAGGGTCAGTTGCTCTAGCTGAGGTGCCGCCGGGCTGGCGAGGGCGCCGGGCCGTTGGGGAGTGCGCTGGCCGGTGCCTTGCTGGCCGGTGCCTCGCTGGCCGGTGCCTTGCTGGCCGGTGTCCTGCTGGCCGGTGTCCTGCTGGCCGGTGTCCTGCTGGCCGGGAGTGCGGTGGCTGGGGGTGCGGTGGCTGGGGGTGCGGTGGTCGGGGGAGCGGTGGTCGGCGGGTGGGCGGATGCGGCGGGCGTTGAATGGGCTGGCTCGGCCGACGCCGTACTTGGCGGCCAGTTCGCCGACTTGGGCGCTGATGCGCTGCTGGTAGTCCTTGGGCGCGTAGGCGGCGGAGCGGTAGAGCTGGCGGTAGGCGCCGACCAGGCTGGGGTGCTGCTCGGCCAGCCAGGCTAGGTACCATTCGCGGGCGCCAGGTCGCAGGTGCAGGACGATCGGCGTGACGCTGACGGCGCCTGCTGCGGCGATCTGGCGGACGGTCTGGTCTAGTGGGCGGGGGAGTCGGACAGGTAGGGCAGCACCGGGCCCATCAGGACGCCGCAACGCAGCCCGGCGCTGGTCAGCGTGGCGCAGGCGTCGAGCCTGCGCTGCGGGGTCGGGGTGCCAGGCTCGACCGACGCGGACAGGTCGGGGTCGACGAAGCCTACCGAGACATTCAGGCCGACGCTGGTGACCTCGGCTGCTTCGGTGAGCAAATCCAGATCGCGCAAAATCAGCGTGCCCTTAGTGAGGATCGAAAACGGATTCGCCGCGTCGGTCAGGGCTTTGATTATGCCCGGCATGAGCTGATAGCGGCCCTCGGCGCGCTGGTAACAGTCGACGTTGGTGCCCATCGCTACGTGTTCGCCTGGCCAGCGGTGACTGGCCAGTTCTTTCCTGGCCAGCTCAGGTGCGTTTACCTTGACGATGATCTTGGAGTTGAAGTCAAGGCCAGTGTCAAGATCTAGGTAGCTGTGCGTATTCCTAGCGAAGCAATAAACACAGGCGTGCCCGCAGCCGCGATACGGATTGATGGTCCATCGAAACGGCATACGCGATTTTTCTGGGACTTTGTTGATAATCGACCGCGCATGCACTTCGTAAAACGTCATACCGCGAAAGCCGGGCGTATCGAACGTACGCGCGATCGCGTCCCGCTCGAACAGGGCCGCCTGCGTCGTTTCGGCGTGATTGGTGACATTTTCACGGCGCTCGACTGGCTCTGACCCGGCGGGCTGAGCAGCATCTTGGTCGGATTGACCGGTCTGCTCGTGTAGTCGCAACCCATCCCATCGCACCCTCGCCACCTTAGAACATATATTCGAATCTTTCAAGTTGGGTATGGTCGCGCTTAGTCTTGGTGATGGGCAGGTAAAAAATCTTCCAACTGGGGATAGTAAGTAGCAGTCCCGCCGGATTGGACCGGTTGCGGGACAGCAGCGGTGGAGGTGACACATGGCGCTTCCGATGGATGAGCAGCGCATTCTCGAAGAGATGGAACGCACGCTCGCCGCTGATGATCCTCGGCTGGCGGCCAAGTTGGCGGCGTTCGGTCAACCGGGGGTCGGGCACGTCTTGCGCACCAGACGGGCCAGGGCCGTCCTCTCGCTGCTGATGCTCACTGTGATTGGCTGCGTCGCTGCGGTGATCTACTTGGTGAGCGCGTTCCGGTTGACTGGCACTCCGCAGTTGCCGCACGGTGGGCGGGCGAGCCAGCCCATCAGCCGGGTGTCGGCCGAACGCTCAACGCCGCCGGTAGCTCAGTCGGTGCATTGCGTCGTGCTGGTCACCCCGCGACAGTGCACCCAGTGGGCACCCGACGGCAAGGGCACCTCCACCCACACCAGCCAGGGCACCGGCACTCAGCACGGCACCGGCACTCAGCACGGCACCGGCACTCAGCACGGCACCGGCACTCAGCACGGCACCAAGCGCTTATCCGTCAGATCGACTTCGGCCAAGCTCTGACCGCAGGTCAGTGAGAGAACCGAGCGAAGCGGCAAACAGGGCCTCGGGTCTGGCGCCAACTCAGGAGCGGCTTGTACCGGTAATTCGCGGCCGCACTATTCTGCGGCTATGTCCGATACTCAGAATTCCGTCGCAGGCATCACCCACCGTTATGTCGAAGTCGGCGACCTGCGCATGCACGTCGCCGAAGCTGGCGATCCCGACAGCCCGCTCGTCATCTTGTTGCACGGCTTTCCGGAATCCTGGTACTCGTGGCGGCATCAGCTCACCGCGCTCGCGCAGGCCGGCGACCACGCGGTGGCACCTGACCAGCGTGGCTACGGCGACACTGGCGGTCCTGATGACGTGGCCGACTACACCATGCTGCACCTGGTCGGCGACGTCATCGGGCTGATCAGCGAAGTCGGCGCCGAGCATGCCGTGGTGGTCGGCCATGACTGGGGCGCGCCCGTCGCCTGGAACACCGCGCTGCTACGGCCGGACGTGATCGACGGCGTCGTCGGGCTGAGCGTGCCTTATACCCCGCGCGGCAGCACGCCGCCGGTGGAGACCTTGGCCGCCGTCTACACCGATGGCTTTTACATCTGCTACTTCCAGCAGCCGGGCGTGGCCGAAGCCGAACTGAGCGCCGATCCGCCAGCCACGTTCCGCCGGCTGCTCGTCGCGGCGTCCGGCGACGGACCTGGCGGCGGCGGCATCCCGGTGGTGCCGGCCGGCGGCGGTTTCCTCGACCTGTGCCCGGAGCCAGCGGCGCTGCCGGCCTGGCTGACCGAAGCGGACATTGACCTGTTCGTGAGCGAGTTTGCCAAGTCAGGCTTCACCCGGCCGCTGAACTGGTACCGGGCGATGGACCTCAGCTACGAGCTGACTGCCGCGTGGAAGCATGCCAAGGTGACCGTGCCCGCGCTCTACTTGGCAGGCGACCGCGATCTTGTCGTGGCCTTCACCGGCGGCGAGGCGATGCTGGCCGGCCTGCCAGACCTGGTGCCCAACCTGCGTGAGGCCAGGCTGCTGCCAGGTTGCGGGCACTGGACCCAGCAAGAACGGCCGGATGACGTGAATAGGGCGATTATCGACTTCATTTCCCACCTGGAGTGACGTCGCCGGTGACCGGGGGCAGTCCGGCCCGCTCTCTGGCTTCCTCCCACAGGGCACGGTAGTAGCGGGCCGCCAGACTGCGGGGCGCGGCGGCGGTCACCGGAGCGCGCTGCACCGACATCCGCTCGATCGCGGACAGCGCGGGGATGGCGGTCTGCGCGACGTCCTTGCGCGAGGCCGGCAATTCTTCGGCGATCTGCTGGTGCAGCCGCTTGCGCCGGTCGAGCATCGAAAAGAAGGCCAGTACCTTCGGCCGCTTGCCGTCGAAGTCCGCGATGAACGCAGTGAGCTGCTCAAGCGTCCGCACCGACAGCGTGGTCGGGATCAGCGGAACGAGCAACAGGTCGGCCGCGTGCAGTACGTTCTCTGACAGCAGCGAGATGCTCGGCGGGCAGTCGAGCACCACCAGGTCGTATTCGCGCCGCAGCGGCGTGAGCAGGCTGCGCAGCCGGGTCTCTGACTTGCGCTCGCCGTCTAGGTGCAGGTCAAAGTTGCGATAGGTGAAGTCGGCGGGCAGCAGATCGAGATTGTCGAAATCGGTCGCTTTGATCGCGTCGTCCACTGGGCGCTTGCCCCTGATCAGCGCTTTGCCGCCACCCTTGACCTTGGGCCTGACCCTGAACAGGAAGCTGGCCGCCGCCTGCGGGTCAAGATCCCACAACAACACCCGGTAGCCGTCGCTCGCCGCCAAGTGGGCGATGTTGATCGCGGTCGCCGTCTTCCCGACGCCGCCCTTGATGTTGTAGGACGCGATTACCTTCATGCCGCCGCTCCGGTGAGTGCCTCGATCTTGGCCCGGCCGCGCGGGCTGGCGAACTCAGCGAACCGGCCTGCGTATTCCCGGCGCGCCGCTCGCTGTCGTACCCCGAGGCCGCCCGCGATCTCGCCCATGGCGAGCAGCGTCTCTGCGGGCGCGCTCCGATCGGCCAGCATCGTGACGGCAAACGCCCGCAGCTCGGTGAGCTGGACGTCAGTGTCCTGGAACTGGCCCAGGCAGTCTTGCAGCGCCTTGAGTTCGTTGACCGCGCGCCACTGCTGCGCGGGATCGTTCAGTGAGGCGAAGACTTCGAGCAGGTAGCGCAGCTCCTTGCAGCGCTTGCGCAGTTCGTGCAGCGGCTCAGGTGGGGATGCCTCGTCGATGGCCGCGCCGGCCCGCAGCACCCGCTGATGCGCCTTGGTGATCCGGCGGGCTGCGAACGGGCCGATCACCGGCCGTTTCGGCGGGGCTGAGGTCAGCTCGCCCAGGCTCTGCCGCCACGAGCTGGCCAATGACTTAAATCGTTCGGAACGAAGCCCTCTGGTGAGCTGACGATACGAAGTCGCCCGACGTTGCTGCAGGAACTGCTGGAACGGCAGCAGGTCTGACTCAGTCGCGGCAACCAGTTGCTCGGTCATCGCGGGATACCCGAGCAAGTAGACGTCCAGGTCGCGGGTCGGAGTGGTCAGATCGCCCAGCCACTTGAACTCCGGCCGGTACTTACCCACCAGCTCGGCTGGCAGCGCGGCACCGGCCATCTTCAGCACCGACCTGGTCCGCCTGACCGCCACCCGCAGATCATGCAAGAACTCGGTGTCCAGGTCGCCGATAGTGCCAGGCAAGTTTGCCTCGATCGTGTCGAAAAGCCCGTCGAGCACCAAGCCCAAGCCGAGCGCGGCCGGCATGGCGCCGGTCAGCTTGACGTTGATCTTGCCGGTGTAGTCACCTGGTCGGCGGCCAGCTACCGCGAGCGCCGATTCAAAGGGCGACGCCAGCGCCGGTGCCACTCCGGCAGTCTGTTCGAGTAGGTCGGCCAGCTTGAGCGCCTGTACCTGGTAACCGCGCAGCGGCAGCACCGTTAGCCTGGCTGGTGGCTCGCCGCGCTTTGGGTGACTCACGTTCATCCGGTCGAGCGCAAGCACCGCGATGGTCTTCTCGTCCGTATTCAGCGCCCGCAACTCGGTCAGGGTGCTGGTGGCCTTGGTGACGGGCAGCAGCGCTCGGACGCCGACCACGGGGGCGAGCCGCTCCCTCAGCGGGCCGAGCGGCAGCTGGTCGATCAGGCTTGGCCAGCGCAGCTGACTAGCACTGCCAGCTGAGTCGCTGCCGTCGGAGCTGGCACCGCCCGAGGTGGGCTCGGCTGCCACCAGCTCGCCGTCCCGGCCGGTCAAGATCAGCTCGGCAGTGCCGCGGCCTGTCACCAGTTCCAGCGTCAGGCCCGCGCGAAAGAGTCGCCAGTCGAACGTATCCAACCAGGTCCGGCGCAGCGTCCTGGCCTTGCCCGCGGTGCCGATGCTGAACCTGGGATCGTCGAGCTCCGGCAAGCCGTCGGGTGGTGCGTGCGATTCGCCGGTGAGGACGAACTCCCGCAGAGCGGTTAGCAAGGCGCGACCTCACATCATTCGGTTCCGGAGCAGCCAGTTTCCCCAGCGTACTCAGATTGTTCACCTGGTCGTTACAAAGCGCCCGATACCAAGGTAAATACTCGTCGGCATCGCGACTGGCCAAGCGGAAGGTATCGAAGATGCCGCCAGTGCTGCTGTCCCGCCTCCTCGCAGGTGGCGCAGTCATCGTCGTCAGCCTGGGCGGGGTGATGAGCGGCGCCCAGGCCGCAAACCTGGTCAACTCAGTCAAGCAGCGTTGGCCTGCGCCCGCCAGTCGTAACTTGCTCGACAATCCGGGCGCGCAGGCGGGCGCGGTGAGTGCGCAGGGCTGGGACACCGTCACCATTCCTGGGTGGAGCATCGTGCGCGGGCTGCCGACCATCGTCCGGTACGGCACGACGGGGTTTCCTTCGGCTACTGGTCGCTATCCGGCCCGCCGTGGCGGGCAGTTGTTCGCTGGCGGGGTTGGCGGCACCGCGGTGCTCAGGCAGGTGGTGCGGCTCAGGTCAGCTAGCGGCGGCGCGGTGCCTCGCGGTGCCGCGTACCGGCTTTCGGCCTGGCTGGGTGCGAGTAAGTCGAGCCGGGCGTCAGTCAGCTTGACGTTCCTGGGCGCCGATGGGCGCCGGCTCGGTCGGACCCGGATCGGGCCGGTCGGTCTCGTCGGCACGCCTACGCACCGCGGCCTGCTGCGCCGAGCGGCGACCGGCCTAGTGCCACCAGGTGCGACCGCCGCGCGGGTAGACCTGTGGCTCGCCTCGTCCCTGACGAACTTCGACGGCGAGGACGGTCCCGTCGACGGCTATAACCGCGCGCTGGCCGATGATGTCCGCTTCAGCGTCAGTTCGGCGGCTCAGGCCCCAGCACCACTGCAGCCGCCAGTCGCGCGGGTGCCGCGCTACCAGCACGTCTTTCTCTTCTACTTCGAAAACCAGGACTTCCGCGCCATCATCGGCGACAAGCCGAACGCTCCCTACTTCAATCGGCTGCTGCCCAGGTCCAGCCTGCTGGCGAATCTGTACGCGGAAGAGCATCCGAGTGACGGCAACTACCTGGCGCTAGCCGGTGGCAGCACGTTCGGCATTCCGCTGACTGACCCGCTTGAAGAAGACCCGCTCGACACGATTCACGCTCCGAACATTGGCGACCTGCTCGACGCGGCCCACGAGTCGTGGAAGGGCTATCTGCAAAGCGCCAACGGCCCATGCGATGACACCGTCCATGACCAGTACTGGGATGACGACCTGCCGATGCTCTACTTCGCCGACGTGCGAGACCGGCCGGCCTACTGCGCCAAGCACCTGGTGCCACTTGAAGCGCTGCGCGGCGACCTCAAGCACACTTCGACCACGCCAGCGTTCTCCTGGGTGAGCCCGGATGACTGCAGCGACATGGAAGGCTGCGGTGTCAAGGCCGGTGATCAGTTCCTGGCCGCCGAACTTGGCGCGATCATGCGCTCACCGGCGTGGCGGACGCAGCGGTCGCTGGCGATCATCACCTTCGACGAAGACAACTACGATCATCCGCGTCCGGCGCAGCGGGTCGCGACGCTCATGATCGGCTCGACCGGGGTGCGCCGGGGGTACGTGTCGCACGTCAGGTACACCCATTACAGCTTGCTGCGCACGATCGAGGCCGCGCTCGGGCTGGGCACGCTGACCGCGAACGATCGTTTCGCCGGGCCGGTCAATGACGTGTTCTCGGCATCGGCCGGGCCGGTCCTGGCCTTGCCGAGCCGCCAGGTAGCCAGTGTCAGGCGGCAGGCACCAGCAGTACCTAGGACACTCCTTTTCGTCAAGAAAGGTTGGCGGACAGCGGCCACGGACCCGATGGCCTTTGTCGCCGACTCGGGCTCTGCCAACGTCACGCCAATAGACCTGCGGACCAGGAAGGCCTGCGCCGATCCCGGTCGGTGCCGATCCGGCCGCGATCGCGGCCGCGCCGGATGGGCGGACTGTCTATGTCGCCAACGCGGGATCGGGGACGGTCACGCCGATCAGTACCAGGTCGTTGCGGGCCTGGCCGATCAGGGTGGGTGCTGACCCGCGTGCGCTCGCGATCACTTCGGACGGGCGGACGTTGTACGTGGCGAACAGCGGATCGGACACGGTGACGCCGGTCAGCACCAGCACCGGGCGAGCCCTGATGGCGATCAAGGTCGGCCTTGAGCCGCGTGGCATCGAATTGGTGCCTGGGCGGCCGGAGGCGCTGGTGCTCGATTGGGGCAGTGGTCAGGTCACGCCGATCGACACCACGGATAACCGGGCTGGTCGTGCGATCAAGGTGGGTGCCTACCCGATCGCGCTGAGCTTGCGGCCTGATGGTCAGGTCGGCTACGTAGCGAGCTTCGGCGCCGACACGGTCACGCCGATCGCCATCAGCTCAGGTCGCGCCGGGCGGGCGATCAAGGTGGGCACGGCACCGGACGCGCTGGCGGTCAGCGGTAACGGCGCGAAGGTCTTCGTGGTGGACGGTGACACCCGGCGGGTGAGCGTGATCTCAGCTCGGACCGGCACGGTGACCGGCCGGGTAGGTGTCGGCTACTCGCCGGCCGCGATCACCTTGTCGAAGTCGGGCGCGACCGGGTACGTGGTCAATACCATCTCGGGCACGGTCAGCCGCTTCAGTACCGCGACCGGTCGGCTGGCGCGGCCGCTGAGCGTGGGGCTGTATTCCTATCCGCTGGTCATGACAGTGGATCAGACCGGCAGGCTGGCTGTGGCAGTCGACACCTACAGCGGCCAGGTCTCGCTCATCAATCTCACGACCGGGCGGGTGCGCCGACCCGTCAGCGTCGGCGCATTCCCTGTGGCGGTGGCACTGGTCAGAAGTTAATGGCCAGCCAGTCGTCAAGTACCTGGCTGTCACCGAAGACCTGGACGGACTCGTCGGTCGCTGGTCGTCGGCCGAGCAGGACGAGCAGCACGTCGGCCGCCGGGCCGGTAAGCGCGGCGTCGGCTTTGGCGTGACCGTTCGTCACCTGGATACCGTCGTCAGAGTGGGTGACCAGCCACTCGCCGGTGCCGTCGAGTTCGGCGTCGGTCGCGTGCACGTGCAAGCTGGTCCCAGCCTGCAGCGCGTCGAGGCGGGGATCAGGGCGACCGTGGAGCGGGCCGCTCAGCACGGTCAGCCACTCGTCGATGGCGTCGGCCGCGAGTTCGGGTACCAGGCTGACCGCATCGCCCGCGGCCAGCGCGGCGTCGGCGTTGTGCACCATGGCCTCATGCGCCATCCGGCGGGCCCAGAAATTAGCCGGCCGCAGCGATCCGAAGGTCCAGACTTCGGCGTAACCGGCTGCGCGGAGCGTGTCGATCAGCTTGCCGGCGCCGACGGTGAGCCAGCGTCCGCGCGCAGCGGGATCCTCGGGTAGCTTGCCGTCCGGTACCGCGCTGAACTCGATGAATTCAGCTGACCTGGTTGCGACGATCTCGCCAGCCCAGCGCTGCGTCCGGCCCAGGTGGGTGACGAGTTGCTTGAGCGTCCAGGCCGGGCACGACGGTATTGGCATCACCGGATCGGCATAGTCAATCATCGCGGCTAGCGCCGCGGTGCTGGCGTCGATTTCGGCGTAATAAAGCTCGGCGGGCAAGGTGGGCATTGTGATGGCCTCCGGTGCGGGTTGCCTCAGCCTAAGGCTGCCTGGACTAGTTCGGGCGACAGGCCAGCGAATCCAGCGCGGCGCGGCCAGATTGCCCAGTGCGCTCGGTGTCGACAATGCCGATGAGCAGCGCGATCACAGTATCGGCGAAAATACCGGCGCCCTGCCAGCGCGATTCGGCGAAGTCAGCTGGCTGGATACGGTAGCGCAGCAAGAACCCGTCCAGTGCGGCCTGCAATGCCAGCGCTAGCCGCTGCGGCGTCCATTCCGGCCTGAGCGCAACTCCGAGGTCGCTGATCAGCGCCGCGAAGTTGTCGGCCCACACGTCATTGCCGCGCCGCATGGACGGCAGCAGGGCCTCCCACAATTCCGGATGCTGGCCAAGCAGCGGCCCGATATGCAAGGTGAGATAGCTGCGAGGGTGCCGCTGCAGCGATTCAAGCACCCCCTCGGCGATGTCGATCACCCAGTCGGCGAGCGACGGTGCCTGCACTGCCTGCGGTGCCTGCTTGGCCAGATCCTTGGCATCGTCTGGCACCTCGTCATAGACCAGCGCGTAGACCAACGCGTCCGGCAGGAACTCATCCCTGGTCGACCAGCGATTAAAGAAGGCCTTGCGGCTCACTCCTGCGGTGCCTTCGGTGGCCGCCAGCCGGATCACGTCCTCAGTGCGCAGCCAGTCGAGAGCTGCAGGGAACCTGATCGACCTCAGCCGGGCCGGCCTGTTGTCGCGCGGCTGATCATCGAGATAAGCGTCAATAAGCCGGACGGCCGCGCTGAGGAATTGGCGCGCGGTAGCGTCATGCCGGGACGGTGCCGGGCGCGGGCTCAAAGGCGACTCCGACTGGTCGTGGACTGCAACCTGCTGAGGTTTCTGGCTACTGGCCAGGTAAGCCTCGGTGCGGCCATACTGCCAGGTTTGGCCGGAATTTGAGGGGACTTGGTTAGCTCTCTACTGGCGCCCGACGTCACCGATCGGATGGCTGCGTCATTCAGGCGATCTTGGGCAGCGTCATGACCGTCCACGAACCGGCACTGAAGCGCTCGGCCAGCGGCTGCTGCCTGCCACTGACCAGTCGATGCCCGACCGCCACGCACCAAGATCCATGGCAGGACACGGCACCGAGAGCGGCGCCCTGGCCAGCGGACTTGGTCGGGCTGGCGACCCAGTCGCTGCCGTTCCAGTCCAAGTCGCCGTACCGGCTCAAGGTCATGCAATTGGTGGAGCTGCCACAGGAGATGCTGGCCGTCCAGGTGCAGGTAACGTCGCTGGTGCAGATCGTGCCGAGATTGGGCGATACGTCGGTCCAGGCAGAGCCGCCCGCCGTCCAGGTCGCCGCGCCGGCGATGTCGCCGCCGCGCACCTCCTGCTGCGCGCCGCCGACCGCCAGGCAGAACGATCCCACGCAAGAGATGGCATTAGCCGCGACCGGGTCACCGTCCCAAGGCAGTTGCCCGGTGCCCGACCAGGACTTCCCGGTCCAATCGACCGTCTCACCCCACTGGTCGCCCTCCTGATCCACCGTCGCGGTGCCGACCGCCATGCAGTTAATGGCATTGCCGCAGGAGAGTCCGGCCAGGCCGCAGGGACCAGCGTCCGGCGGATAGCCAATGCACTGCGTCGTCTGGCTCACATAGGTGTGCCAGGAAGATCCGTTCCAGATCTCGCCGACACCGCCTTGGCTCGCACCGCTCAGCACGGCGCAGAGTTTCGTGCTGCCACAGGAGATGGGGCCGCTCGCTTCGGTTGGCGACGTGACCTTGCGCCAGACACCGCTTTGCCAGGTCTGGGCGCCGGCCGAACCCTGGACCATGCAGAACCTGGTCGACGAGCAGGTCACCGATCGGATCGACGTGCCCGGCGCGGTTGTGAGCTGCCGCCAGGACTTGCCGTTCCACAGCTCGGCGAGTGCGTGCTGCTTATGCTGAGTACTGATGTAGCTGCCGACCGCCAGGCACCAGGATGTGCCCTGACAGGAGACGCCGGACAGGGTCGCGCCTGGCTTGAGCGCGCGGGTGCTCGGGTGTTCGGTGGCTGGTACCTGGGCCGGTGCCTTGGTCTCGGCTGGTGCCTTGGTCTGGGCCGGTGCCTTGGTCTGGGCCGGTGCCTTGGTCTGGGCCGGTGCCGCGTCGATCCCGGTGACGAGCAACGCGAGCGTCGCGACGGTGACCGCTGCGGGCGCTGACCGCCAGCCGGGCCGAGCGACCCGTCGAGTTCTCCGCACCTGCCACCGCTGAGCTGCCAGCAACTGCAGCGTCCTGGCCATCCGCAACTGCCGCCTCCTTACCGCATGCCTTTGATCTCGCCGCAACGTGATATTCGGGTCGACACGATGTGCTGACGCTCGGTGCGCCCACGCGGTTTACGTCTGACCTCTGCTCAACCGGGACGCCGAGCGCGGGCAATCTCGACAGCGCGGGTTTACGTGGTGCTGGTGGCGGGAGTGCTAGAGGTGGCGGGCCCACCAGTCCAGGATGGCTTCGAATCGGGCTACCCGGTGGCTTGGCCGCCCAGTGCGCGACAGCTCGTGTCCTTCGCCAGGGAAAAGCAGCATTTCGGTCGGCGCGCCGCGCAGTTTGAGGGCGACGAAGAGGCGTGGGCCTGCTCGAGCGGGCAGCGCCAGTCGTGCTCGGAGTGGATGATCAGCATCGGGATGTTGATCTGATCGGCATAGCTGAGCGGGCTTTGAGCTGGCCAGGTCCCTGGGTCGTGCCCGTACAGCGCGGCGACGAAAAACCAGCCGATGTCGCTTGAGCCGTGCAAGCTGTCCACCGCGTTGACCGCGCGCTCGCTGATCGCGGCCTTGAAGCGCTCGCCGTGATGGGCGGCGAGCCAGGTTGTCAGGTAGCCGCCGTACGAGCCGCCGAGCACGCCGACGCGCGAGCCATCGAGGTCGCCGGTAGCCAGTCCGGCATCGAGCAGCGCCAGTACGTCGACGGTCGCTTTGGTAGCTGCGTCGCCGACGATGCAGGACCCGTGCTCCTGGCCGTAGCCGGATGAGCCGCGTGGATTGCCCATGATCACCGCGTAGCCCGCGCCGGCGTAGACCTGAGCCTCGTCGAACAACTGCCAGCCATACTGAGTGAATGGTCCGCCGTGAATCATCAGCAGGACTGGGTGCGGACCGGTACCTTCCGGCCTGACGACCCAGCCGTGCACCTGATGGCCATCAGGCGCCGTCGTGCTGATCTCCTCAAGCGGACGGGGCGAGGTGATGGCAGCGAAGGTCGTGAGCTGGCGCTCGGTCCCTTCGGCCAGCATGATCAGTTCGCCACTTGAGCTGCCATCGGCAGCCACGGCGACCAGCGAGGACTTGGCGCTAGCGAAGCTTTCGATCTGACGGCGCCCGCACAGCAAGCGCTCGGGCTCGGCCGCGTCATAGGGGATGAGCAGCAACTCCACCGTGCCATGATGTTCCGCGCAGGCCAGCACGCCATCGGCGGTGGTCTCGATCGTCGCGTCCCTGACCAAGTGGATGGTCTCGGCGTCAGTGAGTCGCCGCGGTGCCGCCGAGCCGTCGGCGGGGACTATCCAGGCACCGGCATTGCGTCCATTCACCCGAGCGCCGTCGGCCCCGAGCTCGATAGCGGCGAAGCATACCGACGTGCCGTCGGGCGTGAAGCGTGCCTGGTCAATCGACAGCCTGGGGCCGGCGGGGTGATCGCCTCTGGTAATCGACCGCAGGTGCGAGCCGTCGATCGCGCACACCCAGATGTCGGAGACGATGTCGCTGTCACGACCTTCATGCCGGGCGGACACGAAAGCCAGGCTGGTGCCATCCGGGCTCCACGTCACGGCAGCGTGGTCGAAGTCACCGCTGCTGATCTGGATGGGCTTAGTGTCAGCGTCGCCGAACGGGTCCACCACGAAGATGTGCGACCGCCGGTCGAGGTAGAAGCCGAGGTTGTCGGCGCGATACTGGAGCGTCGTGATCCGCCTCGGCGGCTCGGTCTCAGACTTCCCGCTATAGCGGCCTTCATCAGGGACTCGTGCACTGAAGGCGATCCGGCGGCCATCGGGGCTCCACACTGGGTTGCCCGCGCCGAGCGGCAGCTCGCTCACCAGCCTGGGCTCGCCCCCGTCGGTCGGCATGACAGAGAGCTGCGGCTTGGCACCCGGTCCTTCGCCGCCAAGGGCTCGGAGAAATGCCAGCCAAGTGCCGTCAGGCGAGAAGGTCGGCGAGGTGTCACACCGGCCGGTGGTGAACGGCCTAGGCGGTGCTGACCCGTCGGTCGTCACGATCCATAGCTGGCCGCGATACTCATCGGACGCCAGATCGGGCCGGGTCACCGAGACAACGGCGCTCTCGCCGTCCGGCGTGAGGGTGGGCGCGCCAAGGCTGTGCAGTAGCGCGATGTCCGCAGGCTTCATAGCAGCAATCTAACTGAATAGCCTCGTATCCGACATTGCCCGAAGCGGGGCAAAGCTGCCCTAGAGTCTTCTCATGCCGGTCAGCGCGAGAGCACAGGCGAAATTCGTGTATGCCCTGTGGGGATCCGGTTTGGAGTCGGTGCTGCGCGCACCTGAGTTGCGAGCGGAGCTTCGTGCTGTCGGCGGGCTCCGGCTTCAGGTCAACGTCGATGACGCGGACGTCGCAGCGGCGAAGCTGCGGATTACCACCTTCGATGAGCCCGCGCGTGCGGCCGTGAGCGTATGGGCCTGGGCGGACGCGGTCGGAGCGGGGACCAGCATAGCTGAGCGGCTGGCAGGCGCGGCTGAGCGCTGCGCGGGCTGGCAGGTAAGTGAGCGAATCCCGCTGCCGCCGCCGCCGACACCAGATGGCGTCCGCTGCCCGGCGCTGGCGCAGCTCGCGTTCCTGCGGATCCCGGCCGGGCTCGACCCGCAGGAATGGCGGCATCGATGGCAGGAGCTGCACACCTCAGTGGCCATGGCGACCCAGGCGACCTTCGGCTACGTGCAGAACCGCGTGCTAACGCAAGTGGTCGGGAGCGAACGGGTCGACGCGATCGTGGAAGAACTGTTCTCGATGGCGGCGATGACTGACGTGCATGCCGCCTACGGCAGCAGCGGTGACGACGCTGAGCTGCGGCGTCGGCAAGGGCTGATGATCGACAGCGTGATCAGCTTCGGCGCGCATGAGAATCTCGATGTCGTGCCGACCAGCCGATACAGCTATTGGCTTTGATCCTCGGCGTTCCGTGCACCCTAGGGAAACGGCCAGCTACCCGTCGAGGTACTGCCGGAAGAAGTCAGTCTCGGCCGGGCTCAGCCGCCGCGGCCGGTGCGCCGCGTAGTCGAAGGGGGCGAGCACCGACCGAGCGCTGGCGTAGATGCGGTCGTCGTCCTTGATCAGGTAGCTGATGGTTACCGTGACGGCGCGCAGGCTGCTGACCCAGGTCTCGACCTGGATCGGCTCACGTCGGTGGGTGAGTTGGCTCTTGTAGTCGATCTCATGGCGCACCACAACCGACCCGCCGCCGAAGAAGCTGTCCTGGGCTCCTGGCGGCATCCGCCCAATCAGGTCGACCCGCGCCTCTTCCAGATAGCGCAGGAACGACACATTGTTGATGACTCCGTAGACATCCATGTCAGCCCAGCGAAGCGAGCAGAGGTAGCGGTGCCGGGCCAAGGCGTCTCCTGGGGAGGGATCACAAGTGCCGGAACATGATATGCAAGCCAACCAGCCCGTGGTCTGGATGGTTGAAGGCAGCAGGTGCGGTGCCGATGATGCGGAACCCGAGTGATTGCCACAACCGCACGGCTGGAGCATTGACCTCGACCGCGGCGTTGAACTGGATGCTGGCGAATCCAGCGGACCGGCACCACTCCAGCACATACTCGCCGAGTGCGCGGCCGATGCCCTGACCCTGGCGGGTTGGATCGACCAGGAATGACGCGGTCGCCACATGCGAGCCGCGGCCTGGCCGGTTTGGTCCCATTTTCGCTGAGCCAACAATCGCCGCGCCATCGACCGCCACGACGGTCTGGCCGGGAGGTGGCTCCATCCACCAGGGCCGAGCCTGCTCAAGCAGCTGTCCCTCGGGAGCGGCATAGGTCTTTCCCTCCGCCATGATCGCGGCGTAGATGGGATAAATCTGCGGCCAATCCTGGTCGGTAGCCTGCCTGATGATCATGAAACGAAACCCTATCCGGTCGCATGAGCACGCGCGGAACGGATTGAGCTGACCTGGCCGTCCGTGTACCTGATGAGTCAGTAGGCTCCGGTCATGGATCCTGAGCGGGCTGGCCTGGTGCTGCGCGGCATGGGGGAGTTCTACGCCAGCGATCCAGCGCAGTCGGCCGGAGCTGCCGCCGAGGCGGCACTCGGTTTGTTCCATGACGCAGCCAGGACGGTGCCGGCCTACGCTGCCTTCCTTGAGTCGGCGGGCATCGACCCTGACGGGATTCGCTCGGCGGCGGACTTTGACCGGCTGCCGATGGTGACGAAGGAAAGCTACCTGCGCCGGTACTCGCTTCCTGAGCTGTGCCGGAACGGGAGGCTGGACGGCTGCGACATGGTCGCGGTGTCATCAGGTTCGTCTGGCGTGCCGACGATCTGGCCGCGGTCAGTGCTCGATGAGCGGGCGGTCGCGGCCAGGTTCGAGCAGGTCTTCCGTGACAGCTTCCGCGCCGATGAGCGGCGGACCCTCGCAGTGATCTGCTTCGCGCTCGGCAGCTGGGTCGGTGGCATGTACACCGCGGCTTGCTGCCGCCACTTGGCCGCTAAGGGTTATCCGATTACGACGGTGACCCCGGGCAACGACGTGGCCGAGATCCTCAGGGTAGTCGCCGAGCTGGCGCCGTTGTTCGATCAGATCGTGCTGGCTGGCTATCCGCCATTCATTAAGAATGTCATCGACGCTGGCCTGGCTAGCGGCATCGACTGGTCCGCGTACCAGGTCAAGCTGGTGCTGGCCGGCGAGGTATTCAGCGAGGAATGGCGAGACCTGATGGGCCGCCGGGCCGGGATGACCGCCCCGCTGGCCGATTCTGCTTCCCTTTACGGCACGGCGGACGCTGGGGTGCTCGGCACGGAGACGCCACTCAGCGTGTCGATCCGCCGATTCCTGGCCAGGCACCCGGATGCGCTGCGCGAACTGACCGGCGAATCGCGGCTGCCGACGCTGGTGCAGTACGACCCGATGACCCGCTACTTCCAGACCGCTGGTACCACCCTGCTCTTTAGCGCTGACGGCGCGACGCCGCTGGTGCGCTACCACATCGCCGATGAAGGCGGCCTGGTCAGCTTCGACGACTTGCTGGCGTGCTGCGACCGGCACGGACACGATCCGCTCGTCGAGGTGGGGGGCCGGCGGGGTGCCCCTGAGCTGCCGTTCGTGTACGTATTCGGGCGCTCGCTGTTCACCGTGTCGTATTTCGGTGCCAACATCTACCCAGAGAACGTCACCGTCGCACTTGAGCGGCCAGCCATCAGCGACTGGGTCACCGGCAAGTTCGTCCTGCACACCGCCGAGACCGCTGACCGCGATCTCGAACTACGGGTCGTCGTGGAGCTCGTGCCCGGTCAGGCGAGCACGCCAGAGCGGTCAGCGGAGCTGGCCGAGGCCATCCGCGCCGAGCTGCGCCGACTCAACAGCGAGTTTGCCCATTACGTGCCGGAAGCCGCTCAGCTCCCGGTCGTCGAGCTCCGCCCGGCCGGCGACCGCGACTACTTCGCGCCCGGCGTCAAGCACCGCTACACTCGTCCAGGTACCAAGCCGGTCAGCACGGAATGATCCGCGGCCTTGGCGGATGGCCGACGACCTAGCGGCGGCCACCATAGGAGGCGACCAGCGCGTCCGCGACGATCGCTGCGTCCGCCGCAGCCACGTCCTGCGGGTATTCCGGCAGCAGGTCGTCCCAGACGGGTAGCCACGATCCGAAGAGCTGTGCCTGTCCCTCCGGCCGGGCGAAGAACCAGATGTGCAGGTGCGCGCCGCCGTCGCCGATCCGGTACACGTGGGCTCGCGAGATATGCGGCAGGGCCTGCACTTGGCGGGCGATGTGAGTCGTCAGCAGCCCGAGTTCAGCCGCCAGGTCATCGGGCAGGTCAGCCAGGTCGTAGTGATCGCGCGGATGGAGCATGAGAACCAACGGCACGCCGACTCCGGCTATCTGGGTCAGCCGCCATCGGTCATCGAGCCAGATCCCCTCGTCCCTGGCCCGGCACGAACCGCAATCCGACGGGTCTTCGCCGTGCCGTGCTGGCTCGGGCAGTACAGGCGGCCGCAGCGGTGCCACCCGCAGCCCGTCCTGCTCGAACGGGCTGATGTCCCAGCCCGTCATGCGGGCCAGCGGGAGTCGCCGGGCTTCGTCGGCGGCAGTAAGCGCGCGACGGTAGAACTCTTCTGGACGCAAAGCCATGACCCGAAGGTTAGCTGGCGACACTGAGCTGGTCCGGGTCGCGTCAGTGCACCGATGATCCACCTGAGCTGGTGCGCCCTTTTTCCGAATGGATGGTGAGCGGGCCGCGCGGGAGAACGGCGGCCACCATGGTGGCCGCGCCAGCCACCGCGATCGCGGCTCTTGGGCCAAGGACGGCGGCGAGGCCGCCGACCGCTGGCGGTAGCAGGCCCTGCTCGCCCATCGCCCCCGTGGAGTTGACCCATCGGCGCAGCGAGCGGGAAGGCTAGTCGCTGGCGGGTCGAAGGGCGGCAGCACCGGCCGATGATCACGTCGCCGATCAGCATCCCGGCCGGCACTGCGGCGAGCAGCGGGCCGCCGCTGGCCCGCTGGCCAAGCGACCCCGCGTACGGCACGATCAAGGACTCGGCCCCGGTGACGAACCAGGCGGGCAGCCACTGCGCGAGCAGCAATCCGCGCACAGTCCGGTCAGCGACGCCTGGTCGCTGCCGACGGTTCTAGCATGGAGACATGATTACCGGAATGCACGCCATCATTTTCTCGCCAGAGGCCGAAAAAGTCCGCAGCTATCTTGCTGACACCCTCGGCTTCACCTCGGTTGACGCTGGCGATGGCTGGCCGATCTTCGCGCTGCCGCCGGCCGAATTGGCCGTCCACCCGGCTGGGGACGGCCACCATCACCAGCTCTACCTGATGTGCGACGACATCCACGCGACCCTTGCCGACCTCGGTGCCCGCGGAGCGGAGGTCAGCCGGGAACCGACTGATGAGGGCTGGGGCATCCTCGCCGCACTCCGCCTGCCCGATGGTAGCGAGCTCTGCATTTATGAGCCCAGGCATCCGTCACCCCACCAGCTGTGACTACGTATGAGGTGACAAGAGTCTGAGCAAGGCGCGCACGTTGCGATGTTCGTTACTCCGCTGGCGGACTCTGACTCTGCGGTACATTCGTCTCGAAACTAAATCATTTCCTTTATGCGAATCAAATACTGGAGGTCATTGTGACATCAGAAGCTCAGCCGACCGACGGAGCACCGCAGTCGAAACTGGCCGATGGCTCATTGGCCGGGCTGTGGACTTTGGACCCCGCGCGCTCCTCGGTCGCGTTGCGTTCCAAGAGCATGTGGGGCCTGGTGCCAGTGAAAGGAACGTTCGGTCAGGTGAGCGGCGCGGCTGAGATTGCCGCCGGCGGCACGGCGAGCGGCACCATCACGGTAGGAGCGGCATCGATTGACACCAAGATGGCCGCCCGCGACAAGCACTTGCGCTCGCCTGACTTCTTCGACACTGAGAACCATCCGGAGATCACGTTCAGCGCCAGTGAGATCAGCCTGACCGATGATGGTGCCACCGTTGCTGGATCGCTCCAGGTTCGTGGTCAGACCAGGCCGCTGTCGGTGCCGGTTCGCATCACCGCACCTGACGCCAACACGCTGCAGGTCGACGCCGAGATCGAGATTGACCGGTCCGATTTCGGCCTTACTTGGAAGGGTCCGTTCGGCGCGTCCACGCACAATACGCTGCCGATCCGAGTCGTCTTTACCAAGAACTGACCGTCCGTTTGGTCCACGAGCGCACAGCCCGCGCACATGATCGGACGCTTGGTGTGGCATCGACCGGTGGCTCGGGCGCGGCGGATTCATCGGTCTGGCCTGGGCTTTCGCGACAGCCTCTGATGCGCGCTGGTACACCAATGAGTTATGTGCCTAATCCGTGCCAGACCTGTGTGGCGGGTGAGGTGAGCAGCCGCTGATGCTTGAGCCACTGACGCCCCCAAGGCGATCCCGTGGATCAAGGAGAACTGTCATGAGTCACTCGCAACTGGACGACCGACCCGGCCGCTCCCTTTCCGGCTTGTTCCGGCGCTCCGGCGGCGGTTCTCGGGCTATCACCGTCCTGGCCGGCGGCGCGGTGCTGGCCGCCGCCGGGTCGCTGCTCGCGGTCGCGCCCGCTTCGGCCGCACCATCGGCTGGTCAGCACGTGAGCGCGCCCGCCGTACGTACGGTCAGCGTCAGCTACGCCGGGCCGAGCCGGGACGTGCGCAGCCCGATGACCACGCCGGGCGGGCCGCCTGCGGCTGACATCGTGGGCCGCGGATTGTTCGACTGCATTCCGGCGACGGGGGAGGTGGGGTACTCGCCGACGATCTCATCGCACGGATCCAAGAAACATACTGAATGGGTAAGCATCTGGTTTGTCACCACCAAATGCCAGCCCATTCCGACCGGCTCGACCGGTGCCAAGCCGCTGCCTGTCACCGTGATCGGCAGCCTGGCATTCAAGGCGGTCCAGGGGACCATCTGCCCGCAGTTCGGTTACCTAGGTAAGGGGTACCTGCACCTCACCTACAACTACCCCGGCGTGCCCAATCCGATGATTGACCCGAGCGTCGGGCTGGTGACCGTCACTCAGCACGGTGCCTTCTGGGAGCTGCACGGGCCGATTTTCGCCGGCTCATACCCAACGCTGTCCGGGCCAGATTTCGATGCCTGGATCAAGCCAGACCTGATCGGCGGACATGGCTGCGGGAACGGCGGGATTGACTCCGAGTACATCAGCAGGTCCCAAGCACCGTACTTCCGCTTCATCTGACCGCGCCCGGTGAACTGAGCCAGTCAGACCAACGAGCCCGCCAGTCTGAGCAGCCCTTGGGCGCTCAGCTGGCGGGCTTAGCCAACTCGATCACGTCTGGTCAGAGAATTCGCGGCCGGTCAGACTCAAGCAGTGAGAATCGGCCAGCTCGCCGTGCGCTGCTTCGCTATTGGTGCCGTCGCGGTGCTTCCGGCCGCCGTGACCACTGCGTCGGCCGGCGCGGCGGTCAGGCCCGGCGTGGCGGCGAGCGTCGTGACCGGCGGCGCACTCGCGGGCGTGACGGCGACATCAGCCCGCAACGCCTGGGCGGTAGGCCAGACCAGGAACGGCCGGACGCTGCTACTGCACTGGACGGGCACGGCGTGGCAACGCCAGCCCAGTCCGAGTCCGATTAGGAGCAGTGCCTTGCAAGGCGTGGGCGCCGTGTCGGCCGGCGACGCCTGGGCGGTTGGCATGACGGGAATTGGCGGCGGCACGGCGGCGACCCTCATCCTGCACTGGAACGGCAGGAGCTGGCACCGGGTGCCAAGCCCGAGCCCGGGCACTGATGACTATCTGGGCAGCGTGTCGGCCACCTCCGCCGGCAATGCCTGGGCGGTCGGGTATACCAGTGCGGGCGGCATCAACCCGCAGACCTTGATCTTGCACTGGAACGGCGCCACCTGGCAGCGGATGCCTAGCCCGATCAGCTCGTGCGGCAGCGCCTTGTATGGCGTCACCGCCACCTCTGCGCGCAACGCCTGGGCGGTGGGCTACACCGGCTGCGCCACCCTGGTCGTCCGCTGGAATGGCACCGCCTGGAAGCGGGTGCACCTGGTCGGCCTTCAAGGCACCGTCATCAACCTGCAAAGCGTCGCCGCCAGTTCGGCGGGCAACGCGTGGGCCGTCGGCAGCAGTATTGACGGCAGCAGTCCGATCCTGCACTGGAACGGCACTTCCTGGCGGCAGGTCGCCAGCCAGGCCGCCCAGGCGATCAACCTGCAGAGCGTGACCCTGACCTCCGCTCGTAACGGCTGGGCCGTCGGCTTCACCCAGGCAAGCACCCTAGCCGCCGAGAAGACGGTGGTCGTGCGCTGGAACGGCACCGCCTGGTTCCCGCAGAACAGCCCCGACCCAGGGACAGGGAACCTGCTTCTCGGCGTGGCCGCTGCCGGGGCGAAGCACGCCTGGGCCGTCGGCGAGAGCAGGCAGCCGCACCTCACGCCGCTGATCAGCCGATGGAATGGCACGGTATGGAAGTGACGGCAAGCGCCATCTAGGCGGCCAGATCCGGTCAGGTGAGATGATGGCGGGATGGAACTCGAACCGGCACCGGATCAGCGATCCGCCGCTCGCTCGCCTGACCCCGCGAGCAGTCGGGTCTTGGCGGTGCAGAGTCGGGAAGACACCGACGTCGGCTGGGGCGAGCAGCCGGAATCGGCCGATGAGCGGTTGTCTCGGGAGCGCCCGCCGCACTGGGAATCCACCTAGTCAGGGTGCGGGCGATCAGCATGATCACCTGGACGGGGTGAGGCGCAGGACGCTGATCGCAGCTTTAGCCAACCCCGCAAAACCCACCCCCCGGCATCGTTGGAGCGATGTTGTCGTGGCACCCCTGGGTTCGACGACATCGTCGGAGCGCTACTGCTGCTATCACGTCATCGTCGGAGCGGTGCTGTTGCTTGCCTTGGGCTGAGCAACGACATCATCGGTACGACGATGCTGCCCGGTGACGCGGTCAGCTTCCCCGAAGGCGGTCAGTCCCAGCCGGTAAAGCTCTTGGTGGCAACGCAGAATTCGTTGCCTTCCGGGTCCTGCATCACGGTCCAGGGATGTCCGGGTATCTCATGCTCTCCGACCACGGTGGCGCCGAGCCGCACAAGCTCATCCACGGCGGAGTCGTCTGTATCGACTAGGTCGACGTGGACCCGATTTTTGGCCTGCTTTGACTCGGGGACTTTGTGGAAGTACCAGGCCGGCTCCTGGCGGGTGCCGTCGGCACCGCCGATCGAGGCGAACACCGCGCCGCTGCCCTTGTCGAGCGGACGTCCGAGCGCCGCCGACCAGAACGCGGCCACCTTCAGCACGTCGTCGCAGTCGAACGCGACGTTGCCAATTCTTGCCGGCATGGCCTACTCCTTGCTGTTCTCGCCGGGATCGCTGGGATCGCTGGGATCGCTGGGATCGCTGGGATCGCTGATGCCGCGGACTGATGCCGAGCAGCATAGCCTCAAGCCGATTCGGCAGCCGACTGGTGGCCAGCGTCCCGCCGAGCAGCCGAGCAGCCGAGCAGCCGAGCAGCCGAGCAGCCGAGCAGCCGAGCCGCCGAACCGGCACCGCTATTCACATGGAACTCACGCGCGATCCACGCACCCGGTTGAGCAACGCGGAGCAGGCTAAGGGCCGTATCTGCCCGATAAGTAAGTCATCAGGAGGAGCCAAGTGTCAGGAACAGCAGGCGACAGTCGCTCTCGCAGCTTGGTCCGGCGGTATGCGGCAGGGCTGTCGGTCGCCGGGATCGCCACTGCGGCGATCTTGACCGGTGCGGCCGCGAGCAATGCCGCGTCAACTACCGCTCAGATCCCTGCCTGGGCACGCAATGCCACGACGCTGGACGGCGGAACGGCGTCCGCCGCAGGGAAGATGACGGTCACTCTCACCGACACGCCTCGACGCCACGGCGGGCTCCGGCTGACCTCGGTACAGTACGCCGGCGCTAGCAGCACGGCGCACATCAAGAATCCGGCGCTGATCATCGCCATCCGGCCGGCTGGCCCGCTATGCGTCACGATTCATCGCGCGGCGGCGGCCGCATCCGCATCCCTGGCCTCAGGCGGTCCGACCCCAGTTCGCTGTACTACGCCTGGACGCAAGCATGTGCGGTTCCTGGTGCTCGCGATCAGGCTGAAATTGCACAGCCTGCCGAATTTCTCAGGGAAGCTCCCGGTGGCGTTGCTCAAGAAGATCAACGCTCACGGCGGCGTTCTGGGCGGCGAGGCGCTGACGGCGACCCTGGCCTCAATCACCGAGGTGACATCGCACCATCACAACCTCATCGAGGCACGCCTTTACATGCAGGTCGGGATGCTGCTAGGCGCTGGCTTCTAGGCATTGGCCGGTCGGCGTCGAGCGTGAGTGATTCACCTCGGGCGGCCAGCGCGGAGCGCCTCACCCGGTACTTCGCGCTGGCCGCAACCCATAACCTCGAGGCAGCCAATCGGCCCTGGTCGTTCCGTGGACGCGGTGGCTGAGGCGGGACTCGGATGGCTCGCGGTGAGCGGGCGGGATACTGATGCGGTGCCGTATGACCCGACTATTTACCTTGGCTCTGCTGCCCATTACCGCTTCGGTCGGCCAGCGTATTCACCGCAGCTTGAGACCCTACTCACGCGGGAGACTGGCCTGGATGGGACTGGTCGGCTGCTGGATGGTGGCTGCGGTCCTGGCGTGCTGACCGTCCGCCTCGCTCACCTGTTCGACCAAGCGATCGGCCTAGATCCTGACGTCGACATGCTGGCGGAGGGCTCTCGTGCCGCCGAGGAATGCGGAGTCAGCAACCTCCGATGGGTCCGTGGCCTGGCTGAGGACCTGCCCGCGGTCGCACCAGGGCCGTATCGGATGGTGACCTTCGGCTCGTCCTTCCACTGGACGGATGAGGAGCGGGTGGCCGAGCTCGTCTACGACCTGCTGGAGCCTGGTGGTGCGCTGGCACTGATCGTCCACACGGTGGCCGGGCGGCCCCGACCACCAGCTCCAGGCGTGCCAGCGATCCCGCACGATGAGATCAAGGCGCTGGTGGTGAAGTATCTCGGAGCCACCCAGCGGGCCGGCCAGGGTACCCCGCCGCTGCGGACGCACCGCTTCGAAGACGTGCTGGCCAGGACTCGCTTTGGTGCTCCGCAGCAGTTCTTCGCCCCTGGCATCCCCGACTTGCTGCGAACGAGCGAGAGCGTCTTGGCTGGCTACCTGTCATTCTCATTCTCGGCACCGCACTTGTTCGGCGATCGTCTTGACGACTTCGCCGCGGAGGTGCGGGAGTTGCTCGCGAGCCGATCTGCCGAAGGTATTTTCTGGGACTGGCCGGGCGATACCGAGGTAGTGATTGCCCGTAAGCCGCTGACCGCCTCGCCGGTCTCCGCCAGGAGGGAGCGGTAGCCTCAGGCCTTGGTGTAGACCGCTGCGGTCGCCTCCGGGCAGGGCTGGAAGCCGGGCTCGCAGGTAGAGGTCGATGTCGTTGCTGACCTTCAGACGCTGGCAGCCTTGGGCGGCAAGCAACTCAAGACCAGTGGCCAGCAGGTGGCTGGCGATGCCGCGCCGCTGGTGCGCGTCCTCGGTTCGCATCGGCTCGACCAGCCCTACCTTGGTGACCGGATCCGCCCAGAACAGGCCGTAGCCCGCTACCTCGCCAGCGGCCGACTCGACCATGAGGTCAAGCTCAGGCCGGTACAGCGAGCACTGACTGAGCCGCTGCGCTACCCGAGCTCCGTTGCGGCCGATCATCGGATGCGGCCGGTCGGCCGTCTGCGCCCGTGAACGCAGCTGGTAGCCAGCAGCGAGCGGCGGGATCGCTGGTCGCTGTCCAGCGGCCAGCCAGGTCGCGACCACACCGCGCGGCTCGGTGACCTGATAGCCGGCGGCGGCCAGCTCGGCGATCCCGACCTGGTAATCCGCCCTGGCGAAGAACTCAAGATCCCCGCCGCCCAGTGCTTCCGCCCGGCTGATGGCGGCCCGCCAAATGCCGCGCTCATATTCCTCGTCGGCCGGCAGCACATGCACGTCGCAGCTGATGGTGTCGCCGAACTGGCTGCGGATGGCGGCCGCCACCGGCTCGCCCAGGTCATCAAGCCAGAACAGCTGACCAGCTCGATCCGTCAGGCGTTCCTGCCGCCACCACCACTGCATGTCGGCCGCCTCCCAGATACCGCCGGTCGGCCGGCCTGACCGCAGCCGCTGCAGCAGCGTCGTCACCAAAGGCAGGTAGGCATCAGCGGTCGAGACGATCGGAGCAGGCGGCAGGGTCATTGCGCCATCGTGCTGGCTACCGCCCCCTACCGCCAATTGTTTTCCCTATGGCTACGCTGTGCCTCGATGAGCGATGAGTGGGATGTAGTGATTGTCGGCGCCGAACCGCCGGCCTGGCGGCGGCCACCGCAGCAGCCAGGGCCGGTGCCAGGACCGTTGTCCTTGAGCGCGCCCGGCACCCCAGGTACAAGACCTGCGGCGGCGGACTCATCGGCACGTCGCTGGCGGCGATTGATGCCGGCGTAACGGTGCCAGTGCGGGAGCGGGTCGACGCCGCTACCTTCACGCTGCGTGGCGGACGGGAGTTCACGAGGCGCCGCGATGACGGCGGGCTGCTGTCGATGGTGCTGCGCGATGAGTTCGACGAGGCACTACGGCAGGCCGCGGAAGCGGCCGGTGCCGTGCTCAGGCAGCAGACCATGGTGCGCGGCGTCGGCCAAGATGACCAGCATGCGCACGCGCGGCTAGCTGACGGCAGTCAGGTCCAGGCGAAGACACTGATCGGCGCCGACGGCTCGGCTGGCGTGACGTCGCGTTACCTGGGAGTGGAATTCAGCCAGGTGGACCTCGGCCTGGAAGTAGAGGTGGCTGCCGCGCCGGCGGTACAGGCGCAGTGGCAGGGCCGGATCCTGATCGACTGGGGTCCGATCCCCAGTTCGTACGGCTGGGTGTTCCCCAAGGGGGACCGGCTGACAGTGGGCGTGATCGCGCCGCGCGGACTGAGCGAGCCGACCAAGAACTATCTGCGCTCGTTCGTCGACCAGCTCGGGCTGGCCTCGTTTCGAAAAATTCATGACACAGGACATCTGACTAGATGCCGGTCGGCCGCATCACCGTTGCGCCGTGGCCGGGTTCTGGTCGCCGGGGACGCGGCCGGCCTGCTCGAGCCGTGGACCAGGGAAGGGATCAGTTTCGCCCTTCGCTCGGGCACCCTGGCCGGGGTGGCGGCTGCCACGGCCGCGCTCGGAGCCGCCGATGACGTCGGCGGTGCGCTCGGGCAGTACGTGAGCCAGGTCAACGGCAGCCTGGTCAAGGAGATGGACGCGGGCCGGCAGATTCTCGCGGTCTTCACCCGGCATCCGGCCATCGTGCACCGAGGGCTGGCGACGCCGCCAGGCTGGCGAGTATTCAGCAAGTTCTGCCGCGGTGATCTGGCCTTCCCTGCTCTGACTGAGCGGCCGATGCTTGGTCAGGCGATTGCCGCACTCGGCCGGATCTAGCGCTGTTAGCGTGACGACCGGAGCTGTCGTATCTGAGGGGATCTGTCATGACGTTGTTCCGGCCAGTCAGGACCGGGTTAGTGGCGCGGCGCGTAGCTACGGCGGCGGTAGTAGCATCGTCGGTCGGACTGGCGGCGGCGCTGCTGAGCGGATCGCAGGCGGCACTCGCCTCGGCCCGGCCAACTGGACCAACAGCACCAGCGGCCGCACCGAAGGCGCCGAAGGCCTGTCGGTCAGCGACCGGCCCGTTCCAGGTAGTCGGCACCAAGGTGATCGGCGCGCACGGCCGAGCCTTCGTGCCGTACGGGATCACCGTCTCTGGACTGGCGCTGGCTGACTACCGCGACGTGATCCCGCTAGATCACGCTAAGATCCGGGCGACCGCCGACTTCTGGTGCGCCAACACAGTGCGGATCCAGGTCAACCAGGATGGGCTGGTCGGGAACAACGGCAACACCGTGTCCAGCCGACTGCTCAATGCGGTCGAAGCCGAGGTGAAGCTGGCCGAGCAGAATCACTTGGTCGTCGTGCTCAACGCGCAGACCGAGGACGTCGGCGATCAGCCGGCTCCGACCAAGGTGACGGCGGCGTTCTGGCAGCTACTCAGCCGAGTTTACGGACGCGACCCGCAGATTATCTTCGATCTGTTCAACCAGCCAAGGATCGAGTTGCTGGCCAAATGCGGACTGCCGCACGACTGGGCCTTGTGGCTGCGGGGCGGGCACTATCAGGGCAAGTACTACCTGGGCATGCAGGAACTGGTAAATGACGTCCGCGCGGACGGCGCGAAGAACTTGCTCTGGGTCGAGGGGCCCTGCTACGCCAACTCGCTCGCCGGGCTCGGCAAGTACCTGATCAAGGGCCGCAACATCGTGTACGCCTTCCAGCATCCGCACGGCCTGCATGATGCGGCGCAGTGGTACGCCGACTTCGGCTGGCTGCTGTTCAGAGGCATCGCGCCAGTAGTGAACGCGGAATGGTCGAATTACGCGGCGAACAAGTCCGAGTGCTGGCCGGACGCGCCGCGGGCAGTTCCCGCCTACCTGCATTACCTGCAGCGGCGGGGGATCGGCATGACTGCCTTCGGCCTCAAGGAAGGCCTGCTGATCAGGACCACCAATCTCGATGACCCGACCCACATCTACACCAAGGGCAAGGCTAAGTGGCGCTGCGCCAACGGGCTCGATGAGGGCATCGGCACGGCCATCGCTGACTGGTACCGCAGCAAGAACACCTAGCCGACGCCCTCGCGACGCACTTCTTACCGGCTAGCCGACGCAGGTCGGGTTAGCTTGCACCGGACCGGCGAACGCGCCGAGCGTGCCAGTGCCCACCGAGCCGTACTGCGCGTCGCCGTTAAATGAGTTGCCGTTGCTCATGTCACCGAACTCCCACACGCAGCTTCCTGCCACCCTGGCCAGCGTGAAGAACGGATAGAAGTGAGCGTCCTGCGGCGGCAGCGTACAGCCCGAGCCCGAGGTCAGGCTGCAGGCTGAGCTGAGCTGTCCGGTGGTCGAGTCCGTGACGAACTGGATGGATGCGAATTTCTTCCCGCTGGCAGTGGTCGGCTGCTGTTGCAAGAACGGCGTCGGGAAGTTGTTCGCGGTCGTCGAGTTCGGCCAATCGGACCAGTACGCCGAACCATCGTGATTGAGGTCGGCGATCCCGTTCACGAACAGGTCGCAGCCAGTTACCAGGTCAGGTGCGGCTAGGCCGTGATGGATGTCGTGCGACCGGTAGCACGGCGCCTCGTTCGGCTCGTACTTGGCTGCGTCCTGGCCGGTGACGTAGGGGCCGGCGCACTTTTTGTAGTAGGTGTCCTTGATCTTGCCGAAGGTGAACGTAGCGGCCGACGAGATGGCGGTGCAGGCCTCGAAGTGGCCGATCTCGAAGGCATCGTTGATCATGTATGGGCCAACGCCCCAAGGCAGGACATTGGTTTCCTTGGCCGTGTTGTACTCGGGCTGGAAGTTAAATCTGGTGCCGGTGCAGTCGAACGGGTTCGTGTGCATGAAGCCATTCGCGCCGGAGGCGATCATGAATCCGCTTTGGCCGGTGTTGTGGTCGGTCTCGCTTACTTCCAGGGCATCACCGCCCTTGACCGTCGTGTCGAACATCCGCACCGTAATGGAATCGCCCGGGTTGAGCAGCAGGGTCTTGCCGTTTGGCGTAAACGTCGCGCTGTCCGCGAGCTGCGGGCTAGGCGGCCCGGTCGGTACCCCATTGGTCTGGACAAAGGCGAAGTTGACCGGCTCAACGCACTTGGTGTTACACGAGCCTGAGCCGTCTCCGGCGCACTCCAGGCTGTCAATGGTCAGCGCCGAGCACCAGTGCGAGCTGTCACAGCTGATGCTGTCGCCGATGGGAGCGAAGCCAGGCGGATAGAACTGCAACTCGACGAAGGCTGATCCAGCGCCTGGGTAAGTGCCGTGCGGTGCGTTCGCATCCGAGCTCGGGGTGCAGGGCAGCAGCGGTGCCGAGTCCGGGTCGCACACCACGGTCGAGATCCACTGCGCGGATGAGAGCTCGAAGGAGTGCGTGATGTCGTTGCCAGGATTGGCGACCGTCGGGGCTGACCTCGGATCGACCGGCAAGGTCTCGGTGAGCTTGATGTTCCGGCCCGAGCCAGTCAGGGTGGAAAGGAACCGTACCGATGGCTGGTCGTGGGTGATGAAGTGGCCCTCCTCCGCGAACCTGCCGCCATTCGCGCCGCGCGGAGTCGCGCACATCATCCCTGGCCTGGCTGACCGCTGGATCGAGCTGAAGCCATTGCAATCGAGCTCGCCGACCTTCGCCGGCGCGGTGGCCGCCGCGACCTGGTTCGCGCGGACGGCAGCGGAAGGTACCGCAGCCTGCACCACGCTCGGCCCGAGTCCGCCGAAGGTCAGCACCGCGACCGCGATGACTGGCACGCTCAGCAGCTTCCATTCGAACGATTGGCGCGTACTGCGCTGTCGCCGCATAGTGGCCTCTTCTCTAGCTGGCAGGTCAAAATAAACCTAACCACACGCAAGGGCGGGCGAGCTGCTAACGGCGCAGCGAGTCACTGCCTGAGCGCGAGGCGAACGGGTGGGCTAAGGCTTCGCACGGATCGATCCTCTTCCGCTCGGGGGCGTCGGCTGTGAATCGAATTCGTCCGCTGGGTGCTAAACGGTACCTGCTCAGGATTTCGCGAAAACTACTTTGCCGATCGGCGCGACTTCGACCCCGTCCGCGAGCACCTCGCCGGCAATCCAGTCCTGATACCCGAGCAGGTCCTTGTCGGACTCAGGCAAAGTCAGCACGATCCGGTCGGACAGGCCGAGGCCGGCCTCCTTGCGCATCGTGTTGACCTGGTGGATCAAGTCGTAGACCCGGCTCTCTCGGCGCAGCTCCTCATCGAGAGCGGTGTCAAGCGCGACGGTCAGGCCATCCTCAGCGACGACCTCCCAGCCAGCCTTCTCCAGCCGCTCGACGATCACCTCGCTGGGCTCGAGCACGAAGCCCATCACCTCAAACCGGCCGTCATCGAGCCCGGTGAACTCGCCCGCGTCGAGCGCCTTCTTGACCAGCGGCATGCTGGCGCCCAGTCGGGGCGCGAGCGCCCTGAAGTTCGGCTTGACCCGCAGCCCAGTCGACTCGATCTCGCCGAGCTTGACTTCTTTGACGCGCAACTCGTCGGCGATCTCGGCCAGGTAATCCTGGATCCCGTTGACGCCTTCGACCAGCAGTTGGCGCAGCGGCTGGCGCAGCTTGAGCTTGGATTGCGCCCGGGCCCGCCGGCCGAGATCGACCACCCGGCGCACCGCAGCGATGTCGTCGACTAGTCGGTCATCGATCTGGCCGGCCTCCGGCCAGCCGGCCAGGAACACCGACTCAGGTGCGTCCTGGCAGACCCCGACGACGAGCACCTGCCACATATGCTCGGCGAAGAACGGCGTCACCGGCGCGAGCACTCGCAATGCCTGCACCAGACTGACCCACAAGGTCCGCAGTGCGGCTTCGTCGCTGTTCCAGAATCGGCGCCTGGACCGCCTGATGTACCAGTTGGACAGGTCGTCCAGGTACGACTCGAAGCTGCGCAGCACATTGACGGTCAGGCACTGCTCGTAGCCGGTGCTCGCATCAGCGATCAGCCGGGCTGTCCGCGCCAGCAGCCACCGGTCAAGCGGCTGCATCCCCGGCCAGGGCGCGGCTGCGGCGGTGGCGCCGACCGCGTCCAGGTCGGCTAGCTGCGGCGCGAAACCCGAGGTGTTGGCGTAGCTGGTGAAGAAGGACAGACTGTTCCACAAGGTCAGCAGCTTGCGCTGGATCTCCTTGCCGGGGCCGAAGCCGAACAGCAGATTCTGGTTTGGCGGCTGCTGGCAGAACTGCCAGCGCATCACGTCGGCGCCCATCTGAGCGAAGGCGTCTTCGGCTTTGATCAAGTTGCCCCACGAGCCGTGCATCTCGCGGCCGGTCTCATCGAGCATTTTCTCGTAGCCGAGCACCCGCCGGTACGGCGCGCGGCCGGTGAGCGTGACCGACATGAAGAGCTGGCTGTAGAACCAGAGCCTGATCTGCTCGCGCATCTCAGAGACCCAGTCAGCCGGGAACCACTCCTGCCAGTAGCTGTGATCGGGAAGGTCAGCCGTGGTCAAGCCATTGGCCGCACCCGTGGCGTAGCCCTCATCGATCCAGCTCGGGTTCTCCCAGCCGAGAGTGGAGAACGGCACGATGCCAGCGTCCAGCCAGACATCGCCGACCTCAGTGACGCGCTGCACCTCGTTGCCGCAGTCAGCGCACCTGATCTTGATCGCGTCGATCCACGGCCGGCGGAGCTGCGGCAGGTCAGTGATCGGCGCGGTGGCTCGCTCGGTGAGCTCAGCTTTCGAGCTGATCACATTCAGATGGCCGCACGAGCAGGGGTAGAACGGCAGCGGCAGGCCGTAGTAGCGGCGCCGCGAGATGTTCCAGTCCGACATGTTGACAAGCCAGTCGTCCATCCGGCTGCCCATGTAGGCGGGGGTCCATTCGACGGTGCGGTTAGCGTCCCGCATCGGATCGCGGATCTCGCTCACCGAAATGAACCAGTCGTCAGAGACACGGAAGATGAGCGGCGTGTGGCAGCGCCAGCATTCCGGGTAGCGGTGCTCGATCTTGCCGGCATTGACCAGCAGCGAGCGCTGCTTAAGGTCGTTGATGACATGCTCGGCAACGTCAGCCGTGGCCTGGCCGGCCAGCCAGCCATACTCGGGGTAGAACCGGCCGGACTCATCGACCGGGGCCAGCACCGGCAGCCCGCATTCCTTGCCGAGATCGAAGTCCTCTGAGCCACAGCCTGGGGCGATGTGCACGATCCCGGTGCCATCGTCCATCGAAACTTCGTCCCAGCCAACGACTCGATGCTCAACCCCGGCACCCGGTGCCAGGTAGTCGAACGGACCTTGATACCGCCAGCCCACCAGTTCGGATCCAGGCAGTACCTCGGTGAAGGTCTCGCCTGCCGCGCGCTGCACGGCTAGCCAGTCGCCATTTTTAAGCCGACCGTATTCGGCATCAGGACGGACGGCAGCAGCTACGTTGGCCGGCAGCGTCCACGGCGTGGTGGTCCAGATGACCAGCGCCTCACCGGGCCGGTCAAGCAGCGGGAAGCGCACGCTGAGCGATGGATCGGATCGGTCCACGTAGCTGCCGACCAGCTCGTGAGCCGAGATCGAGGTGCCGCAGCGCGGGCACCACTCAGTCGGGCGGTGACCGAGGTAGAGCCAGCCGCGCTCTTGCACCACCTGGAGGAACTTCCAGATGTACTCGATGTTGGTATCGGAGAAGGTGTAGTAGTCCTTGCCCCAGGCCATCCACTGGCCAAGCCGGATGGAGCCGGCGATCAGGTCGGCGGCGGACTGCTCCACTACCTCACGGCACTTCTCGGCGAACTTCGCCAGGCCGTACTCCTCGATCTCGCGCTTGGAGTTCAGGCCGAGCTCGCGCTCGACTCCGACCTCGATCCACAGGCCCTGGCAGTCGAAGCCGTTCTGATAGCGCTGATCGAAGCCGTGCAGCGCCTTATAGCGCTGGAACACGTCCTTGAGCGTCCGGCCCCACGCGGTGTGCACGCCCAGAATCTTGTTCGCCGTGACCGGCCCGTCAGTGAAGCTGAATTTCGGGCCACCCGCATTGCGCGCGCGCAACTTGGAGAAAATGTCCGCTTGATCCCAGAAGTCGAGGATCGCGAGCTCCAGCGCATCAGCGTCTGGCTTGTCAGACAGGTCAGGGAACATGCGCCGAAGTTTATCGTCCCTAGCTCCTGACCCGGTCCGATTATCCGCCCGGCCCGATGCCTCTAACGGCCAGGTCCCCGGCTGCCTGCGGCTGGCAGGATGCCGCGTACGTACGCGGCCTGGCCAGCGTGCTGAGCGTCATCGTCGATGACGCTCACCAGCCTGACGCCGAGCGTGACCGGCGGGTCCCAGCGCTCGTCAACAACCCGGTCGAGGTCGGCGTCGGTGAGAGTGCGCACGAATGCCACCGACCTGGCATGCACGGCTTCGTAGTACTCACGCAGCAAGTCGCCTGACGAGACCTGCAGCGCTGCGACTTCATCGGAGCTTTGGCCGTAGCCGATCGCCGCATCGTCGAACGGGAGCGCGAACCTGGCCGACCAGCCTGCCGCTGTCCAGGTCTGCTCGACGCCAGCCACGTGGGCAATATGGTCATCTTGGACCCTCGTGAGATGCCAGACCAGCCAGCCGATCGAGTTCGCCTTCGGCCCAGGCCGGTACGCGAGTTCCTCTGCACCCAGTCCTTCGAGCACGGCATGAACGACCTCGCTGACCCGGCTGAGCGCATCTTCTAGCAGGTCGGATGTCTTCACCAGTTGCTCCTTCTTGACTCGCCCATGGACGCTGCCTTCCCCCAGGATCTCAGCAAACCGCCACCAGCACTCGCCGCCTCCCCTCGCCGCGCCTCCCTCGCCGCGCCTCCCTCCCCGCGCCCCTGCCCCCGGTCGCCTCCCCTCGCCGCGCCTCCCCTCGCCGCGCCCCCCTCCCCGCGCCCCTGCCCCCGGTCGCCTCGCCGCGCCCCCTCCCCGCGCCCCTGCCCCCCGGTCGCCTCGCCGCTGCCTCGCCGTCGCTCGCTGCTGCCTTGCTGCCTCGCTGCTGCTCGCCACCTCCCCGCAGCAGCGCCGCTCCAACGATGTGGTTGCTTCCTGCTGCTATTACGACATCGTCGCTCCGGCGACGTCGTAATAGCAGCAGTACCGCTCCGGCGATGTCGCCGAAGCGGGGGAGCGAACAGCAATATCGGAGCGGTGATGCTGCTGGGAGGGGCCGCGGCTAGGCGCGACATGATGATGACTTCTTGATGATCTGACCGCTTGATCACGTATTTGCATATTGACGCTTACCAGATGCCTGTTTATGTTCTGGGTGCACCCCAGTACCGGGGTACGTCCGCCTGGACCTGTGCCCGCGTGCAGACGACGTAGCCACCGGTCGCATTCGCGCGCGACCTCAGGTCCTCGTATCAGGAGGTATGGTCTCGTTGCGATTTCCTGCCACCGGCGCTAGGGGCGCCGACTTAACGCCACGACGGGCCCGCTCGGGCCTGTCGCGCGCCTGGTTTGTCTTGGCGTCGAGTGCCGCGCTCGCGGCCGGCGCGCTGAGCTTCGCCGGCGCGACGGCTGCCCAAGCCGCTCCCGCGGCCGCGCACCACGTTCAGGCTACCGCGCACCACAGCACCATGAAATCCAGCGCCGTGAGCCCGGGCACCTTGCGAGTCGACTACAAGCGCGCCTGCCCGGTCACCACCAAGCACGGCCTAATGGCGTGCATGGCGCTGATTCGCACCAACGTCGCACACGTGGCCCAGCGGGCACTCGGACCTGACGCGGCGCCAGTGGGCGACGGCTACGGCCCGTCTGACTTGCAGTCTGCTTACAACCTGCCGTCTGCAACGGATGGCTCAGGGATGACCGTGGCGGTTGTTGACGCCTACAACGACCCTGACGCCGCATCCGACCTGGCGACCTATCGGTCGGATTGGGGCTTGCCTGCCTGTGGCTCCGGCTGCTTTAGCGTGGTCAACCAGAACGGCGCGACGAGCCCGCTCCCGGCGAACGCCGGAAGCAACGGCTGGGACGTGGAAGAGTCACTTGACGTCGACATGGTGTCGTCGGCCTGTCCGCTCTGCCACATCATCCTGGTCGAGGCGAACAGCGCTACTACTGCGAACCTCGGCACCGCCGTCAACGCAGCCGTCGCTCTCGGCGCGAAGTTCGTATCCAACAGCTACGGCGGCTCTGAGTCATCCTCGGACAACACCTACGACACCGATTACTACAACCACCCGGGCGACGTCATTACCGCGTCGGCTGGTGACGACGGTTACGGTGTCTCCTACCCGGCTGCCTCAGGTGACGTGGTCGCCGTCGGTGGTACCTCACTGTCGACCGCGTCGAACTCGCGCGGCTGGACCGAGACCGTCTGGGGCAGCAGCTCAGGCGGCGAGGGCACTGGCTCAGGCTGCTCAGCGGACAGCTCCAAGCCGTCCTGGCAGACCGACACCGGTTGCACCAGGCGCACTGACAACGATGTCTCGGCCGACGCTGACCCGAACACCGGTCTGGCCGTCTACGACAGCTACAGCGAGGGCGGCTGGCTTGAGGTCGGCGGTACCAGCGCATCATCGCCGTTTATCGCTGGCGTCTACGCGCTCGCTGGCACGCCGACGGCCACCTACCCGGCCACCACCATTTACTCGCACACGTCGAATCTGTACGACGTCACCTCAGGTGCTAACGGCAGCTGCAGCCCGGCTTACCTGTGCACCGCTGAAGTCGGCTACGACGGCCCGACCGGTTGGGGAACCCCGGACGGCATCGCGGCCTTCGGTGGCGGCACTACTGGCAACACGGTCACGGTGACCAACCCAGGCAGCCAGACCGGCACCGTGGGCACCGCGGCCAGCTTGCAGATCAGCGCCACTGACTCGGGCTCGGGTCAGACGCTGACCTACTCGGCTACCGGCCTGCCGGCTGGCCTGTCCATCAATTCCTCGTCCGGCCTGATCTCCGGCACCCCGACCACCGCTGGCAGCAACAGCGTCACGGTGACCGCGACCGACACCACCGGCGCGCACGGGTCAGCCAGCTTCACCTGGACGATCAACTCGGCAACTGGCAACACGGTCACGGTGACCAACCCAGGCAGCCAGACCGGCACCGTGGGCACCGCGGCCAGCTTGCAGATCAGCGCCACTGACTCGGGCTCGGGTCAGACGCTGACCTACTCGGCTACCGGCCTGCCGGCTGGCCTGTCCATCAATTCCTCGTCCGGCCTGATCTCCGGCACCCCGACCACCGCTGGCAGCAACAGCGTCACGGTGACCGCGACCGACACCACCGGCGCGCACGGGTCAGCCACCTTCACCTGGACGATCAACGCCTCGAGCAGCTGCACCGTTTCCCAGCTGCTTGGCAACCCGGGCTTCGAGACCGGTTCCGCCGCACCTTGGTCGGCGACGGCCGGCGTAATCGACGAGAACGGCGAAGGCGAGACCGCGCACAGCGGTAGCTGGTACGCCTGGCTCGATGGCTACGGCACCGCCCACACCGACACCCTGTCGCAGACCGTGACCATCCCGGCGGCCTGCACCAACACGACGTTCAGCTTCTGGCTGCACATCGACACCGCCGAGACGACCAAGACGACGGCTTACGACGTCCTGACCATCACGGCCAACGGCACCACCATCGCCACCTTCTCCAACCTGAACCACAACACTGGCTACACCCAGCACACCTACAACGTAGGCAACCTGGCTGGCCAGTCGGTGACGTTCAAGTTCACCGGCAAGGAAGACAGCTCGCTGCAGACCTCGTTCGTCATTGACGACACGGCGGTCACCACCGGCTGATAATCCTGGCATTCCGGGAGACTGGTAATCCAGGCGCTGGTGGCCCGTGCCTTGCGGCACGGGCCACCAGTTTCTCTAGCTCGCGCTTTCTGGTGTGTGGCGTCTGGTGTGCCGTCCAGCGCGGTGCCCGGTGGCGCGCCTGCGGTCAGCGAATTATTCGGCCCTCGCTCCAGCCGACCTGCGCGGCCAGCTTGGTGACCCATAGTTGCACGCACCTTGCCCCGGCACCATCGTGGCCGGAGCTAGAGCCGCGCAACCCGGGGGTCGCGCCAGCCAGGCCTAACTGAACTACGCAGTCGTGCCGAGCAGCTGCGTCGATTTGGCATCGACTTTGGCGGTACCGGTCGCTTTAGCCTCGGTCCTCCCACGACCTGGCGGCCCAGTCATTACCCGCACTGCCTTGACCGTCTGGCAGCGGCAGCTCGGAAGGTGGCCGACTGGCTGGCGGCGGGTTCGTCGATGGCCGGCCAGCAGCCGACTGGCCCGGTAAGCGGCCGGCACCGTAGCCAGGGTAGCCGTAAGGATCGACGGCGTAAGGGTCGGCCGAATACCCACCGCTGTCGGCCTCGTACCCGGCCGGGTAGCCAGCGGCAGGCTCATACGGAGTCCCGTAAGGCGCCGGGTAACCGGGTTGCCCCGGCTGCGCGACGTAATCGGCACCGTATCCAGCAGGCTGAGCGACCGGCTGGTAGTTAGCAGAATGCTCGGCGGAGACTGGCGTCTGGTAGCCGGGATAATTCATCGGCGGCTGACCAACGGCTGGCAGCGCACCAGCGGGTGGGCCGCCAGTTGGCAGCCCAGCGGTCGGCGCCCCACCACCCGGTAGTCCAGCGGCCGGTAGCCCAGCGGCCGGTAGTCCGAGCTCACTGGGATCTGCGGACCAGGCTCGGCCAGCGCTTGGGTTGGTCGAGTAGCTCGGATACCCCGGATCACTCGGCAGCACTGAGCGGTCGGCTGGATAGCCGGTCGCAGCTGGGTAGGCAGCTGTCGGACCCGGGTGCGGGTAGCCGATGCTGTCGGGATAGCTCGGATTGTCGGCGTAGCTCGGGCTGTCGGCGTAGCTCGGGCTGTCGGCGTAGCTGGCCGCACTGTGGTCGCCGTAGCCTGAGGGACTGGGTGCCGCATGGTAGCTAGCTGCTGGCTGCGGTGTCGAGTAAGCGGCAGTGACAGAATCGGGCAGGTAGCCGTTGCCGCCAGGGGGCAGATAGGGCGCTGGGGTTGCGGGTGCCTGATAGCTCGCGGCGGCGGGCTCGCCCGGGTAACCGCCAGGGCTGGCGGGCAGCGCGCTGTACGGGTCGACGGTGGCACCGTACGGCACGGAGCGGCTGTCAATGCCTGGTATCTGGGCGGCCTGCGGCGGTTGATAGCTGGCCGTTACTCCGTCGCCCGTTGGTGCCCGGGTGACGGAGTGCCCACCGGTCGTCGACTCTGGGCGGCTTCGCCGGTAAGACCTGCTGTCGTCGGTAATCCGAGAGAACCCAGGGCTGGTCAGTGGATCGTCATCCGTTGGCTGGGATGGACGGCTGTCGTTGGCCGCGGGCCGGTTAGCTGGCATCGCCCGCAAGGGCTCGCCGCCAGCGGCGATGGTCCGCCGCAACTCCGTCTTGCCGTAGCCCTCAGCCCGGGCGAATCCAGGATCGCTCACCTCTGCAGCGGCCGACGGAACGAAAGCGGCCTCAACGCCAGGCCGTGAACTCCTTGCGGCGGGTAGCACGCTGCGTTCGCGTCGATCGGGCGCTTCCCGGCGATCGCCATCACGCCGATCGTCCCTGCGGTCGACATCGCGCCGGTCAGCGTCTCTGCGCTCAGTGCGCTCAGTGCGCTCAGGTTCCCGACGGTCGAGCGCGCGGCGCTCGCCGGTGTCGCGCCGATCTGGAGTTTCCCTGCTGCCGTCTGGCTTCTCCCGGCGGCGCAGGCCGGAATCGGTGTCGACACGCGAGTCTCGCTCCGCCTTGACCGGGGGAGTGGTCGGCTGAGGGGCAGCGTTCAGCGGCTTGTCGGAAGCTAGCTCGGCCCAGAAATCAACGTCGGAGAGCTCGTCCCACTCGGTCTTCGGCCAGTCGCCGTCGTCATCTCGCTTACTCTTGCTCGGTCGCGGTCGCAAGTCGGGCAGGGAGTCGTCGCGCTTGGCTTGATCGGCAACCGCCTTGCGGGCATCAGGACGAGCATGAGGTCCCGAGCTGCTGCGCCGGTCGCGGTCATCCCTGCCGCCAGTCCCGCTCTCGCGGGCACTGCTGCTAGCTCGGCTGTCCTGACCGTTACGCGAGTAATCCCGTGTCGAACTCGAGCCGCGCGCCGCGCGCTCGCCAGTGTCATCGGGTCGGCTCGTGCTCCTGGTGCTGCCGCGCCCCGGCTTCGCGTTGATGGTGGTCAGGTCGTCGGCGCTGTCGGACCCGGCGAAGTCTCGGTCGCCGTAGTCCCTTGCCTGGGGCCTGCGCTCCCGGCTCGGAGAGCCGTTCCGGCCGCTGCGATCGTCCCGGCCTGGCTGGCTATTGTCATCCCAGCTGCGGTCAGTCCCGCGCTCGGCTCCGTTACGTCCGAGGGCCGCGCGCGCCGGAAGGTCGCGCTCCGCCGGGATGCGAGGTTCCCGCCGATCACTGCCGCGAATGCCGCCGTCCCGATCGGGCACAACGCGATCCCGGCCGGCCACGTCGCTGCCAACCCCATCGCGTGGGAGAGCGTCGCGCCCGCCATCGCGGCTCAGGCTGTCCCGGCTCAGGCTGTCCCGGCTCAGGCTGTCCCGGCTGAGGCTGTCCCGGCTGAGGCTGTCCCGGCCGGGCCGCTCGCGCGCGGTGTCGCGGGTCAGACTGTCACGTCCGCCGTCGCGGCCAACACCGCGACCTGCGTTGGCCCACCCGCCACGATCCCGGCTGCTACTACGGCTGGTGCCATCCCGGTCGGCCGCATCCCGGACCGAACCGTCGCGGCCGACCCCATCTCGGCCCACCGCGTCTCGCCCATCCCGCCCGCCATCTCGGCTGCCACTCCGGCTCGTGCCATTGCGGCTGAACCCGCTGCGGCTGCCGCTGGCGCTAACCTCGTCGCGACCTTGACTACGCCGACCCGTCTCGTCCCGACTGGCCGCAGCGCGGCCAAGTCCGTCCGATCCACTGGCGAGCCTGCTGCCCCGGTCGCGGTCGGCCCCGTCTCGCGGGGAACTCTCGCGCTCGTCGCGTGACCGCTGACCGCGCTCAGCGCGGGGGTGCTCGTCATCGTGATGCCTGCGGAAGTGGTCCCGGGACAAGTAGTCGCTCCGACCACGGGATTGCCCACGCTCGGCGGCCACGTCGCCGTCGAAGTCGTCATCGTCTTCTGCCCGCAGGAACCGCATTCCGGTCAAGACGACGACCACGATCAAGGCGACGACAGCTGCCAGAATGATCAGCACTACCGTCTTGGGCATCGCACCATCCATCGCGGTTGGCCAAAGAATGGCACTTGTGGCGCCCGCGTCGGCCTCGACAGCGGGCACGTGGGGACCTCAAGCACCCTGGACAGTTTCCGGATCAATCGTTAAACGACGATTCTGTCGGACCACTATGGTCTGTGTCACGAGATTCGAGAAGTTTAACCATCTGTGTCTACTCTGTGTAACTCATCGATTACGGGCTGGCGCGAGTGGTAAGCCTTCCCGAGGCGATGACGTGACTTGCAATTGCCGACCAAGCTGCACGCAGCCCGGCGCCATTTCGCAAGTTGATCGTTGAATTAAGTGCATAGACGGTAAACCGGTACTGATGCGAGTTGCCCTGCGGACAGGGCGCGTCATAGTTTGCCCGGCCAGCACTGTTGTCAGCTTGTCTGGCACCGGTGGGCAGTTGGTTCTGACCGATTGCCACGGTGTTGGGGCTTAGATCGAACACGACCCAATATACGTATGGGGTGATCGGTGCCTGGGAATCATCAACCACGATCGCAAACGACTTGGCGGCCGGCGTGGTTGCGCCTGACCACTGCAATGGCGGGCTGAGGCCGGGTCCGTGGCAGGTATAGATCTTTGGCAGCTGCACCGTGGCACCGAATACCGGGCTAGTGACCGTCAATGAGCCCGGCGACTCGAGCTTGGTATTGCTGAGCCCACCGAGCAATCCGCAGCCGGCCAACGCAGGACCAACCGCCGCCAGCGTCAGCAGCCGCGCCCATCGGCCCAGGTAACCGCCGTGCGCTCGGTCGCCACGACGGGCATCACACCTCAAGCAGCGTCCCCTAACCTCATCCAGCGGCGCGGTCCTTGCGCTCGGATCTTACGCGGACCTCAGGACGAGAAGGTGCCTAATGGCCCTCCAGGAGCGCGGGCGGCGTGCTCGCGAGTGCCAGGCACTGGTCTTCCATGCGGGCAGAGGTCGGCGTGCTGTCGGTGGGAGGACTTGTCTTCCTGGCGGTACGAACCATCCGGCGATCCGTCGTGGGAACGGCGAGAATACTCGGGTGGACCTTTCGGCTGCGACTGCTCAGGGGCGGGAACAGATCGTGACAGCGCTGATTGCCTGCGATGGCCGGGTGCTGTTGTGTCACCGGTCTCCTGGGCGCTGATGGTATCCGGATGTCTGGGATCTCCCGGGCGGGCATGTGGAGGCGGGGGAGAGTCCGGCCCGTGCGCTGGTCCGCGAGGTGCACGAGGAGTTGGGGGTCAGCATCGCCGAGCCGTCGGGACCTGAATTGGCTCGGTTCGTCACGGCCGCTTTTGACATGCGGGTCTGGCTGGTCAGGGCCTGGAGCGGTGAGGTGGGCAATGCCGCGCCAGCCGAGCACGACGAGATTGGCTGGTTCGGGGTGGCAGAGCTGGCTGGTCTACGTCTGGCGCATGACGGCCACCTCGCGCTGATCACCAGGGTCCTGGCGGGCCAGGGTGGTCATGGCTGACGAGCACCGGGCTGGCAGTTCGTTAGTCGGGCTGGCGCGAGTTGCCGAACATGATCTCGTCCCAGGACGGGACCGATGATCGACGGGACCGGCTGCCGCCGGCGCGTTTGGCTGGCCGGGCGGGTGACTCGGTCGGGCGTTCTGGAGCGGGCGGGGTGGTCTGCTCGGCTGGCTGGCCGGGTGCGTGCTGGTCCTCGACGTGCTCGCCGGCTGGGCGCCGGTCGTCGGCGCGGCCGTCAGCTGCCCGGTCGTCGGCCCGGTCGTCGGCTCGGTCGTCGGCTCGGTCGTCGGTGCGGTCGTCGGCGCGGTGATCGCGGCGCTGGTCCGTGCCCTGCTGGCCGGAGTTGCGTTGGTTCAGGTTCCGCTGATTTGGCCGGTGGTGATCGACTTCGAGTTCGTCAGGGCCGCGCTGGTCGGTGGTGGCGGGTTGGTCCGGGCGGTGCTGGTCGGTGGCAGCGCGCTGGTCCGGGCCGTGCTGGTCTCGGTGGTCGGCCACCGCTCGGCTGTCGTTGCCGCGCTCGGCGGTGCCTCCGGTGCGCTCGGTCGTGGTGAGCTGTGCGACTTCGGCTGCCTGGCCGAGCGGGGCGATTGCCTGGTTTACCTGCGCAACTTGCGGTGGACCGACGGTACTGGTGACGGCGGCGGGACCCGAACGGGACGGGTGGACGATGCCGCGGTTGCTTGCGGGACGGTCAAAGTCGCCGCGGTGCTCCGGCGCATGAGAGCCGGCGGAGGAGTCGGGAGCCGGCGGAGGAGTGGGAGCCGGCGGACGCGCGGGAGCTAATCGGGGTCACGGTGGCCTTGACGACCGCGGGCTCGGGGCGGCTCGGTGGCCAGTCGGCCTCGTCGAGGCAGAGTCTGGCGGCCTCGTCATCGTCTGGGGTCACGTGCTTGCTTCGCGGGTCATAGACCCACTCGGCCATCCGCATCCGGCCGGCGACCGTGTAGGCGAGCTGGATTTGCCAGTTGCCGTCCGAGCGCTTGCGTGAGTCCCATTCCTGGTCCTCAGCGCTGGCGCCGATGTCAGTCAACCGCTCGGCTACCACCTCGCCGAGGCGGCGTCCAAGGCCGGATTGACCCGGCGTGCGCACCGTGGTCCGCTGTGCCTCACCGGCACGGAACTCTCGCTCGGCCAGCACCGGCCCCTCGAACCGGCGGATTCGATCGACCGGGAGTCCTGCCGCGTCGGCGATCTCCTCGGCGGTCTCGCCTGCGCGGATCCGGTCCTGGATCTCCTTGGGTCGCAACGGACTCTCCACTTCGATCTCGTACTGAGCCAGCCTGGAGAACTGCCCACGGGCCACAGTCCTCAGCCGTTCGTCGATGGGCAGCGCAAAGCGCCCGCTACGGCCGGGAACCACGAGTACGGCGTAACTGCCATCCTCGCTCACTGCGACAAGTCGCAGTTCCTGCATCAGCGCCCCTTTCGCGCTGTTACTTGGCGGCGTTTCCGCACTGGCAGTTCTGGTCGCCTGCTCGCCCACTTGAGTTTGCTCGCCGCCCCCAGGCGGAGCTTGGACACCTCCGAGATATGAGTCTGACCGGCCAGGGGCCTACTCGCCAAGCACCTGCCCCGGTGAGTCCCTGATCTAGTTGCAAACCCGAGCCACGTCCGTGGCCAGCACTGATAGTCAGCACTGACGGTCGGCGGCACTGTGGGCAGAGTATTCACCAGGGCTGGCCGTAGTACGCCGAACCTCGATAATCATCTGGCCCGCAGGTGCCCGTAGGCGGCGGAAACACGTCATACTGGTACGCCTTACCACTGCCTGCCCAGTACTCAAGCGTGACCGGTTACTGAAGCTGTCAGCTTGGTCTACTACGCTTCGCGCCATGAACGTCGACGCAATCTTCGGCAGTATCGGACGCTTCAGCGTGCGGTTTCGCTGGCTCATGACGCTGGTGTGGATCGTTGGCGCATTCGCGGCAGTGGCCTATCTACCGTCATTGTCAAGCGTTACCCAGAACGACAACACCAAGTTCCTCCCCGCCAGTTCGCCGGTGGAGAAGGCCACCGCTCTCGCCGCGCCGTTCGGCACCCAGAATCTGGTCCCGATCCCGGTCGTCATTGCCCGTGCTAACGGCACGCTGACCTCGGCAGACAGTGCCGCGATCAGTCGGCTCCAGACGGATCTGAAGGACGTCAATGGCATCAAGCGCGTCATCGATCTCGGTGTTTCGCCGACCAAGTCGTCCACTCCTGGCCAGGCCGATCAACTGCTGGCACTGGCGACTCAGTTGGGCTCCAACCAGAACGCGGCCGTCGATCTGATCGACCACATGCGCGCCAAGATCGTCGCGGCCGGCTTGCCCTCCGACCTGAGCGCGCACCTGGCTGGCACGCTTGCGGTCCAGGTGGACCAGCAGAAGGCGAACGGCAATCAGGGCGGCAAGGTGCAAAATCTGTCTGCCCTGTTCATCATCTTGCTGCTGGTGCTCATCTTCCGGTCGCTCACACTGGCGTTGACCACGTTGATCCCGGCGTTCATCTCGGTACTGATCTCTGGCCCGCTCGTGGCCGAGGCAGCTCATCACGGCCTGCAAGTGTCGCCGATCGCCCAGTTGCTGATGATCGTGCTGGTACTCGGTGCCGGCACTGACTACGGCCTATTCCTGGTATTCCGCGTCCGAGAACAGTTGCGAGTCGCTGACTACGACGGCGGCCCCAAGGACACCAAGGCAGCCGGCGGACTTGCCCGCGCGTTCTTCTCTGACCTGCGCCGGCCGCGGGATCCAGCGAAGGCCGCGATCGAGACGGCGGTGACCAAGGTGGGCGAGTCGATCGCCTTCTCGGCCGCCACGGTCATCGCCGCGGTGCTCACCTTGCTGCTGGCCAGCTTCTCGTTCTATGCCGATCTCGGTGTGCCGTTCGCGATCGCGATCGTCGTCACGCTGTTCGCGGCGCTTACCTTGCTGCCCGCGTTGCTGTCGATCAGACTCTCGCTGCTCGGTGCCAAGCGCACCCTGTTCCAGGCGATCTTCAAGCGACCCAAGCTCATTCCGCTTGACATCCAGGGCGCCGGCAAGCCGGGGGTCTGGGGCAAGGTCGCTAACCGGATCGTCAGCCACCCGCTGCCGACGCTGCTGGCTGGGCTTATCTTCTTTGGCGCGCTTGCTTTCGGCGTGACCGGCTACAAGGCTGGCGGCTTCGGCGGCAGTACGGCCCCGCCCGCTGGCAGTGACTCAGCGGCCGGCCAGGCGCTGCTCAAGAAGTACTTCCCGCAGTCCTCGGCCAACCCGACCGAGATCATTTTCCGCTTCAGCAAGCCGATCTGGGATGACCCCGCCGTACTCGGCACGGCGACCACGCAGCTGCGGCACAGTTCGCTGCTCAACCAGGTCACCGGGCCGCTTAACCCGGTTGGCAGCATTACCTTGACCCCGACGCAGCTCGCCGAGTTGCATGCTGCGCTCGGCCCGGCTAAGGCGCTGTCGCCCACGGCCCCAACCGGCGGCAAGATCCCGCCGGAGGCGTATCAGCTCTATCGGGCGACCGGCAACTATGTCAGCGCGGACGGCCGCACCATCCTGTTCTCGGTTGGGCTAACCGCTGGTGACCCCGGTCAGACCCCCGCGATCAACGCGGTGCCTGCCATCAGAGCCGAAACGACGGCGATCCAGCACGCGACCCACGCGAACGCCTCCGGCGTCGCTGGCGAGGCCCCGGCGCTCTATGACATCAGCAGCATCTCCGACAGTGACCTGAAGCGCATCATCCCCATCGCGATCCTGGTCATCGGCTTGCTGCTGGCGATCGTGCTGCGCAGCCTCGTCGCGCCGTTGTATCTGATCGCCTCGGTCGGGGTGTCCTACCTGGCCGCGCTCGGCCTGTCCGTGCTGCTCTTCATCAAGATCGGCGGCTCCGGCGGCCTCGTGTTCTTCCTGCCGTTCCTGATGTTCATCTTCCTGCTCGCCCTCGGTGAGGACTACAACATTCTGGTCATGACCAGAATCAGGGAGGAGGCTCACAAGCTTCCGCTACGTGAGGCAGTCGCTCGCGCACTGAGCGTGACCGGAACGACGGTGACCTCGGCCGGCATGGTGCTGGCCGGCACCTTCCTCGTGCTCGCGCTAGTTGGCGGCACCGGCAAGGGCGGCAGCAGCCAGATCCTGGACATCGGCATCGGCCTCGCGCTCGGCATCTTGATGGACACCTTCCTGGTCCGCACCCTGCTCGTACCCTCCACCGTGGTGCTGCTCGGACGGTGGAATTGGTGGCCGTCGAAAGTCACCATCGACCAGCCTGATCTGCCACCCGGTCGGCCTGAGGCGATCGAGCCGCAAGCCGATCACGTCGGCTGACCCGGCTGGCGCCATGGCCATACCGCATCAGCAGGCCGGCGACACTCCGCTGATCAGCATCGTCATCCCGGTCTACGGCGTTCGCCAGTATCTGGTTGACTGCCTGGACTCGGTACTCGGTCAGCAGGCCGACGTGCGCATCGAAGTCATCGCCGTTGATGACGCCTCGCCTGATGGCTGCGGTGCGCTACTCGACGAGCGGGCCAAGCTCGATGGCCGGCTGCTCGTGGTGCACAGGGACGCACCCGGCGGTCCGGGGAACGCCAGAAATGTCGGCTTGGCCAAGGCGACCGGTCGCTACGTCTGGTTCGTCGATGGCGATGACCTGCTGGCGCCGGGAGCGGTCAGCGCGCTCAGTTCCCGCCTGTGCGACGGCTGGCCCGACGTGCTCCTGATCGACTACCGCGAATTCTTTCCGAATGGGAATTCATCGGCCAGCCCAGGGGCCGAGTTGCTTGCGTCCGCGCCAACCGGGCTGTTCTCCCTTGCGGACGCGCCGCAACTCATCGGCCTGACCATGACGGCCTGGAGCAAGCTATTCAACCGGGAGTTCCTAGGCAGGCTGGGCGAGCCTTTCCGCGCGGGCATTCACGAGGACATCCCGGTGACCTGCGCTGCTTTGCTCAACGGCCAGCTTGCCGCACTCAGCCGGGCCTGCTATTGCTACCGGCGAGCCCGCCCGGGCTCGTTCATGGCGACAAAGAGCACCGCCCACCTGGCGGTGTTCGACGCCTACGCTGAGGTCTTCACGATGCTGCACAAGCTGGTCGCTGCCGGTGACCCAGTGGCGACAAGCGCGGTGCAGACGGCTGTGTTCGAGCGCGCTATCTGGCACTACGCCGCCGTGCTGCAGACGGCAGGCCTAGTGCCGCGAGGGGAGCGGCGGCGTTTCTTCGAGCGGATGCACGCCGATTTCGTCAGCTACGCGCCCGCCGGATATCAGCTGCCTGGCGGTGCCAGGGGAGCGAAGTTCGCGCTGATCAAGCGCGACCGCTACCGGACGTACGAAGCACTTGAGCCACTAAATCGGTGGCGGGTCCTAGCGAGGTCGGCGCTGGTCAGACGAAAGAGTTGACCGGCCAATTTGTGATAACTGAGAGTTACCGTTCACGTTTATCCGGTAATAGATATTATCGACTATTTGCATAGTGCCAGCCGGGCCTTCAGCCGGTAGGTAGTGTGCCAGATGGCTAAGCCGCACCCGCGAGTTGCCGACACGATCGTGACGCTCGGTGTGCGACTGGGGTGCCGTCTAGGAGACGGCCGCTGACTGGTCTGGCCGTGCGCGGATGGACTGGGCAGCGTTGGGGAGCCAGGTCTTCGGATGCGATCCTTCCACCGAAGGGATGTGGCGAATGCGGCACCTAGTGGGTTTGGCACTGGGCGTTGCCCTGCTAGCGGCGCTTTTCTTCGCCGGCGGCTGGGGAATCACCCGGATCATCGCGCTGCATGGTCCGGTCACCAGCGCTGGCGCTGCGCACGCCTTGACCACGCCGGCCGCTTTGTTCGCGGTGGGCGCGGTGGTCGGCACTGGCCTGCTGATCGGAATCTTCCTGGTGGTGCCAGGAATCTCGCCGCTGGCGACCGGCCTGCCCGGGCTCGTGCTGCTCGGCTGGTCAGCTCTGATGGTGCTGCACAGCAAGTACACGCTCAAGTATGTGCCGTTGGCGGGCAGCCACTTCACCGCAGGCACGACCTCGCTGCTTTTCAGCGGCGTGCTCGCGCTGCTCGGCGTCATGATGATCGTCCCGCTCGCCGTTCCTTCCCGGTGGCGCCGTCGCTATCTCGACATCGAGGATGAGGACGAGGATTTCAACGTGCACAATGCGCTTGGCCTAGTGCCGTAAACCGCAGTCAGGAGACGCTGACCGGCGAGCGTCCCCTGACTGCGATGCGGCCAGCCTTAGTGGTGCGCGGCGGCGAACTGGGCGGCTTCGGTCGAGCCGGCCAGCGCCGTGGTGGACGAGTCCGGGTTGATGGCCGAGCTGACCTGGTCGAAGTAGCCGGTGCCGACTTCGCGCTGGTGCCTGGTCGCGGTGTAGCCGTCGGCCTCGGCCGCGAACTCAGCGTCCTGCAACCGGACGTACGCGGACATGCCTTCCTGCGCGTAGCCGCGGGCCAGGTCGAACATCGAGTAGTTCAGCGCGTGGAATCCGGCCAGGGTGATGAACTGGAACTTGTATCCCATCGCAGCCAGTTCCTTCTGGAACTTCGCGATCGTCGAGTCGTCCAGGTTCGCTCGCCAGTTGAACGACGGCGAGCAGTTGTAGGCGAGCATCTGGTCTGGGTAGACCGAATGGATGGCGTCGGCGAACTCGCTGCCACCGACAGGTCAGGCGTTGAGGTCTCCATCCAGAGCAGGTCGGAGTACGGCGCGTAGGCCAGGCCGCGCGCGATGCACGGAACCGATGCCGTTGCGCACTCGGTAGAAGCCCTCCGCGGTGCGATCCCCGGTCACGAACGGCTGGTCGCGCTCGTCGACGTCGCTGGTCAGCAAGGTTGCTGCCTGGGCGTCGGTGCGCGCCACGATGAGCGAGGGTACGTCGCAGACGTCGGCGGCGAGCCTGGCCGCGCTCAGCGTCTTGATGTGCTGCCCGGTCGGGATGAGTACCTTCCCGCCGAGGTGGCCGCATTTCTTCTCGGAGGCGAGCTGGTCTTCCCAGTGCACGCCGGCAGCGCCCGCCGCGATCATCGACTTCATCAGCTCGAACGCGTTCAGCACGCCACCGAAGCCGGCTTCGGCGTCAGCGACGATCGGGGCCAGCCAGTACGGCGCGCCCGCGTTGCCGGATTCGGCCCAGGTGATCTGATCGGCTCTGAGCAGTGCGTTGTTGATCCTGCGCACGACCTGTGGCACCGAGTTCACCGGGTACAGGCTCTGGTCCGGGTAGGTCTGGCCAGCCAGGTTGGCATCGGCGGCGACCTGCCAGCCGGACAGGTAGATGGCCTTCGAGCCCGGCCTTCACCTGCTGTACGGCCTGGTTTCCGGTGAGCGCGCCAAGCGAGTGCACGTAGTCCTGCGTGTGCAGCAGGGACCACAGCCGCTCAGCGCCCAGTCGGGCCAGCGTGTGCTCCTCCCGCACAGAACCGCGCAGCTTGATCACGTCGGCAGCGGTATAGGTGCGCTCAATCCCGGCCCAGCGCGAATCCGCTGCCCACCGAGCCTGCAGTTGCTCTGCCTGGCTCTGCTGGCCGCTTTGCTGCGACTGGCCGTTGCTCCCGTTGCCCTCGAGGCGACTCTCGTTCACTGGACCTCCTGGTGGTGCCGTCCCCGGGTGTTACTCCCAGGGTCACCGCCGGCGGCTGGCTAGCGCTAGAGCTCACTATGATGAAAATTTGCAGTTCTTCATCTATCATGAAGATGTGACAACGTTCACCGAGAAAGAAAACACATCTTTGCCGGAAGGTCGCCTGGATCTCAATCTCTTCGGGCAACGGCTCCGGCATATCAGGCGCAGCAGGAACCTGACCCTCACCGAGCTGGGCAACCGGGTCGGTCGAGCCCCTTCAGTGCTGTCGCTGCTGGAAAACGGGCGCCGCGAGCCCAAGCTCTCGCTGATCGAGGCGCTCGCTACCGCGCTTGGCGTACCCGCCGAGGAGCTGATGCGCCGCGAGCCGCCGAGCCGCCGAGCCGAGCTGGAGATCGCGCTTGATGAAGCCCAGCGTGACCCGACCTACCGCAGCCTTGGCCTGCCGTACCTGCGGCCTGGCCCGAGGGTGCCAAGCGAGGTCATGGAGCACGTGCTCGCGCTCTTCGATGAGCTGCGCAAGCAGCAGGTCAAGCCGACCGCCACGCCCGAGGAGGCCAGGCTAGCTAATGCCGACCTGCGGCTGATGATGCGCGATCGCGGTAACTACTTCGCCGAGATCGAGGAGGCGGCCGCTCAGGCACTCGCCCCGGTCAGCTACTCAGGCGGCGCGCTCTCGCAAGGATTGCTGCTCTCGGTGGTGAGTCATCACGGATTTACCGTCCGCTATGTGCAAGATCTGCCTAGGTCGACCCGATCGGTGACCGATCTGCGGAACCGGCGAATCTACCTGCGCCAGGAGACGCTCGGCGTGCACACGCCGCGTGCGGTTCTGCTGCAGACGCTTGGCCACTTCGTCCTTGGCCATAGCATTCCGGTCGACTTCGCCGACTTCCTACGCCAGCGGGTTGAGGCGAACTACTTCGCCGCCGCCGTGCTGGTGCCCGAGCAGGCGGCGGTCGCCTTCCTGCGGCAGGCCAAGGACAACAGGAACCTGTCGGTTGAGGACCTGCGCGACGTGTTCTCCGTGTCTTATGAGATGGCGGCGCATCGTTTCACCAACTTGGCGACGCATCACTTGGACATGCCCTGTCATTTTGTGAAAAATGATGCCGGCGGCACGATCTACAAGGCGTACGAGAACGACGGCGTGATCTTCCCGGCCGACAGCACCGGGGCCATCGAGGGGCAGCGGATGTGCCGCCTTTGGTCGGGTCGCCAGATCTTCTCGGCCGCCGACCGGTTCAGCCCGCACTATCAGTACTCGGACACGCCGGCCGGCACCTACTACTGCGTGGCCTCGGTGGACCCGGGCAGCGAACGAGGGTTCGCGATCACGCTGGGCGTCTCCTTCGATGACGCTCGCTGGTTCCGCGGCCGCGAGACTACCAAGCGCACCCGGTCAACCTGCCCTGACCCGTCCTGCTGCCTGCGTCCGCCGTCCAGGCTGGCCGCGCGCTGGGCTGGCATGGCGTGGCCGTCAGCCCGTGGCCACTCGCACGTCCTGTCCGCGCTTCCCTTTGGCAGCTTCCCCGGTGTCGACGAAGCTGACATCTACACCTTCCTGGAGAAGCACGAGCGAGAATAGTCCTTTGACCAGCTAGATCTCGCTCATGTGGCAACCTTGGACACATGCGACATCGGATGGCACTGCGCGCTTTCGCCGCACTAGGCACGAGCTAGATGCGAAGCAACCGAATAGTCCGGCTGAACACTTATCGCGCTGACCTCGCCTGGGTGCTCTTCGTTGGGCTGAACCTGCTGGCGATGCAGTTGATCCCGGAGTGGCAGACGGTGCCGTTCCTGATCATCTGGATCAGCCTGACCGCCGCGTATGGCTGGCGGCTGTGGCGTTTCGGCTCGGCGCTGACCACCGCCCTGGTCGTGACGCTCGCCACCGGCGGACTGATCGGCTGGCAGGTACTGCGGGGCGAGCAAGACGCTGACTACCTGGCCGAGGTGCCGCTGCTCGCGCTGCTGTTCGTGGTCATGGTCTGGCACTCGCGCCGCCGACTGGCCGCGATGGAGGAAATCAGGCGGGTGTCCGACTACAACCTGCTGCTGCTCGACCAGCAACGGCAGTTCCTACAGGACGCTTCCCACGAACTGGGCACGCCTATCTCGATCGCGCTCGGCCACGCGGAGCTCATCGAGCGTGCTGCCACTGATCAGGCCATCGCAGCCGACGCCCGGGTTGCGGTAGACGAACTGCTGAGACTGCGGCGGCTCGCCAGCCGGATGCTTCTGATCGCCTCGTCGGAACGACCGGAATTCCTGCATCTGGCTGGCGTCGACGCCGAGGCGATCGTGATCGATGCGCTGCAGCGCTGGGGTCATGTGCCCCGACGCTGGTCTCTTGGCGTGATGGAGGAAACCTGGGTACGCGGTGACGCCGACCGGCTGACCTTGGCGCTCGATGCCCTGATTGAGAATGCGCTTGACCACACTGAGCAAGGTGACGGCATCCAGCTCAGTGCCAGGTGCGACGGTGGCAACGTGGTGATCGCGGTCACCGACGAGGGCGCCGGCATCCCAGCCGCCGAGCTTGACCGGATCTTCAGCCGGTTCTCCCGCGTCGACGCCGGGCGTAATCGGTCGGCTGGCGGCTTCGGCTTGGGCCTGGCGATCGTGGCGGCCATCGTCGAGGCGCATCGAGGCTCGGTTCAGGTGCGCAGCACCGTCGGCAAGGGATCGGTGTTCGAACTCAGGTTGCCTGCCGCGCTGGCATCAGCCGGTGCGCACGCGGGCCATGATCGTGCCGTCGTGCCCCGCTCACCAGCCACGGCTTGATCCGCAGCTTGATCCGCAGCTTGATCCGCAGCTGCCGGGATCAGGCGAACTTGGGCGGCCGCTTCTCGCGCAGGGCGGCGGCGCCTTCGGCCAGGTCTGGGCCCATGAAAGTGAGCATCTCGTAGGCGGCGGACTGGTCGAAGATCGGGCCGGCGGTGCGCAGCCAGCTGTTGAGCGCGCGCTTGGTAAGCCGGATCGCCAGTTGCGAGCCTGCGGCTAGCTGGCCGGCCACTCTGAGCGCCTCTGGCAGTACCTCGTCGCGTGGCAGCACCTTGCTGACCAGGCCGATCCGCTCGGCTTCGACGCCATCGACCATCTCGCCGGTGAGCAGGTAGTACCGGGACTTGGCCATGCCGCACAACAAGGGCCAAATGATGGCGGCGTGGTCGCCGGCGGCGGCGCCCAGCTTGACGTGGCCGTCGCCGAGCTTGGCGTCGGCGGCGCAGATGCTGATGTCCGCCAGCAGCGCGACGACCAGGCCAGCCCCTACGGCCACGCCATTGATGGCAGAGATGATCGGCTTCTCGCAGTTGACCAGGTTGTAGACGAGGTCGCTCATCTCGCCGAGCATGTGCGCGGTGCGCTCATAGTTGCCTGCCATCCGCTGCACCATGGCCAGATCGCCGCCAGGGCCGAGAACGCCTTGCCGGCCCCGGTGATTACCGCCACCCTGGTCTCGTCATCGCGGGCTACGTCGGTCCACAGCTTCGCCAGCTGACCATGCATGACCTCGTCGGCCGCGTTGTAGACCTCGGGCCGGTTCATCGTGATCAGCAGCACGCCGTTTGGGTGCCGCTCGAACAGCAGATTTTGGTAACTGCCGTAGTCCATCCGGTGCCGCTCCTTGGTCATCTGGTTTCGCTTGGTCCTGGCAGATCAACCGATGATGGAATGATCGCATGACCAACTCCGCGCATCTCGGACGGCTGATCAGGGCCGGCCGCGCCTGCGATGTCTACGAACTTGGCCACGACCGGGTACTGCGCCGGTACCGGATTAGTGCCGAGGTCAGCGACAAAACTACGGCGCTGCGAGTGCTGGCGTCCGTCGTCAGCAATGAGGCGAGGCTGATGCAGTACCTGCACTCGGTCGGGTTCCCTGTGCCCCAGGTCTACGAAGCCGACGGCACTGATCTGGTGATGGCCAGAGTCTTCGGCAAGGACATGCTGACCGATCTCGGCAAGAGGCCGTGGCTGGCCTGGCGGCACGCCAGCACGCTGGCGCGCATGCACAATCAACTGCATGAGATTCCGGCACTGGACTGGCTGCCAAGGCCGTTCGATGAAGGCGACCGGATCATGCACTTGGACCTGCACCCTGGCAACGTGATGCTGACCGAAACTGGTCCCGTCGTCATTGACTGGTCGAATGGCGCCGCAGGCCCACCTGGTGCGGATGTCGCTATGGCGTCACTGATCATGCGTACCTCAGAGGTCCATGACCTGCCGCTGGGCGTCAGGCTGATGGCCACCGTGGTGCGTGACTCACTAGTGCGGAGATTCGAGCGCGGCGTCAGCGCCAGTCCAAGCCCATATCTCGCCCAAGTCGCCCAGGCTCGGCTAGCCGACCGCAATACTCGGCCATCCGAGGCAGCGCAACTCCAGCGAATACTTGATGGTTATTCGCCGTGAGATAGTCCAGATCTAAGTGATCGCGCCCGGGCAGGTAGTGCGTTCCCTCAGCCGCGACGCTATGTTACTCTTGAGTAACTTACCTCGCGCGGTCCCGGCCGCGTCGACTAGCGGGCAAAGGGAGCCCTGATGAGCGACGACGATCAAGCTGCTGCCGGTTTCACTCTAGACCTGTCCGACGATGTAAAACAGATGCGGGACTGGGTCCACGAGTTCGCGGTCAACACGATCAGGCCAGCCGCCGCCGAGTGGGATGAGCGCGAAGAGACGCCATGGCCGATTCTCGAAGAGGCTGCCAAAGTCGGGCTTTACTCGATCGACTTCTTCGCGACCCAGTGGTTTGAGCCAACCGGCCTTGGCACGCCGGTCGCCTTTGAGGAAATCTATTGGGGCGATGCCGGCATTGGCCTTTCACTGACTGGCAGTTGCCTGGCTGCCGTCGCGGTGAGCAGCAATGGCACCTCCGAGCAAATGGGCGAGTGGCTGCCGCAGATGTTCGGCAGCCCTGGTGATGTCAAGCTCGGCGCTTTCTGCTCGTCCGAGCCCAATGCTGGCAGCGACGTCGGTGCGATCAAGACCAGGGCGGTCTATTCGGCGGCGACCGATGAATGGGTGCTGAATGGCACCAAAGCCTGGGCAACTAATGGCGGCATCGCCGATGTGCATGTCGTCGTCGCCTCGGTTGATCCGGCACTCGGCAGCCGGGGTCAGGCCAGCTTTATCGTGCCGCCGGGCACCAAAGGGCTGTCGCAGGGGCAGAAGTTCCGCAAGCTCGGCGTCCGCGCCTCGCACACGGCCGAGGTCGTGCTTGATGATGTCCGAGTTCCTGGCCGCTGCCTGGTCGGCGGCAAAGAGCGGCTGGATGCACGGCTAGCCAGGTTGGCCGAGGGCGGCGCGGCCGGGGAGCAGGCCGCGATGAAGACGTTCGAGGCATCCCGGCCGACGGTGGCGGCGATGGCGGTCGGAGTGGCCCGCGCGGCTGCCGAGTACGCCACCGAGTACGCGACGCAGCGCGAGCAGTTCGGCAAGCCGATCGGGCAGAACCAGGGGGTTGCCTTCATGCTCGCCGACATGGCCGCCTCGGTCGATGCTGCCCGGTTGCTGACCTGGCGCGCCGCCTGGATGGCCAGGCACGGCCACAAGTTCGCCAGGGCGGAGGGGTCAATGTCAAAACTCTTCGCCGGCGAGACGGCCGTCAAGGTGACCGAGCAGGCTATTCAGATCCTCGGCGGCAACGGGTATACCAGGGATTACCCGGTCGAGCGCTGGCATCGGGACGCGAAGATCTTCACGATTTTTGAGGGGACCAGCGAGATCCAGCGGATGATCATCGGGCGGGCGGTCACGGGGCTGGACGTTCGCTAGCCTGACCTGCGGATATACCTGTCTTAGACCCAAGGGAAGGGCCGTCCCGTGGCCACGCGGGGTGGTTCCTTCTCGTGTTCCGATTGTCCGGTTCATGCCGGTTGGTTCCCGTCGTTTCCGGGCCGCGTGCTGAATCGGTGCTGATACCTGAAAGGCCATGGTCTAGACCAATTTCAGATTGGTCTAGACCATGTGGCATCGCCAGCCCGGATGGGACAGGTTTTATGTTGGAGGGACAAGCATAGTCGGGTATTCGCGGCCATGTTCTTCCTGGGCCTCCTGGCTGGCGGCCAGTGCCCCGGCGTGGCTGGCAGGACTGGGAGCCGGTCCCTTCTGCGCGGCCAGGAGAGCGGCTGTCCCGCGGGCCCTGGCGTGTACCTGCGGTGGGCCTACAGCAGCTCGAAGGCCGCGCAATGGACCGGGCGGACCGCTTTGGAGAGTCCGTGTACAGCCCCACCAAGTCGGCCATCCGGGCGAGGTCCTGCACGGTGGTCGCCTCGACGACCAGCTCGCCACGTGCCCACGCGTCGAGGAACGCGGCCTCGACGACGGGACTCGGCTCGATCCGGAGGAAGTAGGCGACCTCAGTGATGATGGGGGTCGGGGCGATGACCGGACTGCGGAACCGCCGGAACAGCGCGGTGCGCGCCTGTGGTGCTTGTCCTTGGCGTTGAGCATCGCCACCAGCGGGCTGGTGTCAGCGATCAGCATCGGCACGCTTCGCGAACTCCTCATGTTGGATGTCCTCCGAGCGCTTGGACAGGTCCGGCGCGATCTTTCTCGAGGGTCACGTAGCTGGCCGCCCCATTCGCAGGTAAGGCTCCAGCGAGCGGATGAGTGCTGGATCGTCGTCTTCTTGGAGGATGACAGGCGCCGCGTTCAGCACGTGCGTCGAGGAGGCTCGCACCAGTTGAACCATGCCGGCTGAGTGTGGGGTGACGAGGTGGGTGTAGACGTCCTGGCAGGCGAGGACAACCGTCAGGCCGTACTTGTCGGCGACCTGTTTCAGCACTGTGGTTATCTTCCGCAGGTTGGGGGCGTCTAGGTTGTTGCCAGACTCGTCGAGGATCAGCATCCGCCCGCGGGGTGATGTCGCGGAGACAAGCGCTGAGACTGCGAGCAGCAGGTGCAGGATGATCAACTCGGCGGTGTTGGGCGGGTTCTCGTAGCCAACTGGGCTGGCGCCTGGCGTCAGCCACTGCGGGGAGACCTCCCATCGGAGCCACTGGCTGGCGTCGTCAATGTCGTTGTGCCTTGGGCGCAGAGCGACCGGGTCTCGCCCCGTCGCGGCCAGCAGTTCCCGGAGCGTTTGCTCCGTCGTGGCGAACATCTGGGTGACGGTGCTGAGGTGCAGTCGCTGCGCTTCCCTAAGCATCAGGATCTGGTCATCGGCCTTACGCTCCGCGGCCGCCATCTTCTCCTGCTTAGCGAGCCGGTCCCTGTGGATGTCGGCTGCTCTGCTGTCGTCGTTGAAGCCGTGCCGGTCGAGCCATGCCCGCAACGGGTGCTCCACTAGGTCGAACGATCGGGCGCGCTCGTAGGGGGATGCGGAACCATCGCACCATTCGCGCAAGTCGCGCATTTTCTGGCTGAGTTGCCCCTCGGTTCCCCAGGCCGTCACTCCTGCGGGAGTTTCCGGGTCGGGCATGGGCGGCTCGCCTGCTGCCGTCTGCGCCGTCACCGTTCTTGACTGTCCGGGAAGGACTTCCTCCACGGCTCGACGGAGCAGCCTGCGGGCGTCGGCGAAGCGGTGCTGCATTGTCTGCTGGTCGAGCACGACCTGCTGCTGGGCGAGTGCTCTCTCCGCCGCATCTGGGTCGCCGATGGCGGCGATCCCACGGAGCGACTCGGTACTCTCACGTTTCTGGACCGCTTCCGATCGGACGCGGGCAGCCTCCTGCGCGATCTGGGTTAGTCCGCGCCGCTCGTTGGGGGCCGAGGAGCCGTGCCGAAGTACGGTCAGTTCCTTCAGCATCGCCTGGCGGCTCTGGTCGGCGCTGGTGTACGCGGCGTCTGCCGCGTCGAAATCCGCACGGGCTTTCTCCTCCCGTGCCTGAGCGTCCGCGACGAGTGCGGGAAACTCCGTGGACCTGGACTCCGCTTTGGACAGCCTTATCTTCAGCTTCTCGACCTGAGCTACGGCCTCAGCGGATGCCAGGACGGCCTTGGCGCCGCTAACAGCCTGCTTCGCGTTCTGAAGCCGCTGATCCTGCTCGTCCAGACGCCGACGGAGAAGGTCGGCGGTGGCGCGGGCGGCGGCGACCGCTGCCTTCCGATCGGTCAGTGGCGGGTCATAGCCACCGCCGATCGCCAGCCCGAGATAGTCGTCTTCCACCCAGCTGTCCCCGGCGGCCCAGTCGGCCGTCGCCGTCGGCATTCGCTCCTCGAGCCGCGTTAGCAGGTCGCCCAGGAACCCGGCGTCTCCCGGACGGACTGCCGCGATCGCGGTGGCGGGGCCATCGCAGGCGATGACCGGAGTGCCTTGGTATCCTGCGAGAATCTGGCTCGCGTCGGCCGCGTTATCGCGGGAGATGACGATGGCGTGGGCATAGGGGCTGAGCCGCCCCTCCCAAGCCGGTCGGGTGCCAGCCGGGAGCGTGATCAGGTCGACGAGCGGAACCGCGTCGATGCCCGCGGCGCGCAGCGCTGCCACCACCGGGCCCGCCGGGCCGCCAACGCCGTTCAGCAGTGCATCGAGGGCGGCCTGCGCGGCGCGGGCCTCCCGGTCGGCGTCATCGCGTTCTCCCTGCACCGCCTGCTGGGTCTGCTCGGCAGTGTCGGCTGCGGTGGTCGCGTCCGCGATCGTCGTCCCGAGTGCGAGCTCAGTCTTGGGCTCAAGTTCCGAAATTTGCCCGCGGAGTGTCGTTATTTCGTTCTCGATTGCGCCGGATTCCTCCGCTAGCTTGGTCTTCGCCGCGATGGCCGTGTTTTTTTCTTCCGTGGCGGCGGCGCGTGCTCGCAGCAGATCTTCCTGGGAAGGCAGGTTGCGAAGCTCTTGTTCTTTCGCTTCGATGGCATTTTTCAGGTGCTCGACCTCGGAGTCCAGAGTGGTGGCGCGGTCTTCCAGCGTCTGTGCGGCTTGGCGCTCAAGCAGGCAGCGCAGCGTCAGGTAGCTTCCCCACGCCTCGCTGGCCTCATCGCTTAGCCGCTGGGCCTCACACCGGTGCGCTATGGCCGCGAGTTCAGCTTCCTCCCGCTGGTACTGCTGCTGGTAGTCGCTCCGCTGGGCTTTGATCGCCGCCTGATTCTCCTGCATGTTTCTCCGCTGTTCCTGTTCGGAGTCCAGCGCATGCTGCTTTCCGGCTAGCGTGATGATCTGGATGGCGAGATCAGCCGGGTGGAAGGCTCCCTGTCCCAGGGCGAGTAGCCCACGGTCCTGGTTCTCCTCGCTGCCTCTCGCCCGGATGCCGGCCAGGCAGCGCGGCGTGCTGCCGTACAGTTCTGCCGCGTAATTGCCAATCAGAAAGGCCTTGTTCATCCGGAGCGAGTTCCAGCAGCGATCTGCTGCGGCCAGGCGTTCCCGCTCGCCATCTCCGGTGGCGAGGTGAACCCCGTCCGCCCAGCGGACCTGCACATGCGGAGACTCGTAGCGCGTGATGCGCAGCCAGACGCTGACGGGATCCGTGGCCTGCGGGTGGTAGAAGACGCCCGCGATGTACCCGTACTGGGCGCTCTCGTACTTAGCGTCGGTGACGTGAGCGCGCTGGTGGTCGAAGAGCAGCCTGGGCGCGCTTGCGGCCGTGCCTCCGCCGCGATTCCACTGCGCGTCGCCGAGCAGCAGTGAGAGTGCACCCAGGAGGACGGTCTTGCCGGCGCCGTTGGAGCCTTCCTCCGGCCCCTTGCCGCTCACTACCCACAGGCCGTGCGCGGGCAGCAGCATCACCTGGCTGGTGTGTCGGCCGATCCGGATCAGTTGCAGGGCGCGCAGCGCCCGACCGGCGACGATGCCGGGCGTGGTGATGTCGAGAGGCAGCGTTAGTGCCGTCATGATGCCTCCTGGCGTTCAGCCTGGCGAGACAGCCGGATCTCTGCGGCCCAGGCGTGTTCTGGGCGCAGCAGCAGGAAGAGGCTCTGGTCTAGCCGGGTACGCTGGACCGGCGTGAGCCGGTCGAACGCAGGCCCTAGGCGGTAGTCCGCCCTGATGAGCTGACGGGCCTGGAGTCGGGTCAGGCTCTCCTTCCTGGCGTCGCCGCGGATGGCCTCGCGGCCGGTGCCGGTGTAGGCGTCCAGTTGCTCCTGCACCGGGCGCAGGTCCTCGCCGAGGACGCGCCCGAGGATCTCCCAGTGCAGGTAGAGCAGGGTCAGCAGCGCCAAGTCGATTTCCTGAAGGCCACAGGTGACCCGGGCGAGATCGGCGGCGGCATCGTCGGACCAGGCACTGAGGTATCCAGTGACCGCCGTCCCGGCCTCGTCCAGGACAGGGAGCAACTGGCGTCCCAGGCCGCCGAGGCGTCGGGCGACACGCTCGCGAAGGTCAGCATCCGACAGTGCTGGCCAGTCCCGGGGCCGGAGCGGCCCGTCAGCCGCCTCCAGTGCCCGGACGGCGTCGATGATCGCTGCTTCGTCGTCGGCCTCGTCAGCCATGCCGGGTCTCGGGCCAGGAGGGGTGCCCCCGCAACTGCTGGGTGGCGTGCGCCATGACATCGCGAGTAGGCCGGTCCCAGGCGCTCATGGCGGGGCCGCATGCCCAGCCCTCCCGGCAGGGGGTAAGGAGTCCCGCATGGGGGAGTTCCAGGCGGAGAGAGGGGATGGCCCAGCTCTCGCCGGACCGGGAGGACAGAAGCAGGATGGCGGTGAGAACTTGAGGCTGCGTCACTATGGCGCGGCTGGCCTCGGGATCAGTCAGCAGGGCGTGGACGACGACCAGGGTTTTGGTCGCGTTGCGGGAAAGCGCCCGGCGCGGGAGCCGGGGCGGGCGTGAGCTTTCGGCGGGGTCGGTCCCCTGCCAGGATAGGACGGCGAGGGCTGGCTTCTCGTCCTCCCCGCCCACGAGGACGATCTGTCGGCCCGCCAGCGCTGCCCGTTCCTCGGCCTGGGCGAGTGGCAGGTCGCTCGCGGGAAGCCAGGCCGCCTGACGGAGGCGGGCGAGCGAGAGCGCGACTGCGTCCGCTGACGGGCTCACTAGTTCCCCCCTTCCGGAGTCGAGTTCGCCAGCGTCGGATACGGGACCCGCCGCAGGGTGACGCCGGTGGCGACCCGCATGCCGGCCTCTTCCTCCCGTAGGGCCAGATGTCCCGGATAGCGGAGCGCATAGCCAGCGTCCAGCCCCGCCAGCGCGGTTAGGCGGGCAAGGATCGTTGCGGGAAAGGGCCACGGCCGGTTCAGGAACTCCTCGGTCAGGTCCCGTTCGCCCGCTCCGGCCAGCAGGAGCTCTGCCAGTGCGCGCAGTTCCTCGAGCGGGTCCGGGACCGGTGAGGATGCCGCGTCGTATGTCCCAGCCTCGGGGACTCGCTCCTCCGCAGGGCGAAATGTGAGCTTCGCGGCAGCATCCAGGACCAGTTGCGGGCTGATCCAGACGGGCGCCTCGTCGAAGGCAATGCCGTCCCAGAAAGCGGCGAGCCGCGGCCGCGTAGCGGAGCGCAGCACCTCATGCACCTCATCCGCACGCGCCCAGTATCCCCTTGTCGCCGCCGAGGCGTTAAGCAGTTTCACTAGCTCCTGCGTCTGGCGAATGTACCGGTCACAGGCCATCGAGAGCCGTTCCAGATCGTCGGCCAGGTCACGGGGAAACCACTGCGTCACGAGCGTATTCAGCCTGCCGATCCGGCTTGAGACCTTCTGGTCATCGCAGTCGCGGGCGTATTCGATCATTTCGGCAGTCCTGCGATCCTCGATGATCCGCTGGACATGGCTGGCGTAGGTAGACAGCATCCTGCGCACCTCCGCGAGCTCGGCCCTGATGTCGTCGGCAGTGGCACCGGGTGCATTGGCGCGTTCCTCCGCGCGGCTGAGTAGCTCAAGCAGGGCGTGATGCCCGCGCATCGAGGTAATCCAGGGCACCAAAACCAGGCTGATGGAGCCGGGCATGGTGAGGCGGACGTTCTGCTCGTGCAGCACGTCCCGGTCCTTCTCGACAGAGCCCGCTCTCATCAGGGCGTGAAGCCGCCTCTCTAGCAGGGGCTGGCCGTAGCGGTCCGCCAGGTACTCGTAGAGCCGCCGCGTCGGCACGGCCTTCCCGTGCGGGGAAAGGTCGGCAAGCGCCCGGCAGATGTCGATCGTGGCAGCGATCTCCTCATCGGAACAGTCCAGTGCGCCTGCCTCTTTGAGAAGAATGCCTAGGACCCCGGCGGCATGGGTGGCCTGGTCGCTGTGGAAGTCGTGGCGTGATCGGGGAAGTGGGACCGAGGCACTGCCAGGATCGGTTGTCACGCTTCGAAGGTAGCCTAAAATGAGAAAACGCACACCGCCGCTATCACGCCTGTTGATAAATGATTTCCGGTACCTGTGGATAACGAGGACAGGCTTGACTGAAGTGCGATTATTTGCCATTAACGACGCTTTGGCTTCTGCGGGTGTGTGGGCAGGCGGACGCTGCCGGATCACACACAGATGCGGACTGGGTCTCATGGGACAGGAAACGATCGTTGGCTCGGACGCGATATCAGTACTGGGCCTGCCCGGGGACTTGGACGCGTTTCCGGTCTACCAGATCACAAGGGACGCCGACGGCCGAGAGAAGAGCCGCAGGATCGTCCGTCTGGAGATCCGGGGCGCGATCAACGAGCTCACTGCGGACTGGCGGGCGGCGCTGGAGGCACTTGACGCCCGTGACCGTGCCTGGTTGCTGACCAGCAAGTCAGGACAGGCGGCCGGCATTGCGAGGAAGTTCGGGGACCGGGGGCTCAACGTGTTCTACCGATGGTGCGCTTCCGGGCTGGTGACCTTTCAGGTCAAGACAGCCAGTCCGTCCGGGCAAGGGCACGGGGGCCTCGTTAGCTGGCGCCTCGCCAATCCTGCGCACGACGAGGCATGCCGGCTGTCGGACGAGAAGAAGGCTCTGCGCGGTGCACAGGACACCGCGGCACGAGCGCTCGCGGCTGCGCTTACCCCCTGCCCGGCGTTCCAGAAGCTCGTAGTTATCCTCAAGGACGAGAAGCGTCGCGCCTACTGGGACCATGTCATCGACAGGGGCGACAGCATCCTTGCCATCGGCGAACTGTCCGCGGCAAGCGGCGAGATTCCTGCTCTTCTGGTGAAGCGGCTAGCACGCGAGACGGAAGCGGACTACCCGCACGAGTCGGAGCCGTTCGCCGAGAGCACGCAGAGTAGGGTATTCCGTGCAGAGCACCGGCTCACGGCCGCGCCCGTCGCCTTGAAGGTGCGCCGCCTCCATGACGAGGAATCCAGGCGCCGCATGGGCCGGGAAATTGCTGCGGGCGAGCGCTACGGCAGTCATCCACATGTCATGCCGGTCCTGGATGCCGACCCCGACGGCCGATGGCTCGTCATGCCGCTCGCCAGCGGGGACGCCCACAAGTATGCGTCCTCACTTCAGGAGACGGAAGCGCTGCTGGCACTCGTCAGGTCGATCTGTGAGGGGCTGCGCTTGCCTCACGCGGAGGGCTGGATTCATCGGGACATCAAGCCAGCGAACATCCTGCTCCTCGAGGGCCGGTGGGTCGTCGGGGACTGGGGGCTGGGACGGCGGCGCCTGGGCGAGAGCAGCGGCCCGCGGATCACGCAGATCGGTACCGGATTCGGGACCGAGGGGTTCGCCGCGCCGGAGATGTCAGCGGACGCTCATGGTGATCCGACGCCCGCCACGGACATCTACAGCATCGGGCAGCTGATCGGTGCGATCCTGAGGGAACAGCGCCCGCAGGCGAACATCCCGCTGCTCCCCGATTCTGGCCCCTGGCGTCCCATTGCGGCGGAGGCCACCCGCTTCAATCAGGTCGACCGCCCGCAGACCGTGGATGACCTTCTCGGGCTTCTTCGGAGCATTCGGTAACTGTCTCCTGAACACCTGCCGCCTGCCCTCCGTGAAAGGAAGCCCCCGCCGATGGCCCGCGTCACGCTTGAGCCGTACTACCTGCACCAGGAACATGTCCGGAATCTGCTCGGCCCTGACCGGGCCGCTTCCGCGCAAGAGCGAGCGGCCAGCAGGAGCGATCCCGAGGCTGCGATGCCCTATCTGCTCGCCGGGGAGCTGGGACAGGCGCTGCCGGCACTGGGCGTCGAAGATCTGGCGAGGTGCCTGCTCGAGCGAAAACTCCGACACGACAGCGTCGTCGGCGCGGAACTGGACTTCACCTTCCGGCGGGTAAGGGACCAGGACACGCCAGGCAATAAGCCTGTCGACTTCACGGCGGCGCTCGATGTCGATAAGGAGCGCAGAGTCTTCGGCACCTTCAACTCCATCCGGACTGCGAGCTCGTCCTCGCTGCAGAAGTTCACCGGAACCAAGCGGCTGTACCTGATCGGAACGGTGACCAGGCTCGACGCGGTTTCCGTCGAGATACGGCCCGCCTTCATCGGTGTCCGGTCCTTCGTCAACGAAGAACTAGCCAGCGGCGGCCCCGCCCGGGGGCCCCGGGTGTATCCCAGCGAGATCCGCCAGTTCGGCGCGATCGACTTCACGAGCACCGTCACCGAGGCAGAGCTCCAGGCGATACGAGAGGTGCCTGAGGCTACGGTGAAAAAGGTCCTCGCCGAGCTGATCGGAGAGACCTTCGTGCCGAAGGACTGGGGCGGCGAGCAGTCCGACCTCTACACATCGCGGGTGTTCGCGCGCGGACGTCAGATGTCGGCCGGATGGCTTCTCAAGGGGCGCGGCCATCCACGCCCCATGACCGTGCGGGCGCTAGGCAAGAACGGCGACCAACTCGTACGCCTGTTCAAGGAACCGGCAGAACTGCTGGTCCTCCAGCACTGTCACGAGATCACGCCGAACCTCATCGACACGATGGACAAATTTGCCCACGACCCGCGTCAGCCTCACTTCTACATGATCTTCGATGGAGCCGATACCGCGCGCGTCCTTAAATCGCAGGGGCTGCTGCCTGTTCGGCGCGGCCCAGTCAGTTATCTCGGCGGGTGAAGCAACAGAGCATACCGGCGGATCAGTCCTCGACTCGGAACCGTACAGGTTACGTCGCAATAGGGCAAAAGTTTCACATCCAGACTGCTGCGAACTTGGCCAGCCGCGCCCGCCGCGACTGGACCACCTCCATCGCCGACCGGGTAAGCACCCGGCTCCAGGGAATACAGCGCGATCCGAATAAGTGCTCTCCGCCAGTACTGCGGCATGGCCGATCATGCCAGCCTGTGTATCCCTGAGAGCTTGTAAACTCAGGTGTGTAAATGTTTTTGAATTATCTGCGTTTAGCTGCTGCTATCTTAGTCTTCCGGGATAGGCGATGTCGAGCTCGCCGAGGGCCTCGCGCCAGCCCATGACGCGCTGGCCCTCGATGATGCGGGCGGGCTGGTCGGACCGCTTTCCGGTCTCGCGGCGTCGGGCCTCGCGCTCGCGTGCCCTCTTGTCCTCGATGTTGACGATGGCGAGCCAGAGCAGCTTGACGACGGCGTCGTCGGACGGGAAGTGGCCGCGGGCCTTGGTGACCTTGCGGAGCTGGTAGTTCAGCGACTCGATGCTGTTGGTCGTGTAGAGCATCTTCCGCACCGGCGGGCTGAAGGCCAGGAACGGGGTGAAGTCGTCCCAGGCCTGCTCCCAGACGCGGGCGGCCTGCGGGTACCTCTTCCCCCAGCCCGACTCCGTGAAGGCGGCGAGCGCGTCGAAGGCGGCCTCGGCGGTCGGGGCGGTGTAGATCTTCCGCAGCTCGCCGGCGACGGCCGCGGCGTCGCGGCGGGCGACCGGCCGCAGGCTGTTGCGGATCAGGTGGACCACGCAGCGCTGCACGACCGTGGCCGGGAACGCGGCCGTGATCGCGGCGGCGAAGCCGGCCAGGCCGTCGACGCAGGCGATCAGTATGTCGCGGACCCCGCGGTTGCGCAGGTCGGCCATGACCGAGCCCCAGAAGCGGGCGCCCTCGCCCTCGGCCGCGCCGCCCGGCGGGGTGCGCGACAGCCAGATCCCCAGCACGTGCTTCTCCCCGTCCGCGTCGACCCCGATCGCGATGTAGGCCGGCTTGTTCTGCACGACCTGGGCGTCGCGGACCTTGACCACGATCGCGTCCAGGAACACCACCGCGTAGACCGGGTCCAGCGGCCGCGACTGCCAGGCCTTGACCTCCTCCAGCACCTGGTCGGTGATCCTCGAGACCGTCTCGGGCGACAGCTCGGTCCCGTAGACCTGCCGCAGGTGGTGGATGATGTCCCGCACGCTCATCCCGTGCGCGTAGAGGCTGATCACCATGTCGTCGAGCCCGCCCGCGACCCGCCCGGACCGCTTGGGTACCAGGACCGGCTCGAACGTCCCCGCCCGGTCCCGCGGCACCTGCAGCGGCACCGGCCCGACGCCCGTCTGGACCGTCTTGGCGATGTTCCCGTTGCGCGCGTTGCCGCCGCCCGCCCCGCCGCGGCCGCCCTTCTCATAGCCCAGGTGCGCCGTGAGCTCCGACTCCAGCGCCCGCTCCAGGACCGCCCGGACCAGCTCGCCGAGCATGGAGCCCTCGCCGGTCAGCCGCAGCCCCCCGGCCTGGTCCCGGGACCGCTCCAGCAGAGCATCCAGCAGCCGGTCGTCCATCAGCTCCCGCAGCGGCACCCGCGCAGCCTCCGGCACCACGCCGGCCGCCGCATCCCCGGCACCCGCCAGAGCCGCCGTATCCTCGCCGATCGTGCGCTTCATGATCGTTCTCCCCCCGAAGAACCAGGTGTTCCCACCTGCCAGCCGATTACCCTAAGTAACTCCCTTACACACCTGAGGAAATACCTCCCCCTGAGTGATCTGCACTGTTTACCCGGATGCCCGCAATTGCCGGAGGGTAGAGTGCCCGTATTGGACGAGATGGATGTCGTGGTTCTGGTGTCCCCTGGCGATGGCGGTCAGGGCGTCCAGGGCACCGAGGTGCTGAAGCGTTTCGGTGTCGGAGCCGGTGAGGTCGCGCCCGTACCCGTCCAGGAACGCGTCCTTGAGGTCGGGGCGGCCTGGCCATACGCGGAAGCGGAGGCGTACGAGATCGCGGAGCGCGATGTCGGTGCGGGCGTGCTCGAAGTCAATGAGGTAGAGGTCTGCGGCTGGGCCGAGGAGCCAGTTGCGGGGCTGGAAGTCGAGGTGGCAGGGCACTCCGTCCGGGTCGGTGGCTTGCTGGAGCGCGGCGAGGTGGGCGCTGGCGTTGCCGAGGTCTGCTGCGTTTATGAAGGGCCTTGCGCGGCCGGTCCAGTAGGCAGCGCGGGCTTGTAGCCAGTTGCGGTAGCCCGGGAGTGGGCGAGGGGGCTCGGCGTCGTGGAAGCGGCGCAGGATGGCCCCGGCGTGGTGGTGAGCCGCCGCGGTCAGCGGGCCTGGATGCGGGCGGGCGTCGAGGGCCGTGGTGACAATGGTGAGCGCCTGGGCGTCGGCGGCCACGAGTTGCGGGGCTGAGGCGCCGAGTGCTGGCGTCCAGTGCCGGTAGGCATGGACTTCGCGGTCGTGCTTGTCGCGGTCGGCGTGCTTCTTCACGACGTATTCCTCGCCGCCGTGTGCGGAGATACGCGCGACAGCGGGGCCGAGGGCTTCTGTGATCTCGCACGGGCCGATGAGGCGGGCGGCGGCTACGAGCGCGGCCTGGATGGCGGTCACGACGGGCGAGCCTGGTCCCACGGGAAGGGATAGCGGCCGTCGCCGGCATAGCGGGCGGTGAGGATGTGGTGGATCTCGGCCCAGCTCATCAGCTCTTCCCAGGTGACAGGAGGCAGGGTCGAGCAGTGGTGGGCCACGGCCGAGTTGTAGGCGTTTAGTGCTTCGGTGATGGCGGCGCCCTGGATCGGACCATGGGTCATGGCGAGGGTGACGATGAGCTTGGCCAGGTCGTAGCCGAACGGGGCGAGGGTCAGGTCGTCGAAGTCGATGGTGACCGGGGTCCCGTCCGGGGTGATGAGGAAGTTGCGGGGGTTGGCGTCCTTGTAGAAGGCCGCTGGCCCGTCGGCGCTCGTGATGAGGTGGCAGGCTTGCGAGATGGTAAGCCTCGGGTCGGGGACGTGCCCGGCGGCCAGTTCGCGTTCGACGGCGGCCAGGCGGCCGGCAGAGAAGGATGGCAGTACCTGCCCGCCTGCGGCGCGGTAGGGCCTTGGCAGTTCGGCCTTGCGGAGTTCGTCCTGGTGGACGCTGCCGTGAATGTCGCCGAGGTGGGCAGCGAGCATGGTCAGGTCGGTGGGCACGGCGTGGCGGCCTTCGACGTGCTGGAAGCACAGTTCGCGTTCGCCGCTGTAGCGGAGTTCGGGCAGGTACGCCGGGCCTTGCAGCCGGGTCAGCCAGCGGTAGTTGGCCTCGGCGCGGTTCCTGGCCGGTGCCGAGGCGTACCGCTTGACGAAGTGCCCGCTCACCGGGGCGTGCCCGGCTTCGGGTCGGCGACCAGGTAGGTGACAATGGATGTTGCCGTGACCGGCTGGTCGGGCAGGCGCGCCGCGAGCGCGGCGGCGAGAGCATCCGCGGAGCCCGCCAGGGCGGGCGTCAGGTCGTACTTGGGTGAGGTAGCTAGGTACTCCGCTGCGTCAGCAAGCGTCGGGAAAAGGAACCGGTGGGGCTCGTGGACCGCCCGCCTGACGGCCAGCCTGGTTTCGGCGAGGGCCGTGATGTTGCCAGTGTGGGCGGCCTGGTAAAGGCTGGGGCGGCTCTCGGCTGCGGGGTCGAGCCCGGATGCGGCCATGAGCCGGTCCAGTTCGCGGTAGCTGTCAGCCGACTTGACGGCGATAACCGCCGTCCCTTTGTCGGTCAGGCAGCGGGCGATCTCGGCGATGACGCTGGCCGGGTCGGGCGAGTGGTAGAGGCAGAAGGCTGCAACGATCAGGTCGCAAGAGCGGTCGGCGAGGGGGAGTCGGTGGAAGTCCGCGCGTACCGCCGCTGCTTTTTCCGGGGCGGCCGTGCGGTTCCGGGCCGCCGTGAGCAGGGCGGCCGACAGGTCGATCGCGGCGATCCGCGCGCGGGGGAACCTGTCCGCCAGCGTGAGGGTGGTCGTGCCGCGTCCGCACCCGATGTCGGCGATGAAGGCGGGTGCCGGGTGGGCCGCGTCGGCGGCGAGGTCGGCGATGACGTCGGCGGCGTGCCGTCCGCTGACCCGGGCGCGGTGCAGGGCACTGGTCCGGCTGGCCAGCCTGTCGGCAGCAGCGTAAAGCGGCCCCTGTACTTCGGCTGGGTCGGTGAAGGGGTTAGCGCCGGTCCTCATGGCTGGCGGCTCCCTGTGCCGGAGAACGGGTCGCGGTGGCGGCGAGGTAGCGGCGGACGGCGGCGCGGCTGCGCAGGACGGTGACCTGCGCGTGCCCGGCGTCGGCCGCGATCAGGGCGCGGACGCGCGGGGCCATCTTCATGCGGTAGCCGAGGATGTAGCGGACGAAGTTCCAGGTGATCCGGTCGTAGACGCCGATGGCCTGGTGCTGCCCGCCGCCGTGGCGGAGCCGGCGTTGGGCGATGCCCAGCAGGCAGGCCCAGCCGGGCAGGTCCAGGAAGATCACCGTGTCGGCGGCCTCCAGGCGGATCGGCAGGGTGGAGGCGTAGTTCCCGTCGATGATCCACCGGGGCGCGGCGACCAGGTCTCGTTGCAGGCTGGCGAACGCCTCCTGGTCCAGCGGCTTCCAGTCCTTGTCGTAGAACACGACATCGAGGTGAACTGGCATGATGCCGAGACCGGCGCCCAGGACGCGGGCGAGGTGGGACTTGCCGCTGCCCCCGCAGCCGACGATCGCGATCCGTTCCATCGGCACTGACACTAGTAGCTCCCGGCTTGGGGTGCGGGACGACTCGCTCATGCGGCACGGGCGGGACTCCAAAGGAGGCTTTCGATGACAGCGAGCTGGCGGGACAGCCGGAAGATCCCGAGCCGCGCGGTGCAGTCACCGATCAGGGCGGCGTGCCCGGCAGTCCCCGCGACAGCCTGCAGTTCGCCGATGCGGCGGGCGGCCTGGCGGCCGTCGTCCACGTGCAGCGCCTCGGGCGTGAACTCGGAGGCGAACGGAAGCGCCGCCGGGGTTAGGGGAAGGCAGCCGGCGAGAACGGCCTCGAAGATGCGCTGGGTCATCTGCCCGGCCCTGGCGTACCGGTCAGGCAGCAGCAAGATCGTGGCCAGGGACGACTCGTACAGCGACCTCACGTCGGTGAACGCGATCCGACCGGTGAAGGTGACGTGCGGCCACTGGGCGGTGCGCGTCCACTTGCCCGCGACGCGGTGCCGATGACTGGCGGCGGCCGGGGCGAAGAACCCGGCGAACGGCTCGTCACGGTCGTACTGGTTGCCGACGTAGACCAGCGGCAGCGGCCGGGGCATCGCGGCCAGGGCCGCCGGGTCGGCGCTATCGAGGGCGTCGTCGGCGACGGGAAACAGCAGGCTGACCCCGCCGGGGCTGGGTGCCAGCGCGGGCTCGCAGACGGTCACCTGGGCGAGGGAGCGTAGCGGGGACGTGGCGGGCAACCGCCGGTCCTTGTCCCACAGCAGCGTCCGGGTCCGGTTCCTGAGCGTGTAGTGGGCGAGAAGCTCCGCCTGGCGGTGCAGGTCGCACGTATGGCCGGGAGTGCCGCACCGGGTGGTGTTGCGGCCCTTGATGGGCCAGCGCCACTCGAGGAACAGCGCGTCGATGTCGGGCAGGCCCTGGTCCCACTGGTAGCGGTCGGCCAGGTCGCAGCGCGCCTCGTCAAGGTCGCGGTTGGGCTGAAGGAACACCATGTCGTACCCGGCGGCGGTCAGGCCGTCGATGAGGGTGGCGCGGTGGCTGCGGCCCCCGTCGGGGGTGTCAGTGATTCCGGGGCCGAGGAAGCCCCAGAAGCTGTAGCCGATCCTCACTTGCTCACCCACCACCCGCCGTCGAGCATCAGCCCGTCGAGGCCACTGGCGGCCAGGCACTCCAGGGCCATCTGCGGGGTGCCGCTGATCGGCTTGCCCTTGACGTTGAGCGAGGTGTTGATCAGGACCGGGACGCCGGTCAGCGCCGCGAAGCAGCCGATGACGTCGGCGAGGAACGGGTTGTGCTCGCGGTCGAGGGTCTGGACGCGGGCGGTGCCGTTGGCGTGAACCACGGCCGGGATCGTGTCCCGGGCCAGGACGGTGACGGGGACGGCGACGGACATGAACGGGCTGGGCTGGGCCAGGTCGAAGTAGTCGGCGGCGCGGTCGGCGAGGACGACCGGCGCGAACGGGCGGAACGGCTCGCGGAACTTCACGGCGGCGTTCAGCCTTCCAGTGACGTCCGGAACGAGCGGGGACGCGAGGATCGACCGGTTCCCCAGCGCCCGCGGGCCGGCCTCCAGCCGGCCCTGGAACAGGCCCGCGATCTTACCCTCAGCGAGCTGAGCCGCAAGGAACCGTGCCTGGCTCGGGAACCTGCCTCGCTGACATGCCGGCCGGGGCCTCGGGGATGAAGCCCGGATAGGAGGGGCCGAGGTAGCACGACCCGGCCGGGCCGCCCGGCAGGACTCCGGTGGCGTCCCGGTAGGCGGACAGGGCCGCGCCGATCGCGGTGCCGGAGTCACCGGGCGCGGGCGGCACGTAGACCTCCTCGAACAGGCCGTCACCGATGACCTTGCCGATACTCACGCAGTTCATGGCCACCCCGCCGGCCACGCACAGCCGCTTGGCTCCCGTGAGCGACCGGGCGCGGCAGGCCAGGTGGCCGATGACCTGCTCGGTGCGTTCTTGCAGTGCCGCCGCTAGGTCCGCCTGGACCTGGATGACGTCCTCGGCGGGGCCGCGGGCCGGGCAGGTCGCGGCGGTGAACGCGGGTGTGACCCTCGGCCAGCCCGACCGGAGCACGCGCAGCGGGAACAGCGACGGGTCGAGTGCGAACCCGGTCCGGGTCAGCGGGATCGCCCGGCCGAGCAGGTCACGGAACCGGGCTGGGTCCCCGAGCGCGGCCAGGGCCATCACGGTGCCTTCCTCGTCACCGCGCCGCCAGCCCAGGTGCGCGGTCACCGCGCCGTAGGCGTAGCCGAGCGAGGCCGGGTCGCTGACCGTCTCGGCGACCCGGTACCGGACCCGGTCCCCGGTACGGGACGCGGCGGCGATGGAGGTGGTGCAGGTCTCGCCGAGGCTGTCCACAACCAGCACCGTCGCGTCGCTGAAGCCGGAAGCGGCGTAGGCGTACAGGCCGTGCGCCTTGTGGTGGAGGGTGCCGCGCACGCGGGCGTTTGGGAAGGTCTCACGCAGCTTCTGCATGCGCCCGCGGAACCGCTGGTGGATGACGGCGAAGCTCGCGGCGCGCGGGACGGCGCGGGAGCGGGTCACCGGGCTGAGCAAGTACGGGACACTCCCTGCGATGCCGCCGAGGTAGCGGTAGCCGTCGAAGTTGTAGGCCACGATGTCCACGTCGGCGGCGCTGATCCCGGCGTCGTCCAGCAGCCAGCGGACGGCCCCGGCGGGGTAGTCGCGGGTGTGCTTGACGCCGGAGAGCCGTTCTTCTTCCGCCATGCCGGTCAGGGACCCGCCGCTGATGAGGGCAGCGGCGGAGTCGTGGGTGAACGAGCACAGGCCGAGCACGGCCGACGTCCGGGCACCGCCGCTCACTGCCGGGCCTCCCGCGCCGCGCGCCCGGCGTCAAGGTAGCGGTACCAGCGGTTCAGTGCCGCCGCCAGCGGGCCGGGAACGCCGGCGAGCGCGCGGGCCGTGCCGGGGTCGCCGGACTTGCGGGCACGGTAGCTGGCCATCACGGCTGACAACTTCCGACCACCCTGGGCTTCCCGGGTTCCCGCCGTTGATGACGGCGGCGAGCAGCCGGTCGAACGTCGCAGAGGGTGTGGCGAGCGAGGGCATCTGCGGGCCGGGCGGCACCTCTGGCGGCAGGTTCTGTGCTCTGGGGATGTCGGCGGCGTACAGGTGCAAGGAGTCAACCGACAGCACGTAGCGTCCGAGCCGGGCGCCGAGCCACCCGGCGAGCAGCTCGTGCAGGACCGTCGCGGCGAAGATGTCGTAGCAGAACCCGAGCCACAGGTCCTGGCTGCGCATCGTGGTGTGCATGTGCAGGCTGCCGTCCCGCAGGAAGAAACGGTAGCCCAGGGTGCAGGGCACGTCCTTATGGCCTCGCGCGTCGGTTTCCGGGTCGTAAAGCTGGATGACCGCGCGCCTGCTGCCGGGGTCGCGCGACAGCGTGTCCAGCACTTGGGCGAGCTGGTCGGTCGTGCCGCGCCAGCGGCGCAGCCGCGGCCCGTACGCGCCCATCAGCCGCCCGTCGTCCGCGTACTCGGGGAGGCGCTCGTTGTAGTCGTAGATCCAGGGAGCGTCGGAGCCGGACAAGATCCACGCCGTCTCAGCGGCGGCGAACGCCGGGTTGAGCAGCCGGACAGGCGGGACATCGACCAGCCGACGGCGCGGGTCGGTGAGGATGAGGGACGCGCCGAGCACCTCGACGGTGGGCATATCGCGCGGCGCGCCGGCTTGCCCGAGGCGAGGACGGCGCGGCACGCTCGGGCGAACAGTTCGCTGGCTGAGCCCGCGGTCACGGTGAGCATCAGAGTGCCGCCTGTGCAGCGACCGGCTGGCCGGGGTGTTCCTGGGCGGTAAGCCATTCCCACTGGCTGCGCAACCCGTCGGCCAGGTCCACCCGGGGCTCGTAGCCGAGCAGGTCACGAGCCCTGGCAAGGTCAGCAGCGGTCACGTCGGCGTCACCGGGCTGGGCGGCCCGCCGCAGGGACGGCACCTCAGCGCCCGCGAGCGACGCGATCCTCCGCACGGCCTGGACAAGGGGCACGCTGCGGCCAGAAGCCACGTTGACCACCTCGGCCCGCGCCTCGCACGACGCCGCCGCGATCGTCGCGGCCACCGCATCGCTAACGTGGGTGAAGTCGCGGCGCTGCGCGCCCGAGCCGTACAGCGGGACGGCCCGGCCCGACAGCGCCGCGCGCATGATCCGGGTGAAGGCCATGTCCGGCCGCTGGCGCGGGCCGTAGACGGTGAAGTACCGCAGCGCGACCACGGACGTGACCGCCGACGGGCGGTTCGCGTACGCCAGACACAGCCGCTCGGCAGCCAGCTTAGAAACCCCGTACGGAGACAGGGGGAGCGGCTGGTCGGTCTCCCTCGACGGCGTTCCGTTCCCCGGACCGTAGACGCTTGACGAGGAAGCGAACACCAGGCGCGGAACCTCGGCCGCCGCGCACGCCTCCAGCAGCCGCTGCGTCCCGAGAACGTTCACGGTCAGGTAGCCGGGGAACTGGTCGCCCCATGAGCGTCGTGCTCCGGGCAGGCCCGCCAGGTGGAAGGCCACCTGGACTCCTTCAACCGGCAGGGTGAGTTCTGCGCTGGTGAGATCCGCCCTGGCCATGCGGAAGCGCGGATGTGAGCTGAGCACGGCTAGGTTCTCAGCTGCCACAGGATCGCTCGACGCGCCACGCGTGTCCAGGCCGGTGACATGCCAGCCTTGCCGGAGAAGGTCGGCCGCGAGGTGGGAGCCGATGAACCCGGCCGCGCCAGTCACGAGCGCGCGCTGCACGAGACCTCCCCAGGGATCTCTTTGGTGGTCGCCCGCTCGTTGTACTGCCCGTTTAGCAAGGGGATGCTCCTGTCCAGTTGATGCCTGCGTGGATTAGCGCTTGGTCAGCGGTTCCGCTAAGGGTTGCTAAGGCCGGTAACGGAGACGCGGGCTGATCGCGCAGCGAGATTTCGGCCCAGACGCATTTGCCAGGCTTGGCCGATGGCAGGCCGGCAACCCCACGCTCCGCCCGTGAGGGAGTCAATGATGGTCAGGCCGCGCCCGGTCACCGCGAATCCGGGCGCCTCCTGCAGCACGGGCATGCCGGGAGCCTGGTCCCAGCACTCGACGGTCAGTGCGTGTCCCCGGGTAGCCAGGCACAGGCGGATGACGAGCACGGTGCCGGCTGCCTGTACCGGAGCGGATGCGTTCACGGCATTGGCGGTCATCTCGCTGGCGATCAGCTCGGCGGTGTCAGCGAAGTCGCTGAGGCCCCACTCAGCGAGCGTGGCCCGGACATGGCCGCGTGCCAGACCTGGAGCGGTCGGCAGCGCGGCGAACGGCGGCGTCGCGCTCACGGCAGCCCGAATCGCGGGAGCGACTGAGGCCCAGGCTGCCATAAGGACGGCCACCCGTAGCCCGCACAGGGGACCGGACCGTGACCGGGTGCCCGCACCGCTGAGGCACCCGATGTGGTCGTGACCATCGCCTTGCCTCCCGAGACTGCCTGCTCCTGCTGGTATGGCAAGACGCTAGGCGGGGTGAGGAGGCGTCACCCGCAGCGTCGTGAACGCAGCGAAGCCGCACTTTCGTGCGTGCGGGAAACCCGTACGAAAATGCGGGTCAGATCATCCCAGCGCGCCGGGCCAGCGGACGCAGCTCGGGTGTGGACGGCTGGTGCTCGCGGCGCAGCAGGCTGATGATGACCTCGCGGGTGCGCCCGTCATAGCGGACGAGCTGAGGGCTGAGCCGTTCGGCCGCCAGCAGCAGGTTCACGGCCGCGGCGTCCTGCTTGCGCATGGCGTACGCGCGGGCCAGGTCCAGGCTGAGCTGTGTGCGCCTGCCGGTCAGCCCGGCCGGCAGAGAAGCCGGGTCGAGTGATTCCCCGGTCTCGATCGCTGTCTTCGCGTCCCCGAGCTGAAGCGAAGCGGAGATCGCGTGCATCGCAACGTTCACATGCCCGAACGCCGTCCCCATCCGGTTACCGTCCCCGGTGCGGGCGGCGATCTCCCGCGCCCGCGCGAGCAAGGTCGCGGTCATCGCCCGGTCGTAAACAGCTGCGGCAGCGTGCACGCCGGCCAGGTGTAGCGCCCCGTACACGCTGAGCATGTCCGCATCGGGGGCGCGCATCACCCGCTCCAGCCCGGCGGATGCCGACATGGCCAGTTCCAGCGCCTCGGCCGGGTGCTTGCGGCCGGCGATCACGTACGAAAGCCGGTACGCCTGGAGGGCCACCAGCTCCGGTCTGCCGGACTGCTCGGCCGCAGCCAGGGCGCGGTCGGCTGCCGTCCACGCCAGGCTCGTCTCGCCGACTCGGTGCAGCAGGGCAGCGGCCGTGTCGTAGACCAGCGTGCGTACCGAGCATGCCTCCCGGTCGTCCCCGCCCGCCGCCTCGGCCTCGCGGATCAGCGCGGGCAGCATCCGCCCGGTGTCGTCGTAGCGGGTGGCCTGGTACCCGGCGTACGCGGCCGACGCCCTGACCCGCAGGTGCGCCGCGGTGGCCTTGGCAGCAGGCTCCCGCCCGCCAATGGATGCGCCGACCGCCTCATAGCCCATCATCGCCCGCTCGATCTCCGTCGCCGGCTCGTACACGCGCTGCCCCTCCTCGCCGTCACCCCCTCCGGGGCCGGTCAGCTCCTCCACCTCGACCCGCAGCACTTCCGCCATCCGGGTCAGCACGGCGTAACTGTCTACTCCCCGTTTACCCCGCTCAACCTGCGACAGCCACGACTCCGACCGGCCGACCAGGCCCGCGAGTACCGACTGCGACAGGCCCCGGCGGCGCCTGGCCCGCGCGATCCGCGCGCCGGGAGCGTTCTCGTCCCCGCTCACCGCGTCACCCCCTGCCTGGCGCCCACAGCGCCGCCGTGACCTTAGCCCACGATGGCAGCCGCGACTTATACGGCGCATCCGGATCGAACAGCACCTGTACCCCCATGCTGCGCAGCGTGTCCAGGCTCGCCCCGAAAGCGGGGTGCGACGCCAGTTGCGGCTTGCAGTGCGGGACCACGACTACGGGCACCTTGTCGCCGGCCATCTCGCACAACAGCCCGATGGCGAAATTGTCCGCGTGCCCGTGCGCGAACTTGTTTACCGAGTTGAAGGTCAGCGGGCATGCCAGCACCGCGTCTGCCGGGGGCGTCCGCTCGCCGGTGCCCGGCATCCGGTACTCCCAGCGGACCGGCTGCCCGGTCAGCCGCTCCAGCTCATCCAGGTCAGCGAACCGCGTCCCCGTCGGGGTAGAGAACACGACGACCCGCCACCCGGACTCCTGAATGAGGGTGACGAGCGACGGCAGGCCCTCAGGCGCGGGCGCGCCGCTGATCACGAGGTACAGCACTCTACGGGCATTGACAGTCACCCGATCCGCACCTTTCATGCGCAGTTATCGGCAACTCCCAGGATAGGCGCGGCTTCGCAAAGTCACGCTACATACCGTCAATGGCGCTTACGGCAGGGGTCACTTGCAACGTGGCCTGGCGGGGCCGAAGCGCGGGCAAAGTTGCCACCGCTGCTCACGACCGCTTGCCCGCGCAAGAGTACTGCGCGGCGGGCGGCGTGGCGCGGCTCGACAGACACCGCGAAGGCGTGGCAGCCTACCGTGGACAGGCTCGTCGGCCACGGGCCGTCCGGCCCGCAGTCCGCTCGGCCGTCCAGCACGGGACTGCCCGCTGCCGGCGCGGAGGGCCTCCGGCCGGGCTTCCGGAGCGGCCGGGGACGGTCAGCGGAAATGGCAGACCGTTTAACGGGATTCGCCAACCAGTCGCCCTTCCATGTCGTCAGCTAACCTGCCAGCTAATACGGGTACCTGCCGACAGCGGAGCGCCCTGACAGCGGCGAATGCGCAGGACGTGGCGGGAATAAACCTTCCAGTGCACTCCCAGACCTATATACAGGTCAAGCCTGTAAAACAATCTTGGATGGCGGGCCGGACATGTGTGACGTCCGTCAATTCCCTGTCTCCCGTCCGTGGCTTTGTATCCGTTCAGATCAGGTTCTCGCCCCTCCTGGTCCGTGCCCGCAGGCCCTAGCCTTCCCGCCCGTGGGGGCGTGCGGCCAGATGAGGTCACGCGCGAGGAGGCTGGCGGGCGGCGAGGGCGGGCGCGGAAAGGCGGCCGGCGCGGCGGGAAAGGCCCGAGGGCGGGCGGCAATCAATTCAGGCGCGGTGAGTGACGAATAGCGCGGAAATTGGCGGGAGAATTCGGCTATTTCAAGGCGGAAAGGCTTTGACTGCCTCGGAACAGGCGAGATAGCGTCCTGGCTTATCCGCAAGGGTGGGACGGAAACGGCATCTAGAATTGTCGCCGACCCGCTTGACTTCACGCCGGAAACCAGAGCAATTGTCGTCCAGAAAACATCGGCACAGACAAAATCAAAAACAGAAGAACAGGAACGGAGTCACCATCATGGCACGCACCACTATCCCCGCCGCCGCCCAGCACGCGGCCCGCAGCGCCGCCGACACGGCTACGACCCGGATCCCACGCCCCGTTGACCCGGCGGCGGACCACAGCCCGGGAGCGGCCGCCCTGGCCGCGCTGTCGGCCGACCCCGCCGGGGCGGCCGGAACCGTCGCGGCCATCGCCAACGCCCTCGACAAGCTCGTCAGCCGCCCTCATCAGGCTGCCTGGCGGCTCGGAGTGCTAATTCGACGGTGCCGCGTGCCGCGCGGGCACGTGCTCCGTGCCCCTTCGCGGTGCCCGGCCCAAGGTCGGCCAGTCCCCGGGGCCGTCCCCTTGTTCGAGCGGGGCGGGCACCGGGCTGTATCGACCCGTGGCTCGGGTCGGGGTTCAAGCCCGTCCCCGCCTGGGGCGGGCGGACTTGACCTGGCGAGAAGACATGCAGGTTGATGCCTGCGGTCCCGGGCGGGAGATCAGCCCGCTCCGCCGGCCAGCAGTCGGCGGGAGTGCGCCGTCGGCCACCGTCCGGGATCCCGCGCCCGGCCCTGCCGGACTTTCCCTCCGGGTGTAGGGATTCAGTGAAGGTGTCATTTCCGCGCAGCCTTGTTGTCATCTGGAAAGCCCGGGAGCTCGCGCTGCGGTGCGGGGAAGTTGTCATTTCCCTGGGCATGGGGTTGTCGGGAGTCGGGGCCTCGGGCAGGCTTGTGCGGTGAACGAGCGGACGGCCGCGCAGTGCGCGTCATCAGGGCCGTGGTGGACACGCTGGGGGCTGCCGGCATCTCGGCATGGCTGTTCGGGGGCTGGGGCCTCGATGCGAGGATCGGCCGGGTCACCAGAGAGCACGGCGACGTCGAGTTCTGGGTCGAGCGCCTTGACGCCGGGCGGTCGAAGGCAGTGCTCGTGGAAGCCGGTGCCACGGCTCTCGCGACTCAGCCGCCGGAGGAGGCATGCGAGTTCACCTGGGGCGGCGCCGACTTCAGCACTGCCTACTTTGACCGGCAGCCAGGCGGGTCGTTCATCCAACTCCAGGGGCGATGGTCGGACTGGGTGTTCCCGCCGGGCTCCTTCGGGGACGTGCCGGGGATGGTCGATGGCGCGCCGGTCTTGACCATGAGCGTCGCGGGCATGCTCGCGATGAAGGAGCAGTACCCGCGCCTGCGCAACGGCGGGCCGTGGCGGCAGAAGGACATCGACGACATCAAGGTGCTCCGGAGGCTGGCCGCCGAGGCCGGCGCGCAGCCCTGAGCACATGGCCGCTGGTGACGGCGGGCGGCCACCGGGCCAGGGAGCCCGTCGTTTCCTCGAAGCGCCGAGGATGTCAGGCCGGGAACTCCAGTGCACGTTGGAGGTGGTGGTCGGCCAGGCTGCGGAACCAGTCGCGCTCGGGGTGGCTGGTGCCCGCGATCCGCAGCGGTCCGGCGACTAGGTCCAGGTGCATGCACAGCTGGTAGAACCGGAGGCGGTCCTCATCAAGGCCGCCCCGGCTCAGCTTCGCGTAGTGCCCGCCGAACCTCATGCGCATCCAGACGTGCTCTACCTCGACATCGAAGTACATCGCGCCTTCGATGTCGATCAGCACCGGCTCGCCGCGGCGGTCGAGCAGGACGTGGTCCGGGCCGAGCTCGCCGTGGACGAGCGCGGCAGCCGTGCGCGGCCCGATCGGCTCGGCCAGTACGCGCAGCGCTTCCTCAAGCCGGCCCTGAGCATCGGCCGCGCGACGGTCGCGCCCCGCGATCTCCGACAACTGGGCAAGCGCCCGGTCGAGCATGATCTTCTCGCACGCCGTCACGGGAGGACGGCCGCCGGCGTCGATGAACGCCACCTTCCCCGGCGACGGAGACCGGACGGCGGCCATGGCGGCGAGCCAGCCGGCGAGCACGGACAGGGGACGCTCCGCTGCCTCAGGGTCGTTTTCCACCAGGACTTCGAGGGTGCCGCCCGCCACGTCCTCCACGACCGCGATGTCCGCCGGATACACAGACCTGGACCGGTCCGCGAGCAGCAGCTCAGGGCAGCGGACGCCAGCAGATGCCAAGCGGTGCGCCGCAGCCTCGAACAGGGCGAGGCCGGAGGCGTGCGAGAACGGGTCGGCCGGATCGTCGGCGCCCTCGGGAAGCACGCCCTGCCAGTAGTCCTCGCAATCGTCCCATGCATAGACGAGTGCCGTGCTGCCGCCATCCATCGTCAGGCGGTAAGCTCCCTTCTTCGAACCGTGGGCAAGCCGCTCTACTCTGAGCAGAGAACGGCTCCTGCCGAAGGCCGCACGGACCACCGGGCGCATGCTCTCGACATCTGCGAACCTCCGTTCGTCGGCCATGGCTGTCCTCTCTGCGACCGCGTGTCGCGGACAGGCCAGCCTGACACGGCCCGACGTCTCACCACAAGCGAGTTCAACCTTGATGGCGTCGAGGCCAGCCGCGCAGTAAGCGGGCGGGACACCGCTAGACCCTGTCGCAGATGACAAGTAGCTGCACAGTGACACCTGGAATGACAAGTAGGCGGTCCGGATGACATCTTCACCGGTTCCCTACACCGGGGGAGGGGGCCAGATTCCGGGGATTAATCTGCCGGGGCGCGTGAAAAAAGGCCGTGAAAACCGGATTTCTGTAGTGTCAGCGGTTGCGGTGGCGGCGGGACCAACCCCCGTCATGTCAATTCGTTCCCTGCCCTGCGTGACGCTGGAGTGCCCGGCGGTCCTCACGCGGCAACTGCCTCGATCCGCCGGGGGTTGTTCCTTTCCGGTGCCGGACTGTGCCACTTGCTCCGTGCGCGGAGCGCGTCACCAGTCGGGGACGCGGAGCGCCGGCAGGGCCTTCGCCGCCGGCGCCAGTGCGAAACCCGCCAACGCGGTCAATCCCAACGGAACCTTCCGCCGTGCGCCGTCACCTCTGAGCGGGGGCCGCCAGTGGCTGCCGTGAAGGGCGGGGGAGCGCGGCCGGGCGGGCTTGACGATGCCGAGCGAGGCGAGCGTGCATCGGTCCGGCACCGGGCCGCCGGCGCGGCTCCGCTGGGCGGCTCGAACCGGCTGCTGACGGTCGATGAGCTGGCTGCCTACCTGGGCGTGCCGAAGAAGACGGTCTACGGCTGCTGGCGGGCCTGGGGCCTGCGGGGTTACCGGGTCGGCCGGTACCTGCGGTTCCGCGAGCGGCACGTGGAGGAGTGGCTCCGGAACCAGGAGGCATGACCATGGCGAGCATCATCAAGCGCTGCGACTGCGGCGAAGACGACTGGCACGGATGCCCGCACCCGTGGATCGTCCGCTACCGCACCGAGGGCGGACGGGCGAGCAGGCAGCGCGAGGAGTCCTTCGGCGACGACCTGAAAGAGGCCGAGAACTTCCTCCTCAAGGTCGAGCACGACAAGAAGGCGCACGTCTTCATCGACCCCGACGCAGGGAAGGCCATCTTCCGCAGTGAGGCGGAGGCGTGGCTCGCCCAGCGGATCGGCGCGGAGAGCAGCGACACGACCTACAAGTCGGTGCTGCGCACCCACGTATACCCGGCGATCGGGCACCGGCAGATCCGGACGATCCGGCGGGAGGAGATCAAGGAGATCATCGTCAGGATGAGCCGCAAGGGCCTGTCCCCGAGCCGCATCGCCTCCGCGCACCTGGTCATCAACGCGGTGTTCAACGAGGCGGTCCGCAATAAGAAGCTCGCCGAGTCGCCCTGCACCGACATCCCGGTCCCCGACATCGTCCACGCCGCCGACTTCGCACTCCCCACCAATGCGGAACTTGAGGCGCTCGCGGCCGGGCTCCCGCCGGACTGGGCCGCGACCGTGTGGCTGATGTACGGGTGCGGGCTGCGGATCGGCGAGGCGCTCGCAGTCAAGACCCGCTCCCGGATCAACCGGGGGACGACCCTGCGGGTCCGGGAGCAGGTCAACCCGGTCGCGCAGGTGAAGCCGCTGAAGTTCCGGGTCGAGGGCCAGTTCCGCGACGTCCCGCTGCCGCTGTACGTGTCGGAGGCGATCGACAAGCACATCGCCAGCCACGGCACCACCGACGACGGGTACCTGTTCCAGGGGCGCCGGCACAAGCACGTGACCCGCCGCACCTACAACGAGGACTTCGAGCGAGCCGCTGGCAAGGCCGGGCTGCCACCGGAATTCATCCCGCACACGCTGCGCCACTGCTTCGCCTCTATCGGCCTGGCCCACGGCATCCCGATCACCGAGGTGTCCCGCTGGCTCGGTCACAAGAGCATCGAGGTCACCCACCAGATCTACGGCCACCTCGTGCCGAGTTCCTGGGACCGCGCCCGCACCGTCCTCGACGACGCCCACCGCGCCGGACGGCAACAGCCGCCGGCCCCGGAACGGCCGCACTGAACCAGGCTCCCGAAAATCCATCCTTCATTTTCGCGGCCAGGCCCAGATGCCGACTAGCTCGATCTGCTGTTCGCGGGCCGCCACGCGCCCGCTAGCCCGGCTCCGCCGCCTGTCCTGACGCGCGGCGGGCCGGGGTGCTTGGCTGGCTGTGACCTGGATTCCCTCTATGCTCGGGACGATAGGGGAGTGCTTGAGGGGGAGTCATCGCGTCGGACACTGACGAAACTGACCGCGCCGGAGTGCATCTGTGCGGCTTCAGGGTGACCCGTGAGGTCGGCGCGGCTTTTCGGGAGCAGGACACATCCGACTTCGGCGTCGACGCGCAGGCCGAGTTCAAGCGCGACGGCCACCCGACCGGCCGACTGGTTGGCCTGCAGATCAAGGCCGGCTCGTCCCGGTTCCAGGAGTCCTGCGAGGGCGGGTGGAAATTCCGGCCGGAGAAGAAGCACATCCCGTACTGGCTGAACCACGCCCTCCCCATCTACCTGCTGCTAGTTAACCTCGATACGGAAGCCATCTACTGGCAGGAGATTTCCGAGCGGACGCTTCAGACCGGGCCGCAAGGCGGCATCTTCGTCGAGGTGCCGGAATCCAATGTCATCGAGACTGCCCGCGGGCCATGGGAGGCCGCTGCCGAGAAGTTCGCCAGCACAGCGGCTGAGGACTACGACGACAACATTGGCCGGCTGGCGCCCTCCACCGCCGGCATCATCCGGGGCCTCGCGCCAGCATCGCCCGAGGGTTATGCGTCGCTGCTGTGCGCGCATCTCGCGCGAGGACGCGGCGCGCCCGAACTCACCGTGCAGACGCTGCTCACCGGCATGCCGAACTGGCTGATTAGCCTGGGAGCGGACGGTCATGCCGCACTCGCCGACTTCGCGCACTCGCACGGCGCGGATGACCTCGCGATCGAGACCCTGCTCGCAGGCGCTGCCCGGTTCACGTCTCATGAGCTCCGGTTCACCACCACAGCGGGGCTGATCGCGCTCCATTCCGCTCCGGACCGGGCACGGGAGCTGCTGGAGTCCGCGCGGGCAATGTCGCCTGATTTCAGCGCCCGCATCGAGATCGGCTTCCTGGTCCTTGCACACCCCGCCGCCGCAACGCCGATCCCCGTTCCCGCCGATCTCGCAGCCCGCCTGGCGGCCATCGACGATGACGCCTTCGTGGTCGCGTTCCTGTCGGCACAGCGGGCGCTGGCCGGCGACCTGAACACGGCCGCAGACTTGGCCGAGAGGGCCCTGGCGCTTGAGCCCGGCAGCTGGCAGTACCTCAGCAGCCTTGCCCACCTGCTGACCCGCCGCTCGCGGTCGGCCCAGCGTCGGCCTGATGACCAGGAACGCGCGATCGCCCTCGCTGAGCGTGCCGTCGATCAGCTTCACCAGTGGAGCGGCCCTTCGGAGCCGGCCCTTCCAGACGCTCCTGCGGGCGCTGATGCTCGCGGGCGCCTTTTCGAGGGTCCTGGACCGGGCTCTTCCGCCGCCGCAGGGCCGGGCGGGCGAGTACGAGGCCGCGATCCCCGAGGTGATCGCGGCTGCCGCCGCAGCTGCCCGTGCCCTCGACCGGCCGGAGCTGGCGGACTCCCTGATCGCCAGCCTGCCTGACGGCATCGACAAGCAGTTCGCCCTGCTGCGCCACAACGCGCCTCGTCACGATCCCGACGCTGCCCGGGACGACTGGGCAGCGCTACTGGACCTGCTGGACGAGACCCGCCCCGAGCAACTCGTGCAAGCCGTCATGCGCCTGGCTGATCTTGGGGTGGACAGCTCTGGTCGTCTTCACGGGCTGGTCCAGGCCGGCATGATTACGCCGCAGGTTCAGGCACTGGTGAGGGCGACTGCCGCGGCAGCGCGAGACCTCTCGTCCGGCTTGCCCGGCCTTGCGCGTCTTGTCCGACGCAGATGACACGGCGGCAATGAAGATGATCGAGCTGCTCGTTGTCGCCGGCCAGCTTGACGACGCTCAGATGGCGGCGCTGTCCGCCTACGCGCGCTTCGGGGAGCCGTCCTTCCTGGTCACGGCGGCCGAGCTCCTGATGAAGCTTGGCCGGGACGGGGAAGCGGGAGATGCCGCCAATGAGGCCGTCGGCCAGTCGGGCCTGGACGCCTTCAGCCGGCGGTCCGCTCACTGGATCCTGGCCGCGATAGCCATCACAACTGCCGAAGCCGCAGGGGGCACAGCCGCCGCCGTGCAGTTGTGGCGGCGGGCCGAGCATCATCTCGGCGAATGCGTCAGGACGGCCGACGGCCTGCGGGCCAATCCGCGCGATGTCTGGAACCTGATCCAGGTGCAGCTGAAGCTGGGCGATCCCGCACGTGCCCGCGCCACTTTGGCGGCACACGACCCCGAAATCCGGTCGAAGCAGGACGCCTTCCTGTATGCCGCCGTCGTGGAAACTCAGCCCGGGACCGCCGAGGTCTTCGCCCGGATGCTGGACCTGGCCGACAGGTTCGATGACGACCCTCAGTTCAGTGGCATGCTCCTGTCCGCAGTCGTGGCACGGACACGAGACGAGGGCCAGGAGCCGGCCACGCCCGCGGACGCGCGCGTGGAACTGGCCCATGATCTTCGGGCCCAGGCATTCGTTGCCTTCACGCGGCACGCCGAGAGGCACGGCGACGCAAGCCCCATCAGGATCTTCCACGGGCTTACCACCGAGGACCTCGTGGCCAAGATGACTGAGTTCATGCGCCAGGATCATGGTCCGCTGCTGGATCTTGTCGAGATGATCCGCCAGGTGCGAGTCCCCTTCGGGATGCTGGCGACGATGATCGGCCGCCCGTACTCTTCGACGCTCGCGCAGCGCGCCCTCGGGTACTTCATCGCCGGAACCAGCAGCGACGCCGACGACCAGGCCGATGAGAGCGCCGCCGCTGCCGCCCGCAACAAGGACATCGTCGTGGATGTGTCCGCGCTCCTAGTCTCCTCCGTTCTCGGCGAATCCGAGTACGCGCGCGGGCAGTTCAGGACGCTGCTCGCGCCGACGGTTTCCCAGCAGGACGTTACGGCAGGCCGCCGGGAACTCGACGGCCGGTCGGCGGGCAGCGGCTCGGTGTCCTACGACGACAAGACCGACTCCATCGTGACCAGGGAACCAGACGTCAGCCCCCACCTGGCAGCGCTTGAGCGGTTCGCGAAGCTGGAGCGGGCCCTTGCAAGGACGCAGCTGACGCCCGCCCCGCCGCTGAGCCTGCTCGGCGAGGTAGCCATCCAGGACGCAGGCGCATGGCTTGCACCGATAGCGCTCGCGAAGGAACGCGGCCTGGCTCTGTGGAGCGACGACGTTGCACAGCGGAACCTCGCGCGAGGCTGCGGCGTCAGCGCCTTCGGCACCATCACGCTGCAGCAACTGCGGGCAGCGGAACGCCTGGCCGCCGAGGACGCCGACGACGAGGACCGCAGCGCCGCTCTGGCGGCCCGGCGCACCGAGACAGCGCGGGCACTCGGCGAGCGGGTGGTTGACGTGATTACCGACGCCGAGACCATCATCGAGCAGGCACGCCGTGAAGAATGGGGCGACCCTAGTCTCGCTGCGGCCACGGTCGGGCGCCCGACGTGGTGGCTGCTGTCTCCGGCCCCATGGAACGACCTGCAGGCCATCCTCACCGCGACCAGGGAGGACCCGGGGACCGTCGAGATGTGGCAGACGGCAGCGATGTGGGGAGCCAGTGCCCTCGCGCCGGAAGATCCCTCGCGCATGGCCGTTCTCATAGCAGGCGTCTGCCTTGTCGGCACCTCATCCCGGGCTCCTGTCGCTGATGCCGTCGCCATGCTCCGCATCGGGTCCAGGGTGGCCGCCCAGAGGAAAGCCCACCCGCCCGCTGGCTACCTGACCCAGGCAGGCGCTGAACTCGCCGCCGCAGGCGTCCTGTCCGACCCGCGGTCCTTCATCGCCGAGGTGCGCTTCTACAGCCATGAAGAAGGCCACAACGAGGCTGGCGCCACCGTCTAAGCCGGCGCCCGGAGCCGTACGGCCCATTCTGCGTTTGCGGCCCCGGGGGCTGGACCGGCGTAGGCCCGCCAGGCCGTCGGCAAGCCCGCTTAGTGCGGCGGACCCCTACAGGCCGCACTTGCCCGAGAACGTGCCGCCATGACCGTAGCGACCGTGTGAGAGACGACGGAAAGGAAGCCATCGTGAACCAGCTGAGGTTCGAGTCGGGGCTTGGCCATTACAGCGTGAGCATTGCCCCGGATAGCGTCTGGATCTCCAAGGGGATGGGCACGCATTACTTCCAGGTTCAGCTCCAGGTCGGGATCCCCGAGGTGGCTTCGGTTGCCGGGCGGCTGCTGTCCTTGGAGACGACGCTGTATGCCTCGGAAGGCAGCGGCCTGCGGGTGCCGCTCGCATCGGCGAGCGTGTCGGTTCCGTTTAATCCTGAGGGCGAGGTCCGGCGGCCGACGCTGCAGTACCTGATCACCAACGCCCAGCTGCTGGCGCTGGAACAGCGGCGCACGGGCGACCTGCGCCTGGAGCTTCAGGTGCAGGGAGTCCTGCCCCAGGCGGCCTCGGGCTTCCCCGGCGCTCCCGATGTCACCGAGCACATCACCATCGCCGAGAGCAGGTGGCGGCAGCAGCTCGCGGGGCTCGGCCGCACGCTCGGCGCGGAGATGATGATCCCGTTCCCCGACGACGACGAGCCGCGCAGGCGCGTCGCGGACTTCCTGCGCGAGGCCCAGCGGCTGCTCGGCGGCAGCGAGTTCGACTCCGCGATGCTCCAGGTCCGCAAGGCACTGGAAACCATCAAGTACACGAGCGGCTGGAACCTGCCCGGCAAGAAGGACAAGGGTGACCGCACTGTAGGCGAGCGGTGGGCGCTGATCCGGTCCGCGATGGAGGACCAGGCCAGCGGCGCCATGCACGTCGATCCCGGAACCAGGGACCACATCTACACCCGGACCGAGGTCGAGGCGGTAATCGCCATGACCGCAGCCCTGCTGTGCGTCATGCCCTGACTCCAGCAGGATGATCGCTTAGACGCTTGCCCAGGTACTACGGGCTGGCGACGCCGCTCTGGACCGCCCATGAGGCACAAGCGGAGCCTCCACCGCTGGGGTCTCACGCGTTTGTCGGTGTGGCGGCGTTAGCGGACTCGCTGTCGCTGGCCTGATCGGGCACTTCCGTGATGACGAAGGAGAGATACCTCCGCTGCTGGGCCAGATGGTACGCATCAGCGATGACCTGCATGATGGGCGGAACCGGGCGCCCTCCGTTACCATGGCGAGCTGGATTTTTCGGAGCAAGGCTGGCCACAGGGCTTCCGCTAGTTTGACCTTGCTTACCTCGTACTCCCACTTTCCAGTCCATCTGTTCGGCTGGGCAGTGGGACCTCCGCGGTACCAGACGAGTTTGATGTCCTTGCCTTGATCACGCCAGTGCTTCAAGGCGGCGATCAGTTCTTCTCTCGACCAGCCGTTGACCGTGTCGTGCGCTGCGGTGATCCCGTCGGCCAGTTCCTCGTCCGTGAAGTGCGCGAACTCGTAGCACGGAGCGTTCCAGACGCGGATTTCGACGAGGTGCTCCAGTTCGTCAGGGTTGGGATGCTCGACGCCTTGAGTCCTCAGCACGTCCCTGATCTCGTCCAAGAGCTTGGTGCGCTCTTTCCCGACGTTCTCAGGAGTGTTGAACGGCTTGTCGGGATCGACCGCCATCAGGAGGTAGGCCGAGGGCCTGATCACACTCCAGGCAGCGGCTCCGGGTGCGGGTACCTGCTTGCCGATGAGTGGCGCGACGTTCAGCGCGGCCACCTTCTGCAGGTTCTGCCCGACACCGCCGAGCTTGAGTATCCGGATGAGCTCCGGTGCAGAGGAGTAGCCGAGCGTGCGCCAGACGAGAGGGGCGTGGTAAACCTCGGTCTCGCCCTCCAGCGCGAGCACCACGCGCGGATGCGGAGACACGCCCAGGTCAGTCAGGGCTTCGTCCAGGGTGTCGTTGCGGTTGCTCAGCCGCTCGTGCAGCGGATGCCAGCCCATCGCGCCGGACAGGTCGGGCAGCGGCTCGGCCTGCCCGCGGAGCGCGAGGTCCTCGTAGAAACGCAGCAGGATCTCCGCCGCGATGCGGTCGTCCATCGCGATCAGGGCCGCGTCCTTAAGGTGCTTCCGGGACTTCGCGGGTGCACGCCGCATGAGCTGGCTCCAGTCATCGCCAACCGGGTCGCGCCGGTGCGCGCGCATCAGGAGGAGGAACTCAGCGTCATTGCGTATCTGCTCCGCCGGGTAGGACAGCCACGCCTGAGTCCGAACCGGATCGAAACTGGCTCGGTACTCCGCCCAGTCCGCGATGTCAGGCACGTTGCTCAGTTGGATGAACTCGGGATCGAGGTTCGGCAGGTAGCGGGGTTCTACCGCAGTGAGAACGATGGCCATCTTCCTGAACCGCTCCATGCGGTCGAGCAAGAGCTGGCTTGGCTTGGGCATGCGCGCGATGATCCGCTCGCCGCGCTTGTGGAACGTCTGCCGCGCCAGAGTGGCGTCAAGTTCGGGCAGGGCGAGAAGCTGGTACGTGGAGTACAGCACCCCCGTCCACGGGGAATTCGATGGCCAGGTCCACTTGACCGGCTCGAAGCACAGTCGTGGCTGGTAGGGGAGTGCGGCCAGGTCGCGGAGCCGGCCGCTATCGCGCGCCTGCCGGAGATCCGTGATCCGCGTGCCGCCGAACGGCGATTCCGCCGCGTCCTGCCCGGCCGGGCTGCGTACTGGGCGAGTCGTGATCTGGACGAACGGTATGAGCAGGCGGTGCCGGTACAACTCGCGCAGGCTCGCGGGGCGCAGGTGGAAGCCGCGTTTCTGGGCTTCCTTGATGAAGTCCTCGACAGCAAGTGGCTCGTTCTGGGTCATCGCCCAGGGCATCGAGGCGACGTCAAGGGAGGTAGCGCCGTCCGGCAGGTTCACGGGCCCACATCGTAGCGGTGAGAGGCGACTGCTTCCCAGAACGCACGGCATCATCATGACGCTTGTGAAGCCCGCCGGGTCCGTCGGTGCGGACACGCTACGGCCTGTTCGGCCCGTAGCGCCGCCGTGCCGGCGCGACAACGGCCAGCCCGGGGTTCGGGGGCGTTCCCGGGCCGACCAGCCCGCGTGCGGCCCGTCCGCGCGCTCCCGCCCGCACGGGCGGGTATCCTGAAAACGGTATCAGTGCAGGTCAGTGCGCGAATATACCTCGGATGTACCAGGGTGTCTGGCCTGCGGACGGCGCGTCGCCGGATGCGCCCTCCAACTTCCTGGCCGCCCTCGTCCGCCGACTGGAGCGCGTCTGCGCCCCGCGCGCCAATCGCGCACGAGGCCGGCCCGAAGCCGGAATTCGTCTCGGACCGGGCGTGCTGAATCCGTGCTGATACCAGGGGGTCCTGCAGGCCGCTGACCTGCGTAAACTGCCCCTTTCGCCAGGATCTTCACGATCTTTGAGGGCACCAGTGAGATCCAGCGCATGATCATCGGCCGCGCGCTGACCGGCCTGCCAGTGCGGTAGCCGGGCTGGCAGACTTTGAGCAACGCCGGACGGGCGGCGGCCGCCGCTGGCAAGGAGCCTAGACATGAAGACCCCGATCTGCGAGCTGCTGGGCATCGACCTGCCGCTGCTGGCTTTCAGCCATTGTCGTGATGTCGTAGCGGCGGTCACCAACGCAGGCGGATTCGGTGTGCTCGGCGCGTCCATGCACACCCCGGAGCAGCTTGAGCACGAGCTGGCCTGGATCGATGATCACGTCGACGGGCGGCCTTATGGCGCCGACATCCTGGTGCCGGAGAAGTTCGTCGGCAAGGGCGAAAGCCTGGACGCGGCGGCGATGCAGGCGCTGATCGGACAGCCGCAGCGCGACTTCGTCGGTTCGTTGCTCAAGGCACACGGCATCGAGGCCGATGCGCGCTCGGCCGGTGCTGGCGAGCCTGCCGCCACCTCGATCAGTGACGAGGTGGGGGAGCAACTGCTTGACGTCGCCTTCCGGCACCCAATCAAGCTGATCGCCAGTGCGCTCGGTACGCCGCCCGCTTTCATGATCGACCGAGCCCGGGCCGCCGGGGTACCGATCGCCGCGCTTGTCGGTGCCAGGGAGCACGCGATTAAGCAAGTGAATGCCGGGGTCGACATCCTGGTCGCGGCTGGCACCGAAGCGGGCGGGCACTGCGGCGAGGTCACCACCATGGTGCTGGTGCCCGAGGTCATCGAGGCAATCACGCCGATCAGGAAGGTCCCGGTGCTGGCCGCTGGCGGCATCGTGACCGGAAGGCAGATGGCAGCGGCAATTGCGCTCGGCGCGGACGGGGTGTGGACCGGTTCGGTCTGGCTGACCACAGAAGAGGCCGAAACCGCGCCTTACACCAAGCACAAGATGATCGCTGCGACCTCGCGCGACACGGTCAGGTCGCGCAGCCGTACTGGCAAGCCATCCAGGCAGCTCAAGTCTGGCTGGACGGCGGCCTGGGAAGGCGAGGGCAGTCCTAGTCCGCTGCCGATGCCACTGCAGTCGCTGCTCAGTGAGCCAGTCATGCGCCGGATCGACGTCCTCGCCGAACAGGGCAATCCAGGCGCGCAGGAGCTAGCGACCTACTGGGTCGGCCAAGGCGTCGGCCTGATGAACAAAGCGACCACGGTTCGTGACGTCGTGTATGAAATGGCCGAGGATTTCGCCGCAGCGGCCGAGCACCTGGCGGATGTTTCCGACGACTGACTGGCGGGAGGTGCGGGCGGGCGGGTCGTGCCGGTGACCGGCGGGGTTGGCGGGGCCGGTGGGGGACTGACTGGCTAGGCTGGCTGACATGTCGATTCAGGGCGAATATGAGCCGAGCCCGCGTCAATGGGTCCGCGATCAGGTCGAGCAGTTCGAGGCGTCAGGCGGCACTGAGGCGACGACGCTGCGGGACACCGGGCTGGCGATCGTCGTCATCACCAATCTGGGTGCTAAGACCGGGAAAGTGCGCAAGACGCCGCTGATGCGGGTTGAGCATGACGGCAAGTATGCAGCGGTCGCGTCCCAGGGCGGTGCGCCGACGCATCCGCTGTGGTATTTCAACTTCCTCGCGCACCCGCACGTCGAGTTGCAGGACGGGCCGAAGCGGGTCGACATGGTGGCCAGGGAATTGACCGGCCACGAGCGCGCGCAGTGGTGGGAACGGGCCGTCGCGGCCTTCCCGCCCTACGCCGAGTATCAGACCAAGACGACTCGCCAGATCCCCGTCTTCGTTCTCGAGCCCGTCGACGAGGTCGCCCGGCCGGGGCTCGGTCTAGCGGTACCCATCAACGCCACGACCAGGAAGATCATCGCCGCGCTTATGCAGTACGGCCGGGTGCGGCGGGCCTACCTTGGCGTGGTGAGCGCGCCGACGCCGCTGCCGACCTCGCTGCACGACCGGGTCGGCGGCAAGGACGGCCTGCGGGTGGCTGAGCTGGTGTCCGGTGGCCCGGCCGACCGGGCTGGATTGCGCGTCGGTGACATCTTGGTGACTGCGGCCGACCGGCCGGTGACAACGGCGCAGGACTTGCAGCGGCTGATGTTCGCCGAAGCGATCGGTAAGCCGTTGGAGATCGCTGTCCTGCGGAATGGCGCACTGGTGGACGTCATCGCCGAGCCCGCCGAGCTGACCGCCGCTTAGCGATTCGCCTGGCGTTCGTGATCTTGGGGAGTGACGAATGCCCGAATGACGACCGGCCGCCAGCCGACAGATCCCGCCACGTCCCGCATGCTCCCAGCAGCAGTACCGCTCCGACGATGCGGTAGTACGCCGCCAGCGCAACGACGTCGCAGGAGCGACGATGTCGCCAGCACAGCACCATCGCTCCGACGGTGCTGTCCGTCAGAGCGAACCAGCAACAGCAGAGGTTCGACGATGCTGGCGGGGGCGCACTGGGCGCGGGGGCGCACTGGGCGCGGGGGCGCACGGGGCGTGGGGGCGCACTGGGCGCGGGAGGCGGGAGGCGGGAGGCGGGGGGCGGGGGGCGGGAGGCGGGAGGGGCGGGAGGCGCGGGATTCTGGAGTGCTGGGGAGTGGGCGCGCTTCAGTGGTGGCGGTCTATGGCCGGGATAGTCCAGGGATGGCGTAAGAATTACATATGAGCAAGCAGCCGAGTTCGCCTCCGCCCGGTGACAAACCAGCGCCCACGGCACCGCCGCCGCCGCCTGGCTGGCGGCACTGGCTGTGGCCAATCGCCCTGCTCGTGATGCTGGGGCTGTACTTCTTTCTGCCGGGGATCGTCAACACGAGTACGGTCTCGCTGTCCTACTCCCAGTTCCAAGTCGCACGCGACCAGCCATCAGGTCAAGACCGTCGCGATTGGCAGTCCGTCCAATGGGTCCAACACCATCATTACCGGGACGCTGAAGAACGGCAAGGATTTCACTACCGTCGGCCCCGCCGACACTGCGACGCTGGCTGACCAGCTCAAGGCTGACGGCGCCGCCGTCTCCTATCAGCAGGCCAGCTCCTCGCTGAGCAGCACGTTGCTTTACCTGCTCATCATTTTCGCGCCGCTGATCATCGTGTTCTGGCTGTTCCGCCGGATGTCACGGGCGAGCGGGGGAGCGGCTGGCGGCCTGCAGGGCGTCTTCGGCGTTGGCCGGTCACGGGCGAAGGTATTCGATGCTGAGCGGCCGAGCACCAAGTTCTCTGACGTGGCCGGCTACGAGGGCGCTAAGGAGGAGATCACCGAGGTGGTCGACTTCCTGCGCAATCCTGACCGGTACCGCGAGCCGGCGCGATGGCGCCGCGCGGCCTGCTCATGATCGGCCCGCCCGGCACCGGCAAGACGCTGCTGGCGCGAGCCGTGGCCGGCGAGGCGGCAGTGCCCTTCTTCTCGGTCACCGGCTCAAGCTTCGTGGAGATGTTCGTCGGCGTCGGCGCGGCGCGGGTCAGGGACCTGTTCGCCGAGGCTCGCAAGCGCGCACCCGCGATCATCTTCATTGACGAGATCGACGCCATCGGCCAGCGCCGGGCCGGCGGCGGGGTGGTGGCCAACGACGAACGCGAGCAGACGCTCAATCAGCTGCTGGCCGAGATGGACGGCTTCGACCTGATGCACGGGCATCGTGGTGCTCGCCGCTACCAACCGGCCCGAGGTGCTCGACCCGGCATTGCTGCGGCCAGGCCGGTTCGACCGCCAGATCACCATCCCGCTGCCCACGCTGGCCGAGCGGGCAGCGATCCTCGTCGTGCACTGCCGTGGTAAGCAACTCGCCCCCGACGTGGACCTGATGATCGTCGCCCGGGGCACGCCCGGGTTCTCCGGAGCTGACTTGGCCAACTTGGCCAACGAGGCGGCCATCTTCGCGGTCCGGAGCAATCGCGAGATCATCACCCCGACCGACTTCGACGAGGCCCGGGACCGGATCATGCTTGGCCGCAGGGAGGGCTCGAACGTACTGCTGCCCGAGGAGAAGCACGCGGTCGCCGTGCACGAGAGCCGGGCACGCGATCGTGCTAGCGCTCGCCGACCACGCCGACCCGGTGGCCAAGGTGACCATCCTGCCCTCAGGCGAGGCGCTCGGCGTGACCGAGCAGTTGCCGCTGGTCGAGCGACACCTGTACGGCGAGGACTACCTGAGGGAGACGCTGGCAGGGCGGCTCGGCGGCCGTGCCGCCGAGCTCGTGGTGCTCGGCCAGGGCTCGACCGGCGCGGCGAACGACCTGGCCACCGCGACCGACCTGGCCACCAAGATGGTGCGTGAGTTCGGCCTGTCGACCAAGCTCGGCCCGGTCGGCTACCCACAGGGCGGTTCGGTGTTCCTTGGCGGTGGTGGCAGCCCGTACTCAAGTCGACCGTTCTCCGAAGACACTCAGGCTCTGATCGACGCCGAGGTCTCGCGGCTGCTGCGCGAGGCCGAGGAGACGGCCGTCGAGGTGATCAAGGCCCACCGGGCGCAGCTCGATGAACTGGTAGAGCAGTTGCTGCAGCGGGAGACCGTCGATGCCGCCGACGTCTACCGGATCGTCGGCAGGCCGGTCCCTGGCGGGCACCGGCCAGAGGAACTGGCGATCGCGCCGTGGGCAGGTACGTCTCCGCCGGTCGCGGCGGCCTCGGCGGTCAGCGACACGCCCAAGTCGGATCGCGACTAAAGTCCGGCCAATGCGACTCCTGGTACTCTCCGGCCGGCCGGTCAGGTCCGTGCTCGGCTATCCCGAGTGCGCGGCGGCGATGCGCGAGGCGCTGATAGCCAGGCCTCGCTGCGAGGTGTTCGAGTCGCTCGGGCTCGCCGTCGAGGACCTGGCGGCTGCCGCAGTCGCCTACCAGGCCGCGAGCGAGCGCGGCAGTGGCAGCTGGGTCGACTTCGATTAGCTGATCTTGGTCACCGTCGGCTGGTCCGCCCTGGTACGCTGCCGCCATGATGGCCGTGGACCAGCTCAGCCGCCAGTGGTGGCGCCGCCACTAGGCGGCCCTGTTTCGCGTGCTCAGACGAGCTACTAAGGCGACCGCCCGGACTCCGGCGGTCGCCTTCGTGCTGTCCGTCCCGATCCGGGCCAGATCAGGCAGGACGGACGAATGACAGCGAGCGTTGACTACAGCGCCGACTTTGGCAGTGCGACCCCGCACGGCACCACGCAGTTTGTCACGGCCGGCGGCATCGCGGTCACCAGGACGGTGACGCCGTTCGAGCCCGATTTGCTCACCGAGATCACCCGGCAGGTTGATGATCGGCGGGGCGGGATCTTTAGCTCGGGGATGGAGTATCCGGGCCGCTACAGCCGCTGGCACACCGGCTATGTGGACCCGTGCGTGGAGTTCGTCGGGCACGGCCGCCGCCTCACCGCCACGGCGCTGAACGAGCGCGGCGCGGTCATCTTGCCCGCCATCGCGCAGGTATTGCGACGTGCTGGCGACGAGCCAGTGGCCAAGACTGGCGTGGTCGGCGAGAGCAGCGTCACGGTCGTCATTCCGCCGCCTGCGGAGCAGGTGCCTGAGGAGCAGCGGAGCCCGGCGGCCCACCGTATTCAGCGCGATCCGTGAGGTCATCGCCTTGTTCGCCGGGCCCGATGAGCATCTGGGGCTATTCGGCGCGTTCGGCTATGACCTGGCGTTCCAGTTCGAGCCGATCAGGCTCAGGCCGGGCCGGGATGCGGCCGGGCCTGGGCGGCTCGGCCAGCCGCCGCAGCGTGATCTGGTGCTGCAACTACCTGACCAGCTTTACGTGATCGACAGGAAGCGCGAGACCGCCCTTCGCTACAGCTACGAGTTCGCGATTGGCGGCCGGTCAACCACTGGGCTCGACCGGCAGACCAGTCCGTCCACGTCGGCCCGGACGCAGCGAGCGGCCGGGCGGCACCCCGTTTCGCCTGATGGTCTTCCTGCCGATCCGGTGCCGGGGGAGTACGCGAAGGTCGTCGAGCAAGCCAGGGGACGCTTCGCCGCCGGCGACCTCTTCGAGGTCGTGCCTAGCCATGAGTTCTGGGCACCGTGCGGCTCGCCGGCCGCGTTCTACGAGCGGCTGCGGCGGCACAACCCGGCACCGTATGAGTTCTTCCTGAACCTCGGCGAAGGGGAGTACTTGGTCGGCGCGTCCCCGGAGATGTACGTACGGGTGACCGCCAGCCCAGGCCAGCACCGTCGGGTCGAGACCTGCCCGATCGCCGGCACCATCGCGCGGGGCGCGACCCCGCTGGAGGACGCGGAGAACATCAGCGACACTGCTCAGCTCGCTCAAGGAGGAGTCCGAGCTGACCATGTGCACCGACGTGGACAGAAACGACAAGTCGCGGATCTGCGTGCCCGGCAGCGTCCAGGTGATCGGACGGCGGCAGATCGAGATGTACAGCCGGCTCATCCACACGGTCGATCACGTGGAAGGCCGGCTGCGGCCGGAGTTCGACGCGCTGGACGCGTTCTTGACCCACATGTGGGCGGTCACCGTCACCGGTGCGCCGAAGACCTGGGCAATGCAGTTCATCGAGGATCACGAGACCAGCGCCGCGTCGCTGGTATGGCGGCGCCGTCGGCGCGCTCGGCTTCAACGGCGACATGAACACCGGGCTGACGTTGCGCACCGCGCACATCAGGAACGGGCTCGCCTGCGTCCGCACCGGGGCGACCTTGCTGTTCGATTCTGAGCCTGCTGCCGAGGAGCAAGAGACCAGGCTCAAGGCCCGTGCCCTGCTCGAAGTGCTCGCCCGATCGGCTCATCCCGATCAGCAGGAAAGTAGTGCTGCGGCCGACTCGCCCCTAGCCGCGTCGGTCCCTGCGCACGGCGACGCGCCGGCCAAGGTACTGCTTGTCGACCATCAGGACTCGTTCGTGCACACCTTGGCCAGCTACTTCGCCGAGCAGGGCGCGCAAGTGACAACGCTGCGAGCCGGGTTCGACCCGATGCTGCTCGACCAGTACGCGCCCGACCTGGTGGTGCTGTCGCCAGGGCCTGGGAAGCCGTCCGACTTCGGCTGCTCTGAGTTGCTTGACGAACTCGATGCGCGGCGGATTGCCGTGTTCGGCGTCTGCCTTGGCCTGCAGGCGATGGTCGAGCACTCCGGCGGCAAGCTCGGCTTGCTCACATTTCCCTCTCACGGCAAGCCAGGCACGGTGCGGGTGCTTGGCGGCGAGTTGCTGGCCGGCTTGCCAGCGGAGTTCACCGCGGCCAGGTATCACTCGCTGCACGCTACGCCGCATCAAGTTGGGGCCGGTTTCGCGGTGACCGCGGTGACCGATGATCCGGCTGCCAGCGACACCTCGGCGCAGGTCGTGATGGCAATAGAGGACCCGGTGCGATGCCGTTGGGGAGTCCAATTCCACCCGGAGTCGATCTTGACCGCTTCGGGTGGCGCAGGCCAGATCATCGTCGCCAATGTGCTCAGGCTATGCGGTAAGGGCCTAAAGCAGGGTTAGACGCATACGGGTGCTGCGGCGTTGCGTGGGGGCCGCAATCGTTATCTTGCCGTTATTTTTTTGACTGTGGACCCCGTTATACGTTCAAAGGCGACTCCATCATTGCAGTCAGGGCAGTAAGGACAGTTAGGGCACTTCGGTTATGTCGTTCATGCCTGCGAGGACGCTGATCTCGTTATCCGATCAGGTCGCTCAGTTACGTCATCACACCGTCTCCCACCTTCGCGCTATCCGTGCTGATGATCCCTGCCTGCGTTAGAAAGGCAAAGGAGCCCATCCTTATGGCACGACGCTGGTTCGTACCCCTCGCATCTATGGGCCTGATCCTTGGGTCCATGCTCATGGTGGCTGGTACCGCTTCGGCGGCCCCCACCACTGCCCGCCCGCACCCGGCATTCCACGGCTGGACGCCGGGCGGTCTGATGGTCCGTCCCACTGGTGGCGCTCATGTCTCCACCGTTGGCGGACGCACCACCGCCACGTCAACCAACTGGTCAGGCTACGCCGTGACCGGCTCGAACGGCGCGTACACCAGCGTGTCCGCGAGCTGGACCGAGCCGACCGTTACCTGCTCGTCGCGTACCGACCAGTACGCCGCGTTCTGGGTCGGCCTCGACGGTTACAGCAGCGACTCGGTCGAGCAGACCGGTACTGACTCTGACTGTGCCGGGCGCACTCCGGATTACTACGGCTGGTACGAGATGTATCCGGCCGACCCGGTGTACTTCTCGAACACCGTCGAGCCTGGCGACTCATTCACCGCATCGGTGACGTTCTCTGGGACCGAGACCTACACCTTGGTGCTCAAGGACGTGACCCGCAACTGGACCCAGACCATCACCAAGAACGAGACCGGTCTTGACCGGTCCTCGGCTGAGGTCATCACTGAGGCACCGTGCTGCACGAACAGCGGCGGCATCCTGCCACTGTCTGACTTCCACACCGTCAGCTACTCCACCTCAAGCGCCAACGGCTCCTCGCTTGGCGGTCAGAACCCGATCTCGATCACCATGGTCAACAACAGTGGCCAGGACAAGGACTCGACCAGCTCGATCAGCTCGGGCGGCGCGTTCAGCAACACCTGGATCCGGTCGAGCTAGTTCAGCCGGCCGCTCAGGTAGCAATGCGATAAAAGAGGTGGCGCGGGGACACCGACATTGTCCCCGCGCCACCTTTGTGTTCTACACCCTGACGGTGCTGCGAGCGAACCCGATGAGCGCACTGCGCGGCTCGCCGTAGGACTGAGCCTGGTAGTAGCCGCCCCGGCTGCGCCAGGTCAGGAACAGGAAGATCTTCGTCGATGAGCAGGACGGCAGCTTGCCGGCACCGCATACCCCGGTCAGCCGGGCCCAGCTGCCTTTCACCTTGACCTTGCCGAGCCTGGAGACGAAGTGCTGCTTGGTGCAGGGCGCGCCCGAGTTGTTCTGGCTGAGGGTCAGATTGGCCGCCACGGTACGGCCGTAGCTGGCGATGACCAGGTGCTTGCCTGCCTTGGCCAGCTTCCTGCTGATGTCGCACCTGGCGACCGAGATCTTGCCGGCGCTCGGCAGGCCGTAGGTCTTCATCGGCCGGACGAGCCGGAAGCCTGCGGCGGCCTGGGCTGAGCGCCAGGTCGAGAACAGGCCCGTCTTGGCTGGCCCGCCGAAGGCACCGGGAGCGGCGACTGCGGCCGTCATGGTGGCGATTGACACCACGCTGACAGTGGCTGCGATGCTCAGCGCGACGGTGGCCGTCATTCGGTTCCTGTGCATGATCACGTCCTTGGTTGCCTGGTGGACAGTCGAATTCGCCCGCCTACTGAACGGACGATGCGATGGGATCCTAAAAGCCGCCACGAACTGCCGCTATCACAATATGAACTTGCGCGACTACTGAAAGTTATTAGCATCTGGCGTGAATCGCCAGCCTTGGCCGGGCCGCGTGGGCTGTCGGTGCAGGCCGGTATCGTGCCCGGCATGAAGAGCGTGCATCCCGAGGTGTTCCTGGTGTCCCGCCCGCAGCTCGACTATGAGGCGATCGCCGCGTACCTGGCCGAGGTCGGCGGCGAGAGCTGGCTTGAGCGGCTCGATCGCGGTCAGTTTGATGACGCCCAGAATCTGGCCGAGTTTGCTGGCAAGATCTGCTACCGAGCCTGGGAGCCAGGGCTTAATCCGAATGTGGTCAGAGTGCGCAATGATCACGAGGTCTACCTGGAGAACATCCTGCGGCAGCTGCACGGCTCCGTGCTTGAGCACGTCAGCTTCAGCTTCGTACTGCACAACGTCAGCCGGGTGGCGACGCACGAGCTGGTCAGGCACCGCCCAGGGGTGGCGATTTCGCAGGAGTCACTGCGCTTCGTGCGGTTGGCTGACATCCCGTTCTGGTTCCCTGACTGGGCGCAGCAGGATCTCGAGCTGATGGAGCGGGCGAACGCGCTGCTCGTCCAGATGGAGGAGTTCCAGCTTTGGATGGCCGACCACTTCGGCCTCGACGAAGAGGGCCTGAAGTTCGAGCAGAAGAAGCACAAGACCTCCTTCATGCGCCGGTTCGCGCCCGACGGCGTCGCCACCGGAATGCTCTGGTCAGCCAATATCCGCACGCTGCGGCACACCATCGAGGCGCGCACCGATCCCGGTGCCGAGGAGGAGATCAGGCTGATCTTTGGCAAGATCGCCGAGATCATGCGAGTCGAGGCACCGGCCTTGTTCGGTGACTACACGGTCACCGACGATGGTGCCTGGGTGCCACGCTGGCGGAAGGTCTAGGCGCAGTCACGCACCTTCGTCGCGGCCGGCGTGCGACCATATGTCCGTGACTGAGATGTCGTTCGTGGTCAATGACCGCACCATCCCCGGCTATGTTGCCGTGCCCGCTGTCGGCGCGAGCTGGCCCGGAGTCGTCGTCATTCACGAAGCCTTCGGGCTCAACGATGACGTGAAGCGCAAGGCGGACGAGTTCGCCGCGCACGGGTATCTGGCGCTCGCCCCTGATCTATACGGTGGCAAGTCCTGGATCGGCTGTGTGATCTCGGCCTTCAAGCAGCTCAGGGCAGGCAGCGGGATGGCTTTCAACATCCTCGACGCAGCCAGGAAGCAGCTTGCCGACCGGGCGGACTGCACCGGGAAGATCGGCGTGATCGGCTTTTGCCTGGGCGGAGGCTTCGCGCTGCTGTGCGCGCCCAGGGATGGCTTCGACGTCGCTTCAGCGAACTATGGCGACGTGCCGGCCGATGCGGAGGCGGCGCTGGCCGGGGCTTGCCCCATCGTCGCCAGCTACGGCGGGCGTGACCAGATGGGGACCAAGCCGCCCGAGCGACTGCAACGCGCCCTGGCCGTGCTCGACATCCGGCACGACGTCAAGGTCTACCCGAACTCCGGCCATCGTTTCATGAGCCAGGCGACCGGTGTCGCCGCCGCACTCACCAGGATCACCAGGATGTCCTACAACGAGCAGGACGCGGCTGACTCCTGGCAGCGGATCTTCGCGTTCTTCGGCGAGGCGCTGAGCGGTGCCGCCGAAGTCACTGACGAAGGCGCGGTCAGCTAGCGCGGGCAATTACAGCGGCGGCGGCCGATTCGCCGCCAGCAAGGCGTCGAGCGGGTCGTGCTGAAAGCGATCAGCGGGCACCCGGCTCGCCAGGGCCATGATCGTCGCGCTCACCAGGCCGGCCGGGCCGGCCAGATAGACGTCGGTGTCACGGAACGACGGGTGAGTTCGCACTTGATCGGGCAGTCTGCCGGTGCGGCCAGCGGCCGGGCCGGCAGACTCGGTGACCGGGATGAGGGTCAGTGCCGGATAGGCGAGCCGCAAGGTAGCCAGGTCGCGCATGTCGTAAAGGTCATCGGCGTGGCGGGCACCAAAGTACAGCGTGATGGCCCGCCGCCGGCCCGGCCTGGTCTCGGCGACGATCGACTCGACAATCGCCTTGATCGGCGCCAGCCCGGTGCCCCCGGCCACGCACACGAGGTCCCGGTCGGGATTGGCTGGCGGGCGCAGCTCGCCCCTGGCGGCGGCCAGCGTCAAGGTGTCGCCGGTGCCGCTGTGATTGACCAGCGCTGTGCTCACCATGCCACCTGGAACCGCTCTCACATGGAGGTCAAGCAATCCGTTCTCGCGCGGCGCATTGGCGATCGAGTAACGCCGCCACAGCCGCGGCCACTTGGGCACCTGCAAGGTCAGGTACTGACCGGGCTGGTAGTCGAGCGGTCGGTCCGGCCGGATGGTCAGCACCGCGATGGTCGGTGTCCGCCGGTCGTGCTGCACGATCTCGCCGATCCACCAGGCCGGCGCAAGCTTGGCGTCCGCGTCCGCCGCCGCCTTCATCGCCGCGGCTACATACCGCAGCACTGACTGCCAGGCCTGGCCAAGCTGAGCGTTCCAGGCTGATCCGCTGAGTTGCTCGGCAGTGGCCTGCAGCGCGTCGAGAAATGGCTGATAGTGCTCGGGTTTGACGCCAAACTTGCGATGATCGGTACCCAGCCTGGCCAGCAACTGCTCGGCCGCCTCAGGATCGTCCAACGCCGCCATCAGCCGGGCCAGCATGTCGAAAGTGGTGGCCCTAGTGCGCTCCATTGATAGTGGAAATAGCGTGCGCAATTCCGGATGCTCTACGAACAACCGCGCGTAAAGGTACTCCATAGCGAATTGAGGACTGGCCAGAAGACGCCTGAAGGATTCCTGCACCAGATATCGGTCCATCGCGGCAATCGAAGTGATGGCGGTTGGCGTAGGCTCGGCGAGCCGGGCGGAGCTCTCCGTTTTGGCCATTCTCCCGCGAATGAGGCCGGGAATCGACCACTGAGCGTCAGCGCCGTCCTGACTGTCGCTATTTCGCGCACTCACCACGATACGAAGTCTTGCAGCTACGCCTGGTATCTGCCACCGATTCAGGACAAGGCTGCTTTACGATAAGTCGGTGACAGCTTCCCGCTATCTTCGCTATCCCCATTTGCGGGGCGAACTGCTGACGTTCATCGCCGACGACGATGTCTGGCTCGCGTCGGCCAGCGGTGGCCGCGCCTGGCGGCTTTCCGCCGATCAGGCCGCAGCCGCCTACCCGAGATTGTCTCCTGATGGCTCTTTGATCGCCTGGACTAGCTGGCGTGACGGACCGGCCGAAATCTATCTGGCGAGCACCGACGAAGGCGGCTCGGCTCGAGTGACGCACTGGGCCAGCGCCACCACCAAGATGCGCGGCTGGGACCCGGACGGTGCCATTCTCGCTACCACAGCAGCCGGTCGGCACCAGGCGCGTGACACCTGGTCGGTAGCGATCCCGGTCACCGGCGGGCGGGCCCAGTTCTCCGCCCAGCGCACGTTGCCGTACGGGCCGGTCGGCGACATCGCCGTTACTCCATCGGCGACTGCGCTGCTCAACGGCACGGGCGGCGATGAGCCAGCGTTCTGGAAGCGATACCGGGGTGGCCGGGGCGGTCGGCTGTGGGTCGCGCAGGCCGGACCCGACGGCAGCAGGTCCGAGTTCCAGCGACTGCTCGCTGACGTGGCCGGGCAGTTCTTCAGCCCGATGCTGATCGGGGACCGGCTCGTCTTCATCAGCGATCACGAGGGCACCGGCAATATCTACTCGTGCGCACTCGACGGGACCGGCTTGCGCCGGCACACCGACCACGACGGGCCCTACGCCCGCAACGCGAGCACCGATGGCGACAAGATCGTGTACCAACTGGCCGGCGACATCTGGCTGCTGGACAACCTTGACCAGGACAGCGAGCCGATCCGGCTGGACGTCCGGCTTGGCTCGCCAGCCAGCGGGCTGAGCCAGAAACTAATCTCGGCTGATGACCACCTGGACGCGCTGAGCGCGGACGCGACCGGCCGGGCCAGCGTGGTCCAGGTACGCGGCACCGTGCACTGGCTGACCCACCGAGATGGGCCAGCCAGGGCGCTGTCCACCATCCCAGGTCCGATCGCCCGGCTACCCAAGGTCCTTGGCGATACCGGTCAGGCAGTCTGGGTCATCGACACCGACAGCGGCGATGCGCTGGAGATCGCCGCCATCGACGGGAACAGCACCGTTCCTGTGGCGCCGCCGCGTCAGCTCGGCAGAGGTGAGATCGGCTGGGCTTGCGAACTCGCGGCCTCGCCTGACGGCGACCTGGTGGCCGTGGCCGCTAGGGATGGCGGCCTAGTCGTGGTGACGGTGGCGACTGGCCAGGTGCGCGAGCTCGCCAGGTCAGTTGGCGGCCCGATCACTGGCCTGGCGTTCGCGCCTGACTCGCGCTGGCTGGCCTGGTCCCAGCCGGTCCATGGCCGGCTCAGTCGGCTGCGAATTGCCAGGCTCGACGCGGACTTGCAGGTGAGCGATCTGACCGATGGCCGGTTCACCGACACCGATCCCGCCTTTACCGCGGACGGCAAGTATCTGGCGTTCTTGTCCAAGCGGACGTTTGACCCAGTGCACGACAGCCATGTATTCGACCTGTACTTCCCCTATGGCAGCCGGCCTTACCTGCTGACGCTGGCCGCGGCGACGGCATCGCCGTTCGGCCCGTTCGCCGATGGCCGGCCGGCTGGCTCGGCGAAAGATGACGACGATGCTGAGGCGCTGGCGGCCAAGGACGACGACGCCGGGCCCACGCCGGTGCTTGTCGACCTGGCTGGCATCGGTGATCGGATCGTCAGCCTGCCGGTGCCGGAGTCGCGGTACGCATCGCTCCGCGCCGTCGGTGGCGGACTCGCCTGGCTGCGCGAGCCGCTGACCGGCGACCTCGGCGTTGGCGGCGCGGCCGTGGATGACGAGGAACCGCGATCGGCGCTTGAGCACTTCGATCTCGGCAAGGCGAAGTGCACCGAACTGGTCGGTGCGGCCGACTGGTTCGCGGTCAGCGGCGATGGCAGCAGGCTGGTGGTCGGCGATCACGGCCGGGTCTTCGTAGTCCCGGCCAACCGGAAGGCCGACTCGGACAGCCAGGATGACCAGATCGACGTGGACCTGTCCAGGGCTAGGTTTCTGGCCGATCCGGCGGCGCTGTGGCGGGCGGCCTATCAGCAGGCCGGCCGGATCATCAGGCACGACTTTTGGATCCCGGACCTGGCTGACGTCGACTGGGATGACGTGCTTGGGCAGTACCGGCCGCTGCTCGACCGAATCGCTACCAGCGACGATTTCGCTGACGTGCTGCATGAAGTGCTCGGTGAGCTGGGTAGCTCGCACGCCTACGTGCGGCAGGCCAACGGGTCAGGTTACCGGCACGGGACGGGCCTGCTAGGTGCCGACCTCGAGCCGAGCGCGGACGGCTGGCGGGTCAGCCGGGTGCTGCCGACCGAGTCGTCTGATCCCAGAGCCAGGTCACCACTGGCCGCGCCGGGAGCTGGCGTGTCGCCTGGCGACCTGATCGCAGCCATCGACGGCCAGCCGGTAGACCCGGTGGCCGGCCCGGCCCCGTTGCTGGCAGGCACGGCTGGCAAGCCGGTCGAGCTCACCGTCGTGCGAGCCGCCGACGGCCAGCCGCACCGGGCCGTCGTGGTGCCGCTCGCCGACGACGTCTGGCTGCGCTACCAGGACTGGGTGTCCGGGCGGCGGCAAGAGGTGCACGAGCTCAGCGGTGGCCGGGTCGGCTACCTGCACGTGCCGGACATGCAAAGTGAAGGCTGGTCGGACTTCCACAGGGACTTGCGCAGCGAGTTGCTGTACGAGGCGCTGATCGTGGACGTCAGGTCCAACCGAGGCGGTAATACCTCGCAGCTCGTGCTGGAGAAGCTGGGCCGGCGCATCATTGGCTGGGACCTCGCTCGCAACGCCGAGTCGACGAGCTATCCCGAGGAGTCCCCGCGCGGGCCAGTCGTCGCCATCGCTGATGAGCAGTCAGCCTCCGACGGCGATATCGTCACCGGGGCCATCAAGACGCTCGGCATCGGACCGGTGGTCGGCACCAGAACTTGGGGCGGCGTTATCGGCATCGAAGGCTGGCACGAGCTCATCGATGGCACCTGCATGACGGTGCCGAAGTTCTCCTTCTGGTTCACTAAATTCGGCTGGAGCGTAGAGAACTACGGTGTCGACCCAGACGTTGAGGTGCTGATCACGCCCGACGACTGGGGTGCAGGCCGGGATGTGCAGCTTCAGACTGCCGTCCAGCTGGCCCTGGCCGCCCTGGTCGAGCATCCGGCCGCCGAGCCGCCGACGGCGGCGGATCGGCCATCGCGTCGGCGACCGCCGCTGCCGCCGCGCCAGGGGAGCTGAGCAATGCCAGGGCGGTCCCGCCGTCGGCCGCCCGGGCGCCTGGCTGATCAGAATGGCGCGAGGTAATTGGCCAGCCAGTGGACCTGCATCCAGGACATCGCCGCTGACCAAGCACCGGTCACTTCAAGCAGGCCGACGATGATCAGCAGCACGCCGCCGACCTGGGTGATCAGTCGGCCATGTCGGCGGGCGAAGCTGAACATGGTGACGCCTCGGTCGACGGCGAACGCCACGACCAGAAAAGGCACGCCGATGCCGAGCCCGTAGACGAAGGCAAGCAGGCCGCCCCTGGCCGCCGTGCCCGTGGTCAGGCCGAGCGCCAGCACCGCGCTCAACGTGGGGCCGATGCAGGGCGTCCAGCCAAGGCCGAATAGCACACCGAGCAAGGGTGCGCTGGCCAAGCCGGCCCGTGGTCGCAGCGTCGGCTTGATAATCCGGCCAGCGAAGGTAAATCGGTCGAAAGCGCCGGCGAACAGCAGGCCAAGGGCGATCAGCACGATGCCGAGCACCCGCGCCAGGCCAGCCTTGTGTGCTTCGAAGAGCGCGCCGAGCCCGCCGAGAGCCACCCCTTCGACGGCAAACAAAGCGGAGAAGCCGATCACGAACAAGGCGGCGCCGGCCATCACCCGCGACCGGCTCGGCCGCGCGACGACGGACCGCCGCGGCGGCGCGGTCGCTACCGCAGTGCCGCCGTCGCCTGCCGTGGCGACGAGCGCAGCTACCTCCGGCGGGTCGTCGTGACCATCTGGACTCGCGTCGTCGGCCGGGCTTGGCCGGCGGGTTTCGGTGGCTGCGCCTGACATTCCGGTGACGTAGGACAGATAGCCAGGCACCAGCGGCAGCACGCACGGCGACAGGAATGTCACCGCCCCGGCCGCTGCCGCTACCGGGATCGCCAGTAGCAAGGGTCCAGCCGAGACCACGCTGACGGCGCTCATCGAGCTCCCTCCATGCCATTGCCGCTTATACGGTATCCGCCTAGCTAGTCTGGAGTTTCCGCACCTGGCCGCAGAACCTAAGCTGGGGCCGCTGCGTTCATATCCCCAAGAGTTACTGCGCGCCTGGAACTGTAGCGGAAGGCGGCTAAGTGGGACGCGAGGCGGAGGTCGCCGAGTTCGCTGAATTCGTCACCCGCAGCCAGGCCAAGATGGTGCGGCTAGGCGAGTTGCTGAGCGGCGACCGGGGCCGGGCCGAGGATCTCGCCCAGCACGGCTTCGCTCAGGCTTATGCGGCCTGGCGGCGGATTCGCGACGGCGAGCCAGAAGCCTACGTGCGGCGCTGCATTATCAACGCGCACACCGACTGGTGGCGCCGCCGCAGCTGGCGCGAGCAGCCGTTCGCGTTGCTGCCCGAGCAGCCATTAATGCCAGATTCGGCAGAGGTCATCGCCGAGCGGGAGCTGGTGCTACGGGCGCTGGCCAGGCTGACGGCCAGAGAGCGGCTGGTCCTGGTGCTCAGGTTTTACCTCGACCTTTCTGAGCTGGAAATCGCCACCGAGTTGAAGATCGCGCCCGGCACAGTCAAGAGCGCCGCCTCCCGTGCCTTGGCCAAGCTCCGCTGCGACGCGGAGTTGCGAGCGGAGAGAGTCTCATGAGTACAGGACCGTCGCCGTTTGTCGGTGATCTCAACTACCCAGAGCCTGAGCCGGTCAGGCTCGACGTCGGCGCGATTGTCGCCCGTGGCACCAGGATGCGCAGAAACCGGCTGGTCACCAAGGTCAGCGCGATCGCGCTGCTGGCTGGCATCGTTCCGGCGGCCACGGCCATTGTCGGCGCGGACCTTACCCTGGCCGGCTCTGGGCCGGCCTCGACCAACGCTCCCGTCGCTAGCGGCCGGACCGCCGTCGGCGTTCCGCGCGCGTCGGGCGGGTTGGACCACGGCGTGGCGTTTGGGCCCGACTATGGGTCGCTCAACCGACCAGCAAGCGGCCAGTACAGCGGTTATCAGTCAGCGCCCGCCCAGCCGCCGCAGTCCCACCCCGCTCGGGTCAAGCTGGCTTACCGGCTCCCGGCCGGCTATCAAAACCTGTCTGGCCTGGTCGGTAGTCCGGCTGGCGGCGTCTGGTTTTGGGGCGGGACTTCGCGGATCTCCTTGTCGTACCTCAGTCCGGCTGGCCAGCTGAGGTCCTGGCCGGTGCGGAAGGTGACGGCGAGCCTGCGCACCGGAGCGGAGTCGGGATTCGCCGTCACTGCGGCCGGTGTCGCCTGGCTCGGCCTCAACCAGACGCTGATCAGGATCAACACCAGGACCGGTAGGGTCCGTACCTGGCCGGTGCCGAGGCCGAGGCTGAACTCAGCCGCCCGACATTACCTGCCGCCGCACGTCAAGGACGTACCGGTCATCAGCTCGCTCGCAGTGAGCCAGAACGGCGCTCGGGTCGCGGTGGCGATGGACAACGCCAGCGGCGTCCCCGTACTGAATGTACGCACCGGCCGCTTCGGCCAACTGCTGCTGCCTGGCACGGCCGACGTCCCGCAGGCAGCCGGTTACGCTGCTAACGGCCTGCTCGGCATCGGCTACCAGCACGTTGGCTCGCCGCATAGCTCCGGTGTGCTGCTCGTTTCGCGCTCCCACCGGGAGCTTGCCGCCAAGGTCACCGAGTCCTATGGCGTTGCGCCTTATGGCTCAGCCAGCCTGATCGTCGGCACCAGCCTGTCCGATGTGGTGACCAGCAGCGGCCAGGTCCGCCCGCTCTACCGGCCGGTCAGACTCATCGACCTGACTGGCGCGGCGATCTCACCGGCGCCGTTGCCCGGCGGACGGCTGGCTACGGTGCTCGCCGGCCAGATTCTGGTATTCCCCGGTCACGTGCGCTCCGAAGCCGCCGCAGCCGCCGACTCGGCCTACTACCTGCTCCCCGCCGCGGCCTGCCCAACCGCCCCCAGCGTCCCGCCTGCCCGACCGAGTCGCGCTCTGTCCGTCCGGGCCAGCCGCGCCGAGCCTGGCCGGGCCAGCCGCGCTGAGCCTGGCCGGGCCAGCCGCGCCGAGCCTGGCCGGGCCAGCCGCGCCGAGCCTGGCCGGGCCAGCCGCGCTGAGCCTGGCCGAGCGGCCGGGTCGGCCAGCCAGACGTCGGCCCCGTCGCCGTCCTCGTCATCCTCCGCGCCCCCGCAGCGGTGCCGAATGGACCTCACCCTCTTCGCCACCGACGGTGCCGGTAACGCCTGGGGAGTCACCCAATCCGGCGGCCGCCTCACCATCGTCCGACTCGTCCTGCCCGGTGCCACCCACTGACTGCCCGGACGGACTAGGACCGAATTGCCGGATTTATCCAGGCCGAACTCGTAGCTCCGGGTGCCGCACCGACGGGCTGCCTGCGGGCCTAGGTCGATGGTCCGTGGGGGCCACTCGGGGTTTGCGAAGACTTTGACTGTCAGACGCATCTGTTATGGATATTGGGCAAGGAGATGAGGAATGAGCTGAGGCTGTCAGCAGTTGGGAGACTACGTGCCGGAGCTGCCCGACATTCGCCTGGGAAGCGGTGAGTGAGCTGTCTACTGACACGATTAGCGCGGCTGCCGGTGTCGGCGGCCTGCCAATATCAGAGTTGGAAGCCGAGAGCCTGATCGGCTCGATCTGTTTTAAGACTGGTCCGCCAGGGACCATAGGTGCCGAGCTCGAATGGCTGGTGGAGGATTCCTCGGATCCGACGCTGCCAGTCCCATTTGACCGGGTTCGCGAAATCCTGGCGAGTCTGTCTAGGCCAGGCGTGATGCCCGGGCCGGCCTCCTGACCCTGGGAGCCAGGCGGTCAGGTCGAGCTCAGCACAGCTCCAGCGATCAATCTCACTGAGTGTGTCGCTGCCGCCAGCGACGATATGAACGTTCTTCGGCAGGCCTGTGAATCGGCCGGGCTCACCCTCACCGGCCGTGGCCTTGACCTCCAACGACCACCGGCCCGAGTGCTCGATTTGCCGCGGTACGCCGCGATGGAGGAGTTCTTCGACCGACCGGCCCGTGGGGCAGGCAGATGATGGCGGCACCGCTTCGGTCCAGGTCTGCCTGGACGCCGGCGAGACGACGACGGCGCGTCCGGCTACCGGTCCGCTGGCGGCTGGTGCACGCGATCGGGCCATTGCTGGTGGCCGCGTTCGCCAACTCGCCGCTGCGGCGCGGGCGGCGCACCGGATGGCGATCGGCCCGGCAGCAGGTCTGGGCGAACTGGACCCGGGCCGGAACCGCGCGCCCGCGGGCCGCGCCGAGGATGCCGCCGGACCCGCGCGATGCGTGGACGGCTACGCCATGGACGCCGAGGTGATGTGCGTCCGCGACCGTCGTCCGCCGATGGGCCGTGCCGGCCGGGCTGACCTTCCGCGACTGGGTGCGCGGCAAAGGCGGCGCAGGGACGCTGCGGGCGCCCACTGTCGAGGACCTGCGACTACCACCTGTCCACGTTGTTTCCGCCGGTACGCCCGCACGGGCACCTGGAACTGCGCATGATCGACGCGCAGCCCGGCGACGGCTGGATCGTGCCCGTGGCGGTGGCCAGCCGCCCTGGCCGGTGACGAGCGTCGCCGCCGACGCCGCGATGGCCGCCACCGAGCCGCTGGGGAGCGGACCGGGCGGTGTGCGGCGGCGAGGAGCCCGTGGCTGCGCGCGGCCAGGCCCGCCGGCGGCCGCCCGTGGCTCATCAGCCGGGCCGCCGAAGCAGTGCTTCGGGCGGCTGGCGGGCGCTGCGCTGGCGCCGCCCTCGGCGCGCGCGCCGACTCGATCAGGCGCGCGGTGGCGACTTTGCCAGCGGTACGTCCGGCGAAGACCGATGCCCGGCCGACGACTTGCTCGACGCTTCGGAAAGGGAAGTCATGATCGAACTCGGCCGCCGAGACGCCGACTGCGTGACGACGATCGCGGGAAGCTGATCGGGGCCGGCGGCGGACAGCGCTGCCTCACCGACAGCGTGACGAGGCCGACCTGGTACGCCAGCATTCGCCGCTGATGTCCCCACTGGTCTGGGACCTGGCGCATGTCGCCAACCAGGAGGAGCTCTGGCTGCTGCGCAGCGTCGGCGGGCGCTGAGCACCATGCACCCGGAGATCGACCCGCTCTACGACGCGTTCGAGCACCCGCGCTCGAGCGGCCGACGCTGCCGCTGCTGCCGCCAGCGCAGGCGCGCGGCCTACGCCAGCGAGGTGCGCGGCCGGGTACTCGACCTGCTCGAGCGGGTCAGCTTCGTGAGCCCGAGGCGGCGGCCCGCAGCTGGTCGCCGACGGGTTTGCGTTCGGCATGATCGCCCAGCATGAGCAGCAGCACGACGAGACGATGCTCGTCACCCACCAGCTGCGCAACGGCGCCCCGGTGCTGACGGCGCCGCCGCCCGGCCCGGCACCCGCCGACGTGCTGCGGCTGCCCGCTGAGGTGCTCGTGCCGGGCGGCCCGTTCACCATGGGCACCTCGACCGAGCCGTGGGCACTGGACAACGAGCGGCCCGCGCGCACCGAGTCAGGTGCCTCCTTCTTACCTCGACACCACGCCGGTGACGAACGCGGGCTACACTGGCTTCATCGAGGACGGCGGCTACGACGACCCGCGCTGGTGGACTCCGGCTGGCTGGGACCACCGGCAGCGCGCCGGGCTGTCCGCGCCGCTGTTCTGGAGCCGGGACGGCGCCGGCAGTGGGCTGCGTCGCCGATTCGGCGTGACACCGAGCCAGTCCGCCGGCGGAGCCAGTGCTGCACGTGTGCTGGTACGAAGCCGACGCCTACGCTCGCTGGGCGGGCCGGCGGCTGCCAACCGAGCGCGGAATGGGAGAAGGCGGCTCGGTACGACCCGGCGAACGGGCAGGTCCCGCCGTTATCCGTGGGGCGACGAGGACCCGACAGCCGACGCGGGCCAATCTCGGTCAGCGGCATCTGCAGCCCGCTCCGGCCGGCTCATACCCAGCTGGCGCTGCGCCCTGCGGTGCCCGGCAGCTGATCGGCGATGTGTGGGAGTGGACCGCCAGCGACTTCCTGCCTTATCCGGGGTTCATCGCCTGGCCGTACAAAGAGTACTCGGAAGTGTTTTTCGGCTCTGAATATAAAGTGTTGCGCGGTGGGCCGTTCTCCGCCGACGCAGTCGCCTGCCGGGGCACGTTCCGCAACTGGGATTACCCGATCAGGCGGCAGATCTTCGCCGGCTTCAGGACCGCCCGGCCCGCGACGGCGGAACTCGCCTGATGTGCCGCCACCTTGCCTACCTGGGCGCGCCGGTCAGCCTGCGTGCGCTGCTGCTCGACCCGCCGCACGGCCTGTGCCGGCAAGCGTGGGCGGCCGCGCTGCCAGCGGCACGGCACGATGAATGTGGATGGGTTCGGCGTCGGCTGGTACGCGGACCATGACCCGGTCCCGGCGCGGTACCGGCAGGCAGGCCCGATCTGGGCTGACGAGTCGCTGCCCGACCTCGCCAGGGTCACGCGCACCAGAGCGATGCTCGCGGCGGTGCGATCTGCTTCGACCGGCACCGAAGCTGGCCCCGCAGCAGCCGCACCCTATGCAGCGGGCAACTGGCTTTTTAGCTTGAATGGAAGGCTCGACGGCTGGTCGATTGCCGGAGCCGGCCGCACCGGGCCGGCGTCGCGTTAGCGACGCCGATGAGGACTCAGCGGCAGCCGTGCTCCGGCTGACCGACCGGCTGTCAGCGGCCGAGCTGCTCGGTCTGCAGTCGCACTGTGATACCGCGCTGATCTGGGCGCTGGTGCTCAAGCGGCTCCGGCTGGGGGAGCGGCCTGGCGCTGCGCTTGCCGCAACGGTCAACGACATCATCGGGGCCGCGGCTGCGCCGGCCGGTTCAACTTGCTGCTGACCGATGGGCGGGAGATCGCGGCGACCGCGGCCGGCGACTCGTTGTGCTATCAGCAGCGGCCACCGGCGCGTGATCGTGGCCTCCGAGCCGGCTGACGACGACGCCGACTGGCAGGAGGTGCCGCAAGCGAGCGTGCTCGAAGCAACAGCAACTCAAGTCCAGGTGCGGCCGCTAGGACCGGCCGCGAAAGTGACCATCTCGCATCCGGAGGCGATGAGATCCATGCCGAGCATCCGCATCGACCGCAGGTTGCCGAGCGGTTCTTCGAGGCGTCGCTGCGCGCCGACGCGCGGGCCGGGCTGACCGCGACTCCGAAGTCACTGCCGCCGAAGTGGTTCTACGACGAACGCGGGAGCGAGCTGTTCGAGAAGATCACGCTGCTCGCGAGTACTACCCGACCCGGGCCGAACGGGAGATCCTGCCGGCGCGGGCCGCGGAGATCGCCGCCATGCCGGCGGGCCGGACACTTTGGTCGAACTCGGCTCGGGCATCGGCGGAGAAGACCCGGCTACTGCTCGACGCCTTGCGCGCCGCGGGCACGCTGCGCCGCTATGTGCCGGTGGATGTGAGCGAGTCGGCCCTGGTCGACGGCTGGCGGACGCGATGACTGCGCGTGTACCCGGGGCTGAGCGTGCGGGCCGGTGCTGTCGGACTTCACCGAGCAGCTGGGGTTCCCGACTGAGGGCGGTGCGCCAGCCCCTCGGCTCGTCGCGTTCTTCGGCGGCACCATCGGCAACCTACTGCCGGCTGAGCGGGCCGAGTTCCTGAGCCGCGTCCGGGCCGCGCTGCGCCCGGGCGACTGCCTGCTGCTCGGCACCGACCTGGTCAAGGACCCGGCGGTGCTCGTCGCTGCCTACGACGACGCCGCTGGCGTCACCGCCGACTTCAACAAAAACATACTGAACGTGCTCAATGCCGAGCTTGGCGGCGACTTCGACCTCGACGAGTTCGAGCACGTGGCGTGCTGGGATGCGCAGGCCGAGTGGATCGAGATGCGGTTGCGCTCCTGCCGGGATCAGCTCATCGACCTGCCGGTGATCAATTTGCGAGTGCCCTTCGCGGCCGGTGAGGAGATGCGGACCGAGGTCTCGGCCAAGTTCCGCCAGACCGGCGTAGCCGCCGAGCTCGAAGCGGCCGGTCTTGAGCTTAGGCACTGGTGGACCGACCAAGGCGGACGGTTCGGCGTGTCGCTGTCCGGGCCGGTCTAGGCCGACAGGCTCAGCTGGGCACCGCGCCGTCGATTAGCGCCCTGAGACCGCGCTCGAACCGCTGGTCGACTTTGCTCGCCTCGATCATCGCAGCGGCGGCTGGATCCTCAGCCAGCGCGGCTAGCTGCGGATACCTCCCGCTGCGCAACTGCTCAGTGACCAACGCGGCTACGGTGGCGGCATGATCTGAGTCGGCGGCAGCTGCCCTGGCCTGGAGTTCACCGGCTCGCAGCAGATGGCCGAAAACGAAGTCGTCGACGTTGGCGAGCAGGTCGAGCTTGGCCTGCGTGTCAAGCGGTGCGTTGGCGACGGCTGCCAGCGACTGCTCGAAATGGCGCAGCCCGCCCGGTCCGAAGCCGCCGTCCTGACTAGCCGCCCCCGACCCTTGCAACGAGGTAACCGCCCACGGATGCCGGATCAGAACCTCCCTGGTCCGTCGCGCGATCATGGTGACCGCGTCCCGCCAGTCGGCGGGCAACTCATCGTCCGGCAGCACCGACTCATTGAGCAGCGCGTCGTCCATCAGCGCGATCAAGTCGCTCTTCGCGCTGATGTAGCGGTACAGGCTCATCGTGCCGGCCCCGAGCTTGGCGGCGATCTTGCGCATCGACACCGCGTCGAATCCGTCGGCGTCGGCGATCTCCAGCGCTACCGCCGCGATCTGCTCCCGACTAAACCTGGGCCGCCTGGTACCTGGCTCGGGCCGGTACCAGATCGGCAGGTTCTCTTGGCCGTCCATCGTGGTGGGCACCCGCTTAACCTAGCCTCTACTTATGAGTACGACGTACGCTAGCTCTCCGCCAACTAGCCGGTCAGCAACGGGGTCGCCCCGTTGCTGATCTGACGACAACGGGGCGACCCCGTTGCTGCTGGCGGCCCCCGGGGGCGGGTGAGCGGGAAGGCAAGGTGGCGCCGGGAGGGGAGGGCGGGGGGTGAGGAGTGCGGGCCGGGGGAGGGTCAGGCGCAGGTGATGCGGGTGCGTGCGGTGGGGCGGGGGGTGAGGAGTGCGGGCCGGGGGAGGGTCAGGCGCAGGTGATGCAGGTGCGCGCGGTGGGGCGGGCGGTGAGCCGGGCGGGAGCGATCGGCTTGCCGCAGCGCTCGCAGCGGCCGTAGCTGCCGTCGGTCAGTTTCGCCACGGCGGTGTCGATCCGGACGAGCTGGTCGGTGGCCTGCTCGATGAGCGCGGCTAGATGCTGTCGCTCGAATGCCAGGGTGGCGCCTTCCGGGTCGTGCTCGTCGTCGGTGTTCGACTGATCAGCCGAGTCGACGATGCCCGCGTACTCACGCTCCAGCGCCGCCAGCCGCTCGACGGCCGCCCGCCGATCAGCAGCGAGCCGGTCGGCAGCGCTCTCGCTCACGAGCCAGTCTGTTCTGGGCCGGCCCCCGGGCCGGATTGAGTGCCGGGCATCGGCTCGGCCGCCTCGACCGCGCGGAATCGCCAACGCGCCAACTCCCGGTCGTTGACGGCGAGCAGCGCCAGATAGTCACCAGGGCGCTCAAGCACGAAGTTCGTCGCGAGCGCCGCGACCGGCATGATGGTGAAGTCGCCGATCCGCATATTCGGTGCGGTCCCGACCCGGAGCTGGCCTTCGAACCTGGCCGCGAGCGCCCGGCCATCGGCGTCCTCGAACGTGATGGCGAAGGTGTGTCCCTCGTGATGTCGATGCCAGGGGATATGCAGGACCGCGGCCACGCCGAAGGCGCGTGCGACTGGATAGGACGAGCTGTAGAGCTGGTTCCAGAAGCCGCCGTTGACGTAGAGCTTGCCGTTCTCCACGACTGCGTGATCAGCTAGAAAGAAGGCGCAGGCTTGAATCTCGGCGGGCAGCGCCTGATCGGACATCGGCGGCTCAGTCATGGCTCTAACCTACGAGGTCTTCTCGTGTCCTTCCCAGCGCCGGTGGCGACCTGCAGTCCTGGGGTTACGGCCAGATGGTTCAGCCTCCGGCGAGTTCGGCTGGGCTGGCGGACCCGGCGGAGCTGGCGGGCTGACCTGGTGAGCGTTAGAAATCACTGAGCGGCGCGCTAGCGCTCCTTTTGCCTGCCACGATCTGCTGCCAAAATGGCTGCACTCCGGCCACCTTACTGCGGGCCCAACGGAATGCGAGTTTCTGTCGCTTTCCGTTCGCTGTCCAAAGCATCGTAAGCCGGGTGAAATAGCGCACTCCCCGGTTCACGCGAACCCGGGAAAGCGTCAGCATGGCCTGGGTCTTGCGATAGCTGCCCGCCGCGCAGTTCGGCGCGCAGTTGTCGGCCCACTGGACACCCTCGCCCAAGGCCGCCTGCTGGGTCCAACTGCTCCAGTGCAGGTCGCGGGCCAGCAAACTGCCGCCGGCGCCGAAGTAGACGGCGTCAGGCCTGATCGTTCCTCGCTGCCAGCCGGTGGCTTCATCGAAGCCGTAGGCGACAGGCAGCGGCTGGGCGCTGGACGCCGCGGTGATACGAACCGTCAGAACGGTCACTCCGACAACCAATACGCTAATAGCGGCGACCCCCGCAATGCCCTTCATACTACTCGACCCCAGTCATTTTGATTATCGGTCACGTCGATTAACTACCCCGTAGCTAGTGTGCCATGCAAAGCATGAGTAAAGCTGACCGGGGCGGCTTCGCAAAATGCGCGCCCATAACAAAGCCGGTTAATAACGTGGCATTAGCTCAATTAATTACATGCCGTGCTTAGCTCCGGCGGTGTATGGTGCGGCCATGGCAGGCTCAGCCCCGCTTACGCCCGCGCAGCAGCTGGCGCTGGCCGACCTCCACGCGGGCCTCGCCCGGCTGGTCCGCCACGACGATGAATCGGTCGTGCACGAGAAGTGGATCAGGCAGCGTTATGACTGCGGCTGCTATCTGACCTACGGCCCGGCTCGGCGGGCCGTAGTCCGCACCGCCTGGCATGAAGCCGGACATGCGGTGGCGGCGCTGGCAGTTGGCGCGCGGTTCTCCTCGGCGAGCATCCACCATGGCCGGGACAGTGACGGCCGAGTCCACCAGATCAGAGGCGGAGGCGACCAGGCCTTCGTTATCGATGCGGCCGGGCAGATAGCGGAGCGGCTGATGACCTGGACCATGCTGGAGCAGGACGATGAGCTGGCGGACTGGCTCCGTGGCTGGCGCGATGATGGCGGTGACGCCCGGCATTTCCGCCGGTCGATGACGAGTCGATTCGGTGCGGACGAGGTCGGCGCCTGGCGGTACAGCGAAGCCCTGCTGGTACCTTTCCGGCTGAAAATTCGACAATTGGCCCGAGGGCTGCTGCTATCGCCGCGCTATCTGCCCTACCCGGTGGTCGTGGCGCTGACCGAACTGAGCTGACTGCGCTGCGCTCGACCGCGGTTATTGTGGGCGAATGGATGAGCTGGCGGATTCCAGCCCGATCGCGGGCGATCAGGCCGCTCTTCGGCACCGGTTCGCGGCCGATGGCTATCTGTTTTTCCGCGGTCTGCTGCCCGCTGATCAGGTCAGTGCGGCCGGCCGCGCTGTTGCAGCTGCGCTGCACGCGGGCGGCTGGATTGACGCCGAGTGGCGCCCGGCCGGCCGCCCGCGCGCGACCGGATTGCACGACGCCCTAGCCGATCCGGCGTTCAGGCGGGCTATCGCCGCAGCGCCATTCAACCAGCTCCCCTACTTGCCGCGGCTGCGGGCGATGGCGCGGCAACTGCTCGGGCCGCAGGCCTTTTCCTACCCGGCGAAGGTGCTGCGCACGGTCTATCCCGAGCGGTCGGCCAACCGGACCAGGGGCCGGTACGCGCACTATGACTACGGGGTCAGCGGTGTGCAGGACATGCTGACAAGTTGGCTGCCGCTGATGCCAGTGCCGGTCAGCCTCGGCGGCCTGGCCGTGCGCCCAGGTGGCCACCTGGAGCGGCCGATGATGCCCTGGGTGCTCCGCCCGACGCAGCGTGGCTGGGCCACCACCGATTACCGGCCAGGCGACGTGATCATCTTTCACTGCCTGACCCCGCATGCTGCGCTGCCCAACCTGACCGACGCGCTCCGCTTGTCGGGGGACTTCCGCTGGCAGCTGCCAGATCGGCCCGCACCGGCAGAGCTGATCTGCGGCCCGAACGCCGACGGCACCGAGCTGTTCAGCCGGATGTTCGGGCGCGAACGGTGGTGGCAGCCGATCCCGCCCGGCCTGCGGCTGGTGCCGCGAGCTCAGCTGCTCGCCTTCCCGCCGAGCCCATCGGCGTTCTTCGGAGTGCATCCAGCTTGGCGCCGCTGGCGACCACCTAAGGGCGCGGTGCACTAGCCGGCGGCTGGCCGGCGATCCGGCGCCAGATCCGGTGCTGTAGCCGCAGCCCGATAGCGCCGACAGCCACCAGCAGGAAGACGTTGAGCAGTAGTTGCAGCAGCGAGCCCCAGGCCTGGTGCCAGCTCTGATAAGCGATCGAGATCCCGATCGAGGCGGCGGCCGGGATGGTGGTGACCGAGATGAATACGCCGATTAGGGCGTTGGTCCGAGATTCGGTCAGCGACACGACACCGACGATGCCGGCCAGGGCCGCCACGATCACGGAGAACAGGTCAGGGGAGTTGATCAGGTCAGCCACCGGCTGGACGCCGGCCAGGAACGGCTCAGGGGTCTGGCCGGAAGCCCTGATCACCAGGCCGAAGGCGAAGGTCAGCACTACGGCTGTCAGGAAGCCGAAGAGCAGCGCGAGCAGGCCGTCGCGAACCGGGCGCGGATTGCGCTCGCTGAGGCCAAGCGCGACCCCGATGATCGCGTTGTATTCGGGGCCGACCACCATGGCGCCCACAATCAGGATTGGGCTGTTAGTCAGGATGCCGACCGCCCCGATCAGTCCGGCAATGGCCAGCAACGCGTAGAAGCTCAGCGCATATGCTTCACCATCGTGGATGCCGGCTTGCACCAATGCCCACACGGGGGCGACTTCGCGGCGCAGCGCGCCCAGGCCGCGGTCGGGCTCGCGGTGCGCCCGCTCGGCCAGCACCGTGACGACCCGCTGCACCGAGATGGCGTCGTGGCCGTTCAGCCCGCGCTCCCGCAGGATGCGGAAGACAGGGTTCGCCGCCTCATCGCTCAGATCGAAGGCAACGACGTCGCCGCCGGGCTTGATGGCCGACCCCGGCGCGACTGCCAGGTTCGACACTCCTGGCTCGGCCGCCAGGATGGCGGTCAGGTAGGGGGTCTGGGCAGCCGGGCTGACCATGCGCACGTGCAGCATCATCAGCCGTGGTCGCCTTTCCGCTGGTGCCTGCGAGGTACCGTGACCGATGAAACGGCGCCGCCGAGTTCGCCGCCTCACCCGCAGCGGGCGATGTGACGGTGCCCACTCCGGTTCGCCGCTACGCGTTGCTGACGTTGCCCTCGGCTAACCGGGTCTATACCGAAGCTGCCGCTGACCTGGTGCAGGCTGAGCTCGCGCTGGTGAGCACGGCCGCGCTGGGCGGGCGGCTCACCGACTTTCGCACCGAGCGGATCGGCGGCGTCCGCTACGTGACCTTCAGCGGCCCTGAGCTGACTGATCGCGATGTCGCGTTCCTGGCTAATGTCTCCGCCGGCTACGCGCTTTTCGCGCAGCGGGACGACGGCGCGCTTGCGCCGGTCGAGCTGCGGCCAGCCGACCGTTTCGACGACGACCTGATCACCATCTTGAAGTACCAAGGCAAGACGAACGAGCAGTTCACCAAGCTGCTGGTAAATGTCACGCTGCTGTCGTCCGCCTTCGCTGACGGCCTGCTGACCGGCGAGCTGGCCCTGTTCGATCCGCTTTGCGGTCGGGGCACGACTCTCAACCAGGCCGTGATGTACGGCTGGAACGCAGCCGGAATGGATCTGGACGCCAAGGACTTCGAGGCGTACTCGGCGTTCATCAAGACCTGGCTGCAACGCAAGCGGATCAAGCACCAGGCGCAGGCCGGGCCGGTGCGGCGGGAGCGGCAGGTGGTCGCCCGTCGGCTCAGCGTCAGCTTCGCCGCGCGCAAGGAGGACTATCAGGCCAGGCCGGACCCAGCAGCTTGAGGTCGTGCAAGCTGACACGGTGCGGGCCGGGGAGTTCTTCCGGCCGGGCAGTTTCCAGCTCATTGTCACCGATGCGCCCTACGGCGTGCAGCACGGCAGCAAGACCCTCGCGAAAGGTGTCGCCAGGAGCCCGCTGGAGCTGCTGTCCGCCGCCGCCCCGGTCTGGGCCAGCCTGCTTAAGCCGGGCGGTGCTGTCGGCATCGCCTGGAACACTTTCGTCGCTCGCCGGGACGCGACCAGCCAGGTGCTTGCCGAAGCGGGCCTTGAGGTACTTGACGCAGCGCCATATCTGAGCTTCGCGCACCGGGTCGACCAGGCGATCAACCGCGACATCCTGGTCGCGCGCAAGCCCGCGCCCTAGTACTCCAGCTCCAGATTGGTGGCAACATCGCGCCCGCGCGCGACGTCGTTGAACCCCCGCTGCTGCTGCCTCACCCTCGCGGGCAGCATCGTCGGAGCGGTACTGCTGCCCCAGCGACTACGGCGCTCCGACGATGTCGCCGGGCCGGGGGCCGGGTACCGCATCGCCGGAGCGGCGATGTCGCTGGAGTTGGCGCGGGGACGTGGCCGGGGCTGGTCCGGGCAGCGCGAGGTCCGTCGACCGCTTCGACGATCGGCATTATTGGACGCACCGGCTGGAATGCTAAGTCGGCCGGCCGGTCGGCAATGGCGCTCAGGTAAGTGATAGAACTAACTTGGCGACCTTATCGTTTTGCTGCGAAACGAAGCCGTTCACGTACCGAAACCGTGCATTCACCCGAATGTAAGCAAGCCCCGGAGGGCGATCACGTTGCGTATTTCTCGGCTAGCTCTGCTGACCACGGCGATAGCTTCGGGGGCGATTATCTTCGCGCCGCCCAGCGTCGCCGCGACCTCGGACTTCGTCCGAGCGCAGCAGCCGATAGCCGTCGCAGCCCCGGCTGTTGTACTCGTCAATCGCCCAGTCAATTCTGTGTGCACAGGGCACAAATTCACCGTCGGCGTCTGGTACCAGTCGATCTCGGGCGGCTCGCGAGCCTATCGAATCTCCATCTGGGGCCCGCGGCATACCCGTTTTTTCTATCGGCACGGACTCGCGTCATCGAAGACCTGGCGTTACTGGCACGTCAAGGCCGGCCGCACCGGTAGCTACCGAGTGGTCTACGCGGGGCACCAGCCCGGCTCGGCCAAGTGGAGCAGGTACCACGTGATCACCCACGCCAGGCGCTGCACCGGCGGCTGAGATGCCAGCCGGGATCGTCGACGCGCATCAGCACGTCTGGGAGCTGGCGGCGCACGATCAGCCGTGGCTCAGGCTGCCCGGTAACGAGCCGTTGCTCCGTGACTTCACTTTGGCCGAACTGCGTCCGCTCGCGGCTGACGCTAGTGTCAGCATGACCGTGGTGGTGCAGACCATCGCCGCGCCGCAGGAGACCACTGACCTGCTCGAGCTGGCCGCGGCCAGTTGAGCAGTCGGCCATCCTGGTCGGGACGGCACGCCGGGCTTACCGGCTGCCCGCGGGCTAGACCGGCCAGTGCGCATCTGGGCTCGGCGGGTCGGTGAGGTAGCTCGCCAGCCCGCGGATCAGGACGTCCAAGCCCCACTCGAAGCGGTCTTGGGGCGAGCCTGCCACCAGCTTCTCGGCCAGATCCACGGTGTTGGGGAACTGATCGCGCGGCAGTGACTTTAGCCAGTTGAGTGCCTGGGCGGCGAAGTCGGCCTGGCGCCGCGATCGGCGTGACGTCCTGCTCGTAGGCGACGGCACCGACGTACAGACTGCCCAGGTCACCGACAAACGCAGCTACCTGATCAGGAATCCCGCCCGCGCGGAGCTGAGCCAGCAGGTACTCGCCGCCGGCCAGCAGATTCGGCCCGAACGGCACCCGGCCCATAGTGAGCGCGGCCACCCCAGGATGGCGCTGGAAGATTCCGAGCATCTCGCGAGCGAATACCTTGATCGCCTCCTGCCAGCTGACGTCGGCCGCTGGCATCGGGATCTCGCCGATGATCTGCTCGAGCAGCAACTGGACGAGCTCTTCTTTGTTGGCGACATAGCCGTAGAGCGCCGATGCCGACACCCCGATCTCGTCGGCCACCCGGCGCATGGTCAGCGCATCGCCGCCATCGACCTCGATGACCTTGAGCGCAGCCGCGACGATCACCTCGCGGCTGAGCTGTGGTCGTGGCGTGGATCGGCCGCGCCTCGGCGGGGTGCGCCACGGTGGTGCCGGAGTCTCAGCCATGCCTAACAGCGTACTTGACGAGAACATTGTTCTGCGGTAAACATTGTTCAAGTCAAGAACATCGTTCTCATATAAGAACAGCGTTAGGAGAGACCATGACACGCGCGATCTCAGGCGCGGTGGTGGCCGAGGACCTCCGCAAGTCCTACGGCGGAAAGCGCTCGAAGGGGGCAGTGCGGGCACTTGACGGGCTCAGCTTCTCGGTCGAGCCAGGCACGGTGTACGCGCTACTCGGTCCCAACGGTGCGGGCAAGACCAGCACGGTGCGGATACTGACCACGCTGACCCGCCCGGACCAAGGACAGGCGACCGTGGCCGGTATCGACGTCCTGGCCCACCCGGCCAAGGTCAGGTCGGTCGTCGGAGCGGTCAGCCAGCACAGCGGCGCGGTCGGCCTGCTGACCGGCGAGGAAAACCTGAGGCTGCAGGGCGGCCTGCACGGCCTGCGCGGCGGCGAACTGCGTCGCCGAGTCGCTGAACTGCTTGACGCCTTCGGCTTGGCCGATGCGGCTCGCCGGCCTGCCAAGACCTACTCAGGTGGCATGCGGCGGCGGCTCGACATCGCCACCGTGCTGGTGCACCGCCCGTCCGTGCTCTTTCTCGATGAGCCGACCACCGGCTTGGACCCTGAGGGCCGCGCCGACTTGTGGGCGGTGCTCACCGAGCTTGCCGCCACCGGCACGACCATCCTGGTGACGACCCACTACCTGGAGGAGGCCGACCAGTACGCGACCAAGATCGCCATCGTGGATCAGGGTCGAATCGTGGCCGAGGGCACTTCCGATGAGCTGAAGGTCGGGGTCCAGATACCGTCGGTCAGCGTCGCCGGGCCGTCACTGGACGATGTCTACCTGCACTATGCAGGCCGTTCCTTCCGTCAAGCAGAAAAGGTCACCGCGTCATGAACCCGCTTCGCCAGACCTGGGTCCTTTTTACCGGACGCTACTTGCGTGAGCTGTACCGTCAGCCTGCCGTCATCTTCATGGCGCTGCTGCAGCCGATCATCTGGCTGCTGCTGTTCGGAGCGCTATTCAAGGACGTGGCCAAGATCCCGGGGTTCGGCTCGGGTAGCTATATCACCTACCTGACTCCTGGGGTGGTCATCATGACCGCCATCTTCGGGTCGAGCTGGACCGGGATGTCCTATATCGAGGACATGCAGACCGGCGTGCTTGACCGGATGCTGACCGCGCCGGTCAGCCGGGGTGCGCTCACCGGTGCGATGCTCGCCTACCAAGCGGTCACCACCATCGTTCAGTCCGTCATTATCATCGCTATCGGCTGGGGGATAGGTGCCAGCTTCACCGGCGGCGCGGTCGGGATCGCGGCGCTGATCGCGGTGTCCGTGCTAATCGCGGTGGCGATGGCCGGGCTGTCCAACGGCTTCGCGCTACTCTCCCGGCAGCGCGAAGCGCTGATCGGAGTGTCGACCACGCTGGTGCTGCCGCTCACCTTCCTGTCCGGTGCGTTCTTGTCACTGCGCCTGGTGCCGTCCTGGATCGCCGATGTGGCCAGGTTCAACCCGGTCAACTGGGCGGCTAGCGCCGGGCGGGTCGCGGTGCAATCTAGCTCCGCTTGGGGCACCGTCGGCTCCTATGCGGGATTCCTCGCGATCGCAGCGGCTATCACCGCATTCGCCGCGACTCGTGCGTTCCGCACCTATCAGCGTGCGAGCTGAGTCATCCCGGTGAAGTAGCTGCTGAGATGTCTGTGACGAAAGTCACAATAGATCCGTTTTAATCTCTTTGCGACGATTGCTACGGCATGGTGGTCGCCAGAGATGAAGCACCGCAGCGATCTATCGACCAGGGCAGGCCGCCACCGGCGGCCGCGACCGGCGAAAGCGCCTCTGTATCGCAGGCCAGGCACCCTGACCGCGACAGCGCTTGGCGCGCTCTTGGTGGCCGGCGGCGTTGCCCAGGCGGTCGCGCACAGTTCGTCGCTGCCGAGCCCGCAGGCCGCCATCGACCACGCCGGTGCCGGTGCCGGTGCGGGTTCCGCTTCCAGCACGGATGCTGGCGCCGGTGCGGGTCAGGTTCGGCGGGTCGAGTCGGTGCCGACACGCTCAGCCGGGACCGCCACCAGGGACTCGAGTCCAGGCGCGAGTCCCTCGCCGACCTCGACCCCGACCCTGACCCCGACCACTGTCGGTTATGCCAATCCGCTGCGGGCGATCAGCGGCCTCATTGCGGAGCGCATTGACATGGGAGTGGACTTCGGTGGCACCGGGCCGGTCTACGCGCTGGGCGATGCGGTCATCACGCACGCGACCGCCGACTCGGCTGGCTGGCCGGGCGGTGGCTGGATCACCTACCGGCTGACCAGCGGACCGGCCGAGGGACTCGTGGTCTATCTGGCTGAAGACGTCACGCCCGAAGTGCAGGTCGGTCAGCAGGTGACAGCATCGACGGTGATCGCGACGATGTACAACGGTGGTGCCGGAATCGAGACCGGCTGGGCGATGGCCGACGGAAGCTCGGCCGAGTCACAACTACCTGAGGCAGGCGGCATCAGTGGCGGCGGCCCATTCCCTAGTATGGTCGGCCTGAACTTCGAAGAACTGCTGCAGTCGCTCGGCGGGCCGGCCGCCAACAATCGTGACGACCAGCCCAACGGGCTGCTGCCAGCCGGCTACCCGACTAGCTGGCACTGAGCCGCCCGGAGGTGGTTGGGGTGGGTCGGCGTCGGGGTTGGTCAGTGTTCTAGATGCGGCCAGAGCGCGTGGGACCAGCCAAGGACGACCAGGGCAGCGCCGCTGATGACGAGGGCTGGGCTGCGGCGGTAGGCACCGATGCCCATGATGGCATCTCCGGCTAGTCTGGCGGCCTGGGCGGCTGGGGGCATGTGCGCCAGCACGTAGCGGCCGCGCCGAGTGCGAGAGAGTGCGTCCAGGTCGGCTAGGCCGAGCACGGCGGCAGAACTGGCGATTGGCACGGCGCAGCGGAGCGCGAGTGCGGCGACTGGGCGCTCGCGCCAGAGCAGTAGGTCCGAGATGAGAGATGCGGTCATGTCGGCACTCATCTTGGCTGGGTGCACTTGGTGCAGCAGCGCTCCTTCGACCATCCGCATATCAGTCATTGTCTACGCTAGCTGCGCCACGCGGTAGATTTCGGCGCTGGAAGGTCGGCCGGATTCGAGGGGATGCCATGAAGTTCGTACTGCTTTACGAAGCTGGCGGTGCCGATATGGCCGAGCTGGCGCGCGAGCACTTCCCGGCGCATGCGGCTAGATGGGCCGGTTTCCGCGAGGCGGGCACGCTGCTGGCGATCGGGCCGTTTAATGACGGCAGCGGTGCGATGGCTGTCTTTACTACCAGGGAAGCGGCCGAGGAATTCGCGAGCGAGGACCCGTTTGTGCTGCACGGCGCGACGAGCGGCTGGTCGGTCAAGGAATGGAACGAAGCCATCTCGCCAAGCTGACCGCTGGCACTAGCTGGTCAGGTCCTCAAGCTCGGCGGTCCGCTCGCTTGGCGTGTCGCCGGTGTTGACCACACCGCGCGGCTCGATTAGGAGCACCGCCGTCTCGGTCTCGGCCTTGGGGCAGTGCTCTTGCCCGCGCGGTACGGTGAACAACTCGCCGGGACGTAGCACGACGTTGCCGTCGCGTAGCTGGATAGTCAGCTGGCCGGAGATGACCAAGAAGAACTCGTCGGTGTCGGGGTGAGTGTGCCAGGTGAACTCGCCCTGCAGCTTGACGACCTTAATGTCGTAGTCGTTAAGCTCGGCGATCTTCTTTGGCGCCCAGTGCTCGGTGAACCGGCCGAGCATGGCCGCGACATTGACCCCTGAGCTGTCCATAATCTCCACTCTCGCAGCAGCAACTGTGCAGCCGCTACAGTGCGGCTGATGTGCACCGCGCTGCTCAGCATTGAACCCGGGCTCCCCACGCTGCTGGTCGGCGTACGGGACGAGCTGGTCGACCGGACGTGGGAGCTACCAGGTCGGCACTGGTCTGAGCGGCCTGAGCTGGTCGGCGGCCGCGACCTAAAGGCGGGCGGCACGTGGCTGGCAGTCGCGCCGCGGCAGCGGCGGGTGAGCTGCGTGCTCAACGCACGCGGCCGGCAAGCGCCGGCGAGCTCCCGCCGCTCCCGAGGCGAACTCCCGCTTGCCGCAGCGGCTGGCGAACCACTCGACCGTACGCAGCTGCCCGACTTCGATCCCTTCCACCTGCTCATCGTCGAGTACGACCAAGCCATCGTGCAATCCTGGGACGGCGCAACTTTGACCGAGCGCGAGCTATCGCCCGGCCTGCACTTGGCCGTCAACAGCGGCTGGGCGACCGAACTGCTGCCCGCCGCGACCTCGGCGTCGGTCGAATCGGCAACGTCGGCCGCTGCGGCGTCCGCATCTGTGGTGGCTAGGTCGGCCGCTGCGGCGGTGTCCGCCGCCGACGGCCGACCGCTGGAACTTGCCAGGATTGCGCACTTCCTGCCGAAATTCACCGCTGCGGCCCGGCCGAGCCCGCAGCCCGGGCAGGCCGTCGCGGACGCCTGGGGTGACTGGTTCAGCCTGCTCAACGGTGACGGACTGAGTACTGACGACGACCGTGCCCTAATCCTGCGGCGCGACCTCGGTGATGGCCGCATCTTCGGCACGACGTCGATCTCACTCGTCGCGCTCCCGTCGGCCACGGCGACGCCCCTAATCCGCTACGACTTCACCGCCACGCCGGGCGCGTCGGCCGCCTGGTACTCAGTGCTCGGTTAGTGGCGATTGGCGAATACCCTGACCTTCCCGAGGACGCGTGGCGAGACAGACCCGATTACCCCGATTGCGTCAGGGCAGCCAGCCCATCGACTTCGCGCCGTCCAACGCTTCCCTGATGATGTCGGCGTGCCCGGCGTGCTGCGACGTCTCGGCGATGATGTGCAGCAGCACCCGCCTGGCCGTCCAGGTAGCACCGGGTGGGAACCACGGTGCCTTGGGTAGCGGGTGCGCGGCGTCCAGATCGGGCAGCGTGCGCACCAGCTCGTCGGTCTTCGCGGCCACCTCCTCATAACGCTCAAGCAGTCCAGCCAGCGTGTCGCCATCAACCATCTTGAACCCGTTCACCCAGGTCGCGCCTGCGTCTTCGGTGTCGAACCGCATCGCCGACGGCCCGTCGACGATAAACCTGGCCCACCCCTGCTCGGTCAGCGTCACATGCTTGATCAGCCCGCCAATGCATAGCTCGCTGACGGTGGTGCGCTTCGCTGCCTGCTCATCAGTCAGGTCACGGGCTGTATGGCGCAGAAACCTCCGATGGTTGCTCAGCGTGCTGAGCAGATCGGAACGCTCGGTCGAGCCTGGCGTAGTCACGATCATCAGTACCGCCCTCCTAGATCCCTTGGTTACAAGCGAGCACGCTACGCCGAAGTACTGACAGTCAATGGGCCGGCCCGGCTGCGTTCATCGAGGTGTATCAGGCGGCGCGGGGGAAAGACTTGAGCGCGGCGGAACTGGAGGTGGCCTGGGCCGGCAGCGTGCTGACCGCGACCATCAACGCTCGCCGCGAGGCGCTATTCGGCCAGCGGCCGGTTACGTTGGAACCGTTGCGACAGCAGGCCGCCGAGCGGCTTGCGCGAGCTTATGCCTGAAAGAGGTGTCGTTGTGAAGAAACTGATTGAGGTACTGCTCTGCTTCCTGCATCCGCTCGCGGTGGTGCTGATCTGGATCGACCTGGTGACTCGGCGCGACCTCGGTGCCGGGGCGAAGCTCGCCTGGGCGATCTTCGTGATGATCCCGCTGATCCCATTCGTCTACGTGCTCACTGGCGGAGATTTGTGGTAGCGCTCAGTCCCCTGATCGAAGCGGAACGGTCGCCAGGCTGATGCCGAAATGCTCACGATAGGCGGCCAGCAGGTCGGCGTCGGACTCGAGCACTCGCTCAGACCGCTCGCCGCCACTGGTCACGATCAAGGTGCGGCCGCCGATCGAGATCCGCCCGTCCCCGGTCAGCCGGAACATATAGGAC
>CAWFPK010000004.1:0-1270963 GCA_963817625.1 uncultured Actinomycetota bacterium
CCGCATCGCCTTGTGGCTGAGCGCACCGCAGCAACCGATCGAGCCGGGCGGGCGTAAGCGCGGCGGCAGGTCAGCGGCTCCGATCCGGGCTTTGCTCGGCCGACAGCGCAGCGACGAAGGCCTCCTGCGGCACCTCCACCCGGCCGATCGTCTTCATCCGCTTCTTGCCTTCCTTCTGCTTCTCAAGCAACTTGCGCTTACGGGTAATGTCACCGCCGTAGCACTTGGCGAGCACGTCCTTGCGCAACGCCCTGATGTTCTCCCTGGCAATGATCCGCGCGCCGATAGCCGCCTGGATCGGCACCTCGAATTGCTGCCTGGGGATAAGTTCCTTCAACCGCGCGGTCATTGCGAGACCGTACTCGCGCGACTTGTCGGTGTGCACGATTTGGCTGAAAGCGTCCACCGGCTGGCCCTGCAGCAGAATGTCGACTTTTACCAGGTCGGCCTCCTGCTCCCCGGCAGGCTCATAGTCGAGTGAGGCATAGCCTCTGGTGCGCGACTTCAACTGGTCGAAGAAGTCGAAGATGATCTCCGCCAGCGGCATGGTGTACCTGATCTCGACCCGGTCTTCTGACAGGTACTCCATGCCGAGCAGCACGCCGCGCCTGGTCTGGCACAGTTCCATGATCGCGCCGATATAGTCCGATGGCGCGAGCACAGTCGCACGGACAACTGGCTCGTACACGTGGCCGATCTTCCCGGCCGCGATCACGCCGGTCTTGGTCGGGACCCCGCCTGGTCCGCTGGGGAACTCGCTCGGGTTCGTGACCGACCACCTCGGCACCGGAGTCCATGACGACGCGGTAGACCACGTTTGGCGCGGTGGAGATCAGCGACAGATCGAACTCGCGCTCAAGCCGCTCCCTGATGATCTCCATGTGCAGCAGGCCGAGGAAGCCGCACCGGAATCCGAAGCCGAGCGCTGTCGACGTCTCCGGCTCGTAGACCAGCGAAGCGTCGTTGAGCCTGAGTTTGTCGAGCGCGTCGCGCAAGTCCGGGTACTCGTCGCCGTCGACCGGATAAAGGCCAGAGAACACCATCGGCTTCGGATGGGAGTAGCCAGGCAGCGCCTCAGTAGCCGGATGGCTGGCGCTGGTCAAGGTGTCGCCGACGCGAGCTTGCCGCACGTCCTTCACGCCAGTGATCAGGTAACCGACCTCGCCGGCCGCCAGACCATCGGATGGCATCGGCTCTGGCGAGATGACCCCGACCTCGAGCGTCTCGTGCAGCGCGCCGGTTGACAGCATGAGGGTACGTTCCCGGTGCGACAGCCTGCCGTCCACCATCCGGACGTAGGTGATGACACCACGGTAGGTGTCATACACCGAGTCGAAGATCAGGGCACGGGCTGGCGCATCAAGCACTCCGTCCGGCGGCGGCACCTGCGCGACCACTTCATGGAGCAATGCGGCAACGCCATCGCCGGTCTTGGCGGAAACTCTGAGCACATCCGACGGCTCACAGCCGATGATCTTCGCCAGTTCCTCGGCGTATTTCTCCGGCTGAGCGGCCGGCAGGTCGATCTTGTTAAGGACCGGGATCAGGTGCAGGTCAGCGTCGAGGGCAAGATACAAGTTAGCGAGCGTCTGAGCTTCAATCCCCTGCGCGGCGTCGACAAGCAGAATGGCACCTTCACAGGCCGCAAGTGAGCGGGACACCTCGTAGGAGAAGTCCACGTGACCAGGGGTGTCGATCAAGTTCAGTACGTAGTTCTGCCCATCAACGCCACGCCAAGGCAGTCGCACCGCCTGACTCTTGATCGTGATGCCGCGCTCGCGCTCGATGTCCATCCGGTCCAGATACTGCGCCCGCATCTGCCGGTCGCCGACCACCCCGGTGAGCTGCAGCATCCGATCCGCCAGCGTGGACTTGCCGTGATCGATGTGCGCGATGATGCAGAAGTTCCTGATCATCGCTTGCTCGGTGTGCGACGGCGAGGGCAGCACAGCAGCGCCCGCAGACGCCTTAGCGCGCGACGTCGCTGCTGTTGGGGGGGTGGGGCCGGGGCCAGCCGGTGAAGCCGGGCCGGTCGGCATCGCCGGGTCGGACATTGGCGGCACAGTCATCCAGTCAGTCGGTGAAGTTGCCGGGTCGGGCTTGTGATCATACGATCTGCAAGCCAAGACGCGCGCGCGGGAGAGTTTCCCTTCGCCGTCTATGGTTGCATGCCAGGCAGCATGCCCACGCCAGCAGCCGGTCCCGCCCGCGCCATCGCCTAGTCGTCGGTCGGTTCTACCTGAATGGTTTGAGTCAAGCGCCTGTTCTCGGATAACCTTACTAGTCGGTTGTCGGCATGCTGGCACTGCCCGGTCAATTCTCTAGCGGGTGGACGGCGACGTCACCCGTAGCCTCGGCACCGCCAGGCGCATCACGACCCAGAAACCAAGGACCTAGCGAGGCTTTCGCGTGGCGAACATTAAGTCCCAGATCAAGCGCAACCGGCAGAACGAAAAGGCACACCAGCGCAACAAAGCGGTCAAGTCCTCACTCAAGACCGCCGTCCGCAGCTTCCGTGAGGCCGCCGACTCCGGCGACACCGAGAAGGCAACGCAGGCACTGCAGGCCGCCTACGTGAAGCTGGACAAGGCCGCCAGCAAGGGCATCATTCACAAAAACCAGGCCGCGAACAGGAAGTCCGCGCTGGCGAAGCGGGTAGCGGCACTGAAGCAGGGCTAACTTCGCCCCGGCAGCTCAGGCCCCCGGCAGCTCAGGCCCCGGCAGCTCGGGCCCGACTATCCGGCCAGGCTTGAGCTGATGCATGTCCCCAGGCCGTTCGCAGCTGACAATGTCGCCCTCCGACAGCAACGGGGTCGCCCCGTTGTCACCTGGACAGCAACGGGGCGACCCCGTTGCTGTCCAGCGCAAACCAGGTCGCGGCCGTCGGGCGCGAGATCCGGGGCGGATGTGAATGGTGAGGTAGATGGCGCTGCTGGGACGTTGGCCACTTCAGCTAGCCGTCGCCTCTACTATGTGAAATTTTCCGTTGATAGTATTTATCCGATATTACGGGACATCGCTTGCGCTATCACCGGGGCAGACATCCGCGCAGCGCGCGAACGAATCATCACGGAACTCTGGTAACGCGCCGCACAGCCCGCCCGCCACTGACGCGGACCGACCCGGGTGCGGCGCACAGCCCGCCGACCCCGACGCTGGGGTGGGCGGACGCAGCCGACGCCGACGCCGACCCCGACGCTGGGGTTGGCAGACGCAGCCGACGCCGACGCCGACCCCGACGCTGGGGTTCGCAGACGCAGACGCAGACGCAGCCGACGCCGACGCCGACTCCGACGCTGGGGTTGGCAGACGCAGACGCAGACGCAGCCGACGTCAGGCTAGTCGTCGGAGCGGCATTCGATGATGACGCGGATGACATGTTCTAGCGCATATCCGGCGCTGGCGCTCTCGCCTTTGACCTGCGCGTCGGCCAAGGCCACTGCGGCATGCGCGCGCGCCAGTCCAGCGGCGGTCCAGCCACGCAGCTGCTTTCTGGCCTTGTCGATCATCCAAGGTGGCATGCCGAGCTCGGATGCCATCGCCGCACCGCTCTTGCCGCGCGAGACTGAACTGACCTGGCCGAGGGTTCGCAGGCCTCGGGCCAGCGCGCTGGTGATCAACACCGGGGCAGTCCCTACTGCCAGTGCCCAGCGCAATTGTGCCAAAGCTTGGGTAAGGTTCCCCTCAAGCGCTAGGTCGGCGACGCTGAACCCGGTCGCCTCGGCTCGCCCGCGCCAGTAACGAGCTACAACCGCGGCGTTGACCACACCGGTGGTGTCCGATGCCAGCTGGTCACAGGCACCCGCGAGGTCCCGGAGATCGGTGCCGACCGCGTCGAGCAGTGCGCGCATGCCGGCGTCGTCAGCCTTACGTCCGATCCTGGCGAACTCGGCCCGCAGGAAGTCCATCCGCTCACCGAACTTGCGCACCGATGGGCAGTCGACCCGGCGGGCACCGGTCGAGCCGAAAGTGGCCAGCAGCGACTTGTTCTTCGTGCCCGAGTGGGTGACGACCAGTACCACGTCGGCAGGAACCGCGGCAGCTAGCTTGCCAAGCTCGGCGGTAACGGCTGCGTTGGCATCGTGGGCCCCGCGTACGATCACCACGGTCTCGCCGCCGAACAGTGACGGCGAGGTCAGCATGGACAGCTCGCCAGCGGCAAGGTCAGCCGCTCGTACGTCGTGCAGGTCGGAGCTGGAGGTCGGGTCACCTGGCAGCACTGAAGCTGCGACTGTGCCTGCGAGGGCGGCCTTGACCGCCCGCTCGACCAGCAAGTCCTCCTCGCCCACGATGATGGTCACGGGCGCTGCCTGAGTCGAAGCAGAGTTGGCTGGCGCGGAACTGAGTCGGGCTGCCATGCCCGAAGCTTATCGGCCTAGCCAGCCAACGCGGCGGCATCGATGGAGGCCGCCGCCGAGACAAGCCACCGCCGAGGCAAGCCACCGCCGGGACAAGCCGCCGCCGAGACAAGCCACCACCGAGACAAGCCGCCGAGGCAGGCCGGCAGCGAGGGAGCAGGGGGCCTGCTACAGCGGTACTGGCTCGCCACCGCGCCAAACGCGGTACGGGCGCAGTCCGTGCGACCAGGCGAACGCGCCTTCGTGGTCGGCGTCCCAGGCCACGATGTCAGCCAGCCGACCTCGGCCCATCGCACCACGATCCGGGGTGCGCAACGCCTGGGCGCTGCCGACCGTAGCCGCGCGCAGTGCCTCGGTCACGCTCATGCCGAGGTTGGCGATCGCCAGCGTGATCACCAGCGGCATCGAGGTGATCCCGTTGGTGCCGGGCGAGTGGCCTGACCCCAGCGCGACGTTGGCGCCCCGGTCAAGCAACGCCCGCACCGGCGGCGTACGGCCGGTTTCTGACGGGCTTGCCGGGCAGACCACCGCGGTCACGTTGGCCTTCGCGATCGCCGCGACGTCGTCATCGTCCGCGCAGGACAGCAGGTCAGCCGATACGCAGCCGAGTTCGGCAGCCAGCTTGGCCGCGCCGAACTTGGACTCGCCGACAGCGTGGATCCTGGGCAGCAACCCAGCGGCTCGGCCAACGCCGAGGATCCAGCGGGCCTCGTGCTCGTTGAACCTGCCCTCGTCGCAATAGACGTCGATGCTGTCGGCACCTGCGGTCGAGGCGTCCGCGCACCACGTGCCGATCGCATCCACGTAGTCATGGCGACGGCCGAAGTACTCCGGCGGCACCGCGTGCGCAGCGAAGAACGTCACGTGCACCCTGGGCATCTCCTGCTCAGCCTCAAGCGAGCGCAGCAGCCTGACGTCCGCGAGCTCTCCGTCCCTGGTCAGGTGATAGCCGGTCTTGGCCTCAATGGTCGTGGTGCCGCTCAGCAGCCAGTCCTTGAGGCGGCCGCGAACGGCGTTGCACAGGGTCCACGGATCGGTACCTCTGGTGACGGTCACTGTGGATGACAGCCCACCGCCTGCCGCGACGATCTCCGTGGTGGACGCGCCGCCGGATTTCATCGCCAGCTCGGCCCAGCGGTTGCCTGCGTAGACGGGGTGGGTGTGGGCGTCGATCAAGCCAGGAGTCACCAGGGCACCGCCCAGGTTTTCTACCTGATCGACGTCGACAATGTCATCGATAACGCCCGGCAAGCTGGACGGAAGCTGGGTCGCGACACCAGCCCAGACGATCCGGTCATCCTGCATCAATATGGCGGTATTACTGAGAATTTCCGTCCCGGTCCACAACCGACCGATATTGGTAAGCAGTCGGATCATCGGCGCACTCCGCGCGCAAGTCCGGCCAGCTCGAACTCAACCAGCCCATAAGTGCTGGTCGGCGAACGGAACTCAGCCAACGCTGCCACGCCGCCTCACCTGCCAGCCTTATCTCGGGAGTGAATACTCGGCGAGCACTACTGAATCGGATAGCGCGATATGTGACTGCACGGTGCACCCAAACCGAACCCACACACCATATCGGTTGCGTGCAGCTAATGCACTACCGAATCACAACAGCGGCGCTATCCGGCGAACTAGCCAGCCTCCGAGGTCGGCACGAACTGGTCAAGCTCGAAGGCCAGCTCAGGAGGCACCCGAGCGGTCAGCTCGGTACCGGAGCCGGTGTGCTTAACTCGCAGCACCTCGCCCTCCCGATGCGCGCGGGCCAGCAGGTCACCACGGCTGTACGGGAGCAGCACGCTGACTTCAGCGCTCGGCCTTGGTAGCAGCCGCTCGATCTCAGCCAGCAGCGCAGGCAGCCCGGCACCGGTGCGAGCCGACACGACTACCGACTGCGGCTCGGCCAGTTGCAGGCCCTTCAGATCAAGCTGATCGGCCAGGTCGGCCTTGTTGAAGACGACAAGCTCGGGCACCTTGCGCTTGCTGACCTCGGCAAGCACCTCGCGCACCGCCGTGATCTGCGAGCGCGGGTCGGCGTCGGATGCATCGACCACGTGCAGGATCAGGTCAGCGTCCGCGACCTCCTCAAGCGTCGAGCGGAACGCGTCCACCAGTTGATGCGGCAAGTGCCGGACGAAGCCCACGGTGTCGGTCAAGGTAAAGACGGTGCCCGCCGGTAGCCTGGCCTTGCGCACCGCCGGATCCAAGGTGGCGAACAGTGAGTTGTCCACCAGCACATGCGCCCCGGTGAGCCGGTTAAGCAGGCTGGACTTGCCTGCGTTGGTGTAACCGGCGATCGCGACTGACGGCACCTCGTGCCGCTTGCGCTGGCCGCGCTGCACTTCACGGCCTACCGACATCTCGCTGATCTCACGGCGCAGCTTCGCGATCCTGGTCCTGATCCGGCGCCGGTCCGTCTCGATCTTGGTCTCACCAGGGCCGCGGGTGCCGATCCCGCCGCCGCCGGCCACCCGGCCACCAGCCTGCCGGGACAGCGACTCACCCCAGCCGCGCAGCCTCGGTAGCATGTACTGCATCTGGGCCAGCTCGACCTGGGCCTTGCCTTCCTTGCTCTTGGCGTGCTGAGCGAAGATATCCAGGATCAGCGCGGTCCGGTCAACGACCTTAACCTTGACCACGCCCTCCAGCTTGCGGAGCTGGGAAGGGGTCAGCTCACCGTCGCAGATCACGGTGTCCGCGCCGGTCGCGGTGACTAGCTCGGCCAGCTCCCGCGCCTTGCCCGCACCCACATAGGTGGACGCGTCCGGCCGGCTGCGCCGCTGCACCAGCCCATCGAGCACCTGCGAACCTGCCGTCTCCGCCAGCAAAGCGAGTTCGCGCAGCGAGTGCTCGGCCAGCTCAAGGCTCCCCTCGGTCCACACCCCGAGCAGGACCACGCGCTCAAGCCGCAACGCCCGGTACTCGACCTCGCTGACGTCAGCAAGCTCGGTGGACAGTCCTGAGACCCGGCGGAGCGCCTGCCGGTCCTCGAGGTCATGCTGGCCCGCGTCATAGGTCTCGGCCTGCTCATCGGCGTAGTGAGCGTCCGCGTAACTATCGAAGTCTGCTGTCATCTGCCATCCACTAGAGGACCGCCGGGGCCGGCGGTCACTTCGATGCTGCCACGACCAGCACGCATCGTCACCTCAATAACACCGGAGCAGGCCGGGATGTGCCCCGGCGACGAAATGTGCCAAGGTTAGAGCGTCAAAATCAACAAACTTCAAGATCAAGACCAACAGGCATAACGGAGAGGCGCAGCAGAATGTCCTACGGCCACGGAGTCGAGATCACGGGCGCGATCAAGGACCGGTACGACGAGATCCTCACCCCGGAAGCGGTAGGCCTCGTGGTACGGCTCCAGCGCGAGTTGATCGGCCGCCGGGCCGAGTTGCTGCGGGCCAGGGCACGGCGTCAGCAGGAGATCATCGCCGGGGCCAACCTGGACTTCCTTCCCGATACCGAGCACATCAGGGGCGACAAGACCTGGCGGGTCGCTCCCCCGGCGCCTGGCCTCATCGACCGCCGGGTCGAGATCACTGGCCCGACCGACCAGAAGATGACCATTAACGCGCTCAACTCTGGTGCCAAGGTGTGGCTGGCTGACTTCGAGGACGCCAACACCCCGCTGTGGGACAACATGATCTCCGGCCAGCTCAACTTGAAGGACGCGCTCGACCGCACGATCGACTTCACCAGCGCCGACGGCAAGGACTACCAGCTGCGGCCAGATGAGGACCTGGCCACGATCGTGGTCAGGCCGCGCGGCTGGCACCTGGACGAAAAGCACGTACTGGTCGACGGCGGGCGGATGTCGGCCAGCCTGTTCGACTTCGGGCTTTACTTCTTCCACTGCGCGCAGCGGCAGCTTGACAAGGGCAAAGGTCCTTACTTCTACCTCGCGAAGATGGAGAGCCATCTGGAGGCGAGGCTGTGGAATGACGCGTTCATCATCGCGCAGCAGGCGCTTGGCATCCCGACCGGCTCCATCAGGGCCACCGTGCTGATCGAGACGATCCCGGCGGCGTTCGAGATGCAGGAGATCCTCTATGAGCTGCGCGAGCACAGCGCCGGCTTGAACGCAGGGCGATGGGACTACCTATTTTCCATCATTAAGAAATTCCGTACGCGAGGCCGCGAATTCGTCTTGCCTGAACGGAATTCCGTGACCATGACGGCGCCGTTCATGCGCGCCTACACCGAGTTGCTGGTCAAGACCTGCCACGACCGGGGCGCGCATGCGATGGGCGGGATGGCGGCGTTCATCCCGAGCCGCCGGGACGCCGACGTCAACGAGACAGCACTGGCCAAGGTGCGGGACGACAAGTCACGCGAGTCGCGGGACGGGTTCGACGGGTCCTGGGTGGCGCATCCCGATCTGGTGCCGGTCTGCCGCCAGGTTTTCGACTCGGTGCTCGGCGACGCGCCGAACCAGCTCACCAAGCGGCGCGACGACGTTGCCGTGACCGCCGCGCAGTTGCTTGACGTCGCATCGACGCCTGGCTCGATTACCGAGGCGGGGCTGCGCAACAACATCAGCGTCGGGCTGCAGTACCTGGCCAGCTGGCTGGCCGGCACCGGTGCCGTCGCCATCTTTAACCTGATGGAGGACGCGGCGACCGCCGAGATCTCCCGCTCGCAGGTCTGGCAGTGGCTGCACAACGACATCCACCTCGCCGATGGCCCGCAGGTGACGCGTGAACTGGTACACCAGATCATTGACGAAGAACTCGCTAAGATCGCGGCTGCCGCTGGTTCGGCCTACGACGAGCAGCAGTACCTGGAGGCGGTCTCGCTGTTCAAAGAGGTCGCGCTGGCCGACGAATACGACGAGTTCCTGACCCTTCCCGCCTACGAACGGATGCCATGACGACTCCGTCTTCGACCCAGGCGCAGCTGGCCGAGCGGTTCCTTGAGTTGCACCACGGGACGTCGCCGCTGCTGATGCCGAACGCCTGGGATGCCGGCTCGGCCAAGCTGCTCGCGTCGCTGGGCTTTGCCGCTCTGGCTACGACGAGCAGCGGCTTCGCCGCGACCCTCGGTCAGCTTGACTGCACAATCACCCGCGATGAGGCACTGGCGAACTCGGCCGAGCTAGTCGCTGCTGTTGACCTGCCGGTCTCGGCCGACCTGGAGAACCTGTACGCGGACGACCTCGAAGGGGTCGCGCAGACGGTGCGGCTGGCAATCGAGACCGGGCTAGCCGGCTGCTCGATCGAGGACTACACCGGCCGGGCCGACGAGCCCATTTACTCGCTTGAGTTGGCTAAGGAGCGGGTCGCGGCGGCTGCGGCCGCCGCCCACGCGGGACCGGTGCACCTCGTGCTTACCGCCCGGGCGGAGAACCATCTGCGCGGCAACCCTGACCTCGCCGACACGATCGCCCGGCTGCAGGCCTACCAGGAGGCCGGCGCCGACGTGCTCTACGCTCCGAGCATCACCAAGCTGGCTGACCTGCGTTCGCTCGTCACCTCAGTCGATCGCCCGGTGAACGTACTGGCCCTCCCCGGCGTCCCCTCGGTCGGCGACCTAGCCTCGATCGGAGTTGCTCGCGTCTCGGTAGGCGGCGCTTTCGCCTTCGCCGCCCTGGGCGCACTCGCCAAAGGCCGGCCGCGAACTGCTCAGGCACGGCACCTACGAGTACTGGCAGCTAGCCCGCCCAGGCTCAGCAGCAGCGAGAGCCGCCTTCGGCGGCTAGCCCCGCCCCCGCCGCCCGACCCGACCCCGCCGCGCCTGGCCCGCTCCCGGCCCGGCCCCGCCGCCCGGCCTGGCCCACTCCGGGCTGACGGCGAAAACTGGTCGCGCGGGTGTACAGGTCTCCGGGGTATGCGCGCGACCGATTCGCCTCAACTGCCTCGATCCGCCCCCACAACTCACAAAACAGTCGAACAGCTCAGGCGCACGCCGGCTCCCCCCAAACCGAGCCCCGGTCATGGAGGGTTTTCGTCGCCTGTCCGGTGAGTTGCCGCCTGATGGAGACCTGTCCGCATATAGCGCGGTCAGATTACCGCCAGGCGGCAACTTTCCAGCTGGACGCCGGTTTCTCTCCTCCACGGCGTCAGTAAGACTCCGCTAGGCGGCAACTCTCCGAACAGGCGCAGGAAGTCTCCAGCACGACCCGAAAACACTCCGCCAGGCTGGATCGCCCCTTCGGCTGACACGAAAAGGCTCCGTCTCACCCAGATAAGTCTCCGCCAAGGCCACCAGGCCACCAGGCCACCAGGCCACCAGGCCGCAAGGCCACCAAGGCCGCCAAGGCCACCAAGGCCACAGCCGCGGCCGGAGAAGACTTGGCGAGCGCCGAATCTCGTTGGGGAGCAGTCTCAGCCAGGCCTATGGGCTGCTACGCCGACGGGCAGCACAGGCTGGCCCGCATGGACGGCCTTGACCTGACCAGCCGAGATTGCGAAGTACGGCTGCGACTTGAGCGGCCACCTGACAAGGCAATCGATCAAGATCGCTCCAGCCGTAGCGCAGGGTGGTGATGCCGTGCTCAGTGATCGCATTGATGCGGCGTTGGTCTTGCCAGCGCTGGTGGTCAGGATGAGCCTGCAGACCGTCGAGTTCCACGCAGAGTCTGAAATCCTCGTAGAGGTTGTCCAGATATCGACTGCGGTCATCACCATCGACTCGCGCCTGCCTGGTCGCCGTCGGCAGGCCGTGGGGTCGCTCCACCCGGTGCACGTACCGGTATTCGAGCAGCGAGTGAACGCCAGCGCCGACCTCGCCTAGACCACGGACGAGTTCCTGGCGCCATCGTTGCTTCCTTCGCTTGGTCATTGCCGTGGCGAGGTGATCAGGGGTGGTGAGGCGGCGCTGGCAGGCATTGCAGACGACGCCAAAGGCCGATTCGAAGGTGGTCGCCTGCCCAGCCAAGTCGAGCACTGTCTCCTCGATCCTGATGCGGACCGGCCTGAGGGTTGGATGAACAGTCTCGGCCATGCGATTCGAGCGGTGCACGACGACGCCAGGAATCGGGCTCACCCGCCGCTGCTCGGGGATCGTGATGTGGATCAGCGGGCCGGGTTCGTCAACTAGCTTGAACAACTCGGCGGCGGTCTGATGGCTGAGCGCGGAATTCGACCCCGCCCGCTCGACGGCTGCCCACAACTCCGCCGCTCGGGTCAGTTGGCCGGTGAAGACCGAGTAAACGCCTCGCTGGAGCGTCTGCCAGCGTCCGTCTCGCACAAGCCGGTCGATGACATCGGGCGGCATGCCACCGGCCAAGGCCTGACGACGCGAAAGCACACCATTTTGGAGTTGCACAAGTTCGGCGCAGGCGGCTGGCAGTTCGTAAGGCATCGGGTCAGCGTGACCCGGAATACGGCAACGCGCCAGCCGAGGTGGCCAGCGTGTGGATAACGGACCCGGTTTAATCCCCAGCTCAACTGGACCAGGGCCAGTCAGCGAGACAGGGTGACAGGCTGGTGTTCGAAGCCGCGCAGGACTATGCCGAAGCGGCGCTTGGGTTCGCCTGCGGCGGCCAGGTCGGGGAAGCGTCGGAGCAGGCGAGGGAAGGCGACAGTGCCTTCGAGGCGGGCCAGGGCAGCGCCAAGGCAGAAGTGGGCACCGCCGCCGAAGCTGAGCGGGCCGGCGTCGGGGCGCTGCGGCCAGAAGCGGTCTGGCTCGGTAAAGCGGCGCGGGTCGCGGTTGGCGGCGCCGAGCAGCACGAGCAGGTGGTCGCGGTCGGGTGTCAGGGTCAGGCCGCCGACCTCGACCAGTTTGGTGGGGCGGCGGTCCTCGGTGAACTGGACCGGCGAGTCGAATCGCAGCACCTCTTCGACGAATGCGTCGGGCGTGATGTCACCGGCGACGAGCGCCTGCCGGATCGCCCGGTCTTCGAGCACCACCCGCAAGCCGTTGCCGAGCAGGTTGGTCGTCGTCTCGAAGCCCGCCACCAGCAGCAGGATCAGATTCTGCACCAACTCGTTAGCGCTGACCCGGCCAGGTTCGCCGTCGGCGGCGGCCAGGATCGCACTGAGCAGGTCGTCTTCTGGGTGCTCTCGCCTAGCGGCAATCAGCTCAGCAAACATGTCGGCCAGCTTGATCGCCGCGACATCGGCCTGCGCCAGCATGGCCTCATCGACGAGTGGCTCAAGCGTCAACGTCAGCGCTCGGGCCAGCGGGCGAAATTCCGCACGCGAACTGGCCGGCACTCCGATCAGCTCGCAGATCACGGTGACCGGCAGCGCGAAGGCGAACTCGCCCATGAAGTCGACCGCGCTTCCGCCGGCCCCGAGATCGGCCATCACATCAAGCAGGTCGTCCGTCAGTCTCGCCACGGCCGGCTCAAGCTCAGCCACCCGCCGCCTAGTAAACGCCTTGGACATCAGGCTGCGGATGCGGGCGTGCGCCGGGTCGTTGAGCGTGAGCAGGCTGCTGGCGTCGAGTGACGGGTGCTCTCGCCAGCCCGGATTGAGCTGATCCAGGTAGGTAGCGTCGGGCACCAGGTAGGACGGGTCGCGGAGGACCGCGCTGGCGATCTCGTAGCCAGGCACCAAGACCATGCCGTCACCGGTCGGGATGACCGGACCGTGCTCGTGCAATGCGGCGTAGAGCGGATAGGGGTCAGCCATCCCCTCCGGTGCGAGCAGTCCGTTGAAGATCTCCTGCACGTCCATCCATCGCTCCCTGCCGCTCGCCGACCCCACCACCCACCTTGCCCGACGAGGGCGCGAATGCGCCATCACGAGATTGTCAGAACTCACCGGTAACGCGGCACCATGGCGGCTGAGGCCAACTGAGCGGCCACTTCGGTGTCTTGGCGGCCGGCGACTGGCGTCAGCCGATCCGGCCTGTGGATGATGGAACCATGACCCAGACCCGGCCAGACGCTCCAGCCGCCGCAGCGGTACCAGCGCCAGTAGCGCAGCTGATCCCGCGATTGACCGAGCTCTGCGGTGCCAGCGCTGTCATCACCGACCCGATGGAGCTGCGCACCTATGAGTGCGACGGGCTGACCGCGCACCGTTGCGCCCCTGGGCTTGTCGTGCTGCCGGAGACCGCAGCCCAAGTGGCCGGGATCGTGAAAGCGTGCGCGGCGGCGAACGTCCCGTTCGTCGCCAGGGGCAGCGGCACTGGCCTGTCCGGTGGGGCGCTGCCGGTGGCGCAAGGCGTGCTGATCGTCACCGCCAGGATGCGCAAGATCATCGAGATCGACCCGCAGAGCCGTCGGGCGGTCGTCGAGCCGGGCGTCACTAATCTTGCCGTCAGTCAGGCCGCGCAGCCTTTCCACTTGTTCTATGCTCCCGATCCGTCCAGTCAGCAGATCTGTTCGGTCGGCGGGAATGTCGCGGAAAATTCCGGCGGAGCGCATTGCCTGAAGCACGGATTCACCGTCCACCACGTGACCGGGCTGGAGATCGTCACCCCGGCGGGCGAGCTGACCTGGCTGGGCGACGGCACCGGGCAGGCGCCGGGCTACGACCTGGTCGGGGCGTTCACCGGCTCAGAAGGCACCCTCGGCATCGTGACGAAAGTCATCGTCAAGCTGACCCCGATCCCGGCAGCGGTGACCACGCTGCTGGCCGCGTTCGAAACCACTGGCCAAGGTGGTGGCGCGGTGTCGGCGATCATCAGCGCTGGGATCTTGCCAGCCGCGATCGAGATGATGGATGCCCTCACGATCGAGGCGGCCGAAGCCGCAGTCAACTGCCGCTACCCAGCTGGTGCCGGAGCGGTGCTGATCGTGGAACTCGACGGTCCTGCCGCCGATGTGCTCGCGGAGACCGCCGCCGTCCGCCAAATCTCCGAGCAGGCAGGGGCGTTCGAGATCCGCGAAGCAGCCGACCCGGCCGAGCGTGCGCTGATCTGGCGGGGCCGCAAAGCGGCATTCGCGGCGATGGGCCGGATCAGCCCCGCCTACATCGTGCAGGACGGGGTGGTGCCGAGGACGGCGCTGCATGACGTGCTCGACCGGATCAGCGCGCTGTCGGCGGCGGCCGGGCTGCGCGTCGCGAACGTGTTCCATGCCGGCGACGGCAACCTGCATCCGCTTGTGCTGTTCGACGATTCGAGCGAGGCCCAGTCCATCGCGGCCGAGGAGCTTTCCGGCGCGATCCTGGACGAGTGCATCAGCCACGGCGGCTCGATCACCGGCGAGCACGGCGTCGGCGTCGACAAGTCCAGGTACATGCCGCGCATGTTCGATGCCGATGACCTGGCCACGATGCAACTGCTGCGCTGCGCGTTCGATCCAGCCGGCCTGTGCAATCCTGGCAAGATCTTCCCGACCCCGCGAATGTGCGGCGAGGTGCCCGGGGTCAGGCGAGGTCCGCATCCGCTGGTGGCCTCCGGCCAGGCGGAGCTGTTTTAGCATGCGAAACGAATTCGCTCCGGCCGGTGCCCATGAGCGCTGACTCGATCGCAGGCCTGTTCGCCAGCGCCTGCGCGCAGGTCAGGCCCGCCAGCCCGGCCGATGCCGTGGCCGGCGTGCAGCCAGCACTGGTCGCCGCGCCCGCGACCACGCAAGAAGCCAGCGCCGTCCTGCGAGCCGCAGCCGAGCTCGGCCTGGCGGTGCTCCCGCGCGGCCGCGGCACGAAGCTGCACTGGGGCAACCCACCAGAAAAGTGCGACCTCATCATCGAGACGACTGCGCTGAACCAGGTGATCGAGCACGCGGCCGGCGATCTGGTGGCAACCGTGCAGGCCGGGGTCAGCCTGGAGCAACTCGCCGACGTCCTGGCCACCGCCGGTCAGCGGCTGGCGGTCGATCCCCACCCGCTACGCCCCCCACTCAGCACGCAGGGCGCACCGGTCGGTCCCGCCGTGACTGCCGGCACCGTCGGCGGCACGCTGGCCACCAACGCGACTGGCCCGCTGCGGCTGCGGTACGGTGCGCCGCGTGACCTGCTCATCGGCATCACGATCGTCCGGGCGGACGGCACCATAGCTAAGTCCGGCGGCAAGGTCGTGAAGAACGTGGCCGGATACGACCTCGGCAAGCTGTTCGCCGGATCGCGCGGCACCCTCGGACTGATCACCCAGGCCACGTTCCGGCTGCACCCGGTGCCGCCGGCGACGGCCTACGTCCTGGCCGAACGCGCCGCTCCCGCCGACTGCGCTCCGCTGCTGTCATCGGCACTTGAGTCAGCCCTGGCCCCGGCCGCGGCTGAGCTGGATTGGCCAGCGCCGTCCGGGCCGACCAGGATCGCGATCGCGCTTGAGGGTGATCGGGCCGGCGTCGCTGAACGAGCGGCCGCGCTCGCCCACGCGACCGGCGGCACGGTGACGTCTGACCCGCCAAGCTGGTGGGGTGCCGGGCCGGTCGCCCAGACCGACGGCACCGTACTGCAACTCGGCTTCTGGCCAGGCCACCTGCGCTGCGTCCTGGCTGAGCTCGGCGCAGCCGCCCGGCGATGCGGCCTGACCCCAGCCGTCGGCGGCTCAGCTGCGGCCGGCCTGCTGCACGCAGCGATCCCGGCCACCGCCGACCCTGAGCCGGTCGCTGCCTTCGTGACCGCGCTACGGCACGAACTCGGGCACGAGCCAGGCACCGGGTCGCCGCCGCGGGCCAGCGTGGTCGTCCAGCACGCACCGGCCGCGGTCAGAGATCAAGTCGACCTCTTCGGCCCGGTGCCTTCGCTGGCGCTGATGCGGTCGGTAAAAGAGCAGTTTGACCCGAACCGCCTGCTGTCGCCTGGACGATTCGCCGGGGGGATCTGATGAACGCCAACGAGCTTGACCCGACTGGCGAGCTGAGCGAGATCGTCGATGACTGCGTGCACTGCGGCTTCTGCCTGACCGCGTGTCCGACCTATCAGCTCTGGGGCGAGGAGATGGACTCGCCGCGCGGCCGGATCCACCTCATCAGCCAGCTCCTGGCCGGGGCGACCGCCAGCGACCAGGCCGCCACCCACCTGGACCGCTGTCTTGGCTGCATGGCCTGCGTGCCGGCCTGCCCGTCGGGCGTGCGCTACGACAAGCTGATCGAGGCGGCCAGGTACTGGGCCGCCGAGCCGGTCCAGGCACTGCCCGCCAGGTCCAGGCGGGAGAAGGCGCTGCGCGCGGCGATCTTCGCGACCTTCCCCTACCCGGCCAGGCTGCGGGCGCTGATGGGCCCGCTCCGGGCGGCGCAGCGGGCCAAGGTGGACGGGCTGATGGCGCGGAGCAAGACCGCCGACCGGCTGGCGCCCGAGCTGTCGGCCGCGCTGCGGGTGGCCCCAAGCCGACCGGACCAGCGAGTGCCGCGCGGCCGGCTTCCTGGCCGAGTCGCCGCCAGGGGCCAGCGCCGGGCCGTGGTCGGCATGCTCACCGGCTGCGTGCAGCAGGTGTTCTTCCCACAGGTCAACATCGCCACCGCGCGGGTACTCGCGGCCGAAGGCTGCGACGTGGTGATCCCGCAATCGCAGGGGTGCTGCGGCGCGCTGTCGCTGCACGACGGCCGCCGCGCCGAAGCGGCGACGTTCGCCGCTGGCCTGATCGAGACCTTCGAGCAAGCCGGGGTCGAGGCGATCGTGGTGAACTCAGCCGGCTGCGGCTCGGCTATGAAGGAATACCGGGACCTGTTCGCTGGCGATCCGGCCATCGCCGAGCGGGCCGCCGCCTTCTCCGGCCGGGTCAGCGACCTCAGCGAGTTCCTAGTTCGGCTTGGACCGGCCGCGGCCAGGCACCCGCTGCCGCTGACGGTGGCCTATCACGATGCCTGCCACCTGGCGCACGCCCAGCGGATCACGACCGAGCCACGCGAACTGCTGACCCAGATCCCTGAGCTGAAGCTGGTCGAGGTGCCCGATGCCGGTACCTGCTGCGGCTCGGCCGGGATCTACAACCTGGTGCAGCCGCGCACCGCCAGGGAGCTCGGCGCCAGGAAGGCGGCCGCGATGCGCGAGACCAACGCGGACCTGATCGTGTCCGGCAATCCGGGCTGCGCGCTGCAGATTGGCTCGGCCCTGGCCGCGGCCGGCACCCCGACGCCGGTCGCTCACCTGGCCGAAGTCCTCGACGCCGCTATTGCGGGCAAACCGGCAAGCGCACTGCGGTAAGGTCAGCCTCGCCGACCACAACGCACCGAAGTCGTCGGTCGTTTGGTGACATCGAATAACGCAGCGTATTTAACTAGATACGGGTCCAGTAGTGACGGTTTTTTGGCCTGCCGCCGAGCGATGCGGACATCGTGGACCGTGCAGTCGCCACTGACCGCCATCCGCCAGCGTCGCACCGACCCTGCTGGCGTGCTGCCACCGCCGCCGCTGCCCATCAAAGTGATCGCCAGGCATCCGATCGTGGTGCACGTCGCCGCCGTCCTCGGCTATGTCGTCGCCGGGATCGTGGTGACTTGGCCGCATGTCACTTACCTGGCCGGCCGACTGCCTTATACCAGGGACACTGCCAGCTATGTCTGGGGCTTTTGGTGGCTAGAGCACTGCGTGCTGCACTTGCAGGACCCCTGGCACACCACCTACCTGGCCGCCCCCGTCGGCACCGTGCTCGGCCTGCACGCGCTGATGCCGCTAGTGGGCGTGCTCATGCTGCCGGTAACCGTCGTGTTCGGGCCGAGTGCGAGCTACCTGCTGCTCTCGATCTGCCTGCCCGGGCTGCTTGGCTACGCCATGTGGCGGGTGGCCAGGCTGTGGCTGCCATCGCCGGTTGGCGCGGTCGCGGCCGGCGCGATCTTCGGCTTCGCGCCGATGGTCGACTTCCAATCCTGGGTGCACTTGAATCTGGTCGCCGGGATGCTGTTCCTGCCCATGACGCTCGAGGCGGCGGTGCGACTGCGACGGCACGCTGGGCCGCGCCAAGCGGCCGTACTTGGCCTCGTGCTCGGCGCATCCATGCTGGTCGACCAAGAGTCGGCGGTACTGACCCTGATCGTGGCGCTGGCCGCCATCGTGCCTTGGCTGTGGCCGGAGCGAGCGGCAGCGCCGAACTTGGCCCGGTCTTGGCCCGACCGGATGCCCTGGCACCGGATCGCACTGGCCGCACTGGCCGGCCTGATCGCCGTGCTGGTCGCGGCACCGCAACTCGTGGCGATCCTGCATGCCAACGCGGCCGGCAGTCCGCCTGCCACCCTCAGCGCCGGCGCGTACCTGCAGGGCATCAGGCTGCCCGACATGTTCCTGCCGTCCCCGCGCATCACTTCGTTCGGCCTCACCTTCGCCCACGCGCACAACACCGGCACCTACGCGGCGCTGCCCACCTTCCTCGCCTTGACCGGCCTGTTCCTCGGCTGGCGGCAGCGCAACGTCCGACTGCTCGCGCTGTTCTGGCTCGGGGCCGCCCTGCTCGCTGTCGGCGCCGACATCAACTTGCCCTCGGCCAGCTACACTCCGGTCGCCGAGGCGCTTGACGGTCAGCGGGTGTCGGCGATCTTGCCCTTTACCTGGTTCGCCGAACTTCCGGGGCTGTCCGGGTTCCGCGAGCCGTCCAGGATCGCCGTGCTCGGCCTGCTACCCGTCGCGCTGCTGGGCGGCTACACGGTGAACTGGCTCCGCTACCATGCCCGCTACCTGCTGGTCGCCGTGCTGGTGCTCGGCGTCTTTAAGGCCGGCCTGACCGCGCCGCTGAAGGCGGTCAAGACCATGCCGACGCACCTGTCGGCGCTGGATGCCCCGATCGCGGCCGATCATTCGAACTCCATCGTGGTGGACATCCCGTTCGGCCTGCGCGGCGGCACCGGCGTGACCGGCATGCCGTTCTGGGACCAAACTCAGGTGCTGGCAACCGCCGACGGGCATCCGCTGGCTGATGCGCTGCTGTCGCGGGTGCCGACCTCGACCGCGAGGGCGATCAACGCCGAGCCCTTCTACCGGTACCTGATGCGCACTCAGGAGGGTCATCACGCCTTCACCCCCGCGCAGTTGCAGGCGGCGACGCAGAACGCGATCCAGATGCATATCGGCTGGGTGCTGCTCTGGGTCGCGAATAAGCACCTGCGCGCCTACTTGGTGCAGACCGGCTTCAGGTACGCGTACCGGGCCGATCGCGCGTCGGTGTGGCGGCCAGCCGGCACCATGACGTCAACCGGAAACAAGACGACGCCATAATGACACTCAATGACGTCAAAAATAATTTGACTGACGTCATAGATGGCGGCATACTGACGTCATGGAGTTGTCACCGTATGTCGAGGGTCTCCGCCGCGATCTTGCGACGCTGACCCGATTCGCCCCAGAAGAGGTCTCCAGGCTGGCCAGTCAGCTGGCCGAGGCGCTGGACTCATCCGTCCGACTGACCCTGCTCGACGTGCTGACGGCCGCGGCGGCCGAGATCACCGACAAGCTCGACGCCACCGTCATTGACGTCACGCTGAGCAGCGGCGAGCCCGAGTTCGTCGTGGCCGCTGTGCGGCCTCGGCACGAGCAGCCCGCCGCGCCTAGCGGCGCCGGATCGCAGGCGGCCGCCGACGAAGGCACCGCCAGGATCACGCTGCGGCTCTCTGAGGGCATCAAAGCCAAGGTCGAGGCCCAGGCTGCCGCCGCCGGGCTGTCAGTCAACAGCTGGCTCGCCCATGCCGTCGTCCGCGCGCTTGATGATCAGCCACCGTCGACCGCTCCGACCGGCCAGCGCGGCCGGTCAGGCCACCGCATCAGCGGCTACGCCCGCAGCTAGCCCGCCAAAAGGAAAACCCGCAGCTAGCCCGCCAAAAGGGAAAGAGGAAGACAATGCCGAATTGGGATTTCGCAGTGACCGAGCCCATCGATGTGTCCGTGCACCTGCAGGCCGGCAGCGTCACCGTCAGCGCCGCGCCGACCGACCAGATCACCGTGGACGTGCAGCCGACCAGGTCCGGTCGGCAGGCCGAGGAGTACGCCGCCGACGTGCGGGTCAGCTTCGCCGATGGCCGGCTCGTCATCGCCGAGCCTGCGCACTCAGGCTGGCTGCGCTACGGCAGCGGATTGGACATTGTCGTCGCCGTGCCGGCTGGCTCACGCTGCGTACTTGACACGGCCGCAGCCGACATCAGCTGCCTCGGCGAGTTCGCCTCGCTTTCGGCCAAGTCCGCCTCGGGCGAGATCAAGGCCGCGACCGTGACCGGAGCAGCCGACCTGCACAGCACGTCAGGCGCGGTCAGCCTGGGCTCGGCCGACACGGCGAAGGTCAAGACCGCCTCCGGCGCCATCGAAGTCGGCCAGGTGCACGGCGACGTGCACGCAGTCAGCGTCAGCGGCAAGGTCCTGATCGGCACCGTCGGCGGCTCGGCGATCGTGCAGAGCAGCAGCGGCCGACTCAAGATCGAGAGCCTGGCCCGCGGCACCGCGCAGCTGGAGACCGTCTCCGGCGAGATCAAGGTCAACGTGGTTCCGGGCACCGGCGTCTACCTGGACCTCAGCTCGATCTCCGGCCGGGTCACCAGCGACCTCGACAGCGACGACGGTGCCTCAGGCGAACAAGTCGACCTGCGGTTGTCCTGCAAGACCGTGAGCGGCACCATCCGAGTCGGCCGCGCCGCGCTCGCCGAACTGGCCAGCTAACACCAACCCAACATACGAAACGGAATAGTCCCATGTACTCACGTCAGCTCGAGCAACTCGCCCGGCAGGCCAATACCGACCGATCGGCAGCTAGCAGCGCCGCCCGGCCCGCTGGCCAGCGCCTGGCGCAGGCGGCCAGACCTGCCGTTGCTCCCGCAGTGACTAACCTGCGCAGCCGCACTGGCTGGGCCATCGTGTCGATCGGACTGCGTGTCGCCGAGTCGGCGAACCGCTAGCGGGGAGCTGCTAATGCCCAGCCCGAGCCCCGGCCAGCAGGTCGGCTGGCCCGCCCGATGCGGCCAGCCAGCGTGGATCGAGGTCGCCTTCCGCCACGATGACCGCAGGACCGGTCAGCACGCTGGCGGTCACGCTTGGCGTGACCGCCAGCGTGCCACCAGGCACCTTCACCATCCACCGCTCAGTCCCGCTGCCTGGCCACTGCCCGGCCGCGGCAGCGGCCGCGACCACCGCGGCGACGGCGCCGGTACCGCAAGACAAGGTCTCACCTGAGCCACGCTCATGCACTCGCAACTCGATGGCGTGCTCCCCCGTCACCACGACCAGTTCCACGTTGACCCCGGCGGCGAACACCACCGGGTCGACCTCCGGCGGCACCGTCAGGTCGAAGCCCGCCAGCGGCTCGCCGACCAGGCAGGCCAAGTGCGGATTGCCGACGTTCACCGCGAGCCCCTGATAGCTGCGGCCGCCGATCAACGCCGAGCCTGGGCCGGTCACCGTGGCCGATCCCAGGTCCACGCTGAAGAGGTCATCGCCCACCACCTGCACTGACCGGTCACCGGCCCTGGTGCTGATGATCAGCTCCCGCCCGGTCGCCAGCCTCTGATCGAGCAGGTACTTGGCGAACACCCGGACGCCGTTGCCGCACATCTCGGCGATTCCGCCATCGGCATTCCGGTAGTCCATGAACCAGGGCGCACCGCCCGTCCCGGCAACGACCCGCAGCACGCCGTCGGCACCGATCCCGCTGTGCCGGTCGCACAGCGCCCTGACCAGCTCGGTACTCAGCACAAGCTGATCATCGACGTCCGGCAGGATGACGAAGTCGTTCCCAGTCCCGTGCCCCTTGGCGAACCGCATACCCCGATGCTAGGGGAGTTTGGCCGAGCTCCTAGCGAAGCTCACCATGATCATCTCCATCTCCGCCGACCACCAGGAAGCACGCCGCGCAGGCCGGGCAGGCCCGGGCACGCCGGGCACGCCGCGCAGGCCGGGCACGCCGCGCACGCCGCGCGGGCCGGGCACGCCGGGCACGCCGCGCAGGCCGAGCACGCCAGCTATCGGGCATTTAGAGCGATCCGTACGCGTGCGCTGCATCGTTGAACCCCCATTGTTGCTGGTCCGCCTTGGCGGGCAGCATCGTTGGAGCGGTGCTGCTACCAGGACGACATCACCGCTCCAACGACGTGGCCGTGCCTGGCTGGGGTACCGCATCAGTGGAGCGGCGATGCCGCTGAGGCCCCCGACCCGGGTGGCTGATCCGGCCCGTTACGTCCTGTATGTCGGACTAGGTGTCGGACTAGGTGTCGGACTAGGTGTCGGGCCGGGCCGGACTAGCCCGCACCAGGAACCGCGCCGGGAGTCGCCCTAGCCTCGATCGCGGCTAGGGCGGCCTCGGTGCTGATCGGCTTGGTCGCCGGGAGCCAGTGGATGCGTGGGTCGCGGCGGAACCAGGACTCCTGGCGGCGGGCGAAACGACGGGTCGCAAGCACTGTCTGCTGCTCCGCCTCGACCTGCGTCCACTCACCGTCGATGAACCGCAGCACCTGGGCGTAGCCGAGGGCGCGGCTGGCCGTGCGCCCCTGCCGAAGGCCAGCGGCGATCAGCCCGCGCACCTCATCGACCAGGCCGTCGGTCCACATGTGCCTGACCCTGGCGGCGATCCGCTGGTCAAGCTCTGGACGCGACAGCTTAAGGCCAAGTTGCACGGTCGGCAGCACCGACCGGTACTCAGGCAACGTCGCGCTGAACGGCCGCCCGGACAGCTCGATCACCTCAAGCGCCCTGACGATCCGACGACCGTTGCTCGGCAGGATCGCGGTCGCAGCGGCCGGATCAAGGCCCGCCAGCCTGACATGCAGCACGCCCGAGCCAACTTGGGCCAACTCGGCCTCAAGCCGGGCTCGGAGCACCTCGTCGGTCCGTGGAAACTCCAGGTTGTCGATCACCGCCCGTACGTACAGGCCGGAGCCGCCGACCAGCAGCGGCGTCTTGCCACGAGCCGAGATGTCGGCGATCACCGCCCTGGCCAGCTGCTGGTACTGCGACACTGCGGCCGGCTCGGTCACCGCCCAGATGTCGAGCAGGTGATGCGGGATGCCGCGGCGCTCGCCTACTGGCAGCTTGCCGGTGCCGATGTCCATCCCCCGGTAGAGCTGCATCGAGTCAGCGCTGACGACCTCGCCATCGAGCGCCTCAGCCAGCCGCAGCGACAGCTCGGTCTTCCCTGCCGCCGTCGGCCCGACTAGCGCGATCAGCCGTCCGGCGTGCTCGCTCAGCGCTCGGCCAGCCGCGCAGGCGCGCGCACGGCTGGCATGCCGAGCAGCACGGCCGGCTGATCGGGCTGAGCTGGCGCGGCGGGATCGGCACTGCCTTGGCGGGCCTGCCAGGCGTCGCCGCCGGCGGTACGCCGCACGGCCAGCGCGCCGTCGGCCAGCAGGTAATGCGGCGCGGCGCCGGTCACCGTCGTCAGCACCACATCACCCGGCCTCGGCAGCTCAGGTCCTGACGGGGTGAAGTGCACCAGCCGGTTGTCCCTGGCCCGCCCGGACATCCGGTGGGTAGCGTCGTCCTTACGGCCCTCGCCATCGGCGACGAGGACTTCGACGTCAGCCCCGAGCTTGGCCTGGTTCTCCTGGTAGGCGACTTCATCGACAAGGGCGGCTAGACGGCCGTAGCGATCAGCCACGACGGCTGGCGGCACTTGGTCCGGCATCGTCGCCGCCGGGGTGCCCGGCCGGATCGAGTACTGGAACGTGAACGCCCCGGCGAACCTGGCCTGCTTGACCACGTCCAGGGTGTCGGCGAAATCCGCTTCGGTCTCGCCGGGGAAGCCGACAATGACGTCGGTGGTGATCGCTGCCATCGGCATCGCGGCCCGCACCTTGTCGATGATGCCGAGGTACGCCTCCCGCCGGTACGCCCGGCGCATCGACCGCAACACGGCGTCAGAACCGGACTGCAGCGGCATGTGCAGCTGCGGCATCACGTTCGGCGTGTCCGCCATCGCGGCGATCACGTCGTCGGTGAAGTCGCGCGGGTGCGGCGAGGTGAACCTGACCCGCTCCAGGCCCTTGATCTCGCCGCAGGCCCGCAACAGCTTGCCGAACGCCAGCCGGTCACCGAACCCGACCCCGTAGGAGTTGACGTTCTGGCCGAGCAGGGTCACTTCGATTACCCCGTCGGCGACCAGCGCCTCGATTTCGGCCAGCACGTCGCCTGGCCGCCGGTCCTCTTCCTTGCCTCGCAGCGCCGGCACGATGCAGAACGTGCAGGTGTTATTGCAGCCGACCGAGATGGCGACCCAGGCCGAGTACGGCGACTCGCGCCGGGCGGGCAGCATGGAAGGGAACTGCTCAAGCGACTCGGCGAACTCCGCCTGCGCCCGCTGCTGCACTCGCGCCCGCTCAAGCAGCACCGGCAGCGAGCCGAGATTGTGCGTGCCGAAAACCACGTCCACCCAAGGCGCCCGGTCGGTGATGATCGATTTGTCCTTCTGGGCCAAGCAGCCGCCAACGGCGATCTGCATCCCTGGGTGCTGATTTTTGACCGGCAGCAAGTGGCCCAGGTTCCCGTACAGCCGGTTATCGGCGTTCTCGCGCACCGCGCACGTGTTGAACACCACGACGTCGGGCTGGGCTCCAGCGGTTGCCTTGGCGTAGCCGGCCTGCTCAAGCAAGCCGGCTAGCCGCTCGGAGTCGTGCATGTTCATCTGGCACCCATAGGTGCGGATTTCGAAGGTTCGCTGACCGTCGGCGCGCGGCATGCTCCATAGGGTAGACGCAGCGCCACCGAGCCAGCGCCCGTCCGGCATTGACATCACTGCTCACCGGCTGAAATCGTCTTCTTCCCGCTGGCCACGCAAGGAGTTGCCGTGACTGAACGTGCTGCCGACCTGATCATCATTGAGCCGACTGAGTTGCCACTGCCTTACGCCGAGCTCGGCGAAGGTCCGCACTGGGACATCGCGACCCAGACGCTGTACTGGGTGGACATTCCGGCCGGGCGAGTACACCGGCGGGATGCCGACGGCGTGCACTCATCGGTTGAGATCACCGGGCGCCCAGTCGGCGCTGTGGTGCCGAGGGAAGGCGGAGGGCTGTGCGTTGCGGCTGGAAATGGTTTTTACGCACTTGACTTTGACACCGGCGCCGTCGAAGAGCTCGCGGCCGCGCCTGGCCTGCCGCACACCAGGATGAATGACGGCGCCTGCGACCGGGCTGGCCGGTTCTACGCGGGCACCATGGACAACGATGAGGCACCGGGCCGCGGTGCGTTTTACCGGCTGGATCCTGACCACACCGTGACCGAGTTGTTCGACGGAGTGGGCATATCCAATGGTGTCGGCTGGAGTCCTGACGACCGGCTGATGTATTACATCGACTCCCTGGCCTACCGGGTCGACGTGCTCGATTACGACCCGGAGACCGGTCAGATGGGCGATCGGCGCCCGTTCGCCCGGCTTGGCTCAGGGCAGACCGTGCCGGACGGGATGACAGTGGACGCCGAGGGCGGGGTATGGGTGGCGGTCTGGGGCGGCAGCGTGATCCAGCGCTATGCCACCGACGGCACGCTCACCGGGGTGGTCAGGCTGCCTGCCGCGCATGTGACCAGCTGCGCGTTCGGCGGGCCTGACCTTGATCAGCTGTACATCACCACGGCGGCGGGACCTGGCCGGTCAGGAGGCGCGCTCTTCACCTGCCCAGCCGGGGTGAAAGGGCTTCCGGCGTATTCTTACCGAGGCTAACGATCGCCCGGCCAGTTGTCGGCATTCGCTGCGAACCGCGCCGGGCGAGTAGGGCACGATATCCCTATGACGGACAACGGGACGGCGATGACCGAGCAGGCAGCGGAAACGGCAGGAACAGTGGCGGACTGGGCGGGAGCGCAGGGCCACGCACCCGAAGTGGGCATGCCTGCGACGGATAGTCCCAGCGCCGAGCCTGACGAGCCGCAGACACCGCCGTTGCCGCAGGTGCCCTACGGTGCCTGGCCGTCACCGATTTCCGCTGACCAGGTCGCTGGCACCCGGTCCAAGCTGGGCTTTCCCACGGTCGTTGGGCAGACTATCTGGTGGCAGGAAGACCAGCCAGACGACGGTCAGCGCACCGTCATTCGCCGCGGCGCTGACGGCCAGACCACGATCTTGCTGCCGAAGCCGTGGAGCGCCAGGACCAGAGTGCATGAGTACGGCGGACTGTCCTACCTGCCGGTGCCGTCATCGACCGCCCAGGCGACGCTTGGCACGACCGAAGCCGAGCCGCCGATCGTGTTCGCCAACTTCGCCGACCAGCGGCTCTACCTAGCCGGTCAGGCAGTGGCTCAGGGCAGCAACGGGCCGCTGCCGCTCACTCCTGACCCGGCCGTCTCAGGCGCGCCCGCTGCGCTTCGCTACGCCGACTTCGTGCTGTCGCCGGACGAGAAGGAGGTCTGGTGCGTACGCGAAGCACACGCCGACGGCAAGATCACCAGGGCTATCGTCGCCGTGCCGCTGGACGGCTCCGCTGTCGGCGACGCAGGCGCGATCCGAGTGCTGGTCACTGGCTTTGATTTCTTCGCCTACCCGACTCCGTCGCCGGACGGGCAATGGCTTGCCTGGATCTGCTGGAACCACCCGCACATGCCGTGGGACGGCACTGAGCTGCGGGTCGCGCCCGTGCAAAATGGCGTGCCAGGCAAGGGCAGGCTGATCAAGGGCAGCAACAGGGAGTCGGTGCTGGCACCGCTGTGGCGTGACAACTCCAGCCTGTACGTGGCTACCGACTGGACCGGCTGGTGGAACATCTACCAGATCGGGCTGCACGGCGTGCCCCCGCAGGCGCTGTACCCAGCTGATGAGGAGTTCGCCGACGCGCTCTGGGAGCTCGGGGCGCGCCCGTTCGCCCTGCTCGGCGACGGGCGGCTGGCGGTGCGGCACGGCCGGGGCAGCGCCAGGCTTGGCCTGCTCGACCCGGAGACTTCCGAGCTGACTGACGTGGACCTGCCGTTCAGCGAGATCGTCAACGGGATCAGCGCCGACGGCAGCGTGATCGGCTGCGTGGCCGGTGCGCCACTTGAGCCGGACTCGCTAATCAAGATCGATGTGGCCGCTGGTGAGTACCACGTCCTGCGGGCTGAGCTGAAGGAGTTGCCCGACCGCCGGTTCCTGCCGGTGCCGAGTGCGGTGGAACTCGAAGGCCCGTACGGCCGGGTGGTGTACGCGCTGGTCTACCCGCCAACAAATCCGGAAGTAAGCGCACCGGCCGGTGAGCGTCCGCCTTACATCGTCTGGATCCACGGCGGGCCGACCAGCCACGTCACCGACCGGCTCAGCCTGGAGAAGGCGTACTTCACCAGCCGGGGCATCGGCATCATCGACGTGAACTATGGCGGGTCGACCGGTTATGGCCGCCTGTACCGCAACCGGCTCAACCGGGAGTGGGGTATCGTCGACGTCGCCGACGCGAAGGAAGCGGCGCGCTCGCTGGCCAAGGCCGGCCAGGCCGACCAGGCCAGGCTTGGCATCAGGGGCGGCTCGGCCGGCGGCTGGACGGCACTGGCGGCCGTCACGACCGGCGCGGTGCACGATCCGGTGTTCACTGCGGCAGTTGCCTACTACGGAGTTTCCGACCTGCGGAATTTCACCGAGCACACGCACGACTTCGAGTCCAGGTATCTGGACGGGCTGATCGGGCCGCTGCCCGGCTTCGACACCGTCTACGCCGAGCGAGCGCCACTCGGGCACGTGAACGCCAACACCTGTCCGGTCCTGCTACTGCAGGGCCTCGATGACCCAGTCGTGCCGCCGCAGCAGTCAGAAAGCATTGCCGCCGATCTGGCGGCGCACGGCATCAAGCACGCCTACCTCGCGTTCGAAGGCGAGTCGCATGGCTTCCGCCGGGCCGACTCCATGGTGGCTTCACTGGAGGCTGAGCTGTCCTTCTACGGGCAGATCTTCGGCTTCGTACCCAAAGACGTCCCCCAGCTCAAGCTAAGCGAGTAGCCGCCGCTCCGCCCAGCGCTTGCCCCGCCCCGTCCTTGGGCCTACCTCGGTGCGGGCGGGCTAGCGGGCGAACTCGATGGCGCGGGACTCGCGAATCACGGTGACCCGGATCTGGCCTGGGTAGGTGAGTTCTTCCTGCACCTGCCTGGCCACGTCCCTGGCGATGACTTGCGCCCCGACATCATCGACCGCGCCCGGCTTGACCATCACCCTGATCTCCCGGCCGGCCTGCATGGCGTAGACCTTCTCGACGCCCGGCTGGGCCTGGGCGATCTGCTCTAGTCGTTCCAGCCGCTTGACGTAGGCCTCAAGCGACTCGCGGCGGGCACCTGGACGCCCGCCGCTGATCGCGTCAGCGGCCTGGGTCAGCACGGCCTCGACGGTCCTCACCTCCACCTCGTTGTGGTGCGCCTCGATGGCGTGCACCACATCTTCGCTTTCGCCGTACCGCCGGGCGATCTCCGCCCCGATCAGGGCATGACTGCCTTGTACTTCGTGCGTCAGCGCCTTGCCGATGTCGTGCAGCAGCGTGCCGCGCTTGAGCAACACAGGATCGAGGCCAAGCTCGCTGGCCATCATCCCGGCGATGTGCGCGGACTCGACCAGGTGCTTGAGCACGTTCTGCCCGTAGGACGTGCGGTATCGCAATTGGCCGAGCAGCTGGGTCAATTCCGGGTGCATGTCGGTAATGCCGACATCGATGAGCGCGTCCTCGCCTGCCCGTACGCAGAGTTCGGAAATGGCACGTCGGCTCTGCTCGAAGACTTCCTCGATCCGCTGCGGATGGATGCGGCCGTCGGCGACCAGCCGCTCTAGGGTGAGGCGGCCGATTTCCCTGCGCACCGGATCGAAGCAGGACAGCAGCACGGCTTCTGGCGTGTCGTCGATGATCAGATTGACCCCGGTCACGGTTTCGAAGGCGCGGATGTTGCGGCCTTCGCGGCCGATAATCCGGCCTTTCATCTCGTCAGCGGGCAGGTGCAAGACTGACACGACAGACTCGCTGGTCTGCTCGCTGGCCACCCGCTGGATCGCCAACGTAACGATCTTCCTCGCCCGCTGCTGGCCCTCTTTCTTAGCCTCGTTCTCGATGTCCCTGACGATCACGGCGGCCTCGCGCTTGGCTTGGGTCTCAATGGTCGTCATGAGCTCGACCTTGGCTTCGGCGGCAGTCAGTCCCGCGACCCTTTCCAATGCTTCCTGATGTTTCGCGTCCAACTGGTCGAGCGCGGCCTGCCTGGTATCAAGCTCGCGACGGGCTTGCTCGAACGCGTGGCCAAGCTGGTCAAGCCGCCGTAGTTCACCGTCCATCCGCTGCTCACGCTCGGCCACCCGCATCTCACGTCGCTCTAGGTCAGCGCGCAGTTGTCGAGCCTCGGCGGTGACGGCACGGACTTCCTCATCGAGCTTCAGTCTGGCCTGAGCTGCCTGTTCGGCAGCCTGCTCGGCCTTGGCCACGATCGCGGCTGCCTCCGCCTCAGCGGCCCTGATGCGATCATCCCGGTCCGCCGACGAGCCAGGCTGGTGGGCGGCCTCGGAGCCGAGCGCGTCGCCATAGCTACTCCGGTTACTATCGGCCTGCGCTTGGCCCGGGCTGGACGCGGGACCCTGGCCTTGGTGGCCATCCTGGTCATCCACGTAACCGACCCCGGCGCTGTGGGCACCGCCATCGGAGCTGGCGCTGTCAACCCGGCGGCCCGTCGACAACTGACCGCTGCTCGACCGGCCACCGGATTGCTGATCGCCGAAGCTGCCAGTGCCGCCGCCGCCGCGGCCGCCGCTGCCGCCAGTGCCGCTGCCACCGCTGCCGCCGCCAATGCCAGTGCCGCCGCCGCCGCCGCCGCTGCCGCCGCCGCCGCCGCCAGTGCCAGTGCCGCTGCCACCGCCGCTGCCAATGCCGCCGCCACCGCCGCTGCCAATGCCGCCGCCGCTACCAGTGCCGCCGCTGCTGCCGCCGATGCCAGTACTGCCGACGCTGCCAGTGCCGCCACCGACGCCGCTGCCGCCGCTGCCGCTGCCGCCGCTGCCGCTGCGGCCACCGCTGGCACTGCCGCCAAGGTCCGCGCCTGCTCTCGGGACCCGGTCAGCGCCTTGCTCGCTGGCGGAGGCCGCATCCCTGGCAACGGCATCGCCGCCACGACCGTAGCTTGGCGTTGTCCGCTCAGATCCGGGTGTATGCGGCCAACCCCCGGCCGTCCTGAGCACGAACAAAATAACTGCGCCCGCTGCCAACAGCGCAAGGACAGCCACACTAATGGCCAGAACCAACGTCAGGCCATCTCCCACCGCACGCACTCCCCTCGAGCAGCTACGACTCCTCGGCCCATAAATTGGGTACCCGGAATCAGTCCGCAGTAAGGGATAACCGCCCCAAAGCCACTTGCCGGCCAGCCCGCCCGCATCGTTGCGGAACCAGAAACGGCTCCGACCTGCCGCAGCCTGCAACTAGCCCGGTTACCCGGCCGGCCTGCCCGTCCGTCCCTTCGACGTCCGCGCAATTCGCAGCCGACACACCTCGTCAGCCACGTCCGCGTCGCCCAGGTCGTCGGCGGCGGCCCGGAAGCCACCTTCCGCGTCGCATCCTCGGCGGCGGCACTTCCGCGACGCATCCTCGCGGCGGCACTTGCGCGTCGCATCCTCGGCGGCACTTCCACATCGCCTGGTCGTCGACGGCACTTGCGCGTCGTATCGTCGGCGGCACTTGCGCGTCGTATCGTCGGCGGCGGCACTTCCGCGACGGCTGGGCAGCCTCGCTCACTTGCGCAGACGCGCCTATCCACGAGCACGCCAGAAAACTGGCTGTGCCGGTGAGCCTGCGCCGCCCGATGGCAAATGCCATCGCTGCTGACTTTTCGCTGTCACAATCCGGCAGCGCCAGCAGAGTGGACGTGGCTGGATCAGGTCCTGGGTAGCTAGCAGTCCTTTCCGGGCTGGTGGCCCACATCTTCGGCGCTGGCCGCTTCGCCGGCCAGGTCACGCAATCCAATCTGGCGACCGGTCACCGCTGCTCGCTTTGCGGGGTCAGCAGTTACCAGGTTGCTCGTCGTTATTCTTCAATCCGCTGGTGCGGTGGTAAACCTCACTGTCCCGTGAGGCTAAGCCGGCAATCACACGACGGTCAAGACCGGGCCGACTGACGAAAAGACCGTGCATTAGATATTGGCGGAGGAAAATGCTGCTTTGGCATATTCCAGATTGGCGGCAAAGGACACATTTCCGTCCAGAAGCAGACCTCAGCGGAACTCGAATTGCCACCTCCCAGCTCCCGCCGCCCACCGCGCTCCCACCGCCCAGCCCTCTAGCCCCAACGCGAGCCCCAGCCGCATCGTTGTACCGGTGTTGTTCTACCGCAGCACCGGGGCAACGACATCGCCGCTCCGATCATGCTGTCCTGGTGACATGGTTGGAGCGGCATTGCTGTTCCACCGAGGGGTAACGCAGCAACAGAGCGCCAACGATGCTGCGGGCCCCGCCAGAACAGCCTCCCGCACCGCCAAAACAGTCCGCGCACCGCCGGAACAGTCCGCGCACCGCCGGAACAGTCCGCGCACCGCCCAGAACAGTCCGCCCCCCGGCCAAAACAGCCTCCCGCCCCGCCGGAACAGCCCGCGCCCCGCCGGAACAGCCCGCGCCCCGCCGGAACAGCCCGCGCCCCGCCGGAACAGCCCGCGCCCCGCCGGAACAGCCTCCCGCCCCGCCGGAACAGTCCGCGCACCGCCGGACTCCGGAACAGTCCGCGTACCGCCGGACTCCGGAACAGTCCGCGCACCGCCAGAACAGCCTCCCGCACCGCCGGAACAGCCCGCGCCCCGCCGGAACAGTCCGCGCCCCGCCGGAACAGCCCGCGCACCGCCAGAACAGCCCGCGCACCGCCAGAACAGCCTCCCGCACCGCCAGAAAAGTCTCGACTGCGCGGTCGGCCGTGCAGCTCAGGGTCGCAATGTGAGTCCGGCTGCTCAGAGGCTCGGCTCAAGTCGAGTGGGGCGGTCACCTAGTCGAACTGGGCGGCCTCGTCAACGGCTAGGGCGGCGGTGAGGAATTCGGCTTCGAGAGCGTCAGGATCGTCGGGGTCGGGCTGGCTGGCTTGATCCAGGGCCTCGCGCACCACACTGAACGCCACTTCGGCCGAGTAGCCTTTGCGCGCGAGCATTCCCACCAGCCGCCTGATCCGAGCTTGGTATGGCTGCCCGGCAGTGCTCGCTAGCCTGCGCTCGACTAGTGCCAGCGCGGTGGCCCGCTCAGTCTCGTCGCTCAACTGGTCAACGGCAGCCGTGACGTCGTCGCGCGACACACCGCGACGGGTCAGCTCAGTGGCGAGCGCTCGCCGCCCTAGACCCCGCCCGTGGTGGCGGGACTCGACCCAAGCCGAGGCGAACATGGCATCGTCGATCAGACCGACTTCAGCGAACCTGCTCAACACCGTCTCGGCAGCGTCGCCCGGCACGCCGCGTCGGCTGAGCGCGTCGGCAAGCTGCGCTCGGGTACGGGGTGCGGCCGTCAGCATCCGCAGGCAAATCAGCCGAGCAACGGACTCCGGGTCGGCCGGTGCGTCGGCGGGATCCGCCAACGCACCGGTGCTGTCCTCCTGGTGGTGCATATCCTGGTCTCGCCGGTCGGCCGACGCCTGACGGCGTGAGCTACTTGGCACCGTCCAGCCCTGGCACCACCTCAAGACCACCGCGCCTGGCCGTCGTACCCGACATACCGGTCACCGGGCCAGCCCCGTTCGCGGCCGTCATGTCAGCGTCCAGCCGCGGGCCGATGCCTAGCTTCTCCTTGATCTTCTTCTCGATCTCGTTCGCCACGTCCGGATTCTCGCGCAGGTAATTCCTCGCGTTCTCCTTGCCCTGGCCAAGCTGGTCGCCGTCGTAGGTGTACCAGGCACCGGACTTGCGCACGATCGCCTGATCCACGCCTAGGTCGATCAGGCTGCCTTCGCGGCTGATCCCGATCCCGTAGAGGATGTCGAACTCTGCCTGCTTGAACGGCGAGGCCATCTTGTTTTTGACGACCTTGACCCGGGTCCGGTTGCCGACCGGCTCGTTGCCATCCTTGAGCGTCTCGATCCTTCGGACGTCAAGCCGCACCGAAGCGTAGAACTTCAGCGCCTTGCCGCCGGTGGTCGTCTCCGGACTTCCGAACATGACGCCGATCTTTTCCCGCAGCTGGTTGATGAAGATCGCCGTGGTCTTCGTCTGATTCAGCGCGCCGGCAATCTTGCGCAGCGCCTGGGACATCAGCCGGGCCTGGAGGCCGACGTGGCTGTCGCCCATCTCGCCCTCGATCTCGGCCTTGGGTACTAGCGCGGCGACCGAGTCAATCACGACGATGTCGATCGCGCTCGACCTGATCAGCATGTCCGCGATCTCCAGCGCCTGCTCACCAGTGTCTGGCTGAGATACCAGCAGCGCGTCAGTATCCACGCCCAGCTTCTTGGCATACTCGGGGTCAAGCGCATGCTCCGCATCGATGAAGGCGGCAATGCCGCCGGCCTTCTGCGCGTTCGCGACGGCGTGCAGCGCCAGCGACGTCTTGCCGCTGCTCTCCGGGCCGTAGATCTCCACAATCCGGCCACGCGGCAGGCCGCCGATGCCAAGCGCGACATCCAGCGCGATCGAGCCGGTCGGGATCACCTCAACAGGAGCACGCGCGTCATCACCGAGCCGCATCACAGCGCCCCGACCGAACTGCCGTTCGATCTGGGCAAGCGCGGTCTCCAGGGCCTTATCCCTGTCGCCGGCCTTGAAGCCGGCCGCCTTGTCGTTCGGTGCCATGTGAGCTCCTGTAGGGATCTTGGGCCATCTTCCGGCCATCTTTGACCGCGCGAATCATGTCGCTGCCGACGCTACGCGCCACCACTGACAATCCGCTGGCACTCGTCGGCGAGCGCACTGCGACCCGGCTGCCGAATCGGCAACCGAGCCGGAAGAACCCGTCGGCGAGAACAGCCTAACGAACAACTGTTCGATCATGGCGGCGACTCGCCGAGCCCAGCCAAATCGGCCAGGATCGGCCAGGATCGGCCGGGCGAGCCCGATGCCGGCACTACGTCTCGGCCGGGGTGACGCGCGCCCGCGGTGGTCACGAGGTCACCGCAGCCGGTCGGGCACCTGGAACGAAGCGCAGATAGCGCGCCAGATCAGCTTGACGTCCTCGCCATCAGCTAGCGCTTGCTGCACCGTCCGGTCGCCGATCCCAGCCAGCACGAAGTCCTTGGCAACGCTCTGGGCATAGGCGGCACCGAACTGCTCATCCATCCGCTGCCAGAACTCTGTCATCCGCACGGCGGCAAGGTTACCCCGATCAGGTGATGTTCCAATCGGCACTATCGAGCGCCTCATCGGCGCTGAGCCCGTGATGCCGGAGCGAGAAGGCACGGGTGTAGCCACGGGCATAGCTGGCCAGAGCGGACGGCGGAACGGCGAGCACCGGGCAACCCGCCTTCGCCACGCAGTACCTGACGACCCGGCCATGCCCGAACCTGGTGAGCACCCCGCGCCGCCCGGCACCGACCACCAGCACGTCGTCGGCGCGGTTGGCCAATCCGACGAGCGACTCGCCCGCATTGCCGCGAATGACGACCGGCTGCAATTCGATCCCGTCGGGCGGACCGCCAAAGGCTGCCTGTATCGATCCCGCTAGCCGCTGCCAGGCAGTCTCCTGCCAGACCTCGCGCAGGATCGGATTAGGCGCACGCCGGTCGGCTAGTTCGCCGCCAGGCGGGGTCCAAGCATGGACCGGGATCAGCACAGCCTCATGACCAGCGGCGAGGTCCCTGGCATACCGCAGCGCGCGGATGCTGCCAGGAGAGCCGCCGGTGCCGACGATGACGCGACGGAATAAGGACACCGCACCGCACCCTCTCACACGTAACCTCAGGTCCTGGCGAGCAGGACCAGCCGAAGGAATCGCCTGAGCCGTCGGCTCAGGCTGTAATCAAGGTAACCAGCCGCGACGACTGCAAACGTCGCCATTTACCTGGATCGACAGGTCAGCGATGACGTCCCTGGACCGGGGATTCGCCTCAGTGACAACTTCTGTCTCAGCTGGAATGTCGGTCGCACTCGGCGTGTTGGCCTGCTGCGACATCGTCCGGTTTTGGCGTCGACTGACGTGTGAGCCGGATGTTAATGTCGGAGACAGAACGACTTGCAGCACACCGACGTGCAGCACCGTGCCCGTGCACAGAGCCCGATGTGCCGCAACTACCCGGAGGCCGCAGTGATGAGCTCAGCCGCTCCGCCCCGGCTGCTGCTGACCTGCCGACGCCACGTCGACCTGCTGAGGACGTCGACCGCGATCTGTCGTTCCTTCTGCTAATTCCCTAGCCCAAGCCGCCCGCCTGCCGCGCGCCTGGCGTCACTGCCAGCTGCCCGCGCGGCCTGCGAGCGCGCGCCAAGTACCGCAGCAGAAGGATCTTCCGATGCCCAGCAAACAGCAGCGTGGCCAGGGCCAATGGGCGCTCGGCCACTTCGAGCCGTTGAACCCGGCCGAACGATTCAAGAAGGATGACGCCGGCCTGAACGTGCGAGACCGGATCGTCAACCGGTACGCCCACACCGGCTTCGACTCGATCGACCCGACCGACCTGCGGGGCCGATTTCGCTGGTGGGGGCTCTACACCCAGCGCCGGCCCGGCATCCCTGGCGGCCGCACTGGCATGCTTGAAGACGAAGATATCCAGGACAACTACTTTATGATGCGGGTGCGCATCCCAGGTGGTCAGCTCACCTCGCACCAGCTTCGCACCATCGGCGGCATCGCCAAGGAGTTCGGCCGCGACCTGGCCGACCTCACCGACCGGCAGAACGTCCAGTTCCACTGGATCACCATCGAAGACGTGCCGACGATCTGGCAGCGGCTCGAAGAAGTCGGCCTGTCCACCATCCAGGCCTGCGGCGACGTACCGCGCAACATTCTCGGCTGCCCGGTGGCCGGGATCGATGCCAGCGAGATCCTTGACGCCACGGCCGTGCTGCAAGCAACGGAGGCGATGGCGACCGGCCACCCCGAGCGGTTCGGCAACCTGCCGCGTAAGTTCAAGACCGCGATTTCCGGCTGCGCCTCGCATTGCACTGTGCACGAGGTCAACGACGTTTCCTTCGTCGGCGTGATCGGCCCCGACGGCACGCCTGGTTTCGACGTCTGGGTCGGCGGCGGCCTGTCAACCAACCCGATGCTGGCGCAGCGGCTGGGCGCGTTCGTGCTGCCCGAGCAGGTGCCGACCGTCTGGGCCGGCCTAGCCGACCTGTTCCGCGACTACGGCTACCGGCGGCTGCGCACCAGGGCCAGGATCAAGTTCCTGGTCGCTGACTGGGGTAAGGAAAAATTCCGCGAGGTGCTTGAGCGCGAGTATCTCGGGTTCACCCTCGCGGACGGCCCGGCACCGGCCACCACAGCGGGCGGCGACCGCAGCCATGTGGGAGTGCACGTACAGCAAGACGGCAACTTCTACGTCGGCGCCGCACCACGGGTTGGTCGCAGCAGCGGAAGCCAGCTCTGGCAGCTCGCTGATCTGGCCGACGAGTTCGGTTCTGGCCGACTTCGGACCACGACTGAGCAGAAGGTGCTACTGCTCGATATTGCCGAAAGTAACCTTTCCGCGCTGGTCGCCAGCCTTGAGGCGATTGAGCTTGAGGTCAGTCCTTCACCGTTCCGGCGCGGGACCATGGCCTGCACCGGACTTGAGTTCTGCAAGCTCGCCATCGTCGAGACCAAGCAGCGGGCTCGCGATCTGTCCGGGGAGCTTGAACGGCGGCTGCCGGACTTCGACACGCCGATCTCGATCAACCTGAACGGCTGCCCGAACTCGTGCGCCAGGTTCCAGCTCGCCGATATCGGGCTCAAGGGCTCGATCGTGGACGGCGAAGAAGGCTTCCAGGTGCATCTCGGCGGCTCGCTCGGTGCCGACCCCTCCTTCGGCCGCAAGCTGCGCGGGCTGAAGGTCACGGCGAGCGCGCTCCCCGACTACGTGGAACGGCTGCTTCGCAACTACCAGGCTGACCGAGCCGACGGTGAGCAGTTCGCGACCTGGGTTCGTCGCGCCGACGAGAGCTTGCTGTCATGAGCGACGAGCGGCAGGTGCCCTTTTTCTGCCCCTATTGCGGTGACGAAGCGCTACGGCCAGCCGGCCCAGAAACGGGACTGTGGACCTGCGGCGCGTGCACCAGGAGCTTCAGTTTGAAGCTGGGTGGCCAGCCGGAGGCCGGGCGATGAGCGGCTATCCGATCGAACTCGAGCTCGCAGGCCGGGCCGCGGTCGTAGTGGGCGGCGGATCGGTCGCGCTGCGCCGGGCGCAGGCTCTGCTGCAGGCCGGGGCCAAGGTGACGGTCATCGCGCCGATGGTGGCGGCCGAGTTCGCCCACCTCAAGGTGACCGTGCTGCGGCGCGGATATCTGGACGGCGACCTGACCGGTGCCTGGCTGGTGCACGCGGCCAGCAATGATGCCGCGACGAATGCGGCGGTCGCGGCGGCGGCAGACGCGGCCAGGATCTGGTGCGTGCGGGCCGATGACGGCTCGGCGTCAGCGGCGCGGATGCCAGCGGTGACCCGGCACGGTGACGTGACTGTAGCAGTGACGGCTGGCGGTGATCCCGGCCGCTCGCAGCGGCTGCGGTCAGCCATCAGCGACTTGCTCGCCGCCGGCAGGCTGCCGGTCAGGCGCCAGCGTCGGCTCGCCCACGGCGCCGGTCACGTGGCCCTGGTGGGCGGCGGCCCTGGCGATCCCGGTCTGATCACGGTGCTCGGTCGCCGGCTGCTGGCGCAGGCCGACGTCGTCGTCGCCGACCGACTCGGTCCCCATGACCTTCTCGCCGAACTCGATCCTGACGTCGAGATCATCGACGCAGGCAAGGCGCCGGGCGCGCACCGACTGACTCAGGGCCAGATCAACGAGCTGATCGTGGCCCGCGCGCTGGCCGGCCAGCGCGTGGTGCGGCTCAAGGGCGGTGACCCGTTCGTGTTCGGCCGGGGTGGCGAAGAAGCGCTTGCTTGCGTGGCGGCCGGGGTGCCTTGCCAGGTGGTACCCGGCATTAGCAGCGCGATCGCGGTCCCGGCTTACGCCGGGATCCCGGTGACGCATCGCGGCATCACCCAGGACTTCGCCGTGGTCTCCGCGCACCTCGATCCTTCGCAGCCGGGCGCGAGCGTGGACTGGGACGCGCTCGCCAACGGGCCGGGCACTGTGGTGCTGATGATGGCGGTCGCGCATCTAGAGCAGATCAGCACCGAGCTGATCAAACGCGGCCGCGACGCGGCCACGCCAGTCGCGGTCATCCAGGACGGCACGACGCAGCAGCAGCGAGTGCTGGTCTCCAGGCTGGACCTAGTGGCCGAGCAGGCAGTCGAGCACGCGATCCGGTCCCCCGCCATCATCGTGATCGGCGACGTGGTCCGCTTGCGCGACCAACTCGCCTCAGGTGCCAGTCAAGTACTCGGGGCCGATGAAGATCTTGACCACGCCGGAGCCGCAGCGTGAGCCGCCCCGCGCTGGTCGCCGTCGCGCACGGCAGCAGCCATCCGAGCGCGACCGCGACCGTCACCGCTCTGGCCAGGCAGGTGACGAGGCTGGTGCCGGTGATCGACCTCCGGCTGGCGTTCGTGCAGCACGCCGAGCCTTCGCTGCCGTCGGCACTAGCTGCCGCCGGCCGGAACGCGGTGATCGTGCCGCTGCTGCTGTCTACCGGCTACCACCTGACCACCGACATCGCGGCAGCGGCGAGTCCGCTTGACGGACCGGCCTGGCCCCTGGCCGGTCCGCTCGGGCCTGATCACCTCTTGGTCACCGCCCTCGTCCACCGACTAGCCGAAGCCGGAGCGCCGAAGGACGCCGCCGTCGTGCTCGCCGCCGCTGGCTCAGCCGACCCTAAGGCCGCCGAGCAGGTCGCCGCCCAGGCACTCTTGCTGTCCGAAGAACTCGCCGTGCCGGTAACTGTGGGGTACGCCGCCGCCGGCCATCCGTCAGTCCGCACCGCCATCGCCTGCCTGCGCGTCAGTACCGGCCGACCGGTCGCGGTGGCCAGCTACCTGCTCGCCCCCGGCCACTTCCACGACCAGCTGGCCTACTCCGGTGCCGACTGGGTCACCGCGCCCCTCGGCGACCATCCAGCCGTAGCCGCCCTCATCATCGACCGCTACCGCACCGCCGCCCAGCCGCACCGCCCCCCAGCCCGCCGCCGCCCAGCCCCGCCGCCGCCCAGCGCGCCAACGACAACGGGGGTCCCCTGTTGCTACCAGGACGACAACGGGGGACCCCCGTTGTCGTTAGCCAGCGGACCCGGAGCCGGAGCCTACGGCACGCCAGCACTCGGCAGCCGGGTGAAACCGACCCCGGCCCGACCACCCTGAGTAATAACCTGCCGTGGTGAGAGTGATGTTCCGATCCAATCGGGTCGACAACCGTGGTGATTTCGCCCGATGCCTGCGCTGACTGAGGAAGGCCTGGCTCTGGCCATCGACCAGGCCGCCGCCTACATCCGCCAGACCGGGGCCAGCTATCTGGACTACCTGGCAGCGCTCCGCAGCGACCCAGCCACCGTGCACGCCACCGACCTAGCTCACGCGGAAAGCGTGGCAGGACGGGTATGGCGGCGTTCCCTCGATCGCGTTACCAGCAGAAACGACAATCATCCGGCGGCTGTCGTGCTCGGCGTGCTCTCCTACCTGGCACCCGACGACATCCCCAGGCAACTCTTCGCACCGGCCGCGGTCAAGTCGGCGCCGCTGCTGGCCGACTTCGGCCCGGTCCTGGTCACCGTGGCGCTCGGCGCGCTGGCCGACTACTCACTCATCACCCTCGATCATGACGCTATCGCCGTGCACCGAGTCGTACAGCACCTCACTCGCCTGGCCGCCGCCGACCGCGACCAAGCAGGCGATTACTGCACTGCCGCCATCGACCTGCTCAATGCCAGCATCTAACCCAGCCAGTCGCGCTTCGGCCAACGACATCGGAGCCCTGTGCTGTCGGTGCGGAGGTGCTACCTAAATGCTGGCGGGATTGCTGACTTACCGGGTGGGCAATGAGAACGATCCGACCGATCCCTGGGGCCGCAGCGAACTGTTCGTCGACCCTGACGGCAGCGTCTGGCTTGAGCATCATTTCTCCAGGCGACGCGGCCCAGGGAACTGGTTTGGCCGGGTCGATTCCGGCCTGCTCGACGCGCTGAGCGACGCTCTCGACGTGGCTGGTTTTGGGCTGACAGCCGCACCGCAGCCGCCGTTGGTTCCGGACGCAACGATCCGCATGCTGACGGTGACAGCCGACGGCACCGAGCACGCCGCGACCGTAGCTTGGCACCGGGCGGCGACGCTGCCTGGTTACGCTGAGGCGTTCGACCTGCTCGACGGGCTCGTCAGGCAACTCAGTGGCGAGGCCGTGCGGTACCCGACCAGCCAGTCCAAGACGATCGTGCACGCCGCCGCGGCCTTCGCCTGGCCGGTGGCGGCGATACTCGAAACGGCCGGTCAGCCAGTCAAAGGAGACGAGCTCAGCCGAGCTGAGCTGAACCTCGCGATCGCCCAGCGGCGCGTACTCCAGGTCCGCTACGTGAGCAGCGTGGGCGACGGCCAGGCTTGGTACGGGCCGGCCGACTCGCTCGGCTTCGACCGCGAAGGCAATCCGGCTCGGGCCTACCTAGCGTTCCCCCGCCCTGTCCCTGGCGCGCTGCGCCGCGAGTACGGCGGCTCCGACTGGGAGTCGGAGTCGCAAGTGTATGCGGCATTCGGCGTTACCAGCTCAGGCATCGCGTAGGCGCAGCAGCACCGCTCCGGCTAGCAGAGCCGCCAAGGACCACAAGGCGAGGATTCCTAGCCCTTCCCATGGACCTATCGGCAGATGGCGCAGCCCGGTCGTGGCTTGAATGGCCAGCCCGGCATTCGTCGGCGAATACCGCTCGATGCGGCGCTTCCATACTGCGTTCTGAATAAATGCCGTGACGATCGGAAACACGTACAGCAGGCCGAGCACCACACCGATCGCGGCGGCGGATTCTCGCACCATCGTCGCGACGCCGAGGCTAAGCAGGGCGATCAGCGCCAGATAGAGCACCGAGCCGACGACCGCCCTGAGCGTGGGTCCGCTGGCCAGCGACAACGCGGCCAAGCCGCGCGCGGCGGTAAAGCCGTGACCAGGCAAGATCAGCCAGCCGACCAGCAGTGATCCGAGCACCGCCACCGCCCCGGCGGCCAGCACGAGCGCGGCGAGGATGCTGGCCTTCGACGCCAGTACCGCCAGCCGCCTGGGTATCGCCGCGAGAGTAACCGCGATCATGCCGGTGCTGTACTCGTTGCTGATCGTCAGCACCGCCAAGATCGCGACCACCGCCTGCCCGAACTGGATCCCGGTCAGACTGAGCTTGACTGTGTCGACCTGGCAGTCCGTCCCAGCCGGGCAGCGGTTGGCGGCAACAGCCGCCAGGCTCACGGCCACCGTCAGCACCACGGCCCCGGCAAGGAGCCAGGCCGGTCCGCTGATCGTGCGCAGCTTGGTCCATTCCGCACGCAGCGCGCTCACGCGTCCCGCCTTCTGAGCAGGATCAGCGCCAGTGCCAGCGCGGCCGCCGTCCAGGCGCACAACACCGCGAGTCCGGCCAGTGGCGGCAGCGGGTAGAAGCCGCCGGCCGGCTGGTAGACATGGTCGACCTGGAAGTAGGCGGGGATGCTCTGTTCCACGGCGAAGCCGGCCGCCGGGGTCAGCCGCAGCAGCCAGTCGGAGACGCCTGCGGGGAAGATGCCGATCACCGCCAGCAGGAATGGCAGCACAATCGCGACGACGACACAGGTGATCGTGACGGCGCTGCGGCGCAGGACGGCACCGAGTGCGGTGGCCAGCACCGCTACCAGCGCCACCAGCAGCGCCGTGCCGACGATCACCCTGACCTCAGTCAGCGTCGGCACCGGCAGTACGTACAGGCCTTGGGCGCTCTGGCGGGGCGCGCCCAGAGCAATCGACACGATCGCGGCCACCAGCCCGACGACGAAAGCGACCAGGCCGACGACGACCGCCTTCGCCGCCAGCAGTTGACTTCGGCGCGGGCTCGCGGCCAGGGTGACGCGGAGCAGGCCGCGCCGGTATTCAGAGGTAAAGAACTGGGCGCCCACCACGCCGATCGCGATCAGCCCGGCGAAGGTGCCAGCCAGGCTCTCCTCCAACGTGCTGGTCGGATAGCCGTTGCCTGGTCCTGGCACGACCGGGGAGATGTCGCCCGAGCCAGTCACCGTCAGACGGCCGGCTGCCGACCGGTAGCCACCGAGCCCGGGCGTCGCCAACGGGCCACGCCCGCCGAGGTAGTCACCAGCCCACGCCGCGCCCATGGCGGTACCGGTCAGCTTGACCCGATCGAAGGTTGCCGTCGCTACGCTCGGACCGCTCTGAACGCTAGCGCCGCCGAAGAACGGCGAAGTCGAGACGTAGCTCGGCGCGGTGGCGAACAGGCCGACCTGTACTGTCGTCGGCAGTCCGCCAAGCGTGGTCGTGCCGACCTGCGTCCAGTGACTGCCGTCAGTGGAGTCATAGCCGGTGACCGTGTCGCCACTGCGCACGAGCCGCAGCCAGCGCGGCGCGGCAGCGGACACCGCACCTGGCAGCCCGGCCACGTCACCGGTGTAGTCGTACTGCATTCTGACGCCGTGCGCACCGGTCACCATCATCGCCGCGTAGGCCGAGCCCTGGCGAGTGCCGTCCTTGATGATGATTCCCGCTTTGGCCCACGGCACCAGACCGGGCACGAAGTTCGCTCCAGGATCGCCCCGCGTCCCCACCCTGACCGGTCCAACGCCAGGCGAGTGCCTGCCAGTCAGCGAGGTAACCCGGACGGTGATCGCGCCGTGGCCGGCCAGCGACCTGTGGACAAAGTAGAAAGTGTCGTTGACCGCCTGACCGCCAGGCCCGACCGGCACGTAAGGCTCGCAGGCGCGGCCGGTGTGTTGCACCCGGCTCCCATTGCCGCAGGCAATGTTCGCGTTCGCGCCAAGGAACACGCCGATAAAGACAGTCACGATCGCGGCCACGATCATGCCGATCACCCAGCCGCGCACGGTGCGGAACTTGGTCCACTCCGCGTGCAGCAGGCCGCCAAAACCAGTTCCGTTCATTGGGCCACCGCCCAGTCCGCGCCAGGCGCGGCGGCGCGGTACTCGACGGCGTCACTGGTCAGCTCAAGGTAGGCCTGCTCCAGCGTTACCCGGTGCGCCGCCACCTCGAAGAGCGGCACGCCGGCCGCCGCCAGCACAGCCACCACCCGTTCGGCGGGCAGGCCAGCGATGACCAGCGAATCGGCGGCAACTTCCTCGACGGCGGCACCGCTAGCGGTGAGCACCTTGGCTGCCTGCGGCGCGGCGGTCGTCCGCAACCGCACCCGGTCACCGGATGCGGTCGCGAGCAGGTTGGCCACGGTGGTATCGGCGATCACCTTGCCCCGGCCCACCACGATCAGGTGGTCGGCCGTATCTTGCAGCTCGCTCATCAGGTGGCTGGACACCAGAACCGCCCGCCCCTGCCCGGCGAGCGACTTAAGGAACCCGCGCATCCAGGCGATGCCTTCAGGATCCATACCGTTGAAAGGCTCGTCCAGCATGATCGCGGCCGGATCGGCAAGCAAGGCGGCAGCGATGCCGAGACGTTGCCGCATGCCGAGCGAAAAGCCGCCAGCCCGGCGTCGGGCTACCGACTCAAGGCCAGCCTGGGCGATGACCTCAGCGACGCGCTGCTTGTCCAGGCCCTGCGAGTGCGCCAGCCACAGCAAGTGATTGCGGGCCGACCGGCTTGGTTGCAACGCCCCCGCGTCCAGCAGCGAACCCAGGTAACTCATCGGCCGCCGCAAGCTCGCATAGGGCTGGCCGCCGACGAGCGCGCTGCCCGCGTCGGGAGCATCCAGGCCAAGTATCACCCGCATCGTGGTGGACTTGCCTGCACCGTTGGGGCCGACAAAGCCGGTTACCTGGCCAGGAGTCACAGTGAAGGACATCCCGTCAAGCGCCAAGGCCGGCCCGAACCGCTTGCGCAGTCCGCTGCATTCGATCGTGATCGGCATCGTGTTCATTACCTCGGGGTAGCGCGGAAACCTGTCGTGACCTGGTTCTACTGGGCCAGCCCTAACATGGGGCGCACGGTCGTTGTTATCTCGCTGTTAGGTCGGCACAGGCATGCTGAGAGCCATGAGAAGGCGGCGCAGCTCGGTCCGGCTGCGGCTGACCACCTTGTACGGACTGCTGTTCGTCGCCTCAGGAGCGCTGCTGCTCGTCATCGCTGGCTCGGCGACCTTCTCCAATACGGCGGTCAGCACCAGGGCCCCGGCCGGCCCGCCGCCATCGCCGGAGCTGAGCCGGGCTGAAGCGGAGATCCGTCACCTGCGGGCGCAGCTGGCCGCAGCTGCGCAGGAGCACGCCGCGATTTCGCACACCGTGCTCGCGGCGTCCGGCGTGGCGCTCGGGGTGATGGGAGTGCTGTCGATCGGGCTGGGTTGGCTGATGGCCGGGCGGGCACTGCGGCCGGTGCGCGAGATGACCTTGGCGGCGCAGCGGATCTCGGAGTACAACTTGAGCGAGCGGCTCGCCGTGCCAGGCCCGCAGGACGAGCTGAAGGAACTCGGCGACACGATCGACGGCCTGCTGGCCCGGCTGGAGGCCGCGTTCAGCGCGCAGCGCCGGTTCGTCGCTAACGCCTCGCATGAGCTGCGCACTCCGCTCGCCACGATGCGGGCGTCCATCGATGTCGCGCTGGCTAAGCCTGAGCCTGGCCCCGCCAGCGACCCTGGCCCTGGCCGGTCGGCTGCACGACGAGCTTGATCGCATCGACCAGCTGCTTGAAGCGTTCCTCGTGCTCGCTCGGGCCCAGCATCACGATCTGCCTGGCCGCATGATCCTGCCGCTTGACTACGTGGTAAGCGCAGCTCTGGCCGATCAGGCGATGGCCATCGCGATGAAGCGACTGACCGTGCGAGACCGCGCCGATCCGTCCGGCAGCTGGGTATCGGGCAGCCAGGCGCTGCTCAGCCGCCTGGTAGCGAACGTCATCGATAATGCCATCAGGCACAACGAGGACGGCGGCTGGATCAGCGTCACCACCACCGCCGACGGCAAGGTGGTCCAGCTGGTGGTCGAGAACGGCGGGCAGCTGCTTGACGGCCAGCAAGCGACGGAGCTGGCCCAGCCCTTCCGCCGGTTCGGCGCCGACCGCACCGGCACTGACCAGGGTTCAGGACTCGGCCTGTCGATCGTCGCGGCTATCGCCGATGCGCACGGTGGCGCACTTCAGCTCGCGGCCAGGGACGGCGGCGGGCTGCGGGTCAGCATCCGGCTGCCAGTCGCCACCGCGGCGTTCGTCACGGCCGGGAGCCGCTCGTGAGAGTGCTAGTCGCCGAGGATTCACACTCGCTTGCCGAGGTGCTCGTGGAAGGGCTGCGCGACCAGGGCATGGCGGTCGACGCCGCGCACGACGGGCTTGAGGCGGCGGCCAAGCTCGGCGTCAACGCCTACGACGTAGTGGTGCTCGACCGCGACCTGCCTGGCATTCACGGCGACCTGCTGTGCCAGATGATCACCGGGAACGACCAGCGGGCGATGGTGCTCATGCTGACCGCCGCCGGCGAGCCAGGTGACCGGGTAGCCGGGTTGGCTCTCGGGGCTGATGACTACCTGGGCAAGCCATTTCACTTCCCTGAGCTGGTGCTGCGGATTCGGGCGCTGGCCCGGCGGCGGCCGTCGGCCAGGGCTCGCGTACTGCGGGCGGCCGGGATCGAGCTCGATCCAATGCGTCGCCTGGTCACCAGGGACGGGCGGCCAGTTGACCTGTCGGTTAAGGAGTTCGGCGTGCTCGAAGCGCTGCTAGTCGCAGCGCCGGCGCATTTGCGGGCGGAAGATCTGCTTGAGCAGGTCTGGGACGAGAACGCTGACCCGTTCACCAACACGGTCACGGTCACCGTCGGCCGGCTGCGCCGCAAGCTCGGCGATCCGCCGGTCATCAGCACGACTCCCGGCGTCGGCTACCGGTTGGGGGTAAACCCGCGATCGCTGCCGGGCGTCTAGTCATACGTGACTAATGCCAACATTCCGATCAACCGGGCCTGGCGTGCTCGCGCCGTCGCCGTCGGCACCATCTGGCTGACCACGCTCGCCGTCGGCAGCGTTGCTGGTCAGCCGACCGCTACTGCCGCCCCACCAGGCACCGGGACGATCAGCACCGTGGCCGGCGGGATCGGCGGGCCCGGTCGTGGCCCCACTGTCAGCATCGGAGTGCCGTGCGGCCTGACGTCAGCCGGCGGCACGCTACTAGTCGGGACGCTCGGCAACTTCGGCTATTCGGGCGGCGCGATCAGGGCCGTGAGCGAGCAGACCGGCCAGCTCACGAATCTGGCCGGCACCGACGCGTACGGAACGTCGCCTGACGGCGCGCTCGCGTCCTCGGACCGGTCCTATCTGAGCTGCGAAATTGCTCAAGATCACCAGGGCAACCTGGTATTCGCTGACAGTTCCTACGTCGACGAGGGCTACCACCAGCGCACCGGCAACGACTTGATCAGAGTGCTGGCGCAGGCGACTGGCACCTTCTACGGCCAGCACATGAGCAAAGGCCACATCTACACCATCGGTGGTGATGGCTCGTTCGGTTACTCAGGCAACGGCGGCCCGGCCACTGAAGCGAAGATCGGCATCCCGGCCGGAGTGGCCGTGGACAGCGCCGGCAATGTGGTGTTCGCCAGCGCCTACCCCACTGGCTACCTCCGCGTGATCGCCGCGACCAACGGCACGTTCTATGGCCAGCCGATGCAGGCCGGCGATATCTACACGATCGCCGGCGGCGGCACTAATGAAGCCTGCGCTCCCGGCGGCACCAGCGGCGCTCCGGCCAACTCAGTCGAGCTTGACCTGGTGACCTACCGGAACAAGCGGATGGAACTGCAAACCCCGTCGGGCCTGCGGGTTGACCAGGCGGGCAACCTCGTCTTCTCGGACGCCGACTGCGAAGGCCGGATCATGGTGCTCGCCGCCGGCGCCGGCAGCTTCTACGGCCGCTCGATGACCGCCGGACGGCTCTACACCATCGCGGGCGGCGGCCGCGCTGACCCTGGCAACGGTGCGCCGGCCAGCAGCGTGCTGCTGAAGAACCCAGGCGGCATCGCGCTCGACCACGCCGGCAACGTCGTCGTGGCCGAGACGTCCGAGCACAGCGTGCGGCTGATCGCCGAGTCGACCGGCACTTTCTACGGCCAGCACATGACGAAGGGCCACATCTACACGCTGGCCGGCGGCAACGGGGCTGGCTCTCGCGGCGACGGCGGTCCCGCCACTCAGTCCAAGCTCGACTTCCCTTGGGCGGTCGCGGTCGACGGGCCCGGCAACGTCGTGGTCGCTGACAGCGACAACTTCCTGGTCAGGGTCATCGCCGCCAAGTCAGGCTCGTTCTACGGCCAGCGAATGGTGCGGGGCGACATCTACTCGGTGGCGGGCAACGGCAACTTCGACTTCTCCGGCGACCAGGGCCCGGCGCTGTCGGCGACCTTCTCACTAAGCTACGTAGCGCAGTCCAACCTAAGAGTCGCCGCCGACAAGGCCGGCGATCTGGCCGTCATCGACGACGGGAATCAGCGGGTGCGGCTGATCGCCGGACGCACCGGCAAGCTTTTCGGACGCCAGCTTCACGCGCACGACATCTACACGGTGCTCAAGGTCAAGCAAGTCGGCCCGGAGTACAACGACTTCGCCTGCGACTCCTTCAGTAACCCCCAGGCACCCTGCTGGGCCGCCTGGGACCGGTCAGGGAATCTGGTGCTGGCCACCTACAAGTACCTCAAGGTCATCGCCGCGCACACCGGGACTTGGTACGGCCGGCCCATGATCGCAGGGCACGTGTACGTCATCGCCGGCGGCGGCACGAGCTCGGTCAGCGGCGCCCTTGCCACCAAGGCGAAGCTCAACGTGGCCGGGCTGACGGTAGACGGACACGGAAACATCCTCACCGGCTCGCAGATCATTGCCGAAGCTACCGGCACCTACTACGGCCAGCACCTCGAAGCTGGTCACGTCTTCCACTTCAGCAAGGGCGGGGTTGTCCAGACCATCGACCATCAGGGCAACGTGGTGGTGCTGCGCGACAACCAGGTCGCCGTCATAGCGGCCAACACCGGCACCTACTACGGCCAGCCGATGCAGGCAGGAACCGAGTACGCAGTGGCCGGAGACGGGAACGTGACCGACTCAGGCAATGGCGGACCGGCCTTGTCCGCCGGGCTGTACCCCTGGTCGGTCGTGGTCGATGCGTCCGGCAACCTGATCATCGACGACGCGGGCAACTCACTGAGTGAGGTTGGCACGGTGCTGCGCGCCGTGCCGGTCACCAGCGGCAGCTATTACGGCCAGGCCATGACAGCTGAGCACATCTACCTGATCGCCGGCGGTGGCACCAACCTGGCGAATGGCTCGGCGGCGCTGGCGGCCCAGATCACCGGCATCACCAACCTGGCCCTGGGACCCGGCGATTCGATCCTGCTCGGCGAAGGCAACCAAGGCGTAGTCCGTCAACTCAGCCACTAGCATGCGGCCACGCCTGGAGTGCTTAGGCTCGGGCCGGAGAGTTTCTGGCTCGGGCCGGAGAGTCGCCGCTTAGCGGAGAGTTGGCGCCACTACCTGGGAGAGATACCGACACTCAGCCGGAGTGTTGTCGCCTGGCGGAGCTTTGACCGCGCTATACGCCGAATACTCTCCGCCAGGCGGCAGGTCTCCTGGCGACTGCCGAAAACTCTCCGTCACGCCGGGCTGGCTCGACTTGACCCAGCGCTGTCGGCCAGCCAGCGCGTGTGAGCGGCACAATAGGAGACATGGCGATATCAGTGGACGCAGCGGGCCAGCCATCGCAAGGTCAAGGCGGACTGCGGGTTCGGCCTGGCCGCCAGGGTCATCCTGCTCGACCCGGCCGACCGGGTGTTGCTGATGCGCTATGACGACGGTCCGCCGAATGGCGTGCACTGGTGCACTCCCGGTGGTGGCCTTGAGTCGGGCGAAAGCTATCCGCAGGCGGCGCTGCGCGAACTGGCCGAGGAGACGGGCTGGACCGACATCGCGTTGATACGCGAAGTCCACCGGCGCAGTCTGACGATGCAGTGGGCCGGTCAACTGGTCCGTCAGGACGAACGCTTGTATCTGGCCAGGACAGATCGGCCAGCCAGGCAGATCACTGGCGTAGACGCCATGCACAAATCAGACGGGATCGCGGCCTGGCGCTGGTGGACCTTGGCTGAGCTGATCGCCACCGCCGACCAGATCTGGCCAGCCAAGCTCGCGGAGTTGATTACAGCCGAGCTCGCCAACGGCGGATAGCCCACCGGATTCTCGGTACCCACAGGCGGTCTGCCGGCGCTGTCGGTGCGCACAGCTTGAATTGCCGCGCCCGTGGCCACAACTTGCCCCGCTGTCGTCATCGGTGACACCGAACTGTCGGTGCGGCACGGCAGGATGGGAGCATGCCTGCCGACCCGAGGGCGGCCAGCGCGGCGACTGAGGTCACCAAAGCGCTTGCTGGCTTCAGCGAACCAACCGCGTCGTGGTTCCTTGCTGCCTTCGCCGAGCCGACCGCCGCCCAGGCCGGTGCCTGGCAGGCCATCCGAAGAGGTGAGCACGCGCTAGTCATCGCACCAACCGGCTCGGGCAAGACGCTGGCCGCTTTCCTGTGGGCGATCGACAAGCTCGTGACCGAGCCGGTCCCTGCTGACGCGACTCAACGCTGCCGGGTGCTCTACATTTCGCCGCTCAAGGCACTAGCCGTCGACATCCAGCGAAATCTGCGCTCCCCGCTGGCTGGAGTCAGCCAGGCGATGCAGCGACTCGGGCTGCCAGAACCCGAGGTGAGGGTGGGCGTGCGAACCGGCGATACCGCCGCCGACGAGCGGCGTCAGCTGGCCAGCAAGCCGCCCGACATCTTGATCACCACGCCAGAGTCGCTGTTCTTGCTGCTCACGTCCCGGGCCAGGGACAGCCTGCGCGGTGTGCAGACGGTCATTATCGACGAGGTGCACGCCATGGCTGGCGGCAAGCGTGGCGCGCACCTCGCCCTGTCATTGGAACGACTCGATGCTCTCCGTGGTTCCGAGCTTCGCCCCGCGCAGCGGATCGGACTATCGGCGACGGTCAGCCCAGCTGAGGAGGTGGCGTCGTTCCTCGGCGGTGCCCTGCCAGTCAGCCTGGTCGCGCCGCCCGCGAGCAAGCAGCTTGATCTGCGCATCGTGGTGCCGGTCGAGGACATGGCCGAGCTATCGACCACGGGCGCGCCGGGATCGGCCAACGGCGCCGTCGGTCGTCGGCGCCCGCAGGTCGGACCAGCCGAGTTCGCCGCCCAGGCCGGCGTCGGCAATCCGAGACCGACCGGTTCGGCGTATCAGGACCCGACCACCGAGCCGCGACACAACTCGATCTGGCCGCACGTCGAGGCACAGGTGCTCGATGCGATCGAGCGGCATCGGTCCACGATCGTGTTCGCAAACTCACGGCGGCTGGCCGAGCGGCTGTGCGCCAGGCTCAACGAGCTGGCCGCCGAGCGCGCGGCTGAGCGGGCCGAACTCGCCGGTCTGGCTCCCGACGACAGTCCGGCCCCGGTCGTGGCCAGGGCGCACCACGGCTCGGTGTCCCGCGCCGAGCGGACGCAGATCGAAGAGGCGCTCAAAGCCGGGCAGCTCCCGGCAGTCGTCGCCACGTCGAGCCTGGAACTCGGCATCGACATGGGCGCGGTCGACCTCGTTATTCAAGTCGAATCACCGCCTTCGGTGGCGAGCGGATTGCAGCGCACCGGGCGGGCCGGGCACAACGTCGGCGACATTTCGCGCAGCGTGATCTTCCCCAAGTGGCAGGGCGACCTGGTGCAGGCCGCCGTGGTGGCTGGCCGGATGCGCACCGGCCAGATCGAGCCGCTGAAGATGCCGCGCAACCCGCTGGACGTCCTCGCCCAGCAGATCGTCGCGATGACCGCGATGGACGACCTGAAGGTCGATGAGTTGCTTGCCATCGTCCGCCGAGCCGCGCCGTTCAGCGGACTTACCAGGCCGGTGCTCGAAGCCGTGCTCGACATGCTCGCTGGCCGCTACCCAAGCGAGGAATTCGCCGGGCTCCGGCCGAGGCTCATCTGGGACCGGACGACCGGCTCACTGCGCGGCCGTCCTGGCGGTCAGCGAGTGGCGGTCACCAATGGCGGCACGATTCCTGACCGGGGCCTTTTCGGCGTATTTCTTGCAGGCGGGCAATCGGGACGGCAGTCACGTCGGGTCGGCGAGCTCGACGAGGAGATGGTCTACGAGTCACGGGTCGGCGACGTGTTCGTGCTCGGTGCCAGTTCGTGGCGAATCGAGGACATCACAGCCGACCAGGTGATCGTGTCGCCCGCGCCGGGGCAGCCGGGCAAGCTGCCCTTCTGGCATGGCGACGCGCCCGGGCGGCCAGCCGAGCTTGGCCGGGCCATCGGCGAGTACTGCCGCGAGCTCGGCGCGACCGACCAGGCCGCGGCGGCGGCGCGGCTGCGCGCGGCCGGGCTTGACGCGCTGGCCACCAGCAATCTGCTCAGCTACCTGACCAGCCAGCGCGAGGCGACTGGCTACCTGCCCGATGACCGCACCTTGGTACTTGAGCGGTTCAGGGATGAGCTTGGCGACTGGCGGCTGATCCTGCACAGCCCCTACGGGTCCAAGGTGCACGCGCCGTGGGCTCTCGCGATCGCGGCCAGGCTACGCGAGCGCTACGGCGGCATGGACGTGCAGGCCATGTACACCGACGACGGGATCGTCATCAGGGTCCCAGATGCGGACGACCCGCCGCCGGGCGGCTTCGCGCTGCTCGATCCAGATGAAGTTGAGCAACTGGTCACCGCTGAGCTTGGCTCGTCGGCGCTGTTCGCCGCCAGGTTCCGTGAGTGCGCGGCCCGGGCTCTGCTGCTCCCGCGCCGCCAGCCTGGGCGTCGGTCACCACTGTGGCAGCAACGTCAGCGGGCCGCCCAGTTGCTGGCTGTGGCGAGCGGTTACGGCAGCTTCCCGATCGTGCTCGAAACTATGCGAGAGTGCCTGCAGGACGTATTCGACGTACCGGCGCTGATCGGCTTGATGCGAGACCTGGGTAGCCGCAAGATCCGCCTGGTCGAGGTCGAGACGCCGACGGCGTCCCCGTTCGGGCGGGCGCTGCTGTTCCGGTATATCGGCGCGTTCATGTACGAGGGTGATGCACCGCTGGCCGAGCGGCGCGCCCAGGCCCTGGCACTGGACTCGGCCCTGCTCGCTGACCTACTTGGCCAGGCTGACCTGCGGGAACTGCTCGACCCGATCGTCGTGTCCGACTCAGCTAAGGACCTGCAACGACTCTCCGCTGGCCGGCGCTGCTCATCGGTCGAAGCACTCGCCGATCTGATCATGCAACTCGGCCCGTTGTCGGCCGACGAGGTCGCCGAGCGCTGCGACCCGGTCGAGTTCGGCCGGGACTGGCTGGCCGAACTGGCGGCGCAGCGCCGGGTAATCGAGGTCAGAGTCGCTGGCGAGCTGCGCTGGGCCGCGATCGAGGACTCGGGCCGCCTGCGAGACGCGCTTGGCGTCGCGCTGCCGACCGGCATTCCGGTCGCGTTCACCGAACTGCTGCCCGACCCGCTCGGCGACCTAGTGGCCAGGTACGCCCGAGCTCACGGACCTTTCACCGCCCAGGACGTGGCCGGCCGGTACGGCCTGGGCATTGCGGTGGTGGTCGGGATGCTGCACCGGCTCACTGCCGATGGGCGGATCGTGGCAGGCGAATTCCTGCCCACGCTGGCCGGGCCGCAGTGGTGTGACGCCGGGGTACTGCGGCTGCTCAAGCGCCGTTGCCTGGCCAAGCTCAGGCACGAGGCCGAGCCGGTGTCGCCGCAGGTGCTGGCCGCCTTCCTGCCAGCCTGGCAAGACGCCGTGCACGACGCCGCCCGCCCGGGCCCGACCTCGGCACCGCAGCGGCGGCGCGGCCGGATCGCTGGGCCAGACGCGGTCTACTCAGTCATCGAGCAACTGGCTGGCGCGGCAATGCCTGCCACTGCCGTCGAGTCCCTGATCCTCCCGGCCAGGGTCGACGGCTACACCCCGGCAATGCTGGACGAGCTAACCGCCGCTGGCGACGTGGTCTGGGCCGGTGCCGGGGCGCTCCCCGGCGGTGATGGCTGGCTCGTACTCGCACCAGCCGAGTCAGCGCCCCTACTGCTCCCCCCGCCGGGCGAGATCACCATGACACCAGTGCACGAGGCGGTGCTTGCCATACTCGATGGCGGCGGTGCGCTCTTCTTCCGCGGCCTGGCCGACCGGGTGGTCGCCAAGGTGACCGCCGAGCAGACGCCGCCCGACAACGACGACACCGCCGTGTCCGGGCGGCCTCCGACCAAATCGGGCCAGCCTCCGACCGCCTCGGGCCAGCCTCCGACCGGCTCGGGCCGACCCGGTACAGCTCGCGTGCGTGCGCTTAACTTGGTCAGCGATCAGGCCGTCGCCGCCGTCCTGTGGGACCTAGTCTGGGCCGGCCTGCTCACCAATGACACCCTGGCACCCCTGCGCACCATGCTTGGTACGGGACGATCAGCGCTGTCACCTAAGCAAGCTTCAGGATCGGCTGCCGAGCTAGCCGCCACCAGGTCCGCCGCAACGGCCCAGGCGGGTGCAGACAGCGGCCGTCCTGGTTACCCGCTACGCGCCTCGGCCGGCCTGCGGCCCGCCGACCCAGCTTCGGCCGGGGGGCACTACCATCCAACGCCGGGCCGCCAACCGTGAGCGGCCGGTGGTCACTGCTGCCAGCAGTCGAGCCCGACCCGACCCGCCGCCTGCACGCCCGCGCACTGTCCCTGCTCGACCGGCACGGAATCATCATTCGCGGTGTGGCCGGCTCCGAGCGGGTCCCGGGCGGTTTCGCTGCCATCTACCCTGTCCTGCGCGCTATGGAGGAGACCGGCCAATGCCGCCGCGGTTACTTCGTCGACGGCCTAGGTGCCGCCCAATTCGCGCTCCCAGGTGCCGTCGACCGCATGCGGGCCATGTCCGACTCAGTCCTGGCTACGCCACTCTCCCCCGCCCCAAGCCAACCCCCGCCCGGCCCGCCCGGCGCGACCGAATACGGCTGGCCAGGCCCCGCCTCGGCCTACGGCGCACCAGCGCACCCCTGGACCGGGAGCGGCACCGCCGGACCAGCCGCTGAGCTGTCCGTGCTCGTGCTGGCCGCCGCCGATCCGGCTAACGCCTACGGCGCCGCGCTCCCCTGGCCGCCACGACCTGACGAGAGCCCAGGCGGCCATCGCCCAGGACGCAAGGCCGGTGCACTAGTGGTGCTGGTCAGCGGCCAACTCGTGCTCTACGTCGAGCGTGGCGGCAAGACCCTGCTGTCCTGGACCTCCGACCCGGCTTTGCTGACCCCGGCGGCCACCGCACTAGCCGGCGCCGTTAAGAGCGGTGCCCTAGGCCACCTGACCGTGGAACGCGCCGACGGCGGCGGCGTCTACGACTCCCCGCTAGCCCAGGCTCTCGAGTCGGCTGGCTTCCGTCCCACCCCGCGCGGCCTTCGCCTGCGGGGCTAACCGCCCAACTGGCGTACCAGCTCCAGGTCCCTTAGCCGACCAAGTCCTCCTATCAGGGAGCCATAGCGCAAGATAGCCAATCCCTGCTGGACGATCTCGTTGGCGCGGCGCTGACCATCAGCCTGGGCACTAACTCAGATGGTAACTGCCCACTTCGGTCAGAGTCGTGAGCTGGGGCTCGATGTCACATCGGTCGGCGATGCCGTCCTGGAACTTCTGGAACGCCGCGATGGAGCTCAGCGGGTTGGCGCCACCTTCAGCGAAAGCGAGGTGCACGAAGGTCAACCCGTCGTCCAGGCGAAACGTCCCGTACCTGAATCCCGCCGGCTGAACCTCAGCTAGCTCCGCATAGACATCCTTGACGAGCTGTGCATTAAGCTCGGCCTGGCCGGGCTTGACGGTGTAACGCACCATGATGGATCGCACGTGACGGCTCCTTGTCGATTGTTCTGATGCTGGTGGAGACACCTGCGCGAGCCAGAACTCACCGGCCGAGGCGCTGCGGATCGAGATTAAGCCGGTTGACGGCAGTGCGATTATGTGATGGTGACGACGCTTGCCCTGGCCAAGGCCGGTGACGGTCAGGCGTTTCGGGACCTGACCGAGCCGTACCGACGTGAACTGCAAGTGCACTGCTACCGGATCCTCGGATCGGTGCATGACGCGGAGGACGTGGTACAGGACACGCTGCTAGCAGCTTGGCGTGGCCTTGACCGGTTCGAGGAACGTTCTTCGGTGCGCGCCTGGCTCTACAAGATCGCGACGAACCGCTGCCTGAACGTCCTCCGGTCCAGTTCCCGGCGACCACAGCCAACCTCAGCCTGGCCGACCAGTCACGACAATCCGCCGCCCGCTTCGCCGCCCGAGCCGGTCTGGCTGGAGCCTTATCCGGACGCTGCCCTCGCCGAACTTCCGGACGCGGCTCCGGGGCCGGAAGCTCGCTACGAAGCCAGGGAGGCGCTGGGGCTGGCCTTCGTCGCCGGGTTGCAGCAACTGCCGCCGCGTCAGCGAGCGGTGCTGGTGCTGCGCGATGTCTTGGGCTTCCGGGCGGCTGAGGCCGCCGATCTGCTGGACAGTACCGAGACGTCAGTCAACAGCGCGCTGCAGCGGGCTAGGGCCACGCTCCAGACGCAACTGCCCGCCAATCTAGACCGGGCGCTATTGCCGCAGTCGCTACGACAGCGTGCGGTGATCAGCCGTTTCGTTGACGCCTTCGAAAGTGCTGATATTGACCGCCTAGTGGCGGTGCTCGCGGATGATGCCTGGCTGACCATGCCGCCGCAGCCGATGCGGTACCAGGGTCCGGCCGCCATCGCCAAGTTTTACCTCAGTCTCGGCTGGTGGGGTACGAAGGACGTCAGGCTGGTGCCAACGGCAGCCAATGGGCAGCCGGCGTTGGGCTACTACCTACGAGATCCGGCTGAGCCGCTAGCGCACCTGCACGGCCTGTTGGTGATCGAGGCTGACGGGGATGCGATCACCAGGATGACGCGCTTCGGCAAAGCGAACCTCGCGCCAGCGTTCGGCCTGGCCCCGACGCTGCCGTGGACCCGAACGAGCAGCCGGACCAGCGACTAGCGCGAACGCGGCCACTCGACGTGGGCGCCGATTATTGGCGAAGATCACTAGATGGGCCGTCATCATCTCCACGCAACTCCCGCCACGACCAGTGACGTGTTCGCTCGCGACCTGCCACCGGTACTCACCGTCGATCCCGGCGACACCGTGCTCGTCCGCACCCTGAACGCCTCGGGGCACGTGGAGCGGCAGACCGTACCTGGCGAAGATGTGCCTGTCATGATCGCTGGCCGCCGCGGCCACTGCCTGACCGGGCCGATCGCCATCCGTGGCGCCGAGCCCGGCACAGTTCTGGCCGTGCACTATCAATCGCTGCGTACCGATGACTGGGGCTGGACGGTGGCTGGCGCGCGGGATACGCCGCTCACCCGCCGTCTAGGCCTGCATGACGGGCCGCCCACCTGGCTGCTCTGGCAGATCGACCAGGACGCCGGCGCCGCGACGGACAACCTCGGGCACACGGTGCCGATCGCTCCATTTCATGGCGTTACCGGGCTTGCTTGGGATGAGCCTGGCGAGCACTCCACTGTCCCGCCGCGCGCCATCGGCGGCGGCAACATCGACTGCAAGGAACTCATCGCTGGATCGACGCTGTACTTGCCGGTCACGGTGCCGGGCGCGCTGCTGAGCATCGGAGACGGGCACGCCGCTCAGGGCGACGGCGAGGTGGCCGGCACGGCCATCGAATGCGGGATGACCACCGAACTCAGAATCGATCTCGTCACCGATCGGCCGGTCGGCGGTGTCCACGCAGAAACGCCTGCCTGCCGGATCACCTTCGGCTTCAACGCCGACCTGAATGAAGCCATGTACGAATCGCTAGAATCGATGCTGGCCTGGCTGCGGCAACTGCATGGCCTGGACAAGGCCACCGCCCTGGCATTGGCCAGCCCGGTACTCGACCTGCGCGTCACGCAGGTAGCGAACCAGTCGTGGGGAGTGCACGCACTGCTGCCCTGGCACGCAATCAGCTGCTGACCGGGCACGCTCCCCGTTGGTAAGTAGCGCCAGCCAGATGTGCGCCCTGATTCGACCCGATTCCTGCTAGTCAACCGTTACGGGAAGTTACCGCCGAATCCGCCACCGAAGCCGCCGCCGTGGTTTTCCTGCTCTTGGCGCCGCTCGGCGTGGATCGCGTCGATGGTCAGCACGATTGCCAGGATGAACGCGTCGTTGATCCCGTCCGCGATCTCCACCAGGAATTTCTCCCGCAGCGCTAGCTCACGCGACACGTTGGCGATTGGCTGGCCTTGCTGGCTGATCGAGTAGTGCCAGCCGGAGAAGTTGCCCTTCGCGCTGATGCGGCCGAACTGCGAATCGATCTCGTAGTGCTCGCCGAAAAAGCCCTCGTGCTTGACCTCAGCGACCTTCTGGCCGCCCACCAGGATGTCGTGCTTGGTGGTCATCAGATGCTTCTTGATCTCCGCGATCTCCTGGCCGGAGGCATCACGCATGGTCAGGCGCTGGGTCAGACTGAGGTTGCCGCGCACGTCGAACACCGGATTGCCCGAGTCGTCGGTGATGGCGAAATGCTCGATCAAAGACCACTTGCTCGCGATTTGGTAGCGCATGAAGGAATACTCGTCTATGCCCGCGCCAGGCGCCAACCGAACGGCCAATGGTCGCCAGCAAGCCTGGATTCGGAGGGCTCAGCTCAAACGAAACGGGCCTAGTGTCCGGATCAGCTACCAGGGCGCACCCTGTGACACGGCATAATGCTTGGTATGCGTCTGTCAGCCCGAGCCGATTATGCGCTTCGTGCTGCGATCGAGCTCGCGGCATCCAGAGAAGGTCACGTCACCTCGGACCAGCTGGCCAAGGCGCAGCAGATCCCGGCTAAGTTCCTCGAAGCGATCTTGACCCAGCTAAGAAGGGCCGGTCTGGTGCGTAGCCAGCGCGGCCCCGATGGCGGGTTTTGGCTGGCCAGGCCTGCCGACGAGATCTCGCTAGCCGACATCATCAGGGCTATCGACGGGCCGCTGCTCGGCGTACGGGGCGAGCGCCCGGAGAACCTGGGCTATATCGGCGCGGCCGAGCCGTTGCAGACGGTCTGGATCGCGCTACGCGCGAACGAGCGAGCCATCCTGGAGGAGACCACCCTGGCGCACCTAGTCTCCGGGCCGCTGCCCGAACGGGTGCGCTCGCTGGCTGAGCTGCCCGGTTCCTGGGAGGCCAGGCTCTCCTAAATCGCCCGGCCGGCTGACCTGATCCTCAGGCCGACCTCTATACCGGCACCATGTCAGTGATCTGCCTGGCTACCCGTGCCACCTGGTCAAACATCGGGTCGTCCAGTCCAGCGCCCATCGGCAGCGCCGAGGCTGAGGTAACCGAGACGGTCTGCGCCACCTGACCATGCCCGACCGGCACCTGCGCGGGCCGCAACTGACCGCCCCGCACCGGACCAGCCTGCAGGTGGCCGACCTTCTCAGCCAGCCGCTGGCCAACCGTCGCGCCAACCGAACCGCCGGTGCGTACGGCCGAGGCAACCGGCCCCACCGGCACCTGGGCCTCGGAGTCTTCCCGCTCGGTGGTGTGCGCGTGCCCGCTCACCTCGATGGCTGGCTCCATCACATCGGCGAACACAGGCTCGCTCTGCAACTCAGCGAGCGCGAAGTTGTCGGACACCTCGCGGAGCACCTGGGACAGTGGCGTGCCCAGAGCGGCGCAGATTGCCGCTAGCAGCTCGGATGAGGCCTCTTTTTGGCCGCGTTCTACCTCTGATAGGTAGCCAAGCGAAACTCGCGCTGAAGCTGAAACCTCGCGGAGGGTGCGACCCTGCCGCAGGCGCAACCGCCGCAGCGCGTCACCTAGCAAGTGACGAAGCAGGACCATCGCCGCAATCCCTTCCCCGAGATCTGGCCGCTCACCCCTCCACCGTACCTGGCCAAGCTGACCATGCGGGAGAGGGCATCAGGGCGTGTTCCAGTATGTAACGTTGTAATCAGCTGGGTTCTTCCATCGAGCTCGTCGATAACTAGTCACAGACCGTTCATAATCGGGTCATCGGGGCACCTGGGACGGCCCGCCGCAGCGCGAGTGCCCTGATGACATAATCGCCGCCAGTTATCAAAGTCACGACCACTGCCGCGGTCATCACGACCGCACCTGCCGGCCCCAGGTCGACCGGCAAGATGTAAAGCCCGATCGCCACCACTTGCAGCACCGTCTTGATCTTGCCGCCCCGACTGGCCGCGATCACGCCCCGCCTGATCACCCAGAAGCGCAACAAGGTCACCCCGACCTCCCGCGCCATAATGACAACGGTCACCCACCACCAGAGCATTCCAAGCGCGGACAGCGTGATCAGCGCCGAGCCCGTCAGCGCCTTGTCCGCGATCGGGTCGGCGATCTTGCCGAAGTCGGTAATCAGTCCCTTGCGCCTGGCCAGTTCGCCATCAAGCAAGTCGGTAAGCGAGGCAATGCCGAACACGATGAAGGCCGCGATACGAGACGAGGTGTCGTCGTCGGTCAGCAGCACGACAAACACCGGCACAAGCACCAGCCGCAGCACCGTCAGCCCGTTCGGGAGGTTGACCAGACTCGGCTTGGTCGCCGCAGCGCGGGGCGGGACCGGTTGGGCAGGAGCCGCGCCAGCCGGGCGAGCTGGATCTGCGTTAGCCAACGCTGCCTGGCGCGCCAGGACGGGCAAGCTCACGATCAAGCTCAGGCCCGGGCGAAGGCCGGTCGATCAGCTCAGCCACCAGGTCCACCCCCTCGGAGCCTGATACCCGCGCTGCGACCAGCTCACCTATGGCGATCGGCCGCGAGGCGGTCACTTCGGTGGATCCGTCAACCTCAGGTGCCTGATGCGGGCCGCGCCCCAGATAACGCCAGCCGGTACCGAAGTCCGCGCCAGGCTCATCGATGACTTCTTCGATCAGCACTTCGTGCACTTCACCGATCCGGTCCGCGGCCCGCTGCGACATCAGCTCATCAGCCAGCCCGGCCAGTTCCTCGACTCGCTCGGCGATTTCCTGCTCATCCAGCTGCCCTGGCAGCGACGCTGCCTCGGTGCCGTCCTCGTCCGAGTAGCCGAAGATGCCAATCGCGTCCAGCCGCGCGTCCACCAGGAACTGAGACAGCTCATCCAGGTCAGCCAAGGTCTCGCCAGGGAATCCAACGATGAAGTTGGACCTGATCCCCGCCTGCGGGGCGAGCTTGCGGACCTGCTCGATCAGCCCGCAGAACCGCGCCCCGTCGCCGAACCTGCGCATCGCCCTGAGCACCGACCCGCTCGCGTGCTGGAACGACAGGTCAAAGTAATCCGCCACTCCCGGCGTGCCCGCCATCACCTCGATGAGCCCCGGCCGCACCTCAGCAGGCTGTAGGTAGCTCACTCTGACCCGATCGACCCCGGGCACCGCCGCCAGCCCGGGCAACAGTGTCTCAAGCAGCCGCAGATCGCCTAGGTCCTTGCCGTAGGAAGTGGAATTTTCGCTGACCAGCAGCAACTCTCTGACGCCATGGCCAGCCAGCCAGCCAGCCTCGGCCAGCAGGTCAGCCGGCGGTCGGGAGATGAAGGCGCCGCGGAAGGCCGGGATGGCGCAAAAACTGCACCGCCGGTCACAGCCCGAGGCGATCTTGAGCGGGGCGACAACGCCGCCGCCGAGCCGCCGCCGCAGCACTCGCGGTCCTGATGCGGGCGCGATCCCGTCCGGCAGGTCAGCGATCGCTGAGCCAGCGCCGTGACCAGGCACAACCACGCCGCTCGAAGCTGGCCTCCCGGTCGGTGAGATGGGCAGCAGCTTCCTGCGGTCGCTTGGCTCGTGCGCGGTCCAGCGCTTGCCCGCGCGCACCTCATCGAGCCGGTCAGCGATGTTCGCATAGTCATCGAAGCTCAGTACCTGGGCTTCTGGCAGCGCCTCGGCGAGGCCGTTGCCGTAGCGCTCGGCCATGCAGCCTGCCGCCACCACGGCGGCGCCCGATTCGGCGGCGCTCAGCAGCTCATCGATCGACTCCTGCTTGGCGGCCTGGATGAACCCGCAGGTGTTGACCAGCACGACGGCGGCGTCATCGCCGTCGGTCAGCTCCCAGCCACCAGCTTCGAGGCGGCCGGCCAATTCCTCTGAGTCAACCTCATTGCGCGCGCAGCCCAGAGTGACCAGGCGCACCGAGCGCCGGAGATCGGGCGGGGAATCACTCGATGGCACACCGGCAGACTACGGTAAGCGGGCGGCTGCGAGAGCCGCTGGATGCCGAACCGCGATCAGGAAGACGCGTGCGCCTTCTTATCGGTCTGGGACAGCGCCAGATTTAGCCAGACCGGGGTGACGACGTCCCGGTGAATCTGCCGCTTGCCATTCACCGTCACCACCACGCCGGGCGGGTTCCCGATCTCAAGCTTCACCCCGTGGTGCTCAGTCCAGGTCTTGGACTGACCAGCGTAGAGCAGATGCTCGTAGATCGTCTTGCCGCTGGACATCGAGGTCAGCATGACCCACGAGTCCTGCGAAGCGGTGATCTTGATCACCAGCTTGCGCGGCTTATGCCTCGTCGGCTCAGCGTTGACCGTCTGCTTGTGGTGGTGGGCGTTGGCGGTCTGCATAGCCGACGTATCGCCCTTGGAGGTCGAGGACGGCTGGGTAAAGTGCACGTACGCGAACGCGCCCCCGGCGATGACTACGGCCACGGCCAGCGCGGCCGTCCAGTTCGGGCGCCGCCGTTCCTTGAGCCGCACCGGCGTCACCGGCTGAAACACATCGGCCGCGCTAATCGCCCTCGGTGCCCCCATGGTCGCGTCGTACTCCTCGATCAGCGGCTCTGGGTCAAGCCCGACCGCCCTGCCGACGCTGCGGATATGACCGCGGGCGTAGAAATCCCCGCCGCAGGTAGAGAAATCGCCGCGCTCGATGCTTCTGATGATCGTTTCTCTGATGCACGTGCGCTGGCTCACCTGAGTCACGGTCATGCCGGCTTGGCGGCGTCCCGCTGCCAGCGCGTCACCAATGCTCACGCCGCGCCTCCACGCTTCCTATTCACTGGCCGAAGCTTCATCAGATTTGAGCACATGACGATGCCAGCGCTCCCCCCGTCCTCTAATTCAGAGGACGGTGACCCAGTGTAGACACCTAGCTACCATCCGGCGACAGCCGGTAGCGGGGTGTCCGTGGGCAATACTGACAAGCTATTTTCATAACGCAATCCCCAGCACCTCATGCCCGGTCTTAGGCCAGCCAACGCCATCGTGAAGCTATGGCCTTGGTCAACGCCGACCAGCAGAAGGCGCAGCCAACCCGGTCGCACCTGACCACACCACGCCTGCGTACGCGGCTAGTTGCCGCGCAACGAGTCGAGCAGTTCGGCCAGGTCATCGGGCCGGATCAGGACATCTCTTGCCTTGGAGCCCTCACTCGGGCCAACTACCCCGCGACTCTCCAGCAGGTCCATCAACCGCCCCGCTTTAGCGAACCCGACCCGCAGCTTACGCTGCAGCATCGAAGTCGAGCCAAACTGGGTGCTCACAATTAGCTCAGCGGCCTGGAGCAACAACTCAAGATCGTCGCCGATATCGGCGTCAATCTCCCGTTGCTTGCCTTCTGGCGCGATGACATCTTGGCGATAGTCCGGCTCAGCCTGCTTCTTGCAGTGGTTAACGATCTCCCTGATCTCTTTTTCCGTGACATAAGCGTTCTGCAGCCTGATGGGCTTGCTCGCGCCCATCGGCAAGAACAGCGCGTCGCCCTGGCCGACCAATTTCTCCGCCCCTGGCTGGTCCAAGATGACCCGGCTGTCGGTCAGGCTTGAGGTCGCGAATGCCAGCCGCGACGGCACGTTGGCCTTGATCAAGCCGGTCACGACGTCCACGCTTGGCCGCTGGGTAGCCAGCACCAGGTGGATCCCTGCCGCCCTGGCCAGCTGGGTGATCCGGACGATGGCATCCTCGACGTCGCGCGGTGCGACCATCATCAGGTCAGCCAGCTCATCCACGATGACCAGCAAGTACGGGTACGGCACGTACTCCCGCTGGCTACCGGGCGGCGCGGTGATCTTCCCCGCTCGCACTGCCTTGTTGAAGTCGTCCATGTGCCGGAAGCCGGACGCGGCCAGGTCGTCGTACCGGCGGTCCATCTCGCCGACCACCCAGGCGAGCGCGTCGGCCGCCTTCTTCGGGTTGGTAATGATCTGAGTGATCAGGTGCGGGATGCCCATGTAGGCAGTCAACTCGACCCGCTTGGGGTCGATCAGGATCATCCGCACCTCATCGGGGGTTGCCCGGATGAGGATCGAGGTGATCAGCCCGTTGATGCAGGTGGACTTGCCTGCGCCGGTCGCGCCGGCGATCAGGATGTGCGGCATCTTCGCCAGATTGGCGACGACGGTGCGCCCTTCGACGTCCTTGCCGAGCCCGACGATCATCGGGTGATGATCGCCTTCGGCCACCGGCGAGCGCAGCACGTCGCCCAGGCTGACGATCTCTCGGTCGGTGTTCGGGATCTCGATGCCGATCGCCGACTTACCGGGAATCGGGGACAGGATCCTCACGTCCGCGCTCTTGACCGCGTAGGAGATGTTCTTCGACAGCGCGGTGACCCGCTCGACTTTGACCGCCGGGCCAAGCTCGATCGCGTACCTGGTCACCGTCGGGCCCCTGGTAAACCCGGTGACTTGGGCGTCCACCTCGAACTGCTCAAGCACCATGGTCAGCGCCTCGACCATGGCGTCATTGGCCCTGGTGCGCTGCTTCGGCGCGGTACCTGGCTTGAGCAGCGCCGACGGCGGCAGCGTGTAGCTGGACGAACTCGCGCCGGCCAGCGTGAGCTGCTCGCCGACCCGGCCAGGCTTACCCGCAGGCGTGGCCGCGTCGGCCGGTGGCGCCGCGTCGTGCGGTGGCTCTTCGCCGGCGCCGAACCATGACTTGTGCCAGGACGCCTCGGCGCCAGAGGCACCTGGCCGCACCGGCATCCCGTCGTTCTCATCGGCCCGGTCATCGCGCGATCCGCTGCGGGCCGCCGCCGTAGCGTTGAACATCAGCGCCTCGGCAAGCACTTCATCGTCGGTCGCTGACCGGCGGGCCCGGCGCACTGCGGTGTCGGCCTCGGGCGGCACCGCCGGATCGGCGGGAGCGGCCGCTGCCCGAGCCCGGCCTGCCGCACCGCGCGGCACCAGGCCGCCAAGCAGCGGCGTGTCGTAAGGCTGGTCGCTTTCGCCGGCCTCGATCGCGCCGATGCTCCGGCGCTTGCTGAGCCGCACCGAGGGCAACTGGTCGCCAGTTTCGTCGTCGGCCTCCACTTCGATGCCGCGAATCTGGCGCACAAGAAACCCGAACTCAGCGAATCGCTCCCGCACCCGGTGCAGCGGCGTGCCAGTCACGACCAGGACGCCGAACGCCGCGATCAGCGCCAGCAGCGGCACCGCCACCCAAGGAGTGAGGAGCGCCTGCAGCGGTGCCGAGATCGCGAAGCCAATCAGTCCGCCCGAGGTCTGCATCGCCTGTCGGCCGGCCGATGGCGATGGGCTGCCGAGCGCGATGTGCGCGATGCCGAGAACGCCGACCAAGAACGCCGTCCAGCCGATGGTCATCCGGCCGGCGTGCGCGTTCTTGTCCGGGTGCCGCAGCAGCCGCCAGGCGAGCAACCCGAGCAGGATCGGGATGATCCAAGCGCCGACCCCGAAGGTGCCGCGGACGAACTCGGTCAGCGCCCGGCCGAACGGCGAGCCGAGATGCCACCAGGCCGCGCCGGCGGCGACGATCGCCGCCGCCAGCACGCCAAGCCCCGCGCCGTCGCGACGATGCGCGGGGTCAAGGTCGCGCGCGTGGCTGCCGAATAGCCTGGCCACGTACCCAACCCCGCCAGCCAACTCCATCCACACGGCCGCGATCGCGGCGACCAGCCAGCCGATCAGGATGACGAAGGGATTATGCGAGGACCGCATGCCACCGCGCTGCCGCGCCGCTGACTTACTCCGGTAGTAGGCAGTGGTGCCACGCGAGGTGGCACCCGATCGCGCCGAGCCTCGGCCGCTGCCGGAGCGCCCGGACGCCGACTGGCCAGACGCGGGCCGGCCGGATGTGCGTCCTGATGTGCTCCGACCTGATGTGCTCCGACCTGATGTGGACCGGCCAGAGCCGGGCCGGCCTGAAGTGGACTGACTAGACGTGCTTCGGCCGCTCGACGCGCGCGCCGAACTGCCGCGCGAGCCGGTCCCACTCGATCCGCTGCGCGATCGGCTTGATCCGCCAGCAGAGGCGGCACGCCCGGCACCTCCGCTAGTCGGGCGTGAAGCACCCTTGGGCGCACGAGTCGCCATGTTTCCCACCGTAACCAAGCAGGCCACCAACTCCAGGTAACGACACGCTAGCGCAGCCGCATCGGACGACATTGACGATTGCCAGCCGGGGAACGAAGCTTCCTAAAGCACGGTGCTCGCACTGAGAGGGCGTTGAGTGTGCGGATAGCGATAGCCGGTGCCGGGCCAGGGGGGTTGTATTTCGCCGCCCTGGCTAAGCAACTTGATCCAACCTGCGACATCACCGTCTGGGAGCGGAACGCGGCCGACGACACGTTCGGATTCGGCGTCGTGTTCTCCGATGAGACGCTCGGCGGGATCGAGCACGCCGATCCGGCGATCTACGCCGCCATGCAGCGGGAGTTTGCCCGCTGGGACGACATCGACGTGCACTACAAAGGCCAGGTGATCACCAGCGGCGGACATGGCTTCGCCGCCATCAGCAGGAAGCGGCTGCTGCAGATCCTGCAGCGGCGCTGCGCCGAGCTTGGCGTGCGCATGCACTTCCGCACCGACGCACCGGAACCAGGTCGGCTGGCCATCGACTATGACCTGGTCATTGCTGCCGACGGGGCCAACTCGGCGACTCGGGCCGCGTTCGCTGACTCATTTCGACCGCAGGTCGACCAACGCCAGTGCAAGTACATCTGGCTCAGCACTGACCTGGTGTTCGACGCCTTCAAGTTCTACATCGTCCAGACACCGTTCGGGGTCATGCAGGTACACGGCTACCCGTACGACGCGACCGGCAGCACCTTCATCGTCGAGCTGCACGAGGACGTCTGGGCAGCCGCCGGGTTCGACGAGCTGGCGCCCGCCGACCTTCGACCTGGCCAGTCCGACGAGGCGTCGATCGAGCGGATCGGCGTGCTCCTAGAGGCGATCCTGAGTGGTCACCACATTTTTTCCAACAACTCAAAATGGATAAGCTTCGGCACCCTGCGCTGCCAGAGCTGGCGACACCAGAATGTGGTGCTGCTCGGCGATGCCGCCCACACAGCGCATTTCTCCATCGGCTCCGGCACCAAACTGGCCATGGAGGACGCCCTAGCCCTGGCTGCCTGCCTGCACGAGCAGTCGAGCCTGGCCGACGCGCTCGCAGCCTACGAGGCGGAGCGGCGGCCGGTGGTCACCTCGACTCAGCGGGCCGCTCAGGCCAGCCTGGAGTGGTTCGAGAACCTCGGCCAGTACACCCACCAGGCACCCGAGCAGTTCGCGTTCAACATCATCACAAGAAGCCGCCGGGTCACCTACGACAACCTGCGGCTGCGTGACCCGGAGTTCACTGCGGCCGTCGACGAATGGTTCGCTACTTCCTGCAAGGCCGCCGGGCTGGGGACAGGCGAGGTAGTGCCGCCGATGTTCGCACCGGTGCGGCTGCGCGAGCTTGAGTTGAAGAACCGCGTCGTGGTCTCGGCCATGGACATGTACTCCGCTGCCGATGGCACCGCATCCGACTTTCACCTGGTGCACCTCGGCGGCAAAGCACTTGGCGGGGCCGGGCTGGTGATGACCGAGATGGTGTGCGTGTCACCGGAAGGCCGGATCACGCCGGGGTGCGCCGGGATGTACGCAGGCGCGCATGAGATCGCCTGGCGGCGGATCACGGACTTCGTGCACGAACGATCGACCGCCAAGATCGGATTGCAGCTTGGCCACTCGGGCCGCAAGGGGTCAACGAAGCTGATGTGGGATGGCATCGACGAGCCGCTGGATGACGGCAACTGGCCCGTGGCTGGGCCATCACCGCTGCCTTATCTGGCGGGGGTGAGTCAGGTGCCGCACGAGCTGACCCCAGCGGAACTCGCCGTGATCAAGGACGAGTTCGTGGCCGCGACGCAGGCCGCCGAGCGGGCCGGGTTCGACTTGATCGAATTGCATTGCGCGCATGGGTACCTGCTGTCCTCGTTCATCTCGCCGGTCACGAACCAGCGGCTCGATCAGTACGGCGGGTCGCTGGCGGCGCGGGTGCGCTACCCGGTGGAAGTCTTCGCCGCCATGCGGGCGGTCTGGCCGGCTGGCCCGCCGATGACGGTGCGGATCTCGGCGACCGACTGGGTGCCTGGCGGACTGACGGGCCCCGACGCCGTGCGGGTGGCCGCAGCGTTCGCCGCGGCCGGCGCGGATGCGATTGACGTGTCGACCGGCCAGGTGACACCGGACGAGCAGCCCGCATTCGGCCGTTCCTATCAGACGCCGTTCGCCGACGCGATCCGCAACCAGGTCGGCCTGGCCACCATCGCGGTCGGCGTGATCTCGTCGTATGACGACGTGAATTCGATCATCCTGGCTGGGCGGGCCGACCTCTGCGCGATCGGCCGGGCGCATCTGCATGACCCGAACTGGACGCTGCACGCGGCGGCGGCACAGGGCTATGCCGGGCCGGCCGCGGCCTGGCCTGACCAGTGGGCGGCCGGCCGTCGTCCGCCGCAGACTGGTCGCACCGATGGACCTAAGCCGAGGCTGGAGCTAATCCGTCAACCCGAGCTTGGCCAGACCAGGCACGCCCGCTGGGTGCCTGCCCCGGCCGTCGGGTCGCACCCATCCGTCGAAGGAGCCCGATGAGCATCGAGCCGGTCAACCCGCCGGAATTGGCCAAGCCGTCCGGCTTCGCGCACGCGATCGTCGCTTCCGGGCGAGTCGTGTTCCTGGCCGGTCAGACGGCACTTGACTCGACCGGGGCGATCGTCGGCGGGGATGTCGTCGCGCAATTCGAGCAAGCGCTCGCCAACTTGCTGACCGCGTTGCGGGCGGCTGGTGGTACGCCAGCGAATCTGGCCAGCCTCACTGTGTATGCGACCGACCTAGCTGAGTACCGCGCCTGCGGCAAGGAGGTCGGCGCGGTGTGGCGGCGGCTGATCGGCAAGAACTATCCGGCCATGGCCGCCATCGGCGTCAGTCGGCTCTGGGATGAGGCCGCCCTGGTGGAGATCCAAGGAGTGGCGGTCCTGCCGGATGCGTCGCGCGCCTAGAGCGCGGCCAGCCTGGTTGCCACGCCAGCCGTTCTCGGCCAAGTTCAGCCCGGTCAATTCGGCCAGATATTGACTAGCGGCGGCCGGGCGAAATACTGATCAAGTTCGGGTAGTCGTTGTAGGAAGGCCTGGCCGATGCCGCTCACGCCGTCCGCTCATGTCGACACGTTCTGCCGGGATCACCTGCCGCCCGCCGACCAGTGGCCTGAGCTTGAATTCACCCTGCCAGAGCTGCGCTATCCTGAGCGGCTGAACTGCGCGGACACTCTGCTCACCGACACGATCAAGCGGCTGGGCGCGGATCGGCGCTGCCTGCTGGCGCAGGACCCAGCCGAGCCGGCCTGGAGCTACGGTGACCTGTCGGCGAAGGCGAGCCAGATCGCGCACGTGCTCACCGACGAGCTTGGGCTCGTGCCAGGGAACCGGGTGCTGCTGCGGGGGCCGAACAATCCCTGGCTGGTGGCGTGCTGGTTTGGCGTCGTGCTGGCCGGCGGCGTCGCCGTCGCGACGATGCCGCTGCTGCGCCCGGCCGAGCTCAGCACGATCTGCGAAATCGCTCAGGTGCGGCTCGCGCTGTGCGACGTGCGGTTCACCGCTGACCTCGTCGCTGCAGGCGTGCCTGGACTGCGGACGCTGAACTACGGCGCGGACGGCGGTGAGCTGGCCGGGCTGGCGGCCGGAAAGCCGGCCACCTTCGAGCCGGTGCACACCGCCGCCGACGATGTCGCCCTGATCGCCTTCACCTCGGGGACCACGGGCAAGCCTAAAGCCGCGATGCACCTGCATCGGGAGGTGCTTGCCGTCGCTGACACGTTCTCCGCGCACGTGCTCAAGCCAGTGCCCGATGATGTGTTCACTGGCACTCCCCCGCTGGCCTTCACCTTCGGGCTCGGCGCGATGCTGATCTTTCCGATCAGGGCCGGGGCCTGCACCTTGCTGATCGAGCGGGCCACGCCGACTGAGTTGGCCGATCACATCGCCGCCCGCGGCGTCACGGTGCTCTCGACCGCGCCGACGGCGTACCGGGCGATGCTCGCGGCTGGCAAGGCTGAGCAACTGCGTGGCCTGCGCAGGCCGGTCTCAGCCGGCGAAACCCTGCCTGGCACCGTCTGGCACGCCTTCTACGACGCGACCGGGGTCAAGATCATCGACGGCATCGGCAGCACTGAGCTGTTGCACATCTTCATCTCCGCCGCTGACGAGCAGATTCGGCCTGGCTCGACGGGGCTGCCGGTGCCCGGCTACCGAGCCGAAATCCTGGACGAGGACGGCGCGCCAGTGCCGGACGGTCAGCCGGGGCGGCTCGCGGTCAAAGGACCGACCGGTTGCACTTACCTAGCCGATGACCGGCAGCGCGACTACGTCAGCGGCGGCTGGAACTTCACCGGCGACACCTACATCAAGGACTCCGACGGCTACTTTTGGTACCAGGCCAGGTCCGACGACATGATCGTGTCAGCCGGTTACAACATCGCTGGCCCCGAGGTTGAAGAGGTACTGCTGAGCCATCCGGCCGTGGCCGAGTGCGGCGTGGTTGGTGTCCCTGATGAGACCAGGGGCCAGCTCGTGAAAGCGTTCGTGGTGCTCGCCGATGGCGTGCAGGCCGGACCTGAACGAGTCGCTGAGCTGCAGGAACTCGTCAAATCCAAGATCGCGCCCTACAAGTACCCGCGGGCCATCGAGTTCTTGCCTGCGCTGCCGCGTACCAACACCGGCAAGCTGCAGCGCTTCAAGCTCCGCGACCGCTCCGCCTAGTCCCGCTGCCCCCGGCACCCTCAGCACCCCCAGCATCGGGGGGACTGCCATCAACCTGGCTAAGCACGCGGCGCAGCAAGTCGTTCTCATCGGGTCCCATGCGACGCCAGTATCGCCAGCATCAGCAGGCGTTCGCGCGTGCTTTCGCGCGGGTTAGATCGGCTCGGCCGGGCCGGGATCAGGCAGCAGTACCGAGGGCAGCGGGCACGCTGAATCCATCCGCAACAGCTGGTACGCCATGCCGCCAAGGCCGGGCAGCAGTCCGGGCGTCAGTGCGTCCCTGGCCAGGCCGCTGACTGGCCCGTGCTCGCCAAGGCCGCCGATGACACGAGCGGCCACGGCTGACGGCTCGAGCCCAGGCGGCCCGACCCCGGCCAAGATCGCGGCGTGCATGACTTCCCAGACGCCGAGGTCGCCGTGGCACAACGTATGGTTCCAGCCCAAGCCGTGCTGCCAGCAGGAAGCGGCGGCGCGCCGTAGCACGTTTCGCCACCTGGCCGGGTCGGCCGGGGCCAGGTCAGCGGCCACGATGCCGATCCCGCCACCGCCGTGGCACCAAGCACCCACCACGTGACCAGGTTCGCGCAGGTCGTCCCAACCGTTGTTGGCCGCATCGTAAAGCGATTCCTCGAAGGCGAACGCGGCGTCCGCCAGTTCAGCCAGCCGAGCGGCCCAAGCACCCGTCCCGGCGCCAGGTCCAAGACCAGCCGACGGGGCCGAGCGCTGGGCCTGCGACAACCTGGCCAGGGCCCAGCCGATGCCGGTGGCGCCGTGCGCGGTGCCACCGATCCCCTCCGGGTACTGCGGATTGCCCCAGCGGGCCATGCCGTCGCCGACCCGGGCGGCGGTGGCGAGCCTGCTCCCGATCTGGCCGGCCAGCGTCAGCCAGCGGGGGTCAGCGGTGCGCTCGGCCAGGGCGAGCAGCGGCACGATAGCGCCGGCCATGCCGCGGAACAGGTCGAGTTCGCCGTCCTGCGCCACCGCGTCGGCCAGCTGCGTGGCTGCGACGCTCGCGCGAGTGATCGCATCGACGCCAGGTACGCCTAGCCGACCGAGCAGCAACCACGCCCAGATCAGCGAACCGAGGCCGACGTAGCCACCGGGATCATCTGGCCGCATCTCGATCGCGCCGATAAGCAGCGCCGCGTCGGTGGTCTCGATCTTCAGCAAAGTCGCCACGAGGTCGTCTCGCAGTGATTCAAGACCATCGACTGGATCGGCCCGGCCGTGTTCCAGCTCGTGCAGATAGCCAGCGACGGCGACCAGTACCCCGGACAATCCGTTATAAATGTCGTTTGATAGCGGCTGAACTGCCCAGCCGGTCGGGCTGATGATCGGGGCGATCCAGGTCGCTGTGCCGTCGTCGCCCCGCACGGCCGCAGCTGCGATCGTGCGCATGATGCTGGCGGCGATCTGGCGACGGCGCCCGTCCAAGTCATCCACGCTGAGCTTGGTGACCCGCATCGGGGGTCCCTGCGGCGTCCAGCCCTCATTCAGGTAGGCGCTCACCAAGGTGTCAGACACGACCTGAAGGTCGAGCCGGTGGTCGATGCCGCGCCAGCGCCCGATCGCTTCGGCGATGAGGTCACGGGCTGGCCCGAACGCCGTGCCGCGCGGGCCCGACAGCCACCCGGTGGCAGGCGAGGTCGCGAACAACGGCACGTCCCCGTCGAGTAGCTCAGCGACCTCGGCCGCGATGACGTCGGCGGCGGCGGGCGCGATCGACGCGTTGGCCGCGTGCGCGGCCAGCAACTCTGCGGCCTGCTTGACGGCGGCCGCCTCGTCGTGCAGCGCCGCCGGGTGCCACAGCATCCGGCTGAGTTCCATGTACGTCTCGGTGGGCCTTGCCACCACCCGGGTGCTAGCGTCGGCGAACGTCGCCACGAGAGGCGCCAGCTGGCCGGTCCGGTCAAGGTGATGCAGCCGCTCAGTCAGCCCGGCGAAGCCGGTCACCACCTTGTCCCAGTACCTCGACAGCATTGGCTCGGCGCTTGGATGGTTGGCGCCGGGCGGCACCGGCAGCGACTCATAGCCAAGCCTGGCCTCATCAGTGCCTGCGTCGACGATGACCGGCACCGTGATCCGCGGTTGCTGGCCAGGTAGCGAGCCAATCGCGGATGAGTCGATGCCGCGCCAGCCAAGGGCCAGGCCGCGGCCTGGCAGCAGCCCGGTACGCAGCGCGCTGTCCGCGATCAACTGGACCGCGTGGTCGTGCGCCGCGCCATAGCCGGACGGCGGATACGGATTGTGCGGCATGAACAGCGCTTCGCAATCGACGACGACGGGCACCGGCCCGGCCGCGATCACGTTCTCAGCGTGCAGATCAGTGCCGCCCAGCAGCCGCATGACAGCCAGCCAGTGTCCGACATTCAGGTAGAACGCAGTGAGTTCGGCCGCATCCGCGCAGTAGCGATGCTCAATATGTTCGGCCCAGCCATATCCAGGCTTGACGATCACCTCGGGCACGGTGATGCGGGTCCCGCCTGGCTGACCAAGCACAGAATCGAGGAACTGGGCCAGACAGCGGTCGACTTCCACCGGTCTGGGCTTGTAGAGCAGCCGACCGGTGCTGGTCACCACGACGGCGACCGTCTGCCCACCGCCATGGCTGTCGCCCGCGCCGAAAGTGACGCCGGTGAGCTGGCCTGACCCGACGCCTGGCAACGTGGCCAACGCGACGCGGTCGGCGGCGAACCTGTGAGCCATGGCCACGGCCGCCGCGCATCGGTTGCCGATCACGGTGCCGATCCTGGGCAGCAGGCTCGGGTAGTGCTCAGCTAGTCCGGCCCAGAAGCTGAGCTGGGTCGTGCGCTCGATCCACTCGTGCCACCGAGATACTGGATCAGCCGCGCTGAGCTGGCCGGTGACGCGCGCGGCATTCAACTCAAGCAGCAAGACGCGGTTGACCTTGCGCAGCACGACCTCAGTGATGACGGCCGCCGCTCCGGCGCCGATCGCCTTCGCTTCGGCCTCATCAAGACCGGGGACCGAGCCAAGCTGGGCCGCCAGATCTGCGAGCGCAGGCTCAATCAGACAGCCCAGCGATGGTTCGAACGAGTCGTCCGCTCGTTCAGACATTTGCTACGGTCAGCAGCACTGAGCCGTTGCTGATCCTGAGCAGTCCGAGCCACAGCGGCCAGTGCCGAGCCTGCTGCTCATGGCGATCTCAGACTGCGCGTACTTGCCGCCAGTGAAGAGCGGGCCAGCCGGGCTATCCTGGCCGGATCCGTCTCGCCAGGTCGCGACTGTCTCGACCGAGCTCTCCTTGGAGCTATTGCTCATTACTGTCCCCTTTCGATTGCCGATCCTAAAGCATCGGCCCCCAGCATCCGTGCGACCAGAACTCACCCGCTAGGCGTCATAATGGATCTCTTGACTTAGGCATGCTAATCATGCATTAAATGAGCGGAGACCATTCGATTGCGTCCGGGGAGAGCGCATGATCTCCGTAGGAGTGGTCAACGCCGACCAAATGCTCCTCGATGGAATGACCGCGTGGCTGCGTTTAGTCCACGACGTTCAGGTGTCCGCGACCGCGCGAACCGTGGACGAATTATTGCGCAATCTGGGTATTTCCCTGGATGTGGTGGTACTTGGCCTCCGGCTAGCTGACCGGTCGGATCCGCTCGACAACCTGCGCCGCTTGCTTGCGGCTGACAGCAAGGTACTGGCGATCGACAATCTGCCCGACTCCAACCTCAGCCGCCAGGTACTTGCGGCAGGTGCCAGTGCCTGCCTGACCAGGGACGATGACCTGGATTCTCTGGTCGAGGCCATCCGCTCGATCGCCGACGGCGACCTGGGTCAGGTCGAACGCCGACCGAATCTGGCCCCGCAGGAGCGGGCCGTGCTCATCGCCTACGCGTCCGGGCTGACGCTAGCCGCCGCGGCTCGCCAGATCGGCGTGCAGCCGGTGACGGCCAAGAATTATCTGGCCAGGGTCAAGGAGAAGTACCGCCAGGCCGGCCGTCCGACCTTCACCAAGCTCGACTTGGCGGCCCGGGTCAGGGAGGACGGGCTCTAGCACTCGGCTAGCCCGGCTGCGAGTCGAGTTCGCGCAACTCTCGCGCCAGCAGTACCCAGACGGCCGCGAACGCATAGAGCCCGGCACCCACCAAGATAGTCGGACGCACCCCGATCACCCCGATCACGACGCCGAACGCTGGCGGCGCGAGCCAGGCGAAGCTGCTCACGCACATCTTCATCGCGTTGCCGGCCTGGGCCTGCAGGTCATCAGGAGTGATCGCGGACGAGTAGGCACCGAACGCCACGTTGACCGGCGCGATTGTGAATGCCGTCACCGCGCCGCTGACCGCGATCAGCCAGATGTGGTGGGACAACGAGATCGTCACCACCCCGGCCGGCAGCAGCCAGGAGGTGATCAATGCCAGCCTGCGCGCCCCGACAACCTTGATCAGCCTGGCCGCGAACACGGAGCCGAGCAGTCCGGATACGGCACTGACCGACAGCAGCGACCCGATCACCCCAGGTGCCGCGCCGAGATCCCTGGCCAGCACGACGACACTGAGGAAGACCCCAGCGGCGGTGGCGTTGACCACCGCTCCCCAGATCGCCATGGTGCGCAGGACCGGCTGGTTGAAGGTGAATCTCAGCCCGGCGGACAGGTTCACCCAGAGCGAAGGCCGCACCGCCGACCCGCCGCCTGCGACCGCAGGTGGCCTGCGCGGCGGGTCGAGCGGCGTCCTGATCAGCATCGCTGCCAGCGCGACTACGCCGAAGGAGAGCGAGTCGCAGGCGAATGGCAGGAACTGCGCGAGCCCGAATAAGGTGCCGCCCAGTGGCGGGCCAATCAGGGAGATCGACTGGTCACGGGCCTGAATCCGGGCGTAGGCGGGCGGCAGCTGCGGCGCAGGAACGACCCGCCTGACCGCGCCGCGGCTGGCACCAAGGTAAAACGCCGACGCACCGCCCTGCACGCCGGCGATCGTCGCGAGCTGGGCGATGTAGACGTGGTGCCCAAGTACCACAGGTACCACCGATCCGACCGCCAGCAGCTGCACCACGGACGTCACGATCATGATCCGCCGACGCGGGAACCGGTCGGCGACCAGCCCAGCCGGGAGCAGCAACAGCAAGTTGACCAGCAGCCCAGTCCCGCCGACGAAGCCAGCCTTAGCGGCTGAGCCGGTGAGGGCCAAGATGAGCAAAGGGTAGGCGATCCCGGACATGGCCGACCCGAGGCCGGAGACGGCCTGGCCGGTCCACAGTAAATTGAAATCCCTGTTTCGGCGGAGCGGCGTGAGTTCAGCTTGCACGTCAACCGCGTCCACGCTGGCGACCATCCCTCCGCGATGCAGGGATCAGGCTTATTGATTCCCCCGCACTCGGATCGTACTATCGCAGAATGGCCGATCAAGTCCTTAAATTCCGATAATTGCATCGCTCGGGGCGGCGAAGGAGCGGAATGGCTACTAATGATGTAGGTAATTACGTGCTACGGGCGCTCGCCTTATTTAAGGACTTCGGCGAGCAAGAAGCCATCGTCTGGAACGATCAGCGACTGACCTATGCGAACCTGACTCAATTGACCTTAAATTTGGCGATTGAGCTGCGCGCCCGACGGGTCGAGCCGGGCAGCGCGGTCGCGATGCTGGTGCCCGATGATCCGGCTGCACCGGCACTTCAGCTCGCATTGCACCTGCTCGGGTGTCGCGCCATCTGGATCGCTAGCTACGCGCCGGCGGCCGATCAGTCCACCTTCATCAGCCTCGCCGAGCCCGAAGTGCTCGTCTATCATCCGGCGATGGTCGCGCCTGGCTCGCCGGTCGCTGAGCTGGTTGCGCAGTCCGCACTCCGCAGTCTGTCGATCGCGAGTCCGGCCGTACCGGCCGCCGACACCGACCTCATCCCCAGCCTGGCACCAACGTCCGCAGATCCGGCTCAGCTTGCCAGCGACCTTGAGCCAATGTCGCTCTTTTACACCGGAGGGACGACAGGCACGCCCAAACTGGTCTGCCACCGTCAGCACTTCTACGACGTGATGCTGGCCATCGCTGCGTTCTACCTGGCCACTGGCGAACCGCCGATGCGCTTCCTCAACGGATCTTCGTTCAGCCATGTGAGCGGGCAGCTCGCCGGGTTCCTCACCCTTTTCGAAGGCGGCACACTCTTCCTCGGCCAGAACCGGACGCCCGAGGAATTCCTCGCCACCATCGAGCGCGAGAAGGTCAGCAGCACCTTCCTGACCCCGGCGCTGCTGTACGAGCTGATTGAGCATCCGCTGGCGAAGGTCACCGACACCAGCAGTCTGCGCTATCTCAATGTCGGCGGCGGACCGGCCTCCCCAGCCAGGCTGGCCGAGGCCATCGACTTGTTTGGCCCGGTCGTACGGCTGGTGTACGGATCCAGCGAAGCGCCGCTCATCACAGACCTGCCGTTCCTCGATCATGATCCCGACCATCCGGATCGGATCCGTTCGGCCGGGCAGCCGTTCGCCGATGGGCGGATCGAGATTCGCGGCCAGGACGGTGCCGCGCTGCCGACCGGTGAAGCCGGCGAAGCGTGGGTGGGCGGCTCTTTGATCATGGCTGGCTACTGGCAACAGCCTGAGCTGACCGCAGCCGTCGTTGACGCGGACTGGCTGCGCACCGGCGATATCGGCTACCTCGACGAGGACGGCTACCTGTACCTCGTCGACCGGATGAACGACATGATCGTCACCAGCACGGCGGCGGCCAACGTCTACGCCCGGCCGATCGAGGATGCTCTCACCAGCCACCCGCAGGTCAAGGCGGCGGCGGTGATCGGCGTGCCGGACGAGACGATCGGCGAAGCGGTGCACGCGTTCGTGGTCGTCGCGCCCGGCACCGAGGTGACCGCCGACGAGCTGCGAACCTTCGTCAAGGAGCGGCTCAACAGCCTGTACACGCCGCGCGGCATCGACTTTGTCGACGAGCTACCGCTGACGCCGCTCGGCAAGGTGGACAAGAAGCTGCTCAGGCAGCGGTTTTCCTAGTCGGGTCAGACCTCGAGGACGACAGGGACGATCATCGGTCGGCGACGGTAGGTGTTATTGACCCATTTGCCGAGGGTGCGCCGGATCAGCTGGCCGAGCTGGTAGGCGTCGGCGACGCCTACCTCGGCCGCGCGCTCCAGGGTTTCCTCAAGCATCGGCAGCACTTCACTGAAGCCGTCATCGTCGATGCCCGCGCCGCGAGCGTAGATCTCCGGCCCGCCGACCAGTTTGCCGCTAGTCGAGTCGACGACGACCACCACCGAGATGAAGCCCTCCTCGCCGAGGATCAGCCGGTCCTTGAGCGAGCTCTCAGTCACCTCACCGACCGACAATCCGTCCACGAAGACGTAGCCGCAGTGCACCTTGCCTGACACCGCGGCCTTGCCATCGATCAGGTCGACCACGACCCCGTCTTCGGCGAGCACGATGTTGTCGGCCGGCACCCCCGTCTGCGCAGCCAGGTCGGCATGCGCCTTCAGGTGCCGCCACTCGCCGTGCACCGGCATGAAGTTAACCGGCTTGACCATATTGAGCACGTACAGCAGCTCACCAGCGGGCGCGTGCCCGGAGACGTGCACCAGCGCGTTGCCCTTGTGCACCACCCGAGCGCCCAGCCTGGTCAGGTTATTGATCACCCGCGACACTGCGGTCTCGTTGCCTGGCACCAGCGAGGACGCGAGGATCACCGTGTCGCCAGGGGCGATCCTGATCGGGTGATCGCGGCCAGCCATCCTGGCCAGCGCCGACATTGGCTCACCCTGCGAACCCGTGGAGATCAGCACGATCTGGTCCGGCGGCAACTCCTCGGCGTCCTTCATGTCGACCAGCAGTCCGCCGGGCACCGATGGCACTTGCAGATAGCCAAGCTCCCGAGCGACGCTCATGTTGCGCACCATGGACCGGCCGACAAGCGCGACCTTACGTCCGTGCGCGGCCGCCACCTGGAGCACCTGCTGCACCCGGTGCACGTGACTGGCAAAACAGGACACGATGATCCGCTGCTCAGCCGCACTGAATACATCGGAAAGCACCGAGGCGATGGCACGCTCGCTGGTGACGATGCCTGGCACCTCTGCGTTAGTCGAGTCGGACATCAGCAGGTCAACGCCCTCGCGGCCGAGCCGCGCGAACCCGCCGAGGTCAGTTAGCCGCCCGTCAAGCGGCAGCTGATCCATCTTGAAATCGCCGGTATGCAGTACCGTCGCGCTCCCGGTCGTGATGGCCACTGCGAGCGCGTCAGGGATCGAGTGATTAACTGCGAAAAATTCAAGGGCGAAGGGGCCAAAAGGCTCGCGGGCGCCAGCGTCGACTTCCAAGGTCAGTGGAGTGATCCGGTGCTCGGTGAGCTTGCTCGCGACCAGCGCCAGGGTCAGCTTGGACCCGACCAGCACGATGTCAGGACGACGGCGCAGCAGGTAAGGCACCGCACCGATGTGATCTTCATGGGCGTGCGTGAGCACCAGCGCATCGATCTGGTCGAGCCGGTCATCGATGGCCGTGAAGTCGGGCAGGATCAAGTCGACGCCCGGCGTATCGGGATCGGGGAACAACACACCGCAGTCCACGATCAGGAGCCGGCCTTCGTACTCGAATACGGTCATATTCCGGCCGACCTCGCCGAGACCACCGAGAGCTACTATGCGGAGCCCACCCGGCGGAAGCGGCGGCGGCGGGCCGAGTTCTGGGTGCGGGTGACTCACTTGAGCTTGACACCACCAGCGACTAGATCAGCACGGAACTGCTCGGCCTCAGCCGGCGTCGCGTCGACCAGCGGCAGCCGGGTAGACCACTTCGGCAAGCCGACCAGAGCAAGCGCGGCCTTGGTGGCGATCGCGCCCTGAGTTCTTGTCATGATCCCGGTATAGACCGGCATCAGCTCGCGGTGGTGGCGCAACGCCGTAGCCACGTCGCCGGCTAGGTAGGCGTCGATCATCTCGTGCAGCCGGTCACCGACCACGTGGGCGACGACGCTGATGAAGCCGACTGCGCCGAGCGACAGCCAGGGCAGGTTCACCACATCATCGCCCGAGTAGAAGATCAGGTCAGTCGCCAGCATCACCGTCGACGCCCCGGCGAAGTCGGCCTTCGCGTCCTTGACCCCGATGATCCTCGGGTGCGCAGCAAGTTGGATCAGGGTCTCGGTCTTAATCGGGACGCCGGATCGGCCGGGAATGTCATACAGCAGCACGGGCAGCCCGGTCGCGTCGGCGACGGCGGTGAAATGCGCGACTAGCCCGCTCTGCGGCGGCTTGTTGTAATACGGCGTCACTACCAGCAGGCCGTCAGCGCCAGCCTGCTCGGCCTGCTTGGCCAGTTCGATGGTGTGCCTGGTGTCGTTGGTGCCGACCCCGGCGACGACCTTGGCCCGGTCACCGACCGCCTCGATCACGGTACGAAGCAGCCGGTCTTTCTCCTCGTTGGACGTGGTCGGCGACTCGCCAGTAGTGCCGCTCACCACAATGCCGTCATTGCGCATCTGGGTGACTAGGTAGTCGGCCAGTTGCGCCGCCCCCGCGTAGTCCACGGCGCCGTCGCTGGTCATCGGCGTCACCATCGCGGTGAGCAGCCGCCCAAATGGCGGCTCAGGCGCATAGCCGTCCGTACTTGCTGTCGCAGTCATAGCAGAACGCTACTCCGCACCGCCGGGTCAGCGCACCCACGGCGGCCCCATCACCCCCGGCACGTGACCAGGCGACCGTCCCCGCATGTGACCAGGCGACGCGAGCTCGGGGGTGCTCACGTCGCCTGTGCCTGCTTCATTATCGCCACCATTGCGGCTGGCGTTACGCGTCGCACCGTTGCAACCAGCCCGGTCGCGCCGGAAACAGCCGCCGTAGCAGGAAAAAACGAGGCCCCCGCATGTATGAGATGCAGGGGCCTCGCTCGGTCGTTCCAAGCAACCCGCCGATTGCCCCGGCGAGCTGGTCCGCCGGGGCAATCGGCGATCCTTGCTCGGTCCTTCCAGTACCACCGGTCCAGGACACCCGCCACGAGTCCGGTCGCCCGGCCTCCCGGCAATTTCCCGCTAGATTCTCGGTTTGCCCGGTCCTCCGACGGTCCTCCAGAATTCCGGTTGCCCGGTCCTCCAAGAGGGCTTGCGAGTCCCTCTCGCCGAGAGTTGCCTCCCAGTGAGATTTCCTCTAAGTGGTACCCGTTTTCGCTGGTAGGGAAGTTCTACGCCACATTCGTCCGACCGCGCAAGACCCTCCGACCACCTATTTCAAGATTCTTTTTCCATCCACCGAACCATCCACCGGAAGCACTGGCTTATCCACAGAACGCCGAGTTATCCACCGTCGTCATCCACAGGATCACTGCTCCGGGCCGTCGGAACCAGGTCGGCTCAGAACACCGGGATGATGTCCTCGGCGCTGATGTCGGCGGACACGTCGACGCCTTCGATATCGAGCTCGGGCATCGCCGGGAACTCAATGCCCCACCGCTGCACGATGACCCTGATCTTGGCGATCGCGCTGCGCCAGTTTTCCGCCTGTTCTTCATAGGACAGCACCCCGAGCCCGGCGTCCCTCGCGTGATCCATCAGCACCCGGTGATTCTGCAGGAAGTAGGGCGGCAGATCCCAGAAGCCATCCGGCGGCTCCCACAAGATCATCGACAGGAAGATGAAGCCGGCTCGCAGCTGCCTGGTGATCGTCGACTTGACGTCCGCAGTGAGGCCAGGCCACTCATTCTCCAGGATCGTCATGCAAATCTGCAGGTGGCGGGACTCATCCCGGCCGATCTTGTTGAACATCTCGGCGAAAACCGGGTGCTTGGTCCCCGATGCCATGCCGCGGAAGAGCGTGGAGGCCGCCATCTCGCCCATCATGAAGCTGGTGAAGAGCACCGGCAGCGTGTACCGGTTGACTGCCTTGTCGTAGCCAGTCCAGTACCGGCCGCCATTGTGGTACAGCCAGCCGATGTTGTTGTGGGCGGCTTTCTCCAGGTCGGTGGTTGGCGTCCAGTTGAGCGGTCCGCCGGGCCAAAGCGCCGCGATCGCCCGCTGGCAGCACTCCTCGTGATTCATCTCGTCCCTGGTGATCGAGAAGAAGCACTTGCGCACCGGGTCTTCTTCATGCTGCTCAAAGGCCCGGATGGTGGCCCGGGCGAACACGGCTGGCCCGGAGGCGTCGAAGTTGGCCAGCACCGCGAACCAGTACATGATGCCCAGCCGCTGCTCGGTACTAAAGTCCTCGGCCCGCAACCCGTCCCAGGGCAGCTCGGCCGGATTCCAGACCATGAGCTTGGACTTTTGGTAGATCGCCGCCAGCTTCTCGGTCTCGACCCGCCACTCCATCGGGTAAATGTTCGGCTGCGGTATCTCCGGCGCGGGCCAGAACCCGCCATCTGGTACTACGAGTCCACTCTCGCGCTGCATGGCGCTGCTCCTTCGGTACGCGGCCACCCACCTTATGACAGCTTAAGCCCAAACTGGCGATCGACTGTCATATCCGGGTGCCACCGCCTGCGCGCGCCAGTCTGGCCGACCGCCGCGGCCAGGCGAATGTCCGTGATCAAGCTATAAATCATGATTGCGGATACGGGTACAGGCGATGCCCGCCAATCCGAATTACGGCGATCATGGTTTGCCGTCTTCGCGGCGACCTGCCCCGGTTATAGCCGTATCAAATGCCCGTGATCATCGCTCGAATCATGATCGCGGAAGCCTGCAATCGCTCTTGAGTGCGGGCCGGTGTTTAGTGATCATGGATCTCAGCGACATCCCAGCATTAGCTGGCCTATTTCTCAGCCATTATCCGCACTCTCGGCTGCAACCAGTGCGGTGGCGCAGTGCCGCCGCTCGTTGCTAGGGAGCGCCTATGTCCCGTATCCCTTCTGGCCGGCCTCGACTACGGTCGGTGACCGGTCGGAGCGTTGTTGTCGCTGCGGCTGCCTTTCTGTGCGCTGCCGGCACAGCGACCGCCCTGATCGTTGCGCCGGCTTCAACGGCCGCGCCAATCAGTTCGGCGCACACCGCCCGATCCGCCCACGCCGCGCACACCGCCCGATCCGCCCGATCCGCCCACGCCGCCCGATCCGCGCATGCGACCCTCGCGGCACGCGCGGCCGGCCCGGAGCGCGCCAGCGGCGCGCTGCCCTCCACCCAAGCCGGAGCCGCCCACGCTGCGAGGCCGGCAGCGGTGCCGCCGGTTGATCATCAGCTGTGCTACGTCGCCAAGGCGGACGGCAAATTCCAGATTCCAGGCCAGGTTGAATTGCGGAATCAGTTCAGCCCAGCCGGATTCGTGCCCAGAATCGGCGCTCCCGCATTTCATTGCAATCCGGTGATCAAGACCCTGCCGGACGGGAAGACGTTCAAGGTCACTAACCCCAAGGCGCACTTGCTTTGCTTCAAGCTGGCCGCCGCGACGCCGCAGCCAGCTCCGAACGTGCTGGTCACGAACCAGTTCGGGTCGGCTGCGCTGGCGACGGGGCAGCCGAACCTGCTGTGCCTGCCGTCTTGGAAGGGTCTGAAAGGACCGCCGAAACAGAAGTCTCCGCAGCCACCGAACCTGTCGCACTTCACCTGCTACCCGGTCAAGCCACTGCCGGGCACAACGGGATTTACCAACGTTCCCTCGTTCGTCATGCTCCGCGATGAATTCACCACCAAGCCAGTGCGCGCCAAAGTCGGCAACATTCCAGCCGAACTCTGCCTGCCGACCGAAAAGATCGTCAACGGCAAGGTATCCAAAATCGTTAATCCCAAGATTCACCTGTTGTGCTTCCCGGTATCACAAACGCCGAAGGTGGCGAGGGTCTGGGATCAGAATCAATTCGGCACTTCGATCATCTCGATCGGCAACACCACCTGGCTGTGCCTGCCGTCGCTCAAGACGGTGCTGCAGCCAATCGATCATCAGCTCTGCTACACCACGACTTCGGGTAAATATCCGATACCAGGCAATGTCACATTGGCCGACCAATTCAGCCCGAAGGGCTTCCGGCCGAAGATCGGGCCGGTCGCGATCCACTGCAACCCGGTGGTGAAGACGCTCGAAAGCGGCGGCGGAACCTTCCCGATCACGAACCCGGCTGCGCACCTGCTGTGCTTCAGCATCTCGGCAGCTAAGCAGCCAACCCCTGAGGTGGTCGTCACCAACCAGTTCGGCTCAGCACCGCTGATTCCCGGTCAGCCGAACCTGCTTTGCTTGCCCTCGTGGAAGAGTCTGACGGGACCGCCGAAGGAAAAGGCACCGCAGCCTCCTGGCCTGTCGCACTTCACTTGCTATCCGGTCAAGTCGGTGCCGGGGACGGCGTTCAACGTGCCGCCCGCAGTCCTGCTGCAGGATGAGTTCTCGCCCAAGGCACCGGTGACGGTCAAGGTCGTCGCCACCCCGCAGGAACTGTGCTTGCCGACAGTGAAGGTGGTCAACAAGACGACCACTCCGATCGTCAACCCGGTAGCGCACTTGCTCTGCTTCCAGGTCACCAGGACCCCGATTGTGCCGAGAGTGTGGGACGAGAACCAATTCGGCACCTCGGCCATTGGCATCGGGCAGACGAAGTGGTTGTGCCTGCCATCGACTAAGCGGGTAGTCGCCGCAACGGGGAAGGGAGCCGGTCACTAGTCGTGATCTAGCTCAGTGGCCCGGCCGGTCAAACTGGCCGGGCCACTGAGCGGTCACGCGCACCGGTCAGGTCCACTTGACGGCTGAGTTAGGCGGACTTGGCCTGCAGTGCCTTGATCATGATCAGGCAAGGGTTATCCGGCCATAGATCGAGATTCTCCTCAAGCGGCGCAAAGCCAATCGCTTCGTAGAACTGCCTGGTATTGATGTAGCCGGGATCGGGATGGGTCGGGCCGAGCGTCTTGACCTGCAGAAACTTAACCCCCTCACGCACCAGGTCGCGTTCAAGCGCAGCGACCAGGGCCCGGCCAACGCCAGAGCGGTGGGCCGACCGGGCAACCGCCATCAGATAGATCTCAGCCGCACCGGGAAAATGCCTGGCCGCCAGCAGCACCCCCACCGGGCTGTCGTCGCCCGACCGATCCCTGGCCTTGGCTGGCCACCTCGCTGGCGACGTCGCGGGCGACGTCGCTGGCGGCCTTGCGGGCGACGTCGCGGGCGACGTCGCTGGCGGCCTTGCGGGCGACGTCGCTGGCGACCTCGCGGGCGACCTCGCCGGCGATTTCGCGGACCAAGCCAGGTAGGTCGGGAGGTGCGCCGCTTCGGCTACATAGTCGACGATCGAGGACTCGATGCCGAACCACTCAGGCAGCGAACGCAGCAGCGCATCGACCACGGCTGGGGCTTGCTCCCCCGAGGTCACGACCCAATCAGCTGACGTAGCGGCTGGCTCCATCCGCCGACAGTAACCGGGCGGGTCACCATCCGGCTAACGGGTTTAGAAGCCCGCCTTGGATGCGGCCTCCTGCCAGGCGAAGGCGAGCGGCGACAACGCGGTGAGGTCGATTGCTGGCTCGACGGTCGAGTACGACTGCACGTTGTCGCGGAACACGGCATCGTGCCCATTGAATTTCTTGTATGGCACATTGCCGGGCGCATTGGCCGAGCACGCCCGCATGTGGGCTACTCGCCCGACGGCCGCGTAGCTGTTCGGGCCTTCGACCACCGCACCGGCCAAGATGGGCGGGGTGCCATTGCGCGAGCCGACCAGGTTCGCCACCTGGTGCTGCATGCAGTCGGGGAAGACGGTGCCGTCGCCTACGATCAGCGAGACGCCCCAGGCGTTGGCGCCGAGCACATCGTCAAGTTGCCGCTGGCCCCAGGCCGCATAGACCGGCCGCCCAGTAAGCGCATCGTACTCATGAGCCATCACCGACATGCCGAGACCGTGCGTGGTGGTGTCCCACTGATTCCAGTTGAAGCCGAAACCATACGGGTTGTCGCGACTGGTAGCCATTGCTCGCTGGATCTGGCCGCCCAGGTCGGCTAGCAGGTCGGCCTTGGTCACGGCGAAGTGACCTGGCAGCAACTCAAAGGCGCGGTACAACTCGTAGTCGGCCAGCGCGCTCACGTCGTACAGGTTGAGGGTGTCGGCCCGGTCGGCCTTGCTGCCGATCCACGACCGCGCCCAGCGGGCAGCGTCGCCTAGATAGACGCCAGCGGCGTGCGGCCGGCCGGCCGTCTGCATGGCGAGGGCCAGTTCGGTGGCACCGAGCATCATGTCGTCCCGCCAGGACGTCTCTGGGTAGAAGTCGAACGGCAGCGCCGTCTCGAGGTGGCCCTTCCAGTGCAGGTCGGCGAGCGAGTAGATGGTTCTCGCATTGCGCAGGCAACTTCTCGCCAGAATTGGGTCAGTGGCCAGGTAGTCCCGGTAACAGAGCGCGAAGTCGGCGGTGAGCCGACCGGCCAGGTTCGGGCTGATCGGCGCACCGGGCTGGCCGGCCAGGAATACCGGTGGGTGCCTGATGTACTGATAGCGCGGGTTAGCGCCCCGGTAGTGATCGTCAGCTTGCGGCAGCCGCCAGATGTCGTGGTCGCCGAAGTAATAACTATTCGCCTCGCCGGTGCCGACCTGCAGGTAGAGCGTCTTCGTCTGCTCGTTCCACATTTTGGCCAAGAAGTTGACGCCGAACTGCGCCTCATGGGCGAAGCTGACCTGACCGCGTCGGCCGGTCTGCTGCGGGAACGCCGCCACGGCCTGCAGCAGCATCGCCACCGTGTAGCTGGTCGTCTCGGTGAAGTGCAGGTAGTCGCCAGCGTCCCACCAGCCGCCGGTCGCATTGATCCGCACGCCAGTCGCATACGGCTTGAGGCTGCCCTTGAAGTTGCCGTTCTGGTTGACCGGCGGAGCGCGGAAGGTCATCGCGTCGGCATCATTCAAGTGGCCGGGCGCAGTGCGCAGCTTGGTATGAACGTAGCGCGGGCCGTCTCGCTCATCCTGGTAGAACGACAAGGCGTTTGCCAGTGCCCTGCGGTACAGGCTGGCCGGGCCGCCGATACGGAACCAGGGCGACACAACGCTCGGATGCGCGGTCAGCGCGATCCGGTACGTGCCTGCCGCGCGCATCCGGCTGAAGTCGACCCGCCACACCGCTGGGTAGCTGGCGCTCCAGGCACCGAGATTGGCCCTGGCCACCCCGGACGCGACGACCGCGCAGGACCCGCTCTTGATCAGTTGCCAAGCGATGCCTGGGCGGGTCGACCTCGTCATGATGTCCGCGAGCTTGGCCGCCGCAGCTGGATAGCCAACCTGGTCTACCCGGATGACGACGGCGGGCGCTGGCTTGGCGGCGCTGGCCCGCGCGGTCGCGCCTCGCCCGGCGACTACGACAGCACGTGCGGCGGGCTCGTGGCACGCTTGGGGCACGGCTCGGCCGCTCGGTCCTGCCGCTGCGGCAGGAAAGACAGTCACCAGCGCACCGACCATCGTCCCAGAAGCCACGAACACGGACACCAGTCGCATATGCCTCGTCATCACGTACGTCAGGCTAGACCCAGCATGCGTCCAGTGTCAGTACCTGATGTCAGCCTGTGGATATGGATGCGAACCACGTAGCTCAAGAACTGTGGATAAGAACGCAAGCCAGGGACTGGGCTGGCGTAGGCGCTCTCATAGCCGAGGACGCCATAATCGAATGGCCAGTCAGCAACGAAAGGATCTGTGGCCGGGCCAACTATGTGGCGATCAACCGCGAATATCCCGAGGGCTGGGAAATCCGGATCCTGCGCGTCATCGGCTCAGGTCAGGAGGCCGTATCGGAAGTCCACGTGCAACACAAGGAGTTGGGCGACTTCCGCGCCGTCTCGCTCTGGACGGTCAAGGACGGCCAGATTATCCGCGGTACGGAATACTGGACCAGCCCAGGCTCTGACCAGCCCAGACCCGACCGCGCCGAGCGTACGGAAAAAATGAGCTAGCCAACGCCGACTACTAGCTGGTCAAGATCCCTGACGCCGACCCCCGGACGCCGAAGGAGGCTGGCTAAGCCGCCGTCAGGTAAGTGGCCCACTGCGGATCACCGTCGCGGGCCGCGCCGATCAAGCGCCAGTGCGAACCGTGCGGCGCGAGCGGATCCCAGCGCAAGGTCCAGCCGAGTTCCTCAATCAGCCGATCCGCCTTGCGATGATTGCACTTGGTGCAGGACGCGACGCAGTTCTCCCAAGCGTGCGCGCCGCCGCGGCTGCGGGGAACCACGTGGTCAATCGTGTCGGCAGCGGCACCGCAATACGCGCACAGGTAGCTGTCCCGGCGCATGAGCGCGGCCCGAGTCAGCGGTACGCGATTACGGTGCGGCACCCGAACGAAGCGACGCAACCTAATGACTGATGGAACTGCCAGCTTGACCGAGGCTGAGTGCAGCACTAGTCCGGAGGCTTCGTTATGCAAAATCTCCGCTTTGTCAGCGAGGACGAGGCCAACGGCCCGGTGCAGGCAGACGGTGGTCAGCGGCTCATACGTGATATTGAGCAGCAATACCCTGCGCAATGCCCACCTCCCAGACTGGGCGGCCCGCTGGCTGCGGGGCACCCGTGACCAGTGTGACCGGAGCAGGCCCGGCACGCCAACACCTAATTGCCACCTAGTAGTCTTCGGTGCTTCGAACGCTCGGCAAACCCTGGGTTACCTGACGACCTGAGCGGATCGCCTGCGGCGTGTCGCTGAGCCTGGTCGCGAGCCAAGTACGCTGGGACGCGTCATGGAACGCACAACGCAGCTCGGCCAGCCCGAGCAGAGCTTTTACGACGCCGTCGGCGGCGAAAAAACCTTTACCAGGCTGGTACGCCGGTTTTACGCCGAAGTCGAGTCCGACCAGGAGTTGCGGGCCATCTATCCGAGCAAGGACCTAGGCCCGGCGCAGGAGCATCTGCGGCTTTTCCTGATCCAGTACTGGGGCGGCCCACCGACCTACAACGAACTGCGCGGGCATCCGAGATTGCGAATGCGGCACGTGCACTTTGCGATCGGCGACGCCGAGCGGGACGCCTGGCTGCGGCATATGCGCACGGCCCTCGACGAGATCGGCCTAGACGAGGCGCACGACCGGCAACTGTGGGACTACCTGGTGATGGCCGCGCACAGTCTGGTCAATACCGTGACACCGGGGCCTGACCGGGGCGAGGACCGCCCCGACCTCGGCCTGTCAGCCACCTGACCGCCTTATCCCTCAGTGCTCGCTGGCGGCCAGCTCAACCGTTGGTGAACACGCGGGCCGGGGTGATCAGTACGGCGGCCCGGCGATCGGCGGCCATCACCCGGTCGTACTCGTCGAAGTCGTCGTGGGCGGCGCTGGCCGAGCTGAAGATCTCGCGCAGCAGTAGCCGCAGCCGTTCGGCGTCGATGCCGGCCATCGGGTCATCGGGTCCGGCGATTTCCGCCGGACCTTCCACGCCGGCCCACTGCCACCCGGTTCGCACCACCACGCTGACCCTTGGCCGTTCGCGCAGATTGACGAGCTTGCGAGCCCGGCCGTGGACGACCGCACCGACGACCGGTGCGCCGGTTAGCGGATGGTCAAGCACTCCGACGTTGACCACTGATGGCCGCATCCGACCGTCAGGGCCGATGACGGTCATCGTGGCCAGCCCGTGCTCGGCCGGCACGAGCGCAGCGAAGTCCGCAAGATCAGCCATCTGGGTGTCCTCCTTGGACTACAACTGCACGCGCTTGCTCGCCGGATCGTAAAGGGGCCGCAATGATGCGATGGCCGGATAGCTTGCCGCCCCGAGTTGGACCGACCATTCGCCGTCATCGAGGTACTTCTGGTCGATCGGCTGGTCGGCGTCGATCATTGCCAGGCCGACGGCCCCGCCGAGGGTAAATCCGTAAGAAGCCGCGCGCAGATAGCCGACGGGCTGTCCGTCCCTGCTGACGATCTCCGCGTGGAAGAGCAGTGGTTCAGGATCGGTGAGCAGCACCTGGACCAGCCGCCTGGTAAGCGGGCCTGCCGCCTTTTTGGCCAGCACCGCGTCCCGGCCGATGAACCCGCCGTCCTTGTCGAGCGCGACCGCGAAACCGAGACCAGCCTCAAGCACGGAATCGGTGTTGTCGATGTCGTGACCGTAGTCGCGATACGCCTTCTCCATCCGCAGGCTAGCCAGCGCCTTCAGCCCGGCGTGAGTCAGCCCAAGCGGCTCACCCGCCGCGACCAGCCGATCGTAGACGGCAACGGCCTGCTCGGCCGGAATATGCAGTTCATAGCCGAGTTCGCCAAGGTAGGTGATCCGGATGCAGAGCACTCGGGCGAAGCCGATGTCGATGTACCTGGCGGCACGGAACGGGAAGGCCTCGTTGGACACATCCGCGCTCGTGACGCTGGCGAGCAGTGCGCGTGACAGCGGACCTTGCACGTTCAGCTGAGCGTAGCCGGAGGTGACATCGGTGACGAAGGCATGGGAGTCGCCGAAGTGGCGGCGCATCCAGGTCTCCGCGTGCCGGTGTGCGGTGTCCGACGCGACCACGAAGAACTGGTCATCGTCCAGCATCGTGACAGTAAGGTCGGCCTCGATCGTGCCACGTTCATTCAGCCACTGGGTGTAGGTGATCCGACCCGGCTCGGCCGCGACCTGATTGGCCGAGATCCGCTCAAGCTGGCTCGCGGAGTCCTTGCCTTGCACCAGGAACTTGGCCATGAAGGACATGTCCATCACGATCACGCCCTCGCGGGTGGCCTGGTGCTCGGCGGCCCAGTAGCCGAACCAGCTCGGCCGCACCCAAGACAGTTCCCCAGGGTCAGGCTCTATGCCGGGTGGTGCGTACCAGTCAGCGCCTTCCCAGCCGCTCACGTCGCGGAAGCAGGCACCGCGCGCGGCGAGCCTGGAGTGCAGCGGTGATAGCCGGGCGCCCCGAGCCGTCTTGGTTGGCCGGTTCGGGTAGTGAGTGGCGTAGACCATGCCGAGCGACTCGACGGTCCTCGTGGCCCGGTACTCGGGGTTGGCCTGGTAAGTATGCAGCCGGTCGATGTTGATGCCGGTGACGTCGACGTCGGGACTGCCGTCGATGATCCACTGGGCCACGATGCGGCCGAGGCCGCCGCCGGTGAGGATGCCGATCGAGTTCAGTCCGGCAGCGACAAAGAAGTTCTTCAGCTCTGGTGCTTCGCCGACGATCGGCAGCAGATCAGGGGTGAAGCTCTCCGGGCCGCAGAAGAACTTCCTGATCCCTGTCTGTTCGGTGATCGGCACCCGGGACATGGTGGCTTCCAGGTAGGGGCCCATTCGGTCCCAGTCCGGCGGCAGCTCACCGAAGGAGAAGTCCGGCGGGACTCCGTCAACGTTCCAGGGCGCGCACACCGGCTCGAACAAGCCGAGCATCAGGCCGCCGCCCTCCTCACGGTAATAGCCGTAGTTCGCTGGGTCTTCGAGCACAGGCAGCGAGCCGTCGACTCCTTCGATCGGCTCGGTGATCAGGTAGTAGTGCTCGGCGGCCTGAAGCGGGATGTACACGCCAGCCAGCGCGCCAAGTTGGCGCGCCCACATGCCAGCGCAGTTCACGACGTATTCGGCCTCGATCTCGCCGTGCGTGGTGCGCACGCCGGTGACCGCCTTCTGGCCGGCGACGCGCTCGTAGCTAAATCCGGTGACGGCAACGCCTTCGATGATCGTGACCCCGCGCATCCGCGCGCCCTTGGCCAGCGACATGGTGACGTCCACTGGATTAACCCGGCCGTCAGCTTTGACGTAGAAGCCAGCCAGCACGTCGTCGGTCTTGGCCAGCGGCCAGAGTTCAGCCACCTCACGCGGCGAGATCTCATGTACGTCGACGCCCAGGTGCCGGTTAAACGCGGCCATGCGCCGGTACTCCTCAAGGCGGCCTGGCTCGGTCGCCAATTCGATGAGGCCGCACTGCTTGAGCCCGGTCGCCAAGCCGGTCTCGGCCTCCAGCTTCGCATACAAGTCCCAGGTGTACTTCCGAATCTCAGTTGAGGTCTGCGACGTCGAACCGAAGGTAGCCATCAGGCCGGCCGCATGCCAGGTGGTACCTGAAGTAAGCCGGTCGCGCTCCAGTAGCAGCACATCGGACCAGCCAAGCAGAGCAAGGTGATAGGCCACCGAAGTGCCGATGATCCCGCCACCGATCACGACTACCCTGGCCTGGCTTGGCAGCGACCCGCCGCGCGGTGCACTCATCTCAGTCGCGAGTCAGCTTCCGGTAGGTGACCCGATGCGGGCGGGCGGCCTCGGCGCCGAGTCGCTCGATCTTGTTTTTCTCGTAGGACTCGAAGTTCCCTTCGAACCAGAACCAGTTCGACCCGCCTTCCCAGGACAGGATGTGCGTCGCGATCCGGTCGAGGAACCACCGGTCGTGGCTGGTGATCACAGCGCAGCCAGGAAACTCGAGCAGCGCGTTTTCCAGCGAGGAAAGCGTCTCGACGTCCAGGTCGTTTGTCGGCTCGTCGAGCAGCAGCAAGTTGCCGCCTTGTTTCAAAGTCAGCGCCAGGTTGACTCTGTTGCGCTCGCCACCCGACATCACTCCAGCCAGCTTTTGCTGGTCGCCGCCTTTGAAGCCAAATGCGGCCACGTAGGCGCGGCTCGGGATCTCGGACTTGCCTGACCCGGATGTACGACTCACCATCCGAGATCACTTCCCAGACGTTCTTCGCCGGATCAATCCGGGCCCGGTTCTGGTCAACATACGCAATCTTGACGGTCTCGCCGACCTTGATCCCGCCGGAGTCTGGCTGCTCTTCGCCGATGATCATCTTGAACAGCGTCGTCTTGCCGACTCCGTTCGGGCCGATGACGCCGACAATCCCATTCGGCGGGAGGCTGAAACTGAGATCCTCGATCAACATACGGTCGCCGAAACCCTTGCTGAGCTTCTCGACTTCGACTACCAGGCTGCCAAGTCGCGGACCTGGCGGAATCTGGATCTCCTCGAAATCAAGCTTCTTGTTCTGGTCGGCTTCGGCCGCCATCTCCTCGTAGCGCTGCAGCCGTGACCTGCTCTTCGCCTGGCGAGCACGCGGGCTCGACCGCACCCACTCCAGCTCGTCCTCAAGCCGCTTGCGCTGCTTGACGTCCTTTTGCCCTTCGACCTTCAGCCGCGCGGCCTTGGTCTCCAGGTAGGTCGAGTAGTTCCCCTCATACGGATAGGCGCGGCCGCGGTCGAGCTCGAGGATCCAGCTGGCGACGTTGTCGAGGAAATACCGGTCGTGCGTGACCGCGACGACTGTCCCCGGGTACTTCTCCAGGTGCTGCTCCAGCCACTGCACGCTCTCCGCGTCCAGGTGGTTGGTCGGCTCGTCCAGCAGCAGCAGGTCGGGCTGTGAGAGCAGCAGCGGCACAGCGCCACCCGGCGCTTCTCACCGCCGGACAGGCTGAGTCACGTCGGCGTCCGGCGGCGGGCAGCGCAGCGCGTCCATCGCCTGCTCAAGCTGGCTGTCCAGATCCCAGGCGTTCGATGGTCGAGCTGCTCCTGCAGCGCGCCCATCTCCTCGAGGAACTCATCGGAGTAGTCGGTCGCCATCTTCTCGGCGATCTCGTTGTACCGATCGAGCAACGCTTTGGTCTCCGCCACGCCCTCCTCGACATTGCCGAGGACCGTCTTGGCTTCATTGAGCTGAGGCTCCTGGGCAAGAAGACCAACGGTGAAACCGGGCATCAGCCGGGCGTCGCCATTCGACGGCTGCTCGACTCCCGCCATCATCCGCAAAAGCGTCGACTTCCCGGTGCCGTTCGGTCCGACGACGCCGATCTTCGCACCAGGCAGGAAGGCAAGCGTCACGTTATCGAGGATGACCTTCTCGCCGTGCGCCTTGCGCACGGCGTGCATCTGATAGATGAACTCAGGCATGCCTCAAGCGTAGGGGCAGCGAACCCGCACTTTGCACATGGGGAAGGAACGAGCCAGGAGCTAGGCGGCTGGCCCCGGCCGCCACCTAGCCCCGGCCGCACCCCACCAGGCTAGAACGGCGTCGCCACCGGCGGGAGGTCAGCGGCCTGGTCGCTCGCCACTGCGCCATCGAAGAGCGACTCATCCAGCTCTTCCGGGTCACTTCCATCGGCGGGCCGACTGGGCTCGCTGAAGTCGCTGGCTCGCGGGAGCGGTGAGCCGGCCAGCTCGCCGTCACTGTGAGCCAGGTTCTCGTCGTCGCTGGCCGATCCGCCGGACTGGGCGAATTCCGACGCGGTCAGACCGGTCTGAGGCCTGGTCCTATTGAACAGGGCGACGCCACGAGACAGGTCGTGCCCGACCGAACTGGCTTCTACCTCCACCGCGGTCCGCTGGTTGCCATTCTTGTCCTCGTAGGACCTAATCGACAGCCGACCCCTGACCACGACCGGATCACCTTTGCGCAGACTCATCGCCGCATGCGTGGCCAGCTTCCGCCAGCAGATCACGGTCACGTACGAGGTGTTACCGTCGGCCCACTCACCAGTCACCCTGTCCTGTCGGCGTGGCGTCCAGGCCACCCGCATCGAAGTGTTGCTGGCACCCGAACTGACCGTCCTGGTCACTGGCTGCGTGGCTACGTAGCCGGTGAGGCTGATATGCGCATCATTCAGATACATTCGCGATCCTCCATGGCTCTGCGGCGACCTGCCGCCTCCTGCCCCAAAGATCGCAGCGCCAGCCCGCCCATGCCCGCACCTGAGCTTGCCCTGTGGACAACCGCTAATTGCGCAGAGCAATTGCTGTGAACTGCTCCCCGGCACCCAGTAAGGCTGAGCTTCTCCTGCGCCTGCCCCAACCACCGAACGCTGCCTGCTCCAGCAACATCACCGCTCCGACGATGCGGTATCCCGAGCTCAGTCGAACGACATCGTAGGAGCGGCCATGTCGCCCTGGCAGCAGCATCGCTCCGACGATGTCGTTCGACCGGGATGAGCAACAGCAACAGGGGTTCAACGATGCTGGCGCGGGCCAGCCAGGACAGCGCGGGCCAGCCAGGACAGCGCGGGCCAGCCGGAACAGCGCGGGCCAGCCGGAACAGCGCGGGCCAGCCAGGACAGCGCGGGCCAGCCGGAACAGCGCGGGCCAGCCGGAACAGCGCGGGCCAGCCAGGACAGCGCGGGCCAGGCGGAACGGCGCGGGCCAGCCAGGACAGCGCGGGCCGCGCCGGGGCTCGCGGGCGGAACGGCGCAGGCCAGCCAGGACAGCGCGGGCCAGCCAGGACAGCGCGGGCCAGCCAGGACAGCGCGGGCCAGCCAGGACGGCGCAGGCCAGCCAGGACAGCGCAGGCCAGCCAGGACAGCGCAGGCCAGCCAGGACAGCGCAGGCCAGGCGGGACGGCGCGGGCCGCGGACGGCGGACGGCGGACGCGGACGCGGGTGGCATCGTCCTCGGCCGACTGGTCGATGCAAAACCGCTCCGCTCGAGCTAGGACCGGGCGGAGCGGGTGCGGGTGGTGGTCAGGCGGCGGACTTGCGGCGGCGGCGCTCGCGCCACCAGGTGCCTGCGATCACCCTGGCGAAATACAGACCGTAGAGCGCGTTGTGGCCCTTCTTGCTCTGGCCGACCTGGCGCTTGTGGATGGTGGCCGGCCGCTCAGTGACCTTGTAGCCGTGCGCGATGACGCCAATTAGCAGCTCAGCCGCCTGATACTGCGGCTGCTGCAGCTTGACCTTGCCGGTGACCTCGGCGCGCATTGCGCGCAGTCCGAACGACGGGTCAGTGATCCGCTGGCCGGTCAGCGCGCTGATGGTCAACGCGAACACCCGGACGCCGAGCTTGCGCACCGGGTCCTTAGTTTCCTCGCTGCCCTGAGTGCGCGAGCCGGAGACGAAGTCCGCCTCGCCAGCCACGATCGGCTCGATCAGGCCCGGAATCTCGTTCGGGTTGTACTGGCCGTCGGCGTCGGTAGTGACGATTATCTCAGCTCCGCCTTCGCGGGCCAGCCGGTAGCCGAGCCGCAGCGCGGCACCTTGTCCTCGGTTCACCGGCACATCGCAGACCAGGGCGCCGGCCGCGTCGGCCTCCTTGACGGTGCCATCGGCCGAGCCGTCGGACACCACGATCTTGGTGACCTCAAGGCCGGAGATAACCGGCGGCAGCGCCTCGATCACCGGTCCGATTGACCCCTGCTCGTTGAACGCGGCGATCACGATCGCCAGTGGCGGCATCGTGGCCGCCCGCGCACCGTACTGGTTCGTAAACGCCTCGATCGCCGCGAGATCGACGGCCTCGTCCTCCTCGGCCGTTCGGACGGCGGTCGTGCCCTTCTGCCCGGATGTCACTTGGCTGTCTCCGAAAACTCTGGCCACACGGTGGCGATGCCTGCCTTCAAGTCCATCAGGGGCTGGTAGCCCAATGCCCTGGCGGCTGAAATATCGACGACTACAGCGGGCATCTCCCCCGGCTTGGCCGGAACATGCTCCGCCGGGATCGGCGCCCCGGTGACAGCCCGGGCCGCCGCCAGGATGTCGTTGACGGTGACTGACTCGCCTGAACCCAGAATCAGCGGGCCATTGTGCCCAGTTTGCCAGGCAATCATGATCCCGGCCACGATGTCGTCGACGTGCACCAGATCGCGCAGCTGGGTGCCGTCGCCATAGATCTGCACGCCCTTGCCGTCCGCGGCTGCCCGCATCAGCCTCGGCACGAAGCTGTCCTTGGCCTCCATGCCCGGCCCGTAGACGTTGGCGAAGCGCAGCGCCGCGCCGGTCATGCCGTAACTGCCGACGTAGCTTGACAGCAGCATCTCGCCGGCGGCCTTCGTCGCGCCGTACGGGGTCAGTGGTGCAAGCGGCACCCGCTCGGTGATCGTGGCTGCGCCGACGTCGCCGGTGACGGCGTTGGTTGAGGCGAGCAGGAAGTTCCGCACGCCCCGCTGCTTAGCCTGCTCAAGCAGGTTGAAGGTGGCCTCGACATTGAGCTTGTAAGTACCGACCGGGTCCTGCATCGACCGCAGCACCGAGGTCACCGCCGCCAGGTGGATGACGACGTCGGTGTGCTGGCCAAGTGCCTGTCCGATGACCGATGGGTCGCAGAGATCTCCGCTGACCGACCGCACCCGCTCATCGGGGAAGGCGTGCCGGTCGATGACGGTGACCTGATGATCGGCGTCGAGCAAAGCTCGAACCACCCGCCGCCCGATGAACCCTGCCCCTCCGGTCACCAGTACCGCAGCTGGACTCGCGTCCGACATGAAGGCTCCTAACCCCTTTCCTGCCTCGGGCGGAGCTAGGGACCTGTGCTGACTGCACTGTTACCAAGCTGAGGCGCCGTCGGGCAGAATTGACTTTTCAGTACTATCACTACGCAAAGCTCCCTGAACTGCCCTTGCTGCGACTGACCCACCTCAGTCATCAGGACATAGTGGCTGACGGCTGGCTAGTCGGGCCGTCAGCGTGCTACGGGCAAGCGCATAGATGCCACGTAAGTGTATCGGTCGACCTTCGTACTATCGCCCCGGTTGCGAAGCACAGCTAGCTCAGTCCGATCGCACCGCGTTCCGGCCATGCAGTAGATGCACGTAGAGTGTTCTACCCAGCACTCACAGATATCGATCGGCCAGGTTTTACCCGCGTTCCGCCATCAGATGTCCGATCAGACAACCGGCGCGAAACATGCCAGTCTGTTTTCTGCATTGTCGGCGGTACCCTGCCAAGGCGGCGCACAATTGCGCCTAGGCCGCGTTGATTTGCGGCAGCTGCCCGCAACCACCATTACTTGCCGGCAGTCGGGTAGTGACCTGGTTGGATGGGTGCTTCGACCAGCGGTTTGCCAAGCGGAGGCCCGGAGGAATGAAAGAGGGTCAGGAAGTAGCCCCCGAGTCGTTGCGCTGGGGAGAGCGCGAGGACGGCGGGTCCGATATCATGCCGCAAACCGCCGCGCCGCAGGCGGCGGCTACCGACGGCGACGAGCCCCACGTCCGGGTCGATGCGCGCAAGCTCCAGGCCGCGCTCACCGAGCTGAGGGATTCAGTCTCGCGGGTATCGCTGCTGTTCGACTATGCCGGCATCGAGGCGACCAGGGCCGAGCGCCAGCAGCTGATCAGCCAGATCGACGACTATCTGCTGGCGAGGCTGCGGCACTCAGGCGCGCCCATATTGATCGCCCTGGTCGGCTCGACCGGCGCGGGTAAGTCGACTCTGCTCAATAGCATCGTCGGCACTCAGGTCAGCGCCACGGGGATCCGTCGCCCGACCACCAACAGTCCGGTGCTTGCCTGCCATCCAGAAGACGAGAAGTGGTTCGCCGAGAACGTCTTCCTGCCGACGCTGCCGCGCGTGCGCCAGCAGGGTCTGGCCCGGCCCGGGCGGGATGGCCTGCTGGTGCTGGCCACCAGCGAGGGCATTCCGCAAGGTGTCGCGCTGCTCGACACCCCGGACATCGACTCGGTCGTCGCCGCCCACCGGCAATTCGCCAAGCAGTTCCTCGATGCGTCCGACCTCTGGCTCTTCGTGACGACCGCCCGCCGGTACGCGGACGCGGTGGTGTGGGAGCTGCTGAAGGACGCCAGAGACCGCGGCGCGTCGCTCGGCGTCGTGCTGTCCAGGGTGCCGCCGGCCGCCGGCGACCAACTGACCGCGCATTTTGATGCGATGCTCCAGGCCAACGGCCTGCGCGAGGTCGAGCGATTCGTCATTCCTGAGACGACGGTCACCGATGCCCGGCTGCCGGCCGAGGTGTCAGAACCGGTACGGCTGTGGCTGGTGGACACCGCCAGGCAAGACGACCGCCGGACGGCGATCTTGACGCAGACGATGTCGGGGGTGCTCGACACCCTGGAGACCAGGATCCCGGCCCTGGCCGAGCAAGCGCAGACCCAGGTGGCGCTGCGCACCGAACTGACGTCAGGCGCTGATGCCGCTTACTCGGCTGCCTTGGCTGAGTTCGACGAGGCGATCAGGAACGGCTCGCTGCTGCGGGGCGAGGTGCTCGCGCGCTGGCAGGATTTCGCTGGTACCGGCGACCTGCTGCGCACGCTGGAAATCCGCAAGGGGCGACCGTCGAAGAAGTCACGACGCCATGCCGCCGCGCCTGGTCGAACCCACTCGCTCAAGACAGCGTTGCGATCAAGCCTTGAGGCGCTCGTGGTGTCGCTCGCCGACCGAGCCGCCGAGGACGCGATGGAACGCTGGCAAGGCAGTCCAGCCGGCGCCGGGCTGCTGAAGCGGGCGCAGGAGGCGAAAGACGCCGGCGTGCAGGCCGGGACTCCGGCGTCTTACCAGCGGCTGCGCAAGTGGGAAGGCGAGCTGAACTGGGGCTTCCCCGGCGGCCAAGCCGAGTTGGCGCAGGGGCTGCCAGCGGGCGGAGTCGATGCACTGGCCCGCTCATCCGATGACCTGTCGACCAGGGCCGCGGCTGCCGTGACCGGCTGGCAAGATCACTTGCTGCGGCTGGTGCAGACCGAGAACATCACCAAACGGTCGATCTCGCGGGTCGCTTCCTTTGACCCGACTTCGCTGGCGCTGGTGCTGACGATCGGCGTGCTTGGCTACGGCACCGGCGAGCTCGTGGTGAACGAAGGCGCGAGTGCCGTCCCGCAGCAGCTGCTCACCTCGTTGTTCGGCGCCGGACTGCTGCGCGATATCGGCGGGCAGGCCAGGCAGGATCTGCACGAGCGGATCAGCGTGGTCTACGCCGATGAGGCCAAGCGCTTCAAGACGCTGGTCGACGCTGTCGGTACGCTCGATGAGAGCGTGTCAGCCGACCTTTATCAAGCCAGTTACTCGTTGGAGTCGGTGCGATGAGTTCACGAGGGCAGACGGCACCCAGGCCGGCCACGGACGCGAGTCCGCCGCTGCCGACCAGGGTTCCTGCCAACCGGCAGCGCGGCGCGAGCCGCCCGCGCGGCCGGGCGAAGACCACTACAGCCAGCGCCGCGCCCGTCGCAGCGAACGGAGCCGGCGAATTGCTCGGCTCGGCCGCTGACCAAGCCTGCGGCCTGTCGGCCCGGCTGATGGCACTGGCCAGGATGATCCAGATCGGCGCGGCCAGGAGCGGCCGGGACGGCTTCAGCAAAAAGCTGCTTAGCCAGGCTGAAGACGTGCTTGGCCGAGCGGGCGAACGGATGCGGCTGTCGTCGTCGCACACCGTGGTGGTACTGGCCGGCGGCACGGGAAGCGGCAAGTCGTCGCTGTTCAACAGCCTGGCCGGGGCCGATTTCTCCACCGTTGGCGTGACCCGCCCGGTCACTAAGGATGCGCACGCATGCATCTGGGACGACTCGGGCTCTGGTGCCTTGCTTGAGTGGCTCGGCGTTCCGCCACGCAACAGGTACTCACGGGCGAGTGCGCTCGGCGGCGGCGAGTCTGGCCTGGCCGGGCTCGTTCTGCTTGATCTTCCTGACCATGACTCGGTGATGGGGCATGCCACCGGCCTGGTGGACCGGCTCGTCAGCCTGGCCGACATGATGATCTGGGTGCTCGACCCGCAGAAGTACGCCGATGCCGCCGTGCATCAGCGGTTCTTGATCCCGCTCGCTGAGCACTCCGACGTGCAGGCGATCGTGCTTAACCAGTCCGACCTGCTCACTGCTGCCCAGATCGAGGATTGCGTCGGGGACCTGCGTCGCCTGCTCGACGCCGAGAACCTGCACGACGTGCCCATCCTGGTCACCTCGGCGGTGACCGGCGCCGGACTCGATGAGCTGCGCAAGCAACTGGCCAACGGCGTCGCCGCCCGGCAGGCGGCCGCGGCCAGGATCTCGGCTGACGTCGATACCGTAGTCGCCAGGTTCGCGCCGTACGGAGGTAAGCAGGCCGATGCCAGCGACGCACCGGCGGTTCCGGCGGAGCGCACCAGGAAGCTGGTCGATCAGTTCTATGCGGCGGCCGGCGTCGACGCGGTGAGCGATTCGCTGCGCAGTGCGAGAGAGTTGCGTGCCGCCGACTTTGTCGGCTGGCCGGTCGCCTGGGTGGTGCAGCGCATCGCTGGCCGGGATCCGCTCCGCAAGGTCCGGCTCAGCAAGTTGTGGAATGATCTGCGCGCCGTATCATCCGGCCCGGCCGGAGCTCAGCAGGCGGCGATCGACAACGCGCTGACCGAATTCGGCGACGGCGTCGGCGACTCGCTGCCCAAGCCTTGGGCCCACACCGTCAGGGCGGCGGCCAGGTCACGAGCCGATGCCATCCCGCCAGCCGTCGGCGAGGCCATCGGTGCGGCGCTGCCGGCCGAGGACAGCGTCGAACGGTGGTGGCGGGTCGCTGGCCTAGTGCAGGGCGTACTGCTCGGAGCGGTCGCCATCGCGCTGGCCTGGCTGGTCGCCGTCCTCGTCTGCGGCGTCTTCGGGGCCGGCACCGGGCTGCCCGCCCTGCTGTCCGATCCGGTCATGCTGGGGTGGGCGGCCTTGCTCGCCGCCATCGCGCTCGGCCTCGGCTACGGCACGGCCGCTGTGAGCCTGTCCCAAGTCAAGAAGCGTGCCGTCGCCGAGAACGCCATCCTGGTCGCCGACATCAGGGGGCGCATCGACGAGGTCGCCAAGGAATTCGCTGTGGTGCCGGTCGAGCAGGAACTCAGCGAGTTCCAGCGCTACCGCGAGGAGTACGCCATCGCGTCGACCGCGCCAGCGGCCGAGTAACGCCGCCGGACTACTCCGGGTGCTGGTCCTCGCCCTCGGCCGAGGCGGGAACGGTGACCGGGGTGAGCGACTCGGTCTCGATCAGCGCCGTGGTCGCGTCCGTCCGCGCGGTCCTGTCGGTGAACAGCAGGTAGTGGAAGATCACGAACCTGACCACGAAGGTCAGGCAGTTCGCCACGAAGTAAATGCCGCCGATGACCAGGTGCCGCTTGAAGTGGTGCAGGTCGTTGACGGTGGCAACGTGCACGCCGAGCTTGGTGGCAAGGCCGAGCACCAGCCAGGCACCAACCGAGACGAGCCAGAACGGAATGGTCTCCCGCAGCACGTTGGGCCGGCCTTTGCGCTTCCAAGCCCACCGGCTGAGTACGTAACTCACCACGGCGCCGACGATGGCGGCGCTCACGCCAGAGACACCACCAGTCAGGTGCATCGGGCCGATGAACAGCCCGAGCGCAATCTGGCTGGCGGCGAGTGAGACGACCGCCACTAGCGCGAATCGCACGAATTGCGTGCCGAACCTGGTCCGAAGCCGGTTCGCCAGCGCGGCCGGTAGCCTATCGATCAGCTTCTGCATTGATGTCCTTGCTTGGCGAAGGCATGCTCGTGATTGAGTCACCTATACAGTACGGGAACCGGTGCAAGCCGTGACGAGAACGCCTTAGGTAGCGAGGCGCTCCGGGCGGCCGGCATCAGGTTGATCCCGGGACAGGGTAGTACCCGCTGCGCACTGGTCGAAGCCAGCCACGGGGAGGCTGACGCTCACAGTGATGAGTTTGGAGTAACTCATGAGGATCTTGGTTTTGGGCGGGGACGGCTATCTTGGCTGGCCAACCGCATTGCACCTATCCGAGGTCGGCCACGAGGTCGCCGTCGTTGACAACTTCGCCAGGCGCGGTTACGACTTCGAAATGGGCGTCGAGAGCCTGGTGCCGATCGAGACGCTGCAGACCAGGATCAGAGTCTGGCGTGAGCTCACCGGCAAGTCGATCGGGCTGCTACGTCGGCGATCTCACCGACGCTGACTTCACTTACCAGGTGGTTCGCGAATTCGAGCCCGGACACCATCGTGCACTTCGCCGAGCAGCGAGCCGCGCCCTATTCCATGGTCGACCGCAAGCACGCGGTTTACACCCAGGTCAACAATGTGGTCGGCACTCTCAACGTGCTGTACGCGATCGCCGAGATCAACCCGAGCATCCACCTGGTCAAGCTCGGCACCATGGGCGAGTACGGCACGCCGAACATCGACATCGAGGAGGGCTGGCTGGAGATCGAGCACAAGGGCCGCAAGGACCGGGTGCTCTTTCCTAAGCGGCCCGGGTCCTACTACCACCTGTCCAAGGTGCACGACAGCCACAACATCGAGTTCGCCTGCCGGATCTGGGGCATCAGGGCGACCGACCTGAACCAGGGCATCGTGTACGGCCAGCAGACCCCGGAGACCGCCAGAGATGACCGGCTGGCCACCAGATACGACTACGACGCGGTGTTCGGCACCGTGCTCAACCGGTTCGTCATCCAGTCCGTGCTCGGACTGCCGCTGACGGTCTACGGAAACGGCGGCCAGATGCGCGGCATCATCGAGATCAGGGACACCGTCCGGTGCCTGCAGTTGGCCTGCGAGAACCCGGCCGACCCGGGCGAGTTCCGTGTGTTTAACCAGATGACCCAGTCGCTGTCGATCACTTCCATGGCCGAGACGATCGCCAGGGTCTGCCCCGAGCACGTCATCGTCGAGCACCTGGCCAATCCGAGAGTCGAAGAAGAGGGCCATCACTACAACGTGGTGCATTCCGGCATGGTCGATCTCGGCCTCGAGCCGCACCTGCTCTCCGACACCCTGATCGAGTCGCTGTTCGAGATCACCAAGCGATTCGCCTACCGGGTCCGCACCGAGGCGATGACACCCACGGTTGACTGGCGCCGCTCGGTCAGCCCGATCGGCCTCTAGCGGGCGCTAGCTGGCTTAGTCCAGCCCTGGCCGACGCGGGCCGACGTCCAGAGCGAATCACCCCGCCCCCGCCAGAACACCCGCAGCGCGGTACCTGGCCCGCCCACCGCGGCGAATGGCGGTGAGCCGATCCAGCCGACGGAGGCTTGCTCTGGTGGCTGCCAGGTCAGTGCGTTCCACTTGGCGCCGCGCCGGTGGGCGGTAAAGCCGAACTGGTGACCGGGTCCGCGCCAGAGCACGCTCACGGTGCCGGCCGCCGTCACCGGCCACGGTGCCGACCGCAGTTGGCCGCCCAGATCACGAGGACCGCGCCAGCCGCCCTGCGGCCGGTAAAAGCCCTCCCACAGGTACGGGTTGCCCAGGCCGTGCCAGTACACCTCGATGTCGCCCGATCGCTGCGCGGTGGCCTGCGGTGCGCCGCCGAGCGGTGCCATGCCCAGGCTGCGCGGCGTCCCCCACTTGCCGCTCAGGCCCCGCCCGATCATCCACAAGCCGCGGTTGGCGCCCTTCCAGAACACTGCGGTGAACCCAGCCGATGAGGTGACGGGCACCGGCAGCGACGCCAGGTCACCGCCGAGACCCTGCGGCCCGTTCCACCCGCTGCCTGGGGTGTACTGAGCGTGCCACAGATGGTCGTCAGCTGATCCGCGCCAGAACACGTCGATCACGCCATCGGGCTGGGCGACCGCGCGCGGCGCCGAGCCGAGCACGCCCATCATCGCCAGCCGTTGCCGGGTGCGAAGCCGCCCGGCCGTGGAATAGCTGGCGTCCCACAGGAAGCCACCGCTGCCACGGTAGAAAACGTCCGCCACCGACCCGGCCCGCACGACTGAAGGCGCCGACCCCTGACCGGCCGCGGCCACTGGTTTGGACCAGCCCGATCGAGCCGCGTATTGGCGCACCCAAAGTCGGCTGCGACCCCGATAGCAAACCAGCACCCGGCCGCCGGGAATTGCCACGGCCGAACTGGACTGGGCCGTCGCGTACGGCGCGCTCACTTCGATGTTAAGGAAGTCCTTGTCGATGCTGATCGTGTCGCCGCCGAAGGTCTGGGTCACATTGCCGCTGTACTGGTGTATCCGCCGGTGCCTTGGCCACTGCCTGATCCGCAGGTTGCCATCCCAGGTGCTGGCCCGGCCGTTCCACAACGCGTCGTAGATGTAGTCGGGCATAAGGTATGCCCGGCTGCGGTAGTTCCTGGCTAGGTCAACGACGCCAGAATCGGAGCTGCTGTAGACGCCGGATGAGTAGCCGCGCCGGTGCAAGGTGCGCGTCCAGGCCGACAGGAACTGCAACGCCTGAACTCGGGACCGCGGTCCGAACGCCTCCATGTCGTAGTACAACGGCGTACGCGGCCCGAAGCCGAGCCGCCTCGCCTGCGCGACCGCGTCGCGACCGGCTGCCCGGCCCTGCCGGTACGGCTCGCGCAGTTCGCCAAACGCCGCCTGCGGCCCGGCGTAGAGCGGCATGAACCGCCAGCCAGCAGCAGCCTGCGCCCGCACCCAGGCCCGGCTCAGGTTTGGCTGCGCGCAAGCCCGGTCGGCACCGCCAATGTAGATGCCGACTGCCCGGTACGGCGAGTGTCGTCGCCAGGCCCGCATGTACCTGCGGCTCGGCGCGGCGCACGCATCAAAGCCGAGGCCGGTGTAACTGGCGACGGTAGCTGGCAACATCGGCTTCGCCATCGGATAGTGCATGCCCGTCCGCTCCGGCTTAGCTCCGACCGCGGCCTGCTGACCCGACCCGTCGACCGGACCCGACCCACCAGCGGCGGACCGATGGGTCGTCGGCAAGCCGGCACTGGCCAGCACGGAGGTAATCAGCCTGGGATCGGTATCGAAGGTCGCCGTAATGACAATTCTTGGCGCCCGTACCGTAATCTGTCGCGCGATCTTGTCCTCAGTCAATTCCTTGGCCGCATGCGCGGAACCCGGCTGGACGAGCATCGATTCCGTCGTGCCTAGCAGCCAACTTGGGCAGAATTCCGCCCCGCTGATCGGGCCGAGGTAAAGCGCATGCTGGTCGAACCTGACGCAGCCATGCGGATTCTGCGCATTGCGGATGACCGGCCATGACCGCGGCACGGAGAAGTGATACCCGAGGTACCTGACCGTCTTGACCGGCCCAACCGCCGGACCAGCCACCGGACCAGCTATCGACAAAGCCGCGCTGGCCTGGGCGGCGGGCGCGGCCAGCGACCAGGCAAGCAGCCAGTAAAGCAGGAAGGCAGCAACGATCGGCCGCGCCGCCCGATGGATCATCGCCGGACTTCCCCCCGGACATTAATTGCCAATTCATGGCGCGTCGATGCCAGTTAATTTACTTACCGGCAGATGCAAAGAAAAGATTAGCGTCTTTCCAGGGTGAGATTAATGCGACGCGCCGAATTGACCATAGGACTGAGCGGCATTGATTCGTAATCAGGCGCCATCACGGGATAGCAGCCAGCGATCGGCGGCCTGGTCGTGGCAAAGGCGGAATCCCACCGGCGGCACATTCTTACCTGGCGACGCGGTGACCCGCCAGCACCGCCACCCATCGCGGTCACCGCGGCCTTCGACGCCGGCGGACAAGTGCTCGTGCTCAGCCACTTCGGCACCGAGCACCGCAGCCTGTGCGGCCGCCTCATCGGGTCGCTCGACGATCGACAGCACCGTGTAGAGCCGGCCGCGCCAGACGAAGCGAGCTGGCCGGTCGTCGTTGCACTGCACGTCCGCCGGCTCCGGCCGCATTGCGCTCATGGCTTGCAGGTCCCCGCGTCCAGGCGACTCGGCGGCCAGCGTCGCCTGGCCGAGGCCGGTCAGGACGACGCCAGCGAGTCCGCGTCGCTACGTCTGCCACCCCGGGGAAGACAGGTAGCTACCAACACCTAGTTTCGAAAATATATTCGTATCTGTTCGAACGCAAGCGGCAGTCTAGATTGACCGTTCGGTATTGGTCTTGCAGGTGCGGAGATTGGCGCGGTTAAAATCAGGCTGGCGGGCCGTAGCCGGGCATCGGGAAGGCGGCGAGCAACTCCTTGACGTCGCCGGCGATGCGCTCGATGACGGCCTCGTCGTCCTTCTTGGCCGCCAAGATCGCCTCGTCCATCCACGCGGCGATCTGCGGCATGTGCTGCTCGGTGAGCCCGCGGGTGGTAATGGCCGGCGTGCCGATGCGCAGGCCGGAGGGGTCGAACGGCTTGCGCGGGTCGTAGGGCACCGTGTTGTAGTTCACCTCGATGCCGGCCCGGTCCAGCGCCTTGGCGGCTGGCTTGCCTGGCAACTCCTGCGGCGTCAGGTCGATCAAGATGAGGTGATTGTCAGTGCCGCCGGAGACCAACGTGTAGCCGCGCTCAAGCAGGGCCACCGCGAGCGCCTTGCTGTTCGCCACTACCTGATGCGCGTACTCGCTGAACGAGGGCGCGGCGGCCTCGTGGAGTGCCACCGCGATCGCCGCTGTGGTGTGGTCGTGCGGACCGCCCTGCAAACCGGGGAACACCGCCTTGTCGATCGCCGACTTGTGCTCGGCGTCGCACATGATCATCGCGCCGCGTGGGCCGCGCAATGTCTTGTGCGTCGTGGTAGTGATCACCTGGGCGTGCCCGACCGGGCTCGGGTGCGCGCCGCCGGCGATCAGTCCGGCGATGTGCGCGACGTCGGCCACCAGGATCGCGCCGATCTCGCGCGCGATCGCTGCGAACGCAGGGAAGTCGATGGTGCGCGGGATGGCCGTGCCGCCGCAGTAAATGATCTTGGGGCGCTCCCTGAAGGCGAGATCCCGCACCTCGTCAAAGTCGACGCGGCCGGTGTCGGCCCTGACGCTGTATTGCACCGGCCTGAACCACTTGCCCGTGACCGAGACTGACCACCCGTGGGTCAGGTGACCGCCCATCGGCAGCGCCATCCCCATCACGGTGTCGCCCGGCGACAAGAACGCCAGGTACACCGCAAGGTTGGCGGGCGAGCCCGAATAGGGCTGCACGTTGGCGTGGTCGACGCCGAAGAGTGCCTGGGCTCGTTGCGCCGCGATGGTCTCGATTGGGTCGATGAACTGCTGGCCCTCGTAGTAGCGACGGCCCGCATACCCCTCTGAGTACTTATTGGTCAGCACCGACCCGCTGGCCTCAAGCACGGCCATGGAGACATAGTTCTCCGACGGGATCATGCGCAGCTTGGCGAACTGGCGGCTGGCTTCGGCCTCGATCAGTTCGGCGAGCTGCGGATCGGTGGCGGCAACATGCGGAATCGGCGGCTGATGCATGGGCCCAGCCTAGCCGGGGTGAACCCGGAGGTCACCCCGCCCGCCTTGCCTGCCCGGGTGACTTGGCCCGACCACCCGGCGGCTAGGATCGCGCCGCAGGGACGAGTTGCGAGCAGCGCGGGGGGTCAGTGCGCATCGGCCAGATCGCGATCGACATCACCCCGCTGCGCGAAGACAAGGACTTCCGGCTGCTCTTCACCGGCCGGTTGGTCTCCCAGGCCGGGAACGCGATCGCCACCACCGCAGCCAACTGGCAGGTGTATGGCCTGACCCACTCCTCGCTCGACGTCGGATTGCTGACTTTGGCCAACAGCGCCGGCATGTTCGCTGGGCTGCTGGCCGGCGGGATGCTCGCCGACCGCCACGACCGGCGCGTCATCATGCTCATCAGCCGGATCCCGATGGTGCTTCTCAGCGCACTGCTGATGGTGAACAGCCTGGTCAGCACTCCGCAGCTCTGGGTCGTCTACCTGCTGGTTCTCGGCATGGGCGGGCTGTCAGGCCTGGCTTCGCCGGCCTCGACGGCCGCCGTCCCTGCCATCGTCGGCGAAGCGAAGATGCCGGCCGCCGCCGCGCTGAACGCGATGGGCGGACAACTCGGCCAACTCGGCGGACCGGCTCTGGCCGGCGCGCTGATCGCCGGCCCTGGGCTGGCCGCCTGTTACGGCATCGACACCGCGTGCCTGGCGCTCTTCGGCATGACGCTGTGGTTCATCTCGCCACTGCCGCCGACGGTGCGCGGCACCAGGCCGGGTTTCCGCGCGATGGCCGAAGGCTTCCGCTACGTGCTGCACAACAGTGTGGTCGGCGGCATGCTGGCGGTGGACACCAGCGCGATGATCTTTGGAATGCCGTCCGCGCTATTCCCGGCGCTGGCCAGAGCGCATTTCCATGGCGGATCGGCCACTTTCGGCTTGCTCACCGCCGCGCCAGGATTCGGCGCTTTGGTCGGCGCGGCGACAAGCGGCTGGACCGGTCGCCTGAAGCGGCCAGGGGTCGTGGTAATATTTGCCGGATTGGCATGGGGTGCCGCTATTGTGCTATTCGGCTTGAGCGATAATCTCGCCGTTGGCCTGGTCTTCCTGGCCCTGGCCGGGATGGCCGATTTGTTCTCCGAAGTGCTACGCAATTCGTTGCTGCAGCGCTATACCCCAGACGAACTGCGCGGCCGGGTATCCAGCCTGTATCTGGCGCAGGTCACTACGGCGCCGTCGGTTGGCAACGTCGAGGCTGGCGTGGTAGCCCAGTTGGTCTCCACCACTTTTTCCGTGGTGACCGGCGGCTTGGCGTGCGTGGTGGGCGCACTGCTGCTCGGGGTGCTCAATCCGGCCCTGCGCCGGGCCACCTTGACCGGGCCGACCGACCTATCGGCGCCGCCGCCAGCGAGCGAACCTGCGGTCGGCTAGCACCTGGCCCACGACATTGCGGCCGGGAATCCCGGTGACCCCGCCGCCGCCATGCGTCGATGATCCCGCCTGGTAGAGCCCGCGCACCGGCGTCCGCAGGTCCGCATAGCCGGCCGCCGGCCTGGCGTGGAACATCTGCCCCATGGTCAGCTCACCATGGAAGATATTGCCGCCAACCAGGCCGTACTCGCTTTGCATCTGGTGCGGGCCGATCACCTGCCGATGCAGCACCGAACTGGAAAAGCCGGGCGCGACGACCTCCATCCTGGCGATCAGCCGATCGGCGTAGCTCTCAAGCTCAGCCTCATCGGGCTGGTCAGCGTACTGGTGCGGCACCCACTGAGTGAACATCGACATGACGTGCTGCCCGGCCGGCGCGAGCGAATCGTCGAACACACTCGGGATGCAGATGTCGGCGAACGGCTGGCTCGATGGCCGTCCGCTCACCGCCTGCTGGAACGCGTGCTCGATGTCGTCCAGGCTGTCGGCCAGCACGATCGTCCCGCCGTGCACCTGCGGGTCGAACTCAGGGTGGCTGGCGAAGCTGGGCAAGCTCGCCAGCGCCAGGTTGACCTTGACCGTGCCGCTTCGGCTCTGCCACCCCCTGATGTCGGCGACGAAGTCGGCTGGCAGCACCTGCTGGTCGAGAAGTTGGAGGAAGGAGACCACCGGGTGAGCTGTCGTCACGACGGTGTCTGCCGTTATCTCCTCACCGCTGGCCAGCACCACGCCGGTCGCCCGAGCGCCGCCCGAACCGGCGCCGCTGGTCGTGATCGCGGCGACTTCAGCCCCTGTCCTGATCTCGGCACCGAATGAACGCGCCGCCGCCGCCAGCGCCGCCGTCACCGCGCCCATGCCGCCCCTGGGGAAACCCCAGGCCCCGGCCTGGCCGTCGGTGTCGCCGATATGGTGGTGCAGCGTCACGTAGCCGGTCCCGGCCGATCGCGGCCCCGCCCACATCCCGATCACGCCAGACACCGAGAGCACGCCGCGCAGCGCGTCGCTTTCGAAGTACTGATCGAGCAGGTCGGCGATGCTCCCGGTGAGCAACCTAGTGATGTCGACGGCCAGCCTGGTGTCAACTTTGCGCAGGTGGCGCAAGAGCGCGCCCTGCCCGATCAGGTCGACCGGGCGGCGGGAGCCGAGCTTGGGCGGTAGTTGATTCAGCAGCGGCCCGAGTATCGCCGCGATCTTGGCCAGTCTGGCTTGGAACGGCTCATAGTTGTTGGCATCGCTGACCGAGAACTTAGCGATCTGCTCGTGCCGCTCGTTGCGGTCGTCGGGCAGCCTGAGGTACCTGCCGTCAGTTCGCGGCGCGAAGTAGCCAGCTTGCGGGTAGACGTGATAACCATGTCGATCGAGCCGCAGGTCGCTGACGAGGTCGGCGGGCAGCAGTGAGACCACGTAGGACAGCGAGGTCACCGTGTAGTCCGGGCCGAATGGATGCTCGCTGACCGCCGCGCCGCCGACGATGTCCCTGCGCTCAAGCACCAGCGTCTGCAACCCGTGCTTAGCCAGGTAGGCCGCCGCCACCAAGCCGTTGTGGCCACCGCCGACAATCACAACGTCCCAGTTACCCACGCGTCCGCCTCCACTGCTCGTCAGCCCCAGCTCAGGCCCACCGCCCACTCAACGCTATCCCCCACGCCCGATCCTGCCCAAAACAGCCAAACCGGGCTGGCTCGGCCGGGCTGGCCCGACGTGACGGAGAGATCTCGGCCGTTGCCCGGAGCGTTACCGTCTGGCGGAGTGTCTTCCGCAAATAGCGCGGACAAGGCTCCATTAGGCGACAAAGTTCCGTCTGGGCAGCGGTTTCTCTCCGAGGTGATGACGACAACACTCCGCCAAGCGGCGACTCTCCGGGTGAAAGCACCAAGCTCTCCTGCCGATGCCAACCACCGGATGCCCTCGACTTCGGCCTTGACCAGATCGCCGAATCCTGCGCGATGCGGCTTCGGCGCAGGGCCTGGGCACGGCGGGACTGTCAGACCCGCCTGCGACGATGAAAGCCAGCTCACCAGGGAGGATGCCGTGGCCCAGACTTTCTCGATCACGCCGCAAGGACCGTTCTCGCTCACTGAGGCGGCCCTATTCGGCTTCGGTCAGCGCTCCGACACGCAGTGGGATGGCGTGATGCGGCTTGCCTTCTGCCTGGACGGCTACACCACCAGGTGGGCGTGGAGTTGCGCCAAGACGATGTCGGCGTTGTGCACGGGATCGCCTCGGGTGCGGGCGACCTAGCGGCGATCTCCCAGCAGGTGGCGCGGGTGCTATCGCTCGATCACGATGGCACCGAGTTCAGCCGGATTGGCGAGCGCGACCCGGTCATCGGCACTCTGCAGCAGGCCGCGCCCGGGCTGCGGCCACCGCTGTTCTACTCCCCTTATGAGGCAGCCGCGTGGAGCATCATCAGTGCCCGGCGGCCGGTCAAGCAGATGAGCATGGTGCGGCAGCGGCTAAGCGAGGCGCACGGCACCAGCTTTGAGCTGGCCGACCAGCAATTGGCCGCGTTCCCGCTGCCCGAGGCGCTGCTGACGGTCGAGTCGTTCCCCGGCCTGTCAGCCGACAAGGTCGAGCGGCTGCACGGCGTCGCCAAGGCTGCTCTAAATGGCGAACTGGATGCCGCCACCCTGCTTGAGCTCGGCCCGGACGAGGCGATGAGCAGACTGCAACGGATCAAGGGCATTGGCCCGTTCTACAGTTCGCTGATCGTGATCCGCGGCACCGGATTCGCGGACGTGCTGCCGGTCGGCGAGCCCAAGGCACTCGAACTCGCCGCCCGGCTCTACCAGCGGGATACCCCTTTGGCTGAGTCGGACCTCCGCGAGCTTGCCGAACCCTGGAAGCCGCTACGCACCTGGGCCGTCGTCCTGATCCGCGCCGCCAGGCCCGCGAGTGCTAGCAGACTTATCGGCCATCAGGCGAAGGCTTACCGAGGAGTATTGTCAGGTCGCCGATTAGGGTGTTTTGCGGGTAGTTAATGCTCCGACCAGGTCCAGGTGGCGACTTGACCGCCCTCGAGCTGGACCTGGCCGGCGGCTGAGCCGTCGTCGCGCCAGATGGTGTAGCTGCCTGCCTGCAGTCCCGGGTAAACGGCCGCGTAGACGGGCGGCGCCGAGCTGAGCCGACGTTCCCTGACCTGCGAGTGGGTGCGCGGCGCGCCGTCCTGGCTGATCTCGATCTCGGTGCCGTCCAACTCGGCCGGGCAGTACAGCACCAGCGCGCCAACGTCGCCGCCGATGTCGAGCACCACGTAGCTCTCCGTGTCTGGTGCTGGTACCGACTCGGCCGATTCGGTACCAGCACCAGGCTCGTGCGTCACGACGGGTTGTGGTAGCCGTCGTAAGGAACCCCCATGTAGGGGAATCGGCGCAGCGGCTTGTTCGTAACGCTGCGCGGGGTCAGCCCGTCGGTCAGGATCTTCGCCACTGGGTCAACCTGGTAATGGGGATCAACCAGCGGATACGTCAGCCCCGCGATCGCCCGCAGTTCTATCGTGACCACATCGTCGGTGATGCGCCGGCCGTTCGGGTAACCGGCCAGGTCACCGCCGAGCACGCCGAGGATGCTGTACTTGCGCGAACCCAGACGGGTCGGCGGGATCGAGGTGTTCAGCCGCAGCATGTCCGCTTGGACTGGCCCGGTGAAGTTGCTGAAGCCGGGGACCAAGCCCTTAGGAATGCCGGTGAGCAGGATGGCCTCAAGGTCAGCGCGCGGCTGCCCGGACGCGTCCAGCTTGGCCAGGTGCGGGAACACTCCCGGATACAGAATCGGCAGCAGGTTAGCTAGCTCGGGATGCGCGACGTAGTGCGCGAACTGCTTGTCGTGGGCCGGCGGCTGCCGGTTCCAGTAGTCCTTGCGACCGAGCGCGATCAGCACCTCGTTCACCAGCGGGTTACCCAACCTTGATACCTGCCGGTACGGGCCGGTCGGCCAGCCATCGCTGCCGTCTTCGGCCGCGATGTGCACCTGCTGCCTGCTGGCGGTAGTCCAGACGCCGATGGTAGGCCGACCGTGGCAGACCAGGTCGTCGATGGGGACCTGGATCGCGATGGTGTGCACGTTCAGCCGGTTCGTAGCATTGACGCCCCGAGCGGGCTTCAGTCCGGCCATCTTGCCGAAGATGTTCGCCTCTTGGAACGGCCGCAAGTTGGCGAGGTCAAAGATGGAGCCAAGATCCACGTAAAACTGCTCGGCCCGCTGTCCGGCAAAGACCCGAAGGCCGCCAGGCAGCCAGTGCACGGCCTTGCGGCCCAGGTTGTCCTCGTAATGCGGCGTGGACAAGATGCCGACATTGCACGGCGGGCAGGCCAGGTTTCGGCCGAGCTGGTGATGGCCGTGCTTGTCCACTCGGGTGACCGAGTAGAACTGCTTGCTGTTCCAGGTCGGATCGGACAGTGACTTGATCGGTCCGGTGTTGTACAAGAAGCTGCCAGGAGTGGTCAACCTGGTGTGGAAGCGGAACTGATAGCTGACGTCGGGCCAGCCATCACCGGTGTTGTCGATGTTGATCTCATAAAGCACGCTGTCGCCGAACTCGTAGAAGTTCGGGCCGCCGGCTGGCTCTTGCAGCGGAATGTAGTTGGCGATCAGCGTGACGGTATTGGGCCGGTCAGGGCTCACGAAAGCGTAGACGTCGGTACTGTCGGCGACCGGGTCCTTCGAGATGCCGGGCGCTTCCCGATGCGATGACATGGCTACTTCACCCGCTTACTGGCTCGGACGATCCGAGCGGCCAGCTCGGTGTCATGCACCTGCACCTCATCGGTGCCGTGGAAGATGTGCAACTGGCCGCTGCGCACGTCCCGCAGGTGCACCACGACCTGGTCGCCCTCGGCGACGGCGCACTCAGCGTCCTTGCGCTCGGCGTCAGCGCGCTCGGCGTCGTGCCTAGCATCGTGGTCGGTCTCGCGCTGCGCTGGCGCGGCCAATGCGGCTCCCCCGGTGCCCACCAGCGTCGTCGCGGCGATGCCCGCAGCACCAACGCCCGCTGCGCCTCGCAGCACGGACCGGCGGGATAGCTGATCCCGTGGCATTAAACGCTCTCCTTTGCTTACCGATGATGGTCGAGTTGACAAGCAACCCGGAGTAACTTATCGAGATGACTCAACTACTTTAAGTAACCACGCGGCGTGGCGGGGTGGTTTCGGCAGCGTCCGCGGGACCGGACTGGCCGTTTGGTAGCGGCGTACCATAAAGGCTGCATCGACGCGGCTGAGGGGTAATGCACGGAAATGGCGAGGCTGGCACTAGGCGTGGTGCTTGCCCTCATCGCGGCCGCGCTCGGCTTGCCGATCAGCGCGGCGACCACTGGAGCGTCAGCCACGGTGATTGCGCTTAACGGCCAGCGTCCTGGAGCTGTCTTCGACGGGCTCGGCGCGATCAGCGGCGGCGGCGGCAACTCCCGCTTGCTGATCGATTACCCAGCCATGCAGCGCACCCAGATCTTGAATTACCTGTTCGGGCCGGGCGGCGCCGACCTGCAGTTGCTCAAGCTGGAGATCGGCGGCGACGCCAACACCTCTGATGGCGCTGAGCCCTCGATCGAGCACGCCGCTGGCCAGGTCAGCTGCGACGTGGGCTATGAGTGGTGGCTAGCCAAGCAGGCAGTCGCCCGTAACCCGCAGCTCAAGCTCTACGGACTGCAATGGGCCGCGCCCGGCTGGGTCGGCACCATCTGGAGCCAGGCCGACATCGGCTACCTGCTCAACTGGCTCAACTGCGCGAAATCGCACGGCCTGACCATCAGCTACCTCGGCGGCTGGAACGAGCACGGCTACGATGCGAGCTGGTTCGAGCAACTGCGCCAGGCACTCGACGCCAACGGCTACCGCTCGGTCAAGATCGTCGCAGCCGACGCCCACCCGACCATCAATCCCTATGACCCGGCCAGCGCCTGGGCAGTCGCCAATGCCGCTGCCGCCGACCCGACGCTCAAGCAGGCCCTGAGCGTCATCGGCGTACACGACACCTGCGGCAACCCGACGTCTGGCTACAGCTGCGAGGTCACCACTGCCGCCCGCAAGCTCGGGCTGCCGCTGTGGGAGAGCGAGCTTGGCGGGATGGACGCCAACACCGGCGCCGCCGACCTGATCAGGGCGATCAACCACGGTGCCATCGCTGGCCTGACCGGATATCTGGAGTGGCCGCTGCTCGACTCGATGCCGCCCGGCTTGCTCTACGAGAACCGCGGCCTGGTGACCGCCGATCAGCCCTGGAGCGGCAGCTACGTGGTCGACCGGATGACCTGGGCGATCGCTCAGCTCACCCAGTTCGTCAAGCCGGGCTGGCGGGAGTTGGCCAACGGACTGATCGGCGATTCAGGGAGCTATAGCTCGTACGAGTCACCTGACCACCGCGACTGGAGTCTGATCGCGGAGAACACCGGGCAGTCCGCCGGTCGAGATGTCACCACCCGCCAGCTGACGGTGCGCTTGTCCGGCGAACTCAAGAACGCAACGGTGCACGTCTGGGCCACCAACCTGACCTCCGCGAACCCCGCGACCTGGTTCGTTCGCCGAGCCGACGTCCACCCAAGGGACGGTGCCTTCAGCTACGCCATCCCCCCTGGCTACGTGATCAGCTTCACCTCGACCAGCGGTCAGTCTCGCTATCGAACGAGGCCGCCACCGCCCGCCTCGCTCAAGTTGCCCTATCGGGCCAGCCGCGACGCCAGCGCCGAGGCATGGGGTTTGAGCAGCCAGGAGGGCGCGTTTAGCTACCAGCCATGCGGCGGTGTTTCGAGCGGCGATTGCCTGGTGCAAATGGCACCGCAATCGCCGGTCTGGTGGCACTCGCCGCCGAGGGGTTTGCCGACGCCTTACGCCATCGTTGGTGCCGCCAACTGGACTAGCTATACCGTTACAGCGAATATCTCGTTCCCGGCCTCGGCCGGCACCGCGAGCCTCATCGGCCGATTCGGCACTGAGGGCTCGGATGCGCAAATATTCACCGGTTATGAATGTAATGTACAGGCCAATGGGCACGTTCAGTTGACTCGAAATTCCAGCGCCGACCCGGCTCACGTGCTTCGGGCTGGCTCGGTGCCCGCGCTGGTCCCAGACACGTGGCACGCCATGACCTTCACTCTCAATGGCCCGCAACTGAGCTGTGGCCTGGACGGCAAGATCGTGGTTCGAATACGGGATACCAGTTATCTCCACGGACTCGCCGGTATTGGGACAAGCTGGAATCTGATCAAATTCAGCGAGCTTGAGGTCGACCGGACTGCAGGTGTCCTGACCTGATCGGCTAGTTCCCGCTCTCGCAGTGCAGGTCGGTGGACGGCGTGCCCTTGGCCACCCACGGCCACGAGGTACCGCAGAAGGTCACCTCGTGCACGTAAGGCAACAGGTTCCTGTTGTAGACGTAGACGATGTAACGGCCGATGTAGTAGGTGTGCGCCGGCTGGCCGAACGCGCCATCCAGGCCGACCTTGGTCAGGCACAGATTGCCGCAGGACTGCTCGGCTCTGACCACGAAGTTGGCATGGTGGAACGCCGGGTCATACCAAGTCGAGTCAGTCTCGAAGTTGGTGGTGACCACGGTGTTCTGATACGTCCGCACGGGCCTGACCTTGATCTCGCCACCGGTTTCCGCCGTGATGCTGCTCGCGTTCCAGTAACCGCCGAGACCGTAGTTCAGATGGTGCTGCTCAAGCCAGGCCGCTACCGCAGTGTTCGGGTTCAGCGCTGGCCGGTGGAACGCGTTGACCCCGAGCACGCCGGCGAACACGATGAAGACCGCCGCAAGCACCGGGATCAGGCCGGTCTTCATTACCTTGCCGCTGAGCGCTCGTCCGGCGAGCACGGCACCGATCGGCAGCAAGCCGACGATCTCATTGGAGTCAGGCTTCGTGCCGAATTGGTATGCGGCCAGCACGACGACGAAGGCCACCGCCAGCATCTGCAGTATCTGGTCGTCCTCGACGTAGAACCGGCGGATCACGTAGGCCAGTGCCCACACCACGAGTACCACGCTGATCAGATGCAGCACGGTGATGATGACGCCTGGTCCGACGATGTGGCCGAAGAAGTCCGCGCCGAACGCCATCAGCACGTACTCGAGCTTCACCCAGAAGTATTGCCCGACCTGGCCTGGCGTACCGAACTGGGCGATCGGCGCCCGCACGTAAAAGCCGCCAAGCTGCTCGACGGCCTTGAGGATCGAGCTGGCGAGCGCGGCCGACAGGCCGGCCCCGACGACAAGCGCGCCGTCGTAGACCTGCCCGCGCCACGGTCCGCGGCGGCGGTACATCCGCACCAGGCAAACTGCCGCTATCGGCAGCGCCCCTTCTACCAGTACCAGCGTGTCTGCGACCTGCGCCCAGGTCAGCAGGACGGTGATGAGGATAGGCAGCCACCAGCGCGGCCTGACCCGGTCAAGTAGCAGGTAGATCAGCAGTAGCGGTACGTGCGTGCCGACGTGGTCAGGGCTCGCCATCAGCAAGGTGGTGGCGGCACCAAGCGGCGGCGCGAGCATGATGCCGACGGCGATCAGCACCCGCACCCAGGCCTCTTTGCCCGTGGCCCGGCCCTTGGCCAGCCAGCCGGCCAGCACGACTTGGCCGAAGTAGCTAATAGCCGCCGCGATTGGCACGGTATAGGCGTTTAGCCCCTTGATCGCCTCAACTAGCGCGTACTCGGGCAGCTCAGTGGTCCAGAACGACACGTCGGACAGCGACCAGCCGCGCAGCAGCAGGTTGCCGTGCAGCATGTCCCAGCCCTGCAGCGCCTGCGAGGCACCCTCGGAGATTTCCGGGCTCGTCTTGGCCTGAGCGAGATAGGCGGCGAAGAGAACGATGATGCCGAGGGCGACGAGCCCAGCTTGGACGAGCTTAGGGTTCGACTGTGCGGCTAGCTTGAAGCCGCCGCCGCGATGGGAGCGCCGCGAGTCCGAGACCTGCTGGTCAGCCGGTCGCGCCAGCGCGGGCGCCCGGGAGGACGCCGTCTGCGGGTCAGGCGCCCCCAGGCCAACCTCAGAGGATGTGGTCACAACGCTTCCTGGATCAGAACGGGGCAGTGGGTCCCCCGCGCTTGACGCACGGTCATCGGCAGCGGCGCCTACGCGCGCTGGGGTCATCGGGTCCACATCATACCCATCAGGTTCGATGGCCTACATCCTTCTCGCTGTGCCCGATATAGAGTCGAGTGCGTCACCTCATGAGCAGCACGACCTATAGCCGCATGTCTACGGTTTCCACCGCGAGAGTATCCGGCCCAGCGCGAGATGCCGCGCATATCCGCGCGATTAAGTCGCACGACACGTGAAAGGATAGTCACCCCGTCCACCCGGTCCCTGGCATCGCTGCCGTCGTTCGCCCCGCCCTGGGTAATCCCCCACAACTGGTAGAGTTCACACCTGGTGAGCGGATCGCTGACTTACTGTTGAGGTGACCGCTATGCGGGTACAGCCGTATCCGGTGACGCGTCCCGGCCACCCTGCTCGTCAGGACGGCGCGAGTCAGCCCACCGGCACGCGGGTTCGAAGTGGACATAGGTTTCCTAGGCTCAACGTGGTTCACAATACGGGTTCTCATAGCTGAGCAAGGGTGCTCAATCGTAGGCGCTGTGTTCGTCGACGGGCACGCCGGCAGGTGCCGTAGCATGTCAGTCCTGCCTGCATTCACCCTAATTCTTCCGACCGGAGGTACTCTCGGTGACGGCTTCTGGTGCTGATGTCGGGTTCGCCCGCGACGTTGTCGTCATCGGCGGCTGCGGGCACGTCGGGCTGCCGCTGGCGATCGCGTTCGCCGATCGAGGGCTGCAGGTCGGCATCTATGACGTCAGCGAGAGCGCCGTCGCGACAGTCACCGCCGGCGAAATGCCATTCGACAAGGCCGGCGCCGCTGACGTACTCAAACGCGTCGTGACCGAGGGCAAGCTCGAGGCGACTGTCGATAAGACAATCATCGGGACCGCCGAGCACGTCGTCGTCGTTATCGGCACGCCAGTCGACGAACATCTTAATCCCGACCAGTCGGCCATACCTGAGGCACTCGCTAAATTCGCTGATCAGCTGCGTGACTCGCAGATCCTGATCCTGCGCAGCACCGTCTACCCGGGAGTGACCGCGCTGGTCGAGAAAAATCTAGCCCAGCTTGGCCTGGAAATGGACGTCGCCTTCTGCCCAGAGCGTATCGCCGAGGGCAAGGCCATGACCGAGCTATTTGAATTGCCCCAGATCGTATCCAGCCGCACTGAGCGCGGCCAAGAACGCGCCAGCGCCTTGTTTAGCAAGCTCACCTCGACCTTGGTGCCGATGAGCCCGGAGGAAGCGGAGCTTGCCAAACTCTTTACGAACGTATGGCGGTATATAAAGTTCGCGACGGCGAATCAGTTGTACATGATGGCCAACGATCGCGGTCTCGATTTCGAGCGAATCAGGCAGGGTCTCATGCTCGATTACCCGAGAGCCGCTGATATGCCCGGTGCCGGATTCGCTGCCGGTCCTTGCCTATTCAAGGACACGATGCAGCTAGCTGCCTTCAATAACAATAACTTCGCGCTCGGCCACACCGCCATGACGATCAACGAGGGCATGCCGCTCTACCTTGTGCACCGCCTTGAGCAGCAATTTGACCTGCGGTCCATGACCGTCGGCATTCTCGGTATGGCCTTTAAGGGCGGCTCTGACGACATCAGGTCGAGTCTGTCCTATAAACTTCGCCGCATTCTAGCCTTCAAGGCCGACGCAGTGCTCTGCACCGATCCTTATGTCAAGGGCGACCCACGCCTGGTGCCGATGCAGCAGGTACTTGACGAGAGCGACCTGCTGGTCATCGCCGCACCGCACCCCGAATACCGCGACCTGGTCACCGACACGCCAATAGCGGACATCTGGAATGTGCTCGGCAAAGGCGTACGAGTGTGAGCGAGCTACCGAGAATCTCGGTCGTCATCCCGGCCTATAACGAGGGCGACAACATCGTCCCCGTACTGGACCGAATGTTTGAGTCAGTGCGGCTGACCTGCGAAGTACTCGTGATCGTCGATAGCGAAGACGACACCACGATCCCAGTGGTCGACGAGTACGCGCAAAAGGAGCCGAGGCTCAGGTACCTGATCAACACCTATGGCGAGGGCCCAGCTAACGCGATCAGGTTCGGCATCGACTCATCAGCCGCGCCCGTCGCCGTGGTCACGATGGCCGATGGCTGCGACGACCCTCGGCAGATCGACGATCTCGCCAGGCTCATTGAGCGCGGGGTCGCCGTAGCGGCCGCCTCACGGTACATGCCAGGAGGTCAGCAAGTCGGCGGGCCTTATTTGAAGGGCATGTTGTCTAAGCTGGCTGGTCGGTCGCTACAGTTGCTTGCGCACACTGGGACAAGAGACGCCACGAACTCTTTCAAGGCATATTCAACCGAATTTGTGCGGGCGGTCGGCATCGACTCCCGCGACGGCTTCGAGATCGGAATCGAGCTGACCGCGAAGGCCAAGCGGATGCGCCAGCCAGTCGCCGAGATCCCGACGATCTGGCTCGATCGTCACGCGGGCATGTCCAACTTCAAAGTTGCCAGGTGGATACCCAAGTATCTGCGCTGGTACCGATTCGCGTTCGGCGGCCGGCTGACAGCCGAGCAGGTGCGCAAGCACATGTCGCGCGACCAGATGACGCGCGCTAATTGGGCAGAGAAAGGTCAGTAATGGAGAAGGTTCTGGTCAGTGGCTCGGCTGGGTTCATCGGCGGCTATCTCGTCGAAGAGCTGCTGGGTCGCGGGTACGAGGTTGTCGGGATCGACAACTTCTCCAAATATGGCCGGGTCAAGAAGTCTTACGACGACAACCCCAGCTACCAGCTCGTCGAGGGCGACTGCCGCGATGTCGAGCTGATGACCGGACTGCTCACGGACTGTGATCATTTCATTGCCGGTGCGGCGATGATCGGCGGCATCTCCTACTTCCACACTTACGCCTACGATCTGCTCGCGACCAATGAGCGGATCATCGCGGCCTCCTGCGACGCGGCCATTGCCGCTTATAACAACGGCGCCGGCCGGCTGCGCAAGGTGACCTACATGTCGTCCTCAATGGTGTTCGAGAGCGCCGATCACTGGCCGTCGCACGAAGGTCAGGAGCGCGAAGTCCCGCCGCCGCTTTCTTCTTATGGCTTCCAGAAGCTAGCTGTCGAGTACTTCGCCAGGGCCGCCTGGGACCAGTACCAGTTGCCGTACACGATCGTCCGCCCCTTCAACTGCGTCGGCACCGGCGAGAGCCGGGCACTCGGCGACGATGAGATCTTGTCCGGCAACGTGAAGCTGGCGATGAGCCATGTGGTCCCTGACTTGGTGCAAAAGGTGCTCAAGGGCCAGGACCCGCTGCACATCCTCGGCTCGGGCGACCAGATCAGGCACTACACCTATGGTGCCGACCTGGCCAAGGGCATCGTGATGGCGATGGAGCACGCCGAGGCCAAGTGCGAGGACTTCAACCTGTCTACCGCCCAGGGCACCACCGTACTCGAGCTCGCCGAACTGATCTGGCACAAGATTAAGGGCGCGGACGCCGAGTTTCTGATCGTCCACGACGACCCATTTGAGTACGACGTTCAGCGTCGGGTGCCAGCCACCGACAAGGCCAAGCGCGTGCTCGGCTTCGAGGCGGAGACCACGCTTGACCAGATGCTCGACGAGGTCATCCCATGGATCGCCGACGCGGTGAAGGCCGGGACGATCTAGCCGGTGGCCGGTCGCAGGCTGGCTGGATAGCCAGTCCAGCGAAGCTCGGCCGCCAGTTTGGCGCGGCCATGGCCCGACTGATGAGCCAGCCGATGAGCAGATTGTGCGTCACCACAAGCTGATGCGAGTCGGTGTCGTCCGCCTTGGTGAAGCCACCCGCGAGGTCCGAGCGCCAACTTACCTCCGGCAAGCAGGCCGTAGTTGCGTCTCATACGCTATTGCGACTAGGTTGCAATAAGGCTCGGTCCATGATCAGGTTGCCGGGGCGGCAGTGGAGGTGGCATGAGGCTTGGCAGCATCAGGCTGGGCTTGAGTTCAGGCGAGTGGATCAGGTTCGGGGCCATGATTGGCGTGATCATCGGGCTGCACGTGATCGGCTGGGTGATGCTGGCAGCTGCGGTGAGCGGGCACTACCACATCACGTCGAATGAGATCTTCGGCTTCGGCACCGGCATCCTGGCTTACACCCTCGGCATGCGGCACGCCTTCGATGCTGATCACATTGCCGCTATCGACAACACCACCCGCAAGCTGGTCAATGACGGCAAACGGCCGCTATCCGTCGGCTTCTTCTTTTCACTCGGCCACTCGACCATCGTCTTCGTGCTGGCGCTACTGCTCAACTTCGGCATCCGCGCACTCGACGACCAGGTGCGGAACAGCGGCTCCAGCCTGCACAACATCACGAACGTGGTCGGCACCTCGGTTTCCGGCTTCTTCCTCTACATCATCGCCGCGCTCAACGTCGTGATCCTCTTCGGCATACTCAAGGTGTTCAGGGATATGCGAGCCGGCCGCTACAACGAGGACGAACTGAATGCCCAGCTCGACAAGCGCGGCCTGATGAACCGGATCCTCGGCCCGCTAGCTCGCCGGGTTGACACGCCGTGGAAGATCTACCCCATCGGCGTGCTGTTCGGCCTCGGTTTCGACACCGCCACCGAGGTCGCGCTGCTCGTCCTCGCCGGTACCGCCGTGGTCAGCGGACTGCCCTTCTACGCGATCCTGTCGCTGCCCATCCTGTTCGCGGCCGGCATGTGCCTATTCGACACCGCCGACGGCTGCTTTATGAACTTCGCCTACGACTGGGCATTCTCCAGGCCGGTTCGTAAGGTCTACTACAACATCACCATCACTGGCCTGTCGGTGTTCGTAGCCTTCTTTATCGGCACTGTCGAGTTGCTTGGCCTACTCGGCCAGGAGTTCAAACTGTCCGGGTCATTCTGGTCCTTCATGGGCAACTTCAACATCAACAAGGCTGGCTACGTCATCGTTGCCGTCTTCGTACTCACCTGGGCGGTGGCCCTGGCCATCTGGCGCTTCGGCAAGATAGAGCAAAAATGGGACCTGGCCGCCGCCCAGCACCCCCAAGTCTCCGACTAGCCTGCGCTGCGGCGAGGCTGCGACGCGGGTGATTCCTGCCAGCTTGGGGTGCCAGGACCCGTTCTAGAATCGGGTTCTACAAGGTCGGCGGCTGGAGGATGCGGTGGCGTGGGATTTCTCGACCGAGCCCGAATTCGGTGCGCAGCTCGACTGGGTAGCCGAGTTCTGCCGTTCCGAAATCGAGCCGCTTGACCTGGTCTTCCCGGGTGCCGCCTACAGTCGCGATGCTAAGGCCAAAGCGCTCGCCGACCCGCTCAAGCAGCAGGTCAAGGACCGGGGCCTGTGGGCACTGTTTCTCGACCGCGACCTCGGCGGTCCAGGCTTCGGCCAGCTCAAGCTGGCTCTGCTGAACGAGATCCTCGGCCGCTACCGCTCAGCCCCCGTCGTCTTCGGTGCCGCCGCGCCAGATACCGGCAACATGGAGATGCTGGCCGCGCACGGTACTGACGAGCAGAAGCAGCGCTGGCTCACCCCGCTACTGAACCAGGAGATCTTCTCCGCCTACTCAATGACCGAACCGCAAGGTGGCTCAGACCCGAGCTTGTTCAAGACCCGGGCGACCCGCGACGGCGACGAGTGGGTCATCAACGGCGAGAAATGGTTCACTAGCGCCGGCTACCGCGCGGACATCCTGTTTGTGATGTGTGTCAACGGCATGTTTGTCGTGCCGCGCGAGACCCCAGGCGTCAACCTCATGGAGCGCCCTGGCCTGCACAATCACATCCGCTACGAGAATGTCCGAGTGCCAGCCGACCACCTGCTCGGACCCGAAGACGGGGCCAAGGTGCTGGCGCAACGCCGCCTCGGTGGCGGTCGCATTCATCACGCCATGCGGACGGTGGCACAGGTCAAGCTGGCGTTCGACATCATGTGCGAACGCGCGCTCAGCCGGCAGTCGCACGGCAAGATCATCGCCGAACACCAGATGGTGCAGGAAATGATCGCCGACTCTTACGCGGACATCAACATGCTTCGCCTGTTGGTCCTGTGGACCGCATGGACCATCGACAACTCAAGCACCAAAGAAGCCAGGACCCAGATCGCCGCCTGCAAGTACACCTGCGCCAAGGTGCTGCGCGAGGTCAGCTACCGAGCGCTGCACGTACTCGGCTCACTCGGCACCACCGACCTGATGCCGCTGCAGGCCATGTGGGCGGCGGCCCCGACCATGGCAGTCGTCGACGGCGTCGACGAAGTGCATAAGGTGACCGTCGCGCGCAATGTGCTCAAGAGCTACGAGCCGCACCCTGGCCTCTGGCCAACCGAGTACATCCCGGCCAAGCGCGAAGAGGCAAGAAAGAAGTACGCCGACCTCATTGCCGCGGACCCTGACCTGGCCACCTGGGCCGACACCGCCGCTCGCCGCAGCCACTCCCGCGTCCACTAACGGCACCACTCCGGGCCGACCCGCCACCTCCGCCCCCTCCGCCCTGCCACGGGCCACCTAACCGCCCCCCCAACCCACGCGGCGTGATCAAGGCTTGCGGTCGTCCAAAGTTGCTTGTTGACAAGTTTAGTTTGCTGTACAAAACTGCTTGAAGGACAGGCAAGGGCGAGTGAATGAGTGACCATCCGACAGCAGGACTCGACGAGATCGTGCATCAGCGGCACCGGCTCGGCATCCTCACCATTACCTCGAAAGCGCGCCAGGCCGACTTCGGCTATCTGCGCGAGGAACTGGGTCTGACCTCGGGCAACCTGTCCACTCATCTGACCGTGCTTGAGGACGCCGGCCTGATCAGGGTGGAGAAAGGCTACGAAAGGCCGGCGGCCGCGCACCTGGGTCAGCATCACTCGCGAAGGCCGAGCCGCGCTGGCCGCTGAGATCGACGCGCTCACCCGCCTCGTCCATGATCACGCCAATTCAGGCAAAGGCCCCGACCAGGGCGGCAAGAACGCCGGAGGCAACAATGAGCAGGACGACTAGCCCGATGGCGGCAGGCAATGACGACGGCGAGCCGATCGCCGAGGCCCAGTTGCTCAGCCAGCTGCAACGATTGCGGGACAAGACTAGCCACGCGGCCAGGGGTTACTGGCTGCCGCTGCTGCTGTTCGGCGCGATCATCGCCGGGTCGCTGGCGTTTTACCAGCGCCTTGAGCCGGCGCCAGGCGTCAGATTCGTGCGGCTATGCGCGGCCAGCCATCCGTGCGGGCACCTCGTCACCGTGGTGTCGAGTCTCGGCTACTACTGGCAGTTCACCATTCCGGCCGGGGTGATCATCACGGTGCTCTGGTACCGCTGGCGCGGCAGCCGAACCGGCCTGCGCACGCCGGCCCTTGCGTTCCTGATCATCGGTCTCGTACTGGCTGAGCTGGTGTTGCTCATTCCGCTGCTTACCGCGTCGTCGAACTCGCCAGTCAGGGCGAACCTGCTGCATGACACGCATCAGGCCGGCCCGCTGGTGATCATCGCCGTGCTGCTCTGGGTGCTCGCCTGGGCTGAGCGCAGTCGCGCCCTTGCCATCGTCACCGCCGGTTACTTCGTCGCGGTAGTGATCATCAGCCCGTTCACTAACGGCGGACTGGTCGGCGGCACGACCGGCGCGGCCGACCTGACCCTTCTCGCACTCCGCTTGCTCGGCCTGGTGCCGGCCCTGATCTTGCTGGTCGCCGGTGCCACCACCTGGTACAGCGGCCACCTGGCACAGCGACGCACGGACGCCTGAGTCGGGTGCTGGTTATTTTCGAAAATTTTGAATAATTCGCTTCTAGTACTGTCGGCATTGCAAGCGCGACGTCCAGGAGCGAGGGAGCAGCGATCGTGCGGGTACTGCTGGCCACCGACCCGAGCTCGCCCGACTGGCCAAACGAGGATTTCGCAGCAGTCGCCCCCGACGTCGCGGTGCTGCTAGACGGGGCCGGGTCCCCTGGCGGGCGGGCTGGCGGCTGCGGGCACGGAGTGGCCTGGTTCACTCGGACGTTGGGCGGCCTGCTGACTGCCGGGGCGCGCGACCTGGAGCTGCCGCTTGACAGCGTGCTGAGCCTGTCGATTGGGCAGGTCAGTGCAATGCACGCGGATACCTGTGACCTGACCGACCCGGCTTCTCCCTCCGCCACCGTCATCATCGTGCGGCGGCGTGGCCAGCTGATCGAGTACCTGGTGCTCGGCGACTCCGTGCTGCTGCTCTGGCCGCGCGCTGGCGAGCTTCGCAAGATCAGCGACTCTCGGCTGGGCGAGCTTGGGGAACGGCTGCGTTCTGGAGATGGCGCAGTTCCGAGCGAGCCGACCGAACGCCTGCGGCGGCGGCAGGACTACCTGGCCAGACTGGACGCCGAGCGAAATAAGCCCACCGGTTACTGGATCGCGGCCACCGACCCCGGCGCGGCCGATCAGGCGCTGACCGGCGCCGAGCCGGTCGATTCTTTGCAGGCGATCGCGCTGCTGAGCGATGGCGCTGGCCGCCTTGCCGACCGATACCACCAGGCCAGCTGGTCGCAGCTCGGAGACCTGCTCGCCGCGCACGGCCCGGCGGAGCTGATCCGCCGGGTACGGGAAACCGAAGCTGACGATCCTGACGGCCACCGCTGGCCGCGCAGCAAGCTCAGGGACGACGTGACCGTGCTGTACTGGCCACTCGATCGGTTACCTGAAATGCACGACCTCCGGGTTGACCGCGCCGCGAACAGCGGGCGCGGTCCAATAGCCCGCCCCGACGTTCTCGCTCACCGTCAGCGTGTAGCGGTGTGAGTGACCCACCTGGATGCCGGTCGGCACCCGGATCGCGCAGTGGAAGGTCACGTCGGCGCCAACGGGCGCACAGCTCGCCTGTGCCGCTTGGATGCCTGGCCCGCGCAATGTCACCCTGACGCCGCTCAGCGCCTGCGCCTGGCTGCTGGTGATGGCAGCGTGTGCGCCCGTCACCAGGCGGAACTCCACCGCGACTGATCCCGACCCGGCCAGCGTGCTGCCCGGCTTCGGCACGCTGAACCCGCCGAAGCCGTAGCCGACCTGGTAGTCGACGGTGACGGGCTTGGCCTTATTGCCCGCCAGGTCAACCGCGCCCGCGCAGGTGGCGACGAAGGGGCCGACGCCGTCTGAGCCGGTCGTGGTGACGGTCAAGGTCGCTGCCGTCGCGACGGTCCCGTTGTCGGTGGTGCGGCAACCAGCTTTCGGCGCGGCCCCGAGCACGTACTTGGCGTCGCCCCGCACGCCGGTCACCGTGACCACTGGCGGTGTCGTGTCGAGTGCGCTGAAGCAGCCATCCAGGTACTTGTTGGAGTTGGTTCCGTTCGGGCAGAGCGTGTCCGACCAGACCACACCAGTCAGGCTGGCCCCGGTCATGACCGAATCTTGCAGGTCAGTGCCCGTCAAGTTGGCGTCGTCGAGATCGGCGTCGGTCAGGTTGGCCTGGTAGAGAACGGCTTGGGCCAGGTCAGCGTGCTTGAGGTCAGCCTGATGCAGATTCGCCTGGTTGAACGCACCGATGCCGGGCCCGAGCAAGTTCCCGTTCGCAAAGAAGAAGTGGTCAGGCAGCGCCTTCGGGGTGCCAGTCGGTGCCAGGTAGTACAACGCGTCATTCAGGTTGGCGCCTGCTAGGTCAGCGCCGCTTATCTGCAGGCTAGTGATGTCGGCAGAGAGCAGGTCAGCGTCCTTCGCGTCGGCGTTGGTCAGGTTGGCGCTACTGAGGTCCGCAAACTCAAGACTGGCGGCAGCAACGCTAGCTCCGGTCAGGTTAGCGCCGCCGACATCCGCACCATCCAGGTCGGCGTTGCTGAGATCGGCATCGGTCAACGTCGCGCCGCCGAACAGGGTGCCGGCCAGGTCACGTCCGCCGAGCGATACCCCAGGCAGGTTGGCTTGCGACAAGTTGGCGCCTGGTCCGATCAGGTAGCCGGCGGTGACCGACCAGTCGGCGGGAAGCGCCGCCGGCGTCCCGGTCAGCTGCCCGGAGCTGACCTGGTCAAGCGCGGCATCGGTCAGGTCGGCGTGAGCGAGATCGGCTGACGTCAGCTGACTTTGCACCAAGGTGGCGGAATGCAGGTTGGCTGCGGTCAGATTGATGCTGGTCAAGTCAGCGGCTGTCAAGGTGGCACCCGATAGGTCCGTGCCAGCCAGATCGGCGTTGCTCAGATCCGCGCTATTCAGATCCGCGCCCGCTAGGTCAGCGCCAGCGAGGTTCGCGCCCGACAGCTCGGCAGTGCCCAGGTTAGCGTCGGGACCGGCCAGGTAGCCATCGATGGTCAGCCAATTCGGCGGCAGCGAACCTGGCGTCCCGATCAGCTGACCGCTCGCTACCCCGGTCAGGTCGGCAGTTGCCAAGAGCGTGCCAGTCACCGTCGCCCCGGTCAGTGCCGCGTACGCCAAGTCGTCGCCGGCCAGATTCTGGCCGGCGAGATCGGCGTTCTTCAGGTTCGCCTCTGGACCGATCAGATATCCGTCAAGCAACGACCAATGGGCAGGCAACTGAGCAGGCGATCCGGTGATTCCACCAGAAAAGACGCTGCTCAGGTCGGCGTCGGTCAGGTCAGTCCCTGACAGGTTCGTGTCAGCCAATGACGATGGATTCATCGCCGCGTCGGTGAGATTGGCGTTCGCGAGATCGGCGCCGTTGAGATTCGCGCCGACGAGGGTCGCATCGGCGAGGTCCGCGTTCGCCAGATTGGCGCTCATCAGCTGGGCCGACGAAAGGTTAGCCGCTGGTCCTGCCAGATACCCGGCGACGACGAGCCAGTTTGCCGGCAGCGCGGCTGGCGTGCCGGTCACCTTGCCCGAGGTGATGCCAGTCAGCGTCGCGCCAGTCAACTCGGCACCGGTCAGTGTCGCTGACCTGACGTCGGCACTGCTGAGATTGGCGCCATTCAGATTGACGCTAGTCAAGTTGGCGAGGACCAGGGCGGCATGGGTCAGATTCGCACCGCTCAGGTCGGCGCCAGTCAGATTGGCCAGACCCAGGCTGGCATCGGCCAGGTCACAGCCGCTCCAGTCCACACCAGGTGCCGGAGCAGGACTGACCGCACCGCCGCCAGGGTTGACCGTCGGACACGTCACAGTCGCCGCGAGCACGCCGCTGGTCGCCTGCGACACCACGAAGGGCGCTGCCATTGCGGCCAAGGCGGCGATAACGGCGGCCGGTCCGCTGAGCCAAGTGCGCGCTTCCACTGCCAGCATTGCGCCTCCCCGGATACCGCGATACGTCGCTAGAACGGCGAGGAGTGCCGGTATCCCGCCTACGGGATACCATCATATTCCCGCAAAAAGCCCCCCGCACCTCCGTTGCCCCCCGCATCCGCGCGGCGCTGCCCCGCATCCGCGCGGCGCTGCCCGGCATCCGCGCGGCGTTGCCTGGCATCCGCGCGACACGCCGATCCGCTTAATTTCTTGTTGCGCAAGCGTGGATACGCTTCAATCTCTCCATGACAAATCTGGATGTCGCAGCACAAGAACGGCTGGCCGAGATCACCAGCGCGCTGCACGAGGCGGGCGTGACCGACCTTTTCGAGCGGGTCATCGCTCGGGTGTGGAAGATCAACGTCGATCGTTTCGAACCAGACGAAGTCGGCGACACCAGCCGGTCGCTCGGCATCACTGCCTCGGAGAACATCCGCACGCTGGTGCTCAGGGAAGCCTGGACCGCTGGCGGCGCGGCCGGTCTTGGCCGCGACGTCCGGGTCACCGCTCCCAACGACTCGCTGCTTGTCCAGGCCGGCCGCATCCGGCTGCATGTGATGAAGAGTGCTCCAGCCATCGCCCTCACCGAACCTAGATGGGAAACGGAGTTCACGTGGAAGGGCGAGAGCGACGTCAGGATCGAGGCCGCGACCGCGAACACCGCGGTGTACAACCCGTTTCTCGCCGTGCCTGGCGGCCTGTTCGAAGACCTGCTCCCCCCCGTGAATAGCGCGGCCAACCTGCGTGAAGTAATCCTGATCTGGGCTGGCGGCGCCAACAGCCCGGTGACCGGCGGCTGGCTCGGCCTGCCTGTGCTCGGTGACCGGCCCTGGCTGGCGGTGGAAAACCTCTGGTGGCACGGCGCGGCGGCGCCGACCGGCGAGTCGCAGGCTGACTCGCTGCTGACCGATGCCTTCACCGACCGGGCCACGCCAAGCCCGGTAGTCAGCCTCAAGCAATGGCAGAAGACCGCCGAGCAGTGATCCCGCCGAACGACCGTAGTCTGGCCGCGCGGCACCGCCGGGCACTCGGCACTGTCGACACGTTCAGCGGTACCAGGCTGAGCATCGCCCGCCGGATGGCCAGGCTCCCGCGCACCGAACTCGCCGCTGCGGTAGGCGTCTCCCCCGCAGCCATCACTCAGCTTGAACGCGACCAGATTCGACCGACCACGACCGTGGCGTCTCAGCTCGCCCTGGCACTCGGCGTCCCGAGCGCGTTCCTGCTCTATCCGGCCGCGCCACAGCCGATTCCGCCGTCGGCGGCGCATTTCCGCTCGCTCCGCTCGACTCCGGCGATGAGTCGCGACCAGGCGCTTGCCTTCGCTGAGCTAGGACTTGAGGTGCTCAGCGCGATCGAGGATTACGTCGACCTGCCCGAGGTCAGCTTGCCTGAGCTCGTGGTGCCGGCCACAGCCGATGGCGCAGCCAGGGCCGCCGACCGCGCTCGCGCGGCGCTCGGACTCGCCGCAGGTCCGGTGCCGCACGTGGTCAGGTTGCTTGAGGCGCACGGCGTGTTCGTGCTGAAGCTGCCGGACGAGCTGGTCGACCATCGGGTAGACGCGTTCTCCACCAGCGCGAGCAGGCGGCCAACCGTGCTGTTGTCGCCGGTCAAGGACGACAAGGCCAGATCCCGGTTCGACGCAGCGCACGAGCTTGGGCACCTGCTGCTGCACCATGACGCCGAGCCAGGATCAAAGGTGATCGAGAACCAGGCGCACTCCTTCGCCGCGGCCTTCCTTACCCCAGCCGACCAGGTCATCGATGACCTGCCGCGCCGCCTCGACTGGCCTGCCTTCTACCGGGCGAAACGCCGCTGGGGTGTCAGCCTCAAAGCACTGGTCTACCGTGCGCACGAGCTCAAGCTGCTCAACGACTCGGCGTATCGCCGCGCGAACATCGAACTGGTCGCCAGGGGCAATCCAGAGCCTGGCCCGCTTGGCCCGCCCGAGTCACCGTCGCTGCTCGGTACCGCGATGGCACTGCTGAGCGAATCGGGCATGACCATGGCTGACATCGCCGAGCACGCCTGCCTGCCACTTCCGCAAGTGCATGCCGTGATCGAGGCGGCCACCGATCGCCGACCGGCTATTGAGCTGGTCTAGCACCGGGCGCTAGGCTCACCGCGTGGACCTGAAGGACGCGACCCTCATGCTCTGGACCGAGTCGGAGGCGCACCCGAGCGTCGCGGCGATCGCCCAGTCCGCTTACCACCAGCTCACCGCCAACGCCAACGTCGATTACCGGCTGCTGACCGAGTTGATCAACGAGGCCAGCGGCAAGGGCGTACTCCGGGCCATGCACCGCAAGTACAGCACGACCGCGCATGAGGCAGTGCTGACACCGATCCTGCGCGAGATCGACAGGCAAAAGCCGGTGCCGCCGCGCCCGCGGCCGGACTCCGATCCGCTGACCGCCAGCTCCTGGTAAGCACACCAGCAGGCTTACCGTGGTCGAGCCAGGATCCACGGAAGCCTGCTAGTGCCATCACCGGCGCGCTAGCTACGGCCAGAGCGCTGGCTGACGGCCGATCTCGGGTCGGCTGACAGGCCTGGCCCCAAGCGCTAGCTGGGCCTATGCAACGATGACACCGGTTGCCGGCTCGGCCGCAGACCCGCTCGCCAAAGCCACTTCACAAGGCCTGCCGGCGCAGGTACGGGAGGGAATGTTGTGACGGAGAGCAGCTCAACTCCGGCCATTGTGGTCGATAGCCTGAAAAAGTCGTTCGGGCCAGTGCAGGCGCTCAGGGGCATCGACCTGGTCGTGCCGCGCGGCACCGTGCTCGGCGTACTCGGGCCGAACGGAGCGGGCAAGACCACCGCCGTCAGGATCTTGACCACGCTGCTTCGACCGGACAGCGGCCGGGCGCTGGTGGAGGGCCGCGACGTCGTAAGGGAGGCCGCCGCGGTCCGTCGGTCGATCGGACTGTCCGGGCAGTCTGCCGCCATCCAGGAGGAGCTCACCGGCCGGGAGAATCTGGAGATCATCGGGCGGCTCTACCACTTGAGCTGGCCGCACGCCAGGAGCCGCGCGACCGAACTGCTCCGGCAATTCGACCTGGTCGACGCGGCTGACCGGCCGGCGAAGAACTTCTCTGGCGGTATGCAGCGCCGTCTGGATCTAGCTGCCAGCCTGGTCGGCAAGCCGCAGGTACTGTTCCTCGACGAGCCGACTACCGGCCTTGACCCTCGGTCCCGACTGGGGATGTGGGAGATCATCAGGTCACTGGTAGCGGGCGGCACGACCACCTTGCTGACCACCCAGTATCTCGATGAGGCTGACGAGCTGGCCGACCAGATCGTCGTGATCGATCACGGCCTGGTCATCGCTGCGGGCACGGCCGAGGAGCTCAAGAGCCGAGTCGGCGGGGATGTGCTGGAATTCAGCGTGCCCGATCGGTCAAGGATCAGCGAAGCCGTCTCCGCGATCAGCGGTATCGGCGAAGCGGAGCCGCACGCCGACAAGGAGACCGGCATGGTCAGCGTAGGGGTTGGCGGCCGGGGCTCGGATGCGCTGATCGACGCGGTGCGCGGCCTCGATGCGGCCAGCGTGCGTACTCAGGGCCTGGCGCTGCGGCGACCATCGCTCGACGACGTGTTCTTGGCGCTGACCGGGCACGCCGCCGAAGAAGAAGTGCGACAGGACAGGCGCCGCAGGCGCCAGCGGAGCCAGGCGAACGACGGGGCAAAGGGGGCGTCATGAGCACCGCGACGACAGCACCGACCGATCTCGCGGCCGGACCCAGCCTGCCCGTCCGCACGCGCTGGGCAGTGTCCGACACGCTCACCATCACCAGGCGCAATCTGCTGGTCTGGATGCGGGTGCCCGCATACCTAGTCTTCACTGTGATCCAGCCGGTGATGTTCGTCCTGCTGTTCCGCTACGTCTTCGGCGGCGCGATCAACGTGCCAGGGAAGATTCCTTACGTAGATTTCCTGATGCCAGGGATCATCGCGCAGACCGCCGCCTTCGCCACCTTCGGCACGGCTATCGCGCTGGCGCAGGAGCTCAAGAAAGGCGTGATCGACCGGCTGCGTTCGATGCCGATGGCGCGATCCGCCGTGCTCGGCGGTCGCCTGGTCGCCGATACGGGGCGGATGCTGGTGACCATCTTGATCGTGGTCGGAGTTGGCTACGCGGTCGGATTCAGGTTCATGAATGGCGCGCTCCCCGCCATCCTCATGATCGTGCTGGCCACCGTATTCGGCCTGTCGATCTGCGTTATCTCAGCCTTCACCGGCCTAGCCATCGGCGATGAGGAGTCGGTGCAGGCGTTCGGATTGATCTGGCTGTTCCCGCTGACCTTTCTGAGCTCCGCGTTCGTGCCGATCTCGTCCATGCCAGGCTGGCTGCAGGCCTTCGCCAACAATCAGCCGGTCACCTATGTGATCGACACGATGCGTGCGCTCGCGCTCGGCGGACCGATCGCGGCGAGCTTGTGGAAGAGCATCGCCTGGCTGGCCGGGATCTTCATCGTCTTCGGGCCACTCGCCGTCCGCGCCTACAAACGCGCCGGCTGACGGTCGCTCTCGGGAGCAGCTACAGTTTTCCTACAACGCATGAGACCGGAGCGCGAACAGCTTGAGTGACGACGATCTTCGAGTGTCGGTGCCGCCCGTCAGTTCGGGATTAGCGCCGTCGGTGCCCGCGATGCCGATCGTGGCACCCGCGAACCTTTACCCCGGTTCGCCGAATTTGCTCGTGTCTATGGGCGTCAGCCACAGTCTGGGATGGCAGGACCATCGCAAGGCGGGTCCGAGTTTTGTCGTCGTCCGGCTGGGACGCCTCGACACCGTCAAGGTCATTGAGCGCTTTCCGCTGACTGAGCAGGGCTGGGCGGCCGCCTGGCAGGCGTTGTCTAGCCTCGATGCTGGCGCGGCAGCGGCAGTCGCGGCCAGGCTAGCGCAGCGCCAGACGCGCAGGCGCGCAGCCGAAGCGCTGACGGCACTCGACGCTGAGTCTGTGCGCAGTCTGCGGCAGGTCACCTTCAGCGGCGGATTCCGACGGCGCGCCGCTCACCGACGGCACGCCGCTGACCAAGGGCCGAGCCTATGACCTGCGCTTCAGGCAAGACCGGATCATCGTCTGCCCGGCTAGATCAGCGGACCCGGTGGTCGAGGTGCCGTACCGAGATGTCGCGGCACTGGACGTCAGCGGGTCGAGCGCCAGCAAGTCCCGAACCGAGCCGGCCGTCTTGGTCGTGGGTCTCGGCCTGCTTGGCGCCTTGCTGGGACTCGTCGTGCTCGGCCTGGTCGGCTTGGTGCTTGGCGCCCTGGTCTTCGGCTCAATTGGGGCATTGATAGGGACCTCAGCCAAGAGCCAGACGATCGTCCGGCTTCAGTGGCCTGAGGGCGAACTCTTCTTCCTGGTGCACGAGAAGAGTCCCGACGCCGTGCGGATAGAACTGTCCGAGCCGTTGCGGGCGATCGCAGCCGCGCGCACGACGCCAATGACGGGATCGGATCAGCAACCAGAGCCGGCACCGGGATCGACCACGGATCAACTGAGCAAGCTTGCGTCGTTGCTTCAGGATGGCCTGCTCACCCGCGACGAGTTCGACCAGCTCAAGGCGAAGGTGCTAGCTGAGTCTTAGGCCGCCATGACCGGTGCTGCCTATGCCCCATTTGGGCACGAAACAAACCTGTCAATTGCGCGCTATGCGGCTATTGACACCTACGGCACAAACACGGATTCTTTGTCTGGCGCGAGTGTCAGTTTATGTCTACGACCTGACTGCAAGAGGCGGCGGTTGCGGTCGGACGACAAGGAGTGACAATGCCGTTGACGGCACGCAGCAGGCTATTGGTCGTGATCGCGGCCGCCGTGACCTGCTTACCCCTGACCTTTTCTGCCGTACCCGCCTCAGCTCGGCTGACGATGACCAGCACTGTGGATCATTGGGGTTCCTTCCTAGGGCCCGGCGGCCATGACACCAAGCTGCACTCGGTGGCGATGACCGTGCCCGGCAGGGTAATCCAGGTCGGAACCTCCAATTCCACTGACTATGCGTTGCTCGCCGACGGCAGGCTGTACGCGTGGGGCCAGGGGACGCACGGACAACTCGGCGATGGCGGTCGCCATAACTCGTTCGCTCGAGCGGTACGGGTCCGCTTCCCTGCCGGAGTCAAGATCAAGTCGATCCCAATTGATGTGATGCCATTCGACTCGGCCCTGGCCATCGACACGACCGGTCATCTCTGGGGCTGGGGCTTTAACTTCGGCGGCGAACTGTGCCGGGGTAATACCAAGACCTACACGCGACCAGTCAGGCTGCCGTTCGCGCAGGTCACGGCAGTAGCCGGAGCAGCCGAGCACGTCATTTACGACGCTCGCGACAAGCTGTACGCCTGCGGTACGAACGCTTTCGGCGAGCTTGGCGATGGCAGCTTCGCGTCAAGTACCGTCCCGGTCAGAGTCAAGCACCTCAGCGGCAGGCAGGTCACCGCGCTCGTCGCCTCCTACGGAAATGCCGGTGCCCTGCTCGCGAATGGCCACTACTACGACTGGGGCCTAGACAGCCGCGGCCAACTCGGCAATGGCACCGTCGGCCAATCAGCTGACCTCCCGGTCAAGGTCAGCCTCCCCGGCCGGGTGACGCAGGCGAGCCTCGGCGGCTCGCTCGGCAATAACGGCCAGACGCTCGTCAAGCTCGCGAACGGAGAGCTGTTCTCCTGGGGCTGCGACAAGTACGGCCAACTCGGCAATGGCAGCACTGGAGATCAGCCATCCCCAGATACCGTTCTCGGCGCCGGTTGGCGTGACCTACCAGAGCCTGGCTAGCTCGGGCGCGACTGCCTACGCGATCTCTACCACCGGTGACGTCTACGCCTGGGGGGCCAACGCCCTCGGCCAAGCCGGCGACGGTAGCCGCGCTCCGGTCCTGACTCCGGTCAAGGTCGACTCCGGTGCCACTGCCATCTCCGCTACTGCCGCCGACGTCGCGACGCTCATCGGCTAGCGACCACACCGAGCCAGGGACCACTTCGCAGCTGGTGGCGCCCTGGCTCGTCGGCGCAGCTGAGCAAGTACCCGGCGAGGACAGGAAACAGCCGCCTGCACCGCTCGAATGCGTTAAGTTACTTGTCTATCACGCAGCGTAGCTGCAGGAAAAGGAGCCGACTCTGGATGGCCAGGATTCTCGTGGTCGACGACGAGCCGGACGAGCGGTTCCTTGTTGGCCGGACCTTGCGCAAGCAAGGGCATGGGGTCACGGTCGCGGAGAATGGCGCGGCCGGGCTCAAAGCGGTTAAGGAGCAACTCCCGGATCTAGTGGTGACCGACGTCATGATGCCAGTCATGGACGGGATCGAGTTCATCAAGCGGCTGCGCGATGATCCGGCCACGGCAGGCATTCCGATCCTCGTCGCGAGCGGGGACATCCACTTGGCTGGCGGCGCCGATGCGGTCCTAGCGAAACCCTACGACGACCACAGCCTTGTCATGCTTTCGAACAGCTTGCTTGAGGAAGGGCGTGAAGCGCATTGACGGGCATGTCAACCGGCATAGCCGGGCTGGACCTGGTGCTCGATGGCGGCCTGGAGCCCGGATCGGTCGTCGTCGTGGCCGGCCTGCCGGGCACCGGGAAGACGATCCTAGCTCAGCAACTGTGCTTCGCCACGGCTACCCCGGAGCACAAGTGCGTCTACTACACGACCATGTCCGAGCCACATAGCAAGCTCGTACAGCACCTGGCGGATTTTAGCTTCTTCGATGCTGCGTTCCTGGAATCCCGGGTCGAGTACATCAACCTGAGCGACTTCCTTGCACCTGGGTCTCCGCACGGCTTGAAAGAGCTGACATCGGAGATCGTCCGCAAGACCCTGGATGAGGAGCCGTCGATCGTGGTGATGGACAGCTTTAAGGCGTGGGGCGACATTGCTGACCCACCGGAACTACGCCGCGCGCTCTATGACCTGACCGGCCGGTTTGCCCGGACCGGCACAGTATTGCTGCTAGTGGGCGAATACAGCGCCGCCGAATTGCGCACCGAGATCGTATTCGCGGTAGCCGACGGCATCATCGAGATGGAGTACGAGGCCCGTGAGCCAGTCGACCTGCGATGGCTGCGGGTACTCAAGATGCGCGGTACCGGTCACCGGACGGGCAAGCATACCCTTCGGATCGGCCCGCGTGGAGTCGAGGTCTTCCCGCGCATAGAGACCCTGATCACGAATCCGGAAGCCCCGCTGTCTGGCCAGATCCCCAGCGGCATCCCCGGACTTGATGAGCTGATGGGCGGCGGTGCCAGGCAAAGCGATGCCAGCCTCATCACCGGCCCGTCTGGCGTCGGCAAGACAATCTTCAGCCTGCGCTGGCTCGTCCAGGGCATAGCACAGGGAAAGAACTGCATGTACGTGACCTTCCAGGACACCAGCGCCCAGCTTGCCAGCGTCGCCGACGGCTTCGGCTGGGACCTAGCGGCCTACCTCGATTCGGGCCGGCTCGTGATCTCCTATGTCCCGATGGTGGCCTGGATCTCGATGTCCTCGCCACCTCCGTGCGCGCGGAGATCGGCCGGCACCAGGTCGGGCGCGTCGTCATCGACAGCCTGTCCGAGTTGGCGTTCGCCGCTCGCGAGGAGGATCGTTTCGCCGCTTACCTGCGCAGTCTCATCGGACTGATCAGGGCGGAGGGCAGCTCCCTGCTTCTCACCAGCGAGACCAGCATCCACGGACTGCCCAGCAACACCCTGGAAGGGCTGATGTTCCTGTTCGACAACACCATCGACCTGCGCTACATCGAAGAAGGCGCTCAGATCGCGAGAGCCATCCAAATCGGCAAGATGCGAAGTAGGGCGCACTCCATGACCCTGCACAGCGTCACCATCGCCGACCAAGGCCTCGAAGTAGGGCACGCGATCGACAGCGTGACCGGACTACTCGGCTGGAGCGCACTGCGGACACAGGGACTTGAGCGGCCAGTGCAGTCAGTCAACCCGACGGCCGAAGACGTGTAACGGACGGGACGTCGCCCAGGTCACTCGACCCGTTTGGCGATGCGTTTTTGCAGCAGGCCGGCCAGTACCAAGACGATGATGGCGATGCCCACGCCAGCCAGGGTGAACAGGATCCGGCGACCTTCGTGGCTGAGGTTGGACGGATCGGGCACGTCCGCGATGATCAGCACCGCTGCGGCAAGCGCTGCGGTATAGAAGGCGTAATTCATGGTGCGGATCGAGGCGGCCAGCGCGAGCAAGACTACGACGATGACCTCAAGTGCGGTGAGGTTAGCGACCGGCAGCAGGACCAGGACCGCAACCCCGGCACCCACGATGGTCCCGGCCACCCGCTGCTCGGCGATGAGGACAGATTGCTGGAGGCTGGGTTTCATGGCGATGATGGCGGCGATCGGCATCCAGTCGGCGTCGGGCAGCTTGAGCCCGAACGAAATGGCGACGGCGATCGCGACCGCGATGCCACGGAGCACAGCGAAGAGGACCAGCGGCCTGGTCAACGGCCTGGGCGAGATATCGCCAGGAATCTCGGCGACCGGCTGCGGCACCGCTTTGCGCCCCAACGCCAGCCACCCGATGAAGGTGACAGCGACCCACAAGGCCGATCCGACCAGCCAGGCCAGCGCCTGCTGCCAGGGCCGTACCAGACCTGAGCTGTCCGGGCCCGGCAGGTGGAACGAGAGGAGGGTAGGAAGGCTGAGGGCGACGATGAACCAGACGTTGAGCAGATAGGCCGCGATAAATCGGTGCGCGCCGTACTTTACGGCCAGGCCGCTCAGCAACGTGACGGCGAACGCGGCCAGCACGACCCAGCCCCACGGGCCTGCGCCGATGCCGAAGGCCAAGGCCGTCAACAGCGCCCCAGCCACCGCCATCGCCGCCATCTTGCCGACCCTGGGGCCGTACTTCCCGCCAGGGTCACTAAGCGACACGAATAGCGCCCCGAAGATCGCGCTGAGGAAGTATCTCCGGTCGTCAGGGAGCACTCCCACGACGATCAGTAGGCCAAGAATGATCGCGAAGATGACGAATCTGCGCAGGTTGAATTCTTGCCACTTGACCTTGAAGATCAAGGCGACCTGGCTCATGACTCGTTCCTTCGTCCCGCTCACGGCCCGCCTATCGGCCAGGGCGGCGGGCGGCGCAGTCGCGATCTTGTCGCGGCGGGCCTCCTCATCGCAGCAACTCGTCAAGCCGGACGTCTACCAGCCTCGACTCTGCGCCCAGGCAGGACAGCCGACCTCATCCACTAAGGGTGACCAGCGCACGCCAGTCCCACCCGCCCAGGCCGCACCGACCGCCGCCGGTTCGTAGCGCTGCGCATCCGCCGTGGCTGACCTAGAAGGAACAAGTCGTCTCGCCGACAATTTTTCCATCAAATGAGAGTGAAAATGGCCGTCGCCCCGACGAGCATCCGACGCCGGCAGCTCAGCCAGTGGCGCCGTTGTGCTCCTCGGAGAGCGAGCGTAGTCGTCGGATGACGGCCGCACTGGGCGGCCATGGGCCGGACACGCCGCCCCGCGCGGCGCTCCCGTTCGGGTTCCAGTAGGTGAGCACACGGGTCCCGTTGTGCCGGGCCATCCATTGCGCGATCGTCGTGAAGAAACTGCTGCGGTGCGAGTCGAGTGGACTGTTCGTCTCGCAGATCCTGATGGCGGGGGACCGCGTACCGGACGCCTCTCGCCACGCCTGAAGGTTCGCATTCAGCCGGGCGATGATCTTGGCCTGGCTGAAGGTGCCGTCCGGGTTGCGCAGCTGGGGGAATTCGTACAGGTCATCGCCGTACCAGTCCAAGCCGGGTGCCAGCCAGTCTCGCTGCTGGACCGCAGGCCCGACCGTGATCACGCCGAACTGCACATGAGTTCCCCGGCACAGAGCGTGGCCATAGCGCTGCATCCTGACCGCGGCGCGCGCGTTATTCACATAGCCGGGGTACCCGAGCGGGTTCCCTGTGGTGTTTCTCGTGCCAGAAGGTCAGCTCGGAATGCGGTGGCGCCGAGTCGATGACGGCTTTCAGTTGACGGTCAAGCCTGCCGGAAAGCAGGTCGCCCGGGTTCGGCCGCAGCGAGAGCGTAATGTGCGCGCCGAACCGATCCGGCCACGCGGCCGGAAACCGGTTCTCGGTGTCGTAATACATGCGAAGGCCTTTGGCCAGCGGGACGGCGGCGTGGAGTCTCGGGTAGGTGTCCCGGTTCGCGCCGAACACGATGCCGGTTGCCGGTGCGGTGGCCGACGCGAGGCCGGCTGCTCCCGCGATAGCGAGGCCCCCGGCCGAGATCGCCTCGCGGCGGGACACCATCGCCGGGAGATAACGTTGTTCCGATCTCATGACATCCTTCCGAGGTCAATAACTACCATCGTAGGATATTTCGTACATTCAGGCTGATGTTTTACGCGACAGCTGCGCCCTAGTCTGGGCGTCGCCGCAGATCTCAGCGCGCCGCTTGATGCCGAGCAGCATCTTCCGCATCATCGGGCAGTCCCCGAACTCGGCCAGGATCACTGTCACGATCGTCGCTGGGTTCACCTGATAGCTCTGCTTGAGCCTGGCGACCAGCCGCGTTCGCCTGGGGGGCTGCGCAACAATGGTGACAGCCCGAGTGGCCGTGAAGTGCGATCTTGATACCAGCTCGTCACCGGGCATCGCGGCCGCGACCTCGGACCTGATAGCGCCCCGGTGCAGGTGCCAGCGCCGCCCCGATTGAATTCGTCGGCGAACAGTACCTGGTTATCCGGGCACAGCAACCCGCGTCCGCTGGGACCTACCCCGGCCAGCTTGACCTGGCCACCGACGAACCGCAGAACCCTCCGCTACGGCTGGGCTTGACGGCGACCTGGTACTAAATCCGGCTTGAACACCTTCCAACTCCACCGAGCGCGCCTGGCAGGGATCGAACCTGCGACCAACTGCTTAGAAGGCAGTCGCTCTATCCGCTGAGCTACAGGCGCTTGCAGCACATTCTGCCCGACCCAGGCTACGTGCCGAAGTATCAACCGCGGTAACGATTGGCAACAGCCGTCACCGCAGCCGCAGCCTTCAAGGCTCGCCGGTCGCTTGATCGTGCTATGTGGTCGGCCGACCATGACCTTTCACGAGGAAGCGACTCCCAAACGACGCAGAAAGGGCGAATCACCGACCAAGAGTGTCGCTTCGTCGTGATACGTCGGGGATCGGGGTCGACATATCACGGTGAAGCGATCGTATCCCCCGCACCGAGGTAAGCATGGGACCAAAGTGACCAATGCGGCAGCCAGGCCGCCGCAACCAGGCCGCCGCAACCAGGCCGCCCGCAACCAGGCCGCCCGCAACCAGGCCGCCCGCAACCAGGCCGCCCGCAACCAGGCCGCCGCAACCAGGCCGCCGCAACCAGGCCGCCCGCAGCCAGCCGCGCGGCCGGGCGGCCCGCAGCCGCGCTTCCAAGACGCTCCCCGGGGCTGCCGCCGCTACTGCTGGATCGCGACCAGGGTGGGCTTGCGGCAGGACTGGCTGTGGCCTGCGGCCAGTTGGGCGCAGGTGACGAGCAGCACCATGCCGGTGACGGGGTCGGCGCTGCCGCCGATGCCTGACTGGTCGACGAAGTAGTGCGGCCAAGGCAGCGACCTGGTGGTCCAGCTGACGTGCTTCTTGGCGATGTTGTAGCCCCAGGCGGCACCATTGGCACCGGAGTCCAGGCCGAGGGCGACGCCCGCACGGACGTCGTAGGTGCCGGGCGGACCTGGGTAGGCAGCGCCGTGCTCGTCCTGGCCGGTGATCGGGTTGACGCCGACCAGGGTGCCGCCGATGTCGACGTAGAGCACATCTTGGATCGGGTCGAAAACTTGCGGCACGGCGCCGGCACGGAAGCCGGTCAGCCGACCGGTGTCTTGGTTGTACATCCGCAACCCGAGCGGGCTGGAAAACAGCAGCTCACCGGCCAGTGCCCCGCTCAGCCGACCGTCGAATGACTGGCCAACAGGCTCGATCAGCCGTTGGCTGCCGGTACGGAGGTTGACCTGGCGGACGGCGGTGATCGGCGCGGTGCCAACCGCACCGGTCGCTGATACCGAGACGTACAGCTCGCCGTCACTGACCTGCCAGGCCTGCCCGGGCGCGCCGGTCGGGTCCCGCCAGATGACGTGGCCGTTGGAGTTGCGGTAGCAGGTGACTGACGTGGTGCCGACGATCACCGTGCGCTGGCGCCCGGCGCTGACGGCACCGCCGGCCAGGCGGCCGGGTAGGCCCGCACCTGCTTGCCAGTCACCGCGTTCAGCACGACCTCCTCGCGCGGTGACACATCAGCGCTCTGGGCGCCAGCGACCGCGACTCCGACCGTGACGACGCCGGGCCAGACCCGGACGGACATGATCACCGATCCGGACGGGACGCCGCCGACGGTGGCCTCCCAGCGCGGGAAGCCGTTCGCTTCGTCAAAGGCATCAAGAGTGAGCCCATAGCCGATCGCGGCGATGCCGCTGCCGATCGCCGCGTAGGCCTGGCCATCGGTGTAGACGGTGCCCTCGATCCCGCTGGCCGCGGTCCATGAGCCGGTCAGCCGACGGGACCAGCTGACCGAGCCGTTGGCCGGGCAACTGGTCTGACGGCACGCCTTGGCCCTGGTCGCTGCCGTGCCGCCGGGGAACAGCACGACGGCGATCAGGATCAGCCCGAGCGCACCCCGGCGCACGGGGGCTGACCACATCCAGTTCATGTCCCCTCACCCGATCGGTAGCGCCCGCTGGCGGGAGTAGCGTTGGCAGCCAGATTTGAAATCGCCATAGGAGGGATCTATGTCCGACCAGGCTCCGCTGCCCTATGATTTTATGCCGCAGGTGCCGTCGTTCACTGTCACCAGCACCGATGTGGTGCAGGGCGAGCAGATGGGCCCCGACCAGGTCTACAACGGTTTCGGCATGACCGGGCCGAACATCTCCCCTCAGCTCAGTTGGAGCGGCTTCCCGGCGGAGACCCAGGGGTTCGCCGTGACCTGCTTCGACCCGGACGCACCGACCGGCTCAGGTTTCTGGCACTGGCTGGTGCTCGACATCCCGGCATCGGTCACCGAGCTCGCGACCAACGCAGGCGTGGCCGACGGCTCTGGCCTGCCCGCTGGCGCGTTCTCGGTGCGCAATGATTATGGCACCAAGGACTGGGGCGGCGCGGCCCCGCCGCCTGGGGCACCGCCGCATCGCTATGTCTTCGCCGTACACGCGCTTGACACCGCTTCGCTCGGCGTGGACTCGGACATCACGCCCGCGGTCGCCGGATTCAACCTGGGCTTTCACACTATCGCCCGCGGCCTGATCATCCCGGTGTACAGCCACTAAAACTGCTCAGAGCCCTGCTGAGCATTATTTTCGAAACGCAATTCGGCTGTGCCGGTCGCCACAGTCCGCGCGACTGGCACAGCCGAATGGGCGGCATGTTCTGGCCCTGGCCGTTGTTAAAGGCAGGCGATTACCCCCCCGACCTCAGGAGCAGACGCATGCCACTCGACCAGGACACCATCAAGCTCGCCAAGGGCAAGAATCTCGCGACAGTCGTCACGCTTATGCCAGACGGCCAGCCGCAAGCCCAGCTGACCTGGATCGACACCGACGGCGATAACATCCTCGTGAACACCGAGCCGCAGCGGCAGCGCGGCAAGAACCTTCGCCGTGACTCGCGTATCACGGTCCTGCTGCACTCGGCCCAGGACCCGTGGGACTGGTCAGAGGTGCGCGGACATGTCATCGAGACGATCGACGGCCAGAAGGCGCGCGACCACATCGATGAGCTGTCCAACCGGTACGTCGGCCGCGACTACGCGAACCCGATCGGCCCGCAGGGCCGGGTGATCTACGTCGTCAAGCCGGACAAGGTAAACACGCCGCGCTCCCTCGGCCGGCGCTAGCCGCGCAGGCTGGCCAGCACCTCGGCTTCCTTCTCCGGGTCGACACCGTGGGTGGGGCGGCCTGCCCGCACGGGCGGGTCGCCCTCGGCCTGCAGCCACCGCCAGGTGTCAGTGACCGTCTCCTGCACCGGGCGGGCAGACCAGGCCTGCCCGGTAGATGGCCGATACGTCGCCGTCATGCATGGCGATGGCCTCGCCCAGCGGTGAGGCCCAGATCGGAAGCTCGGTCCACTCCGCGATGCCAGCGGCCTCGATCACTTCGGGGTCGGCCCAGACCAGGTGCGCATCCGAGCCGGTCGCCGTGATCGCGGCAGTCAGCAGGCTTTCCATCGTGGCGTGGCCGGGCTGGCTGACCGTGTTGAACGCGCCGCTGATGCCATCGTCGGCGGCGTGCAGCATCCAGATCGCCAGGTCGCGGCAGTCGATGTACTGCAGCGGCAGGTCCTTAGGCCCCGGGGCGAGCACGTCGCCGCCTCGCTCGATCCGGCGCAGCCACCACGGCATCCGGCCGACTCGCTCGTACGGGCCGAGTATCAGGCCGGGCTCGGGCCAGCACGCTGCGGCCGTCGAAGTAGCGGAGGGTGGCCAACTCGCCGCCACGCTTCGCCGCCGCGTAGTCCGAGCCGTCGTCGCTATCCGCATCGGCAGCCACGACCGGCGCGCTCTCGTCCGCATGCGAGGCGACCGGCCAGGAATACACCGACCGGCTGGACACATAGCCGTAGTGTCCGGCCCGGTCGGTCAGCAGCGCGGCCGCGTCCCTGACCACGCGCGGGGCTTGGCTCCAGGTGTCGATCACCGCGTCCCAGGTGTCGTCGCCGAGCGCTGTCCTTAGCTGCTCAACGTCGGTCCGGTCAGCGTGCCTGGACTGCGCGCCTGACGCCGGCTCGCCGCTGACCCCGCGGGTCAGGGTGGTGACTTCGTCGCCGCGGGCCAGTGCCTCTTGCACTACCGCTCGTCCGACGTGATGTGTACCGCCTAGTACCAGAAGTCTCATGCGTCCATCCTGGCTGATCACGCACCCGGTATGCCAAGGTGTTTAGCCAGCGGCAGATAGTGTTGCGACGTGCTGCCCGCATGGGGTCGGATCGTAGCCTGGCAGGCTGCCAAGCTGGTCGAGCAGCCAGCGTGCGGACAGCACCTTGATCAAGGCCTGCACCTCGCGTGATGCCACCCGGCCGACCGGGATGACCAGGTCGAAGCGTTCGGCCGCCAGCGGGATGAATGCCAGCCCGTAGGCTAGTGCGGCTGGCTCGCTGGCCACTCCGGCATCGGCCAGGCCGGTCGCAACCGCCTCGGCCACCTGCAGATGGCCGGTCGCCGCCGAGCCGTAACCAGATACCGTGCCAGGCGCGATGCCGAGCGCGGCCAACTCCCGATCGAGCACCCTCCTGGCCTCGGCGCCTGGCTCCCGTTGACCAGCCGCAGTCCAGCGGCGATCGCGTCGCCGACGCCGCCAACCCGGCCGGCGTCGCCCGGCCGCAGCACCAGTCCTTCGCGCCAGGCGGTGAAGCCGAATACCTCGACGCCGCCGCTAGGCAACTTAGTCGCCGGGTCGGTGCGGTACCCACCGGACTGGGTCGGCAAGTGCACCCCGGCGACATGCACCAGCCCGGCTGCGCACAGCCTGAGGGCTTCCCGGCTCGCGCACGGCCACCAACTGAAGGCGATCGGCGGGTCAAGCAAGCTCAGCGGCTCTGATAGCAGCGGCAAGGCGGGATCGCAGCCCGCCACCACCAAGGTGGGCCGAGGCGGGCCGATCGGGCGGACGTACGCGGTGCCGTTATCCGTAGCAGGCTCGGTGACGATCAGGCCACCGGCCGGACGAAAGCCTGACCGGCTCACCGTCGGGCCTGCCAGCGGCAATGCGACGAAGGTGCCGTCTACTGGCGCGAGCGTGACCCGCTGAGCGCCGGAAGCCAGGGCCGGGCCCGGCGGACCGGCCAGCCTGGCTACCACCTCAGGCACCACGCCTTCGGCCCCGAACAGCTCCTCCACGGTCACCCCGAGCGCCTGCGCCAGCGCGAGCGCTACCCGCAGCGAAGGATCGGACTGGCCGGACTCGACCGCCGACACGGCTTGTCTGGAGACGCCGGCCATCCCAGCCAGCTGCTGCTGCGAGAATCCCCTGGTCTGCCTGGCCAGCCGCAGCTTGGTCCCGGTGGTCACGCCGACGTCCCATCGGGCCAGAACAGCGGCGGGTCAACCACGGTGACCGCGACCTGCTGACCGACCCCAGCCGGCTCGAATAGCCGCCCGGTGAGCTCGGTCTCGCCCACCCGCAGCCCGATTTCCCAGAGCGCGCCAGCCGGGCGGCAGCCGGTCACCGCACCGCTCAGCGCTAGTCCGCGTTCGGGGTGAGCGCCCCCGATAATCCGGTCAGGATGTACTCCGGCCACCATGCCCGTCCCCCCGGTTGGCATGAATCCTGTGTACCCGACAAGCTCGGCCACCCGCCGCGAGGCTGGCCGGCCAACCACCTCGGCTGGCGTCCCGACCTGCAACAGCTCGCCCTGGTCGAGCACCGCCAGCCGGTGCGCGAACGCCTGCGCTTCGGCCAGTTCGTGCGTCACCAGTATGGCCGGGGCACCACGCTGCTCGACCAGCGAGATCACCAGCTCAGCCAGGTTGCGGCGGAGGCCGGCGTCCAGGCCGGTGTAGGGCTCGTCGAGCAGCAGCGCGTCGCAGCGAGCCAGCAGCAGCCGCCCGAGCGCGACCCGGTGCGCCTGCCCGCCAGACAGTCTGGCTGGCATTGAGTCAAGCAGTTCGTCGATGCCCAGGGCGTTGGCGAGCTGGGCAAGCTCGGTCTGCGCGCAGCCGGCGTAGCGCAGGTTGGCGCGCACCGACAGGTGCGGGAATAGGCCAGGGTCCTGCCGCAGTAGCCCGATCCGACGGTGCCAAGGTGGCACCGCGAGCACTGGCGCTTCCGTGCTGGTCAATACCCGGTCGCCGAGCACGACGTAAGCCCGGCTGGCTACTGCCAGGCCGGCGATGACTTCGAGCAGCGTGGTCTTGCCCGCACCGGATGGGCCAAACAACGCCAGCCGCTCCCCCGCCGCCACGGTGATCGCGGCCCGCACGGTGAACGCAGGTCGGTCAACCTCGACGTCGGCCTCGAGCACGGGCGCTCCAGAGATAGGCCGCGATGGGCAGCGGCAGCGCGACAACCAGCAGAACCAGGGCGAACGGCAGCGCGGACGGCAGCCCGGTCTCCTGCAACGACGTCCAGATCTGCAGCGGCAGCCCATAAGGATGGTAGGCGATGATGACCACGGCGCCGAAGGCGCCCATCGCCCTGGCCCAGGCAACTGCCAGGGCCATGGCCAGTCCCGGTGCCGCGAGCGGAATGCTCACCCGGCGAAACACCCGCAACGGCGGGTCGCCGAGCAGCGCCGCCTGCTGCTCAAGCCGGGGCTCGACGCTGGCGAACGCCGCCTGTGCACCCAGCACGTAGTACGGCGCCGACTCGTAGACTTCGGCGATCACCAGCGCGTAGAACGTGTTGACCGCGGAGATGTTCAGATGGGCGAGCCAGCCGCCGATGAGCGTGTAAGGGCCGACCATGAAGATCAGCAGCAGCCCGATCACCAGCGGCGGCAGCAGCAGGCTGGCCAGGACGCCGATCTCCCAGATGCGCGGGAACGGCAAGGTGCCCCTGGCGAGCGCCCACGCCAGTGGCGTGCCAAGGCCGATCAAGATGCCGAGGGTGAGCAGGCCGGATTCGACCGACACGAGCAGCGGGTCAAATGCGCCCGGCGCGGTCAGCGAGGTCACGATGGCGTGCCACGACAGGTGCGTGCACAGCGCGATCACCGGGCCGAGCAGGGCGAGCCAGATAATCCCGGCCCCGAGCACTCGCCCCCAATTCGCTACGTAACGTAGCCCGGCGGGTGCGGGTCGGAGCGGCCCTCGCGGACCGCGCCGACCCGTCTGTGGACTAACTACCCAGCTCACTCTTCACCGCAGCCGGGATCCCCGTACCGCTGGCGGTTGGCGTCAGCAGGGTGTATCCACCCTTCTTGTAAAGCGCCAGGCCAGCCGGCGACAGCAGGTACTTGACGTAGGCGATCGCGGCGGCGTCCGGCTTGCCGATGATCGTGACGTCGAGCACTAGCGGGGACCCGGTCTTGGTGACTGTCTGGCCATCGTCGGTGATCGTCACCATCGCCTTGGCGTAGGCGGCGGCGTCAGCGAAGTCACCGAGGTCGATTGAGGCCGGCAGGGTGATATAGGGCAGGTGTAGTTCGCGCGCCTGATTCAGGTAGGCGCTCGCTGCGTCGAGCTGGCCGGACTCCAAGGTCGAGTCGAGCGAGGCCTCGGCATAGATCTCGGTGGACTTGGCCGAGCCGAACGGAGTGCCGATGATCTTGGCGACCGTGTCCGACGGCAAGTGGAACGTGGACTGCGCCAGTTCGAGCATGTAAATAAAGGAGCGGCCCTGCGGATCGATGTTCGGGTCGGTGCGGCCGAGCTTGAAGCCGGGCTTTTCCATCAAGGTAAAGAGATCCTTCAGCGGCTCTTTGCCCGCAGCGATCGCCTTGAACTGGCTGGCGTACTTGCTCTTCGGGTTGTAGGCGACCACCATCTGAGTACCCGCGTACTGGACGTACCACTTGGTGAACTTGGGCTCAAGCGGCGTGATGTTGTCTCCGCCAACGCTCTCGAACACGTTCGGGCTGATCTCCTTGGCCGCGATGTCGGCGGACAGCGCACCGGATGAGTCGACCCAGTCTGTGTACTTCAGTCCGGTGGCCTTGGTAAAGGCCGGGACGAATAGCTTCTCGTTGAAGTACTCGAGCGAGGAGGCGAAGGCGACCTTGGCCTCGCCAGTGGGCTTCGTGCTGCCCGACGAACCTGAGTTCGACGAACTGCAACCGACCGTCGCCAAGGTGAGGCAAGCGACAATGCACGCGACCGGGAACAGCCGGCCAAGGGTGGGCTTAGTCATGACTTGGACGATAGCCACTGTCACTTGCGCAAGGCAAGAAGTCAGGACAGTGGCCGCCGGGTCGTGCTTCCGAGTCGTGCTTCCGAGCGCGTGCTGAGCGGGTCTTCAGCTAACGTTCAGCGAGTTGCGCTTACATTTGCTGTGCTGACGGCAAAGTGACTATGGCCATGGGCCGCGCTTGGATAACAAGTGCAGCCATACCATCGTGCGGGCCATACCATGGTCTGCGGCACGCGCAACCCGACTATCTATCGTGAGCAAGGCAGGCAGGAATGGGCAAGGCGGAGCGAAACCGTCAGCAGAACGCCAGGCAGCGGATCGCGCTGCAGCAGGCCGCGGCGAGGCGCGCCGAGACGCAGCGAAGGACGTTCATCGTTGGCGGTAGCGTCGTGCTCGTCATCGTGATCGTGGTCGCGCTTGTCGTCGTGAAGACGCTGACCAATTCCTCGTCAACGACGCACGCCAACACCGCATCGAAGACGGAGGCCACGGTCGCGACCCAGGTCACGACCGTGCCGAGCGCCGTGCTCAATAAGGTCGGGGCCGGCCCAGCCAGCGTGGTCACCCCGCTCAAGGCGATCTCATCGCCAGCGCTGACCTCCGGCGGCAAGCCCGAGATGCTCTATGAAGGTGCCGAGTACTGCCCGTACTGCGCCGCCGAGCGGTGGGCCATGGCGGTCGCGCTGAGCCGGTTCGGCACCTTGTCGAACTTGCACTTCATTCACTCAACGAGCACCGACGTCTTCGCTAGCACTCCGACGCTGACCTTTTACCAGTCGAAGTACACCAGCAAGTACCTGACTTTCGTGCCGGTCGAGACCGAGACCGTGGCCGAGAAGGCGCTGCAAAAGCCGACCTCGGCGCAGACGTCACTGATCGACAAGTACGGGCAAGGCAGCTTCCCGTTCGTGGACATCGGCGGCAAGTACGTCGTGAGCGGCGCTCAGTACCTGCCGAGCGTGCTCGGCAGTTCGCCGAACACCGGTCAGGTGAGCGCCAGCATCCTCACCTGGCAGCAGGTCGGCAATGACTTGCAGGACCCGAACAGTCCGGTGGCGCAGGCCATACTCGGCTCGGCGAACCACATCATCGCGGCGATCTGCAAGGTGACCAACGATCAGCCGAGCAACGTGTGCAAGGCACCCAACGTGACTGCGGTAGGCGGGAACATCTGATGGCAGCCCAAAAGCAGGCCAAGCGCCGCCAGGCGGTGAGCGCGAAAAAGCGGGCCGGACACGGCAACAACAGGGGCCGGTCGGCGATTGCCGCGGACGCGCCGGCGCCCGCGCTCGCCAAGACCGCTAGCAATGGCGTTCGAGTCAACGAGTCGGCAGCGGCAACCACCGCTGATCCGGTAGCCAGCGGGCCGCAAGCCCCGCTCGGCACCAGCCTGCTGACCTGGATGCGGACCCATCCGCTGGCCGTGACCACCTGGGTGCTTTCGCTGATCGGCGTGGGCGTCTCGATCTACCTGACGATTACCCACTACGACACCGCCGTGACCATCGCCTGCTCCGACAAGGGTGTGGTGAACTGCGAGAAGGTCACCACCAGCCCGCAGTCCATGGTGTTCGGCGTCTTCCCAGTCGCTGTGCTTGGCCTGGCCTTCTACGCATTCATGGCCGTCATCAACTCACCGTTGGGCTGGCGGTTCAGCCAGGCGCCGGTGCGGTGGCTGCGGCTCGGCTCGGTGATCGTGGGCATGGGATTTGTGCTCTACCTGGTGTTCGCCGAAGTGATCCAGATCGGCAACATCTGCCTATGGTGCACGAGCGTCCACATCATCACGTTCCTGATCTTCGTCTTGCTGGTATACGACGCCACGTCCTGGGGGACGTCGAACGCCTCGTACCGACGCTGATCCTCATCACACTCCGCGACCAATAGAATCGGATTGTGACGGACCCTAGCCGCGAGGGTAACCAAGCTGCGAAGACGCAGCCCCAAGGGAGCTAGTCGCATGGGCAACGCCGATCGGAACAGCAACGCCAGTTCGCGCTCTCGGATCGCGGCGATGCAAGAAGCACAGCACCAAGCCGAGCAACGGCGACGCCTCTACACCGTGGCCGGCGTTGTTGTCGTGGTGATCGCGATCGTGGTCGGCTTCATCGTCTTGCACGGCTCGTCCACGCCGAAGCAGGCCGGCCGGGGTGGCTTGCCCGCATCGGTCATTAACGAGGTCACGAGCGTCTCGCCCAGCACGCTGGCCACCATCGGGACTGGCAGCCTGCCACCGCGCGCCGACCTACCGATAAAATCAATCAGCGACTCAGCGCAGGCGGCCAGCGGCGGCAAGCCCAACATGCTCTACATCGGCGCAGAGTTCTGCCCCTACTGCGCGGCCATGCGCTGGTCGATGGCGGTAGCGCTGAGCCGCTTCGGCACCTTCGGCCCAATCAGCGGCATCCACTCATCCAGCACCGACGTCGACCCGAATACCGCCACGCTGACCTTCTTGCACGTGAAGTACACCAGCAAGTACCTGACCTTCAACCCGATCGAGAACGAGACCGTCACGCACGGCCCGCTGCAGAACCCGACCAAGGCGCAGCAGGCCGTCTGGGAAAAGTACGGCAGCGCCAACGGTGGACTGGTGTACCCGTTCATCTACTTCGGCGGCAAGGTCACCGTAACCGGCCCGCTCTACGACCCGGCCGTGCTCAAGGGCCTCACCTGGTCCCAGATCGCCAGCCAACTGAACAACCCCAACAGCACGGTCGCGAAGAACGTCAACGGCGCCGCCAACTACGTCACCGCGGCCATCTGCAAGATGACCAGCGACCAGCCAGCTTCAGTTTGCAAGGCCGCCCCCATCCCAGCCATAGAGCCCCAGCTCTAACCCCACTCCCCCAGCTTCCTACCGCACTACCCGCCGCGTCTCCCCAGGCTCCCGCCCGCAGCCTCCCCCAGCCACCGGCCGCGGCCCGCTCCTGCCCGCGGCTCTCCGGCCCGCTCTTGCCCGCGGCTCTCCGGCCCGCTCCTGCCCGCGGCTCTCCGGCCCGCCGACCCCGACTGCGCGAGGGCACGACCAGCGCGGCCAGCAGCGCCACAGAGCGCGTCGGAATTTGTTAGCCTAGGTAGTTGTTAGGGTAGCGAACTGTAAGCGTGGCTTATGAAATGATGTGACCTGAAATGGCCAGAGCAGCGCTGATTACGGAGGCGACAGCCGGTCCTGATCGCGCTGCCGATGCCGCGCTCACTGTGATCCGGCTGTTCCGCGCCATGGAGCGGGTGGACGCTGGGCTGACCCCGCAGCAGTACCGGATGCTCAAGCTGATCGGTGCTGGCGGCGAGCGATCGGCGCGGCTAGCCGAGAAGCTGGCTGTCGCCAAGCCGACGCTGACCAGCACAGCTGACGGACTGGTCGCCGCCGGACTGCTCAGCCGGGAGGCGGACACCGCCGATCGCCGGGTCGTGCGTCTGCGGCTGACCGAAGCAGGCCTCGCCGCCGTGCAGCGCGCCGATGACCAGTATGCCGAATGGCTCACCAAGATCCTGACCGAGGCGGGCGACCCTGACCGGTTGCTCGACGACTTTGACCAGCTTGAACGCGCGATGGAGCAGTTGCGCGAGACGAAATCCGCAATTACGGTCGCCCAGTCAGCGCGGCGATCGTCGGTGTAAGGGAGACGAATGAAATCAGTAGCCGATCCGCACCAGCGCTGGTTGCGACGGCTCACCGAGTACTGCTGGCGGCACCCTAAGTCGGTCATTCTTTCACTCAGTGGCTCATTGCTAGCCACACTGATCGCGGTGATCATTCCGCTGATCCAGCGGGACATAGTCAACAACGCGATCTTGACCAGGCACCAGCCCATCTGGATTGGCGCGACGGCGCTGCTCATCGCAGCGGCGCTGAGCTTCGTCGGTGTGTACACCCGGCGCTACATCGGCAGCCGGATCTCTCTCGACGTGCAGCACGACCTGCGTACCGAGATGTTTGAGGCGCTGTCCAAGCTAGATGGCGCTCGTCAGGACCAGTTGCACACCGGCCAGATCGTCAGCCGCTCCATCTCCGATGTAAACATGGTGCAGGGCCTGCTCGGGATGACCCCGATGCTGCTCGGCAACGTGCTGTTGTTCTTTTTGTCGCTCGCGGTAATGGCGTTCCTTTCGCCGCTGCTCACGATCGTGGCGCTGGCCGTTGGCCCGGCCCTCTTCCTCGTCTCGATCGCCTCTCGTAACAAACTGTTCCCATCAAGCTGGGACGCCCAGCAGCACGCGGCGAACGTCGCCGCCGTCGTCGACGGCGCCGTGACCGGCGTCCGGGTGGTCAAGGGATTCGGCCAGGAGGAGCAGGAGGTCGAGCGGCTCGAAGGCGCGAGCAAGCTGCTCTATGCCGCACGGGTTCGCACGGTCAGGCTGACCGCCAAATTCAACCCCACGCTGCAGGCCGTGCCTTCGCTCGGTCAGGTTGGCGTGCTCGCCTACGGCGGCTGGCTGGCTATTCACGGCGAGATCAACCTGGGCACCTTCTTCGCGTTCTCGTCTTACATTGCCCAGCTGGTCGGACCAGTGCGGGCGCTCACCGGCCTGATCACGATCGGGCAGGAGGCGCGAGCCAGCGTCATCCGGGTCTTCGAGGTCATCGACTCGCGACCGGTCATTACCGAAAAGCCGCACGCGGTCGCGCTGCCAGCCGATGCCCGTGACGTGGAACTTGCTGACGTCACCTTCGGGTACCTGCCATCCGAGCCGGTGCTGCGCGGACTCACGCTGCGGGTATCCCCAGGCGAGACGATCGCGGTTGTCGGCACCTCCGGCTCGGGCAAGTCCACGATCTCGCTGCTGCTGCCCAGGTTCTACGACGTCACCGGCGGCGTGATCCGCATCGGCGGAGTCGACGTCAAAGACGTCACGATGGATTCGCTCCGCGCCTCGATTGGCTTGGTGCTGGAGGAGAGCTTCCTGTTCTCCGACTCCGTTCGGTCGAACATCTCCTATGGCCGACCCGATGCCACCGACGAGCAGATCGTGGCGGCCGCGCGCGCGGCCGAGGCCGACGACTTCATCAACGCATTGCCCAACGGCTATGACACCGTCATCGGCGAGCAAGGCCTGACCCTGTCGGGCGGCCAGCGACAGCGGGTCGCGCTAGCCCGGGCGCTGATTACCGATCCGGCCATCTTGGTGCTTGACGATGCCACTTCGGCCATCGACGCCCGGGTCGAGGCCCAGATCCACGAGACACTGCGCCGGGTCATGGCCGGGCGCACCACCCTGCTGATCGCACATCGGCGATCTACCTTGCAGCTCGCTGACAAGATCGCGGTACTGGACGCCGGTCAATTGGTCGACCTGGGCACTCATGAGGAGCTTACCGAGCGCTGCGCGCTCTACCGGCTGCTGCTCTCCGGCCCCGGCGACGATGCCGAGGGCGTTGACGCGGGCGAACTCGCCTACTACGAAGACGGGGCCAAGCTCGAGGTCGCGGATGACGCCGCTGACCTGGGCATCACCCCCAGCCTTTGGCCGGTCGAGTACGCACCAGCCGGGCGCGGCGCAGCCGATGACGTCGAGTCGGCAGCGGCACGGGCCGACCAGCTCAGCAAGCAGCTCACCGGACAGGCGAGCACGGCCATCGGCCGGGGAGCAGGCATCGGCGGCGGCCGGGGCCGGGTTGCCGTCGGCGGTCGCGGCGTCGGGGTCGCTGATGGCGGCATGCTGGCCGGCATACCGCCGACGCCCGAACTGCTCGCCCGAGTGGCCGCGCTCCCCCCGGCCAATGACAAGCCGGACGTCGATCCGGCATTCAGCCGGACACCAGATCCGAAGTTCAGTCTGAGCCGCTTGCTGAGGCCATTCGCCATCGCCCTGATCGCTGGACTGATCCTGGACGGACTCGACGCGATCGCAGGAGTCGCGCTGCCCTGGCTGATGCGTGGCGGCATTGACCATGGCATCGAGGTCAAGGCCTTCCACGTGATCATCCTGATCTCGGCGGCGGCGTTCGCGATCGTATTGGCCGACTGGGTCGTGAACGCCGTCCAGACCGTCGTGGTGGGCAGGAACGGCGAGCGGCTGCTCTTTACGCTGCGAGTGAAGATCTTCGCGCAGTTGCAGCGACTCGGGCTTGATTTCTACGAGCGCGAGATGACCGGACGCATCATGACCAGGATGACCACGGACGTGGACGCGATGTCCACGTTCTTGCAGACCGGGCTGATCACGATGGTCAACTCCGGGCTGACCTTCCTCGGCGTGCTGATCGCGCTGCTGCTGATCAACATCAAGCTCGGCCTGATCTTGTTTAGCGTGCTGCCAGTGCTGGTCGCGGCCACGATCTGGTTCCGTATGAAGTCATCGAAGGCCTACGCCGAGGCGCGGGAGAAGGTCAGCATCGTCAATGCTGACCTGCAGGAGAACGTGGCCGGCCTGCGGGTCGACGCAGGCTTACCGGCGGGAGCGGGTGAACCAGACCAAGTTCGCCGGGCTGAGCAGCGCCTACCTGCGGTCGCGGCTGCGAGCGCAGCGGTACATCGCGCTCTACTTCCCGTTCGTGCAGGCACTGTCCACCGTTGCTGGCGCGCTCGTGCTGTTCGCCGCGGCTGACGAGGTGCACAGCGGGGTGCTCACGGCTGGCGCCTGATCGCCTATCTGCTCTACATCGACATGCTGTTCGCACCGATGCAGCAGATGTCCCAGGTATTCGACGGTTACCAGCAGGCCTCGGTCGGCCTCAGCCGGATCGAGGCTCTCATGCGGACGCCGACCAGCACCCCAGAGGCTGAGCATCCGATCAAGGCCGGCCTGCAGCGGCGCGATCCAGCTCGACGACGTGGACTTCAAGTACGGCAAGGGCACCGCAGATGCGATCAGCGGTGTCAGCCTGCGGATCGCCCCAGGCGAGACGGTGGCCTTCGTCGGCCAGACCGGCGCTGGCAAGTCCACGCTCGTGAAGCTGGTGGCCAGGTTCTACGACGTGACCTCGGGGCACGTGCTCGTCGACGGCGTCGACGTGCGAGAGTACGACCTGGCCAGCTACCGGCGCCAGCTTGGCGTCGTGCCGCAGGAGCCTTACCTGTTCGCCGGCACATTGCGAGATGCCATCGCTTACGGCCGCCCCACGGCATCCGACGCCGAAGTCGAGGCAGCGGCCAGGGGGGTAGGCGCGATCGACATGATCGCCCGGCTGCCTGGGGGGTTCTATCACGAGGTGGCTGAGCGCGGCCGGAATCTGTCGGCTGGCCAACGACAGCTGATCGCCTTGGCCCGGGCCTACCTGGTCGACCCCGCGATCCTGCTGCTTGACGAGGCAACGGCAGCGCTTGACCTGGCTGCCGAGGCCGCCGTCATCAAGGCGACCGAGCAGCTGACCGCCAAGCGCACCACGTTGCTGGTCGCGCATCGGCTCACCACGGCGGCCCAGGCCGACCGGATTGTCGTACTGGATGGCGGCCGGGTCGCCGAGATCGGCACTCACTGCGAGTTGCTCGCTGCTCGCGGTGCCTACGCCAGCCTGTGGGCCGCCTTTATCGGCGACACCGCCCTCGCTGCCTAGCGGGCTCTGGCCGCGACCGACTCTAGCTCCACTGGCACTGGCGCCACTGGCACTAGCTCCGGTCGCGCGCCCACCGGCTGCGCTGGCCGATCCGAGCGGGCGTGCCTGATCTCGCGTGGGATCAGTGCCAGCGCCGAGGCGATGAGCGTGATGACAACGGCGCCGTACTGGGTGGCAGACACGCCTATCAGCGCGGCGATCGGGCCAGCGATGAGCGCACCAGCAGGCATGCCCATCGAGCTGCCGAGCGCGTCGTAGGCAGACACCCGTGCCAGCTTGTCAGCCGGGATCCTGGTCGCCATCGTGACGGTCCAGATGACCGCCATCATCTCGATGGCTACCCCAAGTCCGAATGCGCCGATGCACACCAGCGGCAGTGGCAGCAGCATCGCCAGCGTCAGCGACGAGACAGCGATCGCGGCGCCGCTGGCCACCACGAACAAGATGGGCCGCCGCGGCGTCCAGCGCAGTGACAACAGCCCGCCAACGATCAGGCCGATCGCTTCAGCGGCGGAGATCAGCCCCCACGCCGACGCACCGCCAAGGTGCGCCTTGGCGACGACTGGGCCGAGCACCTGGAAACCGCCGCTCCAGGCGGCAAGCACCACAGCGAACTGGAGCACCGTGACCCAGAGCCAGGTATGCGACCAGAACTCGGACCAGCCTTCGCGCAACTCCCGTAGCACGCTCGGCGCGTGCTCGCGCTCCGACGCGACCGGGCCAAGCCGGATCATCAGCATCAGGGGCACCACGGCGAAAGTCCCGAACCCGCACACCGCGAGCGCCCAGCCCGCGCCGAAGAGCGTGACGCACTCGCCGGCCAAGGCGGCGCCGGCCATCATCGCGGCATTCATGCCCAGCCTGCTGATCGCGCTGGCTTCCTGCAGCTGCCCGGTCGGCACCAGCCTGGGCAGTAGCGCCGTCGACGCCGGATAGAACAAGGCCATCCCGGTGCCGGTGAGGAACTCAAGCCCGATCATCGTCCACAGGCTCGGCCGGCCGAGCAGCACCAGCAGGCCGAAAGTGCCTTCGCCGAGCGCGATCATGACATTCGCCGCGACGATGACGAGTTGCGGCGCGATCCGATCCGCGATGACACCGCCGATCAGCACGAAGACCAGCGACGGCGCGATCTGGGCAGCGAGCACGTAGGAGAGCTCTGCGGTTGAGCCGCCAGGATGGGCCGCCGACGAGGTCACCCCTAGCACGGCGAAGGACACGCCGACTAGCGAGAACGAGAAGGCCAGCGGCGCGATCAACCGATCGGCGAACAACAGGCGGAAGTTGCGGTTGGACAGGACTGGGAAGCGGCGCGTCAGCGCACGCGTCAGCATGACAAGATTCCTTTTCTGATCAGAGCGTCCAGCCGACCGATCCTATCGATCCAGGTCAGCGGCACCCAAGTGATTTTCTGGCGAGCGGCTGACTTCGCGCTCAGCTCAGCGGGGGGTTTCTCCGTACCAAGCACCCAAACCACCCCAACGCTTCGTGCATTCCCAAGCTGACCCGCCGCTAGCGTCGGTCGGGTATCGGGGCCTGCCTCGGCAAATCTGGATCAGCATCGATAGAGTCACGTTGCGGAGCGTCGATCATGAGTCGCCACTTAACGGTCGATTTAACCGCACGGATGGCCGGCGCGATCGCGACGGCCATGGCGACAACTGCGGCCCGCACCACGCCTGCGGCCTACGAGGGAGGAACGCCGCCGATGAGCATTCTTGGCACCAGGGTCCTGCGCACCGAGGATCCGAAGTTCCTGACTACCGGCGGCGTCTACACCGAGGACGTGACCGACGACCGGCTTGACGGCGCGTGCCATGTGTTCTTCGCCCGCTCTCCAATCGCGCACGCACGGATCCGCAACATAGACGTCAGCGCGGCTAAGGACGCACCGGGCGTGCTCGCCGTCTACACCGGTGCCGATCTGGCCGAGTTGCCGATCATCGAGCCGCAAATGTCCGGCATGGTCAATGCCAACATGACAAGACACCTGCTGGCGACTGACAAGGTGCGGTTCGTCGGCGAGCCGGTCGCTGTGGTGGTGACCGAGCATCCCTATCAGGGTGAGGACGCCATCGAGCTAATCGACGTGGACTACGATCCGCTGCCCGCGGTGATCGACTACGACGACGCGCTGAGCGATACGACGCTGGTCTTCGATGAGGCGCACACCAATGTCGCCATCGAGTTCGGTGCCGAGGACAGCCTCCAACCTGACCTGTTCGACGGCTGCGATGTGGTAGTCAGCCACACGATCATCAACCAGCGGGTCGCACCGGCCCCGATGGAAAGCCGCTCGGCTGCCGCCGTCTGGGGCCAGGATGGCCGACTGACCACCTGGATACCGAACCAGGGCGCGCAGGGCACCAAGCAGTCCCTGGCCAAGCTGCTCGGCATCGAAGATGAGCTTGTGCGGGTCATCACGCCCGACGTCGGCGGTGCGTTCGGCGCCAAGTTCGGCGCCGACCCTGAGCACGCACTGGTCGCGTGGGCGGCCAAGCAACTCGGGCGTCCTACCCGGTGGTCGGAAACCAGGTTCGAGAACCTGGTGGCCATGACCCATGGCCGAGCCCAACGGCACGCGATCACGATCGGCGGCAGCCGGGACGGCGATGTGCAGGCCTACCGGATCGTGGTCGTCCAGGACGCTGGCGCTTACCCGAGGATCGGTGCGATCTTGCCGTTCCTGACCATCATGATGGCCACCGGCCCGTATGACATCCCCAAGGCCGAGGCGATCGCGCGGACGATCGTCACCAACACCACGCCAGTCGGCGCTTACCGCGGGGCTGGCCGACCGGAGGCGACCGCCGGACTGGAGCGAGCGTTTGACCTCTTCGCGGCCGAGATCGGGATGGACCCGGCGCAGGTGCGGCGGCGTAATCTGCTGCCGCCATTTACCGAGCCGCATACGACGGCCTTCGGCGCCAAGTACGACAGCGGTGACTATGTCGCCGCGCTTGACCTGGCACTCAACGAAGCCAGCTACGACAAGCTGAGGGATGAGCAGGCACGCCGCCGCGCGAACAAGGACATCGTGCAACTTGGCATCGGGGTGGCTTGCTATGTGGAGATCACCGGCGGCGGCGACGAGTCGGGTCCGCCGTCAGAGAACGCGACCGTGGAGGTGCACGCGGACGGCACGGCCACGATCCTGACCGGCACCTCGCCGCACGGCCAAGGCCACTCGACCGCCTGGGCGATGATCGCCAGCGAGGAACTTGGCATCCCAGTTGACAAGATCACCCTCGTCTGGGGTGACACAGACCTGATCCCGGTCGGCGGCGGTACCGGCGGCTCGCGCAGCCTTCAGCAGGGCGGCGCGGCGGTGCAGCAAGCCTCGCGTGAGCTACTCGATGTGGCCAAGGAACGGGCCGCCGCCGAGCTTGAGGCCAGCGCCGATGACCTGGTCTTCAACGTCGCCAAGAGCGCCTTCGAGGTGAAGGGCGACCCGGCTGCCGCCATCGAGCTGGCCAGGCTCGCGGCGGGTGAGCGGCTGTACGTGCACACCATCTTTACCGCGGCCGGAGCGACCTTCCCGTTCGGCACCCATGTCGCGGTCGCTGAAGTCGACACCCAGACTGGCAAGGCGGTGCTCCGCTCGGTCCTGACTGTTGACGATGCCGGCACCGTGCTCAATCCGCTGCTCGCCGAAGGCCAGCGGCACGGCGGGATCGCGCAGGGCGCGGCCCAGGCCTTCCTCGAAGAGGTCGTATACGACAGCGATGGGAACCCGCTGACCGCCAGCTTCGCCGACTACCCGATCGTGTCGGCCACCGAGCTGCCCAGCTTCGACCTCGCCACGATGGAGACGCCGACCAGTTACAACCCCCTTGGTGCCAAGGGAATCGGCGAAGCTGGCACTATCGGCGCCACCCCGGCGGTCCAGAGCGCCATCGTCGACGCGGTCGCCCACCTAGGCGTCAGGCACATCGATATGCCAGCTACCCCGATGCGGATCTGGCGGGCAATGCAGGCAGCAATGCAAACGGAAGGTGCATAAATGCGAGTCGAGCTCACCGTCAACGGCGAAGCCAGATCCGACGAAATCGAGCCGCGGCTGCTGCTAGTGCACTATCTGCGCGACGTCTGCGGCCTGAAGGCAGCCAATATCGGCTGCGACACCACCTCGTGCGGTGCCTGCACGGTGCTGCTGGACGGCGAATCGGTGAAATCCTGCACCATACTGACCGCTCAGGCAGCGGGCCAGCAGGTGACCACAGCCGAAGGTCTGGCCAGTGACGGCGAGCTGCACCCGGTGCAGGCTGCCTTCCGCGCCGAGCACGGGCTGCAATGCGGCTTTTGCACCCCTGGCATGGTCATGGCCTCGGTCAGCCTGCTCGCGGAGAACCCGAATCCGACCGAGCAGGAAGTCCGCGAAGGTCTCGAAGGCAACCTGTGCCGTTGCACCGGCTATCACAACATCATTAGGGCCGTTCTCGCTGCCGCCGCAGCCAAGTCCGAGGTGACCGCATGATCCCCGCCCAGTTCGACTACGTCGCCGCTGACTCCACCGCGCACGCGCTTGACCTGCTCAGCGAGCACGGCGACGACGCGAAGGTGCTGGCCGGCGGCCATTCGCTGCTGCCGATGATGAAGCTGCGGCTGGCCGCGCCTGCCGTGCTCGTGGACATCACCAAGGTGGCCGATCTGCGCGGCATCAGGACCGACGGAGACGAACTCGTCATCGGCGCGGCCACCAGGCATGCCGACGTCGCGGCAGCTGAGCTGGTCAGGACCGATGCGCCGCTGCTCGCTCACGCCGCCTCCCTGGTCGGCGACCCGCAGATCAGGCACCGCGGCACCATCGGCGGTTCGCTCGCGCACGCCGACCCGGCCGCTGACCTGCCAATGGCGCTGATCGCACTGGGCGGTACGGTGGAGCTCACCAGCCTGGCTGGCACCCGCACGGTGACTGCCGACGATTTCTTTACCGGATACTTCGAGACCGCGCTCGATGAAGGCGAATTGCTTACCGCGATCCGCGTGCCGCGCCGGCCAGACGAGCCCTGGGGCTATCAGAAGTTCGTCCGCCGCGCCAACGACTGGGCCATCGTCGGAGTAGCGGCGACGGCCGGCCGGATCGCCCTGGGCAACATGGGCGCCACGCCACTGCGCGCGATCGCCGCCGAACAGTCGCTTGCGGCCGGCAACAGCCCGGCGCAGGCCGCCGAACTCGCCGCCGAGGGTACCAGCCCGGCGAGTGACATCCACGCTGATCAGGAGTACCGTCGGCACCTTGCGCGGGTACTGACCGCGCGGGCACTGGCAGGTCAGCACGCGTGAAGCGAAGGGATTGGCGATGACCGAGCAGGCGTCAGCCAGCGAACTTAGGGCACGGCTGAGCGAGGTCGAGCGCGACCTGGAAGCACTGCGCGCGACAGCGGTGAGCGTGCGCGGCGACGTTGCCGACCAGGATGATCCGACCGACCGGGGTGCCCTGATCCAGCAGGCCGACGAGCTCGACAATCAGGTTGATGTGCTCACCGCCCGGCGTGATGACCTGAGGCGCAAGCTAGGCGAGTAGCTAGCCGGACAGGTCTCGCTCGGTTGGCGTGCGAAAGCGCGGGATCACCCGCACCGGCCCGAGCCAGGCCGCTACCCGCTGCGCCTCGGCGTCGATCCTGGCAACGCCGTCAGCGCCTACGTCGGCCAAGAGCCTGGTGACCACTTCACCGGTCTTGCGCTGGGCCCAGCCGCCGACAATTCGGCCATCGAGCCAGACGGTGGGTCCGGCATTCCCGTTGGTATCGAAAAGGGCGTGGGCGTGCTCGCCCAGAAACCAATCCCGGTCGGCCCAGCCCATTACGGTCGGATCGAGCGCGGGCAGCAGCGCCACCCACGGCTCAGGGTCAGGAGTCTGGTCCAGGTCGTCGGCCAGCGCTACGCCGACCGCGCCGTCCAATTCGACTTCGACCGCACCCACGTCGAGTACGGCCTGCTTGACCTGACCGCCGGTCCAGCCAGTCCACCACTTCAGGTCGCTGGCCGGGGCCGGCCCGAAGGCGGCGAGCCACAGCCGCGCCATCTCGGCCTTGGCCGCCCGCTCGGCATGCTCGCTCAGGTCGGTGGCAGGGAGCCAGTCTTCGAGTCTTGACCACTTGTATTGCTGAGATAGCCAGGTGCCGATCGGCCGGCCGCGGATGAGGTGACCTTGGGCGGCCAGCACCAGCAGCACCCGGCTGGTGATAGTGGCGGTGGCTTCGTAGGGCTTGCCCGCCGCCATGAGCAGCGTGGTCTTGAGGCGCGGCTCGGCCGCGCTCAGCTCGGCAGCGGCCAGCGGTACGCCCCGGCTGTCCATGATGGCGAGTACGGACTTCTCCAACTCGGTGAGCCAGGGATCGGGGTCAGCGATGTCCGCCAGGTCGCGTAGGTGCTTCAGCAGCCTGGCCCGCTGATCCGCGGCGATCTTGTTGGTTGTCGATGCCTGCACGGCTGGCATCGACTCAGTCGGCACGACAAACACCGTGCGCCGCATCGCCAGCATCCTGACCAGCTCGCGGCGCTCGTAGAGCGACTCCTCGATGATCGCGGGGGTCACCGCGGCGGAAGTCCTCGCCCGCACCGAGAGAAAGACGGTGGCCGGGTCTGTGCCGTGCAGTGCCACCAGGCTTCCGGCGACCTGGGCTGGCTCAGCACCGTGCTGCGCGGTGGCCAGGCGATGCCTGACCGCCAACCGTCGCCGCCGCTCAGCCACGTCGAATCGTCGTCGCATGCTCATTGGTCTACCAGGCCCTAGGGTGATTGGCGGTGAACAGCGGCGGGTAACGCTGACTTACTACCAGTTAGGGTTGATTTTACAGTGGGCGACGAGCCGCAAGGAGGCTGGCGCGATGGGCAGTGCCCGAGTGCTCGCGATCATGGGCTCTGGCGAGACCAGCCCGACGATGGTGACCATACACAAGGCCCTCGTGGAGCGGCTAGGACCTGGCCAGCGCAGCGCGGTGCTGCTGGACACTCCTTATGCCTTCCAGGAAAATGCCGCCGACATCTCGGCCAGAGCGCAGGCGTATTTCGCCCGCAGTGTCGGCCTGACCGTCGACGTCGCCGCCGACCGCGAAGGCCCGGCGAGCGTGTCAGCGATCCGCAACTCGGACTGGGTATTCGCCGGACCAGGCAGCCCCACCTACGCGCTGAACAAGTGGCGCGGCAGCCAGGTGCCGGCAGCGCTGCGGGACCGGATCGCGGCCGGTACCGGGCTGACCATCATTGCCTCGGCGGCCGCTGCGGCAATGGGCTTCGTCGCCGTGCCGGTTTATGAGATCTATAAGGTCGGAGCCGATCCTTACTGGCTGGACGGACTCGACTTGCTCAGCGTGCTCGGCCTGAAGGTCGCGGTGATCCCGCACTACGACAACGCCGAAGGCGGCACCCACGACACCAGATTCTGCTACCTAGGCGAACGGCGGCTGGCGCTGCTAGAGCGTGAGCTGCCGCCGGACAGCGCCGTCCTTGGCGTCGACGAGCACACGGCGCTGGTCTTCGACCTTGAGGCCAGGCAGGCCGAGGTGCTCGGCAAAGGCGGCGCGACGATACGAAAGGCCGGCCTCAGCACCGTGCTGCGATCCGGCTCAGCTATCGGCCTTGATGAGCTTGCTGACCTGGTGCTGACCGGGGCCGCGAACGCCAGCCCTGGCCAGGTCAAGACCCAGCTGGTGGCCGGCCAGGCCGCAGCGCAGGCCAGCGCTGACGGAGCGCGAGTGGAGCTAGGCACCACCGAGCTACCTGACCTGACCAGGGCGGCGGCGGCTCAGTTCGAAGCGGCCGCAAGCGACCGCGACGGCCAGGCGATGGTGGCCGCGATCCTTGACCTGGAAAGTGCGATCGAAGCCTGGGCGTCCGATACCGACGAAAACGACAATTCCGACCGCGCCCGGGCGGTGCTCCGCGGCCTCGTCGTCCGGCTTGGCAAGAGCGCAGCAGGCGGCCTGGTCGATCCAGCCGACCGGCTACGGCCCGCCATAGCGCCGCTGATCAAGCTTCGCGCCACCTTGCGTAAGGACGGCGCGTATCAGGCTGCCGACGACATCAGGACGGCACTGCAGGCCGCCGGCATCGAACTGCGGGACTCCCCCGACGGCACGACCTGGACGACTGGCCCCCACAATGAGGCGCCGCCGGTCAGCTAACAGCCGCCGGTCAGCTAACAGCCGCCGGTCAGCTCACAGCCGCCGGTCAGCTAATACTCGCCTGCTCGCGCAGCGTCGCCTGGCCAGCAGTCGCCGCGATGTTGCGCAGCATGCCGCCGAAGACGATCCCGTGGAATGGCCGTAGCGCCCACCAGTAGGCCTGGCCGATCAAGCCAATGGGACGGAAGATGGCCCGCTGCCGGTAGATCGTGGCCCCGTCCTGATCCCGTCGGACCGAGAATTCAAGCCAGGCCCGGCCCGGCAGCTTCATCTCGGCGCGGAGCCTGAGCAATTGCCCGGGCACCACCTCTTCGACTCGCCAAAAGTCGAGCGCGTCGCCAGTCTGCAGCCGGTCAGGGTCGCGCCTGCCCCGGCGGAGCCCGACGCCGCCGACGATCCGGTCGAGCAGGCCGCGGATACTCCAGGCCACTGGGAACGAGTACCAGCCCCGCTCACCGCCGATGCCCTCGATCGTGCGCCAGAGCGCGTCCACCGACGCGTGCACTCGGCTGACCCGTTCGTCCAGGTACAGTGAGCCGCCCGACCAGGCTGGGTCGCTGCGCAGCGGATCGCTCGGCAGCAGTTCGGCGCTAGCACCCTCGGTCGCCGCCGACGACCAGCGAGTGGCTACCTCCCCGGTCCTGACGTGCCGCAACGCCAGCGCGATCGCGCGGTCCAAGGTGACCAGCCCTTCGACCGGGTCGGGCAGATAGCGAGCAACGTCATGATCGGTGCAGATCACCTGGTTTCGCAGCGATTCGACCAGCGGCCTGGCCAGGGCAGCTGGCACCGGAGTGACCAGGCCGACCCAAAGCGAGGACAGCCTCGGCGTCAGCAAAGGAACGGGGATGATCAGCCGCCGCGCCAGACCAGCCACCTGAGCGTATGAGCGCATCATCTCGGCATAGCTGAGAATGTCAGGCCCGCCGATATCGAAGCGGCGGTTGAGCTGCGCCTGCACCCCGGCGCAGCCGACCAGATAGCGCAACACGTCAGTCACCGCGATCGGCTGGATCAGCGTGCGCACCCAGCGGGGCGTCACCATCACCGGGAGCCGCTCAGTCAGGTACCTCAGCATCTCGAACGAGGCCGAGCCGCTGCCGATAATGACGGCCGCCTGCAGGACGATCGTCGGTACCGCACCGGCCAGCAAGATGTCTCCGACCTGCTGACGCGATCGCAGATGGGGCGAGAGTTGCCCGTCGTGCTCAGGCGAGATCCCGCCAAGGTAGATCACCCGCTGGACGCCGGCGGCGGCAGCGGCCTGGGCGAAGGCAGTCGCGGCGGCCGCGTCTCGCCGCTCGAATCCAGGCGTCGCGCCGAGTGAGTGAATCAAGTAGTAGGCGACATCGACGTCCGCTAGCGCCGAGTTGACCGCTGCCTGATCGAGGACGTCGGCCTGAGCGATCGCGACCTCACCAGCCCAGGGACGGTCCCGCAGCTTGCTGGCATCACGCGCCATGCAGGTCACCCGGTACCCAGCCGACAGCAGCTCAGGTACCAGGCGACCGCCAATATAGCCGGATGCCCCCGTAACCAGACAGTGCTTATTTGATGACACAGAGTAGTTCTGCTCCGAAGGCCGGACCCTCTAACCCACGTTAGGTAATCGGAACTTACCGTTTGTAATCTTTGCCTGAGGGGCAGCTCAGCCCGGCAAGGTATTAGCCTGGGTACAACCCGGCAGCCGAGTCGCAAGGAGCCGTCAGTGACCGCAAGGCTGAGCCGGGGCCGAGCCGGACCAGCCCGGCTGCGCGAGTTGCTGAACTCGACCGAGTTGCTGGTGGCGCCCGGCGCGTTCGATCCGCTGGCGGCCCGGTGCGTGGAGGCGGCCGGGTTCGGCGCGGTCTACCTGACTGGCTTCGGCACCGCGGCCGCGCTGCTCGGTCGGCCTGATGTTGGCCTGGTCACGATGACCGAGATGGTAGACAACGCGGCCAGGATAGCCGCCTGTGTTGACATCCCGCTGATCGCCGACGCCGACACCGGTTACGGCAACCCGATCAACGTGATCCGCACCGTCGGTGCCTACGAGGCGGCCGGAGTGGCCGGCCTGCATCTCGAAGACCAAGTGGCACCCAAAAAGTGCGGACATCTGGACGGCAAGGCCGTGATCAGCGCCGATGAGATGGTGCAGAAGATCCGCGCCGCCGTGGACGCCAGGACCGACCCCGACTTCGTGCTGATCGCACGGACCGATGCGGTCGCGGTGGAAGGCTTCGAGCAGGCCATCGAGCGGGCCAGGCGCTATCGCGCGGCCGGGGCCGACGCTCTCTTCATCGAGGCAGTCAGGACCGAGCAGGAGGCGACGGCAGTCGCGGCCAGCTTCCCCGACGTGCCGTTGCTCTTTAACTGGGCCGAAGGCGGCAAGACGCCACCGATCAGCTTGGATCGGCTGCGCCAGCTTGGCTACCGGATCGTCATCTTCCCGATCAGCACGCTGCTGGCGGCCACGGCAGCGATGAGCGCCATTCTGCGCGAGATCGCCACCTCAGGCACGCCGACCGCGGCACTGCCTGACTGGCCGAGCTTTGCCGAGTTCGTGGACTTCATCGGCCTGCCCGAGGTGCGCGCCGCCGAGCTGCGCTACGGCAGCGGAAACCTGACTTCGACCGATGAATGACCCCGACGAGCAGGATGAGCTGGCCGCCCAGCTCAGCGAGATCGCCCGCAGCGTCGGCGGGACGCTGCACCTGTGGCCTTCGCCAGGGCCCGCCGTCCGCGACGTAGTGCTGCGCGCGGTCAGCGATGAGCGCGGCAGCCAGCACGAGCAGGCGTACCTCGGCGAGGATGGCACGCTCTGGGTGACCGGCCACGATCAAGGTGCCGGGGTCAGTGACTTCTTCGGCCGAGATATCACGTCCTACGAGTGGATCTACGTGATCGCGCCGGATCGCGTCGCCACCCTGGTACGACTACTGGGCGGCAGTGACGACGCCGACGTGCTGGCCATCCTCGCTGCGTATCATCACCGCCACGGCGGCGTGATCAGCGACAAGCTGAAAGACCCGCAGGTGGCCGCCAGCTTCAGCACCTGGCACAGCTAACCCGCGCTGCCCCTGGTGCGTCCCGGCGCTGGCCAGGTCAAGCTCGATTAGCCGGCGGCTGAGTTGCACGACAATCAGCGCGATCCCTGCCTCAAGCAGCGCTTCGACGACCCCTCTGAGCGCGAGATTCGCTAGGACCGCGCGCAAGCTGCGCGGCTCGGGCACCACCGAGTCAAGCTCGCCGGCCAGCGCAACTGGCAGCGTCACCAGCAAGGCCACGGACCAAAAATGCGGCTTTACCAGCTGCGCGGAGCGCCGCAACGCGGCCAGGATCCGCCGGTCTTCGATCTCGATGACCGGGCCGACCACCCCGAACAAGTTGATGGCAACCAGCCCTGGGAGCACCAGCAGCAACAGGCCGACTATGACCGCGAGCGCGACCAGCAGGTCGGCGCCGATCAGGCGGACCCAGGGCAAAATCCGCAGTACCTGCTTGACGGAGACGTCCTCACCGCGAGCGGCAGCGGCAGTCAGCTTACACACGAAGCCGGACAAGAAGACCGCGCCGAGCAGGCTCACCGCCGACGCGCTCAAGTCAGCGAAAATGGCCAGGGACAAGTCGGCCCGGTTCGCATACTCATCGACCACGATCTCGACCGCAGCCGTCACCACCGACGTCGCGATAGCGACCGCCAGGATTCGGTGCCAGTAACTCCGTCCTGCCGCCGCAGCGCCGGCCAGCACCGCCCTGATGCCGACCGGCTGCCGGTCACGCCTGCTCAGCGCCGCTCCCTGGTCAACCTGACGCCGCCCGCACCGCCCCTTGCGCACCTGCACCCCGCTGCCGAGCAGTCACAGCTCATCATGTGAGCGTCCTGTGAGTCATTACGTGTGGAGCCTGCGCCGTTTGCCCGGCACCCTTAGAAGCAGTCGCCGGGATTCTTCGCAATCCCACGAACGCCCCTAAACGTGGGAAAGGAGGGACGGCATGCAGCCGCACATCATCCTGATCGTGGTCACACTGATCTCGACGTTGCTGGCTTCGCGTGCGTAGTAACACGGGAGTACCGCTGGTTCCTAGCCGCAAGCACTCCCGTGCTACTTACTAACGCCTAGCAATGACGGCGTCCAAAGCCAGCATAACTACTGAGACGACGGTCACGGTAGCAGCAAGTTGGCGAGGACGCCGTCCAGCCAAGGACTGCGGGCACTTTGCTGTCGCGCCAGAGGCCGCAAAGTGCCCGCGTTATTGTGGGAAATAGCGCGGAATGGCTAGCCGCGACTTTGGCCGCATATCCGAGCGTAATACTTCGAATTCCACACGTGCAGGGAATGCCTATCCCACCCAAGCTCGCCGCCATCACGGCCGCTATCATCGTGCCGCCGGATCGATCAAGGAGCGAGCCACGGCTACTTCTGAATCAGGCGACAGCACGCCCACGCCCGATGACCCCGCTGGCCACCCGCCCGCTGACAGCGAACCCGACGCTAGGTTCACGCTGGCCAATGAGCGCACCTTCCTGGCCTGGAGCCGCACCTCACTCGCGCTGATCGCGGCCGGGCTTGCCGTCGCGCGGTTGCTGCCGCCGTTCCCTGGGGTGCCGTGGGGCCGTTCGGTCATTGCGACACCACTCATCCTGCTCGGCGCAGTGTTGTCCTGGCTGAGCTATTTCGAGTGGAAAAATAACCAGCACGCACTGCAGCACGGTAAGCCAATGCCGCGCAGTCAACTGCCAAAGATCCTGGCGCTGGTAGTCGCCCTGGTGGCGCTAGTGGGGGCGGCGGTCGACCTGTACTCCAAGGTGAGCGGACATTGACTGACCCGCCATTGCACCAGCAAGCCGCCGTGGCTGATGACCTCGAAAGCGCCGATCCCGGCCTGGCTCGCGAACGCACCAGGCTAGCGTGGACGCGCAGTTCGATCTCGTTCGCCGCGATCGGCGTCGTCCTGCTCAAGGACCAGCCGCTGATCGGGGCACCGGTACTGATCCTGAGCGCGACGGTCTGGTCGGTGGGATTGATGCGGCAACGAGTGGTTGCCAAGTCTCGCGCCGCGGTAGCGACCCGGCGGGTCCAACTGGTGACCGCCGGCGTGCTCGTGGTGGCAGCGGCCGCGCTCGCCATCGCGCTAGTCGGCCACTCACACGGCCTGCGCGGCTAGCGGCCCACGCGGCTAGCGGCCCCGGCGAGTCGTACTGGCTGGACCAGCCGGGCCTGCGGGGCCACCAAGACCGGCCCGCCGCAAGGCCGCTGCCATCGCCCCACCCTGATCTGGCTGACGGGCGGGAGCTGGCCGGGAGGCTTGCGTTTTGCCTCGTGGGTTGTTGCCTTTGTCACCTTGCCTGGGGCCGGAGTCGGCTTTGCCGCCCGAACCGCCGCCAACCTCGTCATCCAGTCGCATCGTGAGCGAGACTCGCTTGCGCGGGATGTCCACGCTGAGCACCTTGACCTTGACGATGTCGCCGGACTTGGCCACCTCACGGGGGTCGCTGACGAAGTTGCGCGACATCGCCGAGACGTGCACGAGGCCGTCCTGGTGTACGCCAATGTCGACAAACGCGCCGAACGCGGCCACGTTCGTCACCACGCCCTCAAGCACCATGCCCGGCGTCAAGTCGGCCAGCGACTCCACTCCCTCGGCGAAAGTCGCGGTAGTGAAGGCCGGCCTCGGGTCGCGGCCGGGCTTTTCGAGTTCTTTGAGAATGTCGGTCACCGTCGGCAGGCCGAACCGGTCGTCAGTGAAGTCAGCGGGCTTGAGCGCCCGGATCGTGGCGGTGTTGCCGATCAGGCCGCTAATCGGCGTCCCCGCCGCTTCGATGATGCGCCTGACCACCGGATAGGCCTCGGGGTGCACAGCCGAAGAGTCGAGCGGGTCGTCGCCGCCAGTGATCCGCAGGAAGCCGGCGCACTGCTCAAATGCCTTCGGCCCCAGGCGCGGGACTGCCTTGAGCGCTTGGCGGGTGGCGAAGGGGCCGCGTTCGTCCCGGTGGGCGACGATCGCTCCGGCCAGGCCTTCGCTAATGCCCGATACCCGGGCAAGCAGCGGCACCGAGGCGGTGTTCAGGTCAACGCCGACCGCGTTGACGCAATCCTCGACGACGGCATCGAGTGACTTGGACAGCTTGGCCTCCGCCAGGTCATGCTGGTACTGACCGACGCCGATCGACTTCGGGTCGATCTTCACCAGCTCAGCCAGCGGGTCCTGCAGGCGGCGGGCGATCGAGACAGCTCCGCGCAACGAGACGTCCATGCCTGGCAGCTCTTGAGAGGCATAGGCCGAGGCCGAGTAGACCGAGGCACCGGCCTCGGAGACCATCACCTTGGTGAGCTTGAGATCCGGCCGCGCCTTGATCAGATCGGCGGCGAGCCGGTCGGTCTCTCTCGACGCGGTGCCATTGCCGATGGCGATGAGGTCGACGTTGTGCTTGGCGGCAAGCTGGGCCAAGGTCGCGAGCGATTCCTGCCACTGGCGCTGCGGCTCGTGCGGGTAGATGGCCTTGGCCGCGACCGGCTTGCCGGTCTTGTCGACCACAGTCACCTTGACCCCCGTGCGGAAACCCGGGTCAAGTCCCATCGTCGTCCTGGCACCGGCCGGAGCGGCCAGCAGCAGGTCGCGCAGGTTCGCCGCGAATACCCTGACCGCCTCGTCCTCAGCCGCTTGCCAGAGCCGCATCCGTACGTCAGCACCGATATGCACGCTGATCCTGGCCCGCCAGGCCAGTCTGACGGTCTCAGCCAGCCACCGGTCAGCGCGACGACCCCGGTCTTCGACCGCGAACGTGCTGGCGATCAGCCCTTCGGCAGCGGAGAATCCGCCGGTCCCCTCGGCGGCTGGCAGATCGCCCGTGTCCATGGTCAGGTCGAGCACGTCCTCCTTTTCGCCACGGAACATGGCGAGGATCCGGTGCGACGGCAGCTTGGTGTAGGGCTCGTCGAACTCGAAATAGTCAGCGAACTTCGCGCCGGCTTCCTCCTTACCCGGCTTTACCTTGGCCACCAGCTTGCCGCTTGACCAGGTGCGCTCGCGCAGCACGCCGATGAGGTCGGCGCTCTCGGAGAACCGCTCGACCAGGATCGCCTGGGCACCATCCAAAGCGGCACCAGGATCGGCCACACCGCGCTCTTCGCTGACAAACGCGGCCGCAGTCGTGCTTGGGTTTAGGTTGGGGTCAGCGAGTAGTTGCTCGGCGAGCGGCTCAAGTCCCGCCTCGCGGGCGAGCTGGGCCCGGGTCCTGCGCTTGGGCTTGTAGGGCAGGTAGATGTCCTCAAGCCGGGCCTTAGTGTCGGCCGCCGTGATCCGATCAGCCAGTGCCTGGTCCAGCTTGCCCTGCGATCTGATCGATTCCAGGATGGCCGACCGGCGCTCTTCAAGCTCACGCAGGTAGGTGAGGCGTTCGGTCAGGTTGCGCAGTTGCTCATCATCGAGTGCGCCGGTCGCCTCCTTGCGGTACCTGGCGATGAACGGCACGGTAGCGCCGCCGTCAAGCAACTCGATCGTCGCCACGACCTGGCCGTCCCGAACGCCGAGCTCGGCCGCGATCCGCCGGTGCACAGGCACCGGCTCAGCGATCTTGACGTCGGGTTGATCGGGCTGAGCTGGGGTCGGCTGATCGAGCGATGCTGTCACGTTCGGGGATCCACCTTCGTCATCGGAGCCTGGCCAGTCGCCGGCCCGGCGCTGTCGCTGGGGCCAGCACTGCATTGTGCCGCAACCCCCGCTTCGTCCTGGTGCTACCCGCCGAACTGTCCGATAACAGGCTGAGCACGGTCAGCCTGATCTCACGGATTGATCGCGACTACGGCCTCGGGCGTGTGGGTCAGGAAGGTCAGCGCCTCCTCGAAATACAGCGTGACAGTCTCGATGTCGTGCGACAGGTAGCCGATAGATAGGTCCTGGCCCAGGTAAAGCTCGAAGTCGCCGCCCCTGGTCGACATGACGAAAGCGCCCTCGATGGCCGGTGCCCAGACAATCGGGCCGTCGACCACCTTGGCCAGGTGCTGACGCACCGGGTAGCCGTGGTCGCTGGTCTCGCTCACCGCGGTGTAGGCCTTGGCACTGAGCACGAGCGCGAATGGGCCGCCCACGCCGGCCAGCCGCAGGGTCTCAAGCGCGCCGCTGACCAGGTCTGGGTACGCGGTCGCATCGGTCGGCAAGGTGAGCGCGGCGTTGGCTGAGGACTTGCGGATGCCGGCGATACTGCCAGCGGCGTAACCGTCGAAGATGGCCCTGTCCTCGGCCATCGCGATCGCGTGGGCCGCGTCTTTGACCGGCTGCCAGTCCGGGTCTTGCGCACCACGCTCAACGTCATCAACGGCCTGCCTGCTGACCGCGAACGGAATCCGGAATTCGATGACTGGCTGCGCGATCCTGGCCCGCGCGATGATGCCGTCGGCCGGCGCCTTGACGTCGGACAGGTGGCCGGTGCCCACCGCCGAGAGCACGCCAGCTCCTGGCTCGGTCACGTCGATGACTCTGCGGCCGGCCAGATGCAAGGTGAACGTGCGCTTCGCCTCCTCCTCGATGCTGGCCCAGGCAGCGGTCGAAATGGGGGCGAGTTCGCGGTGCAGGTTATTCATTGCTGAGCGCTCCTTTGCAGGCCGCCGATCCGCAGCGAGCCGTCCCGCCGCACAGACGGCGCGGTGGCAGCGGACGTAGTGGCTGGCAGATCAGGCAGGTTGTCAAGGAAGTCAATCGGTGGCACGAAGAACATGCAGCCGGTGACCGCGGTGGAAAAGTCGAGTATCCGGTCATAGTTCCCCGGCGGATTGCCGATGAACATATTGGCCAGCATCTGCTCAGTGATAGCCGGCGTGGCCGCGTAGGCGATGTAGTAAGTCCCGAACTCGCCGCGGCTCGGCGTGCCGAATGGCATATTGGCCCGGACGATCTGGCGTTGGGTCCCGTCCGGGCCGTAGATCGTGTTGAGCGCGAGGTGGCTGTTGATCGGCTTCACGTCGTCGGGCATCTCGATGTCGGACAGCTTGCTCCGGCCGATCACCTTCTCCTGCTCTTCGACCGGCAACTTGTCCCAGGCCCGCAGATCGTGCAGATACTTTTGGATGATGACGTAGCTGCCGCCGATGAAGCTCTCGTACTCGCCAGCTCCGTCGCCGACCAAGGCGGCGACTTCGGCAGCGGTACCGCTCGGGTTCTCCGTGCCATCCACGAAGCCGATCAGGTCGCGCTCATCGAAGTACCTGAAGCCGTGCACTTCATCTCGAACCGTGACCGAGCCGTCCAGCCTGGTCATTACCTGGGCGATGAATTCAAAGCACAAGTCCATCCGGTTGGCCCGGACGTGAAACAGCAGGTCACCATCGGTGGCTGGGGCTTGGTGCTTAGCTCCGGTCAGCGGCTTGAATGGGTGCAACTCGGCCGGCCTGCGCCCGAGGAACAGCCGGTCCCAGGCGGCCGAGCCAATTCCGACCACGCACGCCAGCTTGCCCTCAGGCAACCGAAAGCCGACTGAACGCTCCAGGCCGGTAAGGTCGTCGAGCAGGTCGTGCACCACGGCTTCGCCGCCCGGGTCGATGGTCAGCACCAGGAAGATAGCGGCTGCGGTCAGCGGGCTGAGCAACGGCTGCGGCGTCGGCGGCGGCACGAGCCGGGCCTTGGTCACCGGCTGGGCCGCCGAACCTGGCGACTCAGGCACAGTCATCTCGCACGCTCCCTCCACGGCCATCCAACTGTCATCTCGCCGAGTGTCCCACCGGGTGTCCCGCCCCACCCGCCATCCCGGCCGGCAACGCACCGATGGAAAGTCTGGCACACCCCACCCGCCCACCATCGAAGCCCAGCCCGACCCCAAGCCGAGACACCCGACCCCGAGCCGACGATCTCAACCAGCACGGAATGAAAGGTATAAAAAACTCACACCAGGCGACGAATCCCGCATCCTCACGTCGATTTTTCAGCGCCTACTTTGCCCGCCAGGCGTCCTCACCGCGCCCTCGTGGCACCAGGGCGGGCTCTGGGCGGTCAGGGCACGGCGCAGACGATGGTGATCTTGGTCGTGTGGCTGGCAGTCACCTTGACCGGGTGCGGCATTCGGCAGGTCGACCCGTGGCTCTTGCCATTCGGCTCGACCACGCGGATGGACGGGGTCCGGCCGGAGACCGAGTACTTCCCTGCCGCGAGGCTCAACGCGAAGATGCCGGACCGGCCCACCTTGATAGTGACCGCAGGGTGGCCTGGGCGGGCGAACTTCACTACGCCGGAGAGGCGGACTACCTTGGGCTGCTGGCCGCCCGAGCCAATCGGGCCGCCCTCGCGGACGAAGGTGCCAACGACCTTGCCGGTCGCAGCGACCTGCTGGCTGGCCGACGAGGTGACGCAACCGGTCAGCGCCAGGCCGGCGGTGAGGATTGCCGCGATCGATGCTGCGATACGCCGCGCTCGGACGGTACTTGCCATTGCCGTGCCGCCCTTCATTGCCCTTCGGCAGGTGCTGACTGAGAACACTGGTGCTGACTGAGAACAGCAGTTGGACGACGACCGGCAGCAAAGGGTTCCCGGTAATGGCTCAGGTAACGTCGGCCGATGAGTCCTGCGACCGATCAGGAAGTGGGATCAGGCCGCCTGATCGGCCGGGTCGTTCCGGCCTTGGCCGGGCTCGCCACAGGCCGCGCAGATCACCTGCGCGGTCAGCTGGTGGCCGCAGTGGTGCTCGAGGACCAGCGGCGGCCCGTCCGTGGCCGGCCAGGTAGTGTCGCCCCAGCGCATCAGCGTAAGATCACGGGATACAGGTCGCGGCCAGCGGCGGTCAGGTGGTACTCGAATCGGGCCGGGTGCTCGGAGTACTGCCGACGCTCCAGGATCCCGGCGCCGACGAGGGTGCGCAGCCGGGCGGCCAGCGTGTCACGTGGCGCGCCGGTGCGGCGCACCATCTCGTCGAACCGGCGGTTGCCGAGGAAGACCTCGCGCACGGCCAGCAGCGCCCACTTCTCGCCGACGATCTCCAGGGTGCGGGCGATCGAGCAGAGCCGCGGCTCGCACTGCTCGGCCCGAACTCCGTATGTCATATCCGCGCATAGTTGGTTGTCTGGACTAACTGGACGCACTGTGGTTCACCGGTTAGAGTGGGTCCAGATTTCGGACTTACCTGGCTATCGGCCCGGATGTGCGCCACCCCCAGAGGCCACCACCCGAGGGCACCACGTGAGGCGTGCACTTCGTGAAGGACGGCACGGTGAGCTCTCCATCGACGGCGACTCCGCCAGGACGCGGCACGCCCGTTACCGCGGTGCACCTCAGCGCCGGGTCGGCGCGATCGTTGCCGTGCTGTCACTGGCCGTCTTCATGTCGAGCCTGGACCTGTTCATCGTCAACCTGGCCTTCCCGTACATCGGCCAGGAGTACCCGGGGACCAGCCTGAGCTCGCTGTCGTGGGTGCTGAACGCGTACACGATCGTGTTCGCGGCGGTGCTGGTGCCCGCCGGGCGGTGGGCGGACCGGATCGGGCGGCGGCGGGTGTTCGTGGCCGGGCTGGCGGCCTTCACGTGGGCTCCGTGCTGTGCGGGCTCGCGCCGGGCGTGGCCGCGCTGATCGCGGCGCGCGTCATCCAGGCGGTCGGGGCCGGGGCGATGGTGCCCGCGTCGCTGTCGCTGCTGCTGGCCGCGTCCTGCCGTCGCAGGCCCGGCGAAGGCCTCGGCACCTGGTCGGCCTCGGCGCACTGGGCGCGGCGCTTGGCCCGGTGATCGGGGGCAGCCTGGTCCAGGTCAACTGGCGGTGGGTGTTCTGGATCAACGTGCCAGTCGGCCTCGTCGCGTCGTGCTGGCCGCCCGGGTGATGCCGGAGAGCCGGACGTGCGGCGCCCGGGCGGCCGGACGTGCTCGGTGCCGCATTCCTCGCCGCGGTCGGTCGGCCTGGTCGCGCTACGCGCCTGGTGGAGGCGCCAGCTGGGGCTGGGGATCGGCCGCGTTCCTCGGCACGCTGGCCGCCGCCGTCGGCTGCGGCGCTGCCATGGTCATCGGTCAGGCAGGCACCACGCGCCGGTCATCGAACTCGGGCTATTGCGGTCCCGCGGACTTCAGCGGCGCGTTCGTGGCCTCGATTCTTTACTACGCCGCTTTCGGCGCGTTCGTGCTGAATTCGGTGGAGTTCCTCACCGGCGTCTGGCACTACTCGGCCGTCCGGGCTGGTCTGGCCATCGGCCCAGGTCCGCTGATGGTGCTGCCGTTCGCCCGCCTGGTCGCGCCGCGGCTCGCGGCCAAGATCGGCGGGGCTGGCCGGGTGGCGGTGATCGGTTGCCTGGTCAACGCCGGCGCGATCCTGCTCTGGTACTCCCAGCTCCAGACCGCCCCCGCGTACGTGACGCACCTGCTGCCCGCCCAGCTGCTTGGCGGCGCCGGGCGTCGGGCTCACCATCCCTTCGCTGCTCGGCGCGGGCAGCGCGGCGCTGCCGGCGGCCAGATTCGGCACCGGCAGCGGGATACTCAACATGGCCAGGCAGATCGGCACCGTGATCGGCGTAGCCGGGCTGGTGGCGATTTTGTCCAAGCTAGCCGTGAGCGGTCCGATCACCACGTTCCACCACGCACTGATGCTCATCGCCAGCCTGTTCGCCGCCGCCGGGCTGGTCGCGGCAGCCCTGCTCACCGCACGCTCGCGGCCCCCGGCGGCGCCCGCACCATCAGCTCCCGATACCGTCTCGGCCCAGCTGCGCTGACCAGCACTGAGCTGCGAGCCGTTCCCTTTGTCGGTGCGGTTGCCCATACTGGCGGAGACCTGGAACTCCCGAGAGGGGACACGACGACATGGATCGAGCTACTCGCAGCCGCGGCATCATCATCGCCGCAGCACTGGTTTTGGCGGCACTGCTGCTGCCCGGCGTGGCGCTGGCCGCCATCGGCTCACCCGCTGCCAAGCCTTCGCACCCGACGGTGGCCGCCATACCGCGCTGCCGCGCAGCCAACATCGAGGTGTGGCTCGGCCTCAACCCCGACGGTGCCGCCGCTGGCACCACGTACTATCCGCTGGAGTTCACCAACGACGGTGTCAATACGCACACCTGCTACCTCGCGGGCAAGCCGGGCGTGATCGCGATTAACGGCTCGGGTCACCGGATCGGCCCGGCGATCAGCGGCACGAACACGGGCACGCAGATCGTGCTCAAGCCCGGCCAGACCGCTTACAGCAGGATCGGGATCGTGCAGTCCGGCTTCATCCACGGGTGCCAGTCAGCTAATGCCAGCGGCCTTGAGGTCAGCCCGCCCGGCGTCGCAACCAAGCAGCCGATCTTCGACTTCACCTTCTCAGCCTGCAAGAACAAGACCTTCATGCACGACGTCAACGTGGTGGCCGGGGTCGGCATCCCGTAACGGCCTGCCTGCCCGCGCCTTCCGTGCGGGCAGGAGCACCGGCCTGCCACTCGACCTGGCTACTCGCGCATCCCCTGGTAGCCGGCGAAACGGTCAGCTACTTGCGCCTCGGTGAGCCCGAAATCGCTGAGTGAGTACCGGTGCCCGGCACCGGACTGGCCCGAGCCAGCCTGCGCCCACTCGGCGTGCCGCGCCCGCATCGCGTCGGCGGCCGCGCCGCTGAGCGGCAGGCCAAAGTGCGCGTAGACGGACTCGACCGTCCCGACCGGATCGGCCACGAAATCCTCGTACCAGACGTCGCAGAACTGCGCCTGGTCATAGCGTTCCCGCGCGGTCATGAACTCCTCGAGCCCGCGCGCCCAGAGTTCGAGCTGGTCAGCCCCGATCACCGAGCCGACGAACCGCTCTGACCAGCCGGCCGTCGCGTGCGCGGACAAGCTGCACGCCGAGGCGATCGCCACCTTAGGCTGCCGATGCGTCTGAATGACGAGCGCGTCGGGGTAGACAGCCAGCAGGTCATCGATCGCGAACAGGTGGCTCGGGTTCTTCAGCACCCACCGCTTGCCGACATCGTTAAGGCCGATGAGCTGCAAGTTTCTCCGGTGCCTGCGGTACGCCTCCAGCCAGCCCTTGCCTTGCAGCCAAGATGAATAGGTCGGCACGTGCGCCAGGCACTCGAAGGAGATCGACCGCATCGACTGCAGCAGCAGCCGCCAGCACTCCTCGACCTGGTCGGCACCGAGGTAATGCAATTCCATGAACTCCGGATGCTCGACGTGATGCTGCCGGTAGCCCTCTTGCATCGCGACGTAAAACGGGTCGGAGTCCCAGCTCGGCCTGGGCGGCCGCGGCTGCGGCACCTGGGTCAGCCACAGCTCAAGGCCCTGGTGACGTAGGGTCGGCGGTGAGCAACCGATGCAGGGCGGTAGTCCCGGTACGCGGCAGCCCGGTGACGAAGATCGGCGCGGTGACGGGGACGTCGGCATGCTCAGGGTATTGACACCAGGCGGCCTCGCTCAGCAACCGGGCCACCATCGCCTCGCGCAGGAATACCCGGCACCGCTTCTGGCCAAGCTGAGTTAGCTTCTCGTCCCGCTCGTAGGACGCCAGCAGCACGGTGAGCCCGTCCAGGTACTCATCGGCGCCAAACTCGCTTAGCCCGGTGATCCTGCTCGCCGAGGCATGCAGATCACCAACGGTGCCCACCCGGTCACGCCGTCGGTCGGCCGGGATCGGCCCAGTCGAGTCAGGCTCACGCGGGACGGCGGACGCGAACGCCGGATTCATCCGAGGCAATCGGGTCAATGGTGGTACTCCCCGCAGTTGACATCGATGCACTGGCCGGTGATGGCTCGCGCCATCGGCGACGAGAGGAACACCACCGCGTCGGCGATCTCGTCGGGCAACGGGAGCCGGCGCAGGTCCGTATGGGCGGCTGTCTCGTCGTAGACCTCTTGCGGGTCGACCCCGCGCTTCTTCGCCAGATAGCTGAAATACCACTGCAGCGAATCGCCCCAGATATGGCCGGGCGCCACCGAGTTGACCCGCACTCCCTCCGGCCCTAGTTCGCTGGCCAGCGACTGCGCCACCGCCAGCAGCGCCGCCTTGGTGGCCTTGTACGGGCCCATCGTGCGCTGCGAGAACCGCACCACCATCGAGTTGATCATGGTCACCGAGCCGCCGGATTCGATCAGCGCGGGAGCGAACAACCGAGCCAGCCGCAAGGCCCCGACAACATTCGTTTGGAACGCAGTGTTGATGGCGTCCAGGTCGACGACTAGTAGATCCTTAATCGGCGGCATTGCCAGGGCGTTGTGCACGAGGGCGTCGGCCCGCCCAAAGGCGTCGATCGTGGCCTGCGCCAGTCGGGCCGCAGCCTCCGGGTCGGCGATGTCGGTGGGCACCGCGAGCGCTCGGCGGCCAAGTGCCTTGACCTCGGCGGCGACCTCATCAAGACGCGACTGGGTACGGGCGGCAAGTACTACGTCGGCGCCTTGCTCGGCGCTGCGAACCGCGATCGACCGGCCAAGGCCGGGCCCGATCCCGGCAACGATCACTACCTTGTCTTGCAGCAACATTACGGCTCCCGCAGCAAGTACAGCGGATTAATGGAGACTGTCATGTTTGTCGGTCGGATGAGCGTCATGTACGAAAATAGCGGGGGCTGGGCCCAGGTTACGTGACCCATCGTTAACCGAGCATTCGCTGCGCCACGGCAGCTTGACGTGCGGCAATACGTTTCGCGTAGTCGGTCTTTGTGATCTTGGACAGGTCGTAGTACGGCAGTCGCCCTGGTAGCTCATCGACCGCGACGACTTCGACGGTCGGGCCATCGGCCGAAGTCAGCTCGCGGGTCAGCCGCTGCCAGCGAAGCTGCACGTAGCCGCGCTGGTGGCCGGTGGTTTCCAGCCAGTTCGCCAGGCCGGGGTCGCGTTCGCTCACCACGAACCTGAGCAGGCCGTCCGGGTCGATGCGGGCCTGATCGGCGGTCAGGCTGGTCTGATGGTTGAGGTAGTCAAGCGAGATGTACCACCCGCTACCGAGCTGAATGCCCTGGTAGGGCGCGACGTCCTTGGGCGCGGCCGGCACGGTGATGAGCATCGCCTGGTCCGCACCGAGGTCGAAGTGGCCAACCGAGGAGAACTGCGTGGTCAGGCCGCCTGGCGTGGAGCGCGGCTCGGTCAGCGTATTCACCGGAAGCTGCAGGTAGAACCACTCAGGAAACTGCAGGAACGTCTTGAGCCGCGAAATCAGGATCTTCCCAGCGACGCCGTATCGTTTGGCCAGCGCCGAGGTGTCTGGCGGTACGGGTGCCTGGCCATTCTTGTCGGCCCGGCGGATAGTGATCAGGCCGCGGCGTTCGGTAGTCCAGTCGCTGTAGACCTCGCGCACGATCAGCATCGCCGAGCCTGCGCCCAGCGCAAAGTAGTTGCGCTCCGGGTCGGCCTTGGCCGGGCCAAACCGTAGCTCGAAGCTGCCGTCGGCCGCGATGTCGATCGCCCGGTCGTCGAACGCGGACAGGCTGTCCGGCACCTGCACCGGCGAATAATCGCCGCCGAGCACCTGGAAGCTCAGGTCGGCGGTACTCCCCCGGTGCCCGGTCACGACGTACTCGGCGTTGTCGCGGAGGTAGGCATGGAAGTAGAGGGTGTCCGGATTGTCCAGGCCGAGCTTGGTGTACGGGCCGGTCGAGGCCACGAAGTACGGGAAGTCCAGCTGGTAGGCCCAGGCCAGCTGCAGTGAAGCCCGGATCGAGCCGGCCAGGTAGTCGTAGCCTTCGGCGAGGTCTTGGGCCGTCTTGACGTGCGGCGCGGCGGCGATGATCTGCTCGGCCTCGATGATCGCGGCGGCGAAGGGCTTGGTCAGTTCTGGCTGGTCGGGCACGGCGCTAGCTCGCCCACCGGTTCGCGGTCAGCTTCCAGCTCGGCCAGTCATCAAGCGACATCGACGACTCGTAGATCCTGACGTAGCCGATGTGCGACATTCGCCACTGGCCAGCCTCACGCCGGTAGTTGTCCTCGTAGAAGGCGGCGCCGCTGATCACGACCTTGAAGTCGGGCACGATGACGGTGTCAGTGAATCGCCAGGTGCCGGTCGCCGTGTCGCCGTCGATCTCGATCTCCGGCTGCCCCGCCGCGTGCAGCGTGATGATGCCGTTGCCAAGGCTGTCCTTGAGAAAGCCGACGATGTCAGCCCGGCTCTTAAGGTCGAGCGGGCGACCGGCCGACGGGGTGCCGTAGTCAGCGGTCGCATCTTCGGTGAAGACGTCGCCGATCTCGTCCCACAGCTTGAGATCGACGCAGCGCAAGTACTTGTACTTCAGCTGGCGGATCTTCTCCAGCTCTACCAGGTCCATCGGCCTGCCTTCCGGTGGGCAATAACTAGAACCTGTTCTACTCCGGGCGTCAGAACCTGGCAAGGTCGCGCTCGTGTTGCATGATGGCGGCATGACCAACGACGGCCGAGACTGGATCGCCAAGCTGCCCGCCGAGCTGTCCGGGCAGCAGGCGATCTTGACGGCATTGCTCGACTGGTGCGAGGCGACTCCGCGGGTGTCGTGGTTCGTGGTCGCGTGCTCGGTCGGGCGCGGGGCGGCTGACTCGCTGTCCGACCTCGACACTGGCATGGCACTGGACGTGACCGAAGCCGCGTTCGACGCCGCCGTCGCTGACGTGCACCGGGCCGTCGACGCGGCCGGTGACCTGGTGGAGAGCTATCACCACAAGCTGCCAGGGGTGGCGATGACGCACGAGCGCATTTTCGCCCAGTACGCCGATCGCTGTCAGGTGGACTTGGTCGTGACCCGGCTGGCTGAGAAATTCGGCGGGGTCAAGGACGAAGTCGCGCTCTACGACCCTGATGGCCACCGGGTGGCCAAGTTCGAGCCGAGCCCGGCCACCGCCAAGCAGGTGCGCGAATGGGCGTTCAACGGCTGGAACTGCCTGGCCGACGTCGGCAAGTACCTGCGGCGCGGGTCAGCCTGGGAGGCGCTGGAGCGGCTGCACCAAGCCCGCGCCGAGTATTGGCGGCTGCTTGCCGTCGCCTGCGGGGTGGCCAATCCGCAGTACGGCATCACCAGCCTGCTCGACTTCGCGCCCGACCAGGTGCCAGCCACGCTAGCCGCCACCACGAGCGATCTGCACCTCGATCACCTGCACGCCGCCGCCCGCGCCCTCGCCGCCGAGTTGGCCACCGTAGCCAACCTCCTGCCACCCGAACTCCGCGCCGCGCTCCCGGCCACCATGCCCGCCTACATCACCGCCGACCTAGCCAGCCCCGAACTCAACAGCACCAACGCGCCGACGGTGCTCACCTAACAGCACCGCAGCGGCGACGGTGTCGTTGCGATTACTAGAACAGGTTCTATCGGTGGGGGGCGAAGCCTGGCAGGATCATTTTGGGTGCGCTTTTCTTACGCCGAGTCGATGACCGATCCTGGGTACTACCTGCCGCTCGCGCAGGCGGCCGAGGCGGCCGGGTACGACACGATGGTCGTGCCGGACAGCATCTGCTATCCGGAGCACGCCACTAGCACCTATCCGTACAGCCCGGACGGCACTCGCGAATTCCTTGACGGCAAGCCGTTCCTTGAACCGTTCTCGCTGATTCCGGCGCTGGGGGTGGTGACACAGCGGCTGCGGTTCGTCACGTTCGTACTGAAGCTGCCGATTCGTCATCCGGTGCTGGTGGCCAAGCAGGCAACGTCCACGGCAGTGCTGACCAACAACCGGCTAATGCTCGGCGTCGGGACCAGCCCGTGGCGTGAGGACTACGAGATCCTCGGGGTGCCGTGGGAACGCCGGGGCAAGCGCCTGGACGAGGAAGTCGAGATCATCAGGGGGCTGAGCACGGAGGGATACTTCGAGTTCCGCGGGGAAATTTTCAATATTCCTGGCATTAAGCTCTCGCCGGTGCCGACAGCGCCAGTTCCGATCCTGTTCGGCGGGCACAGCGAGGCAATGCTGCGCCGGGCCGCGCGCAGCGGTGACGGCTGGATGCACGGCGGCGGCGATCCGGCTGATCTGCCTGGCCTGCTCACCCGGCTAGCTGAGCTGCGCCGAGCCGAAGGCACCGCCGACCGGCCTTTCGAGGTACACGTGATCTCCATGGACGCCTACAGCGCGGACGGGATCAAGCGGCTGGAAGATCTCGGCGTCACCGACGTGATCGTCGGATTCCGCTGGCCCTATGACACCAAGCCGGACGCTGAGCCGCTGGCGGACAAGCTCGCGGCGCTGAACACCTACGCCGAGAAGGTCATCGCCAAGGTGCGGCCATGAGCGACGCACCGAGCGAGACACTGAACGAGACACTGAACGTGCGCGATCTAGCCAGACGGTCCCAGGCGGCGGTGCACGCCAAGGACCGGGTCGGCTGGTTGAGCCTGTTCGGGGCCGACGCTGTTGTCGCCGATCCGATTGGCCCGTCGCCGCTTGATCCAACCGGTGCGGGGCACCACGGACTGGCGGCGATCGCCGCGTTCTACGACCAGGTCATCGCGCCCAACGAGCAGATCAGCTTCGAGATTGAACGCTCCTACCGCTGCGGCGACGAGGTCGCCGACGTCGGCATCATCCGCACCGTGCTGCCGGGCGGCCAACACGAAGTCGTCGTTCGCGGCGTCTACACCTACCGTGGCGATGGCGCCGGGAGAATCGCGGCGTTGCGCGCGTACTGGGAGTTCGATACCGCCGAGATCAACCCGGTGCGGCGCTAAGACTTGCCCTTGGGGCAGGCCGTGTTGAGTTCGGTGATGACTGGCCCAGCCTGGGCCTTGAGCGCGGTCAGGTTGGTGGTCAGCGACTTGACCGCCCCCGACGGATTGGTGGTCAACTGGCCGGACGCCTTCTTGACGTTGTTCAGCGCGGTTTCCATCCCGTCAAGCTGCGTCTTGAACGTACCGCTCGCCTTGCCCTTGAGCGTCGTGAGCTGCTTCTGTACGTTCTTGAGGTCGCTGGTCAGCTGAGCCGACGAGCTGGGGCTGATCTTGGTTTTCGTCAGGCTGGTCAGTGATCCTCGTAGCGAGTTGATCTCCTTGCACGGCGCTTGACTCGACGCTGGCGCGGCTGCAGCCGATTTCGACGTCGCCGGCGAGGTTGGCGCGGACGGCTTAGCGCTGCTCGTACTTGCCGAACTACAGCCAACCAGCATCAGTGCACCGGTGCCGACCACGGCGGCCGAGCACACAAACTGCCTGACTACTAGCTTGCGGCCGAGCGGACGCGGCATCGATTCCCTAGTCATGGTGATCGTGCCTACCCCGGCTGGGCGTGTCGACCTCACCCGAATGGGGCGATGTCTCAGGCAGATCCAGGTCGTGCCGATAATTGACCCGCTCACTGCCCTGGATCGGGCCGCCAATTCTGCCCCGCTAGCCTGAGCCCATGACATCGCAGCAGTATTCGGCGCTTTCGCATCTGGAATGCTCACGCGGCGACGGCCACCGTTACGACGCGAACGCCGTCCAGGGCACCTGTCAGTGCGGCGCGCCACTGCTCGCCAGGTACCACCTTGACCAGGTCGCGGCGATGGTCAGTCCAGCCGAACTGGCCGCCAGGCCGGCCGACTTGTGGCGCTACCACGAACTGCTGCCGGTGCGTGACCCGAGCCGGATCGTCACTCTCGGCGAAGGCCTGACGCCGCTGCTGCCGCTGCCAGTGCTCGGCCGGTCGCTAGGCGTTCCTAAGCTCCTGCTCAAGGACGAAGGGCTGATGCCGACCGGCACGTTCAAGGCCAGGGGTGCGGCCGTCGGCGTGTCCAGGGCCGCTGAGCTTGGCGTGACTGGCGTTGCGATGCCCACCAACGGCAACGCGGGCGCTGCCTGGGCGATCTACGCGGCCAGGGCCGGCTTGCCCAGCCTGATCACCATGCCGGTCGGCGCGCCGGAAATCACCAGGGCCGAGTGCGCTGCCGCCGGGGCCGAGCTCTACCTGGTCGACGGGCTCATCAATGACGCTGGCGCGCTGATCGGCGCGGCGCTGCCAGACCGGCCCGGGTACCAGGACACCTCGACGCTCAAAGAGCCTTACCGGCTTGAGGGAAAAAAGACGATGGGCCTGGAGATCGCCGAGCAGCTTGGCTGGCGGATGCCTGACGTCATCGTCTACCCAACCGGCGGTGGGGTCGGCATCATCGGCATCTACAAGGCACTGCGTGAGTTGCTCGAACTTGGCTGGGTGAGCGGTGAGCTGCCGCGGCTGGTCGCCGTCCAGGCGACCGGCTGCGCCCCGATCGTCGCCGCGTTCAACAAGAACGCCAAGGAAAGCGAACTGTGGCCGAACGCCTGGACGATCGCATTCGGCATCACGGTGCCCAAGGCGCTCGGCGACTTCCTTGTGCTCGAATCCCTCTATGCGACTGGCGGCACAGCGGTCGCGGTCACCGATGATGCCCTGCTCGCTGACCAGCGCGAAGTTGCCAGGCTTGAGGGCTGCTTTATTTGCCCGGAGGGTGCCGCCTGCGTGAGCGCTGTCCGCCAACTGCGCGCGTCGGGCTGGCTGGCGGACGCCGATGAAGTCGTGGTGCTCAATACAGGTACCGGACTGATCTACCCGGGTACTGTTCCGGTGCGGGCGGCGGTGGACGTTCCGGTACTGGCCGTCTCCGGCGCGATCCCGACGCCGGGCCAACCCGCCTTGACCGAACGGCGTTCGACACGGTGACGACGGAGTCGACATGGCGGCCGATCCGCACGATCTCAAACGGTTCATTACGGCTCAGGACGCGGGTGGCACGTACCAGCGCGCCTTGGCCGAGCTGCGCGCTGGCCGGAAGACCGGGCACTGGATGTGGTTCATCTTTCCGCAGGTTGCCGGGCTCGGCTTGAGCCCGACGTCACGCCGGTTCGCGATCAGTTCGCTGGACGAGGCTCGCGCCTACTTGGCGCACCCAGTACTCGGCGCCCGGCTCATCGAGTGTGCCCGCGTGCTGACCGGACTCGAGAGCGCCAGCGCCGAGGCCGTCTTCGGCGGCATTGACGCGATGAAGTTGCGCTCGTCGATGACGCTGTTCCAGCAAGCCGACCCGGCCGAGTCAGTGTTCGGCGCCGTGCTCGGACAGTACTTCGGCGGCCGGCGTGACCCCTTGACCGAGGACGCCATCACGGACAGCCAGGCCGCCAAGCCAGACAGCCAAGGCTCGTGAGGCAGCCCTTTGGCAGGGACGTGCCTTGGTGGGGGGTGGCGTCTTCGGTGGCCGCGCCGTTACTGCTGGTGACGGGCTGGACCATCGCGGCCACCGTCCAGCAGCATCGCTACGATCCGATCAAGCAGACTGTCAGCGTGCTCGCCGCGCACGGCTCGACCGACCGCTGGATCATGACCCTGGCCTTCTTGCTCGTCGGCGTTTGCGACATCAGCTCTGGGCTAGCGTTGCGGCCAGCGCAAGCGCTAGGCCGCGTCATCCTTGTCATCGGCGGCGTTGGCGGCGTGATGGTCGGCGCGAATCCGGAGACCTTGAAGGTCGGGACGACAGCCGGGCACGTGTTCTTCGCCGGACTCGGATTTATCGCACTATCGCTCTGGCCGGCAGCGGCGGCCTATCGGAGCCGCGCGGCGGTTGGCCGACCGGTGCCCTGGGCCTTGCGCTGGCGGGCCGGGATCGCCGCCAGCGCCGTTACTACCGCGCTGTTCGCCTGGTTCCTGGTGGAACTGGTCACCGGCGGCGCACTGCTCGGCCTGTCCGAACGCGCCCTCGGCGAAATGCAGGCACTCTGGCCGCTGGTGGTGGTGGTCTCCGCCCGCCTGTGCGCCATGAACCTTGCGTCGCGCGTCACCGCGCTGGACTCTGACCAACGGGCCGCTCGTTACTGAAAAGAACCAAGAACTTCTTTCATCACGCTATCCCACCGGGTTGGCTCTAGTCCGAAAGCCTGCTGAGCTGCGTGGGAGTCCATCACGAAGTCCTCGGTGAACTGGTACTGAGTCTCGCGAAGCTCGCGCAGCAGGGGCGAGACGGCACCCAGCCCGAAGAGCAAGGCCGGCCCCAGCGTCCGCAGCGGCACCGGCTTGACGCCGGCCACCCTGGCAAGATCATCGATTGCCTGGCGCTGCGTTCTTGGCTCGCCGGACGGCACGTGCCAGGCTCGGCCCCAAGCGTTCTGGTCGGCCGCCACACGCACCGCCAAGCTAGCCACGTCGCCGGTGTAAGACCAGGTACGGGGCCGGTCAGCCCGGCCGATCAAGGTGACCGCCCGGCCACGCAGTAGTGGCCGCACGACTCGGTCGCCGAGCACAGCGTTCGCGCCCGCACCGATGTAGTCGCTGGCCCGCACCTCGACCGCCCTGATCCGGCCCGCTTCGTGCGCCGCCAGTGCGTCGCGCCACATCTGTGCCCTGACCTTGCCCTTCTTGCCCGTCGCCGCGAGCGGCGTCGACTCGGTCATCGGATGATCGGCGTCATAACCAGGACGGCCGATCGAGTTGTCTGCCGGGCCGTAGCCGTACAGGTTGGAAATGGTGACAAGCACCGCGCCCGTACTCTCCGCAGCCGTCAGCAGCGCCGCCGCGATCGGCGGCCAGTCCTGCGGCCAGCGGTGATACGGCGGGTTGGCGCAGTTGTACAAGGCGACCGCGCCATCGCTCAGCCTGACCAGCGCGCCCGCATCGGAAGCATCAGCCGCGACCGCCTCGATCCTGTCACTGACCCGACCCAACTCCGTCCCACCGAAGGCAGCCCGCTCAACCTCCCCGCCCCCACCGCCAGCCTGCCCGCCACCACCGGCCTGCCCACCCGCGCCGCCGGCCTGCCCGCCCGCGCCGCCGGCCTGCCCGCCCGCGCCGCCGATCGGGTGGGAGCCGGAGCGGGTGATAACCCGCACTCGATGTCCCTGCCGGGCCAAACGCCCAGCCACGCCGGATCCGATCGGCCCAGCTCCGATCACGACATGCAAATCGTCCCTGTCAGTGCTCTTGTCCATGTCCTTGTCCACGTCCAGCCTCGCTTGGTCGTTGATTGCCGCTCCATTTAAAGAGCGCTGCTCTCGTTGATTAGAGTCACCCCAGGCGATCCTTCTTGTCAAGAGCATTGCTCTGACTTGTTGTCGCCGCTCTTGTTTCGTGGCAGGATGCAGGCCATGGGGATAAGCGACCACACCGGGGCCGAACGGCCGCGCTCAGCACCTCGAACCGCCAGAGAGCGAGCCAGAGCCGAGATCACCAAGGAGATCCTCGACACGGGTCGCCGCCACCTGGCCAGCGAAGGTGCAGCCGGGCTGAGCCTGCGGGCAATCGCCCGCGACCTCGGCATGGTCTCGTCGGCCGTCTATCGCTACGTCGCCAGCCGCGATGAGCTGCTCACTAAGCTCATCATCGACGCCTACAACTCGCTCGGCGCCACCGCCGAAGCCCGTGAGAACGCGGTGGATCGCGCCGACCTAGTGGGACGCTGGACTGCGGTCTGCCAGACAGTCAGGGATTGGGCCATCGCCAATCCGAACGAGTACGCGCTGGTCTACGGCTCGCCGGTGCCCGGCTACGTCGCCCCGGTCGACACGGTTGGCCCGGCCAGTCGGGTGTCGACCCTGCTCGTCCAAATCCTGCTCGACGCCGCCGACCGAGGTCTTGGTCCGGCCCAAAGTCCGGCCGCTGATGCCGCCGCCAAGCCTGGCCGCCTGGCAGTCGCCGCCGCCGCACCCTGGCAGGTCGCCTTGGCCCCGGTACGCGAGGTGTTCCCAGCCCAGATTTCCGACCGGGGAATCCAGCTCGGCCTGATGATCTGGAGTGCGCTCTTCGGCGTAGTCTCCTTTGAACTGTTCGGGCAATTCCACAACGTCGTTGGCGACAATCCAGGCGACCGCGAAGCCTTCTTCGCTGAATGCATCAACTGCTGGGCCGACCAACTTTGCCTGAGGTAGCTATGCCTGGCAAACAACAGGCGGACAGCGGCGGGCCGCTCTAGATCGGCACGCCATCGCAGCTGAGCAACCCACTGCTGGTCGAGATCGTGCCGCCAGCCAACATCGCGGTCGGGATCGTGCCGTGGGGGCTGGGCAGCGGTCGCGCGAGAAGTGATGCAGAAGGTGCTGACGGTACGACCTGATGCCGTTATCGTCGAAATGGGACTACCTGTGTGGCATCCTCCCGTTCAGGTGTACGTTGCAACTTTCGGCGCTACGAGTGCGAGCGGCTGTGCGGCCGCCCGGCTGCTCGGCCTCACGAGTTAGGGGACCCCCGTGGGCCAGATCGTCCTTGACCGAGTCACCAAGGCCTACTCCGGCGATATTCGCGGCATCGACGAGCTGAGCCTCGATGTCGCCGACGGCGAGTTCATGGTGCTGGTCGGTCCATCCGGCTGCGGAAAGTCCACCGCCCTGCGGTCGATCGCTGGCCTTGAGGAGATCACCTCAGGGACGATCTCGATCGGTGCCCGGGTGGTAAACGATCTGCCGCCCAAGGACCGTGACATCGCGATGGTGTTCCAGAACTACGCGCTGTACCCGCACATGACGGTCGAGCAAAACCTCGCATTCGGCCTGCAGCAGCGCAAGACCCCGAAGGACGAGATCAAGCGCCGCGTCACCGAAGTGGCTGGCCTGCTCGGCCTAACCGACTACCTCAAGCGCAAGCCCGCCGCCCTGTCCGGCGGCCAGCGCCAGCGGGTCGCCATGGGCCGGGCGATCGTGCGCGAACCACAGGCGTTCCTCATGGATGAGCCGCTGTCGAACCTGGACGCCAAGCTCAGGGTCTCGATGCGGGCGTCCCTGTCGCAACTGCACGAGCGGCTCGGCGTTACCACCGTCTACGTCACCCACGACCAAGTCGAGGCGATGACGCTGGGCCAGCGAGTCTGCGTGATGCGGGACGGCAAGCTGCAGCAGGTAGACAGCCCGCAGACGCTGTTCAACTCGCCGGTGAACCTGTTCGTGGCCGGCTTCATGGGCTCCCCGGCGATGAACTTCGTGACCGCCAAGCTGGTCAGGGACAACGGCGCGGTCGTGGCCTTCGCCGATTACAAGCTGCCGGTACCGGCCGAGCTGTTCGCCGCGCGGCCCGGGCTCGATACCTACTTCGATCGCGACCTCATTCTCGGCGTCCGTCCATCGGACTTCGAGGACGCCGCGCTGGCTGACGCGACCTGGCCGCGCATCTCAGCCAGGGCGGATGTCACCGAGGCGCTCGGCACCGAGATCCACGTGCTGTTCAGGATCGACGCGGCACCGGTCAAGCACCCATCCCTTGGCCACGCGGCCGCCAATGACGACGAGTCCGACGACGGTGCGCTGCCGCTGGACTCCGGCAAGTCGCTGTGGACGGCCCGGGTGGCCGCCCGCAGCACTATCGCGCCAGGCCAGCCGGTCGAACTTGCGGTGCAGACCTCGAACCTGCAGTTCTTCGACGCCGACTCAGGCCTCTCCATCGGCCACCCCCAAGCCGCGCCCTCCCCCGCCCCGTAACTCTCCCCCCGCCCGCCCTGGTCGCCCTGGTCGCCCTGGCCGCCCGCCCTGCCCGCTCCGCCCGCCCTGCCCGCTCCGCCCGCCCTGCCCGCTCCGCCCGCCCTGCCCGCTCCGCCCGCCCTGCCCGCCCTGCCCGCTCCGCCCGCCAATGACAACGGGGGGTCCCCGATGCTGTCCAGATAGCAACGGGGGTCCCCCGTTGTCGTTGCGCCCAAGGTTTGGATACGTTTGCGAATCGGCTAAGGAGGCCGCGAAGTGACTTTTACACCATATGACCGGCCGGTTCGCGCGGCCTTTGTCGGGCTCGGTCGGATCTACGACCTGAACGTTCGCGGTTATCGTGACAATCCGGACGTCGAAGTCGTGGCGCTAGTTGACCCAGACGAAGAGCGGCGAGCTTCGCGCCAACGTGAGTGGCCGGCCGCCAAGACCTTCGCGTCCACCGCCGAGCTGGCTGCCAGCGGGATCGAGATCGATGCCGTCGAGGCGCTGCTGCCTGTGCAACTGCACCCCGACGGAGTGGTCGACCTGCTCAACTACGGCTGGCACGTCAATCTGCAAAAGCCGATGTGCAGTGACCTGCCCGACGCCTACCGGATGCTCGACGCGGCCAAGGCCAACGGCCGGGTGCTTCGAGTGATGGAGAACTACCTCTTCTATCAGCCGCTGCGCAAGCTCAAGGCGATAGCGGACTCTGGCGAGCTTGGCGAAATCGCCGGCTATCACCTCAAGACGGTAGGCACCGGCGCCGGCGGTTGGGACGTACCGATCAGCAGCTGGCTGTGGCAGTGGGAGCAGATGAAGCGCAACCGCGGCATCCAGGTCTTCGACGACGGCTGGCACAAGCTGGCGACCGCACTGTGGCTATTCGGCCCGATCACGCAGGTGCGAGCATGGATCGGCTCGACCGAACTCGGTCCGGGCGTCGCGATCGACGTGCCGACCACGATCTCCTGGGAGCATGCGAACGGCATTCGCGGGGTCTGGGACATCACCGTCGCCGTTGACCTGTACTTGCGGTCGGACTACTACTCAAACGACGAGCGCTGGGAAATTACCGGGCGCCGGGGATTCGCCCGGGTAAACCGGTGCACCGGGCGCGGCATCCAGCAGCCCAGTCTTGAGGTCTACGCCGATGGTGAGATGCGAAGCTATCACGCTCTCGACGACGACTGGGGCAGCAGCTTCCGTGATTCAGGACGGCACTGGCTGAGTTGGCTGCACACGGGCGAAGGTCCGCTGCTATGGGACGCCGAAGCGGCGATCGACGTGCTGCGATTCGCCCTCGCCGCCTATGAGAGCAGCGCGGCCGGCGGCATCGGCGTCGATCCGCGCCTTGTCACCTAAATCGCCGACACGACTGAGCAGCTCAAGCTGAGGGCAGGTGCGCCGCCGGGAGGCTCAGACCGGGGGTGGGCACGTGGCATGGTTCCTGATCGTGTTGACGGGGATCTTTGAAACCGGATTCGCAGTATTGCCGAAGCTGAGTGATCACTTCACGCAGTACCCGCTGACCTGCGCATCTGCTCGACAGAGCGAACTGAGATGCTTGCACTATGACCGACCCAGTCCGGTTGCTCCGGCGGATCGCCGTCACCGTGCTTGGCACCGTGCTGCTCGCGGCCGGCGTCGTTCTGCTCATCGCACCCGGACCTGGCGTGCTGGTGATACTGCTCGCGCTGACCGTGTTCGCGATCGAGTACGAGTGGGCGCGGCGTCGGTTGGTCACCGTCGAGGCGTTGGCCCGATCGGCCGCAGCGAAGACCGCCGCCAGTCGCGTCGCTAGGGCGACGGCGATCTTGTTCGGAGTAGCTGCGCTGGGATTGGGCGGCGTGCTGGTCTACACCGACCTGCTGCCGTTCTCCGGGTTGTGGACCGGCATCAGCCTGGCAGTGGCCGGCGCGCTCGTGATCGCAACCACGGTTTACAGTGTGCGCCAAGTCCGCAAAGCACAGCTAACCGATGCGAAGGCCGGAATTCGGCCTGACGAGCCAGCAGAACCGGTCGATCAGGCCGGATCGCCACCGCACGCCGCCTGATAGGCGCCGCTCTGTCCCCACCGGTACCAAGACGGTAGCTGGCACTTGTCGTTCGCAACATGTGAAACGCAAACTTGTAGGGACACAACTGCGGCGCCAATCCGCCTGCCCAGGGCCTATCAGCCCAGGCGACGATCTGGCCGCGTCGCTTCGGCGATCTGGCCGCGTCGCTTCGGCGATCTGGCCGAGTCGCTTCGGCGTGATACCTCTTGGTCGACTCGTTACTTATCACGTTGAAGCGACTATCGAACAGTCATAAAAACCATATATCGGGCGGAAAGAAGGTCGGTAACTCATGACATGTCGGCGTCGCAGCGCGACGTATCACGTGGAAGCGACTTTTATCGCCACGCCCGACCGAACGCGGCGACGCGGCACCGGGTCGCTAGAAGGCAACTCGACCGGTCTGGGATCCGCTGTCGGCTTCGGGTCGGAATGACTTGCTAACCTGCTCGGGTGACGGGAGCCGGGGCGAGATCGTTCGTACTCGCGTCATCATCGACCGGGCGGCTCAGTGTGCTGAGGAACGCCGGAATCTACCCCGAGGTCATCGTCAGCGGAGTGGTCGAGACCACCGAGCCTGGCCTGGACACTGCGACGATCGTGGAAGTGCTCGCTAAACGCAAGGCAGTAGCGGTGGCCACGCTGGTGGCGGCTGCGGGTCGGGACGCGCTCGTGCTCGGCTGCGACTCGATGCTGGACTTCGACGGTGCCGCTTACGGCAAGCCAGCGTCGGCTGGCGAGGCGACTCGACGCTGGCAGCGAATGTCTGGCCGGACCGGGACGCTGTTCACCGGCCACTGCCTGATCGAGGTCAGCAGCGGCCGGCAGGTCAGTGGCGTGGGCCGGACTCTGGTGCGCTTCGGCTCGCCGACCGAGGCCGAGTTGGCGGCCTACGTAGCGAGCGGCGAGCCGACCGCAGTGGCCGGCGCATTTAGCCTGGACGGCCTGGGCGGTCCGTTTGTCGATGGCATCGACGGTGACCCGAGCAACGTGATCGGGCTGTCACTGCCGCTGCTGCGCCGCCTGCTTGGTGAGTTCGGGGTCACCGTGACCGACTTGTGGCGAACCTAGTCCGCTAGCGCGGGAATCACCTGGTTGGCGAACAAGTCGATGCTGGTGCTGTCATAGGCCGCGTCGATGAAGTAACTGATCGCATAGGCCAGACCCAAAGCGCGCAGCTCGGTGAGTTTGTCGACGATCTGCTCCGGGGTGCCGGTCAAGCCGTTGCTGTACAGGCCCAGGTAGCGCTCGACCTGGTCAGCTGACACCAACGGCGTGTAGTGCGCCTGGATCCAGGCGAGCTTGTCGGCGACATCCTTCTCGGTCTCGGCAATAACCACGTTGAAGTTCGATGATCTGACGATGGCGTCGAAGTCGGTGCCGACATCCTTGCAGTGCTCAGCCAAGATCGCTGACTTGCGGGTGAATTCCGCTGGCTCCCAGCCGAAGTTCGTGTATTGGGCGTACTGCGCGGCGATCCGCAGCGTCTTCTTCTCACCGCCGCCGGCGATCCACAACGGGATGCCGCCATCCTGCAGTGGCAGCGGCCGGCTAATCGCGCCGTCGACCTGGTAGTGCTTGCCAGCCAGGGTCGCGGTGCCGCCGCTCCAGAGCTGGCGCATGATCTGTACGCCCTCATCGAGCATCCCGAGGCGGTCGCCCGCGCCAGGAAAGCCGTAGCCGTAAGCCCGCCATTCATGCTCGTACCAGCCGCCGCCGATGCCCATCTCGACCCGGCCGCCGGAGATCACGTCGATAGTGGCGGCCACCTTGGCCAGGTATGCCGGGCTGCGGTAGCCCATGCAGGTGCACATCTGGCCGAGGCGAACCCGGCTGGTGCTCGCGGCGAACGCCGCCATCAGCGACCAGGCTTCATGAGTCGCTTCTTCAGTGGGCACCGGGACCGTGTGGAAATGGTCGTAAACCCAGATTGATTCGAACGGCCAGGAATCGGCCGCCTGAGCGAGCCCGCGCATCAGCTCCCACTGCTCAGCAACCGGAACGCCGACTAGATCCAGACGCCAGCCTTGGGGTACAAACACACCGAATCGCATGCACCTATCCTAATCGCCCGCCAAATCGGACGACGGCTGTCGGGTAGTCAGCGCGAGCGATTGCGCAGCATCAGCTGGTGCTAACTTGCCCTCGTGCGCATCGGTGTCTATGTGGACGGATTCAACCTGTACTACGGTGCCCGCGGGTTGTGCGGGCGCGGAACGCCGGGCTGGCGCTGGCTGGACCTGCGCTCGCTGACCACCGAGCTGATCGGCCGGCGATCTAGCTGGACCGGGGCGCAGGTACACCGGCTGGTGTATTGCACCGCCAGGATCGACGCCGTCTCGAATCCCTCCGGCCAGGCCGATCAGGACGTGTATCTCAAGGCTTTGGTGGCAGCGAACAGCGTCGACCTGATCGAGTACGGCACTTATGTAGCCAGGGTCAAGACCGCGCCATTGGCGGTGAAAGACGAGCAAGGCCGACCCAAGCTGGTCGGCTCGAACTGGCCGGTGATGATTCAGGACGGGCACGGCGAGCCGGTGAACGAGGCTGTGTTCATGGTGTCCTACGCTAACCGCGAGGAGAAGGGCACCGACGTCAACCTGGCCGCGCATCTGCTACTTGACGTGCTCGGTGGTGCCGTCGACGGTGCCCTGGTCGTATCCAACGACAGCGACTTGCGCTTCCCGGTCGAGCAAGCCAGGCTCAGGGTACCGGTCGGGGTGATCAATCCATCGCGTAACTATCTGGCTGGTGATCTGCGCGGCGATCCGAACGTGGGGGCCGGCCGACACTGGTGGGCCCGGTTGAACGCAGCTGAACTGAAGAGCCATCAGCTCCCTGACCCGGTCGGCAGCTACCGGCGTCCAGCGGGCTGGTAAGGCGGCTAGCCCGGCGCCAAAGTATCCGGCTGAGGAAGACGCGCCACTGATCGCGCGTTATAGTAGGGCTACTTATACCACCCGGCTCCTCGTGGGCCGGGTTTTCCATGTCCGCTGACCGCTACCAGGTCGCGCGATGAACGACCTCGTCAAAGGGCCTGCGGTCGGGCACCTTGATCGGGGCCAGCGGCCGGCCAGCTGGATAGCCGAGTGAGATGAGCAGCGCGCAGATCTTGTCCGGCGGGTAGCCAAGCAATTGCCTGGCCAGTTCCTGATCGCCGACGGACGAGTGGCAGCTGCCGATGCCCAGGTCGGCGGCAGCCAGCATGATGGACATGGTCACCTGACCGAAATCGAACTGCACTCGCCCCCGCGCGTGCTCGTGCTCGTCAGCGATGAGCGCGATGGTGGCGGCAGAGCCCGCCACATGGCCAGCCCCGATCCAGACCTTCGCGAGCCTGGTGAGCTGGTCAGGGTCGGTGACCGCGATGAAGTCCCAGGGCTGGGTATTGCGTGACGACGGCGACCGGCGGCCAGCTTCGAGAATGTCATCCAGGTCAGGGCCGGTAATGGGCTGGTGCGCGTACCGTCGGACATTGCGCCTGGACTTGATCGCGTCCGGCGTGATTAGATGCCCGGCTTCGATCCCGCCGATCTCATCAGCTGCGATTTGACGCACCGCGCTCAACTCCCCATCGAAATGTCATTGCCAGGCTACATTAAGTTACGCAACGTACCGCGACCGACCGGATACGTTTCGATAACTGATGGGGTCTTACTAATGATCGCTTGATCGCTCCAGACCGAACTGCCAGACGTCGAGATAACCGGCGACGAAGCCAGCTTGCGAATAGGCGAGATACAGATCCCACATTCGCAAGAATGCCCGGCTAAAGCCGAGCTTAAGCACTTCGTCTTGGGCTCCAGCTAGCCGGCCGCGCCAGCGAGCTAGCGTCGTCGCGTAGTGTCGGCCAAGCTCGAACTCGGAGGTAATGGTCAGCTCGGTCGCCGCCCCGACGACCTCTTTGATCGCCTCGGTCGACGGGATCTGGCCGCCAGGGAAGATGTACTGATGGATCCAGCTGTGGCCGCCCATGCTGGCGAGCATCCGGTCGTGGGGCATGGTGATCGCTTGGATGCCGACCCGACCACCGGGTGCGAGCAGCCGGTCGATGGCGGCGAAGTACACCGGCCAGTACTTGGCACCCACCGCCTCGACCATCTCGACGCTCACGATGGCGTCGTAGCGCCCGGTCAGCTCGCGGTAATCACCCAGCCTGAAGTCAATCCGATCAGCCAGGCCAACATCAGCAGCACGCTTCCTGGCCAGTTGCCATTGCGCGGTGGAATTTGTCAGCGTGGTCACCCTGGCGCCCCGCAGCGCGGCTCGCCGGGCGAGTTCACCCCAGCCGGTGCCGATCTCCAGCAGGCTGGTGCCTGGTCCGGTGTTAGTGAGATCAAGCAGTCGGTTTATCTTGCGCAGTTGTGCTTGTTCGAGGTTGTCCCCCGGCTCGAATAGCGCGCTTGAGTAGGTCATCGTCGAGTCGAGAAACAATCGGAAAAAATCGTTTGACAAGTCATAATGCCGTTCGATATTGCGCCGCGCGCCGTCGACTGTGTCATCCTCGTCGGCAGGTCGACCCGGTATGTACAGGTGGCGGAGCTTCCGCAGCGGAGCGGGAACCAAGTCGGCGACGTGGGCCGCGAAGACAGCGAAGAGCCCGGGCAAGTCGGCGCAGTCCCAGTCGCCCACAAGGTAGCTTTCAGCGAAGCCGGCGGTCCCTGATCCGATCCTGGCGAAAAAGGCGGCCGGATCGTGCACCAGCACCGCCGGGGCTTTCGCACCCCCAGCGCCGAAGCTGGTGCCGTCTGGGAACTCGATCCTGACCGGCAGCTTGGCCGTGAGCTTGCGCACCAATGCCTTGGCGACTAGCGGCCGGGCCGAGCGCCAGCCCCTGGCATCGACCTCCGGCACGCGCGGCCAGTCCGAGTTGGCCGAACTGATGATGCTCACAGCCGGGTCGGCAGTTGCGACTGATACCGATTCACGGTCCATGACGATCCTTTCACCCTATTTGGACTTAGCCGGACGCGGGATCAGCGGGACGCGGCGGGCGAGCAGCCAAAGCGCCTGCCAGCGGATGAGCAGGCTGACCCGGATCGACCCGAACGGGTACCGCAATGCGTAAGCCAACAGTCGCCGGTAGCTGACTGGCCGACGCTCGCCGCGCACTCCGGCCACCAGCATCGGCGCGCTGTCCACGAGCAGCGTCACGCTGATCGCAAGCGACTCACCAGGCTCCGGCAGCCGCATCAGATAATCGCCAGTCATCGGCAGGAACGGCGAGACGTAGAACTCCTTGCCGACCTCGGCCCGGCCGCGGGCATCTGGCCGCAGCAGGTAGACGTGCCGCTCCGAGTACGTGTTGTGCACCTCCGCCAGCACCGCAGCGATTTGGCCGTCAGCGTGGTAGCACCAAAAGACGCTGAGCGGGTTGAACACGTAGCCGAACGTCCGGGCATTCGCGAGCATGCGTACCCGGCCGCCGGCCAACTCAATGCCATGGCTGCGGAGGTGCTTCTCAACATTTGCCTTGATGCCGGGCGCGTCCGCGGCACCGAGGTGATCTCGGACCTGGAAACTGGCCAGCGGCCGCAGCAGCGTCGGCAAGCTCGGCAACTCGTCGAGATCGACCAACCAGAAGTAGCTGCCGTAGCTAAATGTCCGGCTTACTGGGCCTTTTCTGGTATGAATGATTTTACCGGGATAAAGGGCTGCGGACTCGCGCCTCACCAGCGGACTCCCAAGGCAGCGGCGGCGGCTACCCCGGAACGGCAGCCATCCTCGTGGAAGCCCCAGCCGTGATAAGCCCCGGCGAACGCCAGCCCGGCCGAATTGAGCTCGGGTAGCCGCCGCTGGGCCGCGACCGACGCGGCCGTGTAGCGCGGGTGCTGGTAGGTCATCTGGTCGATGACCAGCGCGGGATCGATGGCCTCCAGCGCGTTTAGCGTGACCACGTAGTCGGCTGGCTCGGCTAGCCGCTGCAGCCGGTTCAGGTAGTAGCTGACATGCACCCGATCCGCCCGGCCCGCGCAATCGGCGAGCAAGTAGTTCCACGAGGAACGCAACGCTGGGCTGACTGGCAGCACCGACGCGTCGGTATGCAGCGCCACCCGGCTGGATGAATAGCTGAACGCGCCGAGCACCTCGCGCTCCGCTCGGCTCGGCTGCGCCAGCAGGGCAAGCGCCTGGTCCGGGTGGGTCGCCACCACGGCTGCGACGAACTGCCGCCGCTCGCCACCCATCGTCACTACTTCGACGCCGTCGGCATGCCGTAGCACAGCCGCCACCGGCGTCCCGGTGCGCCGAGAGGTCAACTGCTTGCCGATCTGCTCGACGTAGCTAGCCGATCCGCCGACAATCGTCCGCCAAGAAGCTGACCTGCTCAGCGACAGGATGCCGTGATGATCTAGGAACTCGAACAGATACCTAGCCGGGTAGGCAAGTGCGTCGGCCGGCGAGCATGACCAGGTCGCTGCGATCAGCGGCGCGACGAAATGTCCAATAAAAAACGGGCGATAGCCACCAGACGCCAAGAAGTCGCCCAGGGTCAGCTCCGCCGCACCGGCACCGGCACCAGGTTCGGCATCGGCGCGGTCAAGCAGCCGTCGCGCGGCCCGGTAAAACCCGGGAACGCTGGCCAGCATCGACAGGTATTCGGGCCGCGCTAGTTGCCGGGTGGTGGGCGCAAGCCCGCGCCAGCCGCGCGATCCCGCGTACTGGAGTCCGCAGCCAAGGCAACGCACCGACAGGCTCATCTCGGCTGGCTGGGATCGGATCCCGAGTTCGCGGAAGAGCCTTAGCAAGGTGGGGTAGGTACGGGAATTATGCACGATGAAGCCGGTGTCCAGGCCAAGCAGTCGATCGTCGACAGCCACTTCGTGCGTGTCGGCATGTCCGCCGAGCCGATCGGCAGCCTCGTACAGCGTGACGTCGTAGTCGCGCTGCAACAGGTAAGCGGCGGTCAGCCCGGCTACCCCAGCCCCCACGACAGCCGCCAGCGGCCGGCCAGACGAAGCCATCGCTCCCCCTCCTGCTCGGGCAATTTTTAATCAACACTAAAATATACTAAGGTACTGAGCAGCAGCAACGTGGGTGCAGGCGCAACGCGGCGCAGACAGCCACGGTGCGGGCACTGAGCGGTGCCGACGGAATGAACGCGACGGAAGGACTCAAAGCGTGGCCATCTTCACTGCAGAGATCGAATCGCGTTGGACGGCTGATGAGACCTTCAGCTATCTGGCCGACTTCAGCAACGCCGAGCAGTGGGACCCCGGTGTCCTCCAGGCTGAACGCCTGGACAACCAGCCTGAGCGCCTGGACAACCAGCATGAGCGCCTGGACAACCAGCCTGGCCGCCCGGACAACTACCCGCCGGTGCAGGTGGGCAGCCAATTCCGGCTGCTGGTGCCGTTCCTTGGCGGCAAGCTCGCGATGATCTACCGGGTGACCTCGATCTCGTGCGAGCACTCGATCGAAGACCTGACGGTGACCTTCGCGGCCCGGCATCCCCTGCTGCTGGCGCACGATCGCATCACGGTTCGCTCACACGAGCCGGTCAGCCTGGACTCAACGGTGAGCTATCAAGCCGAGGTGTCGCTGCGCGGTCCGCTCAAGCTTCTTGACCCGCTGCTCAGTAAAGGCTTCCAGCAAGTCGGCCAACGCGCAGCCGACGGGCTCGCCCAGCTGCTGAGCACCGACCCGCCCGACTACGCCGACCCGGCGGACGACATCGAGCTACTCGACGACCTCGAGTTCCAGAACCGCACTGATTTGTCTGACCGGCGGATCGATGCCTCATGACGACTGCGAATCTGGTGGACACTGCGCTCGAGGCGAGCGTGGTCGGCAGCTTCAGCCGGATCGGCTATGACCTGCGGGCCAAGCTGCTGCCTGAGTTCGCAGCGCCGTTGCCTACGCTGAGCGGCCGGACGGTGCTGATCACTGGCGCCACCTCAGGGATCGGCCTCGCGGCGGCGACTGAACTGGCTGGCGCAGGCGCGCACGTGCGCTTCCTAGCCAGGACCAAGGACCGAGCTGAAGTAGCCAAACGCCAGATCTCGGCCGCCGCCGCCAGGGCCGGCTTCGACCCGGCCACGGTGGGCTACCAGCTCGCCGACCTGGCCGACTTGGACTCGATCCGGCATTTCGGCGCCGACTTCGCCGCCAGCAACGACCGGCTCGACGTGCTGATCCACAACGCCGGAGCGATCCACCCCGAGCTGACCTGGACCAGTGACGGCATCGAACGGACGGTTGCCGAGCAGTTGATCGCGCCGTTCCTGCTCACGCACCTGCTGCTTCGCCGCCTCTGCCAGCCGGCACAGGCCGACGAAGCACGGGCCGACGAAGCACAGGCCGACGAAGCACAGGCCGACGAAGCACAGGCCGACGAAGCACAGGCCAGGGTCATCACCGTGTCCTCTGGCGGGATGTACACCCAGTCAACCGATCTGGCCGCACTGGCCAATCCTGGTCACGGCACGAGCGATGGTTACTCAGGAGCCACCACCTACGCCAGGGTCAAACGGGCACAGGTCGCGCTCACCATGCAGTGGGCGGCCAGGACTCGCCAGGACGGCGTGGCTTTCCACGTCATGCACCCAGGGTGGGTCAAGACGCCAGGGATCGCCCGCTCGCTGCCCGTCTTCGCCGCCGCGATGCGGCCAGTACTGCGCACCCCAAGACAGGGCGCTGACACGATCGTCTGGCTGGCCAGCGCCGACCGCGATGAGCTCGGCTCGGGCCAGTTCTGGCTCGATCGCCGGCCTCGCGCGATCAACCGGCATCCTGGCGCAGCACCCGATCCGCCTGGGACCGGCCAGCGGCTCTGGGACTGGGTCGCCGACCAGGCCGGTCTTGACCCCGCCACGGCCGCCACCATAACGGCTCAGGTGCCGACTGCGGAACGCTGAGCATGAGCACCTCAGTCCTGGTCTTCACCAGGGACCTGCGCGTGACCGACAACCCGGCGCTGGCGGCCGCCGCCAGCGGCGGCGAGGTGGTGCCGGTCTTCGTGGTCGACGACGCCATCGTGGCCAGGACGGCGGTGAACCAAGCCAAGTGCGCCTTCTTGCTCGACTCGCTGGCGGACCTTGACGCCAGCCTGCGCACACTCGGCGGTCGGCTAGTGATCAGGCGCGGGCCGTGGGCGCACACGGTCGCCGAGCTAGCGGCCCGCACGCAGGCGAGCCAGATCCACCTGGCCGACGACGTCTCCGGCTATGCCGCCAGACGGCTCGCCAAGCTGCGCGCGCTCACCCGCAGCGACGTGATCGCCCATCCCGGCATCACCATCGCCGGGCCTGCGCACCCGCATCCGGCCGGCGGTGGGCACTACCAGGTCTTTACCCCGTACTACCGCAGCTGGCTGGCCGCGCCGAGGCGCAGTCTGGCCGCTATCCCGGCCAAGGCGATCCTGCCCGCCGGAGCGCATGCGAACGAGGTCGCCAAGGTCGCCCAGCTAGCCGAGCTGATCGAGCCTGGCCACCGGCAGTTCGGCCAGCGTCAGTCGAGCGCTAGCTGGCAGCAGGGCGGCGAGTCGGCTGGCCTCGCCCGGCTGCGCTCCTGGGCGGCTGATCAGCTCGCCGGTTACGATCGCCAACGCGACCGCCTCGCCGCCGAAGCGACCGCACGGATCTCCGCATACCTGCATTTTGGCTGCCTGTCGCCACTGGCGGTCGCAACCGAGCTGGCCAGCCGACCCGGTGGCGAGTCGTTCGTCCGCCAGCTCGCGTGGCGTGACTTCTTTTGCCAGCTACTCAAAGCCCGGCCGGACGCGGCCCACGCCGACTACAAGCCGGGCGGCGATCGCTGGCGCGACGACCAGGACGCGCTGGCCGCCTGGCAAGCTGGTCAGACCGGCTACCCAGGGGTGGATGCGGCCATGCGCCAGCTCGCCGCTGAAGGCTTCATGTCCAACCGGGCCAGGATGATCGTCGCCTCGTTCCTGACCAAGGACCTCTACCTCGACTGGCGGGCCGGCGCGGCACACTTCATGAGCCTGCTCGCCGACGCTGACGTGGCCTGCAACCAGCTGAACTGGCAATGGGTCGCAGGCACAGGCACCGACCGCCAGCCGCATCGGATCTTCAACCCCACATTGCAAAGCAGGCGCTACGATCCGGACGGCAGTTATATCTCCCGCTACGTGCCCGAGCTGGCCGGCCTCGCCGCCGAGGAGATTCACGATCCGTCGCCGCAGTCACGCCGGGCCCGCCATTACCCGGCACCGATCGTTGACCATCAGGCCGCTGCCGCCGCCTGGCGCAACCGCTAGACTGTGCGCATGCATCAGCGTTCACTATGTCTGGGTTGGTGGCCGTCCTAGGGCGGCTGTCAGCACGAGCATGGTGTGGGGCCGTCCGAAGGACGGCCCTTTTTATATTCATAATGGGCCGTACCAACGGATGAGGCTCCCCAGAATGAAGGAGCTTTCCTTGGCCGAGACCGTTGCGATACCCAGTCCGATCGACAGCACCGACTCGCTCACGGCGAATATCAGGCGCAGCGCCGAACTCGAAGTCGAGATCAGCCTGGACGCCTCCAGATTCGCGGTGCTGACCGGCGACCGGCCGACCGGCCCGCTGCACCTCGGGCACTACTTCGGCACCCTGGCTAACCGCGTCAGGCTGCAGGACGCCGGCGCCCGCCTGTTCGTCCTGGTGGCCGACTATCAAGTACTCACCGACCGCGACGTAGCCGATCGCCTGACCGAATACGTCACCGGCCTCATCGCCGATTACCTGTCGATCGGCATCGACCCAGGCGTTGCCACAATCTTCACGCATAGTGCGGTACCCGCGCTAAATCAGCTCTTGCTGCCCTTTTTGTCGCTGGTCACGGTGCCCGAACTGGAGCGCAACCCGACGGTCAAGGAGGAGATCGCGACCTCCAGGCAAAGCCGGGTCAGCGGGCTGATGCTCACCTATCCCGTGCATCAGGCCGCTGACATTCTCTTTTGCCACGCCAACCTGGTGCCAGTCGGCAAGGACCAACTGCCGCACCTGGAGATCACCAGGACCGTGGCTCGCCGCTTCAACGAAAGGTACGCGGACGGGGCTGCTTTCTTCCCCATCCCCGATGCCCTGCTGTCAGCAGCTCCTCACCTGCTCGGGACCGACGGCCAGAAGATGAGCAAGAGTCGGTCCAACGCGATCGCCCTGAGCGCGACAGCGGACGAGACAGCGCAGTTGATCAAACGGGCCAAGACCGACGCGCTGCGCTACGTCAGCTACGAGCCGCAAGCCCGGCCTGAGGTTTCCAGCTTGGTGCTGCTGGCCGCGCTCTGCCAGGACCGGGGACCGGCTGAGGTAGCCGCCGAACTCGGCGGCGGCGGCGCGGCGGAGCTGAAGCGGGTGGTGACCGACTCGGTTAACGAGTTCCTTCGCCCGATCAGAGTCCGCCGGGCCGAGCTGATGGCCGACCGCGGCTACCTGGCTGAGGTGCTCGCGGCCGGCAACGCAACGGCGTCGGCGATTGCCGACGACACGCTGACGGCGGTGCGGGCAGCGATGGGAACTAGTTACGCAGCACTTTGAGCGGGTGACTGCCATCCACATAGCCAAGGAATGGTGGGTAAATGTTGTAGCCGAGCAGCTCGGCTAGCCGCTCAGGCAGCTGGCTGACCGTCTCGCGCGGCACCGCGAGGCAGTGGTTCTCTTGCGGGCGCAGCCAGGCCGCGACGTACTCAAGTATGACCCCGAGCCTTGGTCGCGTTGTCTGGTTGGCACCGCCGCCATGCCAGAGGCTGCCCAGGTAGAACATGGCCGAACCGGGCGTTATGGTGGCGATCTCCACCGCATCGGCATCAGTCGGGTGCCGGTCAGGAGGCCAGCGATGGCTGCCGGGCACGAACCTGGTAGCGCCGTTTTCCGCCGTGAACGGATCAAGCGGCCACATCGTATTGACCACCACGGGCGGGTGCGGCTTGGGCAGCGGATACACCACATCGTCGCAATGCAGGATCTGCGCCTGCTCCCCCGGCCCGATCCTGATCCCGACCGGCGCGCTGAGCTGATAGTGCTCAAGCACCTGGTCGAGCACGGCAAGCAGCAGCGGGTGGGTGGCTGCCGCGTCGAAGGTCCTGGTCTTGGCGAACAGTGCGTAGACCCGCTGAGTAGCGAACCCCTCGAAGGCGTTGCGGCCGGTCTTGGTGGCCGCCAGCACCCGGTCAAGATCGTCTCGCGCCGCCCGCACGTCCGAGGGCGACATCAAGTCGGCGACGACAACGTAGCCGTCAGCCAGCAACCGTTCGGCCAGTTCGGCGTCGGTCGCGGTCAGCGCGGACGCGGCAGGCGTCATCGGACGACCGACAGCCGACGGCTCGCCAGGCTGCTGCTTGGCGAACCGGCGCCGACCGGTCCGGCGTGACCTGCCGTCATCGTCACGATCGGACCTGATTGCCCGTTTCACCCGAACCGAAACCTGCCGCCGACGCTGAGTGCCGAGAACGCCGACAAGATCGAGCCCGCCGACCCGACACTCAAGATCGAGCCAGTCGAGCCGATCGACAAGATCGAGCCGACCGAGCCGATCGACAAGATCGAGCCGACCGAGCCGATCGACAAGATCGAGCCGACCGAGCCGATCGACAAGATGGAACCGGCCGAGCCAACTGACAACAGCGATCCCGCCGACCCGGGCGATTCAGGTGTGCTTGCCGCTCCCATAACGGCATTCTCGCAAGTCTGCGCGATCCGCACCAGCGCCGACCGAGGCTGGGTCGGCCGGCCACGTGCCCGCCGAACCGAGTGAGCGCTACGGCGGCACCGCCTCTCGCGTCCTCGCCGGCCAGGTCCGGCCGCTGCCTTCCTGGCCACCACCAGGCCATTCGGTGACCTGCCGCTGAGTTACCGCACAAACACCGCAGGGTAGGCCCACCACACCGGAAACCGATGGGGGCGTACCGATGGGGTACGGTAGTTTTAGGTGGGTGCATCGGATGGAAAATGGTCGCCCGCCGCCTGACAGCGGCACCGCCACTTTGACCGGCGGCACTGCCACGCACGATGGCAGCGCACCCGCCTTGGTCGTCCCGCACCAGCGTGGAGACGGTTCGCCTGCCAAGAGATCTTGGCTGCGGCGAGCCTTTCGCCGGATCGCGCTAGTAGCCGGAGTCATCCTTGCTGGCCTGGCGCTCGGGCTGATTGTCGGCATGCTCAGCGGCAAGCTCTAGCGCACCACCGAGTCGTCGCGGCACGAGCTGCCGCCAGCTGAGGGACAGCCACTGGAACCCGCATCGAGTAGCAGGCTCGATCCACAGGCGGCGCTGCGGCGAGTCGCGTTCGAGCTTGAGCGGACGCTGGCGCCGACCTATCGGGTCCGGGCGTTTCGCCGAGCAGCGCAGGTGGTCGGCGAGCTCACCGAAGGCGAGCTCGCCAGCCGGATCAGCGCGAGCACGCTCACCGAGCTGCCCGGGATCGGGCCCGCTACGGCAGCCGTGATTACGCAGGCGGCGGCCGGCCAGGAGCCGGCCTACTTGCGCGACCTGATCGAGCAGGCACCGCCCGCGCCGCGCTCGCCGCTGCGGGCGGCACTGCGCGGTGACTGCCACACCCATTCCGATGCGTCCGATGGCGGCAGCCCGATCAAGGAGATGGCGCTGACCGCCAGGGATCTTGGTCACGAGTGGATCGCGCTGACCGATCACTCACCCAGGCTCACCGTGGCCAATGGCCTGTCCGCTGACCGGCTCGAAGCCCAGCTCGACCTAGTCGCTGAGTTGAATGCTGAGCTGACTCCGTTTCGGATTCTTACTGGTATTGAAGTCGACATCCTTCTGGACGGCAGTCTTGATCAGCGCGAAGACCTGCTGGCAAGGCTGGATCTGGTGGTGGCCAGCGTGCACAGCAAGCTGCGCCTGCCGACCGCTGAGATGACCAGGCGAATGGTGGCCGCAGTATCGAATCCGCATGTGGACGTGCTCGGCCACTGCACCGGCCGGATGATCCTTGGACGCGGTCGGCCGGAGTCTCAGTTCGACCCGTACCAGGTGTTTGGCGCGTGCCGGGAGCACGGCGTCGCGGTGGAGATTAACTGCCGACCCGAGCGGCAGGACCCGCCGGAGCGGCTGCTTGAGCTGGCCGCCAATACCGGCTGCCTGTTCGCCATCGATACTGATGCGCACGCGCCCGGCCAGCTCGACTGGCAGCAAAACGGCTGCGATCGCGCCGATGCGGCCGGGATCGCGGCGGACCGGGTGATCAATACCAAGACCGCCGACCAGCTCGCCCGGCGAACGGCCGGGTGAATTGAGCAAGCTACCGGGCAGGTAACCAGCATGGCGCTGATGGTCGGGACCTCGGGCTGGCAATACCGGCACTGGCGCGGCCCGTTCTACCCGCCCGACGTACCGCAACGGCGCTGGCTTGAGTATTACGCCAGCCGGTATACCACGGTCGAGAACGACGGCACCTTCTACCGGCTGCCCGCCAGGCAGACCTTCGCCGACTGGCAGGACCGGACGCCGCCTGGCTTCCTGATGGCCATCAAAGCCAGCCGATACCTGACCCATCTCAAGCGGCTCAATGACCCGGCCGAGCCGGTGGCCAGACTGCTCGATGCCGCCGCCGGTCTCGGTGCCAGGCTCGGCCCGGTGCTGCTGCAACTGCCGCCCAACCTGCCCGCCGACCCGGCGAAGCTGGATGCCTGCCTGGCCGCGTTCGGCCCGGCAGCCCGAGCGGCTTGCCTGCCGCCGGTCAGGGTCGCCGTGGAGCTACGGCACCCGTCCTGGTGGACTGACGAGACGAAGGCGGTACTGACCGGTCGCGGTGCCGCGCTGTGCTGGGCCGACCGGAAGAGCCGACCGATCACCCCGCTGTGGCGGACGACCGACTGGGGCTATCTGCGACTGCATGAAGGAGCGGCGCGTCCATGGCCGAGCTACGGCAGGCAGGCGTTGCGGCACTGGATCGACGAGCTGGCGCAGGCCTGGCCAGCGGATTCTGCTGACACGTACGTCTACTTCAACAACGACCAGGAAGGCGCCGCGATCACCGACTCGGCCGCCTTTGTCGCGCTGGCCCGCCAGGCTGGCCGCCCGCTCACCCGCGGCCACGCCTCAGACCTGGGCTGACTGGCCTTCCCAGAACGGTGCCCTGAGCTGCCGCTTCAAGATTTTGCCCGACCCGGTACGCGGTAGCTCGTCGATGAATTCCACCGACCGCGGCGTCTTGTCGCCGGCCAGACGCTCCCGAGAGAACGCCATGACCTCGTCCGCGCTTAGTGACTCACCAGGGGCGACGACGACCGTCGCATGCACCAACTCGCCCCATTCATCGGACGGAATGCCGAAGACCGCGACATCGTAGATCTTGGGGTGCTGCTCGAGCGCGGCTTCGATCTCGGCTGGGTAGATGTTCATGCCGCCGGAGATGATCATGTCGTTCTTGCGGTCGCAGATGTAGTAGAAGCCCTCGTCATCGCGGTAAGCGATGTCACCTACGGTGTGGCAGTCGCCGCGGCTGGCCTTCTGATACGAGTCGGCCTGCTTGTAGTACTCGTTGAAGACGCCGTTGGACCTGACGTACAACTCGCCGGGGTGGTCAGGTCCGGTGCCGGTGACCTCGTTGCCGTCCTCATCGAACAAAATGATCTCGTTGTACGGCGCGGGCTTGCCGCACGAGCCTGGTTTGCGCAGCTGATCTTTGGGCTCCAGGATGCAGTTCACGCCGAGTTCGGTCGAGCCGTAGATCTCCCACAGTGAGTCGTCAGGGAAGTCGGCCAGGTAGGCCTGCTTCAGCGCGAAGCTCCACGGTGCGGCGTTCGCGATCATCCGCTTCATCGACGTCTTGTCGTACTTGGCCTTGGTGTCGGCGGGCAGCGCGCAGATCATCCTGACCAGAGCGGGTGCCGAGAACGTGGAGGTGACCCGGTATTTGTCGACCAGGCGCAGCCAGTCCTCAGGATCGAACTTGCGCTGCACGATGATCGTTTGGCCCAAGGCCTGCCCGATCTGCATAAAGGACCCTGGACCACTGTGGTAGAGCGGCCCCGAGGTGATGTAGACGTCGTCGGGCTGGTAGCCGATGAAAGTGATCAGGCCGATGACCACTGCCTCGTCCCGGCTGCGCCGAACCGCGCCCTTGGGCTTGCCGGTGGTGCCCGAGGTGTAGATCATCGTCGCCCCGCCGGCCCCTTCCTGCACATCCTCCGGCGGCTCGGCCGATGCGCTGGCCACCACGTCCTCGCCCAGCATGCCCGCAGGTGCCGACCCGCCGAAGACCAGAACGTGCTCAAGCGCGCCGACGAAGCCTGACTCGTCATCGGGCGGGCTAAACAGGTGCGCGTACTCGGCGTCGACGTAGGCGATCTTGGCGTCGGAGTGGGCGATGATGTACCTGGCTTCCTCGACCGTGAGGCGGTAATTCAGCGGGACGGCGACCGCGCCGACCTTCCTGGTCGCGCTGACGCACGAGACAATCGGCAACGAGTTCGGCCCGCACCAGATAACCTTCTGCCCTGGGCCGGCACCGAGTGCGGCGAGCGCGTTCCCCAGCCGATTCGACTCGGCTTCGAGTTCGGCATAGGTCCAGGAGACGATGCTTCCGCCAGGCCGGTCGTCGACTACCGCGAGCTTGTCTGGCTGGCTCGCCGCATAGGCACTCAAGATATCCGGCATGCGTCCACGTCCTTCTGGTCTCCCGCTGCTCGCTGCTCGCTGCTCGTTGCTCGCTGCTCGTTGCTCGCCTAGTCAGAGCACTAGCTTGTCGCCATCCGACCGATTTGTCACCCAGCGGCCGAGTGCTAGAACCGGTAATTCTGCCCTGCCACTGGTCCGCGGCTAGCCTAGTCGGTCGTTGACCAGGCCAGTCAAACCGGGCAAATTAGATGTACAGGGATATTTATTGCGGCTTCGTCGAGAAGCTTTACCCGTCGAGCGCCACGAGCGCCGGGGTTGGCAGGCCGTCAGAGGTGCCCCGCCCGCGTGGGGCGGGCGGAGTGCTTGGTGCGGGCAGCGCTACCAGGCGGTGCGGCGGACAGTGCCGCGCAGGATGCCGCCGAAGATGACCATGAGGACGCCGACGACGATGCCGACGGCTGAGACGCCGGCGAACCGGCTGGCGCAGGTCGACGAGCAGAGGTCGTAGAGCGAGTTGCCGACCGGAATGAGAACCGCGTTGAGCACGTCGGAACCGATGAGCCAAAGGCCACTGGCGAAGAGCACCGAGCCGATGATCGCCAGCACCAGCCGACCGATCCGACGCGGCTGGCCGGCGTTACCGCCAAGGCTTGGACCGCTCCACTGCCCGCCGCCGATCCCGCCGGGCACCGTGCCCGGCACGGCCGTCGTTGTCGGGTTGAAGACACCGTCGGCCGCGCTCGGCCCGAAGCCGCCCTGCCCCCCGAATCCGCCCTGCCCCCCGAAGCCGCCCTGCCCGCCGAAGCCGCCCTGCCCGCCGAAGCCGGCCTGACCGCCGTACCCGCCAGCGCCGCCGTATCCGCCAGCGCCGCCGTATCCGCCAGCGCCGCCGTATCCGCCCTGGCTGCCGAACCCGCCGAAGGTGCTGTAGCCCCGCAGCGAGCCGTACCTGCTGCCGAACCAGAATCGCCGCACCGACCCGGCTACTCCAGAGATGAGCACCAGCAGGCAGAACCCGGCCAGGTACAGCTCCCAGCTCCCCTTACTGACCGAGAAACTAGCGCCAGAATCACCGCCCGACCCGGCTCCGGCGGCCACCGGTGCGCCGGTCGCGCTGGTGAAATTAGCTCCTGCCAGTTTCGCCTTGCCGAACTTGGCCCCGGTGAGCGTCGCCCCGGTCAGGTCGGCGTTGCTGAGGTTCGCGTGGCTGAAGTTGGCATCCTGTGCCTGCACCTCCTCCAGCGACGCCTTGGTCAGATTCGCCCCGGCCAGGTTGGTCTTGGTCATGGTCGCCTGGTCGAAGTTGGCCGCCTGCGCCTTGGCGCCAGACAAGTTGGCGCTGGTCAGCGTAGCCTGCCCGAACTTGGCCCCACGCAAGCTGGCACCCGCCAGGTTGGCTCCGTTCATGGTGGCCTGGATCAGGTCGGCACCGCTCAGATTGGCGTCCGTCGCGATGACATCTGACAAGGTGGCCTGGCCAAGATTGGCGTTGCTCAAGTTGGCGTGCCGCAGATTGGCCCCGGTCAGATCGACCTGGATCAGGCTCAGGTGGCTCAGATTCGCCCCGGCCAAGTCGGCGCATTCCAGGCTGCCTTCGTAGCGGGACAGGTCGGCCGCGGTGATCCGCTTCCCGGCCAGGTGCGGCCCCGAGCCCGCCTTGCAGCTAGCGGTCGGCGCGGCACTCGCCACTCCGGCGGACGCCACGCTGAGTACGGCGATGCCGCCCACTACTCCAGCCATCAGCACACTCGGCAACCGGCTAGAACGCACCTGGCGTCCATTGCCGCGCGCAACCCGCATCGTCGACTCCTCAAACGTGTCCCGTGTCCAGGGACTTCACGATTTCGGACCAAGAATAAGCAGGTAAATGCCGATCTGGTGGTCCGCAAGCAAGGTGTAGACCCAGGTGATACCAAGTAGGGACTCCGGCCGCTGCCCAAGTCCACCGGCCGATCCTGGCAGCCAGCAGCAACAGCGCTCCAACGATGCGCCTGACCGGGCGGGCTGCAACAGCATCACCGCTCCGACCATGTCGCTAGAGACGCATGGTCGGAGCGGTGATGTCGTTGGGGGCGGGGGTTTGAGCGCATCGTTGGAGCGGTGATGCTGCTGATTAGTGGGGACCGGGCGGGTCTGAGGGATGGGCGGGCGTTAGTGGCGGGATTTAACGCACGGCGGGGGCGCGCCAGACTACCGGACGCTAGCCCGCCCGAGCGCTAGCTGAGCTCGCGGCGGGCTAGTAGCTCGGTGTTGATCGTGGAGATCTCCACCAGGGCCGCCTCAAGCTGCTGGCCTCTGGCTAAATACGCCTGCACTACCGGTGCCAGCGCAGCCGGCACATAGCGCATGCCGCGACGTCGGCCCCGTGGGGTCAGATAGGAATACGGCCCGTGCGGCTGGCCGGCCGCGCAGCGGCAGTCGTCCTTGCCGCACCGCCGGGTTTGCTCGACTAGCGAACCGAGCAGCACCTGGTCGAGGTCAGCTAAGGAGGCGGCCAACTCGCTGCGCCTACTGAGCAGATCTTCTGTGGACAGTTTCAAGAACTCCGACTTATGTGGCACCACCACACAAGAGTAACCTTGACAGGCAAACGGACACAAGGGATCGTTCTGGTCATAGCCACCTAGAGACACCGTGAGGTAGGTGCTGGCCGCCTTTCCTGACACATTTAACCCCGGGTTATGGCGTTATCGAGCCGGCAAAGTTCTCCGAGAGGGCAAACAACTGTGGAACAGGAAGCTGTAGATAAACCACGTCATTATCGCTGCGTGGGAATAGGCGTTGGACCGGCCAATCTTAGCCTCGCGTCTTTAATGCACAGCCATCCACAGCTCACTAATGTCTTCTTAGATAAAAAAGAGAGCTTCGGCTGGCACGACGGGCAGCAGCTGCCTGGCACCACGATTCAAGTCTCGATGCTCAAGGACCTGGTAAGTCTGTCGGAGCCGACGAACTCGTTCTCGTTCCTTTCCTACCTGTCCGAGCTCGGCCGGATCTACCACTTCCTCAATGCGCAATTCGATTCAGTGCCGCGCGAAGAGTTCCGCAATTACATGGAGTGGGCTTGCCGCAAGAACGACAACATCGTCTTCGGCACGGAAGTGCTGTCGGTTGACTACACCAACGCCTTCCAGATCACCACGACCAAGACGACGCTGACGGCTGACAACATCGCGGTGGGCGTTGGCATCCAGCCGACGGTGCCGCCGACTGGACGCCAGCATCTCGGCGTCCGGCAGTTCCATGTGTGCGACTTCATGACCAAGGCGATCGACCTTGGTGGCCTGCGCGTCGGCGTCGTCGGTGGCGGTCAGTCTGGGGCTGAGGCGTTCCTCGACCTGATCTCGCGCGCCGATGGCGGTTTACCCCGCCGCGTCGTCTGGATCTCTCGGCGGCCCAATTACCTGCCGCTCGATGACTCGCCGTTCACTAACGACTACTACACGCCGAGCTACTCCGATTACTTCGCCCGGCTCGATGCCGGCACCAGGCATGCGCTGAACGCCCGGCACATCCTCACCAGCGACGGCATCTCCCAAGCGACGTTGCGGCAGATCTACCAGCGCATCTACACTCGCCGGTTCATCGACGGCTACCCGGATCTGGTCGCGCTCTACCCGAACAGGACCGTCATCGAAGTGGTCAGCGCGTCGGCTGGCGCCTGGAATCTCGCGCTCGCGCACAACGAGCACGACGTGGTGCGGGAAAACGTGGAGCTTGACGTCGTCGTCTGGGCCACCGGCTACCGGCCGACGCCGCTGACCTTCCTCGCGCCGATCGAGTCGCGGCTGGAGCGGGACGGCGATGAGTACAAGATCGACGACAGCTTCGCGGTGCAGTGGGATGGCCCGACCGATCACAACATCTTCCTGCAGAACGCGGTGCGCGGCCAGCGCGGGCTCGCCGACCCGAACCTGAGCCTGAACGCCTGGCGCAGCCAGCGGATCCTTGACCGACTCCGGGGCGTCCGCACTGAGCACCAGCTCGACTCGTTCATCGAGTGGGTGACCAAGCCGTCGAACGGGGACCTGCAGGGCGGGCGGCGATGACGCAGCGCGCGATCGCGGTCGTCGGCGCTGGAATCGTCGGATGCCTGGTCGCGCGTGAGCTTGCCGCCGCCGATCCGCAGGCCGCGATCACGGTGCTTGACCGGGATCTGGTCGGGTCAGGTGCTACTCGGCGTTCGGCGGGTTTAGCGCTGGCCAGAGGGTCGACGCCGCGAACCCGGCGCATGTCCGCCTTCAGCCAACGCTATTACGCGGAGCTGCTGGCCAGTCAGCCAGACCTGCCGATGTACCCGGTGGGCGCGCGGGTGATCACCGACGGTGACAGCGATCCTGGTGGGCTCGGGTACCTGCCGACCGCCTGGACCGGGACCAGCCACGCAGGCCTGGCCCAGGCAGGCCCGGCCCACGCAGGCCCGGCTCAGGCAGGCACGGCCCAGGCAGGCCCGGCTCAGGCAGGCCCGGCTCAGGCAGGCCCGGCCCACGCACGCCCGGCCCACGCAGGCCCGGCCCAGGCAGGCCCGGCCCAGGCAGGCCCGGCTCAGGCAAGTGCCGGCGCTGACCAGGCGGGGGCTTCGGTGATGGCCGACATCAGTCAGCCGGCGGGCAGTCGCAGCTGGCCGATCAGCGGCTGCCATTACGCGGACGTGTACGCGCTGACCGCCGCGCTGGCGGCGCAGGCCAGACCTAGGATCACCGTCGCCGAAGGCGTCGCGGTCACCGGGCTCACGCCGACCGCGACCGGCGTCACCATCAGGACCGGCTCAGGCGAGGAATTGCACGTCGACCAGGTCGTGCTCGCACCTGGCCCCTGGCTGGCCGCGCCCGCGTGGCGTGACCTGATCAGGCCGCTGGGCCTGCGGGTTAAGAAGATCGTCGCGATGCACATCGAGCAGCCGCCGACCGCCGCCGACGAGATCGTGATCTTCGAGGCGGAGGACGCGTTCTTGTTGCCGCTGCGCCAGCGCGGGCACTGGCTGTTCAGCTACACCTGCACCGAATGGGACGTCGGACCCGACGAGTTGACCGGCGGACTGTCCGCCGCCAACGTCGCCGAGGCCCGCGAGATTCTTGCCAGGTACGCGCCGGCGCTGGCGAACGACTGCCGCACTGGCCGGGTCTGCTGCGACGCCTACAGCCCATCCAAAGAACCGGTCATTGAGGCCATGGACGCCGATAGCCGGATCGTCTTCGCCGGCGCGGCCAACGGCTCTGGCTACCGGCTCGCCCCTGCGATCGCGACCAATGCCGTCGCGCTTGTCAACCACACTGCCTGCGAATTCGACCACGAAGGAGCAACAGATGATCATCAGTACGTATGACGAGGAGCATCTGCACCGCTCGTTCGGCATCGACCTTGGTGACGTCGATCTCGGACAAGTAGAAGCCTTCGGCGTCGGCGCCAACTTCGCCCGGGTGCCGCCGGGAATGCATTCCGATCCGCATCAGCATGACGAGACCGAGACGTTCGTCATCTTCGCCGGCCAAGGCGACATTGTGGTGGACGCCAAGCGGACGCCGATTACCACGCCGATGGTGGTGCAGTTCGAGCCATTCGAGACGCACTACCTGGACAATACCGGCGACACCGACATCATGTTCGCCACCTTCTATTGGCGGGATTCGCCGCGCGCCGCGAAGATGGCACCACGCACCGAGCGGCGCCGCTTCGATGAGCGGCCGATTTTCGCCTTTTCCACGCCACCGACCCCGAATGGCGGGCTGCATATCGGCCACCTGTCAGGGCCTTATCTAGGCACCGACGCGTTCGTCAGGTTCCAGCGGATGAACGGTGCCAACGTGTATCACCTGGCCGCCACCGACGACTTCCAGAGCTACGTCGCCGAGTGCGCCAGGCGCGAGGGCCGCACCCCGCAGGAGACCGCGCACGCCTACGCGATCGAAATCGAAGAGACCCTGGCCGCCATGGACATCCATCCCGACCAGATCAACCACACCAGCCGCGAGCCTGGCTACGCCGAAGCCCTGCAGGCCTTTTTTACCGCCCTGGTCGACTCTGGCAAGGTCACCAAGGCCGAAGGCCCGGCGCTGTTCGACGGCGAAACCGGCCAGTACCTGTATGAGCCCTACGTCGGCGGCGGCTGCCCGGGCTGCGGCAACGAGACCGGCGGCAACATCTGCGAGATCTGCGGCGAGCCGAACGTCTGCACCGACCTGATCGACCCGCAGCCGACCATCGGCACCGCCACCCCGAGGCTTGGCAGCATCGTCAGATACACCCTGCCGCTGCACGAGCTCAAGCAGGCGGTAGTCGAGCACCATAAGGTCGGCCGCGCCCCGGCCAAGGTCAGGGAACTGGCCAACCGGCTGTTCAGCAAGTACGACCGGCTCGACCTGGCGCTCACCCACCCGGCGCAATGGGGCGTCAGGCCGATGCAGGACGACGTGCCCGGCCAGGTGATCTGGGTGTGGATCGAACTCGGCTTCGGCTTCATTTATGGGATCGAAACGCTCGGCCGCAAGCTGGGCAAGGACTGGAAGGCCAGCGAGCCGCAGGACGACTGGAAGATCGTGCACTTCCTCGGCTACGACAACACCTTCTACCACTCGCTCTTCAGCCCGGCGCTTTACAAGATCGCCAGTCCAGGCTGGACGCCCGACATCGACTACAACGTCAACGAGTTCTACCTGCTCGACGGCGACAAGTTCTCCACCAGCCGACGGCACGTGATCTGGGGCAAGGACATCCTGACGCCGGACAATGTCGACTCGATCCGCTTCTTCCTGGCGCTGACCAGGCCAGAGACCCGCCGCACCAACTTCACCATGGAGGCCTACCGTGCCGTACTGACCAGCACCCTGGTCGGCACCTGGCAGCGCTGGCTTGACGACCTCGGCACCAGGGTGGCGCAGAACTACGACGGCGTAGTGCCCGATGCCGGGATCTGGACGCCGGAGCACACCGCCTTTCTTACCCAGTTGGAAAATTGGCTCGGGGTACTGACCGGCAGCCTCGGGCAGGACGGCTTCTCACTGAATCACGCCGCCAGGGCGTTGGATGGTCTGGTCGCCGACACGGTGCGCTTCAGTGCGTTCGAAGCCGCCACCGCTGGCATGTCGGATTGGAAGGACGAGACCCGCACCGCGATCGCGCTTGAGCTGGCGGCGGCGAAGCTGCTGGCGCATTGCGCCGCGCCCGTCATGCCGAGGTTCGCAGCGAAGCTCGGCAACGCGCTCGGCATCGGCGAGCCGACTACCTGGCCAAAGCTAGTCACCTTGGTGCCCCCCGGCACCAAGGTCAACCTAGCCAGGCAGGTGTTCTTCCGCGACCAGGCCGACGACCAGGCCGACGACCAGGCCAGCGACCCGGCCAGCGACCCGGCCAGCGCCGAACTGCTCGCCTGGCTCTCCGGCGTGATCACCGAGTCGCTGCAGTTGCCTGACGGTGAGCTGGACCCAGATGCCACCCTGCTGGCGCTCGGCAGCACCTCGATGCAGGCGATCGCGCTGCAGTATCAGATCCTGCAGCGCACCGGCACCGACGTCGCGATTGATGACCTGCTCGGCGAACGTACCGTGGGCGAACTCGCGGCGCTGCTCACCCTGCAGTCAGGCACCGAGGCGAGCGTAGCTGAGGTGGTGGTGTGAACCACCTCGAAGTGCTGCGCGAGGTCACCCGCCGCGGTCTGAGCCTGACCGTGGCGGGCACTGACCTGAAGCTGCAGGGTCCGCGTCAGCGGGTCGATCCTGACCTTGTCGGGCAGATCAGGGACAACAAGGCCGCGCTCATCGACTACCTGGTCGGCACGCAGGCCGCCAGGCAAAATGGCTACGGCCTCACGTTGCTGCAGCGCGGCTACCTGATCGGACGCGGCGACTCAATCGAAATCGGCAATGTGGCCAGCCACATTTACCACGAGGTCGACGGCTACTGGGAGGTGCCGCGGCTGGAGGCCGCCCTGCGGGCAGTGGTGGCGAGGCACGGCATGCTGCGCACCTGCTTCACCGATGACGGCGCTCAGGTGACCGAGCCCGAGGTGGACATCACGATCGACCGGCTTGACCTGCGCGGCCTAGGCGAACCCGAGCGGCAGGCGAAGCTGGCCGAGTTGCGGCACGAGCGCTCGCACCGAATGCTGCCGATCGACCGGGCGCCGATGATCGCGGTGGAGATCACCGACCTGGCCGATGACCGGATGCGGCTGCATATCAGCACCGATGGCCTGGTACTCGACGGCATCAGCGTGTTCATGTTGTACCAAGACTGGTACCGCGCGTACGCCGAAGGCATCGACCCGGCTGGCGAGGACGTGCCCTTCGCCGACTACATCGCCGCGGTGGACGCGATGACCGGCACGGCGGCCTGGCAGCGCTCGCGCGACTACTGGCTGGACCGGCTGGCTGACCTGCCGACGCATCCCGCGCTGCCGCTGCACACCAATCCAGCAGCAATCACGACGCCGAGATTCACCCAGTACGCCGCCAAGCTAGCGCCGGCCGATTGGGGTCGGCTCAAAGGTAAAGCCACCGCCGCCGGCCTGACCCCCACCGTCGTGCTGCTCGCCGCCTATGCCGAGACGCTGGCCCGCTGGGGCGCTGGCAACCAGTTCACGCTGACCACCACGATCGCTAACCGGCCGCCGATCCATCAGAACATCGCTGCCGCGCTCGGCAACTTCTCCCAGACCATGCTGGTCGAGATCGGCCTTGACCGACGGCTCACGTTTACCGAGCGGGCTCAGGCGTTGCAAACTCAGATGCGCCGCGACCTGGATCACCGGCATTTCTCCGGCATCGAAGTGCTGCGCGAACTGGCCCGCCGCGACGGCGGCGGGGACACTCGGATGCCATACACCTTCAACAGCACCATCGGCTACCTGCGCGAGGACGTGGACGGGTCGGCGATCGACTTGTTCGGCCCTGAGATCTACACCTCAAGCCAGACACCGCAAGTGTGGCTGAACGCGTTCGCCTTCGAGTACCACGGCGGAGTCGTCATCCAGGCCGACGCGGTCGATGGGCTGTTTCCCGACGGCCTGATCGCCGCCATGATCGACGGCTATCAGGCACTGCTGCTCCGGCTGGCCAGCGACGACGCCGTTTGGTCAGCGGCCACTTTCGACCTGCTGCCTGCCGAGCAGCGGCAGCGCCGTACGGCCGCCAATGACACCGCGACCGAGCCTGATGACCGCCTCGCCTACGCCGAATTCCTGACTCAAGCCGAACGCGCACCGGCCGCCCCGGCGGTGCTCAGCACGGCCGGGACGCTGACCTACGGCGAACTCGCCCGCCGGGCCACCGCAGCCGCCGCCTGGCTACGCGAGCGCGGCATCCGCCGAGACGAGTTGGTCGGCCTGGTCATGCGGCGCGGTCCAGAGCACGTGATCGGGATCATGGCGATCGTGCTGGCCGGGGCGGCCTACCTGCCGGTCGACGCGGCGCTGCCCGCCGAGCGGATCCGCTACATGCTGCGCGACGGTCAGGTGCGGCTAGCGCTGACCAACGTGGGCTGGCACGACAGCGAACTGGCCGTCGAGACGCTCGACCTGACCGGCACCGACGCCGACACCAGCACGGCCTTCAGGCCGAACCCCGAGTCCAGCCCGGACGACCTGGCGTACGTGCTCTACACCTCGGGCACCACCGGCGAGCCCAAGGGCGTGATGATCAGCCACCGCAGCGTGGTCAATGTCGTCACCGACTGCAATGCCAGGTTCGAGGTCGGCCCGACCGACCGGTTCATGGGCGTCAGCGCGTTCAACTTCGACCTGTCGGTCTACGACGTGTTCGGCGCGCTCGGCGCGGGCGCGGCGATCGTGCTGCCAGACGCCGACCGGGCCGCTGACCCGGCGCATTGGCTTGAGCTCTGCGAGCGATTCGGCGTCACCATCTGGAACTCGGTCCCGGCGATCGCCGGCCTGATGGCCGAGCAGGCGGCAGCCGATGGCAGTGAGCCGATCAGCGCGCTGCGACTGGTGATGATGAGCGGCGACCGCATCCCGCCGCATCTGCCGACCGCATTGTGGCGGGCCAAAGCTGACCTGATGCTGATGTCGCTTGGCGGTCCCACCGAGACGACGATCTGGAACATCTCGCATCCCATCGACCCGGCGCGTGCCGACAACGACGTGATCCCCTACGGGCGGCCGAACGCCAACAACCGCGCCTACCTACTGGACGCCGACGGTCAGGACACCCCTGACTGGGTGACCGGCGAGATCTGCGCCGCTGGCACCGGTCTTGCCCGCGGCTACTGGGCTGACGAAGCCAGGACGGCCGAACGGTTCTGGTTCGACCAGGCCCGTGGCGAGCGGCTCTACCGCACCGGTGACCTCGGCCGGTATCTGCCGGACGGTGCGATCGAGATCGCCGGGCGCAGCGACTTCCAGATCAAGATCAACGGCTATCGGATCGAGGCCGGCGAGGTGGAGACCAGGCTGACCGGGATCGGCGCGGTCAAACAGGCCGCCGTGGTGCGGCAGGCCGGCGCCAGCGGCGACCGGCTGGTGGCCCACCTGGTGCCGGCCGGCGACGCTCGGCCAACCGACGACGAGATCAGGCACACGCTGCGCGAGTATCTGCCTGACTACATGACCCCTTCCAGCGTGATCTGGCACGACAGCCTGCCGCTGACCCGCAATGGCAAGGTGGACCGGGGCAAGCTGATCACCATCGCCCCCGCCGCCAGTACGCCAGCCAGCCGACCAGCCCCGAGCGCGGCCGAGAACACCGAGCTGACCAAGGCGGTGATCGAGCTCTGGGCGTCCGTGCTCAAGCTGCCAGCCACCGCTATCGGCCCGGCCAGCGACTTCTACGACCTCGGTGGCGACTCACTGGCCGGGGCCCGCATCTTCACTGGAGTGCGCAAGCAGTTCGGCGTGACCATCACCTTGGACCGACTCTACGAGCTGCGCATCGTGTCCGAGCTGGCCGCGTGCGTCGCTGCTGAACTGGCCGCCCAATGACCGGCTCGGTGATCAACAAGATCCTGGCCGGGCCGCCGGAGCCAGGGCACCAGATCACGTTCGCGACGCTGAGCGGCGTGCACAGCCTGCCGCTGACCGAACTGCACGAGCAAGCGAGCCGGCTCGCGGTCGGGTTGCGAGCGGCCGGGCTGCGCCCGGGCGACCGGATCGGCATCCTGGCCGCTAATCGGCTCGAATGGGTCCTGCTTGACCTGGCCGCGCTCCGCCTCGGCGCGGTCACGGCGGGATTCGAGCCGGCCAAGTTCGACCCCGACCCCGACCTACTGGCCCGCTATGAGTTGCAGCTGCTCTTCACCGACCGAGGCGAGGCCGGCGGACGCATCCGCCCGATCGCCGACGTCGCCGACCTGGTCGCCAGCGCGAGCACTAGCGCGAGCTTGCCGCCGGTCGAATACGGCCCGAAGGACGCGACCACGATCAAGTTCACCTCGGGCAGCACTGGCGTGCCCAAGGGCCTGGCCGCCACCGTGGGCAGCATCGACAGCTCGATCAACGCGGTGCAGGAGATGTTCGGTCACGCCGATGGCGACAACATCTTCGTGTTCTTGCCGCTTTCTTTGCTACAGCAGCGGTACTGGGTGTACTCAGCGCTCGCCTTCGGCCACGACCTCACGGTCAGCACCTACGAGGCCGGGTTCGCCATGATGCGGCGGGCCGAGCCCACCGTGGTCATGGGCGTACCCGCCTTCTACGAAACCGCGATGAAGCAGATCGAGGCAAGGGCGCGCGGCACCGGCGACCTCACGGCGGCGGCGACCGCGCTGTTCGGCTCGAAGATCAGGTACCTGTGGACCGGGTCAGCTCCGGCACGACAGTCGGTGCTGCAATTTTTCGGCAAGATCGGCCTGCCCTGCTACGAGGGTTACGGTCTGAACGAGACCTGCATCGTGGCCAAAAACCACCCGGGCGCGCACCGAGAAGGCAGCGTCGGTCAGGTGCTGCCGGGCAAGAAGGTACTGCTCGACGCCGACGGCGTGGTCAGCGTCTGGAGCGAGCACCCGGTGAACTGGCGCTATGAGTACGCCGCGGCCGGCGACTCCGAGCGCATCTTCGCGCCGGACGGCACCGTGCGGACCGGCGACCTCGGCTATATCGATGACGACGGGTTCCTGTTTATCAGGGGCCGAGCCGATGACGTGATCGTGTTGGACAACGGCAAGAAGGTCATCGTCCGGCCACTTGAGGAGTTCTTGAAGGCCAGCACCGCGATCGAAGAAGCCGTGGTGCTCTGCCCCACTCAGACCCACCTGGCCGTGGTGGTCTCAGCCGCCACTGACCCGGCCGATGCGGACGCGATCGCCGACCGGCTGGCGGCCTGCAATGCCACGTTCGGCCGGGACGAGCAGATCAAGGACCTGATCATCGCGCCCGAGCGGTTCAGCATCGCCAACGGCCTGCTGACCTCGCAGTTCAAGCCGCGGCGGCAGCAGATCTTGCAGGCCTACCTGGCACCAACGCAGAGCGCGGCCACCAAGGAGCGTGAGGTCCGATGAGCGAATCCAATGCGGCCGACACCGCGGTAGCGACGATCGGCGCCGACGAGGCGGTCGCCGCCGAGCAGGCACCGCCGGCCGAGTCGGGTGGCGGGGTCTTCACCAACCGGGATTTCGTCAAGCTGTGGGCCGGGGAATCGGTGTCGCTGATCGGCACCGAGGTGACTCAGTTCGCGATGCCGCTGGTGGCGATCTTGACCTTGAACGCCACCGTCCTTCAGGTCGGCGTGCTGAACGCGCTGCGGTTCGTGCCGGTGATCGTCTTGTCGCTGTTCGCCGGCGTGTGGCTGGACCGCCGCAGGCGACGCCCGGTGCTGATCGCCTGTGCGCTGGCGAACGCCCTACTGATCGGCCTGGTGCCAATCACCTCGGTGGCCGGTGTGCTGTCCATTGGCGTGCTCTATGTCGTCGTCACGCTGACCGGCGCGCTGAGCATGACCTACGACGTCGGATCGATGTCGTACGTGCCGGCCCTGGTGGAGCGTAAGCACCTGTCGCAGGGCAATGGCGCGATCCAGGCCAGTTCGTCATTCGCCGGCGTGGCCGGGCCTGGGCTGGCTGGTTTTCTGGTCGGACTGATCACCGCACCGATCACCTTGGCCGTGGACGCGGTGTCCTACCTGTTCGTGGTGGCTGGCCTGCTGACCATCAAGCGGCGGGAACCAGAGCCTGAGCCGGTGCCGCCTGACACCACCGTCTGGCGCTCGGTCACCGAGGGGCTGCGCGCGGTCTACGGCAACAGCATGCTGCGGGCGCTACTGTCCCAGGGCACCGTGATGAACCTGTCCTTCGGCATCTTCATCACGATCTTCGTTGTCTACGCGATCAGGACGCTCGGGCTACGCCCGCTCGAACTCGGCATCGTGATGGCCGCTGCCGCAATCGGCAGCCTCGTCGGCGCCACCTTCACCGGCCGGATCACCCGAGCGCTCGGGCTCGGCCGCACGATGATCATCACGGTGATCTTGGTATCGGTCTCCCCTGTGCTGCTGCTCCTGCCCAGGGACGCCAGCCTGCTCGCGATCAGCGTGCTCGGCCTTTCTCAGTTCCTGTCCGGTTTCAACGTCACAGTCAACAACGTCAATGCCATCACGATCAGGCAGCTTGTCACGCCGTCGCGGCTGATGGCGCGGATGAATGCCACCTACCGGATGCAGCTATTTGGGGTCGCGCCCATCGGAATGCTCGGCGGCGGCCTGATCGGCACGGCGTTCGGCCTGCGCACCGGGCTGATCATCGCAGTGATCGGGATGGCCATTCCGGTGGTCTGGATCTTCTTCTCGCCGGTGTACCGGCTCAAGGAACTGCCTGCGAGTGCCGAATGACGGCAGGACTCTAGGAGCGGATATGTTGTCTGACGCGCAGCGAGCGGCTCTCGCGACGCGGCTGCGTCGCGGCCGCGATGACTCGCTTGAGCAGATACCGCGACGACCACCAGAGCTGACCGAGTTGCCACTGTCGTTCGCGCAGGAGCAGCTATGGTTCATCGATCGATTCGCCCCCGACCAGCCGACCTATAACATCCCGCTGGCGCTGCGCCTCGCCGGGCCGCTGGACGCCGACGCGCTGAGCCGCGCCCTGGACGGGCTGATCGCGAGGCACGAGACACTGCGGACCAGGCTGGTGACCAGTGCCACCGGCAGTCCGGTCCAGGTCATCGACCCGCCCAGGTCGGCCGTGCTGCAGACCGTGGACTTGGTCGCGCCCCGGCCCGAGCAACGGCAGGCGGCGCTGCGCGACTTCCTGCACGCCGAATCGCTGCGGCCATTCGTGCTCGCGCGCGGACCGCTGCTGCGCACTAGCCTGGCCAGGTTCACCGATACCGAGCACCTGCTGCTCATCGTCGTCCATCACACGGTATTCGACGGCTGGTCGGCCGGGGTGCTGGTGCGTGAGCTCGCGGCACTCTACGCGGCGCAGGTGAGCGGTGCAGCCGGCCACCTTGCCTGAGCTGGCCGTGCAGTACGCCGACTACGCACTGTGGGAGCGCGACCGGCTGCAGGGGCCGGTGCTAGCCGAACTTGAGGCCTACTGGCAGCAGGTGATGGCTGGCTTCGAGACGCTGGCCTTCCCCACCGATCGACCCCGGCCGGTCATCGACGACTTCGGTGGCGCCCTGGTGGAGCACCTGACCAGCAAGGAACTGCTGACCGGGCTGCGTGAGCTGAGCAAGAAGGAAGGCACCACCGTCTTCTTCACGCTGGTGGCCGCCCTGCAGGCGCTGCTGCACAGGTACACGGGCCAAACCGACATCGTGGTCGGCACCGCGAGCGCCAGGCGGACCAGGGCGGAGCTGGCCGCCTTGATCGGCTTCCTCGTGAGCACGCTGCCAATCCGCACCGACCTGTCCGGCGATCCGCCGTTTACCGAGCTGCTCGGCCGGGTGCGCGATGCCGCTACCGGCGCGTTCTCCCACCAGGAGCTGCCGTTTGGCAAGCTGGTGCAGACGCTCGCCGTGGAGCGCGACCTTAGTCGCGCCCCGGTGTTCCAGATCGCGCTCACCTACGACGAGCGAGACGCCAGGTCGGTCCATGGCGGCGGGGTCGACTTCGTGCCGAGCGAGGAGATCGTCGGGATCGACGCGGCCAAGGCTGACCTCGCCTTCGCCATGGAAGCTAGGACCGACGGTCTGTGGATCGAATGCTGTTACAAGACGGCGCTCTTCGACGCGGCCACCGCCCAGCGGCTGCTCAGCCACTTTGAGGTGCTGCTGCGCGGCGCGCTCGCCGATCCGCATACCCGGCTTTCCGCCTTGCCGGTGCTGACCGAGGCCGAACTGCACTGGGAACTCGTGGAGTGCAACGACACGGCCGCCGAGTTCCCCCGCGTCTGCATTCACGAAGGGTTCACGACGCAGGCCGCAAGGACGCCAGACGCCATCGCCGCCGAGTTCGATGGTGGCACCATCAGCTACGCCGAACTCGACCGGCAGGCGAATCAGATCGCCCGGCGGCTGCGCAGCCTGGACATCCGCCAGGAGATGCTGGTCGGCGTCTGCATGCAGACCGGGCTGCGCAGGCTGGCCGCGCTGCTTGGCATCATGAAGGCCGGCGGCGGCTACGTCCCGCTCGACCCAGAGCTACCCGCCGACCGGCTGGCGTTCATGATTTCCGATACGAAAATGGCCGTAGTGCTGACTGATGAGCCGAACCTGACTCGGCTGCCACCGACCGGCACCACGGCCGTGTCACTCGACGCGGACTGGGCCGCCATCGCCAGCCTGGACGACACCGCGCTGGACGAAGGCGCCAGCGACCCTGGCTCGGTGGCGTACGTGATCTACACCTCGGGATCGACCGGGCGACCCAAGGGCGTGGTCGTCGAGCACCAGCACGCGATCAACTTCCTTTACGGCATGATCGACGCCTGGCGGATCGGCCCGGGCGGCGCGGTGCTGGCGTTCGCCTCCTACACCTTCGACGTCTCGGTCATGGACATGTTCATGCCGTTGCTCAGCGGCGCGAAGGTGGTGCTCGCCCCGCCGGCCGTGCTGCACTCGCCGCCGCGGCTAGCCGCGCTGATCAGGTCGGCCAGCATCACGTTCGCGTGCCTGCCGCCCGCCGTGCTCAGCCTGCTGACCGGCGAGCACTTTCCTGGGCTGCGCACGTTGCTGTCCGCCGGCGAGGAGCTGACCAGCGAGCTGCTGCGGCCCTGGCTGCGGGACGGCCTTGAGATCTACAACGGATACGGCCCGACCGAAGCCGCGATCGGGGCTACGTTCATGCGGCTACTGCCGACCACGCCGCTGCCGCCGCCAATCGGCCTGCCCAAGCCGAACTACCAGGCTTACGTACTTGACGAGCACCTGAACCCGGTACCGGTCGGCGTGACCGGTGAGCTGCACATCGGCGGGGCCGGCGTGGCCCGAGGTTATCTTGGCGACCCCGAGCTGACCAGGCAGCGCTTCATCGCTGATCCGTTCACCCCTGGCGGCCGCCTGTATAAGACCGGCGACCTGGCCCGTCGCCGCCTCGACGGCACCTTGGTGTTCGCCGGCCGGATCGATCACCAGGTCAAGATCCGCGGCCTGCGGGTGGAGCTCGGCGAAATCGAGTCCGCGCTCGCCAGCCACCCGGCGGTTGCTCAGGCTGTCGTCACCGTCATCACCGATGCGGCGCAGGAGAAGCAACTGGCCGGCTATGTCCGGCTTGAGCCGACCGCAGCGGCCGGTCAGCCGACCGCCGACGCGCCGGGACCGGCCGAGCTTCGCGCGCACCTGGCCGGCCTGGTGCCCGGCTACATGATCCCGACCTACCTGGTCACCGTCGAGAGCTTCGCGCTGACCGCGAACGGAAAGATCGATAAGGCCGCACTGCCAGTCCCGCTGGCACCAGGCGAAGGCGAAGCGCTGGTGCCGCCGAGAACGCTGCTTGAGACCATACTCGTCGACCTGTACTCGACCGTACTTGGCCACCCCAACGTGGGCAATGCCAGCAGTTTCTTCGACGCAGGCGGTAACTCGCTGCAGGCCATGCAGCTCATCACCAAGCTTTCTGACACGCTCGCGGTCGACCTGGACGTCAGCGTGGTTTTCCTGGCCCCGACCCCCCTGCTGCTGGCCGACCACCTGCGTGACAAGCACGGCTTCGACGACGCCGATCTGGCCGACGAAAGCATCGAGGAGCTGGAGAAACTAGAACTGTCTGGTGGCGGGGCAGCCGAAGTTCCCGCGGCCTAACCTGGCGACCGATTAAGAGCGGCTTTACTGGCATGGACAGGACGGGGAGTTGGCCCCGGCAGACGCGCCAGATCCGGAGAGGCAATGGGCAATGGCTTCTGATCAGATAGCGCCGTCCACCGAAGGCGAAGCGGCCGGGCAAGCGCAGGTCACCGGGCCGGCCGCGGCTGGCGGCGTGCTCGCCAATCCCGACTTCGCCAAGCTATTCGCCGGCGAGACGATCTCTCAGATCGGCAGCCAGGTCACCCAGTTCACCATGCCGCTGGTCGCGATCATCACGCTCAACGCCACCGCATTCCAAGTCGGCATACTCAACGCGCTCAAGTTCGTGCCAGTCATCGTGATCGCGTTGTTCGCCGGGGTCTGGCTGGACCGGCACCGGCGGCGGCCGATCATGATCATGTGCGCGCTCGGCAACGTGGCGCTCATCGGCCTGGTGCCGATCTCCTCGGTCGCCGGGTTCTTGTCCATCGGGCTGCTCTACGTGGTGATCACGCTGTCCGGCACGCTGACGGTGATCTTCGACGTGGGCGCGTTGTCGTACGTGCCATTCTTGGTGGAGCGGGAGCACCTGACCGAAAGCAACAGCAAGCTCCAAGCCAGCATCGCGTTCGCTGGCATCGCCGGCCCTGGCATCGCCGGTTTCATCGTCGGCCTGATCACCGCGCCGATCACGCTCTCGCTGGACGCCGCCTCTTACCTGTTCTCGGCGGCCGGGATGGCCGCGATCAAGAAGCGGGAACCCGAGCCGGAGCGAACCGGCGAGCGAACCTCGATCAGGCAGTCCCTGGCTGAAGGCTTCCGCGCCGTCTACGGAACCAAGCTGCTACGCATCCTGCTCGGCCAGTCGGCGGTGCTCAACGTCGGCTTCGGCATGGTGTCGACGATCTTCGCCATCTACGGGGTGCGGGTGCTCGGCCTGTCACCTGACAAGCTCGGCATCGCGGTCGCCGGCCTTGCGGCCGGGGCGCTGTTCGGCTCGCTGCTGGCCGGCCGGGTGCAGCGGGCGCTCGGCATGTCCAAGATGATGGGCCTTGCCATCATCTTGGTCTGCACGTCGCCGTTGCTCCTGCTCATCCCGCGGACCCCAAGCCTGGGGTCGATGGTGTTCCTGGTCGGCGGCTGGCTCGGGCACGGCTTCGGCATCTCGATGTGGAACGTGAACACCATCACGTTGCGCCAGGTCCTCACGCCGATGCGGCTGCTGGCCAGGATGAACGCGACCTACCGGATGATGCTCTTCGGCGCGCTGCCGGTTGGCGCGTTCATCGCCGGTGTGCTCGGCAGCACGGTCGGGCTCTGGCACGCAATGCTGATCTCGGCGCTCGCCCTGACTCTGCCGATGGCCTGGCTGACTTTCTCTCCTGTTTTCCGGCTCAAGGAAATGCCCGCCGGGCCGGCCGAGCAGAACGGATAGCGCATGAACGGCACCAGCCAGCCCTTTCCACCCACCGCCAATCAGCGGCAACTGTGGTTCATTGACGAGTTCCACCACGGTTTGCCTGCGCACAATCTCGCTTATCAGATCACCCTGATCGGTCAGCTTGACCTGGCCGCGTTCCGCCGAGCGCTGGACGCACTGGTGGCCAGGCACGCGACGCTGCGGACCCGGATGCCGGCCGGCGATGACGGAATGCCCGTCCAGGTGGTCGATCCGCCTGGCTCGGTGCGGCTCGAGCTAGCCGACTACTCCGGTGCCCAGCTCGCCGCGTTCGCCGCGGCGCAGGCGGTGCGGCCGTTTCAGCTCGGCCAGCACTGGCCGATCCGGGCCAGCTTGATCAGGGTCGGCCCGCGCGAGCACGCCCTGGTGCTCGTGCTGCACCAGATCGCCTTCGACGAGCGCTCGCTTGAGGTGCTGGTGTCCGAACTGGCCGCGCTGTACGGGGCCGAGGTCGCCGGGCGACCAGCAGCCGGGCTGGCGAGCCTGCCCATCAGCTTCACCGATTATGCGCTGGCCGAACGAGACCGGCTGGCCGGACCTTCCCTGGCCGGGTTGCAGCAGTACTGGCGGGCCACCTTGGCCGAGTTCCCCACGTCCCGATTCCCAACCGACCGGCCCAGGCCGGTGCTGGCTAGCCACGACGGCGCCGTCGAGTCAGTGCGGTATCCGCCGGAGCTGCTTACCCACCTGCAGGCACTGGCCGCCCGGCTGAACACCACTCCCGACCTGGTCCTGCTGGCGGCGGTCAACGCCGTGCTGCACCGCTATACCGGCCAGCACGACCTGATCATCGGCACCGCCAGCGTGAACCGAGACCAGCCGGAGCTGGCCAACGTGATCGGCTACCTGGAAGCCACGCTGCCGATCCGCACCAACGTCGCTGGCGACCCGGCGTTCACCGAGCTGATCACCAGGGTGAAGCGAGCGGTCGGTGCCGCGACCGGGCACCAGGACCTGCCGTTCGCCACGATCGTGGACGCGCTCGCGATCGAACGCGATACCGGCCGGTTCCCGCTGTTCCAGACCTGGCTGCGCTGGCGGCCGGCCGTCAGCCCGATCACCGCAGCCGACGTGACCTTCCGCGCGGCACCGGTGGACCTGCTGGCCAGCCGGTATGACCTCGGCTTCGACGCGCGGCCTGGGCAGGACGGGCTGACCATCACCGCGACCTATCCCCCGGCCCTATTCGACGCGGCGACGGTGCGGCGGCTGCTCGACCACCTCGGCGTGCTGCTGCACGGCGCGGTCGCCGATCCGGCCGCCAGGCTGTCCCAGTTGCCGCTGCTCACCGACGCCGAGCGGCACCGCGAGATCACGCAGTGGAATGACACCGCGCGGGAGTTTCCCGCAATCTCGATCATCGAGGGCTTCGAGCAGCAGGTCGCGGCCGCACCGGACGCGATCGCCGCCGAGTATGAGGCTGACCAGGTCAGCTACCGCGAGCTTGACGAGCAGGCCAGCGAGATCGCGAGCCTGGCTCCGCGACCTGCGGATCGGCCCTGAGGTCCTGGTCGGCGTGTGCATGAGCGCCGGCATCACCAGGCTGGCCGCGCTACTTGGCATCTGGAAGGCCGGCGGCGGCTACGTGCCACTCGACCCTGGCCTGCCTGCCGAGCGACTCAGCTACCTGATCAGCGACACCCAGATGGCGGCGATCGTGACCGACCCGGCGAGCGAGTCCGCATTGCCCGAGCCAACCATCCCAGTGCTCAGTCTGACCGGGCTCGCGCGGCACCCAGTGGCCGCGATCAAGTCGGCGGCCAGCCCATCGGACCTGGCCTACGTGATCTACACCTCGGGGTCGACCGGGCAGCCCAAGGGCGTCGCGGTGGAGCACCGGCAGGCGATCAACTTCCTCCAGGGCATGATCGAGGCGTGGCAGATCACGCCCGCTAGCGCCGTCCTGTCGTTCGCGGCCTATACGTTCGACGTGTCGGTGATGGACATGTTCATGCCACTGCTGGCGGGCGCCAAGGTGGTGCTCGCGGACGCCCAGACGCTGCATTCACCGCCTCGGCTGGCGAACCTGATCCGCAGGTCCAAGGTCACCTTCGCGTGCCTGCCGCCAGCCGTGCTTAGCCTGCTGACCGGCGAGCAGTTCCCTGACCTGCGCACGCTGCTGTCGGCCGGTGAGGAGCTGACCAGTGAGCTGCTCAAGTCGTGGCTGCGGGACGGGCTTGAGATCTACAACGGCTACGGTCCCACCGAGTGCTCCATCGGCTCGACCTTCATGCGGCTTGAGCCGACCACCTTGCTGCCACCGCCCATTGGCGTGCCCAAGCCGAACTACCAGGCCTACGTGCTCGATGAGCACCTCAACCCGGTACCGGTCGGGGTCACCGGCGAGCTGCACATCGGCGGCGCCGGGGTGGCCCGTGGCTACTTGAACCAGCCAGAGCTGACCTCGCAGCGATTCATCGACGACCCGTTCCGACCGGGCGGCCGACTGTACAAGACCGGTGACCTGGTGCGCCGCCGAACTGACGGCACGCTGGTCTTCGCCGGCCGGATCGATGACCAAGTCAAGATCAACGGCCTGCGGGTCGAACTCGGTGAGATCGAGTCCGCGCTGCTCAGCCATCCGGCCGTGAGCCAGGCCGTGGTGATCGTCAGCACGAACCAGGCGGGCAAGAAGCAGCTAGCTGGCTACGTCCGGGCCGAGCCAGGCAGCTCGCCGCAATCCGCTGACCTGCGCGCCCACCTCGCCCGCAGGCTGCCGGGCTACATGGTGCCTAGCTACCTGATCGTGCTGGCCGAACTGCCGCTTACCGCGAATAAGAAGATCGACAAGGCGGCGCTGCCGCCGCCCGAGTCGGTACTGGCCAGCGCCGAGCCTGTCCCCCCGCGCACGCTGATCGAGACCGTGCTTGTCGACCTCTACAGCACCATTCTCGGCAATGAGCGGATCGGCGCTGCCGACAGTTTCTTCGATGTGGGCGGCAACTCCTTGCAGGCCCTGCAGCTGATCGCCCAGTTGTACGCGGCGCTGGCAGTCGACCTGGACGTGAGCGCCGTCTTCCTGGCTCCCACCGCGCAGCAGCTCGCCGCCGTGCTCAGGGACAAGCACGGCTTCGACGATGCCGATCTTGACGACGAAAGCCTAGACGACCTGGAGCGGCAACTGCCCGGCCAGCACGCGGGCGCGATGCTGAGCGCCACCGAGAACGCGTGAGCACCCGGGTCGCTGCTGACGACAGGAGGACACGATGCCAAGGCTGACGGACGCGCAGCGGGAAGCGCTGACGGCGCGACTGCGTCGCGGCCGCGCCGTCAGCGCGGACGAACTTGAGCGACGCGATCCCGGTGCCGAGAAGCTGCCGTTGTCGTTCGGGCAACAGCAGCTATGGTTCATCGACCGGTTCGCGCCCGGTCAGGCGATGTACAACATTCCGCTGGCCATCAGCGTGCGCGGCGGCATCGACTCGGCGGCGCTGCACCGGGCGGTGTCCTTGGTCATAGCCCGGCACGAAGCGCTGCGCACCCGGCTGGTGGTGGACTCCGGCGGTCAGCCGGTCCAGGTGATCGACCCGCCGACCCCGGTGCCGATCGCCGAGGTCGACCTGTCCAAGCCGGCCACCGGTGCGGCCGTCGCCGCCAGGCTGCATGAGTTCATCGACGCCGCCGCGATCGTGCCGTTCGACCTGGCCAAAGGACCTTTGCTGCGGGTCAGCCTGATCCGGCTGGCTGACCACGATCAGGTGCTGCTTGTGGTCGTTCATCATGCGGTTTTCGACGGCTGGTCAGCCGGCCTGCTGCTGCGCGAGATCGCGGCGCTGTACCGGCAGGAAGTGCTAGCCGAGCCGGCCGGGCTCGCTGAGCTGCCGATTCAGTTCGCTGACTACGCGCTATGGGAGCGCGGCCGGCTCGACGGGGCACCGCCAGCCGAGCTCGCCGGGTACTGGCAGCGGACGCTGGCCGACTTCGAGACAGTGCACTTCCCGACCGACCGGCCGCGGCCGCTGGTCGAGGATTGGGCGGGCGGGCTCGCGATCCGGATGACCGACCTGGAACTGCTCGATGACCTGCGCGCACTCAGCCGCCAGCACGGCTGCACGTTGTTTGTGACTTTGCTGGCCGCGCTGACCGCGCTGCTGCAGCGGTACACCGGCCAGACCGACTTGGTGGTCGGCACCGTGAGCGCGAATCGGGGCAGGCCTGAACTCATGCCACTGATCGGGTTCCTGGTCAACACGCTGCCGATCAGGGCCGACCTGTCGGGGAACCCGAGCTTCACCGAGTTGCTAGGCCGCGTCAAGCAGGTCACGACCGATGCGTACGCGCATCAGGACTTGCCGTTCGGCCAGCTGGTGGAGGTGCTGAAGGTGGCCAGGGACCCGGGCCGGGCACCGGTGTTCCAGATCGCATTGACGTACGCCGAGCGCGACAGCACCCCGATCGAGGCGGCCGGAGTGCGGTTCGCCCTCACCGACCTGGTCGCCGGAATCCACGCCGCCAAGTTCGACCTGAGCTTCCTGGCCGAGGCCCGCGCTGGCGGGCTGTGGCTGGAGTGCTCATATAAGACGGCATTGTTCGACGACGCGACCGTGCAGCGGCTGCTGACCCACCTGGAAGTGCTGCTGCGCGGCGTCATCGCCGACCCGGCCGCCCGCCTGTCGGAGCTGCCGCTGCTGACCGCATCCGAGCGGGAGGCCGAGCTGACCGGGTGGAACGACACCGCTGCCGAGTACCCGGACGTGTGCGTCCACCAGGCCTTCGAGCGGCAGGTGCGGCTGACGCCCGATGCCATCGCGGCTGAGTACGAGTCCGAGCAGCTCAGCTACGCCGAACTGGACGCCAGAGCCGGTCAGATCGCCGGCCGACTGCGCGAGCTTGGCGTGGGGCCTGAATCGCTCGTCGGGATCTGCCTGCCGACCAGCCTGACCAGGCTCGCCGCCTTCCTCGGCTGCTGGAAGGCAGGCGGCGGCTACGTCCCGCTCGATCCCGCGCTGCCGCGCAACCGGCTTGCCTACATGATCGGCGACACTGGCATGCGCGTGATCGTGACCGACGAGGCGAGCGCGCACAGCCTGCCTGACACCACCGCGCGCCTGCTCAAGCTGAGCGACGCCGAACTGGCGACCGACGCCGACCGGCCCGCCGCGCCGATCGACTCCGGCGTCACGCCGGCCGCCGTCGCCTACGTGCTGTACACCTCAGGGTCGACCGGGCAGCCCAAGGGCGTCGTGATCGAACACCGGCAAGCGGTCAACTTCCTGCACGCCATGATCGAGGCTTGGGACATCGGCCCGCGCGACTCGGTGCTGCAGTTCTCCGCGTTCACGTTCGACGTGTCGGTCATGGACACGTACATGGCGCTGCTGGCCGGGGCGAAGACGGTGCTCGCCGCGCCGGAGACGCTGCACACGCCGCGCCGCTTGATCGCCTTGATCCGCGATCGCGGTATCACCGCGATGACGCTGACCCCATCGCTGATCGCGCTGCTCGGCCAGGCCGAGCTGCCTGCGCTGCGGATGCTGATGAGCGGCGGCGAAGAGCTGTCGACTGAGCTTGCCACTCGCTGGCTACGGCCAGGCCTGAGGTTCATCAACGGCTACGGCCCGACCGAGGTCACGGTCATCGCTACCTACGCCGAACTGCACCAGGACTCGCCCATGCCGCCATCGATCGGGTTGCCCGTCGCTAACTACCGTGCCTACGTACTCGATGAGCGGCTGAACCCCGTCCCGGTGGGCGTCATCGGCGAGCTTCACCTGGGCGGCGCCAGCGTCGCCCGCGGCTACCTGAACCGGCCGGAGCTCACCGCCACGCGATTCATCGACGATCCGTTCCTGCCTGGCGAACGGCTGTACAAGACCGGTGACCTTTGCCACCGCCGCCCCGACGGCACCATCGTCTTCGACGGCCGCGCTGACCATCAGGTCAAGGTCCGTGGCCTGCGCATCGAACTCGGCGAGATCGAGACCACCTTGGCCAGCCATCCTGACATCGCTCAGGCGCTCGTCCTGGTCACGACCAATCCGGTCGGCGACGCGGACCTGACCGGCTACCTACGTCCCGCCCCGGACGCTCAGGTGCCAGAGCCCGCCGTGCTCCGCGCGTACCTGGCGAGCACGTTGCCCGGCTACATGATCCCGACGCACCTGATCACGGTCGCCGAATTCCCGCTCACCACGAACGGCAAGATCGATCGCACCGCACTGCCGGCACCGACATACCCGGCCAGCTCCACGGTCGAGTCGAGCGCTGCCGACGACCCGGCCACCGATGCCGAGGCCACCTTGGTGCAGCTCTACGAGACCGTGCTGAACCGCACCGACGTGCGCCCCGCCGATAACTTCTTCGAAGTTGGCGGCAACTCCTTGCAGGTCATGCGGCTCATCGACGTCATCGCCAGGCACACCGGCGCAGACCTGACCCCAGCCACCATCTTCTTGCACCCCACCCCCCGCCAGCTCGCCTCCCACCTGCAGGCCAGTTCGACCAACGCGCCGGCCTGCCCACTCATCAAGCTGGCCGGCGGTCCTTGCGACCAGCCACTGATCTTGATCCACGCGATCGGCGGCACCGTATTCGACTACACCGCCCTCGCTGCCGAACTCGCCGCCAGATACGAGGTCTACGGCCTGCAGGCACCTGGCCTCACCGTGCCAGGCAGTACTGGCTACGCCCGGCTGGCTGACCTGGTGGATGACTACCTTGAGATCGTCCGCGCGGCGTTCCCCGATGGCCCCTATCACCTGGCCGGCTGGTCGATGGGCGGCGTCATCGCTTACGAACTGGCACGCAAGCTCGAGCACGACGGCGCCAAGGTGGCCATGCTCGCGTTGCTCGACGCCCCCTTTACCGTGCCGCCGGGTCGGGCGGTCAATCAGGACTTGCTTGCTGGCCAGTTCCTGAGCGACGCGATCCTGAGCCTGGGCCGGAATCCGACGTCGCTGCCTGACCCCCTGATCGTCCCTGCGGCTGGGCAGCTCGACTGGCTGGCCGCCCACCTGGCAACTGACGGCACGGCCGGGCTGACGGCTCAGCTGCGAGATCGGTTCGAGGTGTTCGCGGCGCATTCAAAGCTGATCGCGGGATATCAGCCGGACGGCGGCGGCGTGCGCGCTCCCGCGCTGATTGTCAGCGCCAACGAGTCACTTAACGCCGTCACCAGGACGAAATGGCCCCAGGTACTCGACGGCTCGGTCACCACGCTGCCGGTCGACGGCGATCATTACACCTTCCTGCGGCCACCAGTCGTTGGCCAGGTCGCAGCCGGCATTGCGGCCATGCGATGACCAGTCACCGCCATCCACCGTTACGTCCGCAGCACCGGTACGGGAGATCCCTAGCAGCGGAGGTGGACAAGTGCTGACTGACTCGCAGCGAGCAGCGGTGGCGGCACGGTTGCAGCGCGGCCGGACCCTGGCGCGGGCCGGGATTCCGCGACGGCCCCCCGGCCAGGCCGAGCTGCCGCTCTCGTTCGCCCAAGAGCAGCTCTGGTTCCTTGACAAGCTGGCACCTGGGTTGCCTACCTACAACGTCCCGCAGGCCTTCCGGCTGTCGGGCCCACTTGACCGAGCCGCACTCAGCGCAGCGCTCAGTGCGCTGCTGGCCAGGCATGAGGCACTGCGCACCCGCCTGGTCAGCGGTAGGCAAGGTGAGCCGGTGCAGGTCATCGACCCGCCAACGGCAGTAACCGTGGAGATGACTGACCTTTCCCACCTTGACCGGCAGGATCGATCCGCCCAATTGGCTGAGTTCATCAGCGCCGGCGCGGCCGCACCGTTTGACCTCGCCGCCGGGCCACTGCTGCGCGCTAGCCTGGTCAGGCTGGCCGCCGATGATCATGTCCTGCTGGTGGTCGTTCACCATGTCGTTTTTGATGGCTGGTCAGTCGGAGTGCTCGTGCGCGATCTGGCGGCGCTGTACCGGCAGGAGGCGCGCGGCGAGCCGTCCGGGTTGGCTGAGCTGCCGATCCAGTTCGCCGACTATGCGCTCTGGGAGCGCGACCGGCTGAACGGCACCACGCTGGCCGAGCTTGAGCAGTACTGGCGCGGCGTACTCGATGATCTGCCGACGGTGTCGCTCCCCACCGACCGACCGCACCCGGCACTTGAGGACTACGCCGGCGGTCTCGTCGAACTGCTGACTGACCGCGAACTGCTCGACCAACTGCAGGAGTTGAGCCGGGCCGCCGGGACGACGATGTTCATGACGCTGATGGCCGGGCTGACCGCCTTGCTGCATCGCTACACCGGGCAGAGCGACCTGGTGATCGGCACGGTGACCGCAAGCCGGGGCAGGACAGAGCTGACGCCCTTGATCGGGTTCCTGGTGAACACCCTGCCGATTCGCTGCGACGCCTCTGGCGATCCCGCTTTCACCGAGTTGCTCGCCCGGGTCAGCCGTTCAATGACCGACGCGTACGCGCACCAGGACCTGCCGTTCGCCAAGATCGTTTCGGCCCTTAGAATCGGCCGTGACCCGAGCCGCGCGCCAGTCTTTCAGGTCGCGCTCACGTACGCGGATCGCGATGCCAGGCAAGTGCGGGCGGCCGATGTCGACATCACGCTGACTGACCTGGTCGTCGGGCTCAACGCGGCCAAGTTCGACTTGGATTTCTCGGCCGAGTCCAGGGCGGACGGCTTGTGGATCGAATGCTCCTACAAGAAGGCACTGTTTGACGCCGAGACGATCCAGCGCTTGCTCGCGCACCTCGAGGTGCTGCTCAAGGCCGTGGCGGCCGATCCAGCTACCCGGCTGTCCCAGCTGCCAGTACTCACCAAAGCCGAACTCGACCGGGAAGTGACGACTAGAAACGACACGGCCAAGGCCTATCCGCAGCTCTGCGTGCACCAAGGATTCCAGCGCCAGGCCGCCAGCACGCCGGACGCGATCGCCGCCGAGTTTGGCCCTGTGCAGCTCAGCTACGCCGAGCTTGACCGGCAAGCGAACCTGATGGCCGCGCGGCTGCGGGCAGCCGGCGTCGGGCCTGAGGTACTGGTCGGCGTCTGCATGCAAGCCGGGCCGCGGCGGCTGGCCGCCTTGCTCGGGATCTGGCTGGCGGGCGGTGGCTACGTGCCGCTCGACGCCGCGCTCCCGCCGGGCCGAATCGAATTCATGATCGCCGACACCGGCATGGACGTGATCGTGACCGACGAGCCAAGCGAGCCAAGCTTGCCGTCGACCGGCGCTACCGTGATCCGGCTTGACGGCGACCTTGGCGACGACGCCAGCTTGCCTTGGGGGCCGGAGGCGACGCCGGAGAACGTGGCCTACGTGATCTACACCTCCGGGTCGACCGGCCAGCCTAAAGGCGTGGTGATCGAGCACCGGCAGGCAGCCAACCACCTGTACGGCATGATCGACGCCTGGCAGGTCGGCCAGGACGACGCCGTGCTGCAATTCGCTTCGCTGAACTTTGACGCCTCGGTGCAGGAAATGTTCATGCCGCTGCTCGCCGGGGCGAGGGTGGTGCTGGCACCACCGGACACGCTGCACACCCCACGCCGCCTGATCGCGCTGATGCGCGAGCGCGGGATCACCTTCGCCTGCCTGACGCCGTCAGTGGTCAGTCTCCTTGGCGGCGAGCAATTCCCTCAGCTGCGGGTGCTGATGTGCGGCGGCGAGGAGTTGCCGTCTGACCTGGTGGGCCAGTGGCTGCGACCCGGCTTGAGGTTCGTCAATGACTACGGTCCGACCGAGACTACGATCACCGCGCTGTTCTGCGAGTTGGACAAGCAGTTGCCGCTGCCGCCGCCGATCGGCTCGCCTGCCCCTAACTACCGGGCCTACGTGCTTGACGAGTACTTGAATCCGGTGCCGCCTGGGGTGACCGGCGAACTGCACCTTGGTGGCGCCGGCGTGGCTCGCGGCTACCTCAACCGTCCTGGCCTTACCGCCGCCCGGTTTATTACCGATCCCTTCGTCCCCGGCGGTCGCCTTTACAAGACCGGTGATCTGGTCTATCGGCGACCCGACGGCACCATCGTCTACGCCGGTCGTACCGACCATCAAGTCAAGATCAGGGGCCTGCGCATCGAACTTGGCGAAATCGACGCAGCGCTGGCGGCGCACCCGATGATCGCCCAGGCCGTGACCGTCGTCACCGCCACGGCGGCGGGGGACAAGCAACTCACCGGTTATCTGCGTAGCTCGCCCGGTGCCGCGCCCGACGACGCCGACCTGCGCGCCCAGCTCGCCGCCAGGCTGCCTGGTTACATGATCCCGACGCACCTGATCATGCTGACGGAGTTCCCGCTCAATACCAGCGGCAAAATCGATCGCTCCCGGCTCCCGGTGCCCGCCGACCTGACTTCAGCTACCGCCGAGGTCCACGAGGCGCCAGCTACCGAGACTGAAGCCACCCTGGCCCGCTTGTTCGCCGACGTCCTGCATGCTCGCCTGGTCGGCCCCACCGACAACTTCTTTGCCATCGGCGGCAACTCGCTCTTGGTCATGCGCCTGCTTGACCTCATTGGCACGCATACCGGCGCCGACCTGAGTCCAGGTTCGATCTTCCTGCACCCGACCCCCCGTCAGCTCGCCAGTCACCTTGGGGACGCCGTCAGCCAGAAGGCATCAGCCGACCCGCTCATTAAGCTCTCCCACGGAGTCGCCGAGCAGCCGTTGATCTTGATCCACGCTGTCGGCGGTACCGTGTTCGACTACAGCACGCTCGCCGCCGAACTCGCCGAGAGCTACCAGGCGCACGGCCTGCAGTCCCCCGGCCTCCAGTCCCCCGGCCTCCAGTCCCCCGGCCTCACTCCGGCTGGCAATAACCCAGCCATGCTCAGCGACCTTGTCAAGGAATACACCAAGATCATCAGAGCTGCCTTTCCTGACGGTCCCTATCGCCTGGCCGGCTGGTCCATGGGCGGCGTCATTGCCTACGAAATGACCCGCGAGCTAGAAGCGGCAGGCGTTGCGGTCGAACTGCTCGCCTTGTTCGACCCGCCTTATGCGATCCCGTCCACCCGCCAGGTCAGCGCGGCCGAGCTAGCTGCCCAGTTCGTGGCTGACGTGACCCGCAGCCTGGGCAGGCCAGTCGAGCGTCAGCCAGACCCCGCTACCGCGACACCTGCCGACCAGCTCAGCTGGCTTGCCAGCTATCTGCGCACCGAGGGCGGGTCTGGCCCGGCTGACCAGGACGCCAAGCTGGCCGACCAGCTCGACCGCCGATTCCAGGTCTTCGCCGCGAACACCGAACTGCTGGCAGGCTACGCGCCGACGCCGACCGCGACGGTTCGCGCACCGGCGCTGCTGATCAGCGCGAATCGGTCGCCGAATGCCCGGACCAGACCGCTCTGGCTCCAGCACTTCGCCGGGCCGAGCGAGCTACTGGTCATGGACAGCGACCATTACGAGTTCTTGCACCCGCCGCTCGTCTCCCAGGTCGCGGTCGCCATTGCCAGAATGTCCACACTGAAGTTGGCGCCGAGCTGACGCCGGGCCGACACTGAAGGGCGTGAAAGGATCAGTGCCGATGGTATGCGCCGCAGGCCCCACGTCACCGCTGCCCCAGACACCGCCGTCCGCCACACCGCCGTCCGCAGCACCGCCGTCCGCAGCACCGCCGTCGGCAGCACCGCTGCAGAACCGAGTGCTGCCGACCGGGGAGATCGTCGCGCATCCTGGCCGAGGCATGCTGATGGGCAACCGTGGCTGCATTCATAACCAGGATCGAACTCTCGGCGTCACCCGATGGCGCACCAAGATGTGGATCTCGTGCGTACTCGACTGGTACGGGCGCAAGCGCGACGTCATGCCGCCTGGCCGGTGGACGGCGCTGTTCTTCCTTGACGAGGCCACCGCGCTGGCCGCCGGGCACCGGCCGTGCGGCTACTGCCGCCGCGATGATCATCGTTGGTTCGGTGCGAGCTGGCGAGCAGGAAAGGCGCTTGAGGTCAGGCCATACGCCTGGGAGATGGACGTGCAGTTGCACGCCGAGCGGGTCGACCGTCGCCGCACCAAGATCACCAGGACGGTCACTCTTGGCGATTTGCCAGATGGTGCCATGGTGCTGCATTCCGCCGAGCCGGCGCTGGTGGCCAATGGGTCGCTACTCCCCTGGTCGTTCGCAGGCTACGGATCCCCCGTCACCCTTTCGTCGCAGGCTCAGGTGTCGTTGCTCACCCCGCCGTCCATTGTCGCCGCGCTCGGCGCTGGCTACCGCCCTTACGTCCATCCGAGCGCCGGGCCGACGACCATGCGAGCCTTCCCTTGAGTGGCCAGCTGAGTGGCCAGCTGAGTGGTCAGCTTCCTGGCAAGCTGCTGGCCAGCCTGGCTCGCAGCCGCTCGGCGCCGCGGGTCTCCCCGCATCGTCGCTCCGATGTTGTTGTTGACCCGCCGAGGTCAGCCGCATCGTCGGAGCGGTGCTGCTGCTATGCCCGCGTCGTTGGAGCGGCGATGTTGCTAGACCCGCTTGCGGCTGCGACATCATCGGTACAACGATGCTGTTCTGTGTCAGGTTGATTTGGGTGGCAGATCGCGGTTCGCCCGGATCGGGCGCGCCAGCAGCAGGGCACCGGAAAGGCCGAAGATCGCCACCATGATCCAGAGCCCGGTGCGGATGCCAAGCGCCGTGCCAAGCGCGCCGGCCAGCAGGGCGCCAACCGGGGCGGTGCCGTAGATCAGGAAGCGCTGGCTGGCTGAGGTCCGGCCGAGGACGTCCTTAGGAATGTAGGCCTGCCGCCAGCTGATCAGCACGATGTTCGCGGCGGTGATGCAGCCGGTCACCACGCCCGATCCGACCACGTAGAGTGCCGCGCGGGGGCCTGCTTCGGCCAGCGGGATGAGCAGTCCGGCGAGGCCAGCCACCAGGACTTCGAACTGGAGCACGCGAGCGGTGCCTACTCGATTGGCCAGCCGCCGCGCGATCAGGGCTCCGCCGAGGCCGCCAATGTTGCCGATGGCCAGCAGGAACCCGATCTCAGCCGCGCCGAGGTGCGCGACCCGGACCAGGAACACCACCGAGATGGCGATCACTCCGCCGTACGCCAGGTTAGAGATGGCCGGCCAAATCGCCAGGATGCGCAGCAGCGGATTACGCCACAGGTAGGCCAGGCCGTAGCTGATGTCGGCTCGCAGGCTGCTGCTACGCGCCGGGGCGTCAGCTTGCCTAGTGTCCGGTGCCCTGATGGCCAGCAAGCAGACGGCCGAGACCAGGAAGCTGCCGGCGTTGAACAGGAGCGACGTCGCCTCGCCGACCGCTTGCGCGGCGAGCCCGGCCAGTCCTCGCCCGCTGATGCTGGCGACGGACTGGCTGCCCTGCAGCTTGGCGTTGCCTTCCATCAGGTCATCGGCCGACACGAGTACCGGCAGGTACACCACATAGGCGGTGGTGAAGAAGACGCCGGCCGCGCCGGCGAGCAACTCGACGACGATGAGCTGCGCGACCGTCAGCACGTGCAGCCAGGCGGCTGTCGGCAGGCTCGCGTAGAGCGCCGCGCAGGCGAGGTCGCTGCCGATCAGCAGCGGCTTCGGCCGGCCAACGGTCGACCAAGGCACCGGCAGGCAACCCGATGATCAGCCACGGCAGCCAGGTGACCGCCGTCAGCGCGGATACCGCGAAGGTGCTGGCGTGCAGAACCGCGACGGCCAGCAGCGGAACCCCGACTGCCGCCATCGAACTGCCGATGCCGCTGATCGTCTCGCCGAACCACAGCAGGCCGAAATTCCGCTGCCGCAGCACGCCACCCATTGGACGTCTGGCGTTATCCTCAGCCGGCGCGGCGACATCCAAGCTGGCTCGCTTCCTCAACCCGGGCGAATGCGCTCATTATGACGATCAGCTGGCTAGCCGGGAAGTTATTTAATGCCCACCTGACAATCCGGCTTCTGCTTGGGGCGGCCGCCAGAACTGAGCGTCTGACCACGTACGTCCCGATCGATCAGTCACAATGACCTCATGACAGGCAGGGACGAGAATGCGACCGGATAAGGGTCATGCCCGACGGCCTCCTAGCCGAGGGCGGCAGGCGTGGTAGCTGATGATGCGTCGACGCTGGTGCCGTCGATGCCAGCGGGCGCTACGATCAGCACCGGATCAGACGCGCCGGTGCTTGAGGTCCTGGCGACCATGCGGTCGATGCGCCGGCTCAAGCCCGACCCGGTGCCCAGGGAGTTGCTTGAGCAACTCGTCGCGGCCGCAACCTGGGCACCTACCGCCAGCGACGGGCAACTCTATAGCTATCTCGTGGTCACCGACCGAGCGCAAATGGCCAGGCTCGGCGTGCTGTGGCGGCAAGTGCAGCACAAGTACCTGACCGTTATCGAGCGACTGTTTCCTGAGGTGGCCGACACGCGGGGCAATGCGGCGATGCGCGCCGCCGTCGAATACCAGGCCGAGCACTTCGACGAGACCCCAGCCTTGATCGCGGCCTGCTACGCGCGCCAGCCGGTGCCACGCGACCCTCGGGTGGTGGCTCGCCTGACCCGCGAGGTGGGTACCGGCTTCCTGCTCCGGGCCTCGAGCCGACGGGTGCTCTTGCTTGCGGAGGCAAGCAGTTGCTATCCGGGCGTGCAAAACCTGCTGCTGGCGGCTCGGGCGCTTGGGCTAGCGGCGAATCTGTCGATCTGGCATTTCTTTGCTGAGAAGGAATTCAAGCAGGTACTCGGGATACCGGACGATGTGACCATGTACGCCTTGGTGCCGGTTGGCTGGCCTGAAGGAAAGTTCGGACCGGTTCGCCGTCGTCCAGTCGCCGAAGTCCTGCACTGGGACCGCTGGTAATCCGACCTGCGGAAAACCCCTGTGTTTGGCATGCTCCAGACGATCCGCAATCTTGGCACCACGTTCGCGCACGGCCTGAACGACGCCGGCCACCTCAGGCACAGTCAAGGGGGCGACCCCATCCAAATAGAGCTTGACGAAATCACGCCCCGTCATCCAGGTGGGCGAGTGCAGCCGCCAGCAATTCGTCGCTATCCCCTGCCTCAATCGTCGCGGGCCAAGCGGACGCCGGATCGGAGCTGAAGCTCGCCGTTGTACTTCCTTCGATGGAATCACCATGCGAGTTCTAGTCAGAAATGACGTAGTCGAAGCTTTCGTAGCAGACTCTGTATGTCTTACTTATCGGTTGTCCACGCGCGAGGCTGGACGGATTGCATTGCTGATACAAGGTGGATCAGCCCGGTTCTCTGAAGTTACCGGTCAGCTTCTTGACCAGGTCTGAGCCCGAACCGGGAGGCGAGCGGTCAAGGCAGAGCCGACGTCCGATCATGAAGGATGTCGCCGACCTGGCCGGCGTGTCGCGCACCACGGTGTCGCTCGTGCTCAATGGCCGCGATACCCGCATCGCCGAGGCCACCAGGCGGCGAGTCGAGCAAGCGGCGAAGGAGCTGAACTTCCGCCCGTCGGTCGCCGCACAGCAACTGCGCACCAGCAGGTCACGGATGGTCGGCCTGATCGGCGACGAGATCGCCAGCCGTCCCTTCGCTGGCGGCCTGATCGCCGGCGCCCAGGCGGCGGCGCGGGAACGAGACCATGCTCTGGTGGTAATGAACACCGGCCAGGAAGGCGACGTCACCGTCGATCTCAAGGCGCTGGAGGACAGGGACGCCGACGCGCTGATCTTCGCGACGGTGATGACCCGGCCGGTTCGGCTACCTGAAGGCCTGCTGCACAGTCCCGATGTCATCTTGCTTAACTGCTACGAAGAGAAGGCTGACCTGCCGACCGTGCTGCCAGACGATCGGGCTGGCGGTGCCGCCGCAGCCGAATTGGCCATCGCCGCCGGGCACCAGCGCATCGCCTTGATCGGCGGCGAGCGGGACACCTGGCCCGCCGTCCAGCGGCTCGACGGCTACCGGGCGGCGCTGGCTAGGGCCGACCTGCCATTCGACGCCACGCTGGTGTGCCACGGCAACTGGAATGCCGATAGCGGCTACGAAGAGGCCAGCAAGGTACTCAGCCTGCGCCATCCACCCACCGCTTTGCTCTGCGGAAACGACCGGATGGCGCTCGGCGCTTACGACGCCATCAAGGAGCGCGGCCTGAGGGTCCCCGACGACATCTCCGTCATCGGCTACGACGATCAGCAGGAAATCGTCAGGTACATGCGGCCGCCGCTCACCACCATGCGGCTGCCGTACTACGAGATGGGCGAGCTGGCCGTGGCGGCCATTCTGGATGGCCGCGAGCTTGGTCGTCAGATGGTGCCCTGCGAGCCGGTACTGCGCGGCTCGCTCGCCCGAGCTGAACGGCATTAACTTGGCAAGCGCACCGCTTTCGGCGGACTCGACGCTAGAATCCGCACAGTAGGTCCAATAAGGAAATCACGGTCAATCGATGCCGAATGCCCGTGAGGACATTGGAATACTGAGGTGAGCGCTCATGACGGGTCGGCCTGCGGGACTTAGGCCTAAAGCACTGCGTGGACTCATCCTGATGGTGGGGATGACTCTCATACCGCTCGGCACCGCCCCCACCTCCGCAGCCACGATTCCCGCTCCGAGCTGCCAACTCCCGGTCCTGGCCGCGACCTTGGACTGCGCCATCGGCCAGCCGCAGCAATTGCCGACCAAATCGCGCGCACTGGCCGGCATCTACTGCACTTCGACGGCGAATTGCTGGGCCGTCGGCTACCAAGAGTCCAAGAAAGGCGCTGAGCTCAACCAGATCCAGCACTGGAACGGCAAGAAGTGGGCGCAGGTGTCAGCGCCGAGCCCAGGCGGGTTCGCGCCGGACCGGGTCAGCCAACTCAACAGCGTTCGCTGCGTCTTCGCCGCAGACTGCTGGGCGGTGGGCTTTGAGTACAACGGTACGGGCGGCGATGTCACTCAAGCACTGCACTGGGACGGCAGCAGTTGGAAAGTCACGAAGACGCCCGACCCGGCTGGGACGGTGCCAGGCAGCTTCAGTGAGCTCATCGACGTGGCGTGCACCTCAGCCGCTAGCTGCTGGGCGGTCGGCCAGTACGGCACCATCGGTGGCAGCGAGCAAACCAACAACCTGGCCGTGCACTGGAATGGCAAGAAGTGGTACCGGATCCCGACTCCCAATCCGGCCGGCACCAGCTCAGGGGACCAGAACTCGCTTGAGTCCGTTCGGTGCACTTCGGTCAGCAACTGCTGGGCGGTCGGCGGAACGAGCGAGGGCATCATCTTCTTCAACGAGGCGCTGCGCTGGAACGGCCACAAATGGTCGACTGCCGATGTCCCCCAGCCCGGCGGGATCGGGATCGACAGCGAAAGCGCCCTTGAAGGCTTGGCTTGCACTTCGGCGAGCAACTGCTGGGCGGTGGGCCTATATGCCTCATCCGGTCTGCTGAACCAGGCGCTGCACTGGAATGGCGCCAGCTGGGCGCTGGTGAAGATGCCCAATCCCGACGGCACCGGGACGAACGCCTTCAATCTCGCCAACGCGGTCAACTGCTCAGCTGCCAGCAACTGCTGGGCGGTCGGGTACTACGGAAACGCCGCCGCCAGCACGCCGGTCTTGAACGAGATGCTGCACTGGAAAGGCACCAAGTGGGCAACGGTCAAGGTCGCTCAACCAGGCGGCAGCGCGACCGGCGACCATAGCTCGCTAGCCAGCATCCGGTGCGTGTCAGCGAAGGATTGCTGGGCGGCCGGCGCGGCGAAGGCGGTCAACAAGCCCGATCATGACCAACTCCTGCACTGGAACAGCACCAAGTGGTCGGTCAGCTAACGACCGGCCTGCTCGCGACGAAAGGCACTGCCCCATGCCGAAATTCCGGTCATTCGCCAGTCAATCCCCCGCGATCGCCATCGCCATCTGCGCGCTGGTCTTCTCCCTCGGTGGCGGGGCCTACGCGGCCTGGCCTGTCCCAGGGCCACGCTAGTCGGGGCCGCGCCAGCGGGCCGGCCGGCCACGCGGCGCCGGCCTTCCAGTGGCACAAGCTGTCACTGATCAACGGCTGGAAGGCACTGGGCTCGAGCACGTATGGTGCGCCTTCCTACGCAATCAAGGACGGCACTGTCTACTTGTCCGGCATCTTGTCGGCACCCAAGGGTGAGGGCACGCCCGAGTTCGCCAAATTGCCCAAGGGCGCCAGGCCGACGCACTACCTCTGGCTGAGCTTCCTCAACTTCGGCGAGGACAACCTCGGAGAAATGGAGATCGAGCCAGACGGCGGAATGTTCGCCTACTCCACCACCGACGGCGGCCCCCTCATCGACCCGTCCCTGGCGACGATCTCGTTCCCGCTGACCTCGTAACAGCCCGCGATCACGCGTCTTGAGCACCAGGTGTCGGCTGGGGACTCTCCTTGTGCTGCTGGTGCCACCAGGCGATGTACTTCGACCGCTCTGAGGTCAGCCACGACACGACGAACACCAGCACGGTGGTGGTCGCCCCTTCAAGCGCGGTCAGCTCGCCCTTGCTAAACGACTTGAAGACAAAATGGTTCATCAGCACCCAGAACAGCAGCGACACCGCACTAGCGATCGTCGCCGCGCTGACTTTGGCCGACACCGGAGCAGTAAACGAGCTGCCAGATTTCGCCATACCAAACACCGCCAATACCTCAATAGTGCGGCTGATAGTACAACGGCAAGCTCATTGAGGCATGGCGACGCGGCGCGGCGCGCGAAGGCTAGTCGCCTAGCTCGGCGCGGCGGCGAGCTACGTAGTCGGCCAGCTCAGCTTTGATGGCGTCGTCGATCGGCGGCTCGACGTACTCAGCCAACGTCTTGGCGTAGATGTCGCCGGCTCTGGCGGTCGCGTCCTTGCCGCCCAGCTTGAGCCATCGCTCGTAGTTCGCTGTTGATGACAGCAGCGGCCGGTAGAAGCACGTCGCGGAATCGCTCCATCGTGTGCTCGGCGCCGAGGAAGTGCCCGCCGTGGCCGACCTCTTCGTGCGCTCCGAACGCCAGCGAGTCATGCGAGATCTCCAGCGGGGTGAACTCGACCTGGAGCATCCGCAGCAACTCGATATCCACGATGAATTTCTCATAGCAGCTGACCAGGCCGCCCTCCAGCCAGCCGGCCGCGTGCATGACGAAGTTCGTCCCGGCCAAGAACGTCGGCAGCAGCGTCATCAACGCCTCGTAGGCGGCCTGCGCGTCGCAGGTCTGGCTCGCGTTCAGCCCGCCCCCGGTGCGGAAGGGCAGGCCGAAATGCCGTGCGAGTTGGCCGGTGCACAACAGCCCGATCGCGGACTCCGGGGTGCCGAAGCTCGGCGAGCCCGACTGCATGTCGATGTTCGACAAGAACGACCCGAAGATGACCGGGCACCCGGGCCTGATCAACTGCGACAGCGCGATCCCGGACAGCGCCTCGGCCAGCTGCTGGACCAACGCGGCCGGGATGGTGACCGGGGACATCGCGCCCATCAGCAAGAACGGTGTCAGCACGACCGGCTGGTTGGCCGCGCTGTACGCAAACTGGGCGTCCAGCATCCGGTCGTCCCAGCGCAACGGAGAGTTGCAGTTGATCAGCGAGATCGTGGCTGGCGTCCGTTCGATAGCGTCCCGTCCGCCGAACAAGATCTCGGTCATCTTGATGGTGTCGGCCGCGTTCGGCCCGCTGACCACGTTGCCCATATAGAACTTGTCGGTCAGCGTCGCCAGGGCATAGATCATGTCGAGGTGCCGGGAGTCGAGCGGCGCGTCGTTCGGCTCGCAGATCACTCCCCCGGCCGAGTCGAGCTGCGGGAACGCCTGGGCCAGCTGGCATCAGCCGGCGGAAGTCGTCAAGCGTGGCGTCCCGGCGCACGTCACCCTCGCGCACGAACGGCGACCCGTACACCCCGCTGAACACCATCTGGTCGCCGCCGATGTGCACGTTATTGGCTGGGATTGCTGGCCTGTACGTCGAACTCCTGCGGTGCCTTGGCCACCTGCTCAAGCACGAACTCAGGATCTAGGTGCACCACGTCGCCTTCGACCTGCTGGCCGGCCCGGCGAAAGAGCTCGACCGCCTCCGGCTTGGCGAACTGAATGCCGATCTCGCTGACGATCCGGCGCCAGCCCTGATCAAGGACCTCCACCGCGTCGGCCGACAAGATCTCGTACCTGGGCATCTGGTTGCGGAACATGGCCACCTCGCCGAGAACGTCGTCTTGACCTGGGTTATAGCTGACCTTAAAGTCATATCGTAGAACAAAGTTTCACAGTATGGAACAAAAGAAGGTGCGGCGTGACCCGCGATGAACTACTGACTCAGCTGTATGACGCCACTTTGGTCGGTAACAAGCCCGAGGTGCTCAAGCTCACCAACGAGGGCCTCGCGATGGACCTCGGCCCAGAGGCGCTGCTCTACGAGGCGCTGATCCCCTCGCTCGAAGAGGTCGGCGCCCGGTTCGAACGGGGCGACTTCTTCGTGCCTGAGATGCTGATCGCCGGCAAGGCGATGGCGGCCGCGCTAGAGATCTTGCGGCCGCTGCTGGCCGAGACCGGTGCCGAGACGATCGGCAAGATCGTGATGGGCACGGTCAAGGGCGACGTGCACGACATCGGCAAGAACCTGGTGAACATCATGTTCGAAGGGGCCGGCTTTGAGGTGATCGACCTGGGCGTGCAGGTGGCGCCGGAGAAGTTCGCTGACGCGATCCGCGAGCACCAGCCGGACATCGTCGGGTTCTCCGCGTTCTTGACCACGACGATGCCGATGTTCAAGGCGAACATCAACCTGCTGACGAAGCAGGGCATCCGGGACCAGGTGATCGTGATGGTCGGCGGCGCGCCGGTCACGCAGGAGTACGCCGACGTGTGCGGCGCTGACGGCTACGCATCCGATGCGTCGGCGGCGGTCGTTCGGGCCAAGGAACTGCTTGAGCAGCGTCGCGCGCTGGCACGGGCCTGAGCCGGGGATGGTAGATGCAGACCGTACTGCGCTCGGCGAGTAAGGAAGTCGCAATTGGCGGCGACAACCCTTTCTGCATAATCGGTGAGCGCATTAATCCCACCGGCAGGAAGCTTTTCCAAGATCAGTTGCGCAACGGCGACCTGTCCAGGGTCGAGATCGACATCGACCAGCAGGTGGCCGGCGGCGCGATGGTGCTCGACATCAACATGGGCGTGCCGCTGGCCGACGAGGCCGAGTTGATGACGCGCGTGGTCAAGCTGGCCCAGGCCCGCACCGACCTGCCATTGTGCCTGGACTCCTCGATTATCGAAGTGCTGGACGCTGGGCTGGCCGCCTACCAAGGCAAGGCGCTAGTCAACTCGGTCACCGCCGAAGACGACCGGCTGGCCGCGATCCTGCCGTTGGTCAAGCAGTACGGGGCGGCGGTCATCGCGCTGCCGAACGACGAGACCGAGATCCCTAATGACCCTGCGCGGCGACTTGATCTGGTGCGCAAGATCGTGGACGTGGCGACCGGCAAGTACGGCATCCCGATCGAGGACCTGGTGATCGATCCGCTGGCCATGCCGATCGGCGCCGACACCACGCTGGTGGCCAAGACGCTGGAGACGATCGCGCTAGTGTCGGCCGAGTTCGGCCTGAACCTGACCCTGGGCGCGTCCAATGTCTCGTTCGGCATGCCTGACCGGGTCGCGATCGGCGCCGCTTTCTTGCCGATGGCCATCAATGCCGGACTGACCAGCGCCATCATGGATGCCAGGTCGCCCGAACTGGTGCGCGCCTGCAAAGCGGCCGACCTGCTGCTGAACCGGGACGAGTGGGGCGCGAACTGGATCGCGGCGCACCGGCAAGCGCAGGCGGCGTCGAAGGCCGGGCCGGAGGCCGCGGAGCCGGCCACGTGACCGCTGCGCCTGACGCGCAGGTGTCCGACGAGGTCGTCCCGGCCCGGGTCAATCTGACGTTCACTCCCGGCGACAAGGCCGTGCGGGTACCGCCGGGCGTCACCTTGTTCGACGCGGCCAGCTGGAATGGCATTGCGATCGACTCGACCTGCGGTGGGCACGGCACCTGCAAGAAATGCAAGGTCCTGATCACCGAGGGGACGGCGCCCGCCTCGCCGCTCGATGCGCGGGCGTTCAGCCTGGACGAACTGCGGGCCGGCTGGCGACTCGCCTGCCGGGTCATCGCCCAAGCCGACCTCGCCGTCGAAGTGCCACCATTGACTACCCGGCCCAAGGCCGCCACCGTCGGTGTCGGCCGCCAGGTGATCTTGCGCCCGGCCGTGCAAAAGCGCTACCTGGAGCTGGCCGAGCCGTCGCTAGCCGATCAGGTGACTGACGCCGAACGGGTGCTGGCCGGACTCGACGACCTCGAAGTGCGGGTCGCGCTGCCGGTGCTCAGGACGCTCGGCCGGACGCTGCGGGCCGCCGACTACAAGGTCACTGCCGTGGTCGTCGATGACCTGCTGATCGAGGTCGAGCCAGGCGACACGACCGGGACGCTGTACGGGATCGCGTTCGACCTAGGCACGACGACTGTGGTGGCCACGCTGCTCGACCTGGCTACAGGGACGCCCGCCGCCGTCGCTTCCATGCTCAGCAAGCAGCAGCCATTCGGCGCTGACGTGATCACCAGGATCAGCTCGGTGATGCTCAACCCGGACAATCTCGGCCGGCTGCACCGACCTGGCTCGGCAGACCATGGCCGAACTGACTGCCGAGATCTGCGCGGCGGCCAGCGTTGATCCGCAGCACGTCTATGAGATCGCGCTGGCCGGCAACGCGACGATGACGCACCTGGCGCTCGGCATCGATCCCGAGCCGCTCGGGGTGGCACCCTTTATCATGGCGACCAGGCTGCTGCCTGACGTGCTGGCCGCCGACCTGGGCCTGCCAGTGCATCCGCAGGCACCGGCGATGGTGTTCCCCGCGTTCGGTGCCTACGTCGGCGGTGACATTACCGCCGGGCTGCTCGCCTCGGGGATGAACAGGGACGCGCGCATCAGGCTGTTCATCGACATCGGCACCAACTGCGAGATCGTGCTCGGCAACAGGGACTGGCTGATCGCGACCGCCGCCCCAGCCGGACCCGCCTTTGAAGGGGCCGCGATCAAGTGCGGCATGCGGGCCGCCGACGGCGCGATCGAGGCCGTCAGCGCCACTGCCGACGGGCTCGACCTCACCGTCATCGGCGACGCCGCCCCGCAAGGCCTGTGCGGCTCGGGACTGGTCGACGCCGTCGCCGCGCTGGTCAGCCTTGGCCTGCTCGACCACAGCGGCCGGTTCGTGCCCGAGGAGGACGCTGCCGTCATCGCGCCTGGCCTGGCCGCCCGGCTGACCAAGCTAGCCGCCGAGCGGGTATTCGTGCTGCACTGGCGGGGCTCGCCCGGTGACGTGGCCGACTCTATTTTCCTTTCGCAAAGGGACGTACGAGAAACTCCAGTTCGCGAAGGCAGCCATCGCCACCGGGTGGGAGATCCTGCTCGCCGAAGCCGGGCTCACCGCCAAGGACGTGCAGCAGGTGCTGCTCGCCGGTTCGTTCGGCAGCTATCTGTCACCGTCAGCGGCAATCAAGCTCGGGCTGGTGCCTAGGCTGCCGGTGCCGCGGATCATCAGCGCGGGCAACGTCGCTGGCGAGGGCGCCAAGATGGCATTGCTGAGCTTGCGCGAGCGGGCCGGGGCACTGGCGCTGCTCGACGAGGTGCGCTACGTAGAACTGTCGGACCGGGCGGACTTCAACGACGCGTTCGTTGAGCAACTCGCCTTTCCGCGGGAGCGACGATGAGCCCAGGAGCGTTAATGAGCCGAGCCGGGCTGCGGGCACTGGCGCCGCTGCTGGCCGCACCCCGGTATGAGGTGCTGCCGACTAAGAGCACGCTGGATTCCGTGCTCGCCTTCGTCCCGCGTGAGGTGACGGTCACGGTCACCGCCTCGCCGGTCAAGGGCCTCGCCCCGACCCTTGACCTGGCCTGCGCCATCGCCGGGCACGGCTACCAGGCGGTGCCGCATCTGCCAGCCAGGCTGGTCGGGGATAAAGCGCACCTGGCTGACATCGTCGCGCGGCTGACCGAGGCGGGCATCAGCAACGTGTTTATCCCGGCGGGCGATGCGGATCCACCGGCCGGGCCGTTCCACAGCGCGCTAGCGTTGCTTGAGGAGCTGGACGAACTTGGCCGCCCATTCGCCCAGGTCGGCGTGACCGGATATCCGCAAAGCCATCCGATCATCGGTGACGATGTCACCGTGCAGGCCATGTGGGACAAGCGGCAGCATGCCACCTACCTGGTCAGCAACCTGTGCTTTGATCCGGCCACGCTGCGGAACTGGATCAAGCGGATCAGGGCTCGCGGCGTCACCCTGCCGCTGCATGTCGGGGTCGCCGGTCCGATCGAGCGCACGAAACTGCTGACGATGGCCACCAAGATCGGGGTAGCCGAGTCGTCTCGCTTCCTGGCCGGCCACAGCGGCTGGTTCCTGCGGATGGGCACGCCCGGGGCTTACGAGCCTGATCGCCTGCTCGCCCGCGTGGCCGCTCCACTGCTGGCGCCTGAATCAGCCGTCAGCCGGCCTGCACATCTTTACCTTCAACCAACTTGAGCAAACCGAACGCTGGCGCCAGGTGCTAATGCGCGGCTGACGAGTGCGCCCGATGGTTCACGCTGACCGATCGCGAAGCGCGGCGACCAGCGCCGGGATGATCTGGTTCAGGTCGCCGATGATGGCGTAGTCGGCGCGGGCCATGATCGGCGCGTCCGGGTCGGTGTTAATGGCCACGACGTGCTTAGCCGCCTGGCAGCCGGCCAGGTGCTGAATGGCGCCGCTGATCCCGCAGGCCAGGTACAGCTCAGGCGCGATCTTGGTGCCGGTCTGCCCGACCTGCTGCCGGTGCGGCCGCCAGCCCTGGCTGGTCACCACACGGGAAACCCCGAGCGCGCCGCCTAGCAGCCCGGCCAGTTCCTCCAGCGGCCCGAACCCCTCTGGGCCGCCAACGCCGCGCCCGCCGCCGACAACGACCCGCGCGGTCGCCAGCGAGACCGCTCCCCCGCTGATCGCCGACTCCGTCGCCTGCACCACCAGGTCCGCATCGGTCAACTCGGCCTGGTACTGATGCACGGCCGGGGCGGGCCCAGGCCGCTCGTCACCAGCCGGTGCATCGGTCGCCACCGTCAGCAACGCCGGCCTGACCGCAAGCACGGCGTCCTCAAGCAGGCTCCCTGCCCAGCGGTGGCGCACCAGCTCACAGCCAGCATCGCCCCACGCGGCGGCCACGCAATTGGCGACCACGTCCACGCCGGTTATCGCGCCCAGGTGCGCCATCACCTCGGCGCCGTGGTCGGTGCCGGCCGCGACCACCGCGTCAGCGCCGGCCGCCGCTGCCACGCCGCCCAGCGCCCGTCCGCACGCGGCCGGCGCGTACCGCCCGGACGCCGCCACGACATAAAGGTCCGCCGCACCGTAGCGAGCGGCCACGCTGACCGCCGCTTCCACAGCGCCTTGCTGGCGGAAAATGGCCACCGCCAACTGCCCGTCCCCCGAGTCGGCCAACCTCCTGGCAACTGCCAGTGCCCGCGCCGACGCGTCAGCGATCCCGTCATCGTCCTGCTCCACCAGGCACAACACGCTCACGCCAGCACCCCTAGCTCCGCCAGCAACGCCACCAGAGCGGGGACAGCGTCGACGCCGTGACCAAGCACCTTGGCCCCGTGCTGCTGACCGGCCGGCAGCCGCAGCCGCAATGTCCGCAGCCCGTCTGGCCGCCAGGTCACTGGCACCCGCTCGATCTCCGCCCGCTTCGCCCGCAGCCGACCAGGCAGCGAGGGGTACCTGGGCAGGTTGATGCCCTCCTTGACGCTGACCACGGCGGGCAGTGGCAGGTCGAATGCCTCATCGACGCCCCGGTACTCGCGGCGGGCGCGTAGCCCGGCGCCGTCCTCGCTAATTTCAAGATTCTTAATTCCGGTGGCGCAGGGCAGGCCGAGCGCGTGGGCGACCCGCATGCCGGCACCTGGTAGTTGCCGGTGTCCGCCGACTCGTTGCCGAAGAGCAGCAGGTCGTAGCCGGTCGCCACGGCGGCGATGACCTCCGCGGTGGCCATCGGCCCCCACTGCGCCGCATCGGTCTCAAGCAGCAGCCCGCGACCGGCCCCCAGTGCCAGCATGTCCCTGAGCTGATCAGCTGCCTCCGGCGGCCCCAAAGTGAGCACGGTCACCCGGCCGCCGAGCCGCTCAGTGAGCCTGACCGCCTCTTCTACCGCGCACTCCTCGTGCGGGCTGATCGAAAAGCCAGACATCTTGGTGTCGACCTGCTGCCCGTCCGAGGTCAGGATGATCTTGCCGCCGACCGTCGGCACCCGCTTGACGCAGACCAGAATCTCCATCGAAGCTACCGCCTGATCCGCTCGTTGGCCGGGTCGAAGAGCGGGGTTGACCCGGCGACCGCCACTGTCACCGGGTACTGCTCGCCCAGGTACTCGACGGCCAGCTTGGTGCCGGCGACCGCCTGCTTGGCCGGCAGGTACGCCATCAGCAGGTGCTTGCCGACCGATGGGCCAGAGCCGGCGCTGGTGACGTAGGAGGCCTGCCCTTGGCGTCGATGAGCGCGCTCCCCGTCCGAGGTCAGTATCGGCTCGCCGCCCAGCATGTAGCGGAGCTGACCGGAGGCTGACCGGTGATCGTCCACCGTCAGCGTGCACATCAGCGCGCACGGGTCGGCCTCACGCTGCGGCCAGGTAAGCCGCCTTACCGACGAACTCTTGCGCCTTTACCTTGGGTCGTGCCATCCCGGCTTCGACCAGGTTGTAGTCGGCTTCGAGTTCAGCGCCATAGGCGCGGTAGCCCTTCTCCAGCCGCCCAGTGGTGCCGTATACGCCGATCCCGACCGGGACCAGCCCGTGGCCTGCGCCAGCGTCCCATAGGGTGTCCCACAGCCGGGCGCCCTGCTCGATCGGTGCGTAGAGTTCCCAGCCGAGCTCACCAACGTAGGAGATCCGCGACGCGAGCACCGCCAGGCCGCCGGCCTCGATCACCCGGCAGCTGCCGAACTTAAAACCGGCGTGGCTGACGTCAGCGTCGGTGACCGAGCTGAGCACCTCGCGTGCGTTCGGGCCCCACAGGCCCAGGGTGGTCCAGCCCGACGTCAGATCGGTGATCGTGGCCGGGCAGCCAGCCGGGAAGTGGCTGGCGATCCAGTGCAGGTCAGCCATTCCGGTGGCACCGCCGGTGACGATGCGGAACTGGCGCGGCCCGAGCCGCATGATGGTCAGGTCAGCGCGGAAGCCGCCGCGCTCATCAAGCAGCGAGGTGTAGACGACCTGGCCGACCGGCACGTCAAGCTGAGCGACTGCCACCGCCTGCACGGCGTCGAGCGCGCCCGGCCCGGTCACGTCGAAGATGGCGAACGCGCTCAGATCCACCAGGCCGCAGTTGTCGCGCAAGGCCAGGTGCTCGGCGTTGATGATCGGGGACCACCAGCGTGACTCCCATTCACCTTCGCGCTCCATCAGTCGCCCGGCATAACGCTCAAGCAGCGACTCGTTGCTGCGGTACCAGTTCGGCCGCTCCCAGCCCGCGGTCTCGATGAAGACCGCACCCAGGTCACGCTCGCGCGAGTAGGCCGGGCTGAGCCGCAGCGGCCGGTTCGACTCCCATTGCTCGGCCGGGTGGACGATGCCGTACATCTTGTTAAAGCCCTCACGCGCCCGCGCGGTCACGTGCGCGGTGGTGCGCTGGTGCGGGTAGAACCTGGAAATGTCGGCCTCGTGGATGTCGATGTCAGGCACCTCGTTAGTCATCCACTGCGCCACCGCCCGGCCGATGCCAGGACCTTCCTTGATCCAGCTGGCCGCGACCGACCACAGGCCTGGCACCTCAGGGATCTGACCAAGCGCCGGGTGCCCATCAGGGGTCATCGAGATCAGCCCGTTGATCGCGTGCCTGATTCCGGCCCGCTCGTCGCCGAGCAGTTCGGGCATCAGCTCAAGGGCCTGCTCAAGCTGCGGATCGAAGTCGTCCTGAGTGAAGGGCAGCTCGGTCGGCGACAGCACGGACTCCTCGATCGACGGGATCTCGTCAGGGCTGACGATGATCGGCCGGTGCGCGTAGGAGCCGACCTCCAGATCGCCGCCGTGCTGGCGCTCGTACATGTTGAGGTCAACGTCTCGCACGATCGGGTACTCGATCTCGCCCACCGTGTCGGCGAACAGCCCGATCGGCCCGACGCTGATCATCTGGTGCACGATCGGGGTGAGCGGGATGTGCGCGCCAGCCAAGGCGGCGATCCTGGGACTCCACACCCCGCAGCAGATGGCGACCAACTCGGTCTCGATGTCGCCTTTCGTGGTGCGGACCCCGCTGATGCGCCCATCGGCAGTCTTGTCGAGGCCGAGCACCTCCGTGCCCGCCAGTACCCGGAGCGCACCAAGCTCGGTCGCTCGCTCCCGCATCAGCGTCCCGGCGCGGAGCGAGTCGACTACGCCGACGGTCGGGAAGTGCGCGCCGCCGAGTATCACCGAGTCATCCAGGTACGGCACTAGCTTGCGCACCTGCGTCGGGGGCAGCAGCTCAGCCGGAATCCCCCAGGCCTTCGCCGCCGTGCAGCGGCGGCGAAGCTCGACCATGCGCTCGGGCGTCCGCCCGACCTCGATGCCGCCGCTTTGGGTAAAGACGCCCAGTTCTCGATACTGCTCGGTGCTGTCCCTGGTCAGCTCCATCATCATCTTGCTGTAGTCGATGGGGAAGATGAAGTTCGACGCGTGCCCGGTCGATCCGCCCGGGTTAGGCATCGGGCCCTTGTCGATCAGCACGATGTCGGTCCAGCCAAGCCTGGCCAGGTGATACACGAGGCTGTTGCCGACGATCCCGGCACCAATGACGACGACGTTTGCCCTGTCCGCACCAGCCACGAGGCCACCACCAGTCACGTTAGATTTGTGCTCTGGGCAACGGTGTAGCATCCACCGCAACTGGGCCGCAACCGGCAGCATGGCAGCTTCAGTGCGGACCTGAAGGCCGGCGGAGCTGACCGGCTCGCACTCTTCGGCCTCGCCGACCTCTACTGAGCAGTAGCTAATCGTGCGGACAGCCGCCAATTCCGCTACCAAACTGCGAGGGTGCTGGCACTGACCTGCGTCGGCACAACTCGCGAGGTTCGGCAGCCAAACTCCCGTACTGGACATCATTGACACGAAAATGGCCGCTATGGATCAATTGCAGTTGTACGGAGAGTGACGGGGCGAGCCGCGACTGGCATCACGGACGGCATGGCCCCGGCGGCAGCTCTATCGAGATGGGGGTCTTGTGCAACGACGCTTTCTGCTGACGGCTGCGACCGGCTTGACGGTCAGCACCGTGGCGGTAATGGGAGCCCAATGGCTGCCAGCGGCAGCCGCGCCCGTCGCCCCAACGGCGACGAGGCTGGCACCAGCGGTAGCTGGCGCGGCCGCAGGCGGCAATGTCATCGTGATCCTGCGGGATCAATTCCGGAATCTGACCATGAAGACCCACGGTGCCGCGAGGGTCGCGGCCACCCGCTCCTCGCAGAATCCACTCATCGCGGCAATCAGGGCCAGTGGCGGCACCGACATCACCAGGCTGGTCAGCGTCAACGCTATCGCGGCGCGAATCTCGGCTGCGGAAGTGCGCAAGCTGCAGCGCGACCCGGCGGTCAAGGAGATCACCCCCGACCCCAAGATGGCCGTGCTTGGCGGCCGGCCGGAGCCAGTCTCCCACCATGTGGAGAAGCTGAGCGCCAAGCTCTGCCCGTCCTCGCCCAGTAAGCCTTTCATCGAGCCCGAGGCGCTGACGACCATGCGCTATACCGGTCCGCAGCGGGACCAGGACCAGGCCGACAGGATCGCCACTGGAGCCGGCGTGCTCGTCGCCATCGACGGGATGAACTCACTGGCAGGCAACCCCGACCTGATCAGGCCGGATGGCTCGCACGTGGTGATCGACTCGCCGACGCCCAACGCCGACGCCAGCGACGACGAAGCGTACGGCGACGCTAGCTCAGTCGCCGGCCAGGGCACCGTGACCTACGACTACAGCAAGGAATTGCCCTTCTCCGGGCTGCCCGCAGGCTGCACCTTCAAGATCGAAGGCGACGCGCCCGGCGCTACCCTCATCGATGCCTCGCTGGTCGACACGCCGACCAACGCGAACGGGTTCATTGACCAGACCGAGGCGCAGGCCATCCAGGGCATCGACAACGCGGTCATCACCGAGCACGCTGACGTGATCTCCGAGTCCTACGGATTCAGCCAGCGCCCAGGCCGGTACGCCGCAGAGTACGCGGCCGACGACGCCGCGGTCGCGGCCGGGGTCACGGTCGTCGTCTCCTCTGGCGACAGCGGTGACTCAGGTACCGTCTCGTCCCCGGCCACCGACCCCAACGTGATCGCCGCTGGCGCCACCAACATGCTGCGCCTTAACGCTCAGGCCTACGGCTACAGCAAGTGGATCAATAACAACATCACTCCGCTGTCCTCCGGCGGCGTCGCACCGAACAACAAGATGGTGGACATCGTCGCGGATGGCTACGGCGGCGAAGCTGAGTGCAACCCGGCCGGCAGCGGCTGCCCGACCAACACCACTACCGAAGCCTTTGGCGGCACCAGCGAGGCCGCGCCCCTCGTGGCCGGGGCCGCTGCCGACGTCATCCAGGCTTATGCCGACAGCCACAACGGCACCAAGCCGACGCCCGCGATGGTCAAAGAGATCTTGACCGGCACGGCGGACGACATCGACGCTCCGACCGACCAGCAAGGCGCTGGTTCGGTCGACATTTACGCTGCGGTTCGCGCCGCGCAGCAGATGCCAGGCACGACGGTGACGACCGGCTCGGACTCAGCCTCGCTGCTCCCGTCGCCGACCCAACTCGACGTCACCGCCAACGGCGGCACGACGAGCAGCCAGAGCGTCGCGCTCTACAACACCGGAACGACCAGCACGACGGTCACCGGTACCTTCCGCAGCCTCGGCCCTGAGTCCCAGCTCGGCTCGACTGTCACCGAGCCGGTCAGCGCTCCCAATCCGAGCCTGCCAGTGCCGGCCGAAGGCGCCCAGGCCGCTACCCCGATCACCTTTAAGGTGCCGAAGGGTCTGGCCCGCCTGGACGCCGACATGATCTGGCCGGATCCGACCAACGGCACGGTCTTGTCGTTCACCCTGATCGCACCGCACAACCGGCTCGCTCAGATCTCGTACGACTACGGCACGGCGTCCACCAGGCCAGGCTCGATCGGGTCGGTGTCCAACATCCAGCACGTCGAGGTAGCCAACCCGACCGCTGGTACCTGGACGGCCAAGATCTTGTGGGCCAATGGCCGGTCGCACCTGCAGTCGCCGCCGAACGTGCCGGGCAGCTACACCGGCAACATCTCGTTCCGCGTACTTGGCCAGCACTTCGTGACCAGTCCGGCCCTGTCAGCGACCACGATCCCGGCGGACTCAAGCGTCACGGTGCCGCTGAGCATCGCGATGCCGACCGCGCCGGGCGACCACCCAGAGTCGGTTCAGTTCTCCGCCACCAACGGAGCGCACCTGTCGCTGCCGGTGAACGCGCGGACGCTCATCCCGTCCGCGGGCGGCCCGTTCAACGCCGTCATCACCAGTTCGGTCGGCCGCGGCGTCGGCCAGATCACCACTTTCGACCTCAACGTGCCAGCGGGCGAGAACGACCTGGATGTCAGCTTCGCCACGCCCGATGCCAGCGCTGACAACCCGTACACCTATTGGCTGCTAAATCCCAGCGGTACGGTCGTCGCCGAGGACGCGACGCCGACCACGACGATCCAAGGGTCGACCACGCCAGTCGCACTCGCCAACCTCATCGCACCCAACCCAGTACCTGGCGTCTGGGAGATTGACGTCGAGCTGAACCTGACCACCAGCGGGCTTGAGTTCACCCAGACGGTGAGCGGCAATGTCAGCTACAACCAGGTCCACGTCACTCCATCCGGACTGCCGACCAGTTCAAGCACGACCCTGGCGGGCGGGGTCGCCACCCCGATCTCAGTGTCGGTGACGAACACCTCAGCGGTGGGGCGTTCGTTCACGCTCAAGGGTTCGGCCGGTGACATCTCCGGCGGCGCGGTCAGCACGGCCGTCTACATCCCGGCCGGTGGCACCGCCGTCCTCACCGCTAACCTCACGCCCAAGGCCGCGACCAGCACGGTGGTCACCGGCACGCTGAGCGTGATCAGCAACACCAGCGTGCGGAACGGCACGCAGACAATTGCCAGCATTCCGTACACCTACACGGTCGGGTAGTCCGGCCTAGCAGCATCAGCAGCCCCCCGGGCGGTACGTTCGCCCGGGGGGCTGCTGTCTTGTGCCTGCGGGCCGCCGATCGCGATGAGTTTGGCCCGCCAGGCACGTCAAAAACAGGGACAAGCGATCAGATGAGAGGGAGCTGAGCGATGACCGCTATGCCTGAGGTTGTGTCGGCCGAGCAGTGGCAGCAAGAACGGAACGACTTGCTCGTCGCGGAAAAGGAGGCGACTCGGGCGCTGGATGCACTCGCCGCCCGCAGGCGTCGCCTGCCGATGGTGAAGTTTGACAACTCCAAGTACACTTTCGACACGCCGGATGGCCCCAAGTCGCTACTCGACCTCTTCGATGGTCGACCGCAGCTGATCGTCTACCAATTCATGGACAACGGGCCGGACAGTTTCTGCCCCGGCTGCACCAACTTCACCAACAACGTGGTAGCCATCGACATCCTGGCGCAGTGCGGGGTGAGTTGGGCCACGGTCTCCAACATGCCGCTGGCCCAGATCGAGGGTTATAAGGCAAAGAAGGGGTGGACCATGCCCTTCGTCTCCTCACACGGCACGCCATTCACCGCCGACTGCGGTGCCAACGGCGGCTTTATGCTCAGCGTCTTCCTGCGCGACGGCGACGACGTCTACCGCACTTACGCTACGACCGCCCGTGGCGTGGACCGCGTCATGTTCGTGACCAACATGCTCGACCTCACGCCCTATGGCCGCCAGGAAGACTGGGAGGACTCCCCCGCCGGCTGGCCGCAGCACCCAACCTACGGCTAGGCAGGCACCCTCGCCATGATGCCGGTCGCGCACGCCAGCCCGCCCGTCGCCCTGGCCCACTGACGGCAGTCGACCTGACGACCTCAGCGCTGGCGAGCCGCCGAGCGCTTAGCCGTGGTAGCTCAACTCTTCGGCTGGCTGGCCGGAGCAAGGCCAGCCAGCCGACACTGCGGTCGGGTCAGCACCGCCACCTTGCCAGTACCGGCGAACGCACGCCGACAGGTGATCTTGGCCTGGTCACCACACTGATGCAGCAGCGCACCGCCGGTCGAACTCGGCAGCGTCACCGTGATGCACCCGTGCCCAGACGCGCCATAACGGCCCGGCCTGACGGCCGCCCAAACCCCGACCCCGACCAGCACGATGGCAACCGCCGCAAGCACGGCGACCAAACGGCGCCGGTCGCGGCCGGTGATCTGTTCGGCCGGAGGCTGAGTCGGAAATGGCATCAAACCAAGTATAAGTGCCCAGGTCAGCCCCACCCGCTCAGACCCTCACGCGCGGCTCGGGCGCGCTAGCGGCCGGAAGTCGCTTTCTCGTGATACGTCAGCGCCTTTCCGCTACATATCACGCTGAAGCGACATGAACAGCCGACAATACGTCCGATTTGTTGCTTATGGACGTCGCTTCTCCGTGATATGTCGAGCCAACCAGGCCACATATCATGATCAAGCGACTCTGACAGCGGCCAAACCGCCGCTCCCCGTCAACCCGGCAAGCGCGCAAGCGTGGGCGGCGCGCGGCCGGCCAATTCGGCCCGCAGGTCCAGCCAATCCGACAGCGACCCAGTCGCCAGCTCGGCAGTTGGCAGTGTCCGGCATTTCACAAATGGTGCACTTGGCTCGTTTCCGCGATTAGGACTTCCCGGCAGATCGCGCCAAATTCCAGTATAGTCTACCCTCGTAGTTGTGCCGTCATGCCTTAGCTACCACTCCGAGGTGTTACCGATCGGCCGACACCATCATGGCCAAGCGATCCCAGCCTATGGGTTCTCGACATCAGCCTGGAGCGCATATCTGAAATGAATCTCGACGAGTTTCCATTTGCTCAGGTAGCTGCGTGGCTGGCGGAGGGATCGGTGATCCCGTTTCTCGGGGCTGGCGCGTCGCGGGTTGGCGTCACCGACGATCCTTGCCTGCCCGACGGCGCGACCCTAGCACTTGAGCTAATTAATCAGATGGGCGGCGCGTTTCCGAAATCGGCGCACAACGAGTTGGCGAAGGTAGCCCAGTTCTACGAGCAAACCGTCTTTGATCGGCCCGCATTGTATGATTTCATCAACACTCGGTTTGAAAAGGAACAGCAACACGCTCAGCTATCCACCGTAGCCAAACTCATGGCTGCAGTCCCAAATAGATACAATCCATTGTTCTTGATGACGACAAATTATGATCTTCAAATTGAGCGCGCTATGCACGAGAGTCATCGGCCGATCTGCGTAATCACTCAGAATATGCGCGACCCGGAGAATGGCGCTTCGAGGGTCGAAGTCAAGTACCCAGATGGCAGCATCAGCAAGGACGATGCCGTGTCATTTCAATGGCGAGATCAAGAGCGTACACCAGATGCCAATACCGTCTACCTCTTCAAGATGCACGGCTCCGCCCGACCTTCGAGTTTTAGTGATCATGACGACATCATCATCACGGAAGACGACTATGTCGATTTCTTGATAAATTCAGGCGGGCCGGTCACGCCGTTTTTCCCACCGCCGTCGCTGGCAGCTATGTACAAGACCCGGCGATTCCTCTTCCTCGGCTACTCACTCGAAGACTGGAATTTTCGCGCGTTCCTTCGCTTGCTAGCGGTCAGAAACGCCCTGTCGGGCCGAGGCCAGCGCCGGCACTGGGCCATACAGCTGGCCCCTAGCCCACTCGATGAGTCACTTTGGGGGCAACGTAATGTCAACCTATACCAAGGGGATCTGAGCGAATTTTGTCAGCGGCTCGGGCAGAACTGGCCTGGTCGGGTGGCGTCATGAAGAATCCATTTGTCGGGCTGCGGCCATTCAAGCCGAGCGAGAATAATCTCTTCTTCGGGCGCGACAAGGAAACGTCAGTGCTCCGGGATCTCGTGCTCACCCTTCCTGTGCTCGTGGTCTACGCACCGAGTGGCACAGGAAAGTCGTCGCTCATTAATGCCGGCCTGATCCCTGCGCTACGCGAGCATCCGGCCATCATCGACGTGACGATCTCAGATCCGCGTCAGGACCCGACCGAAGTGGTGTGCGCGGCACTGGCGACCACTGGCTGGGCTAGCAGCGCCAACGGCCAGTCCTCGCTAGCGCACCTGCTTGAACAGCACTATGACGACACCGACAAGCGAGTCGTCATCGTGCTTGACCAGTTCGAAGAGCGGGTCAAGCGACCAGGGGATCTCGATCGGCTCTATCGGGACATCGCCAGGCTGGCGAATACCCGTAGCGAAGCAGCCACGATCATCATCAGCATCCGCGACGACTACATCGCCGGCCTTGACCAGCTCATGCGACGAGTCAGCGGACTGCTTGACGCGGGATATCGAGTTCCGCCGCTCAGCCGCGCGGCTCTCACCGAAGCGGTAGTCCGGCCTCTTGCCGCCGACAGTAACGACGTGACCGTCGAGCCCGGCCTCGTCGATCAGGTGCTGACCGACCTCGAAGTGCGAGTCAACTCCGCTGATCCGACCGACAAGCGCATCGAGCCTGGATACTTCCAGGTCGTCTGGCAGCGGCTATGGGAGGCTGACGCCACCAAGTCGCGCCGTACGCTGACGCGACGGACCTATCGGGGCGAAGGCGGCGCCGGACAGATCCTGAAGTCCTTTGTCAACCGGATACTCGCGGACTTGCTGCCTTACGAAGCGGCGTTGCTTGACGCGGCGCTGCGCTACCTCGTCCTGCCTACTGGCGCCAAAGTGCCGCTGACCATTGACGACCTCCTTGGCCTCGTGCGCCGAGATGACCTAAGTTTTGGTTTTGATGGCCTGCTGGCCGACCGGCCGCGCGGCCCGCATTCCGCGCCGACCAGGCACTCGCCATCACCTCAGCTCCGCGCCAACGCGGCCGACGTATTCCGTTCTTTGTTCGATCAGCTTACGCGTGCGGAAGCGCCGCTCTTTCGCCGCGTCCAACGCGGCGGCAGGGAAGAATTCGAGCTGGTTCACGATCTACTGGGTGACATTCTCAATGAGTGGCGTCGTAGTTACGACATAGAACTAAACTCCTGGTATAAGGAGCTAGTGCACGATGGATCGAAGCGCACCAACTCTGGCATGCTCGATGAGGCGATCGAATTCATTGGCCAGCTCTACGCTGACCTCCTGGCGCGTAACTGGGAATCGATCAGCTATACCGAAAGCACCGGGCGCCTGACCTATTATTTGCAGCGGCTCGGCTCGAAAGCGTGGACCAACAACAAGGTATCCTATAGAAAGCTCATCACGCTTCTCAGGAACGTCGCTGAGTTGCTGGCTAACGGTGTTGATTCTGGCGCGAGCAGACAGGCAAAGCGGATGTGCCAAATGCTTAGCTGGCAGCTCACCCAGGTGGACCTTTCGACACCATACAGTGCCGACTCGCCCGGATTTCCGCACGAACTCATTACTGGCATAATCGCCGGTACCGTCTTCTCCGGATCTGGCTCGGCCTTGGCCATCTGGATCAGTGGCTTGCTGTCCTTCTTGCCCACGGTGGCCTACCTGCCGCTTACTTATGGCATGGCCGCCGCTGGTGCCATCCTCCTTTACCTGGTGGGCTACACCGATAGCGCAGACTCAACCAAGTGGGTCGACAGCCGTGCTCTACTCGACGTAGTTCTCCCGATCTCGAGCGAACTTGAGGCCAAACGGAAATCGAATAGAGCTTCGTTCCGAAAAACGTGGTATTACTATACAAGCATAGCGCTCTGGTGGCCGGTGATCTTCTTTGTATTCGGTGCACTCTGTTTTAGCGGAGCTGCCGTTTTCCACCTCCTTGGCTGGTCACCGACGGCCGGATTCAACTTCACGGCGGTTTTTGCGGCCATCGGCATCACCATCGGCTACCTGGTCGTAATCGACTTCTAGCGACCACCCGTCAGCCAACTAGATCAGCATGCTCAGCGAGTCTTCCTCGGATTCGGTCTGGTCAGCAGCCCCGGCATCGCCCTGGGCAAGCTGCTTGAGCAGTGCGTGCTCGACGAAGTACGCCAGGGACGCGTAGCCGCGCCAGACGCGGCGCCACTCGCGCTCCACCGCCGCGTCGCCGAGCACTCGGCGCACTTCATCAAGATGAGCGACGATGATGTCGGCTGCTTGCTTACTATGACCGGCTGAAATGTTGTCGATCGTCAGGTGCGCCTGCTCGTAGCAGTCATCAAAACCGTAGTGATGCAGCTTCTGGATCTCGTGCAGCCGAAGCTCACCGAGCCCGAACATCTCGATCGCCAGATTGTAGCCGAGAATCTCGTTGTAATAAGTGTCAGGGAAAAGCGCCATGCACAATTGATGCAGCGAGAACCCATAGAGCGGGTCCGGCAACTCACCCTGCTGCATAAACGCGGCTTCCCTGATATGCGGCAAGCACACATCCATGCTGCGCAACGCTCGGTGGATCAGCATGATGTGGTTCTTGCGCAGGTCGCCGTAGCCCATCTCGTCGGCGTAGATCGAGAACAATGCCGCGTCGCAGCGCCGGTCGCAGCGGCCGAGATTCGCCGTCCGGTGGATCCAGGTCGCGTCCACCAGCGCCCCGAGCGCATACGTCGTCTGCAGGAACACCACTTCGTCGCGATCCGGGATTTCCGTCAGCGGCTTATATGGCTTTACCAGCTTATCCCAGTAAACTTGCTCGGCGCGCGCATAGAGCGCATCAGGACTGTACGCAAAATAGGTCGCATCCGTGTACCGGCCACCGGCCCCGTGCGCGAACAAGATCTCCGCCTCAGCAAACAGTCGCTCCGACCGCTCAGCTGCCATCGGCAGAGTATTTGCGAAATTCTCAATATTTACTAGCCGATAGAACAATTCGCGGTCGTTAATGGTCCCTACTGACCGGATCACCACATCGGCCGGTCGGCTGGCCGCGATCGCGGCCGATCTGATCGCCGCCTGCGCATCGCCGGTCGTATTCGGGACTACTTTGATCTCGGGTCGCTCTCCGGCTTGGACCGAACTCACCCACCGGGCGAAAACCGCAGCCTCACGCTCGTTGAAGATGCCAAACATCGGCCCGCCGAACTTGATCGCCTTGGTGAACCGTGACAACCCGTCCGGGGTAAGTTGCACCAGCCTGGATTCGCGGAACTCGGCGAGGAACCCGGCCAGGTCAATAACGGGAGCAGTAAAGGTGTCCGCCAGCCGCTTGCCGCCGACCTTGAGGTTCTTGTGGTGCTGGCTGGCGAACGGGGCGTGGCGCGCGATCACCGCCGCTACCTTCGACTCAAGCGGCTGCGCGCGATGCCAGCGAGCGAGGTCTACCAGCAGCCCGACGTGCTCTCGCTCAAGTTCGATGGCGCAAGCCAGGCCAGCCGCGAGCCGCGTCCGCTCGGGCGGGCCGGCCAGTTCAAGATAGGCGGCCAGTACCTGCCGCAACTCGGGCTCGGTGAGCATCGGCGCGACGCCGAGTAGCAGATCGTCGATGCCGAGAGCGAGCACGGCATAGTGCACGCCAACCAGTTCGGGCAGGAAATTGGCTGGCAGCCTGGACAATGCGAGATAGAAGGCACCGTGCAGCGCGGTCAACGGTCGGGCGTCGGTGGCCGACAGGAAGTCGGCGGCGGCGAGTTCCGGCACGAAGACCCCGGCTTGCTCCAGCGCGTGTCGCCGCCGGGCGTGCAGCGTCAGCTTAGGATTGGCTTCGCCGCGCAACTTAAAGTGCTGCGCGAACAGTTGATTGACGATCACCGATGGTTGCGTGGCCGGCTGCGAGAGCACGTCCAGCCAGCAGCCGCCAAGCAGGCCAAGAGGCGCGCGCTGGCGCAGCATCGCGTCGCGGACGTCAGCGTCGAACTCGGCCAGCCCGGCTATGGCCGCCGCCAGTTCAGCGCGCACTGCGGCTACCCGAGCGGCCAGTTCGGCCGCGGTTACCGAGCCCGTGCCAGCCAAGTCCGTGCCAGCCAAGTCCGTGCCAGCCAAGTCCGTGCCAGCCAAGTCCAGGTGCGGCCGGAGGAAGGCGTCGAGTACCCTGCGGGCGGTCAGCAGGACCGCCTCGGACTCCTGGTCAGCTAGCAGGCGCTGGTACAGAGCGTCCGCCGGCAGGGCGGTGATCGTGTCGGCGGCGTCCGCCGCCGACGGGCTGAACTCGAACGGCCGAAGCGGCAGCGCGGCGATCGTATCCGGCGGTTCGAATGCTGATGCGGGCGTGTGCGGCACCGTCATCGCTAACCCTTTCTCCGCAGCAGTACACCGATCCTGGAGCCAGGCACGCTGGTGACCAGCAGGCAGATCGCGCCGTCCGGTAGGTGCCCGAGCGCCATCCGATCGACCAGGTTGACCAGCGGATCGGCGGCGAAGCAGTGCCCGATCCTGGTGATGTTGCCTAGGTAGAGCTGATCGGCGGTAAACCCGGCCTGCCGCTCCTTCATCACCAGCAACGGGGTAAACAGGTTGGCGTGCAGCAAGGCCGTGACCTCGCCGAGCTTCAAGCCGGCCTTGGCCAGCAACTGGTCATTGACGTCTCTGGCCAGGTCGGAGCTGATCTGGTTGGTCCACTCCAGCGTCGCGGTGTCCTGCGCGGTCGCGCAGCCGAGCAACTCGAAGCTAACGGTGCCCGCTGAGTCGGCCACGACTGGATCGGCGGCTATCACGCAACTCGCGGCCCCATCGCTGAAGAGCGCGAACTGGGACATGCGTTCCTCGTCGTCGGCGACCTTGTCAGTGGTAATCACCAGCACCCGCTGATACCGGCCGCTGGTGACGAACGCGGTGGCCACATCGATGCCGGCCAGCAGGTTGACGCACCGGTTCAGGTTCACGCCGTAGGCCGGGATGTTACCGAGCCCGACGCCGGTGATGACGTTGGCGACGAACTCACCGTGCCCCTCGGCGGGGCCGGGGATTCGGTTCGAGCAAATCACCAGGGCATCGATCGCACTGGCAGCCAGACCGGCCGCGGTCAGGGTGGCGCGCCCTGACTGGGCCGCCATCGTCGCCAGGTCCGCGCTGGCCACCCTGACGGTGCCCCAGCCCCACATCGTCGGCTGCGGCACCAGCCGGTACTGCTTCGCCAATTCGGCTAGGTTGGGGACTTCGGTATGGTCAAGTACCTGCTCGCCGAGCACGTAGCTAGGCCCGCGCAAGTAGACCTGGTGAGTCATCTAGATCAGCTCGACGTGCTGGTCGGCGCGGACAATGTCAGTCAGGATGCTGGTGATCGTGCCGGACCTGCCCTCGAAGTAGAAGTGTCCGCCGTCCACCCAGTGCTCATCGAGCGGCCGGGTGAACTCGGTGCCCCAATCTCGTACCTGGGCCTGCTGGACGTGCGGATCATCGCGGCCCACCACCAAGGTCGCCGGTACTTCAAGCGGCGCGGCCGGGACGTAGTGATACCCGACCGCCAGGTGGAAGTCCGCAATCACGCCGGGCAGCAGCAATTCGCGCATCTCGTCGTCAGCGATCACTTCAGCCGACAGGCCGCCGAAGAACCCGATCGCCTCGGCGAACTCCTTGCCTTCCAGTTTCGCGATGTCCTGCACGCGCTGGGAGGGCAGCAGGCGCGGGGCCGAGCAACCGGAGGCGACGAAATGATTCGGCGGCACCGCCCTCGTGAGAAGCCGGGCCACCTCGAAGGCGATCAGCGCGCCCAGGCTGTGCCCGAACAGGTAATACGGCCGATTGTCCGCTTCGGCAGCGACGCTGATCGCCTCGGCGGCGCCGGCGATGAATTCGCCGATGGTCGGGTCAGGCTCGGCGGCCCGGTGCTCACGGCCCGGCCGGCAGATGGCAACGATCTCGGCATCAGCGCCGAGATCGTCCTGCCAGTCGAGGAACAAGCGCGGGCTGCCACCAGCATGCGGGAAACAGAAGACTCGCGGCGACCAGGGATTGGCACCTGGGCGGCTGATGAACCAGTCGGACGGAGAGCTCATCGGACCGGGATCCGGAAGCTCTGGGTGCTGCTGCGGGACGGATCGCCGGGCCGTACATGCAACTCGCCGCGGTCGGGCAGCAGCACGACGGCAGCGACGGTGCGTTCCCGGCGGATGTCACCGGTATCACTGACGCACACCGTGGGCTGACTGAGCAGCGCGAAGTGATCTTCTACTGACGGGTGGCCCGCCGAATCGGCGAAGCTAGCCAGTCCCTCCTGACAGGCCTTGAGCCGCAGCAGGGATGAGTTGCGGGCGAACACATTGAGCTCGTCCGCCGCAATGAAGTCCTGGTGCAGGTAGTGATTGGTGTGCGTGGACTCCAGACCGGCGGCCGTCAGGCGCTGCTGGTCGCCGAGGATCTCGACGCATGCGACCTTGACCGGGTCGCAGAGCGTGAGCGAACGCGAGCTGGCTAGTGGCAGCTCAGCCAATTTCGCGATGGCCTCATCGACGCTCGCCGCGTTATCGAGCAAGTGCCTGATCGCCAGATACGGCGGCAGACCTGGCTGCCAGTCGCCACCGAGGACCAGATTGAGCCCGATGGCCAAGCCATCGCTGTTGATGCCGAGATAACCGAGCAGTCCGCCAAAGCTCAGCACCAACGCCCGGCGTGAAGCACCGGACAGCGCGACGTCGAGCACGGCGAGCTGGTCATCGAGATTGCCGTTCAGGTCAACGGTCTGAGCTAAGACCGGGCCGCCTGAGGGCCCGGCATGCTGGCTGGCATACGTAGTGCAGTCGCCCCGCGCCGGGAGCTTGACCTTCTGGAAGCCGATGATCTCGCGACGCGCTTGGAGCAGCGTCGCTTGGGCGGAACTGATCCCCGCTCCGCTCGCGAGCCCTGCGATCTCCTGACTTAACGCGGGGGTGGCGGTGGCGATCGCGGTCGCGTACTCGGCTAGTACCGGCTCGAGCGCGCGCAGCGAGGTGGGCTCGGGCGCCAGCTTGTTGATCCGACACAAGTCGTCGTCGATGAAGGCGCGCAGCGCGTCGGCTCGCGCGGCACCGTGCTGGTAACCGACCTCGAAAGGCTCACCACCAGCCCGTACGTACGGCACAGCGGCGGTCAACTCGCAGCCTCCGGCCAGCGAACCTTCGGGCCGGCCAGCAACTGGCGCTTGACCTCTGGCCACTCAGCGGCGAGAACGCTGTAGTACACCGCATCCCGGCGCCGGCCGTCGGGCATCGGGTTAAAGCTGCGCAGCGTGCCCTCTTCGCGGGCTCCGATATTGCACAATGCGTGCCGGGCTTGCACATTAAGCTTGTCAGTCTTAAATTCCACTCGCTCAGCCCGCATCTGCTCGAATGCATGCTGCATCATCAAGAATTTCGCCCACCTGTTGATGCCCTTGCCCTGGGCATCGGCACCGAGCCAAGACCAGCCGATCTCCAGTCGGCCGTCCTTTTCCATGATGCTGCAAAAACTCATGCTACCGGCCGCCGCGCCGGTGCTCTTATCGGTGATGTAATACACCACCCTGGTGCCGGCTTCCTGATCTCTTAGGCCGAGATCAAAGAACGCGTCGAAGGCCGCGTCGGTGTCGATGCGGTAGACGAAGTAACGCCAGATGGCCGGGTCCATCGCGATGTCATGCAGGGCTTTCCTATCGTCCGGTTCGACCGGCCGTAGCTGCACGTAGTCATTTTCCAGCGGCACCGCACCGATTTGCGCCCAGGTCATGCCGCACCTGCTGGGTCAGCGAACTTCGACAGCGCGGCGACCACGTCACGCACAGTGCGCATTTGAGCTACATCAGCCTCGGTAAACTCAGCGAGGCTTACTTGAGTATCGTCGCAGACCGACATTAAAAAGATCACCTTATTAAGGGACGTGAGGCCATAGTCATCGGCCATATCGAGATCTGGATTTAATTCGTCCGGCTCGGGGTTAGGGTCAAGTACTCGCGCGAGGCCATCGCGAACTACAGCCTCGATATCCATAGTCATCTCCTCACCCTTCAGAGTAATTTGACAGTCACTCCGAACGGCGTTCGCCGACTCGGCCGGGCGGTTCTAGGCAGGTTTATACCGCTTGGTGAAATATCGCGCTCTTCGATGCTAGTAGCCGTTCACAAGGGTGTCAATGGACCTGATTAGCACCCATACTGGGTCATCGGCCCGGTGGCCCGCGATGGTGGCGGAGGCCCAACTCCGAGTTACTGTATGGCGCGTGGAGAGCACGCCAGGCGGCATCGCAGCGCCGCGCGATCCTGATCACCCGGCCGGCCCATGGGGCCCGCTCACCCTCCCGCTAGCCGCGATCGCGCCCGAGCCGGGCGAATGCCAGCTCTGGGCCGCGCCGACCGTCGACCTTCCCGGCTACTTGGACCTGCTCGATCACGACGAGTTGAGCCGGGCCGAACGCTTCAGAGTTGAGAGCGCGAGGGCCACCTTTATCGCCTCGCGGGCGGCGCAACGGCTCGTACTAGCCTGGTACCTGGGTTGCTTGCCAGCCCAAGTCAAGATCGCGCGCGACTGCCTGCTTTGCGACAAGGCTCATGAAGGCCGGCCCTACCTGCCGGGCTCAGCGCTCGACTTCAGCGTCTCCCACACCTCTGGCTGGCTGCTGATCGCCGTCGTCAGCTCGGGCAAGGTCGGCGTCGACATCGAAGTAATCACCGCCCAGCGCTCATCGGATGACCTGGCTAGGCAGGTACTGAGCCCAGCCGAGCAGGAGCGATACCTGCTGGTGCCCCGTGCCGCGCGAGCGCAAGCATTCATCAGGGCCTGGACACGCAAGGAGGCGGCGCTCAAGCTCACTGGTCACGGCATCACGGCGCCACTGCGCGCGCTGGACGTGACCGGCCCGTGCGCGGTCCTATCGCCTCCGTTGCCCGGCTGGCCGGCCGAGCCGATCCACTTGCACGACCTGCCCGCCAGCGGCGACCTGCTTGCCGCCGTCGCCAGCACGAGGCCGGTCAGCCGCATCCGGCACTGCGGTCCGGTGCCGACACCGGGCTAGGAAGCAGCCCACCGGCCGGGGAATGCGATTGGCCTTAGCGGGCTTGGAGCCAGGGTGAGTACCGATACCCGAACACTGCCGCTTGGCGTACTTGACTTCGTCGGAATCGAGTACGGCGAGAGTGCCGCGAACTCGATCGCTGGTGCCGTCGGCGTGGCGCAAGCCGTGGAAGCCGCCGGATACCGCCGGTACTGGGTATCGGAGCACCACAACATGCGCAGCCTGGCCTGTAGCGCACCGGAACTGCTGATCGCCCACATCGGCGCGCAGACGACCACGATCCGAGTTGGTGCGGCCGGGATCATGCTGCCGAACCACGCCCCGATGAAGGTGGCGGAGACCTTCCGCACCCTGCTCGCAATGTATCCTGGCCGGGTCGATCTGGCCCTAGGCCGGGCCCCTGGCACCGACCCGCTGACGGCACACGTGCTGCGCCGGGGCCGGGTGGTCGATCCGGCCGCCGAGTTCCCAGCTCAGGTCGGTGAACTGCTGGCCTTCCTGGGCGAAGGGTTCCCGCCCGAGCATCCGTACGCGCAGTTGATCGCCGCTCCGCTGGTGCCGGAGCGGCCCGAGTTGTTCGTGCTCGGCTCCAGCGAGTACGGGCCGAAGTTCGCCGCGGTCAACGGCATGAGCGCGGTGTTCGCACATCACATGAGCCCGGAGCTCGCGGTTGAGGTGCTGCGCGAGTACCGGCGCACCTTCGCGCCAGGCAGCCCGGATGCCATGCCGTACTCGGCGATGTCCGTGCTGGCGTTCGCAAGCGCGGACGAGTCGGCCGTGCTCGAATTCGAGGCGGGCTGGACACTCACCATCTCGAACCTGCGCCGCGGCATCCGCGAGCCACTGCCACCGGAGAAAGTGCATGAGTTCGCGCGATCCAAAGAGTTCCGCGCGAACCGCACCGACGATGGCCGGATGGTGACCGGCGAGCCTAAGGCCGTCGTGCAGCGGCTACTTGAGCTGAGGGCGCAAGCCGAGGCAGATGAGATGATCGTCGTCACGCCGAGCCTAGACCGCACTCGCCGCAAGGCCAGCTACGCCGCCATCGCCGACGCCTGGCGCGCCGCCGCCTAAGCCAGTGAGCGACGGCACGAGACCGGGCCAGGGCACCGGCGAAGGCGAGGGCGAGCAGTTCCAGCCGCGCGGCGGTCAGGTGCGGGACGAGTGATCGGCCAGCACCTGACTCAGGTACACGATCACTTGCGCGCCGAGCTCACGCTACGGGTTTTACCAGGGACAGTTCTAGCTTCGACCGCCGACATTAGCGCCAGCGAATTTATTTCAGAATAAAATATCGCTATTTCTCGCACAGGATCTCGCCGTGCGGAATGCAGAACCAGCCATCGGGGCTCTCCGCCCAGCGGAGCCAGGCCTCCGCCAGCCGATCCAGGTCGGATCGGGTCGCCAGGCCATGCTCCACGGCGCGGTCGCCAAAAGGCGACTCGGTCAGCCGAGCGGCCCATGACGAGCCCCACCAGGACCGATCTTCCTGCCCGGCATAACACCAGGCGCTAGCGGACGTCTCGACCTGGCTGAACCCGGCCGCACTGGCCCAGGAGAGCATGCGCCGGCCGGCGTCTGGCTCGCCCCCGATGGCGCGGGCGACCTTGCGGTACAAGCCCTGCCATTCTGAGATTCCCTGCTCGCCTGGATACCAGAACATGCCGCCGTAATCGCCATCCCTCGCCGCGACTAGGCCGCCTGGCTTACAGACCCGGCGCAGTTCGCGTAGCGCGGCGACGGGATCGGCGAGATGCTGCAGGACCTGATGGGCGTGCACGACGTCAAAACTGTCATCAGCGAAGCCAAGCTGATAAGCGTCGCCGACCTCGAAGGTAACGTTCGACAGGCCCTGCCTGTCCGCTTCCGCCCGCGCGTCGGCCAGGATGCCGGGGGCCCGATCCATGCCGATGACCTCGCCCGCTGGCAGCAATGCGGCTAGTCCGGCGGTGATGGTGCCAGGCCCGCAGCCGACATCGAGCAACCTGGCCTGGGCCGGCAGACCAGCCAGCCTGGGCAGCAGATAGCCCGCAGAGTTCTGCGCGGTACGCCACCGATGCGATCGAAGCACGCTGTCGTGGTGGCCATGCAGGTACTTTTCCGAGGCAGCAGGCATCTGCCTATCATTGCCGACGGCTGACAGCGCTGATGGTCAGGCCGGCGCAGCCGCCGGCGGGATGGCGACGGCACTGGCCTCCGCGAGTAGTTCTGCTCGGTGGGCGGGCAGCAGGAAACCGACCTTGATCGCGGCATCAAGCGATTGCGCGTAGGCGCGCAAGTACCCAGCCTGATCGCCATATCGCCGGGCCAACTCCGGCGGCGGTAGCGGTGTCGTGGAGCCGGTAAGCCAGCCGAGTGACGCGCCAGGCCCATGACCACTGAGGGTCGCGACCGGCACGTCCACGGCCGGCGTGCGCACGCCGCCGAGCGCGTTGCCGGCCTCGTCCCTGGCTGCCACTGGCGGATCTTGCGAGGTCAACTCGATCCGATCGGCCGCTGGCGGCGGGATGCCTTCGGCTAGCCAGGCGACCAGCGCGTGCAGCGCGGCCTGAGCCAGGTAGCGGTGCGGACCTTCGTTGATCCGCCAGTCACAACCGATCAGCGGCGCGGCGCCACCGAGCAGGTAGTCATCCGCATGCGAGGTACCGGCCATTTCCCATAGCCGGAATCGCTCGTCGTCGCGTTGCCTGGCGCGGCAGTAGGCAAGCGGCGCGAGCACGTCGCCCTCGGCTTCGAGTACCAGCACCCGTGCGGCCTGATCCGTCCGTACCTTGATGCCTTGCGCCGGACCTTCGCGCTCGATCCCGCCTCCGGTCAGCAACGCGGCGCCCGCGCCCCGGCTGTGCAGCAGGAACCCATCGAAGTCACCGGACAGCGGCTGCACCGCGTTGACATAGGTGGTGAGGAAAAAAGCCGACTGCGACTCGCCCATCGCGATCAGCCTGATCGGCTGCAGCCCGCCGAGTACGTCCTGCCGCCCTGAGGCCCCCATGAGCCCGGCGCCGACCTGGCGGAAGAGGTCGAACGCGAAGCGGTCGCCCGGATGGTCCAGCGTCCCGTACCTGGTCGGCGCACTATTGCGCAGGCCAGGACCGGTCGGGCCAGTCGGATTAATCCTGCTGATACCGCCCATGACCCCCACGGCTTGCGCCGAGACTGCGACGTAGGCGTGGCCGGCCCGCAGGATCTCCTGGTGCGTGAAGGTCCAGTCAGGATCGGCGTCGAAGCCACTGGAGACGTTCAGCCATTCGAGCAGCAAGGTGCCGCTGAATCTGGCCGGCTCGATCGGCCTGCGCACCACGATGCGGGTGCGGAACGGCTGCTGCTCGGCCGGCCTCGCGCGCCACTGACCGTCGGTGCCGGCCGGGCCGATGAGGTCGTACCCGCTCGCCTGGCCGGCCGCGAAGAACTCTTCTTCGGCATAGCCGTACGCGGCCAAGTCGACGCGCACGACGGAGGCGGGCTCGATGAGCGTCCCAGCTGTGACCGGCCCGGTGAAGGTGATCATGCCTAGATGATGACAGCAGCCGGGTTCCGGGCGAGACCGGGCTAAATTCTCAATCGGCAGAAAGCACCCTCGCTGGTAAATTGAACTGAGGGGTCGACGGCAACGATGCGTCGGCGGGATGGAACGAAAGGCATCTGGTATGGATCGCACGCTGAGCGCTGTAGATACCGAGTTGCTCCGCAAGGACTTCACCGCCAGTTCGACCTACCGGCTCGCGCAAAACGCCGTGACCCGGGTGACGGTCGACGATGTGGCGCTCAACCGCGAAGTCATCACGACCACGGATCACTCGATGTCCACTTCGCTTGATGACTGGAAGGTCACCAACCAGGAGCGCAGCGGGCGATGCTGGATGTTCGCCGGACTGAATCTCTTCCGCGTCGGCACCATGAAGCAACTGGGGGTCAAAGACTTCGAGTTCTCTCAGAACTACACCATGTTCTGGGACAAGTTCGAGCGAGCCAACTACTTCCTTGAGGCCATCATCGAGACCGCCGATCGCGATGTCGGTGACCGAACCGTTTCGCACCTGCTCAACTCGGCGGTGGCCGAAGACGGCGGCCAGTGGAACATGTTCGTGGCCATCGTGAACAAGCACGGCCTGGTGCCTAAGTCGGTCATGCCGGAGACGCAGAGCTCAAGCAACACCGACCGGATGAACTCAGTGCTGCGTCACCTGCTGCGTCAGGGCGCCAAGTCGGTGCGAGCGTCCGCTCAGGCCGGTGGCGTCGACGCCGCCAGGGCGGAGAAGGCGGACGTGCTCAAGGTCGTCTACCGGGTGTTGTGCATCCACCTGGGCACGCCACCTGAGCGGTTCGACTGGCAGTGGATCGACAAGGACCGCGGGTTCCACCGGGACGGCATGCTGACTCCGCAGGAGTTCGCGGCCAAGTACGTGGAGTTGCCGATCAACGATTACGTCTGCCTGGTGCACGACCCGCGTCCAGGTAGCCCCATCGGCCGTACCTTCACAGTCGAGTATCTCGGCAACGTGCTCGGGGCCCCGCCTGTCACCTACCTCAATGTCGACATATCGACGCTCAAGGACGTCACCAGGCGGACGCTGGAAGGCGGCGAGCCGGTCTGGTTCGGCTGCGACGTCGGCAAGATGATGAGCAGCGACTACGGCATCTGGGACGTCAATCTGTACGACGTAGCCTCGGTCTACGACGCCGAGTTCACTCTCGACAAGTCGGATCGGCTGCTCTACGGCGAGACCCTGATGACCCACGCGATGCTGTTTACCGGCGTGGATGTGCTCGACGGCGCTACCCGCAGGTGGCGGGTCGAGAACAGCTGGGGCAGCGACCGTGGCAAAGACGGCTTCTACACGATGAACGACTCGTGGTTCGACGAGTACGTATTCGAGATCGCCGCCAAGCGTGACCTGCTACCGGCCGACCTGCAGGACCTGCTTGGCGCCGACCCGATCGTGCTGCCGGCTTGGGACCCGATGGGCGCCCTGGCTCGTTCATCCCTGGCCTGAGACTCCGGGCATGCCTGCCCTTGCCGCCCTACCGAAAGCCAGCAGCCACCACATCACGTCCTTCTCGCGCGGCATCCGCAGCTAGTTAATCCGGGCTATTTACGCGGCGACTTCTCCCAGCTCAACCCGCGTGCCGCCCGAGGCCAAACCGCGGCCATCCGTACTAGCCGAGGTCCGCCTGCCGACAAGTCGGCCGACCGCGAACCGGCGACTGGCACGGGTTCCCGGCGCTACCGCCCCACGCCGCACCACCTCGGGAGACCCACCGCGACTCGACCGAGCTGGACCCTATTCGCACGATAAGCGCCTAACAAGACCTCATAGCTATCCTGAGTCATCTACACCTATTTATACCTCAACAGGCTATTTACAGCTAGTACGGTGATTCCTGAGTTTTCTGGCGTACTGCCAGCGGAGCGAGGTATATGACAGGCCCGGCGAACGGCGCAGTCCTAGCTGAGTAACTGGGCGAAGATCGGCGTGAGGCAGGTCATTGAGCCCAGCAGGCGCGCACGTCAGGGACCGGAAGTTCGTCAGCAGCGGTCGGCACGCGGCACCCTCACCGCTGGCCAAGCTAACCAAGCGAGCCGGCCGCGTCGTGCCAGCGCTGGCGTTGGTCGGTGCACTGGCTACCGTTCCGCATCTGTATCACCTCACTACCGCGTCCGCGACGGCGATGACCAGCGACCTGGCTGGCGCACACGCGGTCGACCACGGCAGCCACGCCATCCGAAGCCCCGCCGGCAGCCGCCCCACCCGCAGGCACGCGAGCGGCAGCACCGGTCAACGGAATCCTTCGCATCTGTCGACCGCGAGTCACAAGTCGCCAGCCAGCCCATCGCCACATCCGAGCCGGTCGACCTCAAGTCCAGCGCCGAGCGGCCCGGACTGCTCGCCATCGGACGCGATGGTGCCGGCGAACTACGCCACGATCGTCACGTTCCTGATGGCGCACGGCTACACCGGCCTCGCCGCCGCTGGTATTGCCGGCAACATCTATCAGGAGTCCAAAGGCAATCCTGAGTCCGTTGGCACGGGCGGCGGCGGGCTGATCGGCTGGACGCCGTTGCCAGCCGGCATGGTCACCGGCAATCCGACCACTGACCTGCGAACGCAACTCGCTGACCTGCTTGCCTACAACCAGCAGTGGGCGGCCTATCTGCCCGCACTCGACGCAGCCACCAGCGCGGCCCAAGCCGCTTACCTCTACATGATCGACTTTGAGCGCCCCGGTATCCCCGCCACCGGCAACCGTGAAGCCGCCGCCGAAGCAGTTGCCGCGGCCTGCCACCTCTAACCGTCCAGCCAAGCCCGCCCCCCGGCAGCGACGCCGTCCCGAAGCTGTCAGGCCACCTCCCCGGCCCGACAGCAGCAAACGGGACGGCGTTGCTGTTAGATGCAGAGCTATGCCCGACCCCACCGGCCCGCCCCACTCGCCCGGCGCTAGCAGCCTGATCACCAGTGCCGCCAATCCGCTGGTCAAGCGACTGCGACTGCTGGCCGACCGCAAGCACCGACGCGACCAGGGCGCTTTCGTCGTGGAAGGCATCCAGCCGGTCTGGCGCGCCGTCACCGCCGGCTGGGACCTAGACGTGCTGATCGCCGACGAAACGCTCAGGCCCGACTCACCCGCCGCCGCGATGGTCGCCGCAGCGGCAAAACGAGGCACCAGGGTAGCTCACCTGTGCCACGACCTGTTCCAGCGGCTAGCCAGCCGGGACGGCACCCCCGGCCTGCTCGCCATCGTGCGGTGCAGGCAGCACCAACTCGATGACCTTCGGGTCGACCAAGGCTCAGTGTTCGTCGCCCTGCATGAGATCGGCAACCCAGGCAACCTCGGCACCATCCTGCGTACCACCGACGCGGTGGGCGGCTCAGGGGTCATCTTGATCGGGGATGCCACCGACCCCTATTCGCCGACCTCGGTCAAGGCCAGCATGGGCTCGATCTTCGCCATCCCGATCGCGCGGGCGGCTACCCCGGAAGCGTTCTGGGACTGGGCCAGCGCCCACAAGGTCTCGGTGCTGGCGACCTCAGGTCAGGCCGAATCCGATCACTGGGACTACAGCTATCAGCCGCCGCTGGCGCTGCTCTTCGGCAGCGAAGGCGAGGGCCTGTCGGCCAGCCTGCTGGCCGCAGCGGACGCCAAGCTCAAGATCCCGATGACTGGCACAGCCGAGTCGCTGAACCTGGCCGCTGCGGCGGCCGTCCTGTTGTACGAGGTCAAACGGCATGCCGTCGGAGGCAGAATGCCCGCGCAGGACGGGTAGGGGTGATCAAGACCCATCCGAAAGGCGGCACATGTCTCGACCGGTTCGACAAGCACGGGCAGCAGGCGGCAACCTGACTAGGTGAGTTCACCGGACCCCAAGCCAGCCGCAGCACCCGACGCGCCGTCGCTGACGTATCGGAGCGGCGCAGGGCGCTGGGTCTTGCTTGCCACCATCCTCGGTTCGGCGATGGCGGCGATCGACGCCACGGTTGTCGGCATCGCCCTGCCGGCCATCGGCAAGGACTTTCACGCCAGCCTCGCCTCCCTGCAGTGGGTGTTCACCGCATACACGCTGACGCTAGCCGGACTGCTGCTGTTCGCTGGCGCACTCGGCGACCGCTACGGCCGCAAGCGGGTCTTCGTGATCGGGGTCGTCTGGTTCGCACTGGCATCACTGCTTTGCGGCGCGGCGCTGAACACCGGCATGCTGATCGCCGCCCGCGCGCTGCAAGGTGTCGGCGCGGCTCTGCTGACCCCGGGTAGCCTGGCTATCCTTCAGGCGTCCTTCGTACCCGATGACCGCAGTAAGGCGATCGGCGCCTGGTCGGGCTTCGCCGGCGTTGGGACGGCGATCGGCCCGTTTCTCGGTGGCTTTCTGATCCAGACGGTGTCCTGGCGGCTGATCTTCGCGATCAACCTGCCGTTCGCTGCGCTGGTAGTAGCTATCGCCCGACGGCACTTGCCCGAATCCAAAGATCCGCAGGCGACCGGCCGGATAGACAGTGCCGGCGGCGCGCTCGTCACCCTCGGCCTCGTCGGCCTCACCTACGGGCTGATCGACGGACCTGCCCGAGGCTGGAGCAGCCCGCTGCCCGTCTCCGCGCTGGTAGCCGGCCTGCTGCTGCTCGCTGCGTTCATCTGGCGCGAGCGCCGGGCCCGGTCTCCCGTGCTGCCGCTCAAGCTGTTTAGATCGACCCAGTTCACCTCGGCGAACCTGGTCACCTTCATCGTCTATGCGGCGCTTGGCGGCGCGCTTTTCCTGCTCCCGATCCAGCTTGAACAGGTGGCCGGCTACTCCGCGCTGCAAGCGGGCATCTCGCTGCTCCCGGTCACTGTCATCATGTTGCTGCTGTCGGCCAGGTCAGGCGCGCTCGCGGCCAAGATCGGGCCCCGGCTGCAGATGACCATCGGCCCGATCGTCATCGCGGCCGGACTGGCCTTGCTCAGCCGGGTCGGGCCGTCCGGCGGCTACCTGACTGAGGTGCTCCCGGCCGTCGTCGTGTTCGGCTTCGGCCTGTCGATCAACGTGGCACCGCTGACCGCCACTGTGCTGGCCGCCGTCCCGGCGCAGCACGCTGGCGCCGCTTCGGCGATCAACAACGACGTGGCCAGGGCAGCTGGCCTGATCGCGGTCGCGGTGCTACCGGCCGCCGCCGGCCTCACCGGCAGCTCTTACCTGCATGCCAGCGAGTTCTCCGCTGGCTTCCACCTCGCGATGTATCTGGCGGCTGGGCTATGCCTGGTCGGCGCTGTACTCGCCGGGCTCACCATTCGCAACCCATCACGAGCCGAAACGGAGCGTCACCGGCCAGTCCCGGCCCGACCGGGCGAAGCGCTGCACTGCGCACTCGATGCACCGCCGGAAGTATTGTCGACTTCGAAGGCAACGAAGCCGTCCGCTAGCTGGTAACTTCCCGGCCCGGTACGCGGGCTAGGGTGCACCTAAGGAAACCTCCGTGACCACGCCATCGGCGCAGCGCCATCCAGCATCCCTGCTCATCGATACCGACCTGACCAAGCAGCGTTTCATCGAGCTGATCTCGCTGGCCGCCGAGCTGAAGCGGGATAAGCACACTGGCGCCGAGCATGCCCGGCTAATCGGCCGTAACATCGCGCTGGTCTTTGAGAAGAACTCCACCCGCACCCGCGCCGCATTCGAGGTAGCGGCCCACGACCAGGGTGCCCACGTCAGCTACTTCGGGGCGACCGGCTCTCATATCGGTAAGGAAGAGTCGATCCCTGATACCGCGCGGGTACTCGGCCGGATGTATGACGCGATCGCGTTCCGAGGCTTCGAACAGGCCACCGTGACCGAGTTGGCTGACCACTCCGGCGTCCCTGTGTGGAACGCGCTCACCGACCTCTGGCACCCAACCCAGAGCCTCGCCGATGTGCTGACCATGACCGAGCACCACGATGGCGAACTTGCCAACATTGCCTACTGCTTCTGCGGCGACGGCCGCAACAATGTGGCCAAGTCCCTGCTCGTCGCTGGTGCCCAGCTCGGCCTAGACGTGCGGATCGCCGCGCCGACGCGGCTGCAACCGGCGCCCGAGATAGTGGCCATGGCGCAGGCCGCCGCCGCGACCAGCGGCGCCAGGGTGCTGGTGACCGATGACCTGGCCGCTGCTGTACGCGGTGTCGACTTCGTCCACACCGACGTTTGGCTCAGCATGGGTGAACCCGACGATGAGTGGCAGTCACGAGTCGCTGACCTGCTCCCCTATCGGGTCACCGCCGACGTCATGGCCGCGACTGGCAACCCTAACGCCAAGTTCATGCACTGCCTGCCTTCGATTCACAACAGCCACACCACGGTCGGCGCCCGAGTGCTCGATCAGTTCGGGCTGGACGGCGCGGAGGTCACCGAAGAGGTTTTCGAGTCAGCAAACTCGATCGTCTTCGATCAGTCGGAGAACAAGCTGCACACAATCAAGGCGCTCATGGTCGCCTCGCTCGCCGACTAGTTCGGCATCGGTGCGCCGGGTTGAGCTAAGCGAGGCCAGGCAATAGCGTCAAGGCATGTCCACTCGCTGGCCGTCGGCCTCCTATGAGCAGTGGGCGCCGACGTGCGACACCCTGCACGCGCACGCCCAGGTACTCGGCAAACTCGCGGTCAAGTTGGCACCGCCCGAGCCCCAGCTACAGCACGCCGCGCTTCGGCTCACCGCCAGAGGCTGGGAGACCATGCCGATGCCGGCCCCGGACGGCAGCGGCGCCCTCGTCGTCGCGCTCGACCTGCACGCGCATGAGGTAGTGGCGGAGCACAGCGGCGGCCGGGTGGTCCGCATACCGCTGACCCCGAACCGCCCAGTCGGCGCGGTGACCAGCGAACTGCTGACCGCCATCGGCGACCTGGCCGGCCCAGTGCACATCGACCCGACCCCGCAGGAAGTGCCGTGGTCGGTACCGCTCGACGAAGATCACGAGCACGCCAGCTACGACACCGACCAGGTGGCCAGCTACTTCGCCGCTGCCACCCAGGCGGCGCTCGTGCTGGCCGAATTCCGTGCGCCGTTCCGCGGCCGCTCTACCCCGGTCAATGCCTGGTGGGGTTCATTCGACCTAGCGGTCAGCCTGTTCTCAGGTGAGCCGGCCAGCCCGCCGTCGGCCGACTTCATCATGCGCAACGCGATGGACTCCCAGGAAGTGGCCGTCGGCTGGTGGCCAGGCGACCCGCGCTACCCGCACGCCGCCTTCTACGCGTACGCGCACCCCGCGCCGGACAATTTCAGCCACTTTCAGCCGTCAACCCCAGGTGCCCACTGGGCCGGCGACCTTGGCGAGTTCCTGCTTCCCTGGGATGACGCACGCAAGGCAGCGGACCCGCACGCGACCGCCGTCGCGTTCGCCCGCGAGACCTTCCGCCACTCCTGCTCCGTCTGCGCCTGGGACCCCAAACTGGCCGCCTCCGCCGAAGGCACTCCACCCCCGCTCACCTGACCCACCCCCGGCAGCCGACGACCAGCGGCCGCTCCACGCCCGGTACCCCGCGCCCCGCCGCGCCCGACGTCCGCCGCACCGCGCCCGAGTTAGCGTTCATTCACGCCCGTCCGACCACCGCGGCCAACACCCCGGCGGGTCCACGCCGGTCAGCGCGGGTTGATATAACGGGCAGAACGGACACGACGCCCACCAGGCGCCGCCCGACCTGGCCTAGCCCCACCAGGCCTAGCCGGACCACCGGAGCAAGCGGACGAAAGGACGCGCCACCGCAGATGACCGACCTCGCACCGCAATCCGCCGCCAGCCAGGATCCAGGCATAAAGTCGCCGCCAGGGCCGCTCGCCGGATTGCTCATCGCCGACTTCACCCGAGTGCTGGCCGGCCCCTACTGCACGATGCTGCTCGCCGACCTGGGCGCGGACGTCATCAAGGTGGAGGGCCCGGGCGGCGATGACACCAGGCACTGGAAGCCACCGGTCACTGCGGACGGGACCTCGACCTACTACCTGTCCATCAACAGGAACAAGCGCTCTATCGCACTCGACCTCGCCGATCCGGCCGACCTGGCGGCGGCCCAGGAGCTAGCCCGCCGCGCCGACATCTTGGTGGAGAACTTCAAGCCGGGCGGCCTGGCCAAGTTCGGCCTTGACTACGACTCGGTTCGGGCCGGCAACGAGGCGGTGATCTACGCCTCGATCAGCGGCTTCGGCTCGGCCAGCGGCGCCAGCCTGCCCGGCTACGACCTCTTGGTGCAAGCCATGTCCGGCTTGATGAGCCTGACCGGCGACGCGGACGGCCCGCCCTACCGGGCCGGAGTGGCGATCTTTGACATCATCTCCGGCCTGCACACGGCGGTCGGCATCCTAGCCGCGCTGAATCACCGCACGGCCACCGGCGAAGGCCAGCGAGTCGAGGCGAGCCTGCTCGCCTCCGCCATGTCCGGCCTGGTGAACCAGGCCGGGGCGTTCGTGGCTGGCGGCGTCGTGCCATTTCGGATGGGCAACGCGCATCCGAGCCTGTTTCCCTATGAGCCACTGCCTACCGCTGACGGCGAGCTCGTGGTAACCGCCGGGAACGACTCCCAGTTCCGCAAGCTGTGCCAGGTGCTCGGGATGCCAGAACTCGGTACAGATTCAAGATTCAGTTTGAACGATAAGCGCACGGCCAATCGAGCCGAACTGAAGCCGCTGCTGGTGGCACGACTCGCCGAGCGAACCAGCGCTGAGTGGTTCGCCGCGATGGTCGCCGCTGGCGTCCCGTGCGCCCCGATCAACACCGTCGATCAAGGCGTCGCCTTCGCCACCGAACTCGGCCTTAACCCGGTCGTGCTAGCTGGGCATGGCGCTGATGCCCTGCCGGTCACCAGGCATCCGGTGAGTTTCTCGCGCACACCGCCCCGCTACGACTTGCCGCCACCTGGCCTAGACGAGCACGGCGAGTCGATCCGGGCCTGGCTCACCGGCACAGAGTAGGAACGTCTCATGACTCACGCCGATGCGGCCGCGACGCCACAATTCCCGACCTCAATCGGGACCTCGGACCCGGATAAGATCACCCTGCTCGGCCAGGACCTGGCGGCCGACCTGATGGGCAAGGTCAGCTTCGGCGAGCTTGCGCTGTGGCTAGTCACCCTACGCCGGCCGACCTCATCCCAGCTGCGGGTCTTTGAAGCGGTGCTGGTCGCGCTAGCCGATCATGGCTTCACCCCGACCGCGATCGCCGCGCGGCTGACCTATCTCAGCGCGCCTGACTCGGTACAGGGCGCGCTCGCCGCCGGTCTGCTCGGAGGGGGCGCTCGCTTTCTCGGCGTCACCGAAGACGCCGGCCGATTCCTGGCCGACACGCTCGCCGGCCGCGAACTCCCCGCTGACGATGACGGCTACGACGCGCTGGCGCTGGATGCGGTGCGCCAGGCCAAGGCGACCGGCCGGTTCGTGCCAGGCCTCGGCCACCCAGTGCATAAGGTGACCGACCCGCGCACCCCGGTCCTGATCGCGATCGCACAAGAAGAAGGCTTGTACGGGCCGCACCTGCGCTTGTTCGAGGCGATTGGTCGGATGCACCCGCAGGTACTAGGCAGGCAGTTGCCGCTCAACGGGGCCGGAACTTGCGGTGCGGCGCTGGCTGACCTCGGCCTGCCACCTGACTTGCTGCGCGGTTTCGCGTTGCTGGCCAGGACCGCTGGACTACTCGGTCACATCGCGGAGGAGCAACGCCGCCCGATCGGCATGGACATCTACCGCACGGTGGAGCACAACGCCGACTATCGGGCCCCTGATCCGGGCTGAGCTGATCCGATCCGGGCTGGGGTGGCGGCCTGGCCGGTCGTTGAGCGTTCACCCAAGCTGCTAAGGTGGCCAGTGCACGCCCAGGACCGGCGAACCCACTTAGCGCTAAGCGGCCGGTCAAGGCTTTCGCGGCGGGGCTGCGACCAAGCGAAAGGATGCGTTCATGCGCGGGCTCAGGGCACGTGACCTTCCCGGCCGAGTGGTCACCGGCGGCTACATCCTGCACTCTGGCCTGGAGAAGTGGAAGGGCGACGAGACCCGCGCCAAGGCCGTCCACGGCATGGCGGCGGGCGCGTTCCCGATGCTCAAGGACGTCCCGCCGACTCAGTTCCTGAAGGTGCTGGCGGCCGGCGAGATCGCGGTCGGCGGTGCACTGCTCGCCCCGTTCGTCCCAGCCGCGCTGGCCGGCGCCGCGCTCACCGGTTTCTCCGGTGCGCTGCTCGCCATGTATGCGCGGACTCCGGCGCTGCGCAAGCCGGGTAGCATCTGGCCGAGCCAGGCGGGTACGGGGGTCAGCAAGGACGTGTGGATGCTTGGCATCGGACTTGGCCTCATGGCTGGAGCGCTCACCGATGGGCGGTCAGCCAACGACTGAGTGCGCGGCATCGCCCGGATCGTATTACCTTGGCCTTAATCGAACTGCGTGAGCCCGGTTAGATTCGGCGCGCAGTTTCGTCTACCTCAAATGCGCCTATTCGACGCAGACAGCCGAGGTAAGGGGATAACGATGCCGCAAGCCCAAGTGCTGGTCAACGGCCTGGCCATCGGTGAGTCGCCTCGCTGGCATGACGGCAAGCTCTGGCTGTGCAATTGGTGCACCAACGAAGTCGTCACCGTCAGCCTAGACGGCACCAAGGAAGTCGCCGCGACGGTGCCGACCACGTTCCCCTTCTCTATTGACTGGTTGCCGACCGGCGAACTGCTGGTGGTGTCGGGCCGGGAGGCGAGCGTGCTGCGCCAAGAGCCAGACGGCTCGCTGGTCACCCACGCCGACCTGACCAAGCTGGCCTCGGTGTGCAACGAGATCGTGGTGGACAGCCGGGGTAACACCTACGTTAACGGCGACACCATCGTCGTGCTGATCCCGGCAGCCGGCCAGCCACGGGTGGTGGCCGACGGCATTTCGTTCGGCAACGGCATGGCGGTGACGCCTGACAACTCGACGCTCATCGTGGCCGAATCCCACGGCAACTGCCTCACCGCGTTCGACATCGCTCCCGACGGGACGTTGTCAGGCCGTCGCATGTGGGCCAAGTTGGCCGGCTACCCCGATGGCATCTGCATCGACGCGGACGGCGCCGTCTGGTACGCGGACGTGCCCAACAAGCATTGCGTCCGGGTCACCGAAGGCGGCATCGTGCTCGACACGGTCAGCACCGACCGCGGTTGCTTCGCCTGCATGCTGGGCGGCCACGACGGCACTACCTTGTTTATCCTGGCTGCCGAATGGCGCGGCATGGACCAGATAGACCCAGCAGCCCGCACCGGCCAGGTGCTCACTGCCCAGGCCCCGGTCCGGCACGCAGGTCACCCTTAGCAACGTTCCTCGATAAACTCTCGCCGTCGGCGAAGCTTGGTCGCGATCCGCTCAGAGCGCCTTCTCGAACCAGTGGTGGGCGTAGGGCTCGTCGTTGAATGCGCTCACTTCCTGATAGCCGGCGCTGCGGTACATGGCGATCGCCTCGGTCAGGTTGCGATTCGTCTCCAGCCTGACCACCTCGACCTGATTGGCTACAGCCCGGTTTTCCAGTTCGGTCAGCAAGCGGCGGCCGAGACCTAGGCCTCGGGCGGCCGGCGCGACCCACATCCGCTTGATCTCGGCCGGCCCGCCGTGGTGGAACTTGAGCGCCCCGCAGCCGACTGGCTCACCATGCAGCCAAGCGACCAGGAACAACCCGGCTGGCAGCGTCAGATCCTGATCGCTCGCCTGAAGGCTCCTCACCGGGTCGAAGCCATCGTCGAACCGGACGGCCAGTTCGTCGAAGTAGTCGCGCAGGCAGGCCCGGGCGGCAGGCTCGCTCGGGTCACGCACCGCCACCTCCACCATCGAGGCGATCATCAGCCGTTCCACGTCGGCCATGGCGGCAACGAGCCTGGCCCGCTGCCGCTCATCCAGCGGCGCCAGGATCGAGGCGGCGACCTGATCGGATCGCCGGTCAAGTTCGGATCGCTCGGCTTGGCCCGCGGCGGTCAGCCTGGCAATGCGGACCCGAGCGTCGGCGTCACTCGCCGTGAGGCTGATCAGGCCATCGTTCTCAAGCGAACGCAACAGCCGGCTCAGGTAGCCGGAGTCAAGCCCAAGCCGGGCCCGCAGCCGCCGCACATTACCATCGTCGGCGCCGATCTCCCAGAGCAGCCTGGCCTGGCTGAGTGGCCGGTCTCTGGCCAGAAACTGATCATTGAGCGCGCCAACGCGCTGGGTCACGATCCGGTTGAACCGGCGTACCTGGGTTACCATGCTCGCATCCATTCTCTGACTTTAGTCAGAGAATGAGGTGCCCAAGGCGGCATCGCCTGATGCGTCATTGTCGTCCTGGCGAGCGCAGGCCGCCCGTGCGACATCCGCTGGCGGCTAGGGGCGAGTGCCGAAGCACGGCCGCCCGGTCTGCTCGGGCAGCACCCGGTAAGCGTCGGTGACCCAGGCGCACAGCAGCGGCCTGGTATCGCGCGGATCGATCAGGTCCTGCACCCCGAAGCGCTCGGCGGTGCGGAACGGCGAGCTGACCGCCGCCAGCGACTGCCTGATCCGCTCGATCTCGGCCCCTCGATCGGCGGCAGCGGCCAGTTCGGCGCGGAACGCAGCCTCAATACCGCCTTGCAATGGCAGCGAGCCCCAGTCCCCTGACGGCCACGCCCAGCTGCGCCCCGGCCGGTGCCGGTTAACCGCGCCAGCGCCGGCCACGCCGTAGACCCGGCGGACGACGATCTCGGCCTGCGGCACCCGCGTCTGGTACATAGCGGCGATGGCACGCGCGGCGAACCGCACCGTGCCGCGTTCTTCGGCGACTCGGCCGATCGTGATGCCACCCTGATCGGTCAAGCTCACCAACGGCAGGTGGAAGGTCTCGCACAGATCCACCAGCCGGGTAATAGCCTGCGCGCCCTCCACCGACATCGTGGTGCCCCGGTAGGGGTCGGTCGCGATCACGCCAACCGGATGTCCGGCCAGCCGGGCCAGCGCGGTCACGGTGGCACCGCCGTAGTCCGCGTAGCGGAACACCGATCCGGCATCGAAGATCGACTCGAGGATCGGGCCGATTCGGTACGGCCGTCTTGGATTGCGCGGCACCGCGGAAAGCAGCGACTCATCGCGGCGGCCCGCTGCGTCAGCCGAGTCGATCACGGCAGGCAACTCGTGCACGCTGGACGGCAAGTAGGAGAGAAAATCGCGGATCAGCGCGAACGCCTCGTCCTCCGAAGCGGCGAAGCGCTCGACCGTGCCATTGCGTGCGTGCACGGTCGCGCCGCCAAGCTCCTCTTTGGTCAGGTCCTCGCCGGTGCCGCCGAGGACGACCGGCGGTCCGGCGGTAAACAGCTGCCCGATTCCCGTCACCATGATCGCCAGGTGCGACATCACCAGCCTGGCCGCGCCGAGCCCAACCGTCGGGCCCAGACAGGCGGCGACCACCGGCACCACCGACAGGTTATCGACCACCACGTCCCAGCCGGGATTGACCGGCAGGTAAGTAAATCCGGTTTCGTGGGTGGTCTTGACGCTGCCGCCACCGCTCGCGCCGTCAAGCAGCCGTACCACCGGCAGCCGCAACTCATTGGCGTACTGCTCGGAGTAGACCTGCTTCGCATGGATCGCCGCGTCGCCTGAGCCACCACGGACGCTGAAGTCATCGGCACCGAGCAGTACCTGGCGGCCGTTTATCCGCGCCGTTCCTGCCACGAAATTGGCCGGCAGAATCGCACTCAGCCGACCATCGTCGGCGTAGCTCGCAAACCCGGTCAGCGCTCCGATCTCGGCAAAGCTTCCCTGGTCAGCCAGCCGGTCCAGACGCTCTCTGACTGTCAGTCGCCCCGATGAGCGCTGCCTTTCAATTTTCTGCGGTCCGCCCATGCCAAGCGCGAGTTCGCGGCGCCGAGCGATCTCGGCAACCTCAGGGCCCCAGCCGTCCGGCTCGCTCTGCGTCACTTGCGCCTCCCTGACTGCCGCAGCAACTGGCCTCCTGCACTGCCGCACCTCATTAAAGCGCGCATGATCGCACCAGCCATCGGAGCCTAGGCTGACTGAGCTGACCTGACCGCGGCCAGGGCTGGCCTGATATCAATGAGCCATGCCCAACCCAGCAGAGTCCGGCGCCAGCGGACCCAACCTGCTCGACGTGCTAGCGCTTGAGCGGCTCGACGCCGACCTGTTCCGATCGATCGAGGTCTTCGACGACCCGTTCGGCCTGTACGGCGGACAGGTTGCCGCTCAAGCGTTGCACGCGGCAGCGCAGACGGTCGGGGCTGGCCGGTACCCGCACTCGTTGCACGGCTACTTCCTGAGCCGGGGTGATCCGAATCTCCGGGTGCTGCTGCACGTCCACCGGGATCGTGACGGCCGCTCGTTTTCCAATCGCCGGGTCATCGCGGTGCAGAACGGCGTGGTCATCTTCAACCTGGCCGCATCTTTCCACGTGGACGAAGACGGGTACGACTTCCAGGCGTCGCAGTTGCCCGTGGTGAGCGCGCCGGATGAGCTACCAGACATCTCCCCGCATACCAGAATGCTCGGCATCGAGGTGCGGGTGCCCGAGCAAGCCGCCGCGGGCCAGTCGTGGCCGTCCAGGGTGTGGTTGCGCGCGCGGGAGAAGCTGGCCGATGAGACCATGCACGCCTGCGCGCTTGCCTACGTCTCCGACATGTTCACCGGCCTGGCCTCGGTTCGCGGGATCGCGGACGTGGGAATCGTGACCAGTCTTGACCACGCGGTCTGGTTTTACCGCAAGGTGTCCATGGATGACTGGGTGCTGATGGACCTGGTGGCGGAGTCCACCGCTGGCGGGCGCGGCATGTATACCGGCCGGATCTTCAGCAAAGACGGCGCGCTGGCGGCCGGCATCGCTCAGGAATCGCTATTCCGGCCAGGCAGCAAGCGCCCTGAGGTGGTGTTGGCCGAGCATCAGGCCAGGCTGCGCGCCGCCGCCAGCGACGCCAAGCCGACCGACTGATCGCCGCCAACCTGCGCTTACCTTGACTTGCCATATTGTCCGGTTCGGATCGCAAAGGATACCGTTCAGCCATGTCGATCGCCATCACTGAAGAACACCGCGCACTCGCTTCGACGGTCTCCGACTTCCTCGCCAAGCAAGGCGCCAGGCAGGCGGCCCGCGAGTTGCTGACCGCTGACCGCGAGGATCTGCCCAGCTTCTGGAATGACCTGAGCGAACTTGGCTGGCTCGGCTTGCATCTGCCCGAGGCGTACGGCGGATCCGGCTTCGGTCTGTCTGAGCTGGTCATAGTTGCCGAGGAGCTCGGACGGGCGGTCGCGCCAGGGCCGTTTGTGCCAACGGTGATCGCCAGTGCCGTGCTGGCCGCGGTTGCGCCGACCGACCTGCAAGCGGCCTGGCTACCTGGATTGGCGCAGGGCTCGATGATCGGAACTGTCGCGCTCAGCGGAGACGTCGCCGTAGCCGACGGGGCGGCCAGCGGCTCAGCCGGCGTGGTGCTCAGCGGCCACCTGGCTGACGTCCTGCTGGTGGCCATCGGCGACGACGTGGCGGTGGTGGACTGCCGTGGCGACGGCGTCACCGCTGAGGTTCCGGCCAACCTGGACCCGGCCAGGCGGTCGGCGCGGGTCACGCTGGCTGGCGCGCCGGCCGTGTTGCTGCCTGGTGCCCGTGGCCAGCTGACCGACCTAGCCAGGCTGATCTTCGCGGCCGAGGCAGTCGGCGTGGCCCGCGAGTGCACTGCGTCGGCAGCCGACTACGCCAAGGTGCGGCAGCAATTTGGCCGCCCGATCGCGATGTTCCAGGCGGTCAAGCATCACTGCGCGAACATGCTGGTCGCCGCCGAACTGGCGACGGCCGCCGTCTGGGACGCGGCCAGGGCGGCCGACGCCGGCGGGCCGCAGCTGACCTATACCGCCGCCATCGCGGCGGTGCTCGCGCTGGCCGCCGCTGACCAGAACGCCCAGCTCAACATCCAGGTCCACGGCGGCATCGGGTTTACCTGGGAGCACGATGCGCACTTGTACGTACGCCGAGCCACCGCGATCGAGGCGCTGATCGACACTGAGGTCGCCGCGGTGCAGGTCACCGATTCGGTGCGCGCTGGCGTCAGCAGGGACCGGCACGTGGACCTGCCACCGGAGGCTGAGCCGATCAGGGCCAGCGTGCAGGCGGTCATCGGCCAGCTTCGCGAACTCGACGAACCGACCAGGCAGGCGGCGATGGTCGAATCGGGCTACGTCATGCCGCACTGGCCCAAGCCGTGGGGACGCGATGCCAGCGCGATCGAGCAACTGGTGATCGAGCAGGAATTCGCGGCCGCCGGCATCAAGCGGCACGGCTATGGCATCACCGGCTGGGTGATCTTGACCCTGATCCAGTACGCCACGGCCGAGCAGGTGGACCGGTGGGTGCGGCCCGCGCTGAACCACGAGGTCATCTGGTGTCAGCTCTTTAGCGAGCCGGAGGCAGGCTCGGACGCGGCTGGGATCAAGACCCGCGCGATGCGGACCGAGGGTGGCTGGATTATCAACGGCCAGAAGGTCTGGACGTCAGGAGCGCAGGTCGCGCACTTTGGCCTCGCCACGGTGCGCACCAAGCCAGATGCGCCCAAGCACGAGGGCATCACGATGATGGTCATCGACATGCACGCGCCTGGCGTGAACGTACGTCCGTTGAAAATGGCCACCGGCAACTCTGATTTCAACGAGGTGTTCTTCACCGACGTCTTCATCCCTGACGCCGATGTGGTCGGTGAAGTCGACCGAGGCTGGACCGTGGCGCGGGCAACGCTGGGGAATGAGAGCGTCAGCATCGGCGGCGGCGAGGGTGGCATGTCGTTGCCGGCCTCGACCTTCATCGGCCCGCTCGACGCGCACGCGGAACGGCTGCCCGGCGGTGCCGGACGAGTCGGTCGACACATCGCGCACGTGCAGTCGATGACTGCGCTCAACCTGCGCAGCGCGCACCGGGCGGTGGCCGGCGGCGGCCCCGGGCCTGAGGGCAACGTGACCAAGCTGGTGCTATCAGAGACCGGCCACGAGGCAGCCGCCATCTTGGACGCACTGGCGGGGCCGGAGCTAGCGTTCCTCGACGGGCCAGGGTTGCTCCCGGGAATGCTGGCACTCGGCAACCGAGCCATGTCGATCGCTGGCGGCACCTCGGAGATCAAGCGCAACCAGATCGGCGAGCGGATACTTGGCCTGCCCAGAGACCCGCTGATCAAGTAGCCGCGTCAACCTGGCGAGCCGCAGATGGACGCCGATCAGGCGTTCCTGCCTATCCGCTGCCGCGAACTCGGCCATCCGCTCGACCTCACGGCGCGCAGGATCCGCTGCAGACCTGGGCGGCTGAAGTCGTTCCAACGTCGACGGCCAATCCTGACGCAGAAGCTGCTGATTCAATCGTTAGCAGTACGTACGAATGGGCCCGGCCCCACCAGCCGGGCCCATTCGCGCGGCCCCCACCAACCGGGCCCATTCGCGCGGCCCCCAGCCGCGTTGCTGACAACGCGTCCACGTTGCTGTCGCGGAGATCACTACGACGCTGACGCCCCGCCCACTGCTTGCCGCCCGGGGAACCGGCAACCGTAGCGGCAGCAGCCTGACCTCATCGTCGTAGCAACAGCAACGGGACGACGTCGTCACCGCAGCAAGCGGCTACACCGACAAAGACTGGCGAACCACCTTGCTATGACGGGAACCGGTGAAGATTGTCGCTGACCAGCAGTCAGTGACCGCCACCACGGCACCTGCAATAGCCCGCGCCGGCGCCGCGCCATTCCCCCGCGCCCAGTGCCAGTGCCCGCGCTCGCGCTCGCGCCAGTGCCCGCGCCGCGCCATCCCCCGCGCTCGCGCTCGCGCCCTCGCGCCAGTGCCCGCGCCCTCGCCATTCCTCCTCGCCCAGTCCCGCGCCAGTGCCCAGTGCCCGCGCCCTCGCTATTCCCCCCGCGCCAGTGCCCGCGCCCTGGCTCGCGCTCGCGCCGATGCCTGCGCGCCTGCATCGTTGAACCCCTATTGCTGCTGGCCCTCCCTGGCGGACAGCATCGTTGGAGCGGTGCTGCTGCCAGAACGACAGCACCGCTCCAACGACGTCCCTGGACCGGGCTTCAATCACCACATCGTTGGAGCGGCGATGCTACCTGAGCCTCGGGGCGGCGGGCTCGGCTGGACTAGTTGGCTGGAGAAGCGCCCGAATACCAGCTGAGGTGGAGTGGGTTCGGCCGAGGCGGGCTGGCCCGGGCGGGCCGAGGCGGGCTGGCCCGGGCGGGCCGAGGCGGGGCAGGCCCGGGCGGGGCGGGGCTGGCCGGGCGGGGCGGGGCTGGCCCGGGCGGGGCGGGGCTGGCCCGGCCGAGGCGGGGCTGGTTCGGGCGGGGTGCAGTGGGTTCAGCCGGGGCGGTCGGGGCGGGCGGGGCGGGGTGGGGCGCGCGCGGGCTGCTTGGCAAACGACACCGCGGGCCAGAACCGGCCGCAATGGGCGATTCATGCTAAAACAGCCGGTTAGCGTGGTTCCGCAAGTTACCGGAGCAATGGTACGTGATCATGGTTGGGCCTAGTATCACGGATGTTTACGCTGGTCATGACCGGTGCGATGATCCGTCGGGGGGTCACAAGCTTGATCACGGATCACTGACGCCTCCGGTGACCGGAAATGCCTCATGATGATCCGGGCCGGTCGGCCCGGATCATCGGATATGCCTGGTATCTACCCCCTGGGGCTTTAGTGCACCTGGTGGCCCTTACTGAAGTCAGTGGCGAAGACCTTAGCGATAGCGGACATTATAGATGGGTTTGTCACGATAAGGCCGAGTTCTCGGTTTTCGTTGAGCGAGGTGTTCGAGAAATTCTCCGAGCCGATGAAAGCCCGTGCCTGTGGCGTGCCGAGGTCCGCTTCCACCACTTTGCCGTGGATGTAGAAACCCGTCGATGAACTGTAGTAAGAGACGTGCACTCCGTCCCGCTCCATCTCATCAAAGGTGGAGGTGTACTCGCCGTCGGAGTTCTCACCGCAGACCATCACATCCACGCCGCGCTTCGCCGCCGCGATCAGGTCATCGACGACCGTGCTGTCGCCCATCTCCTCGCTGTAGATGCGCAGGCTCTTCTTGGCGCCGTTGATGACACCGAGTATCTGCTTCTCCGAGTGGGTCGGCGACCAGACCAGGTCGTGGCCGTCGGCCGGGGTAATCGTCTGATGCGTGAAGTCCGCGTTGAACACGGCCGCGATTGCCGAGACGTCAGCCTGGTTACGGTCGACGACCAGGAAGTCCCGGCTGGTCTTGTAGTAATTCGCAGTCAGGTTGGCGGTCTGGACCACGGCAACGGAGTTGTCGAACGACAACGTCTTCTGGTGCGTGTACTGGTACTTCGTCCAGGACCATACGACCTTGATGCCATGGGACTTGAAGTAGTCGTACGCAGGCGTGTTCACGCTGGTTTCGCGCTGATCCAAGACCACCCGCACGGCGACACCACGCTTGGCCGCGGCGGCTAGATCGTGCTCGGCCGTCGTATCGTCGAACTCGAACATGGTGACGTTAATGCTGTGCTTCGCGTGGTTGATCAGGTTGTAGACCGCAGAAAAACCATCATTGGGCTCGATGACCAGCGTGTCCTGCGCTGGCGGCGGACTGCTGTGGTGCTTCTTCGCGTGATGGTGACTGGCGTGGTGATGGCTCGCGTGGTGCTTGGAATGAGCCTTGCCGTGGTGCTTGGCATGCTTGCCATGGTGCTTGGTGTGGCTCTTGTGATGCGCCTGATGGTGCCGGGAATGTGATTTATCATGATGATTCTTCGAAGAGCCCGCGGCTGAGACATTAACCTTGCAGCCGGAGAGTCCAAGAACAACGGCCACCAGGACCACGGCCAAAAGCCGTCCTGAGGCGAACAGTCGGGGGCGAACCACGTACGAACCTCCACGTGAACGGCACCGACGGGAATTCGGCGCACCGGCTAATAAATACCCGTAACGCCCGCGTCAACCAAGCAACGCGACCGTGCCGCTCCGTTCTTCGGATCGTGCCGCTCCGTTCTTCGAACCGTGCCGCTCCGTTCTTCGAACCGTGCCGCTCCGTTCTTCGGCCCGTGCCGCTCCGTTCTTCGGCCCCGGCCGCTCCGTTCTTCGGCCCGGCCGCTCCGTTCTTCAGCAAGATCATAACGGCGAGTTCCGCAGGTCGCTGGCCAGCTAGGGGCCCGACCTGGGACAATCAGTGCTCACCGCCGGTTCCAGGGAAGGAAAGTGGTATGTCGGCGATGCCTGGCCAGAGCACTTATACCTGCCCGTACTGCCGTATGCAGAGTGAGGGCGATGGCAAGACCTGTCCCCGCTGCGGCGCACCGATCGACATCAGGCTGCGCGTGTCCACCTCGGGCTGGATCAAGCAGCCACCGATCAGGGACATGGCCAGGATCCGGTTCAACCGCTCGACCTGTCAGATCAGCGGCGCCTTCGTACCGGTGGCCGAGATGGCGCTGCATAACGAGGACTGGGTGTACTTCAGTCATCATGCGTTGCTGCACGCCGATCCGCAGATCAGGCTCGAGACGCTCAAGATGGCCGGCGGCTGGAATCGCAAGCTCGCCGGAATGCCGTTGTACATGATGACGGCGCGCGGCCCTGGGTACATCGCCTTCAGCGCCGACCGGCCAGGTGAGACGCTGGCCATTCCGCTCGCGCCAAACCAGGCCGTCGATGTGGTCGAGCATCGCTTCCTGGTCGCCACCGGGAACGTGAACTACCAATGGCTCAGGTCCGGTGTCTGGTTCACCACCAAGAGCGGCGACGATACGGAGTGGCATTACCCGATGGGCCAGTTCATGGACAGATTCATGGCCCACGGTGGGCCCGGCCTGCTGCTGCTGCACGGGCCAGGCAACTCCTTCGTCCGCGATCTGCAACCGCGCCAGCGCATCTTGGTGCAGCCAGGCGGCCTGATCTGGAAGGACCCGAGCGTGCGGATGTTCCTGCACTTCGAGTACCCAAGGGGCCGGTACTGGTTCTCCTCGGCCCGGTGGCAGAGCAAGTCGATCTGGCTCTCGCTTGAGGGACCTGGCCGGATCGCCATCCAGTCAGTCTTCCCGCACCCGCACACCGTCGGCGCGGTGCAGCGCAGCTCCCCAGCCACCAGGCAGAGCTGGTAACCGACCGCGCTGGCGGCGGCGCCGACCCTGGCTACACCGGCACTGCGGCACCGTTGACCAAGCCTGACGAGGGAGCAGCCAGATACAGGTAGCTCTTGGCGATGGCCGGCACCTTCGGCCAGGCACTGTGATCTGAGTTCGGCATCGCGGCCCGGTTGGCCGGGGTGTCGATAATGCTTGGTACGACGCAATTCACTGTGACGCCGGTACCGCGCACCTCGTCCGCGGCCATCGACACCAGGTGCAGCACCCCCAGCTTGCTCACCGAGTAGGCGAAGCCAGATCCCTGGCTCACCACGCCAGCACGGCTCGCGGTATGCACAAGCCGACCAGCCCCAGCCTGGTGCATCGCCGCCAGCGCGTACTTAGTGATCAGGGCCGCGCTGACCAGGTTCAAGGTGAGCTGGCCGGTGAGCTCGGCCGGATCAAGCTCGGCCAGCGGCCGACGCGGCGCGAAGCCGCCGACGGTATTGATGACCGCCCACAGACCGGCCTCGGCGGCGAACAGGCGAGCCAGGTCAGCGTCGTCGGTCACGTCAGCCGAGCGATAGCGCACGCCGTCAAGCTGCCGGTCTGGCGGCGGCTCATGCCGGTCAATCCCGACCACCGAAGCGCCAGCTTCAGCGAAGGCCGCCGCGACGCCGTGACCAAGTGCGCCGCCGGCACCGAACACGAGCACCGATCGGCCAGTGAACTCATCCATCTGTCGCTGCCTCCTTACTGAGGTGCGAGTACCCGCACCGACGCCACCAGGTAGGCCACGCCGAATGGATCATCGCAATACCGAATGCGGGTCGCCAACTTGACGGCGCTCAGCGCTCCTGCGAGCACCTGCCAGCCCGGACGACCTGTTGCCATCAGCTCCTTGGCCAGGCCAGGATCAATGGCAAGCAAACCAGCAACGTCGCCAGCGCGCAGCAGTCTTTCGACTTCGGCATCGAATCCGGCGCTGCGCTGGTCAAGGTACCCGGGTGCCTTCAGGCCCCGGCGGGCGCTGCCGTCGCCCAACACCAGCAGGGCAACTCGGGACGCGACCGCCGCCAGCTCGGCACCGAGGCTGGCGCACCGGGCGGCCGGCTCGTCGTAGGCGACTGACTGCGGCAGCCGTTCGCCGCTGTAGTCAGCCTCGTCAAGCAGGTAGTGACCGATGCCGATCGCCTGCGGCAATTGCTGGCGCCGAGCGCTTGACGCTGCTCTGCCACCTTGGCCGGGCGCGAACAACGCCAGGTCAAGTCGCTCATCGGCGACCCAGCGCCGGGTATCAGCCGCCGCACCGACGATCACGACCAAGTCGGGACCGGCGTGCAGCAGCTCACTGACAGCCGCTTCGCAGGCGAGCCGCAGCTCGGGCAGTACTAGCTCAGTACCGGTCAGTGCGCGCACCAGCAACGGCGGCGACGGGCAAAGCGCGGCAGCGACGATCATCGGCTAGGCCAGCGCCCGCACCGCCCGGGCCGGGGCCCGGTCACCCTTGATCGTGGCCACCATATCCAGCACCTGACGGGTCTGAGTGACGTCGTGAGCACGGAAGATCCGAGCACCCAGCCAGGCGCAGACTGATGTGGTGGCTAGCGTTCCTGCTAGTCGATCTTGTGCTGGAAGACCGAGTGCTTCGCCGATGAAGTCTTTGCGCGACACCGACACCAGCACAGGCCAGCCAGTCGCCGTCATCTCGGCCAGTCGTCTCGTGACCTCAAGCGAATGCCAGGTGTTTTTACCGAAGTCGTGCGCCGCGTCGATCACCACGCTGGCCGGGTCGACGCCGGCCTCGACGGCGCGGGCGGCCAGCCGTTGCGTCTGCTCAAGCACATCAGCCATCACGTCGCGATAGCTGACCCGGTGCGGCCTGGTTCTCGGCTGCTGGCCGCCGGCGTGCGCGCACACCAGCGCCGCGTCGAATTCGGCCACCACGGCAGGCAGCTCGGCATCCCAGCCACCCCAACTGTCGTTGATCAGGTCGGCCCCGGCCGCGCAGGCCTCCCGCGCCACCTCGTGCCGCCAGGTATCTGAGCTGATCACGACGTCGGGATACGCCGCCCTGACCGCCGCGATAAAGCTGGCGGTCCGCCGGATCTCCTCGGCCACGTCGACGCCCTGGCCTGGCGCTGCCGGGACGCCGCCAATGTCGACGATGTCGGCACCGGCGGCGATGACCTGGTGCACCCGCGCCATCGCCGCCGATTCGTCCCAGGTGTCGCCGGCTCTGAAAAACGAGTCGGGCGTTCGGTTGACGATCGCCATTACCAACAGCTGCTCGGGCCGAAAGCTGCGGCTGCGCAGTCGCAGGACCGCCGATGCCTGCCCGTTAGCCTGGGGTACGGTCATCGGGCACACTTGGTCAGCCTAATCCAACCGGCCTGACGCGGACGCCGGACTAGTTAGCTGACTTCGTTGAGCTTGCCGGTGGTCACATCGAAGACGAAGCCGCGGATCGCATCGGTGTGCGGGACGAACGGACTCGCCTTGATCCTGGCAATCGACTGGCGGACGTCCTCATCGGTGTCGGTGAACGACTCGGCCGACCAGCTCGGCTTGATGCCGGTGTCGTCCTGGATCGAGCGCTTGAATGCGTCATCAGTGAACGTCAGCATGCCGCAGTCGGTGTGGTGAATCAGGATGATCTCGGTGGTGCCAAGCAGCCGCTGGCTGATCGCCAGGGACCGGATCTCGTCATCGGTGATGACGCCACCGGCATTCCTGATGACGTGGGCCTCACCATCGCCGAGGCCGAGGATGCCGTAGACGTTCAGCCGCGCGTCCATGCAAGCGACGACGGCGACATGCTTGGCGGGCGGCACTGGCAGCGGACCGTCGAAGGTCTCGGCGTAGCGAGCGTTGTTGGCGAGGAGCTCATCGGTTACGGACATCTTCGTTCCCCTATCTCCGCGGGCTAGCCCTCCGGCGCGATCGGCGACGTGCTATCGTCCCTACACTATATTCCTACTTAATCGATCGGAGATACAGGTGACTGTCAGGTCGGACGCTCTGCGGACTGGCAGCCAAGCTGTCGGCCAGGCCGAACTCGCCACGCTCGCGCGAAGGGTTGCTGATCGACCTGAGCTCTGGCGCAACCTCGTCAGGTTCGAACCGGACAAGCGCTTCTATGCGCAGCTTGAGCAGGGCGCCGGTTACGAGATCTGGCTACTCACCTGGCTCGCCGGGCAGCAAACCGGATTCCACGACCATGGCGAGTCATCGGGGGCCTTCGTGGTCGCGGGCGGTTGCCTGACCGAACGAGCAGCCGTCGCCGGACGGCCTGAACCAGCCGGTCGCCAGTTGCCAACCGGTGCCGTCCGGTCCTTCGGCCCGCACTATGTGCATGACGTATGCAACGATCAGGCTGAGCCGGCCATCAGCATCCACGCGTACTCGCCGGCCTTGACGAGCATGCGGCGTTTCGAAGTGAGCGAGGCTGGCCTTCTGCGCGTGACTGGGGAGGACAGGACGTGGTAACCGTCAGCCCTGAACCGACCACCCGAGGCCCCGACTCCCCCGCGCAGGCTACCTGCCCAGGACGGTCGATCGATGAGATCCTGGCGGCAGCGCGGATCCGGCTGACCCGACTTTGCCCGCTGGAAGCACAGGCCGCGATGAGCGCCGGCGCGCTGCTGGTCGACATCAGGCCAGCGGCCCAGCGCTTGCTCGAGGGCACCGTTCCCGGTGCCCTGATCATCGAGCGGAACGTGCTTGAGTGGCGACTCGACCCGCGCAGCGATGCGAAGCTGCCCGAAGCGACTGGCTACGACCGGCCGATCATCGTGATGTGCTCGGCCGGCGACACCTCAAGCCTGGCCGCCGCCTCGCTGCAAGATCTGGGGCTAAGCCACGCCACCGACCTGGACGGCGGCTTCCAGGCCTGGGCGAAAGCCGGCCTGCCGACCCAGGCAGGCTAGCCACCGCGCCAGGGTCGGACCCCGGCTAGCGGGTGACCGCCTGCTTGACCAGACGGCGGCCGAAGTCCCACATCAGGCCGGTGCCACGGTGCGCCTCATCCATCACGTCCTTGAACGCCGCGACGAACGACTGCACCTCCGCATCGCCGATCGTGAGCGGCGGCAGCAGCTTGATCACTTCCATGTGATCGCCAGCAACCTGAGTCAAGATATTGTGCCGCTCGAAGAGCGAGACGACGACGATCTGCGCGAACAGCCCGACCCGCGCCGCCTGCAGCATGTTCCAGCTGGTCCGTAGCTTGAGTGAACGCGGCTTGCCGAACTCAAGCCCGATCATCAGTCCGCGCCCGCGCACTCCGGCGAACATCTCGTACTGATCGACCAGTTCAGCCAGCGCCGTGCGTAGCGCTTCGCCGGTACGCTCCGCGTTCTTGACCAGCTGCTCATCCTCGATCACGGCCAGCGACGCGAGTCCGGCCGCCATCGCCGAAGCGTTCGAACCGAAGGTCGAGTCGTGCACCAGCACCCGGTCCATCGACGAGTAGACCTTGCTGAAGATCCACTCCTTGGCCATGGTCGCGCCGACTGGCACGAAACCGCCGGACAGGGCCTTGGCCACGGTCACGATGTCGGGCTCGATGTCGTCGTATTCGTAGGCGAAGAGCCGGCCGGTACGCCCCAGCCCGGTCTGCACTTCATCGCAGATCAGCAGCGCATCCTTAGCGTGCAGCAGCTTGAGCGCTCCGGCCAGGTATCCTGGCGGCGCCACGTGCACGCCCTTGCCCTGCACTGGCTCGACGATCAGCGCGGCGACGTCGCCCTTGGCCAGTTCGCCAGCCAGTGCGTCCAGGTCGCCAAAGGGGATGCAGGTGCTGTCGACGAGCGGCCCGAAGCCGGTCTTGAACTCAGCTGACCCGTTAGCCGACAGTGAGCCGACCGTCAGTCCATGGAAGGCGTGATCGCAGTAAAGCACTCTGGGCTCGCCGGTCGCGTAGCGCGCGTACTTCAGCGCGGCCTCGACGGCCTCGGTACCGCTGTTGCCGAAGTAGGCACGCTCCATGCCCGGCGCTTTGGCGATGAGCTGCTCTGCCAGCAGTCCTGGCAGCAGCGCGCAGTCGAACTGCACCAGGTCAGCCAACTCGCGGTCGAGCATGTCGTGCAGCGCCTTGCGGACAACCGGGTGATTGTGGCCGAGCGCGAACACCCCGAAGCCGCTTAGGAAGTCTAGGTAGCGCTCGCCGTCGCGGTCGTAGAGATAGCTGCCGTCGGCGCGCTCATACACCTTGTCAAAGCCGATCGTGTGCAGCATCTTGGCTAGCTGCGGATTCAGGTAGCGCGCGTGCAGCTCGTAGCCCCTGCCGTCATTGGCGGCAAGCAGGCCGGGCAGGTCAAATCCCATGTGGCTTCTCCGGCAATCGGGCCCATCGAACGGTCGATTCCTGACAATAGTCCTGATGGCCGTCGGCTGGAGAATAACTCCCCATGCTGGTCAGCCCGGCAGCCGGTGACGCAGTCGAGGCCGAGTGAGCCGGCTGCCGGGCTGGGTGCGCAGTTCGGCTCACACCCCCCTGATCGCCCGGATCGACTCTCGCAGCGACCCCGTCGTCGCGAGCACCGCAGAGGGCTCATACCCGCAGTGCGCCATGCAGTTAGTCGCAGCGCGGATCCCGCCCCCGACCGTAGTAGTCCCAGTCCGTGGTCTCGATCAGTTCCTTGATAGCGTGCTTCACGTAACCGTCCGCACATCAGGTAGCAGGGCTTCTGCCAGCCGAGCAGCGAGTAGGACGGGATGCCCCAGGCGGTGCAGCCGAAGTCCGTCTTACCCTCGAGGAAATCGAGGAACAGCGGCGAGTGGTTAAGCCGCCACCTCTTGCTGCGTTACCGTCGCCAAAGGCCTTGCGGAACAGCTCTCGCGTTTCCGTCACGCCGAGGAAATGATCTTGGTCCGGCGCCTTCTCATACGCGTAGGCCGGGCGAGATCATCATCTGTCGATGGCGAGATCGTCGTTCAGGTAGTTAGCACATCGATGACCGTCTGCGGGGTGTCGGTGCTGAAGAACGTGGTGTTCGTCGTGCACACTGGAACCCGCGCCGACTTGGCCATTCTTGATCGCCTCGACCGCGTCGTCGAACACGCCTTCCTTGCAGACCGACTCGTCATGCCGCTCGCGCAGCCCGTCGATGTGGACCGCCCAGGAGAAGTAGGGCGACGGCTTGAATTTGTCCAGCTTCTTCGGCATGAGCAGCGCGTTGGTGCACAGGAAGACGAACTTCTTGCGCTTGATCAGCTCGTCGACGATCACGTCGATCTGCGGGTGCATCAGCGGCTCGCCGCCCGGCGATCGACACCATCGGAGCGCCGCACTCCTCGATCGCGGCGAGGGCCTGCTCGACCGGCATCCGCTGCTTGAGGAGGGTGTGCGGCTGCTGGATCTTCCCGCAGCCCGCGCACTTCAGATTGCAGGCGAACAGCGGCTCGAGCTCGACAATGAGCGGGAACTTCGTGCTGCCGTGCCAGCTTCTGGCGCAGCAGGTAGGACCCACTCGCAGGGACTGACGCAGCGGCATACTCACTAGGCTTCACCTTCTTTACGTGATCGCTTCCCCGTGATCGCTTCCCCCAGGGATCACTACCTAAGCTCTCTGGGCAGGCCGAACCGGACTGATTCCGTGGCCGTCACCTCGTTCAACGGATACGGGGCCAAGGCCGGACAGCGCGGAGATGATCTCCCCCACCACGGCGGGCGGCGCGGAGGCTCCGGCGGTCAGGCCGATGGTGGACGCCCGGCCAGCCAGCCGAGCTGGATGTCCTGCGGCGCCGTCGATCAGGTAGGCCGGAGTCCCGGCCCGTTCGCAGGTCTCCACAAGCCGGACGGAGTTGGAGGAGTTCGCCGAGTCCGCGACGAGCACCAGGTCGGAGTCGGCGGCGACCGACCCGCACGGCGGCCTGCCGGTTGGTGGTCGCGTAGCAGATGTCGTCGCTGCCCGGCGCGCGGACCGGCGGGAAGCGGTCCGGCGAGCGCGCCGGACATCTCCTCCGCCTCATCGACCGACAGCGTGGTCTGCATCAGGTAGGCGACCCGCTCGCCGTCGCGCGGCCGCAGCGCGGCGACATCCCCGGCCGTCTGGACCAGCACAGTGGCATCGGGCGCCTCGCCCAGCGTGCCCTCGACTTCTTCATGGCCGGCATGGCCGATCAGCGCCACCGTATAGCCGTCGGCGGCGAACCGCCGGGCCTCGGCGTGCACCTTGGACACCAGCGGGCAGGTCGCGTCGATCAGGGCCAGCCCCCGGCGCGCCGCCGCCGCACGCACCGCGGGCGACACGCCATGCGCGGAGAACACCACGGTCGCGCCGTCGGGCACTTCATCGAGCTCATCAACGAAGATCGCGCCGCGCTTTCCAGGTCGCCGACTACGGCGGGTGTTGTGCACGATCTGCTTGCGCACGTAGACCGGGCGCGCCGTAGCAGCTCAAGGGCGCGCTCGACGATCTCGATCGCCCGCTCCACGCCCGCGCAGAACGATCGCGGGCTCGGCCAGCAGCACCTGGCGCGGCCCGGCAGCAGCCGCCCACCGGCTGCAGCCACCGGAGCGGCCGGTCGCAGCGACCGAAGTGCGGCGATCCCGCCGGCGACGGATGCGGGCGATCAGCGGGTGTGCGGGGTATCGGAGACGGCCCGGATGACGACCGACGGGGCGGCCGGCCGCGCCGGCCGGCAGCGGCGCCGGACTCCATGTCGGCCGCGATCAGCCAGCGGCGGCCAGCGTGGCGTGCGCATCGGCGCGAGGCCAGGTGCTCGACGGTGGCGACCGGCCGGTATGTACGTGCAGGCCCGCCCGGCGCAACTCGCCGGCCAGCAGCGGCGCGGACGGGCAGCGAAGCCGCGGACCCGGCTGATCCCCTCCCTGGGTCGCCACGACGAGGTCGCCGGGCTGAGGTCATCGCTCAGCGCGCCGCCACGCCGCCCAGGTGATCATTGCGGCCGAACGAGCCGCGGATCAGCTCCGCAGCCGCGGCCGGCCGGCCGGCCCGTAGCCGGTCCGAGCACCTGCACGGCCGGATGCCGGCCAGGCCGCGGCGGACGGCCCGGGCTCGATGCGCGCGGTCGCGCAGGCCAGCAGCGGAGCCGCCTGCGCCACGTCCTCGACGGCCTGAGCGGTCGCGCAGGCCTGGGGATGGTCTCGCTCATGCGCTGCCTCCGAAGTGCGGGCCGTCGAGATACCGGCCGAGCGCGCTCAGGGGGAAGACCAGCCGGTACAGGTGGTAGTTGATGTAGAAGTCGCCGGGGAAGCCGGTGCCGGTGAACTGCGGCTCGTCCCAGCCCCGTCGGCCCGCTGGGTGGCCGCCAGCCAGCCGATCCCCCGCTCGAGGCGGCCGAGCTGTCCGTGCTCCACCGCCGCGACCAGCAGCGCCAGCAGCGCCCAGGCGGTCTGCGACGGCGGTGGACGTGCCCTGGCCCGCCAGCGCCGGGTCGTCGTAGGAGCGCAGGTCCTCGCCCCAGCCGCCGTCCGGCGTTCTGATGATCGGCCAGCCAGGCGCACCGCGCGCGTGATGACGGGCTTGGCCGGCAGCACCCCGGCGGCGATCAGCGCGGGTACTACCGCACCGGTGCCGTAGACGTAGTTCGCGCCCCAGCGGCCGAACCAGGAGCCATCTGGCTCCTGCGCTCGCAGCAGCCAGGCCACTCCGCGCTTGACCGCACGGCTCTCCCGCAGTCCTCGGCGGCGAACGCCTCGACGGTGTGCGCGGTGACATCGGCCGACGGCGGGTCGATGACTTCACCGAAGTCGCAGAACGGCAGCTTGTGACCAGTCGCTTGGCGTTATCAGCGTCGAACGCGGCCCACCCGCCGTCCCGGACTTGCATGCCGAGCAGCCAGTCGGTGGCCCGCGCGATCGCCGCCGCGGACGGGTCGGGCCGGTCAGGAATGCCGACCTGGCGCAGCGCGAGCACGACCTCGGCGGTGTCGTCGGTGTCGGGGTAGCCGTCGTTGTCGAACTCGAACGCCCAGCCGCCGGGGGCCGTAGGTCGGGCCGGCGTACCTGCCAGTCGCCCGGGCCGCGGATCTCTTCGCCGAGCACCCAGCGCGCGGCACGAGATCAGCGCCGGGATCACCAGGCGGCCAGACCGGCGTCGCCGAGCCGACCATGGCGAGCACGGTGTCCCAGACCGGAGACTGACACGCCTCAAGGCGGCTGACCGGCCCGTCGGGCGCGTACTCCCTGATGGTGAACCGGTCAAGGCCGTCAAGCGCCACGCTTGATGATCGGGTGGTCCAGACCGTAACCGAGCAGGTGCAGCGCCATGAGCGAGTACACCCAGGGTGGCTGGATACCGCCCCAGCATCCGTCCTTCTCCTGCCGGGCGATGATCCACTCAGCGCACCGGCGCATGCGCGGCCCGGCGCACGCGGCCGCAGGCCGGACTGCGGCCCAGGTAGCGCTCGTACTTGTGCAGCGCCCGGTCAAGCGCCTCGAAGGCACTGGCCGCGAGTGGGGCGCGTCGTAGTTCGGCCGCTCTGGCGCGCCCTTCGGCGTGCGACTGCCGGCCAGCCCGTAACGGGATGCTCGACGGCAGCGCGGCCGGAAGCGAGCTGGACAATGGCCAGCGGCCACGATTGTCTGCCGCGCCCAGCAGCCCCAGTCGTAGATGTTCAGCGGGAACCAGGACGGCAGGTAGATGATCTCAGGCGGGATGACGGGCAGGTCGTCCCAGGACCACAGGCCGAACAGCGCCAGCCAGATCCGGGTGAATACCCGGGTCGCGGTCGACGCCGCCCGTGGCCCTGATCCAGGCCGCCGGCCTGCGCCATGTGCGCGTGCGTCAGGCTGGTCGCCGGCCAGCCGCAGCGCCACGTAGGCCTCGACCGTGGTGGACAGGTCGGCCGGGGCCGCCGTAGAAGTTGGCCCAGGTGCCGTCCTCGCGCTGCCCGACCGGATCCACCGGGCCGCCGCGTCGGTCTGTTCGGACGTCACGCAGGCCGAGGAACTCGCGCAGCAGCAGGTCCTCGGCGTCCATGGTGACGTTGGTCTCCAGCTCGCCTTGCCACCACCCGTCGGGGTGCTGCAACCCGAGCAGGTGACGCGACCGCGCGGTCGAGCGCAGCCCGGGCCGGCACCAGCCGCTCCGGCTGAAGCGGCTGGCACGTCTGTCGTGATCTGGCTCACCATTGCCGCGCCGTGACGAACTCGGCGATGCCGTCGAACTCAGCCCGCACGTCGTGCGGGCAGGTCCGCCTCCGCCAGGCTGCGCGATCGGCTGACGCCAGCGCGCTCGTCGGCCTCGGACTCGGCCCACTCCTTGCCGCCCGCCGCGCTCGACCAGGTCGCGGCGCGGACCAGGTCGTCCTCGCTGAGCGGCTCGCCGCTCGCTGAGCAGGGCGCCCAGCTCGCGCGGCCCGCGGCGTGCCGCTGGTCAGCGCGGCCACGACCGGCAGCGACTTCTTCCTGGCCCGCAGGTCGGCATCGCACCGGCTTGCCGGTCACCTCGGGCGCGCCCCAGATGCCGAGCAGGTCGTCGGTGAGCTGGAAGGCCAGCCCGGCGTGAGCGCCGAACCCGGCGAGGCCATGGCGAGCGTTGGGCGGGCCACCAACGTAGACAGCGCCGATGCTGCAGGCGCACGCCATCAGCGCCGCCGTCTTATCGCCCGCCATCTCGAGGCACTCGGCCAGCGGTCACATCGTCGCGACGCTCGAACGCCAGGTCAGCAGCCCTGACCCGCGATCAGCCGCTGCACGGCGGCGGACAGGCAGCGCGACGCCCAGATGCCCTCAGGCGGCGAGCCTCGAGCAGCAAGTCCTGTGCGAGCGCGAGCAGCGCGTCGCCAGCCAGGATCGCCGACCCGATGCCGAAGACGGTCCAGGCGGTCGGGCCGGTGCCTGCGCTCGGTGTCGCCGTCCATGATGTCGTCGTGCAGCAGCGAGAAGTTGTGCACTAGCTCGACCGCGACGGCAGCAGGTCACCGCGCGCTCCGGCGCCGCGTCCGCCGCCCGCGCGGACAGCAGGGCCAGCGCGGGCCGCAGCGCCTTGCCGCTGCCGCCCCGCGTCGGGTTGCCTTCGGCGTCGGCAAAGCCGAGGTGATACGCCGCGACCACGCGGACGTCCGGCGTCAGCCGGCCGATGGCCGACTCCATCGCCGGCCTCACCAGGTCCCGCGCCAGGGCTACACCCTCAGGCATCACAGCAGTCACTGACGTACCCCCATCGTTGAGGTGGAAGCGTTCACTTCGGAACCGGAAAGTACGGAATCGGAAAATCCGCTACGGGAGTTCCCGGTGCGGGACAGCCCTATACGCGAGAACCCGGTGCGGGAAAGCCCGGTGCGGGAAAGCCCGGTGCGGGAAAGCCCGGTGCGGGAAAGCCCGGAACGGGAAAGTCCTGGGACGGAGAGTACTGTACGGCGGAGCTCGATCGCGGCGGCCAGGCCGCTGCGCACGGCGCTCTCCATGGTGTCCGGCCACCCGGTGTCGGTCCACGCCCCCGCCAGGACCAGGCCGGGAAGCTGGGGTGGCGGCCCGCGGCCGAAGCTTGCCGGTGCCGGGCACCTGGCGGAAGGTCGCCCGCCGCTCCCGGGTGACGAAGAACTCGGCGACCCGCGCCTCGCGGGCGGCCGGGAGCAGCTCGGCCAGCGCGGGCAGGAACTGCTCCCGCAGCGTGGCCGCGGGCACGTCCACGTACTCGTCGGCCGCTGACAGGGAGATGGCCAGGTACTGCGGCCGGCTGCGCCGTCGGCGGCGGGGCTGGCGGGGGCCGCGAGGCGGCCGAGGCCGGAGATGGCGGTGCGGTCGAAGACCCACTGGACCGGGGAGTCGACGGCGGCGGCGAAGGGCAGGTCCATGACCGGGCGGTCGTAGATCACGTGCACGTTGACGATGGGCGAGGCGCTCAGGCCCGCCCAGGCCGCCACGGTCTAGTCCGGCAGGGCACCGGGCGGGACCAGGCGGGCCGCGGCCTCGTGCGGCACAGCCAGCACCACCGCGTCCACGAGGAGCTCGGTCGCGCCGGCGAGCTCGCTCGCGGGATCGGCGGGATCTGCGGGGCCGATGGGGCCATCGGGGTCAAGGGGGCGGGCGAGGCGGACGCGGTAAGCGGGGCCAGAGGCGGGGGAGGCGGCGATACCGGGGCCGCTGAGGCGGCGGGGCCGGACGAGGTGGCGGGCTCGATGGCGGCGACCTTGGCGCTGAGGTGGACCTGGGCGCCGAGCTTGGCCAGGAGGGCGGCGGCCGCGTCGCCGTGCAGCTCGCCCAGGGGACGCGCGGGGACGCCGATGTCGGCCGCGTTGCTGCGGCCGAGCAAGCCGGTCTGCACCACGGTAGCGGCCAGCGACAGGGAAGCGTCGTCGCCAGCTACGTTCAGGGCGGAGACGGTGAACAGGTCCCACAGGGCCCGGCGGGCGCGGTCGCTCTGGCCATGGGCGGCCAGCCAGTCACCGAACCGCTGCTCGTCGGTCGCGGGGTCGGCCGGGTCGACGCCGCGCATGGCGAGGGCGGGCCGTGAAACGCGCAGTCGGACCGTTAGCGGCCAAAGAAAGAAATGGGTACCGGGCCAGCGGCCGAGCAGCATATGCAGGGGGCCGGGCAGTGCCGGCGCGGCGCAGTCGGGCGCGCGCCTGGGCCCGGGGCGAGCACCGTGACGTCGAACCGGTCCTGGACCGGAGCGTGGGCGGTCATGCCGAGCCTGGCCGAGCAGGCCGCGGTAGGCTGTCGCAGCAGCCGAGGAAGATGTGCTGGCCGGTGTCGACGACCAGGTCGTCGCGGTGAAGGACGGTGCGCGCCGCCCAGCCGTGGTCTGGCCTCGAGCACGGTGACGTCGAACCCGGCGTCGCACAGGGCGATCGCCGCGGTGATCCCGGCCAGGCCACCGCCGACGACGACCACCTGGCGACCCGGTCATGCCATACTCCGGGCAGGCCGAGCTGGCCGACGTGCCTTCCGGCCAGCGCGGTCGACAGCGACCAAGGCCTTCTGGCTGGTCGGCAACGACATTCGGCTGCGCGAGCGCGTCGGCTGGGGCGGCGCTGATGTGGTCGAGCAGCCGGTAGTAGATGCCGGCCATCGCGCCGGTGCAGGCACCGCTACGCCGGTCGAGCAGGCGGCAGCAGTTCAAGGCCCACGGCGAACCACTCCTGGGCCCGCTTGACCTGAATCTGATCAGCTCATCGAGAGCGCCGGCGGTGGCCAGGCTGGCCATCAGGACCTGGCGGTGTCAGCGTGCAGCCGAATTGCTCTAGATCCTCTGCCGGCAGATAGACCCGGCCGTTACTCAGGTCCTCTCGGACGTCCCAGGTGATATTGGTCAGCTGCATGGCCAGGCCGAGTACATCCGCCAGCGGCTCCGGCCTGGCCGGGTCGCTGGTACCGAAGACGCCAAGCGACAGCCGGCCGATCGAGCCTGCCACGCAGCGGCAGTACAGCCGGAGGTCGTCGAACGTGACGTAGCTGACCCCGCGCACGTCAGCCTCGCAGCCGTCGATGAGCTCGCCGAACGCCGGAATAGGCAGGTGGAACCTCGCCGCCGCGTCTTGCAGTGCGATGAGCACAGGATCGGCGCCCGCCTCCGCGCTGACCGCGCTCTCGCCGCTGGCCAGCGAAAGGACTGCCGATCGTGCCTGCTCAAGTGCGATGAGCTTGTCGTCGGCAGCCATCGAGCCATCGCCGATGTCGTCGATGCGCCGCGCGAACGCGTAGACGGCGGACAGCGCCCGTCGCTTATCGCCTGGCAGCAGCGCGATGCCGTAGGAGAAGTTCTTGGCCTGCTGTCTGGTTATCTGTTCGCACTCCCGGTAAGCGGCGCGAACGTCGATCGTCGCGGCCGGTCCAAGCAGGCTCATGGCTCACCTCCCCCTCACTACTGCCTTGATCAGCTCCGCTACCGTCTTGCCGCGGCCGGGCCGGTGGATCGCCGCGAGCACGTCATAGTCGGCGGCGGCGATCGCCGCCAGCGCCGCCCGGCCACCAGCCAGATAGCCGGCCACTGCGAGCCGCGCCGTCCCCCGCAACGTCCCGACCAATGGCGCACCCGCGTCGAGCAGCGCGCTAGCGCGGTCGCACTCGAACTTCATCAGCCGCCGCAGTGCCGCTGACGCGTGCCCGGCCGTCAGGTCGTCCTCGGTGCAGCCGAATTCGGCCAGGTCGTCGACCGGCAAGTAGATCCGGCCGTCCTGGTAGTCCTCAGCGACGTCCTGCCAATGCTCGGCCAGCTGCAAACCCGTGCAAATCGCGTCCGACAACTCTGCTCTTGCCGGCGAATACTTCCCGAACACGTACAGAACGATCCGGCCCACCGGGTCAGCCGACAGCCGACAGTACCCCCGCAAGTCCGCCAGGCTCGAGTACCGGCTCACCACCTGGTCCTGCCGGTTAGCCTGGATCAAGTCGAGAAATGGCTGGATCGGGATGCCGCAGTCGGCGACCGCGGTCCGCAAGCCGCGCACCGCCGCAAGCCGCGCGCCAGCGCCTGCCGGCGCGTCGTCGTAGAGCCGCCGCAGGTCGGCTTCGAGTTCGGCAAGCAGCCTAAGTCGATCGGCGACCGGTGCCCGGTCGCCGACGTCGTCCACAGTCCTGGCAAAGACGTAGACGGCCATCAGGTACCGCCGATACCTAGCCGGCAGTAGCCGCAGCGCTACCGGAAAATTCTCATCCGCAGCCTTCGCCGCGACGATGCCGGTAGGTGCGGTGTCGGCCGATTCCGGCAGGAACCGTGCCCCAGCCACGTCGGCCCCCTGACCTGTCACGTTCCTATTCGTTCATGGTTCGGAATCAGAATGCAAACAATGACATCTGCGTCACCTGATACCGGTGTCGTATTCTCAACGCTGACCTTTGGAAACGTTGACAGCCCGATTTTACGCCCGGAATGACTTATATATACTGTTTTAGCGCTTTGATCCCACAGGGTCGGTGCTAGCAGGCTCGCAACGACGGGGCTAGTCTCGCCTCATGAGCAGGGAACCTTGCCCCGACGCCCCACCTGGAGCGGTATCGCCGCAGGCCCGGGCGCAGGCCAGGGAGCCCTGGCAAGTGCGAGGAGCCGGTCCCGTTCCTCGACCGGACGTCAAACACGAATCGCTCGTCGTGGACGCCCATTCACCGGCACCGCAAATCGCCCGTCCTGGTGAGCTCGGGGCCAATGGCAACCAGCCGACCCAGAGCCAGCAAGGCGATCCTGACGCCGACCAGCGACCAAGGACCCGGCGCCCGTCGCTGAACGGTGGCATCCCGGCCCAAGGCCGCGAACTGGGCGTCCAAGGTCGGCTTACCATCAGACGACTGCTGGACGCCGGGCTAGCCGAGTTTGACGAGCGCGGCTTCCAGGCCGTCAGAGTGGACGACGTGGTGCGCCGCGCGAAGACATCGCACGGCACCTTTTACCTCTACTTCGCAAACAAAGACGACCTGTTTCGGACTTTGCTGCAAGATGCACTGCACGATATGCAGCTCATCACCGATGAATTCCCGATCGTCACCCCGAACGAGTCTGGCCGGGCCGCACTGCGCCGCTGGATCGGCAGGTTTACCGATACCTACGGGGCCCACGCCACGGTGATCCGGATTCTCAGCCAGGCCGAGATCGTTGGCGAGGAGGTATACGGCGACGGACTGCGCCTGCTGTTTCGCCTGTCCGAGGCCATCGCCCAAGGAATGACAGCCGCCGCGCGCGCCACCGCCCAGCCTGGCAGCAACCCAGTCGAACACGCCGAACTAACCGCGCTCGCCTGCCTGATGATGCTGGAACGGATCAACTACCTGCTCAGCGTCGAGGTCCGGCTACCCAAAGACGAGATGATCGACCGCCTGAGCGCCATCATCTACGCCTCCTTCCACACCTCGTAACCCCGGCCCCGGCCCCGACCCCGGCCCGGCCCCGGCCCGGCCCCGGCCCCGGTCGCTCGCCGCCTGCCCAGTACCGCACCAGCCACCCGCGCCGATGTCCGCATCCAACGAATTCCGGCAGGAGCGGCTAAATAGGTCAGTTCGCCCGATGCGGAGCGGGTTTTTTGGGGTCCGCGCCCCGACGAAAGTCGCTTCACCGTGATACGTCGGTCAAGTAACTCCACATGTCACGACGAAGCGACGCCCATAAGTAGCAAACCGGGCATCAGTTCCCCTTAAAGAGTCGCTTCGCCGTGATATGTCGCGAGGACCCGCCCACGTATCACGGTGAAGCGACTTTCCGGCGCCGGAATCACCATCGGACCCTCAGTTAGCAGGCCCCACTAGTCAGTTAGCAGGCCCCACTAGTCAATAAGCAGACCCCACTAGTCCCATTTGTCAGCTTTACGAGCCCCGAGCGGGGCATGCGCAGGGTTGCTCGTCGATGCTGGTTGACTTGTCGATGCTGGTTGACTCGTCGTTTTACTGGGCGGGACTGAGGAGGCCGAGCGGGGACGGGGCCGCGAACTCCACTCGCAGGGCCGCGTGGCCATTGACCGTCACGGTCGTCACGCTCAGCGGGCGATACTTGGCAGGCTGCGCGGCTAGCAGATCGGTCATGGATTTGACGTAAGCGCGCTGCCCGAGCTTGGCTGCCGGGTCAACTTCCGCGAACTCGACTACCCGGAGTGGCAGGCCTGGCGTCGCCCCTGGATAACTGGTGCCGATGGCCAGGATGTCGATCGGATGCTGAGCGGCCAGCGCGGTGATCACGATCAGCGCCCGAGCGTCAACCTCGCCAGCGGACATCGCCTTGCTGGCTGCGGGCGTCGCGGCGATCTGCCTGCTCGTGACCAAGCCAGCGCCGACCGTCTTGCGGATTACTTGGTCGGCACTGAGCGCGGCCCGATAAGCCGCCGCCCCATGCGAGGCGATTACCCGAACAGTGATCCGGTCGCTCGCCGGGCCAAAGTCGGCCAGTGCGGCGGGTGCCAGGTCGCGTTCGAGTCTGGCCCCGAACTGCTCGCTGACGGGGGGCGTCACGACTATAAGGTCTGCATGCGGCGGCGTGTGCGCCGTCGGTTTGATGAGACGGAGCTGGACGGTGGGGAACCCGCGCTGCTCAAGCGCCGTGCACATGAGCTGGTCGCAGGAGACCACGGTCTGCTGACTTACCTGGCGAACTATCCAGCTTGCCGCCGCTCCCCGATCCTTGGCCTGCTGGACGAGCGCACCGTCGGTGGTCCTGTTGTCGCTGGACGGCACCAGGCTGTTGCGGGCGAAAAGCGCGAAGGCCAAGGATCCGGCACCGACCAGTACCACGGCGACCGCTGCTATGCCTATCAGCACCGGGCGGGTTAGTCGCCGAGCACTGCGATGACCTTCGCGCTGCGGGACTCTGGGCTTGGCCGGGTGTAGTCCGGGCACCAGGTCGCTCGGCTCCCGCCCGGTTCCCGATCGCGCGCCGGAAGCAGATCCGACCGAGAGGCCGGCCCACCCGTCCTGCTGGGGTGCGGGATCAGCCGGCCGCGGCCGGGCCGGGGCCGACTCAAAACGGGCTGGCGTGCGCCGGGCCGGCTCAGGCCGGACGGGCTTCCGGCGGGTTGGCTCTGACCTGGCCGGATCCGGGCGGACAGGTTCCGGCCGGACACGATCGGCGGAGGGGATCGCGGCCGAAGGAATCGCCGGCGGGGCCAGACGACCTGATGCCGTCGCCGCCGGGGAGTCCAGCCGAGTACCGGGCCCCTCAGGCTCGACGGCGCCGGACAAGTCAGCGGCCGGCCCGTGGACGCGGTCAAACTCAACCGTCAGGTCGGCGTCAGCGGCCGGCCCTTGGGCCAGCCCAGAGTCAGCCGCTCCGGTCCCGGCCGCTCCGGTCCCGGCCGCTCCGGTCCCGGCCGCTCCGGTCCCAGCCGCTCCGGTCCCGGCGAGTCCCGTTCCGGTCCCGGCGAGTCCCGTTCCGGCGGCCACCCGATGGTCGGCTGACTTCGACTCGGCCAGCCAGCCGCCGTACGCCTGACCAGCGAGCACCCCGCTCTCAGGCGCCCCGCTATCAGGCGCCCCGTTATCAGGCACCTGATCGGCAGGCACTTCGTTGGCCGGGGCCGCACCGACCGGTTCAGGCTCAGCTCCGGCCTGGACGTCGGCGGCGGGCTTGGCCAGGCGCTGCTCCTGATCGTGCTCGCCAGACCAGTCCTGCGCGGCGAGCACGGCCTGCAAGGCCGGCAGCGGTTCGGTGATGGGCTCGTCGGGGTCGCTGGCGCGAACTGGAGTAGGGTCCGCCGCGTGCGCGGCATCGACGGCCGCCTGCATCTTGGCTATTAAGGCATCTGGCAGCTGCCGTCGCACCCCGGAGCGACGGGGCGATGGCGCCGGGCCCTCGCGAGCCGCGCCTGGTACCCGCCGCGTCAGCGGCGGCGAACCGTCCTTGCCCATGCCAACTCATCCCCCTTCGGCTCGCGCGGGCGGATCACTGCAGCGCAAGCCGGACTCCCTGGACGACCACAGCAGCACACGATGACCCGTTATTCAAGTGAGATCACCATTTGTTACTAAGAAACTACGTAGTGCATGGTAGTCGCCGGGTCCGCCCGAGTGCGCTCACCAGCAAATATCCGCAAACACCCACCCCGGGTCCGCCCTGACCTGTACCTTTTCATATCTAGTGGGTCAGTGCGGCCTGGTATCGCTACATCAGGTGACACTATCGACACTGAATGGCTGACGGTTGTGCGGGCTGCAGGGGGGCGGCCGGAGATCCCCCGCGTGCCCAAATACGGCAAGCAGGTGCGCCTATGGATCACGGCACGAGGACAACGACGCCAGTGGAAGCTGGCGGCAGGCTGGCTACGAAGCCCGAAGGGTCGAGAGCCGCGGCGCACCGCAAGAACGCCGCGGACCGGGGCGGCTGGACGATACCGGCAAGCTGGCCAGTCTGGTCGCTGTTCTTCGTGCTCGTTGTCCAGGCCTTGCTGACGCTGCGGCTGATGCACGCCGACAGCGCCTTCCAGGACGAGGCGCTTTACCTGTGGGCCGGCCATCGCGAGTGGGGCCACTTGCTGCACGGCACCCCGATCCCGCCGTACCCGGCGTACTTCTCCGGTGCGCCGGTGCTCTATCCGCTCTTCGGCGCATTAGCGGATAGCATCGGCGGTCTGTCCGCCGCCCGGATCTTGTCCCTGATTTTCATGCTCGGGGCCACCGGGTTGCTCTGGGCGACGACAAAGCGGCTGTACGGCTCGATCGCCGCGTTCTTCGCCGCCGCACTCTTTGCCGTTCTTGGCCCGACGCTGCATCTTGGCTCCTTCGCCACCTACGACGCGATGTCAGTGTTCCTGGTCGCGCTGGCCGCCTGGCTCGTGGTGCTGGCCGGCCAGCGGCGCGACGCGACCGGCCTGATGATTGGCGCTGGCGTCGTGCTCGCGCTGGCCAACGCCACTGCCTACTCGATGGCCATCTTCGATCCGATCGTGATTGGCCTCGCGCTTCTCGTCGCCTATCCGACGCCGGGTGGCAAGCGCGCCTGGAGCCGATGCCTGATCTTGCTGACTGTGGTGGTCGTGCTGCTCGGCATCGGCCTGCTGGTGGGCGGCGGCTACTACCGCACCGGTATCAACAACACGACCTTGCAGCGGGTGCCCGGCGGGGACTCGACACTGACCGTCCTCACCGACTCGTGGCATTGGACAGGAGCGGTCGCGGTGATCGCGCTGATCGGCGTGATCGTCGCATTCACCCGCCGTCCGCTGACGGCTAGAACTTGGCTGCCGCCGCTGGTGCTGATCGCCATCGTGCTGGTACCGGTCGAGCAGGCCAGCCTGCAGACGGTTGCCTCGCTGAACAAGCACGGCACCATGGGTGCCTGGTTCGCCGCGATCGCGGCCGGTTACGCGGTCGACTGGTTCGTCACTTCGGCTTCGCCCGGCCGGACCAGAGCGATCACCTTCGCGGCTTGCGTTGTCGCGCTGGCGCTGCCCGCCGTGATCGGCGTGAATCAGGCCAGGACGTTCTCCAATGACTGGCCTAACTCGTCGAGTTTCATCGCGATCTTGCGGCCGCTCGTCAGCCACGGCACCGGTCGGCTGCTGGTCGAAGATCCGTCGATCGGTGAGTACTACCTGCCGCCGGCGCCGACTGGGAGCGCTGGTCGGGCACCAGGAACATCGTGTTGCCTTCAGGTGCGAGCACCGGCGGGCCGAGCAAGGCGGCCGGCGTGGTCGGCGAAGGCAACGCTGGCGTCTACGCCGAGTTCATACAGCAAGGTTACTTTTCCCTGGTCGCGCTGAATTTCGCCGACACCACCGCGCTCGACCTGAGCATCAGGCGGGACCTCAAGCGCAATCGTCACTACCGGATCATCGACGTCGTGCCGTACGGCCCGGCCCCGGGAACGTACGTGATCTGGCGATACGAGTCTCGTTGATGAGCATAGGTGTAGGTGAGCGGCTGGTCACGGCCCAGCGGGCGCAATCGAGGGCCGCCCTGGTGCTGCCGGCTCCGCCCGATGACCAGGAGAAGTACGGCTACCTTGAGCGAGATCTGGCCTATCTAGCCACTGTGCTGATCATCGGGGCTTGCTGCCTGACTTTCAGTCAATTGCGGTTTGAGCTGACTGTGCCGTGGGCCTGGCCATTCGCGATCTTCACCGCCAGCTATGTCTGCTACCAGATGATTAGCCTGCCGGTGAACTTCACCGGCAGAGGCTTCAATCTCGCCCGGCATACCGAGTTGGTGGCGAACTGGCACCCTGACCGCTATCCGACCGTGGATATCTACCTGCCGATCTGCGGTGAGCCAATCGAGGTGCTGGCTAATACCTGGCGGGCCGTCGCCAACCTGGTCGCGACTTATCCGGGCATCGCGCAGCCATATGTGCTCGATGACGGCCCGTCGGTGCGGGCACGCGAACTGGCCGGTGAGCTCGGCTTCGGCTACCTGGCCAGACCGGAGGCCCGCGCCTACAAAAAGAGCGGCAACCTGCGTTACGCCTTCGCCCGTACGGATGGCGAGTACTTGCTGATCTTGGACGCGGACTTCGCGCCGCGCCGTGACTTCTTCGCTGAGACGCTGCCCTACCTTGATGATGACCGGGTCGCCATCGTCCAGACCCCGCAGTACTTCAGGGTCAGCAACCAGCAAAACTGGATCGAGAACGCCGCTGGCGCCATCCAGGAGGTGTTCTACCGCTCGATCCAGGTAGCCAGGGACCGGTTCGGCGCCGCTATCTGCGTCGGCACCTCGGCCGTGTACCGGCGTACCGCGCTCGCTCCGCACGGCGGGCCGACCCTGATCCCGTACGCCGAGGACGTGCACACCGGCCTCGACGTACGGCGAGACGGCTGGTCGCTGGTCTATCTGCCGATCGTGGCGTCGACCGGCATCTGCCCTGACGATCTCGACGCGTTCGTCAGACAGCAGTATCGGTGGTGCACCGGCAATGCCGGAGTCGTATTTTCCCGGCGATTGTGGTCAGTTCCGATGACCATCCCCGCCAGACTCACTTATATCTCTGGTTTCTTTTACTATGTTTATACTGGTCTGCTGACCTTCTTCGGTCCTATCATTCCGGTCGTATTGCTGCTGCTGCTCCCCGATCAGATTCGATTGCGGAACTTCGCGGTGCTATTGCCATCAATGTTGACTGGATTTGTCTTGTACCCGCTATGGCATCGCGTCAGGTATGGCCCGTCCGTGTGGGCACTAGGCATCGCGAGGGGCTGGGCCCATGTCTTCGCGCTCTGGGATGGCGCCAGGGGCAAGACGATGGGCTGGCATCCATCCCGTACTCCTGGCAGTTCGCTTCGCCGATTCAGGATCGGTGTCACCGCGTGGAGTGGCGGCATGGCCGCCTGCTGGCTCGGGCTTGCCATCTGGCGTACCGCAGCGATGGGAACTTCGCAACTGGCCGTCTTGCTAGTGGTGGGCGTTATCAATCTCGCCGCCGTCGCCCGCGTCGTCTTCCCAGGAGGCAAGAAGGGATGAAATCGCGTCTGGCGATGTTCGCCGCCCTGATGATCGCCGCCGCGGCACTCGCGACGGCGGTCAGCCATCTGCACACGAACTCACGCCACACCCAGGCTGTGCACGCGGTACTGCCCGCCGCACTGGCTTCGTACCTGGGGGTATTCGAGGACGGGTCGCCTCCGGCCTATCAGCCGCTGGCGACGTTCGCCCGCGCCGCGGGCCGTCAGCCTGACCTGGTCGGATACTTCAGCGGCTGGGCCCAGCCCTTCGACCTGCCGTTCGCCCAACTCATTCACAAGCACAACATCACGCCATTCGTGCAGATCGACCCGACCTTCGCGTCCATGACCTCGATCACGGCCGGCGACTACGACAGTTATCTGCGTACCTACGCCGATAGTGTTCGCGCCTACGGCCATCCGGTCGTCATCGGCTTCGGCCACGAGATGAACGCGCCGTGGTACCCGTGGGGCTATCACCACCTGGCGTCCGCCACCTTCGTGCAAGTCTGGCGATACATCGTGGACCTGTTCCGGCAGCAGGGCGCGGACAACGTGACCTGGCTGTGGACGGTCAACGCGGATCGGCCAGGCACCGGCCAGGTCGGCGATTGGTGGCCCGGCTCGAAGTACGTGACCTGGGTCGGCATCGACGGCTACTACTACCGGCCAAGCGACACGTTCATGAGCGTCTTCGGCAAGACGATCAACCAGGTCCGGGTCTTTACCCACAAGCCGATCCTGCTCTCAGAAACCGCCATCGGGCCAGCGGCCGGCCAGTTCGTCAAGATCCAGGATTTGTTCAAAGGCATGGCTCAATACAAGACGCTGGGGCTCGTTTGGTTCGACAAGACTCAGCATAATGGGATATTTCATCAGGACTGGCGAATAGAAGATAGCCAAACGGCGCAGGACGCATTCCGGCTCGGCGTCAGAGACGAACTCGCACCGCCCGGGTCCGCCAGCCCCGCGCCGAGCAGCACGAAACAGGGCCAGTCTCATTAGTCACATTAGTTTCAGACTCAGGGCTGGCAGTTGGCCGAATTCCCCTAAACGCCTGCTTAATCGGGGACCGAACTATACCCTTTTGGCAGCGGTAACCCCATCCGAGGGGGTTCGCTACGCTGCGTGACACCGCAAGCAAGTGCCGCAGACTGCGCCGGGGGGAGCAGCAGGTCCCATCGCGCGCCCAAGATCTGAGCTGGGGGAAGCGTTGGAGCAGGGCACAGCGACGGGCTGGGATTACCTCCAGTCTCCGCCTGCTCCAGTAGTGAGTTCTGCCCAGGTGCGGAGCGACACCGGGCCGCCGCCGACCCAAGCAACGACCGAGCCGCAATCAGAGCGCCAGGGTACGGGTTTCGTCGAGTCGCAGCTCGCCGGGCTCAGCGCCATCATCAAGCTAGCTGAGCCAGCCGCCACCACAGCCCAGCACGCCGCGATCGCACTGCACCCGCCGCCCGTCACTCATCCGCCGACGTTGCCAGGCTGGGCGAAGACCACCGCCCCAGCGCGGCAGAAACAGCCCGCCCGCAGCCTCGGGCAGCTCGCCGGGCTGCCGTTGCTCATCATCGTGACCGTGCAGGCGGCGGCGTCGCTTCGGCTGATCGGCGCTAACTCGGCCTTCAGTGATGAGGCGCTGTATCTGTGGGCTGGCCGGCTCGAGTGGTCACACTGGCTACAGCACACCCCAGTGCCGGCCTTCCAGAGCTACTTTTCTGGCGCACCGGTCGTCTACCCGCCACTTGGTGCGCTCGCCGCAGCGGTTGGCGGGCTGGCCGGAGCGCGGGCGCTCTCGCTAGCCTTCATGCTCGTCGCGACTGTGCTGCTGCATGGCCTGACCAAGCGGATTTTCGACCGCCGATCGGCCCTATTCGCCGCCGCGCTCTTCGCTGGGCTCGGCTCGACTCAGTTTCTCGGTGCCTTCGCCACCTATGACGCGCTGGCGATCTTCCTGCTGGCGACCTCGACCTGGCTTGCCGTCCGGGCGGCCGGGTGCACGGCGCTGCGCTACCGGGCACCGATGATCATCGCCGCGGGCACCGCACTCGCTCTCGCCGACGCGGCCAAGTACACCTCAGCTCTCTTCGATCCGGTGGTCATCGTCGTCCTCGTCTGCTACCACTGGCACGCTATCGGCCGGCGGGCGGCCATCACCGCCGGCCTGATCTGCGCTGGCACGGTCGGGATCGGGCTGGCTGCGGCACTCGCGGCCGGCGGGTCGCCTTACTTGACCGGTGTCACCTCGACCACCCTGGCCAGGTCGACGGGCAACTGGCCGGCCTTCGGCATCCTGTACGCCAGCGCGGGCTGGACCGGCGCGGTCATGCTGCTGGCGATCTTCGGCGCGATGGCGACCAGCTACGCCAGCAAGTCAGCGGCAGCGCGCACCCTGGCCTGGACGCTGGTCGCCGCTGGCCTGCTCGCACCCGCCGAGCAGGCCAGGATTCACGTCTTTACCAGCCTGTTCAAGCACGTCGCTTTCGGCTGCTGGTTCGCCGCCCCGGTGGCTGGCTACGCACTGACCGCCTTCATCAGGGTGATCCCGACGGTCAAGGCCGCCCAGGCAATGCGGGTGAGCCTGACCATCGTGGTCGCCTCTGGCTTGCTCGGCGTGCTACTCGCCGCGAACCACTTCGGCAACTGGAACGACCTGCGGCCAGCGGTGCCGACGCTCAGCACGGCCTTGGCCGCCCATCCTGGCCCGCTGCTTATCGATGACGCCCCGCCAGCCGATTACTACCTGGAAAAAGTCGAGCCGTGGCAAGACATCACGTCGGTGCCAACCACGGCGGCCACGGTGCTCGCACGCGGCATCAGGCAGCGCAGGTTTTCGGTGATCATGCTCTCGTTCGCCACCGGAGGCGGAGGCTGCGGGAACGAGGATCCACAGCTCAAGGCGTCCCAGTCGGACTGCGTGCAGACCATGGACCTGAAGGTGCTCGGGCACATCCGCAGTGATGGTGGCTACCAGCTAGTCGCCAAGATCCCTTACCAGACGACGTCCTTCGGCAGCACGTACCTGATCTATGCCAGACAGGGACCTGGCCGATGAGCACAGCCGAACTAGCCAAGGCCGCCGGCACCGGTCGCGCGGCCACATCCTGCCCGACCCGCCGACGGACGCGGAAAAGGGCGCATACGCCTGGCGGGCGATACCGTTCCTCGCCACCGCGCTGCTGATCTCGGCGATCTGCCTGATCGTCACCCAAGCCTGGTTCGAGATCCGCAACGCGGCCCTGCTCCCCTACGCGGTCAGCGTGTTCGCCTGCTACACCGTGATCTACATCGGTTATCAGATCGTCAGCCTGCCAGTGAACTTCGCGGGCCGGAGCTTTGACCTGGCCGCCCACGAAGCGCTGGTCGACAAGTGGCGGCCGGCTTACTACCCGTCAGTCGATATCTTCCTGCCCATCTGCGGTGAGCCGATCGAACTGCTGCACAACACCTGGATCGGCGTATTCGAACTGGTCCAGGCGTATCCGGGCGAGGCCTACGTGTTCGTACTCGACGACGGGCCCAGTGCCGCGGCGATGGAGCTCGCGCCTTCGTTCGGCTTTACCTACGTTCGCCGGCCCAAGCTGCGCGAGCACAAGAAGGCAGGCAATCTCAACTATGCCTTCCGGCACACCAGGGGCGAGCACATCGTGATCTTCGACGCGGACTTCAGGCCACGGCCTGACTTCCTCGCTGAGACACTGCCTTACCTGGATGATCCGGCTGTCGGCATCGTGCAGACGCCGCAATTCTTCCGGGTCAGCCCGATGCAGACCTGGGTCGAGCGGGCAGCCAGCGCCACCCTTGAGGTCTTCTACCGGGCGGTGCAAGTGTCGCGCGACCGGTTCGGCTCGGCATTGTGCGTCGGCTCAAACGCGGTCTACCGGCGAACCGCTCTCGAGCCGAGCGAGGGCTTCACCGAGATCCCCTACGCCGAGGACTCGCACACCGGCCTGGATATGCGCTACTACGGCTATCAGCTGCGCTACCTGCCGGTCGCGCTGGCGGCAGGCATCTGCCCAGGCACGCTCGACGCCTTTATGCGCCAGCAGTACCGCTGGTGCTGCGGGGCAACCTCGCTGATCTGGACCAAGCACATGTGGCGGGTCGAGATGCCGAGGCGGGCTCGGCTGCCCTACCTGGCCGGCTGGCTGTGGAACCTGACGACCGGTTTGCGCACCCTGATCGTGCCGCTGATCCCGATCACCTTGCTGGCTTTCGTGCCGGGCGAGATCCGGCTGCGGAACGCGCTGCCGCTGCTGCCTGCGGTGATCGTCGGCTGCGTGCTTTACCCGCTTTGGCACAACGCCCCTTACAGCCCGCGAATCTGGCCGCTGTCGATAGCCGTCGGCTGGGCTCAGGTGCTGGCCATCTGGGACTACGGGCGCGGCAAGGTCATGTCCTGGCAGCCGAGTCGCGGGCCTGGGGATGCGACCAGGCGGTTTTGGCTCGGCGTCACGCTGTGGAACGGCACGCTCGCGCTGGCCTGGCTCGGCCTGGCTGGCTGGCGGATCGCGCAGACCGGCTCGCTGCGCTTCGGCGTGGTGGCCGCCTTCGGCGTCGTGAACGCACTGATCGTGGCCCGCCTGGTGTTCCCTGGGAGGAACGCCTGATGCCAGTACCGCCGATCGTCCCCGACGTGCCGCCACCGCTGCGCCCGCCACGCTCCGGTCGGCACTCCAAGGGCAGCAGACGCGACTCACTGACTGATCGCCTGATCGCCGCCATCCATCGACTGGCCGGCGGGCTGCACGGCCGGTTCCTTGTCGTGGCGGTCAGCGTGGTCGTGGTGGTGGCGGTGGCTGCGATCACCACCGCGGTTGCCCAGGTCGCCACCCCGCTTGGCCTGGCCCAGCTGGCACCGTCAAGCGACGGCAGCGCGGTCGGCACCTACAGCCATCACCCGGTGGTGATCAACCTGACCGCGGCACCGCAGTCGTATCTCGGCCTCTACGCCAGGGGCGTGCCTGACAGCTACGCGCCGGTGCAGTCGGTCACCACTCGCACCGGCGTCCGGCCGAACATTGACCTGTACTACAGCGGCTGGTTTGAGCGCTTCCAGACCGAGTTCGCCGTGCAGGCGCAGCAACATGGCGCCGTGCCGTTCATCCAGCTCGATCCGGACGGGATCAGCCTGGCCGCGATCGTCGCTGGCAGCTACGACACGTACCTGGAGCAGTTCGCGACCGCGGTGGCCGGCTACGGCGCCCGCACCGGTCACGGCGTCATTATCAGCTTCGGGCATGAGATGAATGGCTACTGGTACCACTGGGGTTACCGGCACACCGCACCACAGGTGTTCGTCGCAGGGTGGCGGCACATCGTCACGCTCTTCCGGCGGCAGGGAGCTGACGACGTGACCTGGCTGTGGACCACTAACATCATCGATCGCAAGGGCGGCATCCCCGACCCAGCGCCGTGGTGGCCAGGCCAGCGCTATGTGACCTGGATCGGCATCGACGGCTATTACTATCAGCCATCGTGGACGTTCGCGTCCCTGTTCGGACCCACTATTAAGGCGGTGCGGGCGCTGACCACGGCACCGCTGCCCATCCTCATCGCCGAGACCGGGGTGGCCAGGGCAGCTGGCCAGCCGACCAAGATCGCCGACCTCTGCGCCGGCATCCGCGCCTATGGGCTGCTCGGCTTCGTCTGGTTCAACGCCTCCGGCGTCAGGGACTGGCAGTTGCACGGCCCGCAGGCGATCACGGCCTTCCGGCAGGCGGCCAGGTACTACCACCGGCTGGCGTCGTGATCGGCACCAGCCGCCAGGACGCCGGACCAGGCCAGCGCGGCTACGATGCCGGCCATCGGGCCAGGCACAGCATGCCTGGTCGGCGGCGGGTCTATGACCGGCGGCTGCTATTCAGGTCACTCGCCGCAGCCGTGGCCCTGCTCGTCACGCTGTCGGTCGCGTTCGTCCTGCTGTCCGACTGGGACCGGAGGATAAGCCACCACCCGGTCATCTGGGGGCCGGCGCACCCGATCAAGATCACCCTGCCAACCCGCCCGACCTCCTATATCGGCGCCTACGTGCACGGCGTCCCGCAGTCCTACGCTCCGCTCACAGAATTCGCTGCCGCCAACCGGGTAAGGCCGAATATCGCCTTGTACTACAGCGGCTGGGGCGAGACCTTCAGGTCCGCCTTCGCCACTGCGGCCGCCCGCCATCATGCGGTCACCCAAGTGCAGATCGATCCCGGCACGACCAAGCTCACCTCGATCGTGGCCGGCTATTTCGACAAGTACCTGCGCGCCTACGCTCGCGCGGTCGGCGACTTCGGTGCCAAGACTGGCCAGGGCGTGATCATCGGCTTCGGCCACGAGCCGAACGGCTACTGGTATCCGTGGGGCTATCGGCACGTCCAGCCCAGGCTGTGGATCGCTGCCTGGCGGCACATCGTGACCGTATTCCGGCAGCAAGGCGCCGACGATGTGACCTGGCTGTGGACGGTCAACGTGATGGACCGCAAGGAGCACATCAAATCCCCGGTCGCGTGGTGGCCCGGCAGCAACTACGTCACCTGGGTCGGCATCGACGGCTATTACTACGTCAAGGCCGACCGGTTCGCCGCCTTGTTCGGCCCGACCATCAAAGCCATCAGAGGCAAGACCAGGGCACCGATCCTGATCTCGGAGACCGGCGTCAAGCCAGCGGCCGGCAAGGTAACGAAGATCGCCGATGAGTTCGCCGGCATCCGCGCCTACGGCCTGCTCGGCCTGGTCTGGTTTAACGTCCGAGGGTGGCGGCTGGACACGACGGCGTCGGCCGCCGCTTTCGCCACTGGCGCGACGACCTTCGGCAAGCTCGCCAGCTAAATTCGGTTGCCGCCGACCGCGGCTTTCTGCTGTGCTCGATCCGTCCAGCAGGCCGGTCAAGGGAGATCAACATGCGAGCAGCTGTCATGTCCACCGAGCTCAGATTTGCTTCCTACAGCAAGGACATGACCAGCCGTGCGTACGTTGAACTTGGGGATCTTGGCGCATGTAGACGCCGGTAAGACCAGCTTGACCGAGCGACTGCTGTTCGCTGCCGGTGTCATTGACACCCTCGGCAGCGTGGACGCGGGCAGCACGCAGACAGATTCGCTCGCACTTGAAAAACAAAGAGGCATAACGATCAAGACCGCGGTGATGTCGTTTGTCATCGCCGACCTTGCCGTCAACCTGATCGACACGCCCGGCCACCCCGATTTCATCGCGGAAGTGGAGCGGGTGCTCGCCGTGCTCGATGGTGCCATCCTGGTGATCTCGGCGGTGGAAGGCGTGCAGCCGCAGACACGGGTACTGATGCGCGCGTTGCGCCGACTCGGGGTGCCGACACTGATCTTCGTCAACAAGATCGACCGGCGCGGCGCTAGGTACGACGTAGTGCTCGACCGGATCGCCGACCGGCTAGCTCCGGCGATCATCCCGATGACCTCGGTCATCGGCCTCGGCAGCAGACAGGCCGTTGCCACCGCGTTCGGCGTTGGCGACCCGGCGGTGACCGAACGCCTTGCCGACCTGTTGACCAGCCATGACGATGAGTTGCTTGCGGACTACGTGGCGTCAGGAAAGCTCAGCGCTGACCGGCTGCGCCACGCGCTGGCGAGGCAGACCGGTGCCGGGCTGGTGTACCCGGTGTTTTTCGGGTCGGCGATCACTGGCGCCGGCATCGATCAACTGGTGGCGGGGATCAGTGAGTTGCTGCCGGCCGCGTCAGGCGATCCTGGCGAGCCGGCCTGCGGCACCGTGTTCAAAATCGAACGCGGTCAGGGCGGGGAAAAGATCGCGTTCGTCCGGATGTTCGGCGGGACGCTCCAGCTGCGCGAGCGGATCGCGGTCGGTCAGCGTGGCAGAAGCAAAGTCACCGGGATCAGCGTGTTCGACGGCGGCGCGGCCGCGCCCTGCGACAGCATCGCGGCCGGGCAGCTCGGCAAGGTCTGGGGACTGGCCGACAGCCAGATCGGCGACCAGCTCGGCGCGCCCTGCCGGACGTCGCTGGCCGGATACTTCGACCCGCCCACGCTTCAGACCGTCATCGCGGCGGTGCGGCCTGATGACAAGCGAGCCCTGCATACCGCGCTGAGCCAGCTCGCCGAGCAGGACCCGCTGATCAACTTGCGGCAGGATGACCTGCGCGGTGAGCTGCTGCTCTCGCTCTACGGCGAGGTGCAAAAGGAGGTCATCGAGGCGACGCTGGCGCAGGAGTTCGGCGTCGGCGTGGCGTTCAGCGACACGGTCACGATCTGCGTTGAACGACCGGCCGGCACCGGGAGCGCGGTTGAGGTAATCAAGGGGGACGGCAATCCGTTCCTTGCCAAGATCGGGTTGCGGGTGCGCCGCGGGCCGGCCGGATCGGGCAACACCTTTGGCCTGGCAATCGAGCTTGGCGCGCTGCCTTACTCGTTTATCAAGGCGATCGATGAGGCCGTGCACGAGACCCTCGCCCAAGGGCTCTACGGCTGGCAGGTGGCTGACTGCCAGGTGCTGCTCACCCACTCTGGCTACTGGCCAAGGCAAAGCCACATGCATGGCAGCTTCGACAAGTCCATGTCGAGCACCGCCGGTGACTTCCGCAACCTCACCCCGCTGGTCTTGATGGCCGCGCTACGCCAGGCGGGCACGGTGGTGTGCGAGCCATTGCACCAGTTCGAGCTCGACATCCCGGCCGACTGCCTAGCGGCCGTGCTGCCGGCGCTTGGCCGATTGAACGCCGTGCCGGGGATTCCTGAGCAGCGCCGCACCGGGTACGTGCTGACTGGCGAGATCCCGGCGGCGCGCGTTCACCAACTGCGGCAAGCATTGCCAGGGCTGACTCGCGGCGAAGGGGTGCTTGACAGTGCGTTCGAGCGGTATCGGCCGATGCGGCCGCCCTACCCGACCAGGAAGCGTACCGACCACAACCCGCTCGACCGGGACGAATACCTGCTGCGAGTCAACCGCCGGGTCCGCGTGTGAGCGCGACGACTCCGGCGACGTCAGCCACCGTCAACGGCCGCACCCCCTGCGCCCCCGCCCCCCAGCCCCCCAGCCCCCGGGCCCCCCAGCCCCCGGGCCCCCCGGCCCCCGGGCCCCCCGGCCCCCGGGCCCCCCGGCCCCCGGGCCCCCCGGCCCCCGGGCCCCCGGCCCCCGGCAGCATCGTCGAACCCCTGCTGTTGCCGGTTTGCTCTGGCGGGCAGCATCGTTGGAGCGGTACTGCTGTCCTGGTGACATCGCCGCTCCTGCGACGTTGTTGCGCCGAGGGCGAGGTACCGCATCGTTGGAGCGGTGATGCTGGTTGGCGCGGGGACCGGGACCGGGACGGGGGACGGGGACGGGGGCTCGGCTGTGGGGTGGGCTGCTCTAACAGTCATGGTCTTATCTCATGCCTGCGAGGTATTGGCAGGTCTCGCCGTTGACGGTCGAGAGTAGGGCCGCTGGCTGACGGTCGACAATGCAGCTCGCCAGGTAAACCGCACGGCCTCGGCGCGCGTCTTCACACTGCTGCAGACTCGCGCCGCCCACTGACGGCGCAGTGGATTGACCGAGCAAGGCGGACTTGATGAGGCTCACTAATCGGCTGGCAACTGTCGTCGCGATAGCCGCCACCATCGCGGTCACTAGCGCTGGCTCAGCGCTCGCGGCGGCGGGCGGGCAAGCGAAGGTCCCTGCGCAACCATTCGCGCCGCTGGCGAGCAGCTTCCTGTCCGCCAGTACCGGCTATCTGCTCGGCGGTGAGCACTGCCTGCCCGGCCGTAGCTGCAAGCTCAAGCTGGCCGTCACGACCGACGCCGGGGCGCACTGGCAATTCCGCTCGGTACCGCGCGGTGCCACCACCGAGGGCGTATCCCAGGTGCTCTTCGCCACCAGCCAGGTCGGCTGGCTCTACGGCGGTCAGCTGTGGGTCACCAGGGATGGCGGCCGGCACTGGCGGCACCTGCTACCGGCGATGGCCGTGCAGGGGATGACTCTCGCCGGGTCGCGCGTCTACGCGGCGCTGACGCCGCCGCGCGACGGCCTAACGGCCACGCTCTACACCAGCCCGGTCAACGCCAGCGCCTGGACTGCTGTGCATGGAGTCACTGGCCCGTTTGGCGTGCTCAGCTCCTTCGGCGACACGGTCAGGTTCGCCACGGTCGCGCCGTCAGCCGGCAGTCCCACCGTCATCTGGACCAGGACCGGCGGCGGTGCCTGGCACCAGCGCCCATTTAGCTGCCCAGGCAAGGACTACACGCTCAGCAGCATCGCGGCCGCGAGTACGTCGGACGTGGCCTACCTATGCACCAACACGGCCGACTACGGCATGACCGATGAGGGCATGCGGGTCCTGACCTCCCACGACGGCGGGCGCACCGCGCACCTGGTCGGCCGGTGGGTACCTACGATCAGCGGTAGCGGCGGCGTGCTCGCCATCCCGCCCGGCCGATTCGCCCTGATCACGTTCGCCACGCCGCCGAATGCGATCGGCACCTTGGGTCGATCGGTCAACGGCGGCCGGAGCTGGCACGCGATCAAGAAACTCGGCTACGGCACCTGGAACTCGCTGCAGTACGTCGGCCCGACCACCGGCTTCATCGTGGCCGACGTGCCACCCGACGGCCCGGCGACCGAGGTGCTGTTGCGCACCACCAACGCCGGCCGTAGCTGGCTACCGCTGCCGCTGCCAGCCCCGCGCTGAACGCCCGGTCAGGCCTGCCGGAGCGAGTCCCCCAAGTGGGCGGTGTCATTGAAGCTGCCGATGATCCACCGGTCATCCTGCACGACCAGCCGGGAGATGGACGCGTTATCCGATCCGGTGAACGCGAATGGCCGTGACCTGGCGGCGAGCGACAGTGCCTGGCCGATCACGCCGCCATGAGTAAACACAGCGATGCGCTGATCGCGGTGCCGGTCGGCCAACCGGCTGATCGCCGACCGCACCCGGCTGGCGAAGCTGTCGGCCGGCTCGGCGTTCGGGATCACATCCCACCGCTCGGTGCTGAGCATCTGCTGGGCGATCGGGTGCCCGTCAGCGAGCATCTTGCGATACAAGCCGCCTTCCCAGTCGCCCAGATTCACTTCCCGCAGGTCAGGCTCCACCTCGGCCGACAACCCGAGCCGCTGCACCAGCGGTGCCGCCGTCTGCACCGTCCGGCCCAATGTAGTGACGTAAATGGCCTGGATCCCCGCCCCGGCCAGCCGCGCGCCGACCAGGTCGGCCTGCTGCCGGCCGAGCTCGGACAGCGGCGGATCGCCGTGCCCATCCACCAGCGCGAAGCTCACGCCGTCGACGTAAGCCTGCGACTGCCCGTGCCGCACCAGCACAATGTCGGTCGCACCGGCTGGCACCTGAAAGCGGCGCTGCACGTAAGTACCTGGCTGCGCCGCGACACTCGGCATTACCTGCCGCCGCCTGGTCACCATGAGATCATCGCACGGCTGAACCGGTGCCGACTGCGCACCTTCCCACTAGCCGACTGACTGCCTGTCGGAGCTCAAGTAACGGATAGCGTGGGTGCCGACGAGCCACGTTGACGACAGCGAGCATGGGCGAGTGATGAGCACGATAGGCGACCGGGTAAGGCGGCTACTGCAAAAGCCAGGCACCGTTGACACCGCACGGTTCCAGCGGCTTTTGCCGGCCATCGCCGCGCAAGAAGCGCCACTGCGCGACTCGACCGACGACGAGTTGGCCGCGCTCGTCGCTGGCGCGGCGGATGACGCCGTGCTGGCGGCCGCGTTGCGTGAGGCCGCCAGGCGAGCGCTCGACGAGCGGCCTTACGACAGTCAGTTGCTCGGCACGCTGGTACTGCTGGCGGGAAACATCGCGGAGATGGCAACCGGCGAGGGCAAGACCCTGAGCGGTGCACTCGCGGCGGCCGGCTACGCCGCGCGAGGTCGGACCGTCCACGTGATGTCGGTCAACGACTATCTGGCGAAACGTGACGCCGACTGGATGCGGCCGGTATTCGACCTGCTCCGCATCAGCGTCGGTCACGTCGGCCAAGCCAGCACGAAGGACGACCGGCGGCTGGCCTACGCGGCGCAAATCACCTATGCGCCGGTCAGCGAAATCGGATTTGACGTGCTCAGGGACCGCCTGCGGACGCAGGCTAGCGATGCGCTCGTGCCAGCACCCGACGTGCTCATCATCGACGAAGCTGATTCCGTGCTGATCGACGAGGCGCGGGTGCCGATCGTGCTGGCCGGATCGACCCAGCCCGACGACACCGGCCTGGAGATGGCGCAGTTCGTGGCGACGCTGCGGCCAGGCGCGCACTACGAGGTCGACCGCGACGGGCGCAACGTGCACTTGACCAACTCAGGCACCCTGATGGCCGAACGGGCGCTTGGCGGCATCGAGCTCTACGGCGCTGATCAGCTCGACACGCTGACCAGGCTCAATGTCGCACTGCACGCGCAGGCACTGCTGCACAAGGACGTCGACTATCTGGTCAGGGACGGCCGGGTCGAGTTGATCAACGCCTCCCGCGGCCGGGTGGCCTTGCTGCAACGCTGGCCTGATGGCTTGCAGGCGGCCGTCGAGGCGAAGGAGGGCCTCGCCGCCAGCGACAGCGGCGAGATCCTGGACAGCATCACGGTCGAATCGCTAGTCAGGAGCTATCCGACGGCGTGCGGCATGACTGCCACCGCCGTGCCGGTGGGGGCAGCACTACGCGAGTTCTACCAGCTTGAGGTCGCCGTGATCGCGTCCAACAAGCCGTGCATCAGAGCGGACCAACCTGACCGCCTGTACGCGACGCTGCCAGCGAAGGAAGCAGCCGTCACCGCCGAAATCATCGCCGCGCACGAGACCGGGCGGCCGGTGCTGATCGGCACCCTCGACGTGGCCGAGTCGGAAAAGCTCGCAACCGAGCTGGCCAGCCACGACTTGACCTGCACCGTGCTGAATGCCAAGAACGACAGCGAGGAAGCCGCCATCATCGCCGAGGCCGGCACCTACGCCACGATCACGGTGTCCACCCAGATCGCCGGGCGCGGCACCGACATCAAGCTGGGCGGCGCGCACGGCACCGACGCCGACCGGGACCGGATCGCTGAGCTCGGCGGCCTTTACGTGATCGGCACCGGCAGGCACTGGAGCCCGCGTCTTGATGACCAGCTACGCGGGCGAGCCGGTCGGCAGGGCGATCCCGGCGGGTCTATTTTTTTCGAAAGCCTGGAAGATGAGCTGATCGTCCAGCACGCACCGGACGTGACCGCGCCTCGCGACGTGGCCGCCGACGGCCTGATCTCCGACGCCAAAGCACACTGGACCGCCGGCCACGCCCAGCGCGTCGCCGAGGGTGCCAACGTTGAACTCCACCGCAACACCTGGCGCTACAACGAGCTCATCGAAGAGCAACGGCGGATCCTGCTTGAGCATCGGGAGCGAGTGCTGAGCACCGACGCGGCCCGAGTTGCCCTGGCCGGCCGCTGCCCTGAGCGCTATCAGGAACTGGCCGACAAGCTCGACGACCCCGCACTGGAACGGGCCACCAGGCAGATCGTCCTTTACCACCTCGACCGGGCCTGGGCTGATCATCTGGCCGTGCTGGCCAACATTCGCGAGGGCATCCACCTGCGGGCGCTCGGCTTCGGCAGCCTCGGCCCGCTGGCCGAGTTTCGTCGCGAAGCCGTGCAGTTGTTCGCCAGCCTATTCGATCAGATCGAGGAATCCGCTGCCGAGACGTTCAGCGAAGCTGACATCACCAGCGACGGCGCCGACCTCGACGCGATCGGGCTGAAGCGCCCCACGGCCACGTGGACCTATCTGGTCAAGGACAACCCGTTCGGCTCGGCCGCCGACCGCGCTTTCAGCCGGCTGCGGCGCCGCGTCGGTCGGGTAACAAACGACGAAGATTAACGCAGGCGCACCCGCGACTGTCGCCGCAAACCGAACTCTAGAGTGCGTCGGAGAGCCGGAGGCCGCCGCCGATGACGGTACCGCGCAGCCGCAAGATCGGGCCGTTGGACAGGTCGTCGCGCGAGTCGATCACCCGGCGGTTGCCAAGCACCATCACCTGCTCCTGGATGCGCCAGCCCTTGGGGATCACGATGGTGACCGTGGACGCGAGGCTGCGCACCGTGATGGTCAGCTGATTGTCCTCGGTCAGTTTCGCGCTGCGCACGTCAAGATCGACCTTGCCGAACAGTGCGGTGATCGAGCAGAAGCGGCCGATCCTGAACCTGCCTGCGCGCTGCACCTGGCCGCCCACCACGACGATCTTGTACGGATCCACCGCCTGATACATGGCGGTTCGCTTGGCTGGCAACGACGGCAAGTCCGCGACGACGGCCGCCACCTGGTCGGTGGTCACCGCCGCGTACATCGCATCGAGGCGCTGGCCGTGCTCGGCCAGCGACAAGCGGCCTGAGCCAACCGCGTCAGCGAGCGCTTCGGCGGCCGCGTCCCTGTCCGCATCCGATGCCCTGACGCCGCCAGGTGGCTGAGTCATGTCCTTGTCCCTTCGGGATTACTGCGACAGCAGCGCCGCTAGCTGGGCTGACCAGTTCGCGTCGTGCGGTACTTGACCGATCAGCAGGTCGGTCAGCACGGCCGGCTCGCCGACCCGGCGCAGCGGCGCGGTGAGGCCGGCCCCAGCCGGGGCCGGTGGCGCAAAGCCAGAATCAACGAGCGCACGGTTGATCACGCCGAACGAACTGTCGCCATCGGACCTGAAGACCAGCGTGGTTGGCCCGGCCAGGTTCAGCACTTCGAACACCACTCGGCCGGGCAGGCTGACCAGCACGAACCCGAGCACGGTGGGGTCCTCGCCGGTCACCGCGAGCGCGGCCAGATCCTCTGTGGCCGGAGTCAAGTTGCCCCTGGTCAGGTCCGGCCTGGCCGTCATCTGATGCTGCTGGCGCGAGTTCGAACCGGCGCCGAGAGCACGGTAGGCCCAGTAGTCACCCCAGCCGCCGTAGTCATCGCGGTAACCCCACGGCCCGCCACCGCTGCCGCCGTAACCCGACCCGCCGTAACCCGACCCGCCGTAACCCGACCCGCCGTAACCGCCGCCTGAGCCGAACCCGCCGAGCCCGAACCCACCGAGGCCAAATCCACCCGGCCCGAAACCACCAGGACCGAACCCGCCACCGAACCCGCCGCCAAATCCGCCGCCGCCGCCGGGATTGAAGGCCCCAGGCTCGAACAGGCCAGGACCGCCGGCCACCACCGCAGCCGCCATCGCTCCGCCCAGCCCTGGCTGGAATTGGCCTTCCCAGTGGTCATGATCGCTGATGTGCGGACTAGCCGCCGAGTCGTGCCACTCCTTGCCGCCCACCGCGTCCTTATGCACCGAGGTGACCTGGCGGAAGCCGATCGCCAACGCACCTTTGCTGCCAAGCTCGGCGACGCCCTGCTGCCGGCCTGCCAGGGTGGTGATAGCCAGCAGCGTGCTGGCCAACTCGGGGTGCAGCCCGTTGAGCGTGGTGACTGGCACCGCGACGCCATCGCGCAGCAGCCCAGCCGCCTGCCGAAGCGCCATCGGGTCCAGGCCGGGCAGCAGCGCGCCAAGGAATGACGAGGTACGGTTGCGCGCCGCCGAGATCCGATCGGACAGCGCCCGCTCAAACTCGCCGGTCCGGTTGCCGAGCCGAGTCAGCTCGATCGGATCGCTGCCCGTGGCCTGCACCGTGACGACATAGTTCATCGTCTGCACGCCTTGGACAAACGAGAAGCTGACTCGCTGCGTGCTAGCCGAGCCGATCACCAACAGCGCGTCGTCGTAGATGCGTGCCTCAACCCGCTCGCCGCCGACGACCGCGGTGAACGTATCGGCCGTGCCAACTGCCGACGCCGTCTGCGCTGCCGCATCCGCGTGCGCGTCGCGCAACTCGGCGAGTACCTGCGTGCGCATCGCGCCGAGCTGCGACAACTCGATCACCGTGCCCTGCGCAAGCGCGATGCGAAGCAGGAAGGGCTCGGCTTCGCCAACCGAAGTGATCTGGCCGAAAGGCACCCGCAAGACGTCGCCGGCCGACGGCGTCAGCACAAACGTGCCGTCGGCGATGACCACGTCCCCCTTGCCGTCCTCAGTCGCTTCGCCGGTTGGCGTCAGCAGCCGGTAGCGCGTGGTCGTCACTGCGTCAGGCCGCCGGCGTACCGCACTCGCCGCAGAACTTAGCGCCGGAGAGCTGGCTACCGCAGTTACCACAGAACTTCTTGGCGGTCTCGGCCGCGGCCTGCGGCTGACCGCAGTGGCCGCAGAACTTGCCGCCACCGGTCTCCTGACCGCAGTTCGAGCACAAGCCGGTGCCCTGATCGCGATAGTTGATGTCCTGGGTCCAGTCTTGCGCCTGGATCTTCGTGTTGAGCTGCTGCACCTGGGCTGCCGCCTGCATGCCGGCGATCTCCTGGTCCAACTTGGGCGCGCAGCTCACGCACAGCCCGCGCTCGTTGTTCCAGCAGATCTGGCCGCAGACCCACTGACCGCACCGGTGGCACTGCTTGAAGTACGGCTTCATCTCATCGACTGCCTTGGCCAGCGCCTTGTCCCGGCCCGAGCTGCGAGAGTTGTTGTTGAGCCACTGGGAGTCCCAGCCGAGCTGCGATGCCTTCTCACCGACGGTACCGCCGAGCAGGTCGCCGCCCATCTTGAGCAATCCGCCGCCAAACCCGGTCAGCGACTTCTGGAACGAGGAAGCGTATCCGTTGCCGCACCGACGGCAGTAGAACTCGAACTGATAGCCCTCATTAGTACTGTGATCCTGGTAGTTGTCGGTGAAGAAGACCATCTCGGCCATGGGTTCCCCTAGTCAGTGTTCAAGCCGGGCACGGGCACGGTATCAGGACGGATCGGCGGCGCACCATACTACCGATATCGATCCGGCCATATTGGTACGGAGGACATCTAATGAGCAGCCAGAACACTGATATCACCGAGCCCGGCGGGATCACCGGTCCGGTTTCTCATCAAGTGCCGACTCGACTCGCTCCGCGTATGGTGAGCCGATCCGCTGGTAGATTTCAAGCGCTTCGCGTAGCGCCGCCGCACCTGCCTGCGCTTGCCCAGCGCAGAGGTAGCTACGGCCGATTCCTTCGAGTGCGCGCGCCTCTTGCATGGGCGCGGCGATCTTCGCAGCTATCTCGCGCGCGCCCTGGTGCTTGGTGCGCGCAGCCGCTGGATCGCCGCTGTCCAGTGCGAGCTCGCCCATGGTGTTGAGCGCTTCGGCTTCGCCTGAGCGATCGCCGAGCTCGCGGAACAGCTCAAGCGCCCTGGCCAGGCTTGCCGACGCCGCACCCTGGTCACCGGCGATCTGCTGCACGGTGCCCAGGTCGGTCAGTGCGTTGGCTTCGCCAAGCCGGTCGCCGAGGCCGCGATAGAGCAAGAGTGCCTGCTGCTGGCTGACCGCGGCCGCGTCGTGATCGCCGCAGGCCTGCTGCACCGCGCCGAGGTCGCTCAGCGCGTCAGCTTCACCGAGTCCGTCGCCCAGCGACTGGTAGAGCTCAAGCGCACGCTGAGCGGTGGTCGCCGCCGCCCGGTAGTCTCCGCAGGCTTGCCTGACCGTGCCAATCTCCCGCAGCGCGTCCGCCTCGCCATGCCGGTCGCCAAGGCGCTGATACAGTTCGAGCGCTCGGGACAGGCTGTCGTCAGCGGCCGAGTACTCGCCGCAGGCGTGCCGCACCGCGCCGAGCTCTCGGCAGGCGTCGGCCTCGCCCAGCCGATCGCCGAGTGCCTGATACAACTCAAGTGCCTTGGCCAAATTCTCGGCTGCGGCTGGGTAGTCGTCCATCAGGTACTGCATGTCGCCAAGGTCGGTGAGCGCACGAGCTTCCGCGAGCCGCACCCCCACTTCCCTGGCGGCTTCAATGGCCGCCTGATGCAACGTGATCGCCTGGTCCCAATGCCCCTGGCTGCGCAGGAACTCGCGCATGACCGCCGGGATCGCGGCCGCATGGGCCTGCGGCCGTACCCGGCCGCCGATCCGGCCGCCGCGTGCAAGTTGAGCCGCTCGGCGGCCAGCCAAGCGACCGCGGCCGACCGGTCGGCAATCGGCGGGACGCAGGCCGGCCGCAGGTAGCCGGCCTCGGCGGCGCCAGTGCCGGTGCGGTCGGCCCACAAGGCCGGATCCACCGCACCGTAGGAACGCGGATCGCCCCGGCCGATCTCGCGGTTAGCCACCGCAGCTACATAGAGGTAGTAGTCAAGCAGCCGGCCAACTGCCCTGGCCCGTCCATCAGCCGGGTCCTGCCCGACCAGCGCTCGGGCGTATTCACGTATCAGGTCATGACAGCGGTACCGGTCGCGAACAGGCTCGCTCAGCAGGCACTGATCAAACAGGCACTCAAGACCGGCCTTAGCCTCAGCCAGAGTGACGTCGGCCAGCGCGGCCATCGCGTAGGCATCTATGTCGATGCCAGGATGCAGGCCCAAGCACCGAAACAACCGCTGCTGCCCAGGGCTGAGATCGCGGTAAGAGAGCTGGAAGGCGCTGGCCACGGATAGATCTTCAGCTCGCATCACGGTGAGCCGGTCCTGGGCGGCGACCAGGTCGGCGGCCAGGTCAGCCGCGCTCCAGGCGACATGATGGTGCAATTGCCTGGCCAGCAGGCCGAGCGCGAGCGGCAGATTGCCGCACAGGCCGCAGATCTGCGCGACGGCGGGGTCATCAGCGTGAATGTCGGCCCTGGCGGCTAGCTTGACGAGCAGCGCGATCGCCTCTTCGGCGGGTAGCGCGTCCAGGCTGATGGTAAAGGCGTCATCGAGCGCGGTGAGGTGCTTACGGCTGGTGACGAGCACCCCGCATCCGCCGGTCCCTGGCAGCAGCGGCCTGACCTGCTCGCTATCCAGCGCATCATCAAACAGCAGCAAGATCCGCCGACCGGCCAGGTGATCCCGCCACAGCGCAGTCCTTGCTTCGATGTTGGCCGGGATCTGAGCGGCGGCGATGCCGATGGTTTGCAATAGGCTAGCGAGCCCTTCAGCTGGGTCGACCGGCTGCTGTCCTGGCGTGTGCGCGTGCAACTGCAGGTAAATCTGGCCGTCAGGAAAGTGCGAGGCGAGCGCGTGCGCCGCGTGCACGGCGAGAGCGGTCTTGCCGACCCCAGCCATGCCGCCGATCGTGCAGATGCCGACGGCGCCATGCAAATGCGCCATGGTCTTCTCCAGCAGGGCGAGCTCGGTCTCGCGGCCAGTGAAGGACGCGGTGTCCATCGGGAGTGCCTTAGTCGCGGCCGCGGCCGCCGCGGTCGCGCGCTGCCTGCGGGACGCCGACTCGAACTTGGCCAGCGCCTCACCGTTGAGATTGAGCGCTTCGGCCAGCAATCGCGCCGTCCCCCGCCTTGGCGTCCGGTTTATACCGCGCTCAAGGTCACTAATGGCCCGAGGGCTGAGGCCGGCCGCGAATGCGAGATCTTCCTGGGTCAGCCCGGCAGTTGCGCGCAGGTCCTTCAGCAGTTGTCCGAACGACGTCATTGACGCTCCACAGAAAAGGTACAACTAGCCAGCTACGCCATACCCAGCAATGCCGGGCGCACGCCACCTGATGGTGGTCATGCGCCCGGCCGCTTCGGCTAGGCCGTTACGCGGCCTGGCGGATCCTCATTTTCGGCGCCAACGCCGGCCTCTGGCGAGTCGGCGTCAGCAGGGCGGTACGTCGACCCGACCGCGATCGGCTTGGCCGACCGAGACTTAACCTGGCTGGTGGTCACTGGCCGCGCCCATTGCGCTGGGCAGTCGGTCTGGAAGTCCACGATCCGCCGTGCGGCAGCCTGGACCGGACCCTTGGCCGGCTTGCTCAGGCTCCATGCCAAGTCCTCGCGCTTGCTGGCTACAGTGACAAGCACGACCGCGACAATCGGCATGCTCACCACGACGGCGATGATGAATATGGCGATAAACATCGTCCGCCTCCTTGCGGTGTCATTCACGGCCTCGGCCGCTTTCTTGTCTGCCGTCCTGGTGGAGCGGCTAATAACGACATTAGGCAGCCAAGAATTGATGCACCACGAAGGAAGCTCACATGATGACCCACAGGATTGGTCACCCCGCCGCGAGCGACCCCACGACCTGCTCCAGGTAGTCCATCGACTCCTGCATGCCGTCTTCCATGCCCGAGTTGACGTGCGCGTCCCTGTGCTCGGGAAGCTGATGGGTGACCAGCAAGGTCATGGTGGTCCGGCCGCCCCGCTCGGTCAGCGTCAGCGTGCTCATTGCCTCCGCATCCGGCATGCCTTCGAACACCTCAGTGCTGACCAGCCGTTCGTCAGGGACGATCTCGCTGTACTGGCCGTGGAACGCTACTTCGAAGCCGGCGTTGACGATCATGACGTACCGCCAAGAGCCGCCGACCCGCAGGTCGACGTCGACGCTGCTGACCTTGCCCCGGTCGCCGGCCCACCAGCGCTTGATCAACTCGGGCGTGGTCCACGCACGGAACACCAACCGCCTGGGCGCGTCGAACTCCCTGGTGATCAGGATCTGAGTGTCGGTCGGGAGCGTCACTACCGCGCTGCCGCTATGTGCCATTGTCATCAATCTCCATCCTCGCTCGTGCCTTCTCCGGCTTCGGCTTGCCTGAGCTCAGCCAGTACCTCATCGATCCGATCGAACCGCTCACTCCAGAACTGCTCATATCCCTGCAGCCAGGCATAGATCGGCTTAAGCGGCAGTCCGTTGAGCCGGTACAGGCGCTGCCGGCCAACGTCGCGCACCTCGACAAGCCCGACCTGGCGCAACACCGCCAGGTGCTTGGACACCTGCGGCTGGGCCAGTCCGAGCAGCATGACCAAGTCGTTCACCGGCCGCTCCCCCGTCGCCAGCAGGTCAAGTATCTGCCGTCGCCGCGGCTCAGCCACCGCGTTGAACGCGTCACTCGTCGTCGCTGCCCTCGCCACGGGCCTATCATATTCCCATACAGGAATATGAGCAAGCCGCAAGCTGGCATCGCACCGGCGAACCGAACTGTCAGCGCCGCTGGCTAGGCTGGCGAGCATGCCCGTACATGAAGCCGGAGCGCTGCACGCCGCTGGTTACGGCGACGTCGCGATCGTGCCCGCCTGGCTGCGTCCGCCCGCCGATAGCAGCGAACTGCTCCCCCAACTGTGGGCGCAGACGGTCAAGCGCAACGACGCCGGCGCGCTTGAGGTCGGCGGGATCGACGTCCGCGACCTCGCAGCCGAACACGGCACCCCGGCCTACATTCTTGACGAGACCGACTTCCGGTCTCGGGCCATCGCATTCCGCGAGGCGTTCGCGCACGCCTTCGCCGGCCTGTGCGACGGTGCCGACGTGTACTACGCAGGCAAGGCTTTCCTCTGCACTCAGGTAGCGCGCTGGGTCGCCGCCGACGGCCTCGGCCTCGATACTTGCTCAGGTGGCGAGCTCGCGGTGGCGCTGCGGGCGGAGGTTCCGCCGGAGCGCATCGGCTTGCATGGCAATAACAAGTCAGATGCTGAGATAACCCGCGCCTTGACTGCCGGCATCGGCCGCATCTTCGTCGACTCGATCGCCGAGATCGATCGCATCGCCGATGCCGCCGCACGACTTGGCGTCCGCGCCCGGGTGCTGGTGCGGGTCACCGTCGGGGTCGAGGCGCACACCCACGAGTACATCGCCACCGCGCATGAAGACCAGAAGTTCGGCATCTCGCTGACGGCAGGCACGGCGGCTGAGGCCGTCCGCCGGGTGCTGGCCAGGCCCGAACTCGAGCTGCGCGGGCTGCATTCGCACATCGGCTCGCAGATCTTCGACACCAGCGGCTTCGAGGTCGCCGCACACCGGCTGCTCGCGCTACATGCCCGCATCGCCGACGAGCACGACGTGATCTTGCCCGAGCTCGACCTCGGCGGCGGCTTCGGTGTCGCCTACACCAGCCAGCACGACCCGCTGCCCGCCAGGGACCTGGCCGAATCGCTCGCTGACATCGTGGGACGCGAGTGCAAGGTGCTCGGGATCGACGTGCCCAAGGTGTCAGTCGAACCTGGCCGGGCGATTGCCGGGCCGAGCACGTTCACCCTCTATCAGGTGGGCACGGTCAAAGATGTCGAGCTTGAGCACGGCGTCATCCGCCGCTATGTGGCGGTCGACGGCGGCATGAGCGACAACATCCGCACCGCCTTGTATGACGCCGATTACTCCTGCACGCTCGCTTCTCGACATTCGACCGCCGACCCGGTGCTCACCAGGGTGGTCGGCAAGCATTGCGAAGCTGGCGACATCGTGGTAAAGGACGAATTCCTGCCAGCTGACCTGAGCTCAGGCGACCTGATCGCCGTGCCGGCCACTGGCGCCTACTGCCGCAGTATGTCCAGCCAGTACAACCACATCCCGCGCCCACCGGTGATCGCCGTCGCCGGCGGCGCGGCCCGCCCACTCATCCGGCGCGAGACAGAAGCCGACCTGCTAGCCCTCGACCTCGGCTAGCCCAGCCAGCTGACCTCGGCGTAGGCGCAGCCGCCTAGGTGGCCACAGAAGTCGGCCAGGGCTGCCACTACGATCAGGCCGCGGCCGCTCTCGCCATCGAAGTCTTCGCAGGCGGGCGACACGGCCACCCAGTCACCGCTGCCGAGATCGGTTACCTCCAGCCGGACCCAGCCTGGCCTGATCCACAGTTGCACGATGTATTCGCCGCCCGGCAACCCACTCGGCGAGTGCCTGATGGCATTGGTGGCGTACTCACATCCGATGAGCACTACGTCGTCGGCTCGCGGCGCCCCGGCCATCACGTCGGCAAGGACCTTGCGAACAGCCGAGATGGTCGCCGGAATGCCAGGGAATGTAATCGAGACATCGGGCGGGGCAGCTAAGAGATCGCCGCCGGCACCGTCACGATCTGTAGGCGTTACACGACTGGAGGTCACGAATCCCAATGATCGTCCCGTCAGCACGGAACGGTCAGGTCCGTTGCACACCTCCCCGGCAGGTCAGGAGATACCGACGGACTTTGTATAGTTCTCGGCTCGCTTTGTATCCCTCGGCGCCTGTTGTAGAACCGGTCACCGCTGACGATGGCAGGCGTTATCCCAGCAATGACGCACCAACATAACTACCTTGCTTAGCTCCCGGCGGGCAAGCGAAGACGGCGCTGCCAATGTGCGTCAGATACACGCTCAGCGCATCCACGCCGGCAATGCGCTGCTGAATGGGGATGAACTGGGTGCGCGGATCCTTCTGATAACACAAGAACAGCAGCCCGGTGGCGGCGTCAAAGGTGACTGGCTCAATGCCGTCGGTGTAGGCATAGCCACGTCGCAAGATCTGCTTGCCGTGGTTCTTGCCTGGACCTGACAGCACAATGTGCGAGGTCGGCGCGATGTCGGGGGAGACTGCGCCACTTACCTTCACCCGACCGATGGCCTGCTCCTGGCCCTTGAGCGTGGTGTCGTCCCAGAGCCCGAGCGCGATCTGGATCCGGCGGGCGACTAGGTAAGAGCCACCTCGCATCCAGGTCGGCGAGGATGGCTCACTGGCCCAGACGAATTTATCCATCACGGCTGTGTTCTCGACTTTGATGTTGGCCGTGCCATCTTGGAAACCCATCAGGTTGCGCGGCAATGACTGAGTCCTGCTGTTGCCAGTGCGACCAGATCCGGCTAGCAACCAACTCGGATTGGCTATCGGCTTGGCGATCTTAATGAGGTCATGAATGGCATGAAACGCGACTTGCGGGTCGTTAGCGCACGCCTGGATGCAAAGGTCGCCGTCGCTGATGGCGGCTTGCAACGCGTCGCCCTTGAAGGCTGGCAGCTCAACGAGTGGGGCCGGCAGGTGCTTGGCCAGGCCAAATCGATCGACGCCACCGTCAGTAAACAGACTGCGGCCGAAACCAAAGGTAATAGTGAGCTGCGCTGGCTTGAGCCCCAACGCTTCGCCAGTATCGGTCGGGGGCTTGTCGAGATCCGAAGCTGGGCCGATGGTGTGTCCGAGCGTCATCTTGGCGGCGGCACTCGTCCAATCCTGCATGAGTTTACGCAGGTCAGCAACTGAATCGCTGACCATGCTGAAGGCGGCGAACTGCAGGTAATTCTGGGCTGGCGTCCCGATTCCGGCCTGGTGGGTACCGTAAAACGGCACCGTTGGCGGCAGTGCCGGTATAGTGGTGGCAGCGGCAGCATCAGTACTAGCGCTGGTAAGCAATACCCCGGCACCCAGCGCGCTAGCGCCGGCCAGTGAAGTTTTCAGTAGGTCTCGTCGCGTTGACTCCATTGAGTCAGTATTGCATTGAGCAAGGCGATGCAATACGAATTCGATGGCGCAGCGGCATAGGGGAGGTCCAATGACCAGACGATCCGTCGGACAACGGCTGCTTGCCAGCACGGCGGTGGTGGTGCCTGCTGTGGCCATGCTCGCGGCCAGCGCGGCCAGCGCGAGCAGCTCAGCCAGCGGGAGCACCGTGGCCGCCGTGGCACCGGCCGGGACTTTGCAGGCCTGGGGCGATGACCTGAACGGCCAGCTCGGCAACGGCACGACCGGCAGGAATGACCTGGCGCAGACGGTGCAACTCCCGCAGGGAGTGACGATCACCGCCGTCGCGGCCGGCGGCAAGCACACGCTGGCGCTCACCTCCACCGGTCAGGTACTTGCCTGGGGCGATAACTTCGATGGCCAGCTCGGCGATGGCAGCAACACCGACAGCCACACCCCGGTCGCGGTAGACCTGCCCGCCGGCACTGTGGCCACGGCTATCGCGGCGGGCGACAACGACAGCCTGGCCGTCACCTCCACCGGTGCGATCTACTCCTGGGGCAACAATCACTACGGTCAGCTCGGCGATGGCAGCAACCTGCCAAGCAATGTCCCGGTGAAAGTGCGCCTACCGCGCGGCGACAAGGCCATCCAGGTCGGCGTCAGCTACAACTACGCGGTCGCGCTCACCTCGGCTGGCCAGGTGCTGACCTGGGGCTACAACGGCTCAGGCCAGCTCGGCAATGGTTATGAAACGGCCAGCGAGGTCCCGATCCCAGTCAAGCTGCCCAAGGGCACCGCCGTGCGCGCGATCGCGAATGGCGGCTACGACGGACTCGCGCTGACCGCATCGGGGCGGATCTGGGCCTGGGGCGATGACAGGTACGGGCAGCTCGGCGACGGCACCAGGAGCAGCGCGCTGTCCCCCGTCCAGGTCAAGCTGCCCACCGGGGTCAAGGTGGTCTCGATCGGCGCTGGCAGCCAGCACGGCCTGGCGCTCACCTCGACCGGCAAGGTGCTGGCCTGGGGCTGGAATGCCTACGGTCAGCTCGGCAACGGCAGCACGAAGGACAGCACCGTGCCGGTGGCAGTACGGATGCCGGCCAAGTACAAGATCACGGCGATCAGTGCGGGCGGAGGCTTCAGCTTGGCGCTGACCGCGCACGGCGCGGTACTCGCCTGGGGCAACAACGGCTTCTACCAGCTCGGCAACGGCACCGCTAACAGCGACGTCCCGATCCAGGTACAGCTACCAGCAGGCCTGTCAGCGATCCGGCTGCCAGCCGGCCTGACCACCAGGCACAGCCTGGCGATCGTCCGCAGCAGCTAACCGGTCCAGAGCGCTGACCGGTCGGCCAGCACCGTGCTCACCGCCTCGGTGAACCCGGCCAACTGGTCGTCGGTCAGCGCCAGGCTGAGTGCCAGATACCCCCGCGGCGCGATGTAGTAGCCAAGCTCAAGCAGGTCAAGAAAGAGCAGTTCGAGCAGTCGAGGCTCGACCGAAGCCAGGTCAGCCGGGCTGCGCAGCGGCTGGCTGGTGGAGTGGATGTTCAGCAGGGTGCCGACCCCGGTGCTCTGGAAGGGCGCGCCGACTGCGGAGAACACCGCCTGCAGGTCGGCGCGCAGCCGGTCGCCCTTGGCGGTGTGCCGCTCGGCTACCTCGGGCGTATACACCTCGGTCAGGCCAACATGACCGGCCGCCATCGATAGCACGTTGTTGTTGAAGGTGCCGGCGTGCGGCAGCGATCCAGGCCGGCCAGGATCGAACAGCTCCATCACGTCAGCCCGGCCGCCGAACGCACCAAAAGACGAGCCGCCGCCGATGTACTTGCCGAGCGTGGTCAGGTCCGGGGTGATGCCGAGCCGTCCTTGCAGTCCGCTCGCCCCCGTCCGCGAGGTCATCACCTCGTCGAAGATCAGCAGTGCCCCGGCCTGGGTCGCCGCCTCCCGCAACGTCGCAAGGAACGCACGATCGCCTGGGATGCACCCACCCGAGCCCAGCATCGGCTCAACAATCACCGCGGCGATTCTTTCCGCATGGGCTTTAATCAGCGACTGGGCCCCGGTTGAGTCGTTGTAGTCGGCTATGAGCACGTCGTACGGGGCGTTCACCGGGGAGTGACCGTCTTTGAAGGTCAGCAGGCCGCCGTGGTAGGCACCGCGAAACGCGACGATCGTCCCCCGGCCGGTAAAGGCCCGCGCGGCGGTCAGTGCCATCAGGTTGGCCTCGGTACCTGAGTTGGTGAATCTCACTCGCTCAATCGAGGCGAATCGCTCGCACACTGCCTGCGCCAGGTCGACCTCGTATCTGGTGTGCGCGCCCCGGCTGATGCCCTGCGCCAGCGCGGCCATCATGGCCTTGACTACGACCGGATGGGAGTGGCCGTAGAGACCGGCTGAATACTCCCCAAGCAGGTCAACGTACTCGTGCCCGTCCACATCGGCCAAGATCGCAGCCCAGCCCTTGTCGATCCGCAGCGGGAACGGGTGGTGGTACAGCACGCTGCGGGTATTGCCGCCAGGCAGGTAGGCGATCGCTCTATCGTGCAGCGCCCTAGTCTTCGGCCGGCGCTCGGCGTAGCGGTACCTGGCCTGCGCCACCGCCTCATCGAGCAGGTCGGACTGGGTAACCGTTGCGGTCTTCGACATCGCGCAGTCCTCTCCTCATGCCCTGATGCCGATCCTATGCCGGGTAACTTTCTTAGCACCGCGCACAACGCCTCAAGCGCGGCCGGCCAGACCTGCTCGGCTGGCGTGCTATAGCCGACAATCAGCCCGCCGTAGTGATCGCCTGGCCGCTGCCAATGATCGGCGAGCGGCTGCAGCGCCAGCCCGTGCTCGTCAGCGCGGTCCATGATCTCCTTTTCCCCCGGCCCGCCTGCTGGCAGTCTGACCAGCGCGTGCAAGCCGGCTGCAACGCCGCTGACCTGCACTTGCGGCGCCTCACTGTGCAGCTTGGCGAGCAGCAGGTCGCGGCGGCGGCGGTAGCGGAGCCGAGCTGATCTAATATGCCGGTCGTAGGCGCGTCCTTCGATCAGGTCGGCGAGCACCAGCTGGGTCAGCGCCGGACTGGCGGTGTCAGCGTGCCACTTGGCGTCGCGCAGTCGGTCAGCGACCTGCTTCGGCGCCGCGATCCAGCCGAGCCGCAACGCGGGCGACAGCGCGTTCGAGGCGGTGCCCGCATAGGCGACGGCGCCCGGCGCCATCCCCTGCACGGCGCCGACCGGCTGGCGGTCGTAGCGGAATTCGCCGTCGTAGTCGTCCTCGATGACCAGCCCGCCGGTGGCGCGCGCCCACGAGGTCAGTGCTCGGCGCCGGTCTGGGTGCAAGGTCGCACCAGTTGGATACTGATGCGCCGGAGTTACCACCACCGCGTCGGTTCTGGCGTATCGAGCGGTGTTAAGCAAATCGGTGCGGGCGCCGAGCACATCAACCGGCAACGAGATCACCCGCAAGCCCGCGCGGCTGACGATCTCGCGATGGTACGGGTGCCCTGGATCCTCCATCGCTATCGTGCTGGCGCCCTGCTCCGCCAGCACCGTGGCGAGCAGTCCTAGTGCCTGCGAATAACCGGCCGTGATCAGGAGCCGCTCCGGGCTGGTCAGCACGCCGCGGACCCGGCCGAGGTAGCCGGCCAGAGCCGCCGTGAGCTCCGGCTGGCCGAGCGGGTCACCGCGCCCGAACGCCGCCGGCGGCGCGGTCGCGAGCACGTGCCTGGTCGACCGCAGCCAGGCCTCCCGCGGAAACGTCGTCGGATCAGGCTGGCCGGGGCGCAAATCATGCAGCGGGACCGGCTGCTGCTGAACCGATCCATGCGGGCCGGCCTGAGCTGGCGGCACCTCGGCTACGGCGGTGCCTGAGCCGTGCCTTGCCGTTAGGTAGCCCTCGGCAACGAGCTGGTCGTAGGCCGCGCTGACGGTCCCCCTGGCCAACGTCAGGGACTGGGCCAGCGCCCTGGTCGACGGCAACGCGGTGAGCGGCGGCAGCCGGCCCGACCTGATGGCATCGCGCAATGCCTGCTCAAGGCCGACCCGACGGCCGCCCACGACAGGCAGTTCCAGCTCCAGGTCCAGCTCCGCCGCCGAAGTGGACCACTGTTTAGCCATCAGAGTGGACCTTAACATCGATCCAGCTCACCTTAGCTAGAAGCCGGCCGCCACTGGGATGACGCGCTCGCCGAGGATCTCAAGTGGCGTAATGTCGGAAACGTTCACTACCCGGCCGTGCGCGTGGGTCACGCCGAGGGCGGCGAAACCCTGCAGTTGCTCAAGCAGCGCGTCCACGTTCTCGCCATTGGCACCGGGATCGAGGTGGAACATCACGGTCTTCTCGATCTCGTCGTAATCCCGCCCGATCTCGGTGCAGTGCTCGCGCAGGATGTCGAGCTTCCGCTCCAGGTCAGGTCCGCCGAACAGGTTGCAGGCCTGGGCGTACTGCGCCACCATCCGCAGCGTCTTCTTTTCGCCGCCGCCGCCGATCAGAATCGGCGGATGCGGCCTGGACAGCGCCTGCGGCGAATTGAGCGTCCGCTCAAGCTGGTAATGCTTGCCCTGGTAAGGACCCTGCTCCCCGCTCCACATCTGCAGGCAGATCTGGAGCGCTTCCTCAAGCCGCTCGAACCGTTCGCCGGTGCCAGGGAACGGCAACCCAAGCCCGCGTGCCTCGGGCTCGTTCCAGGCGGCGCCGATGCCGAGCCAGGCTCGGCCGCCGGAGATCACGTCCAGCGTGGTGACGCATTTCGCCAGCATTCCTGGCTCACGGTAGACGACGGCAGTGACCCAGGCGAGCAACTCGATCCGCGAGGTGCAGGCGGCCAGGTAGCCGAGCGCGGTGTAGGCCTCAAGCATGTCGTTTTCCGGCGGGCCGACCATGCCAATCTGCCAGACGTGGTCCATCACGCTGAGCTTGGCGAATCCGGCCTCTTCCGCAGCCACCGCGATCCGCCGCAGGTCAGCGCCGAGCTGGGTCGGGCCGCCAGGAAAAGTGAAGTCCGCTACGTGTACTCCGAGCTCCATGTAATACAAGTCCTCTCGAAAAATCCCGTCGATGATTCCTACGATCGTCTCATCGGGCGCGGCTCTCCCGCTCCCGGTCCCGCTCCCGCTCCCGGTCAGGGTCGAGGATGTCGCGCTCAGCTGCGCGGTGAGCGGCCCCGGCTGCGCACCTGGCCAAGCTGCGCGCCACCGCCTGGTGGCGGCCAGTAGCCTGAGGGCAATGGAGCACTAAGGCAATGCGCACTGGCGCGAGGAGCAGCAGATGAGTCTTTTCCAGCGGGCCCACGACATCGTCTCGGCAAAGGCGAACAAGGCACTCGACGCCGCCGAGAAGCCGGACGAAATGCTTGACCTGTCCTATGACCAGATGCTTGACCAAATCACTCAGGTCCGCCGGGCGCTGGTCAGCATCGCCGCGTCGCGCAAGCAGATCGAGCTGCAGGAGGCCCAGCTCGGCCACACCGTCGATCATCTGCAAGATCAGGCTAAGGCCGCACTAGGCCAGGGCAAGGAGGATTTGGCCAGGGAGGCGTTGTCACGCAAGGCAGCGGCGCAGGGCCAGATTGACGAGATGGAGCCGCAGCACGAGCAGCTCACCGAGCAGGAGCAAAAGCTCGAGCAGACGCTGTCCGCGTTGCAGCAGCGGGTCAATGACTTCCGCACGCACAAGGAAGTGCTCAAGGCCCAGTACACCGCCGCGTCGGCAATGAACTCGGTCAATGAGAACGTCGCGGGCATCTCGACCACCTTGGGCGACTCGGGCGCGGCCCTGCAGCGCGCCCAGGACAAGATCGCGACCATGCAGGCCAGGGCGGCCGCCACCGACGAACTGCTGCAGTCCGGCGTGCTTGAGGACGTCGGCGGGAACACCGACGACATCCAGCGCGAACTCGACGAAGCCGGGACCAACGCTCAGGTCGACCACGAGCTTGCCGCGCTCAAGGCTCAGCTCGGCGCGGGTCAGGCCGCACCGGAAATTACGTCGGGAAGCTGACCATACTGTCCTGGTTGCGGCGTCGGCTCTGGCCCATCGCCACGACGTTCGGCCTGCTCGTGGTCGGGTTCAGTGCGACGATCTGGTGGCGACCCGCCCTCGCCGGCCGAAGCGCGTGGGTGGTGCCCGACGATTTGTGGGGCACTCTGGTCGCGGCTAACCGGCTGCTGCACGGCGACCTGGCCGGCCTCTACACCGCGCCAACTGCCCTGATCACCTTGCCCGGCGGTGCGGTCATCCTGATGCCGGTGGTCGCACTGATGGACGTGCTCGGGGTGCCGATCCAGCTGCAGTCCGCGCACAATCCGCACCCGGCCGCGTGGCTGCTGGCCGGCCCATATGAGACTGTCATCTCCGCCGTGGCGCTCTTCGCGGCCGACGCTCTCGCCGAGCAGTTGGCGGTAGCCACGGGGCGTCGGATCGTGCTCGCCATCGCCAGCGGCATCGCGCTCTGGAACGTCTCGCTGGACTGGGGTCATCCAGAAGACGCGGTCGCCGTCGGCCTACTGTTGTACGCCGTGCTGGCCGCCTGCCGCGCCAAGCTCAGCTGGGCGGCCTGGCTCACCGGCGCCGCCGTCGCTGTGCAGCCGCTGGTGCTGCTCGCCTTGCCGGTGCTGCTGGCCGTGCTCCCACCGCGCCGAATCTTTGCGTTCCTGGCCAGGGCAGCAGCCCCGGGCGTGGTACTGCTCGCACTGGCTGCGATCGCGAACTGGCACGCTACCTACCGCGCGGTCGTCACCGAGCCGAACTGGCCGAACGTGGACCATCCCACCCCGTGGCTGGCGCTCGCCACGCCGCTCGGACATGGTGCCGTCGCGGCCGGGCCGATCCGGCTGCTCGCCATCGCCGCCGCCTGTGGCTGCGCCTACGCCGCCGGCCGCCAGTGCCGGGCCGGCGCCAGGTCACCCCCTGGGACGCGCCGACGCTGCTGACCGTGCTCTGGTGGCTGGCCGTGGCACTTGCGGTGCGCTCGCTCTTTGAGCCGGTGATGGTGGCGTTCTATCTCTGGCCAGTGCTCGCCGTCGCGCTGATCACGGCGGCCAGCCGCTGGTCGCGCCTGATCGCGGTGGCCGTGCTGGCGATAACACTGACCTTCGGCTCGCAAGCGACCTGGCATAGCTGGTGGGCCTGGTGGGCACCGATGGTCATCGGCTTGACCGTGATCTTGCTGATCGCCCGTCCGGTCCACCAGCGGCCTGACCTTGGCCCGTCACGGCGGTGGAACGACCGCGGCCAGGTGGGTACCGCCCTGCGAACCTGAGATCGTAGCCAGCTGATCTTGCTCGCCATACACCCGCCAGCTCGCGGTGAGCCGCACCGGCTCAGCGCCAAACGGGTCTACCGTCAGCTTGGCGGTCACCCAGCCGGTTCGCTGATTCCACTGGGCGCTGCCGCCGATGCTCGCGTTCGCGACCCAGCGCACTCCGGTGAACTTGATGGCGAGCTTGTTGCCGCCGCTGAACGTGATCTTGCCCCCGCGCAACCCGAGGTCGGTGTCGCCAGCAAGCAGCGGATACCGGCTGATCTCATCGCCCACCATGGCCAGCGCGGTCGACGCGGCCCGCAGCGCCTGCGGGCTCGCCGTATTACCCGCCGTGGCCTTGGCCGGAATCGCGTCCACGAGCCGCAGCGGGTAACTGCCGACGGTGTGGATCGGCGCGAGCTTGGCTGCGCAGGAAGTATTGATGCGTCGCAAACTCCCTGGATTACTGATAAAGCTCTGGAAAATTTGCGCCGGGCAACTGTCGTCGCCATCTTGCAGCATCACGTGGGTGAGGTTAGCGAACCTGACCAGTCGGGCTGACTTGCCGATCTGGCTCGCCACCAGGCTGGCGCCGTCCAGCCACGGCGTCAGCGAGTCGAAGGTGCCAGACAGGATGAGCACCGGCAGGCTGGCCGGCACCAGCGGCGGTTTGCGGGTGATCGGCGCGACCAGTCTCTTCGGTGTCGGCCAGCTCAAGCAGGCGTTGTAGGCCTCGGTGTACTGGTCAAGGTTGGTACAGTCAGTCACGCTAAAGGGCGCGAAGGTGCCAGCCGGCTCCTTAGCCAGCGCGCTGCGATATTGGCTGGCCCGAACCGACGGCGCCGACCGCCGGTTGAATAGCTGCACGTAGTCGGTGCAGCTCACCGCGAAATACAGTCCGTCGCTGAATTCGGGCAGCGGATAGTTCGTGTCGTCGAAGCCGATCGATAGCGCGGTCAGCCGCAACAACGGCGCATCATCGTGGTCCTGCAGCAGCGCCCGGGCAGCGGCATCCAGATCCCGGTACACGACCGGGTCGAACCCGGCGTTATTGATCAGGTTGACCAGGGTCTCGACGGTGACCGATTCCTTGGTCAAAGTGCCGTCCAATGACACCGTCTGCGCGGTGATCGGCTGGTGCGCCAGCCGCACCGCCAGGCGGCCGATCCTGGTCCAGGCGGCTTGGCCGCCTGCCGCCTGCTGGCAGCCGACCGCTTCAGCGCAGGCCTGGTCAAACGCCTGCCGAGCGGTGCTCACCGTAGTGGTGTACCAGGGGTCAAGGCCAAGTACCTGATAAGTCGAGTCGAGCGTGACCGAGCGCAGCATCCTGGCGTAGCGGGACGCGAAGACCTGGGCAAACCAGCTGCCGTAAGAGTCGCCGTACAGATCGACCTTGCCTACTTTGGTGGCGCTGAGCACGCGCGCCACATCTTCGGCTGAGTACGCCGTGTTGAATAGGTCAGCGGCCTGCACCCAGCCGCCGTGGGCGTATTTCCATGTGTGATTGAGCTGATCGCCGCAAGCGGCGACCTGCCGGTTGAACGCCGCACCGTACTGATGCTGCGACTGACCGAAATTCTGCAGGCCCTTGCAGTCCACCAGGGCCGAGTTGCCGGTGCCGCGCAGGTTTACCAGCAGCAGGTTCCTGGTCTGCCGTAGCGGGCCGAGCATGGCCGCGTACTCCGGCTCGGTGCCGATGGTCGCGAAGCCAGGGCCGCCTTCGACCGCCAGCACGGTACCGACGGCGTGCTGGCGGTGCGTCGCTGGCAGCCAGTCGAACCCGACCTGAATGTCGGGGCTGCCCTTCGTCGAGTAATCAAGCGGCACCGCGAGCCCGCCACAATAAATCACCGGCGCCGAACTGCACTTGCGCACGGTCACCGCGCCGAGGCGCAGCCTCGACGGCGCGGCGGCTGGCCCGCCCGATCCGGCGGATCCGGCCGATCCGGCCGCACTGGCCGGGCCGGCACCGGTGACCTGGGCCGCGCCGGTCAGCACCAGTCCAAGTGCCGCCAGGGTTACCACCGACCGCCGGGCGAGTTGGCGGCCAAGACGCCTCCGCATGGGCTCATTGCGCACGAACCGATCCTAGCTAAGCCGATAGCAGCGTCAGGTCGGCCGGCCCGGTGAGGAACTGCTCGATTTGCTCGTCCAAGTCCCTGGCCAGCAACGACCCTTGGTAGCCAGGGGCAGCTAGGTCGGCACGGATCTGGCCGAGCCGGAGCGGCAAGCTGGCCACTCGGCGGCTGGGCGGCAGGGCGAGGACTGGCCCGACCGCTACCAGGGCCGCATCGAGATCGCCGGTCCTGATCCTGGCACCGGTGAGCTCGACTCGGGCCCGCATTTCGGCGTACAGGCTGTGGTCTTCGCCTGGATCGGGGCCGGCCGCATAGCGCTCGAGCGCTAGCTCGAGTTCGACGATGGCCGCGGCGTCATGACCGGTGACCAGGGCGAGCGCGGAGCCGGCGCTGTAATGCTGGGTCGCGCCAGAGAAGGCGAACTCACCGCCGATCTCGATGAGGTCATCGCTGTAGTCGTGTTCCCTGGCCGCCGTCGCAGCCTCGATCGCCGCGCTGACCGTCGTGGCGTCGCCGAGCCTGGCAGCGGCCGCGGCCCGTAGTAGCTGCATTTGCGCACCGTTGGGACCGCCAGCCACGTACTCAAGCCCGCCCGTCGCCAGCTCAAGTGCTTGCCTCGGTCGACCCGCCCACTTGGCGATGTGGCCGAGCTCCATCCGCAGCCAGGCCATGAGCGGCTTGTGGTCGATAGAGGCGGCGTAAGCCCAGCCGGCCCTGGCCAGTTCTTCGCCTGCGGCCGGGCTGCCGAGGTCATCAGCGGCATCGGCCATCAGCCCGGTCAGACAGCCGAGCAAGAAGTAGAGCTCGGTCCGGTCGCGCGGCCAGATTCGCCGGTCGAGCGCCGCATAAATGCGGCCGCGTACCCGGCGCATCTCAGCGAACAATGGCAGCGGCTCGCCGGTCATGTACTCGCGCGACAGCCGGATGACGTCAGTACGGAGCTGCTCAAGTGTCGCATCACCGATGTCACGCCGTTCGGCGCGCTCGGCGTGCTCACTGCCCTCATGCGCGGTCATCAGCACCTCGCCTTCGATTGATGACGCACCCGCGGAGTGCGGTCGATGGTGGCTTGCTTCGTGGTCGTCAGGAGCTGACCCGGCCGACTGGGTCGGAGCGCCAGGGCCGGCCAGATCGGCGGCAACGGGCGCGATGCCGAATTCATCAGGCATCAGCCGGAACGCCTTGCAGTAATGCAGCCGGTACCGCTCGGAGACGCCGCCTGAGCCGTTCTCCCACCGGCGCACCATAGTGTTCAGGCACTCATTACCAGGCAGGTTGTCGCCGACCGAACTGGCAGCGCGGCGAAGCTGGCGACACATCTCGGGCACATTCCAGCCCCTGACCTGGCGTTGCTTACGCAGCCACTCGCCGTAAGAGCTGGACATGACCGGCCTTCGTTTTCGCTGGACCCGAGATTCCGCATAGGGAAATACGGCTTAGTGGCAACAGCCTGCCATTAAAAGGCTACAGTGGCGATGCAATTGTCAGGCTTATATTGGCATTGTTGTCAATTTGATTGATCGGCGGTCCTTTGCATTTCCGGCAAGTGCGTCACGGCCTTGCTCTCCCGCTCGCGAACGGACTGCTTCCCTAGTAACGTAAGCACGGTGCTGAATGCGACATACCGTGAACTTTACGTCGCCATCGCCGGCTGCGCGGGCGCGCTGACTGGGCTGCTGTTCGTAGCGCTCTCAGTGTCGCCGCATCGCGACGGGCCACCGGGGCGGCACGTGATTCGGCAGGTCAGGGCGGCAGCTGCGCTGCTCGCCTTTACCAACGCGCTGGCCATCAGCCTCTTCTCGCTAGTACCTGGCACCAACGTCGGGTACCCGGCTGTCGCGATGGGCGTCAGCGGCGTGCTATTCACCGCGGCCGGCACCCGGTCCATCCTGGCCAGCCCTTATACCCGGCATCGCTGGCGGCGCCAGGCCGGGCTGATCTTTTTGCTGTTCGTGATTTTCGGCGCCGAGTTGGTGAATGGCTTCAGCGCCCTCGCCCATCCGACCGCCAACGCCCCGCTGCAGGGCATCAGCTATTCACTTGTCGGGTCGCTGATCGTCGGTGTGGCCAGAGCCTGGGAACTAGTCGGTGACCGGGAGACCGGGATCTTCTCCTCCATCGCCGTGCTCACCGGACACGAGCGGCTGCTGGTCGGCAAGAACGAACCCGACGACTTGCCTGAGTCCGCAGCCGACGAGCCGGAGCGGCCGCACCTGCGACGGCCACCGCGGCGGCCGCTGCGCCACCGCAAACCTGAACAGGACCCGTCGGTCAGCGACGGCTAGCGGGCGTCGGCCTCGCGAGCGGCTTGCTCAAGCTTGGCGCGGTGACCCTCCCACCAGGCACTATCTACCGACGGCGGCAAATTGTCATTGTCCGGGCGCAGCCCGGCGGCCCCGTCGATCAACTCGCGCACGATGTCGGCGTGGCCAGCATGCCGATCCGTCTCGGCGATCAGGTGCACCAGGATGCGGTGCAATGTGACCGTCTGGCGCTCCGGCGGCCACCAGGCCACCCGGCCCTCCGCCGCCAGCGGCAGCGCGTCGATGGTGCCGTCCGAGTGCACCCACACTCGTCGGTAGAAGTCGGTGATCTGCGCGCGGGACTCGTCGGCCTTGGCCCACATGTCCGCCATCAGCACGTCAGCGCTCAAGTCCTGGAACGAACTGGCGTCGAAGCCTTCGAGCAGCCAAGGCACCCGCTCAGGAAAGGGCCGCCCGAAGGTCTCGCCGAAGTACCCGACCTCGGTGGTGGCGACATGCTTGACCATTCCGAGCAGGTTCGTGCCGGTGCCGGTCATTGGCCGTCTGACGTCATACTCGGACAGGCCGTCCAGCTTCCAGAGCAGTGCCTCGCGGGCAGCTTGCAGGTACTTTTTGAGGTCAGCTTTCGCATCGAGTCCGGTCATGCCGTCAGTCTGGCACGAGCAACCGACAGTGCTGGCGAACCCGGGCCAGCGGGGGTGAGCTCAGGCCCGAACTGGCCGCCGAGGCGCTGGATGCTCGACGACCGCGATCACCCGGCTGGCCATGAACCTCGCGGTTCGCACCGCGGTCCCGCCTCTGGTCAGCTCGCTCACCTCAATGAGTCCGCGCCGGTTCACGACCTCCACCCGCCGGCCTGCCCGGGTCGCAGCCACCTCATAGGTTTTGGTCGCGTCGCTGCCCGCGTCCACGACGACTTCGACTCGATCGCCCTTCACTGCGCACCACCTGCATCGGTAGTAGCCGCATCGGTGCCACTCACATCAGTTCTGTACCCGCTGACATCGGCTCTGATCTCGGCAAATGCAGGAAATTCACGAGTACCCGGCTACCATCCACGCATGGGACTCTTCAAAAGACAACCAGGGCAGCAAGGGCCTAATAACGTTAATAATCCTAAATTTCCGCCCATTGTGCTAGCCGGCGGGGCTCGGCCCGCCGCTCCGCCGCCGGCTATGACCGCCTCCGGCGTCCCTGATCTCACCGCCGAACTGAAGCGACAACTGGCCGTCGCCCACTCCAGGGTGTTCTCCTATGCGGACTTCGTGAAGCAAGTGGACTGCCTCACCTGCGGCGCGCCCAAGCAACTGCCGTCGAAGACGGCCTATATCTATTGCGACCATTGTGGTGCGCTGACCGATTACGACTTCCGTATGGCCAACTTCGGCAGCAATGCCGCGCTGACCAACCAGGTCTTCGCCTACCTGGTTGGTCCGTCCCAGCCTGCGGTCGACATCGCGGTCGCCACTGGCGATAAGGACCGCTATCGCGCGTTGATGACGCCGGTCTACGCCGAGTGGCTGCGCCAGTGCCCGCAAGCTAACTCACCGCGCATCGCCGACCCCGATTTCTTCGCCCGACAGCTGCACTACCAGGTCGAATGCTTCCTGGCTAGGGACTTCGACAAGAGCACGCACCAGGTGGGCGCGCAGCTCGCTGCGGCCACCCAGGCCTTGCGCAGGATCCCGCTGCCGAATGGCGACTTCTACGTCAGCGACGGTATCTGGCAAGTCGCCGCGCTGTACAAGCAGCAAATGGAGTTGGGCTATCAGCTGCTCAAGGACAACGGGATCATGGCCCTGGATCCCGAAGGTGCCCCGGTCGCGATCTGGCTGCGCATGGAATACACCGTCTTCTGCCAGAACTGGCTGCCGAAGATGCCGAAAGAAGACTCAGAGCGGCTACTTGCCTTCTTCGGACTCAATGGCAACTACTCAGCGGTGAAGATCACCAGCACCGAGACCAGGAAGTGCGGCAGTTGCGGTGACGAGCTGACGACCGTGCCGGGCGCGCAGCAAGTGATCTGCGAGTCGTGTGGCCGCAAGCTCGACATCGGCGGCGGTCAGGTGCCCTGCCAGCAATGCGGAGCTCCGTTGTCCTTCCCGGTCGGCACCGCGACGCTGGACTGCCCGTATTGTCACACCACCACCCATCGCGTCTGACTTGACGTAGGTTGCCGGTGAGATTCATATCGGTGCCGGTGCCGGGTACCTAGCTCGGCACCGAACCCGAAGCTACGGAGGGCTAAGACGCCATGAGCGACCAATCGGAGCAGGCTGCCACTATCCAGCCAACGGCAGGCGACCAGGCACCATCAACCGGGCGGCGCTATGGCCGCCGGGCGCTCATGCTCGGCGCGGCGGCAACGGGCGCAGGAGTGGCGGCCACCGTGGCGAGCGGGGCGGCGGCGCAGGCCGCACCGGACGGCTCCGCGGCGGTACAGCTTGGCAAGAGCAACTCGGCTAACGCCACCACCCAGATCCTCACCAAGGGCGGCGACGGCCTGAAGGCGCAGACGTCCGCGGCCGACCACGCCGGCCTCAACGGCGTCGACGCGAGTTCGTCCACTGGCGGTCACGGCGTCTACGGCGTGTCGTCGCACGGCACCGGGATCCTCGGCATCGGCGACCACGGCAACGGCGTCGTCGGCCAGACGAACGGCCCGGGCAAGAGCGGGGTCGCGGGCATCGATGCCAGTTCCACCGGCGGCAACGGCGTCTTCGGCCAGTCCGACAAGGGCATCGCCGTCTGGGGCAGCAGCCAGCACGGCACCGGCGTGCACGCCAGCAGCGCGAATGGCACCGCGCTCAGCGTGAATGGCAAGGCGAAATTCACCAACAGCGGCGTCATAGTCGTGCCGTCGGGCCAGAAATCCGTCACGCACAGCTTCTCGGGCGTCACTACGGCAAGTATCGTGCTAGCTACGATCCAAACGCCACAGAACGGCCTCTTTATTGAAGGCGCGCAAGCTGGTTCAGGATCGTTCACTCTCACCTTTAGCAAGAAGACCTCGGGCCAACTGCGGGTGGGGTGGATGCTGCTCAACTGAATAGACGGCACAAATTGGAAGGCAACAACCTTGAGCGAGCAGAAGGTACAGGCCAGCGCGACCGAGTCAGGTACCGCTCCGGCGGTGTCAGCTCCGGCTAGGCGATACGGACGCCGGGCACTGATGTTCGGAGCGGCGGCGGGCGGCGCCGGAGTCGCGGCCAGTGTGGTCGGCGGTGGCCTAGCCAACGCCGCCCCCGACAGCGGCGCTGCGGTGCAGCTTGGCAAGTCCAACAACACGACCAAGACCACCGAGATCAGCTCAAGCGAGGGCACCGGATTCTTTGGTCGCACCGCGAAGAAGGGTCAGGCCGGAGTGACCGGCTTCGACGACACCACCTCGCGAGCCGACCACGGATTCGGAGTGTGGGGCCATTCCGGTTACGGTGCCGGCGTGTTCGGCAGTTCCACTCATTTCTGCGGAGTCATCGGCAATAGCTACACCGCTGGTCAAAGCGGCACCCGCGGTCTCGACTTCAGCAATTCGACGGCCTCTCAGGGCGTCTACGGGCAGTCCAACAACGGCGACGGCGTACTCGGCTTCTCCTACCACGGCAACGGTGTCTCCGGGCACTCGAGCACCGCGAGCAAGGCGGCGCTCAAGGGCGTCGACGTGGCCAAGCACGGTGGCATGGGCCTGTTCGCTCAGTCCGCGCACGGCACCGCCGCGTGGGTGACCAGCGGCAGCGGTACCGCGCTCAAGGTGACTGGCAAGGCCACGTTCAGCAACAGCGGCGTGGCCCAGGTGGCGAGCGGGTCCAAGACCGTCACGGTCAAGGTGGCCGGCATGACGCCGAGCAGCGTGGTGCTCGCGACCATTCAAAAGCCGCAGGGCACCGTCAGCATCGCCGCTGCCGAAGCAGGAAACGGCCAGTTCATCATCACGTTGACCGGCAAGGCCACCAGCAGCCTGCCGGTCGGCTGGTTCGTGATCGGCTAATTGGCCCTGGCTAAGTGGCCGGACCCGGCGACGATTGCGGGTCCGGCCACTTACCATCTTGTTCTGGCCATAGATCTGATGGAGTGAGCGATATGCGCAGCCCTGCCCGGTTGTTCGTCCTTAGCTCGGCTGCGGCGCTAGCCGTGGCCTCGGCGGCTGCCTTCGCCGCCCCGGCCTCGGCTTCGGCCGATCATCCGACGGCATTGTTCACGCTGACCATCTCAGCCATCGACCGGGACGGTACGGCCATCAGCGTCAACGCCGATGTGGACAGCAAGAGCGGTACCAGCTACCTGAGCAGCGGAAACTCGGTCCAGGTGCCCGCAGGCACCTACGAGGTCGCGGCGCAAGTCTGGCGGCCGGCCGACGGCAACAGCCAGACGCTAGTCGCCGATCAGGTCAAGGTCACCGGCAATACTCACGTCACACTCAACGCGCAGGGTGCCGTGCCGGTGGACGCCACGCTCAGCGCCGCCGGGGCAACCCAGCAAGATCAGACCGTCAGCGTCTGCATCGGCCACGGCAGCAGCGAAAATGAGCTGGCCGGATACCTGGTCGAACCGGGCGGTACCGCCTACGTCAAGCCGATGACGGCCAGCGTCCTGAGCACGGTGTACCAGACCTACTGGACCGGCATCGGCACCATCTACGAGCAGGCCGGCGCATTCCACGGCGGCATCCCGGCGAACCCGACCTATCACGCGGCGCCTGCCGGCATGGCCAAGGTCAACCTGCAACTGCGGCCCTTCGAGAACGTCACGCCGCTGCAGGCAGTGATCGAGACCTACGACTACTGCGGTACCACGACCGAGTCGGTAGCCTCCCTGCCCGACATCTACACCGACTACCGCACGCCAGGTAACTGGGACACGAACCTCAACTTCGGCCCGAACCAAAACACGATCCACCGCGATCTGTGGAACCAGGCCAACTATCTTGGCGGCCACACCTACACGAACATCTTCGGCGGCGCGGTCACAGGCCCGCAGGCTGACTTCCCCGAGATCGATGAGAGCAGCGTCGTCTACAGTCCGGTCAACACGTTCAGCGATCAAGGCGTGCGCCTTGGCTTCGACGAAGAGGGCAAGGCCACCATCACGCTGACCCGAGGCGCCACCGTCGTCAAGACCAAGACCATCAAGTTCTGGGGGAACTCGACTCAGTTCTCCGCGCACGCCAAGAAAAAGGGCTGGTACACGCTGACAGCTAACGCGACCCGGTGGAATCCGAGCGGCAGCCTGCCTGCCGGGTACCTGCTCTCGTCCACGATTTCGCAGGCCTGGCGGTTTAAGTTCGCGCCGGTCACCGGGCACTCGATCAACGCTGAAGCGATCCCCGGTGTTGTCACCGAATTCCTGCCGCAAGGTCTGAGCTGGTTCAACGCCGCCCAAGGCGGCAGCACGACGGCGATCAAGGTGCACATCCTGCGTGGCGGCGGACAGCCCGTCGCCACGCCGAAGTACCGGCTCAAGACGATCAAGTTCCAGGCTTCGTTCAACGGCGGTGCCACCTGGCAGACTCTGGTCGCCACCGCGCACAAGGGCTACTGGCTGATCAACGTGGCCGAGCCGGTGGTCACCGGCTATGTGTCGCTTCGGTCAGTGGTCACCGACAGCCATGGCGACAGTTCCACCGAGACGATCATTGACGCCTACCTCTCGCAAAACGATCGGTAAAGCGTCAGCAGCCGCCCGGGCCAGGGCTAGCCAGCATCGGCTAGCCCGGCTCTGGGCCGACTGACGGTACGAGGGCTTCGGCTACCTTCTCAGTCATCGCCACCAGGTCAGCCGGATCTCCGTCGCGGATCCACCTGGCCCGATGTACCTGGTACCAGTTCGTCGCGCACCCAGGCAACGGCTCCACCAGCAAGCGAAGAGCGGCGACGGCCTGATCAGCTTCGTCTGCTAGTACTTCCACCAGCCGAGCCGCCGCAGGCTCACGCAGCTCACGTAGCCCGGCCGCCATCGCATCGGCTTGGTCGGCCAGCGCCGCGATCATCGCGATGACTTCTGCGAACGACCGTCGCGGCTGGTCAGGCTCCATTGTCAGCAGCTCTCCAGTCCGTAAAGCGGTGATCTTGCGCCACGCTAACCTGGTTACCTCTATTGACGGCAAGTCCGCAGCCAAAGTTCCTGGCCACTGCCGAGTCACGGCCCGCTCGCGCCGCGCTCAACAGCAACAGGGGACCCCGTTGCTCACCTGACGACAACAGGGCGACCCCGTTGCTGTTCGCGCAACTGAAGTCCGGCCGCGCCGTCGATCGCGATCGTCTGGCCGGTCACCCAGTTACGCGCCTCGGCGGCGAAGAACCGTACCCCGTTGGCGATGTCCAACGGCTGGCCGAGCCGCCGCATGGCGATCCCGTTCACCGCCCCCGGGTCACTCAGGTCAACGGTGTCCTTATCCACCCCGTGCACCGTGGCACCATCACCATCGAGCGCCGCCGCGATCGCGGTGCCGATCCCGTGCGCGACCCCGTGACAACCGCCGTGCTGCCGGTCAATCCCCGCGTCATGACCTCCGCCTAGCGCTGAACCCTATCCCAATCGTTCGAATCGACTCAACACCACCCAAAACAGCTAAGCATCCCGGCCGTTGACCACGCCCCGCGCCGCGCGCTAGTTCGCTGACTGGCGGGCTAGCGGCCGAGCAGGACGGCGATGACGGCGATGGTCGCCATCGACAAGCTAGTAGTCACCAGGACCGCGCGGCCGGCCAGTGCCTCGGCCGCGCCATACCGCTGCGCGAAGATGAACGCGTTCTGCGCCGACGGCAGGCCGGCGCATACGACGACCGCGAGCAATTCAGGTTGCGCCAGTCCCAACACGAACGCCCCGATCAGATAGGCAATCCCCGGCTGAGCGATCAGCTTCAGCACCGAGATAACGGCGATCTCGATCGTCGCCGCGGCATCGCGGTCCTCGTCGTCGTCGGCAGCGTCGGCAGCGGCACCGGCAGCGGCCGCGGCACCGGCCGCGGCGGCGGCGGTGGCGGCGGCCTGAGCCTGAGCCAGTGCGGCGGCGGCGATCCTGGGCTGCCGGTACAGCGAAGTGCCGAGCGCGATCAGCGCCGTCGGCACGGCCGCCGCGCCGAGCAGGGTCAGCGGCGACTCGATCACCGGCGGCGGCTGGAACTTCGTCGCCGAGGCGAGCACGCCGAGGACCGAGGCAAGAATGACCGGGTTGCGCACCGGCAGACTGGCTAGCCGCCGCAGCCTGATCCGGCCGGCCGCATCGTCGTGCCGGTCTAGCGAAATCAGGATGATCGGGGTGATCACGAGCGTCTGCAGCAAGACGACCTCGACCAGGAACGACACGTTCCCGATGACCTGCAGCGCGATCGGGATGCCGAGATTAGCTGAGTTGACATACCCAGCGGCCATCCCCCAGATGGCTCGCTGGCCCGGCTTACGGCCGAACCACCGCCCGGACCCGTACCAGCCCGCACCGAGCACGATCGCCGTGCTAGCCCCGAACGCCAGCAGCGGCCGGACATCGAATCCTGACAGCGGAGTCTGCGCCAAGGTAAGGTACAGCGCCGCCGGGATGGCGAGGTGGAAGACGAACTGCCCGAGCACCAGCGACGCGTTGCCAGCGAGCAGCCCGCGCCGCTGGGCCAGGTATCCGGCCGCAGTCAAGATCCAGATCGGCCCGAATGCCGCGATCAGCCCCACCCGGAGAGTTTCTCACGACATCAAGATAATCTCCGGGTGGCGTCAGGCCGCCGCTAGAACGTGACGTAACTCCAAGTGCGACCGGTGTTGGTGGTACGGAGCAAGCCGTCAGCGCCGAGCTGGCCAGGCCCGCCGACGACGACCACGCCGACCTTCCCGCTGACGAAGGCCAGCGAGCTCAGGTTCGTCCCGCCCGTGGTGTGCGGGACGTCGAGCTGAGCCCAGCTCCTGCCTCCGTTAGCCGACCTGGCCAGGTAACTCGCGCCAGGGGTGACCACCGAGATCATGAAGACACTCGGTCGGCCAGGCGGCACCGCGAAGCCGGTGTTGTCGCCCTCGTTCGGCGCTTGCCGACCAGCGACGCTTTCGGTCCGGCCACCGTTGTCCGAGGTGAGGACGAGCTTGTTGGTGTGGAACGTGCCCTGGAAGTTGGCGCACGAGAAACGCCACGTGCGTCGCGCTCGCGGCCGAAATCCCGGCCAGCCCGTAGTGCTTAGGGCAGCCGAAGGCGTACTCGTGCCAGGCGCCATTGCCCTGCCTGGTCCATAGCTTGGTATTGCTGCCGACCCAGATCCTGCTGCCGTAGGCGCCAAGCCAGTCCCCGGTGACGCCGGTGACCTTGCTCCAGGCGTTAGAGCCGACCGTGGTATCCCAGAGCTGAGTGCCCGCCAGCGCGTAAACCCGGCTGCTGGCCGCCTGGATCTGAGTCAGCGGGCGGCCAAGCGCGTACGGCAGCCAGTGCGACCCGCCATCGGTCGTCGCCCAGAAGACCTTGCCTGAATATTGGTTGAATAGGTAGCCGTCCTGCTTGCTGACGAACTCGACCTGATTGACCACCTTAGGCCCGCTGTTGACCCACAGGCCGGGCGCGGGCAACGAGCTCCAGTGCGATCCACCATCGGACGTCCGCACAAGCTGCGCTCGGCACCGGTGCGGGCCACTACAGCCGGTGGCACCGAGAACAACACCCCACGAAGGCGAAACGAAGCTCGCCGCCACCGGCTGGAAGCCAGCTGAGACGCCCGCCGAGCCGGTCGCTGCCGTCAGCGCGCTGACGGGCGCTGCCGCCGCCGCACTCAGTGTTGCTCCCACTACCGCCGTGGCCAGCACCGCCGTGGCCAGCACCGCCGGAACCCGTGTCATTGCTAGTCGCATTGAGTCACCCTCCCCTTCGCTTAGACCTACGCCATTTACTATGACGCCGACCACCGACAAAGGGTTAGGTCTTTCTAGGCGCTTGACCACACGACATTTATCACACCAAACTGGTCAATCAGGCTTCAAGCTCACAGAGCTTACATACGCGTAGAAAGTGTGGTCCAGATGACTGACTCCGATGCCGGCCAACTTGAGATAGGCGTCGTGCTTGAAGCCTTCATCGATTGGCCGCTCGATCAGGTCCTGGCCTGGCTGCGGGATTCGGCGCCGGAGATCACGGCGATTGAAGTCGGCGCCGGCGGCTACGCCCCGCACCCGCATTGCGACGTGGCGCAGTTGCTGGCCAGTCCGCAGGCCCGGCAGGACTGGCTCGACCAGGTCGCCTCGTACGGGCTGCGCCTGGACGCGCTGAACGCCTGGGGTAACCCGCTTCATCCCGATCCCGACCTTGCTCGCGATCATGACCAGGCGCTGCGCGACGCGATCAGGCTGGCGACTTTGCTCGGCGCCGATCGGGTCGTCGCCATGGCCGTGCTCGTCCAGCCTCGGTCCCTGGCGACAAAGGTCCGCACTTCGGCGCGGGTGGCTGGCTGCCTTACCTCGAAGGCGTGTACGAACGGCAGTGGGCCGATCAGGTCGCCCCCTACTGGACCGCGCTCAACGAATTCGCCCAGGCGCAGAACCCGGACTTGCGGGTCTGCCTGGAATTGCATCCGGGCACCGCAGTCTTCAATGTGGAGACGTTCACCCGAGTCGCCGCGCTCGGCCCGGCGATCGACGCCAACCTGGATCCGAGCCGATTTCTTCTGGATGGGCATGGACGGGCACAAGGTCGCGGCCGCCCTGCGCGACCGGATCGGGCACGCACACGGCAAGGACACTGTGTTCCACGCGGAAAACCTGGCGCTAAATGGCCTACTCGACGCCAGGTGGCCGCAGCCGGCGGACCAAATGCCGTGGAACTTCGCCGTGCCCGGGCGTGGTCATGATCTGGCCTGGTGGACCACCCTCTCGTCGATCATGATCGGGTCGCCCGCGCGAGTCATCTCGATCGAACACGAAGACCCTTTCGTGCCTGGCCACGACCGGCGTTCCCGAGGCGGCGAAATTGCTGCGCGCGGCCATTGATGCCGCCGCCTAAGATTGCCGTTGCTCAAGTCTCATTAACTCGACATCTTCCGTTCACCTGGGTGGCACCGCGGTTGCGGTGGTCTGGTAGTTCCACCACAGTTGGTCATCGAAGGCGGACGGAGGCAGCCGATGGCCGCGGCTCAGTTTGAGCACGCTGAGTTCGAGTACGCGCAGCAGGCACGGCTGGCGCTGCGGACGATCGTGGCCGAGCAGGGTCAGCAGATCCTGTCTGACCCGCGCGCGCTGGCCAATCTGCTCGCCGACCTGCTGCCTGAGTCACCGACCCTGGCCCGGATTCTGGTCACCGCCGCTCAGGACAAGATTGCCGATGAGCTGCGCCTGCACACCAGCGACGGCATGGACGCGGTCACGGCCGCCCGGCTCGCCACGGCATCGTTCGCGACCGCCACCATGATCAATCCGCAAGTCTGCGAGTGGGCGGTCGCCGAATTCGCCCGGGCGCTTGGCCTGACCGCGAGCCCAGTGCTAGCCACCGTGCCCGCCGAGCCAATTACGGCGCCAGCGGAGTCCCCTTCACTGCACCCTGACTTGCCGCAGCCGACCGCGGTCGCCGAGGTGAGCGTGACGACTGAGACGACCGGCCGGCCTGAGTCAGTGCCGGTACTCAAGCCGAGCGAGCCAGCGCCGCCGAAGGCACCGGCCGGTCCCAGCCCGACCTGGACCGCCGTGGTCACCGCCGACCGCAGCTACTTCGAAGCGGTGCTGGCGGACGGCGAGATTGAGGTGGCGTCGATCCAGTTTCCTGGCGACTACACCGAGCGGAGCTTCACGCTGGCCGGGCCGCAGATGCGGATCGGGCGGCGAAGCCGCTCGCGCGGGCTGGAACCCGAGATCGACCTAGCTGGACCGCCAACCGATCCAGGCGTCTCGCACCTGCACGCGATCCTGCTGGCCGACGACGACGGCAACTGGGCGCTGCTCGACCAGGGCTCGTCCAACGGCACGCAGGTCAACGGCCAGGAAGTCACTCCTGGTGTACCGGTGCCGCTGGCCGACGGCGACCGCGTGTTCGTCGGTGCCTGGACCGTGCTGACGATCCAAGTCAGCTGAACGCCCGCGTAGCTGAGCGTGCGCAGCGCAGATCGCAGCAGCCACCTGCGCTGGATCCTCGCCCCTCCGCCGGCCAAGAAAGTGCTGGTCAAGGCGCTGATCGCAGACCTGAGCCCAGCCAATCTGATGGCCGGTCGCCTGGTTTGTCACACCCTCAAAGGTATGACGTGGATAGCGCCGGAAAAAAATCGTGAACCATCGGGCACCTCGGATCGTCTAATCTCACATAGACGTCTTAATCGGGTCAAGAGCACAGGTGAGTACTGAATGACCGTGCAATGGCGGATAGTGGCCTCGGACACGTCGGACCTGGGTGCCCGGCGCCGGGGCGGTTCGGCCGAGCGGCTGGCGAAGAGATTGCGCGAGCACGGCATCGTCGCCCCGGGCGAGATCCTGTCCGTACGGCCCAGCCTGACCGGCAAGGCCGAACTGGTCATGAAGCTTCAGGTGCGGGTACGCCCGCGCGGTTCGGCTGAGTTCGACGGTGCTGAGTTCGACGGCGCTGAGTTCGAGCTTGAACTCGCCGTCAGGATGGACGAGTTGGGCTGGTTCCGCGCTGGTCAGAGCGTCCAGGTGCGCTACGATCCGGCCGACCACCGCCAGGCGATCATCGAGCACCCGCTAGAGCAGCCAGAACTGACCGAGCGGTTCGGCTCGTAGCAACGTCCAGGTACGGCGTAACGTAGTGGTATGGATGCTTTGTATAAGGATCGCTTGATTGAGTGCACCGCAGACGCCGTCGTCATTCACCGTTACTACTTCCCCTGGGGCGATAAGCACGTTCCTTATCAGTCCATTCGCAAGGTCACCAGGGTACCGATGGGCACATTTACCGGAAAAGGCAGGATTTGGGGCAGCAGTACCTTGCGTTACTGGGCCAGCCTGGACCCGGGTCGCCCGGCTAAGGACATCGCGCTAATCCTGGATACCGGTGCTCGCATCCAGCCGTTCATCACTCCTGACGATGCCGACGCGGTCGCGGCCGTGATCCGCCAGCATTCCTCGGCGCCGATCGTCGACGGCCCGGCCGTCTTCGCCTGATGCTCCCCGGCCAGTTGACCCGGCCGGGGAGCATCAGCTAGCCCGCTACCTGCGCAGCATGCGGGCGCGGCTGATCAGCGCCCGCTCGGAGTGATTGCCTCTGGCCAAGAAGGCGATGTCGCCGATGAACTGCCCAAGATCGGGCGAGCCCCAGCCGGTGGTCGCGTCCCAGCCCGGCGTGGCGCTGTAGCCGGGGATACCGTCCAGTTCGTTGTTGCCGACCGTGACGTCATGGAATCCGATGCCAGCCGCGCCGAGCGCGTACAGATACGGGTTCAGCAGGCCAATCGGGTGCCCGGTCAGCTGATCCAGGTCGGCGGTAAGTCCGGCCCACTGCGGTGCGCCCTCACTGGTGCCGCCAATGAAGTAGTAGCCCGCGCTGCCCGGGCCAAAGAAGGACAGGTACACCAGCACCGGCGTGTTCGGGTCGGCGTTCCAGGCGATGTCAGGCAGGCCGCGATGGCCGCCGAGCAGACTCTGATCTGAGGCTGGTAGCAACCGCTGGTACAGCGGCTCGGCGAACTGCTGGCTCACGCCGCCGCCGGTGGCACCGCCATCGGAGTTCCACACCGTCTCTGACTGGTAGTTGCCGTTGGCGTCCGCGTACAGGCTGGTCCCGCCAACTGCGGTGACCAGCGGAGAGGATGCCGGGAAGTTCACTGTCGCGAACGGGTACACGGTGCTGCCGTCGGTCTCGACGTTCGCGTCGCCGTCGTCACCAGCCGACGCGAAGACGGTCACGCCGTGAGCTGCCGCCCTGGCATAGGTCGTCTCGAAATTGTTGAACACCTGCTGGCCGGCCGAATTGAACAGGGTGTTCTCGGTGGCGCCCCAGCTTTGTGAGATGACCTGACCGAGGTGGTGGTCAAGCGCGTAGTTCTCGAGCTGGTTGAACTGCGGCAGGCCTTGGACGCCTTCGGTCTCATCCACCGGGCTGGTCAGCAGCACGATGCTCGCGTCCGGCGCCATCGCGTGCGACCATTCCACGTCCAGCGTGGTCTCGGCGGCCCAGCCGATCTCGTCCGGGTAGGTGCTCGGGTCGTAGGGGACGGTGCCGAGCGGCGCGAGGATCGTGAAGGATGGCGGTGCCGGCAGGCCGAACCCAGCATCAAAGCTCGCCAGGTCGGCAGCAATAGTGGGACTGCCGTAGGAGTCGACGATGACGATCGTCTCGCCCTTGCCGGTGTCACCGCGGTTCAATAGGCTGCCGACGCCGTAGGCGGTCTGGATGTCCTGCGGGCTGTAGCAAGGAATGCTCAGCTCGGCCTCGCATTGCGCGTCGGTCGGAGCCTGGCTACCTGCGTCCACGAGCTTAAGGTTGAGCGGCAGCGTCGGTGAAATCAGCGCACCTGTGTGCGCCGACCCGACGGACGTCGCGAGCGTTCCGGTGGCTGCAGTAGGGCCACCCGCCGCCGCTAGCGAAAGAGCAAGCAGTAATCCCGCCCCAGCAGTGGATACCAATATTCGCTTTCCAGGCACAATGCCCTCCCGTTTAGAGAATTGTCGATCGCTCGTGAAACTACTATCAAATCCCTGCCTTGGCGAGGGTTGGCTACCACCTTCATGACCGCCCGCAGTGCACCATTAAGTCCGCCTCGCCGGTAAGGGCCGATACGCTGCTGCGATGACGGATTTCGGCACCGCTGGCCTGGCGCCAGCCGGCCTTCAGGAGGCCCTCGCCTTCCCTGGGACCTGGCGTGGCTATCAGCAGCTGGCGCTAGCGGCCTTCGAGGCTGACCGAGCGCGCGGACAGTTGCGGACGCACCTGGTGGCGCCGCCAGGGTCAGGCAAGACGCTGCTTGGCATGGAGCTGATCAGACGCCTCGATGCCCGCGCGCTCGTGCTGGTGCCTAATACGGCGGTGCAGGCGCAATGGCTGCGGACGGCGAGCACGTTCGGTGCCGACCCTGGGCTGGCCGCCGCCGATCCAGCGGCCCCGATCGCGTGCCTGACCTATCAGTCGCTGTGCCAGCTCGACGATCCGGCGGCCGCTATCAAAGACCAAGCCGAGCAGCGCTGGGTCAGCCAGCGGGCCAAGGCGACGGGCGAGACGGAGGCCGACGTCCGGCGGGCCGCGCCGGGCTGGACCGGCGAGGCGCAGGCCAGGCGGGGGCGCGAGGTGATGCGGATCATGGCAGCGCTGCGACGCGAGATCGCCAAAGGTGCCTGCTCAGAGGCCGAACTGGCGCAGCTGCTCGGCCGCGGCGCGCGCGAGCGGATCGCGACCCTGCGCAACAGCGGCGTACGCACCGTCGTGCTCGATGAATGCCATCACCTGGCATCAATGTGGGGATACCTGATCAGGGCCGCGCTCGAACAGTTGCCAGCGGTCCATGTCGTCGCCCTGACCGCGACTCCGCCCGACGGACTCACGATCCAGGAGTCGGAAATATACGCGGGACTACTCGGGCCGGTTGACTTTAGCGTTCCGACCCCGGCTCTGGTGCGCGACCTGGCGCTGGCGCCGTACCAAGAGCTGGCCTGGCTGACCCGACCGCTCGACGCCGAGACCGGGTGGCTGGCCGAGCACGACACCAGGTTTACCGAGTTGGTCACCAGTCTGCACGAGCCCAGCCAGGACGTGACCAGCTTGCCGGAATGGATCATCACCCGGCTGCGCGAACGGGGGCGGCGGCCTGCCGATCAGGCCGAGATCTCCTGGGCCGCCTTCCAGCGCGCTCATCCCGCCCTGGCTCGGGCCGGGGCCAGGTTCCTCGCCTCCGGCGGCCTTGAGCTGCCACCGGGCCTGCCGCGCGGCGAAGGTTACCGGGAGCAACCTGATCTCGACGACTGGCTGATTCTGCTTGAGGACTACGCGCTGCGCTGCCTTGCGGCAGCCGACGGCGACGCCGCCGCAGCCAGGTATGCCGCGATCGCGGCCGCGCTGCGGGCGCTCGGCTTCTCGTTGACCAGGCAGGGCATCAGGCGTGGCGGATCAGACATCGACCGGTTGCTGACCAATTCAGCAGCCAAGGCGATCGCCCTCGCCGATGTGCTTGCCTGCGAGTTCGATGCGCGAGGTAAACGGCTGCGGGCCCTAGTGCTGACCGACACCGAACAGGCCGCCACGCCCGGCCGGGGCTTGGCCGACCTGCTGCCAGCCGACGCGGGTTCGGCCCCAGCGGCCCTGCACGCGATCGCCGCCGATCCGCGCGTCAGCGTCCTTCGCCGCTTCTGGTCACCGGCCGGGGCCTGCGCTGCAGCCCAGACGATGCGGACGTGCTGCTAGCATCGCTGCAGGCGGCCGCGACTGGACTCACTGGCTGGCGGATCGAGCCGAGCGAAGGCGGCCTAGTCAGGCTCAGCGCGGCCGGGGCCGACTGGCAGCCCAGGCGCTGGGTCGAGTTGGCGACCCGCGTGTTTACCGATGGTGTCACTCGGGCGCTGGTCGGCACCCGAGCCATGCTCGGCGAAGGCTGGGACGCACCTTGCGTCAACTGCCTGGTGGACCTGAGCACGGCGACCACAGCAGTGTCTGTGCAGCAAAGCCGGGGCCGGGCGCTGCGGCTCGACCCGGCCGACCCGGAGAAGATCGCATCGAACTGGGACATCATCTGCGTCGCGCCTGAGCTGACCAGAGGCATCGGTGACTACCAGCGCTTCGTGCGCAAGCACCTGCATGTCTTCGCCCCATCAGAAGACGGCGCGATCGAGGCGGGGCCTTCGCATGTGCATCCGGCGCTCGGCCCGTTCGCTCCGCCACCAGATTCCGAGTTCGCCCAGATCAACCGCTCGATGGTCGAGCGAACCGTACGGCGCGAGCTGGTCAGGCAGCGCTGGCGGATCGGCGAGCCTTATCAAGGCGCCGAATTGCAGACGCTGCTCATCCGAGGTCGGCATCAGACGCACCAGCCACCAGCTCAGGTCCGCCCGAAGCCGCCCAGTTACCCGGTAGACCAGCGCCTGACGCTGTCGCTGGCTGCCTTGAGCCTGGTCGCTGCGGTGATTGGCGGGCTGGTCCAAAGCGTCGCTCTCGGCGTGGCGGCGCTGGTGGTGCTGGCCGGCAGCCTTGGTTGGGTGCTCAGCCGACTTGGGCACGTCCGCGCCAGCCTGCCTGACGCGCTGCCACTCGATCTGGTCGCCCAGTCGATTTGCGACTGCTACCTGCAGCTTGGCCAGTTCAGCGAGCAGGCGGCCAGGTCGCTGACGATCGAGCCGCGTGCCTCCGGCTACCTGCGCTGCTACCTGCGCGATGCCAGCCCGGCCGAGAACGAGCTGTTCAGCGAGGCGCTGGACAATGTGCTCTGCCCGGCCGATTTTCCGCGCTATCTAGTCTCGCGGCTCGTGCCTGGCCGCCGGAACGCGGCGGCGCTGCTGGGCCGCGCGGTGGCTCGCAAGCCGCCGTTTGACCATCGGTGGGCAGCGGTACCAGCCGATTTCGGCCGCTCCAAGCAGCGCGCGGAGGCATTTCACGCGGCCTGGACCCGCTGGCTCGGGCCGAGCGAACTGCAGTTCACCCAGCGCTCCACGGCCGGCCGCGACGCCGCCGCCGAAGCGAGCGCCGAGCAGGCCGATTTCTCGACCTCCCGGCGGCAGGTCTGGGTCTAACCTCGCCTGCCTCGCCTAACTCGCCGCGGTCAGCTTGGCCCGCTCATCGGCACTAAACGGCGTGGGCGCGCGGCGCTCGCCGTCCCAGCGCACCGTCACGACCCGAGCCTGCGCCGCCACGTCGCCGGCCGCGCCGCGAATGGTCTCCTTCGTGGTGAGACTGGTCCGACCAAGTCGCTCCACCTCGATCTGCACCAGCACCCGCGTGGTGCTTGGGCGCACCTCGGCCCGGTAGTCGATCTCAAGCCTGACCACGACATAAAGCGGCTCGCTGCCAAGCAACTCTTCGAAGAACGCGTCCCTGCCTTCCTCCAGGTAGGTCAGGAACACCGCGTGGTTGACATGACCAAGGGCGTCTGTGTCGCGCCATCGCACGTCGACCTGGTGCTCGAAAATGGCACTCACGTAGACCGCTCCTTCCACCGCGTTTCCACGAGTATCGTCCTGCACGTGCCCCAGTTCGATCAGCAGGCCGCGCGAGTGGGCTTGGCATTGCTGCAGATGCAGGCCAAGGCCGCCGACCCGGACTCTCAGCCCGGCTGGGTGCACCGCCGGGTACAGCAGCTTGAGTTCCTTGACACTAGAGCCGTCCGGTGGCGGGTCAGCGTCGACTTCGTCGTTCCGGCGAACGCGCCGTCACTCACGCTCGGCGACCGGGACTATTACCTGGTACCCATCACGACCATGGCGAAGACCGACCTGGTGGCGTTCAGCCTGCGGGACGAGCAAGACGGCGCGGTGTGGATGCCGACCTCAGCCGAGACCACCTTCCGGCTGGCGTCAGCCCTGGTGTACTGGGCCGCGGTGGATCTTGAGCAGCGGCCTGAAGACTTGCCAGCACGTCTGAGCGACGCCATCTGGCGGATCGTGTCTGAGCGGCCAAGCCAACTCGCCGCCGACCCGCCTGCGTTGCTGCTGGCCGCCAGGCTGATCGATGCAAGAGACAGCGCCAATCTGGCCAGCCAATGGCTGGCCCAGGCGCAAACCCAGCTCAGTACGGCGCCGCCGGCGCAACGCTCGGGCCTGCGCTGGCTCATAGGGCGTACCCGGCGGGAATTGAGCACTGCGGCCAAGGCTCACCAGGCGGCTCTGGACGATCTCGCGAGCTTCCCCGCTGACGTGCAGGACCTGGCCATCCGATTGATGTCCAGCGCGAACTTCCGCAGCCGGGTTGAGGAGCTAGCCCAGAACTACGTCGTGCACGTCGGCGCGAGCAGCCCGCCGGGATCGCGCCGGATCATCAAGCTGGTCTACGAAAGCGATGTGCGCTTCCAGCGGCCGAGGGGCCGATTCCACCGGCTCTGGCAGAACCTTGGCTGGCGGCGGTGGCAGGTGGACGTCCTGATCGGCGGTCGCGGCGGCAGCCACCATCTGGAAGTGGCCGCGCCCGCGGGGATCGATATTGCCGGCATCACCGCCGATCTGGCCACGGTCAGTGAAGACCATGTGCTCAAGCCGCCCGTACGTCCGCCCACGATCGTGGCCAGGGTCCGTGCGCTCGCCACTATCGCCTGGTGGCAGCACCTCGTGGCCTGGCGGACCAAGGCGGCCTACGCCGTGCCCGGCTACGCACCGCACGTGCACATCAATCCCCCCAACTGCGCCTGGCTCAGGTATCGAGTAGCGATCTACGTCCGGGTCAGCCGCCCAGGGTGGCTCACCGCGTCCTGGCTGATCTCGCTCGTCATCGGCGGCGTGGTCGCGCTCGGCCGCGTCGACCTCGCGGCCTTGTTCGCCAAGAGCGCGACCGGGGAGGCCGGGACCGCTGCCACCTTGTTGCTCGCGCTGCTCGGCGTGTTCGCCACCATGCTGGTCACGCCTGGCCAGCATCCGCTGGCGTCCAGGCTGCTACTCGCGGCCAGATTGCTCATCCTGCTCCAGGCTGGCGTCGTCCTGATCGGCGTCGGTGACCTGGTCTTGCACCAGCCGTCGCATCGAATGCCGACCGAACTGTGGACCGCACTGGCCATCGTGGCGGGCGCCGCCACCATCTTGTTTACTGTCTCCTGGCTGTTCCCAATCGCCCATCGACCGGTTAGTCATCAGCCCCGCAGGGAATTATGACCAGGTAAAATAGGTTCGTTGGCAGTTTGAGGAGGCATCATGCCGAACCAATCACAGCCCGATCCCGGTGCCGTCTCCATCACGCCGGCGGACGGTTACCAGTACGGTGACGACCATCCATGGAACGGCGACAAGCAAGCAGGCCTGGTAGCCCACCTAGACAAGCTGCTAGCCACCCTGCACAATCCGGTCGAATCCGAGGACTCGAAGTAGCCTCGCTGATACCTAGCCGGGCTACGCGCAGGCTCCGACGATCGTGGCCAGCCAGGCCCGGGCAGGTCCTTGGCTGAGTTCGAAGCTGGCCGCGACAATGCTGCTGACCAACCAGCCATCGACGCAAGCGGCCCGCAACTCGTGCTCGCGCACCCGGCGTGGGCGCCCGACCCGGGCTCACGGTCACTAATGCACATTAGGTAGCAAATACCGCCGGGCACGCTCAGCTAGGGTCGTCCTAGCCATCCGCTCGTGCCGCAAGTCGGGCTCCGCGGGCTCGCGCGACCAGTCATAGCAGGGTGGTCCGCCGCGTCACCTCGGCTGGGCCGACGTGGAGCCAGCACACCCGTGACCCTGCTGGCATGGCGCTGAGATATATCTGGTGCCGCTTCGCCGCGCACCTTTACTCGCCCGGTCATGCGCGTGTGGTCCTCTTGCCGATCACCGTAGGCTCGCCGGGGCGGCCCGCGGCCTTCGACGCGTTCGCAGGGACGCCTACGCAGGTGAAGATGAGCGCGTCCGGGCCGCCACCAGGGATCAGCGCGGGGATCTCGCTGTCCAGGAACGTCATCCCGGTCGCACCGGCGCCCAGCGCGTACGCGGCCAGGTGCATCCGCCCCTCCGCGAGGCCGGCGGCGAGTTGGGCTCGGCGGTAGGCGCGGTCACTCAACTGCGTGACGTCGGTCGCCGCGACGGCCACGAACGCGGCGTCCCGACTGAGCGCCTGACTCAGGCAGACGCGGTACAGTTCGGCGCGCATTTGCGCCTCGCTGCCCGCACGTACCGGCTTGTCCAACTCCGGCCACCGGTAGATCCCTGATTCAAGGCCGGCCACCGCGTGCACCGCGACCCAGTGCTCGATCTCGATGCCGCGCAACGCAAGGACCAGGCAGGTCTCCAAGGTCTCCCTCGGCAGCGAACGCTCGGGGTTCATCTGGCGCTGCGAGCCGCGCTTGGCGATGACATCATCGACGGTGGCGGCTCCCTGGCCCGGCACCGACACAGGGCGCGCGCACCCCCAGGGCTCCCCAAGCCGGTCCATGTCGCCCGCCCTTTGCGCGGCCGTCTCGATCGGGAACTCGACGGGGTCGGGGTCCGTCATTCCGGCCACGGCACCTCCGGCGGCCTCCAGCGCGGGCGCGCCCAGGCCGAGCGCGACGACCGCGACTGGCCATTCGTGCACCCCACCCACGCCCACCAGCCCTGAGACAGCCGCATCGGGGAACTCGGTGTATAGGCGCGCGTCCAGCCCGGCCGAGTCGGCGAGCGCAAGGGTCTGCGAGAGCATCGTCCCGGCATCCCAGTAGATGTGGCGGTAGCCGCGCTCGCGGTAGCGCCAGCCGGTCCGCCAGGGGATGCCGGTGACAATAAGCGCAGTTGCCGCCCGCGATGTTAGCGGTGCCGGACCGATCTGAACGAGCCCGTGCTCGATCGGGTCGTACCAGTGCACGCCGGGAAGGATGCCGCCTTCGGGGATCGCGACGTAGAGTTCCAGCGGAAAGCGCGCGCCCGCCGAGCCCGAGGCACGGAAAGGGTGCACGAATCCATCCTCGAAAGTTCTCGTGCGCACCACGCCTGCGGACAAGTAGAGCAGCCTGCTGAGTCCCGCCAGGTCAAGTGCGGTGGCCGTGGGATGCACGGTTCCCGCCAGTACGGCGAGCACCGAATCAGAGGTCGAGGGGAACTCGCGCGGCAGCGGAATGCGCGGCAACGTCGTTGCGTACTGCTTCACGAACGGCGTGTTCCGCTCGGAGTCGTTCGTCTTCAGGCCTTGCAGAATCCTCGGGTCGTTCACGGGCGCGTCCCAGGCGCGGCCAGGTTCGTAAGAGGTAAGCCGGTGCAAAACCTCCGTCGTCGTCATGCCTCATTATCAGCTCAGCGCGCTGGGCGGCAGCCGCTCCGCTCGGCGGACGGCCGACGGTGTACCGGCCAGCGCCTCCGAGATAAAGGTCAGCGCGACGGCCACGCGGGTACGCAGCCATCGCTTCGAGGCGGGTCACAACATCATCGGAGTCCCTGAGAACCGATGCGTCCGCCCCGGCCTCCTGGCTGTGGAAGACGCGATCGCCGTCGGGGCTGGTCATAGTGGTGGTCCCGTCGGCGTGAAGCCTGATCGACCAGCCCCAGCGGTGGACGCAACCCACGATGAGAAGTAGGTCACTGCTGGCCGTTGCACAAAGGTCCGTGGCCGTGGTCATCACCAACCAGGTCGCCGCTTAGTTGTTCCGTACACCGTCGAGCAGGACGAGGACGGCGTATGGTGCGCCCACGCTCAGCTCCGTCCGGGCGTGGGGGCTAACGGCGAGGGCGATAGCCCGACGGCTGCCGTCATCGACCTGCAGTCCATGCCGGTCGGGATGTCGCCAAGGGAGCCGAACTTCAAAGACTGCTCTAAGGCACGAACCCGATCAGCCTATGCGCCCTGAAGGCACCTCCTCCAGCGCGCACCAGTTCGTCCTGTTCGAAGACAGGCGATCCGTCTAGCAGTGCCTTCAAGTGGATGGCAGGCAGCCGTTCAGCTCACCTGCCCGGCACTCGCCCGCTCAAGCGGCGGTGGAAACCGGCGGACTGTGGCTGTAGTAGACGCGGCTGCCGTCCGGGCTCCGCATGGTGGTAGTGCCGTCGGCGTTCAGAGCGATCGTCCACCCCCAGCGGTGGACCGCGATGAGGTGATGGAACGAGCACAGGAGGAGCAGGTTCGTTAGAGCGGTCGGGCAGGCCCTGCTGCGCGGCCGAATGTGGTGGACCTGACAGGCAGCGGGGGGCTGCTGACAGCCAGGTGCCGCACAATGCCGGTCCCGCTGGATGACCAGCCTGCGCAGGTGCGGCGGGATCGTGTCGCTGCTAGTGCCGGTGTCAAGCGGCAAGCTGACCGAGCCGGCAGGCCGAGGAAGGACTCCGGTTCGGAGCAGCGCGGCCAGCCCACGCTCGCCGGACAGCAGCGCGATCGCATTGGCAGCGATCAACTCGCGCACGGCCGAGCCGTCGCCAGTCCGCAAGCCCCCGGCCCCGGCCCCGGCCCCGGCCCCGGCCCCGGCAGTAAGCCGCGCCGTCAGCCGGTCGAGCAAGTCGTGGTCCAAGTGACCGGTCACGATGGGGACAATCGAAGCGTCGCATTCATAGCCCGGCGCCGCGATAGGGCCGATCGGCCCAGACGAGCCGACCCTAGGGCTGGCCGGATCCCCTGTCAGCCGCCGAGTCAGCTCGTCAAGTCCGATGTGCAGCTGGATCTGAGTCGGCTGCCCCGCCCGGTCAGGCAGACAGCCCGCAGCGATCAGCCGACGGCACGCTTCGCCGAGCGCATCATGGTGCCGCTGGGCAAGCGTGCGCGCGTCATCAGGGTCGCTAGCCTTGCTCAAGGCGTCGAGTACGGCTTGCAGGGACTCAGCCACCTCGGGAGTGAGGTCACCATCGAGCTTGCCGACCCCGCCGAGCGTCGTCGCCAGCCGCAGCCGCCGATCATCGAACCCGTCGTCTCGATCGCGATCAGGACCAACCAACCGCTGCCGCAACTGATCCGCGAGCTCGGCCAGACCAGTTAGGTCAGCACCGCTTGCCGTGGCATCAAGCAAGATCGCGTCCGCCTGCGCCCGAGCCGACTCGGGCAGCAGGTCGGACCAGGCGCAGATCTCCCGCGCCCACGACGATGACACTCGGCCAGCCCCCAGGGCGTCAGCGACCAGGGGGTGTGCCCGCAGCCGCCGCATCCACCCGACCGCGCCTGATGCCGCGCCCGTCGTGATCCTGGTCTGCCACCGCAGCCAGGTCCGCGAGGTCGCCTGGCCGTCCTCCGTGCATCCACCCGCACGGTCGAACGCAGAAAGCACCGCAGCCCGAGCAGCCGTAAACACCGCATCGGCCTGCTCAAACTCCCGCAAGCAATCAGCCAGCACCGTAGTTGGCACCGATGCCGGATCGACGGTCGCCAGCCAACTCAGGCCAGATTTCACCATCGCGCAAGCCGCGCTGAACCCATCCGGCGAGGGAACGCCGACTGGTGCAACGGCACTGCCGTCAGGGGCACACATTAGACATTCACCTCCCAGACGAACGATCCAGACGAACGATCCAGACAAGTGCGCGCGAATTGGCCGACCGCAAGGCTCCCGCACAGCGGCACCACGCGGCGCGGCACCACGGCACCACGCGGCACCACGGCACGTCACGGCACCACGCCACGGCACGGCACGTCACGGCACGTCACGGCACGTCACCACGGCACGGCATCAGGGCAGCACGAGGAAGGACGGAGGGCCACTCAACCGAGGCTTCTACACAACCAGGCACTCTGCTCGAACGCAGAATCTAACACTCACTCGGCGATGCCAACTCTCTCAAACAACCGTTCCTATCCTAGCAACCGCCACCGACATTCACGGGGGATACGGCACGACCGAGCGGACGGCTTCAGCCACCGCGACCACAGTTGGGGCTGCGGCATAGCCAGCAGGCCAGCGAGTCGAGTCGAGTCGAGCCGAGTCGAGTCGAGCCGAGTCGAGTCGAGCCGAGTCGAGTTGAGGCCAGCCGAGCCGAGCCGAGTCGAGCCGAGGCCAGCCGAGCCGAGGCCAGCCGAGCCGAGGCCAGCCGAGCCGAGCCGAGCCGAGCCGAGGCGATCAGATACGTTGTCGTTTGCCGCTAATGTAGCTTTTCTACCATATCTACGGTCAAGGTTCCTCGGAGCGGCTGTGAAACGTCGCCCGAAATCGACGGCCACTGAGGCAGCATGACATCGTGGTCACGAGTCGGCGGCGCCCTGACTTGTATCAGCGGCTGGACAGCAGCGCGGAGGAGGTGGCGCGGTGGCGGCGGTGCTGATCACGGGTGGGGCTGGGTTTCTTGGGGCGCGGCTGGCCGGGGAGTTGCTAGCGGCGGGGACGATCTCGGTCGGAGGCGGGGTACCGGAGTCCGTGTCGCGGGTGACACTGCTCGATCGCATGCCTGTGCCGCCGGAGCTTGCGGCCGCTGACCGGGTCCGCCTGCTGCGCGGTGACCTGACCGAATTGCTCCAGACCGACGCCAGCCGCGGCCATCACACCGGCATCAGCCGCCGCACCAGCACCAGCACCAGCACCAGCACCAGCACCAGCCACACGGACACCGACACCGACACCGACGCCGACGCCGACACCGACGCCGACACCGACCACCACACTGACACGAGCAACGACCGCGAGCGTGCTGCAGCCAGGGCCGTGCTGGCTCAGGCTGACATCATCTTCCATCTGGCCGCCGCAGTCAGCGCGGAGTGCGAAGTAGATTTTGATCTTGGCTTGCGGGTGAACGTGCATGCTACCGAGGCGCTGCTGCAAGCCTGCCGCTCGGTTGGGACGAATCCGGTGGTCGTGTTCGCTAGCTCGGTGGCGGTATTTGGCGGGTCGGCTGAGCACCCGCTGCCGACGGTGGTCGATGACCAGACGTTGCCGAATCCGCAGTCGAGCTACGGTGCGCAGAAGGTGATCTGCGAGCAACTGCTAGCCGATTACACACGTAAAGGGTTCGTGCGCGGGCGGGCCATTCGGCTCATGACCGTCAGCGTGCGGCCCGGTCGGCCGAACGCCGCGGCGTCAGGTTTCCTGTCAGGGATCATCCGCGAGCCGCTCGCCGGGCAGCGAGCGGCCTGCCCGGTTGACCCGGGCACTGAAGTCGCGCTGAACTCGCCGGCTACCGCAGTCAACGGACTGATCTGCGCCGCCACTGCCACCGACGAGTCGTGGGGCGGGCGCACCCCGGTTACCATGCCCGCGCTCAGCGTCACTGTCGCGGAGATGGTGGCTGCGCTTGACCGGGCCGCTGGGCCGGCCGCTACGGCACTGATCGACTGGGTGCCAGACCCCGCCATCGCGAGCGTCGTGACCAGTTGGCCGGCGCGCTTCAGGTCCGGACGGGCCGCTCGCCTCAAGCTGGCCGCCGACCCCGACTTTGACTCGGTCATCGCCCAGCACCGGGCAAGGACGGCACGCTGATGACTACGACTGGCGTGGCCGTGGTAACTGGCGGCGGATCGGGCCTGGGCCGCAGCATCAGCCGGCGACTGCTCGCTGCCGGGTGGCAGGTCATCGCTGCCGGCCAGCGCGAGCAACCTCTCAACGACACCATCGCCCCCGGTGACTGGCCTGCGGCAGCCGGACTGGCGGTACCTGCCGATGTCACCGTGCCGGAGTCGGTGCAAGCGCTATTCGAGCTGGTGCGGGAGCGCTGGGGACGGCTCGACTTGCTGGTCAACAATGCCGGGGTGTTCGGGCCAGCCGGCGCGGTCGATGATCTCAGCGTGGCGCAATGGCAGCGAATCGTCGACGTGAACCTCACCGGCGCATTCCTGTGCGCGCACTATGCGGTCAAACTGATGAAGGCACAGGAACCCACAGGCGGCCGCATTATCAACAACGGCTCGATCTCAGCGCACGCACCACGGCCGGAGAGCGTCGGCTACACCGCGACTAAGCATGCGATGACCGGCCTCACTAAGTCGATCTCGCTGGACGGCAGGCCGTTCAATATCGCCTGCGGCCAGATTGACATCGGCAACGCGGCAACCGACCTGACGAAGCAGATCAGCGCGGGCATCCGGCAAGCTAATGGAACCATCGCACCTGAGCCCACCTTTGACCCTGACCACGTCGCCGGCGCCGTGCTCTACATGGCCAGCTTGCCGCTTGACGCCAATGTGCAGTTCCTGACCATTACCGCGACCGCCATGCCCTACATCGGCAGGGGGTAGGGCTAGCCCGCGGCCAGAACAGCCAGGTCACGCTCGGCGTAGCGGCGGTGCTCCCATAGCTGCAGCCGATCAGGCGGAAGTCCTCGGGCTCGCGCCGGTTGAGCTCGGCTTCGATCAACGGGCCGATATCGACCCCGTTGACAGTGACGTTGCCTAGGTGGCCATCAAGCTCGACGTCGAGCAGATCCGCCTGTTCGAAGCGCGATCCGCATAGATCGCCAGCGAAGTCAGCCATGCCCCTACTCTCGCATTAGCTGCCGACAGTCGCTGAGCGAGTTTGTTCCGACTATAAGGAGGCAAGCCGGCCGATACCTTAGCCATATCCGGTTGAGCGCAATGGCGGAGCCATGAGCAGGGAGCAGTGGTGAGCGAGTACGGGCCAGGAGCCAAAGTCGGCCGGTACGTGCTGACCGAGCAGATCGGGCACGGCGGGATGGCCGCGGTGTTCCGTGCCAGAGACGAGCAGCTTGGCCGCACGGTCGCGCTCAAGGTCCTGGCGGCTGGCCTAGCTAGTGACGACGGGTTCAGGCAGCGCTTCATCAGGGAGTCACGGGCGGCGGCGGCGGTCGACGACCCGCACATCATCCCGCTGTTTGAGGCGGGCGAGTCGGAGGGCGTGCTGTTCATCGCCATGCGCTATGTGCCTGGCGGTGATGTGCGGTCGCTGCTATTCGAGCGCGGACCGCTGCCGGCGAGCAAAGCGATCGCCATCGTCTCACCGGTCGCGGCCGCGCTCGACGCGGCGCACGCGGCCGGCCTAGTGCATCGCGACGTGAAGCCAGCCAACATGCTGCTCGACCGCCAGCCGGGGCGGCCCGACCATGTGTACCTGTCGGATTTTGGCTTGAGCAAGGCCGCAGCCGGCCAGGCGGCCTGACCGGCACAGGACTGTTCCTCGGGACGGTCGACTACGCATCGCCCGAGCAGATCAACGGGAAGCCGGTCGATGGCAGGGCCGACCAATACGCGCTCGGCTGCGCCGCGTTCGAGATGCTGGCCGGTGAGCCGCCCTTCCGACGCGATCACGGCATGGCGGTGCTGGCCGCGCACCTGTCGCAGGCACCGCCGCGACTCACGGCCGTGCGCCCTGACCTGTCACCCGCCGTCGACGAGGTGTTCGCGCGGGTGCTGGCCAAGTCGCCGGATGACCGCTACCGCAGCTGCCAGGAGTTCGCGACGGCGTTGCGCGACGCGCTCACAGCGCCCAGTGCCGGATTCGGTTTGGTCCCGTACGCCAGGACCGAGTTGGCCGTCGCGGCCACCTTGACCGGCGTCCCAGTCACGGCACCAGCCGCGGCAGCCGCACCAGCCCGATCGCGCAGGCTGATCGCCATCGTCGCGGCGGTCGCCATCGTCGCGGCGGTCGCGGTCGCGGTCGTCCTGATCGAGCGGTCGCCTAATGCTGCCTCGCTCAGCAACACCTCAGGCCGATCGCCGGCCGTTTCCGCCAAGCACCGGCCTGGTGGCTCCGCGCAGCGGGGCTGGACGCGGTATCAAGACCCTGGCGAGTTCAGCATCGACCTGCCGCCCGGCTGGACGCAGAGCGCCACCGGCACCGACGAGGTGAAGTTCGCCGGGTCACCGGCCGGCTTCATGGTGGTCGTGGCCTGGACCACCGACCCGCAACCCGATGCGCTCATCGACTGGCAACAGCAAGCGTCGGGTAAAGCCGCTGCCGACCCTTCGTATCACCAGATCTTCATCCACCGGGTCTTTTATCGCGGCTACAACGCCGCCGATTGGGAATTCACTGACGACTACCCGGCGCAGCTTAATCGCTTCCTCGACCGTGGACTCATCGTCAAGCCTGGGCAACTTGGCTTCGCAATCGAACTCTACGGCCCGGCCAGCCAATGGCAGCCGGTCTACGCCAGTTACTGGCACAAGCTCGTGACCAGCTTCCAGCCTGAGGAATGACCTGGTTCCTCCCGCTTGTTATAGCGACCAGGGAGGGAACCCATGCGTTGGACAAAGACCCAAGAGACAAGCGCCGCCGAGGTACACAAGGCGGACGAGCAGTGGCAGCAGCAGCTAACTCGCGAGCAGTACCAGGTGTTGCGCCGTGGGCACACCGAGCGGCCATTTACCGGCAAGTACGTCCATAACCAGGCAGACGGCTCCTATAGTTGCGCCTGGCTGCGGCGCTGAGCTCTTTAAGTCAGGCACCAAGTTCGAATCGGGCACTGGCTGGCCAAGCTTCTACGAGCCCGCAGTAGCTCAGGCGGTGGAGTTGCGGTCGGACCACAGCATGTTGATGCGCCGAACCGAGGTGCTTTGCCGCCGCTGCGGCGGACACCTGGGCCACGTCTTTAACGACGGGCCGGCTTCCGACCGGTCAGCGCTATTGCATCAACTCATGCGCGCTGGAATTCAGCCCGGCCCATGATCCTGCTTAGCAGGAGCAACTGTGGCGGAGCCGAATGTTCAGATTAGGCGAAACGCAACCACGCTCCTGGACTGGCGGCGTCGGGTGGCTGCCTTGTACGCCAGTGTCAGAGCCACCTCCGACGCCGTCGTCGCGCACCAGCTCTGGCAACAGGGGCGAAACGAACTGCTCGCCAGCCATCCGGATTCACCGATCCCGGCCGAGCGGCGGGCGGCCTTTACCGGGGTACCGGTAGCGGCCTACGAACCGGCGCTGCGCTTCGTGGTCACGATCGATCACCGGGTAGCGCCGGCCAGGTTGGAGCTGTCCACCGGCACCGACGGAGTGGTCCCGTTTGAGCGCGCCGGAGTCGTGCGCCTGCCAGGCGTCGGAGAGCTGGACGTATGGTGGCTGGCCAGCTACGGCGGTGGCATCTTCGTGCCGATCAAAGACGCTAGCGCGGGGAGCGGCAGCTATCCGGGCGGCCGGTACGTGCTCGATACGGTGAAGGGCGCCGATCTTGGCGGCGAGAACGGCTACCTGGTCGTCGATCTCAACTTCGCCTACAACCCATCCTGCGCCTACGACCCGTCCTGGGCCTGCCCGCTGGCACCACCAGGCAACACTGTGCCGGTGCCGGTCCGAGCCGGCGAGCTCATGCCGCCCTCAGTCAGCTGAGCCGCCGGTGGCGAGGCGCTGGTCTCGCATCGCCTTGCGGTAGGCCACGGCGACCGCGTCGAACTTCAGGTGCAACTCGGCCGCCAGGTCGAAGGGCACCCGGTCGGGCCGCTGCGACTCAACGACGACCTGGTCCTGGCCGAAGATGGTGTCTTCGAATGACTGGATCACCCGGTCATCCTGGTCCAGGTTGTAGTTACGGCCGATCACCACGTAGCCCGCGCAGCGGTCGGTGGCGATCGGCTGGGACGCGAAGAAGTAGACCATGCCGCGTTCGCCGCCCCAGCCGAGCCGGAGCGCGATCGTGTAGGGCAGGTGCAGCTCATAGCGGCTGCGCCGCTGCGGCGGTCCAGCTTGCTCGTTGCCGAAGACCGGGAAGTCGTCGGAATTCGGCGCCTCTGGCCGCACGATCTCGTAGTGCAGCACATGACCTTCGGCCCGCACCTCGTGCCGCGGCACTACCGGCCGGTCGGGATCACCAAGCAGGCCAGGGTGCACCCAGGGGAAGTGCCCGAAGTCGGTGAAGTTCTCCACCTGGCGGGCCGCATCACAGTGCCAGGCGTACGGACCAGCGGTGACGACCCGCCAGCCGTCGCACTCAAGTTCGGGCACCGCAGGCAACGGCCACCTGGGCTCGGCCAACGCGACCCAGATCAGCCCGTACCGCTCCTGCACCGCAAAGGCCGCCACCCGCGCCTTGGCCGGCACCCTGGAGGGATCCGCAAGCTGCGGGATGGCCGTGCACCGGCCGTCGCCACGATAGCGCCAGCCGTGGTACGCGCAGACAATCTCATCGCCGCTCACCCGGCCGAGCGACAGCGCCGTGCCGCGGTGGACGCAGACATCGGAGAGCACTCGCGGCTGGCCATCTTGCCCGCGCCACAGCACCAGCGGTTCGCCAAGCAGGTCAACCGGGATCGGGCGATCAGCCAGCGCGGCCGAGAAGCTGACCGGATGCCAGCAGTCGCGCAGCGCGCCAAGGTCGGCGTAAACGCCCGGGGAACTCGACATAACTCCCCACCATCGCACTGACCGGCATACCGATCAAGAGATGATCAAGCGGCCGGTCAGGTTGGCGGGTGAGTTGGCCCGCCGGGGATGCGGACGGCTTGCGCTCAGCGAAATGTACTGTGGCGGTTAGCTGAGCGCCGCTGAGGAGGACCGCATGAGGCCGATTGACGAGCTGGCGCAGGCGCTTCCGGCCGGGGTGCTGCTGACCGACCCTGAGCTGACTGCTGGCTACCACAGGGACCGGGCCGATCTGGTCGCCGCCGGGACGCCGGTCGCGGTAGCCAGGCCGGTGAGCACCGAGCAGGTCAGCGAGATCATGCGGTGGGCGTTCCGGCACGAGGTGACGGTCGTCCCGCGCGGCGCGGGTACCGGGTTGTGCGGCGGGGCGAATGCGATCGATGGCGGCATCGTCGTCTGCCTTGAGCGGATGACGGCAATACGTGAGATCAACCAGGCCGACCAAGTCGCGGTCGCGGAGGCCGGCGTGATTAACGCCGATCTCGAGCGTGCCGCCCGCACGCAGGGCCTGTTTTACCCACCTGATCCTGGCAGCTTCGAGATCTCAACGATCGGCGGCAACGTCGCCACCAACGCCGGCGGCATGCGCTGCGTCAAGTACGGCGTCACCAGGGATTCGGTACTGGGTCTTGAAGTGGTGCTGGCCGACGGCCGGATCCTGCGCACCGGCGCGCGGTCCATCAAGAATGTCGCCGGGCTCGACCTGACCAGCCTGTTCATCGGCTCGGAAGGCACGCTTGGAGTCATTACCGCAGCGACGGTCAGACTCCGGCCCATCCCGGCCACCCCTCCGGCCGTCTTCGTTGCCAGCTTCGCTGAGCTGCCCGCCGCCGGGGTCGCGGTCGCGGCGATCGGCGCGGCGGCGCTGGTGCCGAGCATGCTCGAACTGATGGACAACCCGGCCATCAATGTGATCGAGGACTACCAGCGGATGGACCTGGACCGCACGGCGGCCGCGCTCCTGATCGGCCAGGCCGACGGGCCAGACGCGCTCGCCGATGCCGAGCAGATGGCCAGCTTGTGCGAGGCGGCTGGCGCCGACTTCGTGGCCTGTACCCAAGATCCGCAGGAAGCTGACGCACTGATCGCGGCCAGGCGACTGGCCGGGCTCGCGATTCTGGCAGCCGGGCCGACGGTGATCGAGGACATCGGCGTGCCGCGGTCTCAGCTCGCTGACATGCTCCGCGAGATCGAGCAGGTGGCCAGCGAGACGAAGATGCACATCGCCACCGTCGGCCACGCCGGCGACGGCAACCTGCATCCTGCGCTCATACTCACCGACGCTGAGCAGCCGACTAGGGACCGGGCACTTGCCGCGGCTGAGCTCATCTGCCGGGCCGCGCTCGCCCGTGGCGGCACGGTCACCGGCGAGCACGGGGTCGGCCTGCTCAAGCGCGACTGGCTCGCCAGCCAGCTCGATGACGTCGCGCTTGACGTGCATCACCGGATCAAGGCCGCGCTCGATCCGCGCGGCTTGCTGAATCCTGGCCGGGCCTGGTAGGCCTAGCCGACTAGCGGGGCGAGCGGCATCAGGCGACAACCATTTTCAGCTCAGTGAAGGTTTGCCTGATGAGCTCGCCGAGCTCAGAAGTACTGCCAGCGGCGACCCAGCGCGCGAACGCGGTCTTGAACACCGCGACGCCAGACTCGGCGGCCAAGCTGGCGCCGGGCTCGCTGGCACCACGGTCGCGCAGCGCGGCAGCCAGCGAAGCGGCTAGCGAAGCGAGCTTGAGCAACTCCCGTTCCTGCAGGTCAGGGCTTTTGTTGATGGCCTGCTGGCGCTGCCGGGCGAACGCCTGCCGGTCGGTGAAGAATTCGGTGGCCACGTCCTGCAGCGCGGCGGCGATAGCCGCCAGCGGCGCGGTCTGCGCTGGGGCGGCGGCGACCTGGCTGACCAGCCGGTCTTCGAGCGCGGGGCCACCGCCGAATAGCACCTCGCGCTTGTCGGCGAAATAGCGAAAGAAGGTCCGCTCGGTTACCCCGGCGCGGGCGGCAATCGCTGCGACTGTGGTCCGCTCGTAGCCCTCCTCAATGAACAGCTCAAGCGCCGCCCGCTCAAGGCGGTCCCTGGCACCAGGCTCCCATCGGCTCATACGGCGATGGTACTTGATGACACCCCCTGACATCACTGTGCTATTCTGATGTCATAATCTGACATCGATTCAGCGGGAGTACCCCATGCGAGTGTTCATTACCGGCGCGTCCGGCCACATTGGCTCGGCAGTGATCCCCGAGCTACTGCAAGCCGGGCACGAAGTCGTCGGCCTGGCCCGCTCGGACCAGGCGGCCGCGAAGATCGCCGCGCTCGGTGCCCAGGTGCGCCGTGGCGACCTCGACGATCAGGACGGCCTAGCGGCCGCGGCGGCTGACGCCGACGGCGTCATCCATCTCGCGTTCAAGCATGAGTCCATGCAGTCAGGCGACTACGCGGGCGCGATGACCGCCGATCTGGCCGCGATCGCCGCGATCGGCGATGCGCTCAAGGACAGCGGAAAGGCCCTGGTGGGTACCTCGGGCACGTTGATGCTCGCCTTCGGCGGCGTTACCGGCACCGGCACTGAGCTTGACACCTTCACGTCCGGCCCGAGGATCGACGCCGAGAACGTGGTGATCGGCCTGGCCGACAGCGGCGTGCGGTCAGCTGTGCTCCGACTGCCGCCCACGGTGCACAGCGACCTGGACCACCACGGCTACATCCCGGCCCTGATCGCGATCGCGCGGGCCAAGGGCACGGCCGGCTACGTCGGCGACGGGACCAACCGCTGGCCGGCCGGGCACACCCTCGACGTGGCGCACCTGTACCGGCTCGCGCTTGAGCAGGCACCGGCCGGCACCCGGCTGCATGCGGTCGGCGACGAGGGAATCGAATTCCGCCAGATCGCGCAGACCATCGGCGAGCAACTCAACCTGCCGGTGACCAGCATCGATCCTGACGACGCCGAGGAGTACTTCGGATTCCTCGCGCGGTTCGTCGGGTTCGACAACCCGACCTCAAGCAAGCTGACCCAGGAATTGCTCGGTTGGCAGCCGACGCATCCCGGCCTGATCGATGACCTGCGAAAGGGCCACTACTTCGCGGCCGACCAACTCAGCTAAGGTCGCCGCGATCGAGCGCAGCGCGCTGATCGTCCGCGCGTCGTCTGGCAGCCACGGGCCGCTGAGCGGACCTGATGGATTCCAGAAAGTCTCCAGGTAGCCGCCGCCGTTTCCGGACATCCACTCGGCCAGCAGCGTGAACCAGTCCGCCCGGTGCGCAGGGCGCGGGCTGTTGGTCTCGCAGATGTCGATCTCAGGCGACTCGCGGCCGGCCAGGCTGCGGCAGGTGTCGAGCATGTTGTCGAGTCGGGCGAAGAGCTTGGTCTTGCTGATGCCGCCGTTCCACCAGTTGCGGAACTGGCCGCCGCCGAAGTCGTACACGTCCAGGCCGTACCAGTCAAGCCCGGTGCCCATCCAGGACTTCACCTGGCTGGGCACCGCGCAGATGATGGACCCGTAGCGGACGTTCGTGCCCCGGCACAGTGCCTGCAGGTACTGGTGCACCGCTGACATGGTGCCGCCGTCCCTTACGTAGTCGGGGTAACCCGCCAGGTTCGAAGCCTCGTGCCAGGCCGATAGCCGCACTCCGGGCGGCGCGGTCGAGATCAGCGCGTTGAGTTCATCGTCGAGCCGGCCAGCGAGCAGGTCATCGGGCACCGGCCTGATGGACAGCATGACCCGCGCATCGGGCGCGGACTTCTTGGCCGGCCAAGATCGCGGGATGAGGTTGTACTTATCCCGATAGGCACGAAAAGTGCGGACGTTGATCCCCGCGTCGTGCATCGAGTCGAAGATCCTGGAATTGCAACCGATCAGCAGAGCCACGTTGGCGATCCCCCCAATGCCACCACTGCCCCGCCGCTACCAGCGCTAACCGCAGGTCAGCGGGCGTACTGCCGACAGCCTGATCGTCACCCGGCAGGCACTCCGTCGGCGACCAGGCGCATGTGCATGCGCACGGCTGTGCCAGCCGGTCCAGTTCGGATCTGCACCAGGTCCATGACCTGATGCACTAGCCACAACCCGCGGTGGCTCCCGGTCGCAGTTGGATCGGGCCTGATCGTCCCGGCCAGCGGGTCGCCGATACGGCCGCGGTCAGCGACCTGGCAGACGACTTCGTCAGCAGTTGCCCAGATGGTGAGCACACCGGGCGCGCTGGTGTGCCGCAGGGTGTTGGCGGCAATTTCAGCAACCGCGATGACCAGGTCAATGACTCGATCGCGGGGCAGGCCGGCCTGGTGCCCAGCGCTCTCTGTGAAGCGGCGAACCGCTCCTTGATCCTCACGGAAGGTCAGCACTTTCGCATCTGGCGGAGGCTGGCTCAGGGCCCGGCCGCGATCCGCTTCAGGCAATCCGGTGCCGGCGTAGGTCGCGCTGGCCCGCTGCCGTTCGGCATCGATGACGACCGGATGCACTCGCTCAGCCTCGGCCAGGATCGCCAGGTCGAGCCCGGCATCATAGCAGCACAGCATCCCGGCGCCAGATCCCGCCAGACCTGGGCACAGCAGCACCTCATATCGGAGCGCTTCGGCCAGGTCTTCGCCTGGCCGACCGAGCCATCCGACGTCCTGCGCGAATAGCAGTGGCTGACCACTGTGATCGCGAGCGAACATCCGGATCATGGACAGCACTCGACCAGGGTCCGCACCTCGCGTCGTCAACTCGGCGAGCCTGACGTTCGCGCTGGTCTCACCAAAGCTGACGGCTAGCGCCTCGAGGTGGCCGCTGGTGGCCGCGACCAGCACGGCGGCACCGGCGCTGACGGCTGACCTGAGGTAGTGGGCGCAGGTCGCCGCGTATTCTTGCGGGCTGCGGTAGCGCAGCATCGCGTGCCCGAAGCCGCCCACGCCAACCGCTGAAGCGTCGCTCACCGCCGCTCCTTCCCCGCGGATTGCCCTGCCCCGTTCCCAGTACCCGCACTTGGCTGCCCAGGAGTCATGACTTCACACCAGACGGCTTGCTAGATTCAGCCCAAACACAGGGAGTACCGCACGAAATGAGGTGAGATGGCAGGACTAGATATGACGGGCAGGACCTCGGTCACTTTGACGGTGCGCGAAGCTGACCGAACCTTGGTGCTCTGCCTGGCCGGGGAACTGGACCTCACCAACGTCGACCAGCTCCGCGCGGAGATCGACGACGCGGTGCACGGCCGTCAGATTCCGGTGGTGTTCGAGCTTAGCCAGCTGGGATTCATGGACAGCTCGGGAATCGCGTTGCTGCTCTCCGTCGCCCAGCAGACCGGTGCGGCCGCCCTTAGGGACCCGGCGCCGAGCATCCGCCGACTGATCGAGCTGACCGGCATCGATACGGTGCTCCCCATCGTCGAATGAGGCACGTACCGCATAGTGCGGATCACGCCGGGCAGTTGACGGCGGATCGTGACCTTACCGCCCCGGTTCGGAGGTAGCTCGTGGAGGTCAGCGCTGACCTGCAGATTACCGACTTGACGATGAACGACCACGCGTGCCTGACGTTCGGCGACAGCGAGGAGTTGCTTGACCTGACGGCCGCGTTCGTCCGCGACGGCATCGCCAGCGGCCTGAAGGTCCTATGGATCAGCGAATCGGCCGAGCAACTGGAACCCGAGCTGGCGGAACGGGGGCCTGCCTACAAGTCAGCGATCGCATCAGGGCAGTTCGCGGCGCTTGACTGCGACGGACACATGATCTTGGATCAGGCATTTAGCTCCGATCCCGCGCTGCGCTGGCTGACCGACCAGATCGGAAGCTGCCGGCGCGAAGGCTTCGCCGGCCTGCGGGTGGCAATCGACATGAGCTGGGCACTGCGGCCAGTGAGTGGCGTAGCGGAACTCCCGGCGTTCGAGGAGGGCATCGCGACGGTACTGGCTGACCGGGCGGCGACGATGCTCTGCCAGTACGATCGCGAGCGATTCGATCCGGTCACCCTTGCCTGCGTCGCCCCCACGCACACGCGATCAGTCGCGGCCGCGACCTATCACGCTGACGCCCTGCTGCGGATCTGCCGGCAGTACGCGCCGCCTGGGATACGCATCGCGGGCGAGATCGACTACCACGCTGCCGACACGCTGGCGCTGGCTCTCGCTGAGGCGCTGCGCATCGATACCGACATCACGGTGAACCTGGCGGACCTGGCCTTCATCGATGCCGCCTGTTCGCGGATGATTCTCGAAGCGGCCAGGGCACTGGGCGGCACCCGCACGATGATCTTGCGGTGCGCGCCACCTATCGCCCGCTGGTTTACCCTGCTCGGTGCCAGCGACCTGGCCGACGTCCAGGTGGTGAGAGCGGATGACCGGCGATAACCGCCCATCGCAGGCAACGGCCGAAGACCAGGTCGCCGGCACCTGGTCGGAGGTGCTTGAGCAGCGATTCGATAACGGCAGTCTTTACCAGCTCAGGGCCGCCGTGGCCGCGCACGCCGTGGCCCTTGGCGCTTCCAGCGCGTTGGCCAATGACATCGTCCTAGCCGTACACGAGCTGGCCAGCAACAGCGTGCTGCACGGGCCCGGGCAGGGCCGGGTGCGCATGTGGCAAGATCACGCGACCGTCATCTGCGAGATTGCCGAGGGCGACCCGACCGGTCCGGCCCGGCTGGCGTCGCAGCTGACGTCCGGGCCACCGGACTTGCCCTGGACAGTCGAGCATGGCCACGGGCTCTGGCTCGTCAGCCAGGTCGCCGATCAGTTCACCGTGCGGCGGGACAGAAAGGGCGCGACCGCCGCCATCTCGTTCACCGCCCGACCATAGCGGTGACCAGCCAAACGTCGCGGTGTTTGCGCGCTCTGCCGCTTCATCGGATGATGTCATTGGCCCAGGAACGAGGAGAGCATGCAGATCACCGCCCGACCGCGTGATCTGACCGTTTTCCTGACCGCGAAGACGATTTCTGACATTGGCTACGCGCTGGATTTCATCTGCCTGTCGGTCTTCGTCTGGGTGCATACTCGCTCAACGGTGGCGACCGGGCTGGTCAGCGTCGCCCTCTACGGCGGTTCGATCGTAGGCGGCAGGCTCGGCCACCGCTATGGCGACCGGTGGGACCGGCGCCGGATGATGATCAGCGCCGATCTGGCCAGGATGGCCATGCTCGCCACCTTGGCCGTGCTGCCAAGCCGCGCCCAGACGTGGTGGCTGTACTTCGCGGTGGTAGGCGTCGGCATCGGCCGGTCGGTGTTCGAGGCGTCGCTGTCCGCGGCGACGCCGGTCCTGGCCGGTGACCGCACCCAGTCGGTGAATAGCATCCTGGCCGGCCTGAAGGGCGTCGCCTTCGTCATCGGCATGGGGCTGGCCACCGTGCTCGTGCCGGTGATCGGCTACCGGGGCGTCTTTGCTTGCGATGCGTCGAGCTACGCGCTGTCGGCCGCCGTACTGCTCGCGCTGCGGCTGCGAATGCGCGAGACCAGCACTGGCTCGGCTACCGCCGCCGCCAGGGCGCCGCTGTCCTGGGCCCAGCTGGTCATGGCCGGGCTGGCCGCGCTCATGGTGCTGCGCGGCCTAGACGCATTCGCCAGCTCATCACAGCAGGTGGGACTACCGATTCTGGGCAGTCAGCTGCTGCCATCGGACCCGACCGGGGTGGCCGGAGCGGTGTGGAGCAGCTGGGCGGCCGGATTACTGGTGGCGAGCTTCGGGCTGCGGCCGTTGGCCAGAGGGCTCATCAACCGGTACCCGCAGCGCGTGTTCTGCCTGGCGACCATTGCCATGTCGGCCGGCTTCATCGGGGTGTTCTGGCTGTCCGGCTGGGTGCCCATGCTGGCGTCGGCTGCCTTCGCCGGGATTGGCGACTCCTTCAGCGAAGTGACGTTCAAGCAGGCCGTCCAGGCGCTACCTGACGATCAGCGAGGCCGCGCGTTCGGGTTCTCGCAGATGGTGGTCAACGGCGGATTCATGTGCGGGCTGCTGGTGACCAGCGTCGCGCTGCGGCCAAGCTGGCTGGCCCAGTGGGTGCTCGTGCTGCACGGAGTGCCGCTGGTGGTGGCTGGCTGGATGGCAGTGACCGCCGGCCGGACGCGAACCGTCCGGGTGCCCGAGCCGCCGGATGAAGCTGCGCGCCTATCTCGACTACGCCGGCTTCGGGCGGCTGCGCCCCCCGGCCATGGCCGCGATGCGAACCGCGCTGACTGAGGTACTCCCCTACGGCAGCACCGATCTCGGCCGCCTCTTCGGCGCCAGGGCGGCCGCCAGGAAACTGATGGCCGACCTGCTGAGCTGCACGCCAGAAGAGGTCGCGTTCGTGCCTAACACCTCGGTCGGCATCCACTTGGTCGCGGACGGGCTGACCTGGCAGGCCGGCGACCGGGTGGTGGTATTCGACCGGGATTTCCCTGCCAACGTACGGCCCTGGCTGCGGCTCGCCGATCGGGGGGTGCGATTCTCCTGGGTGCCGATGCGGCAAGGCGGCTACGAACTCGACGACGTCGCGGCGGCGATCAGCCCAGGCACCAGGCTGGTAGCCGTCAGCCAGGTGAATTTCGCCACCGGATTCCGCTGCGACCTAGCTGCGCTCTGCGCGCTGGCCGCCGAGGCGGGCGCGTTGGTCTGCGTCGATGCGGTGCAGGGCCTCGGCGCGCTGCCGCTGTCGGTCAGTGCTACCCCGGTGGACTTCCTCGCCGCTGGTGCCCACAAATGGCTGGGCGGGCCGCCAGGTACCGGGGTGTTTTACTGCCGATCCGACCGGTTGGAACTGCTGTCCGCCCTGCCGACTGGCTGGTATGGCTTCAGCGGGGCCCCTGAGCTGATGAAGCTGCCAGGCGAGCTGCGTTATGACCTGCCCGAGCGGCCAGGAGTCGCGCGGGTGGAGAGCGGCATGTACGACATCGTCGGCCTGGTCGGGCTAGCCGCCGCCCTGGAAGAATTGCAGGCAGTCGGATCGGCCGCGGTCGCCGAGCGGACGCTGATGCTGGCGCGGCGGCTGCGGGCCGGGCTGACCGAGCTTGGCTATCGGCTGGCGAGCGCCGGCGATCCGGCGTCGCACTCGGGCATCGTGAGCGTGCGCTGCGCGGAGCCTGAGCCGATCCTGCACCGGCTGGCGGCCGCCGGGATCCAAGTGTCCTGCGCTGCGGGATTGATCAGGATCTCCTCGCACTACTGGACCAGCGCTGACGAAGTCGAGCTGACGCTGGCCGAGTTGGCTTTGGCGCGACCTTGACACTAAGGAAATGGCTGTTCATATTAACAGCAATAGCGCCTAGAACGGGCGCTGATTGCCGACTGGCAGCCAATGGAAGGAACAGGACATGGAGTACGAAACCTGGGAATCGCTTGCTGACGAGACTGAGATCAGCACCGGCGCGGCCGCCTGCTGGACCTGCTTGATCGACGACGCAGTCTGACCTTAAACCGATCACATGCCCTGCGGCCTGGAGTGAACCGCAGGGCATGTCGGCACATCCGCGCTGACGGCACGAGCACCGACGGGACGGCCTAGTGAAGCGGTGGGAGTTCAGCCAAGGAAAAATAGGGGTCAACGCGCCGAGCTGGCTGACCTTCGAGGTGCACCGGCCCTATTTTGACGGGGCCGAATCGCCGCTGACGGTGATCCAGGCTAAGAGCCCGATCCTGGCCGCCCGGCGGTTCGAGCAGCGCTCCCCCACCAGGCTCCGCTTCGGCATGACGATGCCGGCCAGCTACCGGCAACTGCTGATCGACGAGTCCCGGCTGGTCGCCTACCGGGCGGCGAATCCGGCTGAGCTCCCTGCCGAGCTCGCTTCACCGGCCTGGCGACGGCTGTCGCTGGCCTACGCCAACCGCCATGACCTTGACCCGGTGGACCGGGCCGGCCTGGCGCACTGGCTGGTTGCCGCCTGCTTCCCGGCCGCCGTGCTCGACGTGGTGCCGCAGGATCTCAGCGCGAGCGACTGCCAGGACCCGGTCGCCGCGGTCATCCAGTCCGCGCGAGCGATCGCCTTGTTCGGCTCAGCGGGCCTATCCGAACCGACCAGAGCCGCTTACCAGTGCCTGGTGGAAGCTCCCGTGCCGACCGCGGTCCACGTGCAGGCGCTGGCAAGCTGGGGGTACCTGCTGGCCAGGCACGCGAGCGATGACTCCGCCGCTGCCGACCTGATCGACCGGGCCTGGGAGCTGCTCGGCCACGTCGCCAGCGAGATCTCAGAATTCGAGCACGGCATCCTCACCACCCGGCTGACCCTGCGGGCGGTGACGCAAGCGGAGCGGCAGGGCGCCTTCGCGGCCGCCCAAGCTCAGCTGACATCGGCCTGGGACACGATGACCGGGCTGGCGCCGGCGGACGCGGACGACGACCTGGTACTCACCGAGACCAAGCGGCGGCTGATCGACCGGCGAGTGGAGATCGCGGTCAGGCTCGGTGACGAGCAAGCTGAGGCGGACGCGCTCACGGCCGGGCTGGCCCTGGATCCGTCCTGCGTCAAGATCTGGATGCAGGCCGCGCAGGCCAGCGAACGGGCCGGTGACCACGAGCAGGCACTGGCCTACTACGTGCACGCGGCTAGGCTCGGCCCCTTCGGCACGGCCTTCGCGCTGTTGCGGGCGGCCGCCTGCGCGCGGGAGCTCGGCCAGGCCGAGTTCGCCCGAGTGCTGACCGAGCGGGCCTTCCGCACCGCGCCGCGCTCCGCCACCACCAGGGATGCACTGGTAGCCGCCTGCGTTGAGCAGGGCGATGAGCCGCTCGCCCTGGTCACCAAGCGGGCAGCGGTGCGCAACCAGGCCCGGCCGTTCGAGAACAACTGGCACTACCAGATGTACGCGTCGTACTTCAATCTCGGCGAATCGCAGTCACCGGGCTTGTACGCCAGGCTGCCGAGCCTCGCCTTCGAGGCAGCGCAGCGGCACGAGCGGCCAGAACTGAACTGGCAGCGGCTCATGCCGCCGGCCTTCAGGAGAAATCTGGTCGCGGAATCTGGGCTGGCCGAGTTCGCGGTGTCGCATCCCGCCGACCTGGCACCGGCGCTGCGGACGCCGCCTGGGACGAGCTGTGCGGCTGGGTAGCCGGGTTCGGCCAGCTCCAGCCTCAGCAACAGCATCTGGTCGCTAACGTGCTATTCCGGCTGGGATTCGGCAAGCTCGTGCTTGAGCTGGTGCCTGTGCTGCCTGCGGAAGACCTGGAAACCGAAGCTGAGCTGCGCCTGCAGCACTGGCGCGACGTAGTGCGGTGGGTCACCGCGGTCGGTACCAGCGTCCCCGCGCCTGAGCATTCTTTCGCCATCGGGCGGCTTGATAACTGCCCGACCCAGCTCAGGTTCGTCATCGCCATCTTCGCGGTGGTCTTCCACGCCAGGGAGACCCGCTCGATCGATGAGGCCGTTGCCTGGCGCGAGCTTGGCGAAAAATGCCTGGCCGAATTGCTGGCCAGTCCGGATTATTCGCCGCTTGAGAAGATGATGCTGGAGAGCCGGTTCTACCGCAGCGTCAGCTACGTCCCCTTCCTGCGCCGCGACCGGGCGCAGCTCACCGCCGACATGGCAAGGACCGAGGAACTGGCCAGGGCGATCCCGGCGACCACGCCTTATGAGCAGTTCCTGGCGCGGGAGAACCTGCGCGCGTGCCTGGAAAGCCGGTCCAAGGAGTGCTACGCGTTCGGCGACGACGAGCGCGGGCACAGCCTGGTGGCTGAGGTGCTTGCGCTTGACCCTTATGAGCCCAAATCGCACATCGAGCAGGCCCAGGTGGCGCTCAAGCGGGGCGACTACCAGCAGGCCGCGGACAGCTTCTTGCGCACCGCCAGGCTTGGTCCGGTATCCACCGCACTTGGCTACGCCAGCGCGGCTGACTGCTTCGCCAAGGCCGGCCAGCCAACCCTGGCTGAGGACTGCTACTTCCAGGTACTGCGCATTGACCCGTACGCGATCTCCGCCGCCAGGGGCTGGGCGCAGGCAGGCCCGGCGGGCGGCATGGCCGTCTTGGCCAAGGACTACCTGGCTGACCTGGAGGCCTGGGGAGCGAGCAAGCGCGCTGAGCGAGCCGCGTGACCGTCACTTGGCGGCTGCGCTCCGAGCCTGATCGCGGCGTCGAGGCGATCGTGCAGCCAGTCTGCACCGGACAGGTGCCCGCCGACTGCGAGGCATCGTTCCTGGCCAACGTCGGCTTTACCGGCGCAGTCGGGGAGGTGGTGCAACTGCCTGGCGGCCCCGGGCGGCCGGTTACGGTGCTGCTGGGCGTCGGCACCGGGCCGGGGCTCAGCCGCGCTGCCGTCAGGACCGCCGCCGCCCAGCTAGCCCGAGCGGTCGGCAGCTACCGCTGGCTCGCTATCTGGGCGCCAGCAGCCGACGTACGAGCGCTGGTGGAGGGCTATCTGCTTGGCGGCTACCGGTTTACCAAGCACAAGAGCACGGCCCTGGTGCAGCCTGATCAGCTAATCGACGTCATCGCCGCTGACCGGCCGCAGGCCAGGGCAGCGCTCGCGGTGGGCAATCTCTGGGCGGCGCGGTGCGGCTGGCCAGGGACCTGGTGAATGAGCCGGGCGGCGCGCTCACGCCTACGGGCTTCGCTGAGCAGGCGGTCTCGGTGGCCGCTGGATCAGGATTGGATTGCGAGGTCTGGGACGCCGAGCGGATCACGGCCGAACGGCTTGGCGGCCTGCTTGGCGTAGCTAGAGGCTCGCCTGAACCACCTCGGCTAGTACGGCTCGCCTACCGGCCGCGGCGCGCTGAGCGCCGGATCGCCCTGGTCGGCAAGGGCGTCACGTTCGATGCGGGCGGTATGTCGCTGAAGCCGACCGCGCAGCTGGCCGACATGAAAGCCGACATGGCAGGCGCGGCCGCCGTCCTCGCCGCGATGTCCGTGCTTGGCACCCTGAATTGCCAGGTCGCCGTCGACGGCTGGCTGCCGCTGACTGAGAACCTGCTTGGCGCTAACCCGATCCTGGTCGGCGACGTGCTGGTCATGCGCAACGGCACCACGGTCGAGGTGCGCAACGCCGATGCGGAGGGCCGGCTGCATCCTCGCCGATGCGCTCGTGCTCGCCAGCGAGACCAGCCCGGCCGCCATTATCGACGTCGCCACGCTCACCGACGCGGCCGCCGTCGCGCTCGGTCGGCGCATCGCGGCCGTGATGGGCAACGACAGCGCGCTGACCGGACGCCTGCACGCCGCCGGCGAACGGGCCGGCGAACCGAATTGGCCGCTGCCGCTGCCGCAGGCCTATCGAAGGCAACTTCAATCGCGGATCGCTGACCTGGTCAACTACACGATCGGCACCCGGCACGGCACCGCCTTGCTGGCCGGGCTGTTTCTGCGCGAGTTCGTGCCGCCCGCCATCCCCTGGGCCCACCTGGACATCCAGGGCACCGCACTGTGCGACGCCGACGACGGCGAATGGGTCGCCGGTGGCACCGGCTTCGGCACGAGGACCCTGGTTGAGTTCCTAGCGGGGGATGGTGAAGACGCCGACCTTGCCGCCCGCGTCGGTGCTGAACCAGAGGCGGCGGTCGGGTCCTAGCACGAGCCATTGCGGCGAGCCGAGCTCCTTCGTGTTCAGGTAGATCACCGCCTTGCCGTTGGCCGTGATCTGGCCGAGCGCGAGGCTGTTGTACTGCGTGAACGGGTTGAACCACATAGTACGGTTGGGGCCAGCCACGAGGCTGCTGAGTCCGTAGTTGAGCCAGCGACCCTGGTACGTAGTGATGGTGCCGGTCGAGCCGATCCGGCCGAGCACCGTGGCCGATCCTTCTTCGCCGGTAAACCAGACCGCGGCGCCAGGTCCGGGCGTAAAGGAGCAGAGCCCATTCAGCGCGCCATGGACGTGGTAAAGCGTCACCTTCCCGCCTGAAGTCAGCCGGCCCACGTAGGTGCTGCCTGCGCCAAACCACACAGCGCCGTCGCTCCCCTTACCGAAGCAATCGAATTCGAAGTCCTTGTCGGTATAGGTGGTATAGCTCCCGTCCGGTGCGAGCCTGCCGAAGACCAGCGTGTTGGCCCACCAGATGTCACCGCCAGGCCCGACCACGATAAGGGACGGCGGGTAGCAGTCACACGGAAGCTCGTACGTGGTGATCGTGCCGCTGACCGTCATCCGCTGAATCTCGTTGTTGGAGGAGAACCAAAGATCGCCGCCCGGGCCGGCGATCGGGTTCGACGCATTGGTGAGCGCCGGGCTCGTATAGGTCGTCACCGAGCCGGTGCTGGTGATCCGCTGGATCGTGCGGCCCGCAGCGAGCCAGATGTCGTGACCGGGGCCGAAGGCGATCTGCGCGCCAAGGATCTGCTGCTGGGAGTAAAAGCGCCACCAGCCAGCGGACGACGACGAGGCCTTGACGGTCTTCGTCGCGGCGTGCGCGTTCTTGAGCTTGAGCTGGCCGCTCGCCGCGCTCGCGGTACTACGGCTGGCGACGGTGGCGTGGCTGATCTTGACCGAAGCAGTAACGCCGATCTTTTTATCAGGATTGCTGGCGGCCGTTCGCGCCGACGCGGGACTAGCTACGGCGGCGAGCATCGACAGTGCCATCGCGCCTGAGATGACTATTACCGCAGTGAGTCGTCCGGCAATTTTCATAAATGAATCTTAATCGGTAAAGAAGTCAATCAGTACCCGGAGAATTGCCGTGCCTCGCTGAGTGGCCGCCGGCGACCTGGGCCGCGCCCCGCGGGGGCGGGCCGCGAGCCGAGCAGCATCGCCGCTCCGATATTGCTGCTCTCCCCCCGACAACAGCAACATCGCCGCTCCAACCATGTCGTGGTAGCAGCAGCACCGCTCCAACGATGCTGCCGAGTCGCGGATGAGGAACCGCAACAGAGGTTCAACGATGCGGTGCGGGGCGGCGTGCACAGCTGGGCCGACGGTGCCACCGGTCACGCAGCGCCACGCCGGTTACTGCCAGCGCGGCGGTAGCGACGATGTACCACGCGATGGTCACGGCGGGCGCGGTGCCAGGCGGATCCACCAGGAATCGCGCAGTGGCTGGCACGTACCAGGTGAGCCCGATCACCGCGAAGGTGACCGGGGCGGCCACGGCACCGCCGCGCGCAGCAGCGCCGCGTCGTCGGATTCCTCGCGCACTCGCATGCCTACACTGTCGCAGCATCGGTCCAGTTCGGTTCCCGGCAGGCTAGCAGGCTGGCCAGCTCGGCCGGACGGGTGAACATCGGCCAGTGGCCAGAGTCGATGTCGACGTAGTCGAGGTGCTTGGCCTTGGCGAGTTCTGGTACCTCGCCACCCTCGATCCACTCCCGCGCCTGGGCGGGTGAGAACTCCGGGCAGATCAAGGTGACTGGTACTTCGAAGCGCCGCTGGTCGCGCAGGTGCACGACCCCCTTCGTTACCGCGCCGGCGACTGGAATGGCTGCGGCTGCGATCCGGCGACGCTGCTCATCGTCCAGGTCAGCGGAGTCCGGGCCCTCGAATGGGGCCCAGCCAGGGAACGGCAGGACGCCATCGCTCAGCTCAAAGGAGTCGAAGTACGTGGCCCCGTCGCTGGCCGGGAAGCCGCCGATCAGCACGACCCTGGCGACCTTGTCCGGCCGGGCATCGGCGGCCATCCAGGCGAGCGTGCTCGCGGCCGAATGACCGACGACCACCACCGGCCCGGCTGCGGCATCGACTGCCGCGAGCACGGCGGCGTGCTGGTCAGCCAGCGTTGCCGTGGCCGGCTCGGCACCCTGACCTGGCAGCCACAGCGGCGCGGCGTGCTGGCCAAGTGCCTGCAATCGCGGGACAAGACGACGGTCCCAGGCTGACCCGTCAAGCCATAGACCGGCGATAAGGACAAGATCCATCGCGGTAGCTGCTCCTTCGCTGGGTGATAGGCGGCGAACGGAACCGTAGCGGCGTTACCGGACGATAAGCTTCCGGTTAGAGCGTTGACTCGTCTACCCTTGTTCGGTGGCAGCTACCAGCCCGACCGCTCGCGCCTTGCAGACACTCGAGATCCTGCAGCTCCAACCCGGTGCCACCGCCGATCAGCTGGCCGAGCGCCTCGGTGTCACCGGACGGGCGGCCCGCCGGTACATCGCGATCCTGCGGGAGGCCGGAGTGCCGGTCGAGTCCGCTCGCGGCCGGTACGGCGGCTACCGACTCGGCCGAGGAATGCGACTGCCGCCGATCACCTTCTCCCACGACGAGGCACTGGCACTAGTGATGGCCGTGCTCGAAGGGCATCCGGCCGCGACTGGCACCGGCGAACTGGCCGGGTCCGCGCTGGCCAAGGTCATCAGGGCGCTGCCGACGGATGTCGGCCGCCAGGCCGCGGCGTTGCGCGAATACGCGGCAGCGGCACCCGACCGCCGGGCCGCTCATCCCGATCCAGCTGTGACCAGCGCCCTGGTCGTAGCCGTCGCCTCGCGGCACCGGGTAAGGCTCGGATACCGGAGCGGATCAGGAAACGAGTGGGAGGCCGACGTTGACCCGTGGGCGGTCGTCGTACGGCAAGGACGCTGGTACTTGCTGTGCCACTCCCACCGCGCAAGCGCGATCCGCAGCTATCGGGTTGACCGGATCCGCACGGTCGTGCACTCTGCCCAGGTGTTCACGCCACCTGCTGACCTGGACCCGGTGGCGACGCTTGAGGAGAATCTCGGCGCAGGCTGGGATTTTCCTGTCCGCATCGTGTTCTGCGCGCCGCGTGCCGAGGTCGAGCCGTGGATCAGGGCGCCGATGGGCCGGCTTGAACCTCATGAGAGCGGCTGCGTGCTGGTCGGCAGCACGAGCAACCCGACCATGTACGCCCAGGAGTGGCTCGCGAACCTGTCGTTCAGCTACCGCGTGGAAGGCGGCGCCGAACTCCGTGCCGCCGTCGCGACCCTCGCGGCCCGGTGCGCGGCGGCGGTCGCCGACCAGCCGCCCCCGAGCTACAGCACGCAAATCTTACGGCTGTAGCACCAGACGATGCTGCGCTACCGCTTCGATCCGCTCGCGGCTATAGAGCAGCGGTATGTTCTCGCCGCGCGCCCAGGCCTCGTACAAGTCGGCGTAGTGCGGGCTGGCCGGATCGCCGGACTGGCCTGGCGCGTTCATCGCGACCGAGTTATCCCAGCCACCCACATCGAGCACCAGCCGCAGGCTGGCACCCGAGTTCTGGGTAAAGCTCGCCGCGCCGTAAGGTGCCGCGCCGACGGTGTCGCCAGAGCCACCTCTGGGCTGCGGGCCAAGCTGGGCCAGCCGGTCAGTGGTAGCAAGGTGACAGCCAAGCGGGTGGCCAAGACCGGCCGTGTGCAGCGCACTCCAGGTCCAGGCCGCGGGATCGGGGCCGAGCCGACCTTCGAGTTCGCCCATCGCTCCGGCCAGGCTCTGCTCAAGGGTGGCTGCGACTTGCGCCGCTCCAGCCGGAGAGGTACTGGCCTGCTCGATCAGGCCAAGGTCGATACGCGCATCGCCCGTGCGGTTGGCCGCATTGGCGAGCAGTGCGAGCGCCGCATCCAACTCCCCGGTACGCCTCCGCCCGGCCAGTGCGGTCGCGAGCAGGGCGGGGCGAAGGTGCGACCGCAGCCAGACCTCGAAGAGCGCGGCACCGGCCGACTCCGGCGCGAGCACGTGGTCCCAGCCGGTCAGCAGGCTGACGGCGTGGGCCGCCTTGAGATCGGCGCAGTCCAGGTCTTCGAGCAGGGCAGTGAGCTTACGGGCCGGCAGGGATAGGTAGTCATTTTGCAGCTTCGCCGAGTCCGCCACCGTCGCCGCAGTCGCCGATCCCAGCTCCTCGCAGATGCGCTGAAATCGAAAGGGCGGCTCCCACTCGTACCCGACTTGCACCCCCCCGGCCTGGCTGGCGTCGACGTTGCGCTGGTTGGCGGTCGCGATCCAGCCACGCGGCGGATTGAGCTCGGCCGGCAGGTCGGCCGCGGTCAAGAAGCCTTGCCATTCGTAGCTTCCGTCGCCGGGTACCGGCAGCAGGCCATTCCAGTTCGGCCGCACCGGCACCAGGGCAGCCGGGCTGCCAGCCGATGTTGTTCTGGGTATCGGCGTAGACCAGGTTCTCCCCCGGCGACCGCCAGTACCTAGCCGCAGCCTGAAAGGACGGCCAGTCCGTGGTGCGCATCAGCGCGATGCTGGCCAGGTAGGGCGCCATCCCTGGCTCAAGCCAGGCGGCCCTGATGGCGAAGGCCGTCCCGGTGGCCAGGTCTTCGTGCACCACCGGCCCGTGCCTGGTGAATTTCAGCTCGACCGCAACAGGATCGCGGCCGCGTACGGCGATGACCTCGTGGACGATCTCCATCGGCGCCCAGCCGGCCCCATAGCGATAGCTGGTCGCTGAACTGGCGGTCTGATAGCTGTAGACGTCCTCCTGATCGGCGGGAAAGATCGTGAGGCCGAAAGCCACCTGGCCGTTGTGGCCAAGGGAGATGCCGGGCAGGATCGGCTCGCCCCCGCCGATGACATTGAGGCCTGGGCTGGCGAGGTGCACCAGATAGCGCAGCGATGGCACGCCGAGCGCCCGGTGCGGATCACTGGCCAGGATCGGTCTGCCAGTCGCGGTACGCGCACCGGAGATCACCCAGTTGTTGCTGCCAGCCGCTGGAGCCGGCGGGTCGCCTGGAGCGAAGCTCACCGGACTAGTCGCGAGTTCGTAATCGCGCAGCAGTTCGCGGCTGATCTGCGACAAGTCCAGACCAGGCGCGACGCTCAGCTCGGCTTCAGGCTCAAGCCGCACCCGCAGCGCGTCCGCATCAGGGCCAAGTTCGCGCAGGATCAGGGCGCGCTGCAATTCGCTGGCCGCGTTGCGATACCGGCCGTGAGCCCTGATCAGCAGCACGTCATCCGGCTGCCACTTGGCCGGCCGGTAGTCAAGCGCGGCGAACTCGGCCGACAGCAGCTCAGGCCGTCGCTCGGTCAGCTTGATATACGCGTTGATGCCGGCCACGAACGGCTCGATGACCGGCTTCAGGTCGCAGCCGTAAGCCGCCCATTCCTGCTCCATCGAGCCGCGGTAGCGAAAGAGCCTGGCCGCCCGGTCGCGGGCCAGGTAATCGGGACCGAGCACCTCAGCCAGCAGGCCGAGGCCCTGCCGCCGCCACAGGTCAAGTTGCCAGAGCCGGTCCCTGGCCGCGTTGAAGCCTTGGGCGAAGAACGCGTCCTCGTCGTGGCTGGCATAAATGTGCGGTATCCCCCACGGGTCAATCAGGATCTCTACCTGGCCGTGCAGCGGCAGCCCACGATAGAAATCAGTCCGCATCAGCGGAATCCGAGTTCGTAGGTCTGCCGGGCTTCGGTAAACGCGAACAAGCCATCGCGCCCGTACAGCCGGCCAAGGCCGCTGAGCCGAAAGCCACCCCAGGGCGTATTGCGCGGGACCTGGCCGTGCGTGTTCACGTAGAGCTGGCCAGTTCGCAACGTCGCTCGCAGCCGGTCCACCCGCTCCGCGCTGGCCGTCCAGACCGTGGCTGCCAGCCCGTACTTGCTGTCGTTGACGAGGCTGACCACCTCAGCTTCGGCGCTGAATGGCCGGACGTTGACCACTGGCCCGAAGATCTCGTCGGCCGCCAGCGCGGTATCGGCCGGTACGTCGCTCAGCACGGTTGGCTGATAGTAGAAACCGGTACCGCCGACCGACGCACCGCCGGCGTGCAGCCGGGCACCGCTCGCCAGCGCGGCATCGACGACGGCTCCGACCCTCGTGCGCTGGGCCGCCGAGATCATCGGACCGATCTCGGTGTCCGCGCTGAGCTGGTAGCCGATCCGCAGCTTGGCCGCCCGCTCGGCGAACGCGGCAGCGAACTCGGGGTAGACGGCCGCCTCGACGAGCAGCAGCGCGCCGGCCGTGCACGCCTGCCCCTGGAATCCGAAGCCGGCGCTGAGCGCCACCTCGATGGCCTGATCAAGGTCGGCGTCAGCGAAGACGGCGAACGGCGTCTTGCCGCCAAGTTCGAGTATGACCCGCTTGAGGCTACCGGCGGCGGCCTGCGCCACCGCGATCCCCGTGCTGATCCCGCCGGTGAAGCAGATCGCGTCGACCAGCGGTGACTCAGTGAGCACCCGCCCGATTTCCGGCCCGCCGGTCACCACAGCGAACGCCCACGGCGGCAGGCCGGCCTGCTGCGCCAGTTCGGCCAGGGCAAGCAACGGCGGCTGAGCCAGCTCTGAGCCCTTGAACACGCCGGCGCAGCCCGCCGCGAACAGCATCGCCAGCCGGGCGCAGCCCTGCGACAACGGGAAGTTCCACGGCAGGATGCAGGCCGCCAGGCCAACCGGCAGCCGGTCAACGAACTGCCTGGCACCAGGCTGGTCGGCCGGCACTTCCGCCGAATAGGTATCGGGAGCCAGCAGCCCGGCGTAGTAGCGCAGGATCGCCGCGCCGGCCCGCGCCGTGCCGACCGCGCTGGTCCGCAGCTTGCCCGTGCACAGCGCATCGAGTTCGCCCAGATCCTCCGCGTGCTCATCGACCAGTGTCGCCATCGCCGTGAGCAGCTCGGCTCGCTGCGCGATGGACGGCAGCCGCTCCGGTCGATAGCTGGCCCGCAACTGCTCCAACTGCGCGGTCGCCTGCTCGACGTCCAGGTCGAGCACCTCGGTGAACAGTTCGCCAGTGCCCGGATCAAGTTGCGGACGCCAATGCCCGCCGCCGGCCCCACCCCAGTGCCGACGCGACGACCAGCGCCCGCCTGGCTCAGTTTCTGGCATTGCGGCCCCTCCCTCGGGTTGTCCTGCGATCAGGAGAGCAGGCGATGATCCTTGGTGAAGCGCTCCACCGCCTCCAGCCGGGCCCGGCTGTATCCAGGTCGCACCGCGGCCACCTCAGCCGCCAGCGATTCCAACATCCACATCGGCGCGACCATGCTGTCGTAGAGCGCGGGGCCGTCCACCGGAGCCACCAGCACATGCTCGGCCGTCGCGGCCCAGTCGTGCCCGCGCCCGTCGGTGATCAGCACGACCGGAGTGCCGGAAGTCCTGACGTCGGCAAGCAGGTCGACGGTGAGCCGTGAGTAGCGCCGGAACAGGAAGGCGATCACGATGTCCCTGCTGCCGACGCCGATGATCTGGTCAGGAAAGCCAGGATCGATCAGCGTGACGCCGTCCCTGATCTCGTTCAGCAGCCGGTGCAGCTGCGCGGCGAGCCCGTAGGACATCCGCGCGCCCATGATCAGCACCCGCCTGGCACTGGCCACCGCCTGGGCGGCCGGGGCCAGCTCGTCGCGCACCAGGCTGGCCGCAGCCAGGATGTTCTTCGTATCCTGCTGCGCCTTCCGCTCGATCAGCGAGCCCGGTTCGGCCTGGGAGAACCGGGACAGCGGCGACTCGGTCGACGCGATCATCGCGTCGCGAGCGGCCGTGCGGAACTCAGTGAACCCCGCGTAGCCCAGCTTCCGCGCGAACCTGACCACGGCGGCCCGGCTGACGCCGGCCTTGACGCTCAGCGACTCCGCCGTGTGGAAGGCCAGGCCGTCGGGGTTGTCGGTGAGATGCGCGAGGATGGCCTGATCGGCACCGCTCAAATTGCCGCGGGCCTGCGCGACCCTGGCGGCGAGTTCGCCGTCGAACGGGCCGAGGCTGAGTTCGTGCTCGCTCACGTAACCCGGCCCCGAGCCGCGATCTCCCACGCCGCGACTGGCTCGTCGGCACGGACCACGATCAGCTGGTCGAAGTTGTTGACGACCGCGCACGCGTGGTTGGGCAGCACCCGTAGCCGATCGCCTACCGCGAGCGCTGAGTCCCGGCTGAGCTTGAGCCAGCCGTGCTCCTCCGACAGGCTCGCGATCTGCACCTCGTCCCGGCCGACGACCCGGCCATAGTCAGCGAGCAAGCCAAGCCCGTGCGCGCCACGGTCCAGGCTGAGCGACTTGGCGCCGGCATCGATCACGGCCCGATCGGAATCGGCCCGGCTGACCACGGTGGTGAGCACCGACAGCGCGCACCGCTCCTGGGGGACCACGCCGAGAGCGACCTGCATCGCGTCATAAAAGACGTAGTTGCCCGGCCTCAGCTCGGTGACCCCATCGACGTCGGCGACGTCGGCTGCCGACGGCGTCGAGCCGCAGCTCACCACGTCGATCGGCAGTCCATGGTCGCGCAGCCGCTCAGCGGTCGCCACCAGCCGCTGCACCTGCTCGCGCCCGATCGCGCGGCGGCGGGCCGGGTCAGCCTCGCCGTACACGCTGCCCTCATGAATAAGGACACCGCGCAGCCGCAAGCCGGGCAACTGCGCGATGTCCGTCCCTAGCCGCTCGGCGTCGTCGGCCGGTACCCCCACCCGGTGCATGCCGACGTCGAGCTTGAGCAGCACGTCCAGCCGGACGCCTGCCTCGATCATGGCCGCCGACAATGCGCGCGCGGCGTCCGCGTTGTCGACGACGGTGCTGACCGTCACTTGCCGCGCCAGCGCTGCCAGCCGATCAAGCTTCAGCCGACCGACGATCGGATAGCAGACCAGCAGGTCATCGAATCCGGCGGCGGCGTAGACCTCGGCTTCGCCGAGCTTCGCGACGGTCAGCCCGCTGGCACCGGCCTGAACTTGGCGACTGGCGATCTCCAGCGTCTTGTGCGATTTGATGTGCGGCCTGAGCTTCTTGCCGTGCTGGCGGCAAAGCTCAGCCATCCGCCGCACATTGTCATCAAGGCGGGACTCATCCACGAGCAGCGCCGGAGTATCGAGAGAATCTAGGCTCACGGTTCGACCACCACCTTGACAGCCTGTCCAGAGCGCAGCAGCTCAAGGGCGTCCGGAATGCGGGCGAGGGGAACGGAATGGCTGAGCAGTCGCTCCACGGGAAGGTACGGAAGCAAGGCGACCGCCCGCTGGAAGGTAAACCGGCGCAGCCAGACAGTCTCGATCCTAAGGTCGCGCCGCAGTACGTCAAAGAGCGGCACCGGCACCGCTGCCGATGGCGAGCCGATGCCGACCAGTACCGCCGCGCCACCCGGCCGGACCACGGCCAGGGTATCCAGGCAGGTGCCGGTCGCGCCGACCGCCTCGAACGCGACCTCGACACCCCGGCCGCCGCCAAGCTCGCGAATCCGCTCGACCGCTCGGCCATCACCCGGGTCCACGGCGACATCGGCGCCGACTGCGGTGGCCAGTTCCCGCTTACGCGGATTCGGGTCCGACACCACCACCAGGCTGGCACCGGCCCGCCGGGCCAGCATCGTGAGCAGCAACCCGATGGTGCCGGCCCCGATCACCGCCACCCGGTCGCCGACCGAGATCCGGCCGCGATCATGCGCGTACAGTGCGCAGGACAGCGGCTCGGCCAGCACTCCGGCCCGGTCAGGCAGTCCGGCCGGGATCTTGAACAGCGCTCGCTGCGGCACCACGGTTCGCTCAGCGAATCCGCCGAGTATCGGCACCCGCTGCTCACACAGCCCGTCCTCGCCTTCGTGGCAGTAAAAGCAGGCCCGGCACGGCAGGCTCGGCTCCCAGGAGACCTCATCGCCTGGGCTAAAGTCACTGACCTGCGGGCCGACCGCTTCGATCACGCCGAGCGGCTCATGCCCGAGCACCCGGGGCGGCACAAACTCAGCCAGGTCACCGGCAACGACGTGCAGGTCGCTGCCGCAAACTCCGCAGCACCGCACCCGTACCAGCGCGTCGTCGTCGCTCAACTCAGGCAGCGGCCACTGTTCGACGCCGATGCGGCCTGGGCCGCGCCAGACCGCCGCGAGAACCTGACCAGCTGCTGACGGCACCTAGACTCCCAGCCGCCGGCAAGCGCCGATGATCGCTTCGGTGCTCAGCCCGTACTTGGCGAACAAGTAGCCGGGCGACGCACCCTCGGCGAACGTGTCGTCGATACCGACCTGGGCACTGCGGCAGGTCACCCCGCCGGCGAGTAGCGCCTGGGCGACCGCCGACCCGAGGCCGCCGATGATCGAGTGGTTCTCTGCCGTCACGACCACGCCGGTGCCGGCCGCGATTCGGCAGATGGCCTGCGAATCGAGCGGCTTCACTGTGTGGACATTGACGACCGCGACCCCTTTCCCCTCCTTTTGAAGTTCCTGCGCCGCAGCGAGCGCGAGCGTCACCATCAGGCCGCAAGCGAAGATCACCGCGTCGGTGCCTTCCCGCACGACTTCGACCGCGCCAATGCGGAACTGCCGGTCGGGCGTATCCGGCAGCACCGGCACCTCGCCCCGCTTGATCCGCAGGTAAACCGGGCCGTGGTAATCGGCCACCGCCGCGACTGCGTCCCTGATCTGGCTGGCGTCGGCAGGCTCGATCACGGTGAGATTGGGCAGCGCCCGCATCAGCGCCAGGTCCTCAATCGCCTGATGGGTGACTCCGCCGGGAGTCGTCAGGCCCGGCATGAAGCCGACGATCTTGACATTCAGCCGTGGATAGGCGACTTGCATGGCGATCTGGTCATAGGCACGGCGGCTGGCAAAGACACTGAAGGTGTGGACGAACGGCAGGTCACCGGTGCGGGCCATCCCGGCCGCGATCCCGACCGCGTTCGCCTCGGCCATGCCAATATTGAAAAATTGCCCGGGCAGCTCGTCGCGGAAAAGGTCAGTCTCGGTCGGGCCAGTCAGATCCGCGCCGATGCACACCACCTCGGGGCGGACCCGAGCCAAGTCGACCAGCGCCTTGCCGTACGCCTTCAGCTCGGTGGGCGTGTCGGTCGCCCAGACGGTGGCGCTCACTGGCCGACCTGCGCAAGCTCAGCGAGTGCTGCCGTCGCCTGCGCTTCCGACAGCTTCGCGTAGTGCTGCAACTGGCCCTGCAGGAACGAGATCGGGTAGCCGGGGTGCGTGGCCGCGACGATCGCCGACGGCCGGCCGCTGATCGCCCTGGCGGCCGCAAGCGCGTCGAGCAGCGCCTGCACGTCGTGCCCGTCGACCTCCTGTACGTGCCAGCCGAACGCCTGCCACTTGGCGGCGATCGGCCCCATCGGCAGCACGCTGGCGATGGGGCCTTCGACCTGCATGCCGTTCAGGTCGATGAGCAGGCACAGGTTGTCCAGGCGATAGGCGGCCGCAGCCATCGCGGCCTCCCAGGTCTGGCCTTCCTGCATCTCGCCGTCACCGAGCACGGCGTAGACCCGCCAGTCCCGCTCCCTGCGCCGGTTGCTGAGCGCCATGCCGACCGCGACGGACAGCCCTTGGCCAAGCGAGCCGAAGGTGCCTTCCACCCCCGGCACCCGTTCGGATGAAATCATTTCGAGCGTGCTGCCGTCCTGGCAGTACTGGTCGAGGTCGGCGGCTGGAAAGAAGCCGCGCTCCGCCAGCGTCGCGTACATGGCGACGGAGTTATGCGCGGTGCACAGCAGGCAGCGATCCTGGTCGGGGTCACCGGGCCGGGTCGGATCGAGACGCAACTCAGAGAAATACAGTGCGGCCAAGATGTCGGCCGCGCCGAGCCCTTGCAGCAGGTAGCCTTCTCCGACGGCGGCGACGACCCGGATAATCTGCCGCCTGATGCTGGCCGCCCGGGCGGCGACCGTCGCGGTGCCTGGGGCCGGCCGCTGCAGTACGTCAGCCATCGTCATGGCGCGGCCGTCCCCTCATTGGTGCGCTCGAATAGGTAACGCGGACCATGGGCGCGATCGTAAAGGCACTCGGTCAGCGCAAATCCCTGCTCCATCAGGCTCAGGAAAGCCGGCCTGGTCTTGTTACGCCAGTCGTGCGCCAGTTCTATCCGGTGATTGACCAGGTGCTGGAAGTCCTCGGGCACCTCGCACAGCACCCGGTCGGCTGTCGGCTCGGCATCGAGGTTGTCGAGCACTCGCTCCTGACCTGATCCTGTGCAGCGCGAAATGTCCTGGCATTGGCCAGGCTCTGGTGGCTGATAGCTTTCCAGCCGATCACGCACCCTGGCTGAATCTAGTTCCCACTCCACTACGAATTCATCGAGCGGAATGCCGCCCTCGGTCACCCAGTCGCTGTCGAACGACCCGCGGGTGTCGACCACGTACTTCGAGCCGATCCCGCCCAGCCTGGTGAGGTAAAGGTGCGCGTTGACCGAGCGCAGCGCGCTGAACGTCCACTTGATCCGGCGGTAGCCAAGCTCAAGCGCGAGCGCGCGCTGCGCGACCTTCATCTCGTAGGCCTGACTGCGCGACCGGTGCTCAGGCAGCACGCCGAGCCCGCTTGAGTACAGGTAAGGCCCGGTGGCGTCGAGTCCAGCGAAGGCATAGCTGAACCCGACGCCCCGGCCGCCGTGCCACAGACCGAGGGTCAGCCCGCCGACCTTGGTGGTGTCCTCCATCAGCCAGGCCGGCGGGTTAGCCCGATCCCGCAGCGCGAACACGGCCTGGAAGACGTCGGCGAGCTGGCCGTACTCCTCGATATTCGCCGGCGGCCTGATGTCGTAGTCAGCCATCTATCCGGTCGCCTCGGCGACGGCAGCGCCGTCCTCAGGTATGTACTCAGCGGCGGCCCGCGCCGCCTCGCGCCTGCGGCCGAGCAGCACGCCAGCGACGGCGGCCAGAGCCAAGATGATCACCGCGACGAGCACGACCAGCCTGCCGTTCTCGAATCCGGCGTCCCAAAGGCCCTGGAAGAAGCCCTTATAAAAGAAGTACACGGTGATGATCACGCCGAAGCCGGGGATCACCCCATTGCGCAGCCAGTTGAATTCGCCCGGGGCGTAGCGGCGGAAGTAGATCGGGTTGCAGAAGTTGATCGCCAGGTAGGTCACCAGGGCAAAGAACACGATCATGTTGGAGAGCCACAAGGCCACGCCATAGTTCATGCCCTCGAAGAAGCTCACCAGAATGTCGGCGATCACCGCGAAGCCAATCAGTACGCCGATCGCGTGCCAGGGCACCTTGAACTTCGGGTGCACCTGGCCAAGCCGCCGGTCAAGCACGCCGTCCCTGCCCATGGCGAAGATGATCCTGGTGGACCCCACCGCCGCCGCGATCAGCAAGCCGAAGCTCGCCTCAAGCCCCATTACGTCGATGATGTCGCGGCCGGCACTGCCGAAGGCCGTGCTCGCGGCAGCCGCCAGCGGGAAGCCGCCCTTGGCGATCACCGCGTCGTAGGTGCTTGGCGGCAGCGCGTTGCTGAGGATGATCGACATGACGATCCAGAACACGCCGACAAGGACGGTGGCCAAAATGGTGGCGCGCGGGATCAGCTTGCGCGGCGTGCGCGTTTCCTCGGCCACGGTGGAGATGGCGTCGAAGCCGGTGAAGGACAGCACGCCCAGGACCAGGGCTGGTACCAGCGCGGATACGTTCGGGATGTGCGCGGGGTTGAGCGGCGCGAACGAAGCCTGATGCCCGGTCGCTGAGAACCAGCAGACCACGCCGATCACGACCAAGATCAAGATTTCGAGCCCGACCAGGATGTAGGAAGTCTCGATGCTGACCGAGATGCCGCGAAACACGATCGGCAGCGCCAGTGCCAGTGATCCGAACAAGAAGATCCCGAACACCACTGGCGAGGTCGACCGCACCAGGTCATTGCCGAGTAGTCCGATGGCTGGCATGTCGTAGGGAATGATGAAGGCGTAATAGAGCGACGCGCAGATCCCGATGAAGATGCCGAGCTTCGGGTTGATCAGATGCGACGTCCACTTGTAGGCGCTGCCAGCCGATGGCATCCGACCGCTCAGTATGGAGTAGCTGTAGGCGGTGGGCAGGGCCATGACCATGCTGATCACGAAGATAATGGCGGTCGCACGTCCCACATGCGGGATCATGAAACCCCAGTTGGTAAAGATCGCGAGCGACGGTGCCATGATCACGACACCGAGGATCATGGCACCGAATAGCCCGAGCGCATTGCGCCGGAGCGAAACGTTAGCGTTCTCCTGGGTCGCGATCCTGGCCGCAGAATCACTGGACATGGGCCGTGCCTCCGTGCGCTTTAGGTAGTCGTCTGACCAAGTAAGCGTTCGCCTGGGACAAGGGTGAAGACGGGGCGAGCGGCGGCCACCCGGCAAGCGACGGTGCTCGGGGACGAGAGAGCGGCCGACCTTCAACTAGCAGAACGGGTCCGCCCGTGAGCGAAACCGTTCATAGCGGGAGTCAAACTGAAACAGAACGATCTGTCAAGACCATGGTTGTGATCAGGGAAATCACACCGTCACGCCGGCGGCAGCTCCGAGTTGGCGACCAAGGTCGGTGATGGTGGCGAGAAATCTGATGCATGGTTGATCTTCGATGGGGTTGGCTGTCACTATCAGACGGCGGGTGAGCGATTGCGCGCCGTTTGTTCGGATGTCAGTTCGAGGGAGGTGGCAGCCGGTGCGTGCACCCAGGCTGGTCACACGTTCCGTTGCTGTTCTTGCCGCCTCACCGCTGTTGGCGGTGACCTTCGCCGGGATCATCCCGGCGGCACCGGTGGCGGCCGCTGCCGCTGGGCCCGCCGGGCTTAGCATCTCCGGCTCGTTCAATGCCGTGGCGGCTAGCTCGGCGGGAAATGCCTGGGCGGTTGGCTACGCCGGCAGCTTCTCCAGCACCAAGCCGCTCATCGCGCACTGGGATGGCACTGCCTGGGCTCAGGTGGCCAGCCCTGGTGGGGCCGGCAGCACCCTGAACGGCGTGGCCGTGCTCTCGGCGCACAGCGCCTGGGCCGTCGGCTGCACGAATAGCTGCGGCGCCAAGTCCAGGGCTCTGATCGAGCGGTGGACTGGCACCGCCTGGAAGCAGGTGAGCAGCCCTGGTCCGGTGGGCGCCGACCTTCGTGCCGTGACCGTGCTCTCGGCGAAGGACGCCTGGGCCGTTGGCTCCACCACCAGCGGCAGCGGTTTCCACAGCAAGACGCTGATCGTGCACTGGAACGGCAGCAGTTGGAAGGTCGTGCCAAGCCCGAGCCCAGCGCAAAGTAGCCTCGCCGGGGTCGCCGCGGTCTCAGGACAACAGGCCTGGGCGGTTGGCGACACCTTTAGCGCCACTAGCCAGGGCCAGGCCCTGATTGAGCGGTGGAACGGCAAGAAGTGGCTACAGGTGCGCAGCCCAGCTCAAGGCGCCGGGCTGCGCAACGTGGCCGCGGTCGCCAGCCGGAATGTCTGGGCGGTCGGCTTCGGCGGCACCGGCGGTGGCTACCTGATCTTGCACTGGAATGGCAGCTCATGGAAGCAGGTCGCCAGTCCTAAGCCCAGCGGCTTCCTGCCCTACCCCGCCGCCGTGGCGGCTACGTCCGCGCACAATGCCTGGGTGGTCGGCGCTGACAGCCACGGCAAGACCCTGATTGAGCGGTGGAACGGCTCATCGTGGCAGCGGCAGGCCAGCCCAAGTGGCAGCCTGTCCGCCATTGCTGCCACCTCGGCGGCGAACGCGTGGGCGGTGGGCAGCACCAATTCCGGCAAGACCCTGGCGCTGCGCTGGAACGGCAGCGTCTGGAAGGTGTCCTAGCCGATTAGGAACCAGGCGACCTTGGCACGAACCGGCGTCTTGCCGCTCAGGTGAATGGTAAAGGTGCCGGCCTTAGGGTCAGGCACCGCTGACTGGACCCAGATGCCATCAAGCTCCTGCTGCAAGGTGGCAAGCACCATGCTGTCGTCAGACAGCTGGGCCACGGCGTGAACGGCCGACGAGTGCCCAGCCGGAATATCCACGACCCCGCTGCGCGAGAAGACCGCCGGCCCCTGCACGCTCAGCGCCGTCAGGCCAGCGGCCACGACCCCGACACCGCTGGTCGACGTACCGCGCACGCCCGCCCCGTGCTGCGAAGTGCCCAATACCCCAGTGGCTGCGGCGGAGTTGCCCTGCACCCCAAGGCCTTCGATCGACTCACCGAGCAAGCCAGGGCCGAAGCCTTCATGCGATCCGCGGACGCCAGCAATCCCACCGCTGCCAGTCAGTCCATCGACACCAATGCTGAGCCCAGTGCCCTGGACCCCGGTAAAACCGCCTATCCCCCTGACGGCGGTGCCGTCGTCTGAGGCGGTTTCCCCGACGACTCCGAATCCCTTCGCGCTGTCGGTAATCCCGTGCATTCCGTTGCGGGTTATCAGCAACCCCGATGCGAAGGAGCCGCTCTGGCCGTACACGCCATTCCCGCTTGCGCTCGTGCCCGTCAGTCCGCGACCGGTCCCGGTGGCCGCGCCCGCCAGTGCGTCAGAACCAGCGCTACTCGACACGGTGGTGGCTGCCGTAGCCGTGTTGGCCTGACCGAGAACAACCGGATCGCCGTCCGCGGCCTTCGCTGCGGCCGGATGGGCGATGGCGCCAGCGGTGAGCGCCGCCAGCGCGCCGGTCCCGCCGACGATCAGCTGCCGCCTACTCCGGCGCGCGCCGGTCACTTGATTTTCCAGGTGAAGCGCCAGCTGACTGGAACGGCACCGGCGGCCGAGATGGTGATGGTCACCCCGGTACTCGACGCGTCGACCGGCAGGGTGCCGCTGATCACTCCGGTCGTCGCATTGATGCGCAGGCCGGCGGGCAGGCCGGTCGCTGCGTACTTGAGCGACTCACCGGCAGCCGCGTTGATGGACCGGACTAGGACACGGACCTTGGCACCGGGCTGGCCCACCTGGTTGCCTGGATCGGCGACCGCGAGCAGCGCGGGCGCCAGCTTGTTCACGTCGGTGTTGCCAGTAACTCCGGCGACCCGCGCGGTGATCGAATACTGCCAGTAGGCCCAGTGCGTCCAGCCTTTCGCCAGCCGCGGGGTGGTGCGCTTGGTCGTCGGGTCCTGCACCCACAATTGATCGCTGGCGAAGTCCGCGGTGCCGCCGGTGCAGGTCTTCCACCAGCCGGGCTGGGTGTTGATCACCGGCCACAAGCCGGTGATCTTGTGACCTTCGGCCATGAACGCGGCGATCCAGGCGACCATGCGCACAGGACTGAGGCCATAGCAGTACTTGGTCAGGTAAGGGTCAGGCTCGATGTCCAAGATCATGGCGAGCATCCGGCCGTTCGGGCGGTAGGCACCATGACGCAGCGCGTAGTCCGCCTGAGCCGCGCCGCCCGAGTTGGCCGGATTGGCGAAGTGATAGGCCGCGACCAGCAGTCCAGCGGCCTCCGCCGCGGCGACGTCGGACTTGAAGTACGGGTTGACGTAGTAGGTGCCCTCGGTCGATTTGATAAACGCGAACCGGTAGCCGGCCTTGGCCACAGCCGACCAGTCGATCCTGGCACCGCCCGGGTGCTGGAAAGATGACACGTCGATACCACGCGCGCTGGTGGTCGACGCCAGGACGGGCCCGGCCATGGACGCAGCCAGCGCCAGGAGCGTCACGACTACTCCCGCCCCGACCTGCGCACGCCTCAAACAGACTCGCATCTCGCCTTCTCGCCTTCCTTCGACCGGTTCCTACACGTCCGTCGGCAGCATACAGTTACGCCGGGAGGCGATTATGGAGCCAGTCGGCATCGATGGTGCCTGGAGATTAAGTCCGACCATTCATCGCGATAACAGGGGGAGTTTTCTCGAATGGTTTCGCAGCACTGACCTTAGTGCCGTCTTAGGCGCCATGCCAACCTTCGCTCAAGGGAATTGCTCGACCTCAAGGCGGGGCGTGATCCGCGGCATCCACTTCGCCGACGTGCCACCGGGTCAAGCGAAATACGTCACCTGCGTAGCTGGCGCAATCCTGGACGTCATCGTGGATCTTCGAGTCGGTTCGCCGACCTTCGGGAGCTGGCGCACAGTGCGACTGGATGATGACAATCGGTGCGCGCTTTACCTCAGTGAAGGTCTCGGACATGGCTTCATGGCGCTAAGCGATCAGGCCACGGTCTTGTACCTCTCATCGATTCCTTACGCGCCTTCGCGCGAGCATGGGGTCCATCCACTCGACCCAGCACTCGGCATACCCTGGCCAGCCGGGATCGAGGTCACCATGTCCGCGAAGGACGAAACGGCGCCGCTGCTTGACGAAGCGCGGGCAGCGGACCTGCTGCCCGACTACGCCGTCTGCCAGGCGCTCAGCTCAGCGCGCCGCTAGCGGCTCCCACCAGTCGCGATGTTCGGCGTACCACCCGACGGTTTCGCGCAGGCCCGCACTGAACGGCAGTTGCGGACAGTAACCGAGGTTTCGCAGTAGCGAATCGCTCAGCGAGTAGCGCCGGTCGTGTCCCTTCCTGTCGGGCACAAAGGAGACTAGCTCCCATCCCCGGCCGCACAGTTCGAGCAGTGCCTGCGCAAGCTCGATATTCGTCAGCTGCGTATCGCCGCTAATGTGGTAAACCTGGCCGGGCTCACCCCGCTCGATGACCAGCTGGATACCTCGGCAGTGGTCATCGACGTGCACCCAGCTTCGTATGTTTCTGCCGTCGCCGTAAAGCGGGATCTCGACGCCATCAAGCAGCTTGGTGATAAAGGAAGGGATCACCTTCTCTGGATGCTGATACGGACCGTAGTTGTTGCAGCATCGCGTGATCCTGACATCGAGCCCGTGCGTGCGGGCATAGGCCAGGGCCATGAGGTCGCCACCTGCTTTAGCCGCCGCATACGGCGAGCTCGGGGCGAGCGGGGAAGCTTCGTCCCATGAACCTTCGGCCAACGTGCCGTAGACCTCGTCGGTAGACACCTGGACGACTTGACTCACCCCGCCGGTGAGGCATGCCTGCAGCAGTACCTGTACGCCAGCTACGTTCGTCCTGGCGAAGTCAGTCGAGCCGGCGATCGATCTATCTACATGAGTCTCGGCCGCGAAGTTGACCACCAGGTCATGACCAGGGACGGTGGCGGCCAGCCCGGCGGCATCGCAGATGTCTCCAGCTACGAACCGGTACCGCGCGCTCCCGGCAACGCAGGCCAGATTGTCAAGGTTGCCGGCATAAGTCAGCTTGTCAAGTACGGTGACCTGCGCGTCTTCGTATCCGCGATAGCCGCCAGAAAGCAAGGTGCGAACGTAATGCGATCCGATAAACCCGGCTCCGCCCGTTACCAGGATTTTCATGAGCTTATCTGGACCTTGCTGTGGTCGCCAAGCACCAGTCGATGGACTTTCGGGACTTGCGGGGCCTGCGTGACCTCCACATCGTGACCTATCAACGAAGCCTCTATCCGCTGCACGCCGCTTATTGAGGCACCGGGCAGCATGATCGAGTATTCAATTTCACTGGCGCAGATCGTGCAGCTCGCCCCGATCGAAGTGAATGGGCCAAGGTAGGAGCCAGACACGCGCGTACCGGTGGCGACAAGCACCGGGCCAACAATGCGCGAACCGGTGACCTGAGCGCCACGCTCAATCACCACGCGACCGATAATCTCGCTGGCGTCATCGACCGCTCCCAGGATTTGCGGCTCAATGCCCTCAAGCACCATTCGATTGGCTTCGAGCATGTTCGCGACGGTCCCGGTGTCCTTCCAGTATCCAGTGATGATCGTCGAGCGAACCTTGCGGCCGCCGTCAATGAGCCACTGAATGGCCTCGGTGATCTCAAGCTCGCCCCGCCCTGAAGGCACTAGGTCGCGCACCGCTTCATGCACCGCTGATGTGAAGATGTAGACGCCCGCCAGCGCGAGATCGCTCTTAGGATTCGCGGGCTTCTCCTCTAGGCCGATGACCTCGCCGACGTCGTTGAGTTCGGCCACCCCGAAGCTGCGCGGGTCAGGCACATTGGTCAGCATGATCTGGGCGTCTGGCCGCGCGACCCTGAACTCCTCCACGATTCCGCTGATCCCGCCGACGATGAAGTTGTCTCCGAGATACATGACGAAGTCGTCGTCCGCCAGGAACTCCCGCGCGATCAGCACGCCGTGCGCCAGCCCCATCGGAGCGTCTTGCCTGAGGTAGGTGACCGAGAGCCCGAACGCCGACCCGTTGCCTACGGCGGCTTGGATGGCCGGCGCGGTATCGCCGACGACCACCCCGACCTCGGTAATACCGGCCGCCTCAATTGCCTCAAGTCCGTAGAACAGTACGGGCTTGTTCGCGACTGGCAGGAGTTGCTTCGCGGAGGTGTGGGTAATCGGCCAAAGCCGGCTGCCTAATCCGCCGGATAGCACGAGGGCTTTCATCGTCACCGATACCGTTATCCTGTTGGCAGGCCAAGATCTGCATACACGGCCCGGATGATCCGGCGCTTGCGCCGCCAGTCACGGGTGCCATCAAGCAGGCCACTGGAGATGAAGGCGACGGCGACCCCTGAAGCCAGGTCGGCGAACACCATGGACGACTGGAATCCAGATTGCCCCACGATCTGAAAGTCGGTGCCGAAGCCGAACGGCACCGGGTCGGCACACAAACCGAGGCTCCATGAGGTGCGCATGCCGCTGAACGTCGGATCTGGCAGCCCGATCCGCCGTGGCGTCAGCAACTTAGCCCGCCACGGCGCTGTGATCAGGTCGCGTGATCGCCACCCGGCCGCGCATTCCATCAGCTTGAGAAGATCGGCAGCGGGCCCTCGGCTGTTAAAGCCCGGCCACCTGGCCGCCATGAGCTCAGCCGAGTCATAGGCAATCGTCTCCGGCTTGCCGTGCTCAGAAACACTGACCAGTGCCGCCAGGTCCGTGTGCTGCGCGTCGAGGTCGCTCATCGTGATACTGGTCGAGCCCATGTCCAGTGGCTCAATGACCAACTCCTGCACGACCGCCTCGTAGGGACGGCCATCGAGCCTGCTGATGATCTCGGCGAGCAGCAGCCAGTTTCCTAGTCCGAGATACACCACCCGCGCCCCAGCGTCATCGGACAACGGCTCCGCGCACAACGCCTTGAGCGCCTCGTGCCAGGAGTTCCTGAAGATCCGGCGCTCGCCCCGATCCTCAGGACGGTCGTCGTTCCATGCCTGCCCGAGCGAGAGGTAAGGCACGGTGTGAGTCAGCAGATGAGCGAGAGTGACGCGGTCCTTTCCCTGCGCGGCGTACTCGGGTATCAGCTCGCAGACAGCGGTGCGCTCGGTGAGGCCGTGGCGCGCGAGCAGTTGGTAGAGCGCGAGAACGATGAGCGGCTTGGCGCAACAGAGCCAGGTGATGCGCGACCGGCTCGTCAGCGGAATGCCGTCGTGCCGCGATCCTGTAGCGACATCAAGCAGCGATTCCGCAAAAATCGAAACAGCGACCTGCGTGCCACTGTAAGGCGTCGTAAAATCAGGATCATTCAGCACTGCGGTCGTTTCGCGAAATGACATTCGATCCTCGCGGATTATCGCTTCTGCGCCGCCAGGTCGCGGCGCTCTGGTGGCGGGTGGAAGGACTGGTAACCGACCCTGACCCGGTTCCAGGCGTCGGTCAGCCTGGCCGCACCCTGCGCGGCGGACACTGCGGTCAGGTAGCTGTCGACGGCATCGACCGCCCAGGCGGAGTGCCCGCTGGCCACGTTGTCGATGGTCAGGTGGATATCTGGCCAGCGCGTGCTGAAGCCATAGGCGCCAAGCATGACCCGATCACGGCGATGACCGCCACTGACCACGCCTGACAGCTCCATGGCGAGGTTCAGCCCGAGCAGCTCGGGCGTACGGGACTTGGGAAACCTGCTGATGGTGAGCCAGTACACAGGAATCCTGAACGCCTTATCAAGGAAGCCGGGCCAGAAAGCAAACTCCCGGCTGCCAGTTGGCGGCAGCGTGACGCCCATAGCGGCAAGCGTCTCGCGATAGATACGCGGGTGATTCAGCTCAGGCTGACCATTGCCAAGCTCATCCCAATAGGTAGCGAACAGCGATTGACCAGTTTCACTGCTCGCGAGTTCGTAGTCGGTGAACCCCTGCAGCCAGGCACCGTCGATCAGCTTGAATGGCGCGGCCTGCACGCAGGCGTCGATCACCGCGTCCCGGCCCGGCAGTGCTGCCTGGTCGCCAGCACTATCGGCGTTGCCCTGTTCGTGCTGCGCCGCCAACCAGGCCCTGAGGGTGCCGTGAGCCCACCGCCCCGGCAACTGCGGCGCCGCCTGCCCGAGCCGGGCTCGCGAGCCAGCCAGCCAGTGCGAGACATAGCTGCGAGCCCAGCGACGCAGGCCAGGCCAGTCGGCGCGGGTTGTCAGCCAGTAGTAAGCCTCCCGCAGGTCAGCGGGACTGCGGCGGGGCTCCGCTGACGTGCTTGCGGCCGGCGAGGTCGGATACCTGGCCAGAGCGCCGCCCGCGTCCCGATGCGGCCGAACCTGGGCACTGGGACTACCGGCTGGCAACGCGTCTATCCAGCGACGCAGCACGGATAGCTCGTGCGAGGTAAAGACCCTGAACATCGCACCACGCTCGCTGACCAGGCTGCCGACCAGTGGGCTCAGGTCAGCGCGGCCTGGCCGCACCAGTGGGCTGGCCGCCAACGCTCCCATCATCGGCCGCGGATCGACGGCCGCGTCCGTCAGCCACTCAGCGAGGGTGCGATCGGCCAACTGGAAGCCATGATGGTAGACCGCGCCTTGGCGCGCGCGTGCCCGCAGCAGCTCAGCCATCTCAACGTCAGGATCGGTGGCCGCCCGCAGGTCAGCGAACTGTTCCTGGCTGCACCGCCGTAGCGCAGCGAGCGCCCAACGGAAACCGGCTGCTATCCGGGCGGCGTCACCGCCAGCACTGAGCACGGCACGAACCGCATCATCGCACTGCCGGTCCCTGCTTCGGCCGGTGCCGCCCCTGACCGCGCCAAGATCGATGGCCGTCCAGTCCGCGGCCAGCGGTAGCCGGTCTTGCACGAAGGCCAAGGCAGGCAGCAAGCCAACGGATCGCAGGCACAGATCAGCGCCGAGGATCTCGTCGCTGAATTCGTGCGGACAGCGGCTCATGGTGAGCAAGACCGACGGCAGGTAGAAGGAGCCTGCCATGATCCGTTCCTCGCGCACTATCCCGACCACGGGGACGGCGTTATCGGCGAGGCGCATGGTACTCAGCAGGGCGAGATAAGCATTGCCTCGCGACGTCCGCGGATGACCGATGCCCACGTCTGACGCGTACAGTCGCAGGATTGCCAGCGCGGATACGCACTCTAGATTGGCCGGCGAGCTTAGCCACTGCAGCCACGCACCCGCGACCAACTGCAGCGGAGCGCAGTTCAGCAGCGCCCGCCGCGCCAGCGCTGACCACCCGTCGTCATCCCGGCCGACCAGCGGGCCAGCCAGGTATTGATATCGCCTGGCCTCCGCCTTCGACCAGGCTCGGGCCGTCCGCCGCAGCAAGTCAGGCGAACAGCCGCTAGCCGTGGCCGGCGATCCGGCCAGCAGCCGCACCTCATCCCTGATGACCGCGATTTGTCCCGCCGTCAAGGCGACGGCTTCAGGGTCTAACGCCCGTGCATACTGTGACCGCAGCGCGGTTGCCGCGCCGACGGCCGCCCCGGTCGAGCTCATCTCAGCTCACCTGACGTAGCACCGTACGCATAGAGAAGGTGCAGTCCCGTGCCACGGTAGGCGTCAAGCTGACGCGAGCGGCAAGTCATTCCGTGCGCCTCGACCACGGCCCGCGCGTCAGCGAGGTTCACGTGATTCTCATCGACCTCCATCACGATATTCCGCACTCGTGGCCAGTCCTCGTCGTCAAGGCCAGCCAGGACGTCAAGCTCCGAGCCTTCGGCGTCTATCTTCAGCAAATCGATCATCGTAAGCTCGTACTCGCGAATAATTCGTGACATCGGCCAGACTTCGACCTGCTTGTATTCTGGCGCGAATCGTGGCTCAAGCAGCTCGTCGATATTCAGCTCTAGGAATGCACGCTCCTCAGCGGACAGGGCGCGCGCTTCCCAGCGAGCATAATCCTTCACTGTCGCCAGGTCCCTGTCATGGTCGGGATAGCGACCGGAGAGTATCGAGAAATGGGGGTAATAAGTAAAAGTCGCGGTCTCGGTGATGCGTCCGGCCGCAACGGGTGCTATCTCCGCCGCACAGAAAGCTTCAAGATTCAGTCGCAGTGCGCCTAGCAACTCAGGCATTGGCTCTATCGCGAGCACTCGGGCTGGCTGCCACTCAGCCAGCGCAAACCGGGAAAACATGCCAATGTTCGCGCCGATATCGACTATTACAGGATGGTCAGCGAGGATCATTCCTGGCGGCGCATATTCACGACACTCGAAGATCTCTTCGTATAAGTATCGAGTCTCGTTCTGGTTGAGCTGAACTATCTTCATGCCGTTAGGCAAGCAGTACTCAGCCAATAATACCATATTAGATATAATATTAGCTGAAATAGCTGTTGTCAAGGCGATGTCCTGGTGTAGCTAGCTCAAGCTGGCGTAGAGATCACTGACAGCCTGCCGCCAATCAAGGGCGGCGGGCAGCAGGTCGCGTGCGGCTACTGCCCCGCCGGAGGCCGGTGGTGCTGACGAGGTGAAGTAGGTGTCTCGGTAGACGCCCAGGCTTCCGCCCCGCATCCCGGCCAGTCGCTGCAGCAGCCGCGGGTCCGTGGTGCGGATAATGCGCCTGCGCCTGCCAGCGATGCCTTCGGCGAACTCCACCAGCTCCTCTTGCGTCGGGCTGGCGGTGAATCCTTCGATCACCCCGCTGATCTCCAGGCGCACAGCGACGCTGATCAGCGCGGCCAAGTCGGGCAGGGCGATGATAGGAACTCGCGCGTCGCGCAAGACGACTTGCCTGGTCGATGGCGGCCACAACTTGGCGTGCGCCTCCTGGTCTTGGCGGCCAAGCACCCACCCCGCGCGTACTATGCCGGCGCGAGGCAGGGCGGAGCTTGCCACGGCCTGCTCCGCGAGCGCTTTTGACCGGATATAAGGGTCAGTGCGAGCGCCGCCACCCGATACTGAGGAACTGCTGACGAGCAAGAGATACCGCACTTGGGCAGCCATCGCCTCCGCGACGACGTGCGAGGTGCCAAGAGTGTTGACAGCCCAGAGCTCAGCATCGGCCGCTTGGAACGTACCAGCGCAGTGGATCAGCAGTTCGCAGCCGTCAAACGATCCGACCAGGGACTCAGGCCGGGTCACGTCGATCGCGATCGCCTGCGGGCTGCCGCCAGCGCGAGAACTGAATCGGCGCACTTGATAGCCGCTGGCCGCAAGCTGCGCGCAGACAGCGGCTCCGATCCGCCCGGTTGCCCCGGTGACGGCTATCTCCGCCGCAGCCGACGACTGCGACGAGGTCAGCTCAGGATTCATCGGACCAGCTCTGCGCCGGGCGATCGGGCCGGCTCTTGCCCGCCTCAGTGACCGCAAAGCAGGCCGGCCCAGTCACGGCGGAGCGCCGCCACCTGACGCGGCTGAGCATGGGCCAATGGGCGCGGATCAAGACGGCGAGCCGCCGCCGCGACTCTGCTTCTTGAAGGTCGGACGCCGCTGGGATAGCAATGACGATCTCGCCCGCAGCCGTGTCCACGTACGCTCCAACGCCTGGGACAGCTTGCCGCAGGTCAGCGGTGAGCACGGCGAGATTGACCGGGCAGCCACCGACGGTAGCCAGTTCATCAGTCCGGCCAAGAAGGACGACCGTACCGTCAGGATCGACCCGACCAGCGTCGCCGGTCAGTATCGCCGGTCCCGGCCGGGTGATCCCGCGGCTGTCGAGCACGGCCTCACACGCATAGGGAGTAGTCACGATGAGCATGCCATCCTGGTCCCGATGGCGGACGGTCACTCCAGGTAACGGCAGTCCGCATCCGACGCTGTCCTGGCGAGCCTGCGCCGGACCAACGGAGATGCGCGGCCCGGCCTCGGAAAGCCCGTAGCCGTTAAGGATCAAGGCGGCCGGATGCGACTCGCGTATCCGGCTAAGTACTGCCGCCGAGAGCGGCTCGCCGGACAGCACGAATCGTCGGATCGGCGGAAGCAGGTCAAGCACCTCGCTCACCAGGGTCGGCGTTGCGTGGACGGCATCGGGCCGGTGCCTGAGCACCGCGCGCAAGCCAAGCAGCACGCTCCAGACCGGAATCGCGGCCACCTGGTCACCGGCGAGCAGCGATCCGAGCAGGTCGCACACCAGTCCCGCGCTGAAGGCGGGATTGCGCAGTGACGCTACCCGGCGAGCCTGGCCGGTGCTGACCCTGCTCGCGACGGCGGCCGCATTCCGCACGGCCCGCGCGACGTCGAGCAGAACTACCTTGCCCGCGCCGCTGGTACCGCCCGATACCACCCCGACGACCGGGGCATCCGAGCTCCACCGCTGCGACGTGCGGCCAGAGATGGCGTGCTGACCATGGTCCACTCTCGGCAACGTGGCCGCATATGGCGGCAACCCGACCCGCGAAGGCCAGAGCACGGCCACTCCGCCTGCGCTCTCCACCGCCACGGCACCGGCCAGGGCTTGGTAGGCGGTCGTGACCGGCACCAGCACAAGCGCTCCCCGCTGGGCGGGCACCTGGTAGCGCGCCGCCTGGTCGAGAATGTCCTTGCCCGATCGCCAGCCACCGTCGTCGGCGAGCCAAGGATGCCGGAATTGGGCGAACAACTCGGCTAACGATCGCGGCAGCGTGTTCTCGTCGCAGCGGTTCGCCATCACCGCATCACCACCTCAGTGCCGCGCCGTCGAGCAGCCGGTGCACCGCACGCAGCCCGCGATAGGCACTATTACCTCGCCGGTATCGCCAGGTAAACGGAGCTGAACCGTGGTCATCAGCGGGACGCGCGAGATCGGCCGGATCTGGAAGGCGCTGTGCCCCGTTGTCGCTCTTACTGAAGCAGACGATCATCCGGCGCTTTGACCGATAGTCGATGGGATCGCGGCGCGAGATCGCCGGAAGCGTGTAGCTGCGAAAACCAGCATGCGCGGCGAGCAGCAGCAGGCTTGCCGCGGTGGGCACGCACGCCGGTATGCCGGTAGCCCAACCGCGTTCTGTCTCGTACTCAAGCAACATGAGCCGGCCGGGCAACGGCAGCGTGTCGGTGTCCACGATCAGTGCCTCGCGGGTCATCGCCCCCATGCGCGCCATCAGCCCGACCGGATCGTCGAAGTGATAAAGCACGCCGTGACACAGGACCACGTCGAATTGACCACCTGCATTGTCGGGCTGCACGTTTCTTAAGTCGTTGACAGCGAAACGCATCGGGCCATGGCTCATGCGGGCGCACAGCCATTGCGCCTTCTGAATCTCATCCGCGTTGATGTCGATCCCGACGACCTCGCGCGCGCCCCAGGCCGACGCCGCGAAACTAAAGAATCCGTCCGCGCAGCCAACATCAAGTACCTGCTGTCCTTGCAGTCCGCCATGGCGGTCAATCAACTGCTTCACCAGGGCCAGCCTGCTCGCGAGGCGAGCTTCGTTCCCGGCCCGCCCTGGTCCGACGATGTCGCCGGTGCGCAGCTCGAACCGACCATGCCAGTAGGTGCCTGGCGCGGGCTGCCACTCGGTCGACTGCACTGGCTCGGTCATTGATCCGTCCCGGCTATCACGACGTCGGCGGCGCGACTTGGCTGTTCGTGTTGCAGATAGAATTCCTCGCCCTTGGTCCAGGCTTCCAGCCAGCCGGGCGAGGGCGCTGGCCTAGCCCTGAGGCGGGCAGCCCGAGCCTCTTCTTGGCAGTCGACCCAGATGGTCAAGTCGTAGTACTCCCGCAGCGACTGCTGCATGGTGTAGGCACCCTCGACCACCATCACTCCACCTGGTGACAGCGTCGTGAGCGATCCGACCTGATGCGCGGACCAGTCGTACGGCTCGTATCGCGCCTGCCGCCCAGCAGCGAGGCTGGACACCACCGCGCGGAGTGGGGCCTCATTGGCGAAGTTCGCGGCGCACTCGCCCGGCGTCCAGGTCTCCCACTCTCCCTCAGCCTGCGGTCGCTGCAGCTCGTCGGCGTGGAACAGGCGGAGGCGCGGTTCCCAGCCGATCAACTCGTTGGCCAAGGTTGTCTTTCCAGAGCCGGCTCGGCCATCGATCGCGACCAGCACGGCACCGGCAGTCGGTACCCGGGCGAGTGCGGCCAGGATCAGCCGCACCCGGGCGGGCACCGCGCCTGCGCGGGCGCGGAATCCCATCCGTGCCGTCAGAACAAACCGAATCGGTCATCGTATCCTCATCAACGCATCGTCTCCCTCGCGGCTCGCTCCCTTAGCCGGGACAGGTAGGCATCGCGGCCTTCGCCATCGCCTGCCCGGTCGGCGGCAAAGGCGCGGGCGGCGAGACGGGCGGCGAGACGTACTTCTTTTTGTGACATGGCGGCGCAGGTGCGATAGCGGAACTCGTTGGTCAACGGTACGTAGTCGTGCACCGTCGCCGCCTCCGCGTTTCCGAAGCGCTCGCCTGGCAGCGGGGCATAGGGGTTGAACTGCGCCGCTTGCAGGCGGAGCTCAAGCGCCATCTCGACAGTGGCGAGCACAGAACTCCAGGAGTCTTCTGGCAGGCCGACAACATACAGCCCGCGAACGCGCGGTATCTCCTTGTGCACGCTGTCCACGAGAGCCGCGGTGTCCTGCAGCACCTTGCGTCGCGCGCTCTTCAGTACGGCCTTATCCGCTGACTCAAGACCGACGATCACCTCTTCGACTCCCGCCATCCTCATCGCTTCGAGCAGCTCAGGGGTGAAGCGGTCGAGATTTCCTTCGACCGTCCACGCTATCTGGCCAGCGCCCGCCTGCGTGATGACCCGGCAGATCTCCTTGGCGTGTTCCTGGTCGGAGGGAAAGTCCTGATCGCGCAGCTGGATGCGGCGCACGCCCAGGTCACGCAGCTTGCTGACGTCGGCGCTGAAGCCGTCGATGCTACGCGCCGACCATCGTCCGAAGCTCCGGATGTACGGGCAGTACCGGCAGGTACGGTCGCAGCCTCGGCTGCTCGCCAGGTGCACTCGGATGTTGCCGCCGGCATCCCGATAGCGATCAACAGGGAAGGCGCTATAGGCCTCGCCGATCGCGACATCCGCGACCCCGAGCAGCTCGGCACACGCCGTGGGGGCATCACCAGTGATGGTCGGCAAGTCATGCAATTCGCCCAGGTGCGAAGTGACCGCTCCGACGAGCGCTACCTGGGTGTCAGGTGCCGCCGCCCGCACGGCGCTGGCAAAGCGAAGATCTGCCTCCCAGGTCGGCAACTGCACCTTGATCAGGTGCGGCCAGGCACCGAGGTCACCGGGCAGCGCCTGGTCGCGACTGGCATTGTGATCTCGGATCAGCACCTGCTTGCCAGCGGCACTGAGCACCGCAGCGAGGGTGACCATGGTCAGGTCGGGCCGGGGCGTGTCGCCATCGTAGACCGCACCGAGGTCTCCGGCCATGTCCCCGTGCACGGCGACGCCGTGATAAGGCCTGACCAGTTCGACCGTGCTGGCCGCTCGAAGCGCCTGCGCTGCCTGCGCATCCAAGGCTGGCCGCTGCCCGAGTACTCCGGGCGCGGAATGTAACCGGAGCTCGCTGAAGCCGGCGGACAGTGCGTTGGTCGGTGGTGCCGTCATCAGCTCTCCTGCACTTCGCGGACGCCGATGCGGGACAGCATGGCGACCAGGTTGTCGATTGACGCGAAGACGGTGTCGTTGAGAATCCAGTCAGGAATCTCGATCTGAAAGTGCTCTTCCAGCCTGACCACCAGCTCGACCAGGCCAAGTGAGTCCAGTGCCAGCAAGGTGACGTCCGCTGGCGGACCGGCACCTACTTCACCGACCAGCCGCGCAGTAGACTCCCGCAACGCGGCCATCGCCGACGCGAGCACTGGTTCCTTATTGCCGGGAACTGGCATGTGATCAACCTCCTCGGGGTCCGGTCACGTAGCTACGCCTGAGCTCGGTAGCGCCGCGAGAAAGCGTGACACTGCCGCTCGCAGCTCCTTCCTGGCGTCAAGGAAAGGAAAGTGCGAGCCAGGCAGCTCAGCGGTGACGGCATTCGCAAGCTCGCGCAGGCGCGCGACTTCGATGCGGTCCACCAGCGGATCATCGCGCCCGCTGACAATCAGGGCTGGTACCTGCGCAGCCGCGACCCGCGCACCGAGCGGTTCGGTGGCAGTGCAGTGCCGTAGCGTCCGCCAGGCTCGCTCATAGGTAGGAACACCGCGCAGCATGGCCGAGCCACGGGCAACATCGCCGCCGAGGCCGAGCGGTAGGGCATAGTCGGCCAGATAGCGCCGAAACCAGCCGTTGTCGCTCCGCCCGCCTCGCAATTGAGCGGCCGCCGCTCGGCTGGCCGCGCTCCAACCCCGTTGATCGGGTCCATCAACCGGCGGGCTGACCAGAATCAGTCCGCTGACCAGGTGCGACCTGGCGGCGATGTCCACGGCTAGGCTCGCGCCGAAAGAATGGCCGAGTAAGACCTCGTGACCGGTGAGCAGCTCAGTCAAGGCAGCCACGAGCGAATCGCGGTCGGCGACCGGCAGATCACCGGTTCCGTGCAGCGGGTACTCGACGAGGCGGATTTCGCCGAGTCCAGCGAAAGCCTCGTGCAGCGACCGAAGGATCTGATGCCCCATGCCCGGGCCGGGTGGCAGGCAGACAATGAGCCGTCCGCCACTGCCACTGTCGCAGCTGGCGACGCTGCCCGAGCGGATCGTAAGCGGCCGGCCTGCGCACCGGCAAGAGTCAGCCTGACCACTGGAGATCGCTGGTGATCGGGCCGGGTGATCGTGGTCGTCGCTGACAGCTGGCACCCTCAGAACATCGGTCAGGCCAGCTAGCTGATGCTGATCGCTGGTCACCGTCACTGCTGGCAGCACCCTGGCCAAGCGCGCCCGCATCCGGTCGCATTGCGCCGCCGTCAGCTCCGCATAGACGACGACCCGGTCGGCGGATGCGCCCACGCGGAATTGCTCGCCCGAGTCAAGCAGCGCGGGCAACAGGTAGGACATGACGTCAATGCCGGCCAGCGGAGTGCCGCGCAACTGAATGCTGCGGCCGACAATCGAGGTGATCGTGGCTGGCTGGCTGTCGCTGACGAGCGCCTCCACGAGGTCACCCGTTCGATACCGCACAATCGGCATGACGCGGTTGGTCAGGTCAGTCACCACAAGCTCACCGACCACCGAGTTACCCCGGCGCTCGGCTTCGAGCACCTCACACCAGATGAGGTCCGAGTGAACCTGCCAGGTCGGTTCGCCGACCAACTGCCACGCGATGTCGCCGACCTCAGAGAGCCCGTAAACATCGCCGTGCGCGGCCGCCGGCCACCGCTCACAATTGGCTGGCCGCTGCTCGTAGGACGTCACCAGGACACGTGGGCGCAGGTCCCAGCCGTCCGGGTACAGCTGCGCAAGCAGGTGCGGGTTCGCGATCACAAGGTCAGCGCATGGCGGCCGATCGCTGGCTGCGTTGTGCTGCTGATAGACAAAGTGCCCGCCAGCCAGATCGATCAGCGCACCGCCACCGAAAACCCGCAGTCGGTACGCCCGCGGTACCAAGAACAGCAGCGACGACGGCTGGTGCACGCCGAGGTATCGCCAGTGCCGCAGCCATCGAACGATCTGGTTGCGCTCGTGACCTGGACCTAGCGCGGTGCGCAGCGGAAGGTTCGTCGAGCCGCTGGTGCGATTCCAGCGCGAAGGCTCAGCGTCACGCGCCAGCCGGCCGGTCAGTGATCGCAGGTCTGCTTTGCCCAGCACGGGAAAGGCCGCGAGTCCGCGCTCGGCCCAATCAGCACGGTCAATTCCGGCGTAGGCAGGCACCTGGCACAGGGCGTATTCGATGAGCGAGCGCAGCCGCTGCTCCCCTGCCGTGTTCCGCTCCGTCACTGACCAAGCCGCTTCCCGGTCAAGCTGGGTGAGGTCAAGCTCAAGACGCGCGCTTTCGTACTGAGCCTGTGGCACGAATCGGTGACTGGTGAACATCAGCGCGCCGCCGCCGCGATCCGTAGCTGGTGATCTTGCCGGGACCAGCCTGGCCACCCAGGCCAGCTCCCTTACTGCCCGGTACAACCCGGCCTGCCAGTCTGGCTGCCGGCGAAGGGCCCGCAGCCCAGCGGCAGCCACGGTTTTGCGGCTGGCGATGAGCCGACCCGATGGCGGTGGTAGCAAGAGGTGAGCGTGCTCGGGTAGCAGCCGGAGCACGTCCCGGCGTGGCCAGGCCCGCAACTGCTCAGTGAGCGTGCCCGAGATGCGGCGGTACTTCAGGTACTCACTCGACCAAGATCGCGGCGGATCATGGGAGAGGACGGGGTGGTGGCAGCCGATCACGATGCGACCGCGGGCTAGTGCCAGCCGTCCGAACACCGCATCAGCTGCGAAGTTCAGGCTTTCGTCGAACTGCTGATCGGAGAATACCTCCGAGCGGATGACGCAGGCCCGCGTGTCAAGCGTGCCGATGGGGCGCCCGCAGCTCAATTCGCCGCCTGCCCAGGTGGCAAGACGTCGCCGATAGTCATGATGAGCGCCGTAGCCGAGCACGCCTTCCCTTCGCGGCGCGGCGAGCGAGACCGCGATGTCCGCGTGGTCGGCCAGCGCCAGCAGATGGGCGGGCCAGTCATGCTCAGGGCGACAGTCTGCGTCGGTGAAGAGCAACACGTCGTGACCGGCCGCCAGAGCAACCCTGACGCCGGCGTTGCGGGCCAGGTAAGAGCCAGGCTCGGCACACTCCACGAGAATGACCTGCCCGGACGCGATCACGGACTGGCGCAGCCAGTCAGTAAGGCCGTTATCCACCACGTACATCGTCACTCCGGCACTAGCGGCAGCGGCCGCGAGCGCGCTGAGGTTGGCCTTGGCCGCCTGGTCACCGCCGCGCACCGGGACGATCACCGCCGCCGTCACCTGGCTCGCTCCGCGATGACCTGGCTCCGAGCGTTCGCCTGGCAGAGCCGGTCAAGCATGGACGGCGGCCAGTCACGGCGGACGCGCACGACATTGAGCCGCGGGTCCGCCCTGGCGATCCGCGACCAACGCGGCTCAGGCAGTTGCGAGCTCTGCACCACCACGATCAACTCCGCGTCAGGCGGCAACTCACTCAGAGCGGCGAGCAAGCACGCTGGCTCAGGTGGCGCCGCTCCCGCAACCCAGGCCTGGCTACTCGCGTAGGTCCTCGGGCTGGTGCTTCGGTCTCCCCACAGGTGCGGGCCGACTCCCCACTTTCCTTCGAACAACGCCCGGTTACGAATGTGCAGCATGGCGTTAGTTCGAGCGGTATAGGACGCGTGCGGCTCGTCGTGACGTATGACCACGTCGGTGTCCACCACAAGCCGCATGCCGGTGCGCCGCGCCCGTTCGCACCAATCCTCGACCTCGATCACTCCCAGGCCGTACCGCTCGTCAAGCAGCCCGACGGCGTCCAGCACGGATCGCCTGGTCAGCAGGCAAAAGCCGTAAAGGACGGGCACCTCCCGCAGGCCGCGGCCGCGATAGTCGAGCGACTGATTCCATGGCATGCCGTTGGACACGGGCCCGACGGCCGCCACGTCTGGCTGCAGGGCGTCCCTCAGCCGCCCGCGCCACCCGCCGCTTACCGCCGCATCACTATTGATCAGGCAGACGTACCGGCCAGTGCACAGGTCGATGCCAGTGTTAACGCCGATGATAAATCCGACGTTACGGGCATTACGACACGCGACAATATTGTGGAATCGTGATCCGTAGCAGGCGATCCACCGGTCCATTTCCATCGGAGTAGCATCCGATGAGCCATTCTCTACCCAAACAAGCTGGCAATCCGAGTAGTCGTCCCCATCATCGAGCAGGGACTGTAACAACTCTTTCGTACGATCCCAGCGATTAAAAGTGAGAAGCACGATAGAGAAAGCTGGACTACCGTCATCAGGCGGTAACGACGCAGCGGATGGGATACTCGAAGATACTTTCATAGTTCACAATCTGGCAGGAGACCAGTGCGGCCTGCGGAAATTCCATTCTGGCTTTCTCGACGATCGCTCGCAAAGCATCTTCGGCGAAGAGGGCGTTATGGTGGACCGCAGTGACCACATCCGCCTCACCGCGGCGTTTGTATAGCTCACGGACAGGTCCGCTGGCGGCACCCTCGCCGATAGCCAGCAGGTCACGCACGGTATGGCTAGCTGCTACCTCGAGGTCGCCTGTTATGGCGATCTCCAGGTCGCATACCTGGTTGTGTGATGGGTGCGTGCCGATGTTTTCCAGGTCGTTTCTGTCGAAGGCGATGGCCGCTTGAGCCTGCGGGCAGGCGAGGCAGACCTTGAAAGCAGCACCCCATCGCATGCGTGGCTCGGCGTCGGCTGTGCTCGTAAGCTCGCATATTTCCTGTACGGGCTTAAGGCCGCCATCATGCGGGAGAATGATGGTGGCTTGCGCGTCGACCGACCAGGCGGCGGCCAAAGGAACGACTTGGATAAGCCGTTCGAACACGCCACGAGTGTAATCGCGGACGGTGAGCTGAGAACCCGGTCGGTCAATACATTCTATGAGTCGCGACATGTGCGCGCCCCGCTGGTCGGGCTGGAGGCCGACGGAGATATTCATGACGAACATCACAGCGGCGCCGTGCTCCTCGACAGGAACGATTCTCTTGACCCCGACATGCCCCACGGAACGCACCGGAATCCGCACAGCGGGCGACTCCGAGTGTAAGTCAGGCAGCTGCCCATTATTGGTAGAATACATGTTATCTCGCTATCTCGCTATGTTGCGCCTTCTGGGTTATCGGTTTCGACGAACATGCCGCCTGCCGTTAGCAGTGTGTAATATGCGCCGAGCTCGAGACGTACGCCCGCGCTCACGGTGCGAAGCCCGCGAGGCCGGTAAGCCTTAAGAGGAATGACCCTGAAGTCGAAGCTCACCCTGGTTTTTCCGGTAGTATTTGGCAGATTGCCATGCCGCAGCATGGTGGCGTCGAATTGCAAGAACTGCCCTGGCTCAAGCTCGGCCGGGTTATAAGAACCAGAATGCGGAGCGTTTTCCACCCACATCGTGTTGGTGCCGAATGCTTTAGTGACTGGCAGCCAGAAGTTGACAGTCTCGATTTGGTGGTTGTAATCGGAGTCGACATGGAACTCGCGTACCGCCAGACCCCCAGGAAGTCCGATCCTGAAGGACGGGACCCGCTGCACGCAGATATCCTGACCAAATAAAGGCAGGATCTGAGTTCGCAAGAACTCCTGGTACAGCGGCTGCAGGCTATCGAAGCCACCGTAGAAGGCACGATGCGCGGCATTGCCTTGATCGCCGGCCTGCTCTGTCGTCGGTTCGTACACTAAGTGCAGCTCGTCGAGCTGCGGTAGGCCTAACAGTTCCGAGATGACTGCGGGGAAATTGAAGCGGTGCAGCGGATAGTCATGTATCCGTAGCCGGACGATTCCTTCCTGTAACATTGAGCTATGCTCCTCGCTTGATCTGGGTGTCAAACGAAGTATTTGTGGCTTTACCCAGGTTATCAGGCATTATCCGGCATCTCCAGACCTTTGGGGCCATCATTGTGTGATCCCGCCTGAGCGGAGTGCCTCGCTCAGCGCGCCAATTGTCGGATAGTCGAACAGCGTCGCGATGCTGAGCTCGACTCCCAACTCCGCGCGTATCAGCGCCATCAGGTCGATGGCGCTCAGTGAGTTGCCGCCGAGATCAAAGAAATCGTCATCGACCCCGATGTCCGTTCGACCAAGCGCCGATGCCCAGATCGCGGCCAGTTGGTCAGCGATCGTGCCAGCGGCGGCCCGGCCTGGCCCGGCAGTCACGGCAGCAGCCAGGCCCGGTGCCGCCCGGTCAGGTGCGGCCTCATGACCTGCGGTGGTCCTGGCTTCATGCGTCGGCTGTCGCGGCTCGGCTGAGGTGCGCGCACCAGCTGGCTCTGCGTCCAGTGGCACCGGCTGGCCATTGCGGAACGGCCGGATCGCGATCTGCCGCGGACCAGAGAGGTCGAGCAATTCGAGCAGGAGCCTGACGCCGACGTCTGGGTCGATTCCGCGCGACTCCAGATTGTGCTGCGTGCCTGAGACGTTCTCGACGTCCTTCAGGTGCTCCCTGGTGGTGTGGCGCATGGTAAAGCCGTCGAACTGGGCGAGCAGCCTGCCGTCCTTGGCGATGAGCTGGATGTCCGCCAGGATCAGCCCGTCAGCGGCCGGTCGCCGGACGATATAGCTATCGAACTCAGCGGGCAGCGGCTCATACACGATGGCCGATCGATACATGAAAGGAATAAAGACGTCGTCCCGTTCCGGGTCGCGCGCAGATGACAGAGCGGTGTCGAGCAGGGCCGGATGCAGGAGGTGAGTCGCCAGGTCAGGCAAGAAACGCTCGGGGAGGGCGAGCGAGATCAGCTTCTCGCTTCTGTCGTCATCGCTCACGAACGAGACCCTGGTGGCGTTCTCCCAACGCGGCCCGAACGTGAAGACACGGCCATCGAAAGGCTCAGGCGCCCGGTGTACGGTCATCCGGTCCCGCAGCGCGGCAAGATCCACGGACGGCGCTGACTGCGCGGAGCCGGCCACTTCGCCGGTCACGTGCAGGACGTCAGGACCTGAATCCACTGGCGCCGACCAGAGCTCGAACTGCCATCCCGCCTGCGAAGGCTCCAAGGTGATGCGCACTCGCCTGGGTTGGCGGACGACAAGAGGCTGCCGAATGATGACCTCGCGTAGCAGCACGGTGCCGGCCGCCTGGGCTGGGACCTCGGCCTTGAAGGCAGTCATCGCCAGGTCGAGCAGGCCGGTACCGGGCAGGATGGCAATGTCGTTGACCTTGTGCTCAGCGAGGAACGGATAGTCAAGGTGGGAAAGCACGGTCTCCCAGCTATGGGCTGAGCTTCCGGCCGCTGGTGCCGGTGCCGTCGGCGAGGTCTGGCCTGAGGTTCGCGCCGCCATGCCAACCTTGGACCACGAAGGCCAGTCGATGCTCAGCACGCGCCCGCCTGCCAGCTTGCTGACCTGGGCATAGGCGTCAAGGAACGCGTTCGCTGCGGCGTAGTCCGCGCTCCCGATCAGCCCGTCGATGCTGGCCCGGCTGGAGAAGGTCACGAAGAAATCGAGTGCTGGCCGGTCGGCGAGGATCTCAGCGAGCACCAAGGTACCGAGCACCTTCGGTCGCAGCACCTGCGCTGCGGCCTGTGCCTGCCGCATCAGCAGCATGCCGTCTCCGGGCACGCCGGCTAGCTGGAACACCCCGTTAACCGGGCCGAACCTGGCGCTCACGGTATCGATCACTCGGCGCATAGCACGTGGATCGGCCACGTCGGCCGCGAATGCCCGCACCTGCACGCCGGCGGTAGCAAGCTCGGCCAGGTCGGCTTCGCTGGCGACGTCGGAGCGGCCGACGAGCGCCAGCTTATGCCGTTGACCGGTCCTGGCTAGGCCCTTGGCGACGGCAAGGCCGAGCCCGCCCAAGCCGCCGGTGATCAGATACACGCCGTCCTTGCGCAAGGCCGGTCGCCTAGTGGCCGCGGCCGGCGAGTAGGACCACTCCGCTGGCACCCAGCGGCGATCACGCCGCAGGGCCACGATCCCGCTATCAGCCCCGGCGCAAAGCTCGGCAGCGAGTTCCTCGTCGTCGATCCGCTCGCCGATGTCGATGAGCCTGCACAACTGCTGCGGAAGCTCCAAAGCGAGCGTGCGGACCAGGCCGTGCAGGGTCGCCTTCACCGGGTCGATCGGCTCGCCGCCAGAGACATCAGCTGACCTTGAGGCCAAGACGATCAGCCCTGGTGCTTGGTGCGCACCAGCGGCTCGGTGGCCTTGCTGGATCAGGTCTAGCAGGCTGCGGAACGACAGATCGAGCTGCTCAGCTACTGTCTGTGCAGTTGGCTCCGGCCACTCGGCCACGCTCCAGGCATGCACGAGCAGTTGGGCCGGCTGGCTGCGGGCCGCCAAAGTGCGCAGCACCTTGGCCAGGTCATCGGCTGAGCCCGGCCGCACTCGGAATTCAGACCCGCCATCGTGATAGGCAGGACCCGGCCTGACCGGGACCACCCGCAGACCGGCTTGCTGGATGGCCAGCGTGAGCGTGAGCGAGGTTTCCTTGTCAGCCGGCAGCAAGGCTACGGCGGGCTGATCGCGCAGCGCCGCTAGGCGCGTGCTGACCGGCCCGGATGGCTGCTCTATCCAGCCAGTCCTGGCGAACGGCGACACCGCGATGCTCGCCGCGGCGCTCGGCGATGTCTGTTCGGCCACGGCAGCGCGGCTGGCCGGAGGCTCCACCCAGTAGCGACGGCGCTGGTACGGGTAGCCAGGCATGGCCAGTCGGCGAACTGACTCCCCCGGTGCCAGCGCTGACCAGTGCACCGAGTGTCCCTGCGTCCACAATGTGCCAAGGGCCGTCACGGCTGCGGTGAGATCGTCGGCGGGCTCGCGGCCACGGCGTGGCAGCGAAGCGACGACCACATGCGGCCCGTCAGCTACCTCGGATCGGTCCCGCAGCAGCGCGGTAAGCGCTTGTTCTGGGCCGACCTCAAGCAAGGTCCATTCGCCCGTGGCCACCAGCTCGTCGAGCGCCTGACCGAACAGCACCGGCCTGATCAGCTGCTCGGCCCAGAATTCGGGGCGGGCAGCGTCGGAAACAGTGAGCCGGGCCGCAGTAGCCGCCGAGTAGACAGGAATCACCGGCTCGGCTGCGGTGATGCCGTCGAAGGCCCGGGCGAACTCCGCGACGGCCGGCGTCATCATCGGGGTGTGAAACGCGTGCGAGGTCCGCACCCGGCGAACCGCCAGTCCATGCCCGGCCAGCATCTCGCTCGCGGTGTCGATCGCCGTGCTGGTGCCGCCGACGACGGTCTGGCGCTGGCCGTTGGCCACGGCGACAGTGACTCCCTGGGGTAGCAACGGGGCCACCTCGGCAGCTGACGCCCGAACGGCCAGCATGGCACCGGCCGGCATCTGCGCCATGGCCCGCGCCCTGGCGCTGACCAGCCGGGCCGCCTCTTGCAGCGGGAAGACCTCGGCGATCGCGGCGGCCACCAATTCCCCGATGCTGTGACCGAGCAGGGCGGCCGGGCGAATTCCCCACGACTGCCACATGCGAGCGAGCGCGTACTCCACCGCGAAAAGCAGCCGTTGCGCGACCGCAGTGTCCTCTAGGTCGCCGTCAGACCCCGACAACCACAGCTGCCTGAGCGCGCCATCGGAATCATCGAGGTAATCAAGGCACTCGTCGAATGCCTTGGTGAACGCGGGATCGGCGCGGTGCAGACCGGTCGCCATCCGCGCGTGCTGCGAGCCCTGGCCTGGGAGCAGGAAGGCAAGTTCGCGCGGTCCATTAGGCCGGCTTCCGCGAAGGACCTTTCCTGCCTGGCCAGCTAGCGCAGCAGTGGCGGCAGCAGCCGAGTCGCAGATGATCGCGGCGCGCACCTGGTGCGCGGTCCTGCCTACTTGAAGCGTCGTGACCGCGTCGCCGAAGGCGTACTGATCCTCGTCATCCACCCGCCCGAAATGCTCGGCGAGTCGGTCTTGATAGGCGCGTTCAGCCGCCTCTGAGCGACCTGACCAGACCACTAGCCTCGGCCGCTCGCTGCGGTGGACGAGCTGGCGTGGCGGTGCCTCTTGCAGCACGGCATGCACGTTGGTGCCGCCAAAGCCGAGTGAGTGCACGCACGCACGCCGTGGTTTATCAGCGGTACGCTGCCAGGGGCGATTTTCTGTTACCAGGAAAAATGGCGACTTCTCGATATCGAGCGAGGCGTTGGGTTCAGTTGCGTAGAGCGTGCGTGGCAGCAGTTCGCGTTCCAGGCACTGGGTCGCTTTGATCAGCGATGCCACGCCGGCGGCGTGACCCAGGTGGCCGACGTTGCTCTTCACCGATCCGAGTCCGCAATAGCCAACCGGCAATTCCCGGCCGCATGCCGATCTGCGGAAGGCCTCCTGCAGCGCGGTGAACTCAATCGGATCACCGAGCGGCGTGCCCGTGCCGTGCGCCTCGACGTAGCCGATCGACTCAGGACCCACGTCGGCGACGCCAAGCGCCTCCATGATCACTGCGGTCTGCCCGGCCGCACCAGGCGCGCTGAAACCGACTTTGTCAGCGCCATCATTGTTAGCCGCGGTGGCCAGCACGATCGCCCGGATGTGATCACCGGCTGCCTGCGCGTCCGACAGTCGCTTCAGCGCCACCGCCCCGACTCCGCTGGAGAACACCGTTCCGGTAGCTCCTGCCCCAAACGCCCGGCAGTGACCATCGCGGCTAAACGGGCCGCCGGAGGCCCAGGTGTACCCGTGGCCCACCATTTCCATCTCAGTGCCGCCAGCGATCGCCATCTCGCACTCGCCGTTGTGCAGTGCCTGAACAGCTAGATGCAAGGTAAGCAGAGAGCTTGAGCACGCGGTCAGAACCGTCATGCTCGGGCCGGTAAAATTCAGCTTGTACGACACCAGCGTGGACACGTAATCGGGATAGTTGAACACCCCAGCGAGCATGTCCCTGCTCCCGGCCGAGGTGGCATCGCCAGCCCGCAGATTGTGGTCAAGGTACAGGCTGTGCCCGGTGGCGGCGAACACCGCTACCTGGGAGATGGTCGTGGGGTCGTATCCGGCGTTCTCCACGGTGGCATGGGCGGTTTCAAGGAACATCCGAAGCTGTGGATCACAGATCGACGCCTCGCGCGGCGTCATGCCAAAGAATTCCGCATCGAACATGTCCATGTCCGGCGCATCGCCATTGACTTTGACGTAGTCGCGATTAGTCAGCGCTTCCGCCGACACGCCGGCCGCCAGTAACTCCTGATCGGTGCGGGTACGCAAGCCTTCCCGACCGCTTCGCAAGTTGGTCCAGAACTCATCCGCACTGTGCGCACCGGGAAAGCGGCCCGCGTACCCAACGATCGCTATGGCGTCCATGAGGCTGCTCACCTGGTATCTCGCTTTCCGGTCGCGCGGTGGATTGGTCGAATGGCCGGCTCGCTGCCCTGGTCGCAGACAGCCACTACCCGGAACTCCGCCGTGTAACGCCGGCCGGCCGAGTCGGTCAGCCAGAGCTGATCAGGTCCTGGCAGCATCTCGGTCATCGTCAGGTCGAGCGGGCCAGCTTCGTGCGCCCGGCGTACCGCCCTGACCAGGTTGGCCACCAGCAGCGGAGCGGCAAAGTCCACGTAGAAGGGCTTGCGCTCGACCGGGGTCTGCACGAATACATGCCTGGGCAGGCCTAGGTCGGCGGCCCAGTCGCGGACTCGCTGATACCCGCGATCTTGGGTGTTCCTGCTGGGCAGCGGCAGCTGACTGGCAGGAATTGACCAGCTTTGCCGAGCGATGACCACGTCGTCGATCAGCAGCCGCGGCAGATGCGTGGCGTTCGGCCTGAGGCGGAACAAGTTGACGGCCACTGCGGTGAGAAAGTCGCCGAAGAACTCAAGTACCGGTGCCGACCACCCTTGCGCGCTGGCGTATCCGATCAGTTCACCGTCAACCTCAGCCACGGTAATGGCGGTGCCAGGCACCGTCTGCGCACCGTCGGGGTGACCCTGATCCGATCCGTACGACCAGTACTTGTACAAGCCCGGCGGGTCAAGCGCGGATGGCGGGTGAGTACGCCCAGTGGCCTGCGGAGCGGTCAGCGGGTAGCTCGGCACGACCCGGCCGCCCCGCAGGTCGGTAGCGGTCGCGCGGACCAACTCGGCCGGGTCGTCGCACTGCGTCACGAAGAGGCGGCTTTCCAAGGTGTTCAGCGCCACGTGCAACTCGCCGAGCACCCAGCGCATCGACCCATCGGCCTCCTGGCAGATCAGCAGGTCGGGACTGTGGTAGCGGCCAGCTGCCCAGCGCACCGGCGCGGCCGGGAACAGCGCGTCCACAAGCGGCCTGATCTCCGCTGAGCGCAGCTGGACTTGCTGTCCTGGGCAGGACGGCAGGATTTCCGCCCAGCGCTGGTGGAAATCGCTGGCGATGTCAGCGGCGATCTGCTCGCCTGACAGGATGTCGGCGGCGGCGAACTGCAGGTCGCTGAGCGTGACTGGGGTCCGCCTTGGCACCAGCCAGCGGTACCGCTCTCGCAGCCCAGCCGAGACTGCCTCAGCTACCTCGGCAGCCAGCCAGCTCGCGCAGTCCAGCGTGATGCCAAGCGGAGCTCTGATCGCGTCAAGCAGGTCAGCGCCGATGCCGACATCGGTGTCCCTGCGGCAGTCCAGATAGACCGCAGTGCGCGCATGCGTACTGCGCCGTGCTTCCGCCGCCCCCGCGCAGCCCGCTTTGACCAGGTGATCTGTCAGCTTGTCCAGTGCCAGGCTGACGGCCGCCGGTCCGCGCGCGGCCGCCGTCGCATCGCGCAGCGCCAGCAGTTCGTCAAGGATGCCAAGCAGCTCATCGCGGGCGGCACCGGCCGGCAAGTCGGCGAGCTGGCGGCGTAACTGCTCATCTGGCCGCGCCTGGAAGGGCACGAGGAAGCCGAGCTGCACGATGCCGCGAGCGTGCAACTGCAGCAGCGCATCGGGGGCTGCACCCGATGCGGCCAAAACGGCGCCGACGCGCCCGCACTGCTCCACCGCCGAGAGCAATGCCGACGTCTGCGCATCGCAGTGCTCGGGCGCGCGCTGCGGACGGCGCAGGACGCCAGCAGCGAAGGTGGTGGCCGGATCGAGCCGCACTGGCAAGTGCGGGAAGAGCCTGGAATCCCGGCTCCACGCCTGCCCGAGCGCCGCCATCGCCCAGGTCTCAAGGAAGGCCGTGCGGCGCCGGATGCCACCGCCGCCGTGCTGGCGCAGGCCGCTGTCCGCTGGCTCGAATCGCGCCCAGGCAACCGGGCCGAAGAAGCCGATCGATTCGTTTTTCGCGCAGTACCGCTGCGCGTAGCGCGCGACGACGCTCTCCCGGTAGGCCCGGTTCGCCAGCTTGGGCTGATCGCCAGCAGCTAGCCTGGCTGCCTGCTCGCCAAGCCAGGTGCCGGCCACGTTCGGGTTCTGCCACCTGACCGCTTCGGTGAAGCGGTCATCGGAGAGCAGGCCCGCCACCGCTGCGCTGGACGCGGACCTGATGGCCGCGCTGCGCTGCTGGCTCGGCGGGTCCGCAAGCAAGTCGGGCATCGCCAACGGCCTCAGCAGGTCAATAGGCAGTCCAGCGGACCGCAGCGCCACCGGACGCCACAGCGACCACCCTTCGGTCAGCTGGACCAGGTGAGCCTGCTCGTCAGTCATGATCGACCTCACCGCTGATCCGGTTGCGCAGCGCCTGCCTGGCCAGGCCGGCTCGCCTCCTGTCGGCTGCCGTCGCCCTGGCCGTAGCCCGTACCGACAGCCCTTGGCCAGCTCGCAGATGAGAATCGAGCGCACGCAGGTTCGGATAAGCGAACAGCGCGGTTACCGGGAACGGCTCGGCCATGCCAGCGGTACTGGTGCCGTGCAGGTACAGCAGGTCGATTGAGTTCAGGCCGGCGTCAAAGAAGTTCTCATCGGCGCCAAGCGGACGACCGAGCACCTCGCGTGCGACCGTCTCGAATCGGCCTAGCACGTCTTGACCTGGCTCGGGCCGGTCGGCCTGCGTAACATCGTCGCGGTCGGCCCTAGCCGCCGCCAGGTCCGGCCGCAGCTGCACCTTCTGCGTGGGGCCGAGTGCGAACGAGTCGGTTACTCGCACCAGGACAGGGACCGCATAGCTGGGCAGCAAGCCGGCCAGGAAGGTGCGCAGGCCCGCCGGGCTGACCGACGCGTCAGCGGTGACGTCAAGCACAAGCGCTGGCGACCCTTCGCTGCTTGACAGGGCAGCGGCGGCTTGCCTCACGCCAGGATGACGCCGAGCTGCGACTTCAACTTCGCCGAGCTCCAGCCGATAACCGGCGACTGACACCTGGCGGTCCTTGCGACCATCAAGGACGACCAGGCCAGCGGGGTCGTACCGGCCCAGGTCACCGGTGCGGAAGGTACGCACGCCCGGCACCTGGTCAGGAGCGAAGGCGTCGCTGCGCTCAGCCGGGCCGACATAGCCGCTGGCCAGATTCCGACTGCGGACGACGATCTCGCCCCGCTGGCCGACCCCGGCCCGATTGCCGCTCGCGGTGACCACGAGCAGCTGACTGCCACCTGAGCCCGCGCCGATCGGAACCTGACCGCCAGCTACCGGGCCTGACTGCGCGGGAAGCCGATGGCAGGACACGATCTGCGGCGTTTCCGTCGCGCCGTAGCCATTGACAATCGTGGCGCCAGTCACCGCGCGGAGGCGCTGGATCAGGCCGGAGGTGAGCGGCGCGCCGCCGAGTACCAGCAGGCGGAGCGAGTCGAGTCCGCCGGCTGGCACCTCGGCGCTCAGCATCAGCTCGACCAGGGCTGGCGTGGTGTGCAGCACGGTGATGCCGCAGGCGGCGAGCCAGCCAGGCAAGCGTCCTGGATTAGCGACGGTGTCTGCTGGCGGTACGTAGAGCCGCCCGCCCGCGGTGAGGGGCGCGAAGACGTCGCGGAGCACCGGGTCGTGTCCTGGCCCGGCGAGCAGCGCAAACCGGTCGGCTGGCCCGACGTCGAACGCTGGCCGGTACCAATGCAGGAAGTCACGCAATGGCCCGTGCGGCACGCCGACTGGCACTGGGTTGCCAGTCGTTCCTGAGGTAAGTAGCACGTGGCTGAGGTCAGCGCCGACGGCCGGCGCTAGTCCGACCGCAGCGGCAGTCTGACCGAGCCGTTGCAGGTCAGCAACGGTGCGTACGTCAGGGTCGGCCTGGCTGGGGTCAACCGCGACTATCAGCCGACCGTTCAAGAGCTCCGCACAGCGGCGTCGCCGGCGAAGCGGCAGTGCCGCGTCAACCAAAGCCGCGCAGCCGCCAGCCAGCCAGCAGCCGAGCAAAGCGCTGGGCAGGTCGGGATGCCTGGCGGACAGCAGCATCACGGTGTCGCCGGCCTCCACCCCGGCCAGCCGCAACCCGGCGGCGACTCGCTGAGCGGCCAGCCACAGCTCGCGGTAGCTGGTCAGCTCGCCGTACGGGCCAACGACGGCCACCGCGTCAGGTACTGCGGCGGCCAGGGCGGCCACCTCGGCGGTCACGTCCACGCGCGGACCCGCCTGCGGTGGCGTGCTCGACGGCTGTGGCAGCAGCGCGGCCGAGCGCTCGGTGCCCAGGCTGATCGCGTCGAGCCGGATGCCAGGGTCAGCGAGGACCTGGGTGGCTACGGCCAGACATTGGTCGATCAGCTCTTCGACGACCTCCTGGCTGTACTGATCGACCGCCCAGACCAGCCGCAAAGTCAGGCCAGCCGGCTCGGCATGCAGGTAAAGGCCAAGGTCGAACAGGGCCGAGTGGATCGGCGGCAGCATCGGCTCGACGAGGACGTCGCCGAGCGGCGGCGGCGGCGTCCCGCCAGTGAGATCGTTCAGCCAGACCTGGAAGATAGGGTTGCGCCCTATCTGGCGTGGCGGCCGCATCGCCGCCACGACCTCATCGAAGGTGGGCGTGGCATGCTCCATGGCTTCGATGTAGCGGGCCCTCGCGTGGTCGCGCAGTTCATCGAACGTGCGCTGGCCCTCGACGTCAAGGCGGACGGGAAGCGTGTCAATGAGGAATCCGGCCAGTTCCTGCTCGGCCTGCGAGCGCCGACGCGATGCGGGTATCCCGATTACCGTGGTCGGCTGCGCTGACCAGGAGGCGAGAACGAAGCCGAAGACCGCAAGAAAGAACGCGGCCGTCGTCGTCGCCCGGTCGCGCTGGTAGGCGTGCAGCCGCGCGGTCAGCTCCTGGCTAAGCTGCCGGGTGAGCACGGCACCGGTCGTGCCCCGCCTCGTGTTCGCGTCCGCGAGCCGAAATGGCATCGAGAGCTCAGGCGGTGCGCCAGCCAGCCGGCGCAGCCAGAAAGAGATGTCATCAGTCCATTGGCTGCGGTGGCGCAGGCTCGCCGCCGCCGTGGCGTAATCGGCATAACGGGGTGCCGCCTGCGTGGCGAGCGGCCGAGCGCCGGCTCGCTCGCTGGCGTAGTCGGCACCAAGATCGGCCAAGATCAGATCGACCGTCCGCTGGTCAGCTACCAGGTGGTTAAACACCAGCACCAGGATGGAACGCGGCCCGCCGGTCGCGCGCAGCAGGCTCGCGCGGGCCATGGGCGCGCTGAGCTCGCTGATCGGCGTCGTGGCCGCCTCGAACGCGAAAGCGTCCGCCGCGGCATCAGTCAGCTCAGCGGCTAGCTCGGTGACCGCCAGCGGAAAGTCGGCCGAGTCCTGGTAGCACAACGCTGGCGCGCCGTCCTCGTCCTCGGCAACGCTCGCGCGAAGAATGTCATGCCGGGCGACGGCGGCAGCGAGGGCACCGGTCAGGGCCGCCACGTCCACCGCGCCGGTGAGCTTGAGCACCACGGTCACGTTGTACGCGGGGGAAGCTGGATAGAGTCGGTGCAGCAGCCACAGCCTGCGCTGCTCTGGCGCGATGGGCGACCGCTGCGAGCGGGCCTGGCCAGGCAGGGCGGCTAGCTCGCCAGCCGGGTCAGCGTCGACCTGACGCGGCGCGTACGGACCAATCTGCGTTCGCAAGTCGGCCAGCGACAGGTGCTCGTTGAGCATCGAGTTGAGCGAGACGGTAAAGCCGGTGGCCGCGCGGATGGCGACCGCCAGCTTGATGGCCCCGAGCGACGTGCCGCCAGCACCAACAAAGCTCTGCGTCTCATCTATCGGTTGCTCAACAGCGAGCGCTTGCCGCCAGGCCGCGCCCAGCGGGTCAGCGTCGAGCACCTGATCGGATCGGTCATCCCACCATGACTTGGTCTGCTCGGCAAGCCGACGCCGGTCCAGCTTGCCGCTCGCAGTCAGCGGGAACCTGCCGACCCGGCGGACCGCGGCCGGCCAGAAGGCATCGGGCAGCCGTGACCTCACCTGCTGCACCACTGCGGCGTCAGGTACCTGGGCGTCAGCAGGCAGCACGGCAACCAGCGCCGGGCCGGTCGGGGTGGGCACCGCGACCACCGCCGGGTGAGCGGTCAGTTCCTCAAGCACACGCTCGACCTCGCGCGGCTCGACCCGTACGCCGCCAATCTTCACCTGGTCGTCAAGGCGGCCCAGATACGCGAGCCCAGCCGCGCTCTGCTCGACCAGGTCGCCGGTGCGATACCAGCGCTGGCCCCAAGCTGTCGGGAAGGCTCGCTCGGTCAGCTCCGGCTGGCCGGCGTATCCCAGCGCCAACTGGACGCCACCGATCCAGAGCTCCCCTGGCGTGCCGGGCGGGACGGCATCGCCTGCGGCGTCGACCACGGCGAGGACCGTATTGTCGACCGGATGCCCGATAAGCACCTGATCTGCCTGGCTGAGCTCCGGTGGCACGTCCCAGTAGGTGACGTCGATGGCAGCCTCAGTAGGACCATACAGATTGTGCAGCGCCACCCCCGGCCACCGGTCAAGCGCGGCCCTGGCCAGCGGGCCGCTGAGCGCCTCACCGCTGCAGAACAGGTGCCGTAGCGGCGCGGCCTGATCGCTGGCGGCTAAGCGCAGGAACTGATCCAGCATCGATGGCACGAAATGGCTGACAGTGATGCCGCGGCCGGTTAAGAACCGGCCAAGCTCAACGGGATCGCGGTGCGCGCCATCGGGGGCGAACTCGCAGCGCGCACCGCCAAGCAGCGGCCAGAAGATCTCCCAGCCAGCCGGGTCAAAGGTGTAAGGGGTCTTTTGCGCCACCCGGTCCTTACTTGTTAGCGGATAGCGGCGCTGCATCCACAGCAGGCGGCTGCACAGCGCGTCGCTGCTTATCACGACACCCTTAGGCGCACCCGTCGAGCCGGAAGTGAACATGACGTACACCGGCTGGTCTGGCGCCACCTGGGGCAGCGGGGCCGGCTCGCCGCTTCGCCATGGCCCTCGCGGCACCGTGAGCGCGGGTAACTCCCGATCGCCGCCGGCGTCCTGCGCGACGTCGGTGATCTTCGCGACTGGCGACGCCAGCCGCCTGATGGCGGCTATCCGGCTGGCTGGCTCAGCTGGATCGACTGGCAGGTAAGAGCAACCCGCCTTGAGCACGCCGAGCATCGCCACGCTGAGTTGGACGCCACGGCGCAACTGGAGCAGCACCGGCCCTGGCCGTGCCAGCACAGTGCGGAGCCGATCGGCCATCGCGTCGCTGGCCAGCTCAAGTTCTCTTCCGGTCAATGACGCCTGCTGATCGGCGCACACGATCTCATCGCCGGACTGGCGGCAGCGCAGGCTGACCAGGCCGGGCAGGCCAAGTGGCGAGTCGAATGGCACACTGCGCCCAGTCATGGCCGGCCAGTCAGCCACCGCGCCGGTACTAGCTCGCGAACTCAAGTGAGCCGTCCTTCCGTCCGCCCGTGACAAGGCGATCTACCAGCAAAACCGCGCACGTAAACCACCCTGCGGCCACGAGGCATTCGAGTCCGATATCGGCGAATACCCCAGCCACTGGCGCGCCGGCGAGTATGCCGCGAATGGCCGCCAGACCGTGCGTAAGCGGCAGCAGGTTCGCGGCGATCCTGATGGGCGTCGGCCAGAACGAGGTCGGGACGTTGACACCGCAAAACGCCATCACCGATAGGTAGCCAAGATTGAGCATGAGCCACTGCAGGCCAGGCACCCGCAGCGCGAGCGAGCCGAGCACACAGCCGTATCCGTAGCTGCTGGCCGCGACCACCGCGAACACCGGGATCGCGTACGCGGCGCGCGGCCACGGCAGCGGCACACCGAGCACCGGCGGCAAGATCAGCCACGCGATCAGCGAACTGGCCATGCCGCTGGCCACCCAGTGCAAGCCGCGACCGAGGTAGATGGGCACGTGGCTGACTGGGGCCATGGCCAGCAGCGGGAGCGTACCGCTTCGCCGTTCGCCGCTGAGCGAGATGACGACGATCGTCGATTCCAGGCACACGAGCGCGACCGCGTTGCCGACCAGCACATATTGCATCACGAGCGCCGAGCCGACGAATCGGCCGATCAGCGCGAAAAAGGCAGCCTGGCACAACAGGCGGAGCAGCCAGCCGAACACCCAGGTGCGCCAGGTATAGACGGCGCGTATCTCAGCGATGTCGAGTATCAGGATCTGCCTGATGATCCGCAGCGCGCTCCTCATGCATGTCCCACAGTCGCGTTGTGCCGCACCTGATCGATCACCCGCCCGGTCAGGCGGATGCCGATCACCAGGGCGAGAGCACCAAGTCCCGCGATGATGGCGGCCTGCCCGGCCCAGTCCGGCGCCGCGCCTCGGACCGCGCCGCGCAGCAGGTCAGCGCTCCAGGACAGGAAGACAATGCGGCTGGCCGGGTAGAGCCAGCCTGGCAACGTCGTGACCGGCACTATCACGCCACCGAGTATGTAGAGCGGATAGCTGAGGGAGTTCTGAAAAATCTCCAGGACTCTGGACAGCACGAAGGCGCTGGCGAGCAGCGTCGCGGTACCGGCCATCGCGAAGCAGGTGACGAGCACGCCGACCACGAAGATGCCGGGCTGGCCGATCGACACCACCTGGCCGAATCCGATGGCCGCGACCAGCCACGATTCGGCGAACGCAAGCGCGCCGACAATGACGATCACCAGCACGCGCCCGAACACGACCAGGCTCACTGGCGCGCCGGTAGCCACCAGCAGCTCAAACCGGCCGCCCCAGCGGTCTTCGCCAATAATCTGGCCGGCTGAAGTCAAGTGAGGCCAGCCAGAGCCCGATCAGGCCAGGCGCGAGCACGGCGTTTACTAAGGCGGACGGTCGATGCCAGTGGACGGCGAGCGACACGAACATGATGCTCAGCAGTAAGGAGGCCACCAGGGTGAGCGCATGCCCAGGAGAGCGTCTGGTGATGGCTAGTTGCAACAAGAAAGACTGTCGGAGTAATCGCAGCCAGCTCATACCCGCATCCCCCGGTCACCCATCGCGTAAAGGTAGACCTCTTCCAGCGTGGGCTCGCTGCGATAGGCCGACATCACGCCCTGGTCGAGCAGCCAGCGCAGCACTTCCACTGTTCCCGCTGGGCCAGTCGAGTGGACTCGCCACTGGTTCATGCGCTCGTGCTTGGCTACGCTCAGCACGCAGGGCAGCAGGCCGAGTTGATCGGCGAGTCCTGGGTCAAGGTGGTAGTAGTCCACGCACTCTCGCTCACCAAGGAATTGCCCGATTTCCGAGATGGCGCCCGTCAACAGCAGCTTGCCGTGGTCAATCATCGAGACCCGGTCGCACAACGCGGACGCCTCGGCCATGTCGTGCGTGGCCAGCAGAATCGTCCGTCCTTCTGCCCTAAGCTCGCGGATCAGCCGATGGAAGTCATTGGCGGCTACTGGATCGAGCCCCGACGTGGGCTCGTCAAGCAAGACCACCTGCGGCTCGTGGAGCAACCCGCGCGCCAGGTGGAGCCGCTGCTTCATGCCGCGGGAGAAGCGCTCGACCGGCTCGTTCGCACGGTCGGCTAACCCCAGCCGGTCGAGTAAGACGTCGGCGCGCTGCCTGGCCGCCTTGGGGCTCATCTTGTATAAGGCACCCCAGAATAAGAGATTTTGCCTGGCGCTCACCCGGCTGTACAAGCCGCGCTCGCCACCGATCACCACGCCGATGGCTGAGCGAACGCTAGCGGCCTCCGCCACCACATCATGCCCAAGCACCTGGGCCGTCCCCGAGGTGGGAAACAGGATCGTGGCGAGGATCTTGATGAAGGTGCTCTTGCCTGCCCCGTTGGGACCGAGCAGGCCGTGTATCTCGTTGTGGCCAATCTCCAAAGAGAAGTCGTCCAGTGCGACCTTGGCTTCGTGTCGGCGGTTCTCGTAGACGCGGCCGAGCCGTGCTGTCTGAACGCTGGCTACCATGGGTCTCCCAGTGCCTCGCCTTCGCTCCGACCCCCGAAGGCAGCTTAGTTACCGGTACTTGTTCCGGCAAGTGTTGCGAAACCATTAGAATCGGGTACAGTGCCAGATTTACCACCAATCTCGGCATAACGATTCACTGGCACTGGCAGGCCGAGGTTGCCGCGCAAGGTGTCCGATTCGTATTCGGTGCGGTAGACGCCGAGCTCCTGAAGTATGGGCACGACCTCCCCGGTGAACCGGCGGAACTGGGACGGGTGACCGATGAAGATGTTGTAGCCATCCAGCGCCCGCTCATCGAACCAGCGCCGCAACTCGTGGGCGACGGTCTTGGCCGAGCCGACGAACGGGCTCGGCCTGGGCGCGGACAAGTGGTGCACGGTCTCACGCAGGGTGTAGTTGTTGGCCTTAGCCAGTTCGGTGATCCGCTCGGCCTGCGTGCGGAAGCTTCGCTCGGCCACGTGCAGCACGTCAGGGAACGGCGCGTCCAGGTCGTACTGCCGGAAGTTGTGCCAGCCGAACGGGCGGCCAAGTTCGGCCAGTGCCCGGTCGAAATCGTGGTCAGCCAATTGCAGCTCGTGCTCGATTTCGCGTGCGTCCGCATCGGTGTCGCCGACGACCACGCTGATACCGGGCAAGATGATGATCTCATCGGGATTGCGGCCCTTGGCCAGCGCTCGGCTCTTCACATCGGCGTAGAAGGCCTGGCCGGCCGCAAGGGATGCGGCATGGGTAAAGATGCCTTCGCCAATCGCGGCGCCGAGATCTCGCCCCTGGTCCGAGTCGCCGGCCTGGAAGATCACTGGCTGGCCTTGTTTCGATCGGGAGATATTCAGCGGACCAGCCACCTGGAAGTACTCGCCTTTGTGGTGGAGCGCGTGCTGCTTGGTCGGATCGAGGAACACCCGCGACTGCCGGTCGCGCGGAAAGGCGCCATCCTCGTAGGAGTCCCACAGGCCCTGCGCGACCCGGACGAACTCAAGGCCGCGCCCATAGCGGGTGTCATAGTCGAAGTGCTCGTCCCTGCTGAAGTTCGCTGCCGCTCCGGCGTCGCCACTGGTGACCACGTTCCAGCCCGCCCGGCCGCCGCTGATCAGGTCGAGCGAGGCAAGCCGGCGGGCGACGTTGAATGGGTCGTTGTACGAGGTCGTCAGCGTGCCGACGAGCCCGATGTTGCTAGTAGTGACGGCTAGCGCGGACAGCAGCGTGAGCGGTTCGAGCCGGTTCAGGTAGTGCGGCGGGGAGTCAGCGGTGATGAACTGGCTATCCACGATGAAGACCAGGTCAAACAGCGCCGCTTCGGCCTGCCTGGCCTGCTCGATGTACCAGTGCACGTCGATGCTGGCATCACCGGGGATCTCCGGGTCGAGCCAGCGGAAATGCTGGCCGGGACCGCCGACGCCGGTCAGGATCGCACCTAGCTTGAGCTGCCGGCTCATGCTGACCGTCCGTGGCTCGCCGCCAGCGCAGGGACGGTGCCGGCTTGCTGGTCGCGCCGCGCCACTTCCGCGCGTACCAACGGCAGCAAGTGCCTGCCATAGTCGATAGCGTCGTCGTAAGGGTCGTAGCCGCGGATCAAGATTGTCGTGACGCCGAGGTCGAGGTAGTCAAGTAGCGCCTTGGCCACCGTCTCCGGTGTCCCTACCAGCGCTGTCGAGTTGCCGCCAGCGCCAGTCGCGCTGGCGAGCGGAGTCCAGAGCGCACGGTCGTGCAACTCTCCCTTGGCCGCCGCCGCGAGCAGTCGCTGCGAGCCGCGGTTCTCCGGCCGCTCGCCGCCGAGCACGGGCCGCCGCCAATGCTGACGAAAGGCCTCGACGTTCGCCGTCGTGGTGGCGAGAATCTGGTGCGCACGCTCCCAGGCCAATTCCTCCGTCGGGCCGAGGATCGGCCGGAAGGACACGCTAATCCTCGGCGGGGTACTCCGGCCAGCGGCCCGCGCGGCCGCGTGCACGGACGCGATCTGCTCCGCGGTCTCGGCCAGCGGCTCGCCCCACAGCGCGAAGACGTCGGCGTGCTTGCCGCCGACCCGATAGGCAGCATCCGATGAGCCGCCGAAATACAACGGGATCCGCGGCTGCTGCGGCGAGCGAACAGCGGTGTGGAAGTCCTCAAGCCGGTAATACCTGCCCTGGTAGTCGAACGGCGGCTCGCTCGTCCAGGCCAGCTTCACGATGTCGAGATACTCATCGGTGCGGTCGTAGCGCTCGTCCTTGGACAGGTAGTCGCCATCGCGGCGCTGCTCACCGTCGCTGCCGCCGGTGATGATGTGCACGCCGATGCGCCCGCCAACGAACTGGTCGAGCGTCGCGAACGTCTTCGCCGCCAGCGTCGGCGCCACAAAGCCAGGCCGGTGCGCGACCAGGAAGCTCAGCCGCTCGGTGTGCGCGGCGGCGTAGGCCGCCACCTGAGTGCCGTCCGGCTCCGATGAGCTATAGCCGATCAGCACCCGATCGAAGCCAGCGTCCTCGTGCGCGCGGGCGAACCGGCGCACGTAGTCACGGTCAATGGGCGGCCCGGCCGCATATCTGGTCTCTGACTGGTCCTTGGTAGCGATCATGCCGATGAACTCGACAGGCATGGGGCAGATCCTTCCTTGTGGTAGTTAGCTGCTCAGGGCGGGGTGCACCGAACGGGCCAGCTCCGGCCATTCAGCGTGGCGATGACAGGCCACGCTCCACCCCTCGTCGACTGGCTCGAGCCGCTGCCGCACCGCGCAAGCTGGGGCGGCGAACGGGCAGCGGGCCGCAAACACGCAGCCGTCGGCCGTCTCGTCCACGTCCGCATCGGCATTGGCGCGGCGAAGCTGCCGCACCGAGTACGGCCGGTCATGACGGACGCTCGGGGCGCTGGCCATCAGCAACGCGGTGTACGGATGCCGGGGCGAGCTGAACACCAGGTCCGCCGGGCCGTCCTCGACAATCTGTCCTCGGTACAGCACGGCCACTCGGTCAGCGACGCCGGCCAGCGAGCTCAGGTCGTGTGAAATCAGCAGGATCGGCAGCCCGAGCGAGGTGCGCAGGCCGTCGAGCAGCCGCAGGACGTGATTCCTGGTGCTGGCATCCAGCGCGCTCACCGGCTCATCACAGATCAGCAACTTCGGCTGCGTGGCCAGCGCCCTCGCGATCGACACCCGCTGGCGCTGCCCGCCGGAGATCTGCCCAGGCGTGCGGTCAAGCACCGATTGGTCAAGGCCGACTTCGGTCAGCGCCTCCTTGACCCGCCTGGCGATCTCGCCACCGGCGAGGTCACCACGGATCCGCAGCCCCTCCGCGACGATGTCAGCCACCGTCAGGTCAGGATCGAGCGAACGCAGCGGATCCTGGAACACCAGTTGCACGGCACCGCGTCGGCGTTCCGCTCGCAACGCACGTCCGCGCAGGCCAGAGACTCGCTTGCGGTCGATGATGACCTGGCCAGCGGCCAGCTTGATCAGTCCGACGATGGCGCGGGCCACGGTCGTCTTGCCTGATCCGGTCTCGCCGACCAGGCCAACGATCTCGCCCGGCCAGACCCGCAGGTCAACGCCCGACAGGATGCGAGTCGCGCGCCAGCCGTGCCCAAGCACGACGTCGATCGACTTCACGTCAAGCACGGGGGCGAGGTCAGCGGCGGCGACCGGCCCGGCCAGCCCGGCCGCTGTCATCGAGCCACCAGCTCAGCGGCCAGCTGGCTGGCCCGGATGCAGCGCACGTCATGCCCAGGTCTGACGGTCAGCGTCGCGACCTGGCCGGTACCGCAGGCAGCGATGGCGTCCTGGCACCTAGCCGCGAATCGGCAGCCATTGATCTCGGCGCCGACCCCTGGCGGCTGCCCGTCGATGATCTGCAGCTCGCGCCGTCGGTAGTCACCGACTGAGGCCACTCGCATGAGCGCTTGGGCGTACGATGGCGCGGCCGCTCGATGATCTCTTCCGTTCGCCCCGTCTCGACGATCTCGCCGGCGTAGAAGACCACGATGCGGTCGCACAACTCGGAGACCACAGCCAGGTCATGCGAGACGAACAGCACGGCCAGCCCGAGATCTCGACGCAGTTGCAGCAGCAACTCGATCACCTCGGCCTGGATCGTGACGTCGAGCGCCGTGGTGGCCTCGTCGGCCACCAGCAATCGCGGTTCGCAGGAGATAGCGGTGGCGATCATCACCCGCTGCAGCATCCCGCCAGACAGTTCGGCCGGGATCTGGTGAAAGACGCGCTCGGCCTGCCTGAGCCCGACCGCCGCGAACAACTCGACTGCCCGGAGATGCGCCGCCGACCTGCTCATCCGCTGCTTGACCCGGAGCACATCGGCTAGCTGGCTGCCGACGGTGAGCGACGGATTCAGGTAGGACGCCGGATCCTGGAAGACCGCGCCGAGCCCGGCACCGTGCATCTGCTCCCACTGCCGCCGGGACAACGCGGTCAGGTCGCGGCCAGCAAACGACACCGAGCCGCTCTCGATCGCGCAGCCGGCCGGGAGCACGCCGAGCGCCGCCCGGCAGGTCAGCGTCTTGCCGCTGCCTGACTCGCCGACCAGCCCGACGATCTCACCTGGCCGGACCGCAAGCGACACTCCCCTGACCGCGGTCGCCGCACCGCCATGCACCGTGATCCGCAAATCATCGACGCGTAGCAGGCTCTGCTCGCTCCATTCGGCCTGGTCCTCGCGGTGCCGGTTAGGCAACGGACGGTGCCTGTCGATCAGCATTGCTGCGCTCCGGTCCTATCTCGAGCTGGCTGGCCTTGACTTCGGGGGTAATGACGAGGCTCCCCCCGCTGCCCAGGTCACGGAAGGCATCGGCGAGCGCGTTGAGCGCGCCGACGGTGACCGCGATCAGCGCGGCCGGGATCAGCGGCGCCCAGGGCGCCTGCGAAAGGTAGTCAAGATCGGAGGACAGGACGCCGCCCCAGGTCGGTGCCGGCGGCTGCACGCCAATCCCAAGGAAGGTGAGAAATGACACGGCCAGCAGCGCGGCTGCGGTCATCGACGCCGTCGTCACCGCGATGTTGGGCAGCACCTTGCGCAGCACGTGGGTGCGGATGACGTGCGCCTTGGACGCCCCGAGCAGTATCGCTGCCTGCACGTACTGCGCTCTGGCGTGCTCAAGCGTGGCCGCCCTGGTGACACGGAAGAAGCCAGGACCGAGCAGGATGCCGACCGGGATCATGGCCTGAGCCAGCCCGTTGCCGATGGCGGCGGTCACGGCCACCGTGAAGAAGACGTAAGGCAGCGTCATCAGCGCGTCGGCGATCCGGTTCGCCGCGAAGTCGAACCAGCGGCCAAGAAACACGGTCGCGATCCCTGGCACGGTGCCGATCACGAGTCCGATGCCCACAGCTTCGAGCGCGGTCAGCACCGACAGCCTGGTGCCGGCCAGCAGCCTGCTGAGTACGTCACGACCCAGATAGTCGGTGCCGAGCAGGTGGTGCAGGCTCGGTCCGCGGAAGAGCGCCGCCGAGTTGATGGCGAGCGGGTTCTGCGGCGCGAGCTGGCCGCCAACGGCGGTGAGGATGCCGATCAGCACCAGCACGGCGATCGCGATCTTGGCCGATGGCGATCGCAGCACCGATCCTGACCTGGTACGCCGAGCCGCCCGGCAGGCCAGCGGGCGGCTCATGCGCTCGCTCCGGCCTCGGTACGGTACAGCCAGTTCAGCGTGGTGTTGACGATGAGGTTGACCACGATGACGAAGGTGCTCACCACCAGCAGCAGGCCCTGGACGACGGGGATATCCCTGGTCGTGGCGCTCTCCAGCAGCAACTGCCCCGAGCCCGGGTAGCGAGAACACCACTTCGGCGGCGACGGCGCGGGCCAGCATGACCGGGAAGTCATTGCCAAGCACCACCAGCGCCGGGCCGGCCGCGTTGCGCAGCGCGTGCCTGATCAGGATGCGGCGGTACGGCAGGCCGCGCACCTTGGCGCCGACAATGTAGTTCTGCTCGAGCACCGAGACCAGCGAGGTACGGAGCTGACGGGCGACGTCAGCGGAGACCTGCAGGCTGAGCGCGAAGCTGGGCAGGATGATGAATTTAAGCCACTGCGGGACGCTGGTGCTGGGACCGACGTAGCCGCTGGCCGGCAGCAGATGCAGGGTCACCGCGAACATCGCCACCAGCACGATCCCGATGACGAAGGCCGGCAGGGTGGAGACCACCGAGCACGCGGCGGTGACCGCCCGGTCGAACCAGCCGCCCCGGTGGATAGCGGCCACCATCCCGGCGCTGCCGCCGATAACCACGGCCAGCAGCAGCGCCAGCACGGCGATCGACAGGTCGACCGGCAGCCGCTGGCTGATGCTCTGGGCGACCGGGATCTGGGTGAAATAGGACACACCGAAGTTCCCCTGGACGGCCTGGGTCACCCAGTGCCAATACTGCGCCAGCAGCGACCGGTCCAGGCCAAGCTCACGGTTGAGCTTGGCCACGGCGGCCGGTGTCGCCGCGTCCTGGCCGAGGATGGTGGCACCGACATCGCTGTTGGACAGCGCGCCGAGGCTGTAGGTGATAAAGGAGCTGAGGAAGAGGATCGGCACCAGCACAGCGAGCCCGCCGCCCAGTCGTCCGAGTGCGACCAGGCCCCGGCGCGGCCGGGGCGCCGTTGCCCAGGCTGCGCCGCTCGTGGCCAGCGGCCTGCGGCTGACCACCGTCATGATGCCACCCGCACGCCTTCCCAACGCTGCTGCACCAGGTCGAACGGGATCCCGCTGACCTTCGGGCTGTAGGCGAAAATGCGCGGGTTGGTGTAGAGCCAGATGTGGATGGGCTCGTCGAGCACGGCAGTGCTGACGGTGCTTTGCAGCGCCGTCGGGTAGTTAGCCGCGTTCAGCGGCACCGTGAGGATGTTCGCGAGCGCCTTGGACACGGCGGGCGGCGTGGTCGAGGTCTTGCCGTCCACGTTCATCAGGCCCTGCTGACTGTAGAGGACCTGAAGCATCTCGACCGGCGAGGTGCGCCCAGCCGTGCCGTCGATGGTCAGCGGCAGGGTCTTGTCGATGTACAGATACTGGGTCTCGGTGTCTATCGGGATGTCCTTGATGGTGGCGGTGATCCCGGCTTGGGCGAGCTGGCCCTGGAGCTGCTCGGCGAGTGAGTCGTCCACGCTGACCGAGTCAAGCGTGATCTTGATCCCGTGCGGGTAGCCAGCGGCGGCAAGCAGCTTCTTCGCCTTGGCCGGGTTATAGGGATAAAGGTTGGCCAGGCTCGCGTCATAGCCGACGAAACCCTGAGGGAATGGCTGGTAGGTGGCTGCGCCGAAACCGGACGCCTGCACCTGGACGATCGCCTGCCGGTTGATCGCATAGTTGATCGCCTTCACCACGTCGGGGTTGGTGAACGGCTTGGTGGTGGTCTGAATGTCGAGTTCGTTGACGACCTCAGACGGGATCACCGCGATCTTGAAGCCCGCGGCCTTGGCGGCGGCGACCTGGTTGCCTGCGATGTAGGCCACGTTCACCTGACCGGACTCCAGCGCGGACATGATCTGGGCTGGCTGGGTGATGTCCTGCACGGTGAAGTTCGCCAGGTGGATCTGGCTGGCGTCCCAGTACCCGGGATTGCGCACTAGATCAGCGTGCGAGTCGGGCACGTAGCTGGTCAGCTTGAATGGCCCGGCCCCAACCGGGTTGGTCGGGATGCTGGTCACGTGCTTGAACGCGGCCGGGCTGACCATCATGCCGTCTTTGCCGGCCAGCAGGTAGGGCACCTGATAGTCGGACTGGTCGAGGTCAAGGGTGAAGCTAGTCGCACTGTTGACGACGACTTTGGAGATGACGGCCAACTCCGAGGCTATGGTCGAGTTCTGCTGCGTCTGCGCCCTGACGATGTTTGCCTTGACCGCCGTCGCGTTCAGCGGCGTGCCGTCGCTGAACTTCAGGTCGGGTCGGAGCGTGAACGTCACGCTCTTGCCGTCCGGCCCGTACTGCCACGATGACGCCAAGCCCGGCTTCACATCGCCAGCCGGATCCAAGGTGGTTATCGAGGCGTACACGAGTCCGAGCACGTGCACGTCCCAACCGGCCGTGGAGGTCACCGGGTCCCAGGAGGTCGGCAGCTCCCACTCCCAGTTCAGCGTGCCGCTGATGCCGGCGGCCGCGGCGGCAGCGTGACCTGAGGTCGTGCTTGAGCTGCTGCACGCGGTCGCGAGCAGCGGAAGCGCGAGCGCGGCGGCGAGGATGGAGGTAATGCGACGGGCGCCGCGAGGGCGGACTGGCATGACTAGCTCCTGATCAAGAGGGGTTCGCACCGCCACACCGTCGTGGCTGGGTCAGGGTGGGCATCCACGTTGACGCTAATCTATATAAAAGCTATCGGTCAAGTATAGATTAGCCGCCGACGGGCTCAGCCACGCCGACCGGAGTGCGCTCGGCGCCGTCACGCAGCAACGGCACGAGCTCCTTGCCCCAGTCCACGACATCGTCAAGCGGATCGAAGCCGCGGATGAGGAAGGCGTCAACGCCGAGCTTGCGGTAGGCCAGCAGCGCCGCCGCCACCTGCTCTGGCGTCCCGACCAGCGCGGTGGAGTTGCCGCCAGGTCCGGTCAGCTTCGTCACCCCGTACCAGAGCCGTTCGTCGTGGACGTCGCTGTCGGCGCCCTGACGCTGAAGCCGCTCAGAGCCGACCGATGTAGATTCGCGGAAGCCGAAAAGCCGACCAACTGGAGCTGGCTGGCCGTTGCCGTTGGCCTCGCCCTTGCCTTCGCCGTTGCCGCGATAGGCGGCCGCCTGCGCCATGCGCGCCTGGGTAGCAGACCTGATCTGCTCCGCGCGTTGCCACGCCGCGTCCTCGGTGGCGGCCACGATCGGCCTGACCGACAGGCTGAATTTTACCGTGCGGCCACGCTTCGCCGCCTGCGCCCTGATCCCTGCTATCCGCTCGGCGATGTCGGCGAGCGGCTCGCCCCACAGCATGTACACGTCCGCGTGCTCGGCGCCGACCCTGATGGCGGCATCGGACGCACCGCCGAAGTACAACGGGATCGCCGCGTCGCCGTCCGGCCGAACTATGCTGTAGGCACCTTTGACCTGATAGAACTCGCCGTTGTAGTCGAATGGCTCGGTGGCAGTGAGCTCCTGCCTGAGCAGGCTCATGAACTCGGCGGTACGCGCGTAGCGCCGGTCGTGATCGGCGAAATCGCCGTCGCGCTTCTGGTCGAGCTCATCGCCGCCGGTGATGTGGTGTATGCCGACCCGGCCGCCGCCGGTCAGCGAATCCAAGGTGGCCAGCTTGCGGGCCACCAGCGTTGGCGCGACGAAGCCAGGCCGGTGGGCGATCAGCACCTTGAGCTTCGTCGTCGCATAGAGCACGTGCGCGGCGACGGCGAAGCCATCAGGCCCGGTAGCACCGTAGCCGATGAGGACGCGGTCGAACCCGGCCGCCTCGTGGGCGCGCGCGAAGCGGCTCAAGTAGTCCGGGTCGATCGCTGGTCCGGTAAGCGAGCCGCGCGTCTCGGAGAACTCCCTGGTTCCCACCATCCCGATGATCTCAACTGACATCTGATCGTGCTCCTTGCTGCCGGTGGCCGCTGTGCGGAGTCCTTGGCGTCCGCGACAGTCCGCCCGCTTGTTTATGTTCATAAAGTTTATCAGATTTATATACTTTAAGCTGACCGCGCCGGGCTAGCACAAGCCTTTGCTATCGTGGCCGTGCGGCTGGGGTGGGTGGTGGCACTGCGCTCGCTACACTGCGCTATCGCTACACTGCCCGTTTCCCTCACGCTCTCCATGACAGTTGGACGCCATGCGCCTCACGGTGAAAGCCGACTACGCCATCCGCGCTCTGGCGGAACTCGCGGTTCGCGCGCAGGACGGCACGCCGATGACAGCTGAGGAGATCTCCGAAGCTCAGGGCATACCGCATAGGTTCCTGCTCGGCATCATGGCCGAACTCCGCCGGGATCACCTCGTCGTGAGCCATCGCGGCGTCAAGGGCGGCTACGTGCTCGGCCTCCCGGCCGGCGACATCACGCTGGCTGACGTCATCCGCTCGGTCGAAGGTCCGCTGGCGGAGATCGGCGACGGGCGGCCAGGCGAGATCACCTATCCAGGCGCGGCTGCGGTGCTCGCTGACGTGTGGGTCGCCGTGCGGGCAAGCCTGCGGTCGGTGCTTGAGGAGGTCACGCTCGCCAGCCTGGCGTCGGGCAAGCTGCCACCAACTGTCGACAAGCTCACCCGCGACCCCGACGCCTGGCGACCGCACTAAACCGCTCGTCTCGCACCCGAGCGATCACCTCAGCGCAAGCCGCCGCATCGACCAGCGGATCGTGCCCGAGCACCAGCGTGCTGACGCCGACCTCAAGGTAGTCGAGCACATCGTGGGCGAGCTGATCCTCACTACCGGCCAAGCCAACCTGACCAGCCGCCACCTGACCAGCAGGCAGCAGTCCCGACGGCAGCCACAGCGGCGCGTCGCCACCGAAGCGACTCCCTAGCGACTGCGGCGCGGACGAGGCCGGCCACGACAGGCTCACGCCAAAGCGCGGCGACCGGCCGTGCCGCGCGGCGGCGGCCCTGATCTTCGCGATCCGCTGCGCGACGAGCGGCACCGGCGCGGCACCGAGGACGCAGACATCCGCATAGGCGGCAGCGACGCGCGCCGCCGCGTCCGACGCGGCGGCGAAGTAGATCGGCAACCTGCCATCGGGCGGCCTGACTGCCGAGTAGGCACCGGCGACGCGATAGAACTCACCGGAGTAGTCAAAGGCCAGCGGCGACTGCCAGGCCAGCCGCACGACCTCGAAGAACTCCGCTGCCCTGGCGCAACGGTCGGCAGGCCCGACACCATCGCCTTCCAGGTGGCCGCCGCCCCCGGCGGCATCGGCTGCATCGGCAGCCACGTGCAGGCTGACGCGGCCAGGGTGGAACGCGGCCAGGGTGGCGAACTGCCTGGCGGCCACGGTCGGTGCGATCAGGCCTGGCAGCTGCGTCACCACGACGCCGAGCCGCGACGTCGTGGTCAGCACCTCGTTAGCGACCAGCAAGCCGTCAGGCGCGGTCGATGAGTAGCCGATCAGCAGCTGATCGAATCCTGCGTCGTCCACGCGTGCGGCCGCCTTGACCGGGTAATCAGGATCCGAGCCAGTCGGCCCTTGACGCGCCCGAACCACCGAACCGATGAATTCGACGGTCATGTCCTGCCCCCAGCTCCGCCCGCGCCGACCTGCTCAGGTGCTCCCAACCGGTGACGCCGACGTATTTGCGAGTTATCCTATCCAAATAGTAGGTTGTCGCGCGAGAGGACGCCCGCATGCGCGTGGAATTCATCGGCATGGCCAGGACCGCGGACGCGTCTGAGACCGTCACCGAAGTTGGTGCGGCGATCGAACCTGATTACCTGTACAGAATCGCCCGCGCCCACGAGCACGCCGGGTTCGACCGGGTACTTGTGACCCAGATGTCAGCCACGCCCGACGGCGTGATCGTGGCTGACCAGTTGCTCAACGCCACAGCCAGGATCGGCGTCCTGCTCGTGCACCGTCCGGGTTTCGTCGCTCCGACCGCTGCGGCGCGCACCTTCGCGACTTTGGACGCGCTGCATCCCGGCCGGGTAGCCATGCACGTCAGCACCGGCGGCGAGGACGCCGACCAGGCAAGTGACGGCGACTTCGCCAGCAAGGCGACCAGGTACCGGCGAACCGGAGAGTTCCTCGACATCGTGCGCCTGGCCTGGAGCTCGGCGGTGCCCTTCGACTACTTCGGTGAGTTCTACCAGGTGTCCGGTGCCTGGTCAGCCATCAGGCCGCCACGCGGCCACTTGCCGATTTACTTCGCCGGCGCCTCAAGCGAGGCGATCAGGATCGGCGGAAGGCACGCGGACGTGTACACGTTCTGGGGCGAGCCACTGGACGGCATCAAGGAGTTGATGGGGCGGGTCAGGGCGGCAGCAGCGGCCGCTCGCCGCACGGTCGACAAGTTCTCGGTGAGCCTGCGGCCGATCGTCGCCGACACCGAAGCAGCGGCCTGGCAGCGCGCCCGTGAGCTGCTTGAGCTCGCGCGCGACCAGGCCAGCGTGCGCAGCGAGCAGCCGGCCCCGCCGCAAGCGGAAGGGTCACGCCGACTGCTCCGCTACGCAGCCAATGCCGACCTGCACGACAAGCGACTATGGACCGCCCTGTCCAGAGCTACTGGCGCACCGGGTAACTCCACTGCCCTGGTCGGCAGCTATGAGCAGGTCGCCGAGTCGCTGCTCGATTACGTCGCGGCCGGCACCTCCACGCTGGTCATCCGCGGCTACGAGCCGCTGGCCGATGCGACCGCCTACGGCCGCCTGATCCGCCTGGTGCAAGACCAGGTGGGCGACGACCTTGAGGGCTACCGAGCCAGGATCGCAGCCTGATCATCATTGCGTCGCAGGCCCGGTGCCGCTCTCCGGCGCCGGCCACAAGCTCGGCAGGTTGACGACCACGGCCTCCTGACTGCTCCGCGCGATGACCACGACCGCTTCGCCGCCGCCTGGGTTTTCCTCCCGGTGCGGCACAAAGGGCGGCACGAAAATATAGTCACCTGGCTTCGCCTGGAGCCTGACCTCGCGATCCCCCTCGGCGAAGACGAACGCCGGGGTGCCACTCAGCACGTAGATCGCCGTCTCGGTGTCGCCGTGGTGGTGATCGCCCGACTTGGCACCCGCCGCCACGTGCGTCTGGCCCATCCAGATCCTGGCCGATCCCGCGCTCTTGCCAGAGATCGCCTCCAGGCGGCTCATCCCGGTCGTCTGGCTCGTGCCAGCGTGCAAGTCCGCACCGTGGATCTGGACGAGACGCTCATGCCAGCCACTGTCGCTCATCTGACCTCCGATAGTCTATTAAGTCTATGAACATTATATGTTATTCTTACCTCATGCGTTCCTTGGATGGTGCGGCGGCGGTCACCACTGCCGAGCCGCCAGCCGAAATTACCGCCGCCGACTTCCGACGCGCGATCGGCCACTTCGCTACCGGTGTCACCATCGTGACGTCAATCGGTACCGATGGCCAGCCGGTCGGCACGACCGCTAACGCGGTCACCTCGTTGTCGCTCGACCCGCCGTTGCTGCTGGTGTGCTTCGATCGGACCAGCGTCACGCTGCAGGCAGTGCGCGATCACGGCGCCTTCGTCGTCAACGTGCTCGCGGCGCCGCAGCGACATCTTTCAGCCAACTTCGCCCGCCGTGGCCTCGCCGCCACCTGGGAGGACGTCAGGCATCACGCGGGCCTGACCGGCAGCCCGCGCCTCGAAGGAGTGCTGGCAGCGATCGAGTGCACGGTCGCCGAGCGGATGCCGGGCGGCGATCACGAGATCATCGTCGGCCGGGTAAGGGACGTCGAGACCAACGGCAAGAATGGCGCACCGCTGCTCTTTTGGTGCGGCGGCTACGGCAGCCTTCTCGGCGAAGCCTGAGGCGCGCCCATGCAGCCAGCCGACTACTCAGGTCGCACCCTGCGCGAGCACCTTGCACTCGCCCAAGAAAGGAGCCGAGCGTGAGCATCACCGTCGTCGTCGGCAATCCCAAGCCGCGATCTCGCACCTTCGAGGCCGCGCAGCTGGTGGCAGAGAAGCTGACCGGCCAGGCCGCCGACCTCAGCGTCGACCTTGCTGACTTCGGCGCGGCACTGCTCGACTGGCAAGACGCCAGGGTCGCCGACCTCGTGGCCGAAATCCAAGCTAGCGAGCTGGTCGTGTTCGCCAGTCCCACCTACAAGGCGACCTACACCGGCTTGCTCAAGCTCCTACTCGACCGGATCGCTGGCGGAGCGCTGGCCGACGTGACCGCAGTGCCCCTCATGCTCGGCGGGCACTGGCAGCATGGCCTGGCCAGCGACCTGCTGCTCAAGCCGGTGCTGGTCGAGCTAGGCGCGACCTGCCCGACCCGCGGCCTGTTCCTGCTCGAAGCCGAACACGCCGGCGGCCAGACGCTCGACGCCTGGCTGGAGCGCGCCCGCCCGCAGGTACTAGCCACCATGCAAGGCACTCGCAACCGTCGCGCCGGCACCAGCGCATCGGATTAATCCGCTCATCGCCGATACCAGACACCTGCGCCGCCGCCCGCCCACGCCAGTCAGCCGTGATCATGGTCGAGCCTTCTTCGGCCAAGACAAGATCACGGAGTCTGCCTCACGCGCCTGCGGCGAGGCTGGACCCGGCCACACCGGGGCTCGGCGCGCCCCTGCACCGTCGGTGCCGTAGGCACCGCACCGTCGGCGCCGTAGGCACCGCATCGTTGGAGCGGTGTTGCTGTAGCAACCCTGGATCGGGCAGCATCGCTGGAGCGGTACTGCTGTCAGGCCAGCGTCGCTGGCGCGGCGTTGTCGTTGCCGCCGGGGGCAGTTACGACAGCAGTGGTCCAGCGATGCGGTAGGAGCGCGCGCGGAGAGGTGCCGAGCGGGCTCGGCGTTGGCGACCGGGCGACCAAGCGGCCGCCGGCTAAGAACCGAATTGGCCTGAAGGCGCCGACCGCATCCGTTGCCAACCGAGGCAACTAAAGGCCGCCGAGCAGGTCGCGCAGTGCCTGGGTGTAGGCGTCGAGCGCCTTGCGGCCCTGGCTGGTCAGGGCCACCGTCGTGTGCGATGCCTGGCCGTTCTTGGTTTTCTCGCTGCTGACATAACCGGCTTCCTCAAGCTTGCGCAAGTGGATAATCAGATTGCCAGGGGTGAGTCCGATCATGTCCTGCAGGCGGGTGAAGGAGAGCCTGTCGTCGTCGGCCAGCGCTGCCAGGGTCGCGACTATCTTCAGCCGAGTAGGTACGTGGATCAACGGGTCAAGTTCGCCGGCAGTCACGACCGCACCACGCTGCGGCGTTGCCGCGAGAAAGTGAGCGCGGCGCTGACTGCCAGCTCAACGAAAATGCCCACCCCGGCGACCGCCCACGCTCCGACCGGTCCGGCGAAGATTGCCACGATTCCGACGACAGCGACCGCAAGGCCGGAGGCGCAGCCGCGCCAGTTTGCCCGAGCCGCCGTGATGCCCGCCCAGGCGAGACCTCCGACGATCAGCGGCACGGCCGCCGGATACGTGCCGTAGCTGAACGCGTTATTCACGCCGACACTACCCAAGATCGCCATGACCACGAAGACGCCGAGCCACAGCATCAGCACGGTGATGGTCTCACCGGCCCGCAGCTGGGAGCGACCGCGTACTCCGGCGGTCGCCCGCCTGGCGACCGCGACGGTGGCGACGAAGTTGAGGATCCCGAACGCGATCCCGACCGGAACGACCGCAGCGGTTGGGTGCTGGTAAGGATGCTGGTCGCGTACCGAGAGCCAGATGGCACCGTAAATGGCCAGCGCGCCGATCGCCCTGATCAGCTGCAGCCACGGCGGATAGGGCTCAAGCAGTCGCCGCGTCTGCCGCGTCGTCTGGTCCAGCAGGATTGCGGCTTGCTGCGGGTCAAAATTGCCGCCGTTGTCGGCGGTGGTCGTACCAGCTGAGCGGTCCATGGCGTCTCCCTCGTTCTACTTTATGCCATAAAGTAGAACCTACTTTGCAGCATAAAGTCAAGCACGAGATCATCGTCGGCCGGGTAAGGTCGCGTCCGCACATCGAGTTGGTTGACAGCGGACTAGTCGACGACTGTAATCTTGTCTTATGGAAATAGATAAACAAGACAGTCCGACCGACGGAGCGGCTGGCGGGCGGGCTGCGGGCGGGCGGGCTGCGGGCGGGCGGGCTGCGGACGGGCGCGGCTCGGTGTCGCCGATCGAGTTCCGACTGGATGCCGCTTTGGGCGTGCCGACGTACCTGCAGCTGGTGCATCAGGTCGAGCACGCGCTGCGGCTCGGGTACCTGGTGCCGGGCGATCAGCTGCCGAAGGTGAGGGATGTGGTGGCGGCGCTGGCCATCAACCCGAACACGGTGCTGAAGGCGTACAAGGAGCTTGAGACCAAAGGGCTGGCGGCGGGGCGGCCTGGTCAGGGCACGTTCATCACTGCCACGCTTGGCCGGGTCGCGCTGCCCGAGCTGGCCGGCCTGCACCGTTCGCTGCTGGGCTGGCTGGCCGAAGCCGACGCGGCCGGGCTGGACGAGGACGGCGTCGTCGCGCTGGTCACCAGCGCGCTGCGAGATTTCCGTGACCGGCGCCCTGGGTCCAGCAGCCGCCTCAGCCCCTACGGCGACCGCCGCGGCGCGGCAAGCGATGAGACAACGGGGGTGGCGTGAACGTCATCGAGGCCAACGGGCTCGGCAAGCGCTACCGCCGGCACTGGGCGCTACGCGAGTGCGCGCTGGCGGTACCGGCCGGGCGGGTGGCCGCGCTGGTCGGCCCGAACGGTGCCGGCAAGACCACCTTGCTGAATCTGGCGGTCGGCCTGACGGCACCGACCGAAGGCGACGTCCGCGTGCTCGGCGGCCATCACGCCGGGTCGCCGGCCGCGCTTGACGGCATCGCGTTCGTCGCCCAGAACACCCCGCTGTATAAGAACCTGACCGCCACCGACCTGGTGCACCTGACCAGGAACCTGAACCGCCGGTTCGACCAGGGCTACGCGCAGGGCAGGCTGGCCGACCTCGGCATCTCGCCGCATCGCAAGGCCGGCCAGCTGTCCGGCGGCCAGCAAGCGCAACTCGCGCTCACCCTCGCCCTGGCCAGGCGGCCCCGGCTGCTCGTGCTCGACGAGCCGATGGCCATGCTCGACCCGCTGGCCAGGCACGACTTCATGGCCACCGTCATGACAGCCGTCGCCGACGACGCCGTATCAGTGCTGCTGTCCTCCCACGTGCTGGCCGAACTCGAGCCCGTGGCCGACTACCTCATCCTCGTCTCGCGCGGACGCGTCCAGGTAGCCGGCGAAGTCGATGACCTTCTCGCCCGCCACCGCGTGCTCACCGGCCCGGCCGCCCAAACCCGCCAGCACGCCGACCAGCTGAATGTCGTGCACGCGCGCCACGGCGGAGCGCAAGCCCACCTGCTGGTCAGGACCAGCACCACGACCGACCCGCCACCGCCAGGCTGGCAGGCGCAACCAGTCAGCCTCGACGAGCTCACCCTCGCCTACCTGCGCGCACCCGACGCCGCCGCGCTACCCGGCCCGGCCCGGTCCAGGACCACCGAACCGACGGAGGTCAACCAATGACCGCGCTAACCGCGCCCGCCCGGCCCGGAAAGGACCACGGCCTGCGGCCCTTGCCATGGCGGAGAATGGCCTGGGTCACCTGGCGCCAGCACAGGATCGCGCTGGCTGGCGAGCTGGCGCTGGTTGGCGTGGCGGCCCTCGCTTTGCTCATCGCCGGCCTGCCAATGCACCATGCCTATCCCGCCGTGGCCAATTGCCGCCCGGCCGCCTCGGCTAGCTGCCAGCAGGTAGCCGGCAACTTTCTGCGTAGCTACGCACCCGGCGTCGGACCCGTACTTGGGTTGCTACAGGTGATCCCAGCGCTGACCGGCGCGTTCGTTGGAGCGCCGCTGCTCGCCAGGGAGTTCGAAGCTGGCACCTTCCGCTACACCTGGACCCAGGGCTTCGGGCGGACCCGGTGGACCGTCGCCAAGCTGATACCACTGGCCGTGGCTGTCACCGTCACGGCTGGCGCCTTCAGCCTGCTGGTCTCCTGGTACATCCAGCCGATCTTCGGCGCCGGAGACAACAACGGCCCGCTCTATCCGACCATCTTCGACCTGCGCGGCGTCGCGCTGGCCGGGTGGACATTGACCGCGTTCGCGATTGGCGCTTCGGCCGGCATCTCGATCCGCCGGGTCATCCCGGCCATGTTCACCGCCATCGCCACCTGCGCTGGGCTCGCCTTCGTGACCGGCTGGTTGCTGCGCCCGCACTACGAGGCGCCGCTGAGCAGCACCAACCCCAATTTCCGAATTCGAGCGTGGGTGATCAGCCAGGTGTGGACGCGGGCTGGCAGGCCAGCCAGCTTGGCCGAGATCAACCAGACCTTCCAGGCGGTGGACATCAGGGCAGTGACGACAGGACAGTGGGAACCAGGCCCGGCAACGCCGCCCGGCCTGGATCCGGTGCGCTATCTCGTCCAGCACGGCTATACGCTGCTGACCTCCTATCAGCCCGACAGCCGGTTCTGGCCATTCCAGTGGATCGAAGGCGGCTGGCTGCTCGCGCTCGCTGTGCTGCTGCTCGCCGCGACCGTCTGGCTAGTCCGGCGCCGCGCCGCCTGACGGGATGCAAGTCGCGGCGAACCATCGCGGAGTGCTGCAGCATCGTTGGAGCGTTGTTGCTGTAGCAACCCGGGATCGAGCAGCATCGTTGGAGCGCTGCTGCTGCCAGGGCCACGTCGTTGGCGCTCTGTTGTCGTTGGCACCGGGGTTAGCTACAACAGCACCGGTCCAACGACGCGATCAGCGCGGCCCCTTAGCGACCGTCACCGTGCGCAGCGTGAAATTGTTAGCTGGGCTCTGGTCCGGACTGCCTGACCAGGCGAGCGCGGCGAGTCGCTGCGTGCCTAGCGCGTATCCGCGCAGCGTGATGGCGTAGGTCACGGTGCGGTGAGCTGCGATGGTCTTGGCTGGCCAGAGCACGACGGTCCCGACGCGCTGGCGACCAGGCGCGGCTACGGGATAGACGGCCGACGGGATGACGATCGCCAGCCGGGTGCCGCCGGCGGCACCCGGCCCGAGGTTATGCACCGTGACGTTGCAAGTGAAGGCCGCTCGCAGGGTCGCTGCGGCTGGGCAACTCAGCCTGACGGTCAGGTTCGCGGCCTCCGGTACCCGGCGAGGCGACACGGCGACCTTGATCGGCTTGGTGGTCGCCTGGCCGGCTGCGTTAGTCGCGCTGACGGCGTAGCTGAACTGCCTGACGCCGGCCGGAACCACGCCCTGCACCAGCCCGGTAGCCGAGTTGATGCGCAGCCAGGCCGGCGCCTTCGCGGCCAGCCGGTAGCTCGGGCCGGCCAGCCGTCGGCGAGGAAGGCATACGCATAGACGTGCCGCGCAGCGGCAGTCACTGGCGGGCCAGCAAGCACCAGACCTGGCCGTTGGCCGATCATGATCGTCTGCGTGACTTGCGGCGCCGCCGCGTAGCGGAGATTACCCGCCTGGTTCGCTGCTATCACGCAGGGCCCGGCGGCCTCGAAGCGCACGGTCTTGCCCTTGACCGCGCATGCACCAGGGACGCTGGCGTCGTCGACGGTCAAGCTGACCGGGTTGCCTGACTTGCCGCCGACCGCCGACACCAGGTAGGTACCGCCGACCACCGGCCGGGCCGGTGGCTTGGACGAGAAGGCAATTCGCTGCGCGGTCAGCCCGTTCTTGCGGTAGGTGTACTGCCCGGCGGCAGTTGCCTGGGTCACCCCACCGGGACCACGCACTTGCACATTGACCACGCCGGGCGAGCCTGGCGGCGCGGTCGCGGTGATCTGGCGATCGGAGTCCACCTTGAAGTTCGTAGCTGGCGTCAGACCAAAGCTGACCGAGTCGGCCGAGGTGAAACCGTGGCCAGAGATGATCACGCTGGTGCCGCCCTTGGCCGGCCCGCTGGCTGGACTCAGGCCGCCGATCACCGGGCTGGCGGCAAAGGTGAACTTGTCAGCCGCGGTTGCCGGGCTCTGGCCGCCTTGGGTAATGACCGTGACATCAACCGTGCGGGCGGCGTGCGCGGGTGCGGTGGCCTGAAGGTCGGTCGGCGACAAGAAGGTCACCGAAATGGCCTCGTTGGCACCGAAATCGACGGCCGATTCCGGGGTGAAGCCGGTGCCGGTAATCGTGATGCTCGTGCCACCACCCGGTGGTCCTTGCGTCTGATCGATGGAGGTGACGGTCGGCGCGGGCGGCGCCGGCACGTTGCCGCATTGCATGGTCAGTACCAGGCCGGTCTGCGGTGGCGGCACCGGATACGTGGCGGAAGTGACAGTCGGCTGACTCGGGCTGCCCGGCTGGTAGCACCCAGCCGCAGTGGCCTGAAGTTGGTAATAACCGGCGCTGACGTCCCAGTGGAAGGCACCGTCAGCGCCAGTCGTCTCCGGATTCACCGGTGGCTGGATGCCCGCCGACGTGGGGCCAACCGGAGCGAACGGCCCGGCGACGTCGTCGGAACGCAGGATCGTGACCGTCGCTCCGCTGATCGGACTGCCGTTCACGTCCACTACGTTCCCGCTCGGGTCGATGAGCGTGTTGCTGGTGGGCGGGCTCGGATCGGAGGATGGGTTGCCGCAGATCGCGTGCAGGCCGGCCTCGATGATCTTGTCGATGGCGAAGTCGATGGCCGGCCCCATGGTGTCTTCCCAGATGGCGCTGAGCTCGCTCTCGACCGATTCCTCGATGCTGATCAGGATGGCTGTGTTACCGAGTTCGTCAGCGATGATGATGACGGTGGCGATCGCTCCGTCCGCTTCGGCGGTGAGCGCGGCTGCCACTCCAAGTACCGCCGCCTTCACCAGCGGTGAGATCAGGCCGGTCAGCAGCATCTTGGCTGCCTCCTGGCCATCCTCGGTGCAGATCGCCTGCCCAAGCCCAGAGATCACTTGCTGGGCGAGCGCGTTGACCTGAGCACCGACATAACTCTCCAGCTGATTAACAGCTGAGTTGAGAGTCGACGAGAGAATTTGTTCAATAACGGAATTTACCCAATTACGCACGCACGCTGAGCTGGTGATGCAGAACGGCAGCGGCACCTTGAAGTCCGAAGGCAATGAGGGCAGTTGGAAGCCGGGCGGCAGGCTCAGCGCGGGCACGGACCTCGCGGCCCTAGCGGCCGGCGACTGGCCGGTGCCTGAGTAGCTGAACTGGTCGGCCGGCGTAGCCGTAGTCGCCCCGTTCGAGGTGATCACCTGGACGCCCACGGTCCCGGTGCCGGCTGGCGCGGTGGCCTTGATCTCGTCGTCAGAGAGCACGGTGAACGCGGTGGCTGGCGTCGCGCCGAATTCCACCGCCTGGGTTCCGGTGAATCCGCCGCCGGATATGTCGACGACCGTTCCGCCCGCCTGCGGACCAGCCGCTGGCGAAAGGCTAGTGATGCTCAAGTAGGAATAGCGGCCTGCGGCACCCAGGCTGACAGTGCCCGATGGGGTGACCACCGACAGGTTCACGTCGCCAGTGCCCGGCGGGACGCTGGCCACCAGCGCGGTGTCAGACTCGACTACGAAGTCCGGGCTTGGTGTCGTGCCGAACAGCACTTTGGTGGCACCGGTGAATCCTGACCCGTTGACGATCACGCTGCCGCCGCCGGCCGCCGGGCCGTTGTCGGGCGTCAGGTCCGAATCGCCGGGGCAGACCGTCGAGTCGGTGATTGTCGTCGACCCGTGGATCGGGAAGGCAGGCGGCAGGGTGCCTGAGTAGTTACCAGAGCCAACGGGGCTCTCTGGCAGCAGGGCATTTTGCGTCAGCTGCGTGTCGGTCCCCTCCTCAGTTCCCAGCAGCGACACCGTGGCCAGGCCGTCAGGGCAGGCACCGGTCAGCGCGGCGGCGGCCGGAGCGCCCCAAAATAGCGTCGGCGACGCGTTGCTACCGTTAATGGTCAGGCCGGCTGGCAGGAACGCCGCGGTCCCGGCCAGCGTGATCGTCTGACCAGTCAGCCCGTCCCCCACCGCCAGCGGACCAACATTGGCGACCTCGTTTTGCCCGAGCAGGTTCGGTGGCGGGAACGCGGTCAGCTCGATGGTGCTCCCTGCTCCCGCGGTCAAGCTGAATGATCCGTTCGCTGCTGTCGTCGTCGTGGTACAACCACCACCGACCAGGCACGACTGCACCGTCACGCCCGCGCCTGGCGAGGAACCGCCTAGCTCGAGCACGGTGCCCGATACGGTCGCCGGTGCTGAGACCGCGACCCTGAACGGCCCTGCCGTCAGCGAGCCAGCCGAGTTGGTTGCCTTGACCGAGTAGGAGAAGTCGGTCAGGCCAGTGGGCGGCACGCCGCTGACCACGCCAGACGCCGGATTGATGGTCAGCCACGCCGGGCCGCCGGTCAGCGCGTAGGCCGATGGCGGGCACGTCGCCGCATGGAAGAAGCCGACGTAGGCCGAGCCGGAGACGGCTTGCAGCGGCGGATCGTCCTCGGTGAACGCGCCGCCGGCGCAGCTAACCGTGCCAGTCGTGGCCAGCGCGAAGGGCGACGACAGGCCGAAGTAATCGCCAGCGCCTGCCACCTGACCGTAAGGGCCGAGCCACAACTGAGAGCGAGTCGGGGTGGCGGCCGGGTTAGCCGTCCCCAGTCCGGTCGCGCTCTGCGGGCCCCACATGTACAGGTAGCCGTCAGAGCCAACCGCATAAGACCCATACCCCGTCGAAAAGGCGCTCACCGGGCTGATCCCCTGGCCGAGGCTTAGCTGCGCCGGGGTGAGCTGGTCGCTGCTGCCGCCGTTGCCAACTGACCCATTGCCGTTAGCTCCCCACGAGTACAGGTCGCCGTTAGTGCCGATGGCCATCGCGTCAGGCTGCCAGATATTAGCGGAGATACTTTGCACTCCCGTCCCGCCCGGCAGGGCAACCTGGGTGGGCGTCAGCAGATCGCCATCCGACACCCCATCGCCGAGATCACCGTCGCTCTGCGATCCCCATGCGTACAGATTGCCGTCAGAGCCGATGGCGAGGCTGAAGTAGTCCCCGGCTGCGATAGCCACTGGCTTGACGCCTGGCGCCAGGGTAATCTCCTCCGGGCTTGGCTGGCTGTTGTTGGTGCCGTCGCCGAGCTCGCCTTCTGAGTTGTCGCCCCAGGCATACAGATTGCCGTCGGAGCCGATCGCGAGAGTATGGACGAAACCTGCGGAAATCGCCACCGGCGTTACCGCAGGCGCGAGCTGGACCACGGTCGGGGTCGACGTTGTGCTCCCGCCAGGGCCAGTGCCCAGCTCACCATAATCGTCGTCACCCCAGGCGTAGAGATTGCCATCGGAGCCGATCGCGAACCCCGAAGTCGGGCCATTGGCGATTGCCTGCGGGAAAACGCCTGGAGCCAGCGAGATCCTGGTCGGCGTCGGCGCGGGAGTCTGGTCGCCGCCATTGCCGAGTTCGCCATCAGGGCTGATCCCCCAGGTGTAAAGCTGATGGTCAGAGCCGATGGCCGTGCCGCCGCTGAGGTCGGCGGAAATGGCGGTAGCAGTGACACCGCCCGGCAGGTCGATGCCCTCCGCTGGCGTCACCGAATAAGACGAGACACCATCACCGAGCTCGTCGAGCTCATCGCTGCCCCAGCCGTAATAAGAGGGAGCACCCGCAGCCGACGCGCTGGCGGACACCGGTCGACCTGATGTCACGACGATCGAAGCGAGAATGACGGCGCTAGCCACCAACGTCCGTGACACTGCGATAGCGCGCCTCGTTCGTGCGCCTGCGGGGTAGTGACATCTCGAAGCCATAGTGCAAACGGTAACGGCGGGCGGCGTCGACGGCCAAGATGGGCGAAACTTCAGGGTAGGAGCGCAAGCAGGGGCCATGTTACGGTATAGACGAATCGCTATTGTTTGCCGGTTCCGCACGGAGGCTGCTCATGATTGATTCTATTATCCAGTTCATTTTTGATTCCCTGATTGAAATGGACTGCGATATAACGGGATTAACTGAGAATAGTCAGCTTGGGCCGCGCGGCGCTGATCTGTCTTCGCTCTCGCTGGCCGAGCTCGCGTTGCGGGTAGAGGACCAGTACGGCCTGCGGTTCGGTGAAGAGGAGACAGAAAGGCTGGCCGGACTGACGATCGGCGAGTTCTGCGCGGTCGTGGCTGAGCGCACGTCGAAAGCGGAAGCGGCGGCGGAGTGAGCTGATGCGAGTACCAGGCATCAGGGCGGCGCTGGCTGAAGATCCCAGCATTGGCGCTGGCAACGTCCTGGCGAAGCTCATTGAGCACGGTGCCGCACTGGACGGTCCAGGTATCACCTTTGACGTCGCCGTCGATAGCTATCCGCCGTGGACCCCGCTTACCCTTGGGATTCTGGCCGATCGGGTGGCGGCGCGGGCGGAGTGGCTCGCCGAGCGGCGGATCGGCCCGCGCGACCCGGTCGCCGTGTACGTGACCTCGGCCGCCGACTGCCTGCTGTCCTTTATGGCCCTTACCTGGCTCGGTGCCATTCCGGCGCTGATCAACGGGAATATGCCTGCCGACATCGCGGCCGAATACATCAGGCGGCTGCGCGGCGTCGCCGTCATCACCGATGCTGAGCATCGCGCTCAGCTCGGCAACGCGGACCTGGGCGTACCGCTCATGCTGGACGCCGCAGCCGCCGGATCGGGAGATCCGGCCAAGGCGCCTGCCCACTACCAGCACGACGCCAGCGATCCGGTCGCGATCACCCACTCATCCGGCACTACCAGGATGCCTGCGGCCGTCGTGCATTCGCACAGCAGCCTGTTCGCCGCGACCCGGCTGGTCCATCTGGCGACGCCGAGGACCGAGGAGACCGAGCGAACGCTGTGCGTACTGCCCGCCGCGCATGCCGCCGGGATCATTAGCCATCAGCAGGCCCTGTGCAACCGGCACGAGCTGGCCTACCTGTCGGCCCAAGGCGGGCAAGTAGGGGCCAGCGGCGCGGTGGTGCTCGACGCTATCGAGCGCTGGCACCCAACTGGCGTGTACGGATTCGCGGTGACCTGGGCCGAGCTCGCGCGCTTCGAGCTGAGCGAACGCGACCTCAGCTCGGTCGCCCTGTGGTTCAACACGGGCGACTGCGCGCACGAGGCGCACGTGCGCCGACTCGTCGAATCCGGCAGCCACCTGGAGATGACCCGCGAAGGCGTGGTCAGGGTTGCCGGGTCGAAGTTCATCGACGGAATCGGGTCGACCGAGATGGGGCATTCGGCCTTCCAGGCCGTTCACCGCCGCGGCAGCAATCGCTACGGCCGGTGCGTGGGCAAGCCGTATGAGTTCGCGCAGATCGCGTTGCTCGATCTGGATACCGGCGCGCAGGTGCCAGTTGGACAGGTAGGTCACGTCGGGCTGAAATCCCCGACGCTGGCGCTCGGCTACTGGAACGACTCGGTGACGACCTACCGCTGCCGGTTCCATGGCTATTACCTGACCGGCGACCTGATGTATCGCGATGACGACGGCTTCTACTACCACGTCGACCGGGCCGTCGACGCGGTCGATCTCGGTACCGGGCACTGGCTGTACACAGCCATGTCAGAAGAGCGCATCCTGGCCAGTTGTCCGGACGTCCGCGACTGCACCGTGGTCGCGGGCACGGCTGGCGACGCCGTGGTGACCGACGTGCTGCTGTCCCTGGCCGCCGGCGCCGATCCTGAGGCCGATCGAACCGCCGCGATCCGCGCCGCGCTCGGCGAGCCCGCTGCCGCGACGCTTCGCCGCATTGTCGCCGTGCCGGACGAGGACATCGTCGTCGGGCCGACCGGCAAGGTGCGCAAGTTCCTGATGCGACAGCGGCACCTCGCGGAATCGGCGTCATCGTGACTGCGCCGACGACCGCCCCAAGCGGTGGTCGGTCGGCCGCCCGCAGCGCGGTCATCACCGGGATGGGTGTGGTGACACCAGTCGGCACCGAATTGGCCACCGTGTTCGACGCGGTGTGCACCGGCAAGTCGGGGTTGCGTGCCCCGCCAGCGGACCACCCGCTCGCCGGAGTGCTTGACGTGGCCGGCATCGCGCCGGACATTGCCGCGACGACCGTACTGCCGACCGCTGAGGCACGGATCGCCGACCGCTACATCGTCATGGCCATGGCGGCCGCGCAGCGCGCGGTGGACGACGCTGGCCTGGTGGTCGGACGTGACGTCGATCCGCTGCGGACCGGCGTGATCGTGTCTGGGGTTGGCGGGCTCGCCAGCCTGGAGGCGGCAGCCGTGGCCCGCTCCCGGCGCGGCCGGGTCGGCGTCAGCCCGTACCTGCTCAGCGGCATGCTGCCGGGGATGGGTGCCGCCTATATCGCGATCAAGTACGGCATTAAGGGCTACAGTTCGTCGATCGCCACCGCCTGCGCGGCCGGTGCCCAGTCGATCGGCGAGGCGCTGCGACTGATCAGAGCCGGTGAGGCCGACGTGGTCATCTGCGGCTCAAGCGAGGCACACCTGTTTCCCACCTTCGCCGACGCCTTCGGCAATGCCTGGGCGCTGGCACGCGGCTGGAAGGACCCGGCGGCGGCCAGCCGACCGTTCGACCGCGCCCGCAACGGGTTCGTACTGAGCGAGGGCGCTGGAGTCCTCGTGCTTGAGCGGCCCGAGCATGCCGACGGGCGCGGCGCGGCCGGGTATGCGGACGTGGTCGGCTGGGGCATGACGACCGATGCCTATCAGCCGACGACGCCTTGCCCGGACGGGTCGGGAGCGGCCGATTGCATGCACCGGGCGCTCGCCGACGCCGGGATCACCGGAACGGACGTGGGCTATCTCAACGCGCACGGGACGGCCACCAAACTGGGCGATGCCTCGGAGGCAGCGGCGATACGCGCCGTCTTCGGCGCTGGGCCGCCGGTCAGCTCGATCAAAGGCGTGACCGGCCACATGCTGGGCGCGTCTGGCGCGGTCGAGGTCGCGGTCACGGCAACGTCGCTGATCGCGGGCCTGCTGCCGCCGACCCACAATCTCGACGACCCCGATCCTGGGTGCGACGTGGACCACGTGCGCGGCAGCGCACGAAAGGCCAGCATCGACTTCGCGCTCTCGAGCTCATTCGGATTCGGCGGGCACAATGTCAGCTTGATCCTTGGCCACCCGAGCACTGCGCGGCGGCGGAGCTAGCGGCGGGCGGCGCGACGTCGATCGTCGCGATGCACACGTAACCGAGCGGCGCATCGTAGTCGGCGACCAGCACCCGCTGCCCGGCGACCGCCCAGTCATCGAGTCCGGCGGCGAGCGCAGCCCAGACCCCAGTACACGGTTGGCCCGCCGGCGCGGCCAGTTGCTGCACGCAGGCCGGCAAGGCCAGCGAGCCGGATGGACCGAGCCCATTCCCGGTCAGGAGCGTGACTTCGGTGCGGCCGACCGCCAGCTCGGTGGCGGCGGCGCCGACCAGGTCGCGGGCAGCGGCCAGGCCGGCGCAGCGCAGCAGCCGGCCGGGCCCAAGGCCGCCGAGTCCGCCCTGGCCGTCTTGGCCGTTGGGGCCGGCGGCATCGAACCCGAGCACGACCGCCGCGTGCCTGGCTGGCAACTCCGCCGGCGCGGGTGGATCGTAGAAGGCCGTCGCCTGCTCGGCCACCACGAGCAGGGCGCGCCGGCAGTCCGCTGCGCCGCCAGCGGCATCAAGCAGCCGCAGCGCCGTGTAGGGTGCCGCGATGCCCTGATCGCAGATCGCGAACGCCATCGGCTCGCCTGGACACAAATTGGCCAGATAAGCGGCGGTCGAGCGCCCCGGCGCGACGTCGGCGCCAGCGAAGGCGAAGACCAGCAGATCAACGGGCTTGGCCGACGCCAGCGCAGCGGGGATCAGTGACCCGGCCATCTCGCCGTACGACTGGCCGGCGCTCCCAACGTCGACGTCAGCTCGCAGCATCAGCCCGTGCTGGGCCAACATGTCAGAAAGGTGCCGCGCGAGCATCGGATCACGAGGCCCGGTCGCTGGCTCGGCGAAGATCTGGCCCACCCCGAAGCTGAGCTCGAACCGCGGCCCGAGCCGTTGGCCGCCAGGATCAGCGATCGCCGGACCGGCGCAGTACACCGCTTAGCCGGCGAGCGACTGACGGGCCACGAAGTCGGCGAGATCGCCGATCGTGGTCAGGGTCACCTGGGCGAGCTCTTCAACGTCGATCTGGATCTCCAGGTCGTCTTCAAGCTCAAGCAGCAATTCAAGCGTGCTGGCCGAGCGCAGGCCAAGGTCGGTCCTCAGCTCGGTGCCTGCCGCAATCGCAGGCAACGGGCGGTCAAGCACCCTGGGCAAGATGAGGACGATGGCGTCCAACACGCGCTGCCTGAACGCCAGGTCAAGTTTCGCGGTCACGGTGCCCTTCCAGTCGGCTCGGCTCTAGTGTTCGAACACCATTGCGGCAAAGGTCGCGCCGACGCCGGCGGCGGCGACCAGATATCGGTCACCTGGCTGCAGTAGCCCGCGGTCCATCGCCGTCGTGTAGTTGATCAGCATGTCCGCGCAGAACGCGTGACCAGTCACGGGCACGTTGTCGAGCACGACCCGTTCGATCGGGAAGTCGATCCGGCGGGCAAGTCGCTGCCAGGACACCGCGTTGACATTGTGCGGCAGGATGAGGCTGATGTCGGCCAGCCGCAGGCCGGCTTGGCCGACCGCCGCCGCCATCACCTCGGCCAAGGACAGTGGATAAGCTTCCTCGTACTCAGCCGCCAGCTCAGGCAGGTTGTCAAGCCGCTTATTGAACTCGCCTCTGGTACGGCAGGCATAGGAAAGCAGCCGGTCGCTTTCACCGGTCATGGCGACCAGGCAGGCGGCACTTGCCTCACCGAAGATGCACATGCCTGGCACGATCCTGGCGTCCTGGGTGAACGCCTTCTCACCGGTCAGCACCAAGGCCAGCCCGTCGCGGTCACCGTCCGCCGCCAGCAGCCTGCCAGCGGCCTCGATGGCGATCAGCCCGGTCGCGCAGGCGTGGTGGGTAATGGTGAAGGCCACGGCCTGGCGAAGTCCCAGCCGTTCGGTCACCTCATGCAGCGGATTGAGCGGATAGGGCGCGGCGACCGGCAGGTTCCTGGCGTGCACCACATACCTGACCAGATGCTCGCGCCCGGCCAGCGCCTTCAGCCCCGATGCCGCCGCGTAGAGCAGGTCGGCCAGCGTGCCGTCCAGGTCCAGCCGGATCTCGGCGTAGCCGAGGAACCGGTCGAACAACCGCACCTGCATGGCGCTGAGGCCGAGCTGTTCCTTGAGGTCAGCTACCGGCACTCGATGGTCAGGCAGGTAAACCGCCACCGCGTCAAGAAAGGTCACCTCCTGGCCGCCGGCCTGATCTGATCGAATGTCATCACTAGGCGCTCGGGACCGCGCAGGTTGTAGTTGGGCTTATAGGCCAGGGAATCGGCGTCGAGCGCGGGGTTGACCACTCTGGTCGCGATAGCCCGCAGCGCGATCGTGCCTTCCAGCCTGGCCAGTGGCGCGCCCAGGCAAAAATGCGGCCCGGCCGAGAACGCAAGGTTCTCGCTACTGCCCCTGGTGATGTCGAACACGTCAGGGTTAGCGCAGGTGGCCGGGTCTCGGTTCGCCGCCGCCAGCAGCAGCATCATGATCACGCCAGCTCGCGACGTCATCCCGTCGGTCGAGACTCGCGACGTGAACTGCACGGGCGGGTCGTATCTCAGCGTCTCCTCCACCGCCTGCGCCGCCAGGTCGGGCGCGGCAGCGAGCCGGTCGAACTGACTGCGATCGCGCAGCAGCGCCAGCATCGCGTTGCTGATCAGGCTGGCGGTCGTCTCGTGCCCGGCGACCAGCAGCAGCACGCAGGTCGAGACGATCTCATCGACGGTGAGCCGTTGCCCTTCGACTTCCGCCCTGATCAGCTTGCTCAGCAGGTCATCGCCTGGCTGCGCGCGCCTTACTTCGATCAGTTCGCTGAAGTACTCGCGGAACTCGGCCGATGCTCGGTCGGCTTCGCCCGGCCGACCCTGATCGCCGAAGCCAGGTTGCACCGAATGAGCCATGCTGGTCGACCAGCCGGCGAATCTCAACTGATCGTCCGGCGGTACGCCGAGCAACTCGCAGATGATCCGCAGCGGTAGCGGGTAGGCCAGGCTGCTCACCAGCTCGAACTCACCGGCATCGGCTGCGGCGGCGGCGGTCAGCAACTCGTCGGTGATCCGGCTGATCCGGTCGGCCAGCCCCGCCACCACCCGAGGCGTGAACGCCTTGTTTACCAGCCGACGGAGCCTGGTGTGGTCAGGGGGGTCAAGGGAAAGGAACGACCTGGTGCGATTGGCCTGGTCCGGCCGGAACCTGGCGAGCAGCGACCGATTCCGCCGGCTGCTCGCCCGCGGGTCCCGCAGAATGCGGGCGCAATCGGCGTACTTTCCGTAGACCACTAAGGCCCCGCCGAACTCGGCGAATGGCGAAGCCTCGCGCATCTGCGCCAACAACGGGTAAGGGTCGGCGATCACCGCCGGATCACCCAGCTTGCTGAGGGGCGCGGGTCCCCGTCCGATCCCGGTCTCCAACGTCCCTCCCCTTCCGAAGTACGCCACTATGACGTTAAGCGCCGCCTGACCGTCTTACAACCGACGCTGTACTACAACCTACGAAAGACCCCGCCGTCGAGCTGCGGGCAGCTATTGGAGTACAGCATGTCCATTGTGAGTACTTCATTGAAAGAAGCAAGATATTCGGAAAGGAAATTTGGCGCGTACCGCTGCCAGGTGGGCATCATGTCTTCGATGATGAAATAGTCGCCCCGCTCAAGCAGGCTGTCGACGGCCCATTTCATGACGTTAAAAGTATTAAAATGGGCATCGTCAATGACGATCAGCGGATGGGCTGCGGCCCGTAGCGGCTCCAGCGTTTCCAGTGCGTTGCAGTCGCCCTCGCGCAGCGAGATGTTGGACCGGTCGTCCGCGGGTATCTGGCAGATGGACAGATTCTTGTCGACTCCGATGACCTGGCAGTCCAGGCCCATCAGCTTGGTGAGATCTCGGAACCAGGTGAGCGAGCCGCCGGCGTACACGCCCAATTCGATGATCGTTCGCGGCCTTAGCTCCCACAGCAGGTCGTGATACGCCGCCTGAGTCGGCGGGTATTTGAGCAGTCGCACCCCGCGCCAGTGGCAGCGGCGCAGGTCGTCGTAGTCCACGGCGCGCGGAGCTTCGGCCCAGTTGTCGAGCGGCCAAGCCCTGAGCCGGTCGTCAAGCACCGGCGGGTGGTAGGCCGGGTCTTCGCCAAGCCCTCCGAACTTATTCAGATCCTGGAAATCCTTGTGAAAGTCCTCACCCACCGGGCAACTCCTTTGATTCCCTAGCTTCACTGTTGGTGAACGCGTCATCCGGCCGCGCCAGCGGACTCAGGCACTGGCAACCGCCGCAGCCGGCGAACCGGCGACGCTAGCACGACCGCCGGCGCTAGCAGCAGCCCGGCCACGGCCGCGGCGAGCCCGCCCCTCGCACCGAGGGTGCTGCCGAGCAGGCCGCCGAGCAGCGAGCCGAACGGCGCCGTGCCGAATGCCATGAAGCGGAAGCTGGCGGTGACGCGTCCGATCAGCTCAGGCGGTGCGATCGTCTGCCTGGTCGTGATCACGTTGATGTTGCAGAGCTGCAGGCCCGCGCCCATCAAGAAGGCGGCCACGATGAGCATCGGGACGCCCACAGCCCGGTCGGCCGGTGCCAGCGGGATGAGCCAGGCGGCGAGCGCGAACAAGGTGAGCGCGGCAATGATCGTGGTGCCAACGCCCAGCGCTCGCTGCGACTTGCCGGCCAGGGCGGCACCGGTCACCGCACCAGGCCCACCCGCCGCCAACGTCAGGCCGATCAGGCCGGCCCCCAGATGCAGCACGTTAGCGAGGTAGAACACGTACAGCGCGAGCTCGGCTGACCAGCACAAATTGTAGATGCCGATGGCCAGCGCCAGCGGTGCCAGGATGCGGTCGTGCAGGACGAACCGCAGGCCGGTCGCTGTCGATGAGACGACGCTCCGCAGCCCTGAGCCTTCCTTGGCCGGCCGTGGCGGCTCTGGTCGCCTGATGCGCCAGACGGCGGCACCAGAGACCAGGTAGGACAGCGAGTCGACCAGGATGGCCACGGGCGCGGTGAGCAACTGCACGAGGAGCCCGCCGACACTGTTGCCGATGATCTGGGCGGCCGAGTTGGACGTCTCCATGACCGTGTTCGCGCTGGTCAGCTCGCGTTGCTCGACTAGCGAGGGAACGTAACTGAGGTAAGCGATGTCGAACCAGACCCCGAGCACCATCACCGTGAATACCACGATGAGGAGCAATGGCATCGTCAGGAAGTGTGTTATCGCGGCGATGGGGATGCTCAGCAGCAGTGCGCCGCGGCCAAGATCGGTACTGATGAGGACCCGGCGCCGCCTGGACCGATCCACCCACACCCCAGCTACCAGGTAGAGCAGGAACGGCAGCCGGATCACGGTGCCAAGCAGGCCCATCTGCGCGATGCTGGCGTGCAAGGTGACGACCGCGAGCAACGGCACTGCCACGGACGTGACTTGCGAGCCGAGCATGGAAATGGTCTGGCCGGCCCACAGCAGGCGAAAGTCACGGTTTTGCCAGACGCCGCGCAGCCGTGGTGTACGCGTGCGCTGATCGCCGGGCGGGCCTGGACTTTCATCAGGCCCAGCCGGGATCGCCTGACCCGCCGGAGCCGGGCGCGATGCGCTCACGTCGGTCACGAGCAGTGCCTGCGCCGACGACGAGCGCCGCCGCCTAATTGGCCAGGCCAGCTCAAGTTGTCCGGTTCCACGACGGCGAAGCGCACACCACGATTATGCGACATAGAGCGGCATTAGGCACTGTCCGGATGCTCCCTTTAAAATCGGGTGTCATTGTGCTTTCGTAACAAGCAGAGCGCTCCTGCTTCCTCGGAAGGAAGGCCAGCAGTGATAGCTGATAAGGCGGCACCTTCGGCCGAGGAGTTGTACCGCGCCGTCCGGCTGATCCGGCGGTTCGAAGAGCGCGCGATCGAACTCGTCCGTACCGGCCAAGTGGCCAGCGGAATCCATCCGTGCATCGGGCAGGAGGCCGTCGCCGCCGGGATCGGCGCCGCCATTCGCCCCGATGACATCATGCTGACCAGCCATCGAGGTCACGGCCACAATCTGGCCAAGGGCAGCGACCCAGGCAAATTACTCGCCGAGGTGCTTGGCCGCACGACGGGAGTCGCCCACGGTCGAGGCGGTTCCTTCCATCCGCTCGACTTCTCGGTCGGCATCTACGGTGCGACCGGCACCCTGGGCCACGGCGTGCCGATGGCGGCCGGCGTGGCCTGGGCTCTCGCGCGCGATGCCACCGAGCGAGTGGTGGTCTGCATCGTTGGTGACGGCGCGATGAATCAAGGTGCGCTGCTCGAAGGACTCAATCTCGCGGCGCTTTGGCAGGTGCCTGCCATCTTCGTGTGCGAGAACAACCGCTACGCCACGACTGTCCCAGTGCAGGCTGTGGTCGCCGGGTCGATCACCAGCCGGGCAGCGGCGTTCGGCATCCCCGCGAGCAGTCACGACGGGATGGATCCGCAGGTAGTGCTGACGGCCATGGCATCAGCCGTGGCGCGGACGCGATCCGGCGGCGGACCTACCTTCCTTGAGTTCAGCACCTATCGGTATGAAGGGCATCACACCTTCGAGCTGACCGCGGGGCTGCGGTACCGGAGCGAGGACGAGGTGGCGGCGTGGCGTGCCCGCGATCCGGTGGACTTGCAAGGGGCGCGCCTACCGGCGAAGCGGCGGCAGGAGATCGATGCGGAGGTCGACGCGGTCATCGACGCCGCGACCAAGTTCGCGCTCGACAGCCCCGAGATAGGCCAGGACGAGGGTCTCGATTACCTCTACGCCAGTGAGATTCCGCTCCGCCCCGGAGGTTCGGTAGTCGAAGCGATTGGGTTGAACAATGCCTAGCCTGTCCTATCTGAAAGCAATCAACCGGGCGCTGGGCGATGAAATGGCGCGGGACCCGGCCGTCTTCGTGCTCGGGGAGGACGTCGGCGAAGGACTGACGAACGCGACGGTTGGCTTGCTCGACCGATTCGGCGCCCAGCGAGTGGTCGAGGCACCGATCTCTGAGCAGGGATTCACCGACTTCGCCACCGGGGCCGCGCTGGGTGGCCGGCGTCCCGTGGTGGAGTTTCAGGTGCCATTTTTGCTACTACTGGTTCTTGAGCAGATCGCGAACCAGTCGAACAAGATCTCCTTGATGAGCGGCGGCCAAGCCAAGGTCCCGGTGACCTACCTGCTGACGCCAGCAGGCCGGCGGCCGGCTGGGGCGCTCAGCACGCGGATCAGCCGTACAGCATCTTCGGGCACCTCGGCGTCAAGACCGTGCTGCCGGCCACGCCAACCGACGCCTACGGACTGCTGACGAGCGCGATCAGGGACGACGATCCAGTCGTCGTGTTCGCGCCGATCGCGGCGCACGGAGTGCGGGAGAGCATTGCCTCGGCGGATCTTGTGCCGGTGCCGCTCGGGGTCGGCCGGGTGCACCGGGCCGGGAGTGATGTGACGGTGCTGGCAATCGGGCACCTGGTCCACGACGCGCTCGCTGTCGCTGATGAACTCGATGGCGAGATCTCCGTCGAGGTGTTCGATCCGCGGACGCTCTACCCATTCGACTGGACCGGCCTGGCTGAGTCGCTGGACAAGACCGGCAGGCTGGTGGTCTTCGACGACTCGAACAAGTTCTGTGGCTTGGCCGCTGAAATCCTCGCCACCTCGGCTGAGGAGATGCGCCTGGTGGCCCCGCCGGCCAGGGTGACGCGCCCGGACAGCGCGGTGATCGGTTTTTCTGCCGCAGTCGACCAGGCCCTGCTGCCGAGCCAAGAACAGCTTGCGGCAACGATCAGGCGGATCTACCGCCACGGCCGTTAGCAGAGATTGGCGACGCCTCGCTAGACGCCGGTGACCACGCTCGGATCGTAGGCGGCGCTGACCACAAGCTCTTCCAACGTTCGCAGGCACTGCTCGACCTGGCCACGGGGCACGTAATGATCATCCACGAGCACGATCGCGCGAATCGTGGGCGGTGCGCCGTGGTAAGTCACCGCGTCCGAGTCCTGGAACGTGAAGTTGCAGAGATCTTCGGCAGCTGGCCGTTCTTCACACGTCAGCGTGGTCAGCGGCAAGGCGGCCGCAATCTCGTCTGGGCCGGCCGGCGGGTCAGTCGCTTCGCGCGGGCTGAGCAGCCTTATGTCGTTATAGACCAGATCCACATCCACTTGCTCGCCGCGCTCCGCGCTCACGGCCGCGACCAGTTCCCTGATCTTCACCGGCTCAAAATATGCGTGCTTGTACGCGCTGAGCGAGGCGTAATAGGCTCGCTCGACTGCCTCGTCAAAGGTAATTCCGGCTACGTCGATGACGCACAGGCAGGTCTGCGCTATCGGACTGACCGCGTCGGAAAGCCTGGGCCTGAACCTGTTGCTGACATACAGCCGAGGTACGAGCGGATTGACGCCGGTCGCGCGCGCCATCGCGACGGCGAATGCCGCCAGCAGCACCGGTGAAGTGCCAAACTTACTGCGAGCGGCAATGGCCTGAATCGCAAAATGAGCCGCTCGTGAGTCAAAGTAGAACCGGCTGTAGCGCGCCTGCGGCTTGTCGGCTGGCTCGGGAAACCTGCGCGCAGGCATGGCGTGCAGCAGGCGCTCCCAGTACTGTTCGGCTAGCTGGCTGCGCCTTCGGCCGGCCGGGCTAGCCTGCCACCGTGCCTCCTCCAGCGGCTGCATAGCCGTCACTGGCCCGGGCGGCTCGCCCGTGACCGGGTCCCGCGCCGCCAGGTCCCGCCGTAGCGCCAGCACACCGAAGCCGTCAGCGACGATATGGCTGAGCGCTCTGACCTGGTAGAGCGGGACGCCCCTGTGGCTGACAACGGCGACCCGCACCGGCCAGGAAGTCGCGAAGTCATAGTGCCCATCGCCCTGTCCCCAGCCAGTCTCGATCGTCTTAGCGACCTGGTAAGGATCATCGTCATCGGCGACGTCCACCAGCCTCAGCTCGAGCTCGCCCGCAGCCGAGACGACCTGCTGGACGGGAGCATCGTCGGTCACGACGAGCCTGGTGCGCAACGACTGATGCCTGCCTAGCTGATAGGCAAGCTGGTCGGCCAGGTCTTGGACGGTGCGGCCCGCTGGTACCTCAGTGATGCCAGTGAGCCAGATGGGCTGTCCGAATACCTCGAATGCCCGCCAGATCGCCTGCTGACCCCAACTCAGCCCGGCACTTCCTGATCCCTCGCCGGCGAACGGCACAATCAGGCTCTCTGGCACGCCCATCACGGTACAGATCGCCATTGGCGGCAGTCAATGCCGTCGACCGCCATGCAATGGCGGGCACTAATGGCTAGCTAGCTGCAGCCTATTTGGGGGTATTTCACTATTGGCTATGTAGCCTACTAGTAACAGAACTGTCACTCGGTGCCGATGTCACTCGCGCTCTCCTTGACATCTAGCGGTCGTCATCTTAGCATCCGAATGATTGCGTTTGTACACTTTTTGCAAGATACAACAGCAAAGGAGGTGGAGAGAGAATGAAGGGTAGCATTATCATTAAGCCAGGCAGCCTGAACGTCGTCATCAAGCCAGGCAGCATTTAAACTCGGCGTTATACCTAGCCAGTTGAGCCATGCCGGGAGTTAGTGAAGCTGCCTCGTGGCATGGCTCAATGGACACCCACCCCGCCCCGACGCGAACAGCAACGGGGCTCCCCGTTGTCGTCAGGGTCGGCTACATTTCGGGTTATGGGACTTTTTGACAGGCTTGCCGCCGAAGGTGCGCACCATCAGGTCTATGGCGGCGGGACGCCGCATCACGAGCTGACTCACGAACTGCTGGCCGGCGCGGCCGGCTTCGAGGCGATGCGCATGTATGAGCATCACCGCGAGCGTGAGGGCATCGTCGAGCACCACGAACTAGGCAAGGAGCTGTTGGCCGGGTTCGCGGTGGCCGAGATTGACAAGCACTTCGAGAGCGGGCGCTTCGGCCACCTGGACCGCGAGCAGGCCAGGGGCCAGGCCCAGCAGCAAGCGCACTTCCTGTGGGAGCAGCAGCACGGCCGCTACTGAGCCCGCGCTCTACTGTCGGCTGCCGCAACTGCACTCCAGCTCACGCGCCAGACAGTCACGCCAAGCTGAGGGCGTCAGCGACGGCAGCGAGATAATCGATGTGGCCATCGATGCGGTCGAGGCCAAGGCCCATCGTCGACACCGAGACATGGGTGCCGCCCGCGTCGCGCCAGGCATCGACTTGCGCACGGAGGTCAGCCGCGCCACCGAGGGATCGAGCCACGTAATCGCCGCCAAAGTCAGCGGCCGGGCGGCCGAGTGCGCTCACTTGATCCCGCAGCCGCCGCCACCTGCCGATGGAGCGATCGAGGTCGCCGCCGGAGAAGATAAAACCGTCCGCCAGCCGGGCAGCGCGATCAAACGCGACCGCACTGGCTCCGCCCAGCCAGATTGGGATGGAGCGGGTCGGTTTCGGATTGAGCGATGCTCGGTCGACCCGGTCGAATCGACCAGTGAAGTCGACGACCGACTCGCTGAACAACCGGCGAAGCAGCCCGACTTGCTCCTCCTCCCTGGCACCGCGGGTACGGAAGTCCTGTCCGAGCGCCCCGTACTCGACGTAATTCCAGCCGATCCCGATGCCCAGGCGCAGCCGACCGCCCGATAGCAGATCGACATCGGTCGCCTGCCGTGCCACGAGCACAGTCTGGCGCTGCGGCAGGATCAAGACCCCAGTGGCGAAGCCGATCCGCTCAGTGATGCCGCTCAGGTAGGCGAACATCACGAACGGATCATGGAATGGGTCGTGCTCGGTGTATGGGCCAGTAAGCGCGGGCGTCCGATCGGAATGAACGGCGCCGAGCACGTGGTCGTAGGCCAGCAGGTGATCAAAGCCCAGCTCTTCGACCGCCCGGCCGATCCGCCGCACTGCATCGGGATCTCCGCCAAGCTCGATCTGCGGGTACACGACGCCAATCTGCATGACAAGCAGTCTGCCACTTACCCTCCGCACGCTCCCAGACTCAACGACACCAACGCTCCGACGGTGTCACTGGGACAGCACCGAAGGAGCGTTGGTGTCGTTCCGGATTTTGGTTGGCGGGGGGGTAGTTATTCAGCTGGTGGGTCGCGGGCGCCTCGCCAGGTGATAGCAGCGGCGCCGAGTGTGAACACCAGCCCGGCACAGAGTGCCGCCCCGAGGTCCTCAGGCGGGCGGGCCGCCAGATCCACGGCGTGGTCAGCGGCGGACCGTGCCATTGGGTATAGAGGCCGTACAGTCCGGCCAGCAGGTAGGTGAGCGGCCCGGTCCAAGCCAGTCCGCCGCCGAGGGTCACCGCACCGAGCAAGCCGATGCCGGCCAGGCCAGTCACGTTCCGCAACACCTCAAGCGTGCCGCCAGCCAGGTGCGCACCGGTACCTGCGGCCGCCAGCGCGACTATCGCCACGGCGGTCAGGCCCAGCGTGGAGGCCAGTCGCAGGAACGGCAGCCATCGTCCGCCGGCCCGCTCGGGCTCACCGAATGGGCTTGCCGTCGGGACGGTGATAACTGTCACTGCGGCGACCTCGAACACGAGCGGTAGTTGCAGGGCACCATAGGTGTCCCAATGCCACAGCAGGGCGGTCCTGAGCCCGATGGCGCAGCACACTATCGCCAGGAGCGAGGCTGGCACCCGCCGGCCAATGGCGTACAGCCAGACGAGGCGCAGCCGGGCCCGCGCAGCCTGGCCGGGCTGCGCCGCGTGGCCGGGCTGCGCCGCGTGGCCGGGCTGCGCCGCGTGGCCGGCCGCGGCAAGCAGCGGCTCAGGAGGAGTGTCGGCGGTCATGGCAGCTGCGCTAGGGTGATCCGGTCGGCCCGTAGCGCTGTGAGATGCAGCACGAGCCAGCGATGCCGAACTGCGGCTGGGAGCGCCGCGAATCGCCTGGCGGCGGCAGCGGCCGGCGAGCCAGGTGCGACTTCGGGCAGCGGCTGGCCGATTAGGCCGGGCAGGCCGCCACCGGCCCGCTGATAGGCGGACGGTGAACCACCGGGCCGGGTCGCCAGGATCAGCGCTACCGCCACCGCACGCTGGGCCAACGACCCGGAGTCGGCGGCGCCGACAAGGCCGGCGACGAGCTCGGGCGCGGTAACTGATCGCACCACATCGGCAAGTTCGGCGGTGGTCATCGCTGGTCCCAGACCCTGGTCAGGAAGCACCAGGTGGAACACCGCGGGGGTACCGCGCAACGGCGTGCCGACCTGGACTTCGATGGAGTTGCCCTGCCCCTGCCGGTAGGTGACGGCTGTCTGGCTGACCCGGACGGGCGCACCAGGCAGACCGGCTACCTCGCTGAGCACCGGCGCTAGTGCCGTCGTGACGGCGGTCAGGTAGCTGGCGTACGCAGGGTTAAGACAGACCGGGATCGCGGCCCGGCCGCAGACGGGTGAGTAACGGATCGGTCGTTCGTTAGCCGCGTCGTGCAGGGCGGGGATGGTGATCATGCCGTGCGGATCGAGCGTGCCAGTACCGGTGAGTACGACGGCGGTCACGACTGTGGCCAGGCCAGCCGCGACGACGGTTGCCGCGGTGGCGCGCAGCCGCCGGCTAGCCGAGTACTTGACCAGGGCCAAGGCGGCCAGCACGGCGATCGTGAGCCCGGCAAGAAACATGACCTGCGCGATCGACAGGTCGGGAAGGTAAGGGTAAAAGGTTGCGGCACCCGCGTTCTGGCTGCCGTCCCACGGCCCGGTCACGACCGGTGACACCTGGAAGTACGACTGGCTGCCACGGATCAATTCCGTGCTGAGCGCGACCGCGAAGAAGGCGGCGATGGCGGTCACCGGCGCGGTGAATCGGCTAGGGATCAGCATCCCGCAGGCAAATCCGATCGCGGAGAACGCGGTGAGGCCGACCGCGACGACCGCGACTGGCCACCAAAGCGGTCCGCCCCAGTTGGCCTGGTGCGCGGTGACGCCGTATAGGACGGCTAGGCAACCGAGATAGCCAGCCAGCGCCCAGCAGGTGGTGGCGGCCCAGGTGGTCAACAGCCGAGTCCAGGCCGGCCTGGGGGTGATCGCGACCAGGTCGGCGATGCGGCGGCGCGCTTCCCTGGAGCCCATCCAGGTTGCCGCGCCAACGACAGGCGTGATGAAGTCAGCCACGGCACCGGTCTGCATGCTGGCCGCGCGCAGATACCACAGCGGTGGCATGGCCATCGTCTTTCTGTACGTCACGAACCAGAACAGGACCACGGTTACCGGCAGCATCAACGCCATAGCGTTGTGACGCAACTCCAGGCGCATCAGCCGGACTGCCGCCGCCGTCATGACCGTGCCTGCGCGAGTATCTTGCTGTAGCCGCGCTCCAGCGGCGCATCGCCTACGCCGTGACCCGCACCGAGTGCGGTCAGCTCAGCTGGGGTGCCGTGGAACACGATCTTGCCACGGTCCATCACCGCGACCTGCGCGCAGGCCGCGGCGACATCTTCCACGAGGTGAGTGCTGACCACGACGGTGGCGCGCTGGCCAAGATCTCGCAGCAGGGCACGGAACGCCACTCGCTGCTCAGGGTCGAGCCCGGCCGTTGGCTCGTCGAGCAATAGGAGCGTCGGCTCGTTCACGATTGCCTGCGCGATCCCGGCCCGCCGCAGCATGCCGCCGGACAAGGTACGCAGCTTCGCCTTCGCCTTGCCACCGAGTTCGACCCGCTCCACCGCGGCCGCGACCGCGGCTGGGATCCCGGCCGCAGGCATCTCCTTCAGCAGCGCGAAGTACTCCACGAACTCCGCCACCGTGAAGCCAGGGTAATAACCCAGTTGCTGCGGCAGGTAGCCGAGCCGACGCCGAATCTGCAGCCGGTGACCGTACTGCCGGGGATCGCGGTCGAGCAGCCGCAGCGAGCCCGAGGTCGGCTCGACCACAGTGGCCATCATCCGCAGCAATGAGGTCTTGCCCGCGCCATTCGGTCCGAGCAGGCCAACCACGCCAGGGCCGATGCGCAGGTCCACGCCTGCCACCGCAGTCGTCCGGCCGAACCGCCGGGTCAGCGCACTTATCTCGACATTCATAATGCTCCTAGAAACCACAGCCAATGGCCGAGGCAGCGCGAACTTCGCTGCCTCGCACTGACCCTGCCCGACCGACAAGGCCACCGTCGTCACCCCAGGGACCGGGATTGGCACTACGACGAAGGGGTGCGTCAAGCTCCGACCGCAGGTCTGCCTGCTACCCAGGTATGACTACGCAAGGTGGATGAGCGGCGGTGCCCGGCGACCTACCCTGGGAGCGTGACGCTGACGTCCGGCGAAGCACCGGCGACGAACCCTGCGCGTGCGACAGCACGCGCAGCGGCGAGCCGAGCTGTGCGCGGCGTCGCCGAAGCGGCGATTGGACCTGACCCGGCCCCGGCCTGGACGTGGCGATCACCGCAAGAGCGCCGGGCCGCGTACGCCGCGCTAGTCCTCGCCTCGCTCGCGCTCTGCCTGATCAACGTGAGCACCGTCCGCGGTGTCCCCGGCCTGCAGGCGGTCGCGGCCGGGCCAAGCTTCCCGCTGAGCGGCCAGCTATCGCCGGGACTTGGGCTGCGGCTGCTAGCGCTAGTCGTGGTAGTGCCGCTGCCGCTGGCCGCCAGGTACCCGCTGCTGGCGTGGCGAGTCGGCTGGCTCGCGTTGCTGCTCGTGCCGCTGGTACCGGCCCACTGGTGGGGCGGCTGGCCGTGGGGCCCGCCGCAGCTGGCGGCACTGCTAGCGGCCTTCTGCCTGGCGGGAGTTCGGCAGCAGCGAGCCGTGGTGTGGGCGATGTGGGCGCTGACCCTGATCCCCTGGTGGCTGTGGCTCAGCGCCGATCTGGCGGATCTGGGCGGGCCGGCCGGCGCCACCGTGGTGTTCGCCGCCACCACCGTCGCAGTCGATAGCATCGGTGCCCGGTTGCGCTCCCAGCGAGCCCTAGCCACCCAGCGAGAGCGCGCCGAAGCCGAGCGGGCCAAGCGGGCCGTGCTTGAGGAGCGCACCAGGATCGCACGCGAGTTGCATGATGTGGTGGCCCACCACATGTCGCTGATCGCCGTCCGCGCCGAGACCGCGCCTTATCGCCTCCACGATCTGCCCGACTCGGCTCGCGCCGAGTTCGGCTCGTTGAGCGCCGCGGCGCGTGAGGCACTGGCGGACATGCGGCGGCTGCTCGGCGTGCTGCGTCAGGATCAGCTCGTCGCGCTCGCGCCGCAACCCCAGCTTCGCGATCTGCCGGTCCTCGTCGAGGCCGCACGGCAGGCGGGGGTATCGGTCGAGCTGTCCGTGCCTGACGCGCTTGATCGAGTGCCAGCCGGCGTCGGCGTCTGTGCGTACCGGATCGTACAAGAGTCGCTGTCCAACGCTAGCCAGCACTCTCCCGGCGCCGCGGTGACCGTGTCGGTGGGCCAAGACTTCGACGCAGTGGTGCTCCAGGTGGCCAATGGGCCTGGCCTGCCGGACGGCCTGGCACCTACCGAGCGCGGAACTGGTGGCGGGCTCACCGGGATGCGCGAGCGAGTGTCGCTACTCGGCGGCTCATTGTCGGCCGGCCCAGTCCCCGGTGGCGGCTTCCTGGTTCGCGCGGTGCTACCGCTCGGCAGCGCCGCATGACGGCGCGCGGTGAGTCGACCACGCGGTGCCTGATCGCCGATGATCAGGCGATGGTGCGCGAAGGCTTCGCCGCCGTACTCAACGCTCAGCCAGGCCTGCAGGTGGTAGGCCAGGCTGCCGATGGCGTCGCGGCGGTTCGCCTGGCCGCGCAGGTCCGACCTGACGTCGTCCTGATGGACGTCCGGATGCCGGTCATGGACGGGCTGGCGGCGACCCGCCAGATCCTGCGCCCAGCGACCGGCTCGGCGCGGCCGCGAATCCTCATGCTCACGACATTCGACCTCGATGACTACGTCTATTCGGCCTTGCGTGCGGGCGCTAGCGGCTTCCTGCTCAAGGACGCCACGGCCGCAGAGTTGGTGCACGCGGTACGCGTAGTAGCTGCCGGTGACGCGCTCTTGTCGCCATCGGTGACCCGGCGGCTCATCGCGGACTTCGCCCGCCAGCCACGGGCTGGCCAGTCGCTCCCCGCCGCACTCAACGTGCTGACCCAGCGCGAGACCGAAGTACTCAAGCTCATCGCCCGCGGCCTGTCCAACACCGAGATCAGCGAGCTGCTCGTCATCGCCATGCAGACGACTAAGACCTATGTCGGCCGCATCCTGGCCAAGCTTGACCTCCGCGACCGGGCGCAGGCGGTCGTGCTCGCCTACGAGACCGGCCTCGTCACCCCAGGCGCAGCAGACCGCAAGCAACCAGAGCCAGACGAGTCAGCCCGATGATGGCTACGCGTCGCGCAGCCTGAGCAGCAGCGCTCCGGCCAGTAGGGCGGCGGCCGCCCAGCCAGCCAGTACCCCGAGGCCAGCCCAGGGACTGATGGGCAGGCTGCGCAGGTCGATGGTGGCTTGGATCGCGAGCCCGGCGGTCATCGGCGCGAGCTGCTCGCCAAGCCGGTGCCAGTGTGGTGCCTTGACCACCAGCTCGACGATGGGTGCCAGGTAGAGCAAGGCGAGTACGCTGCCGATGGCGATGGCCTGGTCCCGCACGGCAGCGGCAATGCCGAGGCTGAGCAGGCAAATGAGCGCCAGATAGAGCACCGTCCCCGCCGCCGCCCGCAGCACAGGCCCGTCGCCGAGTGACAGCGGCGGATAGCCGTGCCCGGCGGTAAAGCCGTGGCCTGGCAGGATGAGCCGCCCGGCGAGCAGGGAGCCGAGCACCGCGATAGTGCCTGCGACGAGTACGGGACCAGTGAGAATCATTGCCTTGGCGGCCAAGACGATAGTCCGCTGCGGCATGGCCGTGAACGTGGTCCTGATCATGCCGGTGGTGTACTCGTTGCTGACCGCAACCACGGCGAGGATCGCCACCAGCGCCTGACTGAGATAAACGCCGATCAGGCTGGTCCTGGCCAGGTCGACGGCACAGCCGCCGCCTGGATAGCGGGTGGCCGCGTCCGCGACGGCACCAAGCACGACCATCGCCGCGATCGCGCTCAGCAACAGCCAGATCGTGCTTGGTGCCGTGTAGGCCTTAGTCCACTCCGCGTCCAGCGTCTCTCGCCAAGTCGTCCAGGCCGTGGCCGGCGGTGGAACTGGCTGCTCGGCTGCTGCCTTCGCCGCGACGATCACGCGTCTGTCCGCCGCAGCGCGATGACGGCCAGGCCGAAGGCGATGGCGGTATAGCCGCACAACACGGCGAAGCCGGCCCAGGGCGCTAGCGGGTAGTAGCCGTTGATCGGCGTATAGCTGGCCGTTACTTGCTCATACCTTGGCACGCTCTGCTGGATCGCGAAGCCAGCCGCCGGCGTGATCCGCAGCAGCCAGTCAGCGGCGCCGACGGGCAGCACGGCCAGGGCGTTGGAGAAAAACCACGGCACGACGATCACGCCGATAGCGGTGGTGACCGCTGCGGCGCTGCTGCGCAGCAGCGCACCGATCGCCAGGGCCAGGACGGCGGCTACGGCGACCAGCGCCGCCGTCCCCGCCACGACTCGCACCTGCGTCAGCGTGCTGACCGGCAGGATGAAGATGCCGCCTGAGCGCAGCAGGCGTTCGCCGAATACCAGGGCGGCGATCGAGCCGACCAACCCAGCCACGAAAGCGACCGAGCCGATGACGATGGCCTTGGCGGCCAGTACCCGGCCCCGTCTCGGACTGGCGACCAGGGTGACCCTCAGCAAGCCGCGCCGGTATTCGGCCGTCATGAACATCGTCGCGACGACGATCACGGCGATCAGCGCGGCGAACACGCCAATCAGATTCTCCTCGATGAGAGCGCCATTCCCGCCAGCGGCGGGCACGTCAGGTGCGATGTCGCCCGACCCGCTGACGATGAGTGATCCGCCAGCTTGGCGGAATCCTGGTACCGCGGATCCGCCAAGCTGACGACGACCGCCCTGGCCAGAGCCGCCGACATTCGTGCCGGTCCACGCCCCGGCTGACTGCCCTCCGGCGAAAGCGACGTGGTCGAAAACCGCGGTGGCCAACGTGGCGCCACTGGTCGCGCTCGACCCGGTGATCGACTGCGACGTGAGGTGCGAGGAAGCCGGGGTCGCGGTGAAGAATCCGGCTGGCACCGTGGCTGGCAGCCCGGCCAGGCGGGTTCGTCCGACCAGCCGCCAGTGCGCGCCGTCGGCCGACTCGTAACCAGTGATGGTGTCGCCCGAGCGGATCAGCCGTAGCCAGCGCGGCGACTTCGCCGAGACCGGGCCAGCTGACCCGGCGATGTCGCCGGTGTAGTCGTATTGCATCCGGACCCCGTGACTGCGGGTGACCATTATGGCGGCGTACGCGGCCCCTGGTCTGGTGCTGGCCTCGATGATGATGCCGGTCTTTGACCATGGCTGGAGGCTGGAGTTTTCCTGGCCAGCGGCCCGCGCCAGGAACGACGTCACTTCGGCCGTGATACTGCCGTTGCTGGCCAGCGGCCGATGGACGAAGTAGAAACTGTCGGTCACGGCCTGACCGCCAGGCCCGATCGGCGCCGCGCAGTTCAGGCCGGTAATCACCGGACCATTGGGGGTGCGCTGACCACCGCAGCCGCCGTGATTCAGCAGCGCGATGCCGACGGTAGCAAGGACTGCGATGATCATGCCGATCATCCAGCCGCGTACGGTCACGAACTTCGTCCACTCCGCGTACAGCAGCTGCGGGAATCCGTCGCGACCGGCCTGCAGGTCAGACCGGTAGGTGCGGTCGGTCGTCGCGGTCATCGAGCCGCCTTTCCGGTCGCGGCGGCGCGGTACTCGACCGCGTCGTCGGTCAGCTTGAGGTATGCCTCTTCCAGGTTCACCCGGTGGGCCGAGATCTCGGAGAACGGCACGGCGGCACCGGTCAGCACCGCGGCGACTTTCTCGGCGGCCAAGCCGGACACCGTCAGCTCGTCGGTGCCTGCGCTGACGACGCTGACGCCCGCATGGGCGAGCGCGGCCACCGCCTGGGACGGAACCTGAGTGCGAACCGTGACTCCGTCACCAGAGGCGGTGGCGAGCAGGTCAGCCATGCTGGTGTCGGCGATCATCTTGCCGCGGCCGACCACGATAAGGTGGTCGGCGGTGTCCTGGAGTTCGCTCATCAGGTGGCTCGACACCAGCACCGTCCGGCCCTGCGCCGCCAGCGAGCGAAGGAATCCGCGCATCCAGACGATGCCCTCAGGGTCCATGCCGTTGACCGGCTCATCGAACATCAGCACCGGCGGGTCGCCGAGCATGGCCGCCGCGATTCCGAGCCGTTGCCGCATCCCGAGCGAGTATCCGCCTGCCTTCCGCCGGGCCGCGCCGTCCAGGCCCGCCTGGCTGATCACCTCGTCGACTCGCTTGGCGGTCAGGCCCTGGGAGCGGGCCAGCCACAGCAGGTGGTTACGCGCGCTGCGGCCAGGCTGGAGCGCGGCGGCGTCGAGCAGCGCACCGACGTGGTAGAGCGGCCGCCGCAAGGTCCGGTAGGGCTGACCGCCGACCAGGGCTGATCCCTCATCAGGCGCGTCCAAGCCGAGTATGACGCGCATCGTGGTGGACTTGCCCGCGCCATTCGGGCCGACAAAGCCGGTCACCTGGCCAGGGCGGACGGTGAACGACATCCCGTCCAGGGCCTGGGTCGGCCCGAACCGTTTGCGTAGCCCGATGACTTCGATCGTTGCTTCGCTCATGTGGTCGCCTTCTCGGTCGGGTGAATGTTTGGCTTCGAAAGCGGTTGTACGCCACCGCCGGTGTCAGCCCGGTGTCCGTCGCTGACACCGGCCTGACACCTGAGCCCTGGCAACCTGCGGTCAAGGTCACATAGCCTCGCCGGTGGGACGGGCTGAGCCAGTCCGCGCTTTGGGAAGGACCACGAACAGATCATGAGAGTGCTGGTTGTCGAGGACTTCGAAGTGCTGGCCGACGCGATCGGGACCGGACTGCGCCGGCAGGGCATGGCGGTCGATGTCGTCTTGGACGGCAACGACGCGCTTGAGCATGTCGCCTTCACTCGCTATGACGTGGTGGTGCTTGACCGTGACCTGCCCGGAGTGCACGGCGATGAGGTCTGCCGACGCCTAGCGGCACAGCGATCCGATGCCCGAGTGTTGATGCTCACCGCTGCCAGCACCGTCTCGGAGCGCGTCGACGGCCTTGGCCTTGGTGCCGACGACTACCTGACTAAGCCATTCGACTTCGCTGAGCTCACCGCCCGCATCAGGGCGCTTGGGCGACGGGTTGCCACGCCGCTGCCACCCACACTGGAAAGTGACGACATCACGCTCGATCCGAGCCGCCGGGTCGCGTTCCGCGCCGGGCGGCGGCTCGATCTCAGCCCCAAGGAGTTCGCGCTGCTTGAGTGCCTGCTGTCCGCCGCTGGTCGGGTGGTCTCCGCTGAAGAACTGCTTGAGCGGGTCTGGGACGAGCAGGCCGACCCGTTCACCACTGCGGTCAAGACCACGATCCGGCGGTTGCGGACCAAGCTCGGCGACCCGCAAGTGATCCGCACCATCCGCGAAGCCGGCTACCAGATCGGAGCAGCGTGACGACAAATCTCAGCCGGTCAGCTTCGATCCTCAGGTTGCCAAGGCGTACGCTGCGGACGCAGTTGGCTTTGCTGTATGCGGGCGTGTTCGTCGCGCTTGGCCTCGCCCTACTCGGCCTGACCGGCATCGTGTTGCTTCGCCGCTCATCGTCGGTCTCCGCTGGCGGCCCGTTGGCCGGCGCCAGCCGGGTGGCCACGGCGCTGCGCTCGACTTCATTCCCGTCATCATTCTCGCGATCATGGTCCCGGTCGCGTTCGGGCTCGGCTGGCTGATTGCCGGTCGGCTGCTGCGGCCACTGCGCACGATCATCGCGACCGCCAAGGACATTTCGGCAAGTAACCTGAGCCGACGCCTGCAGGTCGGAGGTCGCGCTGACGAACTCGGCGAACTTGGCGAGACGCTGGACGGCCTGTTCGGTCGGCTCGAGGCATCGTTCGAATCACAACGGCATTTCGTCGCCAACGCGTCGCACGAGCTTCGTACGCCGCTCGCGGCTGAGCGGACCCTGCTCCAGGTCGCGCTGGCCGACCCGGACGCCACCGCGGCAAGCCTGCGCTCGACCTGCCAGAAAGTCTTGGTACTCGGCGATCAGCAGGAGCGTCTCATCGATGCGCTGCTCACGCTGGCGAGCAGCGAGCGCGGGATAGCACGCTGGGAGCCATTCGATCTCGCCGAGATCACCGCGAAGGTGCTGGTTGACCGCCAGCCTGAGGCCGATCGTCGCGACATCGCAGTCGAGGCCAGCTTGAGTGCCGCCGCAGCGACCGGTGATCCGAGCCTATTGGAGAGCCTGGTGACGAACCTGGTCGACAATGCCATCAGGCACAACAGTGACGGTGGCTTGCTGCGCGTCTCGACGGCGATCACCGACGGCCTGGCGGTCTTGTCGGTCAGCAACACCGGTGCCTTCATACCCGCCGCCGAGGTGGACCGGCTGCTCCAGCCATTCCAGCGACTTGGCGGCGAACGACTTCGCCAGGCCGGCGGCTACGGGCTCGGCCTTGCCATCGTCCGTACCATCGCCAGCGCGCACAACGCCATGCTCACCGCCACCAGCCGCCCGGGCGGCGGCCTCGACATCAACGTCGCCTTTCCCTAGCCTCGGACTGCCGTTCTCATCCGCCGGGCCGGCCACCCGCGCCGGCTCAGCTGACGACTAGGGCTATGGCGATGAACTGGCACGTGGCCGCAGCGCACACGTAGGCGTGGAAGACCTCGTGGTAGCCGAACACAGACGGGTACGGGTCTGGCCGCCGCCGATGATAGGACGCTGCTCCAACTGTATAGAGCAGGCCGCCGGCGAGCATCAGCGCTCCTGAGGTGACGCCAGCGTGCATCCACACCCCTGGCAGCGAGAGCGCGGCCGCCCAGCCCAGCCCGATGAAGGTCGCGCCGACCAGGATCTCAGGTGCGTCCATCCACGTCAGATGGACGCAGGCGGCGGTCAAGGTCAGCGCCCACATCACGATCAGGCAGACCCAGCCGAAGGTATCCCGGCTCGCGAGCAGGAACGCTGGCGTACCCGTGCCTGCGATCAGGAAGAAGATCATCGCGTGGTCGAGTCGCTGCAACCGCCGGCTCCAAGCCTGCGTCCAGTTACCGCGGTGATATATGGCGCTGACGCCGAACAGCGCGCTCACGCTCGCCGTGTAGATCGCGACGGCGACAATCCGCGTTGCCCCATGTGCGCCGACCACGAGCAGAGTGCCGAACACCAGCGAAGCCGCGAACCACAACACGTGCGACCAGCCGCGCAGAAGCGGCTTGCGGTAGTAGATATCGCGCCGGGCGTCATACAAGTGGGCTGCTGCGGCTGGTTCGGACGAGCTTGTCAGTGGATCGAGGATGTTGATCACGCGCCTTGGCTAACTGGAGGAACAGAAGCAAAAAAAACTCCGGCCCAAAGCGCATCCACCGCACGTTGCGGTGGCTGCGGCCCAGGTCCGGAGCACTATGTACTGTACGCACCTAGTGGCAAAATGCCTAGGACTACCTGATCGAGCCCAACTTCCTGCGCCGTTCCTTCCCGCTGTTCAGCGCTCGTCGGTCTCGACGCCCACTGGGCCGGGTGACTACACGATGGCGATCGGGTTGATGGGCGAGCCGGTGCCTTGGGATAGCCGCAGCGGCGCGATCACGCAGAAAAACGACCAGCGTCCGGATTCTTCGCACCACGGCACCAGTTCATCGAACTGCAGGTAGTCAAGCAGGTGCAGGCCAAGCGCGTTAATGGCGAGCACGTGCGCAGGAAAGTCGACGCCCGGTACCACGCTCGGCGATGCGTCGCTATTACTGTCGCTGCCGAGTACCGCGACCGCGCGCTCGGCAACGAACTCAAGCGCGGCCGGGTGCAGCCCGGCGCGCTCGTGAGCGGTGTCCCATGGGCCAAGCTCGGCGCGCCGCGTGCGGTGCCCGACCCGCACGAACAGCAGGTCACCCGGGCCGACGCTGACCTGCTGGGCGTCGGCGGCCCTGGCCAGGTCATCGACGGTCACCAGGTCACCCGGCTGGAGCCAGGGCACTCCGTACAGCCGTGGGATGTCGAGCAGGACGCCGCGCCCGGCGATCCCGGCACTGACCGCGTCGATGGACAGTTCCCGCGCGCCGGCCGGGGTGACGGTGTCCGCTGGCACGCCGTTGTAAAGCGTCTTGCGATACATGACGTGGCAGAGCGCGTCCATGTGACTGTCCGCGTTGCCGTGGACGTTCATGCCCAACTGGTCCGTGGCGAAGGTCAGCCCCTGCGGATCCGCCTCGTCTCCTGGCTGACCGGTCATCTTATGTACCGCAGGCTCGGGCTGGTCGGGTGTCAGGCGGGTCTCGATCGGTGCCGCGAGCGTCACCGTCTGACCCAGCCTGATCTCGCTGGCGGCGGCCAGCACCCGGGCTGGCGTGAGGTGATTGAGAGCGCCCCGCCGGTCCTGCGGGCCCCAGCCCTGAGCTTGCCGCAGCCGCTCATACAGCGCGGCGAAGTCGGCCGCCGCCAGCGAAGTCGCTCTCCCGCTGCCAGTCATGCAGCCACCTCTCCACTGCGCGCCAGCCCACCATTCCTGCGGATGACCAGCGGCTACCTGGGCAGGAACTCCTGCACCTTGGTCATGATGCCTTCCTTGAGTACCCCTAGTCCGTCAGGATCGCCCTTGAGCAGCGCCTTCGCCGCGTCCTTCATCTGGTCGAAGGTCGCATGCGGCGGGATCGGCGGCACGTCAGGGTCGGTGTGCACGTCGAGCACGACCGGGCGGTCGGCGGCCAGTGCTTGATCCCAGGCGGCCCCGACCTGTCCTGGCTTGTCCACCTCGACGCCGATGAGCCCGAGGCTACTGGCGAAGGACGCATAGCTGACGTCAGGCAACTGCTGGGACTCGGTGAACTTCGGCGCGCCTTCCATCGCCCGCATCTCCCAGGTGACCTGGTTCAGGTCATTGTTGTGCAGGACGGCGACGATCAGCCGGGGGTCGGCCCACTCGTGCCAGTAGTGCTTGATCGTGATCAGCTCGGCGAGACCATTCATCTGCATGGCGCCGTCGCCAGCGAAGACGATGACCGGCCGACCGGGGTTCCCGAACTTCGCCCCGATGCCGTAGGGGACTCCTGGTCCCATGGTCGCCAGGTTGCCGGAGAGCGAGCCGCGCATGTCGCCGCGGAACTTGAGCTGCCTGGCGTACCAGTTAGCGCTTGAGCCGGAGTCGGCCGTCACGATGGCGTCCTGCGGCAGCCGGTCGGAGAGTTCGTGGAAGAGCAGCATCGGGTTGATCGGGTCGGCTTCGACCTGCGCTTCCATGGCCATGGTCTGCCACCAGCGCTGCACGCCCGCTTCGATGCCCGCGCGCCAGCTCCGGTCTTCTTTGCGTTCCAGGTGCGGGATCAGTGCGCGCAGCGTGGCCGCGGCATCCCCGACGAGGTTGACCTCGTAGGGGTAGCGCATGCCGATGAATTTGCCGTCGACGTCGATCTGCACGGCCCGAGCTTGATCGAAGGCGGGCAGGAATTGGGTGTAAGGGAAGCTGGACCCGACGGTCAGCAGCGTGTCGCAGTTCATCATCAGCTCGTAGCTCGGCCGGGTGCCGAGCAGGCCGATGGAGCCGGTGACGTAGGGCAGCTCATCGGCCAGCACGTCCTTGCCGAGCAGCGGCTTCGCCACCCCGGCGGCCAGCAGTTCGGCGACCTCCTCAAGCTCGCTCCGCGCGCCCCTGGCACCCTGCCCGGCCAGGATCGCCACCTTCGAGCCAGAGTTGAGTATCTCGGCCGCGCGCGCGATGGCATCGTCGGCCGGCGAGGTGACCGGCCAGTCAGTGCCGATCGATGAGGGCACCATCTTGAACGCGTGACTAGGTGCCGAGTACGGCAGTTCCTGCACGTCCGACGGGATGATGATCGCCGTCGGTGCCCGTTCGGCCCGCGCCACCCTGATCGCCCGGTCAAGGACGTTGGGCAGTTGCTCAGGCACCGTCACCATCTGGACGTAGTTGCTCGCGACGTCCTTGAACAGCGAGAGCAGATCGACCTCTTGCTGGTACGAGCCGCCCATCGCGCTGCGGCTTGTCTGGCCGACGATGGCGACCACTGGCACGTGGTCAAGCTTCGCGTCGTACAGGCCATTGAGCAGGTGGATGGCACCAGGGCCAGAGGTGGCCATGCAGACCCCGACCTGGCCGGTGAATTTGGCGTAGCCGACCGCCTCGAATGCCGCCATTTCCTCATGCCTGGCCTGGATGAACTTCGGCTGGTTCGAGGCCCGCCCCCAGGCGGCGAGAATGCCGTTGATGCCGTCGCCCGCATAGGCGAAGACGTGCTCGACGCCCCAGGCCCGCAGGCGCTCGAGCAGAAAATCAGCAACTGTTGCTGCCATCTGAGACTCCTTTTTGGTAGCGGCGACGTCAGCGAACGCCGCTGCGCGCCGATGCGATCAGCTGATCGGCGGCACGGGCGGCGACGGCCATGATCGTCAGAGCCGGGTTGGCGCTGCCCTGGGTGGGCAGCACGCTGCCGTCGGTGATGTACAGGTTCGGCACGGCGAAGGTGCGGCAGTTGCCGTCGACCACCCCTTGGCTTGCGTCGTTGGCCATCCGGGCTCCGCCGACCAGGTGCGCGTAGCGCTTGATGGTGATGACTTCGTCCGCGCCGGCAGCCGTCAGGATGTCTTCCATGACCTGCTGGGCGGCGGCCATCAGCGCCTTGTCGTTGTCGCACTGCGAGTAGGAGAACCGCGCGACTGGCAAGCCGAACGCGTCTTCCTCATCGGCCAGCGTCACCCTGTTCTCGGCCAGCGGCAGGAACTCGCACAAGGCACCCAGGCAGGCCCAGTGCACGTAGTCGCTCATGTAGTCGCGCAGCGCCCGGCCCCAGTGCCCTTGGGCGGCGACGTGCTCAGCCCAGGTGATCGGCAGCGGCGAGACCGTCTGCACGGAAAAGCCGCGCCGATACGGCTTGGCCGGGTCGGTTTCGTAGAACTGCTCGGTGCTGACCTCGGGCGGCGGTGCTTTGTACATCCGGACCTCGGCGTCGAACCGGCCAGCGGTCTGCGGTGCGCCTTGGACCATCAGGTAGCGGCCCACTTGGTCGAACTCGTTGCACAGTCCGTTCGGGAAGCGCGCGGAGGCTGAGTTAAGCAGCAACCGCGGCGTCTCGATCGAATACCCGGCGACCGCCACCGCGGCCGCGCGCTGGAAGCGGCTGGCGCCGTTCTTGACGTACTGCACTCCCGTTGCCTGGCCGCTGCGGTCATCGACCGCGATCTTGGTGACCATCGCGTCGGCCCGGATCTCAACGCCGTGGGCGAGCGCGTCCGGCAGGTGCGTGATCAGCGGCGACGCCTTGGCGTTGACCTTGCAGCCCTGCAGGCAAAAACCGCGATAGATGCAGTGCGGCCGGTTGCCGAACCGGCCGTTGGTGATCGCGACCGGGCCGACCTTCGCGGTGATGCCGAGCTTGCTCGCCCCGCGCAGGAACGACTCGCCATTACCGCCCACTGGATGCGGCCGGTGCGGGTAGCTGTGCGGGTCACCCCACGGCCACCGCTCGCCGGCCACAGGAAGCTCGGCTTCGATCGCCGCGTAATACGGCTTCAGCTCGGCGTACCCGAATGGCCAGTCGGCGCCGACGCCGTCATTGGCCAAGGTTGCGAAGTCGCTCGGATGGAATCTCGGCGTATAGCCGGCGTAGTGCACCATCGAGCCGCCGACGCCGCGGCCTGAATTGTTGGCGCCGAGTGGCACCGGGTCCGCGCCAGTGATCACCCGCGGATCGGTCCAGTACAGGTGGTGCGATCCGGCCTCGTCACTGACCCAGTCAGCATCTGGGTCCCAGAACGGTCCGGCCTCAAGCACGACCACCCGCCAGCCGGCCCTGGCCAGCCGCTGCGCCAGCACCGAGCCGCCCGCTCCGCAGCCGACGATAGCCAGGTCGACCTCGTCGTCGTCGCCGAACCGCCGCATGTCGGCGCGCAGCCGGTGATTGGTTCGCGAGCCGTCGTTCGGCAGCAGCCACGCGGACTCGTTCCTTGCCCGCACGGCAGCGGTACCGGTCACGGTGTCTGGCCTCACAGCCGCTTCCTGACCGGGTCAGCGGCGGGCCTGGCGTCCATGACCTCGAATGGCTCCCTGGCATCGACGCCCAGGTTCTTGTAGCCGCGCGGGTAGGCAGGACCTGAGAACCCGATCTCGTCCCACGCCGCCGGGTGCGCGTATAGCGCCGTGCAGGCGTACCTGGTCCACAGGCTCCAGACTCGCGCGGCCGGCAGGCCGTGCCAGCCGGCCGGCCCGAGGTCTTGTACGGCCTGGATCACCCGTGCTTGCTCGTCTGGCCGGCCGGTCGCGAAGCCGGTGCCGAACCTCTCCTTCGCGTCCTGGTCCAGGTAGGCGAGTGTGTCGCGCCAGGCCTGGCCGTCGGCCGGCAGGTCCGCGTACCGCCAGCCGTCGGTCTGGCCGTCGGCCAGCCGGGCGTCGATCAACTCCATCACTGGCACGCCTAGGTCATCGTGCGGCTGGTCGAGCAGCTGACCCACCAGTGCCCTGGCGATCGCCTGCTCCGCCTCGGTAAAGAACCTCGGGGCCGGCTGATCGGCGAGCCGCGCCCTGATCAGGTCGGCGGTGCCGGCGTCCCAGTGCCGCTCCTGGTCAAGCACGTGAAAACCGGGGAACCGACCGCGCGGCGATGGCGGGTCTGGTCGGCTCATTTTTCCCGCCGCAAGATCGCGGCCAGCAAGCCCATGCCACCCACCATGGTGACCAGCAGCGGTGCTAGCACCGGCGGCCCCATCTCCAGGTTGTACCTGGCGTTTGACCAGCCGCCCGGCTTTTGCGCGACGCCTCGGGCGTGCAGGTAGGTGCCCTGCAGCCCGTTGACGACGATCGCGGCCGAGGCGACAGGAAGCGCGGTCTTGGCCAGGTGCTTGCTGAAGAAACCCGCCACTCCGGCTGCCGCTCCGACCGGGCCGAGCACGACCGGGACCCACATCATCTTGTTGCCGAAGCTGGCGCTGTCGTGCTCGAAGAAGATCTCCGCCGCGGTCACCACTGATCCGGCGGCCATCAGCGCGGACAAGCTGCGCTCGAACCGGCCAGTCTCGATGTTGCCGATCATCCGGTCAATGCCATGGGAGACCTCACCAGCTGACCGGTTCTTCGTCCAGCGCACTGTCGCCATGCTGCTGAGCTACCCAGGTCAGGTCGGCCAAACATGGGCAATAGGCGTCAGCGGACGCCAAGGCTGGTCTGGCCTGACAGCCGGACGGCGCATTCGAGCATCCCGGCGTGCACGAACGCCTGTGGCAGATTGCCGCGCTGCTGACGCTGGTGGGTGTCATATTCCTCGGTGTACAAGGCGGCGGGCCCGCAGGCCGACCGGCTGCGCTCAAACCAGTGCGCCGCCTCGACGTCGTCGCCGCGCACGTGGGCGGCGAGCGCCATCCAGAAGCCGCACAGCAAGAACGCGCCCTCGGCGTGGTCCATCGGCCGCGAGTCAGCACTGAACCGGTAGACGAACCCGTCATCGGTGAGCTCACGCTCCACGGCTTGCATGGTCGCCTTGCTGCGCGGGTCATCGGGGTCGGCGGCCCCTCGGATAAAGGACAGCAGCAGCGCCGCGTCGACCCGCTGATCGCCCGGCGTCCGCTGCCAGCGGCCTGACGGGTGCACGCAGTTGTCGAGGCTGGCCATGATGGAATCCGCCAGCCCGCTCCACGTCGCCGCCAAGCCTGCACTGTGGGTCGCGACGCCCGCGATGGCTCGCAGCCCGGCGACGCAGGCGAGCCGCGACTGCGTCCAGCGGGCGGCGTCAAGCTCCCAGATGCCGGCGTCGGGTTCCTGCCAGCGCTGCTCGATCGCCGTCACCGCGACCTGCGCCGCGCGCCAGTCATCAGCGGTCAGCAGCTCGTGCCCGGCGCCGGCGGCGAGCAACTGCAGCGCCTCACCGAAGCAGTCAAGCTGGAACTGCTCGTTGACCCGGTTACCTGTTCGCGCCTTCGCGCCCGGATAACCGCGCAGCCGCAGGCCGCGCTCACTGGGGATGCGCTCGCCGGCCACGGTATAGGCGGGCATCAGCCCAGGTCCGTCCGCGAGCAGCCGGTCGGAGATAAACCGCACGGTGCCGGCCAGCCTTTGATGCGAGCCATGGGCCGCCATCGCCAGGCCGGCGTAACACTGATCCCTGATCCAGGCGTAGCGGTAGTCATAATTGCGCAGTCCGCCTAGCCGCTCAGGCAAGGACGTGGTGGCGGCGGCGACCATCGCGCCCGAACTTGAGGTCAGTCCGCTGAGCACGGCGTAGGCGTGCAAAGCGTCGCGGCTGGCAACGAGATCGCCGCAGTCAACGTACTCAGACGCCCAGGCCTCGCAGGTGGCCTGCCAGGCTGCCACCGGGTCGACAGGCGCGGCGGGGATGGGGCGATCGGAGATCTCAAGCACCAAGTCCAGGTGCTGGCCGGCCGGCACGGTGACGCGGGCGGTCAACCGCCCAGCCGCGTCCTGGCGCGCTGCGCTGATGCCCGACCAGCGAAACCGGATGGCACCTATCCGCCCAGTCCAGACGCCCTTGGCCCGCTTCAGCTCAGTCACCTTGCCCTGACCGGTCCCCAGTTCGAGCACGACGTCGACCCGCGCCGGCTGCTCCCCCGCCTCGATCCGGCGCAGGATCTGTACCCGATGCGGATCGGCTGGCCTAGCCAGGGCTTCGCGGCACTCGATGACCTCCCGCCCGACCCAACGGCTGCGCCAGATCAGGCTGCCGGGCTCGTAGTAGCCGCCCCAGACGTACCAGGGATCGACCGGAGTCACCAGATAGCCGCCGCGCCCGCCAAGCAAGGCAGCGAATACCGGCGAGCTGGCCCAACTCGGCGCGCACAGCCAGACCATCGCGCCGTCTGGCCCAATCAACGCACCGCGCTCGCCATCGGCGATAAAGGAGTACTCGCGCAGTACCCGCGGCCGCCAGAGCTCGCTCATGCTGGCCACGGCGTGGTCGCCGGCTGGTTTTTCATCCCCTACGGCTGACCAAACGACGGCCGATCAAACCTGGTTTGCCCGGTTAACCGGCGGGTAGCCGCGAACGAGCGATCTCCAGGAATCAGAAGAGCAAAGAGAAGGCGGCGAAAAGTAACGTGTCCCAAACCGTTGTCATTACTGGCGCGAGTGCAGGCGTGGGCCGGGCGACGGCGCGGCTCTACGGCCGACGCGGCGATCGAGTAGGACTCATCGCCCGTGGTGCCGACGGACTTGACGCCGCCGCAAGTGAGATCAAGGAGGTCGGCGGCGAGGCACTGGCCGTTCCTGCCGACCTGGCTGACTACGATCAAGTGGCCGAGGCGACCGATCGGATCGAAGCGTCGCTCGGCCCGATTGACGTCTGGATCAACGCCGGATTTAGCTCGGTGTTCGCTCCGTTCGCGCAGATCACGCCAGCTGAGTTCAAGCGGGTGACCGAGGTCAGCTACCTCGGCTTCGTCTACGGCACGATGGCTGCACTGAACGTCATGCGGCCGCGCGACTACGGCACGATCGTGCAGGTCGGGTCGGCGCTGGCCGAGCGCAGCATCCCGCTTCAGTCGGCGTACTGCGGCGCCAAGCACGCGATCTGCGGATTCACCTCCTCGCTGCGCTGCGAGTTGCTGCACGAAGGCTCCGGTGTGCAAGTCACCGTCGTGCAATTGCCCGCCGTCAACACCCCACAGTTCTCCTGGGTCCGGTCCAAGCTGCCCAGGCACCCGCAGCCGGTACCGCCTATTTACCAGCCGCAAGTGGCCGCGCGCGGCATCGTCTATGCCGCCGATCACCCGGGCCGCCGGCAGTACTGGGTCGGCGGCAGCACAGCGGCCACGCTGCTGGCCAACCGGGTGGCGCCGGCACTGCTCGACCGCTACCTGGCGAGGACCGGCTTCGACAGCCAGCAGACCGACCAGCCCGCCGACCCAGACCGGCCAGACAACCTCTGGGCACCAGCCGATGGTAGCGACGGCGCGGACTTCGGCCAGGAAGGCGAGTTCACTGCCACCTCGCACGGCCACTCGGTGCAACTTTGGCTGGCCCAGCACGTCAAGCCGGTCACCGCGACTTTGGCCGGCGCGGCAGTGGTCGGCGGCCTGCTCGCGCGCGGCCACCACAGGAACGGCTAGGGCACCGACCAATGGCAGCCAAGGCAGATGGCGCGGTGCAGGCAGTAACGGCGGCGTGTTACCAGATCCCGACCAGCAGCCCTGAGTCGGACGGCACGCTGTCCTGGGACTCGACGACAATGATCGTGGTGACGGCGACCGCTTCTGGCGTGTCGGGAACCGGCTGGACTTACGGCTCGGCCGCGATCGGCAGCGTCGTCGCCGACACGCTGGCACCGCTGATCGTAGGCCGCGCCGCGCTGGATATCGCGGGTGCGACCGAAGAGCTCACCAGGGCCGTGCGCAACCTGGGCCGGGCCGGCCTCGCGTCGATGGCAATCTCCGCCGTTGATTGCGCGCTCTGGGATCTTAAAGCCCGGCTGCTCGGCGTCCCTCTCGTGACCTTGCTCGGCCAGGCGCTCACGGCGGCGCCGGTTTACGGCAGCGGCGGCTTCATAACCTATGACGAGCGCCAGACCCGGCAGCAACTCAGCGACTGGGTTGAGCGGGACCAGATACCGCGCGTGAAGATCAAGATCGGCGAGTCCTGGGGAACCAACGAGGACAGGGATCTCCAGCGGGTGGCGCTGGCCCGCGAGATCATCGGCCCGGCCACCGAGTTGTATGTCGACGCCAACGGCGGTTACCGCACTGGCCAGGCTCGGCGGGTGGCCGATCGGCTCACCGAGTTCGGAGTTACCTGGTTCGAAGAGCCGGTCTCCAGTCAGGATCTCGCCGGGCTTGCCCTGCTCAGGCAGGCCGTAAGCCAAGATGTGGCGGCGGGCGAATACAGCTGGACGCTGGCCGACTCGGCCCGGCTGATCGACGCCGGCGCCGTCGACTGCCTCCAGTTGGACGCCACCAGGTGCGGTGGAATCACCGGCTTCAGGCAAGCCGCAGCACTTGCCGCAGCCCATAACCTGCAAGTCTCCGCGCACTGCGCACCCAACGCGCACGCGCACGTGGCCGCCGCGACCGTCAACTTGCGCCATGTCGAGTACTTCCACGACCACCAGCGCATCGAACGGATGCTGTTCGATGGCACGCTCGACCCGGCTGGCGGCACCATGGCGCCCGACCTCAGCCGGCCAGGACATGGGATGGAATTCAAGACCGCCCTAGCCGAGCAGTACCGGCGGCCCAGCGGGCGGAGCGGCGGCTAACGGCCGCTCCGCCCGTCCGCCTTACGGGTAAGGCACCGCCTGGAAGAAGCAGACGTTGGACCCGCCGCAGTCAACGTCCAAGGCGTCGTTACGACTCAGCGGGTCGGGACCGCTAGGCTCCTTCCTGAAGATGACCGCGAATCCGGCGATCGCGGATTTCTCGTAGTCGGTCATGGTCGCGTACCCCTTGCCGGTCTGCGGGTTGCCGTACGAGGGGTCAAAGAGCCCGCCACCGCCAGCTCTCAAGGTGACGCGCACGATCGCGTGGTCGCCAGTACCGAACATCATCGGCGGATCGGTCACCGGTCCCTGCGCGATCGGCTGGGTCGACTTGTACTTGAGTGCGTCACCGCTGACCGTCACCTTGTCGTGGGCGCCGATAATGAACTTGTCGCCGTACGGGTATGGCTCTGAGGCATTCTTATCGCCGAATGACCAAAGGCCTCGCCCGACGAGCATGTAGGCGTAGTGCTCGGGGCCGTTGTTCTTGTCCGGCTTTGGTCCCAGGTAAAAACCTTCGTTCTCCTTGGTGTCGTCGAGATTGATAATCTTGGCTGAGATTCCCTGGAACGCCAGCACGCCAGCTAGCAACTGAGCGAAGTTGCCGCAATGACCTGAGTTTTCCTTGAGGAATCCCAAAAAGGTCGGGCAGCCCTGGCCGCTGTTACCGAACACGTCGCCGATATCGTGGTAATCGTCACTGTAGTACTTGAAAGCTGGACCATCGGTCACCGTTCCTGAGGCGGTATTCAGCTTCGGGTGGGCGATCGCCAGGCTGGCGAACTTACGCCAGATCGCCTTGAACACGGCCTGCTCGCCTGACTTTCCCGCCGCCGCCGTCGATCCCACGTCCACCAGGGTCTCGTAGGGCTGGTCTACCTCATCGCTGCCAGGACCGGTCGGTGCGACGTAGGGCGCGGAGGTCAGGTACATGGTCATGGTCTGCATGCCGGCCGAGACGCCGATCTGGTCTTGCTGGTCGGTAATCAGCCAGGACAGTGACACCGAATAGCGCCCGGGCGTGGCAGGCAGCTTGCTGCCGGTAAAGGTAAGGCCGGTAGCCTCGAAGTAATACAGGCTTCCTACCTTCTTGACCGTCATCGGCACGCTCGTCAGTACGGCGTCGGTTTCGGCGCTGCCAGGCGCGGTGACGGTGGCGCTCGCGGTCAGCACCGGCTTGGTGATCGGCCCGTTGGCGACGAAGACAACATCGTCCACGGTGAGCGCGTGCCCGACAGGGAAGATCACCGGCCAGTCCTTAACAGACGGGCCGTTCTGCCCTGGTACCGGCGACTGGCAGGCCAGGTAGTCGAAGCTCTTGCTGTCATCGATCCCGTCGCAGTTATCAGGTCCCGACGCCAGGTCCTCGTCCCCGTTGTCGCTGACGACCGGCTCGCCAGGGGTGCTCAGGGTGCGACCCTTGGTCGACGCGAATCGCAGCCCGGCCAGGCCGATCTGCGGGGTCAGCACGAACGTCAGGTCACCGCCTTGCGCCGTGCAGTCGTTGGCAGGATCGTTCACCAGGACCTTGCCGATCACATCGACAGAGAAGCTGTCTGGCTTGCTGCTGTCGTAGGTGTGCTTGAAGGTGGCGCCCACAAAGCCATCAGGGCCGCCTTTGAACTCCTTCGTCTCGCTCTTCCCGTCGCCCCAGTCGACCGTGAACGAGAAGGTGCACCCGCTGGTATCGCCCGTGCCGCTGATCACGATCGCCACATCAGGATCGCTGCTCGCACAGGTGGGGAACACGTAGAAGCACGGCTGGCTGGTACTCGCTGCTGACCGAGCGCCACCGTCGAGCAGCACCGCAGGTCCAGCGACAGCCCGGTGGGTCAAGGTCGGCGGCGGCTGGGCCGTCCAGCCGGCCGTGCTCACTCCAGCCGCGATGAGCACCGTGAGCGCGATGACCGCGGTTCGCGCCCGCATGCGCCATTTCATCATCTGCACACCCCCAAATTCCGATTCCGTTCGGAACAGTCAACATCGCAAATGCGCGTCACACCAGCGGCACAAAGTGGACGAAGTAACTGAGGTGGCCATTCGGGCCAAAAGTCCCACCGATCCGGGCCGCAGTGCTCCTGCGTGACCGGTGCCCGCCCGGCATCCTGTTGCTGGCAGTCCGCATCTGGGAAGGTCACTGATATGTCAGAGCCATTGCCAGTCGGCGGAGCCAGCGCCACCCCCCAGCCAACTGCCACGACCGGCGGGTACGCACTGCTCGCCGACGGCGGCACCGTGCGGATCAGGCCGGCCAGGGCCAAGGATGCCGACGCCGTGCGCGAACTGCACGCGGCCATGTCGGCCGACAACCTGTACTTGCGCTTCTTCAGCCTGAGTCCGATGAACGCGCAGTGGGAGGCGCAGCGCATCTGCCGCCCCGCCGAGCCAGGCCACGTGGCGCTCATCGCCTGGCTCGGCAGCACCGCCGTCGGGGTAGCCAGCTACGAGGTGAACGGGTCGGCCCGCAGCGCCGAGGTCGCTTTCGCCGTCGCTGACTCCATGCACCATCACGGAGTGGCCACCCTGCTACTTGAGCATCTGGTGTCCATCGCCAGGCAGCATCAGCTCGTGGCGCTGACCGCCGAGACGCTGGCAGAGAACTCACCGATGCCTGGGGGTCTTCGCTGCCGCTGGACTGCCAGTGCGCAGGCAGTGGCACGATGGCGTCGTCGAGCTGACGATTCCGCTCCCGGCCAGCGCGGCCGATGCCAGTCTCACGGATTATCTTGACGCGGTGCAGCGCAGGGAGAGCCACGCGGACGTGGCGAGCCTGCGGCATCTGTTCCGGCCGGAATCGATCGCTGTCGTGGGCGCCAGCCGACGGCCAAACTCCATCGGCGCTCAGGTGCTGCGCAACATCATCACCAGCGGCTTCGCCCGCCCGATCTACCCGGTGAACCCGCACGCGAGCACGCTCGAAGGACGGCCCTGCGTCGCGAGCGCGGCCGAACTGCCGGCAGGGGTCGATGTCGCGATTGTCGCTGTGCCCGCAAGCGGCGTCGTCCAGGTGGCCGAGCAATGCGGGCAGCGCGGGGTCGCCATCCTGGTCGTGATCACCGCCGGGCTCGGGCCGGCCGGTCCTGGCCTGCTGGCAGCCTGCCGTCAGTACGGCATGCGGCTAGTAGGCCCGAACTGCTTCGGCATCGCGATGCCCGGCAGCAGCCTTGACGCTACGTTCGGGCGTGACCGGCCCGCGCCAGGGATCGCCGGGCTCGCCGTCCAGTCGGGCGGCGTGGGCGTCAGCCTGACCGAGCACTTGTCCAAGCTGGGCATCGGCGTCTCGTCCTTCGTGTCGATGGGCGATAAATACGACGTCTCAGCCAATGACCTGCTTACCTGGTGGGAGCAGGACGAGCAGACCGCGATGGCCGTGCTGTACCTGGAATCGTTCGGCAATCCCCGCAAGTTCGCCAGGACCGCCAGGCGGGTGGGCCGCCGGATGCCGGTGCTGACGGTGCTGGCCGGTCGCTCAGCCGACGGCCAGCGGGCGGCTCAGTCTCATACCGCCGCGGCCGCCACTCCAGCGGTCACCCGCGCGGCGCTGTTCGCGCAGGCCGGGATCATTCTCACCGCAAGCCTGGGTGAGCTGGTCGACGCTGCGGCGTTCTTGTCCTGTCAGCCTTATCCAGCCGGCCGTCGCGTCGCGGTGGTCACGAACGCGGGCGGGGCCGGCGTCCTCGCGGCGGACGCGTGCGCCGACAACGGGCTGGTGCTCGCGCCACTCGCCGCCCCGACGCGGCATCGGCTGGCCGCGCTGCTGCCAGCCGATGCCACCATCGCCAACCCGCTCGATACCTCCGCCGGGATTGACGTGCAGGCGTTCCGCAGCTGCCTGGAGGCGGTGGCAGCCGATGACGGCGTCGACGCCGTGATCAGCGTGACGGTGCCTACCGCCATAGCCGATCTGAGTCAGGCAGTGGCTACCGCGATGATCGCTAAGCCGGTCAGCGCGGCGCTGCTTGATCAGACCGAGAACGTCCGCCTGCTACCGCGGGCTGGCACTGGGCCCGAGCCCGACACCAGCGGCCTGATCAGCGCTGTTCCCTGCTACGCCTACCCCGAGGACGCCGTGCAGGCGCTCGGCCACGCGGCCAGCTACGGCAGCTGGCGGGTCCGACCGCAGGGCCACATTCCCGAGTTGGCCGACGTGCGCGGCGCGGACGCCCGACTCCTGGTCGAGTGCTTCCTGCGGGACCATCCAGCCGGCGGCTGGCTGCCGGCCAGCGCCGTCACCGAATTGCTGAGCTGCTACCGCATACCGCAGGCCAGCACCATCGTCGCCGAGACCGAGCGAGAAGCGCTCGCAGCGGCGGCGAGCATCGCCGGGCCGGTCGTAGTGAAGGCCGAGGCGAAGGGTCTCGTGCACAAAACCGAGGCCGGGGCGGTGAAGCTGGACTTGCGCAGCCCGGCCGACGTCAGCGCGGCCTACGCCGAACTGGCTGCCAGGTTCGGACCCGACCTGACTGGCGTACTGATCCAGCCGATGCTGAGCGCTGGCGTCGAGGTACTGATCGGCGTCGCCGCCGAGCCGGTGTTTGGCCCGCTGGTGGTGTTCGGGCTCGGCGGCGTCACAGCTGACCTGCTCGGAGATCACCGCGCCGCGCTGACCCCGCTGACCGACGCCGACGCCCACGACCTCATCAGTGGCGGCCACGCCGCAGCCTTGCTCGAAGGCTACCGTGGGATGCCTGCGGCCGACCTGGACGCGCTGGCCGATGTGCTGCTTCGGGTCTCAAGGCTGGCCGACGACCTGCCTGAAGTATCAGCACTCGATCTGAATCCGGTGATCGCGCGGGCGGACGGTTGCCTGGCTGCCGACGCCAGGGTGCAGGTCGTTCCGACCGGTTCGCACGACCCGTTCTTGCGGGAGCTACGTTAGCCGACGCCAATTTTTCAAGAAAATAAGAAAGGATTGAAAAATGAACGGGGCAGCACCGCTGACGCGGGACCAAGCGGCGACGATCGACCGGTACTGGCGAGCGGCCAATTACCTGGCGGCCGGGCAGATTTACCTGCTCGACAATCCGCTGCTGACCGAGCCGTTGCGGCCTGAGCAGATCAAGCCAAGGCTGCTCGGTCACTGGGGTACCTCGCCTGGCCTGAACTTCATCTGGGCGCACCTAAACCGCGTGATTTCCCTGTCTGGGGCGTCGATGATGGTCGTGATCGGGCCCGGTCACGGTGGCCCGGCCGCGCTTGCCTGCACCTGGCTGGACGGCACGTACTCGCAGGTATACCCGAGCGTGCCGCAGGACAGGCATGGCCTGGCGACCCTGTTCAGGCAGTTCTCGTTCCCCGGCGGCGTGCCGAGCCACGTCGCGCCAGAGACGCCAGGGTCGATCCATGAGGGCGGCGAGCTTGGCTATTCGCTGGCGCACGCCTTTGGCGCCGCGTTCGACAATCCCGACCTGATCGTGGCCTGCATCGTTGGCGATGGCGAGGCTGAGACCGGCCCGCTGGCCACGAGTTGGCACGGGCACCGGTTCCTGAATCCGGCGAGCGACGGTGCCGTGCTGCCGATCCTGCACCTGAACGGCTACAAGATCGCTAATCCGGCCGTGCTGGCCAGGATCGGTGATGAACAACTCGACGAATTGCTGCGCGGTTACGGCTACGAGCCGATCTGGGTGTCCGGCGCTGACCCGGCGATCATGCACCCGGCGATGGCAGCGGCGCTCGACCAGGCCGTCGCGGGCATCAGGGCAATCTGGGACCAGGCGAGATCCGGTGGCGGCCAGCCGGAGACGGGAGCGCGCTGGCCGATGATCGTGCTGCGCAGCCCTAAGGGCTGGACCGGGCCTAAGGTGGTCGACGGACTGCCGGTCGAGGGCACCTGGCGGGCGCATCAGGTGCCGCTCGCTGAGGTGCGCACCAACCCGGAGCACTTGCGCCAACTGGCGGAGTGGCTGCACTCCTATCGTCCAGAAGAGTTGTTTGACAGCGCCGGCGCGCCCCGGGCCGACCTGCTTGGACTGGTGCCTGACGGAGCCGCCAGGCTGGGGTCGAGCCCACATGCGAATGGCGGGCTGCTGCTGCGTGATCTTGACTTGCCTGACTTCCGCGATTACGCGGTACCAGTGCCGTCACCAGGGGCGGCGGTGTCCGAGCCGACCCGCGTACTTGGCGGCTTCCTGCGCGACGTGATGAGTCACAACGCGGCGCACCGCAACTTCCGCGTTTTCGGGCCCGATGAGACTGAGTCGAACCGGCTCGGCGCACTGCTTGAGGTGACTGGGAAGACCTGGGAGGAGCGCACCCTCGCGGTCGACGTGAACCTCGCCACCGACGGCCGGGTGATGGAGGTGCTTTCCGAGCATGTCTGCGAAGGCTGGCTTGAGGGTTACCTGCTCACCGGCCGACACGGCTGGTTTTCCTGTTACGAAGCCTTTATCCACATCGTGGATTCGATGTTCAACCAGCACGCGAAGTGGCTGAAGGTCTCGCGTCAGCTGGCCTGGCGCCGTCCCGTGGCCTCGCTGAACTACCTGCTGACTTCCCATGTGTGGCGGCAGGATCACAACGGATTCTCCCACCAAGATCCTGGGTTCATCGATCACGTGATGAATAAGAAGGCCGAAGTGATCAGGGTGTACTTGCCGCCGGACGCGAACACCCTGCTGTCGGTCGCAGATCATTGCCTGCGCAGCCGGAACTACGTGAATGTCATCGTGGCGGGTAAGCAGCCGTCAGCCCAATGGCTCGACCTGGACACGGCGGTACTGCACTGCACTCGGGGCGCTGGCATCTGGGAGTGGGCGAGCACCGACAACGACGACGCGGCACCCGACGTGGTGCTGGGCTGCGCGGGCGACGTGCCAACGCTTGAGGTGCTGGCAGCGGCGAGCATCCTGCGCGAACACCTGCCAGAGTTGGGCGTGCGGGTCGTCAACGTGGTGGACCTGATGCGGCTGCAGCCGACGACTGAGCATCCGCACGGCATGACCGACGCGGAGTTCGACGCGCTGTTCACCACCGACACCCCGGTCATCTTCGCCTACCACGGCTATCCGTGGCTGATCCACCGGCTGACTTACCGTCGGACCGGGCACGCCAACTTCCACGTTCGCGGCTATAAGGAGGAAGGTGCCACGACGACGCCGTTCGACATGGTCGTGATGAACGACATGGACCGGTTCCACTTGGTCATGGACGTGATTGACCGGGTGCCTGGGCTGGACCGGCGGGCCGCGCGGCTACGGCAGCTGATGACCGACACCTTGATCAGGCACCGGGCCTGGACCCGTGAGCACGGCGAGGACCTGCCCGAGGTCGCCGACTGGGTCTGGCCAGGCACCACGCCGCTGCCGGCCCCGGCACCTGCGGGATGAGCGACCGGGGGGTCCTGGTAGTCAACGCGGGGTCGAGCAGCCTCAAGGTCACCGTGCTTGACCAGCGTGATGAGGTCGCCGCCGGGCTTGAGCTTGAGCGCTGGGACGGCAGTCCCGATCATCGCGAGCTGGCGGCATTCCTGACTGCCCACACCGGGGTTGAAGTCGCCGGACACCGCGTCGTGCACGGTGGCCGCGCCTTCACCGGTCCGGTAGTGATCGACAAGGAGGTGCTGGCCGGAATTAGCGCCTTGACCGAGTTGGCGCCGCTGCACCAGCCAAGGGCGCTCGCTGGCATCGAGGCCGTGGCCAGACTGCTGCCGCGGGTACCGGCGGTCGCCTGCTTCGACACCGCGTTCCACGCCGGGATTCCGCCGCCAGCGGCGTCCTACGCGCTGCCCGCGACCTGGACCCAGCGGTTCGGGCTGCGCCGGTACGGCTTCCACGGGCTCTCCCACGCCTACGCGGCCCGCCGAGCCGCCGAGCTGGCTTCGGCGGCCGACAGCGAACCGATGGCGGAGTTGCGGCTGGTGACTTGCCATCTTGGGCCGGCGCGTCGCTCGCTGCGGTCGCTGGCGGCCGGAGCGTGGACACCACGATGGGATTCACGCCGTTGGAAGGCCTGGTCATGGCGACCAGGAGCGGCAGTGTCGACCCTGGCCTGATCCTCTGGCTGGCTCAGCAGGGCGGACTGACCGTCGCTGAGCTCTCCGACGGGCTCGAACAGCGCTCGGGTCTGGCTGGCCTGGCCCAGCTGCCTGACGGCTCGGGCGACATGCGCGACGTCCGCGCCGCGGCGCGGGCAGGCAGCCAGGAGGCGGCCCTGGCCATCGAGGTCTACCTGCACCGGCTGCGCCGTGAGATCGCCGCGATGGCCGCCGCCATGGACGGCCTTGACGGCCTGGTCTTCACCGGCGGCGTCGGCGAGCATGACGCCCTGACCCGGTCAGCTACCGCCGCCGGGCTCGGCTTCCTCGGCATCGCCATCGATGCCGGCCTGAACCGCGCCGCCCGCACCGACACGGAGATCTCAGCCGAAGGAGCGGTCGTGCGCACGTTCGTTATCACCGCCCGCGAGGACATCGAGATCGCCAGGCAGGCCCGCGCCACCGTGCTCAGGTGACCAAAGTCCCGGCCACCCGGGCCTGAATGCCCTGCCGAGTGGTGTGCATCGGCGGCGATATTGCTGATATGCGAGCAACGGCTCGATCGCACCCAAAGGAGGTAGCAATGTCCGGCATCGTAGTGGGCATTGACCAGTCAGCCCACGCCCATGAAGCCCTGACCTGGGCGATGCGCGAGGCGGCCGTACGAGGATCCGCACTCACCGTCATGACCGTAATCCCCGCCATGATGAGTACTTTTAGCGGCAGGCAACTCAGCGTTCCCGACGCCGAGCACGCGATCGCGAGCGCACGGCAGGCGGCTGACGACGCGGTCGTCAAGGCAGCCAGCGAGATCGGCGAGCAGCGGCCGGCCGCCATCACCGTGAGCGCCTTCACCGGCTATCCGGCCCAGGCACTGATCGACGCGTCGCGCGACGCTGATCTGGTGGTGGTGGGATCGCGCGGCGCTGGTGGCTTCGCCACGCTACTGCTCGGATCGGTATCTAGCCAGGTGGCCCATCACAGCGCCTGTCCCGTCGCGATCGTGCCATCAGGCCGGTAAGACGACATCAGCACGCGCCGGTCACGGTCGACAGATCAGCATGGAGAGGACTACAGGATATGAGCGAGGCAGCCGCGCCGGATGTGGTCAAGGTGTTCCTCCTTGATGACCATGAGATCGTTCGGCGCGGAGTACGGGAGCTGCTTGAGGCCGAAGCGGACATCATCGTCGTGGGCGAGGCTGGGACCGCCGAGTCGGCGCTCGCCCGCATCCCGGCGCTGCGACCCGATGTCGCGGTACTCGATGTGCGGCTGCCTGACGGCGACGGGGTATCGGTGTGCCGCGAGATCCGGTCCAGCCTGCCTGAGGTTGCCTGCCTGATGCTGACCTCGTTTGGCGATGACGAGGCGCTGTTCGACGCCATCATGGCGGGTGCGGCGGGCTATGTGCTGAAGCAAATCCGTGGCATCGACCTGGTCGGAGCGGTGCGCACAGTCGCCTCAGGTGCTTCGCTGCTTGACCCGGCAGCGACCAGCCGGATCATGCGCCGCATGCGCGAGCAGGCCGAGCGAGCCGATCCGCTGGCCGGCCTGACCGCGCAGGAGCGCCGGATTCTTGAGCTGATTGGCGAAGGGCTGACGAACCGGCAGATCGGCGAGCGGATGTTCCTGGCCGAGAAGACCGTCAAGAACTACGTGTCCGCCCTCTTCGCCAAGCTCGGCATGCAGCGGCGCACGCAGGCAGCCGCCTACGCCGCCAAGGTGCGCAACGATGATGACTCCAGTCAGGGAGCGCATGCTTAGCGGGCGAGCCGTGGCACCTGGGCCAATCGGTACGGCCAGTCCTGACCTAGGTCCCTACAGCAATGCTCAAGGCCCGGCTAGCGTGGCAAGTGATCAAGGAAACCTAGCTGTCACACAGACGGGGCCGTCATGAACCCGAGCGATCTGACGCCGCTGACCGACCTGCTGCACGGGAAATCTCAAACCGGCCCGGCCCGCAGCAGGCAGCCGCGCTACGTCGACCTGCTGCCGCCGTGTAACGCGGGCTGCCCGGCTGGTGAGAACATTCAGGCCTGGCTCGCGCTCGCCGAGGCCCGCGAATACGAGCAGGCCTGGCGGCAACTCGTCGCGGACAACCCGCTTCCCGCGATCCACGGACGGGTTTGCTATCACCCGTGCGAAGGTGCCTGCAACCGGGCCAAGCTCGACAGCGCCGTCTCGATTCACGGTGTCGAAAGGTTCCTTGGCGACCTAGCGCTTGACCAGGGCTGGTCCTTTGACCGCCCGGCGGCGCCAAGCGGCAAGCGGGTACTGGTCATTGGCGCCGGGCCGAGCGGCCTGTCGGCCGCCTACCACCTGGCCAGGCGCGGCCACGAAGTCGAGATCAGGGACCTAGGCGACCAGCCGGGCGGGATGATGCGCTACGGCATCCCTGCCTACCGCCTGCCACGCGACGTCTTGGATAGCGAAATCGCCAGGATCGCCGCGCTTGGCGTCCGCCTGACCACTGGCCACCGGGTCGAGGACCTAGCGGCCGAACAGCACGAAGGCGGCTTCGACGCGGTGTTCGTCGCGGTGGGAGCTGCGCTATCGAAGCGGGTGGAGATCCCGGCCATGGACGCGGGGCGGATTATCGACGCGGTCTCCTTCTTGCGCACGGTGGCGCAGGGCGATCGGCCCGCGATCGGCCGACACGTCGCCGTCTACGGCGGCGGTAACACCGCGATGGATGCCGCCAGGGTAGCGCGCCGGCTAGGGGCCACCGACACCCTCATCATCTATCGCCGCACCAGGGCACAGATGCCCGCCCACGAGCAAGAGGCGGAAGACGCGGAGCGTGAAGGCATCCGGCTGAACTGGCTGCGCACGGTCACCGCCTTCCGCGGTCCTGACCTCACCGTCGAGACGATGGAACTCGACGAGAACGGCATGCCGGTGCCGACCGGACGACTGGAGACGCTGCCAGCCGACACCTTGATCCTGGCGCTCGGCCAGCAGGCCGATACCGCGTTCCTGCACCAGGTGCCTGGAGTGGATATCACCGTCGGCGGTACCGTGCGAGTGTCATCGGCGATGATGACCGGCTGTCCTGGCATCTTCGCCGGGGGCGACATGGTGCCAGCCGAGCGCACCGTCACGGTAGGCGTCGGCCACGGCAAGAAGGCAGCCGCCAACATCGACGGCTGGCTGCGCGATACGACGGCGGATTCCCCGCCCAAGCACCCGATCGTCGGACTTGAGCACATGAGCCTGTGGTACTTCGGCGACACGGCAAGGCGCGAGGAGCCACAAGCCGCTCCTGAGCAGCGGGCCGCGGACTTCAGCGAGGTCGTCGGCGGCCTGACCGAGCGCGAAGCCAGCTACGAAGCCGCCAGGTGCCTGTCCTGCGGCAACTGCTGTGAGTGCGATGGCTGCCTCGGCGCGTGCCCGGAGGACGCGGTCATCAAGCTCGGCCAAGGACGCCGGTACCAGTTCGACTACAACAAGTGCACTGGCTGCGGCATTTGCGCCGAGCAATGCCCGGTGCACGCCATCGAAATGCTCCCTGAGCTTGGCTAATGCGGGCCGCAGACGGGACTTCAGGCTCGCCGCCATGGGCCGTTTGGCCCTGATACTCGGCGGCGCCGGCGCGGGATGCTGAGCATGAGGTTGCGAAGCACAGGAGAAAATCATGAGTACATCCCGATTGCCGTCTCAGGACCTGCCAGGTACCGCGAGTAGTCCTGCGGACATCACCAGGTTTGTCGTGGATATGGCAGTCAATGCGCCGTCAGTGTTGAATACGCAGCCCTGGTGGTTTTACGGCATTGGCCAGGAGATCGGGCTGCACGCCGACGATGAGCGCAAGCTGCCGGTGGCTGATCCTGACGGCCGGGAGATGCTGATCAGCTGTGGCGCGGCGCTGTTCACCGCCCGGGTCGCGCTGCGCTATCTCGGCATCGTGCCGGCCGTCAGGATGCTGCCCGAGCCCGGGCTCGACCAGCTGGTCGCCAAGATCGGCTGGTCAGAGCTGGTCCCGCCGGTCGGGTACGAACGCGAGCTCTTCGCCCAGATTCCGCTCCGGCGCACCCACCAAGGCGGCTTCGATGACCAGCCGCTTCCCATCAACGTGGTCGCTGCGCTGCGCAGCGAGGCCGCGCGTGAGGACGCCACCTTGCAGATCTTCGCCGACCAGGCGCAGCAGGCCGCGCTCGCCGCCGTCGTCCAGGCCGGCGAGTACGCGCTGCGGCACGACGCGGCCCGCGCCAAAGAGCAAGCTAGCTGGGCACCGGCACCGAACAGCGCCAGGCGTGACGGGGTCCCTGCATCCGCCTATCCGGCCCGGCCGGAAAAGGTAGAACCGAGATTCCCCGCCCGCGACTACGCCCGTGGCCGCGGCTGGGGCCTGCCCACCGCCGGCTACAGCCAGCAGCTAAGGTCGGCCGGCCTCATCGCGATCCTGACTACTGCCACCGACCGGCACCGCGACTGGATCAGCGCCGGGCAGGCACTGCAGCGGACGTTGCTGTACGCCTCCAGCTGCGGCCTGTCGGCCGCGATGCACACCCAGCCGCTCGAGGAACCATCGCTGCGCGAATTCACCAGGACGCAGTTCTGCGACGGCGCTTACCCGCAACTGATCCTCAGGTTCGGCGCGGCCAGGCAAGCCGAAGTCAGCGTGCGGCGCCCAGCCGACGACGTGCTCATCTAGCTCACCACGAACAACTCTCCCCAAGGAAAGGCGGACACCATGCCTGAGGTAAAGACCGGCGCGAACAAGCGGATCGTGGTCGGAGTCGACGGATCACCAGCATCGGACGCCGCGCTCCGCTGGGCCCTAGCCGAGGCCGAACTGACCGGCGACAACGTCGAGGCCATCATGGCCTGGCAGTACCCGATCTCGGTCGGCAGCTACGGCTGGGCACCAGTCATCATGGAAGATGGCGGCAACATGGCCGCCGACGCGGACAAGGCCCTGCACGAGGCCGTCACCCGCGCCATGGACGGCCATAGCGGCGTGACAATTGAGCAGCGTTGCGTCGAAGGCTATCCCCCGAGCATTCTCGTGGACGCCTCAGCCGACGCCGACCTGCTCGTCGTCGGCAGCAGAGGGCACGGCACGTTCACCGACGCGCTACTCGGCTCAGTCAGCCAGCATTGCTCCCATCACTCCAAGTGCCCGGTAGTGATCGTGCGCGGCCGTCAGCAGTAGCCGCCTGTTAGCGCTGAGCCCCCCGGCTGGAGCAGCGGGGGGCTCAGCCAGCTCTGGCTTCGCCCACGGACGAACGTCCCGCGCCCTGGTGACCGTTGGCTCTGCCCCGGCTACACCATCAGGGCAATGCTGAAGATAGCTCTGGAGGGTGGGTGGACGCGATGGCCATGACGTACAACCTAAGCGGACGGATAGCGCTGGTGACCGGCGCGGCCGGTCCCGTAGGCGCCGCGATCGCACGGCGGCTAGCCGATGAGGAAGCCACCGTCCTAGTCGCCGACGTAGCCGACCATGGCGGCCAGCGACTGGCCGATGACATCACCCGCGCAGGCGGCAGCGCCGTCTACGTCCATCTCGACGTAACCTCCGAGCAAGAGTGGGAAAGCGCGATCGTGCTGGCAGCGCAAGAGTTTGGCGGCCTTGACATCCTGGTCAATTGCGCAGGAACTGGCAACAGCGCCTCCATCGAGGAAATCACCGCGGCCCAATGGCAGCACGCTGTCGAGGCGAATCAAACCGGTGCCTTTCTCGGCATGATGACGGCCGTCGATCTGCTTGCCGTCTCTGAGCACGGGGCGGTCATCAACGTCAGCCCGGTCATCGGAGATGAGGACCTGCCAGAGCCGGCTGGGATCGCGGTCAGCGGAGCGATCCGGGCGCTTACCAAGGCGGTCGCCAGCTATTGGGGTCCGACCGGCGTGCGGGTCAATTCGATTCATCCGGGGTTCTTGCTGTGCCAGCAGAGGATCGGATGCGCGCCAGAACAACTGCCAGGCACGCCCCCACTTGGGCGGGACGGATCTCCGGCCGATGTAGCCGAGGGTGTCGCCTACCTCGCCAGCGACGCCGCCGCCTTCGTCACCGGCGTCGCACTGAATATCGACGGCGGCTACGGCGCCCAGACCGGATAGCCGTCAGCAGCACCACACCTCCGGCACCTCCCGCCCCAGACGCACCTCCCCCGCCCCGTTTCCCCGCCCCGTTTCCCCGTCCCCCGCCGGCTCAGCCGGCGCAGCCGACAGCAACGGGGTCGCCCCGTTGCTCACCTGACGACAACGGGGCGACCCCGTTGCTGCTCGGCTCAGCGGGTGGCGTTGATGCTGAGCGTGGCTGGGGTGAGCTTGTAGCCGGAGGTCAAGGTCGGGTGGTCGCCATTCTTGAGCAGGCCGAGGCAGCCGGTGACGTTGGAAACCGAGAGCAGCGCTTTGGTCAGCCCGTTAGGTTTCGGGCTCGGCGTCATGGTCAGCACGTGAGTCTTGTTGCTGTAGTCACCCGCTGCGGAGCCGGTGACCGTGAACGTGCAGTGGGTCATCGAGACGTTGACGTCAACATCGCTGAGAGTCACGGCAGTAGCGCTGGAACTGGTCGCGGAGTTGGCGTTGACCGGGTATGGCTGGTCGGCCGCCGTGACCGTCACCGCGCCTACCGGGCTGCTGCAGTTGCTGAACGCGACGCCCGCAGCTATGCCCATCGGGTGCGGTGCCTTGGCGCTTGTCGTCCCGTTCGCGATGGTGACGGACGCCGCCGAAGCCGGCGTTGCTCCCTTGGCCGAGCAGGTAACCGTCAGCTTCCCGTTGGTCAGGACCGTCTTTGGTGCCGATGCGGCGAGCGTCCCGCCGCCGGCGACGGTGACGATGTGGGCGGTGGCTGCCTGCTCGTAGAAGTCTATGGCCTCAATGGCGATCGGGGTGGCGACCTCGGTCGAAGTGAGGTTGACTAGGACGATGTAGCAGACCTCATCGGCCGAGCCTGTGCCGCAGGTGCCGTCGCCGACGTTGCCCATGACCAGCGAAAGCTTGCCGGTGGCTTGGCCCTTGACGCCGACGGCGACGTGGACGAGGCTGCCGCAGGCTTTGGTGTCGCCGGTCAGGACGTTGTCGTTGCATTCGGCGGCGTAGTCGGCCGAGCCGGCCGCGACGGCCGGGATCAGCAGCCCGGTGAGCTTCACGGTCTGCGGGTTGAGCCACGGCTCGGTTGGGTTGCTCGTCAGGAACGGTGCCGTTGCCGAGTTACTGTACTTGACCCAGGACCAGTTACTTCGGTGCCCGCTGTGCGCTGACACCTCGGTTGCCGCCTGCCCGCCGATGTCCTTCTTCTTTACCGTGAACGTGGTCGCGATCGTTCCCTTGCCGCTGGTCTTAGTCGTGGGCGTATTGGCCAAGTCGCACGTCTTCTTGGTAAAGACGCCCGCCGGCGAGTCGAGCATGCCCTGGTTGCACTGATACAAGGTGACCGTGATGTTCGGCGGGAAGCCTGTCCCGGTAACCTTCAGCTTCTCGCCAACCTTGACGCCGGTGTAGTGATTCAGGAAAATGCTCGGCCAATAGTGGACGGCTGCCGCCGACGGGGTAGCAGGGGCTAACGCGGTCAGCGTGCCCAGTGACAACAGCACCGCCGCGGCAAATCCGCTGGCCTTCGACAAGCGCGCACTAGCGATCCGTTCCATCGAACAACCTCCAGTTACGCCGACGACCCGGCATATGAGGCAGTCGACTAAGCCATTTCCTGCCATACACCAGGAGCAATCCAGCAAGCAAAGGCGTTACATTTTCCATAATGCCATTTGCTGCGTCTAATTACCAGATCGAGCAGATCCTTGGCCGATCTCGTCACGAGCCGCACAACGGACTGCTCCCATGGACCGGCTGTGGCGGCGCGGGCACGCAGCATGGCGTAGTCGGCCCCGGTGCAGCCAAGCTCGGCCGACACGTAATCGCCGTCCTCGTCCCGGGCGGAGCCGATCTGTAGTTGGTCCGTTACGGTGCGGCAGGTATCTAGACGATGTCAAGATGGTAGCGGGATGTCAAGATGAGCTGTGGCATACCATCACGGCGATCTGAAGGCGGCCCTGCTCGCGGCGGTACAGGAAGCGATCACCGATGACGGGGTCAATGGAGTCTCGCTGCGCGACGTGGCGCGCCGGGCCGGGGTATCGCACAGCGCCCCAGCGCACCATTTCGGCAGCAAGGCCGGACTGCTCATGGCCTTCTCGGCAGCGGGATTCCGGCTGCTCGCGGAGGCCATCCGCGACGAGGTGGCGAGCCAGGGCGAGGCCGATGCCGCCGCCCAGGTGGCGGCAGTTGGTCAGGGCTACGTCCAGTTCGCGGTCAGCCACCCCGCCCACTTCGAAGTCATGTTCAGTCAGGATGCGCTGATCCCCGGCGACCACGAGCTCACTGCGGCCAGAAAGGAGGTTTACGACCTGCTGATCGAGTCCATCGACCGAGCCAGCCAGGCGGGGCACTTGCCCGGCCACTCGCCCGAACTCGTGGCCATCAGCGCCTGGTCGCTAGTACACGGCCTGGCGTCGCTGCTCATCAGTGGCCGGATCCCCGACCGCGCCGGCCTGGGCAATCCGCAGCACATCGCCGTGGCCGTGACGACCTTGTTCACCCAGGCGGTGCTGCCGCCACCCGCCAGTCCGTCCTGAGCCGGTTCGCTGCCTGGCCAAAGCAGCGACCACACCGGATTCCTGGCCCGTGCTGACTTGTGCCATGCTGGGCGGTGCGGGCTGGACCACGGGGAATGGCGGCAGGCTGTGCGCGGTAAGTGGGAGAAGGCGCGGGGAAAGGTCGTCGAATCTCCGGATGCGGTGGTCGGGGCCGCCTGGCCGACATTCTCAGGCACTCGCGCGGCCCACCCCTACGTGGTGGAGTTGGCGAGCCCGACCGGCCAGGTGCTGCGGGCACGGGTGGAGCTGGCAGGCATCTTCGTGCGTGCGGTGGGCGACCCGCTAGCTGTCGAGGTCAATTTCAAGACCGGCGAGGTCAGGATCGACCGGCCCGGCATGGCCGAGCTGCTCAGGGAGCAGGCCGCCGCCGAGCATGCGGCCGCGCAGCAGGCGACCAGCATCCAGCAAGACCGACTGGCGAGGCTCAAGCGGCAGCTTGACAGTGGCATCTTGACGCAGACGGAATACGACGCCGAAAGGAGAGACATCCGGTGACCTGCGCTAACCGGCTCACTACGCAGCTCGCCCCGGCGCGGTCCCGCCCGGTGCTGCCTCCGCACCGCGCCGCCTGACCGCCAGTACGAGGCCTAGCGCGACCGCCGTCACGATAGCGGTCAGGTGGCCGATGGCGGCTACGTGAAGGCTGGTCAGGCCGGCGAAGATGTGGCTGACGAACGTCAGGAAAGCGAAGACAACCAGCGCCGTCACTCGCGTCAGCCAGGTCCCGAACATGACCGCGACGACAATCGCGGACACGACCACGTAGGACGGGCCGACGTCTGGGATGTGCGACCAGGTCGGCGGGAGGCTGCCGTGGTCCACTCGGTAGGCCACGATCCCCTCGCTGACACCGGTGCCGATCAGATGGCCAGCTGCGCAGATCAGAGCCAGTCTCGCCGTGCCGACCGCGCGATTGGCACCGAACATCGTCAGCGCGATGGGCACCAGCCAGCCGAATGGCCACCCCGAGGGGAGGAAGGCGGACAGCACGAGCGCGGGGACCGGGTGCTGCCGCAGGCTGGCCACGTTGGTGCTCGCCCATAGCAGCAGCGCGGCGGCCTCGCGCGGCGATAGCAAGGTGACGACAAGGCCGCCGACGGCGAAGAGGACCAGGAACACCGTGGCAGCGGCGTAATCCGAGGCGCGCTGGCGCATGCGGTGATCGTAGGACACTCAGGGATGCTTCAGGAACCGCAGATAAAATGCTCCAAATACAAGGACAATCCCGATGTTTGCTAGCAATCGCGCCAGGAAGTGATTCCTGAAGAACAAGATGTCCGAGCCGACGATGATGACCACCATCGCGAGTATGTAAAGCACGAGGACTAGTGGTTTTCCCATCGCTTCCTCTGCTGATGACCACCACCAGGTTCACTGGCGGTCGCGGGTTGGCGGCCAGCGGCGGATGTGCTAGCTCACGGCGCACATCAGTAGCATTTCCGTCCTGCCCATGCTATCGCGGCCACTCCATCCCAAGCTCGGCGAGCGGAACGATATGACGCCGGCCGGCGCTGGCCTTGCGCCCAGGGGTCAGGTACAACCCCGCGAGGCCGAGGCCGAGGCCGAGGCCGAGGCCGAGGGCGTGGGCGAAGCGGCGACGGCTGGCCTGACAAGGTCGAGCCAGAACTTCAACGCTGCTGGCTGACGGCTATCGCTATGGCCGCGTCAATGGTCTCGAGTGAATAGTCAGGACTAATATCATTCAGCGCACCCAAGAGCTTCATGGCGTCGCCAACTGAATAAATCCTGGGTCGCGCTGGGTTTTCCTGGATGGTGCTGAGCAGGCTCATGGCGGTGTTAAGTTCCTGGTAGCAGGACTCCCTGCGACGTTCAAATTCGTCCCCGCCCGCGACTCTAGCCTGCGCCACTCCGGTTCGGAGTTGCCGCAGGGTAGCCGCTATCTGCGCAAGCTGCTGATTAAGCTCCATTACCTGATTGAGGTCCATGACATCCCAACTTGATCGACGCCAGCCGAGGGCGGCACATAATACCAAGAACATAAGTCGCCGTCGATTAACATCGGCCCAACCGCGCACCTGGCCAGGAACACTCAGAGCTTGCTGTGCAGCAACTCGACGAGTTGCTTGCCCTGATCAGCCGTCACATAGGTGAGGCCGCCGATCTTGATATAGGTGTCGCCGAAGACGGCGCCGTAGCTGACGAACCCCGCCGCTCCAGCCGACCCCGCGTTGCCGGTCGGATTCGGTTCGGAGAAGGCCGCATCGCCGATCCTGTTCTCAGCCGTCGTCATCGGCCCCGGAACCTTCAGCCGATACCCGGCAGCGTGGATTTCGGCCGTGTCGAGATCGAGCAGAACGAGCTAACCTGATAAACGCACCCGGCAAGCAATGAACCCCCGGCAAGATGCATTTTGCCGGGGGTTCATGTGTCGTGTCCCTTACGCCACGTCCAAATGCTCATCTCTCATCCGCCAGTAATCCGGCGAGCAGCTCCGCGTTGTCCGCGCTGATCGCCTTCGTGAGTCGGCTCGTTACCCTTTCCAGGTGAAACGCGCGCGCGTCTCGTCCCTCGCGTTGCCGATAGGTGCGCGGTAATTCCCTGAGCAGCCCTGCCCGCTCGGCGTAAAGCAGGGCGAGCATGCTCGGCTGGGCGGAGATCAAGCCGCCGGACATCAAGCTGAACAACTCACTTACCGGCACCCAGTACAGGGCCGTTGATTCGTGCGCGCCCTGGCCAGCTAAGAATCGCCATGCGCTCATTCCTACCGCGCGCCGCCTCACTCCGCATGGACATGGCGGCGAAGAGCAGCTAGACCGTCAGGTCGCGGAGGCCAACCGCTCCGGTAGTGCCGGCGAAGCTGTCAGGTACCGGATACTCGCCCACGATGAGCCTGAACATGGCCGCGTGCATCGCCTCGACCGGGGCGATGCCCGCGGCGGTGGCGATGCTGACCGGGCCACGCAGGCGGCCGGCCGCGGCGACGAAGGTCTGGCTTGCCCGAGCTTCCAGGCTCGCCGCGAACATGCTTGTCTCGCTCACCGAATCAAGCCTGCCGAGCCTGGTCATCACTAGCTGATGGCCAGCTAGCGGTATCCCGGTGATCGTCGGCGCGTGACCTGCGCGCAGCACGGCGTTCCAGGTCATCGCATGCTCGGAGTGCTGCCTGAGGCAGGTGCGCGCCAGCCCGGTCAGCGCGCCGGTATCTCGACCGAGGCGGCCCGCACGCGCTGCCGCCAGCAGCGCGCGGTACACGCTCACCGCCTCGTTCTCCAGCGCGACGGCCAAGGCTGCGATCCGCAGGTCGCCCCGGTATGCGGAGGCGGTTGATGCGCCGGAGCCAGTGCAGCCGACGACGGCCAGGCCGGCCCCAAGGCCGGCGGCCAAGCCGGTCACGGCCACCGCACCGGTAGTAAAGGCTCGCCGTGAGACCCCGCCAGGCTCCGGAATCCGCCCGGCCCGGTCAGGCCCGGCCCGGTCAGGACCGGTCACTTGACCGACCCCTCGTCGATGGCCGAGGCGTCAGCAACCGGGTAGAACGCGCCAGGAAGGCAGCTAGGCCACAGTCCGGTCGGCAGCTCAGCGCCGCTCCCGGCCGGCTCGCCGAGCAAGGCGCCCGCCCCAGAGCTCAGCAGTTGCTGCGCTACCTGGAGGAAGGCCCGGTGCTGTGCTTCCACGGCGGCCACGCTGACGAAGAGCATCCGCAGCTCGGGTGCCGAGGCGATACTCCCGTACCTGGTATAGGTCTGGGCCTTCACGTCTTCGAGCGAGGACAGCAAGGTGACCGCCGACACAGCGTCGGCCAGGCCGGTCAGCGCCCGGCGAACCGAATTGGCGTATCTGGGGTCAGGCGCGTGCTGAACCCGGCCGCCGAGCCTAGCCACGGCCTGGTTGAACGCCGCCGCGTGCGCCTCGTGCTGCCTGCCGGTCCGGCTGATAAAGCGCCTGAGCGCGGGATCAGCCGAGGCTATGAACGGCATCGCCGCGATGGCCGCGCAACTGCTGACGGTGAGGTTATCCAGCGATGCGGCAGTCTGCAGCACCTGCACATCAAGCGAGGTCACGACCGCCCGCCCGCGTACTCGTCCGGTTTCCATCTGCCTTGGCACCTCAGGACGCCGTGAGCTCGATCGAGAGCTGGAAGGTGTAGCTGATGCTGAAGGCGGTATTCGCCGGGTCTGTATCGGTGATGGTGACATTGAAGGTCCAGGTCGTGCCGAGCGATGGGGTGGCCGTCAGCTCACCGCCGATGTGCCCGGTCTGCGAGTCCATCGACAAGTCGCCCGTGCTGCAGGTGTCCAAGTTGCACGGCAGGCCGTTGTTGTTCGCCGGCCCGCTGACGTGGCTGGTCGAGAACGAGTAACCGCCGACCCCGCCAACCGTCCCGCCGTAGCCGCCGGTCGGCAGCGCCCCGTTGACCGTCACGTTGTCGCTGTAGCCGGAGTCGAGGTGGACGTCGTTAAGCGAACTGGCGGGCACGAACTTCAGCGCCGCTGGCTGCACGGACAGGCTGATCGTGACGGTCACCGAGTCGCCGTAGGAGTCAGAGACGGTCAGCTGGGTCGTATACAGGACGCTTGGGCAGGTCACCACCACCGGGTTGGAGCCGGAGACCGACTCGCTCAGGCAGGGTGCATCCGGGGTGCCAGACACCACGCCGGTCGTCGGGTCGACCGGCATCCCGTCGAGCGGGCTCGCCGTGAAGGTGTAGGGCCCCACGCCGCCGTTGACCAGGGAGCTGAGATCCTGGCTGAACGACTGGCCGGCGGTATCTGTCAGCTCCGTCGGCACTACCGTCAGCGCCGCATTGACCGTGATGGACTCGGCCCGGCTGAAGGTGAGCGAAGGATCGTTGCTATCGGCCAGCGTCAGCGTGAAGTTCTGGACGCCGGTCTGCGACGACGCCGACGCTCCGCCGGAAATGGCCCCGGTGGCTGCGTCAAGCGACATTCCGGCCGGCAGCGTGCCGCTGGTGATGTACCAGGTGTACGAGCCTGAGCCGCCGCTCACGTGATCGGGTATCTGAGTCACGTACTCATCGCCCTGCACCGCGTCGGGCAGAGCTGGCTCATTGAAAGTGAGCGGCTCTACTACCGTGATCGAGGTGCTGAGCGTGGCCGTCGCGGCGGTCGGGGTAGCCGAGTCAGTGACGGACACAGTGAAATTGGAACTCCCGATCGTCAGCGGCGTGCCACTGATCGCACCAGAGTCCGAGTCGAGGCTGAGGCCCGCTGGCAGCGATCCTGACGTCACTGACCAGGAAAGCGGCGAAGTGCCACCGGTCGTGCTCAGCACTTGCGAGTAGTTGCTGCCGGTCACTGCTTCCGGCAGCGACTTGGTCGTGATCCTGAGCGGGCTGACGACGGTGATCGACAACGACGAGGTCGCGGAAAGCGGCGGAGAGCCGCCGTCGACTGCCTGGACGGTGAACGGGAAGACTCCGGTCGAGGTCGGCGTGCCGCTGATTACGCCGTCAGGCGACATCATCAGTCCGGGCGGCAGCGTACCGGTCAGCGTCCAGACGTAAGGCGTGGCTCCGCCAGCGGCGGTGAGCTGAGCACTGTAGGAGATGCCGACTGAGCCTTGCGTCAGCGAGGTAGTGGTGACGCCGAACGCGTCGACGACCGACATCGTGAACGAACGCGACACCGACTGACCCGGCTTGGACGAGTCGGTGACCTGGATGGTGAAGTTCGATGAACCGGTCGCCTCGGGCGTGCCACTGAGCGCCCCGGTGGTCGGATTGAGGCTGAGCCCGTTGGGCAGGTTGCCGGACGACACTGACCAGACATACGGGCCGACACCGCCGAACGCGGTCAGCTCTTGCGAATAGGACGAGTCGAACACTCCTGACGGCACCGTCAGCGTGCTGAACACCAGCGGGCTTACCACGTTGACTGAGAGTGCCTCAGACGAGGTTTGGCCAGGTGAGGCCGCGTCAGCTACCTGGACCATGAAGCTGGCATCGCCGGTCGCCGTCGGCGTTCCTTTGATGGCGCCGGTCTTGGCGTTAAGCACAAGCCCGGCGGGCAGGCTGCCGTCGCCAGGAGCGAGTGACCACTTGTAGGGCGGTGTGCCGCCGACGGCGGCGAGCGGCTGGGCGTAGGTATCGCCCACCGTGCCGCCTGGCAGCGCTGACGTATCGACCGCGAGCGGCTTCACCACGTCGATCGTCAACGTGCGTGCGGTGAACTGGGCGGGCGGCCCAGCATCAGCCAGGTGCACCTTGAATTTGGTCGACCCGAGCCGCGTCGGCGTGCCGGTGACCGAGCCACCGGGTGACAGCGACAACCCAGGCGGCAGCGCGCCGCCGCTGATCGTCCAGGTGAAAGCGCCGGTACCGCCGCTCGCCGTCAGCGGCTGCGAGTATGGCTTGCCCGCCGCGGCCTCAGGCAGGGCGGTCGATGAGATGGTCACCGCGCCGACGACGTTCACTGTTACCGAGCCTGACAACACTGCCTGGCCAGCCGATCTGGTCGACAGCAGCGTGCCATCCGGGGTGGGGCCAGTCTGGGTCTTGGCCGCTCCCGCGACACCGGGCGACGGCTGAGCAGAAGGCGACGGTGTCGGCGCCGTCGTGGTACCGGTGGCGGTGATCGTGGCCGCACCCGGCTTTACTGCGGTGACCACACCGGTCTGTGAGACCTTAGCCACCTTCGGATTCGATGAGGTCCAGACAAGGTTGGGCAGCGAGCCGCTGCCGCCCTTCAGATAGGACCCGGTCACGCCAGCCAGCTCGGTGGTGTGGGTCAAGATCGTGGGGTTGGCGATGGTCACGTCCAGCGCCGATGGCGGGGTCGGGGCCGGGGTCTTGGCCGCCTCGCTGGCGGCGGATTTCGCCGACTTAGCCGCCTTGTTCGCATCGGCGGCGGCCGTGGCCGCCGAGTGCACCACCGGCTCGAGCACCGTCAGCCAAAGAGCGATCAGCAGGCCGGCGGCCAAGACAGCGAGGCCGAGCAGCGGCAGCAGCCAGCGGGGTAGCAACTGCCTTTGCAGCATCGTCGCGTTGGCCGATACCGCCTGGTCGTCCTCCGGCTGCGCGACGATCTCGAAGGGCAGTGCCCGGTTCGGGCCGCGGATGAAGCGCTTGCGGGGTAGGGCGGTGACCCGCACGTAGGTCGCGGTGCCTGGTGCGGCGCTGACGGCAGCCGGGCGGGCGCGGAACGACAGCTTGGCGTCGGCGTCATTCGCGTCCACGATGACGTGCTCGTACCGGTTACCACGATTCTCAAGTACCAGCCTGAAGTGGGCCGAGCGACTGCCGGTCGCGGTCGTGGGAACCACGCCGGCCTCAAGATCGCTGAATTCGGCGACGTTGACGACGCCCTCTTCGATCTGCGAACCGTCCGGATCCTCAGTGGACATCGCCCGTAGCCCGAACGGCACCTCGCCCGGCAGGCAGGAAGGGGCACGCGGCGGCTGGAACACGATCTTGGCCGATGCGCTGGCACCAGGCAGCAGGTTGAGCTGTGCGGGTTCTACCGCGGCCCATTGGGCCGCGTCACCAAGCACGTCGAGCAGCATGGAGTCGACCACCATGCCGGTGTTCTCGACTCGGATCGAGCACGAAGCCTGCTGACCTGGCTCGACCTGGACAATCGCGTTGTCGTGTTCAAACGTGACGGCGACGCCCATCAGACCCGGCTCCTTGTCCGCGGTAGCGAATCCAGCGTGGCATGCGTCCATCGGATTGCCATGCGCGAAATGGCAGGATATGAAGCAGCGCGGTTGGCGTAATGTCACGCCATCGCAGGCGCCAGGCAAGGGGCGACCAGGTACACGATGGTGACGTGCTGCACGATGCTGACCGCTCACTCGCCAGCTGGCTCGGTCAGGTGCTGCCGCCGGGAACTGGACTGCGGTTCGATGCCCCGACAGCCCGCTGGGTCACCGATCCCCCTGAGCGGCTCTTCGTTGACCTGTTCCTGCTCGGCGTCCGGCAGGACCCGCGCGGCCGCGAGTCAGGCTGGGCCGACTTGCGCGACGAGGGCGGGCGGGTAGTCGGACGGCAGCCGCCACCGCAATATTTTCGACTTAATTATCTAGTCACCGCCTGGGCATCAGGTCAGGACCGGGCGGCCAGCGCCAGCGACCGCACGCTCGCTGAGCACGAACTGCTTGGGCTGGTGCTGAGCGCGACCGCCTACCAGTCCGTGCTGCCCGGCGACTGCCTGGCCGGCCCGCTCGCCGAGACTGGCCTGACGGTCGCGCTTGACTGCGCTCCCCAGGAGCCGGGGTCGGCTGGCACCAGTTGGGTCGGCCTTGGCATTGCCCCCCGCGCCTGCCTGGAACTCGTCCTGATCTTGCCGGCCAGGCCGCCGGTGCTCCCAGACATCGCGCCGCCCGCCCGCGAGGTCGCGCTCAACGCGGCTCAGCGCCCCGGCTCAGCGCGCCCTGCGCCATCAGCAGGTCCCCAGGTCAGCGTGCCGTCGCCGCACCGACCGCGACGTTGGCAGAAAGAAACCATCACCGAACTCCCGGCCGCAAGCGATAACTCGCCCGGTTAAGGCCGCTCCCGCGCACCCGCCCCGGAACTCCCGCCCCGGCCCGCCACGGAACTCCCGCCCGATCCGCCCGCGCGCCCGCCCCGGACCTCCCGCCCCGGCCCGCCACGGAACTCCCGCCCGATCCGCCCGCGCGCCCGCCCCGGAACTCCCGCCCCGGCCCGCCACGGAACTCCCGCCCGATCCGCCCGCGCGCCCGCCCCGGACCTCCCGCCCGATCCGCCCCGGCCCGCCCGCCACGGAACTCCCGCCCGATCCGCCCGCGCGCCCGCCCCGGACCTCCCGCCCCGGCCCGCCCCAGAACTCCCGCCCGATCCGCCCCGGCTCGCCCGCATCGTTGAACCCCTACTGCTGTTACTCCCACCTGCCGGGCAGCATCGTCGGAGCGGTGCTGCTGCCAGGGCGACATCGCCGCTCCAACGACGTTGCTGGAGCGGGCCGGGGGTACCGCATCGTCGGAGCGGCGATGCTGCCAGCCGGTCAGCTGGCCAGGACGGTCTCGTTCGTCGTGATAAACATGGCTGTACCAGCTTTTTCCACCTCAGGATCGGGGATCGGCCCGGCGGCCGTGATCTGCATCGCCGGGTCGCTCACCGTGAAGGTGGCGGTGAACGTGCCGCCCTTGATCAGGATCGGCTTGCCGTTCCTGGTCTGCGCGGTCTGGTTCGACGGCAGCAAGGTCAGTGTCAGCATGCCGGTTCCGGGTTCGGTAAATGGCGGTGCCGTGTAGGGCAACGGCTCTTTGAGCATCGGCGGGACCTCGTCGCCGAGCAAGCAGGCCGGCATCCCGCAAACGGTCAGCGATTCGGCCGAGCCCTCAAGCGGCACAGGCCCTTCCAAGGCCGGCACGATGGCCGGCGGCTCGATGGTGACCTTGAGCTGATCGCCGGTTCGCAGGATGAAGTCTCCCACCAGCCTCACCCGATCCCGAAAAGCTCGATCTGGCTGACGGCCACGTCCTGCTTGCCGGTGCCCTGATAGGTCGCGGTGACCTGGACGACGATGCGCTTTATCAAGATGGCGTGCTTGATCGTGAAGGTCTGCGGCGCAGCGCTGTCCTCCGGGGTGATAGTGAAGGATTCGTCGTTGGAGAAGACCAAGTGCAGCGAACTCGGCCGGCCATTGGCGACGTAGTGGCCGAAGGCGCCGTTGTACAAGATCAGCCTGGTGATCGTCACCGGATGCGAGAAGATCATCGTGATAGTCGGCTCTGGCGACTGCGAGAAGGGCGCCAGCCAGTAATTGTTGAAGAACCCGTCGCAGACCAGCCCACCCGGATGGGCCTTGTCCTGGACGTTGGCGGTGCACTTGACCGGATGGATGGGCACGTATTTCACGTCCACAATCCGGCTAAGCTTCGATTTCTCGGACGTGAACAGCGAGTTGACCTCATTGCGGAACGGCGGGTAAGCGCCGTACACCACGCCTGCCGCGACGATAACGAGCGCGATGCCGAGGCGCGCCTTACGGTACACCTGGGTCAGTACGTGCCGGCCGTCAACGGCAGCCGCGCCGACCTTGCGCCCGGCCGCGGTCTTGCCGGGCTCAGTGCCGAGCTTGACGGTTCGCGGGCCGCGCTTGATGCGGAAGCGATGCCACCACGGCTCATCCACTTCTGCCGCCGCGAAGAGGGAGTCGCCGCAACGGCTGCAGAACTTCCGGCTCGGCGGATTGCCCTCGCCGCAATTGCCGCAGATCAGGTCACCTGGCTTGAGCCGCCGACTGGGCGTCGTCTTGGTGACGGCGACCGCACGGGCGCGAGCGATCTGCGGTGCCTGCTCGCGCACCTCGGGACGGCGAGGCGCCGGCGCAGGCGCCGGTGCCGGCCCGGTCGCCGCGGTGGGCGTGGGTACTGCCTTGGCCGCCGGAATGACCGGCGCGACCAGCGCGGCTGCGTCGCCCGCTGCTGGCCCGGCCGGTGCCATCCTGGTTTGCCCAGGGGCGGCCCGGACGGCGCGGGCCTCGCCAGGGGCCGGCGGCACTGCGCGGACCTGGCCGGGCGCTGGCGGCACGGCGCGAGCCTGACCGGGGGCCGGGGGCACGGCGCGAGCCTGACCGGAGGCCGGGGGCACGGCGCGAGCCTGACCGGGGGCCGGCGGGACGGCGCGGACCTGACCGGGGGATGGCGGGACAGTCCTGGCGGCCGACGGTGGCGGGACGGCGCGAGCCTGACCGGGGGCCGGGGGCACGGCGCGAGCCTGACCGGGGGCCGGCGGGACGGCGGGGCGGGGCGGCGGCGGTGCCCCGGTGCCGCTACGCGGCGGCGGTGGCGGCGGCACGGCACCGGTCGCACCCGGTGGTCTTGGCACCGTTGGCTGCACCGGCTCGGTCGCGGCCGGTTTCGCCGCGGCCGGTTTCGCTGCGGCGGGCTTGGCCGCGGACGGCTCGGCCGCGGCGGGCTTGGCCGCGGACGGCTTGCGCGGGCCCGGCTTGGTCGCTCCCGCTTGGGCCGACGTTCCCGACTTGGCCGGACCTGCCCGCTTGGGGGCTGGACTGGCTGCGGCGGCATCCTGGCTGACTGGCGGGCGCGGGCCGGCGATCACCGCGTTCGCCCCGTCCATCACCCGCTGCAGTAAGCCGACCTTGGGCGGCGGCGGTGCCACGGCTTCCTCGGCTTCGTCGCTGGGCGGCGGGGCGGGCTCGGGTGCCGGGGTCTGCTTTTCGCCGGTCCATTCGAGGAAGCTTCCGCAGGTACCGCAGAACGTGTCGGTGTCGCCGTTGCGGAGCCCGCACTTACGACAGACGATCATGCTCGATCACCTCCACCCGGTGCGCGACATGCGCGGGCTTAGCCGCCGCGACAAGGTCGCCGATCGATTTCAGGTCAAGCTCGGTGCCTGGCGGCGCGAACAACCGCACTTGCACCATTGCCTCCGGCTGGCCAGGCGGCGGCGTATTAGGCCGCTGCGACCACGTCACGCCGCCGCTATCGGCGACCTCGGCCTCGCACCCGGTCGCGAGCTCGACTAGGGCGCGCAGGCCGCTGATGGTTCCTGCCTGCCGGTACAAGTCCACCGAACGGGCTACCGCCAGCCGCCGCCGCAGCAGCGGCCAGTTCTCGTCGAATACCGTCCCGAACCAGCCGGCCAGCCAGGACACGAAGTCCTCCGGTGCCAGCAGCGGGTCGAGGTAGGCGCCAAGGCAGTCCAAGGTCGAGATCACCGGGGCGAGCACATCGTCAAGACCGGCCGTCCAGGCCATCGTGGCCGGATCTTCCTGATAGACGGCCGGCATCAAGGTGCCGAGCGGATAAGGCGTGCCAAGGCCGGGGACCGCGCGGCGCATCAGGACGCCTCCACCCGGATCTGATGCTCATAGGAGAACACCAGGCTGTTCGGCTCGATCTCGATCCGCGCGGCCTCGGCGCCGCGCACGCCGGTAACTGGGTCAGCGCTAAACAACCTGACGTCCTCGACCAAGTCGACGCCGCGCACGCGTTGCAGTCGGCCGAAGATCTCGCCGGCCTGGACCGGGCGGCCAAACGGCCAGCCATCGCCGTCAGGGCCGCCGCCGGCCAGCGGATTGATGAACTCAAACAGCTCACGCAGCGCGTCGTCACGTACCCGGTCGGTGCTTGTTCTCGGCTTGGCGATGATCCTGGCCACGACGGTGACCCCGCGGTACAGCGGCGGTTCGACCACGACCCTGGCACCGACCATCCGCACCGCCTCAAGCCGCTCGGTGATCCGCCGCAGCGTGTCCCTTGGCGGTACCAGATTCTCGAACAAGATCCTGCCGTCCTCGCTGGCAGCAGCCGGCACGAGCAAGACCCGCACCGCGCCAGCTTGGGCCGGATCCTGGCCGGCTGGGACGCAGCGGACCCTCGCGATGTCGGGCGCCGCTTGCCTGGCCAGCACCTCGTAGTCCTCGGCCGTCACCGCCCGGCTCCTGGTCCGCACCAGCAGCGGCCCCCGGCGCTTGGCTTCGTCCAGGGTCTCGCCGTCCACGCCGCCCTGGGCCGGATGGCGGTTTTCGACCCGCGAAACGAACGGCAGCGATGACTTCAGCGTCGAGATGGCACCGGCGCTGACGTTGCCGCGAGTGCCGCCGCCGGTGGCATAACGCCTGATGCGAACCGCGGCGCCCGTGGGCGGTACTCGCCCGTACTGGTGCAAGCCGCCATCGGCTTCCCGTACCGCCGGGCCGAACAACACCAAGCCCGACACGGCATCGAGCACGAAGTGTGAGTCCGCTGGGCCGCTCTCGGCGAAGTGCTCGACCGGGGTCCACTGCTGCCAGCCGTCGTCAGCTGACGTTTCCACGACCGGGACGTCGTAGCCGCTGAGCACGGGCTTGCGCCGCAGGCTGAACTCCTGACCAGGGACGCCTTCGGCCTCGCCGAGCGGCTCGGTCAGTATCAGCTCGGCATTCACCGCCTCGGCAGTGCCGCCGACAGTGCAGGCGAGCAGTCCCTCGACCACCGGCGGCGCGGTATACGGCGGCTGGCCTTCCGCTGGCTCGACCACCCTGGCCCGCAGCCAGCCGGCCTGGTCACCGCCGATCACGCTGGCCTCATGGGCCGGCGGCAGGTGCAGCACGATCCGGCCGGCCACGTTAAGTCCGCCAGTGCTGTCTGAGCCGACCTCGCACTCCGTCCAGTCCGCGCCCGTCCACGCCTCCCAGACCAACGGCGGGTGCTCGGGATTCACGCCGACGCCCTGGACGCTGCCGCGAAAGTCCAGGCGCACCGCGCAGCTAGGAACCGGGCTGGTCAATCCGATCAGCAGCGTGTCGCCCAACTGAGGCGGTGAGCTGAAGGCGGGGAATGGGCGGCCGCCGGCCAAGTCGCGAGTACGGTCCCTGGTGACGTCGTCCGCGGCGGCCGACCCGCTGGCATCATCGGCTGGCTCAGCTGGCCGGTCGCCTGGGCTCCGCACCAGCCGGAGTGAGCAAGGCACGATGGCCAGCTCATCGAGAGTGGCGAATACAACCGGGCTTGACGCCTGGGTGTGCAAGGTGGCCACCTGCGTTCCCGCGCTCACGGTCAGCGTCGTGCGGCCGGGGCTTGAGAGCCAGAAGGTGATTCCGGCCCTGGCGGGCGTCGGCGGCAGCATGCGCAGCCCGATCAGGTCGAGGAACGTCAGGTGGAGCCGGTCAGGTACCCGATTGAGCCGGTAGAGCAGTTGGTCGGTCATGTAGGCGAACGTCTCGATCAAGGTGACGCCGGGGTCGGAGACGTTGTGGTCAGTCCATTCCGGGCAGCGCCGCTGGACCAGCCGCTTGGCCTCATCGACGAGGTCCTGGAACCGGCGGTCGTCTAGGTCAGGGACGGGCAGCGGCATTCAGAGCTCGCCTTCTGGGTGCTCCGGGATTGTGTAGAAAGGAAAGACCAGGTTGCGCGGGCTGTTAGTGCCGCGCACCGTGTACCTGATGTCGATGTACAGCAGCCCGTCCCGGTTCGCGTCCGGGTAGACCAGCACCTCCTTGACGTCCGCGCGCGGCTCGGCGTACTCAAGTGACCGCTGCACCTCCCTGGCGATCGCGGCGGTGCTCTCCGGGCCGGTGCCGCCGAACACGTTGTCGCGCAACGTGCTGCCCCAAGCCGGGCGCATCGGCCGTTCACCGGGATAGGTCGACAAGATCAGCCGCATCGCCTGCTCGATTTTGTCTTCGCCGCTCGCTACCGCGATCGCACCTGACGGCTCGAACGCGAGCGGGAAGGCCCAGCCCGTTCCGATGAAGTCGGTCACCTTATCCCCTGCCTTCGCTATCCGAGTGAGATCGTCTGGCCGGTCAAAGACAGGTCACCAGAGCACTGGATGGTCATCGAGGAAGCCGACTTCACGGTGAGGCTGTCACCGCCGTCGACGATCATGGTGCCGCCCTGCCCGGCCTGGATGTTGACGGTGCCGCCATCGCCGCACCTGATAGTCAGCTGGCCAGGCGGGCTCTCCGGCGTGCAGGCGATGGTCAGCGTGCCTTGCACAGCGTCGAACGTGAGCGCGACCGTGCCGTCGGCGGTGCCGAGCGCGATCTGCGATGCCACCGGTTTAGATTCCTCCTCGCCAGGTGGCATCTCGTCGTGGAAGGCCAGCAGGTTTCCCGACGCGGCGACGAAACCGCGCCTGATCACGGTGCCGTCCGGAGCAACCGCCGGGCCGCCCAGGCTGTACCGGCTTGAGTCGTTGACGATCCCGCCGAGCACGTAGCAGCGGCGCGGGTCGCCGAACTCGCAGCCTACGAGCACCTCGTCGCCGACTTCAGGCAGGAACATCGCGCCGCTCCGCGGCCCGGCACCGAACTGCACCACGGGTGCCCAGTCGGACTCGTAGTCCGGCGAGAGCCACGGCAGGCTGACCTTGACCCGCCCCGAAGTGTCGTTAATGTTGGTGACCACCGCGCAGACAACGCCGGGAATCCTCGGCAACGGCGCCTGAGTGCCGCCGAGCGACGCCAGTCCGAGCAGGGAGCGGTCATGCCGGCCGCTGGCGGCGAACTCGGTGTGGTATCCGCCCTCGGTAATGTCAAAGACGTGTCTGGCACTGGTCACCACCCAGCTCTCAGGGAACTGCGCCGGAATGCCGGCGATCCGCACGCAGGCACCGGCCTGGATGCCTGGCGCTCCTGGGGCGTCCCCCTCGGCCTCAGCGAACGTGCTCGCTAGCTGCTCGGACAGCGCGCTGGCGACCAGGTCAGCCGCACTCGTGGCAGTCGGACCGGCCGCGATCGGACGGTTGTAGATGACGAACGCCGTACCGCTCGGCGGCGGGCCAAGCTCCTCCACCACCGGTGCTGGAGGCACTCCTGGGTCGGCGCCATCAGCCGGATCGGTGAACATGCCGGCGATCTCCTCCGGTGCCTGGGTACCGGCCTCAGTCGCTGACCCGGTAGTGGTGCCGAACCGGCCAGAGACCACCTTGGCCGCCAGCGGATCCCACACCCGGACCTCGACTTCAGGTGTCATGTTGCCGGCCGTGACCCTGGGCGCGAACGACCTGAGCGTCTCGTGCAGCGTCAGCAGGACCGGCTCGCCCTGGCTCGCCACCGACGACGCCTTGCGGAAGCAGAACGTGCCGGTCTGAGGTGACATCGCGAACTCATAGCCGATCTCGGCAGCGCGCTGCTTGAGGAACTCCCAGTCACTTTGGTCGTATTGCGGCAAGTGCTCGTGGATGACGTCCGACGGCGTGATCTCACCGATCTCCAGGCCAGCGTCCCTGGCGATACTCTGCGCCGCCTCGGCGTCCGAGGTGTTGAGGAAGGCGCGGGTGCGGCGCACCCGCTGGAGCCGGTGGCTCAGGTCGTAGCCGCGGACTGTGGTGACCCCGGTGAAGTCGTCGTAGACCCCTTCGATGGCGGTGATCTCGCCGCGTAGCAGCGGCACGGGCTCCTCCGGATCAGCGCCGGTGACGGCGATCGCCACTCGCTCGCCGAGCAGCACACCGGCCGCTTCGAGATCGGCACCAGACACGCCGACGAAGGTCAGCTCGAACATCCCTGGCAGATGCAGGTGAGATTCCACCACGGTTCGGCGCAGTCCGCCGAGCACCGGGTCGCGCAGCGGCGCGTCACCGCCGGGGCCGATCGCGATGTTGGGCTGGAGGACGACGCGGGGGGCGATCTCGGCGGTCACGGCCGACCGCCCGCTTGCTTCGGCGGCCAGGACTCGGGCAGGTAGACGGCCGTGCCCGGCCGCACTCGCAGCGGATCGTCGATGCTGTTGGCCTGGGCGATCCGGCGCCAGGCACCGGGCTTGCCGTAGGCGGCGGCGGCGAGCGAGGCCAGGCAATCACTGCTGTCAAGTACCCGGACGCTGCGCCCAGGAGCGCCGCCCGAAGTCGGATTCGTGCCTGGCAGCGTCTTGACGACGTTCTCGTACAGCCGAAGGTGCAATTCGGCCCTGGTCGGCATCGCGGTCTCGCCGGAGAAGCGCACGTAGTGGATGGTGACCTCGCGCAGGCTGACCGTGTAGTCGAAGGCGGTGCCCCAGGCGAACTGGAGCACGACCTGCTGGGCGCTCTGCTCAGTGCCAGTGCCGGACGCCGTCGACACCGGGCAACTCCAGTCAAGCAGCGTCTGGCAGTACTGTTTGGTCAGCTCGCCGATGATGACCACCTTGCTGATGTCGAACTCGATGAAGCCGAGGTTCTTGATCTGCTCATCCCGCGACGTGCCGCTGACGCCCTCGGTACGGTAGTTGTGACTGACCGTGATCCGCTCCGGGTTGAAAGAGAACTCGATCACCGAGACCTCGTCGTCACCCAACGCCGGCGCCAGCTTGGTCAGCGATGCCTTGACCGCGGCTTTGCTAGTGGTCGAGGCGGCCGATCCGGTGGCCGCGCTCAGGTCGGCGGTCATGCTGGCATCACCAGGAAGCCCTCGTGCTCAAGCACCAGCGTTTCGTATGCGATCTCGTTGCTCTTGGCATTCATCGACGGACCACTCCAGGCGACCGGGAAGGCGTTCTGCAACTGCCATTGAGCGGCCGGAAGCTCGTCGTTCTGATAGACGTCGAGCAGGCTGATGGTGACCGTGGTGCCGATGTTCGGTTCGCCGGGGCCCTGCGTCCATTCGGTCGCGACCTGGGTGAGCCAGAGCTGCACCCGCTGCGAGTACGGGCGCTCTACGGCCCGCTTGAGCGTCACCGGCGAGAACGAGATGTGCTGCGGCAGGATGTGCGGGTTGCCGTAGTCGCCGCCGGAGCGGATCGTGTCGTACTTGAACTCGACCTTCAGCCCCTCGCACGAGGTCCAGCCGCCGAGGTTGACCCGGCCGAAGTTGCTGCCGGTGACCTCCACTATGAATCGCATCGACAAGCCGATATTCGGGAATGTCGACACGCTGGACGCGAGCCCGCGAGCGGCCGATACGGCCGACGACGCCGCTGTCCCTGGCGCGGCCAGCGTAGCCGCCTGCGGCAGCGCGATCTGCGCTGCGGACGCGAATTCCGACATGATCACCTCACCTCCGGTAAATCTGCGAACTGGTCAGAACGGGGAGAGCAGCGAGAAGTCGTCGCCAAGGAAGCCGGTGTGGGCGAGCTTCAGCGTCTCTACTGCCGGTTTCGCGCCGGCCGCGTCGAAGGACTCAATCGACCAGGCGATCGGGAAGAACTCGTTGAGCCGCCACTGCACGATCGGCGTTCCGGCGAAATTCACGAGCTGGATTGTGCCGCTTTGCGGCTGCGGGTTCGTCGAGGTCTGTGACAGCCAGTACTGCACCACGCGGGAATAAGGGCCAGCTCCCCGGCTCAGCGTGATCGGCTCGTACTTCGTGCTGCCCGGCAGGTACTTGACCAAGTTCCCGCTGTCGCCAACGCGGTGCTCTAGCTGTTGCCAAGTCACCGACAGCCCGGACGCCCGCGACCAGTCACCGAAGTGGTACTTCACGTTGTCGATCAGCACCGCGTAGTGATGGGACATGCTGACGGTCAGCGCCTCGACCGAGGCGCCGACCTGCCCCGCCAGGCTCGCGATGGCGTCGAGCTCGCTCATGGTCCTATCCGTTCCTGTCGCTATCTGAAGTCGCTCAGCAGCCCCGACCGCTCCCGGCCGATCAGCAGTTCGCGCTGCAGCCGGGCGCGGATCCGCCGGTAAAGGCCGTCGGCCAGCTCCCCGATCGCCAGCGAGTCGTCGAGATCGAGCAGGCGCCGGGTGGAAAGCTCGATCAGCGCGTCCCTGGCCGCCGCCAGGGCCGGGTCAAGCCCAGGCTGGTTGCCGTCGGGCCGGGCCTCTGGCGCCGCGTTCGCCTGGGCGGCGGTTGGTTCCGCTGGCTCGCCGAGCCTCGGCAATAGCGCGAACGGGTCAAAGGTGCTGCTCGCCGAAGGGGCTGGCGCTGCCTGCTCGTCCTGCCGCTGCACGGCCGTCGTCAGCGGGCCGCCGGCGGGCGGCGTCCAGGAAGCGACAACCTGACGACCGGGCGCGTGCAGCAGCGGCGCCGAGCCGCGTTGGGTCACGGGCTGCTCACCCTGCGCCAGCCGCTCCGTAGCGAGAGCCTGCGCTTCGAGCGCGGCCCCGAAAGCAGAATCCTCGGGCGGCAAGGCGGCGCCGAGTGCCCGCTGCTGCGCGGCGTGCGTCAGTTCGTGCGCGAGCAGTGCCCTGGTCCCTGGCCGCTCCAGCGGCCCAGCCGCCGACGGCAGTACGACATCCCCGGCATAGGTGAAGGCGCGGGCGTCAATGGCACTGGCCGCAAGCCCAGCCTGCGGGGTCCGGTTGACCGCTACGTCCGAGATGTCCACGCCGTGCATCCGGCGCATCAGGTCGGCCAGGTCGTTGGGCACCTCCCAGGCAGCGCCAGCTGACTCTTGGCGCGGCGGCCCTGGCCAGGAGATCTCGCCATCGTCGGTGCCCTGCGCGAAGGCGGCGGGCTCGGGCACTTGAGCCGGTGCTTGAGTGACCGGCGGCGGCGGGGTGACTGGGGGTGGCGGCGGAGCGGACGGGCCGTCAGGCGATCCGGTAGGTGCCATCGGCTGGTCGGCAGGCGGCCATGGTGGCGATCCGGCGGGCGGCCAGGCGGGCGGGCGATGCACGAGCGACTCGGCTGGCAGCTCGGCAGGCTGGCCGACCGGGCGGCTTGGCCGGACGCGCGCCCGCGGCCGGGCTTGGCTCGCGCTCGGAGTCCGGGCGACCCGGTAGACCGGGACAACGGGGCCCGCTGTCGGCGGGCTAGGTCCTGGCCCGTCTTCGCCGTAGGCGGCCGGCATCGTGCTTTCTGATGCGGTGCCGCCAGGCCGGGCAGTGCCAGGCCGGGCAGTGCCAGGCCGGGCAGTGCCAGGCCGGGCAGGTCGCACGACTGGCAACGCGGCCGGTCCTTGTCCTTGCGATCCTGGTCGCGCCTGACCTGGCGATGCGAGGCGCGATCGCGAGTGGTCTGGTCCAGGCGCGGCCGGAGCCGCGACCCCCGGCTCGACAGTGCCCGCTGCCGCGGTGGCGTCCAGGCCGGCCGTAGCTGACCCTTGGGCGTAGCTGGCATTCGGCCTGGCGGCGGGGGCGACTGGCAGCGGGCTCGCGGCGGCTCGGCCGATTCCGGCCGGCCGATCGGCCGGCGGCCCGTCCGACGTGACCGGCCCGAGCCGTATCGGTGCCCCAAGGCCCAAGCGATCGGGTGCGGACGCAGCCGCCGGCTGACCGGCGGCGGTTGCCTCCTGCGCCGCCGCTGCCCCGGTCAGGTCCGACCAGGCACCGGCTGGCAGGTCGCCTGCCTGGTCGGTGCCAACGGCATGCGGACGTGGCAGCGCAGGGCCGATGCCGAGTCGGCGGCTCTCGGCCAGGCTGGCCCGGCGTGGGCGCTCGACCGCCTTCTCCGGCGGCCTTGGCCGCGCCGGTGGCAGCTCGGTAGCCGACGGTCCGGCCGCCGGCCTCGGCGGCGGTACTGGTACCGAACTCGACCACGACAGGCCGTCGCCGCCGCCGGATGTCGCCTCGCCGGGTGGTAGCCGGTACGACTGCACCATCCGCAGCCAGGCCGATGACGCGTAGGGCGTCTCGTCAGCCTGGGGCGGGCCGACGAAGTCATCAGTCGCCTTAGTGAGCTGCAGGCGCTGGCCGGGCGTGCTGACCGGCCCGGCCGAGCGTCGCGCGATGGCTGAGGTCGGCTCAGCTCCGGTGCCAGTCGCCCGGGCGTGACCAGGTGCTGGCCGGCCGTCGCGCCTCGCCTGCGGCAGCCGCTGCCCGTGTCGCAGCGAATGATCATGGGAAGACGCGACTAGGCCGGTCACCCGGCCGGCGGGCGGTGCGCTGTCGGCGCTGCCAGCAGGCCAGGTCTCATTGGGCCGACGCGAGATCAGCGACCGGGTGCCGCTGATGTCGGGCAGCCGCAGCAAGCCGCCGCCGGTCAGGGCCGGCTGGGAGATCGCCAGCGGCAGCGGCGGCAGCCGCCGCCAATCCGCGGCGGGCTGGCCTGCCGGGTCGCCGAACGAATCGGCGCTCTGATGGCGACGGTCAGCCGCGCCCTTGCCGAACCGCCAGCGCATGTCACCGTCCTTCCGTCCGCCTGCCGCACTACAATCCGTATTCGGTAGCGCCCCTCGCGAGCTGCGCGTTGATCCTGCCAACCTCACCGATGACCCGGGCTCGCGCCGAGTGCGTCAGGCCGAGAATCTCGTCTAGAGACCAGTGCAGGTAGTAAGCGAGGTACACGGTCTCCTCCCAGAGCCGGTCGGCTGTGCAGGTCAGGATCCCCCCAGGGCATCACCGGCGATGTCCACCACAAACTGGTGCCCGCAGGACGGGCAGTTAACGTCGGCCTCGGTGTGTCCTTCGGTATTGATCCGCCGGTAAAGGTCCTGCAGGAACGCCAGGTCAGAGGCGAACAGGTTCTCGATGACCAAGGTGTCGATGTGCTGCTCAGAGCCGAGCCTGGTGATGGTCCTGGCGAGCAGCAGCACGGTGAGGTAAGCGGAGTTCTGCTGCACTCGGGGATCGCTTTGCATGACGATCTCATCGCGTGCGGTCGCCAGGCGCATCACGCCGTCGCGGTGCACTCTGCCGTGCTCGTCGACGTAGCCGCGCGGCAGCACGAAGGGGTACAGCGTGAGCATCCCAGCCGAGGTCGGGGCCAGGTCACCGGAGGCGGCCAGGTGCCCGGGGCTTTGCGTCATCAGTGCCCGCCTCAGCCGGCCGGCTGCATGAGGATCTGGTCGCAGAACAGCACGACGGTCTCGGTCACCAACTCCGACGCGCCGGCCTTCATCCCGCTGATCTCGAGTTTTGATGGCCAAGCGTTCTCCAGGATGTAGGTGATGATCGGCTGCCCAGCCTTGGGCGACTGCGATGCTGCGAAAAGCTGCAGCGAGCAGGTCTTGCGTGCCGTCGGCTCGCCCTGCAGCACGGCCTGGTGCCAGGCCCACATGTAGGTCTCGGTGTCGACGCCGCGCCGCAGGGTGACCGACGGCGGTTTCGTCTTGCCGTACTGCTTGGTATGCAAGATGCCCTCTGGACCCGTCGAGATGTACTCGACCGGCTCGACTTCGGTGCTGATGCCGGACAGCTCGCTGAAGCTCGCGACCTGTATGCCGTCCACCTGGATCACGAACGTGGACGCGGACATCACCGTCGGATTGCCGCCGGTTACTGCCGCCATTGGCGGGTTCTCCTTTCTGTCTCGGTCATGTCAGCCACCGGCCACGATCTGATCGCAGGCGATGGTGACGTCCTCGGTCACGAAGCCTTCGCCCGCCTTCGCGCCGGCGATGTTGATCTTGGCGCACCAGGCGGATACCAGCGTGTAGGTAAATAGCGGCTTGGCATCGGCGATTGAGGGGATGCCGCCGCCGTACATTTCGAGCGTGAGGTCAGAACGCGCCGTCGGCAGCCCGAGCAGCGCCATGTTGTGCCAGTACCACAGCGCCAGGTTGGTATCGACGCCGCGCTTGAGCGTGACCGTTGGCGGCTTGGTGAGCCCCATCTGCTTGGTGTGCAGTACGTTTCCCGCGCTGTCCACCGACACGTACTGCTCGATGTTGATCTCACTGTTGATGCCGCCGAGTTCGGCGAACGACAGGTTGCTGATCGACAGGCCAGGCGGTCCTGGGTGGATCTTGAGGTTCGGCGCTGAGATCAGGAAGATCGGCGCGGACCCGATCGGGCTGAACTCCATGTTCTTCGGTGGCACGGGGTCGGTCGCTCCTCTTGGCTGCTAACTCAGGGTGCTGACGGCGGGGAAACCTCATTCCTCCAGCGCGGCGCCTTCGGAGTACTGCGAGATGCGGAAGACGACGAATTCGGCTGGCTTCACCGGCGCGATGCCGACGTCGATGGTCAGCACCCCGGCGTCGCGGTTCTCCGGCGGATTGTTTTCCTCATCGCACTTGACGTAAAAGGCCTCTTCTGGGGTGCGCCCGAACAGCGCGCCGCTACGCCAGACCCGGCGAAGGAACATCGTGATCGTGCGCCGCACCGCACCCCACAAGAACCGGTCGTTCGGCTCGAAGACAACCCAGTTCGTACCGGTCAGGATTGATTTCTCGACGAAGTTGAAGAGGCGGCGGACGTTCAGGTAGCGCCATTCAGGGTCGCTGGACAAGGTACGGGCACCCCAGATCCTGATGCCCTGGCCGGGGAAGGACCTGATGCAGTTCACCGCGATCGGGTTGAGCTGGTCGTGCTCGCCTCGGGTGACGTTGGTCTCCAGGTCGATGACGCCACGGAGCACCTCGTTGGCCGGTGCCTTGTGCACCCCTCTGGTCTCGTCAGTTCGCGCCCAGACGCCAGCCACATGCCCGCTCGGCGGCACCAGCACAGGCGCGCCGCGCGCCGGGTCGATGATCTTGAGCCAGGGCCAGTACAGCGCGGCGTACTTCGAGTCGTAGCCAGCCGTGTCCATCCGCCAGTCCTGCACTTGCTGGGCACCGAGACCAGGCGGGGCATCGAGGACGGCAACCCGGTCGGCCATCAGCTCGCAGTGCGCGATCATGGCCAGTTGGACGGCCTTGACGCCCTCCATGTCGATCGCGCCGCGGGCGTAGGCCGACATCAGGTCAGGCACGCACAGCATGGTCACGTTCTCGATGGCCTCAAGACCGGCGAAACCGGTGCGATCGGCGGTGTTGCCCACGTACTGGTCGGCGCTGAGCGCTACCACTGGCGCTGGCTCGACCGGTGGCTGACCGCCGTGCAAGGTGACCTGGCCGCCCCGCTGCGGCTCGAGCACGCCGGCCCCCTTGGCATCCTCGATCTCGATCAGCTTGCTTTGCTCTTTCACCGCAGTGACCACGTAGCGCGGCCCGCGCTTGGCCGTGACGTTGTCGAAGGTTTCGACCACCTCGCCGGCACGCTTGACGATGAGCTTGAACGCGCCCTCGGCACCATCGCCAGGTTCGCCGACCTCGACCGTTATGTCGTTGCCTTCCGTTCCTGTGATCAGTGCGCGCACCCGCAGCGCGGGCCTTGGCCGCTCGCCGCCGGTCCTCAGCTCGCCGCTGGCCACCGTGCCAAGCTGGCCGACTTCGTCGCCCTGCGCCGCCTGGCCCTGACCACTGCCGCCGATCCGCACCACGTAAGCGGCACCGCCGCCGTTCAGGAAGTACCCGTACACCGCATGCGGCAGGTAGCCGCCATCGATGAAGCCGCCAAAGGCCTTCGTGTACTGGGTCCAGTTCGTGACCAGGGTCGGAACGTTTACCTCGCCGCGCTCGGTGAAGCCGACGAACGCGGCGAGCGCGGTGCCGACGCCCTCGATCGGCCGCGAGCCTGAGGAAACCTCCTCGACGTACACGCCTGGGGATAGATAAGCGGGCACGCTTCCTCCTCGGGATTGGGCTTCACCTGGATTCCTCCAGCCCTGAGTCTGCGGCCAGCGGCCAGCGCCACCCAGCGTTCGTGAGCTTCATCGAGCGCACACAACCGTGCGCGATGAAGCGGCCAGCTCAGTAACAGCGGGCGCCAGATCGGCACCGCAGAAGTGCGGCCGAACCCGCGTGATCAGGCAGGAGCCGACCAGCCTGCGGCACTTACTGTCGTGACCGGCACGATCAGCAATCGCGCGGTTCGCTGCGGTGACCGCGCTCCCCTGCGTTGGTAAGGCGAGGCGTCATGCCACTGATCGACTGGGACAACTACAGCGAACTGCTTGATGATCTGGCGGACGAGCGCAATCGGTGGACAAGCGCGGCCACGCTCGCCGAATTCAATGAGCGGATCACCTTGAACTGCGCCAGCCTCAGGGACGGCGAGTACGGCCTCGACCCGCTGCTCGCCGCCCTTGCGGCCGAGTTCGTCGGCAATGATCAGCTTGTCTACGAGCAAATCAAGCTGAGCGCCCTCGCCACCAAGGAGCAGGACGACGATGGCGATGACTACTTCGTCAGCACCCGCCTGGACGGAGCCGAGGTTTACGCCTCAAGCCGATACGCCAAGCCCGCCGACTGGGCGGACCTGGAGGAGGCCGATGACGAGGACGACCTGGAGGAAGCCCAAGATGCCGGTCCTGACGTGGACGAGGCCGCTATGCGGCCGATGACGAAGGAGAAGCTGACGACCTCGACGAGGAACTGGCGGACGACGAGGACGACGAAGTGCTCGACGAGGAAACCGGGCGGCTACGGCGGGTCACTGACGGCGAGTTCGAGTACCAGAACCCAGAAGATGAGCACTGGGAGCGGCTCCGGCTGGTCGACAACGAGCTGAGGTGGAGCAGGTACCACGGCGCCCAGTACGGCTGGCTGCCCTACGACGAGCCCAGCGGCACCTGGCTTGACCTGACTCTAGACCCGCCCCAGTGGCGTGACCACGGCGACGTTGGTGCGCCGCTCCCGGCCGACGAGCAGCCCGACCAGGCACTCGAAGCCGATCAGGAGTTCACCGCTGAAGAAATCTCACAGGCCGAGCAAGAGCTGATCGCGACTTTGGCCGACACCAGGGCCGAGCGGCTCATCGCGACCATCGACGCCATCAGGGACACCGGTGTCACCGAAGCCGAATTGTCCGACGAGGACATCGCCGCTGCCTTCGATCAGCAGGCGGCCAGAGCCTGGTCGACGGTGAATTAGCGAACAGCCGTATCGCGGCGCGTGAGGAGCGAACATGAGCGAGCCTAACCAATCCAAGAAAAAGCGGCGGCGGAGCGAGAAAGAGGTCGTCGACACCGGACCGATCGACCTGCGGCTAGCCAAGAAGGTCCAGGGTGAGGTCAGCGACATTGTCGCTTTCAACGCGACCGCGCTAGTGGAGGACCTTCGCGGTCAGCAACGCGACAAGCAGTGGGCGAAAATGGTCGGCACCGTTGACCTGTCGCAGGTGGCGTTCGACTTCTTCTCCGGCGGTCATCCGCTGCCTGAGCCTGAGGACTTCGGTGAGTCAGCCTCGGACGGCGAGGACATGGATATCACCCAGGACAAGATCAAGGCCACGCTCAAGAAAGAGATGCTCGGCCCGCGTGGGATGGGAACGACGCCGAAAGACGGCAGCACCCCGGAAGGGATCTTCGCGAAGGGCGCGTACCAGCAGGGCGCATGGAAGGCCGACGGCGAAGAAGGGGTCATCGAGGGCCCGAGGAATTACACCGCCGAATACGACCTGATGCTCGCCAACAGCGTCGCCCAGGCTTTCATCAACAACCTGAAAGGGCGTGACATCAAGGTCACCGAGATCCAGTGCATGGTTCTCGACGACCGGGTCATGGTCAGCGCCAACGAGCAGAGCGCGATTACCGGGCTGGTCGGCCGGGCGCTTGACAAGATCGTGGACTCGCCGCCCACCGGCATCGAGAGCTGGGCCAGGCAGCGGCAAGTGGACCTGAAGGCACGCCGGGCCCTGCTCGCCGGCGCCAGCGATGAGTCCAGCGTGACCCAGATGGCGGCAATAGTCGCCTCGGCGAATATTTACGGTGAGCAAGCTACCGCTCTGGTGGCGCTGGCGAGCGCGCTGAAGTCAAGCAAGCAACTGGTGGACGCGGGCAGTGATCCGGTCAGGTATGTCACCTCGGGCGGCGGCGCCAACCGGGTCATCTTGGTGGGCAGCGGCCGATTCTGCCACGCCGAGCAGAATCTGCTCGTCGCATTGGTGAAAAGCGGGTATTCCGGCGCGGTGACCGTCGCTGGCGGCAAGCGCCCGTGCGCGGCCTGCCGAGTCGCATTCGCACTCGCGCAGGAAAGCGTGCCACAGCTCAGGTACGTCGACAACTCAGGCGGCGCGTGGTTCGGCAGCTCACGGAGCAGCTTCTCGCAGCTCGCCGATGCCCTCAGCGTCAGCATGGAGCACATTCAACGGGTCGCCGCCAGGGTGCTCGAGCGCGAGCAGTACGTCACCATCTTCGATACCGACGCGCCAGAATCCGAGACCGTCACCGATGTCCGCAGCCGGGTGATGGGCAAGACGGTGCACACCGATTCGCTGCCCACTGAGCGTCCGGTGCCAACTGACCTCTTCAGTGACTACGCCGAGTTCGTGCCGAGCCCGACTCAGGTTCAGCGGGAGGAATCCGAGGAGCTCAGTTACCAGATGGGCTCGCAGGAAGAAATCCCGAGCAGTCAGGAAGCTGAGGAGCTCGAGCGCGGGGCCACCGGGCCGATCACGTTGCCGCCCGGCTTCCAGCCTGGCCAAGAGTCCGATGAAGAAAATTCCCAGTAACCAGGATCGGAGCTTAGGTGACAAATCCCGACGCACCTGAGAAAGAAAAGGGAAAGGTCGATCCAGAGGTTCCCGATGCTGGCCGCCCGCTAAGGAAGCGAAAATTCCAAGCGGTTGACGACATCGGGGCTACCGACCTGAGCGCGCTCAGCAAGCTGCCCAACGGGCCGGTGCGCGACATCATCAACTACAACGTCACCGCGCTGGTGCAGGACATCAGGACCAAGGACCCTGTATGGCTCGCCTTGGTCAAGAAGGCAGGGCTTGACGACACGGCTGAGCGCTATTTCTCCGGCGGGCACCCGATCTCGCCGCCGGTCCCCAGCGGCCCCTACGGCGGCACCTGGGACGGCGATCAGAAGAAGGTCAGCGCCCTGCTGAAAAGCAACATGCTCGGCCCGGGCGGCAAAGGCGCGCGGCCGGCCGATGGCAGTACTGCCGAAGGGGTATTCCAGTCTGGCCCGAATCAACCTGGGATCTGGAAGCCAGACGGCAGCGACTCCTACCTGCAGGGGCCGCGAAACTACAGCGCCGAATACGACATCAGCCTCGCTAGCGCTATCTCCCAGACCCTGATTAATCGCCTGCAGGCCGACAACCAGAAAGTCACCGAGATCCAGGCGATGATTCTCGATGACCGGATGCTGGTCAGCGCCAACGAGGCCGCCGCGGTCAGCGCCCTGATCACGAAGGAACTCCGCGGCCTGGTCGATAATCCGCCCGCCGGGCTGGCCGAGTGGGCCAAAGCCAGGCAGCTCAACTTGAAAGACCTCACCGATGCGATCCGAGGTAATCCGAACGCCTCAGGAATCGAGCAGCTTACCCACCTGGGTACCGCGGCCAATTTTCATCCTGATCAGGCAGGTGCCATCTCGGCAGTCATCTCGCTATTCCAGACCGACCAGTACCTTATCGACGGCGGTGCCGACGCTTCGGCTTATGTCACCGGGTCAGCAGGAAAGGGAAAGGTCATCTTGATCCAGAGCGCGGGTTTCTGCCATGCCGAGCAGAATCTGCTCGTCGCGCTGGTCAAAGCCAACTACGGCGGACGCACCATCACCGTCGCGGGCGGCAAGCGGCCCTGCGCCGCCTGCCACGTCGCGCTCGAGATCGCGAGGACGAAGTATCCGCAATTGCGTTACCTCGGCGACCACGGCGGCGGCTGGTACGGCAGCTCCAAGCAAAGCTTCAGCAGGCTGGCGGCAGCGCTCAATCTGAGCCTGGCCGACATCGCGCTGGTAGCGGCCCGGGTGCTACCGCAAGCCCAGTACGCGACCGCGTTCGGCGATGACGCTCCTGAACAGGAGAAGATCACCAACCTGCGGGACCGGGTGTACCGGGACAAGGTGGCGACCGATCGGCTACCCGCGCCGGGCAAGCGGCCACCGGAGATCGTGGCCGACCTCGCCGAGTTCGTTCCTGATGCCGAGACCATGAAAGAAGAAGACCAAGAAGAACTCGACTACGAGATCAACGCCGAGGACGAGCTGCCGCCAAGCCAGGAGTTCGTCGACGTGCCTGTGCCGCCCGTTGACTGGGTGGACCCAGGGCTTTCTGACGTCGAAGAAGACGACTCAGAGGGATCAGGCTCGGAGAGCGACTAGCAGCCGGGCACCGGTCAGCTCCTCGGCTCCACGCCGAGCCTGGCCGGCAGCTGCCGTCGGGATGTAATGCCGAGCTTGGCGAACACCTTGCCGAGGTGGTACTCCACCGTCTTGGCGCTGATGTAGACCTCGTTCGCGATTTCCTGATTAGTCAGGCCCTGGGCCGCGAGATAGGCGATCCTGCGCTCACGGGACGAGAGCAGCGGCCCGGCCTGGCCAGCCCCACCCTCAGCGCCGGGCACCATTACCTGCGCACCGCAGGCCTCCAGGTCGCGTGCGCAGCGGGCGGCGAACGGCCGGGCGCCGACCACTCGGTACAGCTCGTACGCCTGTCGGAATCGGGCGATCGCGGCCCGGCGATTTCGCCCTGACATCAGGAAACGACCGTAGTCGTGCTCCAGCCTGGCCCGGTGCAGCGGAATGTCGTCGACAGCGGCGGGAGTGGCAGCGGCCTCCTCGAACCGGGTCCTCGCCCTGAGCTCGTCGTGTCCGGCCGCCGCCAACCAGGCTCGCAGCCACATCACCGTGCTCCCCTGGCGCCCTGACGTGGCCGCGAGATCGCGCAGCCGACTGAGCGCCTGCTGCGCCGCCGTCAGCTGCCCGGTGCCGATCAGGGCCTCGACGTGCAGCGGCAGCCACCAGGCTTGCCACAGCCGGCCTGCAGCAGGGTCAGCGGCCAGCGGCCGCAGCGCCGCCGCCATCCGGCTGAAGTCGCCGTGCGCCTGCGCCGTCATCGCCGCCGCTAATGCGGGGAAGGCCGCGTAGCCCTCAGGGCCGGATTGGGCGTATGACCGTTGCGCTGCTCGCACGTGCCGGTCGGCAGCCTCGGCTCGGCCGCCGACCGCGTCCAGGCAGGCGGCCACCGCGTGCACTGGCACCCGGAGGCGGACGATCGGATGAGTGCTGAGCAGCGCCGTTGCCGCTTCGATCGCATGTTCAGCCGACGGCACGTCACCGAGCAGGTACTCGGTGAACCCCAGGTACGCGTAGGCCATCGGTGCGATGGCGTCCACTTGCGACCGGTCGGCGGCGCGGAGCATGGCGCTGAGATCCGCCCTGGCGTCATGCAGGCGGCCGGTCATCAACCGCAGGCTGCCACGAGTCCAGAGCCGTACGCTCTGGCTGGCTTGACCACCAGACCGACTGCCAGGCACGGGAAACGGCGCCAAGCCGTTCTCAGGCAGCTTGCCGAGCGCGGCCGCAGGCCCGTGGATACGGCTCCAGGCATCAGCCGCGTAATGCTCAGCCCAACCCCGCTGCCCGGCCGATAGCCCTTCCAGGCCGAGCAGTCCCGCTGATCGCCGGTACTGCGCGTCAAGGTCGCCAAGGTCCGCGTCGACCATGACGGTCGCCAACTCGATATCGGGGCCGAGCACGGCTGCCTGGCCCTCGGCCTGGTTGCCTGCCTGTCCGGCTGCCTCGGCGAGCCACGCCCTGGCCTGCTGATATTGCCCGGCGCTCGCGGCGAGCACGCCGAGCACCAGGCTGCGCGATGCGCTTGGCGGCCAGCGGGATAGGCAGGCTTCCAGGCGCGGTCCCCAGTCGACCGCACGCAAGACCAGCCACCACCGCGCGCCCCGCAGCAGGAAGCGCTCACGCTCGCCGTGATCGGATGACACGCCCGCCGCCCACATCAGCAGCGTGCCTGCTCGTTCGCTATCGCCACCGCGGTGATATCGCTCGGCTTCCTGCTCAAGTGTCACCGCCAGGTCAGGTCCCGCGGTCTTGGCCGCTGCCACCCGGTGCGCCCAGGCCTGGGTGCCGAGCGCGAAGCCGGCCGCACGGGAATGCAGCGTCTCCCGGCTGAGCGCGGGCAAGCTGCGATAGACGATGTCGCGGAACATCGGATACCTGATCGAGACCGGGCCAACAGGGTCGGCCGGTATCCAGGTGACGAGCCCGGAGTCGAGCAGCGGTTCAAGCGCTGCCGGCGGATCATCGACTTGCGCTACCGAGCCCGCGATCGCGAGCGGCCAAGGCTCGTCAGCGACCGCTATCGCGGCGAGCAAGTCCCTGCTCGCGGGCGGCAGGACGGACACCGCGTACAGAGTGCTCAGCACGAACGGGCCAAAGAGCCCGAGCAGGTCAGCGGGCGACGAATGCGCGGCGGTCAGGCCCTGATCGAGCAGCGCGGTCAGCAGCGCCGGGTGGCCGCCGGTGTACCGGTGCAGGTCGAGCGCGGCCCGGTCCGGCATTTCGGTGGGTGCGGTGCCGAGCAACTGCCCGGTTTCTGTGACGCTCAACTCGGACAACGTGATCCTGCTGGCGCTGGCACCGCTGAGCAGTTGCCGCCAGAGCGCGTGCGCGGCCGACCGGTCGGGTGGTTCTGGTCGCCAGACCTCGGGCACCGCGACCAGGATGAGAAGCGGAGCGGTACGCGAAGCGGAGAGTGCGGCTGACAATTCCCTGGCCGAGTCGGCATCGGCGCATTGAAGGTGGTCAAGAGCGAGCACAAGCGGAGTGCTTGTGGCTACCTGCCCGCCGAGCACGGTGGTGAGGCTGGCCGCCGCCTGATCGCCAGGCCGGTACTGTCCTGCCTGCCTGAGCAACTGCGCGGTCGTGCTCCCGATAGCGCAGTCGGCGACAAGCTGGCGGAAGCCAGTCAGCTTGCTTAGGGCCTGCCGCAGCAGCGCGGTTTTCCCGATGCCCGGCCTGCCGACGACGACCACGATCTGCCGCAAGCCGCTGGCGGCCGAGCGGGCTCTGGCGAGAATCTCGCCAAGCTCCGCCTGCCGTCCGGCGAACCGGTCGTAGTGGTCAGGAGCTAGCCTGACGGCGTACTCACCGACGACCTTTTCGCCCACGAATCTGATGTCACACAAGCACCGGTATCGCTCAGTGTGACCAAATGTCAAATGAAGCCTTCCCTGATGGCATAAGCGACGGCATGGGTGCGGTTACGCAGCTGATAGCGGACCGACACATCATGCAAGGCACTTGTGACCGTCCGCTTGGAATAGGAGAGCTCCCGCGCGATCTCCTCGGTGTCCAGGCCTTCCGCGGCCAGTTTCAGAATGTCCTTCTCGCGGCTGGACAGCCCGTTGAAGCCGAGGCCCCTCGGCTGGAGCACATGCCTGCGCAGCCTAGTGACCTGCTTCAGCAGCCGGGCCAGTATCTCAGGCGGCAGCGCCGCCTCGCCTCTAGCCGCGTTAATCACCGCCTGCGCCAGCCACGACGCCGAGGCTCTCGACCGCCATACGATCGAGCCGACGCCGGCCTCTACCACCGCCATCAGATCGTCGTCGCTGAGCGAACTGACCACCAGCACCATGTGCTCACAGCCCTGGACCCGCAATCCGCGCAGCACTTCGAGCGCCTGTTCATCAGCGGAATCAATCGCCAGGACGGCGACGTGCGGCGAATTTCCTGCCGCCGCGTCGACAAACTCAAACTCGGGCCGCCCGCGCAATTGAGCAACCAGACCGCTGCGAGTGATCGGATCATGCGCGTAGATATACACCGAAATACGGCTGTCAGTCACTCTTCCTCCCCGTTTGGCCGGCGTGGGCCGGACATGCGAAACACGAATTCGCTTGTGTTTGCGCGTAATCGCGCTACGATTTGGTCGCGATTCGCGCTTTCCAGCATCCGTCCTGGTCCGGTGGCTGTGACCTCGGGATATGCCCTAGCCTTTCCCTAGTAGGTAAGCAAGGGTGACAATAAGCAGACGCATAAGCGCCATGCCTTGCGGACCAGGCCCACGCGGGTACCAGAGCACAACGGAGCGGGTGTGACCGGCCAGTTCCTTGCATCGCGAGTTCGCTGATGGCCGACATGCGACGGCCACATCGCCGCGCTGCCTTTCCTGACCTGCCACCAGTCAGACGCCGTTTGTCGCATCAAGCGGCAGCGGAAGCCTTGGGCAGCGACGCCGCTTGGCCGCACTTAGTCGCCGCCGCCACCGGCGCCGACGAGCAGTTAGCCACAGCGCTTGAGACAGCAGCCCTGCACAGCCCGCCATCCGGCGCTCGCTGGCCGGGCTCGGCTAAGTTACTTGAGTGGGCTGCCGACCTCAGCGCCAGGCCAGACGCTCGCGAGCGGCGGGTGCTCCGAGCAGCCATCCATCGCCTGTGCGCCGGGGATGTTGGCACGGCCGGGCTGTGGGCGCGAGTGGAGGCGTGCCCGCCCTCGGCGGTGCGCAGTTGCGCACTGGCGGGCCGTGCGCTGCTCCAAAGCCAGCCAGCCGAAGCGGAGTTCTACCTAGATCAGGCGGCTTATCTCGCCAGCCAGCCGGGCGACCTGCCCGCCGACTTCGCGGCGATCACGCACGGCCTGCGCGCTGCCCTGCATGCCAGCGGCGCGCTCGGCGACCTGACCGTCAGCGAGGCGGCGGCCGGTCTCAGGGTCAGGACCCTTGATCACGGGATCAGCCGCTGGCTGATCCGACTGCTCGCGACCGGCCGCTGCTATACCCAAGGCCCGCGCTCAGCGTTGAATAGCCTGCTCGGCACCCCAGTCACCGGCAGTTCACCACCGGACGCCGCCACCGCACTCGAACTTGGCTGCTACTACGCACTGGCCGGTGAGCCCGCCCAGGCGGTCGGCGTCCTGTCCTTGCTGACTGACCCGCTGACTGACCCGCTGGCTGACCTGCTGGCGGACCCACTGGCGGACGGCCAGTGCGAGATCAGCCGGGAAGTCGGCAGCCGGCAGTGGCTCGCCTTCGCCTGCCACCTGCTGGGCTACTGGCAGCAGGCAGAAGGCCACGCCAGAGCCGCGATCGGCGCGGTCAGGCAGTCGCGGATCGGCACGAGCGGCGGCCCGTTCGCGATCGCCGCCCTGCTCGCCGCCCACGCGGCGCGCTGGGACGAAGCAAATCACTGGCTACGGCTCGCACGCGAGTACGCCTGCGGTCCTGACGATGAGGTTCTGGCCGACCTGGCGCAAGCGACGCTAGCGCACGCTCGCGGCAGGCCGTCACTCGGGGAGCCAGCGTTGCGCCGACTCGTCAGCGCGGGCGACGCCGGGCGCAAATTCCGGTCCCTGTGGCTGCCGCTGCGAGCTGAAGCCATGGTGGAGGCAGGTGTCCAACACCAGGCAGTGGCCACGCTCGATGAGCTGCGCGCGCTCAGCGACGACGTGCCTTATCTCCATGTCGTCGTGCTCAGGCTCAGCGGACGACTGGCCGAACAGCGCCGGGACCCGCAGGCGGCTCGCCGCTGCTACGAGGCGATTCTTGAGCTGCCCGCCGAGTGCCTGGCAGTGCCGTTCCAGGTTGGCCTGCTTGAGCATGATCACGGACGGCTACTCAGTCGCCTTGGCGACCTGAGCGAGGGCACGACCACAATCAATCAGGCCAGGCACCGCCTCGCGTCGGCCGGCGCCCTCGCCTACGCCCGGCGCTGTGACACCGATCTGGTCGGTGCCCACCGCCCCGCCAGTACCGAGCAGGGCCCCCCCGTCCTCACCGACCGTGAACTGGCGGTGGCTCGCCTTGTCGTCGCGGGCCTGACCAACACTGACGTCGCGAGCCGGCTGTACATCAGCGTCAAGACGGTCGAGTACCACTTGGCCCAGATCTACGCCAAGCTCGGCATCAGCTCGCGCCGCCAACTCTTGTCCAGGCGCTTACCGTGAGCGCGGTTCGCCGACCGCTCCGACCGGCTCAAGTAGGCCCGACTTGGCCGGCTGCCAATATCGCGACGACCCCCGGATCAGGACCTTCCTGGCTGCCTGATCGTGGGGGTCGTCACTATGGTCTTACCGCGACGCCAGGCAGCTCGCCACCAAGCGGGATCGCGACAGGAGTTAACTTCCAAAGGCGGAAATTACGAGATTGACTAAAACTAGTCCTTCTGGATGAGCTCGTCCTTCATTTCGTGCCTCCCTCCGGACTCCTGGCCACATGTGGCAGCGGGCGCGGGCTGCGGTCGCAAACGTCGCGGCGAAACAACCGCGTGGCACGGAACCGCAGGTGGTCAGCCGGATAGACCGGAGCCGATCACCTACTCGCCAGATTGAGGTTGTCGCACCGATAAGTCAAGCAAAGGAAACTTCATCCCTCGCCACTTCTGTTTGGCCAAGTCCCAGGCGCATCGTGGCCTAATCGAGATTGGCGCTGGCCAGGCCAACCGCTTAAGCCTTATCCTGCGACGATCCACGCGGGCGGTAACAAAGTCCTAGCCACCAGGTGAGAGTTCCGTCGCGTTTTTGTCGCAGCGTCCGGCCGGTATTACTTACTGCAGGCGACGGAAAGTGCGGCTATGGGTTATGCCGATCAACGCCTGGGCGAGTGCGGGCCGAGATGGTTGATTACCGGGCCTGGCACCGTATTCGCCGCCGTTTTCGAGCCGCAAGATCCGCTGCCCTGGGTCGCACTCGGCGCACTACCGGTCCGGCCTACAACGCGCTCGGAACCCAGCCAGCCACCACGACGATCCAGGAGTCCGATACTGTCGTGGTCAAGCGCGAAATTGAGGCAGGCCGATGAACGGGCGAGAACATTCCCAGGCTTGGGCTAAACGATCCAGGCTTTTCTGCCGGACACTCATCCTCGCCCTTGCGGCTTTGACCGCGGCGGCGGCCACCGGCATCCCCACTGCCGTTGCGGTCCCGGCTGCTACTGCCTCATCGGCGGCTAACCTATACGCCTCGCCCAGCGGGAGCGGGACCGCGTGTTCGCACGCGAGACCATGTCCGGCCGCCATTGCCGTGAAAGCGGCGGCCAAGGACGCGAAGTTCTTTAACTTGCACGTCACGGTGCACCTCGCGCGCGGCACATACCACACGAGACTGGACGCTGACTACCTGCCGCCGAGCGACGCCAAGAGCATCACGATCGAAGGCGCGTCCCGTGGTCCCACGATCGTCGACGCCGGCTCGGCCGGCTCGGTGCTGACCGTCGGTGCCGATACCCCTGCGGTCACCGTGATCGGGCTGACCCTCACCAAGGGCGCCGCGCCGTCATCGACCGGCATCGGCGGCGGGATCAATGCAGGCGGCGGCGACGTCACGATCATCGACTGCACGATCACGGACAACACGGCCCGCTACGGTGGCGGCATCGGCGACTCGGGCGGCACGGTCATCGTGAGGTCGTCGATGATCACAGGCAACACCGCGACGCACACGGGCGGTGGCATCTCGGACACCGGCGGCAGCCTCACCGTGACAGACTCCGATATCAGCGGCAACTCAGTGTCCGGTGGCCTCGGCGGCGGTATCTACGAAGAGGACGCCGACCTTACGGTGCGAAGTTCCACCATCACGGGCAACCTCGCTGCTCAGACGCTTCCTGACACCGGCTCTGGCGGCGGCATCGCGCTGGACTCCACCAGCGGCCCGGTCACGGCGACCGTGGTCGGCTCGACGCTCGCTGACAATCAGGCGATCGTGTCAGGTGGCGGAGTCTGGTCGGCTGGCAGCAAGTTCCGGTTCGGGGGCGACATCTTGACGGTCAACCAAGCGCCGACGGGCGCCGAATGCGCCAGCAGCGGCGGCACGTTCACTGACCTCGGCTACAACGTGCTTGACGACAGCTCATGCCCGCATGGCGGTTCCACCGTAGTGGCAGCCGCCGGTGCGATCGGCGTGGGGCCGGTGGCGCGAAACGGTGGGCCGACGCTCACTGCGCGCATCAACGGGATCAGCGCCGCTCATGACGTAGTTCCGGTCAGCGCCAAGGTTGCGGGTGCCGTCTTCTGCGCAGGTACTGACCAGCGCGGCGTGCCCAGGCGGCAAGGACCAGCCAGCCACTGTGACGCCGGCGCCTACCAGTTCGCGCCACCGCACATCGTGAGAATCTCCCCCGATCGCGGCGCGCCAGGCACGAAAGTAACGATCACCGGCTACGGTTTCGACTTCACCTCGTTGCGCTTCGGTGCCGCCCAGCCGCACTTCTCGATCAATAGCGGGCAGACCACGATCACCGCGCGAGTCCCAGCCCACGCTCAGGCAACCGTGCCGATCGTCGTGACCAACCTCGACGGCGTCGCCTCGCGGAACTTCACCATCACCAGGTAGTGGCCTCGTCGGCCAGCCAGCTACGCGACCCAGGGGTGCAATCGCGATCAAGCGGGCTCGTCGGCGAGCCCAGGCTCGAGCATGTCGCTCGTTATTGCCCAGCGCTCGTGGTCGATCCACTCATTTCTGATGAGGATAAACCCGGGCGAATAGCCTTCGTAACGAAAGCCCAGTCGTTTGACCAGATTTTGTGACTGAAGGTTGCCTGGCTGGATGTCAGCCTCCAGTCTGTGCAGTCCAAGATCGTCAAACGCGAAGCGGAAGAGTAGCTTAATACCTTCTGTCATGTAGCCTTTGCCAGCTGACGGCGCGAATGCCCCGTAGCCGATTGAGCCACGCTGGTACGGGCCACGTACGATCTCGTTGAGATTAACGAAACCCGCGAGCGTACCGGTATCTCGCAGGCAAATGAGCAAGCCCTCAGCGGACTCTTGGTCAAATCGCGACAAATACAAGTCGAATTCGTCGTCGGTAGTGGGGGCATAGATCCATGGCTGGTACAGATCGACGCTTGCGCGAGCGAGGCGGGTAACCTCGCTCCTATCCTCGGCCGTCATCCGGCGCAACGCTACCCGCGGCCCGCAATGCAGATTAGGTACGGCTGGACTGAACGTCACACCGCGAATATACAACGCCGTCGTGAGTCGACTTCAGAAAATGAGTCCACCGCCGACATGCGGGTCGGCCGGCTGCCTTGACCTGCAGGGTCTCTTCTTACTCGCGTCCGGCATCGTCGCCATCCTGCTCGGCCTGGCTAACGCAGGGACCAGCGATCCATCGCTTCGTCGAGTGCGGAAGTACCGGCGCCACCGCTCTGGCGGTTGGCGTGCTTCTCGTACCGCAGGGCATCGGCACCGCCTTGTCACGTACCACAGCCGGGAGCAAGATCGACAAATAAGGATCGCGCCGCATTGCCATGATCGGCTTGGCCATCGTCGCCGTCTCGACCGTGCCATTCGCCTTCGTCGGGCTGTGATCGGCGGCTCGTTCAGCACCGCTGTACTCGCGGTCATGCAAGCGACAGCCCCGCGCCGGGCCTCGGTGACTGGAGCGAGGAATCCAAGCGACGCACCAGCTACGCCGGTCACGACGGCGGTAATAGCTACCTTTACCCAGCGCGAATAGCTGGAATGCTCTCTTTCGAAATAATGTCAAATATTAGCCACGATGGCCGGTTAATTGCCCAGGTCCCGACAGTGGCATGAAGGTTTCGCTGCGGTGATGTGCGCCTAATATCAGATGGAGTGCTAGCCTCAACTTTTGCGAGCCGGATCACAGGTAATGACCATGGACGCCTCTCGCTAATCCACCGACAAGAACGGCAGAGACTTACGAGCCATGGATATCAAGCAGCTCATTGGCAAGCTCAAGGATCTTGGTGTGACGCTATGCTTTTCCAACGATAAAGATCAGAGTAAATTCAAACCCGAAGAACTGATACTGGACAGGCAGTATCGCGCCTCGCTGTACCTAACGTACCTGACCGACACGCAAGAATTCCTAGACCGGACGCTCAAGAGTGAGACGCCGCTTGGGCTCGGTGAGAATGGTTATAAGTTCTGCGCAGAAGCGCTCAAGGATAGGCGTCTGCTCAATGAGCTGGCGGCCAGCATTGACCAGTGGATCTGCCCGGCCATCGAAAGAGCGATAAACAACTACATAACTGCCTGCAAGCCGGAGACCCTAACTGCGGCGGATTGGTTTGATCACACGATATTCGCTGACGACGACGGCCAATATCCGAAGAACGTCCAGTGCTTCTTCACGGAATACACGATCACCAAGAACGCGCTCGACAAGATCACTGAAAACTTCCAGCGCAACCTAGCAACCGCCTGCCAGCGGATCTGGGCGGATCGGAGCGATATCGGCACCCTGTTCTCCGATGGCTCCCGGCAACTGACGTTGACTGGACTCACCGAGATCACTTCTAGCGGATCGGACTTTCACAAGGGTGGCCAGCAGGTGCTGCTTCTGACTTTCAGCACGTCGTTGTCCGGTGGCTGCTATCCGGCGACTTCAACACTCAAGCTCGTGTACAAACCAGCCGATCTGGAGGTCGACTGCCTGATCGCTGGCGAGGCCGAGGCGGTGAACCGAGTCGCCAAAGGAACGTTCATGAAACAGAGCCTGATTGAGATCATCAACGAGATCACGCGAAGCGTGCAGGGCACGGAGCAATTGCCGACCTACAAGATCCTCCCACTCTCTCGGACGTCGCAGCTGCCAGACCCGACAGCAGAACTCCCGCTCGCACTTAGGCAAGCGTACGGCTACAGCGAGTTCCTCGGCCATTCGCTGAACGGGTTGACGTTCGGCGAAGCCAACAACTATTCGTTTGGCGCAAGCGATTATCTCATCTACCGCAAGAAGGACGAGCCGAGGATCGTCAGGAAATTTTATCACCAACTCGGGCAGTTGCTCGCCTTGGCGGTCACGTTCTCCTTGACCGACCTGCACGGGGAGAACGTGCGCGCCACCAGATTTCAGCCCCACTTCATCGACCTCGAAGCATGCCTCACCGCCGCTATCGCTAATGTGACAGAAACTGCCCTATTTGGCGAGGGAAAAGGCGGCATTGACGGAGAGTCGATCACCGGAAAGTCCGTTCTATTTTGTGAAATTGACCGCATGGAATGCTGTATGAACAAGGCTCTCGTTACGACTCGATTTGAGAACAGGTTGTCGCAGCGACGCCCAGACGTTCAAGTGATTCCAGTTCAATTTGAATGCCTACAACAGGGCCTGGAAGACGGCATGCAATTGCTATCTAAGGCGCAGCAAGACAAGAAGTTTGACCCCTGGTTTACGCGGTTGGACCGTGTATTGGTCAGGATACTTCCGTTCGGAACTGATTTTTGGCAGGCAATTCTCGACCAAGTCTATGATGCTCAGGTTTCGACAGTTGCCGTGCAGCGAAAACTGGACGACGTACTGAAGGAGCAACTAATGACGGGTCTTCGATGTGAATTTCGGAGATATGATCCGAAGGAGATGGCGGAGCCGAGCTTCATTGCCCTCGCAGCATCGCAGACATTTGTCGATTTTCAGAACTTTGACATCCCGGCCTTCTACCACCGTATCGGAACGAGTGACATGCTGGACTCGGCCGGTAATGTAGTCGCGGTCCCAAGGACAATAGTGATCGATAATGTTACTTGTAATACAAGAGTAGATCGGACGGCATACTTCAACGAGCCGCCAACTAAGGCCAGGGTGCAGCAGGGTCAGGTCGGACATCTTTCTGGTAAGGACTTCGATGATCGCTGCGCAGAGCTCAAGAGCCAATGCACTAGGGAGCTGGACTCGATGCCCGCGCGTGCCAAGTTTCAGATTGCGGTTCTGTGATGGCGCCGATTGACGGGATCGTGGCTATCGTCGATGGCCTGCCGCTCGGCGCGGACGGCTCGCTGACCCTGGCGGCGAGCGATTTCGCAGGAACTGACGTCGTTCAGGAGTTCTTTACCTCCGTCCTTGGTGCGGCGTCATGCACGCTCGGCAGCGCGACCAAGACGCCAGGTACGACGGGCATCACGGTGGGCGGTCGGGCGGACGTGCTCGGTTACTCCGACGTCGCGGCGGCGATTACCTTCGCAACGATGCCCTGGCCGGCCACTGGCGGGAGCACGCCGATCGCCGCGCCGCCTGCGGGCGACGGCGTCACCGTCAGCGTCAGCGTGACGCTGGTGTCTGATGGCCCGACGGCGCTGCCGATCGTGAGCTGGATCAAGGTCGACGACGTCACTGTGGCAGCGACCGTGGCCGAGCCGTATGACGCCATCACCTTCGGCTACGCCGGCTCGATCCCGCTGGACGGCGGCTCGATCCCGATCGTCATCTCACGACGCGACTCCGGCTTGTGGTCGGTCGAGGCCGTCGGCGCGGGGGCGCAGCCGGTCACCGTCACTCAACTCGTCGGCTTGCTCGCTGGGCACGCCCTTGGCAGCTTCCTGCCGCCGACGCTGGTGGATGCACTGGACGACCTGGCCCTGACCGACCTCACGATCATTTTCGACACAGTCGGGAAGGTAGTCACCGAGGCGCGAGTCGGTCTGGCGGTCGAGATCGGCTGGTCCCCGATCCCCCAGGTACTTACCCTCAGGCCGGGCTTGGGACTGTCGCTCGCGGTCGCGAGCCCGGCGGGCGCCGTCAGCAACTTCGTCGGCATCGTGACCGGGACTTTGGACGTAGCTGGCACCGACGTCCCAGTCTTCGTGCAAGCGGATTTCGAGTCGGGCACGAGCACTTGGCTCGTTGGGCTCGATCCGGCTGGCGACCCGGTGCGCCTGCCCAACCTGTCGCAGCTCTTGAACCTCGTGGGCGGGGATGGTTTCGCCGACCACCTGCCCCCGCAGCTCGCCACCTTGCCTACGATCACCATCGACCAGGTGCTGTTCGAATTCACCCTCGACCCAGCGGAATTGCTGCAGGTCAGCGTCGGGGTGGCCACGGATTCGACGTGGCAGCTGATCGAGGGCTTCCTGGAAGTCACGAAGGTGACGGCCAACTTCGAGCTCGTGAGCCTGGCGAGGGCAGCCAAGGGCATCACGGGGAGCCTGTCGGCGGTCTTCGAAATTGACGCCACCGTGTGGCTGTACTTCCAGGTCAGCAAAAAGGACCCGGCGGTGGACACCTGGATCCTCAGCGGCGGCGTGCCCGCAGGTCACGTGCTGCACCTGGGCCACTTGGCCACGACGCTGCTAGCGGAGTGGATCGCCGTGCCGCCGATCCTTCCTGATCTCGTTCTTGACCGGCTTGTGCTGAGCGGAGAACCAGGCGTGTCCCTGTCGTTCGAGGCAGCCTCGGACACACGCTGGCCGGTGTTCGCCGGATTCGAGATCGACTCCTTCGAGCTGAATTTCGATTATGTCGCAGGAGACCAGCCTCCGTTTTCTGGCTTCCTAGCGGCGAGCATGACCATCGCCAAGACTCCGGTCGCTATCAGGGCCGAGCTCAGCAGATCGGATGCCTGGTCATTCACCGGGACTACCGGCAAGGGCGCGGCCATCAATGTGGCGGATCTCATCGACGACCTGGCGAACACCTTCAAGGTATCCGCGATACCGGAATCGGCACTCGGCGGGCTCACCATTGACGATCTCCGCGTCGCCTTCAGCGCCGGATCGGCGAAGGACGGCCTAGCCCAGTTCACCTTCGACTGTCGCGGTGCGTTCACCATCGCCGACGCCGACCTCGACATCGTGGTTCACATTGAGCTTGATCGGGCGACGAGCGTCTGCACGGGCACTTTCACCGGCAAGCTCACCCTCACCCTTGAGGACGGCACCTGCGAGCAGATCGACGTCACGCTGGTCGGCGGGCTGCTGACCGCCGAGTGGACGGCGATAACCGCTGGGTACGACCTGAAGCTGACCGACCTCGCGCACGCGCTGGGCTTCACCGACCGCCCAGAGGTCCCGGCTGCGGTCGACCTCGGCCTCGCCGAGCTTGAGTTGCAGTACGACGTGTCGTCGCGTGCCTTGTCGGTGACGGCAACCACCACCTCGGATTGCCAGGCAGTGTTCGTGTCAGCGATGGTTTCTGGTGGCGGGACCAGCGCGCGGCGGTTCGCATTCGCCGTCGAGCTACCTCTCCAGGTCCGACTGGCTGATCTGCCGCTTGTCGGTGGCAAGCTAGGTGAAGCAGGCCAGCTCGGCATTGACAAGCTTGGCTGCTGGATCGTGTCGGGCGAGCTCACCGGCACGGGACCGGCCTCCGCCGCGGCGGCACTGGACAAGCTGATCCCGACCGGCTAATCCGGCTCTGCCGATGGCGCCGGTCCCGGCCGGACTACTACTGTTCGGCGGCCTGGTCATGGGCGCTGACACGATCCCGCTTCAGCTCTCGCTCGGAACGTCTCAGCAACCGCCCGCGCCACAGGCCCGGCCCGAGCGGTCGGCGACGTCACTGCATGCCGCTGGGCCAGCGGGCGGAGTAAGCACGAAATGGTTCTCGGTGCAGCGCTCCTTCGGGGTATTCACGTTCGCCCGGGTCGGCATCCAGTGCGCTGATGGCGGCGCGAGGTTGTACTTCCTGCTGGACGCCTCGATCCTGCTCGGCCCGCTGACCTTCACCACGCAGGGTCTTGGCATCGGCTCACCGCTGACCCCGTTTACCCCGACCTTCCACCTGGACGGCCTCGGACTCTCCTTTAAGCAGCCGCCGCTGGAGATCGAGGGCACCTTCCTGGCCGTCCCTTCGCAGCAGTTCGCCCCAAGCACCCAATTCCAGTTCGACGGCTTCGCCGTGGTCAAGGCGGCGTCCTTCACCGTGGCGGCGGTGGGCTCGTACGCGCAACTGTCGCCGGGCGACCCGTCGCTGTTCGTGCTGGCTCAACTCGATACCTCGCTCGGCGGTACGCCGGCCTTCTTCGTGGTTGGCCTGATGGCCGGTTTCGGCTATAACCGGACACTCGCCATCCCGGCACAGGACGAGGTGCTGGACTTCCCCCTGCTCGCGCTTGGCGCTCAGCAGGACCCATCAAAGGTGCTCGCCGTCCTTGAGGGCCGCCAGCCGGCCACGCCCGGCGGCAAGGCCAAGGCGTGGATAGCGCCGCAGACGGGTGAGTACTGGCTCGCGATCGGCGTGGAATTCACCAGCTTCGAGCTGGTCAGGACGCAGGCCCTGGCCATCGGCCAGTTCGGGCACGAGTTCGCGCTTGCGCTACTCGGGGTGTCCACGCTGCGACTGCCAGGTCACGGGCCCGACGCCGAGTCGTACGCCTTCGTGCAGCTTGAGCTTGAGGCCGTGCTCAAGCCGTCCGAAGGTGTGCTCGGGCTCACCGCCCTGCTAAGCGCGGCCTCCTACGTGATCGCTCCGGCCTGCCACCTGACCGGCGGGTTCGCTTTCTACCTCTGGTTTGGCGCCAACCCGCACTCCGGGCAGTTCGTGATCACGCTCGGCGGCTACCACCCGGCTTTCACGCCGCCACCGTACTTCCCCGTCGAGCCGCGACTAGGACTGTCCTGGACGGTCAGCGATGAGATCAGCGTCAAGGGCGACGCCTACCTTGCCCTGACCACGTCGTGCGTGATGGCCGGCGGCGGCTTGGAGTTCATCGTCCAATTCGCCAACCTGCGAGCCTGGTACACGGCTCAACTCGACGTGCTGATCTCCTGGCATCCCTTCTTCTTTCTCGCCGCTGTCGGCGTGAGCATCGGCGTCTCCTACAAGCTCGACCTCGGCTTCGTCAGCAAGACGATCAGCGTCTCGGTCGGCGCGACGGTCAACCTCTGGGGTCCGCCCACCGGGGCGACTGTCACGGTGCACCTGTGGGTGATCTCGTTCACCGTCGACGTCGGTGCCCGGGCGGCGCAAGGCAATGCGAACCACCCGCTAGATCAAGCCGACTTCGCCGCACTGCTGCCCGCTAGCGCGCTTTGCACCGTGGCCGCGACGAGCGGCCTGATGGGTACACAGCCAGCGAACTTTGGCGGCGTCAGTCCGCCTGCCAGCTGGCTGGTACGGGCGAGCGGGTTCTCGTTCAGCACCGGATCGGCAATCCCGGTCACGGACCTGTGCTACGGCAGCTCAGCTGGCGCCGAGATCACCCAGGCCACGGGATTCGGGCTGAATGTCCGTCCGATGAACCTCACCTCAGCCACCGCGACCCACACGGTTCGGCTCACCAGCCAGGACGGCAACCACGGAATCGACCTAACCCAGTGGACGCCAACGCTCGTACTCGGCACGGTCCCGCAGTCGCTGTGGGGCACGCCACTGGCGACGAGCGACGGCACGTTCACGCAGGTACCGCAGAAGGCCGATGCCGCGCTCGTCGCTGACGCACCGGTGGGCGTCGTCTTCACCTGTCCGCCGCCCACCCGGGGTCCGAGCCCTGGCGTCGTACCGGAGTGGGCGCTTGCCTTCGATCCGGTGCCCGAGCTTGGGCGCGCGCCGCTCGACGTGGACGCCGCGCCGGACCCGACCGGCCTGCCTGCGGAAAACCCCCGGTCACTGGCGCTGATCCAGCAGATAGCCGACGGCACGCCGAGCGCGGCGCGGACGCAGGTTCTTGAGGCGCTGCGCGCCGTCAGCGACTTCGGCACCGCCTTGTACGCCGGACCAAGCTCAGACCTCGCACGGCTAGCCGCCCAAGTCGATGACGCGTTCGCCGCCTGCCCGCTGATCGCTGGGAGCACCGGAGCGTCCTGGTGACCGGCACGGGCAGCGACAGCACGACCGCCACCGTGCAGCTATTCGACAACGCCGTCCCGCCGGTAACCGGCAGCTACGTCATCACTGCCACCCTCAGCGCCGATGCGATCGTGGCCAACGTTGCGCCGACGACCCAGGCGATCACGTTCGCCGCCCCCCAGGTGACGCTGGACGCGGCCGAGATCGTCCAGTGCTCGCCGCCGCCATCGGCCAGCGGCCCGTTCGACGAGGTGCTCGCGTCGGTGCTGCTGGCCGAGCCGAGCCTGCCGTGGGAGCGACAGATGCCGACGCCAGGTTGCCCCTGGCTCGCCCTGCTCCTCTTCGCCGAAGGCGAATTGCTTGGGGGAGACTCAGTCACGCACGGGACGGCAGCGACGGTCACAGAATTCCTCGCCATCACCGACGCCGTCGTACCGTTGATCGTCCTCGACGCCAGCGTCGCTTCCGACCAACTCTGCACCTACATCCGGGTGCCTGCCACGCTGTTCACCGCGGTCACTCCGCGCCTGGACGAGTTGCCCTGGCTCGCTCACGTACGCCGGCCGGGACTTGACGGCAGTGCGGACGCGACAGCGGACCTCGGGGTTGTCGTCGCCAATCGGTTCCCGCCTGTCCCTGCCGCTCCTGATGGCGGATCGGCGACCGCGATCGCGCACCTGGTGTCGGTCGAAGGCCTGGCCCCTGGCTGGTCGACGCCCCAGCCTTCACCAGCACAGGACGGGCCGACGGCGGGCCTGAGTTCGACGCGGTCGTCCTGCTCTCGCTGGCTAGCTGGACGTTCGACGTCGTCGCCGACCCGGCCGAGTCGTTCGAGGGACTGGCGCTCGACCTGCTACGGGCCGAGCACGACCCGCTGACCGGCCAGCCTGCCCCGGCGAACCTGGCGTTGCGCCTGCCGCTGCCAGCGGGCTTCCCGGCTGATCCTGGCAACCACGGTCAGACCGAGGCAGCCGCGCGGCTGCGGGCCGGCTATGTACCGCTGACTTACCATGCGCGCTCCGGCGAGGAGACGATGGCCTGGTACCGAGGCCCGGTCACCCCGCACCTGATCGCCCCGATGGACCCGCCGCTACGATTCGTGACTGCCGACGCCGCGCTGATCTACGACAGCGCCCACGGCATCTTCGACGTCTCGTTGGTGTCCGCTTGGCAGCTTGGCCGGGCTGCGGCGCTCGCGGACCGGTCATTCGGGCAGGCGCTGTTTACTTACCGTCAGCGCGTACAGCAGGCGGGCGACATGCTGGTCGACCGCCTGCGGCGGGACCACTTCCCCGCTGGTCCGCTGGCTGAGCTAGGCGGCGTCAGGCTCACCCGAGCGGCTATGGAAGCCGTCGCGTGGATGCTCGGCGCCGACGCCGAACCGGCGCGGTCAGCGTCGGGCCGGTCGTCGCGGCCGCCTAGGCCAGCACGCGCACTCACCGGCACGGCTCTTGCGGACGCCCTGGCCGAGCCCAGCGTGCGCGCCGCCGTCGCTGCCATCACCGCCGACGCGCTCGATCCGGTGGCCGACTGGCTCGCAGCGCTCACGCTGCTTGAACCGCTGCCGTTCAGCTGCCTGGTACCTGACGAGCGGATGCTGCCGCGCGCCTCGCTCGCACCGGACGGCGCCACCACCCTGCTCGGCGCCATCCGATTCGGATACCTCGACCCCAACTGGATCGCGGCCCTGGTGGACGGCGCGACCAGCCTCGCCATCGAGTCAAGCGCTCAGCTAGCGGCGGCGACGACGCTGCACGAGTCGTTGCGTGCAGCCGTGGCCACCGCGACCGCGAAACGGTGCGGCCAGGCCGACGTCCAGACGGGCCCGACGACCGCGCTGCTGCTGCGCTCCGATCTCGTCTCCGGCTGGCCGACGCTCAGCGTGACGCCGCTCGGCCGGGACGGAGTCTCGCAGCTGCCGGTGCTGCGGATGGACAGGCTCGCCCCTGGCGTGCTGCTCGCCCTGTTCGACGGAGTCCCGGCGCACGTGCGAATCGCAGAACCGCATGCGACGGTGACCCTGGGCGTCAGCGAGGATGGCGCGGCCGAACTGCGCAACCTAACGCCGCCGAAGACGAGCGCAGCGCCGCAAATCGGCGAGCCGCTATCACGCTCCGTTCCTGTCCTAGCCTCCACCTGCCTGCGGCCAGGGAGTCGAACGCTTGCGCTGACCTCGCCCGACGGCTTGGTGGCGACGCTCAGCTCGGCGCTGGCCGCGCCGGCCAGCAGGCTCACTTGGACGGGTCGGCGGCCCTGGCACTGCAATTGCTCCATGCTCCGCAATCCCTGACCTTCGACAGCGGCAACGAAGGAGCATAACGATGGGTACCCAGCTGGTCGTGCCGATCGACCTCGACGCCCTCGTCGTGACACAGCCATTCCTCGACAAGCAGCCGCTTCGACGGTGGGCCTACAACTACACCGCCCTTGGCCAGTTCGACAGCCCTGAACCGGCCGCCGGGCACGGCGAGCAGTCGACCGAGCCCACCCTAGGCGTGCACTTGCGCTGGACCCTCCCGGCCGCGCTGAGGCACGGCACTCAAGCCAGCGCCGACACCGGCGCTGGTCGGCGAGCCGCAGGCGATGTCATCTACCCAGCGGTACCCAATCGATGGCTAATCGTCCGGCTGTCCTGCGCCGAGGCCGACACCGCCCGGCAGGCCACGGCGTGGGTGCTTGAGAGCGATTGCCCAAGCCCCAAGTCGACGACGCAGTATCTCGTCGACAAGGCCATCGTTGACGCCTGGGCCGAAAGCGCGGACCCGAACCGAGTGACCGCCGCGAGGCTACTGACCGAGTCCGAGCGGTACGGCGACCCGCTTGTCGTTACTCTCGGCCAGCAGCTTCCTGCGGCCGGATGGGTCGAGCGCGCCGCCACCACGACCTTCCTCACCGCCGTCGCGCCAGGAAACGCTGTCTTCGCGGCCTACCATCCGCACCACGAGAACATCTTCTCGTTCTGCGACCAGCTCGACGACGTCACCGCCGGAGTCCTGTCTTACCTGGTAGTCGGCTGGTACTCCAACCCGGCCGACGATGTAGTACCCGGCGCGGCCGGGCTCAGCAGCGGCACTGGCGGCACTCGGCTGGACCGTCGCAGGCGGCGGTGCGACCGCCGACGCGGCCAGCACTCTTTACCAAGGTCTCGCTCTCGGCATCAACTGGGACCCAGCCAGCGTGACCGCGCCGCCGTCGCCGCTCGATCAGGTCGGGCCCATCCAGGTGGCGCTCGGGATGACCGATATCGACGCGCTCACCGCGCTGGTCGCTTCGCATCAAGAGCAGAACTCCAACACGGGTGCCGTGGACGTGCTGCAGGCTTTCCAATATGGCCTGCTTCCTGTTCTCGAGCAGGTCAACGGGCCAGAGCTGGTCGCGAACGCCATCCATGCGGCCGGCTTCGCCTCAGCCAGGGGAGGCACCACCTGGGCGATCGCGCCAGCATCGGGAAACGGATCGACCGCCGCGCCGCTGACCTCGGACGAGGCCGCTTGGCTGCAGGACCTCAATGCCGCCCAGACAGCGCTTGACGCCGCCCGGCTCGACCTGGCCGATGCCCAGTGGGGCCTTTACGCCCTGTGGTGGAAGTGGCAGAAAGGGCTGGCCATCGAGGCCGCCTTCGGCCCGCCCGCCGGATTCGACAAGGTGGCCTACGCACAGGCGGTCCAGACGACCATGCCCGCCGTCGTGGCCGCCGCCAGTGCCGCCGTGGCGGCCGCACTCGCCCACGTACCGCGATCGATTCCGGCTCCAGGACGTACCAGCCAGGCCGCATTCGAAGCTGGCCTCGCCGCGTTCGCCGCGGCCAAGGGCCTGGCCGATGACAAGGTGCTCAAGGCGCTGCCAGGCCCGCGCTACTGGCAGGGGTCAGACCCTGTTGTCCTGCTGTCGGGAATCGGATCGACTGGGCGGATCGATCCGGCCGGGTCGCTCACGTGCAGGCTCGCCTCAGCTGCTGTCGCCGAACTGACAGTGGGCACCACCATTGTCACGGCTGCCAACCTTGGCTCAGTCCTTCCGATGTTGCCGGCGAGCGGTGCGTCCGAAGCCTGCCAGGCGCTGCTCACCGAGGCCTTCCTGCTCGACGAGGCGAGCGCTCCGGCCATCGCCGCCGCGTCTGGGCTGGCAGAAGCCGACATCGCGGCTGCGATCAAAACCCACTCCGCGCCTGCTTACGCAGGCCAGACGCTCCCCGGTGTCGAGTGTCGCCCGTGGCGACAGCAGCCGTGGACGCCGTTGTTCATGGAATGGCAGGCCGACTACCTGCCCATCCCCTACACCGCCGATGGGCAGCCAAACTGGACCTTTGACGGCTGTGACTACCGCTACACCGGACCGGTCGAGCCGTCATCCGCCGACCTGGAAGCCGTCATGAGCGAACTTAACGGCATCAGTCTGCTCACCCCCCATACCCAGGTCCTCTTCCGCAAGCGGCTTCTGCAGTTCATCGGCAGCTACGTTGACAGGGCCACAGACCCGCCCGCTGACCTGCGGGAACTTGCCAGCATCGACAAGCTGATCGATGGCATCGACGACTGGCAGCTGATGTCGCAAGCACTCACCGGGTTCAGCGACCAGATCGCGATGCGGGACACCCGCGCCCAGAGAGCCCCAGGACCAGCAGTCGAGCAGGACGTCGCCCGTCAGACACATGCCGTGCCTTGCCTGCCTGACGCGGTGCCAGGGCTGTTCGCCGGGGTTCGGCACGGCCAGTTCGCCTTCACCTCGCTGCTTGTCTACGACGCCTACGGGCAAGTCCTTGAGGTCATCGCAGACACCGGCCTGACCGATTCGCAAAGCTTCGAGCCGATACTCGATCCTGCGCTGCTACCAGACCGGCCGGTGATCGCACGCAACAGCCAGCGCCTGATCGAGGTGCGGCCGCGTGTCATCCAGCCAGCCAGGCTGGACTTCCTACTCGTCGACGGCACCGACGACACCCGCGTAGTCGGTGCCAGCGTCGACGCGAACCCGGTGTGCGGCTGGCTCCTGCCCAACCACCTGGACCGCAGCCTGCTCTTGTACGCGCCCGATGGCAGTGCCCTCGGCTCCTTCCGGTTGCTGGCCGACGCACGGGGGACGACCAGCACCCGATGGCAGCCGCCACCGCACTCATCGCTCACCTTCGACGAGGTGGCCGTGATAGCTCCGCGCCTGGCCGGGGTGATCGGCGACCAGGCGCTGGCCGACCCGATCGCCTTCACCACCTTCCTCGCCACGATCGATAGCACCTTGTGGACGGCCGATCCGCTGGGCAATCGAGCCGACGTGAGCTTGTCTGTGCTGATCGGACGCCCGCTCGCGCTCGTCCGAGCCCGGCTGAGTCTCGCGCTGCACGGTGCCCCGATCGCCGACCTGACCGCCTGGGCCACGACCTGGCCGCCGCCGACGCCTGAGTTCATTGAATACGACTTCGCCGTCCGCCTCGGAGATCAGGCCACCAGGTCCGACGGCCTGGTCGGGTACTACGCCGGCAACGACACTACGGCCTTCAACAGCGTGCCGATCCCCGACCAGTCGGCCAGACAGGGCTACGTGCGGGCCATCGGCCCCGTTGGGCAGCTCAGCGGTGGCAATTATCTGAGCCTGCGCTTCGACGGCGCGAGCACGGCCTTCGTGACGATGCTCCTTGACCCGCGGGCTGACGTGCACGCATTGACCGGCATCCTGCCAGTCAAGACCCTGCAGGTACCGGCAGCCTTCGTCGACGCACCGCTGTCGGCCCTAGAGGTGACCTTCACTGCGAACGGCCTGCTGACCACGGTCGGCGCGACTCCAGCTAGCGGCGCGGTGCCGCCGGTGAATTCGCGGTCCGTCAGCGTTCCCATCCCGGCCGAGCAGGGCGGCACCTGGACCTGGTGGGAGCCGTCGTCCGGCGCCTCGGCTTGGTCGGCCTATGCGCTGGCCAGGGCAACTCCCGACGCGACGTTCACGAACCTGCCCGCCACCGTCCGCGATGGCTATCTGCAGCTCACTATCGACCTCCAGGCATCGTCCCGGCCGACTGGCCGCGCCGCGCCGAGGCCAGGACCCGACTGACGAGGAGCCAGCTATGCCTGATCGGCTCGACGAGCCAATCGACTCGCCTTGCCTGCTGCACTACCGCTTTGCCACGCGTCCAGCGCCCTTGCAGGTCAGCACCGAGGCAGTGGCCAGTGCAGGCATGATCGACATCTGCGTGTCCGCTCCTGCTGGCCAAGTCGTGTACTGTCGCACGATCGCGATCGCCGTACCCTGCGGCCTGACCGAAGCTGACCTCAGCGCTCATCGCAGCGACCTGAACGTCGTGCCCGATTCGAAGTGGTGGTCGGCCAGCAGCACTACCCGCGCGACCGCTCCCGAGCTCGGGCTCGATCCGTCCGCGACCTATGCCTACTTCACCGCGAACTGCTCATACGCATCTGCGCAGCGGCCGATCGACTACCAGCTCGCGTTCCGCCTGTTCACCAAGGCAGTGAACCCGAGCCAGGGCACCTTCCACCTGGTGATCAGCGAACTGTCTGGTGCTGATCCGAGCACATTGAGCTGGCGCAGCAGCACCTTCGCGCTGCGCAAGTCCCCCGTCCGGCTGTACCTCGACAACTTCCTTTCGCGTCCATCCCCGACCAGCAAGTCAGCCCTGCCGCAGACCGAGTTCCAGGCCGGCCAGGATATCCGGCTGCAGTCGGAGAGCAACGGAGCGACCTTCGCGCTCTACCAGGGATGCCTGACCGCCCCGGTATGGACAGGTGACGATACCTTTCGCACCTTGGCTGGCGGCGTCACCGCCACGACAACCTTTACCCTGCGCGCCGAATTGACGGCGGATGGCACCGATCACGTCGCTTGGGCGACAATGACGGTCACGGTCCCCGATCCGCTGGCGGCGACCTCCGCGACGGAGGCCACCGCCACCCTGACCGTGGCCGGAAGCTCCGACCTGGCCGGGGCGGCGTCGTTCGGCCCGGCCGCCGGAGGCGGTCAGCTCACGGTCGCCGGCGCCGCACTGCTCAAGGACGTAACGGCAGCTTCGATCGCCGCCACGGGGCGGGTCTGCCTGACCGATGCGACCATGGCCAATGCGACGGTGAAGGGGACGGCCAAGGCCGACTATCTCGGCCCCGCGTCGGCCACCATAGGGGACCTCACGATCACGTCCGACCTGTGGGCACTCGGCCCAACCGCCCCATTCCCTGTGGTGCCTGGCAAGACCTATGTCGCGTCGAGCGACGGTTTCCTCGTCGGCGCGGTACCGCCGGGCGGCCAGTGCTCGACAATCTCAGGTAGCTGCAGCCTGATCGGACCGGTCTACGCCATGGGCGGGCAGGTCTACATCGCGCCCAACACCGTCACCGACTGCCCAAACACGTTCATGCTGCCGGTGCCGATGGGGGCGCCGTTCCAAGCGACCATAGTCCAGAGCGCGGGTGCGGGGGCGGCGCCGAGTTTCGGCTGGTTCCCGCTGGCTATGTCCGCCACCTTGCAGGAAGCCGAGTCCGCGGCGGTCGACCTGCCAGCGCCGGCCGACGGCCCCTGACCGGGTGATCACTTTCGCCAGGTCCAGCCAGCCGGGGGTGCGCCGCCAGATCGACCGCCTCGTCGACGCCGTCGGCGGCCCCGCTGGCAGTCGGCTCACCGCGCAGGGACGCGAGCGGGCCATCGCCGCGGTCGCAGCCCTCGTCGACGGCCCGCACTACCAGTCAGGTGTCAAGAAAGGTTCCGATGAATGACCTCGCTACCGTTCCGCTTTACTTGGATAGTTTCGTTGCCTCCGTACCGGAGTCGACTGATCCGGTCACCGAGTTCGCCAATGGTTCTCCCATCCAGCTCAACTGGAGCAGCAACGGTACCTGGTTCACGGTCTACGCCGGTCAAGATCGCACTCCCGTCTACGCAGGACCTGAGCTGACGTGCCTGGTCGAGGCCGGACGGACGCGCACCACGACCTTCGTGCTTGCCGCCTCGGTGGCCGGCGACGGCAAGGACAGCGCGGCGGACTCCGGCTTCGAGCCGATCATCCGTTACGAGAACTTGACCGTCACGATCAGCGATCCCGACGAGACGCCACGGTCGCTCGCCACCGGCAGCCTCACCGTGTCGGGACCATCGGTATTGAGCGGCCCGCTGACCGCGGCTGCGGAAACGCACCTCAGCGGCGGGGCGACCGTGACCGACCTCACCGTGACCGGCTTGCCGGACCTGCAGGGCCCGACCATCGCCTCCGATCTCACGGTCACAGGGACGCTCCGAGTGGAGGGACATGCGGCAGTCGACGATTCGATGGTGGGCCAACTCGCGGTCAGCCATTCCATCGAGATGATGGCACCACGCGAGATCTATCCAGACACCCCCTACCAGGCGAACACGGATGGCCTTCTCGTCGGCACGGTATGGTACCCAGGCATTAAGTTGAAATGCGCCGCCCAGATCATCGGCTACGTCGACTGGATGGACTCCTACGCTTACGCCAGCGGCGGCTACAACGTCGTCTACCTAGGTGCCAAGGGCAATTACGAGATGTGGGGAACGCCAACACCTTTTCCGTCCCCGTCCCCTCAGGCAGGAAGTTCCAGACGACCGTCGTCCAGGTGCCCGCGTTTGACGCGCTCGCGCCAGCGAGCTTCTGGTGGGTGCCGTTCGGCCGCAACGCCACCCTCACGGAGCTCCCAGCGGAGCAGGCAGTCAGCTTCGACGTGCGGACGCAGGAGCAGGCACCAGCACCAGCACCAGCACCAGCACCAGCACCAGCCGCCGGACGTTCTGACCTGGCCGCTCCGATCGCCGAACTGGTGGCAGTACTCACCGAACTGGCCGGCGGTGAGCTGCCCGATCGCATGGAACGTCAGCTCACCGAAGCGCTGTGGTCCCTCGTGTGAGCACTAGTCCAGGGGTTGGCGCGAGACCGCGGCCCAATGTCGGCTATGACCTATCTTCGGCGCGCCGCCGAGGCATACAGTGGTGGTGTCGCTCCGGACCCCGGCGGGCGTGAACCCGAAGATCTCCTGCCAAACCTCCGCCCGAGCAAGCTCAGGAGACGACCTGTCATGAGCGTGACCTCCGATGCTCGCGCGGCGCTGCGCAGCCGGGCAGCCGCCGTACTGCACGGCAACGACGAAGGCACCTGGACAAAGGCGTCACCTGTGCTGTACCCGCATCAGTGGAGCTGGGACAGCGCTTTCATCGCGATCGGATGGGCGCACCTGGACGTCAGGCGGGCCATGACCGAGCTTGAGCAGCTATTCGCTGCGCAATGGGCCACCGGCATGGTGCCGCACCTGGTGTTCCGAGCGGGCGCTGACCATCCCTACTTTCCCGGGCCGCAGTGGTGGGGCACCTCGGTCTCGCCAGCGGCGCCCGCAGGCCCCTGGCAGACGACCGGAATCTGCCAGCCACCGGTACATGCCCTGTCGCTCCAGCGAATCTGGCGACTGACCCCGCAGGCACTGCAGCCGGAGATCCGCGCGCGCATCACGGCGCTGTACCCGCGACTGGTCAGCTGGCATCGGTATCTCGCCACCTGCCGCGACCCGGAGGGATCGGGGCTGGTCACCACTTATCACCCGTGGGAGGGCACGGACAATTCGCCGCGCTGGGATCAAGCGCTTGAGCGCATCAAGGTAGCCAGGCCAGGGCCGTACACCCGGGTGGATACCAGCGAGGTCACCGACCCGTCGCAGCGGCCGACCAACTGGGACTACGACCGATTCCTTTGGCTGGTCGAGCAATTGCGAAAATACCGTTACGACGACGCGGAGATCCACCGCGAGTACCCCTTCCTGATCAAAGACGTGTTCTTCAGCGCCATACTGGTCGCGGCGAACACCGCGCTGCTTGACCTGGCCGACGTGGCCGCGGCCAGCGACGAGGACCGCGAGCGGCTGACCCGCTGGCTCGACCGCGGCCGCGCGGGACTGGCCAGCCGCTTCGACGCCAACGACGGGCTGTGCGCCGACTACGACGTCCGGGCCGGGCAGGACATCAGGCTGCGCACCTTCGCTGGCTTCGCGCCGCTGTTCGCCAGGACCCCAGACGCCGACCAGCGCGCGGCCCAGCTACGGCAGTTGGACTCCGCGGACTTCTGCGGCCACCCGGCGCTGCGCTGGCGGCTGCTTCCGAGCACCTCCCCCGCCGAACCGGCGTTCGAGCCTGACAACTACTGGCGCGGCCCGGTCTGGCCAGTGATCAGCTGGCTGCTATGGGAGTCGCTGAGACTGATGGGCTGCCCCGCCCGTGCGGACGAGATCCGTAGCGACTCACTCAGTCAGATAGCCGCCGACGGCGTGCTCGGCGAGTACTTCGAGCCGTTCACCGGCAAGCAACTCGGCTCGCCGCAGCAATCCTGGACGGCGGCCGTCACGCTGGACTGGTCGGCCGACGATCACGGCCGCGACTCGAGCTAGCCAGGCCCCGCGTTCCTGTCGATTCGACGAGCGTAAGACGAGGTGTGGCGCAGTGCCGATCCGCAACCCCCGTCAGGCCAGGGCCATGACGATCGCGTGCAAGGCCAGGCCTACCGCCGCGCCGACGATCGTCCCGTTGATCCTGATGAACTGCAGGTCATAGCCGAGCAGCAGCTCAAGCTGACTCGACGTCTCGGCGGCGTCCCAGCGCTGGATGGTGCCTGTCACCAGGTCGGCCAACTCGTCGTGGAACTGAGCGGCCATGGTCCTGGCCCCTGATTCGGCAATACGCTCCAGGCTGTCTTGCAGCCCGGAATCTGAGCCGAGTCGCTGGGCCGCCGACGTCAGTACTTCGGTGAGCCAACGGCGCAGCTCAGAGGCGGGATCGGCGGCCTGCGCCCGCAACTCGTCCTTGCCTCGCTGCCACAGCGACGAGGTCAGGTCACGCAATGCCGCGCTGCTGAGGACATCACGCTTGACTTGCTCGCCGCGTTCGCGCAGTTCCGGTGATGTCTCCAGCCGGTCAGGGAGCGCGGCAAGCCATTGCTCGAACGCCAGCCGGGTCTCGTCGGCCGGATCAGCGGCAATCGCGGCCAGCTTCTCGCGCAGCCGCTCGTAGAGCCGGTCGAAGATGCGGCGGTAGACCGGGTCGGGCACCCAACGCGGCGTCCCGGCCTCGAACCGGACCCGGAGTTCGGTCTGATGACTGCCGAGATAACGATCGGCGGCCGATACGACCTCACTAAGCGCTCCGGCGTGGCGTCCTTCGGCGATGACGGCCCGCAGCGCCTGACCGGCCAGCGGCGCCACTTCGATGGTTTCCGCGGCCCGGGCCAGGCCGACGGCCAGCACCCGCTGCACGTCCTCGTCGCGAAGCGCCTGCGTCGCCCTGACCAGCAGGTCGGCGCCATGACCGGCGAAGCGTGCCGCGTTCACCGGTGCGGCCAGCCACTCACCCACCCTAGGGACCAGCCGAGCCGAGCCGATCCGCTCCGCCAGTACGTCGCCGGTGAGGAAGTTCTCCTGCACGAACTGGCCGAGCGTGGCGGCGAACTGGTCCTTACGCTCGACGATCAGCGCGGTGTGCGGTATCGGCAGGCCGAGTGGGCGGCGGAACAACGCGGTGACCGCGAACCAGTCAGCGATGCCGCCGACCATGGCCGCTTCGGCGCCGGCCTGAACGTAACCGAGCAAAGTTCCGTGCGCGCCGGCGAAGGTCACCGCCAGGAACAGCGCAGTCACCGCCGCCAGCAACGCGGTGGCCCGCCGACGTGCCCTGGTCAGTCGCCGCGCCCGCAACGCCGTCGGTTCCCTGTCAAGCGGGATCGGTGTCTGCGTCGTGCTCACGTAGGGCAGGCTATCGGCGCTCGGGGTGGACGTTCCGGTGAAGGTGGCCCCGTCGGCCAGGGCATCGCGCGCCTGGGCTACGCATTGCGCGGGCACCGGTGTCACTTTCGGTGCGCGATGATGGGTGGGTGAGAAGCCTCCGAGTGCGACTGCTCGGCCCGCTCGAAGTCGAGGGGTGCGATCCAAAGGCGCTTGGGCGGCGGCAGGTCCGCACCCTACTCAAGGTCCTCGTCTTGGCCAGAGGCTCACCCGTCGCCGTGGATCGGCTGACTGACTGCCTGTGGGGTGATTGTCCGCCGCCAAGGCCGGCCAGTCAGGTGTCGGTGCTGGCGAGCCGCCTGCGCAGCGTCGTTGGTTCTGAGCGCGTCCGGCAGAGTGACGCCGGCGACGCGCTGGTGGTTGACTGGCTCGACCTCGATGCTCTCGCGGAGTACGCGGCCGAAGCTGACCGCCGTCTGGCTGACGGTGCCGTCGCGGCGGCACGAACAGCAGCGTCGGCCGGTCTGTCCCTGCTGCGCGGACCCCTACTCGCCGATCAGCCCGATGTCACGTGGGCGAACGCGGAACGCGCGGCCGTGGACCGGCTCGCCGCCCGGCTCGGTCAGACTGCGGCGTCGGCCGCCATCGCGGGCGGCGACTGGACCGCCGCCACGGAACTGGCCAGCCGACTCGTGGAAACTGACCCATTCGACGAGGCAGGCCTTCGGGTCCTGATGGAGGGCCTGGCCCGCTCGGGCCGCCCGGCATCGGCGCTGGCCGCTTACGCGTCGATGCGCGAGCGGCTGGCCGAGGATCTGGGCGTGCGCCCTTCGCCGCTGACCGAGACGCTGAATACCGCGATCCTGCTTGGTGAGCTCCCCGAGTCGGCTCAGACAATCGCGCCTGCTGCGATCGATGGCGAATTGCCTGGTCGGGCCGAGGCGATCGGGACGCTGGACGCCTTGCTTGCGGCAGCCATGTCCGGGCGAGGACAGGTGGCCCTGGTCGAGGGCGAGGCCGGGATCGGCAAGTCGCGCCTGCTGCAAGTGTGGTCAGCTCGGGTCGGCGACCGAGCCAGCGTGATCTCGGTGGCCTGCGACGAACTGGGCCGAGCGCTGCCACTTCAACCGCTGCTTGATGCGGTGACAGCGATTCTCCGCGCGTCGGCGGCCGAGTCGCCGGTCGCCGTCCTCGGTCCCGATATCGCGGTGCTTGGGCCGCTGCTAGGTGCCTTGTCCGAGCCCGCCCATCCGGCTCAGCTAGCTGCGCTCACCGATCCTGGCGCGGCAGGCGCTGCTATTCGCAGCGCTGTTCAGCGTGCTCCGCCGTCAGTCACAGACCCGTCCGCTGGTCTTGATTGTCGACGATCTCCACCTGGCGGACACCGCCACGACGGTCTGGGTTGGCCAGGCGTCGAAGCGCTTCGCCGACGCACCGGTCATGGTCGTAGGCGCGAGGCGGGTGGAGGAGGCCGTGCGCATCCCCGGCGTGACCTCGATTTCGCTCGGTCCACTCGACCTCGAAGCGGTGGCGACGATCGTAGCCGGGCACCGCGCCGAGGAATTGCACGCCAGGAGCGGCGGGCACCCGCTGTTTCTGGTCGAACTGGCGGCGGTGGATCCGGAGGCCGAGCTGCCCGCCAGCATCAGGCAGGCCGTGGAAGAACGGTGCGCCCGGGCCGGCCCCGCCGGCGCCACCTTGCTGGCCGCGGCGACGGTAGGGCCCGATATCGACCTCGACGTGCTCGCGGCGATCACCGGCGACCCGCCTGGCCGGCTGCTCGACCACATGGAAGACGGGGTACGACGCCGGCTGCTCGTCGAAGCTGGGCCAACCTTTGTGTTCGCCCATGCCCTGGTACGCGAAGCACTGGCGGTCACCGTGAGCGCGTCCCGTACCGCGTTCTTGCACCGGGAAGCGGCACGGGTACTGTCCGGCCGGTCCGGTGCTGACCCGCTGGTCGTCGCTCGGCATGCTCGCCTTGGCGGCGAGCTTGCCCAGGCCTCGTCGCTGCTGGTCGACGCCGCCAGGATCGCCGTTGCGCGTTTTCATCAGCAGGAATCGCTCCGCCTGCTCGACGAAGCGATCACTCTCGACGACACCGCGCCAGCGCGACTCGAACGGGCCAGAGTGCATTCGATGCTGGCTCACTACGACCTCGCGACCGCGGACCTGCAGGTAGCGAGAGCGCTGGGGGGCGGGGCCGAAGTACTGGAAGTCGCGGCGTGGGCGGCGCACTACCAGCGTCGCTTCGACGAAGCGCTGCCGCTGGCTGATCGCGGTGCCGCAGAGGCGACCGATCCTGAGATTCGAGCCAGCTGCCTGGCTCTGGGCGGCTGGGTGTCGCTGTCCGCTGGCGACCTCGACGGTTCGCAGACGCGACTCGAACGCGCGGTGGCAGCAGCGCCACCGGGTGGCGGCGGGCTAGCAGAAACCTGGCTCGGCTGGCTGCGCGGCTACCAGTCGCGTCCGCAGGAGACCCTGACCCTGGTCCGGCCTGAGCCAGGGACGGGACTGACCAGCTACCGCTTCCCGAACGCCTACGCCCAGATGGCGGCGACGATGGCACTAGCGAATCTGGGCCGAGTCGACGATGCGATGGCAACGTTGGACACGTTCAGCGCAGATGTGGCCAGGATGGGGGCGCGACGCTGGACCGCCAGGCCGATCAACTTGCGCGGCTGGATCATCCGCAACCTGGGCGGCTTCGACGAGGCCGACGAGCTTAACCAAGCGGCGATCGAGGCATCCAGGCCGCTCGGGATGGCCGAGCCGCTTGCCAATGCGGTGCTCGACCTGGCTGCGGGGCGGCTGCTGGTCGCTGATCTGGACGAAGCAACGAAGCTGCTGGCTGAGGCCGACGAACTCGGTGCGGTGCAGCACGCTTTCCGCTGGCGCCACCAGCTTCGTGGACGCTTGCTTCGGGCCCGGCTTGACCTGGCGGCAGGTGCGACTGAGCACGCGTTGACCGCCGCCGAGAACCTGGCCGCTGACGCGGCGTCGCTTGGCATGCCCCGCTACGAGATCCAGGCGCGCCTGGTCGCGGCCGTTGCTCGAGCTCAGCTGCTAGGGGACGCTGATCTTGATCAAGTGGACCTGCTCTTGTCCCGGCTAGGCCAGGTGGCCGGCCTTGAGGCTTGGTGGATAACGGCCGAGGTGGCACGTACCTTCGGCGTCAGCGCCTGGCGCGACTTGGCCGAGCGCCGCGTCGCGGCCCTCGTCAAGGTCGCCGGCACTTACGCTCCAACGCTGGAAAGGTGCGCTCGCCGACTCATCTGAACGCGACCGCGGCGGCGGGGGCCCGGCGGCCCTAGAGCCACCGGGTGCCATCCTCCGCCCGCGCCTCCCACCAGGTGAGCTCGGGACCAGCGCCGCCGAGAACCTTCTCCCAGCCGAACTGCAGCATGGTCCCAAGTAGCTCAAGTCCGACCGCGGCCTCCCACCACCCCCCGGTGTCGATCCCATGACGCTCCAGCGCGGCTCGGTAGGAGCCGATCGCCGCATCCTTGCCCTCTGGCAGCAAGTCCGAATTCAGCGCCAGGTACCAGGACAGATCCGCCAGCGGGGACGCCTGGCCTGGCAGTTCGCCGAAGTCGAGCAGCACCGTCCGTCCGTCGGGGTGGCTGCCGATGTTCGCCGCCTTCCAGTCGCCGTGCACGAAGGTGCGCGGCAGCTTCTCAAGCGCGGCCACCAGGGGTGCCGGGTCCTTGAGCAACGGCGACACCGCATCATCCAAGCGTGGCGAGACGCCGAAAAGCTTTGCCCAGCCCTGTGCCATCACCTTCGGGACGACCGCAGCCGAGCCGAGCGCCGCTTCCTTCGCAGCGATGGCGGGAGAGAACATGAGGTAGCGGACGTCTAGCGGGGTGAGCCCGACGTCGTCGTGCCACCCCCAGAACGCGGCGTGCAGAGCGGCCATGTGATCGAGGAATCGCAAGTGCTGATCGAGTGCGAGTTGTCGAGCTGGCGGGAGTAGTGCGGCCGATACGTCGCGCAGCAGCACCCGCCCCACGGTGCCATCCCAGTCAGCGGCGACCACGGCGTGGTCGATCACGTCGGGAAGCCGATCGAGCAGCCCACGCTGCCACAAGAGCACGTAGCGCTCACCCCGGTCACCGGTCGCCCGCAGCAGCCAGTCGTCGCGGGGATCTTGGTATTTCAGAACGTACCTGGCACCCCCGATGATCAGCCGCTCGAAGCGGGCACCGGACTTGGTGTCGGCCGGCTGCCATGCCTCCCGGCTGTCGGCCTCGGCCAGCAGACCTTCGAGCGACCCCGCGATCTCAGGCATTGGCTCGCTCCGCCGCAGCCATCTCGGCCAGCAATGCCGCTGGCCAGCGCCCTCCGCACCAGACCCGGTCGGCGATGATCCGATCATCTTCGACCGCCACGACGTGAGCTTGGTGAACGGCGTGCGGCACGCCACCCTCCGCCCAGCTCAACGTGAACTCGACCAGCTCGCCGTTCGGCAGCGGGGTGCGCCTAAGCTCCTCGAATCGTCCTTGGTGCGCGTACCAGCGCCCGAGCTCACCTCGCACGGACGTCTCCCCGCTGACCGTGAAGTGCCAGTTCGGCACCGTGGCATCGAGGACCATATTCGCACTCAGCGCCTCGCAGCTGGCTATCGTCGCACCCTCGATCGCCTCCAGGTAGCGCCCGACCGGATCTTTGCTGTCGGCCTCGGACATGAGAACTCCTCCTTTTCGCGCTTATCGCGATGCCAGCCAGCTTGCTGCACCGGCCTTGCCACCGGCTTGCCAGCGCCGCGGCAAGCCGGCGGCAAGGCCGTGATCGCACCATGGCGACCTACCCACGTCACAGCGGAGGACCCATGACTATCAACGAGGACAAGCTCAATGACCTGATCGGACGGTTCGTAACCGACTTCGGCTCGGCCATGCACGGCGCGACCGTCATGATCGGCGACAAGCTGGGCCTGTACGCGGCGCTTGCCAAGCGGGGGCCGATCACCGGTGCCGAGCTCGCCTCGGCGCTCGGGTTCGACACCAGGCTGGTCGAAGAGTGGCTGGCCGCGCAGTTCGTGAGCGGCTACGCCGAATATGACCCGGCCGAGCGCACCTTCTGGCTGACCGAGGAGCAAGCAGCGGTGCTAGCCGACGACTCGACGCCCGCCTTCTTGGCTGGGGCCCAGACCGTCACCGCGGCGATGTGGAAGGACGAAGAGCGCATCAGGGAAGCGTTCCGCTCCGGCCGCGGGTTCGGGTGGCACGAGCACGACCACGACCTATTCCATGGCACAGAGAAACTGTTCAAGCCTGGCTACCTGGGCAACCTGCTGTCGGCTTGGATCCCCGCCCTCGACGACGTCGACGCCAAGCTCCGTGCTGGTGCCAACGTCGCCGACATCGGCTGCGGTCACGGCTCGTCCACGATCCTGCTGGCCAAGGCTTATCCAAGCGCCGAGATCACCGGCTTCGACTATCACGAAGAATCGATCGACCAGGCTCGTCGGCGAGCCGCTGACGCGGGGGTCGGTGACCGCGTGCGCTTCGAAGTGGCAACGGCCCAGGACTTCCCAGGCACCGACTACCAGCTCGTGTGCATCTTCGACGCACTCCACGACCTAGGTGATCCCATCGGCGCAGCCACTCACATCCGCGCATCGCTCGCCGCCGACGGCACCTGGCTGCTCGTCGAGCCGATGGCCATCGCCGGGCTCGAACACAACGTCAATCCGGTTAGCCGGGTCTTCTACGCCGCCTCCGTGGGCATCTGCACCCCCGCCGCGCAGTCCCAACCTGGTGGCTACGCCCTCGGCAATCAAGTACCTGACGAGCAGTGGGCAAGCCTGCTCGGCGAGGCCGGTTTCAGCCGCTTCCGTCGGGCCACCGAGACCCCGTTCAACCGGGTCTTCGAGGTTCGGCCGTAGTCAGGCCGAGAGGCCTAGGCAGATTCTGGTGCGGGAGGCAGACTGCGATCAAGAGCCTGGCGATGCGGGTGCGGGAGGATGTGAATCGTGGCTGACCAGCTGTTACAGATTGAGGTCAACGGGATCAACGTAATTTCCGGTGCGGAGCGCAAGGGCAGGCCGCGCGATTTATTCTGGCCGTGGTTCGCCGCTAACGTGACGGTGCTCGGCCTGTCTTACGGGTCCTTCGTGCTGGACTTTGGCATCTCGTTTTGGCAGGCCCTGGCCGTAGGCGTAGCCGGGATCGTGATGTCATCGGCGCTGTGCGGTCTTATCGCGGTGGCCGGGAAGCGGGGTTCGGCACCGACGATGGTGCTGAGCCGGGCCGCGTTCGGAGTGCGCGGCAACAAACTGGTCACAGCCATTGCCTGGCTGGTCAATGTCGGCTGGGAGACCGTGCTCGTGGTACTCGCGACGCTGGCGATCGCGACCGTGTCCAGTCATCTGGGCTGGGGCGGCGGCACGCTCACGAAGGTGATCGCCCTGGTCATCGTGGTGCTCCTGACGATCTTCGGCGGGGTCATGGGGTTCGACCTGATCATGCGGATGCAGATGGTCATCACGGTGGTCACCGCTGTGCTGACCGTGATGTTCCTCGTGCTGGCTGCCGGGCGGATCCATTGGGGCGTGGTATCCGGGGTGCGGGCTGGCTCGGCGCAGGACGTGATCGGCGCGCTGGTGTTCGCGATGGCCAGCTTCGGGCTCGGCTGGACGATCATGGCTGCCGACTACTCCCGTTATCTGCCCCGTAGGTCATCTGGCGCGGGGATCGCTGGGTGGACCACGTTCGCGATCTCCCTCCCGCCGGTGATCTTGCTGGTGTTCGGACTCCTGCTGGCCGGCTCATCGCCGGGGCTGAGCAAGGCGATCAGCAACGACCCGATCGGAGCGCTCGCCGTGTTGCTACCGGTCTGGTTCTTGGTGCCATTCGCCATCGTGGCGGTGCTTGGCCTGATCGCCGGATCGGTGCTCGATATCTACTCATCCGGCCTGGCCTTGCTGGCGCTCGGCTTGCGGGTACCCCGGTGGGCCGCCGCACTCGTCGACGGCGCCCTCATGACCGGCGGCACTATCTACGTGGTATTCGTGGCCGGGAATTTCCTGGCCCAGTTCGAAGGATTCCTGATCACCCTGGGCGTACCGGTCGCGGCCTGGTGCGGGGTCATGCTCGCGGACATCGCGATGCGGCGGGCCGACTACTGCGAGCCCGAACTCTACGATCGCAACGGGCGCTATGGCGACATCCGCTGGCTCCCGGTCAGCCTGGTCGCGCTGTCCAGCGCGATCGGCTGGGGCTTAGTCACTAATAGCTCGGCCGGATGGCTGTCCTGGCAGGGCTACCTGCTCGGCCCGATTGGGCTCGGTGGCAAGACCGGCGCCTGGGCGTATGCCAATCTTGGCGTCCTCGTCGCGCTCGGCCTCGGCTTCCTGCCTGCCTTGCTGATCAGCCGATCTTCGGTTCGCCAGCAGGAGGCGGCACCAGCTACCTGAGCGCTCATCCAGAGCGCTTCTTAGCTGCCAGCCATGAGCAGCACGTAACCATCGGGATCGACGATCGAGAACTCCGTCGTTCCGTAGTGAGTGCTACGAAGGCCGGTCTGATGCTCTACACCCAGCTCAGCGAGATGGTGGTAGAAAGCTTCAGCATCTGCTCTCGATCCCACCCGAAGGACGATGGCGTGGGACGGCTTGGTTAGCTCGCGCGCTATCCCGGGCAGATGGTCGGCAAGTCCGCCGATCTGCTGGAGCATCAGCCTGGATCCGTGGAACGAGAGCTCAGCCCATGAGAATGAACCATTGACCGGTTCTACCTCTATTGTCGCGAATCCTAATCTTTCGTAGAACCTGATCGAGCGTGCGACGTAAACGACGCCGAGCTCACACACAATCCCCTGTTCTTTCAATTCCACTTCTCCCTCACCGGCACCATGCCGCTACGCAGTCGCCCGACATTATCCGAAACCCGCGGGGACGGCTGGACAATGGACCGCCGTGGCTCACGACGCGGATCTACGGCAGAAGCGGAGGAATGAGTCCGACTCAGCGAGAGATGAGTAGATGATGGGCGGGTGGAATGGACCTTCACCGGCGAAGTGATCGAGTGGCGCGGCCCGGCGCCGTACCTGTTCGTGGCCATGACGCCGCAGGACAGCGAGGATCTCAAAGAGGAGGCCAGCGGTCTGATCTACTGGGGCCAGGTACCGGTACTCGTCACCATCGGCGACACCGCGTTCAGCACGGCGCTCTTCCCCAAGAACGGTCGCTACCTAGTGCCCGTCAAGGCGGCGGTGCAGCGAGCGGAGGCGATCGAGGAGGGCACGACCGTCGAGGTGGTCCTGCGCCTCAACGTTGGCCGCGATGCCGAGCGAGCTCGGCGGGGCCAGCGACCACGGGAGGAAGGTCTGGATGACTGATTCGACGGAGCTGGTGGGTAGCCTGTCGTTGCCAGAGAAGGCGGCTCTTTGCAGCGGCGCGGATTTCTGGCATACGGTCGCGGTTCCGCGCCTGGGCATCGAGTCGATCATGGTGGCGGACGGTCCGCACGGGCTGCGGGTGCAGTTGAACGCCGCCGATCATTCGGGCTCGAATACAAGTCTGCCTGCTACGTGCTTCCCCACCGCGGCGGCGCTGGCCTCATCGTGGAATCCTGACCTGGTCGGCCGGGTCGGGGCGGCCTTGGCGCAGGAGGCGCTGGCGCAGGGAATCACGGTGATTCTGGGGCCGGGGGTCAACATCAAGCGCAGCTTGCTGTGCGGGCGCAACTTCGAGTACTTCGCCGAAGATCCCTTTCTCGCTGGCACGGTCGCCACCGCCTTTGTCGCCGGCGTTCAGGCTCGCGGGGTCGGGACCTCGCTCAAGCACTTCGCGGTGAACAACCAGGAGACTGACCGTCTGCGCGTCAGCGCGGAGGTCAGGGAGCGGGCGTTGCGCGAGATCTACCTGGCTGCGTTCGAGCAGTGCGTGAAGCAGGCGCAGCCGTGGACGGTCATGTGCGCGTACAACCGTGTCAACGGCATCCCCGCGGCTGAACATCACTGGCTGCTGACCGAGGTGCTCAGGCAGGAGTGGGGATTTTCCGGGCTGGTGATGTCGGACTGGGGGGCGGTGCGGGACCGGGTCGCGGCCCTGGCGGCTGGTCTCGATCTCGAAATGCCGCCTGACTTGGAGCGTTCACCGGCAGCGGTGATAGCGGCGGTGGAGTCAGGGCGGCTGGCTGAGGCGACCTTGGACCAGGCCGCCGGCCGGGTCGTGGAATTGGTCGGCCGAGCGGCCCGTCCTGGCCAACGCCCTGCCGCCGATTTCGCCGCCCATCACGACCTGGCCAGGGAAGCTGCCACGCAGGGCGCGGTACTGCTCAAGAACGCTGCCTGCACCTTGCCACTCGCGCTGGCACCTGGTGCCACAGTCGCCATCATCGGCGAGTTCGCGCGCACGCCCAGGTATCAAGGCGCCGGCAGCTCGCGGGTAAATCCGATCCAAGTGGAAAATTTCCTCGACGAATTCCGGTCCCTGGCAGGTAATGACGTCGCGGTGAGTTTCGCCCCGGGATTCCCGCTCACAGCTGACCGCCTCGACAGCGAGGCCGCTGACGAGGCTGTGCGGGTAGCCGCCGACGCCGATCATCTCATCGTTCTTCTTGGACTGCCTGACCACGCCGAGTCAGAAGGATTCGACCGCGATCACATCAACTTGCCAGCGAATCAGACCTCCCTGCTCGGCCGGCTGCGCGCTCTGGCCAAGCCGATCGTCGTCGTCTTGTCGAACGGCGGCGTGGTCGACATCGCGAGCTGGGACGACGATGCCGACGCGATACTCGAATGCTGGCTGGGCGGCGAGGCCGGCGCCTCAGCGGCCGCCGAGCTGCTGCTCGGCCAAGCCGAGCCGAGCGGACGACTGGCCGAGACCATCCCGCGGCGGCTGGCGGACTCACCGGCCTTCCTTGACTTCCCAGGCGAGGACGGCGAAGTTCACTACGGCGAAGGCATCTTCGTCGGCTACCGCCACTATGACGCCCGCTCCATCGACGTCGCCTATCCGTTCGGATTCGGCCTGTCTTACACGACTTTCGGCTACCACGAACTCACCACGGCGCTGTCCGGGTCGGCGGCGGCTGGAGACCTCGAGGTCCGCGTCGGCTGCCGGGTGACTAACACCGGCACGAGGCGAGGCAGCGAGATCGTCCAGCTTTACGTCGGCCAGGTCGCCCCGGTCATTGCGCGGCCGCCGCGGGAGCTCAAGGGATTCGCCAGGATCGACCTGGCGCCTGGTGGCTCACAGGCCGTCTGGCTCACCCTCGACAGCCGTGCCTTCGCGCATTGGTCGACCGCCAGGTCCGGTTGGGTCGTCGCGCCCGGGCGATACCAGCTCTCGGTCGGATCGTCATCACGGGACATCCATGCCAGCACGACCATAGAACTGGACGGCACGACAGCCGCCCGGCCGTCGCTGAACGACACATCGACACTGGCCGAGTGGCTGTCAGACCCTCGCGGCCGGGAGGCGCTGGCCACCGCGCTCGGCCACGGCAGCGACGGCCGGCCGCGCGGGATCATCGCGGACGCCGACCGCGTCCGCATCATCGCGAACTTCCCGCTCCGCGCCCTCGCAGTATTCCCTGGAACAGGCCTGACCCACGACATCATCGACGCCGTCTGCGCCGCAGTGTAATCTCACCAGCGCGTTGACCAGGTCCTCGGCAGCCGCCATACACCTCAGTTGCGCGGATTAGCGCGAACTGGTGCTGCAGCTTCAGATCTTGTCGGCGACGGTGATGAAATTGTCGAGATCGTCGCCAGGGTCGCCCGTGCTGCCGACGATATAGGCGGTGCTGCCGTGCGGGCCGAGTGCCATGGCCTGGGACGAGTCCATGAACTGGCCTGTCCAGGTAGCCGTCCAGGCTACTGTGCCCGTCGCTGCGTGATAGCCCAGCGTCACGGACTTCGGCCCGCGGTCGGTGGCGACCGTTCCGGTGACCTCGACTATGCCGCCTCCGGGCCCGGCCCGCACGACCCAGGCCGAGGCGTTGCTGTCGTTCGCACCGGCGAACCGGGCGACCCAGAGCCGGGCGCCAGTCGCGCCGTCATAGGCGATAGTCGCGTAGTCCAGGTGGCCGTTGGCGCCGACGCTGGCCCCGGTCACGTAGACCGTGCGCCCCCGCGGGCTCGTCGCGATCGAATGGGCAGAGTCATCGCCGGTGCCTGGTCCGGTGTAGCGATGGGCCCACAACTGCGCGCCCGTCGAGGCTCGGTAGGCAACAGTCGCGTAGTCGTGGGCTGTGCCTCGATGCGCGGTACCGGCTGTCCCCGTGATGTACACCGTGCGGCCACTCGGGCCGACCGTGATCGACCTGGACTGGTCGGCCGTGTCCGGCGTCGCGCCAAGGATGCGCGCCTGGTACCTGGCGACCCACTTGGTCGCTCCGTCCCGCACGGAATAGGCGATCGTCGAGAAATCTAGGCCGTTGGACCCGGTGACGTAGCCGACGCCACCACCAGGGCCGACCGCCAGGGCCACTCCGCTGCTGGCGGCCAGGCTCCTGATCCAGGACGTTGCGCCGGTGGCAGCGTCATAGGCGATCGTCACGGCCCGCGACCCGCGCGGCCCCGAACTGGTCCCGGTGACTAGCACCGTTGCCTGACCGGCCGCGCTTACGGCAGTGGCCACGTCCGTACTGCTTCCTCGTCCTGCCCAGCGTCTAGCCCAGAGCTGGGTGCCTGTCTTCGCGTGATAGGCCACTGTGGCGAAATCATCACCTGAGCCCTGGCCAGCGCTGGCCCCGGTGACGAAGACCGTCGACCCGTCCGGGCTGACCGCTACCGACGAGGCGGCGTTGATCCCACCCGCCCCTGAGTACTCGGCTGTCCAAGCCCGCAGACCGCTCGACACCTGGTAGGCGACGGTCAGGTAATTGTCGTTCGACGTCGAGACGTCGGTGACCCCGGTGACGAACACCATCCCGCCACTTGGACTGACCGCCACCGACCTGGCAATGTCCTGGCCACCATGACCATCGAACTGCCTGACCCAGATCAGCCCGCCTGGTGGGAAGCCCTGCGACGGCACCTGCCCCCTGACCGCCACCGACGTCTGCGCTGCTACCGGACCAGCGACTGCCAGCGCCGCTGCCACAGTCGCAGCGCAGCTCGCCGCCACCAGAGCCCGCCCAATATGGCGCTTACTCATCACCCACCGGTCCCTCCGCACCGTTAGCCGCCCAGGAACATCACCGGCATCCCGCTTATCGACGCCCTGTCCGCGCTCTGGGTTGACCTATACACACCGGCAGATTCTGCTAGACCTGAAGAAGAAACAGCCCGTTGCTGTCCTCGGGCTGGCGCGCGATAACCATGGTGCTGCCCGAATGCGACGTGAGGTGATCAGTGCTCCTCGGCCTAGCCAGTGCGCGCCGTACCTTGCTTCACGTAGCGGCGATGGCCGTCCTGACCGTCGCTGCGGCTGGGTGCCAGAGGGCGGCCGCCGGGCCGCCGCGGCCGGATGCGACCCAGTCTGGCCGCAAGCCGAGTGCAAGCCCGGCACCGAGCCAGGCACCGCCGGTGCGGGCATCACCTCAGCGGCCGTCGGGGGCCAGCCCTGCGATCATGATCGTGGGAGACTCGATCACCGAGGGCAGCGCGGGTGACTACACCTGGCAGTACCGGCTCTATGAGCATTTGCGAGCCGACGGCGTCAGCCCGCGAATGGTCGGCCCGTACCACTCGCTGTACAACAACGTGACCAATACCGAGGGCGATCATAGCTACGCCGATCCCAGGTTCGAGCACGCGAACGACGCCAGGTGGGGCTTGACGCTGTTCCGCGCGAAAGACGCGATCGGCAGTGTCGTCGCTACCTATCGACCGGACTACCTGCTCGTTCTGCTCGGCCTTGACGACATCTCCTGGTACGGGCTCAGCCAATCGGTGATGGCCGCGAATCTGGCGGGCTTTATCGCGGCGGCTCGCGCCGCCAGACCCCGGATCCGGATCGTGCTAGGCCTGATACCACCCAATATCCACGAGCAGGACAGTCCCGCCCTCGCCAGCGAGATCGCCAGCTACAACACCACGATCATCCAGACCGCCGCGCAGCTCTCGACGCACGCGGCACCGATCGCCGTCGCCCATGACGGAGCGCACATCGACGTTGCCACTGACCTATGGGATGGCACGCATCCCAACGCGAACGGTGAGATCAGGATCGCAGCCGCGTTCGCTGACGTTCTCGCGAGCCGTTTTCACCTCGGCAGCGCTTACCCGGTGCCGCTCCCCGTGCTGCCCACTGGCCCGTTGACGGCACCGCGCCTGACAGTGACGCCGTCGGCGACCCCGCACGAAGCGAAGCTGTCCTGGACGTTGTCCCCAGGCGCGGAAAGCTACTACGTGTTCCTCAAGGATCAGACCCGGCCCGGCAGCACCTGGACACGACTGCCGCTGCAGCTTCCCCCGAATCGCGACCCGTGGACCGCAGGCCTCCTGATCACCGGCGACACCTACCTGTTCAAAATCCAGGCGTGCAAAGGGCACGACTGCGGCGCAATTTCTCATACAGCCGAAGTCATCGCTCCCTAGCGCAGCGGTAGGGCCGCTTCAAAGGCGGTATTCCATCCCGGCCGCATAGCGCGAGTGCACCTAATGGGCTTGTGATGCGTCCTACCTGTGCGTCGCCGATTGCGCCGACGCCAGCGACTGGGAGGAACTGATGAGGCTAGGCCTGGGTCTGGCGGTTGCGGCTAGCGCCGCCGCGATGTTGGGTGCCTGGGCACCGGCGGTCGCGGCGGGGGTCATGGTGGTCCCGGTCGTCGGCGCGGCTGTCCCCGCCGCCGGCTTGGTGGGCAAGGCGATCGAGGTGCCCGGCCTGGCCGCCCTGAACAAGGGAGGGGACGCCAGCGTCACCACGATCTCGTGCGCATCGGCGGGCAACTGCGCGGCCGGCGGTGACTACGCCGAACATCATCACTACCGCGATGAGGGGTTCGTGGTTGTCGAGCGGGACGGCCGCTGGGCCAAGGCGATCGAGGTGCCCGGCCTGGAGGCCCTGAACACGGGCGAGGACGCCGAGGTCAATACGGTGTCCTGTGCCTCGGCCGGTAACTGCGCCGTCGGCGGCGACTACTCCATCGCCCATAGTCAGCTGGGCTTCGTGGCCGACGAGCGGAATGGCCGGTGGGGCGCAGCGGTCGAGGTGCCCGGCCTAGGAGCACTGAACAAGGGCGGCCAGGCCGAGGTCGACTCGGTGGCGTGCGGCTCGGCTGGCAACTGCGTGGCCGGCGGGTACTACTCCTCTGGCCAGATCAGCGAGCGAGGGTTCGTGGCCGTGGAGCGGAACGGTAGCTGGGGCACGGCGGTCGAGGTGCCCGGCCTGGCGGCCCTAGATAAGGACAGATACTCAGGGGCTACTTCGGTGTCGTGCGCGTCGGCGGGCAACTGCCTGGTCGGCGGGTACTACACCTACCACGGCGGCGACGAGGGAGCGTTCGCGGCCGTGGAGCGGAACGGCGTCTGGACCAACGCGATCGCGGTACCTGGCCTGGCCACCCTCGACCAGGGCCACGACTCAGGGATCGGCTCGGTGTCGTGCGCCCCGGCCGGCGCCTGTACCGCCAGCGGCGGCTACACCGGCCGCGGCGGGACGGCTCAGGGGTTCGTGATCGCCGAGCGGGACGGCAGCTGGGGCACGGCGATCCCGGTGCCCGGCCTGGCCGCGCTGAACGAAGGCGGCGCCGGGATCTCGTCGCTGTCGTGCGGCTCAGCTGGCAGCTGCGCGGCCGGCGGTTCCTACAGCCGCATGGTCACCTCGGTCGACCGCGTGCACGCGTTCGTGGCCGTCGAGCGGAACGGCAGCTGGGCGACGGCGATCCCGGTCCCCGGCCTCGCAGCCCTGAATAAGGGCGCCAGGGACACCGAGGTAGTGACGGTGTCATGCGCCCGGGCCGGGAATTGCGTCGCTGGCGGGTACTACTACGACCGCCATGATCACCACAGCTGGTTCGTGGTCACCGAGCGCGGCGGCAGCTGGAGTACGGCGATCGAGGTCCCCGGCCTGGCCAGTCTGAACAAAGGCAGTGACGGTGTCGACGTCTCCAGCAACGGCTTGTCGGTGTCCTGCGCCCCAGGCGGCGTCTGCGCCGCGGGCGGGTACTACGTCGGCACCTCAGGCGGCGACCAGGGATTTGTCACTATCGTCCCCGCTTCACGACGAAGTTTTCAGCCAACGCCACCACGAATAGGCGACTAATCTTGAGCATCAAGGACCAGTAACTGGGAGCCGACATGCTCAAGTGGGGACTTCTTGGCACTGCTCGGATTAACAGCGAGATAATAGCCGCCCTGCGTATCTCCCGCCATGGCGACCTCCTGGCCGTCGCCAGCCGCTCGGCGGCCCGCTCCAACGAATATGCGCTGGCCTGGGGCATACCACGTGCCTATGGCAGCTATTCTGGGCTGCTTGCAGACCCAGACATCGACGTCGTCTACAACTCGCTTCCTAACAGTCTGCACGCCCCATGGACAATTGAGGCCGCAGCACATGGCAAGCATGTGCTCTGCGAGAAACCGCTCGCGACCTCCGTCCTGGAGGTTGACAAGATCATCGCCGCCGTGCGCCGTTTCAATGTCGTGGTCGCTGAAGCCTTCATGTACCTGCATCATCCGCTCGCGGAAAGACTCAAGGTCCTCACCGGAATGGGCGATCTCGGCGAGCTCCGGATGATACGCGGCGCCTTTTCCTTCGCGATCGAAGGTGCACGAGACATCAGGCTTGACCCAGTCTTAGGTGGTGGCAGCCTTCTCGACTCCGGCTGTTATCCGGTCAGTTTCTCAAGGTTCTTGCTCGGCACAGAACCGACCGACGTCTTTGGATGGCAGGACATTGGCGAATCCGGAGTCGACAGGGCCTTTACTGGCCAGCTGCGTTTCCCGGCGCGCGACGGTAGCATCTTCGTGCAATTCAACTGCGGGTTCTGCGGCCCTTACCGTCGCGAGGTGGAAGTAATAGGCAGTAAAGGTTACGTCCGCATAGCCAACCCGTACAAGTCTAAAGTGGGCAGTTTCATCGTTTTCGACAGCCTTGGACGTGCTCGCAGAACGGTGACGGTGGACCTGCCGAGCCACCTTTACCTTCCGGAGGTCGATGATTTTAACGACGTCATCCGTACCGGTGCGCCACAACGAGTCAGTCTCGCCTATAGTCGCGGGAATATGTCGACAATGGCAGCCTTGCTTGAGTCGGCACGCAGCGGACAGCCCGCGTCGCCGGCCGCCAGCTAGCCGTCGCCAACTCTCCTTTCCGGACGCTGCGGCCGGAAAATCCCGACCAGCTATCCCAGTGCGAGTTGCACTCTGTCAACGACGCCCAACTGGAACTCGCCCGCACCGGGCTCAGCCGTCCTGGTCGCGATCTCCGCTGATATGAGCGATGTTTGCTCCAGGTCGGGACGCTCGACGGCCGCTTTGACTTCAACCTCGACCAGTCCGCTCCGCCACCAGTCAAGCAGATCGCGCAGGACGCCCTCGCCTCTCTCACCTTGCTCAGCGCAGATATCTATGACTGACCGCACCGGGCTTCTTACGCCGCCGCCCCACAAGATCTCATCCAGGCAGAAGCGGTTATGCCGCAGCGCGTGCTCAAGCGCACGTTGACAATGACCCAACGCGACATCGCTGCCTACGCCGAAGAGATCCATCCGGCCAGACCAGGCGACCTCCGCCTTGAATACCGAAATGCTAGCCAGCTCGTCGTAATAACTCTCTTGCGATGCGATTCCCTCCGCGTCGCTCACATATTCAGCCACACGCTCGGCGCCAAGGCCGAGCGCGTAAGCAGAACGAGCTGCGCCGATCAGAACCGCACAGTTGAAGTTCTCTCGGCCAAACCAGCGCCAGCCGAGACACCGCTCGTAACAGTCAAGCGCGTGACCGTACTGCCCCTCAGTCTCATACAACCTAGCCATCCACGTGAGTGGCTCGATAAGGCCAGGGAAGTCCTTGAGCTCTTCCTTGATGCGAACGCTCTCCGCTAGGCAGCGCGCAGCCCCGTCCAGATCACCTGCCCTGGTTCGCACAAAACCCCAGAACCCCATTATCGAAGCTTCTTCGATATAGAAATTATTGCCGAGCTTCTTCGCGAGACTCAAGGCTCTCGCGAAGAACTGGTCCGAGTCAGTGAAGCCATTCTCGCAGCCCACGACGAAACCCAAGCTCGTCAACGCGTGTATCAGCAGCAGCGCATCATCGGCCTCACTCACGCGTTCGACCACGGAACGTAGGTCCTTTTCAACCTGCGCCAGCTTCCCCATCAGGCATAGCGCCCAGCCCCACTCACCGAGGATGGTCGACTTGATCTGGCTGGATTCAGGTAGATCCCGTGCAGCATCAAGACTGTCCTGATATGAGCCCCAAAGCTGCTGCCAGTTGCCCCGCCGTCGGTACGCTCGCATCAAATCGTAGTATGCATACAAGAGCCCATACGTATCATGGTGTTCAATGGCGAAAACCTTCGCCTTCTCCACGAAAGCTATATGCGCTGACCAGTCGCCCTTATAACGGGCGATTCTAGCGAGATATAGATAGGATTTAACCGTGTGATAGTCTATCGGAATCAGACTCAGGCTCTGCTCAAGTACTGCGGTCGCGTTCTCTACGCCAGTCAACTCGCCAAGACGCTCGTAGCGTACGAGTATCTCGCCCCAATCGCACATTGCGTAAGCGACCAGCCTCGGATCAAGATCCGTGCGTTCCCTTATCAGCCGGTACAGCGCTTCGGCATCTGCAAACCTGCCCTCCAGCTGGGCCAGTCTGCCCGTCAAGTACTTTCGCCACATTATTGAGTTGTCAAGCTCAAGCGGGTATGTCCCGGCGTCATTGAGCATCGCCTTAAGCTGATCTATCAGGCGAAAGTGAATTAGCTCGTCTGCTATCGCAGCAAGCTCCGCTGCACCGGAGCGCTCATCTGCGCGGATCGCGTGATACAGAACCTCCAAGAGGTATTTCCTGTGAAGTTCTTGATCCTCCGGCATCGTGGCCAGCGCTTCACGAAAGTAACCCTCGGCACTCTTGTGAAGATCGCGGAAACGATTAGGGTCCTCGACCTGCAGCGAGCGTTCGAACAGTTCCCTAACGCCATCGTGAACCCGCCAGACGCGCTGACCGCCGATACTGCCAGGTCTGACGAATGGAAAGCGGAACAGCTCGTCATATCGCATCGTCCGTTGTGGCTCACCACCGATCCTCTCGATGATGTCGCGGTTGAAATAACGCAAGATCGTCGCTACTTCGAGAGTCGGAATGAACTCAGCGGCCACCCCGCGCCTGAGCGCTCTTACTAGGTCGGCAAGGGCCCCGGACTCCACCTCGCCAAAGTCGTGAACGTCATATTCTATTTCCAGTCGGACGGCGGTCGTCACGGCCATCGGAAGGCCGCGTGAGAACTCGACGATCTTATGCATCTCTGCGGAGTCGGGGATTTGTCCGGTCTGGCTCAGGAAATAGCGCTCCACCAGCACCTGGATGTCAGTTGCGTTCAGCGGCTTCAACGACCGTGTCTCAGCATGGGCGATCCAGCCAGGCCATCCGGCGTCCCAGTTCGGCATAACCCGGCCGGCGATCACTAGCAGGACGTTGTCAGGAAGTTGCTGCGCTACGTATCGCACCCAGCCATCCAGCGCGCTCAGTTGCTCGTACGCGTCGAGCATGACTACCGTGCGCCGCGCGGCGGATGCCTTGCGCAAGTCAGTTGTGAAGGCATCCGTCAGCTTCTTGGAAGGATTGAGAAGGAAGTCGATCTCGGGCTTCCCTAGAAACTCCCGCAGCCAGTCGACGAGCGCCTCAAGACTCGTCCCGCCAAGAGCGCCGCCCAGCGCCCCAAGCGCTGTTCCGATGCCGGGGGCAACCGTAGTGCCGATTGCTGCGCCTATAGCCGCATCGGCGATGCGCTCCACTGTCAGCGCGGCCGTCCTCTCGGCCAAGTCGACACCGCGGGCCGCCCTGCCGGCACCCTTCTCTCGAATCTTGGACTCAATGAGCGCTAGCTGCTCGAGCGCCCTGGAGAAGGAGCGCAAGCGAAGATTAGCTCTCTGCATCCCCACTGACCAAGAGCTCAATATCTCCAGGACCGATCGGTCAGCGTCACCAGATGCCAGGCCGACCGGAACATTTGATTTAGCGCAATTAAGCTGAAACATCCGTAGAAGAGATGATTTACCGATACCTCCGACGCCGTGTATCACGAGAAGCTTTTTCTCCAATACGGGTGCGGCAAGCGCATCCTGGAAGTAGCTCCGTGGCTCATTAACGTTCGTAAAAAACGACTCGAGCCCTGCACCGCTGGTGGTGGCTTCTTTCTTCGACACCTACTGCCTCTTTGATCGATGGGTTCGAACCACGTCAGCGTCATGTTGCTTCGTCATCGCTTCGTCGCGAATGCTCCGCAACACCTTCATTGTGCCGATTTCCGTTTTGCCAAAGTACTCGTAAAGGCGAGCGTACTCAGCGAAAAGACGGTCATACACGGAGGCGTGCTCTCTGACCGGCCGGTAGGTTTCTCTGCCATGGCAGTGCAGTCTGTCTATGACCTCGGTCGCGGTTTCGCCGTCGCCAACCGCGCCACTTGTGACCTGGCGCGATGCGATCGCTCCGAGCATCGCCGAGCCGAAGGCAGATGCTTGCTCCGAGCTGAGCAACTCTACTTTGCGGGCCGTCACATCCGACAAGATCTGAAGTATCAACGGGCTCTTGCGAGCCAGCCCTCCGCATGCCGTCAGTTGTTCGACGCGCATGTCGTGCCTCTCGAATGTCTCGATTATGATCCTCGTGCCGAAGGCGATGGCCTCCATCAGCGCCCGGTAGATGGATCTCGGGTCGGTGGATAGGGTGGCACCTACCATGAGCCCGCTGACCTCAGCGTTGGCCAGCGGACTGCGATTGCCGTTCCACCAGTCCAACACCAAGAGCCCGCTCTCTCCGGGCAGCAGCGCCGTCGCCTGACGCTCAAGCCACTCGTAGCTGCTGATCCCTGATCGCGCTGACTCGTCTACGCACCATGCCGGCACGCAGTTTCCGACGAACCAGGCCAGCAGATCCCCCGCACATGGCTGTCCTGCCTCGTAAAGGAACGAATCAGGGATGAGATCGTCCTCGGTGCATCCGAAGATGCCAGGGACCACGTTCCTATGCTGACTACGCATGAAATGGCAAATACTTGTGCCTACCGTCATGACCATTCGGCTGGAACTCCGCAGTCCGCTGGCCACTGCGGCTGCGTGTCCGTCGCTTGTGGCGATTGCGATCGGCGTGCCTGACCTGAGGCCGGTCCACGCCGCCGCTTGGGCGGTCAGGTAGCCGGCCCGACCTCCTACCGGGCTAATGTCTCTTGAGACCTTGGTACCAATTAGGTTTCTCGAGCCTTTGATCGATGTGAGCGAAGAAGCTAGCCGAGGGGAATCCTCGTCCGCTTGACCAGAAGGCCTTCAGCGCCGCCATGTATGAGTTGTGAGTCTCACGCCCCGTAAGCATCCATACTAGCCAGTCGGCTACTTCGATAAAGCGATCCGTGGCGCAGTATACGTCAGGCGAATCGTTCAATGTTTCCAAAATCTTTGGAAAGAACCATTCAGGCGATACGCTCGCACCGTATTCACTAAGCCAGTCTTCCTTGAGTTCAATGGCTGCGGAATTGATAGCTTGAGCCTGCGCGATGGCGGAGTGATGTTTCCACAGTTTCAGCCACGAATGCGGATCATTTCGAAATTCGGGCAACACGCACAGCGGCGTGCCATCAGTCTTGACCGGCAAGACCGAGGACGCGGTGCAATCTATCCCTATACCGCAAACTTGTTCGGGAAGGATGCGGGCAGATCGGAGAACGGCCGCGACGACTTCCTGCATAGCCTGGATGTAGTCCCTGGGATCCTGCAATGCCCACAACGGGTCAATGTAAGCCCGCTCTCCAGCTATTGCAGGGAATCTGCCAGCTACGTCTTTCTGGTAATAGGACTCTGCACTCGCCACGGTCGTGCCGTCTGCTATGCCAAGCAATATAGCGCGGGCAGACTGCGTTCCAAAGTCAAGGCCAAGCACGAATTTTTCTTGGCACTCGCGCTCAGTCCTAGTTGGCATCTCTAAATGCCTTGCCCAAGCGTCGCAGTCTGATTTCCTCGCCGACGGCGCCTCCGGGATGAAGCATCCAGAAGGCTTCCTCCTCATATCCGCGGGCCATCATCAATGTCTCGCACATAGCGTTGCAAAGTGCGGCTACCGCAAGCGAACTTGATGTGGCGATCATCTCGAAAGGATCGCCACCAGCGGGGAGATCTAGGGTGATTGCGATGTCCGACACGCGCGCTAGCTCACTTTCTGGCGCTGCGGTGACAGCGATTACCTTTGCCATTCGCTGCCTAGCCGAAGACGCGAGCTCATTCACTTCCTTGGTGCGCCCTCCTCTTGAGAGCACAATCAGTATGTCGTTCTGGGTGACAGCGCCAGCTAGCCCGTGCTGACTGTCTCCAGAGTGAATGAACAGTGCGGGACTACCGCAACACGAGAGCAGGTGGGCGAATCGCGCCGCTGTCGACGCCGAAGTACCAGCACCAGTTACTAGGATATGGCCCGCGCATGCCATCATCATGCTTACGGCGTCGGCAAAACTCTGATCAAGCTGGCTTGCGAGCGCCGCCACGAGACTTGCGTCTCGCCCTAGGACTGTCCGGCCGCGCGCGACTAACTGCTCGGCTGGGATAGCACCTGTCACGGCGTCATCGTCCAGTACGTGGGCTTACCACCATCGCAATCCTGCTATATATGTCAAACATAGGATAGTTCCAATGGGATCGGTCGATGCGTGCCGTGCTGACCAGTACAGCAGGAAATAGCCTGAACGACAAGAGGATCACGTTCGATCGGGACCAGCTACGACAGGGTCTTCGCCAACTTCACCAGCAGCAATCCCGCGCGCAAGCCGTTCTGGCCCGGCTAGAGATGGCTGGAGGGAGGATGGTGGATCATTAAGACTTACTATGCCCGGCCGACCTGCGGTCGGCATGGCACAGTACGGCGGGGCTGTTGGGCACCGACTCCGAGATCGAGGGCTCTTAAGGAAGTAGAGCGCCCTAGCATCTAACCCGCAACAACCGGATGGGGACAGGGTATGGCGCCAGGCTCGGAGCTCGATCGGAGATCGACCGCTAATAGCCGTCGATCTCCGCAACATGGTCGACGAATGCTTTTCCGCCTTGCCGGATGGGTTTTTATGGTATTAATGCCTTTAGTCGCCCGCCTCGAAACGCGTGAATTCGAACAGCCACCAGGCGGGGATAGAGGATTCATTATCGTCGCAAACCATCGGAGCCTGCTGGATCTAGCTGTTGGGCTGATAATCTTTAACCGATGGAAATTTGCGCCATATATATTTATACGAGAAGACCTCTTTGCCATTCCCGTAGCTGGAATCCTCTTACGTGCCGTAGGCGGGATCCCTGCTGGGCAGGAGACTGGCGTGGCGGCAATGCGTCGAGGAGTCGAGATTCTTCGCGGCGGTGGTATTTTGGTAATCATGCCCGAAGGTGGAATACGTAGGCCTGGAAACTCAGCTGAGCCTCTAGGGCGATTGCTTCCAGGAGTTGCTCGACTAGCCTCGGTTACTGGTTGTCCCGTTCTGGTCGGCGGTCTTACAAATACCGATCTGGCATGGCCACCGGGCACCGCATTTCCTCGGCTGTGCCTTCGCAAATCCCAGCGCCCACACATAGCTGTAGCGGCGGAGTGGCTGCTTATTCCTAAAGGCACCAGAAACACCAAGGCACTAGCAATGATACAAGGAACCATGCGATCCGTTCTCAGTGGACTAGATCGCCGATATTGCCAGTGACAATTTGGGATCGGCAGCTGCTGCCAGGTGGATGAATCGGCTGCGCACTAGTACGGAAGGAGTCACGATCTGGCAGGAAAGGAGAGGTTGCGGAAGAAAGAATTAGCTTCGTCCCTGCGCGTTTCCATTAGTGCCGTTACCATCTCAGCTGTCATCTTATACAACTCGGGTGAAGGCACTTCTGAACGCGACAATTCCTGGTCATATTTGGCCTTCCAAATGAAATAGATTTCGCTAATCTCTATCTCGGTCTTTCTGAGCAAAACCCAAGACTCATCCCATCGATAGAAGGAACGCAACGCCGTTAATGCTGCTATAGATACGCCAATTAGGGATACGATGAAGTCCTTGTTCGCAAGGCTGCGCGTACTGATTACCGGGAGCGACGAGCCCCCAATAATGATCATGATGCCACTAAAGCGATAAAATCGGCGATGCCAGCGCGCACGTGCGTCGTAGAAGGTGCGCAAGCGAAGTGCGTAAGCCTTCGCTGCGGCGAAATAATCACCAGCAGCTATCTCTTTTATCTGATGAAACGACGGCGGACGAAATGCCATATCAGCCTCCCCGATCTACGCGTACCTTTATCTCTCGTCCGCAAATTCCTCGGAGTAATAGTGCGGACGATAGCCCTCGAAAAAGAAATTCTCGCCGAACTGGGCGGCTTGACGTTCTTCTGCTTGCGAAGTTACGGTCCAGACAATGTTAGGTTTCATGCGCTTGTCATGCCAATAGGCGACGGAACGCGCGGGCAGCGATTTCAGCTCATAGCTTATATAGTCCGGTCTGCAAACGTAGTTCGTAAGCATTGCTCGCCCCACTGCTCCCTTGAGTCGGCCTGCCGATTTGAGCGATCCGGAGATTTGGCCAATGGCGTGTCCATCGGTCATTCTCCGCAAGCTCAGTACCGTTACTGGATCGAACGATTGAAAAGCCAACTCCCCCGTGTATCCACGGATAGCGTCGATAATGGCACGCTCTAGACCCAATGAAAGCGATGGATGCCAACGACGTACATCGATTACGATAGGGACTCGCCCATTTATCTCTTCCAGCACGGCGCTGAGCGTCGGAATTGACTCACCGGACGCACCTAGGCGAAGTCGTTTGACGGTTGGATAGTCCACATTCTCCAGAACGAGGTCCTCGCCCGAAACTCGTTTCAAATTAGCATCATGCGCAATCACCAATGCCCCGTCGCCAGTCAATTGCACGTCCATTTCAAAGGGAGCCCCATGATCAGCTGCCTGCTTGAACGCAGCTATCGAATTCTCCGGATATTCTTGATCCAGACCAGAATGAAGGCCCCGGTGCGCGATTGGCTTTGTGACAAGCCACTGGGGGCAATTCACTTGGTCTCCTCTGTGGCTCACCTGCGGCGAGTACTACGGGCACCGTAAGTGTACTCGACTGGACTCTCGGTCCTGGGCAAACTCTGAGATTTTGATTAGCTGACGCCTCCATTCCTGTCAGCCATTGATCAATTGGCCAGGATGGCTGGGTGAGGAAGTGTTTTGGGGCCAGACAGCGCCTGCGCCGACGATGATGAGGTTCAGCCGATCGCTTTTGGCATGGGTTTGTTGCGGGCCAGCCAGCCCAGGTGCTCCTCCGCCCCCGATCCCGTCCCCACCGTGGGCCACGCCGGCAGACCTACTATGAATCCTTGCAGGAAGATGAATAAGGAGAGCCCGCCGTGTCCAAAATGGCCGCTACTTGCCTCGCCCTGTCAACCCTGTGCGCGGTCAGCCTATTTGGACCGGCCCAGGCTATGGCGGCAGCCCGCCCCATCCGGCCGACCGGAATCCCGATCGCTGACGATCTGGGCGCGACGGTCGCGATCTCAGGGGCGACGGCGGTCATCGGCGCGCCCGGCGTGAACGGCACCGGCGCGGCCTACATCTTCGCCCGCGTCAACGGGCAATGGGCGTTGCGGGCCACGCTGGCCGACCCGGTCAACGGGCCGGGCGACGAATTCGGCTACGCGGTAGCTATCTCTGGCTCCGCCGTCCTGGTTGGCGCGCCTTCGGCCGACGTCCTTGGCCGCGCCTTCCTCTACGAGCGGTCGGGATCACAGTGGCAACTGCGCGTCGAGCTCGCTGGCGCGCGGCGCTACACGAACGCCGACTTCGGCGCCGCGGTCGCGATGGACCGGGGCACCGCGCTGGTCAGTTCGCTCGGAGCGGCAGTCTATGTCTACAGCGAGGCGAATTACCAATGGAAGCTTTCCGCCAAGATACCGAATCCCTACTCAAGCTCGCAAAGCTCGTTCGGTCAGGAACTGTCCTTCGACGGCTCAACCATCGTCGCCACAGCCTTCCCCGCGTCCGGTGGAACTGTAGCGTTCGTGTATGCCAGGTCGGGAACGCATTGGAGCCGCCAGGCCGAGCTGACTGACCCGCAGCAGTCGGGAACTCAATTCAACTCCGTAGCTGTCTTCGGCGCGACGATAATGATTGGCACGACCACGTCGGCACAAATTGGTGTCGTCTACGTCTTCGCCAGGTCGGACAGCAAGTGGATCTGGCAGTCGACCTTGAACAATCCGGCGGGCAATAAGTACGGTCAGGCGGTTAGCTTCGGGAACTCTTTGGCTATTTCCGGTTCGACCGCCATCGTCGGCAACCCCGTAGGCGGGCCGACCGAGGGTGGGGACGCGGTGGTGTTCCGTTGGTCGGAGAAAGCCTGGCGGCCTCAGGCCGAGCCAGAGGATCCGGCACCGCAAATCAACGACGATTTCGGGACTTCGGTTGCGCTGTCCGGCGGCATCCTCGTGGTCGGGGCAGCGGGCGCGAACAACGGCGACGGCACCGCGTACTTCTACTCCAAATCGGGATCCAGCTGGCACCGGGTCGCGGCGCTGAAGGACGAATACACCGCTTCAGGTAATTTCACCGGCGGTTCGGTCGCTATTTCCGGCCCGGTCGCGGCGATCGGCGCCCTCGGCGCTGATCATGGCCAAGGTCAGGTCTATCTCTACGCCCGGTCGCGCAACCACTGGTACCGACAGGCGACGCTTTCCTACCCTGGCCCTGCCACCGCCTACGGTGGAGCCTTCGGCACTTCAGTAGCGGTGTCAGGAAATACCGTCATAGCCGGGGCGACCGAGATCGGCACCGCCGAAGGCGGCGCGGCGTACGTTTACGTCCGTTCCGGCGGCGTCTGGTATCAACAGGCCAAGCTCACGCCCCCCTCGGGCGTCGGCAGTTTCTTCGGTTGGTCGGTATCCCTGTCAGGAAACACCGCTGTGGTCGACGCTCCTGGGGCGCACTATTACCAGGGCCTCGTGTTCGTCTTCGTCCGCTCAGGCACGAAGTGGCACTTGCAGGGCACGCTGCGCGGACCGGCCAACGACACCAACGAGGGCTTTGGCGACACGGTCGCGACCAGCGGCAACACCTTGGCCATCGGGTTTACCGGGGCGGCCGACAGCATGGGCGAGGTGTATCTCTACGCCCGCACGGGGACGCGCTGGCACTCGCAGGCCACGCTGACGGACCCGAGAGGCGTGCCGGGCGACGCCTTCGGCTCGAGCGTCGCACTCGCCGGCGACACCGCCGTCATCGGCGCCAACGGCGTCCGCGGCCACGCCGGAGCGGCCTACGTCTTCATCCGGTCGGACCGCACGTGGTACCCGGAAGCAACCCTGGTCAACCCGCACGGCGTTGCTGACAGCGGTTTCGGCTTCTCGGTGGCGATTTCGGGCGACGGAGCGACCGAGAGCACCGCCTCGGAGACCAGGGTGCTCGTCGGCAGCGTCTCGGTCAGCGGGCTCACCACCCAGTCCGATCAATGCGGGCGGGTGTATGAGTACATAAAGCGAGGCAGCGCCTGGCGGGAGCGGGCCTGGCTGAGAGATCCGGAATGCCGGTCCTACGATCAATACGGCTATGCCGTCGCCGTATCAGGTCAGACAGCCCTCATCGGCGCTCCCGGCACAAACAACAACGCCGGCATCGCCTACTGGACCCCGATCCCCTAGGAGCATGGGATCGAGTGCTTACGTCATCAACAAATCCCCTGCTGCCCGTCGGATCACCGTAGCCGCAGAGGTAACTGTACGTTTGCGGACCACGGCGACCACTGATAGTTTTCCAGAGGCCGTGCGAGAGAACGAGGAGGTGGTACCCGTGGAAGTATCGACATGGGTGCTCCCCCGCGGGGTCACGGTCGGGCGATAGGTCGTCCAGGGAGCGCCGATCACAGAGCACTCCCGAAAGGCACGACCATGCAATTCACTTCCGAACAGCGCCTCGACGACGGCGTCGTCGAGCGCGAATTCACCCTCGGCGAGATCCCCGGCATCCTGTGGACGCCCGGATCCGCATCCGCACCGGCCCCGCTGATCCTGCTCGGCCACCCCGGCGGACTGCACAAGATGTACCCTCGGCTGGCGGCCCGGGCTCGGCACGCCGCGGCGGAGTACGGCTTCGCCGCGGCCACCATCGAGCTCCCCGGGAGCGGTGACCGGCCCCGTTCCGCCGCCGCCGAGGCGGCCCGCGCCGACCTGCGCCGGGCACTGGCAGGCCGGCGAGCCGGTCACGACGAGATCGTCGACCGGCTCATCCTCCCGCTGGTGGAAAAGGCGGTCCCGGAGTGGCGGGCCACCCTGGACGCCCTCCTTTCGCTGCCCGAGATCGGCGGCCCGGTCGGGTACTCGGGGGGAGTGATCGCCATCGGCATCCGGCTGGCGGTGGTCGAGCCGCGCATCGCGGCCGCCCATCTGTTCGCCGGGAGCTTCGTGCCCCGCGCCCTGTTCGAGGAGGCCCGGCAGGTCACCATCCCGCTGCAGGTACTGCTGCAGTGGGACGACGAGGAAAACGACCGGCAGTCGGCCCTGGACCTGTTCGACGCCTTCGGCTCCAAGGAGAAGACGCTGCACGCCAATCTGGGCGGGCACGCCGGCGTCCCGCAGTTCGAGGTGGACGACGGGCACCGGTTCTTCGCCCGGCATCTGAAGTGAAGGCCGGCCCGCCAGGTCAGCGCACGGTCAGCGTCTCCTTAGCGGACGTGGAGCCGTCGTAGCTGGCGCTGCCCGGGTAGACGCCGGTGAGGTCGTAGGTGCCGGGCCGGAGTTCGCGGGCCGAGAGGGTACAGGTGCCGGTACCGGAGGCAAGGATGATGACGCACGCCGACCTGGCGCCGACCTTGACCGTGACGGTCCCGGTCGGCGGCGCCGCGTACTGGGCGGTCACCTTGACCGACAGGTGCTCGGACTGTTCCTTCCCGGCAGTTACGGTCGTTGCCGACAAGGTGAGGGCGGTCTTCGTGCTGGCCTTGCTGACGGTCAGCGTCTGGATCGCCGAGGCGGACGGCGCTTCGTCGATCCCGCCCGCGTAGGAGGCGGTGAGAGTGGCGACCCCGGCCGGGAAGCGGGCGCGCGGCAAGATGCAAGCGCCGACTCCGGACTTGAGGGTTATGACGCACACCGTGGTACGGCCCGCGAGGACGGTGACGCTTCCGGTCGCGGTGATGCCGTCCCCCGTTACCTTGACGCCCAGCTTGGCGGCTTGCTCGTGGCCGTAGGTGACGACGGCCGGAGAGATGGACAGTGTGGTGGTGGTCGGCGCGGGCGAGACCGCGAGAAGAGTGATGCCAGAGCCGGACGACGTGAAGTTCGCGGTCCCCTGGTAAGTCGCGATCAGCGAGACGATGCCGGGTGCCAGGCCCGATGGTGGCAGCGCGCACTGTCCCGTTCCCGCGGCGAGCCTGATCGTACACAGGACGGTGGTGGCCGTCGCGATCGTGACCGGGCCGGGCGGGTTGCCGCCGGAGGCGGCCGTCACGACGACCGCGGCCTTGGCCACCTGCTCGTTCCCGTACGAGACGGCCGAGGCGGACAAGGACATGGTCGTCGTGGTGATCGCCGGGGACACCGCGAAGCTCGCGTCGTCCGACGTGGACGAGGCGAAATTGGCGTCACCGGTGTAGGTCGCGGTCACGGTGACGGTCCCGCGCGGGAACTCGGCCGCCGTGACCGGGCAGATCGCCTGCCCATCCGACAGCGCGGCATTGCACAGCACGACCTGCCCGGCCTTGACGGTCACGCTCCCGGTCGGGGTCCCGGTGCCGCCCGGTGCCGGGGCGACCGTCACCGTCGCTGTCTCCGATTGCTCGGCACCGTAGCTGACGCCGGGCGCGGACAGGCTGATGGAGGTCACCGAGGGCAGCAGGTCGGCCCAGATCGTGGTGAACGGCCGGCCCGTTCGCCCCGGTATCGAGCCCGACGGCCGCGCAGTACGCGGCGGCGGGGCAAGACACCGCATTGACCCCACCTTCCTGCTCGGTGTTCAGGTACTCGGTGCCCGGTACCTGCTGCGCGGTCCCCCACGTTCCGCTCGTCTCGGTGGCGACGAACGCCTGCGAAAGGCCGGCCCCGGTGTAGTAGTCCCCGGCCACGACGCAGTCACCGTCGCCGCCGCAGGACAGCGAGCCCAGGTCGGCTCCGCCAGTGCTGAGCGCGGTGAGGCCGGGCACCTCGACGGCGCCTTGCCAGGTGCCGCCGCTCTCGCTGGCGACGTAGACCTGGTAGTCGCCGTCGTAGGTGAAGCCAGCGGTGGCACAGTCACCTGGGGACGAGCACGAGACCTGATCGGCCTCGGCGTCGCCGCCCTGGTCCGGCGGCAGGATGCCGGGCAGCGCCGAGGCGTCTTGCCAGGTGCCACCGGATTCGGTCACGGTGAACGCGCCGTCGTCGGACTCGAAGGAGTCCTGGTAGTCCGAGTAGGCGCCAACTGCCGTGCAGTCACCCGCCGCCGGGCACGACACGCCTGTCATCGTGGCGTAGTCGCTCAGGTCAGCGAGGCCGGGAACCGCGAGCGCGGTGCTCCAGGCGCCACCCGCGCCCTGGTCGGTGATGAAGGGCTGGGCGTAGTCGTCAGCCGTCGTGTAGAAGCCGACGGCGGTGCAGGCGTCGGTGCTGGCCGGCGGGCACGACAGCGAGTCGACTGCCGCGTACCCGCCGCCGTTGAGCGCGCCCGTGCCCGGGACCTCCTGTGCCGTTCCCCAGGTGCCATTCACCTCGGTCACGACGAAGGCCTGCGTGTCGCCGTACAGGTCCGACTCGTACTGCCCGCCGGCCGCGCAGTCGCCTGGCGCCTCGCAGGACACTATTCCGAGCGTGGCCGACTCGCCGACGTCGAGCGCCGCCAGTCCGGGCACCGGCTCGGCCGGGCCCCAGGCGCCATTCACCTCGCTGACCACGAACGGCCCGTCGGAGTCGCTCATGCCCCCCGCGGAGCAGTTGCTGGGGGCCGCGCAGGAGATGGCGTCAACGGAAGAGCCGTCGCCGGCGCGGGTTACTAGCCGGGCCGGGCCCCAGATGCCGTTGACCTCGTTGGCGACGTACGCCTCCCCGGCGCTCGCGCCCTGCCCGCCGGCGCCGCAGTCCCCTGGGGCCGCGCAGGACACGGCGGACAGGACCACGGCCGTGCCGTCTTTGGCCGTGACCGGCTGGGCATCCTGCCAGGTCGGGAATCCTGACGTGGCGCTCGCGGCTAGCGCCAGCCCAGCGCCGCCGGTGCGGCCACCGGCCAGGACGCAGCAGGCGAGGGCCGCCAGAGCCAGCGATCTCGCGGCGATCACGGGGCCACGACCAAGGACGCGGCCCGTGAGGCGGACGCGCCGAAGACGGCGGTGCCGACGTAAGCGGCCACGAGTTGATAGCTGCCGGCGGGCAGGGCTCTGGCCCCGAGCGTGCACGCGCCCTTGCCCGCCGAGAGCGTGATCGAGCAAGCCTTGCGACCAGACGCGGTGATCGTCACCGTGCCAGTGATCGCGCCCGCGGCCGCCGACGTCACCTCGGGCGTGATCGTGACCGTAAGACGCTCGGACTGCTCGCTGCCGTAGGTCACCTTCGCCGCCGACAGCTTGAGTGCGGTCGACGTGGTCTCGCTGATCACCAGGCTCACGCTCGGCGACTTCGACTTCTTGTAAGGACCGCCGCCGCCGTAGGCGGCGGAGAACTTGTAGCTGCCTGGGAGCAGCGTGTCCTGCTGGAACGCGCAGAGGCCCTGCCCGGCCGCGAGCAGGACGTCGCACAGGAACGCATTGCTGAACGCGGCGGTGCTGTAGTTCACCTGGACGGTCCCGGTCGGCGGCCCGCCGTACTTGGCCGCCACCACGAACATGATCCTCTCGCTTACTTCCTGCCCATACCTCGCCGTCGCGGTTGTCGTGCTGATCCCGGTACTGGTCGGGTCCGCCGACACCGTCACTGGCATCCCGGTCGAGGTAGATGAGGTGAAGTCCTGGTCGCCGTTGTAAGTCGCCGTGAAGGTGTAGCCGCCGGTCGCCGGTTCGGTGAGCTGACAGCTTCCCGAACCGCCGGAGAGCGGCGCGGTGCACGACCGGAGGCCGTCGCTGACCGTCACGGTCCCGGTCGGCGTCCCGCTGCCGGGCGGGCTCGCGCCGACGGCGGCGACGACCATGATCGGCTGGCCCGCGACCGGCTTCGGCGTCGTGCTGGTGATGGTCGTATTAGTGGCGGCCCGGTCGATAGTGACGCCGAACGGCGCCGAACTGGACGACAGGTAATTGACGTCTCCGGCGTAGGCGGCGAGCGCCGTGCTGGCCCCGGCCATGAGCCCAGTCATCCGGCAACTTCCCGAACCCCCCTCGAGCATCGCCGAACAGGACTGGGTGCCGTCAGTGACGGTCACCTTCCCGGTCGGCGTGCCGCTGCCGGGCGAGTTCGCGCTGACCGAGAAGGCGACCATGAAGGCCTGCCCGGTCACCACCGGGGTCGGCGAGATACTGGTGATCGTGGTGCTGGTGGGGTCGCCGCCAACAGTGACCGACAGGTTTGCCGAGGATGAGATGAAATTGTCGTCCCCACTGTAGGAGGCGGTGAACGCGTCAGCCCCGGCCATGGACACCGTGGCCGGGCAGGTTCCGGTCGCCTTGTTCGCGTCACCGGCGGCCAGGGTCGCCGTGCAGGTCTGGGTGCCGTCGGTGATCGTCACCGAGCCCGTCGGGGTACCACCGCCGGGTGAGCTCGCGCTGACCGTCGCGGTGAACATGACCGCCTGCCCGGTCACTATGCCCGAGGCGGGCGCGGCAGTAAGGGCAGTTTTCGTCGCGTCCTGGCTGACCGAGATGTCCTCGGGATCTGAGGTCGATGGCCCGTAGGTCGCATCGCCGTTGTAGGTCGCCGTGAGTGTGTAGCCGCCGATCGCCGTTTCCTTGATCTTGCAGCTGCCGCTTCCGTCGGAGAGCGTCGCCGTGCAGGTCTGAGAGTCGCCGTCGCTGACCGTGACCGTGCCGGTGGGCGTCGGGCCGTCCGTGGCCGAGTCCACCTGCACGTTCGCCTCAACCGGCTGCCCGACGACCGCGTTGACCGGATCGGCGGCGAGCGTCGTGTCGCTCACCTCAGGGACGGTGATCGTCCAGTCGAGCGAGCACTGCACGACGGTGTAGCTGAAGCCGATGATCCCGCCCGAGGAGACCCCGGAGCCGCAGCTTGAGTGGCCGTTGACCGAGGTCTGCCCGGCCGGCACGGTGCCGCTGACCGCGTCGGGCGAGATCATGCCCTGCCACGAGTCCGACGTGGATCCGAAGCTCGGGCCGCATATCTCATTGGCGTAGTCACGCCACTGGTCGCTCTCCGAGCCGGTGAGCGTGATCGGGTCTGGGGTGATCGTGTAGGACGTGGAGCCGTCCGCGTTCGGCGTGGTGTCAAGTTCGCCGGCCGGGACCGACCCGCCGAAGGACCCCGACGACTGGCTGTCCGAGGCGTCGTCGATACCGCAGATGTCGAACAGCCAGTAGTGCGAGGTGTTCATCGCGCTGCCGGTCCCCGAGGCGGTGCCGTCGCCGTCCTCGTTCCAGGTCGCGCTGTCGTCGTAGGTGTTGAAATAGCCCTGGCCGAAGCCGCCGTCCTCGAACATATCTGTCTCGTAGTACGAGTAATTCATCGTCAGCGTCGGGACATCCGGGCTGGCGGAGACCGATCCTGACGGTGTTTTCTTGACCGCGACGGGGGGCCTCAGCGCCGGCGGTGCCTTCAGCTTGGAGGTCGCTGGCGCGGTCAGGGTTAGTGTGAGCGTGAGGGTCCCGGTCTCGTCATCGCCAGATGTGGGGTCAACCACGATCTGGTATGAGCCGGACGCCCCCAGCGTCACCGGGCCGGCCGTGCCGTTAACGGCCTGGTACGACGACCCGACGACGGTGCCGGTGCCATCGATCACGTAGACCGTGTCCGACGAGGTGAACGTACTGTTCGTGATCTGGAAGCTAGCGGTGTCGCCAGCCGTCGGCGCGCTGAAGCCGTAGAACGCGCGCTGGCCGGTCGTGGTGATGTTGACGGCCACCGGGGTGCCTGGCGTGATCGTGCCGGTGATGTCGGTGATCGATGCGACCGCGATCGTGATGCTGCCGGTGTCGCCGTAGAACGACGGGTCGACCACCACCGTGTAGGTGCCGGCGGCGGTCAGCGTGGCCGGGGCGAGGAAGCCCGACGCCGTCGTCAGCGCCGCCGGGCTGTCGATCGTGGTCCCGCCCGGGCCGTTGAGCGAGATCAGATCGCCGGGCGCGGTGAAGGTGCTCGCCGAGTAGTTCACGACAACTTTTTCGCCCGCGCGCGGTAAAGGTGACCATCGCCTCCTGGGTCGGCTGGGTGACCGTCGCGGTGACGGCTGGGCCGTCAACGACGGCGGGCACGTTGACGTCGCTGAACCGGATCAGGCTGAAGGTCGCCGATCCGGTCTGCCCGCCCCGGCCGGCCGGGAGCCGGGTCGATGACCACCGTGTAGGTCCCGGTCGACGGGAGCGTCACCGGCCCGTCGACGGCGGCGCCGCCGTTCAGGTACTGCTCCTCACCGACCGGATCGCCGGCGCTGTCAATCACGTAAAGCCGGGTCGTGAGGCCGGTGAAGGTGTTCGCGCTGACCTCGATGCCCACCGTCTCCCCGGCCGTCCCGCTGAACGTCGCCGTGCCGGAGACGCCGGGCTGGCTGATGGTGACGGTAACGGCCGGGCCACCCACGGTAACCGGCACAGGCGCGGCGGCGGAGACCAGGCTCAGGTCCGCCGTCCCTGTTGCTCCGGCCGTCGCCGGCCGCAGCGCCACGTAATAGGTGCCGGCCTTCGGCAGCGTCGCCGTGGCGTACGGCACCGCGCTGGTGATGCTGAGAAACGCGGCCGGCCCTTCGGCCGAGCCGGTCGCGCTCTCGACGTCGAGCGTCGCCCCGCTGCCGGTCGTGAATGTCGACCCGGCGGCGCCGACCGCCACGCTCTCGCCCGCCGTCGCGGTGAACGCGTAAATTTGCGGCTGTCCGGCGGCCGCGATGGTCGCCGCGACGGCGCCGCCGTTGACCGTGATCGACCCCACGGACGTGAGCTGCACGGTCACCGAGCCCGAGTCGCCCGAGGTGCCCGCGTCGACGACCAGGTCATAACCGCCGGCCGTGAGCTGCTGCGGCGCGCCCTGCCATGGTCCCGAGCCGTTCAGCGGCAACGGTTGGCCGATCTGCGTGCCCGAGGTGGTAGTCAGTTGCGCGGAGACGGCTCCGTCGGCCGGGAAAGTCCAGGAAAGGTAGGTGGCGATGAGCGTGACCGAATGGGTTAGCGAGAAGCTCAACACCGCTTGCGTCGCAGGCGCGGTGATCGTCGCCGTCACCGATGCCCCGTCCAGCTCGATTGGGGTCGGAGTTACCGTCCGCGCCATTGGCGGGACGGCCGACCCGGCCCGGTCCTGCGCGAAAGCCGGGTACGCGGCCGACAACCCAGCTAGAGGCACTGTGCCAGCTAAAGCCGTGATCAGCGCCAATTTCCGAAATCCGGCTCGAATTAAGTAATGCCGCCCGGGACCCATCGACCCCCCTAGCCGCCGAAACATCCCGATCAAAGCACTTTCCCCGAACAATCGCAAGCGCAATAGTCAGGCGGTCGAACTGGCCAGCCAAGCAAATAGGTAAAGCGGCAAATGAGCTGATAACCGGCCACGACCCATAGCCAGGCAGAAAAGCAGGTACAGGACGATCCCACACTAAGTTGCCGAATATGAATCCCTCTTGACTCGGCGCGCTTTCCCTTCGCTCGGCGCAGCGACCGTCGGGGTATCAGACCATGCGGCTGCTCGCCACGCTGGTACCGACAAGGCGGTCACCATCATGCAGGGCAGCGGAACCGTCGTTCGGTGCTGCGCTGCTGCCGCTGACGGTAGCGGCTGGGCCGCCTGCACTGTCACCGGGGAAGAATGAGCTCGCCACGATCTGCGTCTCACCGATTTACTGTGACTTTCTGTTCGCTGCGGGGTTCAGGTATTTCTTTTGCCGCACCATCGGCTGAGGACCATGTGCCGCGAATCGACACCAAACAAGGGCGGGGACAGGACAGGTGCCGCTCGCCTAGGGGCTTGCCAGGTCCGGCCCCGCTGTCTGGCCGCGCCGCCCGCCCGGGCGGGGCGTAATCCGCGAAGGAGACCACTATGCCGCTGCGTTCTGTCAATGTCCGCTGGTCGCGCCTGGCCGGGATGCCGTTAGCCGCGGCGCTGCTGCTCGCCGGCGCCGTCGTGGTGGGGTCGGGTGGCCCGGCTGCCTATGCGGCCGCGGGGACGATCACGTGCACGGGGTCGTCGCCGATCACCTACAGTCCCGGGCTGACGTTCACCGCCCGCACGATCACCTACGAGGAGACTGACTCCTACACGAACTGCGTGTCCTCGGACCCGACCCTGACCTCTGGCCTGGCGACCGCGTCGGCGACCGGGCAGTTCTCCTGCCTGGGCCTCCCCATCGAGGAGACCGACCCCGGCTACACCGTGATCTGGAATAACGGCCAATCCAGCACCTTCACGCTGACCTACACCGACACCATCGCCGGCGGCGTCGAGGACGTGACCGGCGTGGGCACGGTCACCTCCGGCGAGCTAGCCGGTGCGACTGCCGCCTTCCAGTGGGTCTACACCGTTCCCGACCCGCTGCTGTGCCTGACCACCGGAGTGACCAGCCAGTCCGGCACCGTCGCCGCCACCATCCTGGGCACCTGATCCACCGACCAACGCTGCTGAACGGCCCTGCCCAGAGCTGTGCGGGACCGACTACCGGCGCCAGCCAGCTGCACTCAACGCTGGCCGGCACCGGCGGCCAGGGAGTAGCCAGTAAAGATCTTCTTCGGCTGAAAACTTCACGCAGCTCATCTCCGGCAGGCACCCGACCGTCACGTCAATCAAGGGTCGAGGTCCGATCATACGATGCCAGCTGGAAGACGGTCCTGCTGCTTTCGGCCGGACAATTAGCACGCGGCCAGGAGACGCCCCCAATCCAGCCGCACCGCTGCCAATACTGTCCCGCAAAGACCTCGTTTTGACCTGACTTTCGGCGGTAATTCATCGGATCGGGTAGCAACGCGACGAATTGATCGACACGAACTTATCGGGTCCGGTATTGTCGTGAGAGTGGATTCTGACATAGCGCGCGTCTTCTTGAGCCATACGTCAGAGCTTCGCGAGTTCCCGCTGGAGAGGTCCTTTGTCACGGCCGCCGAGCAGGCGGTACTCCGCGCCGGTAACACCGTTGTGGACATGGCTTACTTCACGGCCAGGAAAGATCCGCCAGCCTCCTATTGCCGAGCTGAAGTGCAGCGAGCCGATATCTACGTAGGAATTGTCGGATTCCGCTACGGGTCACCGGTCCGGGATGAGCCGGAGTTGTCTTACACCGAGCTGGAGTTCGAGACAGCCTCCAGCTGCGGGATACCCCGATTGGTGTTCCTGCTCGCAGAAAGACGCCGAAGGTATGCCGGCGACGCACCTGACCGACGAGCGCTACGGCACCCGCCAGCAGGCTTTCCGTGAACGTATCGTGAACGCCGGCGTAACGGTCCAATGGGTTAAATCGCCTGACCGTCTCGAACTCTTGCTGTTTCAGGCTCTCAAGGAGATGGAGCCCGCCCGGCCGGGCCAGACGGACGGAAACCGGGTGCCGCGTGCTCGCCGGGCGCCCGTAGCTGGCCTGGCCGACGAGTGTCCATATCCGGGACTGGCCGCCTTCACTGCCGATGAGACCCGATGGTACTGGGGCCGCGAAGAGTTGCTTGCCGACCTGACCGGCCTGCTGGCCAGCCGGCCGGGCGGACCGATCGTAGTCGTGGCGTCATCGGGCGCCGGTAAATCGTCGTTGCTTCAGGCCGGTCTGATGCCCGCGCTCGTCCGGGGGGTCTTGCCTCAGCCGGGTTCGCGGCACTGGAGCCGGCGGCTATTTACGCCGACCGCTCATCCGATGGCTGCGTTGTCCGCCGAGCTAGCCGCCATCACTGAGCCGCGAGCAGGCGGGATGGTCCCGGCGCCGGTCAGGGATCCGAGCCAGGCCGCTGCTGTCGTGCGGGCGACGCTGCAGGCCCACGGCGGCCTGATCCTGGTAATAGATCAGTTCGAGGAAGCATTCGCGCTCTGCGATGACCTGGCAGAGCGCACCGCCTTCATGGAGACGATCGGCGCCATTTGCGAGGCTGGCTGTCTGACCGTGCTGAGCCTGCGCGCAGACTTTTACCAGCAGGCGGTCTGCTATCCCCTGCTGCGGACCGCGCTGCGGGATCGGCAAGTGGTAATGGGTCCGATGTCGGCCGCCGAGCTGCGCAAGGCAATCATTTGCCCTGGTCAAGACGCTGGACTTGAGCTAGAACCGGGGCTGGTCGAGCTGCTGGTCCGAGATCTTGGCGGTGCTGATGGTCCGGCTGGAGGATCCAGTTATGACGCGGGAAGGCTGCCGCTGCTGGCCCACGCGCTGCGAGCGACCTGGCAGCAGCGGCAGGGCAAGCTGCTGACCGTCGCTGGCTACCTGGCGACCGGCGGTATCCGGCATGCCATTGCTACCACCGCTGAGCGGACTTTTGGCCAGCTGACCGAAGCCGAGCAGTCCATCGCCAGGCTGGTCTTCCTGCGGCTAGTCAAGATCGGCGATGGCGGCGAGGACACCAGGCGCGCGGTCGCGCCGGGAACGCTGGCGGCCGACGCTCAGTCGGCGGCTGTCGTCGAGACCTTCACCCGGGCCCGGTTGCTCACCCGCGAGCGCGACGCCGTCGAGATCGCCCACGAGGCACTGCTGCGCGAGTGGCCGCGATTGCGCGACTGGATCGATAGCGATCGGGCCGGCCGACTCGTGCAGCAAGACATCGAAGACCACGCGGCTGCCTGGGAGAACGCTGGCCGGGAAGCCTCCAGGCTGTTCAGGGGCGCCCAGCTGGTTGCCGCCGCGACCTGGGCAGCTCACGGTGAGCTCACCAGCCCGGCGCGCACCTTCCTTGCCGCGTCGGTCAAGCAGCGGCGGCGCGCCGCTCAGGTCCGGCAGCTGGCGCTGACTGTGCTGGTGGTACTCGCCCTGGCAGCCAGCTCACTGATCGCGTTCGCGATAGCTCAGCGCAAGGACGCCGCTCGCAGCCGCGATCTGGCGATGTATGCGGCGATCAGCCAGGAAGCCGAGAATCTCACGACGGTTAACCCGTCGCTCGCGGCCGAGTTCGATATCGCTGCTTACCGGGTCGATCCCACGGCGGCCGCTACCTATACCAATCTGCTCACGACCGAGCAGCAGGGCCTGGCGACGGCGCTGCGTACGGGCCCGGCGGCCTTGGCTGGCCTTGGCTACAGTCCGAACGGCCGGATACTCGCGGCTGCGGCCGGGCGCGTCATCCGGCTCTGGGACACCACCGACCAGCAGCACCCCACGCCGATTGGCGCCCCGCTGCCGGGAGTCACTGCAGGAGTGGAAGATTTCCAGTTCATCGATAAGGGTCGCGTCTTCGCGGCCGGGCTAAGCGACGGGATGCTGCAATTCTGGGACATTGCCGATCCAGCTCGTCCGGTGAAGACCGGCGCCATCTCGATACCGGGAGCCAACGGCAAGCCGCTGACTTTCGTGTCCTATTCCGACGATGTAGTGCTCACCTGGATCGGCGGGGCTCTCGAGTTCTGGAATATCAGCAAGCTGCAGGACCCAGTCAGGCTCAGCAAGATCAAGATCTGCAGTGTCCAGTTCTACGCGCTGAGCTGGGATAGCAAGCAACTGGCTTTCGGCTGTTCTGACGGCAAGGCCTATCTCATGAATACCGCCGACCCGTCGCACCCGCGCGTCCAGGCCAGCATCACCGCGTCATCGGCCGGCAGCCCGATCACTTTGGTCAGCTTCAGCCCGACCGGGAACCGCCTGATCACCGCCGCCTACGACGATGACAGCTTCATGGTGTGGGACATAGCCGATCCACGACACCCTGCCCGGCTGTCGCCGCCGGAGAACGACTTCGACGACAGCGTCACCTGGGCGGAGTTCTCGCCGGACAACTCACTGATCGTGACCGCCGACCAGGACGGCACGCTCCAACTCTGGGAGGCCGCTGATCCGGACGGCGACCCGATCGGCCCGCCGATGAGCGCCGATTCCGGTCCGGCTGTCGCCGCAGTATTCAGTCCCAGTGGCCAGACCATCGCCAGCAGGTACGCGAACGGCAACATCAGGATCTGGACGGTACCGCACCCAGCTTTCAGCTACCGAGACGTCAATACGGCCGGTCTGGCATTTAACTCTACTGGCCATTTGATCGCCATATCGTCAAACATGTCGGGCGCGCTGCAGCTATGGCAGATCAGCCATGGTTCAAAGGTCACCAGACTAGCGAACGTGACGCCTTGCCAGGGTGCCGACCTGCAGAAAATAGCCTTCTCGCCGACGAAAGCCGTTCTCGCCATTGGCTGCGCCGCACACGGATATTTGAGGTTGTGGAATACCGCTCAGCCTTCTCGCGTCCGGGCACTAAGCCCGCCGCTGCTGGTGGGGCCAGCTTCCGCGGTGGTTAATACCGTGGCATTCGATAAAACTGGTGACCTGCTCGCCGCGGGCGACACAATGGGCGAGGCGACAATCTGGAATGTCGTTGATCCAGCCCATCCGGTCAAGGTCGGTCAATTCCGGGTCGGGCCGGCCAATGTCTGGGTTAATGTCGCGCTCAGCCCGGATGGCCATGTCCTGGCGGCCGGTACCAGAACGACTACCCGGCTATGGGACATCAGCGATCCGGCCCGGCCGCGCCAGATCGGTGTGCCATTGCGCGGACCTACTCAGAACCTGACGTCGCTGGCGTTCAGCCCCACCGGGACCATCGTGGCGGGCGCCGGCCAGGACGATGACATCTACCTGTGGAAAGCCGAAGGCCCGCAGGCCGGCCAATTGGCTACTGCCCCCCTCGCCGGCCATACCGACCTGGTCAGCGATATCGCCTTCTCCCCCGATGGCCGGCTCATCGCAAGCTCCAGCGATGACGACACCGTCCGGCTATGGAATGTCGCCGTGCCTGCTTCGGCTACCGCATTCGGCGGGCCGCTGACCGGCCACACGGACTACGTCGTCGCAGTGGCGTTCAGCCCGCGCGGGCACCTGCTGGCGAGCCTGGGCAATGACCAGACGCTCTATCTATGGCATCTAAATATTAATTATGCTATTTCTCGCATTTGCGCATACACCAGCGGCGTGCTCACGCCGTCGGTGTGGCGGCACGACCTGCCAGGCGTGCCGTACCAGCCGCCATGCTCCGACCGGACCTAGCGTCTAACCATTCAAAACCAGCCAGGTCACTAGAGATGGGGATCCGGCGGTTCCTAGCCTGCGCGAGGACGAGTTCTACGTGGAGATCCCCAAGGGCCTGCTGCGCTTCGCGTCGGAGTCTGAGTGACTGACCTCCTGACCGGGGAGGACTTCCGAAGGCTGTGCGAGACTTTTCGAGCACACCGCCTTCCGCCTGGAGACACGCGACCGGTACCTCGATGCTGAAGAGCAGGAGCCGATACGCCGACTCCTGGCGGGCGAGAAGCCGGATGATGCCTGGTTCAGTCCCCGCCGACGCCGCCCTGGCGCTCAAGGCAAAGCACGCACGGCAAGCCGCGCAACGCCTCAGGGCCGGCCAACTGTGGAAGGACAGCAACCTGGTCTTCTGCACCCGCACCGGCATGCCGCTCGCGGCCGGCAACATCCGCCGCGAATTCCGCAACATCGCCAAGTCAGCCGGGATGGGAGAGGACTGGGTGCCCCGCGAGACCCGCCACACCTTCGTCTCGATCATGAGCGACAACGACGTGCCGATCGAGCTAATTGCCGATCTCGTCGGCCACAATGGCCCTCAGACCACCAGCAAGGTCTACCGTCACCAACTCAAGCCGGTGATCAGCAAAGGCACCACCGTCATGAACACCATCGTTAACCAGGCTCAATCAGCAGATCAGACCGCCACAACCACGCGGGCGAAGTCCGCGTGACCTCTGGCTCCCTCGGCTGGCTCCCGAGGGATCAGATCGATCGAACAGATTTGCGAAAAATCTGTGTAATTTAAGGGATTCGAACCCCTGACCTCTTGCATGCCATGAATCGCCATCAATAGCACTCCGGTGCCGGCAACCTCGCGAACAGGCCAAACGTCAGCTACGGCGAGCGGCCAGGAGCTTGAATTAGCTGCCGCGAGCGCCGCTCTGCCCCCTCGGATGCCCCTCGGGCTTGGGCGTCGTGTCGAAACGCTTGGGTGCGACCTACCAGCCCGCGAGACCGGCGACCAGGCCAGTACGTTTCTATGCCCTCGGTATCGGGCTGGACTTGCGACCGTCATGGATGACGTGACCAGCACGGACGGCTATTCGTGTTTCTATGCCCTCGGTATCGGGCTGGACTTGCGACCTGACTTGGGCCACGATTTTGGGTTCGCGGGTGGTGCGGGCTGCTGAGCTGGGTTTTTGCGTGTTCGACCGCGTGGTTTTGCGCACTAATCCGGGGTCGTAGAGTGGCCGCGTGCCGTATGTGCGGACGGTGAAGGCGGCGTCAGGCGCGACGGCGGCGCAAATCGTGTGCTCCTGCCATCGCGGGTATCGCGGATTCTTCTCCGGGCAATCGCCATTTTGACCATCGCCCTGATCGGGTTGGCTGTAGTCGCCATTATCTAGGCCCAGCTTCGATTGCCAGAGGCCAGCTAGACTTAAACACCTATTTCCGGGCAGTTCCGTTTAATTGATCCACCTGCGTGACTCGATCGAAGCCCACTTGACCATCGTCTTCGCCGCCCTCGCCGTCGGCCCGGTGGACCGAGCACCAGACCGGCTGGCCCATCTGGAAATTCGTCAAGACCGCCTGCCGCTACTGGACAGTCCAGATCCAGGTCGGAACCTAGATCATCACCGTCGCCGAGCCGATCCCCAGCGAACTCCGCCAAGCCCTCGACCAAATCCACGGCCAAACCGGTGCGCACTAAGATGGCCCAACTCGGGTCGACTGGCGGTTTCTATGCCCTCGGTATCGGGCTGGACTTGCGACCAGCGTGTTCTAATCTGGGCTATGGCCCTGGTGTTCCTGTTTCTATGCCCTCGGTATCGGGCTGGACTTGCGACGCGGCGATGCAGCTGCTGGACCAGTCGCCGCTGAACTAGTTTCTATGCCCTCGGTATCGGGCTGGACTTGCTGTCGACAGGGAATGTCCATGACAACTCTTATCAAGAGAATCATGTTTCTATGCCCTCGGTATCGGGCTGGACTTGCGACCCTGCTCGGCGCTGGACATCGACTTGGTGACGTTGCCGTTTCTATGCCCTCGGTATCGGGCTGGACTTGCGACCAGCGGCAGGCCGGAAGCTGCGCCGGATCATCGCGGGTGTTTCTATGCCCTCGGTATCGGGCTGGACTTGCGACGGTAGCGGTCCACGTCGCCAACCTCCCCGCCTACGAGTTTCTATGCCCTCGGTATCGGGCTGGACTTGCGACGTGGGAATACCCGGTTGCGTGGAACGTCCAGATCGGGTTTCTATGCCCTCGGTATCGGGCTGGACTTGCGACGCGATCTCACATTGGCGCAATGCAACGTGTGCTTGGCGGTTTCTATGCCCTCGGTATCGGGCTGGACTTGCGACCAGCAGGGCTGCCGTCACCGGGATTGCGCCAGTTTCAGTTTCTATGCCCTCGGTATCGGGTTGGACTTGCGACCAGCAGGGCTGCCGTCACCGGGATTGCGCCAGTTTCAGTTTCTATGCCCTCGGTATCGGGCTGGACTTGCGACACGCGAGCTACGTCCACGCCAAGAGGGCCGGGCTGCAGTTTCTATGCCCTCGGTATCGGGCTGAACTTGCGACGATCCACGCGGCAGCGGCCTGCGACGGGGTGGTGTTGTTTCTATGCCCTCGGTATCGGGCTGGACTTGCGACGCCCATCCGCCTCTGGCCCGTGCTGCCCAAAGACGACGTTTCTATGCCCTCGGTATCGGGCTGGACTTGCGACCTGGACAGGCGGCTCGCACGAGGGGGCGCACTGGCAGTTTCTATGCCCTCGGTATCGGGCTGGACTTGCGACCGCCGACAACCTCGTCCGCCACTGCTGGCTGGACCAGTTTCTATGCCCTCGGTATCGGGCTGGACTTGCGACATTGCAAGCTCCAGCCCAGGCTGCGGGCAGACCATGGTTTCTATGCCCTCGGTATCGGGCTGGACTTGCGACCAGCAGGGACGCTGCCGTGGCTACCTCGCCGCTGGTGGTTTCTATGCCCTCGGTATCGGGCTGGACTTGCGACGCCGTGCTGGACGATGCTGCGGGCGGCCCGGATCTGGTTTCTATGCCCTCGGTATCGGGCTGGACTTGCGACCTGGTGTACGACTGGATCTGCGGCTGCGAGTTGGCGTTTCTATGCCCTCGGTATCGGGCTGGACTTGCGACTGGACGTGGACGACTCGTGGCCCCGGTGGATCAGCGAGTTTCTATGCCCTCGGTATCGGGCTGGACTTGCGACCGCTGAGCACGACCGTGCACGTCGGCGTCGCCGCCCAGTTTCTATGCCCTCGGTATCGGGCTGGACTTGCGACCGCTGAGCACGACCGTGCACGTCGGCGTCGCCGCCCAGTTTCTATGCCCTCGGTATCGGGCTGGACTTGCGACGGATGTTGCTGACGGCGGTCTGGTCGATGGCGCTCCCGAGGTTTCTATGCCCTCGGTATCGGGCTGGACTTGCGACCCGCAAAGGAGATCCTGGCCGAACTCAGCGCACATGTTTCTATGCCCTCGGTATCGGGCTGGACTTGCGACGTCAGTGGCCTACGGGTGGATGCACGGGCGCATCGCTGGTTTCTATGCCCTCGGTATCGGGCTGGACTTGCGACGGCATGCAAGCGCCAAGGCTGCGGTTAAGGCGTTCCGGTTTCTATGCCCTCGGTATCGGGCTGGACTTGCGACGGCGAGATTCCAGGGCCGACGCGGCATGCAAGCGCGTTTCTATGCCCTCGGTATCGGGCTGGACTTGCGACGTGAAGCCGCCTAGTTTTCGAGGTTGCGTTAGACCTACGTTTCTATGCCCTCGGTATCGGGCTGGACTTGCGACCAGAGTGCCCGGTTGTCAGCCGGAGAGTCACGGGTTCGTTTCTATGCCCTCGGTATCGGGCTGGACTTGCGACGGCTCGCAAGAACGAGGCGTTCTGACGTGCGAAAACGGACAGAGGCGCGAGCACCGCGACCTGGAGCCGCCCGAAGATGCGCGAGTATTGACTTGTCAAGCTGCGAAACCGCCGCTGACCTGCGTGCGAGCGCTCCCCGTGACTTCGTGCTGCACCTGAGCGCTCGCAGGTCAATCATGGCGCCGGTTGCGTTCGGCCGGTGCGATTCGCTCCGATTGAAGCGGTCGGCTCGCGTTGCTGCCGATGGCCGGAAAGGGCTTCGGCGTTTGGCCGTTGACAGCGTAGGAGGCTGGCGCGGAGCGATCGTGGCGCGGCGGACGTAATAATGGCCGCAGGCGCTGTAACTGGCCACGTTTCCTTTAGGAACTACCGAATGGTGATCAGCGCGCCGACCAAATGAGTAGATCGTTACTTGCCAGCTTCAAAAGGCTCTGGTTCAGGAGAGCGACCAGCGCGCTGGATCTCCCTGCTCCTTGTGCCAGACGTCGTTGCAATGCCTCGATCGGCAAGGACGTGCTCGATGATCAAATCAGTGTCCCCGACGGATCGAAGCTCCCGCATCGCCTGATCCCACCGGCCTGGCGCGGTCTCCTGCACAGCATGGCTAAGGACGTGCCCGATATCAACGTCCAGGGCTGATCCGCGATTAAGCGCCTCCGGATCGGTAATGCCGAGTCCGGCCAAGATCCGCTCAGTCGGTCCGGGAGGCTCGTCTGCCTCAACCTGCTGGTAGCCGACCACCCTCGGAGACTCGGTGGCGACCGACCGGTGGGGGAGGTGTCGGCCACCCTGGCCTCCGCGCGTGCCTTCGCCTTCTTCCGGCGGCTCGGCTTCAGTTCGGCATTGACCCGCGTGATTGCGGCAGATAGCCGCGCGCTGTCGACCCCGGCGTCGCGGTAGCACCCGAGGACAGCTGCGACATGCTCGGCGGTTGCCCGCTCGAACCCTCTTCGTTGCTTCTGCGAGGGGTTTCGCTTGATCACCGGTGTAAGTAATCGGCCGTGCCTGGCTGCTGTGTTTAGCTGGACGTAGTCGGCGGCTGCGATCGTCGTAACCGTCGTGCTCACCAACTGCAAGGAATCGGCGACCTGACGCAATTCTTCCGGCTCGGCGGAGTTTCCCGAGTGTGGCTCATCGGAGCGGAGCACCAACGAGCCTGGCGCCCAGGACAGGTCAGCTCCAGCAAGCCGGTTAGTCCATTGAACGAGATCGCCGGTTTCGGCAGCCTGAAGCGAGATCTCGCCTTTGGCGTCGATATCGGTGTGGTACCAGATACGGGCGGCCGCGAGCCAGGCCACTTCAGACTTCTCGGCCAGGTCGGCCGCAGCCGCCATTTCTGAGCAGAGTCGGTCCATGCCGTTGCCTGCCGCTCGCTCGGCCAGCGCGCTCAGCAATGCTGCAGAGCTGTGGCTGATGGTCGTGACCGAAATAGCGGTCTGGCTGAAGGACTCTGGTGTCAGTGCCGGTGACCAGGCCGCGTTCTCGGCTTCGGCGGTGGCGTGGTGGCGTATCCGTTCGCAGCAGTCAGCGATGCCCTCGCACAGCTCGGCTACCGTTCCCGCAGCCGTCCCTCGGTAGCCGGGCAGCCCCACCGCAGGCGGCGGAAGCATGCCTTTGCGTCATAGCGCTGCCTCCAGGCCGTGCTCCGCATCCGGCCTGGCCGCCGCGACCGCCTTTGCCTCCGCCGACCGGAGGGCGACAACGGGAACGGCCCGTTCAGGCAACTCACAGCGCTCGGCAGCCAGCTCACCCTCAGCGGCAGCCAGCCGCCCGGCAGCGTCAGCGAGCAGGCCGCCGATGGTCAAGGCGGGGTCGGCCGCGCCAGCCTGGACGTCCACGCCCGCCCGCCAGGCCCGGGCGAGCACCGCCCGCCGGTACACCTGAGTCAGGTTCGTGCGCGCGAAGACGCCGAAACCGCCGCCGAGCGCATGCGGCTCGACCCGGGCTCCCCGGCGCCCGGCCTCCCATCTGACCGTCACGGCGTCGACCGGCATTCCCGCCCGGGCGCGTCCGGTGATCGCGCCGAACACGGTCGCCTGGGTGACGGTCGCGAAATGACCGGGCTCCACCATCCGATGGCATAGCCGATCGAGCTCGGCTCGGCGATCACGTCCCGTAACGCCGCGACGCCGGCCGCTTCCGCCGCCGCGCCACCGGGACAAGGCACGTCATTAGCCGCAGTCGCGTCCTGGTCAGCCAGTTGACCGGCCAGCTCGCGCGAGATCGCGGCCAGCCGCCCGGCGATCCGGTCGCCGGCTTGCGCCCACAGATCCTCACGCAGGCGGCCGAGCTCATCTCGCACCCGCCCGGCCCGCCGCGCGATCTCCGCCCGGGTCCCCTCATCCCGCACCGGAGCGGGCAGCTCGCGCCGCGCATCGGCCGGCAGGTTCATCCACCGCCTTCGGCTGGCCGCGACGACATCACGAGCCGAGGTCACCGCGAGCCGCGCCGATTCAACCGCGTCGCCGTCGACCAGCCCGGCATCCGGCGGCGACGCGGCCTGGACCACCCGGCCGCCTTCCAGCGCGAGATCACGGCGGATACGCGAGCCGATCACCAGGCCGGCGTAGGCCGGAGCATGCGTCGCGACCGGGCAGGCCTGCATCAGGTCGGCGAGCCGCACCGCGTCGTGCGACACCGAAAGCGGCAGGTCCGGGTCTTGCTCCAGCTCCGCGTAGACCGCCTGCGGTCCAGCCGAAACCTCACGCTCGGCCAGCCGCCGCATGGCGGCGAGCACTTGCCCGTGCCAGGGCCGGTAAAAATCTTCAGGTGAAAGCAAACAAACCAGCGGCTGTTGCCGCGCAGGGTCGACGAGCAGGGCGCCAAGCAAGGCCCGTTCCGCGTGCATCCCTGCGCCCATAAGCCGAGTCCCGTCACCTGCGCTGCCCTGATAACCGACTACCATCCAGTCGCAGCAGTCATGTTACCTAGTTTTTGTGACAAAACAAGATCGGGTGTGGCTAGCGGGCAGCCGCTACCCGGGCTCAGGGCTTGAACTCGTACCGGTACTGGACGCGGGTGTCGGCGCGGGAGATCAGCTCGGCGTACTCGATGACCCGGTCCGTCGCGTCGAACTTCCGGCTGTGCGCGACCAGGACCGGGGAGCCGCGCTTGATGCCGAACTCGCGGGCCTCGGCCGAGGTCGGGGGGCGGGCGGACAGCCAGTCCTCGCCCCAGGCCGGCCGGTAGCCGGGGATGTCGCCGTCGAGGACGCTGGCGTCGAGCAGCGCCGGGACGGTCTCGGCCAGGTCGCCCGGGAACCAGGAGGTGAGCAGCGCGGCGGCGACGCCGTCCTTGACCATGACCTGGCGGCGGCACGCCACTTGGTCCAGCGGCCCGGTCCCGAGCTGGGCGGTGACCCCCGGTGGCGGCTGGATGATTGCCGCTTCGAGCACTCTGGTCTTCGCGCCGGCCAGGGCCGGGGCGCGCGTGGCCAGGGTGATCAGGATCGGGCCGCCCTGGGCACGGTCGGCCGGCGGGCGCGGCGCGGTCACGACGGTCCCGGCGCCTGGTCTCGGAGTAACCAGGCCGAGCGCCTGCAGCCCGGTCGCGACCTTCGCGGCGGTGGCGACCGAGACCCCGAACTCCTCGGCGATCTCCCGGCCGGACGGCAGCATGTCACCATCGCGGAGCCGACCGGCCGCGATCTGGCGGCGGTAGTGCTCGATGATCTGCACATACGGAGCATCGCGCTCCAGCTTAGGCATCCGGTACCTCCTGCTGCCGCAGCGTACTAGCTGCTGAGACACGCCGGCAACGCCTTCCCGTTCATTCAGACTGTCATAGCTACTTAGTAACTAGTAATATGATTCGGGTACGGATTCTCGGCGGAAGGCGGAACATGACCAGAACGTGCACCGGACAACGACGCCCGCCCATGCCACCGGGCCTGCGCGTCCACCAGTCCGGGGTTACCTACCTGCCCGCCAGGAAATCGGCCGATCCCCCGGCCGCGCTGCCCGCAAGCGGCACGCCGCCCGCCTGCCGCTGGACGAGCACGTCGTCGTCACCAGCCCGCCCCGCGCCGGAAAGACCGGCTGGCTCGCCTCGGTAATCCTCCGCTACCCCGGCGCCGTCGTCTCGACCACCACCAAGCACGATGTCTTCGCCCTCACCTCCGGCATCCGCGCTCAGCGCGGACCCGTGCACGTCTTCAACCCGCAGTGCGTCGGCGATGTCCCGTCCACCTTCCGCTGGAACCCGGTCGACGGCTGCGAAGACCCGGCCACCGCGATCCGCCGGGCTGACGCCTTCGCCTACTCGGTCAGCCAGCAAGGCGTAGAGCAAGGCACTTTCTGGGCCAGCAAAGCCAGCGACTACCTGCGCGCCTACTTCCACGCCGCCGCCCTCGCCGGACTCGACCTGACCGACGTCGCCCGCTGGGTCACCGGCCTGGACCCCACCGACGCCGAGTCCATCCTCGTCGCCTCCGGTACCGCCACCGGCTGGCAGTGGGCCAGCCAGTTGGCCGAACTGCGCGGGCACGCCGACCGGACAGCCCAGATCATCCGGATGACGATGAGCCGGGCGCTGGCGTTCCTCGCCGACCCGACACTGGCTGCTTCGGTGACGGCAGTACCGGGCCAAAATTTCCAGATCGAGAATTTCCTGCACCAGGCCGGAACCCTGTACCTCATCGCCGAGACCAGGGGCGAAGACTCTCCGGTCGCGCCGCTGTTCGCGTGCCTGGCCAACGAGATCCACTACATCGCCGCGCTCACCGGCAGCCGCATGCCCGGCGGCCGCCTCGACCCGCCGCTGCTCCTGGCCCTCGACGAAGTCACCCAGATCTGCCCGGTCCCGGCGCCGTCCTGGCTCGCCGACTCCGGCGGCAAAGGCATCCAGATCATCACCGTCGCCCACGGCGACGCCCAGCTCCGCCAGCGCTGGGGCCACGATGGCGCCCGCATCATCGCCGACACCTCCGGCGCCAAGATCTGGCTCCCCGGCATCAGCGACCCCGAAGCCCTCGACACCGCCTCCCTGCTCTGCGGCACCGCCGCCATGCGCGAGCACGGCGAGCAGTGGACCAGCAGGCACCCCATCATGACCCCGGACATGATCCGGCAACTTCCGGCCACCCGAGCGCTCGTCATTCGCGGCGGGTACTCGCCGGTCATCGTCAAGCTCCGCATGGCCTGGGACGACTCGGTCTACCGCCACGCCCGACGACGGCACCGCACCATAGCAGCAGTCGTGCCGGCCATCGAGCCGACCTCGTCCCATGAACCGATCCACGACCGGCCGCCGGCCTGGCCACCACCACTCGGCTTGGTCAGCCATGACCACCAACCGCCCGGCCACGACCATCAGCCCTCCGCAGAAGATCAGTCATACCCATGGGATCAGAACTGGCCAAACTGGAACGGTGACGAGAGCATGGAGCCAGCATGACCGGCGCCGACGCGCTCGCGGCCGTGCTTATCCAGCTCGCCGACCACGAAGACCGGATAAATTCCGCTCGCGACACGTGGGCTCCGGTCAGCAGCCTGGCCGGGCAACTCGACGCGGCCGAGCAGCGCATGGAGGCCATCACCGAGATCCTCGGGCACCACGCAACCGCTATCACATCCATTGACGGCATCGACCGGCGGACAGCCGCGATCGCCGCCCAGCTCGGCGAGCTGGCCGCAGGCAGCGATGACGGCTCCCACGGATACCGGCCGCTACTTGCGCCGCGCTGGAGGCGGCTCGCCGGCGAAGACCGAGAAGCTGTCATCGCTCGGCTGCGCGCCTGGGTCGAGCAGATCTACCAGCCCAGCTACGGGCACCTCGCTGCCGCCCTGCCGACTTGCTGGGAACGCCACCCGCTCTGCCTATGTACACTCGACTGGCTCAGCGAACTCTGGTCCGCGCTTTACGTCGGACCGGAACGCAATGCGAGTACTCTCGCGGCCCAGGCTGAATGGCAGACGCGACTGCTGCCGGCCGCCGTCGGCCAGATGACCGATGAGGCGGGCAACTGCCGCCATGGCGATCCATCAAGCAGAACACAACCGTCGATGCGCCAGAGACCGCGCAGCTAATAGGCGCCAGACGCGCTGGGCGTTCAAGGCACTGCTCGGCGCAATCTGTTCTACGCCCTCGGTGTCGGGCTGAGCATTGCAACGCACTTCAGCGCACGCGCACGAGGATAACAGTGTGCCGTTTCTATGCCCTCGGTGTCGGGCTGAGCATCGCAACCACGCAGTCATCGAGACTTCGAGCTCATCCAGTTTCTATGCCCTCGGTGTCGGGCTGAGCATTGCAACAGTGGGACCTCTATATTCTCGTGCATATCCGCCACGGGTTTCTATGCCCTCGGTGTCGGGCTGAGCATTGCAACGCGTCCGCTTGCGAAGGCGGCGATCCTGGCCCTGGGTTTCTATGCCCTCGGTGTCGGGCTGAGCATTGCAACACCGCGATGTGCTTCGCGGGCTGGTACGCGTTCATGTAATTTCTATGCCCTCGGTGTCGGGCTGAGCATTGCAACTGGTTGTTCGTCGTTATCATCACCTTCGGGCTAACGTTTCTATGCCCTCGGTGTCGGGCTGAGCATTGCAACCGGCCGGGATTACTACGACCCATACGGCACTGCCAATGCTTCGGTTTCTATGCCCTCGGTGTCGGGCTGAGCATTGCAACAGTTTGCGGCCCGTAAGGCTGCTCTTATTGAGCAGAGGTTTCTATGCCCTCGGTGTCGGGCTGAGCATTGCAACCTGCTATCGCGGGCACTGCCGTTGTTTGGCATTGTTTCTATGCCCTCGGTGTCGGGCTGAGCATTGCAACCAAGACGACATCTACACCGTTTCGCCCGACGTTCTGCAGTTTCTATGCCCTCGGTGTCGGGCTGAGCATTGCAACCTCCGGATCGGCCCACAGATGCTCGCCGCAGCCGAGTAGTTTCTATGCCCTCGGTGTCGGGCTGAGCATTGCAACCAAGACGACATCTACACCGTTTCGCCCGACGTTCTGCAGTTTCTATGCCCTCGGTGTCGGGCTGAGCATTGCAACCTCCGGATCGGCCCACAGATGCTCGCCGCAGCCGAGTAGTTTCTATGCCCTCGGTGTCGGGCTGAGCATTGCAACGTGTGCAGCATCACTTTTGCCCTTTCCTTCTCTGGCGTTTCTATGCCCTCGGTGTCGGGCTGAGCATTGCAACCATGGAAATCGGGAAACTGGAACTGGCATGGCCGGTATCGTTTCTATGCCCTCGGTGTCGGGCTGAGCATTGCAACTCTGCCGGGTCGCCGACCAGTGCGCGATCAACTCGCACTTGCGGGTTTCTATGCCCTCGGTGTCGGGCTGAGCATTGCAACCCCTCGCGTCCGCCCGGCCGCAGGCCACGGAGTACGGTTTCTATGCCCTCGGTGTCGGGCTGAGCATTGCAACCCTAATAGTTGGTTTAATAGAATCAAGAGACATTTTCTTGGTTTCTATGCCCTCGGTGTCGGGCTGAGCATTGCAACGATGTCGTCATTAAGGCCAAGACGCTAGTGGGGCTGGGGGGGTTTCTATGCCCTCGGTGTCGGGCTGAGCATTGCAACGGGCAACTCCCAAAGGGATCGGCGGTGCGAGTAATGTTTCTATGCCCTCGGTGTCGGGCTGAGCATTGCAACCGTTGTGCTCCACTATAGAGGGTGCGCGGATAGGTTTCTATGCCCTCGGTGTCGGGCTGAGCATTGCAACTGATGCCTTTGCGCGGGCATCCTGACCTGCGCGTTCGCGCCGCGTTGCGCCATCCTCACATCGCGGAAGCCCGCTGGCAAGGGTTTCTGAGCAGTGCGCGAAAATCATGCCGCTGACCTGGTTCGATGCGTGCGCCAACCGGCGCCTTTCCGCGGCGTTCCGCCGAGAGATGTACAAGCTCATGACACGATCCAGAAGTCCTGGCGCTCTTCGATGACACGGGCGCCGATGACCACGACTGCGCGCGCGGCGTGATCGTCGAGCGGGTAGACGCGGACCTGGTCTTCAATGGGGTCAATCAGGTCGCGCAAAGCGGCGCGCAGTCCAGCCGCCTCGTGGCGGGTGCGCAGCTCGCATTCGAAGACGCTGAGCTGGACGCGCGGGCCGTAACCTGACAGCAGGGTAGCCACGTCCTCGCGCCGTCGATCATCGGCGATGTCGTAGGTAATCAGATAGAGCACTTACTTTCGCCCCTTATCCGGACCAGTCACCACTATTTCCACCGGACCGGCCGGTATGGCCGATCCGGGTCCAGGATGGTGCGGGCCAGCGCTTTGGCCTGAAGCTCGATGCCGACGCGGTAGGACACCCTGCGCCCGCTGGGCTCGTGGGTGAAAAGCGTGAGCATGCGCCGTTCATAGGCGGCCAGGTAGGCGTGGCGCGCTCGGGAGTTCATCCGGCAGCCGAGATCCGGCTCGGTGTCGAATTCCTCGGGGCGGACGATACCGGTGGTCAGGCACCTGAGAACCGTGACGTCGACCACGACTGGGCGGAACTCCTCGATCAGGTCCAGCGCGAGGCTGGGCCGGCCCCATCTGGCCTGGTGCAGGAACCCGACCGCCGGGTCCAGCCCGGCGATGCCGAGCGCGGCGATCGCTTCGTGGACCAGGAGCGTGTAGCCGAAGGACAGCATGGAGTTGACCGGGTCAGGTGGCGGCCGGCGCTCACGTGAGCCGAATCCCCAGTCCGGGCTGATGATCCCGCGCCAGGCTCTGAAGTACTCTCTAGATGCGCTTCCCTCATGACCGAGGATCTCCTCGTTTGAGGACGCGTCAGCGAGCAGCAGCCTGGCGACGGCGAGCGTCTCGGCAGTATCGGCTACATCCGCGCTCGGGCCGCGCCGCCCGGCGCGCAGTAAGGCCACCCGCATGTTGGCGATCTTGCCGTCCACGAACGCAACTGCCAAGGTTCTCGCGGCCGGGGCATCATCGGCCAGCCGGTACTGCGCCCGCCGCGCGGTCGGATCGCTATGAGCCAGTGACGTGAGCCGCCCGCCGGGGCCGCCGCTCTCATCGAGCAGCACGACATCGATGCCTTCGCGGAGCGCCCGGTGGAGGAATGGCGTTGTCATGCCGACCCGACCGATGCAGACAACCTGCCGGACGCGCCGCAGGTTCAGCCTGAACAGCACGGTGTCCTGCTGCTCGACGGTCAGCCGGTCTCCCCGGCTGCGGAGCAGACTGCCCGGCCGGTCGACGTAGACGACGGTCTCCAGCGGGTGCGACAACGCCATGGCACCAGGACTGGTGACGGCGGTCACCAGCGAGCCGAGGAAAGGCACGCCAGTATCGAAAGACACAACCTGGCTCTTGACCGCATCCAACTCCAACCGAAGTTCATTGAGAATATCGGCCGCGTCAGTCAGTGCCTGCTCGGCGGAGTTCCGGTCAGCGACCGGGATCGCGAGGTCGTCGGAGTACCTGATGACCCGGTAGCCCGCCGCCAGCATCGCCCGGTCGAACGCGTCCAGATACAAGTTGCACAGCAAAGGCGACAACGGGCTGCCCTGATGCAAGCCAAGGCCCCGGTCAGCCTGCGCGACCCGGTACCCGGCGACTGGCCGGTCCATGAAACGCCGGATCAAGTCAACAGCTTGCGTGTCCGGCACCACCTCGCCCAACCGGCGCAGGACCTCCCACCTTGGAATGCGATCGAAGCAGTCATCGATGTCGGCCCTGGCGACCCAGGCGGCGCCGGCCTCGCGGGCCTCAGCGAGGCAAGCAACAGCATCACGGACGCCCATGCCACGCCGGTACGCGAAACTCCACGGCAACAGCAGCGGATCGATGATCGCGTCCAACTCCCCGAGCAAGGCGCGCTCCACGATCCGGTCCACGATCGAAGGGACCGCGAGATGACGGAGGCCACCCGCCTTCTTCGCGACGTCAACCGCGAAAACCGGATGAGGCTGAAAAGATCCGTCGGCTAGCTCGGCGGACAGCCGGCTGATGTGCCGGGCTGCCGCAGCCTCGAACTGGTCGAGCTCAGCCCCGCCCTGGCCGTCGGCAAGTGCCGCCTCGCGCACCTCGTCCCAGGCATCCAGCAGTGCCTGCTCGGTGAAAGCGCGCGCAGTCAGCTCACCCATCTGGGGTCATCGGCAATGGCGTGACCGTCGTCGCGCCGAAGCCGTGAGTAGCCTGCGCGCCCGTCCCGCAGAACTCAGCGAACCGCGCCAGCGTGCCCAGTACCCGCGAGGCACCAGACGAGCCAGCCGCCCGGATCACCAGCCAGCCGACCATTCCCGCCTGATCGCGGTCGTAGCCGCTGTCCCGCCGCTCGGTATGCAAGTCGTATTCCGCGAGGCTGAGCGCACGGTGCGTGTCCCGCCAGGTGTCGTCGCTGATCGCCAGCGGATCTCCGGCCGGGAGGGAGGCATCCCATCGCCGTCGCCACGAGCCGGCGATCAGCCTCGGGTCGGGCAGCGCCGTGCTGGCCCCGTTCTGCGCGAAATAGGCAGGTGAACTGAACTGCACGCGCACCGCGCGCATCGGGACGCCAGCAGCGATCTGGGCATGCGAGACCCGCCTGTGCTGGGCTTCCACGACAGCGCAGGTGACATGACCGTGCCGGAGGCTCTCTGGCTCCAGTGCGCTGGCAGGCGGCAGCGTGGCCGGCAGCCACGCCCCGCGAAACGTCCAGTCGTGGTCCGACCCGGCTGCCGCCTGCAACGGCCAGATTGTGAAGGTCGGATCGTGGCCGAACAGGGCGCACGCCAGTCCGTGCAGCTTTCTGGTGTCCGGCTGCACTGCCCATGACGCCTTCAGCCGCAGCTCGATGATCATCGGCATGCTGGTTCCCGGTTTTCCGGCTGCCCAGCCGCCGCGCGGCACGGCGAGTTCACGGGCCGAACCAGCGGTTAAGCTCGGTCTCCACTTGCGTCTGCGTAAGCAGGTCCACCTGAGCTGACCCCGGTCCGCGTACCTTGGTGATGCGCAGGCGCGGCTCGGCCTCTGGCGGCAGCCATTCGGTGGCAAAGGCGAGGGATCTGAGCCGCCACGATGCGCCGTCGTGGCGTACCCTGAGCCACAGCGGTGATGCCCGGCGAGCAGGCTGACCGTCGATAAGCACCTCCACAATGGCACGCCGCTGGGTGGCCTTCCCGTCGACGCGAGGACCCTGATGATCGCTGTACGGGACGGGCAGGCCAAGCGCGGCTGCTGTCATCGGCCCGTTCTGGGTATGGCGGCCAGCAGGGTTGTCGAGGAATGGCTGCACGACGTCGGTGTAACTCTGGGAGTGAACTCCGGTGGGGACCAGCGTGCCGGTAATCCTTCGCCCCTTGTTGTGCCTGAAGCCCCACAGCCAGTGACCTGAGCGGTCGAGTGCTGCCGTCCAGCCGTTCGCCAGGCCAGGAAGCTGATCCTCGTCGTCCGCGCTGTGGCGGTAGCGATTGGCAGCGAAGCACGGGTACCGAGGCAGGCCAGCCAGCGAGCCGCCACGGCTGGCCGCAGCGATGATGCCGAGATCCTCGATGGCGGCGGCAACGCATCTAACCACCGGCCCAAGGTCATCGACGTTATCGCGGCGAAGCCAGGCGTGGTCGAAGCATCCCGCCGTCAGGTCAGGAGCCGCGTCAACGGCCAGCGTCCCGAAGCCACGGCGGGTACGGGCGCCGATGCCACCGAAGGTGCGCAAAGCCCAGAGCGCCGCCAGAAACAGGTCAGCGCTAGCGGGCGTACCAGCATCCCGGACCCTGAGATTGACGGTCGCCGGCCTCAGGCACCGTGGCGGCGGATCGGATGTGAGCCCCGGTCCCATGAGATACCGCACGCCCGTGTACTTGCTGTCAACCGGCAGGATCTCCATCCGGATCCGGCCGCCACGAATCTGGATCGGTGAGGGACCGCCGCCGTCCTCGGTCTTCGCGGCGCCGAATACCGCCGACTCGACGTCGTGCAACTGGTCTATATTGTCGCCGACGTAGGCACCGGCCAGCGTCCGCAGCCAGTACGCGAGAACGCCGCGCAGGCTGGGGACCGGAAATGGCACAGTCACCGGACCAGCGTCAGAGGAATCGAACTTGCCGAGAAAAGCCGGGGTGACTACTCGCAGGGTCAGGTCGTGCCACGGTTGAGTCATGTCGGGTTACCCTCCTCGACGCCAGCTGACGTGGCCCAGCGGGGCCGTAACCGGCTCGTTGTCCCAGATGATCTGCAGGAACACCCCGGCCGCCAGGCTCCACGCCGCGGCGAGCCCGAGCAGCACCGGAGCCGGCAGGACCAGGCTGCGGCAGGGCGCCGCCGCGTACCAGCATGTGAGCGCGGCGCCTCCCGTTGGAATAGAGGTGAAAAAAGGGAGCAGGAACCGTAGTCCGATAAGGCTGATCAGCAGCCCGTGCATCAGCCCGACCAGGGTGACACCCGGTGGTCGTCGTAGCAGACGGCATCCACGGACGCCGTGTCCGATCGCCTCGATGTACAGGTAAAGCAGTGCAGCGGCGACGAGCCCGCCAGTGACCCCGACCGCCCGCGCGGTCTGGCCTGGCGAACTGCCCGCAAACCACCAGGTCGAGCCGAAAGATGCCAGCGCCAGCAAGCCGACCGCCGCTCCGGCCGGCTGGCGCAAGAGCCACGGCCAGGTTGCGCTCGGCTCGGCAGCCGCCGCCAGGCCGATCAGGGGGTAGATCGCAAGCGCGGTGAAGGCGGCACTGGTATAGCCACTAGGCCACGGGAGCAGGACGCTGATCAGCAACTGAACGAGCACCGCCACTACGGCCAGGCACGCCGCCGCGCTGAAGAAGCGAGACCACGCCGCAGCTTGCCGAACATATGACCTGGTGGCGACCGCCCACGCGAATCGTGGTAGCAGCAGGCGGGTGACCGCGAAGCTGGCTGCTTCCCGGCCGACGGCGTCGGCGAGATCAGCGTCATCGGGTTTGTCCAGGCCAAGTTGCTTTTCAGTAATCTTGATTGCCGCGAGGGCGGCCGCGTCAGCTTCCAGGTCGCCGATCCGGGCCGCTAGCTGCGGATAGTCGTCAATGACGGCGAGCACGGCGAGCCAGTCGTCCCTGGCCTGCTGAGCCAGCGCTACCAGCCGTCCCGGTTCTTCATTTACTTGCTGCAGATCAGAGGATTCCGGGCGGGCCTCGCTGGCGAACGGCTGCGACAGCAGTACCCACCTGGTCCTGGCCAGCTGCGCGGCGCTCAGCCGGGCAGCATAGGCGATCCCGCCAGCCGCGCTCTGGTCGTGGGCGCCTTGTTCGCACAGCCGGTAGCAGGCTTCGTAAATCTCTGCCAGCGAGCTCCACCGCTGGGTTTCCGGCAGGCTGAGGCTGAACTTGCCGATCGCGTCCTCAGGCCGATAGGCAAAGAACCTCAGCAGCTCCGGCCCGTCTGCGGCCTGCAGGAAATCGGTCCAGCCGCTCACCCGGACCCGTGACGACTGAGCCTTAAGGATCTTGCTGACCTTCTCGTTGGGGCTATCGAGCAACGTCCGGCGCATCAGCAGGGCGTAGCTCTCGTCACGCGCACCATGGGGCAGTGCCGCCCGTGCCTGGGCATCATGCATCCAGTCCGTTGCAACGACCTCGGCTGACTTGCTCATGGACCGAGCGGTCCGGGCGGAAGAGGCGTGAGCGGCTCATCGAGCACGGCAAGGTAGCCATAGCCGAACGCGTTGAGCTTGCCTGCCGCCTTATCCCATACGAGGTCCGTAAGGGTCGGGATGCCCTTGTAATCCTGGTCATCTCGAAGCGCGCGGAGTTCAGCCCGCATGTCACGGCACCATGCCTGCGAGAACTGGCGCATCCCGATCTTCATGATTTCTGAGTCCGAGTCCTCGAACAGGTAGCGGGCGCTGACTCGCTCCGGGCCGATCGAGTGCAGCAGTTCGGTCATCGCCAGGACATATAGCAGCGTCGCCTTGAACCCGCCGGACAGGTGGACCTCCATACGCTCGCCCAGGTCGAACGCAGCGCGCAGGGCCTGGCCGATGCTGGCGATGGCGTCGATGAAGCCTCCGGCCGCGTGCCTGGGGTCCAGGCCGCGCAGCCGCAGCACGGTGAGAGTCCCCGGCTGGAGCGAGAGGTCGAGCGGTGCCGAGCTGAGCTGCTCCGGGCTGCTCGCGTAGCTCACATCGCCGAGGTCAAGGCCGGCGAGCCGCTGGGCAAGGTATAGCGCAGACGCGACCCCGCGTCCGGTGTCCGAGGCGAGCACCAGCACCCTATTGCTACCGTCGAGCAACCCGCGCAGCGAGCCATAGCGGCTCGCAGCCAGTGTGCTGGTCTCCGCGCACAGCACTCGGGGATCCCATTCCAGGAGCCTGGCGTCCTCCGCGTCGTCGACAGCATGCGCAGCCCACCAGGGCACGACGTCAGCGTCGGCTAGTTCCAGCACGGTCCGGCCGAGGTCGGTGGCGTTCTCGACCAGACTCGCCGTCTTGGCGTTTGGCGGACCGCCGGTCATCTTCGTCTTCAGGCCATCGAGTAGCGAGACCCCGCACGGCACGACGTAGACGGCCATCAGTCACCCGCCGGAAAGGTAAGCAGCTCAGCCTTAGCGGTCAGGTAGCCGTATCCAGACGAGGTCTTGGCACCGGCTCCGATATCGTCCAGCGCGGCACACAAGAGCTCGGCTGCACGTGTCACGTCTTCGGCCGGGCCTACAAGATGTGCGATAAATGCGCCGCCATCGACGACCAGGAACGGGATCGGTACCGGGTTGACGTACTCGGCCGGCGGCGGACGTTTGCCGGCGGAGTCGGTGCCGGTGTGATAGTCGCGGGCGTGCGGCGTCAGATCGTGCTCTGCCACCGAGATACCGGCCGACCCAGGCATGGCGTCGAAAAACAACACTGACCCCGGCTTGGACGGCTGCTCATCGGCGGCAGCATCCGGCTCCCCATCGCCGCCGACTTCGGCTGAGGATTCGGTATCCCCCTCCGGACGGCGGCCCGGCCTGGGTGAGCCGAAGATCCGCTCGATCTCCTCCTGGGTTGCCACGTCCTGGGCGTAGGCCACGGTGACTCCCTTGAGGCCACTGGCCGGGATAACAGGCCAGCCGTGCGTGCCGTGCAGTTCGATGCCGACATTCCTGATGCCACCGGTTGCCGTACCGGTGATCAGCGCTGCCTGCGGCTCGATCTTGACGACCATCACCTGGTGATTCTCATCGTCAGCCAGAAGGTTAAGTGCCCTGGCCCTGCGCGCCGCCAGCTGGCGATCGAGATCCTCCTTGCGCTTTTGCGGGTCGGTGCTGTGCTTCTGACCGAGATTGGTATCGACCGCCCAGATCCGGATCGGCGTATCATCGAGGTCCTCCAGCCTCTGCTCGCCGGTATAGGTATCGGTGCGGAACCTGGCGACAGCCGTCCGGTGCAAGATCAGCAGGGGATTAGCCTCCGCCGCGACTGTCCTGGGGCCTTTGCTTGCCTTGGAGTCCCGGCGGAATCTTGGCTTGCCGTCTTCGTCAGTGACGATCAGCTTGCCGTTCAGCGGGCCGACGACCTGCCATGACAACCGATCGTCAGGCATCCCGGCCGCCTGGCCGTCGCGGCTTGCCGGAAGCCTGGCTGTGCTCGATCGCCTCGGCCAGCCGACGCAGCCACAGGGAGAACTCCCGCAGGCGCAGGCTGGCGCGGCTCAGCGCAGCGGCGTCGGTCGTGTGCAGGCGTTTGAAGAAATCCAGCGCATCTTGCGGCTGATCGGTCCAGTTCCAGGCTCCGGCCAGTTCCTTGAGCAGCGCGTCGCGGATCGCGGCATAGGCTTTTTCGAGCGAAGCCTGCTCCTTGCCCGCCTTTGCGTACAAGAAGGCCATGGTCGCGGGCACGCCGCTGGTCTGCAGCACCGAGGGCAGCCGCTTGAGCTGGCTGATCACCTCACCCGGCACGGCGTTCTTCGGGGCGTCCCGCCGGATGTCATCGAGCACCTTCGCCGCCTTGCCGGCCAGGTCGACGTCCGCGCGTTGCAGGCTCATTCCGCTGCCTCCGCCGTTCCGGCGGCTGGCCCGTTCACGAAGTCGCCTGGCTCCGGCATCCGGCACCACATCAGGCCCTTGCCGATGGTCTCGTCACCACCGACCTGGAGCACTTTGTCGTCGATGTGCTCGCGCAGCGTTGCGAGATGGTCCGCTGATGCGGATTCGAGCAGAGCGGCCAGCAGCGTCTCGCCCGGCAGGTACTCGCTGTAGAACGGGCCGTGCGCCACGGTTTTCGTTGGCTTCTCGTCGTCTTCGCCACCACCAAGCTGGACTCGCGCCGTGATCTCGGTGCCCTCACCGGTAATCGCCTTCATGGCGACGTCTGAGACTTGGTAGAGATCGCGGAGCAGCCGGTCCCTGAAGTACCGGTGCTCATCGAGACCGGGCAGCGCAGCATTCGCCAGCGTCTGCGCCCAGCCCCGGAAACCGAAGTCGGCCTCGCTGGTGAACGCATACGAGCCGAGCACGGCTGACTTCTGCGGAGGCGTCTTGCTGCCCTCAAGCCTGGTGTCGGTCCGCAGGCAGCTTCGGTCGTCACCCTCGCCTGAGGCCGACGAGCCGGCGTCTCCAGGCAGGGCAGTGACTCCGGCGAGGCAGGCACGCCGGTGCAGCCGGGCGCGAGCGAGCGGACTAGTCACCCAGGCGAAACCGTCAAGGGTCGGCACCGGGAACGCAACGAGCTGAGCCTCGTGCACCCGCAACGCGCCCGGCGCGAGCTTCCCCCCAGGCGTCCCGGTCCTAGGCGGCGGGTCACCGAAGATCGCCCGCCAGAGGGCATCGGGAATGACCGGCGGCCGGAAGCGCTCGCGCAGCGCGCCCTTGAGGCTCTCGCCCTTGATGATCGGCAGCCCGGTTGTCACTTCCCGCTGGATCGGCAGGTCCAGTGCCCCGAGCCCGGTGTCCGCCCCGGCGTGGACCGGAGTCTCCGCGTACAGGAACAGCAGGGCACGTTCGAGGCTCGCAGTCATGCGGTTACCAGCTTCCGGTTAGTGCGTATCCGTATCCAGCCGTGCCGAGCGGCTCTGAGGCCTGCGGCAGGGTCGAGCTGCTCAGCCCGCCGGCAGCCGCCAGCGCCGATCCTTCGTTATCAAATTTGAGGTAGTAGACGCTGCCGGCCGGTGCCGCCCACATCAGCCGACCGCCGCCCACCGCGCCGGTGGCGCGGTCGGGCGTGGCGGAGGCTATGACCTGCGGATCGCCCACCACGGCCGACACCAGCTCGGCGTCGGGCCAGGCTGACAGGTCAGGCCGCCAGCCCTGCTCGAACACCGAGGGAGTCGCCAGGTACAGCAGCAAGCGCCCGTCCGGGGCATGGGCAGCGGGAGCCGGGAGTCCCGGTGGGTTGACCTCGTCGTGGACCTGGGCTGACCGGTTTCTGCCGCCCAGCGGCACGGTGTCGGGCAAGGTGACCGCAGGTCCGCCAAGGCAGCAAACCGCGAAGCCCATCCGGTCGGCCGGGCGCAGGTGCTCAGCGGAATAGAGCATGCTCTCGGCGGCGGTGCCGTCCTCGTCCAGCGCCAGCCCCACCCTGCGCTCGACCTCCCAGGGTGACGAGACGACATCGCCGGAGACGTGGCCCGTCGCCAGGTACCTGGCCAGCTCCGCGGTCTCCCACCAGCCACCGACCGGTTCACCAGACCCGAACGGCAACGCCGGCAACAGGCCGCCTAGGTCATGGCTGGCGCTCCTGCCCTGGCTGTCCTTTGCCGAATCGCTCCGGACTGCCAGCCGGTACAGCACCGAGCCACCGTCGTCCCGCACCACATCCTGCGGAACGGGCCAGCGGGCACGCCAGGCGCCACGATCGAACACCACCGGTATCGGTCCCAGCAGGCGTTCAGGCAGCACGCTGCCGCGCGCTTCACGGCGCAAGCCAGCACCGGGCCGAGCCCCGTAGGCTGCGCCGATGGCTCCGGCCAGCGTGCCCGGCGTGGGCGAGTTCGTGCGCGCCGTGGACTGCAAGCCGGCGTCGAAGGCCCGGCCATCTCTCACGACTACCGTGTCGAGCGGCTCAAGGACGATCCACCGCTCCCTCGTCATGCCGCCACCCGCGTCTGGCCGGCAACGAACCGCGCGATGACGACGCTGTGCGCGCAGTCCGTGAATCCATCGCGTCCGGGGGTGCTCTGGCAGAGCCTGGCCAGCACCCGCCCCACTTCCGCCGCATGCTCACCGGGGATACCGTGCCGCCGGGCCCGGCGGGCCAACTCGCGTTCACGCCAGTCCTGACTCAGTTCAGCGAGAGCGTCACGGTCCCGCTCAAGGCTGCCAGCAAGCCTCGCGGACAACGGCCCTGAGGTAACCGCGACAAGGTCTTCCAGATGCCCGATCATCGGCGTCGCGCCCGCTAGGTCGTGCCAGGGCAGGACAACCCGGGCGCGTTCACCTCCCCGGTTCAGCACCGCGACACCGAGACCAGGCCGAGCCCGGGTCTTCGCCTCCTTTAGCAGCTCATGCACAGAAGCAACCGCCGACTGCAGCGGCCAGGTGGCGTGGAAGAACACGACCGCAGTGCTCGCCGACGGCCGGTTGAGCACGCCGTTGAGGTCCGGGTCATCGGCGAACAGGCGATTCACCGAGCGGGCCGCCGAAAGCGCCCGCCCGGCCGGCACCAGCGCCAGCAGGTCATCGCCGCCCGCGTACACCACCTGACCCAGATGAGCCAGCTCGATGTCATCGATCTGACGCCCGGCGATATCGTCGAGTACAGCTGCGACGCGGCGCTGGAAATCGATCGGATCACCCGGCACCCGGTCGAACCGCCCCACCTTCTCGCCCAACCGGTCGGCGTCCTGCGCGATCAGCGCCAGGTAGGGAGTCAACGGCGGCACATCTTCCTGGCGCTGTTCCCGCGCGATCCGCGACTCGCGAACCAGCGCCGCCGCTGCCGCATGAGCCCGCCTGCAAAACTCAGCGTCCGGATCTGCCTTCAGATCGTGGGCGCGCCGGAGCTGCGCCGGCTCCCAGGTATCGGGCACGCACCAGGCACCCTCCAGATCGCGTAGCCACCGCATCACCTCGTCGTCAAGCTTTGCCAGCCCTCGCAGCGCGCCAGAACCCCGACCCAACGGAGCCTGGAGAATCTCGGGTACCGCGCTTAGATCGCCGAACTCCGTATACATGTCCACCGCCGCGCCGTAGAGCCGATCATCGGTCTCCGCGAGCGAGATGATTGCGTCACGAAAAGGTGCGGTGGCGATCGACCAGGTGGAAGGAAAGCGCGCGTCCTGCTCCTGCCCGTACCAGCGCTTCACTTGACCGACCGCCGAAAGCGCCTCGCCTGACCGGATGACCAGCCTGCGCTTCAAATTTGGCGGGACTGTCTCGACTGCCCATCGGCCAGTCAGGGAGCACACGCCAGTCTGAGGAATGTCATAACCGGGGAAATCTCGTATCCGCTTACGAGCCCGCAGTAGCGCCTGAACCTTCGCCCAGGCATCCGGATAGCCATCCGGGTCGAATGACACCACTGCCCATTGAACTGCAGGAAACCCGGGCGTCAGCAGGTGATCAGACTTAGCTACGCCGAAGACATCCGCCAGTCGATCCTGCCACGCTGATTTCGCCCTTTCGGCCATGGCAGCAGCCAGGACATTGCCGGTGCCCGCATCGGCCAGCACGACCACCCGATTCGGCAGACTGCCTTTGCGATCGGGCCTGGACGAAGGCAATACGAGATCGGAATCGCGAGGAACGGCGTCCAGCATGGCCCTAGCCAGCTCAGACACCAGCACGCTGCTGGCGTGCAGGTCAGCCGTGGAGCGAGATTCACCGATGAAACGCTGAACACCGGAAATAGCGACCATCACCAGATCCATGCCGCCCCCGCCCGCCAGCCACCAGACTCACCAGACGCCCAGATCGCACGATCAGCGCCGAAAAACCTTCGCATCCCAAATGGCAGGATGCGTGACGGCTTTACAATAGCGCCTGCCCATCCTCGCCGCTACGAAATGTGGCACTAAGCGCACGGCTCGACCACCTTTGAAACCTGGCCGAAACAGGCGAAGCAGGCGAACCGCACAGGTCGGGTTCATGAGCTGTTGTGTCCTTCTCGGCCACTCCGGCTCTCGACTCGAATCTGAAGGCGGCGTCACAGGCCGTTCTCTCTTGTCGCCTCGGCGTCGGGCAAGGCTTTGCAACAGCCCGAGATGTTTTCACTACGCCAGCCGTGACAGTCTCTATGCAGTCGATATCTGATTGGATTTGTAAATGCCTACCGGGCTGCTTCGCCGAGATGACGAGGCGCTCTTCCTCTACGCCCTCAGTGTCGGGCTGGGCTTTGCAAACACGCGGGCATGTTCGACGGCTCGAGCCTCGCCAACGTCAACGTTTCTATGCCCTCGGAGTCGGGCTGGCCATTGCAAGCGGCCGGGGCGATGCTCACGTACGGACACAAGCTGACCGCACAGTTTCTATGCCCTCGGAGTCGGGCTGGCCATTGCAAGCACCAAGATCCAGCGCGAAAACGGCTCCACGTCCACGGTTTCTATGCCCTCGGTGTCGGGCTGGCCATTGCAAGAAGACTCCTCTTCGACCTAGAGGATAGGGGGCTGACGGTCATGTTTCTATGCCCTCGGTGTCGGGCTGGCCATTGCAAGTTCCAGGCGCAGTTTGTTGGCTATCTCTGCCCTGCTAGGTTTCTATGCCCTCGGTGTCGGGCTGGCCATTGCAAGAGTGGACAACCGTCCAAGCAGCGAAAAGCTGCAAGTTTCTATACCCTCGGAGTCGGGCTGGCCATTGCAAGGAGCTGACCGCAGCGCGGGACGACATCGCCGGCGCGCTCGTTTCTATGCCCTCGGTGTCGGGCTGGCCATTGCAAGGAGCTGACCGCAGCGCGGGACGACATCGCCGGCGCGCTCGTTTCTATGCCCTCGGTGTCGGGCTGGCCATTGCAAGAGTGCTCTACGCACACGAGCATGACGCCGTCATGGTGTTTCTATGCCCTCGGTGTCGGGCTGGCCATTGCAAGAGCGCAACGCCAACAACAGTGACGGCATGCGCAGGAGGTTTCTATGCCCTCGGTGTCGGGCTGGCCATTGCAAGGACGGGTTTAACCTGATGGTCATGCCGGACGACGCGGACCGTTTCTATGCCCTCGGTGTCGGGCTGGCCATTGCAAGGGATGCCGTTAGGAGGCTAGCGTGACCTGCGCGTTTGCGCCAGCTTGCGCCAACGTCGTAGCGACGAGCCCTTCCGAAGGCCGTTTCCGGGCCATCGCCAGAAACCGCCCCTCTACCTGCGGCGTTATGTGCGCCAACCGGCCTCCAATTTGACCTTCGCGCCAAAGCGTGTACAGGCGCAATCCTCAGGCGGGCACCAGACGCCGTCGCTGTCCGACGTGGAAGACGTCGGCGTCTCGGGCAGACTCAGACGGACCAATCACTTCAGGAGATGCCGCGTGGACCCGAGCCGACCTAACTCCCCGTTCACCTAGCCGAGGCGACGGCGACGTTGGCCGACGTCTGCGCAGCTGAAAGCATCCGCTCGAACGACGCGCAGCTAATCAGGCTGGGCGAGAACGCGATCTTCCTGCTCTCCCACCACGACCTGGTCATCCGCATCGGCCGGGACGAAAACGTTGTGGCCGACTCCCGCAAAGAGGTAGCCGTCGCCTCCTGGCTCCGCGACGCGCACCTGCCGGCCGCCGAGACAACAGCCCATTCGCAGCCGCTCCTAGTCCGCAGCCACCCGGTGACCTTCTGGAAGCTCATCGACGACAGCGGGAAGAAACCGCCCCTGGCAGCGCTCGGCGAGATCCTCCGGCGACTCCACGCCCTGCCGGTCCCTGACCAGCGCTAATTCGACCGCCGCCCTGATCAACGCGGGGTGGCTGCTCGCGCTTGAGATGCTTGTCGCCGCTGGGGCCGCAGACCGCCTGCTCACCAGGACCCCGCACGTATCCGGCCTACCAGTGCTCATAGTCAGCGCGATCGCCGCGCTCGTCATGACAGCAGGGGCGTTCACCTTGCGCGGCGACTCAGACGACGACGATGACGAAGGCCTCTCCGTTGCCGCCGTCCTGCTCGATACGATCGCTGACGCCGCCGCCGCGGCCGGCGTCGCTGTCACCGGCGCGATTATCTTGGTGGCTCACGGACTGTTCTGGCTGGACCCCCTGGTGGCGCTGGTCATCGCGGCCGTCATCAGTTGGCACGCGGTTGCCCTTATCAAGAAGATTCTCGCCCGCAGGACTCGGCAAGAAGCTCCATCCTGATCATCACGACAAGATGCGACCTGCTGGAACACTCGAAGAGCCGATTAGCAGTCGCGCGCAACCCGACGTGAGCTCAGCACGAGAAATACCGGGTCGCTAGCGGATCCAGGCGATGTCGAAGATCCGAATCACCTCGGCCACATCGTCCACTAGAAAGGTGACCAGCCCGTAGCCCTGGCCGAAGAAGGTCTGCCGGTAGGCGGGGTCGCCACCCTCGGTCATCATGACCGCATCCCACGGCGCGTCGACCAGATCAGCCACGCGCTCGACGAGGGCGTCGAAGGCGGCCACCGGCAGCCCGTTGAGCTGAACTAACGCCTTGCCTTCGAACCTAACCTGGTAGCTCACCCGGTCGCGCGCCGGCGTCGTGCGGCCGCGACTCTCTCGGCCCAGTCGGGGACCAGTTCTTCGATCGGCGTTCCATCGTTAACACCGGAGCGAGCCGCCTCGAGCCTGGTATCAAAGTCAGGGTCAGCGTAGGCGACAGCCCGCAGCCTCCAGAGCCTGAGCGTCTCATGCAGGTGGTGGTACTGCTCGGGCCGCCGGGCGTTAGCCGCAGCCGCGTCATACTCGGCCAGGAACTGCTCGTGGTATCGGTCCGGCAGGACACGCAAGATCTCCACCGGGTCATCCGGGTCGTAGTCCTGCACCGGCTGCGCGCTCATGTACCCATCATCTCCCATCGGGGACCGAACTTGTCGCAGGACCGGTGCCAGCCGGCCGATCCAGCACCATGCAAGCAGTTCTCCGAGTGCGGCAAGTACATGGTAGCTTTGATTTTGTGGCACTCATAGAACCGCGGTTAGGCAGTCAGGCGTCGGCTCAGTACCCGCCCGTAGCTTGTCGACCCCCTGCTGCACGTAACTGCAACCCGCGCAGTGAGTGCCGTCTGGAGCTGGCGGTGCCTACATGACTCGCCGCCCTCGTCCTGACCCTGCCAGCATGGCGCCGTTGTTCGCTGAAGACTGGTGGGTCGCTGATCAGCAACTGTTCCAAGACTCCGTGTCCAGGCGCCCAGCAAGCGCGACGGCATCCGCCAAGCCGCGTCGCCGGGCTACGCTTCGGATACCGGGCGCGGAGAACAGGTCGGACAATGTTCAGGCGATGCTTCCGTGGTTCGAGGACCCTGATCACGCTGGTGAGGCTGATGAACCAGTACGGAGTGATGGCCCAGGAGCACTGGGCTCGGTAGCTGCCGACCCGGTACGCGACGATCACGGACCCGGGCAGCTTCTTCTCGGACTTGGGGACGAGAGTCGAGCAGCGGATCGACAGCCTGGCGCTGCAGCTGGCCGGAGACGACCCGCCGGGCGAGGCCTACCTCGACAAGGCGGGCCGTCTGGGCGAAGCGAGGCACCGCGCCGAGCAACTCGTCCTGGCGGAGGAGGTCTTACTGACACCCGAACCGGGAGTCGACGAGGACAAGACTTCCGACAGGCAGACCGACCGGCCGTGGGGGCTGGATTTCCTGTACTCGGCGGATCCGCAGGACAGTTAGGCGAGTCGCGGTTCCGGCCGTCAGGCCAGCAGGATCTCGCCCCGTCGGGCGCGGTTGGCCGGGTCCGGGCGAATCTGGCGGCGCTGACGACCTTGCGGTCGGTCGAGCGTGATGGCCGCCGCGCATCTTCTGATGAGCAGCGGGTGCTGGCGCGCTGGTCAGGCTGGGGTGCTGTGCCGGACGTCTTCGATCCGTCCAGGCTTGAGTACTCGCGGGTGCGCGAAGAACTGGCGGAGCTACTTTCCCCTGAAGAAATGACAGCTGCCGCGCGGAACACTCTCAATGCCCACTACACCGACGCGGGAATAGTTCAGGCGATCTGGGCAGCCGTCAAAGCGCTCGGCTTCGCTGGAGGCCAGGTGCTGGAGCCGGGCTGCGGCAGCGGCAACTTCATCGGCTTCGCGCCGCCCGGGGCGCATGTCACTGGCATCGAGCTCGATCCGGTGACTGCGGCGATCGCTGCTCAGCTTTATCCGGATGCGGAGATCCGGGCGGAGTCGTTTGCTGAGACCTGCGATCCGGCTGGCTTGTATGACCTGGTGGTCGGGAACGTGCCGTTCGGCAAGGTCGCGCTGCATGACCGAGTGCACAATGCTGGCGGTCATTCGATCCATAACCACTTCATCCTGAAGAGCCTGCATCTCACCCAGCCGGGCGGGCTGGTGGCGGTGCTGACGTCGCGGTACACGATGGACAGCCGCAATCCCGCTGCCCGGCGCGAGATCGCGGCGCTCGCGGACCTGGCGGGAGCTGTCCGGCTGCCGAGCGGAACGCATCAGCGGGCGGCCGGCACGAGCGTTGTCACTGATCTGCTGATTCTGCGGCGCCGCGAGCCCGGCCGGCGCCCTGACCTGACGGCGTGGGAGCGCGCTCCGCTGACGACGATCGATGACCGGGAGCTGCCTGTCAATGAGTACTTCCTCGCGCATCCCGAGGCCGTGCTGGGCCACCTACGGGCAGAGCATGGTGCTTATGGCGCTGACGATCTGGTCGTCGCACCCGTCGCCGGCGCTGATTTCACCGGGACGGTGTTGCCTGCCGCCCTGGCGGGAGTCGTGGCGAACGCCAAGACCAAGGAACTGATTTGGAAGCCACCTTCCGCCGAGGCCGCCACCCGGCTCCGGCTTGAACGCTCGGCGCAGGCTGATGGTCATCTCGGCATCGACAGCAATGGCTGGTTCACCAAGGTGATCAATGGCCGGGCCGAGCAGATCCCGGTGCCCAGGAGCCAGACGGGCGAGCTGCGCGCCTTGCTTGGCCTGCGGGACGCGGCCGTCGGCCTGCTCGACGCGGAAGCCAGCTCGTCGCAGGACACGGCCGAGATCGGCCAGCTCCGCGCCGAGCTGAACCACCGCTACGACGGCTACGTCCGCATCTTCGGCCCGCTGAACCGGTTCACGCTGCGGCGCACCGGCCGCACCGATCCGGAAACCGGCGCGGACAAGCTGGCCAGGGTCCGGCCGCCGCAGGGCGGGTTCCGGGGTGACCCGTTCGCTCCGCTGGTGTATGCGCTGGAGATCTTCGATCCGGTCGGGCAGCGGGCCGCGAAGTCGGCGATCTTCACCCAGCGGGTCATCGAGCCGAGGACGCCGAGCCTGGGCGCGGACACGCCGGCGGATGCGTTAGCGATCTGCCTCGATATCCGCGGCGAGCCGCGCCTGCCGGAAATCGCGAGGCTGCTCGGCGTCGATGAAGCCGGGCCTGCGGTCGCGCTGCTGATCGCGGTCAAGCTGTTGTCCGGCATCCTGGAACACCGCGACACGATCCGCGCCGCGGCTTCGCCCGGGCGGTCCGGCCAGGCCAGCTCCAGCGGGTCTGGTGTTCCGCCCCGCGCCCGGGCCTGTCCTGAGGCTGAAGCGGAGGACTTGCTGCCCGCGGCCCGGGCGGCCTGGGGCGGGCTGCGGGCCGACGGCCACCCGCTCACCCGCGACACCCTCGCCGCCAGCTTGCGCGCAGCCGGTCAGCGGGTCGGCAACGACCGGCTCACCCCGCTGCTGGCCGCGCTGCGGGGCACCTGACACCGCCCGCCGGGACGGCCAGCGCCGACCTGGACCGGCCGACCCCGTGCGCGGCGGCCTCACCGTGATCCGATCCGCTGCCACCTGCCTGTGGCAGATCCGGCGGGAAGACACCCCTGCGCCGGACGACCCGTGACGGCCGCAGGCAGAACGCCGCCGCCGTCCGACCTGTACAATGGTATTATTGTGTCAGGGCAGGATTCGGCCGGGGAGGTGCGGTGCCCTACAAGCTGGTGATGACCGGGCAGGTCAGGGACTGGCTGCACGAACTGCGCGCCGGCGACCCGGTCAGCCGGCGGCTGGTGTCCCAGGCGATCGACCAGCTCCTGGACGAGGGGCCGCAGCTCGGCCGCCCGCTCGCCGACCGGATCACGGGATTCCAGGCTGCACAACCTCAAAGAGCTGCGCCCGGGATTCCAGCGGCCGCAGCGAGGTGCGGATCCTGTACATCTTCGACCCGGTCCGCAACGCCGTGCTGCTGGTCGCCGGGGACAAGTCCGGCCGTGGGCGCAGTGGTACCGCGACGCCATCCCGATGGCCGAAGCACTATACGAGCAGTACCTGAAGGAGCAGCGATGAGCGGGCAGGCCGAGTTCTTCACCTACACCAGGGACGAGTTCCTGGACGAGTTCGTCCACCCCGACGACCGCGCCGCCGTGCTCGACGCCCGGGACAAGCGCGCCCTGCAGGTCCGCGCCGACTACCTCGCCGAGATGCGCAAGAAGGCTGGCCTGACCCAGGCCGAAGTCGCCGACGCCATGGGCGTCTCCCAGCAGCGCGTCTCCGCCATCGAGAACGGCGCCGTCGCCGAGCTCGCCACCCTCGCCGACTACATCCGCGCCCTGGGCGGAGAACTCAAGGTCATCGCCGACTTCGGCGACTCCTGGCGCCGCGTCGCCTGAACCAGCCCCGGCACCAAACCAGCAGCCAGCACCACTCCGGGCAGCGGCAACCCCGCCAGCCAGGGACAGGAAGGTTCACCAGCCGTCCGAAGGCTGGTACCCGTGAGGCCAACGGGAACAGTGGGGCTGCTGGTGGACCGGACGGCTCACCGGACGAATTGCCCCATCCTGATCGAAGGAGACCCGCTCCCCGTCCGTCTGCGCAGGTCACGCACCCCTAAGGCCGCGAAGTGACCCGGCACGCTCCCGCGCAGGAGCGGGCTGACAGGTGGATCAGCCGGGCCGCTGCGGCCACCATGGCAGGGCTGGCCGGGATCGCCGGGGCGATCTCCTACTCACACATGAGGCAGCTCGCCGCCGCGCACGGCGACGCCGGCTGGCACGCCCACGCCTTCCCGCTATCGGTGGACGGGGTGGAGATCGTCGCGTCCCTGGTCCTGCTGGCCGACCGCCGTTCGGGGCGTCGGTCAGGCTGGCTGCCTTGGACCGCCCTGACAGTCGGCACAGCTGCGAGCCTGGCGGCGAACGTCGCGACCGCTGACGACGGGATTGTCAGCAGGCTCATCGCCGGATGGCCGGCCGTCGCACAGCTAATCGCAGTCAAGCTTCTGTCCGGCATCCTGGAACACGGCAAGGCCGTTGGTCCTATTGCTGAGCTTGACAACCCAGGATGCGGCACCATGCTGCTTCCAGCAGTTCGATCCGAGTCAGATCCAGAGCGCGAACCGGATCAACGCCGGACTGCCGGTCATCCCCGGGCCTGCCGCTTCGCTCTGCGGCCGGCATTGACATGCAGCGCGACAGCACAGCCGGCTTCCAGCACGACCTGGCCGACACAGACGCCAACTGAGCAATTACCGCCCGGTTCACCGACGACGCAGGCCAGCACTGGCAAATCGACCCCACCTGGAATGACTCGACCAACCACTCGACTGGTAACCATCACCAGCAGCCCGCCCAGCCGACACATGAACCGCAGGCAAGGATCCACACACCGCGAAGCATTGCCACAGCCGGCGTACTGACAGCCTGATGCCGGTGAGGCCAATGAGGCTAGAGAGGCTGATGGTGGGCCTAACGTCCCGCCATGCGAACCGGACAATCTTCGCCGAAGGTGACCCGCTCCCGGTACGTTTCGCCCGGTCACGCGAAGTTAAGGCCGCGAAATGATGTGGCCAGGCAGCGCTACCTTGAATCAATCGATGCTTCAGGCCGAACTGGGCAGCCCGCGCTGCTCAAGCGGCGACTGTCACCGCGAGCAACTGCGCTTCGCCGACCTCTTCCGGCACCAGTTCACCGTCGGAACGCAGTCCGGCGATGTGCGTCTCGATGGCCTCGACCGCTCGGTCCCGGCACTCCTCGATGGTGCCGCCACGCGTGAAGCAGCCGGGCAGAGCCGGAACGGTGACAAAGAAGCCACCGTCAGGCTCAGGTTCAACCACGATCGTGTAGGTACGCATCAGCTTCCATCCTGTCACAGCGCACCCCGCAGGTCATCAACGCTAATGCCAGCCTGGTTAAGGATCGACCGGAGCAAGCCCGGGCCGATCGTCTCCCCGGCGTGCAACGGTATCGTCACCCTGCCGCCGCGAAGCGGATGCCTGAGCTGGGCGTGCGATCCCCTCTGGGCTACCACTACCCAGCCCAGAGAAGACAGAGCCCTGACTAATTCACGTCCCGTGACGCGAGGCGCTGGCGGCATGGCGACAACCCTAAGCAGCGCCTCCGACAGTTGGGACCGCTCGACTCGGCCAGCCAGTCCCGCAACCGGGTACCTAAGCTGGCGGCGCTCAAGAGCGGTTCGCATAACACCCACAACGCCAACAAATCCACGCAGGTCATCGCAACAGTGGACATACTCATGTCCTACTCGAAACGAGTAGATCTTGCGGTTGACCTGGGCAAAGCCGGTGATCAACTGGCTCGTGTCCGCCAAGCTGGGCAGTCTGAGGAGCGTCAAAGCGTTCGGACGGTCGGTGGCAGCAGCAGGACTGACCGACTTGAAGACCGGCTGAGCCCGGATGACGTGCACCAGTTGATCAGCCTTCATGAGCGGCGCACCTTAAGTGGAAGCTGGCCGAGCGGTACGGGATTAGCTTGAGCAGCGTTAAGCAACTCCTCCTCCGCAACCGTCGTGTCAGGAAAGAGCGTGGCGCACAGCCACGACGTGCGGCATGATGGCACGGCGCGTTGACCTCGGCTTGGTCGGCCGAAATGGGGTCACAGAGCAATGAAGTACTGCGTCGGGCTAGAGCGGCGACCGAACCAGGCCAACAGGGCTCCATAACTGGTCATGAGGGGTCATGCTGGCTGGACCTTGCAACCTCTTCACTCCGTCGCACTTGGGCCAACTGGCCGGACTCCGTATCCATTTGCGGACAGCCGTACTCAGAGCTGCAACGAGGTACCGATTGGGAGCATCCCAGTATTCAAAGGGGCATGCCCTGTCCCCGTTGCCGGGAGACTATCGACGCGTCTCCAGACGAACGACAGCGCCGCTCACGATGACGAGAGCAGCGCTGTGGACGAACAGGAGGAGCTGATCTCCTCCTTGACCCAGCTTCTTACGGGTCAGGTTTCGAGCAACGATGTGATGGTGGAGCTTAGGGGATTCGAACACCTGACCTCTTGCATGCCATGGGGAATCTGTGAGGTTCAGGCGGACATGTCCGCATCGGCTCGCTGTGAGTCGGGCTGTGAGGCCGATATTTCAGGAGCCGCGTGAGCCCGCCACGTCGAGTAGCCGTTCAGTCAATTCTCGGAAATGGCCATATGCGTCGCGAACAGCCTGCTGATGAGCTCCGATGGCACCGTCAGCCGATCGGAGCAGGAAGACTGGCTTGCGCGCTTCTTGCCCGAGAGGAGCAAGCGAATGGTAATGCTTGATCAAACCGAGGCAATGTTCGTCGTCTGCTGCAAGCGGTACCTGAAGACCTGGTAGCCCAAGCACCGATCGGCGGTACTCGTCGGGCACTCGTCGCAGCCAGCGGTCGTACGCGCCGACGACTCGATCAACGCGGGTACCGTGCTGGAGAACCACATAGCCCCGTGGCCGCATCTCCCCTGCCGGGAGGTTCATGCCGGCGCGATCGGGGGCCCGCTGGACCCTGTCTGACCAGCCCTGCCGCCAGTCGTTAAGGGTGGGTCCAAGGTTACGCAGGCCCTGAAGGGAGTACAGGTCTGGCCTGAGCGGGACAACCACATGATCCGAGGCAACCATGGCCGCCCGGTTGATGGCGCCTAGATCGGTCCGACATCGACCAGGATGATTTCGGCCTCTGCCTGTTTGGCGGCGCGCTGAGCGACGGTAGCGAACGCTGCAGTCACCCGGAAGGCGCGAAGCTGACGGTCCAGGCTGCTGGCCCACGCGAAACTAAGTTCCTGCTCTGCCCCAGAAAGCAACAGATCACCGGGTACCAGCCTGAGGTTCGGCGCTATCTCCTCCACATGCGGCTCGCCGATCCCGCCTTCGCCCTCGAAAAGCGGAGCCAAGGCGCCGTAGACGGTACGCCGACCTGGTTCCGCCCACAACCGCTCGACCCGCTCGTCATCTAGGAAAGATGCGGTGAGATTAGCCTGCGGGTCCAGGTCGAGCACGACGACCGACTTCCCAAGCTCGTTCAGCATCCAGGCGACGTGGTAGGCCAGCATCGTCTTGCCGACGCCACCCTTGTTATTGAAGAAAGCAAGGACCGGAGGTGTCATTTCTTCAACCTCACGATGGCGACAACTGCCGCCACTGACGCCTGGAATTCGAGATCTGGATTCCCGTTCTGCGCAAGCCGGTCCCGTGCAACCTGGATTCCGACGCCGAACCGCTGAACAAATCCCAACTGGCCCAAGGCACCCGCAAGCGTGGGATTACGGTAGTCAGTCAGGCCAGGTTGCCCGATCGTTTCAACCGTTACCTGCCCATACGGCCCGCCCGGCGAGTGGATTTCAACTCTGTCATCGAACCAACTCACCCTGACCGGCGCATTGCTGAACTCATAGGTACGGTGCAGTACGGCATTTCGGAACAGCTGCTGAAGTGCTTCGAACGGCACTGACGGCGTCCGCTCCTCGATCGAGAGACCCTCGAACGCGACGAATGTGTCGATGTGCGAGCGCAGTAGCTCCTCGACCTCCAGTAGAACTACCGGAGCCGTACCAGAAACTCGATGCTGGCTGAGCACCGGGTCGCTCAGCTGTAGCCCATCGAAACGCACAAACTGAACATATGAGCCGGGCAAATGCTCCTCAGGATCGTGGCCTATTATCAGTACGCCTGTTGGAGTGGGCCGCAATTCGGGCGGAGAGAGAAACCGAAGGGACGCCAACTGCTGATTGATCGGCCGACCGTTCTCCCGTAGGACATCATCAGCGACCAACTGAGGCAAGACCTCTGCAAAACGGCCTAGATCGAGATCGTCAATCGTCGCGGATCCAAGTGGCTGGGCATCGAACGGCAGATTAGATGCCCGTCGACGTTCGGTGAGAACGGACTCCTCTTGTGGCGTGGCCGGTCTTGTACTCGGGGCTACCCGGATCCATGCGCGCCCCTTGTACCGCAGTGGCGGTGATGAGGTGGGTTCTACAGTCACGACGCTAGTTCGGCACCCTGGAACTCAATCCTCCTGACACTGATCTGCGGGAAGGGCAGGATCCCCCCGTTGGTCCGCAAATCCGCCAGTTCCAGAAGGAGCCGGTCGGTCACCGGTCGACCGATCGGTGAACCGTCGTCGGACTGGCCGATCACTACGACGCCCGTGCGACCTGACCGATGGATATCGTTCGCAAATGCGCAAATAGCCTGGCAAACCTCGTCCTTCTTGGTATCCAGGCGCTCTTTGCGCTCAACTTGCTCACTCTCCGGACCCCGGATAAGCGCGAGCAGCTCACTATCGTTCATGTCTTAGCTAGCCGCGCCTGCAACTGCGCTCGATCGCCTAGCCCTGGTACTCCCCGTACTGTTCAACCGGGCTCCGCTACATAGTGGATCAAGTGCCGTCCGGGAGTGATCTGTCCCACTGGGTGGCGCGAAATGCAGCTCAGACCGACGGTCAGGTCACTGTCAGACGACCATGAAGCCGTCAGGCTAGATCCGGAAATCCACTCTGACCTAGCACTTCGAGTGGAGCTTAGGGGATTCGAACCCCTGACCTCTTGCATGCCATGCAAGCGCTCTACCAGCTGAGCTAAAGCCCCGCAACGCTGCGCCTGAAGGAGCCTTCGCCCGTCAGCAGCGCCACGCCAGTGTACAAGAAACTGAGGCTCCTTCGTCGCCCGGTATGCACCACGCGACCCGATCAACTTGGCCGCCCTAGTGCTTGGTACCGCCCGTGCGCCCCGCCACCGTAGCACCGATCGCCCGGCCATCAGAATCGCTCGCGCAATCGGCGCAAAACGACACGTCGAGCGCGATTGGGACAACGCTCAGGCCAGCCCGTCGGGGTGATGTGAGGGCGATGTCGTGGCGGTGTCGCTGGGGTCGGAACGGCCCGTTCGACAAGCTCAAGTGCAGGCAGCAAGGCCGCCCGAGGTCAGCGAAAAGATCAGCGAACCGCAGAGGAACCCGTCATGAAAAGAACTCGCCCGATGACCAGCCGCCGACTGGCCGGCCTGGTCGTCACTGCCGCCGTTGCGGCGAGTGTGGTCGGCCTTGGTGCCAGCGCCATCGCCGCGCCGCTGATCGGGCCGCATAACTATCGCGGGCCAGCGCGCCCGGCGCGCCAGTCAGCGATCACCGTCGCGCACCGGGCCAGCAACTATCGCGGCCCAGCCCGGCCAACGGCACGCACCGCCATTCGGTCAGTCCGTTCCAACGATCCGCAGAAGGGCTCGAACTAGCGATGAAACTCACCACCAAGGCCAGCGCCGGCTACTTCGCCACGCTCGCAGCCGGGATCGCCGTCGGCTTCGCCGTCGTGGGCACCGCTGCGGCCACGCCGGTGACTCAGGCAGCCAAGCCGTCAGTCAGATTGGCGACGCACCACTTCTCGCTCGCCGCATCGGCGTTCACGCCGGACGGGTTGCACGACACGACTTCGGACTACTTCAATGCCTGGGACCCGTCGACGCTAAGTAACCAGGACAGCGGCCGATGCTTCAATGCTGGCCTGGCGCTGCCAATCGGGATCACGCTGAAGTCCGTCACCATCTACTACACGGCCGGCTCAAGCGTGATGTACTTCGAGCTCAACCGCCAGGACCTGGTCCATCACACTGCCATCGAACTGGCGGGCACCGACACGCCAATGGTGAGCACAGCGGCGTACACCTCGCTGAAGCTGCCGATAGGTTCGGCTGTCGCCCCGGTCGACATGACCGGTTACGCCTACTCGGCAGGGGTCTGCCCGTCGGGAGACACTACCTTCAGCGGCCTCAGCATCACCTACACCGAGCCGGTCAGCTGACCGGCGGGCTGAAGCGAGCCCGGCGGCCAGGACCGAGCCGGGCTCGCTCAGGCCGGCAACTCAATGTGATACCTGATAAATCCGCTATACCGCGCCACCTTGTCGTACAGCACCCGGGCCGTAGCGTTGCTCTCCTGAGTCAGCCAGTAGACCCGGCCGCAGTCCTGATCGGTCGCCCAGTCGGTCACGGCCGCGATCAGCGCCCGGCCGACGCCTTTGCCTCGTGCGTCCGCCGCGGTGAACAGATCCTGCAAGTAGCACACGTCTGGACCCGAGGTGCTGACGTGCGTCAGGAAGTGGGTGATGCCGACCAGTCGGCCGTCGATCCTGGCACCGAGAGCGTGCATCCGCGTGTCGGCCTGGAACTCCCGCCAGGCCCGCTGGTACATCGAATCTGGCTCTTGCCGCTGGTAGAAGTCGATATAGGCACGAAACAACTCCTCCCACGACTCCCGGTCGGCTGCCTCGAGCTTGCCCACGCTGATCACGTCAAACGCCCCCTACCGCCGCTCTGGCACCGCCGCCCCGATAGGCGGCGCTCCGACCTCCGCCGAGAACTGCCCAGGTCGTCACCCTATGGGCAGTCTCGGCCACATCGCCGATGGCATCACTCCTGCGCCATGTTGGCATTGACTTGGCATCATTATGGTGCCATAGTGATGCCATGGACTTGCGGCCTTACGTTGCTGATATCCAGCGCCAGCTTGTCGCCACGGCGCAAGCCGGTGGCGAAGACGCCAAGGCGCTGGCCGAGCGCCTCGTCGGCTCGCTGGACGCGATCGTTCGGCTGACCTTGCAGGACGCGCTGGCACTCGCCGCCGACGAGATCACCGTCGACCTGGCACCAGGCTCGGTAGAGCTGCGGCTGCGCGGCCGCGATCCTGAGTTCGTGGTGACGCCGCCGCCCACGGCCGACCACGATGCCGAGGCGGACGAGCTAGCCGATCTGTCGCCGGTCACCTCGCTGGGTCCCGAGCTGGCCGATGGCGACGACGGCGGGATGACCAGGATCAACCTCAGACTGCCCGATCAGCTCAAATTCCGGGTCGAGGCTGCCGCCAGTCGGGACGGGCTTTCGGTCAACTCCTGGCTGGTCAGGGCCGCCAGCGCGGCCGTAGAACGCGCCGATCACGGTACCGACCGCAGTCGCGGCCGCGGGCACCGACTGGCCCCCAGCGCTACACCGGCTGGGTCCGCTAGTCGCGATCCAGCCCGAAGACAAGCAAGCCAAGAACTGCGAGGTACTACGTCCATGCCCACCTTCGATACACCACCGCCGGTCCAGGTTGAGCTGGAGATCATCGTCGGTGACATCTGGATTACCGCGACCGACCGGGCCAATACAGTGGTCGACATCTCGCCAAGCGATCCGGCCAGTGCGGCCGACGTGCAGGCGGCCGAGCAGACCAAGGTCGAGTACGCCAACGGGCGACTCGTCATCAAGGCGCCAAAGAACTGGCGGCACTACTCGTTCCGCACTCCGGCCGAGTCGATCGACGTGCGGATCGACCTGCCGAGTGGTTCCCGGCTGCACGGCGAAGCCGGCGTGGCCGCGCTGCATTGCACCGGGCCACTGGGCGAAGCCACTTTCAGGACCGGCACCGGCGACATCAGCCTGGATGAGGCCGGCCCCGTCACGCTGCGCACCGGGGCTGGTGACATCTCCGTCGATAAGGCGTACGGCCCGGTCGAGGTGACCACAGGATCGGGCGCGTTGCGAATTGGCGCGGCTGACCGCAGCGCGGTGGTCAAGAACTCCAACGGCAGCACCTGGATCGGCGAAGTCAACGGCGACGTCAAGGTAAACAGCGCCAACGGCAGCATCACCCTGGGTAGGACCCGGGCCGCGGTGGCCGCCAAGACCGCCCGGGGTGACATCGCCGTGCAGCACGCCGCGAGCGGCTCGGTGCTAGCTGAGACAGCGTTCGGCAAGATCCAGATCGGCCTGCCTGAGGGCGTCGCCGCCTGGCTTGACCTGCACACGAAGTTCGGCCACGTGCGCAATGAGCTCACCGCCGCCGACCAGCCGGCGGCCAGCGACCACGAACTCGAGGTGCGCGCCCGCACTTCCTTCGGCGACATCACCGTCAGCCGCTCGGCCAGTGCCGACTCCCCCAAGGATGAGACATGACCCCGGCCGCACCCACTCCGGCAACCACGCCCGCTCCCGCAGCCCCGACGACGCCCACGGCGCAGACCGCCCTGCGGGCGACCGGCTTGCGCAAATCCTTCGGTGCCCAGGTCGTACTCGACGGCATCGACCTGGAAATCGCCACTGGCACCGTCTTCGCTCTGCTCGGACCCAATGGGGCTGGCAAGACGACTGCTATCCAGATCCTGTCCACGCTGCTCGCGGCCGATGCCGGGCAGGTCGTGGTGGCCGGTTTCGACCTGGCCAGGCAGCCGCAGCGGGTGCGCGGCGTGATCGGCGTCACCGGGCAATTCTCCGCCGTCGACGACCTGCTCACCGGACAGGAGAACCTGCTATTGCTAGCCAACCTCCAGCACCTGGATCGGCGCACCGGGCGGCGGCGGGCCGCGGCGTTGCTTGACCAGTTCGAGCTGACCGATGCGGCCAACAAGCTAGCGGCTACCTACTCAGGCGGCATGCGCCGCCGACTCGACCTCGCCATGACGCTGATCGGCGATCCGAAGATCATCTTCCTGGATGAGCCGACTACCGGCCTCGACCCGCGCAGCCGCCGCACCATGTGGCAGATCATCCGCCGGCTCGTCGCTGACGGCACCACGATCCTGCTCACCACGCAGAACCTGGACGAGGCCGACGAACTCGCCGATCGCATTGCGGTGCTAGATCAGGGCCGGATCGTCGCCGAAGGCACCCCCGACGAGCTCAAGCGCCAAATTCCCGGCAGTCACGCGTGCCTCCAATTCCGCACTGAAAGCGAACTGGATGCCGCCGCCCGGCTGCTCAGCGCGACCGCCAGAGACGACGACGCTCTTACGCTGAACGTGCCAACCGACGACTCGCCCCAATCGCTGCTGACGTTGCTCAACCAACTCAACGACCACGCCGTCCCAGTCGAGCGCGTCAGCCTGCGCACTCCCGACCTCGACGCGGTCTTCTTCGCCTTGACCAGCACCGAGAGGACCGGCTGAGATGTCGACCATCAGCACCCTGTCCACTGCGGGCCGCTCGGCCCGCCCGCTATTCGGCTACGCGCTGCGCGACTGCGTGACGATGCTGCGCCGCGACCTCAAGCACAGCCTGCGCTACCCGGCCATGACCGTCGCGACGATCTGCGTGCCGGTGCTGTTCTTGCTGCTGTTCGCCGGCGTCTTCGGCAACGCGCTGAGCGCTGGACTAGGCACCATCGTCGCGACTGGCACCCGCTATATCGACTACCTCACTCCCGGCATCATTGTGATGACCGCCTGCTCAGCCGCCGAAGCGACGGCCGTCAGCGTCGCCAGCGATCAGAGCCAGGGCATCATCGCCCGGTTTCGCACCTTGGCGATTGCCAGGGCCAGCGTGCTGACCGGCAAGGTGCTTGGCAGCGGCATCCGTACCGTGATCAGCGGCGCGCTGGTGGTCGCTGTCGCAGTAGCGCTCGGCTTCCGCTCCAGTGCCTCCCTCGGCGACTGGCTGGCCGTGCTCGGCATCTTCATCCTGTTCACGTTCGCGGTGACTTGGCTGACCGTCGCCTTCGGCCTGTTCGCCAAGACCCCGGAGGGCGCGAACAGCCTGTCGCTGCTGATCGTCATCTTGCCGTTCATCAGCAGCGCGTTCGTGCCCACTGGCTCGATGCCAGCCGGCGTCCGCTGGGTCGCGCAAAATCAGCCATTCACCCCGGTCATCCAGACCCTGCGCGGCCTGCTCTCTGGTGCTCCGCTCGGCCACGAGTGGCTGCTAGCGGTGACCTGGTGCGTGGGCATCGCCATCGCCGGTTACCTATGGGCCCGCGCCACCTATAACCGCAACCGGCACAGCTAACCGAATGGCGGCTCTGGCCGACGGCAGGATGTCCCGCCCGATGTCTGGCTTGGCGAGCACTACCCCGGTCAGTTGACCATGATCTTGGCTACAAGCTCAGGTGCCTGCCAGCGGCGGTGGGGCGCGGCAGGCACGCTACCTGGCCAGGTATTTGCAGGGTTATTCGCCTTGCACCACAATTAGCCGCATGCAACACAAGGCAGCTCTTTCGTCGAAGGCGCTGATCGCGCTAGCCGGCGTCGCCCTGATCGCGACTCCAGTCATCGCCGGCGTCGCGGCCGCAGCCCAGCAGGCCCTGCGCGCCGAGCGCGCCACGGAGCTCGCGGCCACCTACCGGAGCACGGCCGACGACAGCCAGGACTAACCCGAGAGCGAGAGCGTCAGCTCGTTGAGCCGGCCCGGCCGACGTCCTGTCCGACCGCACCTTCCGACTCTCCAAACCCGCAGCCACAGCCCGCCCCAGCCCAGCCCAGCCCAGCCCAGCCCAGCCCAGCCCAGCCCAGCCCAGGCCCAGCCCAGCCCAGCCCAGCCCAGCCCAGCCCCAGCCCAGCCCAGCCCAGCCCCAGCCCAGCCCAGCCCAGCCCAGCCCAGCCCAGCCCAGCCCAGCCCAGCCCAGCCCAGCCCCAGCAGCACCCCGCCCCGCCAGCACCCCAGCCCAGCCCAGCCCAGCCCAGCCCAGCCCAGCCCAGCCCAGCAGCATCGCCGCCCCGCCAGCCCCCAGCCCAGCCCAGCCCAGCCCAGCCCAGCCCAGCCCAGCCCAGCCCAGCCCAGCCCAGCCCAGCCCAGCCCAGCCCAGCCCAGCCCAGCCCAGCAGCATCGCCGCTCCGACGATGCGGTACCCCGAGCCCGGTCCAGCCACATCGTCGGAGCGGTACTGTCGCTGGAGCAGCAGTACCGCTCCGACGATGCTGCCCGCCAAGGCTGACCAGCAACAACAGGAGTTCAACGATGATGCTGGTGCCTCGCCAGGCGGTCGGTCGGCCAGGCTAGGTGGCGGCATCCATCGTCGCAGCAGAGGTCGTGAACATCGCCTCGACCGTGACCACGCGATCCGCGCCCGGGGCGGGGCGCCCCAGGCGCGGGGCAGGGCACGGCAGTGCGCCCTGCCCCGGGCAGGGCACGGCAGTGCGCCCCGCCCGAGGCGAGGCGGCGCGGGGCGGGGCAGGGCACCCCGCCTGGGGCAGGGCACCCCGCCTGGGGCAGGGCACGCCGCCGGGGCGGGGCGGGGCGGGGTGGGGCGACGAACTCTAAGGTGACCAACCAGTCCCGGCCCGATGCCAGCGGGCCGCGGGGTGAACGCGGAGCTCCCGAGTCCCCGGACTCAGTCCTTCCTGGCCACGCCGGCCCAGGCGGTGACCTCGGTCGGGGCCAGCTTGCCGTCCGGGTGCCAGTGCTGCGGCTGCACCAGGCCGGGCTCGACCAGAGTCAGCCCGGTGAAGAAGCCAGAGATCTGCTGCTGGTCGCGCATGGTGCCCCGGGCCGAGGAGAGGCGAGCGTTGACTCGCTTAGCCATCTCCGCCATCGCGGCGGGCTTGATGTCGCTGGCCGGGTGGGTGATGACCAGGTAGCTGCCGGGCGCCAGCTGGCGCATCAGCCGGGCGACCAGGCCGAATGGGTCATCGGCGGCAGGGATCAGGTGCAGCACGATCAGCAGCATGACGGCGACGGGCTGGCTGAGGTCCAGGGTCTGCGCCGCACTGTCCAGAATCTGGTCGACGTCACGCAGGTCCTGCTCCAGGTAGGCGGTAGCACCTTGCGGCGAACTGGTCAGCAGCGCCCTGGCGTGCACTAGCACCACCGGGTCATTGTCGACGTAGACCACTCGGCTCTCCGGCGCAACCTCCTGCGCGACCTGGTGCGTGTTGCTCGCCGTCGGCAGGCCGGTCCCGATGTCAAGGAACTGCCTGACGCCGCATTCGCCGGCCAGGTACCGCACCACCCGGGACAAGAACGCCCGGTTCGCGCGGACGTCATTGACGATCCCAGGGTTAGCGGCAATGGCATGCTCGGCGGCTTCGCGATCGACAGGGAAGTTGTCCTTGCCGCCCAGCCAGTAGTCATAGACCCTGGCGATGCTCGCGACGGTCGGGTCAACCGCATTCGGCCGAGGGCCTGGCTCGACCATACTTGCTTCGGTTTCGCTCACCTTGCGATCCTATTGCCAAGTCGCTCGCAGCCCGGCGAGTAGCTGATCGAGCAGCGCGACCTGGCGCTGCGGCGGCACCCGGTCCGGGTAAAGCACCCGCTCCGCGCTCACCCCGTCGATCAGCACGACCAGCTGATGGCTGGCGAAGTCAAGGTCAACGTCCGGCTTGAGCTCACCGAGGTCGACGGCCTCGGTGAGGTGCCTGCGCAGCCGCTGCCCGAGCCGGTCGAACTCGCGGTGCTGCAACTCGCGCAAGTCAGTGTTACCGAGGGCTCGACCCCAGAAGCTGATCTCGATCTGCGCCTCAAGATCGCGCGCCTCGTCAATTGGCAAGGCTTCCAGCATGATCACCCGGAGCGCCGCCAGCCCGGACAGCCCAGCAGCGCCAGCATCCATCCGAGCGGCCACTCGGCGATGCGACATCACCAGCGCCGCGCCGAGGATCTCGGCCTTGTCGTCGAAGTAGTGCGCCAGGATGCCGGGCGAGCAGTCGGCTTCCCTGGCAATGGCCCGGATCGTGGCCTTGGCTATCCCGTCCCTGGCGATCACCCGCCAGGTCGCCGACAGGATCTCGTCCCGCCGGGCATCCCAGTCAACTATCTTCGGCATCTTCCCTGACACCACGAGTGAGCAGCGAACCGACCAGCCGGACAACAGGGAAGAAAACAGACGTTGAGCCACTGTTTTTTTACCGGACGTCCGTCTAACATCTCGGGTTAGTGTATGACCCGGATGCGGCTCCGCTGCACGCCGCCCGCGAGCAGCTAGTCACCTTCAGCGCACGCCTGCTTGCGGACGGGCTGGCCGTCGGCAGCGCGGGCAATCTCAGCGTGCGCGTCGGCGACCTGGTCGCGATCACCCCGTCAGGGATCAGTTACCACGAACTGCGCCCGGCCGACATCGCCATTGTGGACCTGGCCGGCGCTGAGGTGGACGCGCCAGAGACGCCATCCACCGAGACGCCGATGCACCTGTCGGTCTACGCAGCGACCCAGGCGGGCGCTGTCGTGCACACCCACTCCCCCGAGGTCATCGCACTATCGGCGGGCAACGACGAACTTCCTGCCATTCACTATGCGATCACCAGCCTCGGCGGCCCGGTGCGGGTCGCGCCTTACGTCAGGTTCGGCTCGGCCGGGCTGGCCAGCGCCGCCACTGAGGCGCTGGCGGGCCGCCGGGCCGCGATCTTGCGCAATCACGGCGCCATTTGCTACGGCCGCACCCTAGCCCAAGCCTATGACCACGCGTTGCTGCTCGAATGGCTCGCGCACGTGTATCGGCTGGCTCGTTCTTACGGCGACCCGAAGACCCTGTCCGCCGACGAACTCAATGAGGTCGCCGCCGAGGCGAAGCGGCGCAACTACGGCACCAGGCGGCAACGATGAACAGCGCCATCGGTCGGGTCGTCACCATTGGCGCGCACATCCTTGACGTGCTCGGTCACCCGGTCGAGTCGATCCCGCCCGGCCAGGGCAGCGTCCGCCTGGCGCAGATCAAGGCCACCGCAGCTGGCACCGCCGCCGGAACGGCCGTCGACCTGGCCAAGCTCGGCGCGGACGTCGCGGCGATCGGCGCCATCGGCCAGGACCTGCTTGGCGACCTGGTCATCGCGGCCATGCAGCGGCACGGCATCGACACCTCAGGGCTGGTGCGCAAGCCAGACGTCCAGACCTCGGCGACCATCTTGCCCATCAGGCCCAACGGCGAACGGCCCGCGCTGCATGTGCCAGGGGCGACTTCCAGGCTCGCCAGGGACGACGTCGACCTGGCCAGACTGAGCGACGCCAGGGCACTGCTGGTGGGTGCCCCGGACGCGCTCGGCGGCTTCGTGGCCGATGGGCTGGCCGAGGTCGTTTCTGCCGCGCAGACAGCCGGCGCCCTGATCGTCGTCGACGTGCTGCATCCCGGCCGGGCCGAGGACTTCGACCGGCTCGGGCCGTTGCTGGCGAGCGCGGACTGGTTTTGCCCGAACGTTGATCAGCTGGCCGCCCTGACCGGCTGCGACGATCCCGTTTCAGCTATTAAGAAGGTATTGAATTTGGGCACTTACGGGGTGGCAGTCACCCTTGGTGCCCAGGGCTGCCTGGTGGCGTGGCAGGGCAGTGACCCGGTGCATCTGCCCGCGCTGCCGGTCACCGTCGTGGACACCACCGGCTGCGGCGACGCGTTCAACGCCGGGATGATCACCGGCCTGTTGCTCGGTGGCAGCGCCGTCGACGCAGCTTGGCTTGGCGTCACGTGCGGCTCGCTGGTCGCCACCGGCCTTGGCTCCGACGCCGGGCTGACCGATCTTGATCAGGCACTGGACTTCCTGCGCGGCACCGTCGCCGCCCCGGCCGAGCGGCTCGGCAAAGCACTCAGCGCGCTGAGGGCAATCCCGTGACAACCCTCAATTCGAAACGGAGCCATCATGGCAACTCAGGTGCCAGCCAAGGCCGGTCAGCGACCGCGCAGCCGAGCGGCCGATAGCGCGTTGCGCGCCCGGGCGCAGGCGGTCATCCCTGGCGGCATGTACGGCCACCAGTCGGCCAGGCCGCTGCCGCCGCAGTACCCGCAGTTCATGCGTGAGGGCCGGGGCGCGCGCGTGTGGGACGTGGACGGCAACTGCTACATCGACCTGATCAACAGCTACGGGCCGGTCGTGCTCGGACATCAGCACCCCAAGGTCGACGCGGCCGTGCGGGCTCAGGCTGAGCTGGCCGACTGCCAGAACGGCCCAGGACCGGTCCTGGTCGAGTTGGCTGAGTTGCTGGTGGCGACGGTGCGACACGCGGACTGGGCGATCTTCGCCAAGAACGGCACCGACGCGACGACCATGTGCTGCACGATCGCCAGGGCGCAGACCGGCCGCAGGAAGATCCTGGTCGCCGAGGGGGCCTATCACGGTGCGCTGCCGTGGTGCACGCCCCGGCCGGCCGGGGTGACCGAGGCAGATCGGGCTAATCTCGGCTATTACCTCTACAATGACCTGACCAGTGCGAAATCAGCGGTGGTCGAGGCCGGGGACGATTTGGCCGCGATCATCGTCTCGCCGTTCAAGCACGACGCGGGCCTGGATCAGGAACTGGTCGATCCCGGCTTCGCCCGCGGGCTGCGCGAGCTGTGCGACTCGACTGGCGCCGCGCTGATCCTTGACGACGTGCGGTGCGGGTTCCGGCTGGCGCTCGGGTCAAGCTGGGAGCCGATCGGAGTCGAGCCTGATCTGTCGGCCTGGAGCAAGGCGATCGCCAACGGCTACCCGCTGGCGGCCGTGCTCGGCAACGACAAATTCCGTGCGGGCGCGGCCGACATCTACGTGACCGGGTCGTTCTGGTTCTCGGCGATCCCGATGGCGGCAGCCATCGCCACGATCAACGCCCTGCGCGATGAAGGCGCGATCGAGGCCATGGAGCGCGCCGGAAACGCGCTGCGAGACGGCATCGTCGCCCAGGCCGCGTCGTTCGGCCTTGACATCAGGTACACCGGCCCGGTCCAGATGCCATACCTGACCTTTGTCGGTGATGAGGAATACGCGCTCGGCCGGCTATTCGCTGCCGAGGCGATCGAGCGGGGCGCTTATCTGCACCCCAAGCACAACTGGTTCGTGTCCGCCGCCACTACCGACGACGACGTCGCGGCGGCACTCGCGGCTACCGACGCCGCCTTCGCCGCCGTCCGCGAGCACCTAGGTAACGCCAGATCGGAACCGTGACTTAGCACCCGTCAGTAAGGGGAAGAAAATGTCGAGCACGATAGGCAGGAAGGCCGAGCCGACTGAAACGGCCGAAGCACAGGCCATCGTCGAGCGCGCTGGTTACCAGCCTGAGCTGCGGCGATCACTGAAGTTTTTCTCAATGTTCGCGATCGCCTTCTCGATCATCTCGATCACTACCGGCATCTTCCTCAACTACGCGTTCGGGCTGTCCTACTGGGGTCCGGCGTCGATCTGGACCTGGCCGATCGTCGGCGTCGGCAACCTGGCGATCGCCTTCGTGGTAGCCGAACTCGGCACCAGGATTCCGCTGGCCGGGTACGCCTACCAGTGGAGTGCCCGGCTGGTGAACCCAAGCTACGGCTGGTTCGTCGGCTTCGCCGGCCTGCTCTACATGGCCGTCGGCGGTGGCGCGATCATGCTGGAAGTGGCCTCCCCGCTGCTGCTGAGCGAATTCGGGATCAACACGCCGAGTCCCCGGCTGGTGCTGTCGGTAGCGGTCATCTTGATGCTGTTGCCTGTGGTGATCAACATCATCAGCATCCAGGTGGCCGCGAGGGTCAACAACATCGCGGTGTTCACCGAGATCTTGGGCACGGTCGTGTTTGGCGTGCTGCTGCTGGTGTTGTGGGGTTTCAACGCCAAGCCGACGCCCTATGGCGCGAGCATCCTGGTCAACACGACCTCGGTGAACCACAACCCGGTCTGGTACGCGTTCGCCCTGGCTGGCCTGCTGGGCGCGTTCACCCTGGTGGGCTTCGAGCTCGCGGCTGACATGTCAGAGGACGCGGTCAACCCGGTGCGGTCAGTGCCGCGCGGGGTGATCTGGGCGGTGGCCGGCTCCGCTGTACTCGGCATGGTGGCACTCATCGGCTTCACCGTCGCCATCCCCAACCTGAAGGCAATCGAGGCCTCGCCGCTGCCACTGCTCGCGATCGCCAGTTACTGGCTGCCAGGCTGGCTGGTCAAGGTGTTCATCGCGTTCGTCATCTTCTCGATGTTCGCGATCTTGGTGGTCGGGGCCGGCGCGCAGGCCCGACTCTGCTACTCGCTGGCTCGCGACAACATGCTGCCGTTCTCCGGCGCGCTGCGCCGGGTCAATCCGTCCAGCCAGACCCCGATCATCGCGCTGCTGGTCTTCGCCGTGATCGACGTCGCCGTAATGTGGTACGGCTACCTCCAGGCCAGTGCCTTCGGCACGCTCGTCGGCGCCACCGCGATCATCCCTTACATCATCTACTTCCTGATCACCATCGCCTACGCGGTGAAGCGGAAGACGACCGACAGCCTGCCCGGTGCGTTCAACCTCGGGCGCTGGGCCTGGCCGGTGATCATTTTCGTCCTCGTCTACACCGCACTGATCATGATCGTCCTCTCCCTGCCCGCTCCGTTCCACGGTGCCGACAAGGTGTTGCTCTATGGCCTCGTCGTAGCTGCGCTCTGGTACTTCGGCGGCCTAATCTGGCGCCTGCGCAAGGGCTCCGCCGGCGTCGAGCCCATCGACGACCTAGTCGACTAACCGTCGCTGAGGGTGGGTGCGCTGCCTCCCCCGCGCATCCACCCGTCGGCACCCTTCATCGCCGCCACACCCGACTCGCCGCCCGCGCCGGGTAGCTGGCAGGCTTGCGCTGGGTTCGTCGAGTGACACAGTTGGGGCTGGTTAGGCCACTGTGATAGGGAGCGTTTCGAAGCCGCGCAGGACTAGGCGGTCGCGACGCTCCGGGTTGCCCGCCGGGCTGACCGTGCCGAAGCGGCCGAGCAGTCTCGGAAATGCGACCGACCCTTCCAGCCTGGCCAGCGCCGCACCGATGCAAAAGTGCGCGCCGCCACCGAAGCTGAGCGGGGCACCCTCAGCACGCAACGGGTTGAACGCGCCTGGATCGGTGAACTTGCGCGGATCCCGGTTCCCAGCCCCGAGCAACGTGATCAGCCCGTTTTCCGGCGTGATCGGCACGCCGGCCACCTCGGTCTCGTAGCCAATCCGACTGGTGAGCTGCACTGGCGAGTCGAATCGCAGCACCTCGTCGACAAAGGCGGCCGGTGCTACTGAGCCGTCCCTTACGGCTTCGCCGACTGCCGGATCAGCCAGGATGACCTGCAGACCATTGCCGAGCAGGTTCGTCGTGGTCTCAAAGCCAGCAACCAGCAGCAACGTGAGGTTGTGCAGCAACTCGGCGTCGGTCAGCCGGCCGTCGTCAGCGTCGCTCACCGCCAGCAAGTCACTGAGCAGGTCATCACGCGGATGGGCGCGACGCTGACTAGCGAGGGCGGTGAAGTAGGCGAGCAACTCCACCGCGGCCTCGTTGATGACCGGCAGCGTAGCTGGATCGACGATCTCGAAAACGCCGGCCACATCACGCGCGATAGGCCGGAAGGCTTCCCGGTCGGACTCGGGAATGCCGATCAGCTCACAGATCACCGTGACCGGCAGCAGGAACGCGAAGTCGTGCATGAATTCGATGGTCGAACCGTCGGCACCTCGCTCCGACATTGCGTCGATTAGGCTATCGGCTACCTTGGCGATGGCTGGCTCAAGGCCGGCAATCCGCCTGGCTGTGAACGCCCGGGCGATTAGGCTCCGGATTCTGGCGTGCCGGGGCGCATTGAGGTTCAAGATCCAATCCACACCTTGAATGAATACCGGATTCGCTCGCCAACCAGGGAAGTCTTTATCGAAGTTGGACTGGTCGGAGACTCGGAAGCCGGGATCGCGCAAGACGGCGTCAATAGCGTCGTAGCCGACCACCGTAATGTCGCCATGGCCAATCTCGATTACCTCGCCAAGGTCATGCAACGCGGAGTAGAGCGGATACGGATCGGCCCTGCCCTCCGGCGTGCTGAGTTCGGTGAGGATCTCGATGGCGTCCATGCCCAACTCCGTCTCGTCGCCTTCAGCCAGCTCGACGATAAGTACTATCGCGTCTCATCGTCAAGCTATATCGCGTTTGTCGAGTAGCTCAGATCTAGATGATCTTGCCGTGAGCGACCAGCGCGACCACAACGAACAGGACGAACGCCACGCTCATCGCAGCCGCGACGACCGTGACCAGAATCTCGAGAACCGACCGGATCACCCGGTGGATGATCGGAATGGCGGCGATGGCCGCCAGAATGAGCAAAAGCTGGGGCATGATAGTGGTCCCCTTTCACCACAGCTAGCCCCACTCTGGAGGCTGAGCAGGTGAATCACCACACAGCAAGAGCCACATCATCCCCACATATTGGCTGCGCCCCACCCCTAGCGACGGTGCGGCTCACGCGTCCAGTTCGTCAGCCGTCAGCCAGCAGACACCGTAGCCGAGCCCGGTGCGCATCTCGCGGAAGGAAACCGAGATCTCGCCGCATCTGTCCACCTCAAGCGGGTCCTGGACAGAACCGCGTTCATAGATGACCGAGGTGGGGACGCCGCCGACCTGCCAGACGGCCTTCGGCAGATTGTCAGCGGCGAATCGAATCTTGAGCTCGAAGAAGTCGCTGCGCCGAAAGGGCACGTGGACATAATGCGAGGCCATGAGTTGGCCAGGCGGCAGCCGATTCAGCATGGCGTACTCGTGCTTTTCCCCGAGCTTGAGCGGTCGAGCCAACTCGATGACATTGCGGAACACCGACTCATAGGGATGCTCGCGCCTGACCATCGTTCCGCCATGCATCAACTCGACATGGAGGCGGTGGTCGGCGGCGGTGTCCTGCTCATGCCTTGGCACGCTGATTGAGGTCGATAGCTCGGTCAGGCCATCTCGGGTGGCCACGACCACGCGCTGCTCAATGGCCTCGACTGGCTCGATGTCCATCCTGAGCAGCGCCTTGAACGATTCAACGTACCAATCGTCGGAATCGTCCATGCTGTTTAGGCCGCGATTGCCAACCGCCGTGCCAGCATTGAGCACCGCAGCCGCGCTGGCACCCGCCTTCCCGTCGGCGATCCACGGTGGCGCGATCGGGCCAACTACGCCATCAGGCGCGTCACGATCCAGCATTCGACGCAGTTGCGTCCAGTACTCACGCCAGGCTTCGACATCACCGCCGCATGCGGTCACGAACGCTACGACTACCCGGAGAGTGGGCAGCCGCTCACCGGACGTGGCAGCCTGGACGGTGCTTGTCGCATAGTGCGTCGTCTTGGCCAGCTGCTCGTAGGTAAGACCGGAGCGACTACGCAGATCACGCAGCCAGAATGCGAACTCGCGCACCGGCGTGCCATCGCGGTCAAGTGGCGCCTGCGGTCGTCCCATGGCCGATTCTTCCCTTACATTGCCAGCTCACGAGGAAGAGTCTTGCATAAGTCGACCGAAGAAGCGGGCAGGCACCCTTGAGCAACCAAAAGTCGTATCTGTACTTCTATATCGGGCACGGACACTGCACGAGTAACCATTAGATCCAGAACGTATCCGTCTTATACCACCGATAGTTCGCCGGGATGCCGGGGTGCTGGTGGCCGTTGCTGGTGGCCGCCGCTGGTGGCGGCCGCTGGTGGTGGCTGCTGGTGGCCGTTGCTGGTGGCCGTTGCTGGTGGCCGTTGCTGGTGGCCGTTGCTGGTGGCGGCTGCTGGTAGACGCCCGCTGGTGGACGTTGCTGGTGGCGGCTGCTGGTGGACGCCCGCTGGTGGACGTTGCTGGTGGCGGCTGCTGAGAGTCTGGCCGAACGTTGCCGGAGCGAAGCTGCCGTCTCAGTGGGCAAAGTAACGACAACGGGGGGTCCACGTAGCTGCCCTGGTGGCAACGGGGGACCCCCGTTGCTGTTGGCGCACGCCCGACAGGGGCAGCAGGGGCCAGGCTGGGCCTTGACCTCACACTGCGAGCGCCTTGATTACCTTCATGATGCGATCGCGTTCTGCCGCCACCACGGCAATAATCGCCCGGGAATCGCGGAAGCGGCGTACCCGCCAGTTCCATTGCAGCCGACCTAATAGCACGCCGCCAGCACCGGTGAATTCGATACAGCATTTGCCAAAGCTGTGATCGCTCGATGTATCGGCATCAGCGATCCGCCGGCAAGCAGCAAAATCAATATCATGGAAGGTACGCTGGTTATCGGCTGCGACCGGCTTGCCGGTCGAGCTGAGCACCCCCAGGTGATGGATCATCGCCAGAGCAGGCTGATCGGTCAGCGACTCGATATCACCGACGCCGAATCCGCACCAGCTGACGGCGACCACGCCTGAGGGGCTGATGCCGCGCTCAGCCAGTAAGGCGCTGATGCCGGCCCAGTCGACGTTGGTCGAGTCAAAGTGCACTGGAGCCGACGACACAAGCCGATCGAAATGCTGATTTCCGATCACGTGTCTCCCGTCACAATGGTGCCGCTGCCAAAGCTCAAGGCCGATTGTCGATCGCAGGTGAGTAAGGGCAAATCAGGAACGACTTGGGCAACAGATACAGCTCAACAGGTCCAGCCACAGCTACGGATTTACCTCAACGTACCTGCGCGGAGGCCGAGCACGCAGCGCCGATTTGACGGCAATCTCCAGCGATCCCCCGGCCAGGGAATTACCGGAGCGAGCCGGGCGGGCGCTGGCGAGCGGCCGGGCGGGCGCTGGCGAGCGGCCGGGCGGACGCCTGCGATCAGCCGGGCGGACGCCTGCGAGCAGCCGGGCGGACGCCTGCGAGCAGCCGGGCGGACGCCTGCGAGCAGCCGGGCGGGCTAGTCGTCGTCGCCGAGCTCGGCCACCTCGACCGGCTCGGGCAGCGCCCCGACGTTGTACTCGAGCAGCCGCCATCGACCACCGTCGCCTCGCCGGGAGAGCAGGCACCAGCAGCAATTGCCCAATCCGCCGGTCACTCTCTCCTCGAGTCCGAGCAGCTTGGACATCCCCCAGCTGAGTGAAGCGCCATGCCCGACGACCACGATCAGCGAGTCTGGCTCGGCTGACTCGGCGATCCGCAAGAGCGCGCCGCAAGTGCGCTCGGCGACTGCGGTGACCGGCTCGCCGCCGGGCGGGTCCCAGGTCTGCAGCTCGTTTGGATACTGCTGGCGGATCTCGTCGGTGCTTAGGCCTTCCCAGGCACCGCCGTACCGCTCGCGCAGGTCTTTGTCGTGCTGCACCGTCAGCCCGGTGAGCTCGGCCAGGTACTGAGCCGTCGCACTTGCCCGCGAGAGGTCAGATGACCAGATCTGGGCCGGCGCTAGGCCAGCCAGGTGCTTCGCCGCTCGCTTCGCCTGCGCTCGGCCTACCGCGTTCAACGGCACGTCGATCTGCCCCTGAAACCGGCGCTCGGCGTTGAAGGTCGTCTGGCCGTGCCGCCAGAGCACGATCCGCAGCAAGCTCGCGTGGCCGGCCTCGACACTGTCACGCAGATTGGTGCGAGGAAGCTCCGCCGCGCCGGGCCCCGCGCTCTGCTCCGCCGCGCCGGGCACCGCGCTCTGCTCCGCCGCGCCGGGCCCCGCGCTCTGCTCCGCCGCGCCGGGCCCCGCGCTCAGCGCCGGCCTCGGTCGGACTGTACCGCCGCCGCAGTGACTGCCTGCGGCAGCGGGATCTGCGGGCAGTCCTTCCATAGCCGCTCAAGCGCGTAAAACACCCGCTCTTCGGCATGCTGAACGTGCACTACCACATCGATGTAGTCGAGCAGCACCCAGCGCCCTTCCCGTTCGCCTTCGCGGCGCACTGGCTTGGCACCGGCCTTGCCGAGCTTCTCTTCGATCTCATCGACGATCGCGCGAACCTGCCGGTCGTTGGGTGCCGAGCAGAGTACGAAGGCATCAGTGATGACCAGTTGCTCGCTCACGTCGTAGGCAATGATGTCGGTCGCCAGCTTGTCCGAAGCGGCAATTGCCGCGATCTCGACCAGCTCGACGGCCCTATCGGTAGCAGTCAAAAGCTGCATGCCCTCCTTGGCTTAGGCTGCGGCCACTGGACCTGCCTTCGGTTCAGAGCGCCACAGCGGCACATTCAGCGTATCCCGGCGCCGCGATCTTGCCGAACGTCAGGCACTGCGCCGCGCCGCAACTCGTGCTGAAACGCCCCAAGCCACCACGAGCAGGACCAACGCGGTGGTGAGCGGCAGCCCGGCCGGCCAGGTACTCGCCGTCCCGCCGTAACCACTGCGTACCGCCGCGTTGGCTGGCGAGACGCTCCACACCAGCGCCAGCACGACAGCAGCGGTGCTGGTCAGCATGCTGACCGCGGGCCGACGCACCACCGGCGGATTGCACAGCGCGCCGATCGCTGAGCCGACGAGCAGGCAGATCAACGCCGTGCCGAGTCCGCGCGCCAGGTCACCGGCGGTCGCGCCGAGCTGGATCGAGTTCGTCAGGCCGGATCGCACGACGCCGCAGGTCACCAACTCCCAGCCGACTCCGACCAGGCCAAGCAACGCCGCGAAGCCGAAGGCCGCGCCGAGCGCAGCGAGTTGCGCCCGGCGGGGCCCGGCGGCGGCCGCCGTGACGGCTCTCGCCGCCGGCGGCTCGGCGGTCAGCATGGACCGGCTGAGCCAGGCCACCACGGGCACTAGCATCAGCGCACTCCAGCTCAGCCCTTGCGGCAGCGCCGAGCCATGCCCATGGCCGGCCCGCCGACTCCGCCGAGCCCGATCACGCCGATCACGTAGACCACCGCGGCAGGGATCCACCGATGCGACCGCAGCAGCAGCGAGAGCTGATATCTGATGAGCGCAGTCACCGCTGCGCTCCAGCCGATTCGCCACCGACCGGATCGCCAGGATCACCAGGATCGCCCAGATCAGCGGGCCTGACCTGACCGATGTGCACTCCAGCGCCGGCTGCGAGCAGCTTGCGTAGCACCGAGTCTGATAGGTCGCTGGCGACCCTGACGGACGCCACGTCACCGTCCCACCGGACCGAGATCACCCCAGGCAGCAACTCGAGCAACTCGCGCCGGTACCCGCTCACCTCGATCAGCAAGGCTGGTCCGGCCTGCGCGGCCGCTCGCACCGCTGCCGCGTCCTGTGCCTGCACCTGCACCGCCTGACCGCGCTCAAGCCGCCAGCGCTCGGCGGGCAGGTGGTCGAGCCGCCGGGGATCGTGATCGACGAACACGACTGAGCCGCCAGCAGCGATCCGTTCAGCCACCGCGTCATCAAGCGCGGCCTTCGCGTCTACGTCCAGGCCGGTCCAGGCCTCGTCAAGGACGAGCAAGCCGGACCCGGCCAGCAGCGCCTGCGCCACAGCGACCTTCTGGCACATGCCCTTCGACATGTTGCGCAATGGCACATCGGCGAACTCAAGTCCGCCCAGCCGGTCCAGGCACGCCTCGATCCGCGCGGCGAGCGCGTCCCCGGTGAGGCCGCGCACCCGCCCCAGGTGCGACAGGTAGTCGCGGGCAGGAAATGGCAGCGCCGGCGGAAATCGCTCGGGTACGTAGCCGGTGATCGGCCGGCCGGTGACGGTGCCTTTGGTTGGCACCGATACCCCGGCGATCATGCGCAACAGCGTGGACTTGCCGGTGCCATTCTTGCCTTCAAGGCGAATCAGCTTTCCTGCCGGGATTTCCAGGCTGACGTCCCTGACTACCCAGGGCTGCCTGAGCCCGTAGCGCTTACCAACCGCGTCGAGCCGCACGCCTTCTCCTGTTTGCTCGTTCGCCTGCCGTCAATCCCGGTAGAGGCCTCGCTTCGAAATGTACTTGAACACCTCGTCGGGCACGAGATACCTGATCGGCAATCCGGCCCTGATGCGGTCTCGGCACATGGTGGACGAGATCTCCAGCGTCGGCACCTCCACCAGGCTGAATTGCTCGCTGCCCAGGCTCCCGGCGGCCAACTGATGCCCGCGCCTAGTGCAGCCGATAAAATGCACCAAGGTCAGCAGCTCAGCGGCAGCATGCCAGGTGTTCAAACCGCTGAGGGCATCAGCACCGATAATGAAGAAGAACTCAGCCGCCGGTCCCCGCTCGGAACGCAATTGCCGCACGGTGTCGATCGTGTAGGTCTCCCCCGGCCGGTCTACCTCGATCCGGCTCACCGAGAACAGCGGGTTTGGCGCCGTCGCGATCGCGGTCATCAGATACCGGTCCTCGGCTGGCGCGATCATCCGGTCGCTCTTTTGCCACGGCTGCCCGGCAGGCAGGAAGATGACCTCGTCGAGCTTGAACGCCCGCCCCACCACCTCGGCCGCCATCAGGTGACCGTAGTGAATCGGATCGAACGTACCGCCCATCAGGCCAATCCGCGCCGCACCGCTCATCGGGCCGACCTTAGCCGACCAGGCCGGGCACCGGCGGGTCTCCGGCCGACCAGCGCGCGACTCGCACCGCCTTGCCGACCTCAGTGCGCGGCACCGAGCCGGTCGGCAGCATCGCGACTTCGACCCGGACGCCGACAGCTTCCCTCAGCTGGCGTTCGAGCCCTGACTTGAGTTCGGTGGCCGCGCTGGAGTCGGTGCCGCGGCCCATTTCGAATTCACAGCAGGCGATCAAGCCGAACGCTGCCTCCCGTTCGTCGATGACCAGCAGGTAGTCAGGCGCCACGGCCGACTCGGCCAGCAGGACGCGCTCGATCTCGCTGGGATAGACGTTCACGCCCCTGATCACGAGCATGTCGTCCTTGCGGCCAGTCACCTTCGACATCTTGACCAGCGTCCGGCCGCAGGCGCAGGTTCCCGGCGTCAGCGCGGCGATATCTCCAGTCCGGTATCGCAGCAACGGCATGGCCTCTTTAGAAACAGTGGTGAAAGCAAGCTCACCCGGACTCCCGTCGGTGACGGGCTGGCCGGTGACCGGGTCGAGCGTTTCGACCAGGAAATGGTCCTCGTTCACATGCAGGCCATCGGCCGCCACCACGCATTCCGAGGCCACGCCAGGCCCAATCACCTCGGACAAGCCGTAGATGTCCAGTGCCCTGATGCCGAGCAGGTCGTTGATCCTGAGCCGCATCTCCTGTGTCCACGGCTCCGCGCCGAAGATCCCAACCTGGAGCGACAGGCCGGTCTGACGAGTCAGCCCGGCCGCCGCCAGCGCCTCGCCAAGTCGGATCGCGTACGACGGCGTGCAGGTCAGTACCTGCGGTCGCAGGTCCTTGATCAGGGTGACCTGCCGAGCGGTCATGCCACCAGACACCGGGATCACGGTCGCTCCGAGCTCGACCGCGCCCTGGTGGATGCCAAGGCCGCCGGTGAATAGGCCGTAGCCGTAAGCATTGTGCACGATCGCGCCGGGGCCGGCCCCGGCGGCAGCGAGCGCTCGGGCGCACATCCGCGCCCAAAGCTTGAGGTCAGCGCGGGAGTAGCTGACCAGCGTCGGCCGGCCGCCGGTGCCGCTTGAGCCGTGGACCACCACAACCTCCGATTGCGGCACGGCCAGCAACCCGAAGGGATAGTGGTCCCACAAATCCTGCTTGGTGGTCGTCGGGAGCGTGGCGAGCTCGCTGAGGCTGACATCATTTCCGCTGGTCACGCCCGCGTCGGCCAGCCGCCCACCCTGGATGCCGCCGACCGCGATCAGCCTGTCGATCAGGGCGCGCAGCTGCTGCTCTTGTAGTCCGGCGCGCTGCTCGGGCGGCATCGACTCGGCCTCAGGCTCGAACATCGGCGGCGGCCCCGATGCGCCAACCGAATCGGCATCGAAATATATCTCGTTCATTGCGGCCAGCTCTCCACTATCGCGCATACCATGACGGCATGAACACTGTGCCCGATCGTTCTCGCGTCCGTCTGCCGGACATTAGCTCCCGCGCATACGAACATCCAGCCGACCGCTCCGCCCTGGTCGCGCTGCGCAAGCTGACCGGCTTCGACGTGATTCTGCGGAACATCGCCAGCCTGTTCAGCGACCGCAGCCTGCGGCTGATGTTCCTCGCCAGCTCGGTGCGCGCCTCCGAGCAGCAGTTCCCGCACCTGTACCAGATGATGCTGGACGGTGCCTACGTACTTGACCTACCTCGGGTCCCTGAGCTGTTCATTTCCCAGGACCCTGAAGTGAACGCGATGGCGCTCGGCACCGACAAGCCATTCATCGTGATCACGACTGGCCTGGTTGACCTGATGGATGAGGAGGAGACCAGGTTCGTCATCGGGCACGAACTCGGTCACGTGCTCTCCGGCCACTCGGTCTACCGGACGATGCTGTACCACCTGATCGGGCTGGCGGCCAGGCTCGCGCTCGTGCCCATCGCCTGGATGGGGCTCAAGGCAGTGATCTGGGGCCTGGAGGAGTGGTACCGCAAGTCCGAGCTGTCATGCGACCGGGCCGGGCTGCTGGCCGGCCAGGACATCCCGGCCGCGCGTCGGGCGCTGATGAAGCTGGCGGGCGGTCCGCAACTGGCCGAGCTAAGCGCGGACGCGTTCCTTGAGCAGGCACGCGAGTACGACGCCGTGCCTGACGTCCGCGAGGGCCTGATCAAGCTGCTGCAACTGCAGGGCACCACGCACCCGTTCGCCGTGGTGCGGTTCGCTGAGCTTGACCGGTGGGCCTCTGACGGCGACTACACCAGTATTCTGGCCGGCAACTACCCGCGTCGCGATGAGGACAGGGACACCTCGGTCGGCGAAGAGTTCAGGTCGGCGGCCAAGTCCTACCAGGACTCGTGGAGCCGGTCGGCTGACCCGTTGATCGGCGCCGTCCGCGGCGTGGCCGGCTCGGCCGTGGGCGCGGGCGAGCGGCTGATGAACAGGTTCAACCGCAGGGATGACGACGACTCTGGCTCAGACGAGTAGTCCCGGTCGTTTTTGCTACCCCCTGGCTCGTGCCCGGCTGTCACCACAGTCCGGGCACGAGCCGTTTCGTGCGCCGCTGGTACTCCAGGTAGGGCTGGCCGAGCACGTCGACCAGGGTGGCCTCCTCGACTGAGATCCGGCGCAGCATGGTGGCCAGCGGAATGACCACCAAGATGGCGAGCGAGAGCCAGTTGCCGAGCGCGACACCGCAGCCGAGGGCAATGGTCAACATGCCGGTATAGGACGGATGCCGCGCCCAGCGGTACGGGCCTTTGTCGACGACCTGCTGATCCGCGTCAACCTCGACCGTGGTTCGGAATGAGGCCCCGAGCGTCAGCACCGACCAGATCCTGATCGCCAGGCCAATCCACATCAACAACAGGCCGATCAGCAGGTGCCCAGCGCCAATCGTCCAGCCCGAACGGCCGGTGCCAAACGCCCAGCCTGCAGGGCCGGTGCCGAACGCCCAGCCTGCGGGGCCGCTGCCGAACGCCCAGCCTGAGTGGCCGGCACTATGGTGCGCGATGGACGAGGCCACGATAAAAGCAACCAGCCATCCGATCATGCTCAACCGCCTGGTGCCCTGGTCGCGGGCCGTGCCACCCTTGCCGCGAACCTGATCGCGCACCAGCAGGCCAGCCTCAAGCAGCGCCCAGGCCAGCAGCGTCAGATAGACCAGAATCGGCACACATGGATCATGTCACCGGACTGGTCCCACGTCAGCCGTCCAGCCGGCTCAAAGGTCGCCGATGCCGGTGCCGGAGCGGGGCCGGTGCCGACGGGCGGCGGCGGGCGGCGGCGGGCGGCGGCGCGGGACCGGAATCTGCCGCCGTCAGCGGTCGCGGTGGGGCAGGGCGTAGACCACGTTTATCAACGCTAGGCCGAGCCAGATCACGATGACCCCGGTGACGCCCCAATGCGCGCCCGCGCTGATCCCGGTGAGCGGAATGCCCATCACCATTGACACGATCGCCAGCGCAAACGGACTGCCGAACTTGGACTGAGAGCCGTGCGCCTGGACTGGCGACTGTGGTTGCTGCGTCGCCAGCCGCGAGTCGACGCGCCGGTCGATTTCCTTGCCGACCTTGTCGAGGAACGACTCGATCACCGCCGATCCGTACTCAGGACCAAGCTCGCTATGAGTCTCGGCAGCAACACGAATCTCGTCAGGGGTAAAGGACGCGGTCACGAACCAAGATATATCTCATCTTCCCCGCCTCGGGCAACCTACTCCGCCCCCCGGGCAGCCCGGATCGCGCGGCCTCCGGCAGCCCGGATTGATCGCGCGGCCTCCGGCAGCCCGGATCGCGCCGCGCCGGGCAGCCCGGATCGCGCCGCGCCCTCGGCCGCCCCGGCGAAGTCGCTTGCCCGTGATATGTGCCGAGGCGACGACCACGTTTCACGGCTTAGCGACTTCCAAAGCGGACAATCAGGCACAGGCCAGGCGCAAAGTTGGCAGTTGGGCGTGATATGTGGTCCGGCTTCTGCCTCGTTTCACGTTGAAGCGACTCCGACCCGCCACCCGAGCCCAACCTGCCACCCCCGAGCCCAACCTGCCACCCCCGAAAGCCAGAGCGCCACCCCCGAAACCAGTTCGCCACCCCCGAAAGCCAGAGCGCCAGCCCCGAAAGCCAGACCCATCGGACTCATCCGCCCGAGCCAATTCCGTGCTCTCCTAGCGTGCCCACCGCTAGCCCGCGTCGCTGGCATTCCTGTAGCAACAGCGGCAATGCGCCCAGTGCGGCCTCTGCTGACCCGGAGCGCGACGTGCAATCCGAGTCGTGCAGCAGGACGGTCGCTCCACCGCGCAAATCCGCGCGAAGCGTCTCGAAGACGGTCGCGGGCGTCGAGCCGGCCGTCCACTCCCGGCCCCAGCAACTCCATAGCACCGTGGTCAACCCGAGCCGACCTGCCGCCACCAGGGCCGGCCCGCTGAGTACTCCGTAAGGTGGCCGGAACAGGCGCGGCACCGACTCGGTGGCCGCCGAGATTACGTCGACTGTCCTGGCCAGGTCGTCGTAGGTGCCGAACGGCCCGCGCAGGATCAGGTAGCGGTGCTCCCAGCCATGCACGCCGACCTCGTGCCCAGCCGCGACGATCTCGGCGGCCAGCCGAGGCATCATCGCGACCCGGGAGCCAAGCAGGAAGAATGTCGCTCGAACACCACTCGCCGCCAAAGCATTAAGAAACAATGGAGTTAGTTCCTGATCGGGACCGTCGTCGAAAGTAAGCGCTACGTGATCGGGATGGCCCATTCCGGCGAGCCCGGGGAACAATGCGTCACGCACTGGCGCCAGACCGGTGATACCTGGGCCGGCCTGGACAATGGCGATGCCGGCGGCCACCGCCGCTACTACCTTGATCACCTGGTCACCGCGACCCGCGCGAGCCCGCGAGCAGCACTAGCGGCGTGTCACAGTGCGCATCTGGACAGGTGATACGGTCAGTCATTTATATTCCCTTGCATCGAACGACTTGCATGCCATTAACTATCCAGAGTTCTCTAAATGGACACTGCGGCAAGTCGTTAATCGGCCCGGATGGCAATCCTGCAATCATGTCATGAACAAGGGCTTAAGCCTGGAAGGCGTGGCTGACGCTGCCGAGGCGAGAGTCATCGGCGGTTCCTATCGGCAGGGGTAACTATGAACGTGCCAGCGGCGTTGTGCGCACGGGCGTTCGATGAAGCGTTCACCACGGCCCACGAAACTAGCGCGCCGGTCAGCGCCCCAAGTGACACCGCCGCACTCGAGATCATCTTGCGATTTTTGGGCTTCGCTGGGCGAGACGCCGTCATTTCGGAGGATGCCGGCGACGCCACCTTGAGTCCCGCCCACCTTGCTGGTCCGGTCGCAGCGCTAGATCGGGTCAGCCTCAAGGACGAGCTCGCTACCAGGCATGATGTCCGACTGCCTGGGGAGGTATACGACTTGCCGCTGCACCTACAGCCGATTTCTAAGGAGCACGCGCTAGAGCGTCAACTGCCGGTCGCGAGGCGCACATGCGTGTCGCGATGACTGGCAGCGCCGCCGACTACCTGGGCGCGACCATCCTTAGTGGGCGAGAAAAGGAGCTACTGAACTGGTCACCGACAACGCCGCTGGTGGAAGGCGTGCTCAGGTGCGTGTCCTGGCTCAACGAGACCGAGCCGAGCCAGAACCGATGACCGGGACCGATGCCCAGGCCGCGAGGGACGCGAGTACTCGGCGGGCGCTGATGTTGTCCGGCTCCATCGGCATGGGCCACGATCAGCTTGCCGAAGCGTGCACGACCGCGCTTCGGGCCGAAGGCTGGGCCACGCACACGCTGGACCTGATGCGGCTGCTCGGCCGGGGTGCCGACTCGATCGCGGATACCGTCTTTCGCACGATGCTCGCCGTTCCCGGGCTGTATGACGCGTTCCACTTCGCCGCACTACGCGACGGCAATTGGCTGGCTGAGCTGACCGATGCGGCGGCGCGCAATCGGATCTTGCCCAGACTCCGCGCCGAGCTCGATGCCGGACAAGCCGACCTGGTGGTCTCGGTCTTCGCTACCGGTGCCTCGGCCATGAGCAGCCTGGCCGCCGACTATCCCGCGACCAAGCACGTGGTGTTCTGCACTGACGTCACGCCGCACCGGCTATGGGTGCACGAGAATGTCGAGCTTTACCTGGTCACCTCGCAGGCGGCCGAGCAAGCAGTGCGTCGGTTTGACCCGGAGGCCCAGGTGTTTGTGGTGCAAGCGCCGGTCAGGGAAGCCTTTTATCATCCGCCGGCTCAAGCTGCCGCGCGGGCTCAGCTCAAGGTGCCCACGGCCGATCCTTGCGTGCTGCTGACCACCGGTGCCTGGGGCCTTGGCCCGGTGGCCCAGGCCGCCGAGGCACTCGCCGACGCGGGCGTGCACGTGCTCGCCGTCGCCGGCCGGAACGGCAAGCTTGAGCAGCGACTATTCGCCACAGCCCGACGGCAGCCCTTGGTGCATCCGTTCGGCTTCTCCAATCAGATTCCTGAGCTGATGGCGGCGTCCGACCTGGTTATCACCAGCTCGGGTGATACCTGCACCGAGGCCAGGGTGGTCGGCAGGCCGCTGCTCCTGCTTGACGTCGTGCAAGGTCACGGCCGAGACAACCTGCAGCACGAACTTGAGCTCGGCGATGCTGCCGTAGCCTCGGGCCGACCGGCTGACGTGGTGCGCGCGACGCTGTCGGCGCTGGATCACGCCAAGCCGCCGCCCGCCAGCCCCACCCGTTCGCCGGACGCCTGGCGCAGCGCACTCGCTGCCGCGCTCCGCACGATCGACTTGTAGTCGGCTAGCTTCGGCGTCGCGGCCTGATTCGCACGTAAGCCGCGTCCGAGCCGGGCGCGGGCGAGAAACTGCTGGCTGGTACCCGGCGGATCAGCTCGATCTCGTAGCGCTTGGTCCAGAGCGCCGGCTCCGCTGCTCGGCTAGCCGATAGCGGTGGCGTGCGCAGCCAGCGCGCGGCCGCGAGCTCGACCACCAGGTCGGCGCCGACCAGCTTGACCGCCGGATCGCCGAGCAAGCGCCGGCACAGCAGCGCGGTCAGCGCGAAGGGTGGATTGGCCACTACGTGGAATGGCCGTCTTGGCAACGGTATCCAGTGCAGATCCGCCGCCACCACGCCAACCTGCGGCTGGTCGGCGAACCGTCGGCGCAGCCGTCCGACCAGCGCGGGATCAAGCTCCACCGCGATGACCTTGGCACCCGTCACGGCGAGCGGCGCCGTCAATGCGCCATAACCGGCACCCAGGTCGAACACCAGGTCTCCGGTGCCGACGCTGCTCCCGCTGACCAGCTGACCTATCAGTCCCCGATCGATGAGAAAGTGCGCACCAACCGGGTTAGCTGGCGGCCACCGCGCCAGTCGGTCCCGGCGAATACCACTGCGCCGACCGTGCGGCGGCCGTCGCTGCCGCCCTGGCACGGAAGAACCTGACGATGCCCATCGTCACTCCTGAACTACAAGTCGGTGTCGGGACCCTTGCCCGGCCACCCTAGTAGTCGATCACCAGCCCAGGCCAACAAATATCTGGCCCAGCCAGTCAAGCCTTGCCTAGGCGGCTGGCGACTCGTGGGCCTTAGCCGTCGCTTCCGGCACGGCTGTGACCTCCGTCAGCCTGGCCAGCACTGCGGGCAACGCACCGGTGTACACGACGCCGACCCGCTGGGTCGCCCTGGTAAGGGCAACGTAAAGGTCGCCGAGGCCGCGCTTGGACTCGGCCAGGATCATGGCGGGATCGGCGACCAGCACGGAGTCGAACTCAAGCCCTTTCGCCTGTCGCACGGTCAAAACGACCACTGGCTGCTCAAGATCGGCCAGGTCGTCGAGCCGATTGTCCGCCTCCCGCGCGTCGAGTCCGGTTGGCAACGCGGCGTCCACCGCGGCCCTGAGCTCCGCCAGCCGACCGCCGGGCACGAGCACAGCCAGTGTCCCGTCGCCGGCCTGATTGGCTGCCAGCGCCGCTGCGGTCGCACCGACCGACTCAGCGAACTCGGCCCGGTCCGCCCGCAAGCACCAAGGCGCAACACCGGACTCCCTGACCGACCGAGGCGGCCGCGCCGCCGGGTCGATCTCGGCCAGGACATCGCCGGCGACTGCCATGATCTCGGCCGGAGTGCGATAGTTCACGGTGAGCGGCGCCAGCCGCCACCGGTCCCCCGCATACGGGCCAAGCGCGTCAGCCCACGACGCCGACCCGGACAAGTCACCGGTCTGCGCCACGTCCCCCACGATGGTCATCGACTTCAACGGGCAGCGACGCATCAGCGCCCGCCAGGCCATCGGCGAAAGCTCCTGTGCCTCGTCCACGATGACATGGCCAAACGCCCACGTCCGGTCAGCCGCCGCCCGCTCCGCCGGTGTCAGGTACTCACCAGCGTCATAGCGCTGCGCGAGCCTGGCCGCGTCCAGCATGTCGGCGCCCATCAAGATCTCCGGGTCGTCGTCCTCATCGTCGCGGCCGATGATCTCGAGCACGCCTTGGGCATAGGCCTCTTCCTGCTCGCGCTGCCGGCGGGCCGCCAGCTTGGCGGCTCGGTCGTCTTCGCCGAGCAACTCGGCAGCCTCATCGAGCAACGGGACGTCAGCTGGTGTCCATGGCCCGCCGGCCGACCGCCGCAGCAGTTCCCGCTCCGGCTGGCTCAGCGACGGCGCCGCCGCGGCAAGGCGCCGCGACGACGCGTACAGGTCGGTGATCAGCTGCTGCGGTGTCAGAACCGGCCAGAGTCGTCCGATGGTGGCCCGTACCTCGGGGTCGTCGCGCAGCTCAGATCGCAGATCATCAAGGTCGTTGCGGCTCATCAGGTTGCCGCCGCCGAGCGGGTCAGCGCCCAGCCGACCGGACACGACCCGCGCAAGCTCGTTCAGCATTTCCCTTATGAAGATCTGCCGTGCCTGGTTATGCCGCATCCGCGAGCGCCGTGCCCGCTCTCTGGCCCGGGTAATCGCCTGCCTGCTGATCTTGTAAAAATCCTTTTCGAAACGAATCTCAAGTCCCGACTGCGGCACCGTCTGCCGGTCTCGTACGGCGGCAGCCACCACTTTCGCCATCTCCAGACGGCCTTTGACGAGTGCCACCTCATCAGGCTCCGCGCCGGTCGCCGAGATCCCAGGCATCAGGTCGCCGATGGTCGAAAGCAGCACGCTGGTCTCCCCAAGCGACGGCAGCACCTGGCCGATGTAGCGGAGGAAGGTGGCGTTAGGCCCCACCACCAGCACGCCGCGCTTCTCAAGCTGACGACGGTAGGTGTAGAGCAAATACGCCGCCCGGTGCAGCGCCACGGCCGTCTTGCCCGTGCCGGGCCCGCCCTGCACGACCAGCACGCCGGGCAAGCCCGACCTAATAATGTGATCTTGCTCGGCCTGGATGGTCTCGACGATGTCCTGCATCCGGCCGGTGCGACTCGCGTCCAGCGCGGCCAACAAGGACGATTCGCCGGTCAATCCCTCGTGCTTAGTTGGGTCGGCGACGGCAAGGTCAAGCACCTCGTCATCGAGCCTGGTGACGACCCGGCTCCGGGTCTTGATATGCCGGCGCACTCGGACGTCACCTGGCGACGCAGCCGTCGCCAGATAGAACGGCCGGGCCGCATCGGCGCGCCAGTCCATCAGGAGCTGGTCGTAGTCGTCATTCTCGGCGTGCATGCCGATTCGTCCGATATAGGTCTTAATGCCATTATTGTACTCAAGCCGCCCGAAGCAGAGCCCATTCTCGGCCGCGTCGAGTTGGCCAAGCTGCTGCCGGTACATCACCGCCAGCACGTCCCGTTCAGTCCGAGCCGCGTGCGTACCGCCAGGGTGCCGCAACACCTCAGCCAGCCGACCGGCCGCCCGCTTCCTCAGCTCATCTAGGCGCTCGTAGAGCCCAGTGATGTACCGCTGCTCGCAAGTCCGCTCTGCGCCCGCCTGGTCCCTGTCGTCCGGGTTCGTAGTGGTCTGGTCGGTGCCGGCCCGGTCCGCGATGGACAACCGCGCCCCCTCCGCCTAGTGGAAAATGGCCAGTACAGTTTAGTCGCTCTCGTCAAGCCAACCCGCCACCAAGATCAAGTCCGCATGCCGCTATACCCGAGCGCTCGCGCAACCCACCGGCCGACCAGCGTCGGCTGGGCCGCTTTCTTGACCGTCCGGACAAAGTGAGCGGATCGCAGCAGTGCCGCCGACAAGCATCCAGATGCCAGCAGCCAGAGTGGGGCCAAACAGTCTCGTCAGACTCTTCTAGGGAGTGACTAGATCAGGGCTCGAGGCGAGGGTCGGTGCCACGAGGGCCGAAGCCGCTGGCAGTGGGCAGCTTGGGATCCCAGTCGAAGACGACGGCGTCGTCTTCGTCGCCGATGAGGACCTCGGCACCCGGCTCGGCGCCAGCTTTGGCTAGGGCCTCCTCCACGCCGAGTCTGGCCAGTCGGTCGGCCAGGTAGCCGACGGCTTCGTCATTGCTGAAGTCGGTCTGCAAGATCCAGCGGCGCGGCTTGGCACCGGTGATTAGGAACGAGTTCGGGCGCAGCTTGATCAGTTCGAAGTCCGGACCAGCCGCCGGGGCTGGCCGGAGCACCACCCGGGTCGGCAGCGCGTCCGGTGCCGCCTGACGGGCCTGGTTAATCACCGCGGCCATGGCGAACGCCAGCTCGCGCAGGCCCGCACTGGAAGCGGCGGAGACTTGATATACAGCTAGGTCTCTGGCGATCAACTCGGGCATGACCAAGTCAGCGAGGTCGCGGGCGTCAGGAATATCGATCTTGTTGAGTACTACTAGCCTTGGACGGCTGGCCATGTCAGCACCGGTGAGCTCGTCATAGGCAGTGAGCTCGGCCTCGATCACGTCAAGATCGGTAATGGGGTCGCGGCCAGGTTCTTGCGTCGCGCAGTCAATGACGTGCACTAGCATCGTGCAACGCTCGACGTGTCGCAGGAAGTCGAGGCCGAGACCCTTGCCTTCGCTGGCGCCGGGGATCAAGCCGGGCACATCGGCCACGACGAACTGAGTCTCGCCAGCTTCGACCACCCCAAGGTGCGGGATCAGCGTCGTGAAGGGGTAGTTGGCGACCTTCGGCCGGGCGGCCGACATGGCGGAGATCAACGATGACTTGCCCGCGTTCGGGAACCCAACCAGGCCAGCATCGGCGATGGTCTTGAGCTCAAGCAGCAGGTCGGCGTGCTGACCAGGCTCGCCGCGCAGCGCGAACCCAGGTGCCTTGCGCTTGGTCGAGGCAAGCGCGGCGTTGCCGAGCCCGCCATGCCCGCCTTGGGCGGCGACGTACTCGGTACCGAGGCCGATCAAGTCGGCGAGCACCTCGCCGTCAGCGTCTTTAACGACCGTGCCGTCCGGCACACTCACGACGAGATCAGCGCCCTTGGCGCCATTACGATGGCCGCCGGCACCAGCTTTGCCATCACCAGCCCGGCGCAGCGGTCGACGGTGAAAATCAAGCAAAGTCGCGGAACTTGAGTCGACCTTGAGTATGACGTCACCGCCGTGACCGCCGTTGCCGCCGTCGGGACCGCCAAGTGGCTTGAACTTCTCCCGATGTACCGACGCGCAGCCAGCACCACCATTACCTGCTTGGACTCGAAGCTCAGCCTGATCGGCGAACTCAGCCACGCCTGCCCCCTTAACTCACCGAAAACCAAGCGAGCGCCGGTGACGGTAGTGCTAACTGCGAAACGAGCGAGAACCTAGCTGGCCTTAGCGACCGCGTGGTCCTCGACCGGCACGATGCTGATCGCGCGGCGGCCGCGCCTGGTGCCGAATTGAACCGCGCCAGGAATGAGCGCGAACAGCGTGTCATCCTTGCCGCGGCCAACACCGACGCCCGGGTGGAAATGCGTGCCGCGCTGGCGCACGATGATCTCGCCGGCCTTGACGACCTGACCGCCGAAGCGCTTTACACCGAGCCGCTGGGCGTTGGAGTCGCGCCCGTTCCTGCTGGACGATGCGCCCTTTTTGTGTGCCATCTCAGGCCTTCTTCTTGCTGGCGCTGGCCTTGCCGGAGCCGATTCCGGTGATCTTCACCTGGGTGTACTTCTGCCGGTGGCCTTGACGGCGCCGGTAGCCAGTCTTGTTTTTGTAGTGGATCATGTTGATCTTGGGACCGGTGGTCGGCCCTAGGATCTCGGCCGTGACCTCGTACCCACCAAGCGTGGCAACGTCGGTGATGACCTTGCCGTCATCGACGACGAGCACAGCCGGCAGCGTCACAGTGGAGCCAACCTCACCGGCGAGCTTGTCGACGGTCAGGACATCGTCTACCGATGCCCTTTCCTGCCTGCCGCCGCAGCGAACGATCGCGTACACGAAAGAACTCTCTTTTCCCTGGTGCCAGCCTGCCGTGAGCAATCCGGGGTCTCGTTCGACTCAGTCTCGTTCAACACCGAAGCGGCCGGTTTGCCAATAAGGCGCGTCGCTCGCTGGCCTGAACAGCACCGAGGGCGGCTAGGCGCGCCGACGACAAAGAATACCAGACCGCACGCCCATCAGCCGCCCTCAGCAAGATCCGCATGCCTTTCCGGACTCAGCTGCCGCCTGACTCGCCCGCATCGGACGGCGTCGTCGGCGGCAGTTCAGCGTGCTCACCGACCCGAGCTGCAGCCTCATCGACACCGGAATCTTCGGAGTCGGCCACCGCTGGGACGCTTGTCACCTCTCCCGAGCCAGGGCCGTCCGTCGCAACGGGGGCGTCGGCCAAAGCCGACGTCGCTGTCGGGGCGGTAGCCTCGCTATCACCGGCCGCCGCTGCGCTTACCTGCGGCTGAGCGGCAGCCTCATCGGGCGATACTCGGGACTCAGCGGCTGCGTCAGCGGTACTACGATCCGACACCTGCGGCTCGGCCGCCGCATCCGGCATCGCCTCCGCCACCGGGGCCGACGCCGCCGCATCCGGCATCGCCTCCGCCACCGGGGCCGACGCCGCCGCATCCGGCATCGCCTCGGCCACCGGGGCCGACGCCGCCGCATCCGGCGTCCGGACGGAGTCGGGCGGACCGGCCTCGCGATAGGCGGAACGGCGGACCCGCCGGCGCGGCGGCTCGGTATCGGCGTCGGCACCGGACTGACCGTTAGGCTGAGCGCTCGGTGTCGCCTCTGCCTCGACCGCTGACGCCGCTAGTCCGTTCGCCGCTCCCCGGTGAGTGGCCTTCGCCTCGTCGGCCGCAGACTGCTCGGCAGTTGGCCCGGATTCTGTGGTTGACCTCGACTCAGCCGCCCGACTTGGCTCGGCCGACCGGCTCAACTCGACGTTGTCTTGACGTGGTCCAGACTCGCCGCGACGGGAGCGGGAGCCTGACCGGCCCGATCCCGACTTGGCCGATTGCTTGGCTGGCGCGCCAACTTCGGTCGCTGAAGCTGCCGTCACCTCGGCAGGCTCACCCTCGCCGTCAGCTTCTCGTGACCCGGCCGAGTCCTCGTGGCCTTGCTGCGACTCCACCGCCTTGGCGGCGACCTGGGCCATAGCCTTGCTGCGTGTTGTCCGAGACCGGGTCGGACCAGGCTTAGGCGTGGTCTGCTGACCGTTGCGACCATGCGAGTGCGGTATCTCGGTAAGGTCGGTGGAGATCAGCACGCCCCGGCCGTTGCAGTGCTCGCACGGCACCGAGAATGCGGCCAGCAGTCCTGAGCCGACCCGCTTCCTGGTCATCTGCACTAGGCCAAGGGAGGTGACCTCAGCTACCTGATGCTTGGTACGGTCCCTGGCCAGGCACTCGATCAGCCGTCTGAGCACCAGGTCCCTGTTGCTCTCCAGCACCATGTCGATGAAGTCGATCACGATGATGCCGCCGATGTCACGCAGTCGCAACTGGCGCACTATCTCCTCGGCGGCCTCCAGGTTGTTCCTGGTGACGGTCTGCTCGAGGTTGCCGCCCTGACCGGTGAACTTACCGGTGTTGACGTCGATGACCGTCATCGCTTCGGTGGTGTCAATCACCAGCGAGCCGCCACTCGGCAGCCAGACCTTGCGGTCGAGCGCCTTAGCTAGCTGCTCATCGATCCGGTACGCCGTGAACAGATCAGACTCGGCCTCAGGCTCGGCCTCAGACTCTGCGCTCCAGCGTTCGAGCCGATCAGAAAGGTTGGGTGCGACGTAGCGGACATACTCATCCACTAGGTCCCACTCGCTGTCACTCGCGATGACGAGTTTGGTGAAGTCCTCGTTAAATATGTCTCGTACGACTCTGATCGTTAGGTCGGGTTCGCCATAGAGCAAGTCCGGCGCCGAGGCGGTCTTGGCCTTGCGCTCGATTGCCTGCCACTGGGCGACCAGCCGGGTGACGTCGTGCTGCAGTTCCTCTTCGGACGCGCCTTCAGCCGCGGTCCTGACGATGATCCCGCCCTCTTCCGGCGCGACCTTCTTAAGAATCTGCTTGAGTCTGGTCCGCTCGGTGTCAGGAAGCTTGCGACTGATCCCGGTCATTGAGGCACCGGGCACGTATACCAGGTACCGGCCAGGGAGGCTGACCTGGCTGGTCAGGCGGGCACCCTTATGGCCGATCGGATCCTTGGTGACCTGCACCATGATCGACTGGCCGGACTTGAGCGCTGACTCGATCCGCTTCGCGACGCCCTCAAGGCCAGTCGCGTCGAAGTTGACTTCACCGGCGTACAGGACGGCGTTTCGTCCCTTGCCGATGTCGACAAAGGCGGCCTCCATTGAGGGCAGGACGTTTTGCACCTTGCCGAGGTAGACGTTGCCGACGTAGGACTGATGGCTGGCCTTGTCCACGTAGTGCTCGACCAGGATGTCGTCTTCGAGCACCGCGATCTGGGTGCGTTCGCCCTGCTGGCGGACCAGCATGACGCGCTCAACCGCCTCGCGCCTGGCCAGGAACTCGGACTCGCTGATGATCGGCGGGCGGCGGCGGCCGGTGTCCCTGCTCTCCCGCCTGCGCTGGCGCTTGGCCTCCAGCCTGGTGGAGCCTTTTACCGCCCGAACGTCATCGGACTCAGCCGTTGGTGGTCGTGGCTCCCGCACATGCACCACGGTGTCCGTCGGGTCATCGGGTGCCGGCCCGTCGCCCTCAGTACTGGACGCTCCGCCGCGCTGGCGGCGCCTGCGCCGACGCCGACTCGATGAGCTGGTCCCGCCCTCGGCATCGGCGTCACCCGCTGACTCCGCGTCACCATCAGGCCCGGCTGAGCCCGCCTTGACGTGCTCGGCTCGGCCAGCCTCTGGCCGGTCGGCCTTGCGCTGAGCGCCGGCGGCCTGACCTGCGTCACCGGCAACGCCCTGACCCGATTGGCTGGCGGTCTGGCTGCCGCTAGCTGAAGCGGCACCCGGTGCCGAGCCAGGCGCGTTCTCGCCGCCGGTACCCTTGCCGCGACCACGGCCGCCGCGCCGACGTCGACGCGAACCGCCGCCCGCACCATCGCCGCCATCGCCGCCATCGCCGTCGTCGCCAGCAGGCTGAGCTGATGGGGCTGAGGCGGCCGTCCCCGCCGTCCCCGCCGTCGGCGCCGCGGACCGCCGTTCGGTCAGGTCCGGTGGCTGAAACACCACGATCGGGGCCTGGAACGCAGCCGGCGGCACCGGCTGTGGTGCGCCGGTCGGCCGCTCGCCCTTAGGCGCCGAGGCTGGCACTCCAGGCACCACAGGCACCGGGACGCTCGCCCGTTTGGTGGCAGGCCGGTCGGCTTGGCCGCCAGCACCACCGTCGGGGCTCGCTTCTCGCTGCGCCTCGCTGGTGCCAGAGCGGAACGCCGGTTCCGGTGGCTTAGCTACGCTACGGCGGCCCCGGCGGAGCAGGCCACGTCGCTGGTTGGATTCCGTTCCCGACTGGCCAGTTTGACCAGATGGGGTGCCGCCTTGGCGGTTTGCCTCCGGCTCACTGGGATCTGGCTGTCGGTTCGCAGGCTCGGTTTCGAGCATTCGGGCAATCTCTTCCGTTGGGCTCCCGGGCGCGCAGGCCATCAGAATCGGCTCGCTCGCCGCGCAGGAGCTGTTCGTTCGCACGCGCCCGGTCGACGGGCGCCATCATGGCGCTCCCCGCCGCAAGGTGCGTTGCCTGATTTGTTGCAAGTCCTCGGGCAGCAGCCGACTCGCCATCAGGCGAGTCGAATTCGGTATTTGCGCTCGGGCGCGCGAGCATCGGCTCGGCTGCTTGCTGCGTGCCGAGCGATCCGCGCTCCGCGGTCCCCGTCACCCCGATCGCGCCCGTCTGAGCTGCCATCCCTGCACTAGTAACCGCGTCAGCCAGCGGTCCCTGCCACAGCCGGGTCACCAGGGGCGGCGACGTCGGCGCTGGAGCCGAAAACTGAGCAAGCGCGGTCAGAACGTCTTCGGGCCGGACAGCAGGTGTCATCTGCCGAACAACCATTCGAAGTATCGCACATCCATCGGCCTGGTCAGGTCCGACATGCCGGTCGGCTGACTGGCTGACTTCCAGGCTGACCACTGCGGCTCGGGCGTCAAGCTGCCGCATGCCTTTGTTGGTCAGCCGCTCTACCGTGACAGACGATGCCGCGAGGAATGACTGGACAGCAGCGCGCACGGCCTGAACCGTCGCTCCAGGCAAGAGCACCTCCCAGGAGGAGGCCTCGAAAGCCAGCCCAGCGGACTTACCGTCCACCTCGACAACATCGATCACATCAATCCCGTCTGGCAGGGCTGCGTCAAGCAGCCGACCGAGGTCGGCGGGCTCGCAACGGCGGGTAAGCGAAATCTCGAGGTATTCAGCCTCACTCGCTGCGCCCGTCGGAGCCCCGCCGGAATACGAAATCCTCGGATGTGGTGAGAACCCGGCGGAGTAGGCAACTGGCACGCCAGCCTTGCGCACACCCCGCTCGATCGCCCGAGCCACGTCCCTGTGGCTCGCGAATCGCATCCTGCCTCTCTTAGCGTACCTGATCGTCATCCGGGCAACGATGGGCGCAGGCGGCGGCCCATCCGGCACGCGCTGCTCTGACCTGGCCACTAGCCGCGCCATCTGGCACTAGCTGACCGTTCCTGGCTCGACCCGCCACCCGGTGCGTTAGCTGATGCCGTTCTTGACGCCCCGGCGGACGCACCTGCCTGCGCCGCGGCGGATGCCCTGGCCGAGGCCGCAGCCTGCGCCCCGGCGGATGCCCTGGCCGAGGCCGCCACCCCAGCTGACGCCCCTGCCTCCGTCCCGGTCGGCACCCCAGCGGATGCCCTGGCCGAGGCTGCGGCGGACGCGCCAACTGGTGCACGGTCGAGCACCGTTAGCGGCAGCAGTCGGGCACCGGTCGGCCCGGTTTCGATGGCTGTGTCCATGGCCGGACACACACCACACTCAAAACACGGCGTCCACCGGCAGTCCTCGACTTCGTCGGCGCCAGCCGGGTCGATCGCGGCCAGCCAGTCCTGCCAGAGCCAATCTCGGTCCAGGCCGGAGTCCAAGTGATCCCAGGGCAGGATCTCCTGATAACCCCGCTCGCGGGTGGTGTACCAGGCCAGGTCCACGCCGAAGGGGCCAAGCTCGGCCGCAGCGCAGTCGGCCCACCGCTGGTAGGAGAAGTACTCGCTCCAGCCATCGAACCGGCCACCGTCCTGCCATACCGCCTTGATCACCCGGCCGACCCGGCGGTCACCGCGCGACAGCAATCCTTCGACCATAGAGGGCTTGCCGTCGTGATAGCGGAACCCAATCGAACTGCCGTAGCCCCGATCAGCTCGCATGGCCGCGCCGAGAGCCTTGAGCCGAGCATCGACTGTCTCGTGACCGCATTGGGCCGCCCACTTGGAACGGCGTGTGCGGCTTCGGCACGAACCCGCCAATCGACACCGTGCACCTAATATCTCTGCGCCCGCTCACGGCCCGGCCAGCCTCGATCACCCGGTGCGCCACGCGGGCAATCGCAAGCACGTCATCGTCGGTCTCGGTGGGCAGTCCACACATGAAGTAGAGCTTGACCTGCCGCCAGCCGTTGGCGTACGCGGTGGACACGGTCGAGATCAGGTCGTCCTCGGTGACCATCTTGTTGATCACCTTTCGGATCCGGTCGGTACCTCCCTCCGGAGCGAACGTAAGCCCGGACCTTCGCCCGTTGCGGCTGAACTCGTTGGCCAACGTCACGTTGAATGCGTCGACTCTAGTAGAGGGCAGTGACAATCCGGTGTTCGTGCCCTCGTAGCGATCGGCGAGGTCCTTGGCGATCTCGTCGATCTCGCTGTGGTCGGCGCTGGACAGCGACAACAGCCCCACCTCGGTAAACCCGCTCGCCGCCAGTCCCACCTCGGTCATCTTGCCGATCGTGGTGATGGACCGCTCCCTGACCGGCCTGGTGATCATGCCGGCCTGACAGAACCGGCAGCCCCTGGTACATCCCCTGAAGATCTCCACGCTGAATCGCTCGTGCACCGACTCAGCCACCGGAACCAGCGGCTTTGCCGGGTAGGGCCAAGAATCGAGGTCAGAGACGGTGTGCTTAGCTACCGCCCGCGGCACGTCAGCCTGGTTCGGCAGGACCGAGCCGATGGTCCCGTCGGCCTGATAGCTGACGTCGTAGAACTTGGGCACGTAGACACCTCGGCGCGCGGCCAACCGCCGTAGCAACTCATCTCGCCCACCGGGTCGACCCGCCTGCTTCCACTCGCGGATCTCGGCCGTGATCCCGAGCACCGCTTCCTCGCCGTCTCCTAGTACGGCCCCGTCGATAAAGTCCGCGATGGGCTCAGGATTAAACGCTGCGTGTCCCCCAGCCAGCACGATCGGGTCAGCGTCGGTACGGTCGGCTGCTTCAATCGGGATCTTGGCCAAGTCCAAGGCTGTAAGCAGGTTGGTGTAGCCCAGCTCGGTTGAGAAGCTCACCCCGAGCACATCGAACTCTCGCACCGGGCGGTGCCCGTCGACGGTGAACTGCGGCAGATTATTACTGCGCATCAGGTCTTCCAGGTCAGGCCAGACGCAGTAGGTCCGCTCGGCGAGCACGCCTTCCTGCTCGTTCAGTACCTCGTAGAGAATCTGCACGCCCTGGTTAGGCACACCGACCTCGTAGGCGTCCGGATAGAGCAGCGCCCAGCGCACGTCGGTAGCGTCCCAGTCCTTGACGACGCTGTTGACCTCGCCGCCGACATACTGGATCGGCTTGCGCACCAATGGGAGCAGCGTTTCGAGCTGGCTGTAGACCGACTGCACGGGCATCGTTACAGCTTACCGACGCCAGCACCGATCCCGGCCAAGCCTGCCTGCCGGGCTAGTGCCCGGTCCGCCAATATCGCAGCAGCGCCAAGGTTCTCAGCCAAGTACGCCGTCGCCCTCGGCACGGCTTGGCCGCCGCCGCCGCAGCCGCCACAGCCGCCACAGCCGCCACAGCCGCCGCAGCCGCAGCCGCAGCCGCAGCCGCAGCCGCAGCCGCCGGGTCATACTCCGTCCGGGGCGCAACCTCACGACCTAGGTCGCGCCATCGCAGCCGCACCACGCACCCCGGCCAGCAGTACAACCACCGCGTGGGCACCATCACGATCTGTGGCGCATCAATTTTCCCGTCAGTCACATTGGCCACTTACTCAACTAGATGTTGGTTCGGACAGTCGCTTCGCCGTGATACGTCACGTCGGATCCTCGACATATCACGGGGAAGCGACCATCTCATGCCGACAATCGAACCTTGCGCGTCGTTTGGGAGTCGCTAACTCGTGAAAGGTCATGGGCACCCGACCACGTATCACGCGGAAGCGACTTGGAAGCTCGCTCAGCAACATCAGCCGACCGGCCTAGACCCAGCGAGGCCTCGAACGCGAACACCGCCAGCACCGCCAGCACCGCCAGCACCGCCAGCACCGCCAGCACCGCCGACACCGCCGACACCGCCGACACCGCCGACACCGCCGACACCGAACTTCGCTGGCCTACCTCTAGTTTCGATCGGGAATGGGGGCTATTCTTCTGCGACAGAACGATCCTAATCTGGCGATACGGAGCAGAGCGGTGCACGTGGACCCGTACATCATCCTGGGCAGCGCGGTAGTCGGATTGCTCGTTGGCCTGACTGGCGCGGGCGGCGGCGCGCTGATGACTCCCATGCTGATCTTGCTGTTTGGCATCACGCCATCTTCGGCGATCTCCAGTGATCTGGTCGCCGCTGTGCTGATGCGACCGGTTGGCGCGATCGTGCACTTGCGCAAGGGCACGGTCAACTTGCGTCTGGTCGGCTGGATGGTGTGCGGCTCGGTGCCGATGGCCTTTCTCGGCTCCTACTTGCTCAAGGTGCTCGGTGGCACCTCGGGCTCCGCCCAGACGAACGTCGAAATCGTGCTCGGCGCTGCTTTGCTGGTTGGCGCGGGCGCCATGGTGTTTCGTTACATCCTGGATCGCCGAGCGGGCAACCAGCGACTTGGCCAGATCTCCGAGCTGGCCGTAAAGCCTATCCCGACAATCGCGATCGGCGCTGTCGGCGGCCTGGTCGTCGGCATGACGTCGGTTGGCTCGGGCTCGCTGATGATCGTGCTGTTGCTATTCCTGTACCCGATGATCAGCGCGAACCAGTTGGTTGGCACGGATCTGACCCAAGCGGTGCCATTGACGGCAGCCGCCGCCCTCGGCGCACTCGTCTTCGGGCAGGTCGAGTTCGGAGTGACCGCCTCGATCGTAATCGGCTCGGTGCCGGCGGTACTGATCGGGTCGTATTTGTCTTCTCGCGCGCCGGATAAGTTCATTCGACCGATCATTACCTTCGTGATTTTCGCCTCAGGCCTGAAGTACGTCGGCGTCGGCACCACCGCGCTCGGCTGGATCCTCTGCGTCGTACTGATCGGTGGCGGCCTGACCTGGCTGGCTATCGCCCGCCCGTGGAACACCAACGGCAAATCCATCGTCGCTGACGTCGCGACGCCGGGCGAGTTGGCCCCGTCGACCGAAGGCGTGCCCGCCGACGACTAGCCACCGGCCACGTCGGCCGGTTTGCCTGGCATCGTCGGCGCGCCGTTGTCGTTCCCTGCCGAACTTCAAGAACAACGCCGCGCCAACCATGTCGCCCTGGCAGCAGTACCGCTCCGACCATGTTGCTCGGGAGGCAGGCCCGTTGGTGCGGTCGGGTCCGTTGGCGCGGTCGGGCCCGTTGGCGCGGTCAGGCCTGTCGTTGCAGTCAGGCTTGTTGTCCGGCTGGGCTTGCCCGGTCGCGAGGCGGGCCGACCGGGGTCCGGGCGCGGAAGTAGCTAGCTGGTGAGGACGCAGTAGCTAGCTGGTAAAGACGCAGCGGCGGCGGCGGACCGATTGGAGCAGGCCGACGGCGATCATGTCGGCGAACATGGCCGAACCGCCGTAGGAGATGAAGGGCAGCGGCAGGCCCGTGACCGGCATGATGCCGATGTTCATGCCGATGTTGACGAAGGCCTGGACGGCGAACCAGATCGCGATGCCGGCCGCTACCAGGGTGCCGAACTGGTCTTCTGCCTTCACCGCGATCCGCAATGCGCAGAACAGCAGCAAGCCGAGCAGCCCGATCACGATGCAGGCACCGACGAAGCCGAGTTCGTTGCCCACCACCGCGAAGATGAAGTCGGTGTGCTGCTCGGGTACGAAACTGCCGGCCACGATCTGGCTGTGGAAGAGGCCGGTCCCGTGCATTCCGCCCGATCCGATGGCGATCTTGGCCTGAGCGGCGCTGTAACCGGTGCCGCGCGGGTCGGCTGACGGATTGATGAACGACGTCAGCCGACTGACTTGGTAGGCCTTGAGCAGGTGCAGCTGGGTCACCGCCGCGATCACAAGCGCGGTGACTGCCGCCATGCCAGCGAGCCAGCGCAAGCGGACGCCAGCGATGGCTATCAGCCCGACTACGAGCAGCACCAGCACGATCGTGACACCGAGGTCTGGCTCGGCGACAACTAGCACGATCGGCAGCGCCGCCACCGCGATCGCGATGCCGACCGATTTGGCGGTCGGCCTGGTCTGGCCCTGCGGTACCTCGGACAGCAACATGGCGCTGATCACGATCACCGAAAGCTTCGCGAACTCCGACGGCTCGACCTGGAATCCGGCCCCGATCGAGATCCATGACCTGGCGCCATTCACGATGCTGCCGAGTGGCGTCAGCACCGCAATGAGTCCGAGCACCGATAGCACGTAGAGCACTGGGGCGTAGAGCCGCACCTGCCGGGCGTCCAGGGAGCTGACCACGAGCATCAAGATCAGCCCGAGCGCGATATTGAGCAGTTGCTTGAGCAGGAAGGCGTGCGGATTGGCACCTTGTTGTAGCAGCATCGGTGCGGTCGCTGACCAGATCACCAGGGTACCGACCAAGCTCAGCGCGAGCACAGAAGCTAGCAGCAGCCAGTCGGCCTGGCGCAGCGCCGATTCCCGGCCGGCCAACCGGGTGCCGACCCATTTGAGCGCCACCCAGGTCGGCGCCGTGCGGCTGCGGGTCTGCCCGCTTACCCAACTCAATGGCCGTGCCTCCTGCCGTGGTGCTGAGCGGACTTGGCACCCGCCGGGTCCCGACCCAGCCGGTGGCTGGACCTGGCCCGACTTGTCAAGGCTCGGGATGCCTGGCAGCTCGCCGCCCGGCAGCGCGGCCTTGTGGCCTTCAAGCCCGAACAGCCCATCCCAGATCTGGCGAACGGCCGGGCCGGACACGTTCGCGCCGTAGCCCGAGTTCGGGATCATGACGACCACCACGAACTTGGGATGGTCACAGGGCGCAAACGAGGCGAACACGGATGTCGACTGGTTGCCCTGCACCTGTGCAGTACCGGTCTTGCCAGCCACGCAGACCTGGCCGAGCGGGAATCCGCCGAAGGTGCCAGCGGCGGTACCGCTGGTCACCACGCCAGCGAGCGCGTGCCTGATATAGGCCAGCGTGTACTTGGACACTGGCAGATGGCCAATCACCGGCGGAGTGATCTTATGCACCTTGCCTGTCGGGCTGATCAAGGCCTCGCCAACCCGAGGGCTGTACAAAGTGCCGCCATTGGCGAGCGCCACGTACGCGCGAGCTAGCTGCAATGGCGTCACCGACACATAGCCCTGTCCGATGGCCGCGATTACCGACTGGCCGGCCGTCCAGATGTTGCCATAACGGCAGTCCTGATACTCAATCTGCTGTGCATAGCTGCCGTAGGCGCGGCCGTACTTACACCAATTCTGACCCCGGTGCGCGTTATCCTTCCAGAAATAATAGAGCCATTCCCTGGTCGGTATACCGCCCGGATTCTCCTCGGGCAAGTCGATGCCAGTATCTCGGCCGAAGCCCCACGCCAGTTCCATCTTCTGCATTTCCTGCACTGGCGCGTGCGGCGAGGTCACCGTGTCGTCGCTGATGTGGTCATGCAGGTAAATGTTGTAAGCGAGTTGGTAGAAGACGGTGTCGCAGGACACCACGAGCGCCTCGTAGAAGCTCATCGGGCCGAGCGAAGGGCTGCCGTCGTTCTGATAGGTGTGGCCACCGATCGTGACCCCGGCCGGGCAGTTGTATTCGCCGTTGATCGAGTATCCGGCGGCGACCGCTGCCGCGACCGATGTCACCTTGAACGTCGAACCCGGCGGATACTGGCCCTGAGTGACCCGGTTGAGCACCGGCTCGCCGTCGCCCAGGGAGAAAAGCTTGCTGAATTCTGCCTTGGAGATGCCGCCGGTCCAGATCGCCGGGTTGTAGGTCGGATAGCTGGCCATCGCGAGCACCCGGCCAGTGGTCGTCATCACGACGGCCGCGCCGCCATTGCTGGTCGGACTGCCAGCGAACTGGCTGCTCCGCACGGCATTGGTCAGTGCGGTCATGGTGTCCTGTTGCAGCGCCGAGTTAATGCTAGTGACCAGGAAGTCGCCGGCTTCCGGCTTGACCCGGCTGAGCGTGCCAGTCACCTGCCCGGCAGCATTAACCGCCAGCTTGGTGACGCCAGGGACGCCGCGTAGCGCCTTGTCATACTGCTGCTCAAGGCCGGACTGGCCGACTAGGTCGACGCCGGAGAATCCGGTGACCGGCAAGTGCTCTTGAGCGAGCTCGGCGGCTGTGATCGGCTGCAGATAGCCGACGACCTGCGACAGGTTGGTGGAAATAGGCTCAAGGTAATGCGTCACCGACTGGATCGCCGCGCTGACTCCCGGGTAGAGCCGGTGATCTTCCAGTACCTGCAGGGCCGTCTTAGCCGGCACGTTGTCGGCCACCGGGATGGGCTGATACGGCGATCCCGGCCAGCAGGGCTTGCCCACGCCGACCGTGCAGAGCCGGACCTGGCGCAGCATCGTGCGCTGCTTGATGCCCAACAGCAAGGCCAGTCGGTGCAACACCGCAGCACCGCTATCGGGCAGCTTCCATAGCGTCGGCATACTGACCGAGATCACCAGCGCCGGGTGGCTGGCCACGATCGGCGAGCCGGTGTCCGTCAGGATCGGGCCGCGTACCGGCGGCGTCACGACCTGCCTGAACCGCTCAGCGCTCGCCTGAGCCGCGTACGCGGAGCCCGGCCTTGACCTGCAGGAACCAGACCTTGGTCAGCAGACCGAGCAGCATCGCCAAAACGATGAAGATCAGCACGATTAGCCGAGGCCGCGAGGCCGGGATCATCGGTTACCTCCCCCACTGGCTTCGGCCTGGCCAGCGCAGCCACGCCAGCCAGCGGATGGATTGACGTTTGCGCCGCATCTTGGCGGTCTTGGTCCAGCGCGACCGGCGCATCCGGTAGCTAGTCGGGCCGCCAAGGCCGGATGACCGCAAGCGCGAGCCCGCCAGCCAGGCCCCCGAGGCCGACCGTCCAGAACTGGCACGAAACTTGGGCAGGGCCGGGCGGCCAGGACTCAGCCGCGGCGCTCTGGGCAGTCCAGAGTTGAAGGTGATCTTCGGCGCGCCCCGGCCTCGGGCTCGGCCAGCCCCTCCCAGGCCGCCCGTACCGAACGCGATCCTGCGTGCGCCCCGGCCTCGGCCTCGGCCAGCCCTACCCAGACCGCCAGTACCGAACGCGATCCTCGGCGTCCGGCCGACACCACCACCCGCACCACCACCACGCCCGGCACCACGCACGCCGCCGCCACCGCGATGGCCGAGACCAGTCCCACCGAGGCCGACCCCACCGGAACCCTCGGAAGCCCCGGACCCGAAGGCGATCCTCGGGATGGTCCTAGCCCCGACCGGTCCCCCCGACAGCAGGCCTCGATCATCGTTACCGAAGGTGATCTTGGCCAGGCCAGCGCTGTCGCCGATCGGCCGGCCGCTGTTCCCGGCCGGCGATGAGCCGGCCGATGCGCCGATCTGACCGCCCGACCAGCGCTTGCGCTGCGAACTGCGGAAGCTGACCCGCACCGGCCGAGCTGGCAGGACCGGGGCAGGCAGTCCTGCTCTGGTCGCCGAGCCGGCCACACCGGCGTCCGGCCGCAGCCGACTCAAGCCCGACGGAGCGACCGTGACCGCTGCGGCTGAACTCTGGCCGAGCTGGGCCGGACGGTTGCCGACCCAGAACGCTCCCTTGCGCGGCGCGGCACCAGTCAGCGCGGCCGTCAGCCTGGCTTGCTCGCGCCGTTGCCGCCGCGTCGTGGCCGGCCCGCTTAGCCAGCCGACCGCGCCGACGGCCGCAAGTCCGGTCACGCTATCGCCGGTCAGCCAGCCACCGCTGCCCACGCCGAGGCCATCGCCGCCGGGCCCGGTGTTCGGCGTGCGACGCAGGGAGGCGAGGCCGGCCAGCCCCAGTGGCCTCGCACTGCCGCCCCGCTCCAGCGCGGGTGAATCGTCAAGCGGGTTAAAGCTGACCCCGAGCGCGATCGCGATCTTGACCGCCACGAGCAGCACCAGCGGGGTGAGCAGCAAGTCATAGAGCACCGAAGAAGGCAGCAGCTGGGCCACGGTCGCCAGCGTGACCTGCGGAGTATCGAGCACCAGCACCAGGCCGGCCGCGAGTAGCTCGGCGGCTACGGCGATCCCGGCGCCGGCCGCCAGTGCCAGCACGGCCGACCGGCGCAAGGTAAAAGCCAGTCGGCCGCACAGGTAACCGACCAGGCAGAAGACCAGCGCGTACTGCCCGATCAGCTCGTTGGCCGGCGGCGCTAGATCAAGCGCGAGCCCGGCGCAGAAGCCGACGATGATGCCGGTCCTGGTGCCGCCGACCAGACCGATCGCGACCACGCAAAGCAACACCAGGTCGGGCGCTCCGCCCCCAGGCAACGGTAGCCCGTTGACGATGGTCAGCTGGATCAGCAGGGCAGCCACCAGCGCGCAGCTGACAACGATCAGTCGCTTCATCGTCAGCGCCCGCCTATCAGTGCCCTGATCCTGGCCCGGTGGCAGGCGTCGCCGACGAGCTCGGCTTCGGCGTCACGCTGGGCGTCGGCTTCGGGGCCGGCTTAGGTGGCAGCACTGAGTAGCCGGGGTCATGGCGCGGCGGCGCGATCACTATTCCGACCACGTCCAGCGAGGTGAAGTCCACATAGGGTTTCACCAGCGCCTTAGCAGTGAGCGCACCGGCACGGTCGCGCACTGAGACGATCTCCCCCACCGGCACGCCCGGCACGAACGGCTGATCGTGCACGGATGCCGCGGTCACGAGCTGAGTGCCGACCCGCAGCCGCGCCCCTGAGTCGAGCACCGACAGCTCGAGCAGCCCGGTTCCCGTGTGTGGCGAACCACTACCGGTGACCCAGCCGATCTGCCCCGTCGGCGCCAGCCGGACGCCGACGACGGAGCTGGCATCGTCGGCGAGCAGTACCGTGCAGCTCGTCGCATTGACCGAGATGACCTGGCCAACCAGGCCGTCACCGTCCAGCACGGTTTGTTGTGCCCGGACGCCGGCCGTGGCGCCGGCATTCAGCGTGACGGTTTGCTGGTATCCCTGGCCATAGCCGATCACCGACGCGCCCACCACCCGGTAGCGGCCGGCCCCAGCCAGTGCCAGCAGCCGCTTGAGCTGCCGGTCGTCAGCTTTGCTTAGCTGGGCAGCGCTGAGCTCGGCCCGCATCCTGGCTAGCTTGCGCTGCAGCGTCGCGACCTGACCCTCGCCGGAACCGGCGAGCCCAGACCCGATGAATCGGCCAATTGGCCCGGTCACCGAGCTGACTACCCGCTCAGCACCGCCGAACACCGAGCCCGAGGTATGCCGTACTACTCGAACCACCGACGACGAGCCGTTCTGGTAATTGACGGCGATCAGGGCAAGCGCGGCGATGAGCGCGATGCCGAGCAGCAACCGCGTTCGTCGCGTGTCGCGCACCTGGCAATCCCCCCAGCTTCAGCGACGAGACTCGGGCACGAGTACCTGGCGCAGCGTGTCGAAGTCTTCCACGCACTTGCCAGTGCCGAGCGCCACCGAGTCGAGCGGATTATCAGCGACGTGGATCGGCATTCCGGTGTCCTCGCGCAGCCGCTGGTCAAGACCGCGCAGCAGCGCTCCACCGCCAGTTAGCGCGATGCCGCGATCCATCACGTCACCGGCCAGCTCGGGCGGGCATTTGTCGAGCGTGGTGCGAACCGCGTCGACAATGACGGCGAGCGGCTCGGCGATGGCGTTTCGCACTTCAGCCGCCGAGATGACCACGGTCTTCGGCAGGCCGCTCACCAAGTCGCGCCCGCGAATCTCGGCGCTCGGCTCGTCCGGGCTCGGATACGCCGATCCGAGCGCCATCTTGATCTCTTCGGCCGTGCGCTCACCCAGGGTGAGCGAGTATTCCTTCTTGCCGAAGTTGATGATCGCCTGATCGAGTTCGTCGCCACCGACCCTGATCGACTGGGCCGTGACAATCCCGCCGAGCGAAATCACCGCTACCTCGGTGGTGCCACCGCCAATGTCGACGACCATGTTGCCAGTCGGCTCGTTCACCGGCAGCCCGGCGCCAATCGCCGCTGCCATTGGCTCTTCGATGATGTAAACCCGTCTCGCGCCTGGTGACCGGCTTCCTTGACGGCGCTCTGCTCAACACCGGTAATGCCGCTTGGCACCGCGATGACAATACGCGGCTTGGCCAACCCGCCCCGCCTGTGCACTTTCTGGATAAAATATCGCAGCATTCGCTCGGTCACGTCAAAGTCGGCGATAACACCGTCTTTAAGTGGGCGTACCGCGATAATGTTGCCGGGAGTCCGACCGATCATTCGCTTTGCTTCAAGTCCGACCGCGACAATCTGGCCGGTATTTGTATTAAGCGCGACGACCGAGGGCTCGTTGAGTACGATCCCACGACCCCGAACATAAACCAGCGTGTTGGCGGTGCCGAGGTCGACGGCCATGTCGCGGCCGAGAAAGGCCGTAGCGTTGCTCATCTCGAACGAGAACCTTCCCTCAGGTCAGCCGATTGCTCTGTACTAGCGCACCACGTACCAGCGCATCACGGTAGCCAAGCAGGCCTACCGATCCGGCATATCGTGCGACGCCCGACAACGGATGCGCTTTGGCATAATCTGTTTGACATGTACGATATGGAACTATTCACACATATTGCCCGTGATGATCCGGCAAGAGATCCGGCGGCCAGGCCACCGTGATACGCAGACATTGAGCCTACCCGCCGTGGGGGCGGTAGTCCGCACCGGGCGTGCCTTAAGATCCGACTCGCCGCTAATCGTGGCAATAACATTAGGATGAGTTTTCCACCCGATGGCCTAGCCATATTCCGGTTACCCAAAGCAGCGCAAAAATTCCGCCGAGAATATACAGGACCGGCAGCACCGTGCCAGCGGCGATCACTAGCACCTGAAGTAGACTGCCGCCCACCAGCGTCACCGGGAGCACCCGTCGTGCCAGCCCGGCCAGCACGATCGCCGCCACGGTCGCGATGCCAGCGACCGCTCCGGCCAACTCCGGCGTCGCGTGCCCCAGCTTGACGGCGGGGACGATCGTCAGCGCGATCACCACGGCTTCAAGAATGAGCACCGTCGCACTTAGCCTGCTCATTCAGCACCCCCTGTCAGCAGCAGCCTCGCCTCACCTGCGGTATAGACCGAACCGGTAATCAGCACCGCCGTTCCGGCCGCAGCCAGCGGCGCTTGACCGCCGTCATCCACCAGGCCGACCAGCGGACCGCCCAACGCCGCGCTAGCGTCGTCGGCCTGGCCAACCGCGATCTCGATGGCATCATCAAGCCGATCGGCGGTGAGCACTCGCTCAGGCCCGAAGATCGTGGTCGCGAGCTCGGCCAACTCGCCCGTCGGCATCGCCCGGCTGGATGAATTCGTGGTCGCGACCACTCCCGCCACGAACGGCTCAAGCTCAGCCAAAATCCCGGTCACGTCTTTGTCGGCACTCACCGCGACCACGGCGAAGACCTCCGCCGGGCCAAATGCCTCGGTCATGGCCGCCATCGTGGCCGCCATCCCGGCCGGGTTGTGGGCCGAGTCGATCAGCACCACTGGACTGCGCCTGACGATCTCGAGCCGACCGGGCGAGGACATCTGCGCGAACGCCGACCTCACCAGTTCGGCATCGAGGCCGCCAAGGTGCGGAATTGCCACCGGCGGTGCCGCCGCCGGGCCGTCGCCGTTGTCCGACGGGCCGTCATCGTCAAGCGACGGACTCGGCGACCCGGTCGCACCGGAGAACGCTTCGACCGCCGCCAGCGCGCACGCCGCGTTGCCGGCCTGGTGGGCACCGAACAGCGGCAGGAACAAGTCGTGGTACTCACCGAGCAGGCCCTTGATCGCCAGCCGCTGGCCACCGACCGCCAGCTCCCGGCTGAGCACGCCGAACTCGATGCCCTCCCTGGCGACCGTCGCACCCACCTTGACCGCTCGCCGCAGCAGCTCAGCCGCGGCGTCGACCGGCTGTTGGCCGAGCACGGCAACGGCACCGGGCTTGATGATGCCCGCCTTGTCCGCCGCGATCTTGGCCACCGTGTCGCCCAGCCACTGCGCATGGTCGATGGAGATCGGCGTCACTACCGCCACGGTGCCGTCGGCGACATTGGTGTTGTCCCAGGTGCCGCCCATCCCGACCTCGATGACCGCGACGTCGACCGGCGCATCGGCGAAGGCGGCGAACGCCATCCCGACCAGCACCTCGAAGAAGGACAGCGGCACCGACTGCTCAGCGTCCACGAGCTTCAGGTACGGCTCGATCTCGCGGTACACCTCGACAAAGCGCTCGGCCGACAGCGGCTGCCCGTCCACGCAGATCCGCTCCCGCATCGAGACCAGGTGCGGACTGGTAAACAGCCCGGTACGCAATCCGCGCACCCGCAGCAGCGTCTCAGCCATCCGCGAGGTCGACGTCTTGCCGTTGGTACCGGTCACGTGCACCACGGGGAACGACCTCTGCGGGTCGCCGAGCAGCTTGGTCAGCGCGATGATCCGGTCAAGTGACGGGTTGATGGCATGCTCGGGCCGCCGCCCGGCGATCTCCCGCTCGATCGCCGCCAGCTCGGCCCGAACGTCAGGCGTCACGATGCCGAACTCGGATCGGCGGGCAGGCCAGCGAGTCGTCCGGTCAGGCGGGCGACTTCGGCCTGGGCGGCGGCTAGTCGATCCCGGCTCTTGGCCACCACGTCAGCTGGCGCCTTGTCGACGAACGAAGAGTTAGCGAGCTTGCGCTCAGTCACCTCCGCGTCAGCCACCGCAGCGGCGAGGTCCTTCTCCAGCCGCCGCCGCTCCGCGGCGACGTCAATACTGGCCGAGGTGTCCAGCTCCACCACGATGGCCTCGGCTTCCACTGAGGCGTTCGGCTCGAAGGCAGCCTGCGGCTCCGCGAGCCGCAGCAACGACCTGATCGACCGCTCGTGCCGAGCCAGTGCCGTCGCAGCCAAACCAGTGAACCGAGCAGGAACGGGCTGGCTGGGCCGCAGCCCTTGATCGGCGCGGAACCGGCGCACCGCAGTGACCAGCCGCATCAGCGACTCGACCTCGGCCTCAGCCGCCGGATCAGCGGTCACGTCCGGCCGCACCGCGCCCGTGCTACCCGTCACCAGCCCGCTCGGCCAAGCCGTGATCATCACCGACTCGCCGCCGGTCAGCGCGGTCCACAGCTCCTCAGTGACAAACGGCATTAGCGGGTGAATGAGCCGCAACAGGTGATCGAGCACGTGCCCGAGCACGCGCCTGGTCCGGTCGGCGGCCGCCGGGTCATCGCCGTTCAGCGCTGGCTTGGCCAGCTCCAGGTACCAGTCGCAGACCTCGTCCCAGGCAAAGTGATAGAGCAAGTCGCTGACCTTGGCGAACTCGAACTCGTCGAACAGCGCGTCGGCCTGCGCGGTGACCGCGCCGAGCCGGGACACGATCCAGCGATCCGGCACCGATAGTGCCGTGAGATCGGACTCGGCGAGCTCGCCGTCGGCGCTGGCCAAGACGCCATTGAGGAGGGCGAAGCGCACCGCGTTCCAAAGTTTGTTACAGAAGTTACGCGAGCCGACAACCCACTCTTCGCTGAGCGCGACATCACCGCCCGGGCTGGCGCCCCTGGCGAGAGTAAACCTGGTCGCGTCGGCGCCGAAGCGGGAGATCCAGTCAAGCGGGTCCACCGTGTTGCCGCGCGACTTGGACATCTTCTTGCCGTACTGGTCCCGCACCAGGCCGTGCAGCGACACCTTGCGGAACGGCACGGATTCGTCGGAGCCAGCACTGCCCATCGCGTAGAGCCCGAACAGCATCATCCTGGCGACCCAGAAGAACAAGATGTCGTAGCCGGTCACCAGAACGCTGGTCGGGTAGAAGGCGCGCAGGTCAGCAGTGTCCTCCGGCCAGCCGAGGGTGGAGAACGGCCACAACGCCGACGAGAACCAGGTGTCAAGCACGTCGCCGTCTTGGGTCCAGCCTGGGCCAGGTGGCGCTTCGTCAGGGCCGACGCAGCGGACCTGCCCGTCCGGCCCGTACCAAACCGGGATCCGGTGCCCCCACCACAGCTGCCGGCTGATGCACCAATCGTGCATGTCATCGACCCAGTCGAAGTACCGCGCGGCCAACTGGTTCGGGTAGATCTTGACCCGACCGTCCCGCACCGCGTCCCCCGCGGCCTTGGCGAGTGGGCCAACCTTGACGAACCACTGCAAGGACAGCCGTGGTTCAACTGTCGTACCGCACCGATCGCAATGCCCAACAGCATGCAGGTAAGGGCGCTTTTCATTCATAACGCGACCAGCTTCGCGCAATGCCGCCAGCACGGCCGGCCTCGCCTCGAACCGGTCAAGGCCGCTGAACGGGCCAGGCACCGTGATCGAGCCGCGCTCATCCATGATGACCAGGCTCGGCAGGTCATGGCGGCGGCCGATCTCGAAGTCGTCCGGATCGTGCGCCGGGGTTACCTTGACCGCGCCGGTGCCGAACTCGGGATCGACGTGCGGGTCAGCCACAATCGGGATGCGGCGGCCGGTCAGCGGCAATTCGACGGTCTTGCCGACCAGCTGGGCATAACGCGGGTCATCAGGATGCACCGCCACCGCGGTGTCGCCGAGCATGGTCTCGACCCGCGTGGTGGCGACCACCACCGAGTCGGCACCGTCGCCGTACCTGATGCTGACCAGTTCGCCCTCGTCATCGCTGTGGTCCACTTCAATGTCAGAGAGCGCGGTCATGCAGCGCGGGCACCAGTTGATGATGCGCTGGGCGCGGTAGATCAGGCCGTCGTCGTACAGGCGCTTGAAGATGGTCTGGACCGCCTGGGAGAGACCTTCGTCCATGGTGAACCGCTCACGGGACCAGTCCACGCTGTCCCCGAGTCGGCGCATCTGGCCAAGGATCCTGCCGCCGTATTCGGCCTTCCACTGCCAGACCCGCTCGACGAACGCCTCTCGGCCCAGGTCGTGCCTGGATAGGCCTTCCTTGGCGAGTTCGCGCTCGACCACGTTTTGGGTGGCGATGCCGGCGTGGTCCATGCCGGGCAGCCACAGGGCGTTATACCCCTGCATACGCCGGCGCCTGATCAGGCTGTCGATCAGCGTGTGGTCGAGCGCGTGGCCGATGTGCAGCGAGCCAGTCACGTTCGGCGGCGGAATCATAATCGTGTAAGACGGCGCGGGCGAATAGGCGTCGGCGGTGAAATAGCCAGCGTCGACCCAGCCTTCGTAACGGCGGGTCTCGACGTCGCCAGGCACGTACTGGGCGCGCCAACTGCGCCGGCTCGCTCGCCGGGCGCTCAGTTTGGTCAGCGGTGGTCACGTCAGCAGAGTCTACGGAGTCGCAAGGACTGCCATGGGCGCAAACTCCGCGCTGGCCGCGGGCAGAGCAACGCGACCCGCCCGATGTTATTCGCCACATATAGGCAATTGGCCGGGCGATCCTGGTTTACCCTTAGCGTCACCCGCCAGTTGCCGTCCGTCCGAAGGTTGAGGTGATCGATCCCTTGACCGGGCCATGGACCCCTGGCCGGAGTCGGACCCGCGGTCGACGAGGCGTTCCGCGGCAATCGCCGTTCACCACCGTGCTCGGCCGCAGCGGCGCTGCCGCCAGCCCCGTCGATCCCCTAGCAACCGAGTCCAGCGCCGCCGAGTCGAGCGCCGCCGACCACCACGCCGCCCAGTCGAGCCCCGCCGAGTCCAGCGCCGCCGAGTCGAGCCCCGCCGAGTCCAGCGCCGCCGAGTCCCGCACCGACCACCGCGCCGCCGAGTCGAGCCCCGTCAAATCCCGCGCCGCCGACCACCACGCCGCCGAGTCCAGCGCCGCCGACCACCGCGCTGCCCAGGTCATTACCGCTGCGCCGGCGAGCCGCACCACGATCGCCCGTGCCAACGCGCGCTACGGCGTCACCACACCCATCACCTCACCCAGCACCTTGGCCACCAGCAGCATTGCTCTTTCCGGCGGCGGCCCGGCGGTCGCGGCCCACGCCCAGCCTGCTACCGCGCTCCCCGTACCCAGCACGCCACCCGTACCCAGCACGGCACCCGCGCCCAGCACGCCACCCGCGCCCAGCGCGGACTCAGCGATGCCACCCGACGACGACGCTGCCCCCGTTGCCACACCGGAGTCCGCCGGGCCAGACGCCGAGCCGGAACCTAACCCCGGCCCCGCGCCAGGACGCGTATCAGAGCCGGGCACTGGCCGGCGCTGGCCGGGTCCGGTTCGCCGGGAGCGACCGTCGGCGAAGCTCAGTCCGTTTCTCGCGATCCCGCTGCTAGTAGTACTGGTCGCGGCAGGGATCGTGCTGGTCAACGTCAGCCTGCGGCTGATCAATCGAGGCATCGCCCAGGCCACCGGCGCGGTCGCGGCGGCAAATCCGCTGATCGTTCCGGCACCGCCGGTAGCGGGCGGATTGCCCAGGCGCTACCTGCCCGAGGTGAATCCGGCCACAGTCGCGCTGATCAACGAATTCACCCAGCGCTTTACCGCCGTGTCCGGCCCGTATCACGGCACGCCTGCCGCGCTTTACCGCGAGCCCGGCACCGTCGATCCGGTCTCTGACCAGCCCGGCTGGATTGAATATCTCGGCTACAACGCGACTAAGCCGCTCGGATCGCCCACTGCCACTATCGACAAACTGATAGCCAGCCTGATCCAGACGACCGCGCCGAATACCTCATGGCATGTCAAACCCGGCATTCGCGGTGGCAGCGCACGCTGCGCTATCGCCCGATACCGAGGGACGACTGTGTCGATCTGCGCCTGGGCGACGGAGCGCTCGTTCGGCGCGCTGCTCTCCCCGAATTCGGATACCCGAGGCAATGAACTTGCCACCCTAATGCCGCAAATGCGGCTTTACCTACAACCAGGCTAAGGCACCCAGAGTCAAGCCTGACAGCAACGGGGTCGCCCCGTTGCTGTCAGGTGAGCAACGGGGCGACCCCGTTGCTGTCAGCTTCGCGAGTTTCGCGCCGGCGGCGGGCCGAACGTCGGCATTGGCTGGCTTGGTGCGCTCCGCGCAGACTCCGCGACCTGGGTTGTCGCTTGATAGCGGAAGTCGTCACCAGTGATGGCTGGTCGGCAGAGGCTGGCTTGGACGCGGCGGGCGACGACTAAGACGCAAGCGGCGGCTGGCGGGCAGCGGCAAGCGGGCGCTCGCGTCAAGCGGAGCACTCGCGGGCGGCGGCAAGCGGGCGCTCGCGTCAAGCGGAGCGCTCGCGGGCGGCGGCAGGCGGGGCGGGAAGTGGGGCGCGGCAGGCGGGGCGGCAAGTGGGGCGGCGGCAGGCAGCTGCAGCGCTGGCGGGCAGCGGCTAGCGGGCTGGCGGGGCAGGGTCGAGGCCGCCAGAGGATTGGATGGCAGTTGCAGGCAGCGGCAGAATCAGAACTTGGGCGAGGTCGGCACGGGTCAGGCTGACTTCTCGCGCGGGGTGCGGCGGGCTACGTCGCGAGGCACCAGGGTCGGGTTGACGTTCTCCAGCACGGCCTCGGCCGTGATCACCACGCGCTCGACATCCTTGCGGCTCGGCACCTCGTACATCACCGACAGCAGGACTTCCTCAAGGATGGCGCGCAGGCCGCGGGCACCGGTGCCGCGCAAGATCGCCTGGTCGGCGACGGCCTCCAGGGCGTCCTCAGTGAACTCAAGATCAACGCCGTCCAGCTCGAACAGCCGCCGGTACTGCCGGACCAGCGCGTTCCTCGGCTCGGTAAGGATACGGATCAGTGCTTCCCGGTCCAGATTGTGCACGCTGGTGATGACCGGGAGCCGACCAACGAACTCCGGGATCATGCCGAACTTGAGCAAATCCTCGGGCATCACATCGGCGAACTGGTCGGCCGAGGTGCGGTCGGTCTTGACCCGCAGCACCGCACCGAAACCCATGCCGCTGCGGCCGACCCGTGACTCGATGATCTTCTCAAGGCCGGCGAACGCACCGCCGCAGATAAACAGCACATTCGTGGTGTCGATCTGGATGAACTCCTGGTGCGGGTGCTTGCGGCCGCCCTGCGGCGGCACCGAGGCGGTGGTGCCTTCGAGTATCTTCAGCAGCGCCTGCTGCACTCCCTCACCGGATACGTCCCTGGTGATCGACGGATTTTCGCTCTTGCGGGCGATCTTGTCGATCTCGTCGATGTAGATGATCCCGGTCTCGGCCTTTTTGACGTCGTAATCGGCCGCCTGGATCAGCTTGAGCAGGATGTTCTCGACATCCTCACCAACGTAGCCCGCCTCGGTCAGCGCGGTCGCGTCAGCGATCGCAAACGGCACATTTAGCAGCCGGGCCAGGGTCTGGGCCAACAGCGTCTTACCTGAGCCGGTCGGGCCGAGCAGCAGAATATTCGATTTAGCGAGCTCTACGCCGTCTTCAGCAACCCGCTCGCCACCGGACTGGATCCGCTTGTAGTGGTTGTAGACCGCGACGGACAGGCCCTTCTTGGCCTTCTCCTGGCCGATTACATAGGAGTCGAGGAACTCGTAGATCTCCCTGGGCTTGGGCAGGCTGTCCCACTTGACCTCAGATCGCTCGACGAGCTCCTCTTCGATGATCTCGTTGCACAGGTCAATACATTCGTCACAAATGTACACGCCAGGGCCGGCAATCAGCTTCTTGACCTGCTTTTGGCTCTTTCCACAGAACGAGCACTTCAGCAGGTCAGCGCCATCGCCAATGCGTGCCACCGCATTACTCCCTCTCCCGCGCCGCCCCGCGTAGGGCGTGTCGAACCAGCTACGGTTTATGTGCGCTGAGCTTCCTGACCGAGATGTCCGCTGCGCTGCGGCCAGAGCCCGGTAACCAGGGTGCTACCTCTGTTTAAACCGTAGTCGCTTCCTCCGGGCCATGACCACCTGCGCGACGCAATGCCGCGTCACGCGCCTAGGAAGACACTACATCGGGTTGCCGCTTCAGCATGGTGAGTACGTCATCTACCAGCCCGTATTCCCTGGCTTCTGCGGCGGTCAGGAACTTGTCGCGCTCGATATCGTGCCTGATCTCTTCCTCATCCTTGCCGGTGTGCCTGGCAAGAACCTGCTCCATAGCCTGCCGCATCCGCTGGATCTCCCTGGCCTGAATCTCCAGGTCACTTGACTGTCCGTAGCCGCTCTCGATGGCTGGCTGATGGATCAGGATCCGGGAGTTGGGCAGCGCCATCCGCTTGCCCTTGGTGCCGGCGGCCAGTAGCACCGCAGCGGCCGAAGCCGCCTGGCCCAGGCAGAAGGTCTGGATGTCCGGCTTGACGTACTGCATGGTGTCGTAGATTGCCATCATCGAGGTCATCGATCCACCGGGTGAATTGATATACATCAGGATGTCCCGGTCAGGGTCGATCGACTCCAGCGTGATCAACTGGGCCATCACATCATTCGCCGAAGCGTCGTCGATCTGCACGCCAAGGAAGATGATGCGCTCTTCGAAGAGCTTGTTGTACGGGTTCATCTCCTTGATCCCGTACGGCGTCCGCTCGACGAATGACGGCAGCACGTACCGGGCCTCAATCAGCCCGCGCTGCTCAACTCTGGCGTTGATGTTCATGAGACCGCGCCCTCCGATGGGACCTCAGTGGCGCTGCGCACCACGTGGTCAATGAATCCGTACTCCTTCGCCTGCTCGGCGGTGAACCAGCGGTCCCGGTCCGAGTCCTTCTCCACCTGCTCAACCGTCTGGCCGGTGTGCATCGCCGTACGCTCGGCCAAGATCCGCTTCACGTAAAGGATTTGCTCAGCCTGAATCCTGATATCTGAGGCCGTGCCCCCAATGCCGCCGTGCGGCTGGTGCAGCATCACCTGTGCGTGCGGCATCGCGAAGCGCTTGCCCGGCGCGCCGGCGCAGAGCAAGAACTGACCCATCGACGCGGCCATGCCCATCGCGTAGGTGGCGACGTCGTTCGGCACGTACTGCATCATGTCGTAGATTGCCAGGCCCGCGCTCACTGAGCCACCTGGCGAGTTGATGTAGATGCTGATGTCGCGCTTGGGGTCCTCGGCAGCGAGCAGCACGAGCTCGGCGCAGATCCGGTTCGCCAGTTCATCGTCGACCTGCTGGCCAAGGAAGATGATCCGGTGCCGCAGCAGTCGCTGGAACAGCGCATCGCCCATCGGAAAGATCGGGGCCTCCGCCGCCCGCGCGAGTATCCGGGCCGGTAGCTGATCGTCAGGCGACATGGTCACGGTGCCTCCTCACTTTGATCAGGCATCGCGAACACCGCGCTGCCATCGCGCCAATGACTGGGTTACTCCTAGTCACTCCTACGAATGCGACCCTAACCCGCCGCCGGGATGGGATCTGCCATCGCTACGGCCTGTTCGCTCTAGGCGCAGCCGGCCCGGGCCGAACTGCCCGGCGAGCGAGCAGCCCAAAGACCACGAAGCAGGCGCCCCCCAAACTGGGTGCCAATCTTCGTGGTCATTGGCGACTCGGCCAGCCCCAGGACCCGCAGTTCGGAGCCAGGCTCACGGCCAGGCTCACTGCCACGCACACGAACCCACGCTCACGGGGCCAGGCTCACAAACCCACGCTCACGGGGCCAGGCTCACAAACCCACGCTCACGGGGCCGGGCGAACGGCCTTGGCTCACTAGGCGTCGGCATCGGCCTCCGGCTCGACGTCCTTGTCGACGTCCTTGTCCGCGTCCTTGTCCTTGGCCGATCGGCGCGCGCGACTCTTGGACTTAGCTTCGGCTGCGTCGTCATCCTTGGCCGCGGCCCGCTTGGCACTCGACCGGCGGCTCTTCGGCTTGGCCTGCGCCTGCGGCTCCTCGGGCGTGTCGGCCGCGCTGTCCGCGTCGTCGACCGGTGCGCCCACGTCCACCTTGCGGCCGGACTCGTCAGTCACCTGCACCCGGTGCGCCAGCAGGTCGGCAGCCTTAGACCTGATCAGGTCGGTGACCACGTAGCCGAGCTGGCCTGAACTGGTGAGCTGCCGTGCCAGCGCGTCCGGCGAGACGCCCTGCTGATAGGCAAGCTGGGTGACGTACTGTGCCACCTCATCTTGCTCGACGCCGAGATCCTCGGCGTCAGCCAGTTTGTCGAGTATGAACCTGGCCTTGACCGACCGCCGTACATCGTCGGCGATCTCCTTCTCCAGGTCAGCCTCAGCCAGATCACGGCCTTCCAGGTACTGCTCAACGGTTAGGCCGGCCCGCTCAAGCTCCTCGGTGAGCGAGGTGTGCCGGTGCTCGATCTCGTGCTCCACCACCGCCTCGGGCAGCGGCATCTCGATCCGCTCGAGCAGCGCCTCAATGGCACGATCGCGGGCCTGCCCGGCCTGGCCGGCTCGCCGCATCGCCTCCATTTGCTTGCGCGTGTTGGAGCGCAACTCGCCCACAGTGTTGAACTCGCTGGCCGACTGGGCGAAATCGTCGTCGAGAGCGGGCAGGTCCTTTTCCTTGACGCTGCGTACCGTCACCGTGACATCCGCCTGGCTGCCCTGGTGCTCGCCTCCGGCCAACTCCGACTGGAAGGTCGCGGTCTCGTCCGCGGCGAGGCCAATCAACGCGTCGTCGAGACCATCGAGGATGTTGCCGCTGCCGACCTCGTAAGAGATGCCGGTCGCCTGGGCGTCGGCCACATCCTGGCCGTCGACCTGGGCGGACAGGTCGATCGAGACGTAATCGCCGGTGCGCGCCGCCCGGTCAACGGACAGCAGCGAAGCGAACCGCTCCCGCAGCGCCTGCAGATACTCCTCGACCTGGTCCGGGCTGACATCGGCGTCGTCGACTACGACCCGCAGGTTCTCAAGCTCAGGAATTTCGAAGTTGGGCCGGATATCAACCTCGGCGGTAAACGCGATCTCGGTCCCATCCTCCAGCTTGGTTATCTCCACCTCGGGCTGGCCAAGCGCCACTACCTGCGCATCGCGTACCGCCTGGGCGTACAGGTCGGGTACCGCGTCGTTGATCGCGTGCTCAAGCACAGCACCACGACCGACCCGTTGGTCAAGGATCTGCCGGGGCACGTGACCTGGCCGGAAGCCCTGGATCCTGACCTGTTGGCCGATCTCGCGGTAAGCGTGGTCCAGGCTCGACTTGAGCTCATCGAACGGCACCTCGACAGTGAGGCGAACTCTGGTCGGGCTCAGTTCCTCGACGTCGGTCTTCACGACGTGGTCACTCCTTGGCTTTCCGGCTGTCGCTGTCTGGCCCGTGATCCCCGCGCCGGAGCGGGGTTTCCGGTTTCGATTGGCGCCGCCGCTGCTGGCAACGGCCTTTTCGCCTTGCGGCACGGCACTGACGGCTTCGGGCGCCAAGTCTAGGGCCTCGCAGCCGTATTCACCCGCCACGGGTGGTGAACGGGCCGGCTAGTCGCCTCACTATGAGTGACAGCGACGACGGATAACCAAGTCGTACCACGTTTTATCCGTTTCGCTGGACTTGCGGCACAACCATTCAACGCCACGCCGGGACCGCCCGGAGGGCCAAGGAGGTCCGCAATGACCACAAGCGGTTCGCACCCGCCCGACCAGGCCAACCAGCCAGGTCCATATCAGCGGGACGACCGGACTCGCCAGGCTGGGCAACTGCCCAGGGTCGGTCCCGAACTCGGGTCGGCCGCCTGGCCAGCGTTCCTGGCCGCAGGAATCGGCTCGATCGTCATCGGGGCAATACTGCTCGCCTGGCCGAAGGAAACGGCCGCAGTCGTGGCCATCCTGATCGGCGCAGCGCTGATCGTGGCCGGAGTGCTGCGGCTGATCGACGGCTTTACCGCACATGAATCTACCGGCGGCAAGCGCGTGGCCAGCGTGGTCATCGGGCTCATCGCCATCGTGCTTGGGCTTTACTGCATCAGGCACTACCACGTCACCATTGCCGCGCTCGCGATCATCGTCGGCATCTTCTGGGTAATTCATGGGATTTCCGACATAGCGGTTGGACTATTCATTGGGCGTATTCCCGGACGTTCGATCACCGTGCTGTCTGGCGTGCTCAGCCTCGCCGCTGGCCTGATCGTGCTGTTCTGGCCGATCATCTCGCTGACGGTGCTGGTCGCGGTCATCGGAATCTGGCTCATCGTCTACGGGGTACTCGCTGCCGTCCTGGCCTTCCGGCTACGGCGTGGCGGCTCGGGAGACAGCGGTCGAGATCCTGGCCGGCTCGCAGCTGTCTAGGTCAAGTTGGGCTAGGCCGGCGCAAAGGCGCGTTTGACCGAGCGGATCGGGTATGGACGCATCGGGATCAAGGAACTCGCTGGCCGCCAGGGGGATGCGACAACGGCGCCTGCGGGGCCACCAACGCGAGCTAGCGCTCGTGGCTAGCGAGAAAAGGGGGGCGGCTTGACATGAGTAGTGCAAACGAACGGCAAGCCGGCACGTCAGGGTCGACCATGGGTTACGACCCTGATCAAGCCCAGACGCAGGCCCAAGGGCAACCGCAGGGCCAGGGCCAATTGCAAGGCCAGGGCCAGATGCAGGGGACCCAGGGCAGGGACTACGCGGCTACTGGCCGTGACTACAGTAATCGCGATTACCAGCCAGGTGACCGTGATTACCAGGCCGGCGGCAGGCACCAGGCCCAGGCATCGGGGCGGGGCGCGGTCATCGGGTTCACCGCACTGGCCGGGACGCTGATGTTGCTCGGCGGCCTGTGGATGGTCACGGTGGCCGTCATAGCCCTCAGTCACGGGCACGTCTTTAGTACGGCGCCGGCCTACGCATTCCGGTACAACATTCGCGGCTGGGGCTGGACGGAGCTCGCACTCGGCGTCGTGCTGTTCGCCGCCGGTATGTGCGTGTTCCTAGGCATGGCCTGGGCCCGCTACGTGGGCGCGTTCTTCGCGGTGCTCAGCGCGATCGCGAACTTCGTGTTCATCCCGTACCAGCCGCTGTGGTCGATCGTCATGATCGCCCTCGACGCCTTCATCATCTGGGCGCTCCTGACCCCGCGGAATCAAGCGCACGAATTTTAGCGCGGGCTGACGGCTGGGGGTATGTGCCAGCCGACTCGGATACCTCCGATCAGCCCAGGGTCCCGTCGCGGCAGCCCGCCGCGACGGGACCTCGCGCGCGGTAACTACCGGCATCATCAAGGAGCCGACGACGGCCGACGACGAGCCACCAACCGATAACGCGGCCCAACGCCAGCGCAGGGCCGCCGACCGCCGGTATGGGCTGCTGCTGTTGCTACTCATCAGCTCTTACCTGCTCGGAGCGTTCTTGCACACCGAGTGGGTGGGCGGGCTGGCGCTCGGCCTGTACACCGTGGTCGGCCTGCTCGCATTGCAGAGCTCGGCGGTGAGGAGCGATGCCGTCCGGCTCGGCATCATGGCCGGCTTGCTGGTGTCGGTGGCGATGATCATCATCTCGGCCGCGATCGGTACCAACCCGGGACACGGCATCGCCGCCTTGTGGACTGGCTTGCTGCTGCTATTGATCATCGTGGTGCTGATTCGGCAGATCCTGCTGCTGCCGACCGTGACAATCCAGAGCATTTACGGTGTGGTCAGCAGCTACTTGATGATTGGCTTGATGTTCGCGGCGTTCTATTCGGCCATCTACTACTTCCACGGCAAGAGCTTTTTCGCTGACGGCCAGCCAGGCACGCCTGCCACATTTCAGTACTTCAGTTTCACCACGCTCACCACGCTCGGCTACGGCGATTTCACCGCGGCCCAGAGCGGCAGCCGCGCGATCGCGATGATCGAGGCCATGACCGGTCAGATCTTCCTGGCCACCTTGGTGGCTAGGCTCGTCGCCGCGTTCCGGCCATCGACCGACTCGCCGCGACCTGGCCAATCCGACCAGAACTAGCCGAAATTTGCTCACGGGCTGATCAGATCTTGACGCGTAGGCCATATGCCTGCGCTTATCGGTAATATCTTGGCAGGTTCTTGCCTAAGCGCGAAGGAGCCGAGCCTGCCAGCCAAAGACCGCGACCTTAGCGAGGCTGCGCCCCCGCTCATAGAGCCGCTTCGGCCGTGGGATCCGGAGCGGATCGGTGGCTTCACGCTGATCGGCAGGCTCGGGGCCGGTGCTATGGGACGGGTCTATCTGGCTCGCTCGACGGCCGGGCGGCTGGTGGCGGTAAAGACCATCAGGGTCGAGTTCGCCGAGGAGACCGACTTCCGTACGAGATTCGCTCATGAGGTCGCGGCCGCCCGCCGCGTCAGCGGTGCCTTCACCGCCCCGGTCGTCGCCGCCGACCCGGAAGCTGACGTGCCCTGGCTGGCGACGGCCTATGTGCCGGCCCCGCCGCTGAGCGCGCTGGTGCGCGACTGTGGCCCGCTGCCGGTGCCGGCGGTGCGCTGGCTGGCGGCGGGCTGCGCCGAGGCACTTGAGTCCATCCACAGCGTCGGCCTGGTGCACAGGGACCTGAAGCCGTCCAACGTGCTCGTGTCGCCCGATGGTCCCAGGGTCATCGACTTCGGCGTCGCCAGGGCAGCCGAGCGGATCCAGCTCACCCTCACCAGAGGCGCCGTCGGCACGCCCGCCTACATGCCTCCGGAACAGGCCAGGGACACCAGCCGAGCGACCACCGCAAGCGATGTCTACTCACTTGGCGCGACGATACTCTTCGCCGCCACCGGCCACGGGCCGTACCAGGGCGACTCGGTCATGGACGTGCTCGTGCAACTCGCCACCGAGGCACCCGACCTGAGCGGCCTGCCGTCCGAGCTCACCGAGGTCGTGCTGGCGTGCCTGGATCGCGATCCGCGACGACGGCCGACGTCGGCCGCGGTCCTCGCGCACTTGGCACCTGGCGACAACCCGGCCGACCTTGACGACTACGGCCGGGCGCCGCTGCCGGCCTCGGCACTCGCGCTGATCGATGACTACCGGCGCGATCCGCGGCCCGGTGCCGCGCCGAGCGAGCCCAACGATGACACCCTCGGCTCGATGCCGATGGCCAGTTCGCCGCGCCGGACGCCCGCACGGCACTCGCAGCGCGGAGTCAAACCTGGGCCGGCCAAGCAGGCAGGCGACAGCCGCGATCACACCAAGCCGGGCGGCAACGGACGCACCCGGGCATTGCTCGGCATCGCCGCCGCGCTGCTGGCGGTCATGTTCCTGGCCGCCGGGGTCCTCTTGGGCAAGTACGTGATCGACAGCGCCACCGCCAATGCCAGCGGGACGACAGACCCCGGCACCACCAAGTCCGCCAACGCCCAGTCGGCCAACGCGAACCTGCCGCCTCCGCCGCAGGGCCAGCCCGGTTTCTACACCAGCCCGGCCTCCGATCCCGACGGCAAGACAATGCTCGTCGTCGAGCAGAAGCAAGGCGACTCAAACACCATCTTCGTGGTCCAGGGGCACGGCTGGATTCCGCTCCGTCGGATCACCGTGACCCTCGTCAGCGCTGGCCAAAGGATCACTAGGCACACGCAAGTGCGAGTCGACCTGGCCGGAACCTTCAACTACGGCATCAATCAGAGTCACGAGTTCTACCCCGACGGACTGCCGACCGGGGCGTACCGGGTCAAGGTAAGCGAGCCTGGCGTCCGGCCGAAGTGGGTCAGATTCGTCGTGGTCGCACCAATCCCGCCGTCCCCGCCGCCTGGTACCTAGCGAGCGGTCAGGCCCGCGTCCACCACAGATCCTCCTGGCGTGAGCACCAGGCAGGATCAGCGAGCCGGTCGAGATCGGCCGGGGTGATGACGCCGTTTCTCGATCAGCACCCCGACGGCGACCTCATCAGAGAGCCTGATGTCTGGCCGGACCAGGCCGCGCTCGCTGATCTTGCGCCGCAGCACCTTGAGGTGCTCGCCCACCCGAGCGGACAGCCGGTCGCGGAAGGCCGGATCGGCGTCGAAGCACTCGATCTCGTGATGCGCGTCCGTCACCTCAAGTGCCGCCCGTGCGATCTCCGGCGTCCGCGGAATTGGCGTGCTCCGCGCCGGATCGATCAGCCAGGGCCGACACCAGATCAGCGCGACCAGGAATAGCTTGGTGTTCGGATCGAGGTACAGCGGAAGCACGGTCGCGTCACCGGTGCCCGGCAGCAGCCCGCCGTCGCTCTCGGCCGGCCCTGACCTGGCTGAGACCACCAGCCGTAGCGGCTGCCCTTCGTCCAGCATGGCGCGCGACCCGACCAGCATGGTCCCGCGCGACACGAACCAGCCGCCGGTCGGCTCGCCCGGCTCGTCCAACCTGGGCAGCCGGATCCTGAAGCCGTCGCCTTCGGTATACAGGGCGTGCGTATGGCTGAGGTTAGCGACCAGGGCACCGCCGGCGGTCGCGCTGATCAGGCCCGCCCGCCGGGACAGCCCGCGCCCGGCGGCGATCATCAGATCCACGTCGGGCCCGCGGCCGAAGACCAGGCGCCCGCCGTCAGGTACCTCGATCACCCGGCCAGACGGCGTCGTGACATGTGCCTGTGCCACCGTCGAGTCGACCGCCACTTCCGCCTGCCCGGCCAGCTCGCCGACCGTGGCTATCCCCAATACGTAGGTTATTTCCCAGGTCATCCGCACACTACCCAAAACGCGACCGATGCGACCGGCGTGCGGCTATCGTCCGTGCGGATGCGGGTAGCGGGCATTCTAGGGCGGCTCGGGCAGTGCGGCATCCCCGAGTTGGGGGGTGGCCAATCTGGCCCAATTCACGATTTCCTGGTCTCAACCTAGGGGGGCAGGCCGGGCTGGTGCCCCGTTAGCGGCTCGCGGGCGGCTGACGGGGCGTCGGGTAACTCCACCATTCCGGCGTTGGTCAGCTCAGGGCTTCAGCACCATGATGCCCTGAGCTGACCATGCTTTTTGTCGTACAGGAAGGCTGCGGCTGCGGGGGGACTCTCAACGGAGAGTAACGAACTGGTAACCTATGGTCCAACAGTTAACTCGACATCAGCGGGGGCAGACATGCGAGTTATGGCCAGAGTCAGCATTCCGGTCGAATCCGGCAACGTGGCGATCACCGACGGCTCACTGCCTTCGGTCATGATGCAGGCCACCGAGCGGTGGAATCCCGAGGCGATGTACTTCACCACGTTCGACGGCCGCCGCACCGTGTACCTGGTCTTCGATCTGCCTGACGCGACGGAGATCCCGCCGTTCGCCGAGCCATTCTTCAGCCGACTCAACGCCGCGGTCGACATCGCTCCTGTGATGGATGGCGCTGACCTGGCCAAAGGGCTTTCTCAGCTCAATTCGTCGGCAAGCCTGAACTAGGGCCGACCCCAACTGAGCTGACTGCCCGGCCAGGGTGCCGGCGTGCTCTAGACGGCTCTAGACAGTTAGTTCGCTAGCTGCGGAATGAGCCTTGCCCTCAAGATAGTTATCTGCCGGTGATGCGGGCCTCACGGACGGAGGCTGAGCCCATTGGTGTATGCCCTGGCACTGCTTGCCGCACTGGCGAATGCCCTGACTAGCGTCTTCCAGCGGATCGGGGTGGAGAGCGCGCCTGCCGACAGCACCCTGCGGCTGAGCTTGCTCAAGTACGCGGTGCACCGGGGCATCTGGCTGCTTGGCTTCGCGCTGATGGTGATCTCATTCGCGGTTCAGGCCGTCGCCCTCCATTTCGGACGGCTCTCCCAGGTGCAGCCGATCCTCACCTTCGAGCTTGTCTTCCTGGCCGCCATCCTGGCCATCTGGTTCGGCTTCAGATTGGGCCGGCGTGAGTGGCTTGGGGCGGTCGGGGTGAGCGTCGGGCTGGCCGGATTCCTATATTTCGCGCGCCCTCAGTACGGGATGCAGCCGCCGCCAACATGGAAGTGGATCATCACCGGCCTGGCTTGCGTCACCGTGATGACCGGCTCGGTGCTGCTCGCGCTGCGCGGACCGCGCTGGTGGCGTGCCGCCATGTTCGGCACAGCTGCCGCTGTTAGCTATGCCTTCACCGCTGCGTGCACCAAAGTGGTCACCGATTACGCGGCGCACGACTGGACCCAGTTGTACCGGCACTGGCAGACCTACGCGCTCGCCGTGTTCGGCGTGACCGCGGTCTTCTTGACGCAGAACGCCATGCACGCCGGACCGATCGTCGCTTCTCAGTCCACCTTGGTGCTGGTCGACCCACTGGCCTCGATCCTGATCGGCGTCGGCCTCTTCAGCGACGACCTGCAAACCAGCGGGTCGGCCCTGCCGGCTGAGGCATTGTTCCTGCTCGCCGCGTTCGCTGGTGCTTTCATGCTGGCCCACTCGCCCCTGATCAGCGGCATGCGCGCGAGCGGCGAGCACGAGGAGTCGCTGTCGGCCGCCTCGGCCAGGTCCCGGTCGGCCGCCGACGCCGCCTGACCCGCGCCTGGCCTGCGGCAAAGCGCCTGACCAGTCCGCACTCGCCGGCCGCGAGCGACCGGCCAGCAAGTTGGCTACCCGCCAGCGCGCCGCCCGGCCCGCCGGCGCAGCCAGGTCTGCGGTTCGCCTGTCTCAGCGGCGATCGCTCGCCAGGTCAGGCCGTCGGCTCGCCGCTTGGCCAGGTAGTCAGCCATCGAGGCATGGCCAAGGCGAGCCGCCACCGCTGCCGCTCGCGTGTCCGCGGCGTGCCGTTTGGCCGCGTGCGCGACCGGCGCCAGGCCATGGCGTCGCAGCGCCGACTCCACCGTGTGCCGGGAGACTCCGAGTTCGGCCGCCATCGCGGCCACGGTCTGGTGCAGCTCAAGATGCCGGTGTGCCAAATAGGCGGCCGCATCCTGGTAGCCAAGTTCTCGCACGACCGGCAGCCAGCGCGACTCGGCCCGAGTGGCGGCGAGCAGCTCAACGGCTTGCGCGGCAGCCGGATCGAGACGGTGCAAGTGTCTGGATAGCCAGTCCTTGTGCAGGCCAGCTTCCCGGCTGAGCGCGGCGAGGCTAGCGCCGGCCCGGATCCTGTCGACCACGAACGCGCCCAGGTCAGGGTGACCGAGCTGGCTCGCAGCCTGCGCGGCCACCGCAGCGATGCGCTGATCGGCCCGCTCCCTGTTGGCCTTGGCCACGATCGCGGACGGCGCCGCCGTCCGGGCCGCGGCAGCCTTTATGCGGCGTTGTGCTGGGAAAGACCGGCCACGGGCGGCCGTCGCGGCGTCCCTGGCGAGTTCGCCTGACTTGGCCCGGGCCCGGCCGGCCGCGCTGCCTTCCCTGATCGCCGGGTCGAAGATGAGCCGCGCGCTGAGCGCGGCCGCCCTGAGCTTGCGAGTCTGCTCGGTTTCGAGCGGCTGGCTGCGCTCCAGTCCGAACGCCTCGCAGTAGCGGTCCTTGGTCCAGCCGTGCGAGGCCAGATGAGCGGCCACCGAGCGGAACGAGCGGCCGCACAGGTGGCAAATCACCAGTCCGCCGTCGCTCATCACCGCACCGACCGGCGCGTAGCAGATAGTGCCGTCCGCGAGCACGTCGACTACGGCCCTCATGATCGGCTTGGGCTGCCGCCTGGTTCCCATGGCTGCTGGTGCCTGGCTGATCAGCTCGGCGGACACGATTGGCCTCCCGCAGCCTGTGGTCGCTAGTCACACAGAGACTACTGCGGTCTGGCGCGGCAGTCACTATCAGGTGCGCCGCGGCTGAGGTCACCGCCAGGCTGGTCGACGGCACGCCGAATCACGGCTGAAGTGCAGCCGAACGCGGTAGATGAGTTGAAGCTAGACGACGGCGGTCAGCTGTGGGTATCAGTCGCCGCCGGGCAGATCACTGTGTACCCGTAGTTCCCCATCAGGAATAAGGAGAAACAGCTATGCAGCTCAGCGCACGCAATCAACTGAACGGCACGATCACTGGCGTCAAGTCGGGGTCAGTGATGGCCGAGATCACGGTCAACGTGGCCGCTGGCACGGTGACCGCCGCCATCACCGACTCCTCACGAGACCGGCTGAACCTGAAGGAAGGCGACGAGGTCGCTGTCATCATCAAATCCACTGAAGTCATGATCGCCAAGGGCTGACTAAGCCACCGCCGCCGATGCGGCTCGCGCGTCGCTGCCAATAAGCCTGCGCGACGGGCGAGCCCGCAGCGCGTAGCCTTAGACCATGGCATTCAGCGCTGACCAGGCAGCCGACGAGCCGGTCTTGTCGCTGGCTGAGTGGCTGGTGCTCGGCTTGATCTGCGAGGAGCCCAGGCATGGCTTCGCGATCGCGCGCTTGCTTGACTCCGGTGGCAGCGTGGGGCGGATCTGGCGGGTGCCCAAGCCGGTCGTGTACCGTGCGCTGCCGCGCCTTGAGCAGCTTGGCCTGGTCCGGTCGACCGAACTGCAGCCATCCAGTCAAGGTCCGGCTAAGTCACCGATCGAAGTGACCAAGGCGGGTCGCAAGCTCGCCATGGCCTGGCTTGATCGGCCGGCCGCGCATAACAGGGACGTGCGCTCAGAATTGCTGGTGAAGCTCGCGCTGTTGGATCGCGCTGGGCGCGACCCACACGAACTGCTGGCCGCGCAGCGCGAGCAACTCGTCCCGGTCGCCGAAGCCCTGCGTCAGCGCCTGCTCACCGCGTCGGGCTTCGATCGGACCTTGGTGCTGTGGCGCTCCGAGACGATGACAGCCACGCTGCGCTTTCTCGACGCGGTCGCAGAGCAGGATCTGGCTGGCCTTTCCGTCAGGTAGCCGAATTACCGGCCTGCGCGGTGCCGCTCGGGCTTGGGACCTCCGGCCCTTGTGCCCTCGCCGCCCACTGTAGTCTCATTGTGACTACCAGACTTCAACCTGCCATCGGGCAAGGGAGATGGGTAGTCGTGACAGTCACAATCGATCGCAACGTAGAGCAGTTCATCGCCACTCCTCGCCAACTCTTCATCAACGGCCAGTGGGTGGACGCCGCGGCCGGCAAGACCTTCGCAACGCCGAATCCGGCCACCGGCCAGACCCTGGCGCACGTCGCCGAAGGCGACGTGCAGGACATCAACCGGGCGGTTCGCGCCGCCCGCGCGGCCTTCGATGGGCCGTGGAGTCGGATGACGCCGTCCGAACGAGGCCGGATCATCTGGCGCATCGGCGACCTGCTGCTTGAGCACATCGAGGAGTTCGCCCAGCTCGAGTCACTGGACAACGGCAAGCCCTACGCCGTTGCCAAGGGCGCCGACGTGCCGCTGGCGGCCGACCTGTTCCATTACATGGCTGGCTGGGCCACCAAGATCGAAGGCAACACGATCAACATCTCGGTGCCCTACATGCCGGGCGCGAACTTCCACTCCTACACGCTGCGCGAGCCGATCGGGGTCATCGGGCAGATCATCCCGTGGAACTTCCCGCTGCTGATGGCGGCGTGGAAGCTTGGCCCGGCGCTGGCGACTGGCAACTGCGTCGTGCTGAAGCCGGCCGAGCAGACTCCGCTGTCCGCGCTGTTGCTGGCCCAGATCATCGCCGAGGCCGGGGTGCCCGACGGCGTGGTGAACGTGGTACCGGCTTCGGCGAGACCGCCGGCGCCGCGCTCGCCAGCCATGATGATGTCGACAAGGTCGCGTTCACCGGGTCAACCGAGGTCGGCAAGCTGATCGTCCAGGCCGCTGCGGGGAACCTCAAGAAACTCACGCTTGAACTCGGCGGCAAGAGCCCGAACATCGTGTTCGACGACGCCAACGACGACGCGATCGCCGGTGCGGCCAATGCCATCTTCTTCAATCACGGCCAGTGCTGCGTGGCAGGCTCACGGTTGTTCGTGCAGGAAAGCCGCTTCGACGAGGTGGTCGACGGCGTGTCCGAGATCGCCAAGTCGATCAAGCTCGGTCCTGGCATGGACGAGAGCACCCAGATGGGTCCGCTAGTCTCCGCCGAGCAGCTGCAGCGGGTGACCGGCTATCTGGATGCCGGACGGGCCGACGGCGCGACCGCAGTGACCGGCGGCGGGCGGCACGGCGAAGCCGGCTACTTCGTGGAGCCCACCGTGATCACCAACACGAGGCCGGAAATGAGCATAGTGCGCGAGGAGATCTTCGGCCCAGTGGTGGTGGCCGCACCGTTCCAGAGCCTGGACGAGATCGCCGCCGTCGCGAACGACTCCACTTACGGTCTCGGCGCTGGCATCTGGACCAAGGACATCTCCAAGGCGCACGCCCTCGCCAAGAAGATCCGGGCCGGCACGGTGTGGATCAACTGCTACAACGTGTTCGACGCGTCGCTGCCGTTCGGCGGGTACAAACAGTCCGGCTGGGGCCGTGAGATGGGCCACGAGGTCCTCGAGGCCTACACCGAGGTCAAGGCGGTCACCACCCTGCTGTAGCCGTGGGCACTGCTTGATCACGCGAACCGGCCGCATCGGGGCGTGTCCTTAGGGCGCGACGCGATGCGGCCGGCGGCGGCTGGCTGCGGTTAATCGGCGGGGCGGCCAGCGATCAGACTGCGGGTCATGCCGCCAGCGGCGTCGCGCTGGTCGATGAGCCGCCAGCTGGCGGGGAGCAGGCAAGCTGGCTCGTCAGCGGCGAGGCACCATTGCGGCGGCAGGTCTGGCCGGTCACGCCGGGCGGCTTCGGTGAGCGCCTCCCAGGCGATGAAACCGCCGGAAGCGACCGCCGCCATGGCATCAAGAAACAACTCACGATCCCAGTAGCGCGTGCACAGTACCAGCGTGAACCGCTCCCGCTCTGGCCGCCACTTGGTCAGGTCCGCCTGCAGCAACTCGATCCGATCGGCCAGTCCGCGCCGCCGAGCCTCGCCGGCCAGCAACTCAAGCGCGACCTCCGAGATATCGACTGCGACCACGGACCACCCGGCCGCAGCCGCCGCCAGCGCACTGCCGGACGGGCCGCACGCCAACTCAAGCACCGGCCCGTCGGTAAGGTCCAGCGCCAGGGCCCGCACAGCCAACGGATGCGGCTCGAACGACGCGGTGAAGTCGCCGGAGTATCTGGCGTTCCAGCGCGATCTATCCGGGTGCCCTGCTAGCTCAGGCTCCACCCGCCCCATGGTAAATGCTCTCGCGCAACTTACGAGTTTGGCGTGCCACCTGATGTCGACAGCCCCGCTGACCCTGGTGCGCAACATGAATGTAAAGAGACACTGAAAACTACTGAACAGACCCTGTTCATCAGTTGTTACTGTTTGGTCAGTGAGGTCTTAGGACGCGTCCGGGTTGACGACGAACCAGACGCCGATCGCCCGCTCTGGTCCCTCATTGCGGTATCGGTGCGGCGTGGACGACGGGAAGCAGATGGCGTCACCCGGCATCACCTTGTGCTCGGTGAACCCCAGCGTGACGACCAGTTCGCCGGAGATCAGGTACCCGTACTCGGTGCCCTGGTGGCGCATCAGCTGATCAGTGCTCGACGAACTGCCGCCAGCGGCGTAAGTGATCAGCAGGAAGTCAACATGCAGGCCGGGCACGTGGCCGAGCCGTTCCCAGGTGACGCCTGAGTCAAGCTCAAGCGTCTCGCGCTGGCCGGGTGCGACGACGGGACCGACCCGGCGAGCATGTTCTGAAGCTAGTGCGACCAGCGCGGCTGCCGCACCTTGGCTGGCCGCGGCGGGCAGCCCGCGCGCTGCGGCCAGATCGGTGAGTACCGGCACCCGGTCGGCGCGCGCTGCGTCGCGGCGGTCAGTTCCCGCAGCCGCTGGTCGGTCATCGCCCGCGCCAGGCAGGTCAGGGCTCTCGAAAATGTCGTCGATCGAGACGCCGAGCACGCTGGTAATCGCGTACAGAGTACTGACGGAAGGGCGGCACTTTCCGGTCTCGATCTGGGAGATATGGCTGGCGGACACATTGACTGCCCGGGCCAGCGACCGCAGGTTGTACCCGCGCCTGAGCCGCTCCTCGCGAATCCGCTGCCCGATCGGCGGCTCTGGCTCCGTTGACACTGCTTCGCTGACCTCCCCGCGCTCAGCGTACACAATCGCTTAACGTTTGCACCGGACAGACCGCCACATCATGCCCACCAGTACCCTCCTGCCTAGGAACCTCCAGCCTGCCGGCGGAATAGTTCGACCAGCGCCGCCATGTCGCGCTGGCCAAGCCCGGCATCGACAGCCGCGGTCGCGGTCTGGCTGTTAGTACTGGCTTGCGGCAGCTGAAGACCGAGCCGCCCGGCTAGGTCAAGTGCCAGCCGCAGGTCCTTGGCGACCAGCTCAAGGGTGAAGGCAACCGGCGTCCGCTCAGGTTGTTCAAACGCGGCCCGCTTGTACTGCACGAACGGTGCGCCGACCACGCTCGACGCGATCACGTCGTAGGCCATCCCCGCGTCGATTCCGGCCTGCTCGGCCAGCACCAGCGCCTCAGCCAGCGACTGGTTCAGCGAGTGCACCATCGAGTTCACCGCCAGCTTCATGACTGCCCCGGCGCCCGCTGGTCCGACGTGGAAGATCCGGCTTGCCAGCACGTCAAGCACCGGCCTGGCCACCGCAAGATCGGCCGCGTCACCGCCGGCCAGCACCGTCAGCGTGCCCTGCTGCACGCTCGGCACGCTCCCTGACACCGGCGAGTCGATCAGCCGACCGCCACGCTCCGCTAGCAACTCGGCCATGGCGTGCACCGTGCGTGGGTCGATCGTGCTGGTATCGGCCACGACCGTGCCAGGCTCGACGCCGGCCGCGATCCCATCAGGTCCGGCGTAGGACTGCGTCACCGCCCGGTCGTCCGCCAGCGACACCAGCACAACGGGTGCCGCAGCGGCCGCTGCCGCAGCGCTGCCAGCCACCCGGGCACCAGTCGCTGCCGCGACCTCCTGGGCTCGGGCCGGGGTCCGGTTAAACACGATCACCTCAGCGCCGCCCGCCCGCAACCGCCCCACCATGGCGGCGCCCATCCGCCCGGCCCCCACTACGGCGACATCCACGGCTGTACCCTCCCTGCTCAACAGCAACGGGGTCGCCCCGTTGCCGCCTGGTAAGCAACGGGGCGACCCCGTTGCTGTCTAAGCGGCTGTTGGCCGACCCCCTGCCGGCCTCAGGTGAGCATCCAGCCGCCATCTACGTTCAGGTGAACCCCGTTGACCGAGCGGTTCCTTAGCAGGAACTCGGCCGCGTCAGCTACATCGGCCATCGTCGCCAACTCCCCCGTCGGCGTGCGGGACACGTACCCGGCCAGCACCTCGTCCGGCTTGGCGCTCCAGAACGGACTGTCGCCGACGATGCCGGGGTGGATCGCGTTCACCCGGACCGGACTGAGTTCTACTGCCAGCGTATGCACCATGCCGGTGACGCCGCCGTTGATTGTCGAGACCGTGGTCGACCCCGGATAAGGCCGATCCTTGGCCAGGCCACCAAAGAGCACGATCGACGCGTGCGCTGTGAGCTTGGGCAGTAGCGCATGGATGACCTCGATATAGCCGACCAACTTCAGCGTGGTCAGATATACCGCCCGCGCGACGTCGTAGTCCCGCACGGTATTGGCGTCCCGCTCGATCGCCGCGAGCACCAGGTGATCGACACGGTCCACGCCAGCCAAGGCGTCGTCAATCTCGTCCGGCTGGCCAATGTCGAGCCCGATCCCGCGCGCGCCGCCACCGATTTCGGCCGCCGCCGCTGTCGCCCGGCGGGCGTCCCGGCCGGACAATACGACCTGCTCACCTCGGCCGACCGCGCGGCGCGCGATCTCCAGTCCGATGCCCGACGTACCGCCGATCACCAGCAAATTCGTCTGCTCAGCCATGCTGGCCAGTCCTATCATCTCGGGGTGGTGGCGAGGCGGCCGACGCGGCCGAAGGGGCGACCGGCGCGGACGGCTGGGGCGTGGCTTGGGCCAGTGGCGCGACCGGCGCGGCGGCAGGCGCGGACGGCTGGGGCGTGGCTTGGGCGAGTGCGTCGTTCAGGTACTCCCAGTCGCGGGCGAAACGGTACGAGTGCCGGCTCGGCGGCTGCGGTGACTGGGTTTCCAGCCAGCGCACCGGACCTGGACCAGCGTTGGTGAAGCCGTGCACGCAGCCCACGCCTGCCCAGGCGATGTCGCCGACCTCGAGCCGGTACCTGTTGCCGTCGAACTCCGCGTCGGTCGCGCCTTCGAGGATCAGATAGGTCTCATCGAAGGGATGATCGTGGGCGCCGGCCCGACCGTTTTGGTCGTACTGGACCATGAACATAGTCGTCAGGTTCGCGCCCAGGTCGGAGTCGATCATCATCTTGACCCCGATCCCGCTGTAGACCAGCAGCGCCGTGCGCATGCTGGCGGACACCGTGAGCAGGTCCTGGCCCTGCCGGCGCGGGTCCATGTGGTCGCCGGTGATGTTGCCGAACAGGCGGTTGCGCGGATCCCTGACATCAATGGGGACGGCGTTGGCCTCGGGCAGTGAGACTTCGTAGGTGTCGTCACCGAACCGGGAGCGCGGCGCCGGTCCCTGCATCTCGGCCCACCGCAGCGGCTCCGTGCCGACCGACCGCCAGGCGTGCGGCGTGCCGACCGGGATTAGCCCGTAGTCGCCGGCCGCCACGACAAACGCGCCCTGCGGGAGGCTGACCACTGCGGTGCCGGTAAGTACATGGAAGCTCTCTTCGAAGGAGTGCAGGTGCGCAGGCACCGAGCCGCCGATCTCAAGCACGCACAGGCCGAAGGCGGTGCTAGCCGAGCCGGTGTGCTCGCCAACCGCCGACCAGCGCCGATAGCCGGTGGCACCGGCGGCCCAGCCGCCAGGCACCCGGTAATCGGCTTCGGCCGCGCGGGCGACCAGATGCGCGGGCATCTCAGTACTCCAGCAGTCTGCGCGCGGCCGCGACGACCTTGGCCGTGGTCGGGATGACCTGCTCCTCCAACGCGTTCGCGAACGGCAGCGGCACGCACGCCGAAGCGACCCGCTTGATCGGGGCGTCAAGCAATTCAAATCCCTCGTCGGCGACGATCGATACGAGCGTGCCGCCCCAGCCGCCTTGGAACGGATTTTCTTCCACGGTCATCAGCCGCGAGGTACGGCCCACCGATTCGAGCACGGTCGTGACATCAAGCGGGATCAGGCTGCGCAGGTCGATCACCTCGGCACTGACGCCGTCGGCGGCAAGTTCCTGCGCCGCCACCAGCGCGATCGGCACCGTGTAGGCAAGCGCGACCAGGGTGAGGTCGCTGCCCGGCCGTGCGATCGCGGCCTGGCCAAGCTCTACTACGTGGCCGGGGGGCGCCGGGTCTCCCTTGCTAGCGAAGAGCCCCTTGTGCTCGAAGAAAATCACCGGATCGTCGGAACGAATGGCGGCCGCCATCATGCCGGTGGTGTCGGCCGGCGTCGCCGGGGCTGCGACCTTGAGTCCTGGCACCGCGGCGGCCCAGTTTTCGACCGCCTGCGAATGCTGCGCGCCGAATCCCAGCCCGCCGCCATTGGCCGTTCGCACTACGAGCGGCACCGTGACTTGCCCGCCAGTCATGTACCTGACCTTAGGGATCTCGTTAGCGATGTAGTCCCAGCAGCAGGCAAGGAAGTCGGAGAACATGATCTCGGCGACCGGACGCAGCCCGGTCATCGCGGCGCCCATTGCCGCGCCGACAATGGCCTGCTCCGAGATCGGGGTGTCCCAGACTCGCTCCGGGCCAAACTCGGTAAACAGCCCGGCCGTCGTCTTGAACACGCCCTCGGCCGCGCCGATGTCCTCGCCAAGGCAGACCACTCGCGGATCACGCCGCATCTCCCGTGCGATCCCCTCAGCGACAGCCTCGCGGTAAGAAATGAGGTCAGTCATCAACTCTCCCCCAGCAGCGGGACAGCACCGTCGTCCCTGTGGTGTCGTCAGGTGAGCACCGTCGGCTCGCTGGTGCTGTTGGCGTCGTGGTTAGGTGCGCCATTGGGTGGTTTCGTTGGACCAGACATCGGTGAATGCGGTGGCTGGAGCGGGGGGTGGGGCGGCTTTGGCCTGGTCTACTGCCTCCCTGACCTCCTGCTTGGCCTCGTCGTACCAGCTGTCGATCTCGGCCGCCAGGCACTCCCATGGCCTCCAGCTGGCTGCGGGTGACCAGCAGCGGATCACGAGCGAGCCACTGCTGCACCTCAGCCTCCGGCCGGTACTTCGCCGGGTCCGTGCGGCTATGACCGAAGTGCCGGTAGGTCGCCGCCTCGATCACGGCCGGCCCCTCGCCGGCTCGGGCTCGCCTGGCTGCCCAGCCCACAGCGAACTTCACCGCGACCACGTCGTTGCCGTCGATCACCTCGCCAGGCAGTCCGTAGGCCGCCGCCCGATCGGCCGCAGGCCGGGGCACGGCGGTCACCGAGGCGATCGGGGTGTACTCCATGTAGAGGTTGTTCTCGCAGATGAACAGCACTGGTAGCTTCCACACGGCAGCCAGGTTCAGCGCCTCGTGGAAGGCGCCGATATTGGTCGCGCCGTCGCCGAAGAAGGCGACAGCCACCTGGCCGGTGCCGCGCAGCTTGGCCGACCAGGCCGCGCCGGCTGCCATCGGCAAGTGCGCACCGACGATGGCGTAGGAGCCGAGCATGCCCCGGTCGGCCTTCGTCAGGTGCATGGAACCGCCCTTGGCACCGCAGATCCCGGTCGCCTTGCTCATCAACTCGGCCAGACATTCGACCGGCGAGGCGCCGCGGGCGATCGCGTGGTGATGGCCACGGTAGGTGGCGAAGACATAGTCATCCCTGCGGAGCGCCGTGCTGGCGCCGACGGCCACGGCCTCGTGGCCGGCGGCAAGATGAGTCGTGCCCTTGACCAGCCCTTGCAGGAACAGATCCTGGGCGGCCCTTTCCGTCTCCCTAATTATGGACATCTGCCGGTACATGAGCTCGAGCTCGGCAGCGGTCACCGGTGCTGTGTCCGGTTGGGGAGCGCCCATTAGCTCGCGCTGCCAGCGGCGGTGTTGCGGTGCGACTGGGCTTCGCGCAGGGTGTTGAGTTGGCCGCCGACCGTCCAGTACTTGCGGCCGGCCACGAGCAGCTCTTCGGCCGGGAACTTGGTGATGACCTCGCATCCGTCGGCGGTCACGACGACTTCCTCCTCGATCCTGGCCGCTGACCAGCCATCAGCGGCTGGCCAGTAAGTTTCGAGCGCGAACACCATGCCCTCGCGCAGCGTCTCTGGATGATCAAGGGAGACCAGCCGGCTGAAGATTGGCTTCTCCCAGATCGACAACCCGACGCCGTGACCATACTGCAGAGCGAACGCCGCCATTTCGTCGCGGAAGCCGAACTCTTGCGCTGTCGGCCAGCAATTCACGATGTCGGCGGTGGTGGCGCCCGGTTTGACCAGGGCGATCGCCTGGTCAATGAACTCGCGACAGCGGGTGTAAGCATCCCGCTGGGCGATCGAGGCGCTGGCGACCGCAAAGGTGCGGTAGTAGCAGGTCCGATAGCCGACATAGCTGTGCAGGATGTCGAAAAACGCGGGGTCGCCCGGGCGGATGAGCCGGTCACTGTAGACGTGCGGGTGCGGCGAGCAGCGCTCACCCGAGATGGCGTTGACGCCTTCCACGTACTCGCTGCCGAGGTCATACAGGACCTTGCTGACCAGGCCGACGCACTCGTTCTCCCGCACGCCAGGGCGCAGGAAGCCATACAACTCGTCGTAGGCGGCGTCCACCATCGCGCAGGCCTGGCTGAGCAACGAGATCTCGTCCTTGGTCTTGATCGCCCGGGCAGAAAGGAAGACCTGCTGGCCGTCCACGCAGTCGATGCCTTCGGCCGCCAGCGCGGCGAGCACTGGCATTTCGGCGACGTCGATGCCGACCGGCTCGTTGATCAGGCCGTGCTCGCGCAACTCGGCCGCGATCTTGGCGGCCAGGTCGGCCGCCATCCCCGCATCGGGGTGCAAGGCGCCACGCAGGGTGGAGAGCCCGGCCCTCGCGCCAGTCCGCGCCGCGCCTTGCGGTGTGGGCGGCCCGTCGGTGTGGTCTAGCCAGGGGTTGTAGAGCTGATGGTGCCTGGCCGCCGAGCCGAAGTCCCAGACGACCGGTTCACCGCCGCGCACCAGCAGCGCGAACCTGATCAGCTTGTCGATGCCCCAGGTACCGATGTGGGTGGCCGTCATGTAGCGGATGTTCGCGAAGTCGAAGGCAAGCAACGCGCCGAGGTCTGACTCGTTGAGCGCGTCCTTCAGCCGGGCCAGCCGGTCGGTTCTCAGCCGGCTGAAGTCGACCCGGCTCTCCCAGTCAACGGCCGCCTGGCCAAACGTATGGATCGCCAAGTCACATCACCTTGTCCACGCTTGCTGCCCGTCGACGGGTGCCCCGTCCGCGCTGCCTCGATCGGGCCGCGCTCGCCATGCGTTCAGTGAACAGGACGGCTGATCGCGCCGTCAAGCAACAATGAACAGGGCCAGGTGGCGGTTAGTCCAGCTTTACGCAGTGCAACCGGCCAGGGGTGTTTGGCCAGGGGTGTTTGGCCAGGGGTGTTTGGCCAGGGTGTTTGGCCAGGGGTGATTGGGCCAGGGGTGATTGGGCCAGGGGTGATTGGCCAGGGGTGGTTGGCCAGGGGGCGACCGGCCAGGCGCGACCGGCCGGACTTGCCCGATCCTGGTGCTATCTTGGCGCCCGGGTCGGTAAGCGGGATAATCGACGCAGCTCAGCTAGGAGGCGCAGGGCGCAGTGCAGGGAGTCGGATCCTTCGTCGCGATTGGCGACAGCTTCACCGAAGGCTACGGCGATCATTACCCGGACGGCAGCTGCCAGGGCTGGGCCGACCGGTTCGCTCGCCACCTGGCCGCGTCGGCACCTGGACTGACCTATGCCAACCTGGCCATCCGCGGCAAGCTATTGCGCCAGATCATCACTGAGCAAGTGCCGGTCGCCATCGCGCTCCAGCCCGATCTGATTAGCCTCGCGGCCGGCGGCAACGACCTGCTGCGGCCCAAGGCCGATCCCGATGCACTGGCAGCCAGCTTCGAGAGCGCAGTGTCGCAGTTGCGGGCAAGCGGCAGCGAGGTGCTGCTCTTCAGCGGCTTCGACCCGTTCGCGTTGCCGCTGATGCGTCTGATCAGAGACAAGTGCATCGCCTACAACGCACAGATCAAGGCCATCGCCGATCGGCACGACTGCCTGCATGTCGACCTGTGGTCCATGTCGGTGCTCGCCGATCCGCGCGCTTGGTGCGCTGACCGACTGCACCTGACCGCCGACGGGCATCGGCGGGTCGCGCTGCACGTCGCTGAAACGGCTGGACTGACCGTCGCTGAAGACTGGCGCACGCCCCTCCCGCCGGACGCGTCAGCAGCACCAAGCTGGCTCCAGGCCAAGCGCCACGATCTGCACTGGGCCTGGGCCTACGCGGTGCCGTGGATCCGGCGGCGGCTGCGCGGCGTGTCCAGCGGCGACGGCTTGCCGGCCAAGCGCCCCGACCTGCTACCGCTGTAGCGCAGATCCGACCGGGACGAGCCACGATTCGCTATGGCGCCCGCGCGCCATCCTTAGCGCACATTGGTGGTGTAGATGGCCCCTGCGTTCGCGTCGGTGAATGGCGCTCCGATGATCGCGATGCCATCGGACACGGCTACTGACCAGCCGAATTGGCGCCGGCCGGGCAATTGGCATCGACCAGTTGGGTTCGCTCGACCCAGTGCCCGGCGCTGCTGGCGTAGCCGAAGGCGCTACCACAACCAAGATGGGTATAGAGCGGCATGCCGACCATGGCGTCAGTGCCAGCTATCGCGACAGCGAAGCCGAACTCATCACCGCCCTTCGGCGCGGGCAGGGTCTGCTTCAACGACCACTTCTTGCCTGTCAACGCGTAGATGTAGGCAGCTCCTGGCTTGGCCTTGTGCTGTGGTGGCATGGGCCCTGGCGCACCGACGAGAGCTACTCCGCCAGCTACCGCGACCGACCTCCCGAACGCGTCAGTTGACTTGCCGGGATTTCGCAACGTGCCGGTCGGCTGCCAGCCATGACTGTAGTGGTAGACATAGGCAACGTTGCGCGCGCCGATCACTACGGTGCGGCCGGACGCGGCCACGGACTGCCCGAAATCCTGCTGCGACTTAGCGGCCGGATCGGCCAGGCTGGCCTGCATGACCCAACGCTTGCCGAACCTGGTGTAGACATAAGCCTGGCCGCTGAAGCCATTTTGGCAGGACGCGCCGATGACCAGAGTCGTTCCGGAAATCGCGACCGCATCGCCGAACATGTCCTGGCTCGTCTTTCCCGGGTCGCCGAGGGTGGCCTGTGAATGCCAGGTATGGCCGACCCCCTTGTAGATATACACATAGTCGCGCTTACCGTTGCCGTCGTTCCCGCCGATGACGATGTAATTCCCTGCCTTGCTGCTCGAGACGGCTACTGACCAGGCGAACACGTCATTCTTAGCCTTACGCGGGTCGGAAAGAGTCGCGGTATGCAGCCAGAATCGCCCGGAGCGCTGGTAGACGTATGCCTGTCCGGTCCAGTTACCTACGCCCGGCACACCGGCGACAGCAATGTCACCCGAGATAGCGACAGAGAAACCCTTAAATTTGCCCGCCTGCCCCTGGTTCGTCACGGGTACCTTGTCGGGCGGGCGGACTCGCGACCGCGCGGTTGCGCCGGCCTGGCCGGCCGGCCAGATCATCGCTGCTATCGCGATCATGGCACCGATCGCGATTACGCTCTTTCGCCACCAGGTCATTGGTCGATCCATCCTGTCTGCTGCCCGCGGATTAGGCGCTTACAAATAGAGCCAATCTAGATTCCACAGATAAGTGTTCGCGTTAGCATCGCCGACGGCAAGAGTGCTGCCATCAGGACTGACCGCCAGCCGGAAGACACCTTCACTTCTCGGATCACCGAATGTCGCGATGAGCCCGCCGGTAGCCACTTCCCAGATGCAGATGATCGACTTCGTGCGGGCCTGGTTGTCGGTCGCAGCGGCCAGTGCGTCGCCGTCCCCGCTAAAGGCGACGCCGTTGACCTCCTGGCCTGCCGGAGCTTGCAGGACTTTGACAAGCTTGTGACTAGCGACATTCCATAGGTAGGCGTGGCCGTCATTGTCACCGACAGCCAGCGTCTTGCCATCCGGGCTGAAGGCGACGGAAGCTAGTCCTTTGGATGCCGGATCGCGCAACGTCGTGACCAGCTTGCCGGTCTTTACGTCCCACAGGTAGGTGCTGCCGATTAGATCGGCAGCGGCGAGCAAGTCGCCACTCGGGCTGAATGCAATTCCATACACCGGGTCAGGCGCGTGAGTGCGCAGCGTCATCACGACCTTATGGCTGGTTAGGCTCCAGATATAAACGTTGCTGTTACTGTCCTCAGCGCTCGCGATAGTGGTGCCGTTATAGCCAGCCGCGACGACGCCGGGATCGCCTCCGCCGGGTGGGTGCATAGTGGCGATGAGCTTGCGGTCAGCCAAGTTCCACAGATAGATGACACCGTTGGTATAGGTGTCATTACTCGTGCCGACGGCCAGTTCACTACCATCGCGTGCGAAGGTGATCCCGAAGATCGCCTGCCCATTGGGATTGGGTAAAGTCGCGATGAGCTTGCGGTTACTCACATTCCACAGATAGCTGCTACCGTCGGTATCGCCCACCGCCAACGTGCCCGCCGGACTAAAGGCGACAGCAGGTACCCCGGTACTTCCCGGGTCATACAGCTTGGCCGAAGGATGACTAGGCGGCACGGGCGGCTGCGTGCAGGCGAGCGCGGCGACAATGGCGACGATGAATGCCGCTGCCCCCGCGACAGACCGAAGATGCCTCGCGACGCCTGCCGCCATTGCGACCTCCAACCAGCAGACCCAGCCAGTTCAGGCTGCGCAAACGGGCATCGGAACGTTGGCTCGGCCTTGACCGCGCGCAACATTGGCCTTATGCCCGGAACGCCACAGAACAGCTATTCCCCTCCAGGCGATGTCTGAAGCGGGTCAAGTGAGCCTGCTGGCGCGGTGCTTGGTGCCGAGCGGATGGCCCTTGCGCTGGTGGGGGTTGGGCCTGATCAGCTTGGTGGTTGCCGTCAGCCACAGCGCGGAAAGCAGGAGACTCCCGGCGACGTCAGTCGGGTGATGCTCGCCGCGATAGAGGCGGGACGCCGCGACCAGGACGGGGAAGGCGATCGCAGGCACCAGGGCCAGCCATCGCCACCAGCCACGAGCATGACCGATCACGAGGATCGCGATGGCGACATAGAGGCAGACAGTGGCGGCGGTGTGGCCGGATGGATAAGACGAGGTCGGCGGTGCGCGCGAGTCAAGGTGGGTGACGAACGGGCGCGGTCGCTTGATCACCTCTGCTGCGAGCAGGAACGCGCAAAGTTCGCCTGCCATCACGACGGCGATATAACTGGCCGGCCGCCAGGTCCTGGTGACGGCGACAAAGACCAGGCAGGTCGCGAACGCCACGATCAAAATGGGCAAGGTTGACCCTAGGTCAGTGAAGAACTGGCTCACCCTGGTCAGGTCGGCAGTGCGGTGCCCGGCGAGCCAAGCTGGGACCGTCCTGTCGCCGAGCAGGTTGCCGTTCCCATACCTGACGACGACCTCGCCGAGGCCAGTTACGAGCCCGACCGTCAGCACCCACGTCGCGAGCAGTGCGGCACCGGTGCGCGCCCGGATGTTCCCGCCGCGACCGGGCGCGCTTGGGCTCAGTTCGGCGTGCTCTTCAGGAGCAAGGCCTTCGGTGACCGGGTCAGCAAGCCGCTGACCGGAGGCGTACCTGCTCAGCTCGAACGCAGTCGCCGTGACGCCAAGCCAGGTGACGCCGATCGCCCAGGCCGCCAACACATCAGAGACGAAATGCACGCCGAGTACGATCCGGCTGAGGCCAATCAGCGTGACGATGGCTGCGGTCACCCAGGTGAACGCCGTTCGCCATCGACCCCGCGCAGCGGGCAGGAAGACCAGCAGAACCGCGCCGTAGCACACGATCGAATCAAGCGCGTGACCGCTTGGGAAGCTCTTGCCCAAAGCATGCGCCACGGGATGCGCCACCACCGGACGCAGCCGACCGACCGCCGCCTTGACGAGCGGGTCGAGCACGAAGGCGCCAGCGGCGGTGACGGCCAGGTAGAGCAGCAACCGCCAGCGGCGCCGGATCGCCAGGTAGACCGCGGCCGCAGCGACGACTCCGACCACTACGGGTGGGCTGCCCAGCGTCGTCACCGCTTGGATCGCGGTAAGGACCCCTGAGTGGCCGGCCACTAGTGCCGTGAGGTGCTCAGCGGCTGCTTGGTCTGCGGTTTCGAGCGGCCGCCACTGCACGAGCACGAGCACGAGCACGACCGTGAACATCAGTGCGCCGGTGGTGACTGCGATCAAGGGAGCAAGGTTCCTGATCGGCTTCGCTGCCGTTCGCTGGAGCATGGCCACTAGCTGCCCTGCCTAGGACTGGCAAACCTGGGCAGCGCTGGACTCCAGGGCGTCCGGCCGGGTCAGAAGGTGTCAGCCAGGCGCATCGATAGCGGTCGGCCGTCGGGGTCGTAGATGAGGTGGTAGGGCAGCCAGGCCCAAGCGCGCGTCCAGGTCGACAGTTCGGGATCGGGATAGGAGCGCAGTTGCCCCGATGGCCGGGGGCCGACCTGTCCGCTCTGGTGCCAAGCATCGAGCCTGTTAGCGGCAATGCGGAAAGCCTCGAAGGTGTCGGTCCCTGCTGCCTGCTGCTCGCCGAGGTGCTCCGCGCACAATGCCTGGCGCAGCCGAGACGCGAATCCGGCCTGACCGGCCTGGCCGTCGAGCATCGCACAGGTCAGTTCTGAATCGTGGGTCCACGATCGTCGGTTGAAGTTGTCCGAGCCGACTGTCGCCCAGGTGTCGTCCACGATGCAGACCTTGGCGTGGACGTAGATCGGCGTGCCATCGCTGTTTTCCAGGCCGTACACGGCGACTCGGTCACCACCGGCGGCCCGCAGCATTTCTAGCGCCTCCGCCCGGCCGATGAGATTGGGAGGCTGCGACAGCTTGCCGTCTTGATCGGGGAACCGAGGGATCACCGCGATCAGCCGCAGGCCAGGGTTGGCCCGCAATGCCGCTGCCAGCACCTTGGCAACTGGCTTTGACCACAAGTACTGGTCTTCCAGGTAGATCAGCGACCGGGCGCGCGCGAGAGCCTTGAGATACCCGCGGGCCACGCTCCGCTCTCCGTCAGGGGCGAAACAGTATCCTGGTCGGCGCGAGGGGTAGGTGCGAAGCAATTGCACCTTGACCGAGCCGCACGGTGCTGGATCAGGTCCCTGCGGCGGCAGCGGCGTCGCCGGGCCGTCCTCTCCGCTCAGCCGGTCGCGCAGCCGGTGCACGGGATTGCGGGTCAGCGGTGCCGGGTCGTCCCAGCGCTCACGGAATACCGCTTCGACATCACCGACCGCGGGCCCGGAGATCATCACCTGAATGTCGTGCCAAGGCGGGCGGCTGCCATACACCGCGGCCATGGGTTGTTTCTGCGGGTCACCGTGGTGCGACTGGTCATCGCGGCGGCTGTGGCACAGGTCGATGCCGCCCACGAAGGCGACGTCTTGATCCGGGCGGTGCTGATGCCGCAGCACGGCCAGCTTCATGTGGTGCGACCCGCCCGGCCGGACCCGCATGTCAAGCAGGCACTGTCCGCCGACGTCCTCGATGTCTTCGCCGAGGTGCCTGTTCTCCTCCCCGCTGAACGCCAGCTTGTCCAGGTGCGAACGCCAGACCAGTCCCCTGACTAGCACCCCGCGCTTGGCCGCAGCGCACAGCGCTTCGGCGACAGCCGGCCCGTCGGCACGTAGCCGCTGGTCAGGGTCACCGCGCCAGTCCGTGAACAGCAGCAGGTCCCCGGCTTCGAGCGCGTTAACCCTAGCCGCGAGTTCGTTGAAATACACCGCCCCATGAATCAGCGGCGTTATCTGGTTGCCTGCTGACCAGGCCACGCCGTCACCACGCCGGCAGTCGATCCTGGTCGCCGGATTGCCACGTTCAGTTGGAGTTAGGAACCATTCATCGGGTTTCATGAACCTTCGTGCTCTCCCAAGGCTGGCGTCCGGCTTGGCCACCAACGTCCCGGACTTGAGCTGCGGCTACCCTGGGACTTCGAGTTAATCCACGATCCCGGCGAACACCTGCGGCAGCGTCTCATCGGCGCTGGCAGGCGGCAGCCAGCGAGCGGGATCCGTGGCGGAGCCGGAGAGAGGACAGCCGGTGGCGCGTGCGGTAGGCACCGAGCCGGGGTCGGGACCTGAGCCGTCGGCGTCGGCATCGGCATCGGCATCGGCGTGGATGTTCGCCGCCGATATCGATGTCGGACGTGACCTGAAGGCGGTGGACTGGGCGGCCACCCCGCTCGGCCCACCCGGTTCTTGGCCGCAGAGTCTGCAGACGGCGGTGGACATCCTGCTGTCATCCCGATTTTCGATGTGGATGGCCTGGGGACCGCAGCTGACGTTCTTCTGCAATGCCGCCTACCGGCGCCACACCCTGGGCCGGAAGTACCCGTGGGCGCTCGGCCGGCCCGCCAGCGAAGTGTGGGCTGAGATCTGGGACGACATCGGTCCGCGTATCGGCACCGTATTGGCTACCGGTACAGCGACGTGGGACGAGGCATTGCTGCTGTTCCTTGAACGATCCGGCTACCAAGAAGAGAGCTACCACACCTTTTCCTACAGCCCGCTTCGCGACGACGCTGGCGCTGTCGTCGGCATGCTGTGCGTAGTCAACGAGGACACTGAACGCATCATCGGTGAACGCCGGATGGCAACCCTCCGCGATCTGGGCTCTGATCCCAGCGTGGTGCGAACCGATCAGGACACGCTCGACTTCGCCGCGCGTCAGCTGTACCGCAATCAGCAAGACCTGCCTTTCACGCTGACCTATCTTTTCGACCACGATGGCACCGTCGCCAGGTTGGCCGGGAGCACCGGGATCACTGCCGGACACCCAGCCGCCCCGGCTGTGCTTTCGACCGACGATCTTGACCCGGTATGGCCCGTGGCAGCACTACTGCGCGGCGAGTCCGCGTTGCTGGACCTCGACGGCACGGCGTTCGCTGACCTGCCAACTGGCGTCTGGAGCGAGCCGCCTGCGCAAGCGCTGATAGCACCGCTGGTCCAGCAGGTGGGTGCCTCGTACGGATTCCTCGTCGTCGGCCTAAACCGGTACCGGCCTTTGGACGCCGGCTATCGCGGCTTCGTCGACCTCGTGGCCAGGCATCTCGCGGCCGGGATCGCAAGTGCCCGCAGCTATCGGGACCAGCAACGTCGCGCGGAGGAACTCGCGGAGCTTGATCGCGCCAAGACGACGTTCTTCTCGAACGTCAGCCACGAGTTCCGCACCCCGCTGACTTTGATCATGGGACCGGTACAGGAGCTGAAACGCCAGCTAGCGGGTGCCGACTCCCAGGTGCGCGAGGAGCTTGAGGTCATCAGCCGCAACGGGCTGCGCCTCGGCAGGCTGGTCAACACGCTGCTGGACTTCTCCCGCATCGAGGCCGGGCGGATGCAGGCGAGTTACGAGCCGGCCGACCTAGCGCAGGTGACCGCCGAGTTGGCGAGCCTATTCCGCTCCGCCATCGACCGGGCCGGCCTGGCCTTTGAGGTGGACTGCCCCGCACTGCCCGAACCGGTCTACCTCGACCGGGGGATGTGGGAGAAGGTGGTGCTGAATCTCCTCAGCAACGCGCTGAAGTTTACCTTTGACGGCACCATCCGCATCGCCGTCCGCGCCGAGCACGGCCAGGCGGTGGTCACGGTCACCGACACCGGTACCGGCATCCCCGCAGCCGAGATGCCCAGGTTGTTCGAGCGATTCCACCGCATCCAGAACGCCCGCTCCCGCTCCAACGAAGGCAGCGGCATCGGCTTGGCCCTGGTGCAGGAACTCATCGCGCTGCACGGTGGCTCCATTACCGCCGCCACCATCGAGGGCGCTGGCACCACTTTCACCGTTCGCCTGCCCTTCGGACACGCCCACCTGCCCGCCGACGCGCTAGTCCCGGCCGGCCACGCGGCAACGGTCTCAGCTACCGCCGACCCCTTTGTCGCAGAAGCTCTGCGCTGGCTGCCAAATACCGCGCATAACGGCGCCGACGGCGCACTGACGCGGCCAGGATACGAGGAGGTCACACCGGGCAACGACGCCTCAGCCCACGCGGGCCGCGCCCGCACCGCCCGGGTGCTGATCGCTGACGACAACGCCGACATGCGTGAGTACCTGACTCGGCTGCTGCGAGCCGCCGGCTACCACGTCATCGCGGTCAACGACGGCCAGGCCGCTCTCGAAGCGATCCGCGCCAGCCTGCCTGACCTGGTACTGACCGACGTCATGATGCCGGCGCTTGACGGCCTCGAACTGGTGGCTGTCCTGCGCGCGGACCCGCGCACCGCGCCGGTCCCTGTGATACTGCTGTCCGCCAGAGCCGGGGAGGAGGCTGCGGCCGCAGGACTTGAGGCAGGCGCGGACGACTACCTGCCTAAACCGTTCTCGGCAGTGGAATTGCTGGCGCGAGTGCGCTCGAACTTGGAGATGGCCAGGTTCCGCAGCCGGGAGTCCCGGTTCCGGCGCGCCCTGGTCGATTCCCTTCAGGAGGGGTTCTTCGTCACCGACGACGAAGGCACCATGCTGGAGGCCAACCAGGCGTTCCTAGCGCTGGTGGGCTACGAGTCCAGCGGGCCGCCGTTCCGCTGGCCGCATCCGTGGGTGCCTGACTCAGCCGCTGACCAAGATGGTCGTGCGCTGATGGATCAGGCCTTCGTCGGCTACCAGGAGCAGGGCGGTGGCCGGTACACGGTGCCGGTACGGCACAAGGATGGGCACACCATCTGGCTGGCATGCAGTTCGGCCAGCCTGCCTGACCTGGACGGCCGGGCCCACCTGTTTGTCGGCACCGCCCGCGACGTGACCTCGGAACGGCTGGCAGCACAGCGCGAAAGTACCTTGGCCAGCTTCGCTGCCGCGCTGGCTGGCACCGGCGAGGTCTCTGACATGCTGACTACCGCGGCCACGCCAGCTCGTCGTCGCGCTGCACGCCAGCCAGGCCACGATCGCCTTGTGGTCAAGCACTGGCACGGCGGCCATCACCAGCTGGCCGCAGCTGCCCGCTGGGCAGGCACCCTCCCCAGCGGTGAGCGACGCGCTGGCCGCCGCACGGCATCAGCCGGCCGCCTCGGTGGCCAACTGGCCAGGCGATGACGGTGGCCGCCTGCTTGCCGCCCCGCTGGACGGCGCGGGTACCTCGGCAGTCGTGGCCGAGTTCCCGGCTGGGCGCACCGTCAGGGCCGAGGAACAGGACCTGCTGAGGGTGCTGACCAGTCACCTTGCCCAAGTGCTAGCCAAAGCTCGTGATTTCGCGCAAGCCCGCGCGGTCGCCCTGACGTTGCAGCAGGCCATCCTCGGCCCCACCCAGCTCCCGCATGGATTCGCTGTGCGATACGCCCCGGCGGTAGCACCGCTGGAAGTCGGCGGCGACTGGTACGACGTGATTCCTGTGCCGGGCCAGCGGATCGGCGTCCTGGTCGGCGACTGCGTTGGCCGCGGGCTTCCGGCCGCAGCGGTCATGGGGCAGCTCCGCTCCGCCGGACAGGCAGTCCTGCTGCGCACATCCGGCCCAGCCGAGGCACTGGCCGACCTGGACACGTTCGCCAGCCGGATCCCCGCGGCGATGTGCACCTCGGTCTTTTGCGCCATCATCGACCCTGCCGCCGGCACCGTCACCTACAGCAGCGCCGGGCATCCGCCACCCATTCTGGCCGCACCCGAAGGCACCTGGTCTCTGCTCGACCAGGCACAATCCCTGCCGCTTGCGGTGCTGCCGGCCGGCTTGCGGCGCAAGCAGGCATCGGCGGCGCTGCCGGCCGGCACGACGCTCATGCTTTACACCGACGGCCTGGTCGAACGGCGGCACGTCTGTCTTGATCACGGAATCGACGCTGCCGCAAGCCTGCTCACCACGTACAGCAGTCAGCACCCGGATATTGTTGCTGACCAGGTCATGTCGGGCATGATGCCGCCGGCTGGCTTTGAAGACGATGTCGCGGTACTCATCTACCGGCACCCGCCGCACCCGCTGAACCTGCAGGTAACGTCGCAGGACCCGGCATGCCTAGCCGCCATCCGGGCCAGCTTCCGACAGTGGCTACCGGCCGCCGGCATCGGCGCCCAGGACGGTGCCGACATCTTGACCGCCGTCGGCGAGGCAGCCGCCAACGCCTACGAGCACGCGCCGTCCGGCCGCGGCGACGACCAGGAACCGGTGCGGATCACCATCACCGCCCGCGCGTCCCGCGCCGCCGTCGAGGTAACTGTCACCGACACCGGCACCTGGCGGGCCCCGCGCGCGGAGCCGAGCACCCGAGGTCGCGGCATCGTCTTCATGCACGCCTTGATGAATGAAGTCACCATCAGCAGCACTGAGCACGGGACCACCGTGACTATGACCAAGGAACTTTAGCCATGTCAGAAGAGCTCACCCACGGCACCGCCGACTACCTGGCGCCACACTTCGACGTTGTGCCTGGCACCAGCCAAGACCCTGCGATCGTGCGGGCCGGCGGCGATATCGACCTCGCCAGCGCGGGCCAATTCCAGGCCGCGCTCACCGAGGCTGCCGCCACTTCCGGCGAAATCACCGCCGATCTGACGGCAGTCACCTACTGCGACAGCGCCGCCATCCACGCCCTGTTTACCGTTGCCGGGCACAAGCGCCTCACGCTCGTCGTCCCCGCGGCCGGACCTATTACCACCATGCTCAAAGTCGCTGGCCTGGATCAGGTCACCACCGTCATTATTCAAGCTGACTAAAGACCTGCCGACGCCGCACGTCCGATCGACCGAGCGCCGACGCCGGCGCGCGGCGTGCTCGGGCTGTTATTGGATGCCGGCCCGGACGGAGGTAATGCGCTGGGTGTTGAAACCGAGCCAGTGCATCCGGCCGACATAGCGCGCGTGCTCGACCTTCAGGCAGCGGTCCATGATCACCGTGACGCCGCCGTCCTCGGCGATCTGCGCGCCCTCGGCGTTGATCACGCCGAACTGGCACCAGCAGGGCGCCGGCGCCGATCGCCACGGCCTCCCGCGCGATCTCTGGCAGCGCGTCCGGTGCGCGGAAGACGTTCACGATGTCCACCGGTACTGGCACGTCAAGCAGGCTCGGGTAGCACGTCTCGCCGAGGATCTCGGTCTCACGCGGGTTTACCGGGATGACGCGGTAGCCGTGCCGCTTGAGGTAGTAGCCGACGAAGTAGCTGGCCCGCAGCTCGTTCTTCGACAGGCCCACGATCGCGATCGTCGTGGCAGTGTGCAGCACGCGCTGGATCGTCAGCGGGTCCTGGTAGCGGCTCGAGGTCGGTCATATCGCCGCTGCCTTCTTTCCCGGTTTGGCGGCGACCAGCGCGAAGCCCTGCTCAAGATCCCAGATCAGGTCGTCGACCGACTCGGTGCCGACCGACAGCCGCACCGTTCCTGGCCCGACGCCGGCCGCTCGCAGCTCGTCGTCGCTCAGCTGGCGGTGCGTCGTGCTGGCAGGGTGGATGATCAGGCTCTTCGCGTCGCCGACGTTGGCCAGGTGGGACCAGAGCGTCACGCCGCGGATCAGGTCCTGGCCGCCTTCCCGGCCGCCGGCGCAGTCGAACGAGAACACCGCGCCGGCGCCGCGCGGCAGGTACTTCTCCACCAGCGGCCGGTACTTGCTCGACGGCAGGCCAGGGTAGGTCACGTTCGACGCCAGTTCGTGCGACTCGAGGAACGCGGCGACCGCCTGCGCGTTGTCGACGTGGCGTTCCATCCGCAGCGACAGCGTCTCCAGTCCCTGCAGGAATAGGAAGGCGTTGAACGGCGAGAGCGCCCCGCCGAGGTCACGCAGCGTCTCGGCGCGGAGCTTCATCAGGTAGCCGTACGTGCCGAACGTCTCGTGGAACTGCAGGCCGTGGTAGGCAGGCGAAGGATCGGCGACCACCGGGAACCGCCCGTTTGACCAGTTGAACGTGCCGGCCTCGACGACGACACCGCCGATGCTCGTGCCGTGACCGCCGATGAACTTGGTCGCCGAGTGGATCACGATGTCGGCGCCCCACTCGATCGGGCGGCACAGGTAGGGCGTCGCGAACGTGTTGTCCACGATCAGCGGCAGCTCGTGCTCGTGGGCGATGGCCGCCACGGTCTCGATGTCGAGCACGTTCCCGGCCGGGTTGCCGATCGTCTCGCCGAAGAACGCCTTGGTGTTGGCGCGGACCGCCTGCCGCCACGCGTCCGGGTCGTCGGGATCGACCCACGTCAGCTCCACGTTCATCTTGCGCAGCAGGTGCTTGAACTGGTTGACCGTGCCGCCGTAGAGCGCCGACGACGAGACGACGTGGTCGCCCGGCTGCAGCAGCGTGAACAGCGCGGCCGCCTGCGCGGCGATCCCGCTGGCGAACGCCACCCCGCCGGCGCCGCCCTCGAGGTTCGCCACCCGCTCCTCGAACACGGCGACGGTCGGGTTCATGATCCGCGAGTAGGTGTTCCCGTACTCCTGCAGGTTGAAGTACGCCGCCGCCGACTCAGGGTCCTCGAACACATAGCTGGTCGTCTGGAAGATCGGCACCGCTCGTGCGCCCGTGTTCGGGTCGGGCCGCTGCCCGGCGTGCAGCTGCCGGGTCTCGAACCCAAACGCGCGGCCAGGCTACCGACTCGCCTCGGCACGGCTGCCGTTGTCGGTCATGCAGGCCTCTTTCTTGAGCTCACCCGGTGGCACCGCCTTCGACCTGGCTTGGCTTGCTCAGGAACTGGCGGATGATGGGCGTCTGCCGCGCTTCCTCGAGCAGGAAACAGTCATGGCCGTACGGCGCCTCGATCACGTGGAGTTCGACCGGCTTGCCGAGACCGCTCAGCGCGTCCGCGATCTCCTGCGAACGCGGACGGCGGGTACAGCCAGTCAGAGCTGAACGCGATCAGCAGCGTCCGAGCCGAGATGCCGGCCAGCGCTCGCGCCAGCGAGCCGCCGCCGTACTGCCGCGTCCGAGATCGAAGTACGTGAGCGCGCGCGAGAGTGTAGAGATAGGTGTTGGCGTCGAAACGCCGGACGAATGAGTCCGCTTGGTGGCGCAGGTAGCTCTCGACCTGCGAACTCCGGCTCAGTGATCGTGTAGCGGAAGTCGTCGGCGAACTGGAGCCGCCGGCCGAACTTCTCGTCCAGCGCCTGCGCGGACAAGTAGGTGATGTGGCCGACCATCCGCGCTACGCCCATGCCGTCGTTGGGCGCGCTGCCAGTGCCGTAGTAGTGGCCGCCCTGCCACGCCGGGTCCCGCATGATCGCGTCCCGCGCGATCGCGTTCCAGGCCACGCCCTGCGGCGCAAGCGCATGCGTACTGGCGATCGCGACGACGGCATCGACCTGATCAGGAAAGAGGATCGCCCACTCGAACGCCTGCATGCCGCCGAGCGAGCCGCCGGCCACGGCCGCGAGCCGCTCGATGCCAAGCTCGTCGAGGAACGCGCGCTCGGTTCGCACCATGTCAGCGACCGTGATCACGGGGAAATCCGGTCCGTAAGGCTCGCCGGTCGCCGGGTCAATGGAGGATGGCCCGGTCGTACCGCGGCAGCCGCCGAGCAGGTTGGTGGAGACCACGAAGAAGCGGTCGGTGTCGAAGGCCTTGCCTGGCCCGATCATCCCGTCCCACCAGCCGAGGCCCTTGCCTGCCGCCCCGTCGCGGTCCTCGCGCGGCGAACCCGTCGCGCGTGCCCTCCGCTGGCGGTGTCTTGGCGAAGCCGGCCGCATGGGCGTCGCCGCTGAGCGCATGGCAGACCAGGATGACGTTGTCACGCCCTGGTGACAGGGTGCCGTAGGTCTCGTACGCGACCCGCACCGGATGCAACTCCCGCCCGCAGTCGAGCCGTACCGGCTGCGGCAGGTCGAGGTAGTGAGTTTCGACTGTGCCGACAGAGCCGGCCGCGAGCGTCGAGGCTGGCTCTGCCATAGGGGCTATGTTAACTCGCCCTGGTCAGTGTATTGTCAAGCGACCTTGTGGGGATTTTGGATACCGGGCAAAAAGGGGATTACCAGACATGACGACGGTCACCAACGGAGTCAACGTCCAGGCGCTGCTCGAAGCGCGCGAGGTGCTGAAGGGCGCGCCCGAGGCCGCTCAGTTCACCTGGCGCGCATCCGCCAAGTGGCAGAATGGCGTCCACAGCCAGATCAAGGTGCAAAGCTTCTTCGGCCTCGGGCAGGAGCAGACCCACAAGCAGGAGTCGGTGTTCGAAGCCGACCACCCCGAGGTCTTCGCGGCGGAGGACAACGGCATCACGCCGATCGAGTACCTCATCGTCGGCCTGGCGAGCTGCCTGACGGCGGGCGTGGCCTCGGTAGCTCAGAACCGCGGCATCCAGCTGCGCTCGGTCGAGTCGACGGTCGAGGGAGCGCACGACATCCGCGGCATCCTCGGCGCGGACAGCGACGTACGCAACGGCTTCAACGACATCAAGGTGACGTTCAAGATCGATGCGGACGCCTCAAGGGAGGACATCGAAGCGCTGGTGGCCCAGTCGCAGAAGCGATCCGCCGTGTACGACGCTCTGACGAACCCGACGAACGTCACCGTCGAAGTCGCCTGAGCGCGAGTGGCAACGGGGACCACACCATCGAACGCGTCACCACGGTCGTCATCGGCGCTGGGCACGCCGGCCTCGCGGCGAGCCGTCTGCTCAGCGACCGGTCGATCGAACACGTCGTGCTGGAGCGCGGGCGAGGTGGCGAACTCCTGGCGGCACGAACGCTGGGATTCCCTGCGGCTGCTCACGCCCAACTGGCAAAGCCGCCTGCCGGGCCTTCGCTACGAGGGCCCGGACCCCGACGGCTACATGACGATGGGCGAGGTCACCGAGTTCATCGAGCGCTTCGCCAAGGTCTCGCGCGCACCGGTCCGGACCGGGACGAACGTGACGTCAGTGCGGCGCGCCGACGACGGCTACCGTGACGACGAGCCACGGCGAGATCGCCTGCCGGACGGTGGTCATCGCCAGCGGCGCCTGCAACCGGCCGTCAGTGCCGCAGTTCGCGGCCGCCGTGCCGGCGTCACGTCGAGCAGCTGACGCCCTTCGACTACCGCGACCCAGCCAAACTGCCCGACGGTGGCGTGCTCGTCGTGGGCGCGTCGGCGACCGGCGTGCAGCTAGCCGCCGAACTGCGGCGATCGGGTCGGCCGGTGACCCTGTCCGTTGGCGAGCACGTGCGGTTGCCGCGCACCTACCGCGGCCGTGACGTGCTGTGGTGGATGGACGCATCGGGCGTGTGGGACCAGCGCTACGACGAGGTCGACGACCTGACCAGGGCGCGACGGCTGCCCTCGCCTCAGCTCGTCGGGACGCCAGAGCGGGCGAGCTCGATCTCAACGCGCTCGCCGCGATCGGCGTCGAACTGGTGGGTCGCTGGGCGGCCGTCCGTGACGGCCGCGCGCTCTTCTCCGGCGGCTTGCGCAACGTGTTCTCGCTCGCGGACCTGAAGATGACCCGCCTGCTCGACACGTTCGACGAGTGGGCTCTGACCAACGGACCTGACGCTGCCGTCGACGCTACCGGAGCGCTTCGAGCGACGCACGTACCCGAGTCCACCCGGTTGCAGCTTGACCTGCGAAGCGGCGAGATCACCTCGATCGTGTGGGCGACCGGATTTCGCCCCGACTACCAATGGCTCGACGTGCCCGTGGTCGACGCCAAAGGTCAGCTGCGGCACGACGGCGGCGTGGTCGACAGCCCTGGCTTGTACGCGCTTGGGCTGCCGGTGCTGCGACGGCGCAAGTCCACGTTCATTTACGGCATCGAGGATGACGCGCGCGATGTGATCGATTTCCTCACGGCCTACCTGGCCGGGCTGAGCTGAGCCGTCGGCCTCAGCGGGTGACGATCGTTCCTGCGCTGCCGTTCACCAGCGCGCAGGCGTCAGCGAGGCGGCCAATGGCGGCGACGTTGCCGGTCGCGTCGACGAACCGGCATGCGGCCTGCACCTTGGGGCCCATGGAACCGGCAGGGAATGACCGCTCCCGCAACTGCGCGACCGTCACGTGGTGCAGCGGCGTGGCGGCAGCCGTCCCGTAGCCGTCGCAGATGGCCTCGACGTCGGTGAGCAGCAATAGCACACCGGCACCGGTCTTGGTGGCGAGCAAGGCGGCAGTCAGGTCCTTGTCGACGACGGCGTCGACGCCATGCAGCAAGCCGGCCTCGTCGCGTGCCACCGGGATGCCGCCGCCACCGGAGCAGACGACGATGACCCCCTCGTCGCCAAGCTTGGCGATCAGTGGCAGGTCAAGTAGCTCGGCGGGCTCGGGCGATGGCACCACCCGGCGCCATTGACTGCCGTCCTTGCGTAGCTGCCAGTCGTGCACGGCACCGACCCTGCGGGCACCGGGCGCGTCGTACACCGGTCCGACGAACTTGGTCGGGTTGGCGAACGCTGGATCATCGGCCCGTACCAGCGTCCGGCTGACCAGGCAAGCGACCTGCTTGGACGGCAATTCGTTCTGCAGCGCCTGAACGAGCCAGTAGCCGATCATGCCCTGGGTCTGGGCGCCGAGCACATCCAGCGGATAAGGATGGGACAACGCCGGGTCGGCCGCGCTCTCCAGCGCCAGCAGGCCGACTTGCGGCCCGTTGCCATGGGTGATCACGAGTTCGTGTTCGCTCGCGAGCGGCGCGAGTGCGCGCACGGCCTTGACGACGTGCTGTTCCTGGATCTCGGACTCGGCGGCTTCGCCCCGCTCAAGCAGGGCGTTGCCGCCGAGTGCCGCGACGATCCTCATATCCTGGCTCCGGCCGTCGCGATCATGGTCGCCTTGATCGTGTGCATCCGGTTCTCGGCCTGGTCGAAGACAATCGACGCTGGTGATTCGAAGACGTCATCGGTCACCTCCAGTGCCTCAAGGCCGCGCCTGGCATAGACGGCCTGCCCGATTTCGGTCTGCGTGTTGTGCAGCGCGGGCAGGCAGTGCATGAACTTGACGTCCGGGTTGCCGGTGGCAGCCAGCACCTTGTCGTTGACCTGGTAGGGCAGCAGCAGGTCGATGCGGTCGTCCCAGCGCGAGGATGGCTCGCCCATGGACAGCCACACATCGGTGTAAAGGTAGTCGGCCTGCTCGACCGCGGCGGCGAGGTCGTTGGTGATCATCGTCCGGGCACCGGAGTCCTTGGCGAGATCGCGGGCGATGTCCTGCACCCAGGCTGCTGGCTGTAGCTGGGCCGGCGCGCAGATGCGGACGTCCATGCCGAGCAGCGCGCCGGTGACGAGCAGCGAGTTCGCTGTGTTGTTCCGGCCATCACCCAGGTAGCAGTAGGCGATGTCAGTGAGCGGCTTGGTGGTGTGGTCGCGCATGGTCAGAATGTCGGCCAGCATCTGGGTGGGGTGCCAGTCGTCAGTCAGCCCGTTCCAGACGGGCACGCCCGCCCAGGTGGCCAAAGTCTCGACCGCTTCCTGTGCGGACCCGCGGTATTCGATCCCGTCGAACATCCGACCGAGCACCCGCGCGGTGTCCTTCATCGACTCCTTGCGTCCGAGCTGCGTTTCGTCCGGTCCCAGGTAGGTGACGTGGCCGCCTTCATCGTGGGCGGCGACCTCGAACGCTGACCTGGTCCTTGTCGACGTCTTCTCGAAGATCAAGGCGATGGAGCGGCCGGTCAGCCGGTGGCCACTGCGGTGCAGCTTTTTCTCCGATCGCAGCCAAGCGGCCAGGTTCACCAGGTACAGGAACTCGCGGCCGGTAAGGTCGGTTTCCTTTAGCAGGCTCCGGCCGTACAGGTCGACTTCATGCGGCTTCATGACAATCCCTTCCATTCGAAAATTGGCTCAGGCTGGATCGCGCTCGATCGGGCAGGTCATGCAGCGGGGTCCGCCCCGGCCCCGGCCGAGCTCGCTCCCGGCGATGGTGACGACCTCGATGCCGTGCTTGCGCAGCATCGTGTTGGTTGGCACGTTGCGCTCGTAGCCGAAGATCACACCTGGGGCGACGGCCAGATAGTTGGTGCCGTCGTCCCATTGCTCGCGCTCGGCCGCGCGCATGTCCTCGTCCGTCGTCAGCACAGTGACCTTGTCCACGCCCAGGGTCTGGGCGATGGTGTCCCACAAATTCCGGTTCTTCGCGATGGACGGTCTTTGATCGCCAGTCCCGGCCGTCAGCGTCCAGGACCGCAGGTGCCGGTCAAGGTAGGGGTAGAGCACGAAGGTCGCGGTATCGATCATGGTCAGCACCGTGTCGAGGTGCATGGTGGCCCGGCTGGCTGGCAGTTCGACCGCGATCACCGTGCTGGCCTGACCAGCCTCGAACAGGGCGGTGGCCAGCAACTCGACGGCCATGGGGGTAGTGCGCTCGCCCATCCCGATCATGACCGCGCCGTGGCCGAGCACGTGCACGTCGCCACCCTCGATCGTGGCCGGCTGGTGGCTGGCGTCGTCGTCGCCGTAGTAGGTCATGAAGTCCCGCCCGGCGAACATCGGGTGGTAACGGTAGATGGCCCGGCTGTGCAAGGTCTCCCGTTGCCTGGCCGGCTTGGCCATCGGGTTGACCGAGACGCCGCCGTAGACCCAGCAGGAGTTGTCACGCTGGAAGAGGTGGTTGGGCAGCGGTGGCAAGATAAAGTCGTCAGCGCTGAGCATGCTCCACTTCAGGCTGTGCACGCGCCCTGGGTGCAGGTCGGCCTTGAGCACGCCGCCGATCAGGTACTGGGCCAGGGCAGCCCCGTCGAGGTCGTCGAACAGCCTGCGCACCGGGTCCACCAGATTCGGGCCGAGGATCTCGGGCGTGCAGACGCGGTCCAACACGAACGCACGGCCCTGCGGCACGGCCAGGGTCTCGCCGAGCAACTGACCGAAGTAGTGCACGGCCACGCCCTTATCGCGCAGCGCCTCGGTGAAGGCGTCGTGCTCCTCCTTGGCTTTCTTGGCCCACATGACGTCGTCGAACAACAGGCCGGAGATGTTCTGCGGGGTCAGCCTGGACAGTTCGAGTCCTGGCCGGTGCACGATGACCTGACGGAGCCTGCCTACTTCCGATTGCACGTTGAACGACATGGCATTGCCTTCCCTTTGATGAGCTTTCCGCTGGCCTTGGCCGGGCCGCACGGCGGCCCGGCCACCCCCGGCCAATTTCACGATGGGGTTTGGGTTTGGGTTTGGACCGCTGACTTGCGCCGGGCCGCGATGAAGGCGTACAGCACGATCCCGAGGAGCACGATGATCAGCGCTTGGTAAACGGCCTGGTAGCCGGCCGCGAACGTGACCCACATCGAGAACAGGACGCCGACGGCGGCGATGGTCAGGTCACGGCCGAGCAGCCAGCCCTGGACCTGGCGGCGACCAGAGACCAGGTAGCTAAGCTGGGCGCAGGCCGAGAACAGGTAAGGGATGGCGACGGTCACGACGGTCAGGTCGACCAGGTCGGTAAAGACCTTCAGGCCGGTCGCGGTGGTGTAGCTCCAGAACATGAGCAGTGAGGGCAGCGCAGCGGCCAGCACGATGCTGAACCAGGCCGAGTCCTTGCGGTCGGTCCAGGCGAACATCCGTGGAAAGAGTCCATCTGCCGCAATCGCCCGCGATACCTCGGCCGTGACCAGCGTCCAGCCGTTCAGCGCGCCGATCCCTGACGCCACGGCCAGCCCGGCAACCAGCTTGCCGGCCAGGCCCCCTGGCTGAAAACCGTCTCGAACGCGTTCACGAACGGTGCGCCGTTGTTGATCAGGTCGTTGTGCGGTACCAATCCCATCACGGCGGCGGAGGCGAGCAGGTACAAAATGGCGCTGGCGGCCGTGCCGAACAGGGACGCGCGGCCGACGTTTCGGCGCGGATCCTTGACTCGCTTCGCGGTGATCGCGGCCACCTCCACGCCGATGAAGGAGAACAGCGCGACCCCAGCGGCGATGCCGACCGCGGCGTACAGGCTCCCGCCGGAGGCGTTGAACGCGCCGAAGTTGCCCGACTTCACGAAGAACCAGCCCACCGCGGCGATAAAGAGCAGCGGCAGGAACTTCAGCACCACCGTCACGTTCTGGAACCAAGCCATCTGCCTGACCCCACCCAAGTTGATCGCCGCCGGGACCCACAAGCCGGTCAGCGCGATGCCCCAGTTACCGAGGCCAGACGGGTGGATGCCGAACAGCGCGTCGACGTAAAACACCCACGCCGACACGATGGCCGCGTTGCCTGCCCAGGCCTGGATCCAATAGCACCAGCCAGTCAAGTACCCGGCGAAGTCACCGAACTCATGCCGCGCGTACGCATACAGACCGCCATCAGCCGACGGCACTCGCTTGGTCAGCTGACCGAACAACACGGCCAGCATCATCGCGCCAACCGCGATCACGGCAAGTACCAGCAACGACACAGTGCCCGCCGAGGCGAGCACCGCCGGCATCGTAAAGACGCCAGTTCCGATAATGCTGCCAACAACCAGGCCAGTCGCCGAAGTGACGCCGAGCGCTCTGGCCTTACTCTGCTCACGCGGCGACAGTTGCCCGTCGCCAGCCGCTCGTTGCGCAGGCGCCTCTACGGGGAGCACGGCGCTAGCGCTGGCAGGCACAGTGTCGGTCATAGGAACCACATCCCTCCCGGGACGCCGGTGACGGCTCCCGCCTGATAGGTGACTTTTCGTCACCACAAGCGTCATATAGCCGTGATCGACAACTGCAGGTACAAAGGTCACCTCAGCGGCAGCGAAGGTCCCCAGCGCAGGTCCCAGCGCAGGTCCGACCATATTCGCGGTCAAGGCTTGAGTAACGAGGTTCAGCAACGCGTGGCCGGGCAAGCTTCCGCGCGAGGTGGCACGCACGATGACGGCCTGGTCTGGCGGAGGGCGCATGGCGATGCAGTCCGGTGGCGAGCTCACGCCGTACGCGGCTGCGGTCGAGACTCACTCGGCAGTGGTGTATTTCGCTGGTGATCGCGCCTACAAGCTGAAGAAACCAGTGAATCTGGGCTTCCTGGACTTCAGCACGATGTCGGCGCGGACGGCCGCGTGCGTCAGGGAGACGGAGCTAAACCGGCGATTCGCGCCTGATGTCTACCTTGGCATCGCCGAGGTTCGCGGCCCCGATGGGTCCGTGTGCGACCATCTCGTCGTGATGGCGCGGATGCCAGCCGCCCGACAGCTCACTGCGCTAGTTCGCGCTGGTGAGGTCGTGGATCGGCCCGTGCGCGAGGTGGCCAGGATTCTCGCCAGCCAGCACGCGGCGGCACCCCGTTCTCAGCAGATCGACCAGCAGGGCAGCATCGACGCACTCCGTGGCCGGTGGGATGACAACGTCAAGCAGACCGTGCGGGCAGGCGCGCAGGTGGTGGACGAGTCAGCCATCACCGAAGTAGCGCATCGAGCCAGCCAGTTCCTACTCGGGCGCAGCGCGTTGTTCGAGGCGAGGATCAGCGCTGGTCAGATCGTCGACGGCCATGGCGACCTGCTCGCTGATGACATCTACTGCCTGGACGACGGGCCGCGCGTACTGGATTGCCTGGACTTCGCTGATCAGTTGCGGTGGCTTGACGGTCTTGACGACGCCTCGTTCCTGGCCATGGACCTTGACCGGCTCGGCGCTCCGGGCCTGGCCAGACGGTTCATCGAGTGGTATGCCGAGTACTCAGGTGATCGCGCCCCCGCCTCACTGCGGCATCATTACGTCGCCTACCGCGCGTTCGTTCGCGCGAAGGTGTCCTGCATCAGGCACGGCCAAGGTGATCATGCGGCCGGCGATGAAGCCCGCCTGCTCACCGACTTGACGCTCAGGCACCTGCGAGCGGGCACCGTGACGTTGGTGCTGATCGGAGGACTGCCGGGCACCGGGAAGTCCACCTTGGCCGGCGCCGTCGCTGACCGCCTCGGCTGGACGGTCCTGTCGAGCGATCGGATTCGCAAGGAACTAGCTGGCCTCGCGCCACAGTGCGGTGCCGCATCGGCATACGGCACCGGGATCTACACCACTGCCTGGACCGATCGCTGCTACGACGAGTTGCTGCGGCGGGCCAGGATGCTGCTCGCCAACGGCGAGTCGGTGATCGCAGACGCATCGTGGATCTCGGCCGACCACCGCGCGGCCGCGGCGGCACTGGCGCAGGAGGCCAGCGCGGAGTTGGTGCAGCTGTGCTGCGCGGCCCCGACGGAGTTGGCACAGGATCGGATGCGGACCAGGCCAGCTGGCGCCTCCGACGCTGACGGCACCATAGCCAGGCAGATGGCTAGCCTGATGGCGCCGTGGCCCGCCGCCACCACCATTGACACCGGCAGCGACCGGGAAGCTGCTGACGATGCCGTTGGTCTTCCCCAGGCGCTCGCGGTGATCAGGCCGCACGGACCCGAGCAGGTCTGGCCAGGCACCCGGCCGGTCATGCTGCCTGGCTAGGCCATCCTCAGCGCAGCTGCCGCAGGAACGGATCGACCGGCTCGGTCGGAACGACCCTGATGCGTGCGTCGATGACCAGGCAGCCGTCAGGCCGGGCCAGCAGCGGATTAAGGTCGAGTTCCGACAATTCGGGCAGGTCATCAGCAAGCCTGGAGACGCGGAGCAGCACATCGGCTACCGCGTCGAGATCTGCCCCCGCCTGGCCGCGATAGCCGCCGAGCAGCTTGGCGGCACGCACGCTGCCGATAAGCTCCCTGGCGTCGCTATCGGTGAGCGGGCTCAGCCGCGCCGAATGGTCGCCGATAATATCGGCGGTAATACCACCCGGGCCAAATACCACCAGTGGCCCGAACGTTTGCTCCTGCACCACGCCGACCAGGACTTCCACGCCAGTGTGAGTCATCGGCTGGACAAGTACCGTCGTGAGCTCAGCCCCGAACTTGTCGACCAGCTCCCGGTAGGCCGAGCTGACCTGCGCCGACGTACGCAGATCGAGCTTGACCGCATGCGCCTCGGTCTTGTGCACCAGGCCGGTGACCTCTGCCTTCAGCACCACTGGTCCGCCAATGACCCGCGCTGCCACGACCGCTCCCTCCTCGCTCCGCACCATGGCCGTGGCCACCTGCGGAATGCGGAAGCAGCTCAGCAGGTCACGAACGGCCCTGGTCGGCAGCCAGCCACCAGACGGATTGTCAGCGAGGAACTTGGCGACGATCAAACGTGCAGCCTCAGTGCGGATGTCCGACAACTCGGGAACGGTGCCTCGGGGCCGGTTCCGCCACCTGCCGTAGCCAGCCGCGTGGCTGAGCGCACGCACCGCGGCCTCTGGATAGGCGTAGCACGGCACCGCGTTGATCACCTGACCGGTGGCCAGGTTCGCATCCGCACGCGGTCGTAGGACAACCCCGGCCGACTGGTCGAGCAGAGCGGCGACCAGCGGCTTGGTCACGATGGCAGCAGTGACCGCATCAGCCAGCTCACCCACCGCTGTCGGCACCGTCACGCTGATCAGTGCGTCGACTCCCTCGTCATAGGCTATGGCTTCCAGGCAAGCTTGGAGCGCGTCGGTGCCGATGGCTGCCGTCGTGTCCACTGGGTTGGCGACGGTCGCACCGGAGGGCAGCAGCGCGCGGAGCCGGCTCCTGGTCGGCTCAGATAGCTCGGCGAGCCTGAGCCCGTTGTCCGCACACGCGTCAGCGGTCAGCACGCCGACACCCCCGGCGTTGGAAATCACGGCAACCCGTGAACCGATCGGACAGGGCTGACAGGACAGGAATGCCGCCGTGTCGATCAACTCGCCCAGGCTTGCCGTGACGATGACACCGGCCTGTCCGAACAACGCCTGCCTGGTCGCTAGCGGGGAGGCCGCCGCAGCGGTATGGGACTGAGCCGCCCGCAGCCCATCGGCCGACCGACCGGCTAGCACGGTGAGCACAGGCAACTTCTGGCCGACCCGGCGCGCGGTTCTGGCGAACTTCCTCGGATTGCCGAACGACTCCAGATAGAGCACGGCCAGCCGGGTCTGCGGATCTTGCTCCCACCACGTCAGCAGGTCGTTACCGGAGATGTCGTACTTGTCGCCAAGTGAGATAAAGGACGAAACCCCTATCCCCAGTTCGGACAGGTGCTCGGTCAACGCGACACCGACGCCTCCGGACTGGACGGCAAGGCCGGCTATGCCTGGCAGCGGCCGATCGCGGCCGAAGGTGGCATCGAGCCCAAATCCGGGAATCGCGACACCGAAGCAATTGGGGCCCACCAGCCGCATTCCGTACTGACGGCAGGTCGCCAGCAACTCCTGGCCGGAGATTTCGCTGAGCCCTGAGGTGAGCACGACGAGCACGCGAACGCCACGCTCACCGCACTGCCTGGCCACCTGCGGCACGGACCCGGCAGGCACCGCGACAATCGCCAGATCGAGCTGCTCAGGCAAATCCGCCGCTGACGACAGGCAGGGCAGGCCATTGAGTGCCTTGGCATGGGGATTCACCGGAAAGACTCGCCCGGGGAACCCGCCAGCCATGACGTTTCTCAGTACCTGGCTGCCGACCGAGTCGTGTCGCCGGCTAGCGCCGACTACGGCGATCGATTCCGGCCGGAAAAGGCGCTCAAGACTGGCCACGTCGGCGTGACTTTCTCGGTGCTCGACCGCATCCAGATAGCGATCCAGGCTGGTATCGCAGTCGCTCGCTGGCAGCGACATGGTCAGCTGGGCAACGCCGCTGTCGATCTCGCGGGAGACTGGCAGCCCGGCGTCGGCGAAGACGCGCAGCATGGCTGAGTTGTTGACCAGGGTTTCCGCGGTGAACGCCAGCAGATGCTGCTGCCTCGCGATCGACACCAGGTAGTCGAGCAGCAAGGTGCCGATGCCGTGGTGATGCATCCCGTCAGCGACCGCGAACGCGATCTCGGCCGTGCGGGTGGTGCCATTGAGCTCGTAGCTGGCGACCCCCACCGCCACTGCGCCGCGCCAGGCAATGATAGCCACGTGATCGGGCCCGGCGGGGCGGCAGATCCGCTGCGCCTCCCGCTCCGCATTCGTCGGACTCAGACTGAAAAAGCGCAGGTACAGGTTGTCGGCCGACATAGCCGCATGCAGGTCACGAACCACGTCATGGTCTTGCACCCTGGCCGGCTGGATCCGCACTGTGCTTCCGTCAGTGAGCAGCGCGTAACCACCCGTTGCTGAGCTGAGGTGGTCTACGATCACCGGCAGCGCAAGCTCAGGTTCTGGCGCCGGCTCGCACGCCTGGGTCTGATCAACCATGTCGTCGCCTCCGCTGTGGCCTGATAAGGCCAAGGCTGACAGCAGTACCGCGCCACGGCAGGAGGCGACAGCCCCGCATCGCCGGGACTAAAGCCCCTGCTGTCAGCCAAGGCGGGGCGGCAGGCTAGTCACAGGACCTTAGTCAGAAACGTGTCCGACCGGGACGTCAGGCCGAAGGGATCGCAATGACCACAGCACCCGCAGTCCTGCGCAGGGACGGCTTGGATGAGATGGTCCAGGCCCTGATCGACGGCGGTTACCGTGTGGTCGGCCCGACGGTCAGCGACGAGGCGATCGTGCTGGCCGAGCTCAGCTCCGCGGCCGAGTTGCCAGCCGGCTGGGGCGTCGATGCCGCGCCGGGGCACTACCGACTTCGGCCGCGTTCTGACGCGGCAGTGTTCGGGCACTCGGCTGGCGCGCAATCGTGGAAGCAATTCCTGCATCCGCCGCGCCAGCAGCTCTGGTCGGCCGATGGCGATGAGATTAAGGTGCCTGACGTCGAGCCTGGCCCCTATGCGTTCGTTGGCGTGCGCGCCTGCGATCTTGCCGCCATTTCCGCGCTCACTGTGGTGCTTGGCAACGGCAGTCACCCTGACAGTTCCTTCGGCCGACGCCGTCGCGGGCTCTTCGTGGTCGCCGTCGGCTGCACCGAACCTAGTGCGGTGTGCTTCTGCGCCTCCATGGGTACCGGCCCTACCCCTGGCCCCGGCTATGACCTGTCACTCACTGAGCAGATCATCGGGGACGAGCACTATTTCATCGTGGATGTCGGCAGCCCAGCGGGTACGGAGCTGCTCAGCAAGGTCAGTCACCGAGCGGCTGCCGCTGGCGAGGTGAGCCAAGCCAGGGCGGCGGTAGCCTGCGCCGTCACCGCGATGGGCCGCGAGCTGCCGGAGCTCGACATCCGTGACCTGCTCTGGCGCAACCGCGAGTCCCCGCTCTGGGAGGAAGTCGCCAACCGGTGTCTGACCTGCGGCAACTGCACGATGGTCTGCCCCACCTGCTTTTGCACCAGCGTCGAGGACACCTCGGATCTGCAGGGCGATCACACCGAGCGTTGGCAGCACTGGGCATCATGCTTCGAGCTTGACTTTTCTTATCTGCACGGCGGCAGCGTCAGGTCCGCTGGCGCCAGCCGGTACCGCCAATGGATCACGCACAAGCTGAGTACCTGGCACGATCAGTTCGGCAGCTCAGGGTGCGTGGGGTGTGGCCGCTGCATCGCCTGGTGTCCGGTTGGCATCGACATCACCGCTGAAGTCGCCAAGCTGGCCAGCCTGGAGGGCGACAACCAAGGGACGGATGCCGATGGAACGGCCTGACCTGCTCATCGGCTTCCCGCCCTTCGACCGCCTGAGCCCTGCCCACCGAGCGATGGTCGCCAGGATGGCGATGGAGGTGGCATTCCCGCCTGGTGCCACGCTTTTCGCTGAGGGAGCACCTGCCATCGGCTGCTGGCTGATCAAGTCCGGTCAGGTCGCGCTGGGCACCGAGGTGCCCGGCCGCGGCCAGGTCGTGGTTCAGACGCTCGGTCCTGGCGACATACTCGGCTGGTCCTGGTTCGTGCCGCCGTACTCTTGGCAGTTCACCGCTAGCGCGGTGACAGCAGTGACGGCCGTGGAACTCGACACGGTGCAGCTGCGCGCGCTCGCCGAGGCCGATCCGGCCATGGGCTATCCGTTGTCGCACGCGCTGTGTGAAGTGATTGTCGCGCGGCTGCAAAGCACCAGATCGCGACTGCTTGATCTGTACGGGAATCCTCGTGCCAAGTAGCCAGGCCGCTGGTGACCCGATGGTGCCCGTCAGCTACCGCGTGGCCGACCGCCGGGTCGAGACGCACGATTGCGTCTCGCTGCGCCTAGAACCCGCAGGTAGACCCATTGCCGCCTTCTTGCCAGGCCAGTTCACCATGCTGCACCGGCGTGGCATCGGTGAGATTGCGATCTCGATCAGCGGTGACCCGACCAGCGGTGATGGCTCGCTGACTTCGACGATCCGCGATGTCGGTGCGGTCAGCAGGTCGCTGTGCCAGTCACGGCCAGGGGATCTGATCGGCGTACGCGGACCGTTCGGCACGAGTTGGGGGCTGGCCGAGGCAGCCGGGCATGACCTGCTGATAGTGGCAGGCGGCGTCGGGCTCGCGCCCCTGCGCCCGGTCGTGCTCGGCGCGCTCGCCCGGCGCCGTGAGTTCGGCCGGATCGTGCTGGTCGCTGGAGCCCGCAGTCCGGCTGAGTTCCTGTTCGGCCAGCAGCTCGCTGGCTGGGTCCAACGAGCCGATCTCGAGGTGATCCAGACCATTGACCTGCCCGCAGCAGGCTGGAAGGGCCAGGTCGGCTTCGTGACCGAGCCGCTGGCCAGGCTGGAGCTCGATCCACAGCGGACCACAGCCTTCATGTGCGGGCCGGAGCCGATGCTGAGGTTTACCGCCAATCTGCTGCTCCGCAAGGAGTTGCCGGCGACCAGCATCCGGGTATCGCTGGAGCGGAATATGCAATGTGGCGTCGGTCTGTGTGGTCACTGCCAACTCGGCCCGCTGCTGGTGTGCCGGGACGGGCCGGTCGTTGACTATCAGTGCGCCCAGCCGCTGCTGGCAACCAGGGAGCTGTGAGTCGCGATGACCCACCATGACAACGATTCCGAACGGCCCACCTTGGCGGTATGGAAGTTCGCCTCCTGCGACGGTTGCCAGCTGACCCTGCTCGATTGCGAGGACGAACTGCTCACGCTGGCCGACGAGGTGCGCATCGCGCGCTTCCTTGAGGCGTCAAGCGAGGTGCTGCCAGGGCCGTATGACCTGTCCCTGGTCGAGGGCTCGATCACGACGCCGGCTGATGCACAGCGAATCCTCGCGGTGCGCGAGCAGTCCAAGGTGCTGGTCACCATCGGCGCGTGCGCCACCAGCGGCGGAATCCAAGCCCTGCGCAACTTCGCTGACGTGGCCGAATTCCGCGCCGCCGTGTACGCCAGGCCTGAGTACATCCAGACCCTGGCCACCTCGACGGCGATCGCGGACCACGTTCCGGTCGACTTCGAATTGCGCGGCTGCCCGATTGACAAAGGTCAGCTCATCGAGCTGATCACGGCGCTGCTGGCCGGGCGAAAGCCACGAATACCTGACACCAGCGTCTGCACCGAATGCAAGCGCCGGGGGCTGACCTGCGTCATGGTGGCGCACGGCACGCCCTGCCTTGGCCCGGTCACCCATGCTGGCTGCGGTGCTCTGTGCCCGTCGGTCAACCGCGGCTGTTACGGCTGCTTCGGCCCGATGAGCGGGGCCAACCTACCGTCGCTGATCCCGTGGCTGCACCAGTGCGGCATGAGTCCTCGCTCCGTTGACCTGGTACTGAGCACCTTCAATGTGGCGGCGGAAGGATTCGCCCGAAGGGATGACCGCTGATGACGCACGGCGATAGGCAACTTCAGGTCACCGCCCTGGCGCGAATCGAAGGCGAAGGCGCGCTGCGCATCGTCGTGGAGAACGGCGAGGTCGCGGCGGCTGAGCTGCGGATCTACGAACCGCCCAGGTTCTTTGAAGCCTTCTTGCGCGGGCGGCAGCACACCGAGGTCGCCGACATCACCTCACGAATCTGCGGCATTTGCCCGGTCGCTTACCAAACTTCGGCCTGGCAGGCCATAGAAGCGCTTTGCCAGGTGACCGTTGACGAGCGGATCGCGATGCTGCGCCGGCTGCTCTACTGCGGCGAATGGATCTCCAGTCATGCACTGCACATCTACTTGCTGCATGCTCCCGACTTCCTGCGCTACCCGGACGCGGTGGCCCTCGCTCGCGCGCACCGGGACCTGGTCGAACGCGGCCTGCGGCTGAAGAAGGCTGGCAACGCGATCCTTGCGGCGGTAGGCGGGCGGGCCATCCACCCGGTGAACACTGCGATCGGCGGCTTCTACCGGGCGCCAGCAAGGTCCGACCTCGTGTTGCTGGCTGAGCAGCTTCGGCAGGCACTTGACGACGCGCTGGCGACGACAGCGTGGGTGGCCGGCTTCGACTTTCCCGACCGCGAGCTTGATTGCGCACTGCTAGCGGCGAGCGAGCCCGATCGGTATGCGATTGAATCGGGACGGCCCACTACCGCCCACGGCGAATCCTTCGACGCTAGCGAGTTCAGCTCGCACGTAGTGGAGCATCAGGTGCCGCACTCGACCGCCTTGCACGCCGCCCTGGACGAAATGCCCTACCTCACTGGCCCGCTGGCCAGGTACTCCATCAATTCAGCCCGGCTCTCGCCGGTCGCGCGCGAAGCGGCGACCGCCGCCGGACTGGGCGAGCAGTGCCGCAACCCTTTTCGTAGCATTGTGGTCAGAGCGGTGGAGACTGTGTATGCCGTGAGCGAGGCGCTGCGAATCATCGCGTCCTACGAGCCGCCCGAGCCGTCTTTCACGCCGGTGCCGCCCAGAGCGGGGGTCGGGCACGGTGTCAGCGAGGCACCCAGAGGGCTGCTCTATCATCGCTACGAGCTCGACTCCGATGGACGCATCCTGGCTGCCGTCATCGTGCCGCCGACGTCGCAGAATCAGGCCACGATCGAGGCAGACCTGCTCGGCGTAGCATCAGCCAACCTAGGACTGCCCGATGCCGAGCTGGCCGCGCTTTGCGAGCGGACCATCCGCAACTACGATCCGTGCATTTCCTGCTCAGCGCATTTCCTCCGGTTGACGGTGAAGCGGTGAGCCAACCGCACCCCACCGTGCTGATCGGAGTTGGCAATCCTTATCGCCGTGATGATGGCATCGGACCAGCACTCGCCGCGGCCATCGCCGAACGTGAGCTGCCCGGCGTGACGGTACTGACCGGGGACGCCGAGCCAAGCAGGCTTCTTGACGCCTGGCACGGCGCCAAGCTAGCCGTACTCGTCGACGCCGGTTGCTCGGTCGAGCCAGTACCGGGGCGAGTGCACCGCAGCGTGCTACCTGCGGGCTCGACGCTGCCGCCCCCCGGCTCGACGCTGCCAGCCCCCGGCTCGACGCTGCCGCCCCCCGGCTCGACGCTGCCAGCCCCCGGCTCGACGCTGCCAGCCCCCGGCTCGACGCTGCCAGCCCCCGGCTCGGCCAGTACGCACGGACTCGGCATAGCGGATGCCATTGCGCTAGCTCAGGTCGTAGACCGCCTACCTGAGCGGCTTGTTCTGTTCACCGTGGAAGCGGCCGACTTGGGCTACGGCATCGGCCTGTCCGATGCCGTAGCCCAAAGCCTGCCGCAGCTCATTCAGGCGGTGCTAGCCGAGCTCACCGGCTAGCACAACCGATTCGGTCGCCTCCGGCGCGACGCGCACAGCTTCCGCGTGCGACGGCACCACGAGGACGGGGCGCCTGGCCAGATGCAATACCTTGTTCGCGACGCTGCCGAACGGAAGGTGCGGCAGGTCGGTCGGCCGACTGGAACCGAGCACGATCACGGTGGCGTCATACTGATCGGCGACCTCAATAATCACCCGGGCGACGTGGCCGATGTGGGTCTCCCTGATCTCGGCGTCGGCGTGGATCCCAGCGTCCTTGAGCTCCGATTTGATCGTGGTGACTAGCCGTTCAGCTTCGCCTTCCATGCAGTCAACCTGCAACCGGCCGAACCGGCCGACTGCGAACTCATGCACGTGGACGATGATGATCCGGTCCGCTGGATCGTGGCAAAGCTCGCGAGCCAGCTGGGTGGCGGCCGACGCGTAGTGCTCCGCGTCCACTGCCAGCAGAATGTTCTTAGCCATGGTATTCACACCTCTCTTGCCGCCCAAGGGGCTATAGCTGACTTCCGACCATTGCCGCCAGGTCGGCCAGCCGACAGGTGTAACCCCATTCGTTGTCGTACCAGCCGAAGACCTTGACCAAAGTCCGAGACGCCTGGGTCAGCGGCGCATCAAACACGCAAGACGCGGAGTCGCCGATGATGTCGCGCGAGACCAGCGGGTCGGTGCTGTACCTGACGATGTAAGCGAGCGGGCCGTCAGCCGCCTGCCGGAACGCGTCGTTCAGTTCGTCCGTGGTGACCGGTTGGCCGAGCACGGCAGTCAGGTCGGTGAGCGATCCGTCTGGCACAGGCACCCGCACTGCGACCCCGTCGAGGCGCCCGGCTAGCTCAGGGATCACCAGCCCCGTTGCCTTGGCGGCGCCAGTTGTGGTCGGCACGATGCTGACCGCGGCGCTGCGCGCCCGGCGCAAGTCCTTGTGCGGGGCATCGATCAGCATCTGGTCACCTGTATAGGCATGAATGGTGGTCATCAGACCGCTGACCAGGCCGAAGGAATCGTTCAGCACCTTGGCCATGGGAGCGACGCAATTGGTGGTGCAGGAGGCATTGGAAATCACGTCGTGTTTGGCGGCGTCGTAGTCGTCAGAGTTGACGCCGATCACGATGGTGACGTCAGCGTTTTTGCCAGGTGCAGACAGCAGGACCTTGCGGGCACCGCCCTTCAGGTGCAGTGCCGCATCGTCCCTGGCACGGAACCGACCAGTCGACTCAATGACCACGTCAGCGCCATACTTGCCCCAGTCAATGGCGGCCGGATCGCGAAGCGCGGTGACCGGCACCGACGTGCCGTCCACCAGGATCGAGTCAGCAGTGTGGCCGACGCGGGCGGACAGACGGCCATAGGTCGAGTCGAACTCAAGCAGAGTCGCTAGCGTCCCGGCGTCCGTGATGTCGTTGATCGCGACGACCTCAAGGTCAGTTCGCTGCAACGAGCCACGCAGGAATGCCCGTCCGATCCGCCCGAAGCCGTTAATGCCAACGCGCACCTTCATCTCGTCCTCCTCGCGGTCGTGGCCGCTATATCGGCCGGTGCCCGGCCGCTGGTCTTGCCGGCGCCTGGCCCCGGCCTGGCCGCTGGTCTTGCCGGCGCCTGGCCCCTGGCGTGGCCGCTGGCGTGGCCGCTGCCTGGTCGCTGCCTGGCCCGGCCGTGGCACCTGGTCTTGGCGGCACCTGGCCGGTGCCTGGCCCCGGCCGTGGCACCTGCCTCTATGGTCGAATGGCCGGTACCCGGCCGGACACGGCCGATCGTCACGATCGCGCGGGCCCTTTGACCCGAACGGACCCTGGTTTTATCGGGACGTTGGTCCTACCGGCGACACGGAAGCCTGGCGACCACCACTCCCCGAGGCCGCCGGAACGCCGCCTGGCTCCACCCCAGCATCGTTGAACCCCTGATGTCGTTGCTCCGCTCTGGCGGGCGACATCGTCGGAGCGCTACTGCTGCTCCTGCGACAGCACCGCTCCGACGATGTCGCAGGAGCTGGCCCGAGGTACCGCATCGTTGGAGCCACGATGTTGCTGGAGCCGCCTTGGAAAGCGGTTATCGATAGCTACCGACTAGAAGCGTTCGCTCGGGTTCGGGCGGCCCTCTCGCCGTTGTCGAGCCTGATCGTCGCTACCTGCCGGTGGCGGCATCACGGCCAGCTGCTGTAGTTCGCCAACAGAATTGGCCGCTAGTGCTCCTACGCCGTACTCAGAACTATTCCACAGGCTTGCCGACATGCGTTTCTACAGCGCGATCGCCAGGTGCGCGTCTTGGCCACCGCGGCGAGTTTCTGGCCGGCGTAGTCGGGACCTTGGAACGCGAAATGCCGACTACCAAGAGTGACTTGATGTGGGGCAACGAGGTCACGTCAGCCGCACCGTCAGCTCGGTGACACTCAGCGGGACGACTCTATGGGCCGAATTGTGAGGTCCTGGAACTGCCGTAGCCCTCAGACGCGAGGCACCGGTAGGTGCGAACGCCGCTGTCGTAGGCGGCTTCGTCCGGCGGCAGTACCTGGATCTGCCATCGGCTCTGCGGGATCTGCTTGGCCGCACCCGCCCGGGACGCGAGCAATATCGCATTCGAGCACACCGCGCGGACAATCGAGTTGGCCTGCACGATGTTCGCGTTGTAGGTCGAAGCGTCGGTGGGCATGATGCCGATCGCGAACGTCTGCCAGCTGTGTGCGCCGGTGCAGGGCAGCGGGGCGGCGGTAATCGTGCCCTCGATTTCGACCAGTCCTTGCCAGCACTCCGGTGACGCCGGGCAGCGCGCCCCTGCTCCTCGCACGTTTGCTGCCGGGCAGTGGCTGGTAGTCGTGGCGATCCCAAAGGAGCCGATCGCGCCCGGCGAGCCGGTGCTGACCGAGCCAGTGTTGGCTGAGCCAGTGTTAAGCGGGGCGGTGGTGCCGAAGACTCGGGCGCCGATGATCCCGGCGGCGATGGCGACCGCCACGAGGGCTCCGCCGACTGCTGAGGTCAGCGCCACGGTTCGCCGCCGGCGCGCAGTGGCGGCGGTAGCCGGGGGTCCCTGGTCAGTTGCCTTGGCCCAGCTGCCGCGATCGGCGGCGGCCTGCGTATCTGACCTGCCCCAAGCATCGGGCACCGTCCACACGTCCGGCGCGGCGGCCGACACGGATTCCGCCCCGGCGAACGATCCGGTGCCAATCGGTCGGTCGCTGCGACCGGACGGCCGGTCGCTGCGGTCGGGCGGCGACGATTGGTCCGCGAGCCCGGCGGCGTCGAGTCGGATGAAGCGCGCCGCCTCCCGCTGCCCAGTCAGCCCGGCGAGTGCATCACGCAACGTCGCAGCGCTCGGCGGCCGCCGCGCCGGGTCAGCCGATAGACACTGCCGCAAGAGGGCGAGCATCCTGGGCGGCACACCAGGAATGTCCTCGATCGGAAGACCACGCAGCGCAGGCATGGCCGCTGGGCTCGGCGACCTCGTGTCGGCTGGGTAATGCGGCGGCCGACCTGCCAGCATGGCGTAGAGGGTGGCGGCGAGTGAGTAGATGTCAGCCGCGACCGTTGGCTCGGCGGCCTGGAAGCTCTCCGGTGGCGCATACGCCGGGGTCAGCGCTTCCCTGGTCACGGACTGCTCGCCACTGGCCGCAATGATCGAGGCAAGGCCAAAATCCGATAGCCCAACGAGGCCATAGGTGTTGATCAGGATGTTCCCTGGCTTGATATCCCGGTGCAAGATCCCGGCCGCGTGTGCGGCAGCGAGAGCGTCGGCCAGGTCGGCGCCAATCCTGCCGACCAGGTCGGGATTCATCGGCCCGTTGCGCCGCAACTCGTCCCTGAGCGAACCGGCCGGACACAACTCCATCACCAGGTAAGGCCGTCCGTCGCTCAACGTTCCCGCGTCGTAAACGTCAATGACGTGCGGATGCCCGGACAAGCGCCCGGCCGCCGTCACCTCCCGCAGGAAGCGTCGCCGGTCGCGCTCCGTCTCCAGCACGCGGCTGTCCACCTTCACGGCCGTCTCGCGACCGACCGCGAGCTGCCAGGTCCGGTACACGGTGGCGAACCCACCCGAACCCAGGACACCGCCAACAGCGTGTCCAGGAATGTCTGGTGCCATCACAAGCACGCAGCTTAGCCCGCCCCAAGCGACCTGCGGCCTTAGTCCCAGGTGCCACTGGTCCCGGCCCGGTCGTCCCAGGAACGGATGCCGTGACCATCGTCGCGGGCGATTTCCCTGCCTAGGCCGGGCCAACCAGGGCCAAGCCGGGCTGATCGCTGGCCGAGCCACGATCGCATTCGAGTACGACGTCAGCGGCCGCCAGGCCGGCCGCGCAGTTAACCATCCGCCCCGCAACCGACCCCGCGCGGAGTCCGGAGCGACACCGGGATGCCGTCCTGGCCAATCACGGAAAATCATCAGAACGCGGAACGAATCGCTGCCCGGCCAGTCCAAGTTTCTTGGCCAGCGCCGCCAGGCGCCGGGCGCTTCCGCCCCGGGCGCTGATGCGCGCAGACCGCTTGCTTGGCGCGCGGCACGAGTGATCGGCACCGAACGTAGGCGGACCTGGCCCATCGTAGGCTCGCGACTGTGAAGCGAGTGCTGCTGACCGGCATGTCGGGGACGGGAAAGTCCAGTGTCATCGAGGCGCTCGCCGCCCGCGGGTACAAGGCGGTGGACACCGACAACGGCTGGTGCGAGCCGACGGCGGACGGGCGGCAACGCTGGCGGGAGGACGCGATCAGTGAGCTCCTGGCCACCGAAGACGCTGACATGCTGTTTGTCGCCGGGTGCGAGGAGAACCAGGTACTGTTCCAGCCGCGGTTCGACCTGATCATCTTGCTGAGCGCGCCGACGCAGATCCTGATCGAGCGGCTCGCGTCACGCGTTTCCAACTCCTATGGCAAGTCACCTGGCGAACTCGGCGCCATCTTCGACGACCTGGACGCCGTCGAGCCACGGCTGCGGGCGGTTGCCAGCCACGAGATCCGGACCACGATGCCGCTCGGCGAGGTTGTCGCCGAAGTGCTCCGCCTGGCCGGCGCCGACCGCGCATAGTCGCCGATCCAGCACTTGTCGTTCCTGGCGTGCGCCGCGTGCGCGATTGTCCTATTCGGCAGCCAGTTCGCTACCCTTCGTTCGTGATGACTTCCAGCACGCCTGGCCAGTCGCAGGCACTGACTCGCAGGCTGCTGCGCTGCGGCGTCACCGCAGGGCCGGTCTTCGTCGCAGCGTTCCTGCTTCAGGGCGCCACCCGCGACGGCTACCAGCCGCTGCGCCACCCGGTTAGCTCCCTCGCGCTCGGACCCCGCGGCTGGATTCAGGCCGCGAACTTCGCTGCGACCGGCACGCTGTTTCTAGCCGGGGCCGCCGGACTGGCACGAGCGGCAGGCTCAGGCATCGGCAGCCGCGCCGTACCGGCTCTGGTCGGCGGGGCGGGCGCGGGCCTCATCGGCGCGGCCGTCTTCGTCACCGACCCGGTCAGCGGCTACCCGCCGGGAACTCCAGACTCGCCGACCCGTCCCAGCCCAGCAGGGGCGGCCCACAATCTGGCCGCCATTCCGGTCTTCCTCGGCCTGCCTGCCGCCGCGCTCGTGTCCAGCCGGCGGTTCTGGCTGGCCGGCCAGCGCGGACTCGGCCTCTACAGCGCCATCACGGCAATCACCATGCTGGTGACCTTCGCGCTGGCCAGCGCGGGCTTCGGCCAGGCGCGCAGTTTTGTCCAGCTCGGCGGACTGTTCCAGCGCGCCAGCATCATCACCGGCTTCGCCTGGCTCACAGCCATCTCCGCCCAGGCACTTCAGCATGCGCCCGCCCACACCGCCACGCCGCGTAACGGCTAGCTAGTCCTGGCGGACTACCAGCAAGGAGCTGACCGATGGCGACCGAGATCCCAACCGAAGCGCTGCAACTGCGGTCGCTTGTGCGGGCCGAGAATATGCTCGAGCTGTTCCTTGACGCAGTCACGGTCGCCGAGCCAGGCCCCGACGAAGTCCTCATCCGAGTCGAGGCAGCCCCAATCAACCCATCCGATCTGGGCCTCCTCCTGGCCGGTGCCGATGTCGCTGCGGCAAGCGCGACAGGAACGCCGCAGCGGCCGGTTATCACCGCCCCTATCTCGGACGCGGCGATGCGCGGACTGACCGCAAGGGTCGGGGCGCCCTGCCGGCTGGCAACGAGGGAGCAGGCACTGTCGTCGCGGCCGGCTCTAGCGACGCGGCGCAGCGGCTGATCGGAAAGAAGGTCGCAGCCGCTGGCGGCGCCATGTACTCCCAGTACCGCGTCGTCGACCATCGGTTGTGCCTGGAATTGCCCGAGGGCCTGTCGGCCGCCGACGGCGCATCCGCGTTCGTGAACCCGATGACCGCGCTCGGGATGATCGAGACCATGCGGATGGAGGGCCACGTCGCGCTGGTGCACACCGCCGCCGCGTCGAACCTCGGCCAGATGCTGAACCGGCTCTGCCAAGACGAGCGGGTCCCGCTGGTCAACATCGTCCGCAGGCCGGAGCAGGAGGAGCTGCTGCGGGCAGCGGGCGCCGCCTTCGTCTGCGATTCCAGCAAGCCCGAGTTCACCAGCGAGCTGACCGCCGCGCTCACCGCGACCGGTGCCACGCTGGCCTTCGACGCCACCGGCGGCGGCACGCTCGCCAGCCAGATCCTGACCTGCATGGAGACCTCGGCCGCCGCGAGCGCCAGCGGCTACAGCCGCTACGGGTCGACGGTGCACAAGCAGGTCTACATCTACGGCGGCCTAGACCGCAGCCCGACCGTGCTGACCAGGAGCTTCGGCATGGCCTGGGGCGTCGGCGGATGGCTGCTGACCCCGTTTCTCGCGAAGCTCGGCCAGGAGGCAGTCACGCGGCTCCGACAGCGCGTCGCCGCCGGGCTGACCACGACCTTCGCCAGCAAGTACACCGCGCAGGTATCGCTGCCCGAAGCGCTCCAACTGCACCACATCACCGCCTACGCGCAGCAGGCCACCGGCGAAAAGTACCTGATCAGACCGAATCAGGAAACGTAGCCCAACAGCTGAGTCCACGCGCGCAAACCCTGCCACCGTCTGGGCGACAAGGCCGGGCAACCGGGCTCTGGTCAGCGCCTAGTTGCCTCGTATTGGGCGGTGACGCTGGCCGGGATCCGGCCGCGGTCGCTGACCTCAATGCCGTGCTCCTTGGCCCAGGCCCTGATGGCCGCGCTGTCCTGCCTGCCCGCCGCCGTCCGGGCAGGCCGGGACCGCTGCGACCGGCCGGCCCTGCGGGCATGATCGATGAACGGCGCCAGCTGCGACCGGAACCGGCCCGCGTTCGCCGCGCTCAGGTCAATCTCGTACTCGGCCGAGCCGAGCCCGAACCTGACGGTCTCCGCCGCCGGGCCGCCATCGAGATCATCCTCAAGCGTGATCGTGGTCCTAGTCGCCATCCCGGCCTCCCTCGCGGTGAACGCCCTCTGCGCACCGTACCCGCCAGCAGCCAGCCACCCGCACCGGACACGCCGCCTGCGCAGGTCACAGGCCCCTAACCGACTAGAAGCTGGCCAGCCTTAGCCACGGCACCACAGAACCGCAAGCTCACCCAGGTCACAGCCAACACACGTCAGCGCTCTCGGCGAGGCGGCGCACTTGAAACCGGCATCGGGTCGAGCCAGCCAAGCTGATCTCCCAAAATCCTGCCAACTTGGGTCATTCGCTAAAGAACGTCCCGGCACGAGAATCGCATGCGGTCGAACCGGTGCCGTCTGAAGCTGAATTACAACCCTGAAATTCGTGGCGATCGTCATCCACAAGACTTTTGTCATGTGCACAGCCCGGCAGCTAGCGGGGCCAGCCAACCTTTGCGTGAGCATCCACAGGGTGCGAGTTGCTGGCGGCCGTTTACCCACAACAGTCGGCCATTTTCCCCACCGACATCCACAAGGCAAGCAGGAGTAACATCTGTCGGTCCGAGACCAGCATCAACCGCTGACTGCTCGTGACCGCTCGCCGATACCGACGCTCCTGGAGGGGTCATGACGCTTGTGTCGAGTGACTGACCAGTCAACGGACAGGCGGCCGGTTTGCTACCGAACTGCCAGGTGCTGCGGACGTCGAGTTGACGATCAAGCAGGTGTGCGAGTAAGCCAACCGCCAGGCGCGTCTCCGTAGCCCGGCAGGCGCAGAGGCATTGTTCGGCCAGAACCCAGCCGGGCATGTGCTGCTCGCCCGCGACGGGCAGCAGCTGGCGGGCTTCGCTGCGTACTCGTTCTTGTGGCCGGCGGTCGGGCTTACCCGGTCGCTGTACCTCAAAAGAGCTGTACGTCGCGGAAGCTGGCCGACGGCAGGGGGTCGGCAAGCTTCTGATGGAGGCCCTCTTTCGTGTGGCGGCCGAGCATCAGTGCAGCAGAGTCGAATGGACCAACGACAACGACAACGACAACGACAACGACAACGAAGGCGCGATGAACTTCTACGCCAGCCTCGGCACACCACTCCAGACGTCGAAAGTATTCTATCGCGTGCAGGACATCGGTACCGGGTTCGCCGGGCAGAACTGAGCCTTCAACACCCGGGATCTACGGTGTCTAGGTGCCTGCGAGGCGTTCGGTGGCGTGACGGTCAATGTTCTCGGCATGGTGGCAGGCGGCGACATTGCCGGTGCGCCAGTTCCTGGCCACGCAGTCGGTGGCGGCTGACCAGACTGACACCGTGTAGAGATGGCCTTGATAGCGGTAGACGACGCGCAGGCCTGCGGTCATGTAGTTCTCGCCGGGCCTGGTGCCGGCTACGCCGAAGATGACGGAACTGAGTCCGTGGTGCACACGGGCACCCTGGAACGGCCCGGCCACGATCCCGGGCACAGGCCAGCCCCGTCCTTCGCCCCCGTCGCCCCTGGCCGAGTACTTCAGGAGGACAAGCCGCCCAGTCGGGTGACCCTTGACCGGGATGAGCGACGCGGATACCAGTGTCACCACGCCGTCAGCCGAATTCGTCAGGTACGCCCCGCCGTCTCCGGCCTGGCCAGGGGAGGTGAACACGCTCGCGACCGCGAAGTCAGGCTTGCCGCCCGACATCGCGGTCTGAACAGGCCCGGCCGGCTGGCCCGACCCGCAGCCCGCGACCGCCAGCAGGACCAGGCCGATGGCCAGCACTAGCCTGCGCCTGCTGACGGTCCTGCCACTCATGGCCGCCGTGTCCTTTCCGCCCGCCGGTCGCCCGGTGGAGACTGTTCTGCTGAACGTCAGTGAAGCGTGTCCCAGATGACGGACGCTGACGCGGGATTACCGTAGCCACAGAGATAGCTGTACGGCGCGCTGGACGTGGCGGACCAGTGCTGATTGACATCGCTGGTGAAACCGTCACTGCCGGAGATGCCCATGCCGTAGGCGAAAGTGCCGATGCTCACTGACTCGGCCTGGCCCCGGTCCATGCCCCAGTCCCCCGACGGCGCAAGCGTGATCTCGGGACTGTGATTCTCGCAGCCGCCGAACGGGTCATAACCCGCGTCACCCTCGGGCAGCACGTTCTGGTAGTCCTGCACGTCCCGTTCCTTGTAGTAATACGTCGGGCAGTTGGCCGCCCCGTTCTGGAAGTACCTCTGCCATAGGGCCTGCTCGCCCAGATAGTTGTGGAAGCCCGCTGACGTGCCGCCGAGAGTCAGGCCGCCGGTATCTCCCCAGCTATCCGATAGCGATACGTTTCCTTCCAGCGAGAAGGGACCGGCTTCGTCGCTGCTGCCCCCGAAGTTCATGGTCACGTCGTTGGTGTAGTTCAGGTTGTAGTAGTCGGTAATCCCGGCGTCGGTCGCGACATGCCCCTCGCCGAGCGGGTCCGTCTTCTCCCACGAATTCCCGATAGCGGTCCAGATGCAGTTCGTATTATCGGCCGGCGTCACCGATCTGGACGATGCCAGCATGCGCGCGGTCATCGGAGCGAACCGAGGAAGACGTGGAACTTGGTATGTTTTCGTCCGCGCGATAGCAGCGGCTACCACATTCCCTCGCTGGGCTGTTGGCGTCAGTGGCACAGGAAATCCCAGCGATGTCGTCCGCCGGCCTGAGTTGACGATCAGGACAAAGTTAACGGTGCCGTGATTCTGCAGCTCAGCCCGCCGGAGGACTGAGGACTGCCTCACCGGGATACTGAATCCCGGCTTCCTGATCGTGGCACTAGCCACGACGGTGTCATACAGGTATTTCGGGGCCGCATGAGACCCGCTGACGGTCCTGCCCGCCTCAATCTCGGCTTCCAGCACCACCGTCCCAGAACCCGCCGGAAGCCGGCCAACGGTCCCCGTAAGGGTCACCAGCGCAGCCATTGCCGGACCTTTAGCCAGCGCCGCCTGCACGCCACTCCCCGTCACTGCCAACACTACGGCGACTGCCAGAAATAAACGCCAATGACCGATTCTCATCTGACCTCCCAGTATTCAGCTCCGGACTTACTCTGGCGCGAACCACGCGACTCCTAGAACTTAACCCGAGCTTTAAACCGGCCACAAGTGCGTAGCGTCTTTTCACCAGTCAAGGCAGGTTGCTAATTTCTCACAGCTACCGATGGTTAACTCAAGGTACCCGTCACAGAGTTTGTCGCCGGCCTAGAGAAGTTCGGCCTGACCTGCACTTCAGTCAGCCTTACCTCTCGTTGGCGGCAATTCGCAATGGCAATGACGATCTGCTCTGGCTGCAGCTGTGCTCTGATTACGGAGACCTGGCCTTGCGAGAAGGCATGCACGCCGACCGGCCCGTTGCAGCCGGGAGGCGACTGGATCGGACTGAAGATGAAGCGCGTGATCGGCTTCTCACGACGACGCGCGAGGCCTACGAGATCGGCCGGGAAAGCTCGTGGGAACAACTGCTCGACGTTCAGCCGCAGCTTGTTGCTGAGCCGCCAGCCAATCTGCTTGAAGGTGCCACACCAGATACATATCTTGCGATCGAGAGGTCCGGACCTGCCGTGACCTCGGCTAGCTGACAGGCCGCAGGCAAGTCGGAGGCCGGGCAATAGCCATGTTCATCATCGGCTTCAACCCAGCCAAGAACAGTGCCGAGCACCACCTGCTGCTGCACCTCCATGCCGCCAACTGACGCCAGAACCCACGGACAAATGACGGGCAAATGATCAGGGGGCCTGACCGCCGCATCCGGCAGTCTGGCCCCCTGACCAGTCTCAACCTGACGTAGCCCCGACGGGATTTGAACCCGCGCTACCGCCTTGAGAGAGCGCCACACCCATCGCGCCGACGCCAGACTCATGTTCAATGTCGAGCCGCGCGACGTCGGACGTGGCTGCCAAAGGCGACCGACTCGTGACGATCCCTGCCGTCGGTCAGCGTTCAAGTTGACGGTCAAATGACGATCAGATGATCTAGAAGGCAGCTACGCGGACTCAGAGCAAACCTCTGAGCTGCACAGTCGGTCGGGATGCCGGGATTCGAACCCGGGGCCTCCTGCTCCCAAAGCAGGCGCGCTAACCAAGCTGCGCCACATCCCGTAGGCATCCGAAGCTTATACCGTCAGCACCTATGGCCGCGCGTGGCCCGCCTCGCCGTACACAATCGGATGCTCGTGCCGATGCGCTCGGTCCAAGTCGTCCTTCGTGATTCGAGCCGGTACGCTAACGCGTAGCATCTTCGCCTCGCGGGCGTAGCTCAATGGCAGAGCCCCAGCCTTCCAAGCTGGTCATGAGGGTTCGATTCCCTTCGCCCGCTCCAATGTAAAAGACCAGGTCACAGGTCTGTGTTCCGCTCCCCGGCCTCGCGCTGACATGGCCCGGTGCCCATTTCGTGCCACACACGTGCCCTCTTGGCCACGAACCGACAACTACGGCAGGAGCACGAACGCGTCCACATGGCTCGGTCTGACCACGCTGAAGTGTCGCCGGTCGAGTGTCGCCACATCGATTACCTTCAGCCGCTCAGCGATAGCGACAACCGCTGCGTCCGTCGTGCCGAGCGGCAGATCGCCATAGGTCACGACCCAGATCAGCCATCCGAGCAAAGTCGGCAGGGATCAGGTCGACTGCGGTGAAGTCACCGTCAGCGAGTGAACGCAAGAACAATGCCTCTACCCGAGCACCGGCTTCGCGCGCGAGCAGGTAGCCGACCTCAGCTACAACCGGTGCGGGAACCAGGAGATCACGCCTGTCCTCGTGCAAGGACGTGAACAACGCAACGCAGGCAGCATGATCCTTATCGTTCGACAACGCAGCAGCCACCAGCGGCCCAGTGTCGCAGACGATCACGCGGAGCGGCCAAATCCTTCGGCGAGCAAGTCCTCCGAACGCGCCGCTGTATCAGTCGCCCTGCCCTCGGCCGCGCCGAACCAGGCTGGCCGCCACGACCCTTCATTGACAAGGCGAAGGTGACGACGAACGTCGTCGAGCACGATCGGCACTTCGTCCTCTGGCAACTCCTCCACCAGTCGGATTAGCTCCTCACGCTGCACGCCCATGTCGTCAACTGTACGCCCGACGCGCATCGCGGGCGTGCCCGTTGCGTGCCCGACAGGACGGAGAGCGACAGTGTCTCACGGGCGCTCACGGTCACTGGCAAACACGCCCTGAACTGGGCCGACGCAGTTCAGGAGGCTGCGCTCCGCAGCCTTCCAAGCTGGTCATGAGGGTTCGATTCCCTTCGCCCGCTCCAACCATGAAATCCCAGCTCAGAGGATGCGCCCAGGGATTCGAGGTGTCGCCAGCCGACACCACCAGCCGGTCCGTGCCACAGACGTGCCCGATACGGCCGCTGGCGTGCTGACAACGCGCCTTCAACTGCGCGATCTGAGCACGACATCCAGCTCCATCGGCCAACCTGCTATGTCCCGTCGAAGGCTTCAGAAACTATTCGGTCGCCCGCGGACACCGACCACTTCGACGAGTCCTTCGGCTCCCTTGAAATCGTCCGGGTTGGCCGTGTAGAGAGGCAGGTCGTTACTCGCCGCCGTCGCCGCGATCATCAAATCAGAAGCCCGTTTACGCGGCTGACGCCCGGCCGCCCGAACCGCGGCGCAAATCTGCCCGTACAGACGCGCCGACCCCTGGTCATACGGGAGCGGATCAAAGGTCGCTTCCACATGCTGCAGCACCGCGACTCGTCTGGCGCGCTTCGCCGGATCGTCAGTCGCATGCGGGCCATGCGACAGCTCACCTAGCGTGACCGCCGTCACCAGCATGTTGTCAGGCAACTCCGACAGCTCATAGAGCCTGATCGCCGCGATAACGCTCGTGTCCACGACCGCGACTTCATGCACAGTCACAGGCCGGTGCCTTCGTACGGATCACGCAGTTCCTGGCTGACAGCCTCATCCAGGTCGGCGCGGAGCTCGCTGGCATCGATCGCCGGAGCTGTAGCGAAGATAGCGAGAACTTCCTCCTTGGGGACCGCCCTGCGCCGACGGATCGGGACCATCCTTGCCAGCGGCTCTCCGTTCAGGGTCAGCGTGTATGCCCGCCCCTGTCGGAGGCCACGCGTGACCGACCCCGAGTCCGAGACGAACTGGCGGACGCTGATGTCAGTCGGCTGCTCAAGTGCCATAGCGGAAGTATACCCACCCGTACCACGGCGTAGTACGGCTCTCAAGACTAGGTTGCAACACCAGTGGCCCGGATCCGGTGCATCGCAAGTCGCTGAACCCTCCTCATGGGTAGTTGCGGCTCCGTGCCACGCACGGGCCACACGCCACAGTGGTCGGCGGTCAGTCACGGTGTCTCGCGGGCAAAGGCGCCCGCTTCACCTTCACCGATGTTTCCGCTGGTCACCTGGCGGGGCGTGCTACCGATCCTCCAAGCTGGTCATGAGGGTTCGATTCCCTTCGCCCGCTCTCTGTGAAAGACCAGGTCAAGGCATGTCCTCGTCCCGCAAATCGGTCGCGGAGCACACCACTCGCCGCGATCCGTGCCACATTCGTGCCCGATCAGGCGACGTGTGATCGGCTGAGGAAGGTCCGGATGCCCGCGAGCCAGGCATTCGGATTGTCGAAGTGCGCCATGTGCGCGGCATCTGGGATTTCGGCCAGGGTGCTTGCCGGAAGAGCGGCGTGCAGTCGCCTGGCAACGCTGACCGGGAAATCCATCTCTCGGCTGCCGTGGACGATCAGCACTGGTCCGGCCCAGTCTCGCAGGACGCGCTCAGCCTGGTCCGGCGCGGCAGGTCTGAGCTGGCCTGCGGCGTATGGCGCGTTCCAGTCTCTGCCCGCTGCCCGGCCGCATCCAGTTCAGATGCGAGCTCTCCAAACAACCGGCGGATATCGTCGGCGGAAAGCGGGCCGCGAGTCACACCCGGCTCAAGGCGCTCGCAGTGATGAAGATCCCCCTAGTGCGGAAGGACGGAGGAGACTCCTGCAGCGCAGTCGGGTGCATCCCCCGCAACGGCGTTACGAACCACCACTTGGCGGAGTACCGTCCTGGCTTGCGCGCCCATGCAGGCAAAGGCCAACTATCACGCCGGGATAGGTATTCGGCCAGCGCGGCAAGTGCGGCATCCACCTCCGCGGAACGCGTCGCAGACGGCTCACGAGTGAACCGCCGGGACGCGACCGACACGCCGGTTCGGGCCAGATCATGTGAGTAATCGTCAAGCAACTGGACGATGGCGTAGCGCCAGACAGACTGAAGCGTCTCGCCTTCAGCCAGCAGGTCGTCGGCGAGCAGGGCAGCCTCAGCCGCATCCAAGCCGATCAAATTGGCCGCCATGGCCTCCCGCCTCACCTCGGGCAGATCCTCGACCAAGTGCAGCGGACTCTCGCGCCGCACGTTCTTGGAGCCAGTGTACGCAGGCGAGCACTGATCGCCCGGGTATGTAGCCGGCCGCCTTTCTGGCCGACAAGACCCGTCGAGAGCGCTATGCGTCGAGTGGCAGCTATCGAGATGAGCTAACGTCCGGTTCGCTGCCACGGCCAGGGACGCAGGTCGGTTTGCACCGACTGCTTCATCGGAGCTACGTCGGCGTGGCCTATCCGCCGGCTGAACCCGCCTTGACTCATTCCTATATCAGAATATATTTGAGCCGTGGCCCGCTCCCCCACAACCTCGGACGTCTTCAACGCGATCGCCGAAGTGCGCCGTCGCGAGATCCTCGACGCGCTGATAGCAGGCGAGAAGGCGGTCGGCACGATCGTGGCCGACCTCTCGCTGTCCCAGCCTCAGGTGTCCAAGCACCTGCGGGTGCTCAACGAGGTGGGGCTGGTGAAGTGCCGGGCGCAGGGGCGTCATCGGCTGTACAGCCTGGAGCCCGCACGTCTGCGTCCGTTGCACGAGTGGCTGGCCACTTACGAGCAGATGTGGAATGACCGGCTGAATCGGATGGACGAATACCTCAGGGAACTACAGGAAAAGGGAGAGCAGCAGTGACACCCAACCGCCACCGATCGGCACGCATCGAGTTCCCGAACGAGCTCGACGTCGTCATCACACGAGAGTTCGACGCTCCGATCGCTCTCGTCTTCGACGTCTTGACGAAGCCAGAGCATGTGAGCAAATGGGGCGCTACACCGCCGGATCAGATGAAGGAGTGCTCGATCGACCTGCGCGTCGGAGGGAACTACCACTACTCCTTCGTCACGGAGGCCGGGACCGAGTGCTCGTTCCACGGAACCTACCTGGAGGTCGAGCCGCCGACCCGGACCGTGGAGACGTGGCTGTTCGACGGCTGGCCGGATGCCCAGGCGGTCGAAACCATGGAACTGCACCAAACTGACGGAGTAACAACGCTCACGATGCGGCTCGCGTTCCGCGACAAAGCTGGCCGTAATCACATGACCAGGTTCGACGGCCAGCAAGACAGCTTCGACGCGATGGCAGATCTCCTCGCGTCACTGCTCGGACCGACGGGAACGTTGCCGTCTTAAAGCCCGGTTATCCCTCGCGGTCGCAGCCTTAGTAACTAGCGCGGCACAGTGCCAACCACGGGTTTGAGCAGGGTCGCCAGGGCTGCTTGGCCGACAGGCCTCGAAGTGAGTGATCTACGCTCTCAGCCTGTCGGCTAACGGATTTGCTAACGAGACTCGGCACGAGTGCCCTTATCGGTGAGGCGGACAGCGACGCAGCGAGCCGACGTTGGCGATGGATGCGGGTCGCGGGCGATGCTGCGAGATGTGGCAGGTCTGCTGAGACGGGCGTCGCCTTTGAAGTCGTCTGGGTGGGCCGTAGAGAGAGGCTGATGCTCGAACCGCGCCCAAGGCAGGATCAAACACTCGAATGCACGCTTGTAGCTCTCGTCACCTATAGGTCAGGCAAGTCGAAGACACCTCGGCGAGCCAGCTCGTGCCAGACCCTCTGTCGTAGACAAGACCGGGAGGCAGGTTGCATCCCTCAAAATTGGCTATCAGATCCATTGTGGCCGCCTTTTCGGCTGCGGCCGCGGTACTACCCGTCCCGAGCCCATAGCCTACGACAGATGCACTGGCGGCTGGCGTGCTCATAATGGGGAAGGCCGCGATGAGGGTTGCGGCCGCGAACGCCGGAATTCGTAACTTGCTAGCGAGAGACATTGTAGCTCCGTTGCTGAGGCTGAGGTCAGCCCTTCATATGAAACTCCGCCGCGGAAAGCGCGGAGCCTAGACGGCACCAAGTAATACGACCTTGGCCCTACGCCTTGTCCTGACCTCCTCTTTGATCATTTACATAGTCAGCGGACTATAGTTATAGTCAGTCAGAATATGGGTTTAGTCAACATTGCAAGTGAAACTCGAATTTCGCAGATCGTGCCGCTCATCACCGCGCCGTCGTGCCGCACCCGCACCGGCCTGGCCTTCGGGTTCCTGACCCAGCCCTGGCCAAACTTTCGGCGGGCTCTTGACTCGGCCCTTGGGGCAGAGCGGATCGTCGGGACGTCATAGCTAGCGGAAGGAGCTACGGGAGATGGAAGTTCTGGTGCGTGACGTGCCTGAGCAAGTGGTGATCACCGAGCAGCGAATGGTCGACCAGGCCGCCCTAGAAAGCTGGCTGCCTGGCGCGATGTCGCGGGTGCTCAAGGCGGCCGGCGATGCGGCAGCCTTGAGCACCGACCAGCCCTATCTGGAGCGCGACCACCTTCCCCACGAGCCAGTGTTCATCGTCATCTACGAAGGAAACCCGAACGAGGGCGAGACCGCCGTCGAGTGCTGCACCCCGCTGCGGGCTGGCGTCCCGGTGCCTGCTGACGCTGCCAGCCGCGTCGTTCCGGCGCACCGGGAGGCATACAGCCGGGTGACGAAGAGCGTGGTGCAGTCGGGTCGTACCGGCGACGTGTACGTGGCGATTGAGCAGTGGATTGGCAGCAACGGGCTCGACATCGCGGCGGCTCCACGCGAGACGTACTGGACCGACTTCTATGCAGCCGGCGGGAACGATGCGGTCTTTGATGTCGCGTTCCCCGTGCGGTAGACAGGGCGGATGACAGGCCAGACCGAGCGGATGACGACCGGGGAGTTCTGTCGCCGGTCGCAGCTGTCGATCAAGGCGCTGCGCCTGTACGACCGGCTGGGGTTGCTGCGGCCCGCAGCTGTCGATGGGCGCACCGGTTATCGGGGGTATGACGAGAGCCAGCTGTTCACCGCGCGCCTGATCGTCTTACTGCGCAGCCTGGATATGCCGCTGCAGGAGGTCGCGCGGGTAGTGGACGCGGCCGGACCCGAAGCCGCGGATCTGATCGAGTCATATTGGGCTTCGCAGGAACGGCGGTTTGCCGCACAGCGGCAGATCGCCAAGACCTTGAGGCCGGGCGTGGCCGCCTCGGATCCGCCAGGTAGCCAACTCCCAGTGCACCAGCGTTACGTGCCTGAACTGCTCGTGCTGACCGAACAACGTCATGTCTATCTCGGTCAGCTGACCTGGACCCAAGAAGCCACCGGCCGCCTAGTGGCATGCGCCAGCCGCTGCGGCGGCGTCGCGGGCCAGCGCTTTGTCATCTTCCACGGCCTAGTCTCAGCAGACAGCGACGGGCCGGTCGAGGTGTGCATACCTGTCACTCACCTACCCGATGACCCCGCAGAGCTGGCCTGGCGGGTCGAACCCGCGCATCATGAAGCATTCATCCAGGTCGCGAAGGTCCATCTCGAAGTTCCAGCGATCTTGTCCATCTACGACCAGCTGGCACGCTGGGTCTCAGTCGCGGGTCACGAGCAGATCGGGGCGCCGAGAGAGGTCTACGCCGCTGGGGTAGAACCGCTATTCGCCCCCGCCGACGCACATATCTGCGATGTTGCCATCCCCTTTGCCGAGCCTGGTGCATCCCAGCATGCCGGATGAGCAACGAGAACCGTTCGGCTGCCGGACAGGACTCTAGGGGGCGGAGCTTTCTGAGCGGGCGATCGTCAGGAACCAGTAGCCGACCGCGAATTCCAGCACCGCCAGCACCAGCCAGACCGCTGTCCACCAGATAGCCACCGTGGTAAAGGAGCCCGCTACGAGGGTAACGGCCCCAAGGCCGAGCACGACGATGCCAACGGCAATTTGCACGCGTGCGTAGGCGCGGAGGCGGCGGTACACCCAGGGGATGATCAGACGCCTCATTCCGGATCGCGGAGGAGACGCCCACCACCCGCGCAGACCCTTCGCAGTGGCGTTGTCACTGGGCTCGCTCATCGGGCTGCCTCCCGTCGGCTGCGGTGTCGGCCATCCGATTACCTAAAAATATGATATCACCATGATAGACGGCGAGCCACCGCAGATCACGGCGGCGCCACGGTGTGCCATGACTTAAAGCTCTAGGCCAGGGCCGGGTACGGTAGCAACTCGCCGGGTTATCCCGGTGACCTCCCAGGCCCGGCCAAGCGCGCTGCAATACAAAGCCACCATGACGAGGACCAGCGCATGTTGAAGCGTGGCGCTCCGGGTGTTCGCCAAGAGCGCTGCGGCGAAGCCGAGTTGCACTGAGTAACCCCCAACCGAAATCGACGCGAAGGCGACGTTTAGCCTTCTGGTTCGAAATCCTGGGGAAAAATTCCCAGCTTGCTTTGCCCTCGTGATCAGCCGCCTGGTGGCCAGCAGGCCGACTGCCGCCATAGCGAGGCTGGAAAACCCGAAGACGCCTGAGCCTCCAGTCAAGGCCACGATCGAGACGATGAAGATGTCGACCAGAGCCACAAACGCGCTCCCGGCCAGCACGGTTCGCCGCTCCCGAGTCGTGGGGTCGGTATCATCCGCATTGACGACTGAGACGGCGACGACCATCAACCCCAAGATGGCGGCGGATGCGCCCGCGCTTGCGATGAAAAAGTTCTGATATTGACCCACCACAACGCCACCTTATCGGGCATCGGCGATCTCCTGCCGAGGGCAGCGGCCACGGCGGGCCCGCTGCACGCGTCACCGGTGACCCAGCTCGATCGCCAGACGCGTGCCAGCTCAGCCGCTGTCCGCCGGGAAGGCTCCTTGACAGGTGCACATCGCAGGTGTTTAACCAAACTGGCGGCTGCTCAGGCGTCTTGCCTGGCGCGGCCAGGACCCTGGAGGAGGGGTTTTGAGCAAGATCAATCGGAGATTAGGCATTCTCGCAGCTACAGCGCTCGCGACAATGGGCGTCACCACTGGGTCGGCCCTAGCGGCCACCCATCCGACCGTGCCAACCAAGGCAGCGTGGCGGGCAGCTATATCCCAGGTTCGGCAGCCGGGTTCCGGTTGCTTCCGCGCTTCTTACCCGGTGCTGCTGTGGCGGGCCGTCAAGTGCGTGGCCGCGCCGAAGATCCCCCTGGCGCCAATACCGCTGTCCAAGTCGGCCAGACACGCCGGGCCAGCGACGGTCGGTGACGGCACCGACTACTCGGCCGTGGTATCTGGCCTGATCTCCAAGGCCGTTGGAACTTTCACGAATGTGAGCTCGGGTATCACAGAAAAGGGCCAGAACGGCGGCTCGGGCGGACAGGTATCGAACGCCTTCTCACTCCAGCTCAATAGCCAGTTCTTTTCCGGCTCGCCTGCGTGCGCCAAGAGCGGCAATCCCGCTAACTGCCTGGCGTGGCAGCAGTTCGTGTATACCTATGACAGCCGCAGCTCCGGCGAGATCTTCATGCAGTACTGGCTGATCAACTACGACGCCACCTGCCCCTCGGGCTGGTACACGTATTCCACCGATTGCTACACCAACAGCAATGCGAGCTCGGTGTCAGTACTCACTGCCGCACAACTCGCCACCGTGAATCTGACGGCCACCGCCGCATCGGGCGGTCAGGACGGAGTATCGCTGGCTGTCGGCTCGGGGCATGCGACGAGCGTCACCAACAGCGACACCAAGGTCGACCTCGCCACCTACTGGAACACGGCCGAGTGGGGCGTGTACGGCGACGGCGGCGGCAGCGAAGCCAACTTCGGCGCCAACTCGACGCTTGAGGCGCAGACGGTCCTGACGGCCACCAGCAACTCCGCGCCAAGCTGCGTCGAAGAAGGCTTCACCGGAGAGACGAACAACCTCACGCTGACTACCACGCCGGCGCTGGGAAGCGAGTCATCACCCACGATGGCCACCAAGCAGACCAACGGCACCGGCGGCACCGCGAGCTGCGCCGTCGCCGGGTAGGCGCTGACCTCAGAAATGTGCGGATCGCCTGACTAACTGACAGCTTCGAGTTAGTCAGGCGATTTGCCGCCTGGCGCATGCAGCCAGTCCAGCAGGTCAGCTGGAGCGAGTTCGGCGACCCGGGCGTGATAGCGCGCGACCTCATCAGCCGCAAGCAGCTCGCGACCGGCACCGGAGCTGCCTCGACGAAAGAACGCGGCGCTGCTCTTCAGCACCCCCGGCGACGGAATTACCTGACTGGCCCGCGAGCGCATGCTTTCGAATGTCGCCGCGCGCACCAACTCTGGCCAGCTCGGCTCGGGCACGTCGATGCCAAGGCGCGCAGCGAGCCAGCGCATCTGGCCAGCCAAGTCGGCGCACAGATTGTCGTAGTGAATGAGCAGCACATTCGGCTCGCCGCGCCGGGACCACGCATCGCGCAGGTGCCACATGACGCCAGGTAGTCCGTCCATGTCCGCGCGCGGATCACTGTCGCGATCGATCCAGCGCAACATGCGCTCGTGCATCGATCGCGGCGCTGGCGGCGGGCTCGCCGAGGCTGGCGGCTCGGGCTGGCCGGTGAGCCGGCGCACGGCTACGCGGTCGATATTGTCGCCTTGATGCATCATCGACACGACCATGTCCAGCGGGTGCCGTGCGGTGACCAAGTAGGTGGCAAGGGGATCGATCGGGATGCCGTCGAGCGGCGTATGGGTCTTGATAAATCGCCGGTGCCGTTGAGCCTCAAGCTGAGCGACGACCTCATCACGAGCCGCGATCGTATGGTCCAGCCAGGGCGACAGACTGCCAAGCTGACCGGGCAGGTCCGTGGTCTGGAAAATGAGCAGGGCACAGATCATCTGCACCCAGGTAGTGCCCGTCTTTGACCGAGTGCTGATCACGATGTCGCCGGATCGGAAAGGGAAGCCGGTCCACCGGCCGCTATCTTCCTCCGGTGACTGGTAGCGATACGGCTGCGCAGGCATCCGGCGACCCTACCTCCGGGGACCTAGAACTGGGAACTCAGGGGATCCAGGCCGAGCGGTCATGGGCGAAGTAGACGAGCCGAGGATCGAATTGCTGCAGGGTCTGCATCCAGTCAGGGATCTCGGGCAGCGGCTGGCCGTGACCATCTCGATGGGCCTGCCAGGCGAGTTGGTCGGCCGCGTAGTTCGTCGCCGTGTCGTGACTTTGCCCCGCGATGATCACCGCGCCGTCCGGTCGGCGGACGATTAGCGACTGGTGGCCAGCGGTATGCCCAGGAGTCGGAATCAAGAACACGCCTGGCAGCACCTCAGTTTCGGCAGCGACCCGCTCGAAGTTACTGCGGTCGATGAGCTCAGGCAAGGTGTAATCCGCCGTCTGGCTGGCAGCGTCAAGCTCGGCCTCTTGCACGAAGATCGGTATCTGACCAAGCTCAGGGTTGCCGCCGCAATGGTCAAAATGAAGGTGACAGTTCGCCGCTATCGTGATGTCAGCAATTTTCGTTCCGACGGCTGCCAGCGCCTCGGCCAACGGCACTCGGCGGGGCCGGTAATGCGCGTCCACCTCAGGATGAAAGCCCATGCCGGTATCAAACAGGATCGTCCCCGCCGGGTGATCGACAACGTAGCCAAGGCAGGGATCCACTCGCGGGCCACCGGTACCTGACTCCGTTGCCTGCCGCACGAAATAGCCGAAATCAACGCGCCGAACAGTCGCAGCCGCCATCCCGCCATAATCGCAGAACGCAGGTCGGTCAGCCGCGCAGCGGCCCCGCCAAGACCTCAGGCAGCTGAGCCAGTCCGGCGATCGACCAGGGTTCCGTCAATATCAAACAGGATCTTTGGCATGTCCCGCTATCATATCGTCCACACCATCCCGAATCGGACTAGGCTCACGTGAGGGCCGATCGCAACCGTCCTTGTCGTCAAGCCTGGTAGCTGGATATCGTTCGTGCAAACCGGCCAGGAAGGTAAGCAATGGCACAGACGCAAAGCCGCTCGGTCGCGAAACGCGCCAGCGGAGTGCTGGTGATGTTGCTGGGTGCGGCAATCATCGGGCTCGGCGTGCATTACCTCGCCATCAATGGGACCTGCTCAAGCACTGGCTACGTTTCTTACGGTCCAGTGCCTAAGTGCGGTGGCGGCGAAGGCCTCTATATCACCGGCACATTCTTCCTCGGGCCAGCGCTCGCCTTCGTTGGCTGGGGTATGACCCAAATCGATGGCCTGCTTTGGCCCATAGTCTGCGTCTGCCTGGCAGCCGGCTTGCTGACCATCGACCTGGCGCCCACGGCAGCATCGGGCGCCAAGTCCTTCGGCCTGGTCGGCGGCGTTATCTTCGCGGCCCTGGCGGTCTACTCGGTATTCACGACCGTGCGCAAGCGGCTGCGACCGCCTCCGAAGAATGTCACCATCCCGCCACCGCCGTACGCGAGCAGCTCCCCGGTCATTACCGATGCGATCCCACCCGCAGCGACCGTACCGCCGGTGACTGTGCCGCCAACGGCAACGCCGAGCGCTGATGCTGATCCGCTAGAGAAGATCGCCCGGCTGGCTCAGTTGCGCGACAGCGGCGCATTGACCGAATCCGAATTCGAAGTGCAGAAAGCCAAGCTGCTTGCCCAGATGTGATCCGCAGCCAGCAGGACGCAGCCAACCAGCCCGAAGGTGACCATGAGCGATCTTGTCTTGCAGGCCATGTCGGAATTGCTGCCGATGCCGGTGCGCCGAGGCGAGATCCAGCACCAGGGTCGGACGCTGCGGTGGCTGGAGGCCGGCGCCGGCAGCACGTCCGTGATCTGCGAATCGGCACTGGGCGAGCCTGGGTCATTGGCCTACGCGGCCATCATGCCTGCGATCGCCGCCCAGGCCAGGATCATCAGCTACGACCGGGCCGGGCTTGGCGCGAGCGATCCCGCCTTACCCCTTACTCTGGACGGCCAGATCGGCGACCTGGTCGTCTTGATGGCCAGCGCTAGCGATGGCCCGTGCGTACTGGTCGGGCACAGCTGGGGCGGACTGCTCGTCCTGCTTGCCGCCAGCCAACGTCCTGACCTGGTAGCTGGCCTCGTCCTGATCGACCCGGCCGACGAGGTCTACTGGGCGAGCCTGCCGCCTGAGATACACCAGCAGAACACCGACCTTGGCAATGACGTCTTGGCCAGGCATGCTCGCGGTGAGCTTGCGCCGCTAATCAGGGACACCTTCCGTGACTACGCGGTCAGCCTGACGCCGGAGAACTACCTCAATGAGCTGATTCTTGATGCCTATGTCTCGTGCTACCGGCTCAAGTCGCAGGCCACCATGGTCCTTGCCGAAAGCGACCTTTTCATCGGCTCTATCGCCGAAATCAGCGGGATCAGGTCCGCCTGCAGCCTGCCCGACGTGCCGATGGTGGTGCTCAGCGCGACGACCGGCACGGCCAAGCACATCAGGGACAAATGGACGGGCGTGCACGCCGAGCTGGCGGCCAGCGTGCCGGGAGGCACGCACCGCGTGCTGCCCGACACCGGGCACGCCATCAACCAGGAGCGGCCAGAGGCGATCGCCGACGCCATCAGCCAGGTACTGGCCGACGTTCGTCTCGGTCAGCGGTAAGCATCAGTACCAAAGTCGCAGTTCGTACTGGCGAGTATGGCTGCGAGCACCGCACCGTACAGGTCGCGGGAGATCTGCTGGTACTCCTGCTCAACCGCGGCATCAGCGAATCCCAGATCATTCCATGACCCCATGCCGCCGAAGACCCAGGCCTGGTCGGCAGTGGCCAGCAACCGATGCGCCGCTGGCGCATAGCTGGGCGGCAGCAATCTGGCCTGGTCGGCGCTGTCGTCCTCGGTTAGCCCCAGGCACCGTTCGAATTGCTCAGCCCAGCCGCCTAGGTCCTGCCTGACGGCGAAATCTCGCGCCGCCACGAGCGCCCAGCTCAGTTGCGTCGCTGCGGCGTGCAACTCGGGGCGCTGCGGCATTACCCGGTCGACGCTCGAACCTTCGTAGCGAACCGCCCAGATCCGGCGATCAGCCGCCTGCCGGTCATGCACTGTCCAGCTGGCACGCCAGATCTCCGGCTGCTGACGACCGGCCGCGAGCAAGCTCCACCGGCCAGCGTTCGCGAAGCCGGCCAGTTGGTGCTCTCCCACGCTGATGCCGCCGACCGTCGTCGGCCGGGCGTCAGGGATGACCAGCCAGATCCGAGCGACCCGGCGATCGCGCAGCTGGCCGAGCCAGGCGGCGGCCGTGCTCGCCCGGTACTCCCGACCGGACGCGACAGTGAGCTGGAACTCAACTGACCCGACGAACTGGAAGGCCCAGCTTTCCTGGCCCAGATCGGGGGACGGCAGCCCTGTGGCTCCGCCAGCTAGCCAGGTTGACCCGTGACTGGCCAGGTAGACGCACTGCGCAAGCTCCCCGTTCACGCTGCTCCTCGCCAGCTCGATCGAACTGTCGAAGATTACCAACTTCGCAGCGGCCCGCCCGGTCCACGACCCATCATCCACGCCTGGCCACTTACCGACCACGACAGGGACGCGCACTTTGGCCACCGGGAGAATGACAGCTATGCCCAGAGACCGAGATCCGTACAAGATCACGTTCAACTCGGTGGCACCAGGCGATCGGCTGCCCGGCGCCATCCGTGACTTGGTCGCCGACCGGCCGGACGGCCAGCTTCGCCGGCAATGGGGTTCGGTACTGCACGTAGCCCGGCGACGCGACGCATGAACGCCGACCCTCTGGTCGTGCTGACTCGCGACGCCGACGGGCGGCACGCAAACGGAAACGACTGTCAGCTCCAGCCCGTCTTCAGCGTGACGAAAATATTCGTCGCAGTAACCGCCCTGCGAATGGCCGGCTCAGGCGCACTGGACTTGGACACCTGGGCGTCCCGCTGGCTGGCTGCTGTACCGCCCGGGATCAGCCTGCGCGAACTGCTCAGCCACACGGCTGGCCTGCCTGACTACGGCACCGCAGCGGAATACCAGGCGGCCGTCGCCGCCACCCCGGCACAACCATGGGACCTAGCCGAGATCCTGGCCGTCGGGCTGGCACCGCCGAGGTCGCCGCACGGCCAGTTCCGCTACTCGAACACAGGCTTCTGGCTTGCAGGCGCGATTCTCGAACGGGCCGCTGATGCGGACCTGAGTGAGCTGCTGCGGCGTGAGGTGATCGACCCGGCCGGGCTAACTCACACCTACTACCCGCAGGTCGGCGAGCGGCTGACGCCCGATGGCTACGATACTCGCTGGGCGGGTCCGGCCGGCGCGGTCTGGTCCACAGCCGCCGACCTCGACCGGCTACTCAGCGCGCTGTTCGACGGCACGTTGCTGGCCGCCGACGCGCTAGACCAACTGCTGACGCCGGTCCCGGTACCGCCGCAATCGGGTTGGCGGCAGCCAGGCTACGGCCTCGGCCTCATGATCGATTCTGCCTTGCACACTGCGGGTCACGGCGGCGCCGGGCCCGGCTACCGGTCAGCCGCTTTCACGATCGCCGAAGAACGCAGGTCAGCCGTCGTCCTGGCCAGCTCCGGCACGGAGCAGGATCCGGTCAAACTCGCCATCGCCCTGCTCACGACCGACTAAGCCGCCCCGCCCGAGTCCGCCCCACCGATCGCCAACTGACCGGTTCCGACGTCGACCGCACGGGTTCCGGCCACTCCGGCGCAGCCCAGGCCCGGCGCTCGATTCCTATTTCGGCTGCCATATTTCGCTCGTTAACACTTTTTTCATATTAAATAATCACACGCGACGACACGGTTACCGTCTCGGTCACAACGGCTGCGCGGAAACCTTAAAAAGGTATGAATACGGGCGTTGTTGTTGATGGCGAGTAGTTACTATCAGTGCTGTACGCCACCCCGGTGCAGGAGGCGACTATGACAGCCGTCACACGCCCTTCGGTGCGGGCCGCAACTGTCCACGATGCGTCCCAGCTCGCCGCCATTCATGTCCGGTCGTGGCAAGAGGCTTATCGTGGGCTACTCCCGCAGACCTATCTCGACGCACTGGACACCTGCGACCGGACTGAGCGCTGGCGGCGCGCGGTTCGGCGCACGGACTGGGTGCGAGCGGGCGTCCTGGTCGCCGTCCCCGACCGTGACCTGATCGGCTTCACTCGCTTCGGACCAACCAGAGATCGCGACGACGACACGGTCGAGGTCGGCGAAATCAAGGAGATGTACCTGCTGCCAGAGGCCTGGGGCAAGGGACTTGGCCGGCGCCTGATGACGACCTCGCTGTCCCGGCTCACGGCGGCCGGATACGCGCAGGTCACACTCTGGGTCCTCGCATCCAACCTGCGCGCCAGGCGGTTCTACGAGTCGGGCGGCTGGGTACCCGACGGTACCAGCAGGTCTGATCACAGCCTCGGCTTCCCGATCGAGGAAGTCCGCTACCGCAAGCGGCTCAGGCAGCCTGCACTCGACCGGGAAGCCAGCTGACGCCGAGTTCTAGACGTGCACCGTGAACTGCGTGGTGCGCAGCCCGACGCCACCGCGCCAGATCTCGAAGCCCGCCTCGACGCTGGTCAGCCACCAATTCGAAGTGATCAGGTCATCCCGCTCGGCGGCCGCGATAAACGGCTTGACGTTCAGGTTCGTGACCCGGCTAGTCGAGTCCACCCGGCGGAACTGGATGTAGTTCCACTTCTTGCCGTGGCCTTTGGCGACCCAATGCGCCAGGTGCCAGCGGAAGCCGTCGATCTTGACCGTCGGCCAGGTGTTCGCGCCGAAGCCCTTCGAGTTCAGCCAGATCATCAGCTCGGCACCACTGCTCTGCCCTGACTTGGCGGCTGTACGGTCGAACCAGATGTCATAGCCAGCACCCCAGGTACCTTTGGATCGCATTGTGGTGTGCCAGGTAGTGCGGAACCTCTTGATCTTGTCAGCACGCCGCGGCAGATCGCTGCCCTTACTGCAGATGCCCCAGCTACAGCCAACGAAGATGTCCGGGTACGCGACCGGCTCATAGTGGCCGACTTTCGCTCCGGACTTGATCACGGAGAAGTTCGGCTTTGCGTCGTGGTTGCGTAGGCACTCGGCCCTACCGCCATAGTTGTCATTACGAATGATATACCGCACACCTCCTTTAGTGACCGCGATATGCTGGTAAGGCTTGCAGAGTATGCTCATTCGCGGATTGATCGGCTTAGCCTGCGCCGTATCAGGAATCAAAGCGCTTACCGAAAGCGCCGCAATCAGGGTAATACCTGCTGCCAGGACACGGACCATTCCCCCACCATTTCAGCTCGGCTGCGACATCGCATTCTGATAGCCGCAGACATGGTAATTTCAGCACCGGCGTCAGCAAACTTTCCGTCTTGCGCTCGGCGGATTAACCCCCGGGCAAGTATGGCTGGCCGACCAACACTATTCCTTCTCCGACACGCGGCCACCGCGGGTTGCTGAGCTGCGAAGATCAGCTCTCCACCGGCCAGAAAATGGCAAATTCCTGATTATTCCAAGCTCGGCCGTTGGCACCGACTGGCAGCAAGTGCTCTGGATAGAGTCGCAATTGATCAGTCGGCGATTTCGTCGCCGAGTCGAGAGTGAGCACGTTTGGCGTGCGGAAATTGCTATCAGCCGCGTTCATCCACGGGCAGTAGGTGACCGAGTCGCGGCAGTTGCCGCCTGAGCCGTTCGCCTGATTGGCGATCCACAACGTGTGGTCGTTTCTACCGCATGGCCGTAGCGTGACGTTCTCACCGATCTTGTTGGCGACTGCGATTCCAGCGCATAGCCCTGAGCTATTACCGTAGGGCGACCATCCCACTTCGAATACCCAGAAATTCGGGTCATGCGTGCACACGTAAGAACCTGGGCCGAAGAAGTCGTTTTGGTCGATGCCGCAGAACTGAGCCACCCGCGCGATGAAAGAGAAGCTGAAATCGCCGGTCGGCAGCTTCGCCGCGGCGAGTTTCAGGTTGACCTTGCTGCCCACCTTGCCGACCGATCCGCTGCCGTCAGGAACGACCGCGTTCATCGTGGTCCCCTGGCCGAGGCGACGGCTGTAGAGAATGAAGCAGGAACGGCCGCAAGCACTCGCCGAGATCTCCGACCGGTCAAAGATGATGCGGCCGTCAGTAGCGGGCCTGGCGATCCGGCCGAGGTGGCTATCTCCAGCAGCGGCTGACCGACCAGCCGAGCCAATGAGTCCGAGTCCAAGACCTGCAGCTAGGGCCAAGGTGGCCACGATCGCTGTGCTGGCGTAGCCAACGACGCTGAAGCGCTGGCGCATTTGTCCAGTCCCCTCTCTACGGCCGCCTTCGGCCGGCCGGGATTTAGCCATTTGCCTAGGAGCGAAAGCACAGCAGCCCGTTCCCCGACGCGTGCCGGGGAACGGGCTGCCACTGCGTGATCGGTGTCAGCTAACTGGGCCGAAGTAGTAAGCCCACTGCTGGTTCGACCGGGCGATGCTGCCGACGAGCAGCTCACGCTGAAGCATGAGCTGGTTGCTCGGACGGTTGGTCCCGGTGTTCAGCGTCAGCACCAGCGGCTGGCTGAAGTTGGTGTCGCCACCATTGATCAGCGGGCAGAAGTTGACTGACGGGTCACCAGGCGAAACTGGTGGCGCGGCCGGGATCAAGCAGTTGCTGCCGGTGGTGCTGTTGATACGGTCGGCCACCCACACCGTCTTGGCGGTGGTGCCACATGGCTGCAGGGTCACCCGCTGGTTGTTGATCGCCGACCTGACGCCAGCGCAGAAGCCAGACTGGTTGCCGAATGGCGCCCAGTTCAGCTCGATGACGGCGAACAGCGGGTAGTGGGTGCAGATGTACGACGTCGGCGAGAAGAAGTCGTTCGCCAGGAAGCCGCAGTACTGGAACACGAAGCCTGAGATCGACGGCTCGAAGTCGCCGTTCGGGCGGTAGTTGCCAGCCAGGTGCAGGTTTACCGGGGTGCCGAAGTGGCCGCCGACACCAGTGTCGCCGGGCACGAAGGCGTTCATCGTGATGCTCGAGCCGAGCTGGTCACTGAAGATGCTCACGCAGTTCGCGCCACACGCCACGGTGTCCTTCTTGCCGTGCGTAGCCGCGGACGCGACCCCGGCGCTGAGCCCGAGGCTGGCGGTCACGAGCGCCGCCGCCGATACTGCGTAGAACGCCTTGGTAAAGCGCTTGCGCATATGTAGTCCCTTCCTAATGGGTCTGCCGCTGTCGCATTCCGGACGCTTGGGCGGTCCAACGCCACCCGGTTTGCGGCGAAGAAACTTACTGGCAACGGTTACTCTAAGTTACTTCCCGCCCTGCCAGTTCGCTACGCGACGTTACCAGCTGCTCTCCTAAAGTAATCGTTGTCTCTGTCGTTTTCGGCTTCATTTTGATAACGGAACGACCAATGCAGAGCATATACATGGGTCTTTACCAGCGATAATGGCAACAGGGCATAGCGAGTCTGGCAACGCTGCGCGGATCGTGACTTGCCTGAATCAATCACCCTCCGTTAGCGGATGGAATGATCGACAAGGTCACGTACGGTAGTCAAATGCGTCTGTGCGCGGCGATCAGGCAGAAGTCAACCGAACGGCTGCCTGCCCGGCGGCTGCCACGGCCCAGCCACCACCTCACTGGCGTCCTGACCTGACCCTCACCTGCTGCCCTTTCAGTAGGCTCACTTAAGGTGAGTGGGTGACTGACGCCTTGCCGCAACAGGTGCGAGCCGCACTTGATGACCCTTTCGCCGAGCCGCTCCCCGGCACCCGCAAGCTGCACTTTGAGGTGCTGCTTTCTGAGCCGCTGTCGCCGAGCATGCAGGCCATCACGCTGTCCGCGCCGGAGCTAGCTGACTTCAGCTACGCTCCGGGCCAGGACGTCATGTTGCTGGTCGCCGCCGAGGGCACCAAGCCGGTCCGGCGCCGCTACACGATCCGGTCGGCTGATCCGGTCAATCGCTCTCTGACGCTGAATATCGTGCTGCACGGCCAGGGGCCAGGCGAGCGCTGGCTGCGCACCGCCAAGCCAGGAGACACGATCGAGGGGATCGGCCCGCGCGGCAAGATCGCTACGTCTAAGTCGGCCGACTGGCACCTCTTCATGGGTGATGAGTCAGCCATGCCCGCGATCTTGACCATGACCGAATCGCTGCCGGCGACCGCCACGGCCACGCTGATCATCGAAGTACCCACCACCGATGATGAGCAGGAACTAGATGCCGTGGCGTCGACCCGCCTTTCCTGGCTGCACCGACTTGACCGGCCGGCCGGGGAGCCCGAGCTCCTGACCGCCGAGGCGAGGGAGGTCGAACTCCCGCCAGGCGTCGGCCAGCTGTACTTGTTCGGCGAGGCTTCGGTCGTCCTGCGGCTGCGCGAGATCCTCGGCAGCCGCGGCATCGCCCCCGACCAGATGTCGCCCAAAGCGTACTGGGGCCGCGGCCGCGCCAACGCCGGCCACGGCGAACCACCCCGCGACTAGCCCCCCACGACTCGCCCGGCGCCCCCGCCACTAGCCCCCGCGACTCGCCCGGCGCCCCGCGACTCGCCCGGCGCCCCCGCCGCTAGCCCCCGCGACTCGCCCTGCGCCCCCGCCACTAGCCCGGCGCCCCCGCCACTAGCCCCCGCGACTCGCCTGGTGCCTCCCGCCCCACCGCCCCCCAACCCCCCGTTCCGTTCGCCAACGACAACGGGGGTCCCCCGTTGCTGTCCTAATGGCAACGGGGCGACCCCGTTGCTGCTGGCGCGCCGGGCTGGGGCGGCGATGCGGCCCCAGGCGACGCCGGCGGTGGGGCGGCACCGGGCTGGGGCGGCGATGCGGCCCCAGGCGACGCCGGCGCTGGGGCTGCGTGGGGTGGGCGGGTTTGTTCCTTGCTGCGGAGTTCCTCGAAGGCGGCGGGGCTGAACTTTAAAGGGCGAGGTTAGCGATTCGGCTTTCGTTCTGATTTGACGGTGCGATCTTTCATAGACTGCTCTGGGAGCTAAGACTGAACGCTGGATTGGAGCGACCACGTGGCGGCGGCAATGGCGACCGAGGTGTCGGCGGTACTCGCCAGCGCCTCGGCGCAGACGCTGACGCTCGGCATCGATTCGGTCGGGCAGATCCGCCAGCACGACCGGGCGGCCGGTGACGTGCTGGCCGGTCCTGGCGGGTCGCTACTCGGCTCGGACCTGCGCGCGCTTATTGTCGGGCCAGGCGAGCCGGCCAAGACGCTGCAGGGGCTGATCGACGCGACCAGGTCAGACCGGCAGAGCACCACCGTACTGACACTGCGGACGGCGAGCAGGTCGCTAGTGGACGCGGTCGTGACCGTCGAGCCACTTAGGTCGACCGATCCGGAGCTTTTTGCCCAGGTGACGATGCGCATTCCGGCGCCGGCGGCGGAGCGGTTCATCGACCCGGCCCTGATGCGGCACGCGTTGCTTGACGGCGCGGTGCGCCGAATCGGCGGCGCACTCGACCTGGACCAGCTGGCACCTGAGCTGGTGAATATCCTGGTGCCGCATTTTTGCAATTCGGCCGGGCTGCTCATGCTGGAGAATCTGCTCGGCGATGGCGACCACGAGGATACCGCGCGTGGGTCCACGCAGTTCGTCCGGCGGCTGGCGCTCGCCCATGATGACGGCGATCCTGGCTGGGCGGCCGCCTTCCCGATCGGTGAGATCCTGCGCTACCCGGCGGACAGCCTGTACACCCGCTGCCTTGATACCAGCAAGCCAGTGAGCGTTGTCATGACCGACGAGGCAGCGCACGAACTGGCCGGTAGGTGGCGGCGGGTGCCAGTCGGCGGGCTCATCGCCGGCAACTCCATGCTCGCGCTACCGATCCTGGCCGGTGAGACGATGCTGGGGTTCTTCGTCTGCGCTCGGCGGCCAGGATTCCATCGCTTCGACGCGTATGACACCGAGATCGGCATGGAGTTCGCCAGCCGGGCCGCGCTGTTCGTCGACGGTGCCCGCCGCTACAGCAGGGAGCGGGCCACCGCGCTGACCTTGCAGCGGAGCATGTTGCCAACCGGGTTGTCACATCCAGCGTCAGTTGAGGTCAAGCATCGGTACCTGCCCGGAAGTAAGCTGATCGAGGTCGGCGGCGACTGGTACGAGTCGATCGAGTTGCCCGGCGGGCGCGTCGCGCTGGTCGTCGGTGACGTGGCCGGGCACGGTGTGCGGGCCGCAGTCACCATGGGCCGGCTGCGCACCGCGATCAAGACGCTCACCATGCTTGAGCTGCCGCCAGCCGAGACATTGCAGCGGCTTGATGACCTCATGCACGAGCTTGGCGTATTCGAACCGCATTTCGCCACCTGCGTTTACGCGGTCTACGACTCGGTCGACGGCAGTTGCGAGATCGCCTCGGCCGGCCACCTCCCGCCGCTGCTTGTCCATCCTGACGGCACCAACGAGTTCCTTGACCTGCCACCGGCACCTCCGCTTGGCATTGGCGCTAGCCCGACGGTGAGCCGCAGGCTGACCATCGAGGACGGCAGCCTGCTCGTGATGTACACCGACGGCCTCGTCGAGCGCCGCACCGAGGACATCGATGAGGGCCTGGCCAGGCTGCGCAGCGTCTTCGGGCCGCAGTCGCCCACCCAGCCGCTTGAAGAACTGTGCCGCAGCGCCCTGGCCGACGTATACGACGATCACCAGCGTGACGACATCGCGATGATGGTGGCGAGGCTGAGCCGGATCAGTTCTGACCGGCACACGTCCTGGCGGCTGGCGGCCAAGCTGACCGCAGCCAAGCGGGCCCGCTCCCTGATCTGCAGCCCGCTGCGCCGGTGGGGGCTAGCCGAACTGATCCCGCTAGCCGAACTGGTGGTCTCTGAACTGGTCACCAATGCCGTTCGGTATGCCCAGGGCACTATTGGCTTGCGCTTGGTTTATGAGGGCGGCCTGTTTATTGAAGTACTTGACGATTCCGCGGCGCTGCCGAGATTGCGCTACGCCGAAGATGATGACGAGCGCGGACGCGGCCTTCAAGTGGTGAGCCAGCTTGCGCACCGGTGGGGTACCCGCCGGGCCGGTACCGGCAAGGTTGTCTGGTGCGAACTGGCGGTTCCGTCACGCTCGGCTGCGCCGCCGGCCCGGCCCGCGCCGAAAGCGAAGCGCCCCACAGCGGTCACGACAGTCGCCCCGAGCGACGCCGTCGCCAGCTAAGCGCCTATCACCGCAGGTCAAAGCACAACTGTGGATCAGATGCAGCAAAACGTCCCTGTCGTAATGTCTTCTCAACTCGTCTGGTTTATGCTTCAATAAGCAAGATTATGATCGTTCGCTGGATCTTGCCTGGTCCGTGTTCGATCATGGGGAGGAATCGTCAATATGAGCACTAGCCGACAGTCACCAGAGTTCACCAGGCTGCTAACTCCGGCCGAGGTAGCAGCCATGTTCCGGGTTGACCCGAAGACCGTTACCAGATGGGCTAAGGACGGGAAGCTCACCTCGGTACGCACTCTTGGCGGTCACCGCAGGTACCCAGAAGCTGAGGTTCGAGCCCTACTCGACCAGATCAGCGGCTCGGCACGGCCTTAATTAGATTTCGGCGTGGCACCGGGCGCAGCCATTGTGACCCGGTGCCGTGTCATTGCGGGGGTCGCTGATCAGGATTGGCGCGGTCAGCCAGCACCTAGGCATGCGGTCGTGAGCGCCTGGTCGCCACTGCCGTGGGTGTAAAGCAGCAGCCAGTCGCCGCGCTCGTGCCAGACTTTGGTAAAGGCCAACGGCAGCCCGGTGATCGGCGTACCTTCCTCCACCCCGGCAATCGAGAGCACCTGCGGCTCAGGCACGCAGTGGTTGATCTCGACCACCCAAACCCGGCTGGCGTGGTCCAGCCTGGCCCTTAGCGTCGATAGCGAGACCGACGTGCCGGCTAGCGTGCCGGACGGGATGGCGGCTTCCTTGGTCGCGATATTGGGCAGCTTGCCGAGTCCGTAGCTGTAGGCCGCGCCAAAGCTCTCGGCATTGGGGTTGGTGTAGAGCACGACATCGCCTGGCTTAGCGTTCGCTGCGACGATCTGGTCGAGCGCACGCACGTCGTCGTAGTGCCCGTAGGTCTCGCGCTGAGTTACCTGGACAGGCAGCCCGGCGAGCACGATCAGCACCAGCGCGACCGGGCCGGCGATGCGGCCAAGGGAGACGAGCGCCATCCCGCCGAGCAGCGCACCGGCTGGCACGCACAGCAGGATGTACCGCGAGGTGTAGATCGGCGAGATCACCGATGCGCCAAAGAGCAGGACCGGCGGTACCAGCATCCAGGGCACGCTCAGCTCGGTGAGCTGCCAACGCCAGGCTGCGCGCCTTGCGGGCTTCGGCTCCGTGCACAGCAGCAGCGCGATCGCCACGATGCCGCCGATCAGCAGCGTGATCAGCAAAGACCCGACCAGCGTAAACACTGTTATCAAGCCGGACGACGACTGGTTGATGGCGATCCAGGCGACCTGGCCGCGCTGCTCCCAGCCGAGCAACAGCAACGGGCTCGACAAGACAACCCCACCGACAGCGGCAAGCACCCAGCCGATCGCGATCGGCCTGGCCTGCCCGTCGCTCCGGTGCCGGCGCAGGTCAAGTGCGACCGTGATGAGGTGCGCCGGGATGAGAAGCAACCCGAAGATATTCAAGATGCCAAGCACGCCGAGGCTGAAGCCGTAGCCGATCAGCCACTTGCGGCGCACCTGCGGGCTGGCCGCCAGCATCCTGATCAGCAGGTAACTCGCGATGCATGAGGTCCCGACCACCATCTCGTAGGACCTTGCCTCTTGCGCGTACCTGGTGGCGACCGGGAGCACGGCGAACAGCAGGCCGGCCGCGAGTCCAACCCAGGCAGAGATCACGCGCCGGCCGATGGCCGCGACAAATGCGGCTGTGACCGCCGCCGCCAGTGCCGACGGGAAGCGCATGACGAATTCGCCGTGGCCGAACAGGTGCGCCAACGGCCACATCATCGTGTAGTACAGGCCGTGCACGGCGTCGACGTTGCCGAGCATGCTGATCAGGTCGCCGAAGGGACGGCTGACCGCAGCGATCGTGGCCGCTTCATCCCGCCAGAAGGACGGCGTGGTTATCCCCCACAGTGACAGCCCGAACGCCACTAGCGGTGGCAGCACCAAGGCCCAGATCGGCCCGCGATCATACCGATCCCCAGCCTCGGTCGTGCCCTGCTGACCTGGCCTGCTGTCGCCAGGGGCGGCCGGTCCCGATGATCGGGCCGCGCCGACCGGCTGATCAGGCGAGGTAGCGCCGGGCTGGTCAAGCACCTCGGCTTGGCCAGCCGCGCCTTCCGTGGTGGCAGCCGAACTGTCAAGCACGGTGCCGACGCCATCGCCTGCGGCGGTCTGTCCCGCCGCAGGCGACCCGCTCGGTGAAGTCATGACGTCTCCTCAAGACCGCAGGCCAGGCACACACGTTAGTGCTTCATCGGTCTAGGTATGGATGCTCGCTCACGAGTACCTGGACCGCGCTGGTGCCCGATCCGCGCACGCTCTGCTGTCGTCGGCTCGTCGCTCAGTCGAGCCAGCGTCACAATCGTAGCCACGTGCGGGGGCGGCGTAAGCCACCAAGCCGACTGGCTCATCAAAGCTCGATGACGCTCTGCTGGCTTCGTTATGGATCAATTGCGAGCAGCAGGCCAAGCCACAGCCCCTAGCCGACCGACAGCTGCCCTGGCGCTGACCCTGCAGCGGCTACGACATCCTTCGATTACGGATCGAGTAATTGTCGTTACTTTAAGTTAACATACCGGAAAGGCTAGGGAAAACCGGCCCCAGGCATGTCGGATGCCACTGTAGTGGCTTCAATCGACGGGTAAGATCCGTTATCTGCGCTCAGATCATGGGTAACTACGTCAGCTGCGCGCTGGCTCGATCGCTGAGGACCAAGAGCTATGCTGCGTCACAGATCCGTCCGGCTGCGGATCATCGTGCTCGTGCTTGTCCCGGTGATCGCGCTGATTGGCCTGTACGGCCTCGTTCTCTCGCTCACCATGGGCAGTTATCTCTCGCTGCGGCAGGCCGAGCGCGTGCGCGCCGAGGTGACTAACCCGGTCTCAGCGATCCAGTTGCAGGTCAGCAAGGAACGGCTGCTCGCGCTGCGTTATCTTGCCGATCCATCCCACCAGCAACTGGTCACTCTGCTCGCCCAGGAGTCCAAATCCGATGCGGCCATCGCGTCATTTAGCGGTATCGCCGCCACCGCCCTAGCCCACGCCGGTGCCGCCGAACAGCACGCGATCAAGACCTGGTCAGCGCAGCTCGGCACGCTCCGCGACCTGCGCGGCACCGTCGTCAGCCTCGGCCTGTCCCGTGCGGCCGCAGCCAGCTCCTACAGCACGATTGTGACTGGCGGCAATAACGTACTGAATCAGGCAATCCTGCCATTGCTTGCCACTCCGGGCGTGATCCAGGCGAACAATCTCGTAGTACTCGATGAATCGCTGCAGGCCGTTGCCGAGGAAGGCGACCTGATCAGCGCGGACTTGCAGGCGCGCTCCTATCCGGCGGTCGACCAGCGGCTGATAAGTCAGCTCATCGTGCAACATCAGGATTTGTGGAATCAGGCCATGACAAGCCTCGATGCCCAGTACCAGACGTACTTTACCAAGGACATTCCCGGCACCGCTGCCGCAAAGCTCGCTGACCTCGAAGGTCAAGTCACGGCCGGCCCGCATCGGGCGCTGCGGATTCGGCCGCAGGCATGGAGCAGCGCCACCCTGGCTTACGACACCGGCTTTCTCAAGGCACTGCACGGTGCCGCCAGCGCCGTCCGCGCCACTGCCGTCAACCAGGCCCGCAATCTGATACTGCGGCTGCTACTAGTCGGCGGCGTCGGCTTGCTGGCGATCATCGCCGCCGTTGCCGTAGCCATCATCTTGAGCCGGGCACTGCTCTTCGAACTCGACGACCTTCGCCGGTCGGCGCTTGACCTCTCATCGGAACGACTGCCTGCCGTGCTGACCAGGCTGCGGGCCGGCGAGCTTGTGGAAGTCGAGAAGGAGACGCCCCAACTTGAGGCCGGCTCGACCGAGATCGGCCAGCTCAGGCAGGCCATCAACTTCACGGCCAGGACGGCGATCGGCGCCGCTGTCGACGAGGTGGCGATCAGGCGCGGCGTCAATGACGTGTTCAGGAACCTGGCGAGGCGCAACCAGTCGCTGCTGACCAGGCAACTCGAGCTGCTTGACGCGATGGAACGGCGAGTGCACGACCCTGAGGAACTCGCCGACCTGTTCCGGGTCGACCACCTCACCACCCGCATGCGCCGGCACGCTGAGGGACTGCTGATCGTGGCTGGTGGTTCGTCCGGCCGAGTCTGGCGCGAGCCAGTGCCGATCGTGGACGTCATGCGCGCGGCCGTAGCTGAGATTGAGGACTACACCAGGATCAGGGTGGCCGCGCGGAGCAGCGCCTCGGTAGCCGGGCACGCGGTCGCTGACATCATTCACTTGCTGGCCGAGCTAGTCGAGAACGCGACGACCTTCTCACCCGCCAACACGCCGGTCAGGATCGAGAGCGACAACGTCGCCAAGGGCCTGATTGTCGAGATCGAAGATCGCGGCCTCGGCATGAGCGATGAGCAGGTCGCTCAGATTAACGCCAAGCTGAATGACCCGCCGCTGCTTGACTTGTCCGGCAGCGAGCAACTCGGGCTGTTCATCGCCGGCCAGCTGGCCGCCAGGCACGACGTGCGGATCACCATGCGCAGCTCAGCCTATGGCGGCATCACGGCTGTCGTGCTGATCCCGACCACGCTGGTCGTAGACGCCGGTTATGACGAGCCGCCTACCCTAGTGGGGATCCGCGAGCTTGGCGGTCGACCGGTGCCGCAGCTACCAGGGCCGCCCGCACTGAGCGAGGCCGAGGTTGTCGCCGAGCTACCGCCGACGTTCGTCGAAGCCGAAGTCATAGCCGCCTGCCTAACGCGTTCCCCATGGGCCACCGTGGAGCACGAGCCCGTCACCGCTACCGTAGGCGACTTCGACTCGCCGTCACTGCCGGGGATCAGGGCCAGCGGAGCTGACTCACCGATGTTGCTGCTCGGCCCGGCCGGTGACGCACTCGTCGCCAGCGCCTCGGCCGAGCCCGCGGCTTCGTTCGACATGCCTGACTACCCGGTCGAGTCCGGCGGTTTCTCCTCATCAGTGAGCTCGATCGACTGGCCGGCGGCGGACCTCGCCGCATCCGACGACCAGCTCGACCTGCCCAGGCGAGGCGCCAGCTGGCCGGAGTCCAGCGCGGAGCAAGCTGATCAATCAGCCGCCGCGCTAGCGGCCCACGCGATTGGCCAGCCAGAGCCAGGACGGGAAGCCAGCGCGGCCGGCTGGCCGGACTACTCAGCGTCCGCCAACTCGGCCAGCCCGGCCAGCTCGGCCAGCCCGGCCAGCTCCGCCAGCCCGGCCAGCGCGGCCGAGTCGCCAGGCTCGACTTACTCGACTGGCTGGCTGAATCTGACCGGCGGGACTGACCAGGCCGATCGAACAGTAGCCGACAGCGACCCGATGCCCTTGCCGCACCGGGACCCGACAGCAAACGGCGCGGTGGAACCCGCCGACTGGGCCGACTCAGCCGACTCAGCCATCCTGCCGAAGCGGCAGCCGCGAACGCCAGAGCTCACCTTCGGGCCAGGCAACGAGCTGGCGGCTGAGCTAGCTGACCGGCTGGTCGGCGACCCCGAAGGGGGCGGCCCGTCGGAGACCGACTCCCAGGCAGGCGTACCTGACCTGGACGGGCTGCCAACTCGCGTGCGGCAGGCCAGTCTGGCACCACAGCTAAAAGACCCATCAGGGCCGGTGGCGCAGGCGCACCAGTTCGTCGCTGCTCCTGACTTGCCTGTGCCACTGCCGCACGCAGCCGAGCCATCACCGGAGGCTGCCAGAAACCTCTTGTCGGCACTGCAGCGCGGCTGGGAGCGCGGTCGCTCAGAAGCCGAGCAGCTGACCGATGAACGAGATGGAGACCAGTCGTGACGCCCGAGCAGCCGACCGCAGCAGGAGGGGAACTATGAGTACCGGTGGCAGCTTGGACTGGCTGCTTGATGACCTGGTGACTAGGGTCTCAAGTGTCGACAAGGCAGTCATATTGTCGCGCGATGGCCTCGCCATCGGTGCCTCATCAGGATTGACCAGAGAAGATGCGGAGCACCTCGCTGCGGTCGCAGCCGGCTTTCAAAGCCTGGCCAGGGGATTCGGACAGCACTTCCACTGCGGCAGTCCGCGGCAGACGATCGTGGAACTGGAGACCGCGTTCCTGTTCGTGACGGCAGCCGGAGATGGCAGCTGCCTCGCGGTCCTGGCCAACCTTGGCGCGGACGCTGGCTTGATCGCGTACGAGATGGCACTGCTGGTCAAGCGGGTTGGCCAGCATCTGGGCGTGCGGCCGCGCCCGGCGCAGGTCAGTTCTTAGGTCAGGATAGCTATGACCGGAAGGAAAGAGCGGGGCCGAGATAGCCGTGGTCCCGTGGTCCGGCCCTATGCGGTGACTTCCGGTCGAACCAGGCCAGCTGGTGCCACCATTGATATGGTCGCGCTGGTGTCCGCTCTGCGCAGCGCCTCGATCGCCGATCTTGAGCCTGAGCAGGAGTCCGAACTCGGACCTGAGCACTTGCGAGTGCTGGAATCCTGCCGGGTGTCGATCGCGATCGCTGATCTGGCCTCCGATCTTGATCTGCCCTTGGGCGTGGTTCGCATCCTTGTAGCTGACCTGCGCGAACACGGCCTAGTGAATGTTCGTCAGCCGGCTCCGTCCGGTTTGGGTGATATCGGAATACTGAGGGAGGTGGCCGATGCCCTACGGAGACTCTGAATCCGTATCTGACCAGGTACGGGCTCCGGTCGCGATCAAGATACTGATCGCAGGCGGCTTTGGTGTCGGCAAGACGACTCTGGTTGGCGCGGTCAGCGAAGTGCGCCCACTGCGCACCGAGGAAGCGCTGAGCGAGCCAAGCTCGCTGGTCGACGCGCTCGACGGAGTCGAGCAGAAGGCGACGACCACGGTCGCCATGGACTTTGGCCGGATCTCGATCAGCGACGACCTCGTCGTCTACCTGTTCGGCACACCGGGGCAGAAGCGATTCTGGTTCATGTGGGATGAGCTCGCCTTCGGCGCTCTCGGCGCTGTCGTGCTAGCCGATACCAGACGGCTGGCTGATTGCTTCCCGTCCATCGACTTTTTCGAGCGCCGGGGCATGCCCTTCGTGGTCGCGGTGAATTGCTTCGACGACGCCCGCCGGTACCCGATCGACACCATGCGGTCAGCGCTGAATCTGACTCCCGACGTGCCGCTCGTATTGTGCGACGCTCGCCAGCGTGGATCTAGCCGAGATGTCCTGGTCGCACTGGTCGAGCACGCGGTCACCAGGCTGAGCAGCGGACGGCACGTCACTTCCGCCAGATAAGCACCAGGCCGCGGTCGTCGGTACCGCCGCCGCCACCATCAGCAATGGCGCGGACCAGACTCGCCGCGCCGTTGCTGAAGCCGCTTACCACCAGCCGGTCAGCCTCACCGAGCAGCCGGTCGATGCCGACATCGATATCCACCCCTGGCTGCTCGATCAGGCCGTCGGTATAGAGCATCAGTGCATCACCTGGTCGCAAGGTGCTCTGCTCAGGAGTGTCGCGCAGGTCGGCGACCACGCCGAGCACCACGCCCCGCGCCTTAGTCAGCCGCCAGGATCCGCTCGCCGCGTCGAAATGCGCGGCGGGCGGGTGCCCGGCCGACGCGATCACATAATGACCGGTCGTCAGATCAAGACAAAGATGAACAGCCGTAACAAAGCTCTCGACGGGATCGCTGCGCCGAAGGTAAGCGTTGCAGGCGGTCAGGAACTGCCCGGCGGGCACCGACCCGAGCAGGCCGCCAAACGCGCCCGACAGCATCAGCGCCCTGGTACCTGCCTCAATGCCCTTGCCCGCCACGTCGACGACGGCGACTTCCAGCGTCTTGCCATCGCACACTGATACCACGAAATCGCCGCCGAAGAGCACGCCGCCGGCCGGCATGAGCACCGACTCGCTGCCCCAGCCCGCTGGCAACGCCGGCAATGCGCTCTGGACTTTGATCCGGTCCCGCAGCTCGATCAGCATCTGATCACCGCGCAGCCCTTGCAACCCCAACTTGGCCCTGGTCCTCGCCAGCACGTCGGCGAAGACAGCGACGATCACCACGGTGGCGACGATGCCGAAGCCGGTACGCTGGTCGGCTTTGACAATGTCGTAGGCGAGCATGACGGCGACGATGCCAAACAGGATCCGCAGTGCGCGCGGCCACAGCAACAGCCCGCCAGCCAGAATCGGCAAGATCATCAATCCGGGCGAGAACCAGGAAGCCGACAGCCACACCGCGGCGATCCCGATCCCCACCACGGCGACCGCCAGGACGAAAGCAAGCCGCCGGTTCCTGGTGATGAACTGACGGCTGACCAGTCCGCGAAACGACAGGACCGCAGCGGACGCCGCCGACCAGAGCCGGTGCCGGGAACTCGAAACCATGATGGCGAAACTTTACCGGTTTTGGCTGCGACTGCTAGGCCCGAATTCGGGGGTGCATCGGGCTGCCGCCTGGCTGAAAGCGCCGCCAGTCAGAGCCGGCGGCAAACGGCAGCCAGAAAACAAGTCGCCATAACCGACGCCCATGGGGTACGAAGACCACTATGAAGGCTAGCTATCCCATCCGGCCGATCGCAATGTCGGAACTGCCGCACTTCCTGCGGGTTGGCGAGCACGCATTCAACTCGAACTGGCCGACTGATGGCTTTGTCGAGTGGGAACGGCTGGTCTTTGAGCCCGAGCGTAGCCTGGCCGCTTTCGACGGTGACCTGATTATCGGCACCACGACGATCATGTCCTTCGAGCTGACCGTGCCTGGCGGTGCGCAGGTGAGCACGGCCGGCGTGACCGGAGTCGCAGTACTGCCGACGCACCGGCGCCGCGGTGTGCTGACCTCGCTCATGGGCACCCAACTCGCTGACCTAGCTGCCGGTCATGAGCCGGTAGCCGCCCTACTCGCCTCCGAATCGGTCATCTATGGCCGGTACGGGTATGGAATGGCGACTGCCCGGTTCACTTACACCTTCAAGCGCGGCGAGGTCCAGCTCAACGTTCCAGCGGACGCACCACCGTTGCAGCTGATCGAGCCCAAGGCCGCCCTGCCAAGTTTGAAGCCCGTATACGACGCCATCCGTGCCACCAGACCTGGCCTGCTCACCAGGAGCGATGGCTACTGGGCTAGCGTTCTAGCTGACCCCGAGTTCATCAGAGACGGTCGCTCGGAGTTGCGCTGCGTGCTCGCTGCTGACGAGTCAGGGCCACGTGGCTACGCGCTTTACTCGGCTAAGCCCAGCTGGGGTGACGACGGCATCCCGGCCCAGGTGCTGAGCGTCAGGGAGCTGTTCGGCATCGACCTGGCCACGACCACCACGCTCTGGCAGGATCTGCTCACCCGAGACCTAGTTGGCGAGGTGCACGCCCGGTCACGCCCGGTCGACGACCCACTGGTGCATCAGCTCGCAGATCCGCGCCGCGCCCGGCCGCAGTACGAGGAAGGGCTGTGGATCAGGCTGATCGACCTGCCAACCGCCCTCACCCAGCGCAGTTACGCCTGCCCCGTCGACGTCGTCATCGAGGTGGCCGATGAGCACCTGCCAGCTAATGCTGGCCGCTGGCACCTGCAGACCGGCGGCCTAGCCGACCAAGTCAAGCCGAGCTGCGAACGCACCGCGGTCGAACCTGACCTGATCATCCCTATCGCCGCCCTCGGTGCCGCTTACCTGGGCGGCACCAGACTAGGCAGCTTCGCCGCCGCGGGCCACATCAGTGAACTACGCCCAGGCGCGGTCGCCGAACTGTCCGCCGCCATGTGGTGGGACCCGGCCCCTTGGGCCCCCACCACCTTCTGACCCCACCCACCACGCGACGGCAACTTGCCGTGACCGAGGCGCTGGAATTTTGATATCTCCCAAGGCCGATAAGGATTCGTGATACAACGCTCTCGTTATGCAATGAACAGCGAGTTGCTTTCCGCAGGGTTTTTGGACCATTCTCGTGCATTACCGTGCAACCTCGCTTGCCGGAGCAGATTCGGGCGCGTCAGGCACCTATTCGAGGGGAGAGCCAGATGCGGCATTCTCCAACGCGGCGGTCGCTTTTGAGTGCTCTTGGAAGAAGTGTCCACTTAGCTGATCGCACTCCCGACCGGCCACGCCATCGTGGGCCGCTGGCCGTCACTCCCGCCGCCCGACAGCGTCATCGGGCGCTGCGGCTTGCCATCGTGATCGGGCTGGCCGCAACGGGATTCTGTCTCGTGCTCGGCTTGACTGGCATGGTGGTCGCACTCGGTGGCAGCGCACCGCCAGCCAGGAGCAATAGCACCTTAGCTGGTAATTCGGGTCCGGCGAGCGTCGATAGCCGACCTGCGACTGGCGCGCCAGCCGCAAGTGGCAACGGCAGCGCGCGTCGCTACCTGATTGGCACGACGGTCGCGCGATATCACGGCTCGGGCGTGGGCAAGCGCAATAAATTCACGATTGACCCACCAGGGATCTGGGGAATTTCCTGGAAATTCAGCTGCCCTCGATCACCGGCCGGCAGTTTCACCATTCGGGCGGGTGATGACAATACCGCCAATACCGTCCAGCTTTCTGCGGCCGACAGAAAGGGGCACGGAGTTTCCTGGCAGAGCCGTGACGCAGGGAGCCACTCGCTGGTGGTGATCACCAAGTGCCAATGGGCGATCAAGATCGTGCTGCCCAAGAGCTAGTAATCGCCGGTACTTAGTCGAAGATGGGGTCCCTGGTCCGGCTGCGCTTCAGCTCGAAGAAACCGTCGGTGCCAGTTACTAGCAGCACGCCATCCCACAGCTTGGCGGCGGCTTCGCCGCGCGGGATCGGCGAGATCACCGGCCCGAAGATCGACGTCCCGTTCACCGAGATCACCGGCGTGCCAACCTCGTAGCCGACCCGGTCGATGCCCTCCTTGTGCGATGCCCGCACCAGGTCGTCGTACTCGGTCGAAGTCATCGCGTCGGCCAACTCAGTCGGCAGACCGACCTCGGTCAGCGCGGCTTCGATGGTAGCGCGGTCACGCTCGCCCTTGTGATCATGGAACCTGGTGCCGATCGCGGTGTAGAGCGGCAGCAGGTACTGCTCGCCGTACTTCTGCTCGGCGGCCACGCAGACCCGCACCGGGCCCCAGGCCTGGAGCATCAGCTCTTTGTACCGGTCAGAGAGGTCCGCATTGTTTTCGTTGAGCACCGCGAGGCTCATCACGTGCCAGCGCACCGCCACCGGGCGCACCTCTTCGACTTCAAGCATCCAACGCGAGGTGATCCACGCCCACGGGCACAGCGGGTCAAACCAGAAATCTACCTGGGTGGCTGCTTGCTCGGTCATTCGCACTCCTGCCCGCTTGCGGCTTCACGATGGCTCCAGAACGTCACAACCCAACGTATCGGCCGCGCATTCCGTGCTACCCGCGTGGCATCATGCGGGTAGAGGCGAGTGGTAACTCGTCCTGCGCCCCGATCGCCGCACTCCCTGGAGGGAACGTTGGCCAGCAGTCTGACCCGTGACGAAGCAACCGCACGGGCCAGCTTGCTACGGGTGCACTCCTACCAGGTTGAGCTTGACCTGCACGGCAGCGAGACCAGCTTCGAGTCGCTGACGATCGTCAGGTTCAGCTGCACTAATCCGGGCGCTCATTCCTTCATCGACCTGGCCGCGCGGCAGGTCACGCAGGTCACGCTCAACGGCACCCGGCTGCCGCTGTCGGCTGTCAGCGCTGACCGGATCGCGCTGCCCTCGCTCGCGGCTGTCAACGAACTGGTAGTGCGGGCGGCGTGCGACTACTCACGCACCGGCGAGGGCCTGCACCGCTTCGTCGATCCGGTGGACGATGGCGTCTATCTGTACTCCAACCTGGAGACTTGCTATGCGCATACTGTCTACGCATGCTTTGACCAGCCAGACCTAAAGGCCACGTTCGAATTCACCGTGCGCTGCCCGGCGGGCTGGCGGGTGGTGTCGACGACGGTGCCCGACGTGACCGGTCGGCCAACCGCGCTGCCCGGCATCGAATCCTGGCATTTCCCGCCCACGCCGCTGCTGCCGACCTACATTACGATGCTCGCGGCCGGCCCGTATCACGTCGTGACCAGCCAGCACAACGGCATACCGCTCGGCCTTTACTGCCGTCAGTCGCTAGCTGAGCACCTCGACACCGCTGAGCTATTTGAGATCACCGGCCAGGGCCTGGATTACTTCCAGACCACGTTCGGGGTTCCCTACCCGTTCGGCAAATACGACCAGCTGTTCGTGCCCGAGTTCAACGCGGGAGCGATGGAGAACGCCGCTGCCGTCACGTTCGTCGAGGGCTACGTCTTCCGGTCCAGGGTCACTGAGGCCAACCGGGAGGCCAGGGCCGACACGATCTTGCACGAGATGGCCCACATGTGGTTTGGCGACTTGGTGACCATGACCTGGTGGGACGACCTGTGGCTGAATGAGTCATTCGCCTCCTGGGCCGCGGTCATCGCACTGGTCGACGCGACTCGCTTCGGCGATGCCTGGACCACGTTCGCCCAAGAGCTCAAGTCCTGGGCCTATCGGCAAGACCAGTTGCCTTCGACCCACCCAGTCGTGGCCGACATTCCCGATGTCAGGTCGGTCGAGGTGTACTTCGACGGCATCACCTACGCCAAAGGCGCTGCCGTACTGAAGCAACTGGTCGCCTTCGTTGGCCTTGACAGCTTCCTGACCGGTCTGCGCTCCTACTTCGCTGCCCACGCCTGGGGTAACGCCACCCTGGCCGACCTGCTCGACGCGCTTGAGCAGGCTTCGGGACGGCCGCTTGCCGACTGGTCCAAGGCCTGGCTTGAGGCAGCCGGGGTCAACACGCTGCGGCCCGAATACCGCCTCGGAACTGATGGCGCTTTCGCCGAGTTCGCGGTTCTGCAGCAAGCACCACCGGCCTTTCCTACGCTGCGTCCGCACCGGATCGCGATCGGCCTGTATGACCAGGGCGAGGCTGGCCTGACCAGGCGTAAGCGAATCGAACTCGATGTGGCCGGCGAGCGCACGCAGGTGCCTGAACTGGTGGGCGACCAGCTACCTGACCTCATCTTGGTGAACGATGACGACCTGAGCTTCGCCAAGATCCGGCTGGATGATCATTCGCTGCGGACCATGATCAGCTCGGGCAGCCACTTCGCCGAGCCGCTCCCCGCCGCCCTGTGCCTGGCGGCGGCGTGGGACATGCTGCGGGACGCGGAACTGGCCGCTCGCGACTACCTGATGCTGGCGCTTTCCGCAGTCCCAGCCACGACCGACATGTCGGTACTGCAAACTGTCGTGTTCCAGGCCATCGGCGCTGTGCGCAACTACGCCGAGCCCGGCTGGCGGCGGACCGGCCTCAGTCAGCTGGCCACGGCACTGCGCGAGTTCCTCGACAACGCTGAGCCAGGCAGCGACCGGCAACTGGTCTTCGCCCAGGCCTTCATCTCGGTCGCGAGCAGCCAGGCCGACCTTGACCTGCTGGCCGGTTTGCTGACCGGTCAGCTCAGCGTGGCCGGCCTGCCGATCGACACCGAACTGCGCTGGCAACTGCTTCGCCGGCTGGTGACCATGGGCGCGGCCTGCCGGGCCGAGATCGAAGCCGAGCGCGAGCGTGATCACAGCGACTCAGGCGAGCGCCAGACGCAGGCGTGTCTGGCGGCGATCCCAGACCCGGCTGCGAAAGAAGCGGCCTGGGCCAAGCTCACCTCAGGCGACTTGACCAACGCCACCTTCCGCGCCGTTGTGAGCGGCTTTCAGGCCCCCGATCAGGATGACTTGGTCGCACCATTCGCCGCGCGGTTCTTCGACGTTGTGGCGCAGAAGTGGCAATCCTGGGGGCCGGACATGGCACAGCACTTCGTCGAGCGCGCTTACCCGGTCAGCGTGGTCAGCCAGCAGGCCATCGACGATGCGGCTGAGTACCTCACCCGCACCAACCCGCCAGCACCGCTGCGGCGGCTGCTCACCGAGGGCCGCGCTGACGTCGAGCGAGCGCTGCGCTGTCGGCAGCGCGATGCCGAGGCCGGCCAGGCGCCCCGCCAGCTGCCTAACGCGCACCGCCGCCGACCGCGCGTACGACTGACTGCAGCAGCTCCAGGTCGGGCAGATCCTCGATCAGTACCGACGAGCCGTCGGCATCGCACAACGGGATGCGCCAGTTCGGGTACTCATCGCTGGTACCTGGGATGTTCTGGGTTCGGCGGTCGCCGACCGCGTCGGTCAGTGCGACGCCGAGCAGCACCGCAGGCGTCTTGGCGAGGTAGCGGTACAAGGCAACGGTCATCTCGCTGATGCCAGCCGACCGGTCAGCCGGCAGCAGTCCTTCGGCATCAAGCCGCCGACGCCAGTGAGCGAGCGTCGTCTCAAGCGCAAGTCGCTCAGCCTCAGGGTCAGGCAACAGACCGAGCCTGGCCCGTACGGTGACCTGGTCACCGGCCACGAAGCCGGCGATGGGCGGCACGTCGTGGGTGCCGACGGTAGCCATGCATCCGCGCCGCCATCGGCTGGCCGGCGGCGGTGCGCCGTCAGGCAACCGAGTAAACCAGGCCATCCCGGTGCCCAGGATGTTGCTCTCGGTCAGGTACTCGCGGATCCAGGGCTCGATCGTACCTAGATCCTCGCCGATGGCCACTGCCCCAGCCTTGGCCGCTTCGGCCGCCAGCGTGCCGACCATAAGTTCGTGGTCGTAGCGGACGTAGGCACCGTCCTTCGGCGGCCGTCCGGCCGGGATCCACCACAGCCGCATCAGGCCCATCACATGGTCAACCCGAATTCCGCCCGCATGCTTAAACACAGCGCGCAACAGCTCGGCGAACGGCTGGCCATCCGTGCTCACCAGCCGCGCCGGATTGAGCGGCGGCTGCGCCCAGTCCTGGCCTAGCTGGTTGAAGCCATCCGGTGGTGCTCCGACACTGATTCCGCGCACCAGCAGATCTTGCCGCGCCCACGCATCGGCGCCACCGGGGTGCACGCCCACGGCCAGGTCCGCGATCAGGCCGATCGACATCCCTGCTGACTTGGCTGCCTGCTGGGTTTGGCCCAGCTGCTCATCAGCCAGCCACTGCAGCCAAGCGTGGAACCCGGATCGGGCGACGATGTCGTCGCGCTTGGTGAACCCGCAGTTCGCGGCGTCTTCAGGGTTCGCCAGCTCGGCCGGCCAGCGGCGCCAGTCGCAGCCGTGCACTTCAGCGATGGCGCACCAGTTGGCCCAGTCGACCAGCGCCCGCCCCTCGGCCTGTCGGTAGCGCTCGAAGTCAGCTTGCCTGGCCGCGCTCAGCCCGGCCGCGAAGATCAGCTCAAGAGCATGTCGTTTGGCCGTCCATACCTGGTCGCGATCGATCAGATCGGGCGTACGGCTCGCGGCCCGCAGCGGCCCAGCGAGCTCGGTGATCACTAGCCGCTGGCCTCGGTCAAGCCGCTGAAATTCAGGGATGTCCTCGATCCGCAGGTAGAGCGGACTCACGTAACGCCTGGTCATCGGCAAGTAAGGCGAATTGCTGATCGGCACTACCGGCTCGGCCGCATGGAGCGGATTGACAAGGACGAATCCGGCACCTAGTCGCTGCGCCGACCAGGTGGCCAGTTCGGCCAGGTCATGAAAGTCGCCGTGCCCCCAGGACTGCCGCGACCTGAGCGAGTAGAGCTGGATGCTAAAGCCCCACTGCCGCTCGGCTGGCACGTGCGGCAGTCGCGGTGCCTGGCGCGGCTCGGTTGCCTGGGCGTGTCCGATCACCGAGTCGTCGATCTGGCCCGACTCGGCCAGCGCGTCGAGGATCGCGGCCAGCGTCGCGTCGGGCACTCGTACCCGCCGATCGCGCCAGTCCTGATAGCTCACCAATACGCCGGCCTCGTCGGCCCGCCTGATCAGCTCGGCATCCGTCACCTCCCTATGATCGCGTCAGCCGCACCCGGGATCGACGACTACCCCAGATCTGTCATTGACTGCTGCTGATTTCCAACTACTATGTGGTGCATGGTAGCTGGCGAAGCCGGGAACCTGGTGGCGCAAATGCGACGGGGCGTGCTGCCCTATTGCGTCCTGGCGATGCTGGCCAATCGTGAGCGGTATGGCTTCGAGCTAGTGCACTCACTCGGCAGCGGCTACGGGCTGGTGGCAAGCGAAGGCACGATCTATCCGCTGCTCGCCCGGCTGCGCAGGCAGGGCCTGGTGGAGACCAACTGGCAGGAGTCGGAAGCGGGACCGCCGCGCCGGTACTACCGCCTCTCGACAACAGGAAAAGCCGCGCTTGACGAGTTCGCCCAATCCTGGCTGAGCTTGCGCGACAGCGTGGACGCCCTGCTTAGCGCCGTGGCGGACGGCTACATGAACCCCGGCATACCTCAGGAGCAGACGCCGTGAGCAGTAACGATGACGATCTTGTCGCTGACTACCTTGCCCGGCTGCGCGCAGCGGCGACTGGCCTGCCCGCCGATCGGGCGGCGGAGCTGATAGGTGAGATCAGCGCTCATATCGCTGAGGCCCGAGCGGCCGATCCGGCAGCTGAAGGTGGCGTCCGCACGATCTTGGACCAGCTTGGCCAGCCAGACGAAATCGTCCGCGCCGCCGTCGGATCGTCCTGGCCGACCGACAGCACTGCGTGGTCAGCCAGCAGCCCGACGACGGCGAGCGGCCCGCCAGGCTCGTACCCGCCGCCCCAGGCCGCCAGCAACCGCCTCGGCCCGCTTGAGATCAGCGCGGTCATCTTGCTGCTCGTCGGCGGCCTGGTGGTGCCGTTTATCGGCTGGGTGGTCGGCGTGGTGCTGCTGTGGGTATCTGGTTACTGGCGTACCGGCGACAAGATACTCGCCACCTTGGTCTGGCCCGGCGGACTGCTGGCGCCGGTCGTCGTCTTCCTCGGCCTTGGGGCCGGCTTGCTGCTTCCGGTCGGCCCGGCCTGCCGTACTAACGGCTTCGCCAGGACGAACGGCGGCCCGCCGACCCACTTCGTGCAGCACTGCGCGTCGGCCACGATCGCTCCCTGGCTGGCGATCACCATCGCCGCAGTGTTGCTGGTGGCTAGCTTGGCCGGCCCGATCGTGGTAGCGATCAAGCTCCTGCGGGCCAAGCCGGAGCAGCGCCGCGCCCCGGGCCAGGGTGCCGACCTGCGCTTCACCCCGTCGCCCGTCGGCTGAAGGGGCACCAGTTGGTGACACCAGCCCAGCTCTCGGGTCTTGAGCTGGCCGGCCGCTGGCCAGCGCGCGAACGCGAGCTCATCGCCGCCTGCACCGACGTCCCCGGCTGCATGACGAGCTCGGTCTGACCGAGCCGATCGAGCCGACCATTCGCTGGTTGCCGGCTGACCCCCGCCGACGGCACCGGGCCAGCCCGGCATATGCTGGAACTCATGACAGTACCGTATTCCCCTACGGTCATTACTGAAACGGACAACGCACCCCCTTCAGGTAATGCCGTCGCGCGCACTGGACTGCTCAGCAAGCAACCATTGCTACTCGCCGGACTCGGGGCCGCGACGATCTCGGCTTCGGCGGTCTTCGTTGTGCTGTCTGGTGCGAGTCCGGTCGCCACCGCCTTTTACCGCTCGGCAATCGCCATGCCGGTACTGATCGTGCTCGCCTGGCTCGAGCAGCGCAGATACGGCCGGCGGCCATTCTCGGTGCGGTTGCGCGGCATGGCCGCCGGCGTCTTCCTGGCGGTGGACCTGATCTTGTGGACGCACTCGATCATCGCCGTCGGGGCCGGCGTAGCGACCGTGCTCGGCAATCTGCAGGTGCTGATCGTCGTCGCGATGAGCTGGCTCATCTGGCATGAGCGACCGGGCCGCGCGGTGCTATACGCGCTGCCGGTAGTAATGCTCGGCGTCGTGCTCGTCTCTGGCCTGATTGGCAAGCAGGCCGCCGGCGATCACCCGCTGGCCGGCATCTTCTACGGAGTCGGCACGTCGATCGCCTACGCGATCTACCTGACCATGCTGCGCCGGGCGTCAACCGGGCAGCCGCATGTCGCTGGCCCGGTCGCTGACGCCTCCACCGGCACGGCGATCGCCGCGCTGGCCTTCGGCCTGTGCTTCGGCGGCCTTGGCCTGCATCCGCTTTGGCCGGCCATCGGCTGGCTCACCACGCTGGCCTTGCTCAGCCAGGTAGCTGGCTGGCTGCTGATCACCTCGTCACTGCCCAGGCTGCCGGCCGCCGTGTCGTCGCTGATGCTGTTGCTGCAACCGGCTGCATCGCTAGCGCTGGCGGCGCTCATCCTCGGCGAGCGCCCAACCCTGCTGCAGATCATCGGCGCGGTGCTGACCTGCTGCGGTGCCCTGGCCGCAAGCCTCGCCGCCACCCGTCCCGGATCGAGGCAAGCCGAGCGAGCGACCATCGCAGCGGCCGCCGCCGCGCCCATCATCGCCGAGTAGCCACTACCGCCTGAGCCGCGGCGTCAGCGCCCGGCCCAGCCACAGGCCGACCAGGCCCTGCAGCACCGCGATCGCCAAAGTGACGGCGATCGCCACCACCGCGTACGCGGGCAGCCCGGCGATCGCCGCGATCGTCCGCGCCGTCGCCCCAATCGGCTGGCCGCGCAGCGACAGCGCGGCCAGCGCGGCACCCCAGCCGGCCGCGCACATCGCGAGCACGGCCCACGCCATGGCTCGCAGCCGCCAGCCTCCCCACCGTGCCGCGAGTCCCGCGATAAACCCAATAACAGCCGGAACGAACCAGAGCCCCGCGATCGCCCCGGCCGCGATCAGCGCCGTCCCGGTCAGTCCGCAGAAAACCCAGGCCGATGTCGATCCGGTATGCCGCTGCTGACCGAACGACGGCCGAAACGGCCGTGGCGGAGCCGATGTCGCTATCCCCTGCGGAGCGAGCGTGCCCAGCCGGTAAGAACCGCGTTTGCCCACCGGCCAAGCTCGGATCGGCTCACCGGTTTGGTCATGGCACCAGTTTCCATCGAATCGAGCCGCTCGGGCCAGCGCCGGCCGCGGGCAGCGGCAGGTACTTGCCAGCCCACCAGTCGGCGATCAGATCTTGATACCAGGGCGAGGCCGGGTTCTCGCTCTGCCCGCCCGGGTAGATGCCGATCGCGCTGGCCCGGTCCCGGCCGTGCCAGCGCACGATCATCCGCCAGCTTGGCCCGGCAGTTGCGACCGGCAGCCCGTAGGCCGCGTCCACCGTCCACGAGTCGCCGCCCGCGGCCCGCGGCCCGTAGCCGAGGCCAGCCGCGAGCGTCAGCGAGGGAAACTGCCTGCTGTGCAGCTTGCCCCAAGTCCACCCGGTCGGGTCGGGGCCGAGCTTGCCGCGCAGGTAGCTCACGGCTGCGGCGAACGCAAGCCCGAGCGCCGACGATGCCGTCCCGGCTGGATTGCCCGGCGGGCTGAACGCCGGATTGTGCCGGTCAGTCAGCGTCCAGTTCTCAAGCACCTGATCCAAGCTGAACTGGTCGGTCGACACCGCCAGGCCAGCATGGTCCAAGCCGACCGGCACCTTCGCCGCCTGCCACCAGGGCGAGAAGACCTCGGACAAGTAGTCGGTCCACAGCGTCCACCACAAGGCGGCCGGCGCCGAGTTCTCGTCCATCGAGTAGTCCCAGCCCGCCAGCAAGCCAAGCGCTTGCTGCTGCAATGGCGTCAGCTTGGCGGAATTGAGCAGCTTGCGCATGGTCGGCAGTACCTGCTCGGCCAACTCGTCGACCTGGCTGGTCTGCAGGGCGGCGAAGCTGGAGAGTCGCATCGCTGACCGGTTGCGCAGGAACGCGTACTCCCGGCTGGCCCGGTAGCTCGGATCGAAGAAGTTGGCCGTGGTACCGATGTAATACGGATAAGCGGAAGTGACCGGCCGCTGGTTCGCGGTCACGATGACATGACTGGCCGGGTCGTAGCTTTGCGGCAGGGCCGCGTAAGGGATGACGCCAGCCACGTCGTCGGCACCCGTGCCCGGCATCGGCAGCCAGGGCGTGCCGTGCTTGACGATGGGGTAATAGCCGGCCGAGATGGCCCCGATATTGCCGCGATCGTCGGCGTAGACGAAGTTTTGCGCCGGGGCTCGCCAGTTCGCCAGTGCGGCCCGGAACTGCGTGAAATCGTGCGCCGTACTGATCTGCTGCAGCACGGCCACATCCGGCGATGGCACATTGCCCATCCAGTCGACCGAGACCGTCTGGCCCGCCTGAGTCAGCACCGGGCCGTGCACGGTCAGGTCGACGGTCAGGTGCCTGGGCTGCTCGCCGCGGACGTCGATGGTGTAATGCACCTCGCGCATCGGCTGCCAGTGCCCGTGCCAGAAGTAATCACCAGGATGCGTCGCGCTGGTCTTTTCTACATAAAAGTAGGTAGCTTGATTTTGCGTGTCGGTGAGTGACCAGGAAATGTGCCTGTTATGCCCGAGCAGTACACCGGGCAGGCCGGGCACGCTGACCCCAGTGACGTCGAAGCCAGGCGCGGTCAAGGCGACCTGATACCAGATCGACGGCAGGGTCTGCGGCAGATGCGGATCACCAGCCAGCATGGCACCACCGCCAAGCACCTTGGGACCGTTCGCCGCCCAGGCGTTGCTGTCCGGGTAGCTGTGCAATTGACCGGCGGGCAGGGCGTCGGCGGCGGCCAGCATAGCGGCCGCCGCGCGCGCCACGCGAGCGGTCGGCACGCTGGCGGCCGACCCGCTGGCGTTCAGCCCGCTCGCGGCCGGCCCGCTCGCGTTCAGCCCGCTGGTGGCCGGCCCGCTGGCGTTCAGCCCGCTGGGTCGACCGTGGGCTGACTTCGCGCCCGGCGGCCCGACCCGAACGGCCGCAGTGGTCATGGCAGTGACCAGTGGCGCGATACCGCGCGCCCGGTACGGACCCTGGTCGTACGGGCTCTGCTTGGTCACCGGCAGCACAGGGAACCAGGCCATGGTCCGCTTGAGGCCAAGCGACCTGGCCAGCAGAGCGTAGTCCAGCGGCGAGGTGGTGTAGTCGAGTTCCTGCGTCAAGTCGCCTTGCACCGCCAGGCTGTCCACTGGAGTCCAATTCACCGGATAGACGCCGGCCAGCGAAAAGAGCCGGCCAGCGCTTTGTTTCACGAAGCTGGGCGAGATAGTCGTTGACACCGCGCGCATAGCTTTCCAGCATCAGCGCGGCAATGCTGTTCTTCGGCAGTTGCGCCCACTCACGCTGGGCTGTTCTCAGCAAGCCAAGCCGCAACTCGAATCGATCCGATGCCAACGCGGATGGACCGACCAATTGGGCCAGCTTCCCCTCGGCTAGCCTGCGTTCCAAATCCATCTCGGTGAGCCGGAAGCTAGCATGCAGGTAACCCTCGGCGAGCAGCGCGTCACCCTCGTTCGTCGCGGCAACGGTCGCTATGCCTTGACTGTTAAACGAGACCGTCACCGGTTTGGCCAAGCCGGCTAGCCGCAAGAGCTGCGAAGTGGGCAACTGTCCGCCCGCAGCCGCCGTCCAGGCACCGTGACCTGGATCAAGCACCCGGCCCAGAGCTGGGATCGGACCAAAGCCCACGCCGAACACGACCAGGACGGCAAGCACTGCGGCTGTCGCGGCTAGCACATTGACGACCTGCCTGACCAGCCGCCAGAGCGGATGGCTGAGCACCCCTGACACCTCCGGATTCGCGCTGTCCCCCGAGCTTTGATGGTAGGACGGTTGGCGCGCGATCCGGCGGAGGTGCTTACATTCGCGCGGCTACCAAATCGCCGGATGCTTATCGCGCCACGGCGACGCGGCTTCCACCTGCGCTGACAATGAGATCAGCGTAGCCTCATCGCCGATCCGCCCGGCCAGCATCACGCCAATTGGCAGCCCATCAGAATTCCAGTACAACGGCAAGTTCACGGCAGGCTGACCAGAGATGTTATACAACGCGGTGTACGGCGTGAATCGCTTCTGCCGCTCGAAGTTTTCGGCGGGCTCGACTTCGTCGAAGAAGCCGACAGGGACCGGCGGTGACGCGAGCGTCGGTGACAAGAACGCGTCGTAGTTGTTGAACACGGCCAGGGCGTTACGGGTGACGGCCTGCAGGTAGGCCTCGGCGAAGAACAGCTCGCCGGCCGTCACGGTGAGCCCGCGCCCGCGCAGGTACCTAGTCAGCGGCAGCAGCTCGGCTTCCTGCTCGGGCCCGATCGGCGCCAGCGTGGCCATCGCGTACCACAAGTACTCGAACATCGGCACCGCGTCCTGGCCGAACGGCAGCTCCACGTCCTCAATCTCGTGGCCGAGGCCGGCCAGCAGCTTGCTTGCGTCCTCATAGGCGGCCAGGCAGTCAGGATGCACGCTGGCACCGGGCACCACGTTAGTGGCCGACCGGCCGATCCTGAGCTTCCCAGGGTCTCGCTTGGCGTGCTGCAGGAAGCTTTCTCCGGCTGGCAGCGGCGGCGCGTAGAACAGATCGCCGGGATAGCTGCACGTCATCACGTCGAGCAGCAGCGCGGCGTCGGCGACGGTGCGGGCGAGCGGGCCGTCGATCGACAGGCCGAACAAGTCGGGCATTAGCGGCCCGCCGGAGATCCGGCCCCGGCTCGGCTTGATCCCGAATAGGCCGCAGACGCTGGACGGGATCCTGATCGAGCCACCGCCGTCACTGCCTTGGGCGGCCGGGGCGAGGCCAGCCGCGACCGCCGCGCCCGCACCGCCGCTTGACCCGCCCGCTGAGCGGCTGAGGTCCCACGGCGTACGGGCGGGCGGCCCGATTTTCGTCTCGGTATAGCAGGGCAGCCCGAATTCCGGCGTGGCTGTCTTACCGGTGATGACGATGCCGGCCTTACGCAATTCGGCGACCACGTAGTCGTCATCCTCGGCGATGTTGTCCGCCAGCAGCGATGAGCCGAAGGTGCAGCGCACCCCGGCGACCATATTCAGGTCCTTGATCGGGATCGGCACGCCGAGCAGCGGTGGCAGCTCGGCGGTACTGCCGTCGGCCCTGCTATCAGCCGCCGTCTGCTCGGCCGCCGCCGCCTGCTTCCTTGCCAGGTCAGCGGTCACCGTGTAGAACGCGCCGGTCTGCTCATTGAGCCGGTCGATCCGATCCAGGTAGTGATCGGTGATCTCGACGGGCGAAAGCTCGCCTTGCCTGATGGCACCGGCCAACTCGACTACGGACAGATCATGTATCTCAGCCACGCTACCGAACAGTAATAGCGACCGTCCTGGCCGTCTAGGGCACGCTGCGAGAAGGCCAGCCCGCCCATTCGACCAAGCCCGCGCCAGCCCCCGCCCCGGCCCCAGCCCTGGCCCGCGCACGCGCACGCGCCGGCCCCCGCCCTTGCCCGCGCACGCCCCGGCCCCGGCCCCGGCCCCGGCCACGGCCACGGCCACGGCCACGGCCACGGCCACGGCCAGCCTCCGCCCTGACCCGCGCACGCGCCCGCCCCGTCCCGCGCCAGCCCTTGCCCGCGCACGCCCCGGCCCAACCGGCCCCGCGACAGCGGCAGCTCGGCCCGCGCACCCGCATCGTTGAACCCCTGATGTCGTTGCTCCTCCTCGGCGGGCAGCATCGTTGGAGCGGTGCTGCTGCTCCTGCGACAGCATTGCTCCAACGATGTCGCTGGACCACGCGCGGGGTACCGCATCGTTGGAGCGGCGATGCTGCCGGGACGTGATAACGGTGCTGGCACCGCGCCATCATGTCGGTAAAACGCGGAATCGGTTACGCTCTGCATGTGGACGCTGAGGTTAAAGGCACAACCGACCAGCCGACCACGCAGGACGATAGGCAGCACACCTGGCGCTCGTGGTTCGGTAAAGGTAACGCGGATCCGGTTACGGAGGGCGACGCCGATCAGAGCGGCGCCGATCAGGCCGGTGCCAATCAGGCCGGTGCCAATCAGAGCGGTGCCAATCAGAGCGGTGCCAATCAGAGCGGTGCCAATCAGAGCGGTGCCGATCAGAGCGGCGGCGATCAGGCCGGTGCCGATCAGAGCGGTGCCGATCAGAGCGGTGCCGATCAGATTGCTGCCCCTGACGGCAGCGAGACGGCCCGCCCCGGCGTTGTCGACGACGAGTACGACGGCGACTACGAGCATGAGCTAACGGCTGACGAGGCTACCGTCGGGACGGGGCCGCCGCCCGAACGGGCGCGGACTAAACGCGCTGCGCCGGAGCGAGCGCCGAGCAAACAGCTCAGCGTGCCGATCATCAGTCGCCCGTTCATTAACCCTCGGCTGCGGGCCGATCCCCGGCTGCGCGCCTGGATCACCAGGGCGCTGATCTGCCTGGTCGCGTTCATCGCCGTCACCATTTGGAAGGACTGGCGCTACGGCGTCAGCGCAGCGGTCATCTGCGCCGCCGTCGATACCCTGTTCAGATCCAAGACGACCGGCATCACGCCGACCTCGGCGCGGGTCACCTCGGCGCAGCGCAAGACCAAGGGCAAGCTGAAGGTGCTGCAGGCAGCGGGCTACTTGACGCTGCATACCAGGAGGATTCCTGGCACCAAGTCGATCATCGATCACATCGTGATCGGCCCCGGCGGCATCTTCACGCTCGACTCGCAGCGGATGGACACCCGGCTGCCGGTCCGAGCTATCGGCGGCATGCTCTATCACGGGCCGAATCCGCAGGCGGACAAGATCGACCATGCCAGGTTCGAAGCCGAGCGCGCCGCCGAGTTGATCAGCGCGGAGCTCGGGCACCGGGTCAGGGTCCGGCCGGCCATGGTCATCCACGGCCCGAACGTGCCCTGGGCGGTGACCAGGCTCAAGGGCGTGGATGTGCTTGATGGTCGGCGAGTCAGCAGCTACTTCCGTCGGCGGACCAAGGAAGCGGCCGCGCACCGACTGGACGAGGCCCACGTGACCAGGCTGTACACCGCAGCGGCGCACGCGCTGCCGCCGTTGCACTAACCGTCGGCACCGCAGCCGCCGCTGGACGCGCTATGCAGGCAGAGCGGCTGGGCCGCTAGTCTGTGACCTTCCATACCGCAGTAGATAGGGCAGAGCTTGTGGCGGGTCGTGCGGGCAGCGTCGTGAGACCTGGGTCGTGAGGGCTAGAGCGTGACGGCGGCGAAAGACTGGCTGGCCGGTGCCCGGCCGAGGACGCTGCCAGCGGCAGTTGTGCCAGTAGCCGTCGGCACCGGCGTCGCGATCGGCTACCGGGACTTCGTTGGCTGGCGGGCCGTACTCGCGCTGGTGGTCGCGCTGGCGCTGCAAGTCGGGGTGAACTACGCCAACGACTACAGCGACGGGATCCGCGGCACCGACGAGCAGCGGGTTGGACCAGTCCGGCTGGTTGGCTCCGGTCTCGCTAGTCCTAAGCAGGTCCGGTCCGCCGCGCTCGGCTGCTTTGTGATCGCCGGGCTCGCCGGGTTGGTACTGGTGATCGTCGTCTCGTGGTGGCTCTTGCTGCTCGGCGCGGCCGCCATCGCGGCGGCCTGGTTCTACACCGGCGGTAGCAAACCCTACGGCTACCGCGGCTACGGCGAGCTGTCGGTCTTCGTATTCTTCGGCCTTGGCGCCGTGCTCGGCACGGCCTACGTGCAGATGGATCGGCTGAGCTGGCTCGCGCTCGGTGCCGCCATCCCGGTTGGCCTGCTCGCCTGCGCGCTGCTGGTAATCAACAACCTGCGCGATATCCCGACCGATGAGACCACCGGCAAGCGGACCCTCGCCGTGGTCATCGGCGACCATCGGACCAGAGTGCTCTACGTGGCCTGCGTCAGCCTGCCGTTCCTGGCGGCGATCGCGATGGCGCTAGCGGCACCATTCACGCTGCTGGCACTGCTGGCGGGACCGCTGGCGTTCGGCCCGGCTAGGCGTGTGCTGGCCGGGACGAGCGGCCGTGACCTGGTCACGGTACTTGGGCAGACGGGAAAACTGCAGCTAGCGTTCGGCTTGCTGCTCACCGTCGGCCTGGCCATCCACGCCTGATTGCCAGCCGGTGCCCTGAGGCAGTTCCACTGGACTCAGCGGCGGCAACTCGACCGGAGTTGGTGCTTGCTGCGAATTCGCTGGCCTGACTGGCACCGGGACCGACTCAGGTACAGCCGCTCCCCCTTGGCCGGCGAACGCTGAGCTCACCATCCGCAGTGCGCTGGTCAAGTCGCTCGGGATCATCCAAACCGTGTTGCCCTGGCCCTGGGCGAGCTGCGGCAAAGTTTGCAGGTACTGGTAGGCCAGCAACTTGGGATCGGGATCGCCCTCGTGGATGGACTTGAACACGGTCGAGATCGCCTCAGCCTCCCCCTGCGCCCGCAGGATCGCGGCCTGCTTTTGGCCATCCGCCCGTCAGTACGACGCCTGCCGGTCACCTTCGGCGGTCAGGATCTGCGCCTGCTGCACCCCTTCGGCGGTCAAGATCGCCGCTCGTTTCTCCCGCTCGGCCTGAGTTGCTTTTCCATCGCATCCTTGATGGTCTGCGGCGGGTCGATGGCCTTGATCTCCACCCGGGTGACCCGGATGCCCCACTTGCCCGACGCCTCGTCAAGCACGCCGCGCAGCAAGGTGTTGATCTTGTCGCGCGACGTCAGCGTCTGCTCTAGGTCCATGCTGCCGATCACGCTGCGCAGCATGGTGGCGGCCAGTTGCTCGATAGCCTGGATGTAGTTGACGATCTCGTAGTCGGCCGCGCGCGGATCGGTCACCTGGAAAAACAGCACCGTGTCAATGGCGACGACCACGTTGTCCTCGGTGATCACCCGCTGCCCGGTAAAGGAAACCACCTGCTCGCGCAGGTCGATCAAATGCTTGACCCGGTCGATCATCGGCAGGACGAAGTTCAGTCCAGGCTCCATGGTCTTGCGGAACTGGCCGAACCGCTCCACGTTTCTCGCCCGGGCCTGCGGCACCAGCCAGATCGACCGGCTCAGGAAAAGAATGAAGAGCAAGACCACCAAAACGGCGACCACGATGACAGCGATAGTGGCTCCCGGCATCATTACTCCCTTGGATGCACCAGGGCGGTAGCGCCCTTAATTTGCAGGACGTCGACCGTGGTGCCGCTCGGAATAACGGATAGCTCGTCATAGGGACGAGCCGACCACTCCTCGCCGCCGATCCTGATCCGGCCGCTGTGCGGGCCGACGTCCGCAAGCACGAAGCCGGTCTGGCCGACCAAGGCGGCAGTTCCGGTGCGCAAGTGCGGCCGACGTTGCAAGCGCCTCAGCCCTAGCGGTCTGACCAGCAAGATCCCGGCCAGTGAGGCAACCACGAATGCAGCCAGCTGGACGGCCAGATTGCCGCCAAGTGCGCTGGACAGCGCGGCCGCCAGAGCGCCAAAGGCAAGGAAGATGAGAGCGAGGGTCGCGGTGAGCAACTCGGCAACGCCGAGTACCACTGCCGCGATCAGCCAGATCACCCACAGACCCACGGTGCCGCTCCGGCCAAGTCCGATTGAATCCTACCTTCATCACACTATTCCACCGTGGCAGCCAATAGCACACTGCGCTGAGCCTGGCTGCCGGCAAAGCTTGGAACCTGTCGACAAACCGGGCACCATTGGTGAGATCGTCAGCAGCACATCACCTGCGAGGGGATCGGGGCCATGTCCTTGCCAGCACAGCTGTCCTACAGTCACGGCGTATCGAAGACTCCGCTGCTCGGCGAGACGATCGGGGCGAACCTGCGCCGGATAGCCGCCACTTACCCGCAGGCGGAGGTGCTGGTCGACGCGCCGACCGGCAAGCGCTGGACCTATGCCGAGTTTGACGCGGACACCGACACCCTGGCGGCCGGTTTGATCACAGCTGGGCTAGCGGCTGGTGACCGAGTCGGCATCTGGGCACCTAACTGCGCCGAATGGGTGCTGCTGCAGTACGCCACGGCCAAGGCTGGCGTGATCCTGGTCAACATCAACCCGGCCTACCGCAGCCATGAGCTTTCCTATGCGTTGCGGCAGTCAGGGGTGCGGCTGCTCGTCAGCGCGGAACGCTTCAAGACCAGCGATTACCTGGGCATGATCGAAGAAGTCCGGCCGGATCTGGCTGATCTGGAAAACGTCGTATATCTCGGTACGTCGGCCTGGGATGAACTCTTCGACTCCGGACGGACAGCACCGGCTGGCACGCTCGCCGAGCGCGAGGCGGGACTGTCCTTCGATGACCCGATCAACATCCAGTACACCAGCGGGACGACTGGCTTCCCCAAAGGCGCCACTCTCTCGCATCACAACATCCTGAACAACGGATTCTTCATTGGCGAAGGCTGCCGATACACCCAGAATGACAGAGTCTGCATACCAGTACCTTTCTATCACTGCTTTGGAATGGTCCTTGGAAATCTGGCCTGCACCACTCATGGCGCCAGCATCGTGATTCCGGCCCCAGGCTTCGATCCGGCTCAGACGCTGGCCACCGTGCAAGCCGAGCGGTGCACGTCGCTCTACGGGGTGCCGACGATGTTCATCGCCGAGCTCGCGCTGCCCAATTTCGCCGACTTCGACCTGTCCACGCTGCGCACCGGCATCATGGCCGGCTCGCCTTGCCCGGTCGAGGTGATGAAGCGAGTGGTCAGCGAGATGCACATGACCGAGGTCACCATCTGCTACGGGATGACCGAGACCTCGCCCGTGTCCACTCAGACCACAGCCGACGACGACACCGAACGCCGGGTCTCGACCGTCGGCCGGGTCCATCCGCATGTGGAAGTGAAGGTCATCGATCCCGAGACCGGCCGCGTCCTGCCTCGCGATGCGCCGGGAGAGCTATGCACCCGCGGCTACTCGGTGATGCTCGGCTACTGGAATGAGCCGGACAAGACCGCCGAGGCGATCGACGCGGCGCGCTGGATGCACACTGGCGACCTAGCCGTGATGGACGAGGCGGGCTACCTGAACATCGTCGGCCGGATTAAGGACATGGTGATCAGGGGCGGCGAGAATGTCTACCCGCGCGAGGTAGAAGAGTTCCTTTACGCCCACCCGGGCATCGAGGATGTGCAGGTGATCGGGGTGCCTGACGTCAAGTACGGCGAGGAGCTTTGCGCCTGGATCAAGCTGCGGCCAGGTGCGGAGCTCTCCGCCGATGACGTCAAGCAGTACTGCCAGGGTAAGATCGCGCACTTCAAGATCCCCGCTATGTCAGGTTCTCGGCAGAATTCCCGATGACCGTGACCGGCAAAGTGCAGAAATTTAAGATGCGGGAAACGTCGATCGACGAGCTCGGCCTCACCGCCGCGAGCCAGACTAAGACCGCCTGACAGCCGTTCGCCGGCCTGGAGGACACGATGCACAACAACAGCCAGTGGATGCCCACCGAGGGCGTGATCGTCGACGTGCAGCCAGCGCACGGCCGGCACGAGCACCATTTCACGATCGAGTTCAGGAAATTCGATGGCGCACTGATCCGCCAAGTGGTGCGCCATAAAGTCCAGGCGCCGTACTCGATCGGCAGCACGGTCAAGATACAGCTCAAGGACAATGAGATCAGGTTCGACCCGAACTATCCTGGCGATGCGGCGATCGTCGACACGATCAGCATGTCTGACCAGATCCAGCAGGCGGCCGCAGCCTTTGATCGACCGGGTATGCAAGGGCCGAACTTCGGTGCGTTCGACGGCATGGGCAGCGGCACCGTCATCATGGGCGGCGCGAACGTTGGCGCCTTCCTCGGCGCGCTCGGCGGGCCTGGCGCGTCCGTGCAGATGCTCGGCCCTGACGGCCAGCCCGTCCAGTTCGACTCAAGCGAGTTCGCGCGCCTGACCCAGGCCATCATGTCGGGCAGCCCCAGCGAGCGCGAGGCCGCCAAGGTGCGCCTGCTGGAGCTGCGAGAGACCATGCAGGCAAACGCCGCCGCCGGCTTCACCGGGGGCACCATGATCCCACCAGGTACCGTCATCCAGCACGGCTCTCCCGAACAGCGCCTCCAGGCCCTGCAACAGCTCTACGACAAGGGCCTGCTCAACGAGACCGAGTACGAGAACAAGCGCCAGCAAATCATCAACGGCATCTGACAGGCCAACGGAGGTCGTGATCTTGGGCGGGCCGGGCGGCCGCCGCGGAACGGCCAGCCCCGAGGCCCTGCGCGCTCGGGCTGGCCCGGGTCGGGCTGGCCCGGGTCGGGCGACCTGACCGCGGGCTAGTTCGTCGCCGGACGCGGCGACCCGGCCCTGATCTCAAGCCGGTCGAGCAACTCGCCGGTCGCTTGAGCGATGGTGTCGACCGCCGCGTTGAACGCCTCGGCGTTATGTGCGGCCGGTGCCCGGAATCCGCTGATTTTGCGTACATACTGCAACGCGGCGGCCCTGACGTCTGCCTCGGTGACTTGCTCGGTGTACGGTTCGCGCAATGTTTTGATGCTGCGGCACATGCCTTCAACGTAGCGCGTCAAGCCTGCCGCCGGGTCAAGTCCCCGATCCGAGGCACAATCGCCCCATAGCGGCTACCCTGCCACAGACCCGGCATCATGCCGCCGCATGTCACGCACCCAGCCAGCGACAACGGCGTCGCCCCGATGCTGCTGGGTGAGCAACGGGGCGACCCCGTTGTCGTCGCGCGGCCGACTTAGGCCGGCAAAGCGGGCGGAAGGCCGCAGGCGGTGCGGGCGGACTGAGCGCTGCGTGGACCTGGCACCATGGAGAGGTCATGACGCTTACCGATCAGCTTCCCGAGGCCGCCGATCCCGACGAGCTTTACGCTGCGTTCTCTCAGTGGGCCGATTCGCAAGGGCTCACGCTCTACCCGCATCAAGATGACGCGCTGATCGAGATCGTGTCGGGCGCGAACGTGATCTTGTCCACGCCCACCGGGTCCGGTAAGAGCCTGGTAGCGACGGCCGCGCATTTCGTCGCACTCGCCAACGACGAGCGCAGCTTCTACACCGCGCCGATCAAGGCGCTGGTCTCGGAGAAGTTTTTCGCGCTCTGCGAGATTTTCGGGCCGGCCAACGTCGGGATGATGACCGGTGACGGCAGCGTCAATTCCGATGCCCCGATTATCTGCTGCACCGCCGAGGTGCTCGCCAACATCGCCCTGCGGGACGGCGCCGAGGCCGATGTCGGCCTGGTGATCATGGACGAGTTCCATTACTACGCCGATCCAGAGCGGGGTTGGGCCTGGCAGGTGCCGCTGCTTGAGCTGCCCAGAGCACAGTTCCTGCTCATGTCGGCAACGCTGGGCGATGTCACCAGGTTCGAGCAGGACCTGACCAGGCGGACCAACCGCCCGACAGCGGTGGTGAAGTCAGCCGAACGCCCTGTGCCACTGCTCTTCCGCTACGTCGCCGAGCCGTTGCACGAGACGATCGAAGAGTTGCTAGCCACCAAGCAAGCGCCGATCTACATCGTGCACTTCACCCAGGCCGCCGCCATCGACCAGGCGCAGGCGCTGATGAGCATCAATGTCTGCACTAGGGCCGAGAAGGATGCCATCGCGGAGCTTATCGGCCGCTTCAGATTCACCGCCGGCTTCGGCAAGACGCTATCCCGGCTGGTCAGGCACGGTATCGGCGTTCATCACGCCGGGATGCTGCCGAGGTACCGACGGCTGGTGGAGACCTTGGCGCAGGCGGGGTTGCTCAAAGTGATCTGCGGCACTGACACGCTCGGCGTCGGGATCAACGTGCCGATCCGCACCGTGCTCTTCACCTCGCTGAGCAAGTACGACGGCAATGTGACCAGGCTGCTGCAGGCGCGGGAGTTCCATCAGATCGCCGGGCGGGCCGGGCGGGCCGGCTTCGATGACACCGGCACGGTCGTAGTCCAGGCCCCTGAGCACGTCGTGGCCAATGAGAAGGCACTGGCCAAGATCGGTGACGACCCGAAGAAGCGGCGCAAGTTCGTCCGCAAGAAGCCGCCCCCTGGCATGGTCTCCTGGGGCCAGCCCACGTTCGACCGGCTGGTCGCCGCCGAGCCCGAGCCATTGAGGTCCAGCTTCGCCGTGACCCACGCCATGCTGCTAAACGTGATCAGCCGCCCAGGCGACGCGTTCACCTCGATGCGGCACCTGCTGACCGACAATCACGAGGATCGGCCGGCGCAGCGGCGACACATCCATCGTGCGATCCAGATCTACCGGGCGCTGCTGGCCGGCGGTGTGGTCGAGCGGCTGGCTGGCCCCGATGACCAAGGTCGCACCGTCCGGCTCACCGTCGACCTGCAGGAGGACTTCGCGCTCAATCAGCCGCTGTCACCGCTGGCGCTGGCCGCGATCGAATTGCTCGACGTGACCGCCCCGGAGTATCCGCTTGATGTGTTGTCGGCGATCGAGGCGACGCTGGATAACCCACGCCCGGTGCTCGCCGCCCAGCTATTCAAGGCGCGCGGCGAGGCCGTAGCCGAGATGAAAGCCGAAGGCATTGACTATGACGCCAGGCTTGAGCTGCTCGAATCAGTCAGCTACGCCCAGCCGCTAGCCGACCTGCTTGAGGCGGCTTACGCCATCTACGTGCGCGGCCATCCGTGGGTCGCAGACTACGAGCTTGCGCCGAAATCGGTAGCAAGAGACATGTTCGAGCGCGCGATGACGTTCACCGAATATGTCAGCTGGCTCGGGCTGGCCAGGTCAGAGGGATTGTTGCTGCGTTACCTCGCCGACACGTACAAAGCGCTGCGGCAGACTGTGCCGGATGAGGCGAAGACCGAAGAGCTGATCGACCTGATCGAATGGCTGGGCGAGCTGGTCAGGCAGGTCGACTCCAGCCTGCTCGATGAGTGGGAGCGCCTCGCCAATCCAGACGCCGATGCGGCAGTCACGGCGAACCAGCTCGATGAACGACCGCCAGCGGTGACTGGGAACCTGCGGGCCTTCCGGGTGCTGGTGCGAAATGCGATGTTCCGCCGAGTGGAGTTGGCCTCGCTCCGGCGCTGGGACGAGCTTGGCGAACTCGACGCGGAGGCCGGCTGGGACGCGGACGCCTGGGCGGACGCGCTCGCGCCCTACTTCGCCGAGCACGGCGACCTCGGCACGGGGGCCGACGCGCGCGGCCCGGCCATGCTGATCATTGACGACAGCGACCGGGATGTCTGGCGGGTGCGCCAGATCTTCGACGACCCGGCCGGGCGACCACGACTGGGGCTTCTCAGCCGAGGTCGACTTGGCCGGATCCGACGAAGCCGGCGAGGCAGTGATCTGGGTCACCGCCGTCGGCATGCTCTAGTGGTGGCTCATCGTCTGCGCGAAGGCCATCCAAGGCGACTACTGCCAGCTCAGTCGGTCTGCGTGACAGCTAGAAGGCGTAGGTGCTGACTTGGTCTGCTGGCACGATGCGCACGCCGAGTGGGAGCAACGAGATAGGGATCAGCTTGAAGTTCGCCAGGCCCAGCGGGATGCCAATGATCGTGACACACAGGGCGATTCCGGTCAGGAGGTGGCCAAGCGCCAGCCACCAGCCGAAGAAGATGATCCAGACAATGTTCCCGATCATGGAACCCAGGCCGGCTCCCTCACGTGGCGCGATGGTCCGGCCGAATGGCCAGAGCACATATCCGGAGATCCGGAACGCGGCAATGCCGAACGGAATCGTGATAATTAGTACGAAAGCTACGAGTCCAGCGAGCGCGTAGGCAATCGCCAGCCAGAGGCCACAGAGCACTAGCCAGATCACATTGAGTATTGCTCGCATGCCGCCAGCCCCCTTAGCCACCGCAGTGCCCCGCGCCCCCGCTGACCTGCGTCTGTACACCCCACGCTAGCAGGGGGTCGACGTAATCGGCCGGCTGGCAGGGATCGACTCGGCGGGCTACAGACCGAGCAGGCGGTCTAGGCCGACCGTGAGGCCAGCAGGCAAGCTGGCTATCCCCCGCACCGCGAGCAGCACTCCGGGCATGAACGAAGCCCGGTCAAGAGAGTCGTGCCTGATCGTGAGGATCTCACCGGCACCACCGAACAGCACCTCTTGATGGGCGACTAGGCCTGCCAGCCGCACCGAGTGGACCCGGACTTCGTCGATCATCGCGCCGCGAGCACCTGGTGCCTGCGTCGTCGTCGCATCGGGGCTCGCGCCGAGCCCGGCCGCCGAGCGGGCCGCCTGGATCATGGCAGCGGTGCGGGCAGCGGTGCCTGATGGGGCATCGACTTTTGCCGGATGATGCAGTTCGATGATCTCGGCGGACTCGAAGAATCTCGCGGCCTGCTCGGCGAACTTCATCATCAACACGGCACCGATTGAGAAATTGGGCACCACGAGGACCTTGGCTTGATCTCCGTCGGCCTGGTGTCCGGTGGCAGCATCGACCAGCGCGCTGACCTCGGCCAGTCGGGTGGCGTCGAAGCCTGAGGTGCCGATCACCAGGTGCTTGCCGTGCTCAAGGCACCAGGCCAGGTTGGCCATGACGGCGCCTGGATTAGTGAAGTCGACGACAACGGCACTGTCCGCCAGAGCCTCAAGCGAGTCACCGAGATCGACTTCGGCGACTAGCTCGAGATCCTCGGCGGCTCGCACCGTCTGGCACACTAGCGAGCCCATCCGCCCGCGCGCACCAAGCACTCCGACCTGGGCCATCAGGACCTCCGCATGGTCAGCAGCTGCAAGTCACCGGCCACCAGTTTGGCGACTGGCAAACTGGTGGCCGGCTCCGTGACGTCGGCTTAGCTAGCGATTACTCGCGCGAAGACGTCGGCGTCGTCATATGGTCCGACGACAGCCAGCGCCTTGGGACGAGTCAAGATCGCCTTAGCTACGTCCCTGACGTCATCGAGGGTGACCCCGTCGATCCTGGAAAGTATCTCATCGACCGGCTCGAGCCGAGGATAGACCAACTCGGATTTGCCGAGCCTGGTCATCCGAGAGGCTGGATCTTCAAGGCCGAGCACGATCGATCCGCGCAGCTGGCCTTTGCCTCGGTCAAGCTCCTCCGCGCTGAGGCCGTCGTCGCAGACCTTAGCGATCTCCTCGGCGCAGATGGCGAGCACTTCGTCGGCTTTGGCCGGCAGGCAGCCAGCGTAGATGCCCCACATCCCGATGTCAGCGTGCTGAGAATTGAAGCTATAGACGGAGTAGGCCAGCCCGCGCTTCTCTCTGATCTCCTGGAATAGCCGGGATGACATTCCGCCGCCGAGGGCGGCGTTGAGCACCCCGAGAGCGAACCTGCGCTCGTCCGTCCTGGCCAGTCCCGAACAGCCCATGACCAGATTGGCCTGCTCGATCGGACGAGAGATCAGCCGCACGCCAGTGCCAGTGCCTACCCCGGATGCCGCTGGGCCAGGCAGCCTCGCCGGCTTCGGCGGCGTCCGCTGATTCAATCTTGCCGCGAAGGATTGCCGGGTGAGCTCGACGACCTGGTCGTGATCCAGCCGTCCGGCGACGGCAACCACCAAGTTGTCGGGGGTGTACCTGGCGGCGTAGTGCTCGGCGATCTGCTCCCTGGTGATCGACTCGATCGAGTCGACGGTGCCAAGAATCGGTCGCCCGAGCGGGGTGTCACCGAAAAGCTGCCAGCCGAAGGCCTCATGCGCCGCGTCCGACGAGTCATCCTCGGTCATGGCGATCTCTTCGAGAATGACCGCCCGCTCGGCTTCGACCTCGCTCGGATCCAGCAACGAGCCGGTGACCATGTCGGACAACACGTCAATGGCCAGTGGCAGGTCGTCGTCAAGCACTCGCGCGTAGTAGCAGGTGTACTCCTTGGCGGTGAACGCGTTCAGCTCACCGCCAACGGCATCGATCGACGCTGAGATGTCCAGGGCCGTCCGTCGCTGCGTGCCTTTGAACAACAAGTGCTCAAGGTAGTGAGTAGCCCCGGCGTGGGGCAGGTCCTCGTCACGAGAACCCACCCCCGCCCAGATGCCAAACGACGCTGACCTGACGGTCGGCAACGACTCGGTGATGATTCGCAAACCGCCAGGCAGGACCGTGCGACGGACGTTGCCGTCGCTATCGGCCAACTGGTTACCCTGACTGCTCCCCTGCCCAGCTGCCGTCATGAGTTGCCGGATTCGCGGTCACGGTGCCGGGTCCGGTAGTGGTCGCCGCTACCGCCGCGATCCGGACGGCGGTCACCGCCACTGCGATTCCGGTCACGGTCGCCGCGGTCCCTGCTGCGGTCGCCACGGTTCTCGCGATCGCCGCGACTCTCGTCCCGGCCGCCGCTGAGATCCTCCCCGGCGGCTTCGCGCTCCACCACTTCGACCGGCACCAGCGACAGCTTGCCCCGGTCGTCCACCTCGCGGATCTCGACCTGAATCTTGTCGCCGACCTTGATCACGTCATCGACGTTCTCGATCCGCATGCCGCCATGCAGCTTCCGGATCTGAGTGATGTGCAACAGGCCGTCCTTGCCCGGCAGCAGCGAAACGAACGCGCCGAACGTGGTGGTCTTGACCACCGTGCCGAGGAAGCGCTCGCCAACCTCGGGCACGTGCGGGTTAGCGATCGCGTTGATCGCCGACTTGGCCGCCTCAGCCGAGGTGCCATCGGTGGCACCGATGTAGATCGTGCCGTCGTCCTCGATCGTGATCTCGGCGCCGGTGTCCTCCTGGATCGAATTGATCATCTTGCCCTTAGGCCCGATGACCTCGCCGATCTTGTCGACTGGCACCTTCACGGTGATGATGCGAGGCGCGTTGTCGCTCATGTCGGCAGGCGCGTTGATGGCCTCCTGCATCACGCCAAGGATGGTCAGCCGGGCGTCCCTGGCCTGCTTCAGCGCGGCCGCGAGCACGGAAGCCGGAATGCCGTCAAGCTTGGTGTCAAGCTGCAGCGCGGTGATCACGTCCTTAGTGCCAGCGACCTTGAAGTCCATGTCGCCGAAGGCGTCCTCGGCACCGAGGATGTCGGTCAGCGTGACATAGCTGCCGCCTTCATGGATCAGGCCCATGGCGATGCCAGCGACCATGCCCTTCAGCGGTACGCCTGCGTCAAGCAGCGACATCGTGGACGCGCAGACCGAGCCCATCGAGGTCGACCCGTTCGAGCCGATCGCCTCCGACACCTGGCGGATCGCGTAAGGGAACTCCTCGCGAGTCGGCAGCACCGGCACCAGCGCCCGCTCGGCGAGCGCACCGTGACCGATCTCGCGCCGCTTAGGCGAGCCCACCCGGCCGGTCTCACCGGTCGAGTACGGCGGCAAGTTGTAGTTGTGCATGTAGCGCTTGGTCCGCTCGGGATTGAGCGTGTCGATCATCTGCTCCATCCGGAGCATGTTGAGCGTGGTGACACCAGGACCTGGGTCTCGCCGCGCTCGAACAGCGCCGAGCCGTGCACCCGGGGATCACGCCAGACCTCGGCGGACAGCTGCCTGATGTCGGTTAGCCCGCGTCCGTCGATCCGCACGCCATCGGCGATGATCCGCTCCCGGACCAGCTTCTTGGTCAGCGACCGGAAGGCAGCGGAGATCTCGCCTTCCCTGCCGTCGAACTTCGTCGCGAGCCGCTCAGTCGCCCCGGCCTTGATGCGGTCGGTCTCGGCATTGCGCTCCTGTTTGCCGGCGATGGTCAGCGCGGCTGGCCAGGTCGCTCGACGACGTCCGCGGCCAGCGCGTCGTAGACGTCCTGGCCATAGTCGGCGAAGGTGGGGAACTCAGCGGTGTCCTTGCCGCCCGCCCGAACGACCTGGAGCTGCGCGCTCGCAGAGCGTCTTGATGAACGGCTTCGCCGCCTCAAGGCCCTCAGCCACGACATCTTCGGTCGGCGCGACCGCGCCACTGTCGGCGTCGGCGATCAGCTTGAGCGTGCTCGGCGTCGACTCGGCTTCGACCATCATGATCGCGACGTCGCCGTCTTCGAGCACCCGGCCGGCGACCACCATGTCGAACGTGGCGTCCTCAAGCTGGCTCGTGGGTCGGGAACGCCAACCCACTGGCCCTTGATCAGCGCGACCCGCACACCGCCGATCGGCCCGGAGAACGGCAGCCCGGACAGCTGGGTCGACATCGACGCGGCGTTGATCGCGACCACGTCGTACAGGTGGTCGGGGTTCAGCGCGATGATCGTCTCGACGATCTGGATCTCGTTACGCAGGCCTTTGACGAAGGACGGGCGCAGCGGCCGGTCGATCAGCCGACAGGTCAAGATCGCGTCCTCTGACGGACGACCCTCGCGGCGGAAGAACGAGCCTGGGATCCGGCCCGCCGCGTACATCCGCTCTTCCACATCCACGGTGAGCGGGAAGAAATCGAGGTTTTCCTTGGGGTGCTTGGAGACCGTGGTGGCGGAGAGAATCACGGTCTCATCGTCGAGATAGACGACCGCGGAACCGGAAGCTTGCTTCGCGAGCCGTCCGGTCTCAAAACGAATTTTCTGTTGTCCAAATGCGCCATTATCAATGATGGCTTCTGCGGTATACACACCCTCCATCGGGTGATACCTCCTCATGTGAGGTCCCGCGTCTGCCCGCCGCCAGTGAAGCGCCGCCCTCGCTCGGCATTCTCCGAACGATAATTGCCGACCGGTCTTCGATCGAAGCCCTCGCTTCGCCACGGGCACGCCGAGGTGAATCCGAGAACCACTACCGAGGACCGGCCCTGAGGCTGCTGCGCGCTCCGGGGCCGGGGCCGCGGGACGTTTTCCAGCTAGCGCACCGAATTGAGCGGTGCGCCGGTTGATCCTGATTTCCAGCAAATTGACCGGCGAAGTTCGCCACCGGGCCGGTCAGCCTACCGCCAGCCACAATCGGCTAGCCAGCAAACTGGCCTGCGCCTAGCGAGTAGGCGGCCAAGGCCTGGATGGATCAGAATCTGGTAATCCGCTCTATTTAGTTTGCATGACGGGCCGTGAACCGCCCATCCTGACCACCAATGTAGCGCCAGCCGCTGACAGACAGCGAAACAGCTCGCCGGGCCTGACAGCGGGTGCCACTAGCACCGTGGCCAAGCCGTCACTACCGGCGCAGCCCGAGCTTCTCAATCAGGGCGCGGTAACGGCCGATGTCCTCGCGGGACAGGTACTGCAGCAGCCGGCGACGACGGCCGACAAGCAACAGCAGCCCGCGACGGCTGTGATGATCGTGCTTGTGCACCTTCAGGTGCTCGGTGAGACCATTGATCCGCTTGGTCAGCAGCGCAACCTGGACTTCCGGCGAACCGGTGTCACCCTCACTGGTCGCATGCTCGGCGATGATCTCCTTCTTGACTTCGGTATCGAGCGGCACGTTGTTCCTTCTCTATCAGTAGTGCTAGATCGTTGTGCTCCGGCGGAAGGGCAGCCAAGCCTGTTCGCCAGAAGGGTACGGAGGACGAGCGGCAGAGCCGCCTGACATCCAGATTGGCCAGCCGCATGAGGGCGCAGCTAACCCGGCCTGATACATAGGCCTCACTCACGGTACCACGCAAGTCAGGCAGACCGTACGGCGCTTGACAGCTAGGACTTCGTCAGCAACTCGTCAGCCGCCGCCACATCTCTTCGCATCTGCTCGACCAACTCGGCCACCGAGTTGAACTTCACCTGGCTACGTAGCTGCGCGGCGAACTCGACCGCAGCGTGCACGCCGTACAGATCCAGGTCATCGCGATGCAGCGCGTATGCCTCCACGGTACGGTCGCTGCCGTCGAAGGTCGGATTCGTGCCCACCGAGATCGCGGCCGGCCAGCGCTGTGCCTCCGCGCCATCAATCGTCAGTGCCGCTAGCCAACCCGCGTAGACGCCATCGGCCGGGATCGCGGTGTGCGCTGGCGGCTCGACGTTGGCGGTGGGGAAGCCAAGAGCGCGACCGCGTTGGTTACCGCGCACCACCACACCTTCGACCCGATGCGGCCGGCCAAGCTCGCCGGCCGCCGCGGCCACGTCACCGGCCAGCAGCAACTCCCTGATCCAGCTCGACGATACGGCCACGCCGTGATCGGTAAACAACTGCACGCCTTCGACGGTAAATTCGTATTTGTCACCGAGCTCGGCCAGCAACGTGACGTTGCCGCGGGCGCGGTGACCGAACGTGAAGTTCTCGCCGATCACGACCGCGGCCGCGTGCAGCGAGTCGACCAGCACTGACCGGACGAAGTCCTCGGCTGACTGCTGAGAGAGCTCGTAGTTGAATGGCAGGACGCAGACAGCGTCGGCACCGAACCGGCCGAGCAACTCGGCGCGGAAGCGAACGCTGCACAGCAGCGGCGGATGCGAACCTGGCCTGATGACCTCATCGGGGTGCGGGTCAAAGGTCACCACGGCCAGCGGCAGTCGCAGGGCGGCAGCCACCTGCGCCGCCCTGGCGATAATCCGCTGATGGCCGCGGTGCACTCCGTCAAACACCCCGATGGTGACGACGCACCTGCCCCAGGCTGCGGGCACGTCAGACAGGCCACTCCAGCGGTACACGTCAGCATCCCTTCAAGCACCAGCCCGATGCGAGCAGGTCAGGTGAGCGCAGGCGATCTGCCCCTGCCACCACCAAGCCTGCCATGGCCGCCGCGCGACCCGACACCGCCTCGCCGCCAGCCGCCGCTACCGGGATGCTCAGGGTACGAAGACAGCCAGCGGTTGCAGCTCGGCGTCCCGCTCGGCCACCAGCGCGATCAAAGTCCCGTCAGGATCAAACGCAGCCATCGGGTGACCCCCGCTGTCGGCATCGCCGGACGCGGCTACCTCAGCCTCCTGAGTCGGGCTCGTGGCCGGAGTACCCGGTGCGGTCAGCCTGGCGCCGTGCGAGAGGAGCCTGGCCTGGCGCTCGTCGAGTTGCAGGCTGGGGAAGGCGGCTGCGGCGGCCTTAGCCAGCGGGATCATTTCGAACTGCTCAGCGAGCTGCTCAAGGGTACGGGCGGCCTCGAGCTGATACGGCCCCACCCGGGTTCGCCGCAACGCGGTCAGATGACCGCCAGTGCCTAGCGCGGCACCGAGGTCGCGAGCGATTGCCCTGATGTAGGTGCCGCTTGAGCAGGTGACCTCGATATCGAGATCCACCAGGTCACCAACCGGCCTGACGGCAAGCAGCTCAAGCCGCCAGATCGTCACTGTCCTGGCCTTGAGCTCTGGATCGGCGCCTGAGCGGGTCAGGTGATAGGCGCGCTGGCCATTTACCTTGATCGCACTGACCTTGGGCGGCACCTGACTGATCTCGCCAGTCAGGTCGGCCAGGGCTGCGCGGAGCTGATCCGGCGTTACGGTGCTGGCCAGCACGGCATCGGCGGCCGACGGCAGCACATCGCCTTCCGCGTCGTCAGTCATCGTCGACTGGCCAAGCCGGATCGTCGCGGTGTAGTCCTTCTCGGTTAGCGCCAAGTGACCGAGCAGCCTGGTGGCCTTCTCGATGCCAACAACGAGCACCCCGGTCGCCATCGGATCGAGCGTGCCGGCATGTCCTACCCGTTTGGTCTTAGCGATCTTCCTGACTCGCGCCACCACATCGTGTGATGTCATCCCGGCCGATTTGGCGACGATCACAAGTCCTGACCCGGGCACTAATGCGGGGTCTCCTGGCATTTGGGCCGTTGCATGCGTGGTCACGCGTCCTCACCTTCATCGGAATCGTCCGCTGTGCGGTACGGATTCCGCTCCCCTGCATGAATGGCGCCGACCCTGGAGGCGGCCAGCTCGGCGTCTGCTTGTCTGGCCTTGGCTACCAGGTCCTCGATGGACCTGGCACCCGCTGGCAATGTGTCCCGCTCGAACGTGATGGAAGGGGTGTGCTTGATACCAGTCTGCTTGCCAACCTCTGACCGGATAATTCCGGTCGCGCTCGCCAGCGCGGCGGCACTCGCCGCGGCTTCCTCGTCCGAGCCATACACGGTATAAAACACGGTCGCGTCGCGCAGATCGCCCGTGACCCGGGTATCAGTAATGGTGACAAAGCCCAGACGTGGATCCTTAATCCGCCGCTCAAGCATCTCGGCGACAATCTGCGTGATCCGCTCGCCGAGTCGTCGAGCCCTCGCCGGATCCATGCGCTCACTCCCCCTCGTCGTTAAACAATCGCTGCCGCGCGGACAGCAACTCGATCTCTGGCCGCGCCGCCACGAATCGCTCGCATGCCTGCAAAACCTCAACCGCGTGCGCTGCCGTCGAGGTCACTACGGCGACGCCGATCTCGGTCCTGCGGTGCATGTCCAGATACCCGGTCTCAGCAACGGCAAGCGCAGGAAACTTCCGGTGCACGTCAGCGATCAGTGGCCGGACCGCCGAGCGCTTTTGCTTCAGCGACCGCACGTCGCCAAGCAGCACGTCCAGGGTCAGCGCGCCCACGTACATCTTCGGCCCCCTCGTCCTGCCGCCATCGGCCTGGCAGCGCGATCGGGTACCCGGCGCTGGCCGCGCCGGATACCCGATGTTGTCGCTAGCCCGGCCGGATCGGCCGGGGCTAAGTGCGCGTCCGACCTCAGGCGCGTGGCTTCTCCCGCATCTCGAAGGTCTCGATCACGTCGCCGAGCTTGATGTCGCCATAGCCGACGCCGATACCGCATTCGAAGCCCTCGCGGACCTCAGTGGCATCGTCCTTGAACCGGCGCAGCGACTCAATGGTGAGGTGATCCTGCACCACGACGCCGTCCCTGACCAGCCGGGCCCGGCTATTTCTGGTGATCGTGCCTGAACGGACGATGCAGCCAGCCACATTGCCGATCCTCGGCACCCGGAAGACCTCGCGCACCTCGGCCGTACCAAGCTGCGCCTCTTCGAACTCGGGCTTGAGCATGCCCTTGAGCGCCGCTTCGATCTCCTCGATCGCCTGGTAGATGATCGAGTAGTACCTGATGTCGACACCCTCGCGCTGCGCCAGCTCACCCGCCCGGCCGGCCGTGACGTTGAAGCCGATGATGACCGCGTCCGACGCGATCGCCAGGTTGACATCGTCCTGGGTGATCGCGCCGACGCCGCGCCCGATCACTCTGAGCACCACGTCCTCGCCCACGTCGATCTTGAGCAGTGCGTCCTCAAGCGCCTCGACCGAGCCTGACACATCGCCCTTGATGATGAGCAGCAGCTCTTCGCGTGCGCCGGACTTGAGCGCGGACTCCAGATCCTCGAGCGTGACCCGAGGCCGCCGCTGAGCGAACTGCGCGGTGCGCTCTCGAGCCTCGCGCCGCTCGGCGATCTGCCTGGCGACCCGGTCATCCGCGACGGCCAGGAAGCTGTCGCCAGCGTCCGGCACCGCGGTCAGACCAAGCACCAGCACTGGCCGCGACGGCGGTGCCTGCGCCACCTGATCGCCGTTCTCGTCCAGCATGGCCCGCACGCGGCCGTACGCCTCGCCAGTGACGATCGAGTCACCGACCTTAAGCGTGCCGCGCTGGACGAGCACCGTGGCGACCGGGCCGCGGCCCTTGTCCAGGTGCGCTTCGATCGCGACGCCCTGAGCTGGCTGGTGCGGGTTGGCCCGCAAGTCGAGCTCAGCATCGGCGGTCAGCACGACGGCCTCGAGCAGCTCGGTGATGCCGGTGCCGTTACGAGCCGACACATCGACGAAGAGTGACTGACCACCGAACTCCTCGGCGACCAAGCCGTACTCGGTGAGCTGCGCCCGCACCCTGGCCGGGTCGGCACCCTCCTTGTCGACCTTGTTGACCGCGACGACGATCGGTACCCCGGCCGCCTGCGCGTGGTTCAGCGCCTCGGTGGTTTGCGGCTTCACGCCATCGTCGGCCGCCACCACCAAGATGACCAGGTCGGTGGTCTCGGCACCACGGGCTCGCATCGCGGTAAACGCTTCGTGGCCAGGGGTGTCGATGAAGGTGATGGTGCGGTCCTGGCCGTCCACCTCGGTGGTGACCTGGTAGGCGCCGATGTGCTGGGTGATGCCGCCAGCCTCGTGCGCGACCACGTTGGTGTGCCTGATCGCGTCGAGCAGCTTGGTCTTGCCGTGGTCAACGTGACCCATCACGGTCACCACCGGCGGCCTGACCACGAGGTCTTCCTCGCCGCCCTCATCCTCGCCGAACTCGATGTTGAACGTCTCTAGCAGCTCGCGGTCTTCTTCTTCAGGCGAGACCACCTGCACGTTGAAATTCAGCTCGGCACCAAGCAGTTGCAGCGTCTCGTCGTTTACCGACTGAGTCGCCGTCACCATCTCGCCGAGGTGGAAAAGCACCTGGACAAGCGACGCCGGGTTCACGCCGATCTTGTCGGCGAAGTCGCTCAGCGATGCGCCCCTGGACAGTCGGATGACCTGGCCATTGCCGCGCGGAACCGACACGCCGCCGATCGACGGCGCCTGCATGTTGTCGAACTCTTGACGGCGCTGCTTCTTCGACTTACGGCCGCGCGAAGGACGTCCGCCTGGCCGACCGAAGGCACCCTGGGTGCCGCTCCGACCCCGGCCGCCACCGCCTGGCCTAGCTGGACCGGCACCGGTACGGGGCGCGCCTGCGCCGCCGCCACCACCCGCACCTGGACCGCCGCGACTGCCCGCACCCGGGCCACCACGACCGCCTGGCCTAGTGCCGACGCCGCCGCCCGGGCCGCCTCCGCCGCCTGGGCCGCCACGTCCGGCGAAGGGCCGTGGCGGCATGCTGCTCGGGCTTGGCCGCGGGCCGCCAGGCCGAGGACCGCCGGGACGGGGACCATCCGATGGGCCGCCAGCTGGCCTGTTGCCCATCGGGCGCGGGCCCTGCGGACGCGGGCCACCAGTGCTTGGCGGACCGCTCGGACGGCCAGCAGGCTGGCTTGGAGCGCCGCCGCCGGTCGTCGGACCTGGCGCTCCAGGCTGACCTGGGCGAGGACCCCGACCAGCCGAGCCCATCCCGGTTGAGGTCGAGCTGAATGGATTGTTGCCTGGGCGCGGGCCTGGCCGAGGCGCGCCGGGCCGAGGCCCTGGCGTCGGGCCGGCACCTGGCGCGGCCGGCCGCGCGCTTCCCGGTGCCGGGCCCGGCCTGGCCTGGCTCGGGCCGGGACTAGCGGCCGGTGCCTGGCCAGGACCTGGCCGACCCGTCGGCCCTGGCACCGGACCACGCGCTGGCCGCGCGTCGCCTTCTGCTGGCTGGGTCGGCGTCGGCTCAGGCTGGCTGAACTGCACCTCAGGCACGCCAGAGGTGACCGGCCGGTCGCCATCATCGGCGCGCGGTGACGGCGGCTCTTGAATTGGGCTCACCGGTGCCACGGCAGCCGGACTCGGCTGCTCGACCTCAGCTTGCACGCTGCTCGCGGCAGGCTCAGGTGCCGCTGGCGCAGGGGCCTGCTGGGCATGACCATTGGCGGCACGCCGGCCGCCGCCGGATCCGCCGCCGCTCTTAGCGGCTGCGGCTTCGCCTGCGAATGCTTCCTTGAGCCTGCGGACGACCGGTGCCTCGATAGTCGAGGATGCCGATCGTACGAACTCCCCCATCTCACCGAGCTTGGCCATCACGGCTTTGCTCTCAACACCGAACTCCTTAGCGAGTTCGTATACCCGGACCTTCGCCACTACGCTCCCTGCCTCGGCCCAGGCAACCCGGGCCAGTCAGCCGGTCCGGGGCAGCGCATGCTCCGTCCGGCGTCAGTTCCTGCTGTTCATCGCCGCTTGCTCATCGAGCGCTCATTACAATCTCAGCCTGTCTCTCCGGCAAGTACCGCGCCGCTCGTTTACTTCCGCACTGCAATTCCGCCTAGCCGCGTCGAACTGACCGCGTTAGCCCAAGATTGGCTCACGACAGGTAGTCGGCAAGCCCATCATCGGCAAGCATCCCGCTCGCGCGCAGCGCTCGCGGGAAAGCCCGGCGTCGCCTGGCTTGCTCCAAGCAGTCCTGGCTGGGATGCAAGTATGCCCCCCGGCCTGGCCTGCGCGCCGTAGGGTCGGCGACTACCTCGCCACCAACCGCGACCACGCGGAGCAAGTCCGACTTGACAGCCCGAGTCCTGCACCCTACACACGTGCGGATCACGGATCCGGACATGCCAAGAGACGAAGACCGCATAGCTGCCTTGCTTATAGCTTACAGTGCCGGCGCGTCCGCGGCACCAGGCACCTTGTCTGGCTGATTTTGCGGTGCCGGCGCACCCACCTGGTTGTCCGGCTGAATGTCGATGCGCCAGCCAGTGAGGCGCGCAGCAAGCCGGACATTTTGCCCTTCTTTACCGATCGCCAGCGATAGCTGATAATCCGGCACGATCACCTGAGCGACCCGGTTTGCCTCGTCGAGCACGCGCACCTGGGTCACCCAGCCGGCGAAAGTGCGTGTCCAACGAACTCGGCCGCGTCCTGCGAGTAGTCGACGATATCGATCTTCTCGCCGTGCAACTCAGCCATGACATTCCTGACCCTGCTGCCCATCGGCCCGATGCACGATCCCTTGGCGTTGACGCCAGGCTCACGGGCGATGACCGCGATCTTGGTGCGATGCCCGGCCTCCCTGGCGATCGCGGCGATCTCCACCGCACCTGAGGCGATCTCGGGAACCTCAAGCGCGAACAGCTTGCGTACCAGGTTGGGATGAGTGCGTGAGAGAGTGACCGACGGGCCGCGGAAGCCCTTGCGCACGTGCAGCACATAGCACTTGAGCCGCTCGCCATGCACGTAGCGCTCGCCTGGCACCTGCTCGGTAGGCGGCAAGATCGCCTCGATCCGGCCCAAGTCCACCAGCACCGCCTTGGGATCCTTGCCTTGCTGGATGACTCCCGCGACGACATTGCCTTCCTGGCCGGCGAACTCACCGAAGGTGAGCTCATCTTCGGCGTCCCGCAAGCGCTGCAAGATAACCTGGCCGGCCGTGGTGGCCGCGATCCGGCCGAAACCCGCCGGCGTGTCGTCGTACTCGGTGAGCACGGCGCCGTTCTCGTCCGTCTCCGCAGCCCAGACCGTGACGTGCCCAGTGCGCCGGTCGACCGCGACCCGAGCCGACGGGGCCGCGCCATCCGTCTTGTGATACGCGACCAGCAGGGCATCTTCGATCGCCTTGATCACAAGGTCCATCGAGATGTCCTTCTCGGCCTCCAGGCTCTTTAGCGCCGACACGTCAATGTCCATCAGGTTCCTCCTCGTCCGGGCCACTGCCTGCGGCAATGTCCTCGCCCTGCCAGGAGTCCTCGGCGTCACTGAAGCCATCGAGGTCATCTGCCCCGTCGACGTCGTCGATCTCATCAAGGCGTCCGAACTCCACCTGCACCCGGCCTGGGCCGAGCTCACCGAACGTGAAAACCCGCCGCTCGCCGTCAATCTCCAGCGCGACGTGCTCTTGATCGGTGTCCATGATTCGACCCAGATACTCAACGGGAGTCGCGGGTGCGCCCCGTTTCGGATCTTGGTCTTGCTCTGACAGCTGTGCTACGACGACTAGCCGGCCGATCGCGCGCCGCCAGTGCCTAGGCTGCGTCAGCGGACGATCAACGCCAGGCGAGGTTACCTCAAGCGTGTAAGGCGCATCGCCCATCACGTTCTTCGCGTCAAGCTTGGCCGAGATCTCGCGGCTCACCTCGGCGATGTCATCCAGGCTCAGGCCACCGTCGGCGTCCACCACGATGCGCAGCACCACCCGGCGGCCAGCGGAACTGACCTTGACGGCCTCAAGATCGACCTCCATCGCCGCCAGCACCGGCTCAATGACGCCAGTCAGCTTCGCCGTAGCGACCGCGCCCTGGGGACCTGGCCGACCGCCCTGCGGTCGCGCGCCATCGTAAGCTCGCGCCGATCCCTGGCCGGCCGAGTTCGCGTTCCGGCTGCCGGCGCGGGGTGCCCGGCTATCGCGGCCAACGCCTGATCGACCGGGCGCACGCGCCGATCGCGACGCGCCATGACGAGAGTCCTCGCGCATCACGCCTCCTTGCCAGCGATTTGTTGCCGTACTCGCAGTCCGGGCACTAGCCTATCCGGCACCGCAGGCCAACGTTCTGACCTGTTGCTCTTGCCTGTCATCCGATATCAAAGGCTCGCGGCCACGCCGAGGCCGGATGACGCACCTGACCAACGAATGGCGTGGCATGCTGGTGCCCGCATTCGCAATCGGACAGCCAGAAAGCTGAGGGGCGAACCACAGGTGGCTGGGCACCCAACACGCCGGGGCCTGATCGCGGCGATGGCCGTTGGATCGCTCGGGCTGACCGGCTGCAAGGGCATCACCGCACTAGGTCCGGTGCCTAAAGTATCCGGCAACGTGCTCGCACTTGAGCAGGCGATCGCGGCCGAAGAGGTCCTTATCAGCCGCTACCAACTCGCGCTCGGTCACCAGTCAGGCGGCGGGGGGCGGCAGGAACTGCTGACCACTATTCAGGCCGAGCACGAGGCGCACCTGCACAAACTCAGGTCAGCGTTGGTCGTGCCGCCCAAGTACGCGACAAGCAAGCTGCGCACAGGCCCTGGCTCAGCCCCGGCGCTGCCCGGCGGCACCGCCTTTACGCTAGCCGCGCTAGCCAGCGATGAGCGAGCCGCTGTGGTCAGGCTCACGGCCGAACTGCTCGACGCCCCGGCACCGCTAGCGCAGTTGCTGGCCAGCATCGCCGCAGCGGAGGCGGCGCACGTGGTGTACCTACGCAAGGGTGGATCGAGGTCAGACCGGTGACCAGCCCAAAGTCGATCAAGCACGGGAAGCACGAAGCCGAAGTGGCAGCGCTGCAATCCGCACTCGTGGCTGAAGACGCGGCGAGCTACGGCTACGGCGTGGTCGGCGCGCATCTGACCGGCACCGGGTTCATCGCGGCCAACGCCGATTGCGTGCTCCATGAACGCGCCAGAGACGCGTTGGCCGGCCTTCTCAGCACCCTCGGTGCCACCCCGCAGCCCGCCGCCGTCGCCTACCGACTGCCGCTGGCCGTTTCATCTGCCGCCGACGCGGCGAAGCTGGCCGTCGAACTTGAGCTTCAGGTTGTCGCCGGGTATTTGGCGCTGGTGGGTGCCGGCGACCGGGCACTGCGCAAGCTAGCCGCCACCCGGATGCAGGACGCCGCCGCACGAGCAGCGCGCTGGGGCGGCCAGCCGACCGCCTTCCCAGGGCTGGCCAGCCAGCCTGTCCGCTAGCCGCCGCCGCCCGCCCGAGGCCGCCGCCGCCCGCCCGAGGCCGCCGCCCGCCCGAGGCCGCCGCCGCCCGCCCGAGGCCGCCGCGGCCCGCTGAACCGGCGCCGGTCGAACAACTGAATAAAAGTCGCAGACCACCTCACGGCGGGCACTGGTCATGCCGGTACAAGTTTCCGTGATCACCAGATACCAGGTGCCAAGAAAGTTCAGGTAGGTGATAGCCGAGACGGATTTCCTGGCGGCGCTGGTCAACCATGATCACGGGCATCTGTACTCGCGGCTCCCGCACCGGAGCCGCGTCAACTGGCGTCAGCGCGCGGCGCGAACTTGGCGTCGAGTACCTTCGCGACCGCCTCGGCCGCCTGCGCCGTCTCATCGCCAGGCGCGATTCGCTCTGCCCACGGCCACCAGAACCACCACAAGCCATCCTGGCTCCGGCCGACATACACATCTTCTGCGAGTCTCGACATTGTCGGGTTAACCACATGCAAGCTCGGCACCCGGCCAGCCGGAGTCATCAGCCTGGTTTGCAGGCCGCGCGCGGTCAACTCCTCCGCCAGCGCTTCCAGTCGGTCGAGAAACAACTGCGGGTTAAGTTCCGCTTCAGCGTCGGTACCCAGCTGGCCAGCTACCAAAGTCACCTTGTCACCTTGTCACTTTACGTATTGGTAAGAGCGCGCAGAGTAATGCACCAGTCAAAGAATGCCGCTACAGGGCGCGCCCTGCAAGTTGTGTTGACCAATTCATTGAGATCGGCAGTCCCGCTGACCTGCAGCGGGGTCATTCGCCAGAAATGTCACGGCAAGCTGCCAGATCCCGGAAGAGTCATCGGTAACCCTACGGGCTTTACCGCATGTCCGCCCTCCGGATAACCCAATTGACGCACCAATGACGAAATGCCACTCGGCGCTATCCCAGCAGCGATCCCACCTCCCGCCGATCCCCCTCAACTGCACCCCGACAATGACAACGGGGTCGCCCCGTTGCTGTTCAGATAGCAACAGGGCGACCCCGTTGTCGTTTGGCCCGGGACGGGCGCGCGGCCGGGACCGGGACCGCGGCCGGGACCGGGGCGCGGCCGGGGACGCGGCCGGGACCGGGGGCGCGGCCGGGACCGGGACCGGGGCCGGGACCGGGGCGCGGCCGGGGCGCGGCCGGGACCGGGGGCGCGGCCGGGACCGGGGGCGCGGCCGGGACCGGGGCGCGGCCGGGGACGCGGCCGGGACCGGGGCCGGGACCGGGGGGCGTTAGGCGGTGGTGGGCGGGGTGGTTACTGGGAGTAGGAGCGCCGACGGGTGCTCAGGGTCGTGGTAGATCTGCTGGTCAGCGGTGACCAGCTTGGTTGCTGTCAGCAGCGGGTCGCCGGTGCCTGGGTTGCGGGCGAACCTGGGGTGCGCGCCGCTGGAGACTTGCAACCTGACGCGGTGGCCGGCTTTGAACTGGTAGGCGGTTGGCCACAGCTCTATGCGAACCCTCAGGGTGCCGTCGGTCTCGGCGACCGGGCTGCCAGGGGACACCCGGACCAACGCGTCACACACGGCGACTGAACGGCCGGTCGGGTCCACGTCGCACAGCCGGGCGAAGAAATCGGCGTGCTCGCGACTGGACCTGACGAACAGGTCGGCCGTCACTTGGCCCATGACCTCAAGGTCAGCATCGAGCGCCGGGCTGGTATAGGTGAGCACGTCGGCGCGCGCTTCGAGTTCCCGGTTGTCGGCGGGCGGCTTGCGCCGGACGACTCAGCCGGCCAGCACAGGACCGCCCAGGCTGGGCGTCGGGTTGGCCGGGTCGTAGGTATAGCTGTCCGGCCCACAGGGCCCGGGCAACTCGGGGCCGAGTCCGCCGTCGACTTTCAAGTGCCAACGCTGCTCAGTGCCCGGCGGTGGCCAACTCGGCAGGTCGCGCCACTCCTCAAGGCCGCCGACATAGACTCGCACCGGGCTGGTGCGCAATTGGCTCTTGTCGTCGAGCAGCAGCGCTTTGAGCCAGGCCAGCGCCTGCGTGATCGAAGACCCCATGCCCTCCTGGTCGGTGTGCTGCCACGGCCCGATCAGCAGGTAAGGCTCCTGACCGGTCTCCCGTAGCGCCTGGTAGTCCCGCAGTTGCGTGGGCAGGAAGATGTCCTGCCAACCCGCCACGAAGTCCACCGCCGCGGTCACCGCGGAACGGTCAGCGGTAAAGCCACGCCCGGCCCAGTAAGGATCGTGCCGACCGGGATTGCTCAGCCAGTTCTGCCAGTCGGCCAGCGGGTGGCCGACGGCCTGGCTGTCGAGCCCGCCAAGCGGCAGCTTGTCATGCAGCCTGGCGAGCCGCTTGGATGAGGGACCCTGGCGCAGGAAGGCCAGCGGCCGTTCCTGCTTCGCTACTAGGTTGGCCCAGGTCAGCGTGGTCTCCAGGGCGAATCCACCACCACCGTAAATCAGCTCGTACGGCTCGGTGCTGGTCACCAGCGCGGCCATGGCCTTGAGTTCGGGACCGACCACGGCCGCTATCGCCCATTGCACGATGCCCAGATAACTCGGCCCGGCCATGGCGAACGAGCCTGGATACCAGTCTTGCTCGCGCATCCAGGCGACGGTCGCCAGCCCGTCCTCCCGTTCGGCGAAAGGGTTGAAGGTGCCGTCCGAGCCGAATGTGCCGCGACAGCTTTGCATCAGCACCTGCAGGCCGCGCTCAGCGAACACGGTGCCGAAGAGCGCGCCGAACAGCGCTTTACGACCATAAGGTGAACGAACCAGCACCAGCGGACCGGTGCCGCTCGCCGGAAGGTAGCGATCGGCGAGCAAGATAGCCCCGTCTGGCATCGGAATCGGCAAATCCCGCTCGACTTTCACAGCATGTGAATCGGCAGGCGGCAGCTTGAGCATTGACCCTAAAAACCGGCTGACGACCGTCATCTGCTTACTCCCTTAGGCCTACCTGGCGTCTATCGCCACGCAGAACCGATCATGTCGGTTAATAACTCACGGATCAATCCCAGTCTGGCGATCCCCGCCCACCGGACGTCAGCCGGCCAGGACCAGCGCCAGGACCAGCGCCAGGACCAGCGCCAGGACCAGCGCCAGGACCAGGACCAGGACCAGGACCAGGACGAGCGCCGGCACCCAGCTCAGCGCAACTGCTCGGGCAGCGGCTGGGCGTGCAGCACGGTCAGCCGGGACACCGCACGAGTCAGCGCAACGTAGAGGCGCTGCAGGCCGCGGGCTTCGGCGGCGGCGATGGCGGCCGGCTCGACGACGATCACGTGGTCGAATTCCAGGCCCTTGACCAGGCCGACCGGAACCACGGTGAGCTGAGCTGCCTCGGCCTCGCCATCCAGCACGGCGTGCGGCAAGCCGGCCGCGGCCAGCGCCGCCGCCGTCAGGGTCGCGTCGGCATCAGCGGTGATCACGGCGATCGACCCTGGCTGGGTGAGCGCGTGCGCGCAAATCCTGGCCAGGTTGGCAGTGAGCTCGCCCGCCGTGACCGGCACCAAGTCAAGCGCGCCGGGATCTTGCCTGACTGACCTGGCTGGCTCAAGCTCAGGTGCGATGTCACTGAGCAACTGGCTGGCGAAATCGAGGATCTGTCGTGGCACTCGGTAGCCCGTGTTGAGCACCTCAAGTGCCGCCTCTGGCTTGCCGAGATCACCGAGCAGTTGCTCCCAGCTGGTCGCTGCCCAGGCCGTGGTGCCCTGCGCGATGTCACCGAGCACGGTGACCGAGCCAGTGGTACAGCGCCGGCCGATCGCTCGGCAAGCCATCGCGGACAGGTCCTGCGCCTCATCCACCACGATGTGCGCCAGACTGGCAGTCCGCTCGATTAGGTCAGCGACTTCGTCGATCAGCACCGCGTCGGCAGCGGACCAGCGAGCCGAGCCAGCGCTGCGCGGCGGCTTGGGCCAGGCCAGCAGGTCCTGCTCCGCGCTGGTCAAGATCCCCGCCGCGCACCTGGCGATCGCTTCGGGGTCGCTCAGCAGGTCAAACACCACCTTGGCCGGCTCGGCTTTAGGCCAGATCGCATCAACCGAGGCCTTCACCGGGCTGGTCCGGCGGACCGCCTCGTGGGTGCGGTCGTCGCAGGTCTCGCCGGCCGCCTCCAGTTGGGTCAAGACCACGTGCGCGATTCGGTGCGAGAGCATGTCGCGCCCGGTGCCGTACCTGACGCCGCGCTGAAACAGCTCAGTCACCAGGTCGGTCAGCTCGGCGGCCGAGATCCGCCACCGCCGCGAGCCCCTGGTCAGCATGATCGACTGGGTTGGCTCGTTGATCCGCTCCCAGAGTGCCCGGCGCAGCACGCTGGCCATTCTGGCGTCGCCTTTAAGCCTGGCAACCGGCTCGGCGTCGACGCCCGCGATCGGCACAGTAGCAAGCAGTTCGGTGACCGAGGTCTGCGCTGCATCGAACTCACCGAGGGCAGGCAGCACGTTGCGGATGTAGGTGAGGAATGCCCGGTTTGGTCCGATGACCAGCACTCCGCCCCGACTCATCCGCTCCCGATAGGCGTAGAGCAGGAAAGCGACGCGGTGCAGGCCGACGGCCGTTTTGCCGGTGCCCGGCGCGCCCTGGACGCAGACCGACATGGTCGCGTCGGCTCGCACGATGTCGTCCTGCTCGGGCTGGATGGTGGCCACGATGTCGCGCATTGAGCCAGACCGCGGCCGCTCGATCTCTTCGATCATGATCCGGCTGAGCGCAGGCTCGCCCGAGCCACCAGAGCCACCCGAGCCACCAGAGCCACCCGAGCCACCCGAGCCACCAGAGCCACCCGGGCCACCCGAGCCACCCGAGCCGGCCTGGCCGACGAAGATTTCGTCCTCATAGGCGGTGAGCTGGCCGCCAGAGAACCCGAACCGGCGGCGCCTGGCCAAGTCCATCGGGTCGGCCTGGCTGGCACGGTAGAACGGCCGGGAGACAGGTGCCCGCCAGTCGATGACGACCGGATGACCCTGGGGGTCGTGCACGTGCCGTCGGCCGATGTGGAAGTCCTCGGTCGCCTGCTCGCCGCCGGCGTAGTCGAGCCTGCCAAAGAACAGCGGGGTGTCCGGCAGGTCCTTGAGCGACTCGGCCCGCCGGTGCAGGTCGGCCTTCAGGTACTCCTGCGAGACTCGGTCTCCGGCCAGCGCGGGCAGCGACAGTACGTCCTGCCGCATCAGCCGGAGAAATTCTCGGGATTGGATCAGATGCTCACGCTCGCGGGCTAGCACCTGGTCTTCGTCGGTTTCGTCCTCCATGATCGCGGCCATAGCTCCACTCCTTGGGCTGGCACAAGGGCACAGGAGCCTAGCAAGGCAGGCCCAAGCTGTCACTTCAATTTTGCGTGATCGTGCGTAGCCCTCGGCGCCAGCGGTTAGGTACTCCGCAACCGGGGGGTGAGCATCATGCCAGGTGCGATACATAATTACTGGCTGGGCATCATGGCAGTCGCGTTCGCGATTGCCATGGTGGTCTGGATCGGGCTGGTCTTCTGGGCTGACCGGCATCCGGCCGGCCAGCACCATGAGTCCTGGCCGCATCGCGAGGTCATGGGCGGCTCATTCCGCGCGAATGAGGGCGGACGGCAAGTATCACCCCATCCAAACCTGCCGCCCGAGCCTGAGTCAGCCAGGTCCAACGCCAAGACTCCAGCCGATGAGGCCAACTGGCGGCCACCGGCGCCACGTGCGCCTGCCCCAGTTGAAGAGCGGGACCTGGCCGACAGACTAGAAGAGCACTGACATGAACTCGCCTACCTGCCGGAAGCCAACTCGCTGGTAGGCAGCCCTGGCCGGGGCGTTGAAGTCATTCACGTACAGGCTCACCACGGGCGAGAAGGTGCGCCTGGCGATCGCCACCACGGCGGCCATGCCGTGCCCGGCGAGCCCGCGATTGCGCTGATCGGGCGGTACCCAGACGCCCTGCACTTGGCACGCGGACGCGGTGACAGCGCCGATCTCTGCCTTGAAGATGACCTTGCCGTCCTCGATCCTGGCGAACGACCGGCCGGTGATCACTAGCTCGGTCACCCGGGCCCGGTAGCTGGCGCCGCCATCGCCGCCGATCGGCGAGATGCCGACCTCCTCGGTAAACATCGCGATGCTGGCTGGCAGCAGCACGCCAACCTCGTCCCTGCGCACCGTCCTGACGAAGGGATCGGGCTCGACCAGCGGATCGGATGAGATGGCCATGAGCGGCTGACTGTGCCTGATCTCCCGCGGCCGGTCCCAATAGGGTGCCAGCCGTGACCACAAGTCGCGCACCGCATCGGCCTGCCCAGCGATGGATGAGCAACGCCTGCCCTGCAGCCTGGCCCGCTCGGCAAAGGCGGCGGTAGCCGCCGGTACCGCCTCAACCGGCACCATATTGGCACCCACATAACACGCTGATACGAGCTGGCCTGTCTCGTAATAACCCCAGACCTGCGCGCCCAGGCTGACCGGGTCAAGCCCGTTAGCCCTGACCCTGGCACTGACGAAGACATTCGTCACCGGATCGCGTTCGCACAAGGCGATGGCCTCGGCGCGATCGCGATCTACTAGCAGGCGGACTGCCGATGAGCGTCCGGCCTTGGTGCGCAGCACTTCTTTAGCGTATCGGCACTCAGCCACTCGGGATGGGCGCGGGAAGGGCTGGACAGGTCGCGTTGACCTGTCCGGGTCTAGACGGCAGCGCCCCGGTTGCCAAGTATCGGTCCAGATAGCCGTTCACGCAGTTGTTGGGCGGGTAAGCGAGCGATTGCCCGTGGTTGCCGCCGCCTTCCACTACGACCATCCTGGCCGTCGGCAATTGCCTGTGAGCGGCCTGCGCGCCCGCATAGGGCGTGGCCGCGTCCAAGGTGCCCTGGAGCATCAAGATTCCCGGCAGCCCCGCCGCCCCGATCGTGAATGCCTTAGCTGGCCCGTGCACAGGCCAGAACGCGCAGGCGGCGTTAAACCACAGGTTGTCCCAGGTCTCAACCGGTGCCTTGGCGTAGACGTGGTGGGCATCAGAGTTCCACTTCGCCCAGTTACGCGGCCAGGCGACATCGGCGCACTCGACCGCGTTGTAGACAGCGAACTCGTTCTCGCTCTGCTTGCCCGCCTGGTTAAACAGTGTGATCAGCTGGCCGGTGCCGCCTGAGCGCAGATAGGTCGACAACGCGGCGGCCAAGCCCGGCCAGTATCCGTTGTCGTAGCCGCCGACCAGCATCGTGTCGTCGAACTCATCGGCACCGATGACCGGTACGCCGCCGATGGCAATCGGGTGCGCCGCCAGCTTGGCCCTAGCCGCGTACCAGGACCTGGTGACCTGCGCCGAGGTGGTGCCCAGGTGGTACAGGCTGTTGTACTTGGCCATCCAGGCCATGAAGGCGTTAAACCGGCCCTGGAACGCGTAATCCTGCGCGATGTTGTCGTTGTACCAGACGCCGGTCGGGTTTACCGTGCTGTCCAGCACCATCCGGCGCACCCGCTGCGGGAACAGCGTCGCGTAGACCTGGCCGATGTAGGTGCCGTAGGAGTAGCCGAGGTAGCTCAGCTTGGGCATGCCCATGGCCACCCTGATCTGGTCCATGTCCCTGGCCACGTTCTGCGTCGTCAGGTAGGGCAGCAGCCAGCCGTACTTCCGCTCGCAGTCCGTCGCGTAGACCTTCGCCCGGTTGATCAAGACCTGCTCGGCCGCGGCGTTAGCCGGGATGTAGTTAGGCCTGGCCCGACTGAAGAACGACGGCTCGCAATGCAGCGAAGGCACCGATGACCCAACGCCGCGTGGGTCGAAACCGATGATGTTGTAGTCGGCGGCGACGGCCGGGCTCAGTCCTTGGGCTACAAAACTCGCCATCGAGGTGCCGCTGGCACCAGGACCACCCGGGTTCACCAGCAAGATTCCCTGCTGCTCGCGCACCGGCGCGGTCGCTGGCACCTCGGTGAGCGCCAGGGTGATCTTCCTGCCGCCCGGCTTGGCGTAGTTGACCGGCACCTGGATCCGTCCGCAGCGCAGGCTGGCCACGCTGGCTGCGGTCGCGCAGGACCGCCAATGGAGCTTGGACTGGCCGCTGGCCTGCGCCTGCGACGAGCCAGACCCGCCAGCCGGATCGCCGAACGACGTCGTGTGACCGATGTTGCAGCCAGCGACCACGAGCACAGCCGCAGCCGCGCCAACCGCGGCCAGCTGCCGGGCGCGGCGACGGCTGGCCGGACTGTCCTGCTCAGGCATCGGTGGTCATGGTGGCAGCCAGCTTCATCGCCTCTTCGATCAGTCGCTCGACGATCTGGGACTCAGGAACCGTAGCGATGACCTCGCCGCGCACGAAGATCTGGCCCTTGCCGTTGCCAGAGGCGACGCCGAGGTCGGCCTCGCGAGCCTCACCCGGGCCATTGACCACGCAGCCCATCACCGCCACTCGAAGCGGCACGTCCATGCCGTCCAGCGCCGCGGTCACCTCGTCGGCCAGCTTGTATACGTCCACCTGAGCCCGGCCGCAGGACGGGCAGGACACGATCTCAAGCCCACGCTCCCGCAGCCCGAGCGACTCAAGTATGGCCGTGCCGACCTTGACCTCTTCGACCGGCGGCGCGGACAGCGACACCCTGATCGTGTCGCCGATGCCTTCGGCTAGCAGCGCGCCGAACGCCACCGCCGACTTGATCGTGCCCTGGAACGTCGGCCCGGCCTCGGTGACCCCGAGGTGCAGCGGATAGTCGCAGCGCTGCGCCAGCAGCCGGTATGCCTGGATCATCACGACCGGGTCGTGGTGCTTCACCGAGATCTTGATGTCGCGGAAGCCATGCTCTTCGAACAGCGAGCATTCCCACAGCGCGGATTCGGTCAGTGCCTCAGGCGTGGCCTTGCCGTATTTCGCCAGCAGTCGCTTGTCGAGCGAACCAGCATTAACCCCGATCCTGATCGGCACCTGGGCATCAGCCGCCGCGCGAGCTATTTCCCCGACTTTGTCGTCAAAAGCCTTGATGTTGCCAGGGTTTACGCGAACAGCAGCGCAGCCCGCATCGATCGCCGCGAAAACATATTTAGGCTGAAAATGGATGTCGGCGATGACTGGTATTTGCGACTTGCGAGCTATATCGGGCAGTGCATCAGCGTCGTCCTGGGACGGGACCGCCACGCGAACGATCTGGCAGCCGGCCGCAGTGAGCTCAGCGATCTGCTGCAAGGTGGCGTTCACGTCGGCAGTCAGCGTCGTCGTCATCGACTGCACGGACACTGGCGCACCGCCGCCGACCGGCACGGCGTGCTGGCCCTTGCCGACGATGATCTGGCGCGAGACCCGGCGCTGGGCAAGTGGCGCCGGCGCGACTTCGGGCATGCCGAGATTGACCGTCATAGTTATCGCCTTACTGCAGTCGGATCGGGTTGAAGATGTCCGCGGCGATGAGCAGGACGCCCAGACAGATGAACACGAACAGGAACCCTACGCTCAGCGGTATCAGCTTCTGCATGTCGATCGGCCCTGGATCGGGTTTGCGCCTCAGCCTAGCGAACGCCGACCTGATCGCCTCAAAGATCACAATGGCCAGCTTGCCACCATCGAGCGGCAGGAACGGCAGCAGGTTGAACAGGCCGACGAAGATATTCACCGAAGCGACCACGAGCAGTACGAACGCCGCCTTCTCCTGCCAGCCGACGCCCTTGGCGCTCACCACCTGGCCAGTTGCCTCACTGACCCCGACCACGCTGGAGACGCCGCCTCCATTAGTGGCCCGGTTCGGCGAGAACAGCTTGGGGATCTCGCTCGGCAACCGGCCGAGCCCTTCGACCGAACTCGTCACTACCTGGCCGAACTGCTGACCGGCAGAGCCGACCGCGGTGAGGGCGCTGACCTTGAGGAACGAGGTTTCCTCAACCCCGAGGAATCCGCCCTTGCGCCAGGACAGCGTAGCCAGCGTGATGTGCTTGGTGAAGGTCTTGCCGTCGCGCTCGATGGTGAACGCCACCGTGCTGCCCGCCTTGTGCTGCACGATCTTGTCGGTCAGGTTGGTCCAGGTGCTGACTGGCTGGCCATCGACGGCGATGATCTTGTCGCCGGACTTGAGCCCGGCCACCTCAGCCGGCGAAGCAGGTGCTGAGGACGGACAGTTGACCTGGGTCTTCTTGACCGGCACGCACTTGTCGAGCGTGATGGTGGTGGTGTTCTGGGCGCCGATGCCCGCCACCACCGCGAAGATCAGCACGAACCCGATCACGAAGTGCATGAATGAGCCGGCCAGCAGCACCACGGCCCGCTGCCAGGCCGGCTTGGACCGGAACGCGCGCGGCTCGTCCTCCGGGCTGACGACGTCCAGGTTGCTCATCCCGGTAATGTCGACAAAGCCGCCGAGTGGCAATGCCTTGATGCCGTACTCGGTCTCGCCGCGCCTCCTTGACCAGATGGTGTTGCCGAAGCCGACGAAGAACTTGGTGGCCTTCATGCCGAAAGCCTTAGCGGTCAGCAGGTGACCGAATTCGTGCAGCATGATCGATATGAGCAGCGCGATCACGAAGATCAGCACGCCAAGCAGATAGGTCATCTGCGCTAGCTCTCCTATGCCCTAGTTAGCCCGGTCAGCCCGGGCAGCAGCTCAAGTCAGCTTGAGCGGGTGAGCTCGCGCGCCCTGACCCGCGCCCAGTTGTCGGCGGCCAGGATCTCGTCGATCCCGCTGGCTGGGCCAGTAGCGCTGCCATGTTCAGAGATTACCTGGGCAACTGTTCGCATGATCCCGGTGAAGGCAATGGCGCCCGCGCGGAACGCTGCCACGCATTCCTCGTTGGCGGCGTTATAGACCGCGGGCGCCGTTCCACCCGCCTCGCCGACGGCCCTGGCCAGCGGCACCGCAGGGAAGGCCACCTCGTCCACCGGCTCGAAGGTCCAGGTGTGCGAGCTGGTCCAGTCCACTGGGCTCGCCGCGTGCGGAACCCGATCTGGCCAGGCCAGGCTCAGCGCGATCGGGATGCGCATGTCGGGCGGACTGGCCTGGGCAATCGTCGAGCCGTCGGTGAATTCGACCATCGAGTGGATCACCGATTGGCGGTGCACCACCACGGCGATCTCACCGAACGGCAGGCCGAAAAGCAGGTGTGCTTCGATCAGCTCAAGGCCCTTGTTAAGCAAGGTGGCTGAGTTGATCGTGACAACTGGGCCCATGTTCCAGGTGGGATGCGCGAGCGCCTGCTCGAGAGTCACGTTTTCTAGCTGCTCAGGCGCCCAATGCAAGAACGGCCCGCCACTGGCCGTCACCACCAGCCGCCGCACCTCGGCCGCCCGGCCGCCGCGCAGGCACTGCGCGATCGCCGAGTGCTCGGAGTCGACCGGGACGATCTGACCGGGCTTGGCCCGGCTGGTCACCAGGTCGCCGCCCATGATCAGCGACTCCTTGTTGGCCAGCGCGAGCACCCGGCCCGCATCAAGCGCCGACAGCGTCGCAGCCAGCCCGACCGCACCGGTGACCGCGTTCAGCACCGTGTGCGCTGGCCAGGCGGCAAGCTCAGCCACCGCGTCAGGTCCTGCCAGCACCTTGGGCATCGGGCTGCTGCGGTCGGCCCCGCTGTGCGCGGCCCTGAGCGCGTCGTGCACGTGCGGCACGGCGGCTTGATCAGCGACGGCCACCACCTCGACGCCGAACTCCAGCGCTTGGCTGGCCAGCAGTTCCGGGTTGCCGCCGCCGGCCGCCAGCGCGACTAGCCGGAACTTGTCGAGATTGCGCCGCACAATGTCGGCCGCTTGGGTCCCGATCGAGCCGGTCGAGCCCAGCAGCACAATCTCCCGCCGGCCTCCGGCCGACTCCGGCCGGCCCCCCGCCGACTCCGGCCGGCCCCCGCCGACTCCGGCCGACCCTCCGCCCGCTCGCGCTGGCCGTCCGCCGAGTCCGTGCTCGGCATCGTGAACGCGCTCGCCGCCAGGGAATTGCTCGCATCTGGGTGCATGCCGCCATTCTCCCCGCCGTCATGCCAAGCCATCCCAGCCCCCCACTGCTATAACGCAGCCGAATTCGCGCGCCGACGCCCGGGCGGCACCAGCGCGGCCGCCCAGCCGCGCAGTCGCCCAGCCGCGCGGACGCCGCGCGCACGCCCGGCCGCGCAATCGGTGCGCGGCCGGTGCGCGGTCGGTGCGCGTTGGTCCGCCGTCGGGCGCAGTCGGTTCGCCGTGATATGTCGCGCCGCCACGGCCACATGGCACGAATTAGCGACGCCCAAAGCGCGCACGACGGGCGATTCGCGACACAAAAAGGTCGCTAAGTCGTGATACGTGCGCCGGGCGTGGGAACCTTTCACGGGGAAGCGACTTTTCCGGCCAGCTCCGAGGTCGGACAGCGACCCGGCCAGGCTCGGCCCAGGAAGATTCAGGCTCCTTGACCGATTCACCGCCCCTGCCGGGCTCGCCGAGCTAGGCGCCAGCCACCGTAGCCGCAGCACGCCTACGGAATCCCGGCCTGGACCATGACCTGACCATGATCGCTGAACGCAGTTGCGGGTGCTAGCTCGCGATGTGGGGCTGCGGCCGGGTGGCGGGGGCGCGGATAGACTCGGGCGGGTTGATGACAAGTCCCCCTGACATGGATCGCTGAGCCGACATGACCCTGAGCGTCGCGGCATTGCCGCAGGACAGCCTGGACCTATCCGCCGAGCTTCATGCCGCCAACCAGGGCGATTGGCGTACCAGCTGGCGTGAGCTACCCGCCGCGCAGCAGCCGGACTGGCCTGACCACGATCATCTCACTTCGGTGACGACCGAGCTGGCCAGCCTGCCGCCGCTGGTGTTCGCCGGCGAGTGCGACCTGCTGACCGAGCGGATGGCGGCGGTCAGCCGGGGCGAGGCGTTCGTACTGCAAGGCGGCGACTGCGCGGAGACCTTCAGCGGGTCAACGGCGGCGGCGGTGCGGGCCAAGCTGCGCACGCTGCTGCAGATGGCAGTCGTCCTCACCTACGGCGCGAGCGTCCCAGTGGTCAAGATCGGCCGGATGGCCGGGCAGTTCGCGAAGCCCAGGTCCAAGGCCACCGAGATCAGGGACGGCGTGGAGTTGCCCGCCTACCGTGGCGACGCGGTCAACGGGTTCGACTTCACCGCCGCCGCCCGGGTGCCCGATCCTGGGCGGCTGCTCCGCGCTTACCACTGCTCGGCCGTCACCTTGAACCTGTGCCGCGCCTTCACTACCGGCGGCTACGCTGACCTGCGCCAGGCTCACGCCTGGAATCAGGACTTCGTGGCGGACAGCCCAGCCGGGCAGCGGTACGAACGGCTGGCAGGCGAGATCGACCGGGCGCTCGGCTTCATGCGGGCCTGCGGCGCCGATCCGGCTGAGCTGCGCACGGTGGAGTTCTACTCCAGCCACGAGGCCTTGCTGCTCGACTATGACTACGCGCTGACCAGGATTGACTCGCGCACCGGCAAGCTGTACGACACCTCCACCCACTTCCCATGGATCGGCGAGCGGACCAGGGCTCTGGGCGGCGCGCACCTGGAGTTTGCCCGGTCGATCGCTAACCCCATCGGCGTCAAGATCGGCCCTGACACCACCCCAGACGAGCTGCTCGAGCTGATCAAGGTGCTAAATCCAGCGCGCCTGGCCTGGCTGGCTGACGCTGATCACCAGGATCGGCGCCAGCCGCATCCGCTCGGTATTGCAGCCGCTCGTGGAAGCAGTCGCCAAGGAAGGGACGCCGGTCGCCTGGGTCTGCGACCCGATGCACGGCAACACCTTCGAGACAGCGTCGGGCATCAAGACTAGGCACCTGGGCGACATCCTGGACGAGCTGGCCAGCTTCTTCCTTGTGCACAGAACCGCCGGAACCCACCCAGGCGGCATCCACATCGAGTTCACCGGCGACAACGTGACCGAGTGCACTGGCGGAAGTTACCAGCTCGCCGCCGACGACCTGCACGAGCGCTACGAAACCGCCTGCGACCCGCGCCTCAACCGCAGTCAGGCACTAGACCTAGCCTTCACCGTCGCCGAGAGTTACCGCAATGCCTGAGCCCGCCACCCCCGGGCCTTGGCGACGCTGAGTTAGGCCGGCGCGGGCGGCTCCCAGTTAGGGCGGAGCGGGAAGTGCGCCCGCGTGCCGTCGAGCTTGACGCCGAGTACCTGGTGCAACTGGATGACGTTCTGCTCGAATCCGAGCCTGGAGCCCGCCATGTACAGCCGCCAGACCCGCGCGATCGGCTCGCCGACCTCGGCGACGGCCTCGTCCCAGTGGGACTCAAGGTTCGCGCACCAGGCCGCCAGCGTCATGGCGTAGTGCTCGCGCAGGTTCTCCTCGTGCCTGACCTCGAAGCCGTTGTCATGCATCGCCGACAGGATGTAGCCGGGTCCTTCGAGCTCGCCATCAGGGAACACGTAGCGGAAGATAAAGCCGCCGCGCACACTCGCCTTGCCCTTGTTGTCTGGCCTGGTGATGCAGTGATTCAGCAGGCGTCCGCCTGGGCGCAGCTTGCCCGCAAGGAAGCTGAAGTAGTCGGGCAGCTGAGCCATGCCGATGTGCTCGGTCAGCCCGATCGAGCTGACCGCGTCGAAGTCGGTCTCGGTGACCTCGCGATAGTCCAGGTGCCGAACTTCAGCCAGTTCCTCAAGCCCGGCTTCCTTGATCGCCTTCTGCGCCCACAGGGCCTGCTGCTCGGACAGGGTGACGCCGAGCGCCTGGACGCCGTAGCGCTTGGCCGCGTGCATCACCATGCCGCCCCAGCCGCAGCCGACGTCAAGCAGCCGCATCCCCGGCTGCAACCCGATCTTGCGGGCGACCAAATCGAACTTGTACTCCTGTGCCTGCTCAAGGGTGGCGTCCGCAGTGGGGTAGCACGCGCATGTGTACGCCATCGACGGGCCGAGCACCCACTCGTAGAACGTGTTGGACACGTCGTAGTGATGCGAGATCGCGTTGGCATCGCGGTCGCGTGAGTGTCGGCGGCCAGCGAGCCAGCTACGGTTGACCCGCACCTCTTGCGGCGGCGGCGGGATCTTGGGTACGAGCAGCTTAGGTCCGCCGAGCTCGCGGAGAATGGTGAGCTTCTCGGCCCAGCCGAGTTCCAGGCTCTGCGCACCCACCAGCCTGCTCAGCGCGGTGTACATGTCGCCATCCACATCCAGATGGCCAGATACGTACGCGCGAGCCAGGCCAAGCGCCCCCGGTGCCTGCGCTAGATACTTGACCGCCGTTTCGTCGCGAACCGAGACACTGACCGGCGGCGTGCCCGCCTGCCCGGCAGTGCTTCCGTCGTAGGCGCGAAACTCCACTGGCGCATCGGGACCAGCCACTTTCTCGAAGACTTGGGCCAGCTTCATCCATCCTCCTTGCAGACCCTTACTGCTGTACACACCCGCAAAACCTCGACCCTCGTGCCGCCGGCGCAGCTAGGCACCGGCGCTGTCACCTACCGCCTACGCATTTGTCGTAGAGATCAGCGAGCCTGCCCGCAGGGTCGTACTCGGCCTTCAGCCGCTCATAGGCTTGGCCGTTGTAAAGCCGCCAGAACTCGTCTTTTGAGTAGAAGGAAGTCGAGTAGAGGCCCTTGTGCCCGTCAAGCTCGGTGACCTTGCACTCAACCTGGCGGTTAAAGAATCCGTCGGCGGCGCCAGCCGGCAGCGAGACGTTCCCCCAGAAGCCGAAGTTGACGTAGACCCGGTCCGGCGCGAGCGGGTAGAGCGGCCAGGCCCGGTCGCCCCGCAACCGCAGCGGGCATAGCCACACCGGACTCATCCCGACGTCCTTGGCGAAGAACTCGTAGAACTCGGCCGAACGCTCGACAGGGATCTCCACGTCCTGGATCACTGACTCCTGCTCAGCCGCGCCTAGTCGGGCACCGATCGACCTGGTCAGGCCACGTTTCTTATCAAAAGCAACCAGCTTGCGGTAGACATCAGACCGGCGGTACCGGCGCGGCCAGAGGTGGCGCACCCACGGACGTTGGACGCCGAAGGCGCGCGAGCACCAGAACCAGTCCGTGTCCCAGCGCCACAGATAATCGCGGATCGTGAGGAAGTCCTCGGCCGGTCCGCGAAGGGACTGGTAGTAGATCCGCTGACCGGTGTAGTCGCTGACCCAGGGTGCCACCGCGCTGAACGCGCCGACGGTCAAGTAGATCTCGTCCGGGCTGAAGGCGGTACCGTCGACAAAGTCAGCCCGGTGGCCCTGATAGCTGTTATCCCGGCCGATCTGCTCGATCGCGGCCATCGCTTCGGCGGCGCTGCCGAACCGGAAATGATGTAGGTGCACATACGGCTGCACCGGCTCAAGCTCGATCTTCAGCCACAAGGTGTAGCCGAGCGTGCCGTAGGAGTTCGGAAACCCCCAGTACAGATCCTCGTGCGGTGAGTCGGGAGCGGCCGTCACGATCCGGCCGTCACCGGTCAGGATCTCCATTTCGAGCACGGACTCGTGCGGCAGCCCGTTGCGCAAGGAGGTGGACTCGATGCCAAGGCCAGACACCGCACCGCCGAGTGTGATGGTTTTCAATTGCGGAACGACGAGCGGCATCAGCCCGTGCGGCAACGTCGCGTCGACCAAGTCCTCATAAGTCGTCATGCCGCCGACCACAGCGGTCCTGGCCTGCGGATCGACCTCAAGCACACTGGTGAACGCGGAGACGTCCAAAGTCACCAGCTCCGGTGAACCAGCCTCGCGGAACCTGAACAGGTTCGACGTCGACTTGGCCAGCCGCACCGGGGTACCTGACGGGATCGCGCCGTACTGCCGCCGCAGCGCAGCGGCGGCCGCATGCCTGCTGGCAAGCTGCGGGCTGGCAACGGTGCCCTGTGCCGCCGGCTGCCCGGTCGCCTGCGATCCGGCCTCCCGCTCGTGATCAGCGAGTTCGGTCACGCTGCCCTCCCTGGGCGACCTCAGCAGCCTGCCGCGAGCGCGCAACCGGCAGGAAACGGCTAAGTGCTCACGTCTGGCTGGACGTACAACACGCTTATCCTACCGATCGGTACGTCAGAGTTCTCCTGCCATCCGCCCGCCATCCGTTCCTGCGTCGGACGGTAGTTCCGTGGTCGCGCCTAGTCAGGTTCCGGTCAAGGCGTGCACTCGGCCGGCGGCCACGGCCTCGACCAGCCGCTGATAGTCGAGCGCGTTCTGATCGGCGTAACTGACAGCGAAATCGGCGATTGCGTGCTCGAACACCTGACCGGAGCCGAGGTAGCCGCAGATGAGCGTGGCCCGGCCCGTCCTGGCGTGCGCCCTGGCCAGAGCCCAGCCGCAGAGCCGTCCGTAGTAAGCGAGTTGACCGGCGTCCATCACCGGCACATCCATGTTGCCCTTCATATCGCGTAGCTGCCGCACGTAGTAGTCTCTCGGCGCGTCGCCGTCGGCCGGGACGCCGCAGGTCCAGCCAAGAAAGGGGTCAGCCGCCGCCTGGGTCACCCGCTGGCCGCGCACCACCCGCTCGCCCTGATGCCGGTACTCACTGGACCCGGCGAAGGGTGCGAGCACCGACTCCTGTGCCTCCTTGAGCTGCAAGAACAGCGGCTCATCAGCCCGGTCGCCCATGAGCAGCAGCACGAATGCCTCAGTGCCGACCGAACCAACGCCCACCACCTTGCGGGCGAAGTCACCGAAGTAGTAGCGGTCGAGCACTCCGTGCGCGTCCGTCCTCATCGTCTCCAGATACTGGGCGATCGCACCATGCAACTGGTCGAAGATGTCCGGGTCAAGGTCGATCGGATACCGGACGATGACCGGATAGTCCGGTTTGATCCGATACTCCCCGCCAGCTTGATCGCACAGCTTGGTCAGCGCCTTCAGGCTCGTGCGCTGCCTGGCCTTGGCGATATCGCGAGCCCGCCGCCGCACCGCGCGCCTAGGCTGGAGCGCATCGTAGATCGCCCTGATCCGATCGACATCGATCCTGGCGTACCACACATCGAGGAACCGCATGGTGGCGAACTTCGCCATCTCCTCCCGGTAGCTTTTGGCGCAGTTGCGCGCCGCCCGGTGCGCGACCTGACGGCTGAATCCGTTGTCAAGCGCAGCGACCGCAAAGCTCGCCGCGAGGCGCTTGACGTCCCAGTCGAACGGACCCGGCAGCGTCTCGTCGAAGTCGTTGACGTCGAAGACCAGCCGTCGGTCCGGTGCCGCGAACATGCCAAAATTCATCAGGTGCGCGTCACCACAGCACTGCACCCGTAGGTCAGTCGTCGGCGTGTGCGCCAGGTCCCAGGCCATCGGCGCCGCCGCGCCCCGGTAATAAGCAAACGGTGAGGCCAGCATTCGCCCGTACCGGATCGGGACCAGGTCAGGCACCCGTTCACCCGCCTGGCGCTGCAGAATCTCGATCGGGTCCGGCCGGTTCGCTGGTGCCGACCACTGCGCATGCGCCGACCTCGGCACCTTGGCCCTGGTCCGCTTACCCTCCGCCCGCCACTCGGCGGGCGTCAAAATCTCATGCGGCGGCGCAAGCACGCCAGGCGACATCCGGCTCACCTAGACCACCGTCCCCCGATCGGTCATCGCGCCAAGACCTCCCCAGCCCTACCCCCGTCACCCCCGCCACATGCGCCCCGCCTCGGCACAGGCGCCCCGTCCCGGCACAGGCGCCCCGTCCCGGCACAGGCGCCCCGCCCCGGCACAGGCGCCCCGGCCCGGCACAGGCGCGCCCCGGCCCGCCAGAGGTGCCCCGCGCCGCCACAGGCACCCCAGCCCGGCACAGGCGCCCGCCCCGGCACAGGCGCCCCAGCCCGGCACAGGCGCCCGCCCCGGCACAGGCGCTCCGCCCCGCCCCGGCACAGGCGCCCGCCCAGGCACAGGTGCCCGCCCCGGCACAGGCGCCCCGTCCGCCACAGGCGCCCCGCCCGCCACAGGCGCCCTAGCCCGGCACCCGGCCTCCGGCCGCCCCCCGCCCTGCCCATGGCCTCCGGCCCCGCCCCGCCCCGGCCCCGGCAGCCCTCCGCCCCGGCACCCGCCGCTTCGCGTGCCTACGCCAGCCGCCTTCGACGACAACGGGGTCGCCCCGATGCTGCTGGGTGAGCATCGGGGCGACTTCGTTGTCGTTGGCCGGGCAGCGCGGGCGCTGTGACTGGCCCTGGGCATGGCCGCTCAGCCGGCACGCCCTTGCATCGCCGCAGTGATCGTCGGTGATCACGAGAAGGCCGACGTGGCGGAGAATCATTACGGCTATCGCGGGTGCAGATCTCCGTGACGTCGGCGTCTACCCTTGATCACGGAATTCTCCACGTGCGGCCCAAACGCGTCGGCAGGATCAACGTTCCGCCCAAATCTCGCTTTCTCGATTAAATCGGGTGTTTCGCTGCGACCCGGCCCGTGCAGTTGGCGCGGACCGGACCTGGGCGGGCAACCCGGCGGCACGCGACGGACAATAGAGGCGGGAGGAAATCATGGGTTCCGTCTACGAGAAACTCGACGACCGACTTATCCACTTCATCACCAGCCAGCCGATGTTCTTCGTGGCAACCGCACCGTGCCTGGATCGGTCAGGCACTGGGGGCCACGTCAATGTGTCGCCCAAGGGCTACCGAGACACTTTCGCCGTGCTCGACCCGATGACCGTGGCCTACCTCGATCTCACCGGCAGCGGCGCGGAGACCATCGCGCATCTGCGCCAAAACGGCAGGATCACCATCATGTTCTGCTCGTTCGACCGCGCGCCGAAAATTGTCAGAATCCACGGCTCCGGGCGGGCAATCGTGCCGTCCGATCCGGACTGGGTCTCATTCATGGAGCACTTCCCCACCTCAGAGCATCCAGCCGGGAGTCAGCGGGCCATCATTGTGGTGAGCGCGGACCGGATCTCCGATTCCTGCGGCTACTCGGTACCCATGATGGACTTGGTCACCGAACGCGACGTACTCGACCGCTGGGCGGAGCGCAAGTCAGTCACCGGACTGGCGGAGTACCGGGTCGAGAAGAACAGCGCCAGCATCGACGGCCTGCCAGCCCTCAGCGAGCCTCGATAGCAGATCATGCATGTCGACCTTCGGCCGTCAGCCGCGACGAGTCCCTGACCCAGACCGTCCGCCCGACAGGCCGACGGCAGCAGACTCAGACGGAGCGGCCAGCCGGAGCCTTCGGGTCCGCCGGGCTAGTTTCTAGGACCTGACACCAGACAAAGCGGCTGATCCGAGCCGGTCGGCCCGGATCAGCGTGAAGCCTTCTCCAAGCGTGTAGCCCTTACCGCAGATATGGCGGCGACGCCGACATCCACGGGAGGGGCGTTACGATAACTGGCCCTGTTCAGCGTTTTTTGACCGTTCGTCGCAGCAGCGAGTGGGGCTAGGCGACCGGCCCTGTCGCATTAGCGAACTCCTGTCAGGCTGGCGTTGGCGTGATCGGGAGCTCGCTGCGGCGGATCGAGGACCAAGCGACGTGCGCAACTTGGGCAACCGATACCCGGCATTGACCAAGTCCTCATCAAATATCTCTTATCGTTGGCGCATGCGATTTGCGCTGATCAACTCAGGGCTTGGACTGCTGGCCACCGCCAGCGAACTGCACAAGCTGCGCCCGGATGCCGATCTGGTCATCGCGATGGACCCCGACGGCATGCCGTGGGGCCCACGCACGCCGCAGGACATCGCCGAGCGGTCGCTTGCGATCGCTCGGGCAGCTGCTAGCTACGAGCCAGACGCGATCGTCGTGGCGTGCAACACCGGCACTGTGCATGCTCTCGACGTGTTGCGCGCCGAGTTCGAGCCTGCGGTGCCTGTAGTTGGCACTGTCCCAGCAATCAAACCGGCGGCAGCCGCAGCGGCGACGGTGGCCATCTGGGCGACCGTCGCCACTACCCAAAGCGACTATCAGCGCAGGCTGATCGCCGAGTTCGGTGGTAAGGCCAACGTCATACCCGTCGCCTGCCCAGGGCTAGCGACGGCTGTCGACGCTGGCGACAGCGAGGCCATCGATGCCGCGATCGCAGACGCTGCGGCGCGCACCCCCATCGGCTGCGGCGCGCTTGTCTTGGGCTGCACCGAGTATGAACTCGCCGCTGACCTGATCGGTGCCACCGTCCCGGGGTCGAGGCTCTTTGGCACGGCCACCGCCGTCGCCGCCCAGACTATGCGGCGGCTGACTGCGGCTGGCCACGACCTAACCGTGCCCGACGACAGGACGACCGGCACGCTGACGGTCCTGCTGAGCGGCCGGGAAGGCGACCTGCCTCCGGCGGCCCTGCAGTACCGGCAGGGCCGCCAACTCGCCAGCCTCGCCGCCCGCAGCGCCCCTGACCCAGCGGCCAACCTAGTCGGCTAAGGCGGGCACAAGGCCGGCGCGGCAGGAGGCCCGGCGCGAGCCGAGGCCCGCACGAGGCCGGCGTGGCAGGAGGAGGCCCGGCGCGAGCCAAGGCCGGGCACGAGGTCGGCGGGAGACGAGGCTCAGCGCTTGCGATTGGCTCGCTGGGCTGATGGCCTGCGGTGCTTGGCGTAGCTGGCCGCTACCTGCTTTGGGCTCATGGGGAGCCTGGCGGCGGAGGGTGGCAGGCCAGCATGCAGGGCATCAGCGATCAGCAAGGCCATCGAGTATTCCGGTTCGGCCTCGAGTGCCCGCTCGACCGCGATGCTGGCGAGTGCGCCGTCGCCCGATTGCCAGGCGGTGAAGGCGAGCAGGGCGGCCGGCGCCGGAACGAACTCGGCTGGCAGGTGGCGGATCAGGTGAGTCCACAGCCGCTGGTGTGCCTCGTTGTACGCCGGATCCATCCTTGCCCAGGCGTCGTCCCTGACCCTCAAGTCGACCAGGGTGAACCCAAGCCAGGCGATCTCATCAGGGTCGGTCAGTTCGCCACCGCGCCGGTATAGCGTGACCGCTTGACGCACTGATCGGCGGCCGGCGTCGGCGAGCGACTGAAGCGGGTCGCTGCCGCCAGTCACCGTGAGCGTCTGCTCGATCAGTTGCACGCCTCGGTCCCTAGCCCGCTCGACGGATTGGGTCATCGGCTCGATCGACTCTGGAGTTCTGGCCAGAGTGCCTGCAAGTTCGGCGCGGCTGGCGCGGGCGCCAAGGCCCGCCGCAGCCAAAGCCGCCGCAGCCGGATGACCAGCCGGATCGTAGGGCCGCCCCTGCGGCGGACAGCAACGCGGATCGGCGCAGAGATAGGACCAGTAGCGGCCATCGTGCACTCGAAGCACGTCCTGGAGCTCGATGCCAGCCTCGCGCAGCGCAGGTGAGATGACATCGACCACAGCGGTCACCGGCTGGCCTGGTCCATAGCCGACGACGATGGCCAAATCCAGTCGTTCACGATCCAGCACGGTGGCGGCGTGCGCGGCGATGTCACTGGCCAGGGCCTCATCTGGCGGGTCGGGCAGGTCATAACGGAAGGCGAGCCTGATTCGCGCGTGCGGTCCGCCGATGCCGAGTACGACCAGACTCATCGTCGGGTGGAATCCAAGCAGATGCGGGACCACGGCCAGGATGCCGTCGGTGGAGCCGACCCTGACCCGGCAGCGGAAGCCCGACTGGCCCGATTCCTGGCTGGGCTCCGCCGCCGAGCCGGCCAGGTCAGCCGCGGCGGCCGAGCCAGCCGAGCCAGCCGAGCCAGCCGAGCCAGCCGAGCCAGCCGAGCCAGCCGAGCCAGCGGCGGCGGCCGAGGCGACGGAGCCAGCCGAGCCAGTGGGGTCAGCCGACTGGGCCGGGCCGACTCGGCGGGGGCCGCGGCCTGCTCCGCCAACTGGGCCGGTGGAGTCTCGGCGGGGCCGGGAATTGGTGGCGTGGCAATCATCAGGTGCGAGTTCATTCATGCGGAAAGAGTCGCCTGAGATCGGCGAGGACGCGATCTGGAGGTTCTCGCTTGTCAGCGAGGAACTAGGCGCTGTGGAACGGAGTCGGTAAAGCGACCGAAATTGTCAGACCATGGCGGTATTGCACCAAGCAAGACTGGTCGAAGACGTCAGGTGCCCTCTAGATCAGGCCTCAGCCAAGGTCACAAGGCGATCCCAAGCAATGCGTCGACAGCGTCCTTGACCAGCCTGGATGAGACGCCTGTCGGCTGGCCGGCCAGCACCGCCTCAGCCCAGTCATCGATCACACCCAGGGCACCGGGCGCGTCGAGGTCGTCAGCTATCCGGTCTCTGATCGCCGCGATCACCCTCAGCGCCGAGTCGTCGTTGGCGTCGGTGGCGTCGGTGTCGTTGGTGGCGTCGGTGCTTGGCGCCGCCGCCGCACGCCAACGTGCGAGCCGCTCGGACGCTTCGGTGAGGCCAGCGTCGGTCCAGTCCCAGTCGCCACGGTAATGGTGGGCAAGTATGGTCAGCCGGATCGCCATCGGATCAACGCCGGCCTCGCGCAGCTTCGACACAAAGACCAGATTGCCGAGCGACTTGGACATCTTCTCGCCGGCGTACCGCACCATCCCGGCGTGGGCATACCGACGCGCAAAGGCCGCCGACTGCGGCCCGGCCGCGACCCTGGCGTGCGAGGCACTCATCTCGTGGTGCGGGAAGATCAGATCGGAGCCACCCGCTTGGACGTCGAACGAGACGCCAAGCCAGTGAGTGGCGATGGCAGCGCATTCGACGTGCCAGCCAGGGCGGCCAGGCCCAAATCTCGACGGCCAGTGCGGCTCGCCTGGGCGTTGCGTCAACCACACCAGCGGGTCAAGCGGATCCTTCTTGCCTGGCCTGGCCGGGTCGCCACCGCGCTGCGCGAACAACTCGATCATCGTATCGGTGTCGTAGCCCGACACCGAGCCGAACTGCGGATCAGCTGACCGGATCGCGTACACGTCGTTGTCGAGCTCATACAGGGAGCCCCGGTCGCCCAGCCGCCCGTTGAATTCATCGATCACGCCAAGCGCCTCGACCGCGCCGATCAGGTAGTCGGGCGGCAACACCCGCAGCGCGGCCATATCGGTGCGATAGAGCTCGATCTGGCGGGCGGCGAGCTCGCGCCAGTCCTCGCCGTCGCGATTCGCCCGTTCAAGCAGCGGATCGTCAATATCGGTCACATTTTGGGCGTAACGCACCTCGCGCCCGGAATCGCGCCAGCTGCGGTAGAGCAGGTCCCAGGCGATGTAGGTAGCCGCGTGACCAATGTGAGTCGCGTCATACGGAGTAATCCCGCACGCGTACATCGTCGCAACCGGCCCATCCGCGGCGGTGACCTTGGCCTTGCTCGCGGTATCCCAGATCTGCGTAGCTGGCCCCTGGCCTGGTAGCGCAGGGACGCTCGGAGCTGGCCAGGTGTCCATGTCCGTCAGATTATCGTTCTGGTTGCGTGCTATCGGAACGGGCGGCCAGTTCGAAGGCATAGGCCAGCGCCAGCAGTTTCGGCTCGCTCCAGGCCGGACCCATGAACGAGATCCCGACCGGTAGCCCGCTGACGAGTCCGGCCGGCACCGTAATCGACGGATAGCCGCTGACGGCTGCAGGCGTTGTGCTGCCGAAGGTAAAATGATCACCGAGCACATGGTCGGTGAGCCAGGCCGGATTGCCGGACAAGGCGACCACGACGTCAAGCCCGTGTTCGCTAAAGGCACTATCCAAGCTGCCGCGGGCGAGCGTCCTCGCCTCGTCGCGGCTTGATCGCCAGTTCTGGTCGGCCCGGCCACCGGTGCCTTCAGCCTGGGTGAAGATTTCCTGACCGAAGACAGTCAGCACCCGGCTTTCGTTTCGAATATTGAAGGTAATCAGCTCGGCCAGCGACATTGGGTGTTGTCCGCCGAGTCGGGCCAGATAGGCGTTCAGGTCGTCCTTGAATTCCATCCCGAGTGCGGCGAACTCCGGCTTGCCAATCTTGTCCGCGCCGGGGAGTACCACTTGGTCGACGATTTCGGCACCGCCGGCCTTGAGCAGTTGTACTGCGCGGTTGAGCAGCGCCAGCGCGGCCGGGACGGCGTCGCCGGTGCCCTCGCGCCAGATGCCGATGCGCGCTCCGGCCAAGGCGGCCGGATGAAGGAACGTGGTGTAATCCAACTGGACGGCGCTGTCGCGCCCGGCCGGGTTCGGGGTGTCCGCAGTGACCGGATCGGCCGGATCGACACCGGCCATAGCGCTGAGCAGCGCGGCGGCATCGGCGACGGTCCTGGTCATTGGGCCTGCGGTGTCCTGCGCCGACGAGATTGGCACGATGCCGGAACGGCTGACTAGTCCAAGCGTGGGCTTCAGGCCGACGACGCCGCAGTTGTTGGACGGGCTGATGATCGAGCCGTCAGTCTCAGTCCCGATCGCCAGCGGCGCCAAGCCAGCAGCCACCGCGACGGCCGAACCCGAGCTTGAGCCTGAGGGGTTGCGGCCGGTGCCGTACGGATTGCTCGCCTGACCGCCCAGCGTGGACCAGCCGCTTGACGAGTGGGTCGAGCGGAAATTCGCCCACTCGGACAGATTGGCCTTGCCGAGAATGATCGCCCCGGCGGCGCGCAGCTGAGCAATCAGGAAGGCGTCGGTCGCCTCGGCGTCGGCCAGCGCCGGCGAGCCCGCTGTGGCCGGCGCTCCAGCTACCGAAATGTTGTCCTTGACCAGTACGGGGATACCAGCCAGCGGCCCGAGGTCGGCACCGCTTGATCTAGCCGCATCGATCGCGCTCGCTTGCTGCCTGACGTCGTCGCTGATTGAGATGACCGAGTGCAGGTCGTGGTCACGCTCAGCGATTCGGTCGAGGTAGTAGCTGGTGAGCTCCGCCGCGGTGAGCTGCCCCTGCGTCATCGCGCTCCTTAGTTCGGCAACCGTGGCGGTTGCCGAACTAAGGCCAGAACGGCCGATGGTCTCGCTGGGTGATTGCCGATCCGACATGGTGGAAGACTAAGAGAGCCGGAGGAATCTGCGGCATCGGGGGGTAGCGCAGTGACTTGGCATAGTTGGCGCCGTCGGCGCGCACGGACGACGCTGGCCATGGTCTGGTTTGGCGGTTTGGCGGCAGTGGTGACCGGCGCACTCGCGGGATGTAGCTCCACCCAAAGCAGCGATCAAGCTGGGCACGCTAATCCCAGCCAGATTGACTATGAGCAAGTCACCAGGCAGGTACTGCCCTCGGTGGTCGAGATCGAGGCGGGTAAGACCACTGGCTCAGGGGTCGTCTACAACGCTAGCGGCGATATCGTCACCAATGCTCACGTAGTGGGCAAGGACCAGACGGTCAAAGTGATCGCCTCGGCGGACGCTAACCCGGTGACCGCGCACGTGATCGGCATCTTTACCCCCGATGACCTGGCCGTGATCAAGATCGCCGTCCAGCCGAAGAAGCTCAAGCCAGTGCGTTGGGCCGATTCAGCGCAGGCGCAGGTCGGTCAGGTGGTGCTTGCGATGGGCAGCCCTTATGGGCTGATCGACAGCGTCACCCAAGGCATCATCTCGGCCACCCGCCGCACGGTGATCGGCCCCACGATCTCCGGCCGACAGCCAACTGTCATCACCAACGCGCTGCAGACCAGCGCAGCCATCAATCCTGGTAACAGCGGCGGTGCCCTGGTCGCGCTTTCCGGTGCGGTGCTCGGCATCCCGACCCTGACCGCCAGGGACCCTGACCTCGGCGGCCAAGCTACCGGCATCGGCTTCGCGATTCCGTCGAACACCGTACGCGAAATCGCCAGTCAGCTCATCAACACCGGGCACGTGACCAAGTCCGACCGCGCTTCGCTGCAACTCGCGGGGAGGACCTACACCGATCCTGCCGGGGCCGACTCCGGCATCGCCGTCCACGCCATCAAGCCGGGTGGTGCCGCAGCGGCCGCCGGGATCAAAGTCGGCGACGTCATCGTGTCCGTCGACGGCGTCACGACGAACACGCTCGGGGAACTCAACAGCCTGCTCATCGACTATCACCCCGGCGAAGAGGCGACCGTCGAAGCGCTGGTGGACGGCCACAAAAACCAGTTCGACGTGAAGCTAGGCAGCCTGCCCTAAGCCCGCCCCGGCAGCTCCAACCCTCGGCCCTCCCTCGGCCCTCCCTGGGCCCTCCCTGGGCCCTCCCTGGGCCCTCAGCCCGGCCCTCAGCCCGGCCCTCGGCTTCGGCGCTCCCTCGGCTTTCGGCGCTCGGCTTTCGGCGCTCGGCCTCCCTCGGCCCTCCCTCGGCTTTCGGCGCTCGACCCTCCCTCGGCCCTCCCTCGGCTTTCGGCGCTCGGCCCTCGGGCCGGGCCGGGCCAGTGACAACGGGGCTCCCCCGTTGTCACTGGGGCAGCACCGGGGGGCCGACGGTGCTGTTCGGGCTGGGGGTGCGGGCGCGGATCGGGCGCGGCGGAGGCGCTTTTACACTTGGCCGATGAACTTCAGCATGGGCAAGCTGGATTTTGTGCCGGCAACCAGCCTCCTTGACCTGCTCGGCGAGACGGTGGCGGCGGCGCTGACCAGTCCGCAATGGCCGCATCCGGCTGACGCCATCGGCGTGGCGGAAATCGATCCGAGCTTGTCGGACACGGCGGCCTTCTGCGAGCAGTACGACATCTTGGCGACCGAGTCGGCCAACTGCGTGGTGATCTCAGGCAAGCGCGAAGGCGAGACGAGGTTCGCCGCCTGCGTCGTGCTCGCCACGACCAGGGCGGATGTCAACAGTGTCGCCCGACGTGCGCTCGATGTGCGCAAGGCTTCCTTCGCCGCGACCGACGTGGCCACGGCGCAGACCGGGATGGAATATGGCGGCATTACGCCGATCGGGCTGCCGACCCAGTGGCCGATCTTGGTCGACGCAGCGGTGGCTGCCGCGCCTCAGGTCATTATCGGCAGCGGCGTGCGCCGGTCCAAGCTCGCGTTGTCCGGCCAGACGCTAGCCAATCTTCCAGGTACGGTCGTGGTCGAGGGACTGGCCCGCTGAGCCCGCGCCGCGCCCAGACGCCGCGCCCAGACGCCCGCGCCGCGCCCGGACGCCCGCGCCGGACTGGTGCCGCGCTCGGACCCTGGCGCGGGCCGGTCTCAAGGGAGCCAGGAGACCTTGCCGTGCAGGGCGGCGTAGCCGATGAAGGCACCGGCGTCGATGAGCGAGTGGGCAATAATGAACGGGGTCACCCGGCGCCAGCGGCGGAACAGCACGGCGAAGATAAGGCCCATCACCGCGTTGCCTAGGAATGCGCCAAAGCCCTGGTAGAGGTGGTATGAGCCGCGCAGCACTGCGCTGATGAGTATTGCCTTCCACGGCTTGACGTCGAGTTGCTCGAGCCTGGTGAGCAGATAGCCGATCACGAGCGTTTCTTCGAGCAAGCCGTTCTGGATGGCATACAGGGCCAGGATGGGGATTCGCCACCAGAGCGCGGGCAAATCCTCGGGCACTACGTTCAAACTGAAGCCGAGCTTGAAGGCGAGTATGTACAACCCCAGGCCAGACCCGCCGATAAGGGCGGCGAGCACCGCGCCGCGAGCGGCGTCCCTACCCTTTTGGGTACCGTCAAGGCCGATCATCGACAATGGCTCATTCGCCCGTGCGAACAGGTAGAGCACTAGCACGACCGGTGCCAGATTTTCCGCGATCGTGGCGAGTTGCAGGACCAAATCGAGATAATTGTTGGTCGATTCAGGCCCTACGAGCAATGCCTGCTGGCTGGCGAGCGACTGCTTCGCGAGCAGTGACCCGATAAGTGACAGCACCGCATTCAGTGCACTTGCCCCAAGTGACACGGCGAAGACTGCGAAGATCTCCCAACGGATCAGACAGGTGGGAGTCGGGCGTACGCTAGTTTCCCTGAGTGCCACTGAAGGACTCTAGCCCAGCGCCTGCGGTCGCCATTGGCTGCGATGACTGCTAATACGTCGCCGCAGCTGATAGTGGCAGGGTGCGGCGACAGTCCGGCTCTCAGCGTGTACTTGACCGTCAGCGTGGTAGGGCGGTTGTGCCCGATCCTGAGGCAATATGCCTACTAAAGCGGTAGACATGTATCGGTCAGAACGAGCGTAGACGACAAGGTGGTCCGATGAGCCAAGCAGGCGCTAGCCAAGACGGCAAGCCTGCATCCTCGGATTCTGCGCAGTTGGAGGATGGCGGTGCCGCCAGCCAGCCAGCCGCGCATGACCGCACCGCGACAGCGGTAGCCAGCCCGGACGCAGCCACCACAGACGCGGCCGCCGCAGATCCAGCCACCCCGGACGCACCAGCCACCCCGGACGCACCAGCCACCCCGGACGCAGCGGCCACCCCGGACGCACCAGCCACCCCGGACGCACCAGCGAGCCCGGACGCAGCGGCCACCCCGGACGCAGCGGCCAGCCCAGATCCGGACGCCCCAGACGCACCGGACGCCCCAGACGCACCGGCCGACCCAGACGCAGCGGCTACCCCGGCAGCGGCAGCGGCAGCGGCAGCCAACGCTGCCGCCAGCGAGCGGGCTGAGAGGGCCGGTGGCGGATTCTTCCAGCGCAACTGGGGCCGAGCCTGGGTGCGCCACGTCGTGCTTGTGCTGATCTACATCGGCGCCGGCATCGCGGCGACCTGGCCGCGAGTCACCTACCTAGCGGCCGGCAAACTGCCGAGGACGACCGACACGGCCAGCTTCGTCTGGGGCTTCTGGTGGATCGCGCACCAGGCCACGCATCTCGGCGACCCGTTCTTTACCTACTACATGGCCGCTCCGGTAGGCATCCAGCTCGGCTTCAGCACGCTCATGCCGCTGGCCGGAGTGGTGATGCTGCCGGTCACACTGCTGTGGGGACCGTCGGCTGCGTTCACCTTGCTCACCCTGATCTGCCCAGGCCTGATGTGCTACACGATGTACCGGGCGGCCAGGCTCTGGCTCAATCAGCCTGGATCGATCGCGGCCGGCGCCATCTTCGGCCTGTCAACGATGGTGCTCTGGCAGGACTGGTACCACCTGAATATCGCGCTCGGCCTGATCTTCTTGCCGATGACGATCGAGGCGGCGGTGCGGCTGCGCCGTACGCAGCGAATCGCGCCGGCGATCTGGCTCGGCATCGCGCTCGGCGCCGCGGTGATGACCAGCCAAGAGGGCGCGGCGATCGCGTTGTTGCTTGCCGCCGGGCTGCTGGTGCCCTGGGCGCTAGGCAAGCTGCTCAACGACCGGGACGCGCTGCGCAAAATCGTGCTGCCGCTGGCGATCGGAGCGGCCGTCGCGTTGGTACTGGCCAGCCCGCAGCTCATCGCGATGGCCGCGCAGATTGCCTCAGGCGGCGCCAAAGTCCCTGTCGGCACCCTGGCGAACAACTACACCCAGTTCGGCGTGCCGCTGCAGACCCTCTTCGCGCCTTCGCCCAGGCTGGCCTACTACGGCCTTGGCAATGTCCCCTCCGGCTACTTCTTCAACATCCTGCCGAAAAACGGGTCTCCCGTACAGCCGCCGGAGGGCGTGCCCACGTTCGGCATCATTGCCAGTATCCTCGCCGTGCTCGGCGTGATTATCGCCTGGCGTAAGCGCACCACCTGGTGGTTCCTGCTGCTCTGGCTCGGTTGCGCCATCCTGGCACTCGGCACCAGCGTCGTCATCGGCAGTTCCTGCTTCAACAACCTAAGTCGGCCAGGAGTGGTCTATGGCCGGAGTTGTCACCAGTACCTGCCGCTGCTCGGCCATATCCACTACGTGTACGTGCACAGCGTCAACGTGGACAAGTGGGAGAAGGTCGTCGTCTCCAACCTCATGCCCTACACCTGGCTGGTACGCATTCCCTGGCTCTCAGGACTGCGCGAGGCGGATAGGTTCGCCCTGGTTGGCATGATGGGCGTGGCCATTCTGGCGGGGATCGTGGTGCAGTGGATTAGCGAGCGCAAGCTGCGGGCCGCGGTGCCGCTGCTCGTGGTCGTGCTCGGCCTCGGCGTCCTTGAGGCCGGCTGGCAAGGCGGCACGACCGGCCCGCCCTTTACCCCCACCGAGTCCATGCCGACCGCTATGCCGAACTTCGACGCGCCGATCAAAGCCGACCAATCCCACTCGATCGTGCTCGACGTGCCGTGGGGTTTGCGCGGTGGGCTGTCGCTGGTCGGATCGAGCATCTCAGAGCGAGCGATGCTGCTCGCCACGGCTGACGGCCACCCACGCGCCGTCTCCTATACCGCCTGGGTGCCTTGGCCAACCATCAAAGCCGTGCAGCATCACGCCTTCTTCTGGTACCTGCTTAAGTACCAGAACGCCACCAGCTACCCCAAGGTTAAGCAGCTAAAAGCAGCCGCCGCCGACCTGAAGCGGATGAATATCGGCTGGGTGATCGAGTGGACCAATCTTTGGCGCACCAATCACCCGCAGCAGCGACTCGACAAGGTGCAGACGTACCTGCGTGAGCTCGGATTCCGGCGGTACAAGCTGACTTGCCTGGTGCCGTCGAAGCCAGGCACGATCTGCGGTGGCCGAGATGAGGAAAAGGTCTGGCTGCTCAAGTTCGTGCCAGCCGACGCCTTCAAAGGAAACCTCACCTACCACGGCCGCCACGTGATGCCATCGAAGCCGACTAGCTCTTAGCACCGCATCCCGATCAGTGCGCGGCGAGCGCTGGTTCGCCGTCTGGCTGGACTAGCTGGGCGGTCAGGCGCCCCCAGGCCAGGTCGGTACCGGAGGCAAGGCAGCCATCGACGACCGCGCTGGTGCCAAGCGCGCTGACTCTGATCTCGGGTAGCACGGGCGAGATCTTGCCGAGCTCGACCGTCACCGCGGCGGCGAAACCTGGCGCTTGACCGATCCCACCTCCGAGCACCACCAGGCCAGGATCGATCACGGTCACGATCGCGCAGATTGCCTTGGCGACCAAGCCGGCCTCAGCACCGACGATCGAGACCGCCCGCTCATCACCAGCCGCCGCCGCCGCGAATACCTGCCGAGCCGACGAGGCACGCAGCCCCGCCTGCCGCGCCGACCTGACGATGGCCGACGATGAGCCGGCCGCCTCAAGAATGCCGCGCTTACGCACCTCGACCTCGGCTGCTCCGCCTCGCCCGTCCGTGATCGGCAGGAACGCGATCTCGCCGGCCACTCCGTGCGCTCCCCGGTGCAACTGACCGCCGAGCACTAGTCCCATGCCGATGCCACTGCCGATCGACACGAAGGCGAAACTGGCGAACTCCCGTCCGTGCCCGTGCTCGCGTTCGGCTAGGGCGGCCGCATCAGTGTCGTTTTCTACCGTGAAGTTCGGGCCGAACGCGGATCGCAGCCTAGCCAGCACAGCCCGCTTGTCCCAGCCGGCCAGTCCGCCGGTCAGCGCTATCGCGTCCCGGCTCGGGTCGTAGACCCCTGGACTGCCGAGCACGGTCTGGGTCACGTCGGCCCGGCCGATCCCCGCCACGGCGCAGATGCCGTCGGCGAGCTTGATCAGGTCGCCGACCTTGTTGCTCACGCTGCCGGACGGGCTGCGCGACTCAGCCTTGGCCCTGATCTCCCCAGTCAGGTCAGCGATCGCGCCGCGCAGGTACTCATGCCCGATATCCAGGCCGAGCACGTAGCCTGCCTCCGGCCTGATCTCGTAAAGCACAGCCGACCGACCTGGCACCCCGGTTCGCTGACCGGCGGTGCGCACCAGTCCTGATCGCTCGACGTTGGCGAGCGCGAGCGATACCGTCGGCTTCGAGAGACCGGAGAGCCTGGCCAGGTCAGCTCGAGAGCACACGCCGAGCTGGCGGATCTGGCTGAGCAACAGCTGCTCATTCATAGCCCTGATCAGCTGCGGTCGGGCGGCACCTGGCGGCGGGCCGGCTGGCTGGCTGGCGGCGACTAGACGCTGCGGGTTCTCGGTCATCTAGTGCAGGTAGGCGAGATGCTCGCCGTGCGCGTCGCGGTATGCGGCCAAGAGTTCACGAGCGGCGGTAATGCCGGGCACCAGCGGATGCTGGGCCAGCGCGATGGCAGCGAGTCCGGCATCGGACGACAGCGCGGCGGCCACGATGTCACGCTCATACTCCTTAACCTCTTCCACCAGAGCGCGCGCCGACCGCGGCAACTCGGGCACCGGGCCCAAGCTGGTCAGGCCTTGAGCGTCAACTCGAGTCGGCACTTCGACCACGTCATCGACCTCGAGAAAGCCTAGCGAATCGCTGTTGGGCACATTCACGATCACCGTGCTCGGCTGTTGGCCGGAAAGCCCGTCAATAACCCGAAGCGCAAGACCCTCGTAACCGCCGATCTTCTCAGCCTCGATCGGCACCGCACCACGGGCGGCCCTGGCGGCGCGGGCGGCACTTTGACCGTTGTCGCCGCGAGTGTCGGTGCGCATGTAGGTGTCGCGTCTGACGCCGAGCAAGTTGGCGTAGGCGGTCCAAGCAGCGTGCACGTCGCCGGCGTCGAATGCCTTGCCGATCGCGGCCAGCAGTTCCTCGTTCAGCGCCAGCACGTCCTGGCCTCGGCTCGATCCAGCCCGCGCGACGCCATCGAGGTAGCGGCGGGCGTCGTAGTAGTAGTACACGTACTCGGTCGGCAGTGCCCCGACCCGGCGCACCAGGTCTGGGTCAAAGGGACTGAGTTGGTGCACCGCCTGCGCCACGGTGTCGAACTTGGCGATCAGCTCAGGCAGCAACTCTTGCCCGTCCACCGCGAACGACGTGATCCAGCCCAGGTGGTTAAGCCCGCCATAGCCCGCCGTCACCGAAGCGGGATCGGCGTCCGGCGCGACGTGCCTGGTCAGCTCCGCGATCGTGCCAGCCGGAGTGTCGCAGACGCCAACCGCGGTGACCTTGCCTTGCGCGCTGATCGCCTGAGTGATCAGTCCGGCGGGATTAGTGAAATTGATCAGCACGGCATCCGGCGAGCACTGGCTCAGCAGCTCGCAGTACTCAAGAACCACGGGAATGGTGCGCAATGCCATCGCACCACCGCCCGGGCCGGTGGTTTCCTGACCGACGATGCCACGGCTCAGCGCGACCTGCTCATCGATCACCCGGCCGCGGTCACCGCCCACCCTGATGGCCGAGAACACATAATCGGCGCCGGTGAATGCCTGCGCGGCGTCAGCGGTCATGGTGACCGCGCCGGGCACCCCGAACACTCCCGCCAGCTCACAAGCCAGCCGACCGGTAGTCGCCCGCCTGGTGGCATCGGGCTCGAACAAGCAGATCTCGTCGAAGGCACCAGGTCGTCCCGCCAGCACCGAGCGGACGAATCCGGGCATCCGCACGCCCCCGCCGCCGAGAATGGTGAGCTTCATTAGCCACGCTCCAAGATCTCGTGCTGACCGGGCGCACGCAGGGCGGCGGCCAGTCCTTGAACAACCATGGGCCGCAATGGCCAGCCCCCACCAGTCCCGGTGCCAACCGGACCGATCGCACCGAGCTGAGCGACCGCCTTGGAGCCGGCGGCGTTGGCAGCCGCCACGGCATCGGTCAGCCGGGCGCCGGCCTGCAACGCCGCGATCAGCGCTCCGGCGAAGTTATCGCCAGCTCCGGTGAGGTCTTTGACCGCCACTGGCGCAACTCCCTCGCGCACCTGGGTGTAGCTGCCGTCCGGGTGCGACACCAGTGCACCTTCCGCTCCCCTGGTCACAACGAGCTGAGTACCCCAGTCAGCAGCGACGGCGACCGCCTGCTCGATGTCGGCGACGCCCGTCAGCCGTAGCAACTCATCAGAGTTCGGCACGAAAAGGTCAGCGAGCTTGATGCACTCGGTGATCACATCGCCCTCCCGCTCATCGCCGAGCGAGATATCGAGGACGCTCTTGCCGCCGAGATCGCGGATCTCCCGCAAGAACTCAGGCATGCCGTGGCCGGCGTGCAGGTAGCACCAGGCTGGGCGCTCGGCTCGCAGAACGTCGAACCAGCGATCGAGCTCGCGCCGCTCGGCAGGCTGCGTGGGCGGCACGTGCGTCACGAAGCCGCGATCGCCGGCGAAGTTGAGCACCACGGTGATCCCGGCTGTCGGCCTGCTGAGGTGGATCGACGTAGACAGGTCGATGCCTGCCGCCGCGCAGTGCTCGATGGCGATCTGGGAGCCCACATCCTCGCTGAGCCTGGTGCACACGCCGGCTTTGGCACCGCCAGCGGCCGCCGCCACCGCGCTGGTGATGGCACCACCGCAGGAGATAGCGAACTCGTCGGTGAAGACCTCCTCGCCTGGTCCTGGCAGCCGGTCAAGCTGCCCGAACACGAGCTCAAGGTAGACCAGCCCGAACGAGATCATGTCCACGAAATGCAGCCTCCGTCTCGGCGCCTACGTACCGCGTCCTTCGTCCAGGCTTCGCGCGCCAGGTCACGGTTCGGCCACGAACTCTGTTACGTCTCGGATAGTTAGGATACTGTCCTAACAATCTCACAGATTAGCGGCGTCGTACACAAGTACCAGCACAGGATCAGCGGAAGTTCGCATAGTCGGTAAAATCATGGCATATGTAGTACTTACAATATTCACGGAATTACCTGGCAGAATCGCCAACGGGGCGGCAGCTGAACCCGTCGGCACCGCGGATTGCCGGAGGCTCCCCCCGGCGCTAGCAGAAACCGTCCGGCACCAGCGCGCGAGCCAGACGGAGACCCCCCGGTCGTGCAGCGCGCAGCTCAACCGAAGGGCTTAAGCAATGAGACGCCTTATTAAGTTCGGGGTCGTCATCGCGTCATGCTGCCTGCTGGCGGCTGCCTGCTCAAGCAGCGGCGGCGGAAGCGGCGGCGGAAGCAAGGGGACCTCGTCTGCCACCGGCACGCTCACCATCGACAACGAGAGCGGCGGCAACTGGACCTGCGACTTCAACCCGTACAACCTGTCTGACGTCTGGCTCTCGCTCGGGCCGGTCTACGAGCCGCTGGTGTTCGTCAACACGCTCCAGAGCGGCAAGGAGACCCCTTGGCTGGCCAAGAGCTGGACCTGGAGCAATGGCAACAAGACGCTGACCTTTGATATCCGCGGCGGCGTCAAGTTCTCCAATGGCGATCCGATGACCGCTGCCGACGTGGCCTACAGCTTCAACTTGCTGAAGAAGTTCAAGGTACTGGACATCAACTCGGTCTGGTCAGTGCTCTCCAGCGTCACCCAGCAGGGATCTGACCAGGTAGTCATGCAGTTCAAGAGCGCGGCGGTGCCGTACTTCTACTACATCGCCGACCAGGTTGCCATCGTGGACCAGAAGGTGTGGTCCACGATCCCGAATCCGACCAAGTACCCGGACACCAACCCGATCGGTACCGGCCCGTACACGGTCACCAGCTCCACCTGCACTCCGCAGAACATCGCCTACAAGGCCAACCCGCACTACTGGCAAAAGGGCCTGCCCAAGATCGCCACGATCAACTACCCGGCGTTCTTGTCCAACGACACGGCCAACACCTTCCTGGCCAACGGCCAGGCGCAGTGGGGCAGCCAGTTCATACCGGACATCAGCAAGTTCCTGGCACCGGCGCCGGCCGTCAAGTGGTGGTTCCCACCGGTAGCGAACGTCTCGCTATTCATCAACCTGACCAACCCGATACTGAAGGACGTGGCGGTGCGCCAGGCCATGGCCTACGCGATCGACCGGTCTAAAGCCTCCACCCTCGGTGAGTTCGGCTACGAGCCAGCTTCCAACCAGTCCGGCATCGTCACGCCGACCTTCAGCAGCTGGCTGGACACCTCGCAGGCGGCATCCTTCGGCAACAACTACGCCTACAACCCGAAGAAGGCCATCTCGATCCTGGAGGCCGACGGTTACAAGAGGGGCTCGAACGGCGTCTTCGCCAAGGGCGGCAAGCCGCTTTCCTTCACCTTGATCAACAACGGCGGCTTCTCGGACTGGGTCAACGCGGTCAGCGTCATCGTGTCCGACCTGAAGGCGGTTGGCATCGCGGTGACTCCGCAGGACCTGTCATCCACCACCTACCAGGACAAGCTGTACGCCGGTCAGTACGAACTCGGCTACGGCAGTGAGACCGGCGGCCCGAGCCCGTACTACGAGTTGCGGCAGTGGCTGTACTCGGCTAACTCGGCGCCGATCGGCACTCCGGCTGGCTCGAACTTCGAGCGGTACACCGACCAGCAAACGGACGCGCTGATCAACGAGTACGGCTCGACCACGAACACGACCACGCAGCAGCAGATCGTGGACAAGCTCGAGCTGGTCATGCTGAAGGAAGTGCCGGTGATCCCGGTCACCGAGTCGGTGGACTGGTTCCAGTACGACACCTCGGCGTTCAGCGGCTGGCCGTCACCGAGCGACCCGTACGCGCAGCCCGGCCGCCTACAACTACCCGGACTGGGAGCAGGTCATGCTCCGCCTTACTCCGACGAAGTAACGGCAACTGGTGGCTGTGGAAAGGCGACGGTCTTTCCACAGCCACCGTTTCCTGGCTACCCGAATTCTTTGATCGAGGCCAACGATAGGAGTGGGTGGACCGTGGAGAGGAGGCTCGCGAGATGAGATTCGCGCTGCGCCGCCTGGCCTTCTTCGTACTGACCTTGTGGGCTGCGCTGACCCTCAACTTCGTGCTTCCTAGGCTGATGCCGGGCAATCCGGCGGTCGCCATGATCGCGAAGTTCAAGGGCGGGGTATCGCCGCAAGCGCTCAAGACGCTTGAGGCCCAATTCGGCGTCAATACGCACCGGCCGCTGCTCAGCCAGTACGTCAGCTACCTGGGCAACATGGCCACAGGCAAATTCGGGGTCTCCCTTTCTGAGTACCCGGCCACCGTCGGCCACATCATCATCAACGCGATCCCGTGGACGCTCGGCCTGGTCGGGGTGACGACGATCCTGGCGTTCATACTCGGCACCGGGATCGGCATTCTCGGCGCGTGGCGGCGAGGCGGTCGGCTCGACAGCTTCATGCCACCGGTCTTCGTCATCACCTCGGTGATCCCGTACTTCTGGGTCGGCCTGGTGCTCATCTTGATCTTCGGCGTCCAGTTGCACTGGCTGCCTTACTTCTTCAGCTACAGCTACACGCTGACGCCTGGCTTCAACTTCACCTTCATCTGGAACGTCATCGAGCACGCCATCTTGCCGGGCATCACCTGCTGATGACCACGATCGGTACCTGGATCCTGACCATGCGAAACAACATGATCACGACCCTGGCCGAGGACTACGTGCGGATGGCCCGGGCCAAGGGGCTGTCCAGCCGCCGGATCATGTTCGACTACGCGGCCCGCAACGCGATCCTGCCCAACCTGACCGGCTTCGCGATGTCGCTCGGCTTCGTGCTCGGCGGCGCGATCCTGATCGAGTACGTCTTCAACTACCCGGGCGTCGGCTACATGCTGCTCGCAGGCCGTCGAGAACGAGGACTACCCGCTGATGCAGGCGCTGTTCCTGCTGATCACGGTCGCGGTGCTGGTGGCGATCCTGATCGCCGACATCGCGACCGCCATCCTCGATCCGCGGACCAGGGACGCAGGTTAAGCCATGGCAATGATCATCCCCGGCGGGGCAACTGATCCCGGCACCGCCCAGCCGCTGGAACTCGCCGACCTGCATTCAGCCGATCAGCAATCTGGCCGTAGCCGCTCCCCGGCCATGCGCGCGCTACAGCGGATGGGCAAGGCCGTCAGGTCCAACAGAAAGGCGACCTGGGGTGCAGGCTTGCTCCTGCTCTTCATCTTGATCTCGCTCTTCCCCGGGCTGATCGCCCGCGACAATCCGAGCGCGACATCTACCCGGCAGCCTCGGGCCATCGCGCACAGCACTGGCTCGGCACGACCGGCCTCGGGCAGGACATGTTCGCCCAGGTGATCTGGGGTACCAGGCCAGGTGCTTGAGATCGCGTTCGGCGTCGGCGTCTTGTCCACAGCCATCGCGGTGCTCATCGGCGTGGCCGCCGCCTACCTGGGCGGCGCCTGGGACGCGGTGCTTAACCTGCTCACCGACGTGCTGCTGGTGATCCCGTTGTTCCCGCTGCTGATCGTGATCGCCAGCTACTTGCACAGCGCGGGCACGCTGGTACTGATCGCGGTGATCACGGCGACCGGCTGGTCCTACACCGCCCGGCAGCTGCGTGCCCAGGCGCTGTCGCTGCGCAAGCGCGACTTCCTGGAGGCGGCCAGGGTGCGCGGGCGAGCGGCCGATCTACATCATCGTGGTCGAGATCATCCCGACCATGACGTCGCTGATCGTGGCGCAGCTTCCTGACCAACGCGCTGTACGCCGTGCTGTTCGCCACCAGCCTGCAGTTCATCGGCCTCGGCGACCCGAACGCGGTCAGCTGGGGCACGATGCTCTACTGGGCGCAGAACAACGAGGCGCTGCAGACCGGCCAGTCACCTGTGGGCGATCGCGCCGGGCGTGTGCATCGCCGCTCTCGGCGCCGCGTTCGCGCTGCTCAACTACGCCTTCGACGAGATCGGCAACCCGGCTGGCCCTGCGCCGCAAGGTACACAAGCCAACATCGGGCCGCAATGCGCCCAAGCGAGCAGGCGGCCGTAATGCGCCCAAGCGAGCAGGCGGCCGCAGGCCACCCGAGCGAGCAGTGCGGCGCGACGCGCCAGGCCGCGCGCTTCGAGAAGACCCGAAGGAGTGCCCGTGCGACGCAGATCGGCTAACGGCAAGGTAGCCGCCGCCGCGCTGGACGCCACTTTGGACCAGCAGCCGGGCACGATCCTTGACGTCCGCGGCCTATCGGTGGAGTACATCACCGACGGCGGCAGCGTGCTCGCGGTCGACGACGTCAGCTTTTCGCTGGCACCGGGCGAGTTCCTCGGTGTCGTCGGCGAGTCAGGCTGCGGCAAGTCGACCCTGCTGTTCGCCGATCGCCCAGTTGCTGTCGCCGCCCGCCCGAGATCATCGGCGGCAGCGTGATGTTCAACGGCAGCGAACCTGGTCGGCCTGACCGACCGCTAGCTCAGCCACGTCCGCTGGCGAGACATGTCGGTGGTCATGCAGAGCGCGATGAACGCGCTCAACCCGGTGAAGTCGATCGGCGCCCAGTTCAAGGACGCGATGCGGGCGCACGGCGTGAGCTCGAGGACCGAGATCGCCAGCCGCTCGGCCGAGGTCCTGCAGATGGTCGGCATCGACCCGGTGCACCTCAACAGCTACCCGCACCAGCTCTCCGGCGGCATGCGGCAGCGGTCCATGATCGCGATGGCGCTGCTGTTCACCCCCGAGCTGGTGATCATGGACGAGCCGACCTCGGCGCTCGACGTGGTCGCCCAGCGCTCGCTGATGGTGCAGATCAAGGAGCTGCAGGAGCAGCTCGGCTTCGCGGTCATCTTCGTCACCCACGACATGTCGCTGGTCAGCCACTTCTCTGACCGGCTGATGGTGATGTACGCGGGGCAGGTCGCCGAGGTCGGCCCGACCAGGCAACTGTTCGACACGCCCCAGCACCCCTACACCGTCGGACTGATGGATGCCTTCCCCTCGATCAGGGGCGCGAAGCTGCCCCTACTCGGCATCCCTGGCAGTCCGCCCAATCTGGCCCGGCGGGCGCAGGGCTGCTGGTTCGCGGCCAGGTGCACCGACGTGTTCGATCGGTGCCACACCGAGCGACCCGACCTCTATCCGCTCGACGGCACCATGGTGCGGTGCTTTAAGTACGACCCGGCGGCAACGCCACCGGAGCCGAGCCGAGCCGATGCTGGGAGCGCGTCATGACCGAACTGACCCCTCAGCCCGGGCCAGCCCAGGACGGCGGCCTCGCCACCGACCGCGCGCCGCTACTGCGCGCCCAGGGTCTGACCAAGCATTTCAAGATCGGCAACGCACTGTCGCAAAAAGTGCTGCACGCCGTCGACGACGTCAATCTGAGCATCGAGGAACGGCGAGATCGTCGCGCTGGCCGGCGAGAGCGGCAGCGGCAAGTCGACCATCGCCCGGCTACTGGCTCGGATCTACAAGCCGACAGCCGGGGAGATATTTTTCGAGGATAAAGGCATTTCATCGATCAGGTCCAGACGAGAACGGCTGCGGTACTCGGGTCTGGCCCCGATGGTCTTCCAGGACCCGTTCGCGTCCATTAACCCGGTGTTCCGGGTGTCGCATGGCGTTCTTCGCGGCCTCAAGCTGCACCGGCCTGAGCTGAGCGCGGAGCAGCGTTACGAGGAGGCCGCGTCGGGTGTTCGACGTGGTCGGCCTGTCGCCGGCTGCTGACGTGCTTGAGCGGTATCCGCACGAGCTTAGCGGCGGACAGCGGCAGCGGGTCGGCTTCGCTCAGGCGCTCGCGATGCGGCCGAAGCTGATCCTGGCCGACGAGCCTGTGTCGATGCTGGACGTGTCGATCAGGATCGGCCTGCTCAACCTCATGGTGACGCTGCGCGACAGCGAGGGCGTCTCGATTCTGTTCATCACTCATGACCTCGCCAGCGCCCGATACGTGGCCGACCGACTGATCGTGATGTACGCCGGCCAGATCGCTGAGACCGGTCCGGTCGAAGAGGTACTGACCAGCCCCATGCACCCGTATACCCAGTTGCTGCTGTCGGCCGCGCCAGACCCGAGGGCACCACTGAATGTCAGCGCCGAGACCGACCGGGGCGAACCCCCGAAGGTCATCAACCCGACGCCGGGATGCCGGTTCCGGTGGCGCTGCCCGATCGCGATCGATCGATGCGAGACCGTCACCCCGACGCTGCAAGCCATCGAACCTGGACACGAAGCCGCCTGCCACGTCGCGCAGTCGGGCGCTGAAGTAAAGGCATTTGGATGAAACTCGCTGTTATCGGCGGAGGTTCGACCTATACCCCTGAGTTGGTCGACGGGATCGCCAGGCTGGCCGGGCAGGTCAACGTCACCGAGCTGGTGCTGGTCGATCCAGACGAGACCAGGCTGTCGGTGGTCGGGCCGTTCTCCGCTCGGATCATGCGCGCTTATGGTCATCCGGCGCAGGTCAGGTGGACCACCGACACCGACGACGGGCTCGACGGCGCGGGCGCGGTGCTACTGCAGTTGCGAGTTGGCGGCCAGGCGGCACGCGACCGGGACGAGACCTGGCCGCTGGAATGCGGTTGCGTCGGCCAGGAGACGACCGGAGCGGGCGGGCTGGCCAAGGCACTGCGCACTGTACCTGTAGTACTGGATATCGCCGAGCGAGCACGGGCGCGGGCGGCGTCGGGCGCGTGGATCATCGACTTCACCAACCCGGTCGGGATCGTGACCAGGGCGCTGCTGGACGCCGGCCACCGGGCCGTTGGCCTCTGCAATGTGGCGATCGGATTCCAGCGCATTTTCGCTGGCTGGTTCGGTGTCGAGCCGGAGCAGGTCAGCCTGGGCCATGTCGGGCTCAACCACCTGACCTGGGAGCGTGCGGTGCTCGTCGACGGTCATGACCGGCTTCCTGAGCTGCTCGAACAGCGCGGGGCCGACATCGCTGCGCTCATTAGGATGCCAGCGCCGCTGCTGCACTTGACCGGCGGCACGGTGCCGTCGTACTACCTGCGCTACTACTACGAGCACGACCGGACGGTCAGCGAGCTGGTGGGGCAGCAGACCAGAGCGCAAGCCGTCGCCGAGATGGAGCGGCAACTGCTTACGATGTACGCCGACCCTGCCCTTGATCGCAAGCCTGACCTGCTGGGGCAGCGAGGTGGCGCGTTCTACTCCGAGGCGGCGGTCGCCCTGCTCGCCTCACTGGTTAATAACACCGGCGACATACAGGTGGTAAACCTGCGGAATGCCGGGACGCTGCCGTTCCTACCCGATGACGCAGTGATCGAGGTACCGGCTGTCATCAACGCCGACGGGCCCGTGCCGGTGCCGATCGAACCGGTGAATCCGCTGCTGTCCGGCCTGATCGCGCACGCGTCGGCCTATGAAGAGCTGGCCATTGACGCTGCGCTGCGCGGCGGCCGGGACCGGGTGGTGCAGACCTTGCTAGCCAACCCGCTAGTCGGCCAGTACGACTTGGCGACAGGACTGGCTGACCGGCTGATCGCGGAGAACGCCAGGTACCTGCCCTGGGCTGGCAGCGATGCCGGGCTGGCGCAGGCTCAGGGCCGGTGAGCCCGCTGCCCGCTGCTGTTGTGGCCATAGACGGCGGCAACAGCAAGACTGACCTGGCCTTGGTCGCGGCCGACGGGACGCTGCTGGCCAGCGTGCGGGGCCCAGGCATGCCAACCCGGCTGTCCGACGACACCATCGACGTTATCGCCAACCTGCTGCGGTCGGCCGTGATCGTGGTGGGCGGGCCTGCGGCCGGAGCTGACCTGTCCGACGTCGCTACTCACCTGGTCGCGTGCGTCGCCAACGTGGACCTGCCTGCCGACGAGCGCAAGCTCGAACAGATCCTCGCCAATCAAGGCTGGACCCAGACCACGTCGGTCGCCAACGACACGTTCGCTGTGCTGCGAGCCGGGCTCGATGACGCGCCAGCGGCAGGCGCTGACCGGCTCTGGGGTGTTGGGGTTACCTGCGGTGCCGGCCTCAACTGCGCGGGGTTGGCACCCGACGGCCGCACCGCCGGTTATCTCGCGCTCGGCCAGATCACCGGCGACTGGGGCGGCGGCTTTAGCCTCGGTCTCGAAGCCCAGTGGTGGGCGATCAGGGACGAGGACGGACGCGGCCCGCAGACCATGCTGCGCCGGACCGTGCCGGCGCACTTCGGGCTGGCCGAGCCGACCGATGTGGCGGTGGCCTTGCACCTGGGTCAGCTCAGCCTCGACCGGATTGGCGAGCTGACGCCGCTGGTATTCGAAGCCTCGGACGCCGGCGATCAGGTGGCCAAGGGTCTGGTGCTGCGACTAGCCGACGAGGTCAGCGCGATGGCTGGTGCCGTGATCAGGCGCCTTGGCCTCAGCACGGCCGCCGTGCCGGTGATCTTGGGCGGCGGCGTGCTCGCGGCCCGTAACCCGCTGCTGATTGATGCCATCAAGACCCGTATCACGACAATGGCACCGGCCTGCACCGTCAGCGTGATCGAGGCCGCCCCAGTAGCGGGCGCAGCGCTGTTGGGCCTCGACAAAATAGCCGCGCCCGTGACGGCGATGCACCGACTGCGCGACTCACTAGCGCTGCAGGCCGCTTAGCGCATAAGCAGCGGGCGGGTCTAGCACCAATTCGGTAGAGTTTGCTGCACCCCGGCCCGATCCCGCACTGACCTAAGGACACCGTGACCACCCCGCCTCCTGGTCGCACTAAGGCAGCCAGGCGCCGTAAGCGCCGCCTGCAAACAAAGACCCTGGTATTTGTGGCCGTCGTAGCCAGCCTGCTGCTCATGGTTGGCCGGGGCACAGCGCAGGTCGTCAGCGCGTTCTCGTGCTCCGATCATCCCCTGATCGTCCACGTCGCAGTCAGTACGGATATCTATCCTGAACATCAATCGAATTGCTGATGTATTCAACCGGCAGCAGCGTCACGCAGCCGGCCGGTGCGTCTATGTGGCGATCGACGAGGCGTCGCCAGTGACCGCGGCGACGCAGATAGACGGTCAGCATCCGAACGCCACTGGCAATCCGATTAACGCCTGGATTCCAGATTCCAGCCTGTGGGTGGATGAAGTGCGCGGCTTCGCCGTCGGCGCTCAGACGGTCCAGCCGGCCGGATTCAGCGTGGCCAGGTCGCCACTCATGATCGTGATGCCCCAAGCGGCCGCGGCCAGGACGCCTAGCTTGAGTAAGGTGGGCTGGCGACTGCTGCTGCCGCCGAGCGCTGGCGGTCCGAGCACACCTGCCGACCTGCGCGTCGACCTGCCTGATCCAACCCAGACCGCAGCCGGTATGGCGACCTTGATCGAGATCAGCCGGTTGCTCGGGTCAAGCCAGGCGGCCAGGTTGAAGTTCACCAAGTTCGCCCACGCATCAGCCGTCACCTCCTATTTCGACGATCCGACCGCGCTCTCCTCGTTCGTTAGCCTGGCGGCACCGCCGTTGGACGGCAATCCGGTGACGGTCACCACCGAGCAGGCGGTGCTCGCCTACGACGCGACCAACCCGCACCAGCCGCTCGCGGCGATCTATCCGAGCGGCAAAAAGACTTCGCTTGGCAGTCCGGAGTTCGACTACCCCTACGTGCTGCTGACCACTTCAAGCCCACAGCAGTTGCTGGCCCTGCAGGTCTTCGGACGGATGCTCAGGAGCAAGTACTCGGCCAGCGTGATCAGGTTCGCCGCTTCCGGTCAGCTGGCTCGGTACCTGGGCTGGCCGACCGCTACTCCGCGTCCTTCGGCCTGGACAGTCAGTTGCTCCAGGTGGCACCGTCCGCCTCAGCGGTCGAGGCACCAACCGCCTTGCAGTCGTGGACCAAGCTGTCGCTCAGCTCCAGGGACCTGACCATGATCGACGTGTCGTCGAACATGGCAACAATGTCGACGCCGGGTGGCCCGAGCTATGAAGCCGAACTGACTAAGGCAGCGTCCATCGGCCTCTCGCTCTTCGCCAACACCTCCAATCTCGGGCTCTGGGAGTACGGCAGTGATCTGAACGGCACCCTGCCCTACAAGCAACTGGTGTCAATGGGGCCGTTGCCGGCCCAGGTCGGCGTGCTGAGCAGGCGCGATCAGCTTTCGCACATCGCGTCCAACCTCACTGCGGGCACGAGCCCAAGGGTCGCGCTCTACGGCAGCATCCTGGCTGGCTATAAGTACATGCTGAGCACCTACCGGCCGAATTTCTTCAACGGCGTGGTCGTACTTGGATCAGGCATCGAGAACGACTCATCCGACATCAGCGCGGCCGACCTGATCAAGAAGCTCAACAAGCTCAACGAGCCGTCCCGCAAAGTCAACGTGATCATCATCGTCTTTGGCGACCCGCCCAACTTCCCGCAGTTGAAGCAAATCGCCCAGGTCACCGGCGGCGCAGCGTACGAGATCTCCAAGCCGAGCCAGGTGGACGAGGTCTTTTATAAGGCGCTCGCGCACCGCCTGTGCGACCTGAGCTGCCTCGCACCGTAGCTCTGGTGGCCCCGCTCGGCCCATCGCTAGGCGCTATAGGTAGCTGGTGCTTGGGCAGTTGCGGCAGTTGCGGCAGTTGCGGCTGCGATCGCGGCCGCTAGCTGCTCGGCTTCGGCCGGGTCGAGGTCGGTAATGGTGATCCGGATGCCGGGTGGGGCAGCTGAGCGGTAGCGCTCCCCCGGGCTGACCGCCCAGCCGCGATCAAGCAGGTGCTGGACCATTGCCACCTCTTCGGTCACCGGCACCCATACGCCGAGACCGCTACCGCCGAAGGCGGCGATGCCGTGGCGGCCAAGCGCCGCCACCAGCGCCGCCCGGCGGGCCGCGTAGCTGGCGGCTGCCTGCGCGAGCAGCGTCCTGGTGGCCGGATCGGCCCACAGGCTGGCTGCGGTTTGCTGGAGCAGGTGACTGACCCAACCGGCTCCGAGCAACTGCCGGCCCTCGACCCGGCTGATCGTGACGCCGTCGCCGATCATCGGCGACACGCGCAAGTCGGGCCCGAGCACCTTCGACAGCGAGCGGATGACCACCCACCGCGCCGTCCGCTGATGCAGTGGCACGTACGGCGCTCCGGCGACAGCCGCGACGAAGTCATCCTCGATGACCATCACGTCCTGATGCGCTCCGATGATCTCGCTGAGCTCTAGCCCGCGCTGAACGTCGATGGCCGCGCCGGTCGGATTGTGCCCGCGCGGCGTGACGATCACCGCTTGCGCGCCATCCGCTAGGGCGGCTGCCAACTGGGCAGGGACCAGGCCACGCTCGTCAATTCGTACTGGCGCGACCCGCAGGCCAAGCGACCGAATCAGATCGGCGATCCGCGGCCAGCTCGGATCCTCGACCACGACCCGGTCACCCGGCCGTAGCCGCACTTGCAACACTCGCTCGATTCCGTCAAGCGCCCCGCCGACAATCGCGATGCCTCCGGCCAGCCCGTCGGCGGCGAAGTCAGCATTGATCAACTCAACCAGCCTGGCCAGTTTCGCTGGACCGCCGTAGAGCTTGTGACCGGGATCGATAGCCGCGAGCGCCGGCCTGAGCGGTGGCAGCAAGGCCGGGTCCGGATTGCCGCTGGCTAGATCGCGCGTATTCGGCGGCACCGCCGATGCGCTCGGGGTCGGCGACGAGGCCACCGCGGTCACTACGGTGCCCCGGCGCCCGCGAGCATCCACCAGTCCGCGCTGCTTCAGCGTGCGGTAAGCGGCGGCGACTGTAGCCGGGGCGACGGCCAACTCGGCCGCCAGGTCCCGGATCGTGGGCAGGTGCCGACCGGTCGGCAAGACCCCGGCCACGATCGAGTCCTCCAGCCGGGAGGCGATGGTTGCCGCGCCCGCGCCCGCCTCGATATTATGTACTAGATGAAACACGATTATGTACTATAACAAATTTCGCCCTGGTCGGATCGTCTGCCACCTGACCCCTGCCGCAGCGTCGGAGGCTGACGTGACCTTGCTAGCCGACCTCGCCAGCCGCGCTGGCATCCAGCAGCTGGTGTGCGCGTGTGATCAGCTTCGCGACCGCGGGGCCCTCACGCTCGAATCCCTCGCCGACGGTCTTGCCCTGCAAGAACCTGGCGTGGATGCCCTCAAGCACGACCGCGAGCTTGAAGCACCCGAAGGCGGTGTAGTAGCCGATGTTCGAGATGTCGCGTCCGGTGCGATCGGCATATCTGGCCGCCGCTTCGGCCCGGCTCAAGAAGCCGGGGATAGTGGTGACCGAGCCGCCTTCGGAGATCCGCAGCCAGTCATCCTCGCCAGGATCGGTCCAGTACATCAGCGTCAAGCCAAGGTCGGCGAGCGGATCGCCCAGGGTGGACATCTCCCAGTCGACGACCGCCGCGACCGCCGTGCTCGGCGCCAAAGTCACCAGCATGTTGTCCAGACGCAGGTCACCGTGTACCAATGTGCCTTCGCCCGACGCTGGCAGGCGCTGCGTCAGCCGCTCGACCAAGTCGTCATAGCCCGGCACCTCCCTGGAGTTCGACAGCTCCCATTGCCGCTGCCAGCGCGCCAGTTGCCTGGTCAGGTAGCCGTCAGGACGACCGAAGTCAGCCAGCCCGACCGCGTCGACGTCCACGCCATGGATCGCGGCCATGGTGTCCACCACCAACTCGGACAGCTCTTTGGCCTGTCCTGGTGGCACGTGCGCGCCGTGCTCCCTGGTGCGCAGCACCTCTCCGGACACGAACCGCATGAGGTAGAACGGCGCGTCCACGATCTCGGTGTCCGCGCAGAAGGCCACCGGAGTTGCCACCGGAATGTTCGTACCGGAAAGCGCGGAGATGACGCGGTACTCCCTGGTCATGTCGTGCGCGGTCGGCAGCACGTGACCGAGTGGCGGCCGCCGCAACACCACCGACTGATCACCGAAGGCCAGCCGGTAGGTGAGGTTGGACCGGCCACCGGAAATCAGAGAGATCCCGGTGAGCTCACCTAGCCCCGCATCCGGCACATGTGCGCTGATCCAGGCATCGAGCCTGGCCGGATCGGCGATGCCAGGAACACTATCCACCTCGCTACCGTAGGGCATTATGGACACCTTTCGCACACTCTCGTCCACCGAACGAACTACGCTACACCGGCTGCGGGAACGCGGCGCGGCGGACCGGGCTGACCTGCACGCCGTGCTCGACGCCGGGCTGATCTGCCATCTCGGCGTGATCATCGACGGCTCGCCACTCGTACTGCCGACCGGCTACGGGCGGATCGGCGAGACGTTGTATCTGCATGGCTCTTCGGCAAACCGGTCCTTCCTTTACGCCAAGGATAAGGAGATATGCGTCACGGTCACCCTGGTTGACGGCCTGGTGTGCGCCCGATCGGTGTTTCACAATTCGATGAATTACCGCAGCGCGGTGATCCTTGGCACCGCGCGGCTGGTCACCGATGAGGCCGAGCGACTGGCCGCGATCGCCGCGATCACCGAGCACCTGATCCCCGGTCGCTGGGAGAACTCAAGGAAACCGACGCGCAAGGAACTCGCCGCTACAGCGGTGATCGCGCTGCCGCTCGACGAGGCTTCGGTGAAGGCACGCTCGGGCGGCCCGAAGGATGATGACGAGGACTACGACCTTGACATCTGGGCCGGGGTGCTGCCCATGACGCTAACGGTCGGCCCGGCACAGCCAGATCCGGTGCTCAAAGCCGGCCTTGGCGTGCCTGCGCACATCACTGAGCTTGAGCAGCTTGGTGAACTTGAGCGACTGCGCGGCACCGAGCACGCTACCGGTGCAGGACTGGCCTAGGCTGAGACGGTGACTGACCGACTGGTCTGGATTGACTGTGAGATGACCGGCCTCGACCTGGGCTGCGACGCGCTCGTCGAGGTTGCCTGCGTGGTGACCGATGGCGAGCTGACCGAGCTCGACAGCGGCATCGACGTGGTGATCAAGCCGCCACCCGAAGCACTCGATCACATGCCTGAGCTGGTGCGGCAAATGCACACCAGCTCTGGTCTGCTGACCGAGTTGGCGAGCGGTATCACCCTGGCCGAGGCCCAGGATCAAGTGCTCAGCTACCTCCAGGGACACATCGCCGAGCCGAAGAAGGCACCGCTGTGCGGCAACTCCATCGCCACTGACCGGTCGTTCATCGCCCGCGACCTGCCCAAACTGGATGAGTTCCTGCACTACCGCATGATCGACGTATCCAGCATCAAGGAGCTGGCGCGCCGCTGGTACCCGAGGGCGTACTTCGCCAGTCCAGTGAAGGTCGGCGGACACCGGGCACTGGCTGACATCAGGGAGAGCATCGCCGAGCTCAGGTACTACCGGGCCGCCGTCTTCGTGCCCATGCCCGGACCCGACACCACCACCGCGCGGGAGCTCGCCGCCCGGTTCACCGTCGGCGGCAAAGCGGCTCACGGCGCTACCCGCGACACCTCACACGAGCACGGCGAATCCGGTTCTGCTAACTGAGCGAAGACCTGTATGCTTTGACCGCTGCGGTTCCCGCAGTCTTGGTGGGCGTAGCTCAGTTGGCAGAGCGCCAGGTTGTGGTCCTGGATGTCGTGGGTTCAAGTCCCATCGTCCACCCGATATGTAGTCCCAGGTAGGCCTGGCCGTTGCTGACGGCCGGGCCTACCTGCTGTCGGGCGTCGACCCCGCACCGCGTCCGCGTCCTGCCGTCGTCGTCGGCCCCTCGGCCCCTCGGCCCCTCGGCCCCTCGGAACCGCGCGCCATCCCACCCCGCCGAAATACTTACGAGTCGACGGTAAGGGTCAGTGTGCAGTCGTCGAACCCCAGCCTGTGCGCCCGTACTGGCTGGCTACGCCTGGTCCGCTAGCCGCCGAGTCTCTTCGGCGACGGTCGGCCAGAGTTCGGCGGGCAAGTCGTGGCCAACACCTGGCAGCACTATCAGCCTGGCGCCGTCGATCGCCTTCGCAGTGGCGCGGGCTGCGCTGACCCGCAGGATCGGATCGCTGTCACCATGCAAGACGAGCACAGGCTTGTGCAGTTCACGGAGTTTTGGCCCGTGCCACGGCGCGCCAACCTGCCTGCTCTGAGCCTTGGTATCGCGCGGACCACTGTCGACCGCGCGTTCGACCCACTCGCGCGCGGCATCCTCGTCGAACGGATAAGCAGGAGAGGCGATCTGCCTGGCGAGGGTGAGCGACAATTGGATATCGCCCTCCCTGCCTTCGGGGAATTTCATCCTGGCCAGCTTGGCCAGCAGCCCGAATTTGATGTACCGCCCGCCGCCCAATCCGCTCACATCGCTGGGCATCGCCATCGCCGAGACGACGCTGAGCACCCGATCGGGGTGGTGCAGCGCAATGCGCTGGGCAACCATTCCGCCGAGGGAGGCACCGAAGATGTGCGCCCGCTCCCAGCCCAGCGCGTCGAGCACGGCAACCGCGTCGTCGGTCATGTCCTCGGCCGAGTAGGCACCGCGCTTGCGCGCCACCGCGACGAAAGGATTACTGCCGCCAGTGTCGGGCATTCGGGTCGACTGGCCAGCGTCGCGCTGATCGTAACGGGCGACAGCGAATCCTTGTCCGGCGAAGGCCTGGCACAGCCCGGTCGGCCACCAGAACCTAGATACCGCCAGCCCCATGACCAACAGCAGCGGGTCGCCCTGCGAGCCGACCAGCGTGTCGTAGGCGACCTGGACGGTGCCGTTGCGCGCGTAGCGCGTCGGTGTCCACAGGTCGGTCCAGTTGCCCGATTGCGCTGCCTCGGTCATACCCGCTCTCCTACTAAGTGGCCGGTCGCTGGTCGACCGGCGAAACTGCGATCAATGTTCGCTATATGACGCAGCCTAACTTACTGAGTACAGTGTTCGCAATGAACGAGCCAAGTACCGTGCCTGGTCGAGCGCCAAGCATCTGGATGCGACCAGAACGCTCGGCCCGGGGTCCCGTTCCCGAGCACAGCCGCGCAGAGATCGCTGCGGCTGGAGTACGGCTGGCCGACGCTGATGGACTGGCCGCGGTGACTATGCGCTCGGTCGCAGCGGCCACGGGCACCGCAGCGGCTTCCCTTTACCGATACGTCACCACCAGGGATGAAGTGATCGAACTGATGGCCGACCAGGTATTCGGCGAGTACTCCTATCCGCAGCAACTCGCTGGCCAGCCGACCGCTGATCTGCTCGTGCTGGCCCGTCAGGGCCTCGCGATCTACTTGCGGCACCCATGGCTGCTTGACATTCCGCCGGCCGGGCGCCTGCCCGGACCGAATGCGATCACCTTCATCGAGCACGCACTCGCCGCGCTTGGCGGATCAGGTCTCACGGGTCAGGCCCGGCTGGAGACCATTGGCCTTTTCTCTGGTGCCGTTCGGCTCATCGCTCAGACTGAGATCGACCAGCGCCGAGCCGGTCAGGACGCCACCGACTGGCAGGACTCGCTCGGCGGCTACCTGCTAAGAATCGCGACCGCGGGCCAGCATCCACACCTCGCGGCCGCACTAACCGAGTCAGCCGTCCGCGCGGCCGATGCAGGCGATGCTGGTCCGACCGATCAACTGCAGGACGATCCTGGTGCCGCTCTCATCGACCGCGCGCTGACCAGGATTGTGGCCGGGTTGCTCCAGCCGAGCGGTGACATGCCTACGCAATCCGCAGCGCGATGATCACCAAATTCGGACAAGCCTAACGATGAAGAAGGGCGCGGGGCACCGTCATGACTATCGTCCGAGCCGCCCATGGAGGAGCTGAATGGACCAAGAAGGGCCTGCTCTCATGCCGGATGCGCTACCGACCGTCGACCGGTAAGTGCCGGGCGATGACGCGGACCGGAGAAGCGGCATGACATGCGGATCGCCTCCCCGGTCAGCGCAGTGTTTTAGAGACCGTCCAGGTCCAGGCCGTCGTCCGACGGCAGCCAGGCGATCTCCTTCACAGAGCCGGTAGTGACCGACGGGGCCGCAAAGTCGGCAGCTTGCTCGACTAGCCCACGGAGTGTGTCTTCTGACATGTGTCACCTCCTCCCGCAATCGCAGCTCGATCGGCAAGTGGCTTGATCAGGCCCGCTTCGGCTAGCTGCGACAGCGCCGCCGCCAGGTGCCGGGCAGCTTCAGCGGTGGACAGTCGACTCGCGACGATGCCGGCATAGGAGCGGCGCAGAGCGCCAAGGTCCCGACCGTCACAGAGATTGAACGCGATCCAGGCGGCCAGGTTGACCACATGCAGCAACCCGCGTTCAGGGTTGAAGATCAGCCCGGAGCCGGTTCGCGAATCGGAACGGGCGATGAGGCCAGGCAACCTTTCATAGCCTGCGGCCGGATGGACTCGCTGGACGACTGGGCGCTGCAACGCGGAAGCTTGAACCTGCCAACCAATGAGCGGCGCGATCGCGTCAAGCTGCCAGCTGACGAACCGGCGGCCGACCGAGGTCAGTCCACCGGCAAGCGGACCAGCGAGTTGCTCACCGAGGTAACGCAGCCGCTCTTCCGGCCGGGTGTAGCTCTCGTTCGACGACAAACTGACTCCGGGATTGGCCGGCGGTGCGCCGAACTCGGCCGCCAGCCCCTGACCCCGGCTTCGCACCGCCGCGTGGAAGAGCGCCACGTGTGCATACACATGGAATGCTGCCAGCACCCGCCGCATGTCCCAGCGAACCGGCCGCCACGGCACCCGGATGGTGGTGTCAAGGCTGGCGATGAGCGGTGAGCACACGCTGATGTCAAAGAGCTTGAGGTGCAGCGCCTCGTGCAGGATCCGCCCCGCTGCATCCCAGGTCCGCTCAAGCTGCCGTGGCCGGATCACGATAATGCCGGGTACCGGCGCGCCACCCGCCGCCGACAGCATCGCCCCATCCTTGCCGTCGGCTGTCATCATCCCAAGAGCGCTGACATGCCTGGCGACCTCGGGTCCGAGCAGTGGCAGCACGCCAGTCAGCACCGCGCAGGCGCGATCAGCAAGCTCAGCCGTCAGCGCGGTGGCCGGATTAAGCTCCCCAGTCCGACCAGGTAATTGGATGAAATTCGCCACGCAAGCCCGCGCCAGCTTGCCCGGCAGCAGGCCAGGAACGGCCGGAAACCCGAGCACCCAAATTCCCCCGTCGGGGCCAGCGCGCAGGCCACAACCCTCCTCAAGCTGCGACGGCCCGCGATCATCGCCAGGGACGACGCAGTCCGCCGCCTGCCTGAGCACTTGCTCAAGGTCGTCCGTCGGGCCAAGCTGGCCAAGCCGCAGTCGTTGCAGTGCCGCCTCGGTCGTCATCCGGACCACCGGGTCGCGCAGGACTTGCGGCAAGCAACCATTGTCCGTCAGGACCTGGAGCGAGGCAGCGGCACCAGGCAACCGGTCTGCGAGCACCTCCAAGGCGAACAGCAATCGCGCCGACGCCCGCTGCCAAATGAGCTCAGCAATGCCGAAGTCGCGGTGACTAGCTAAGAGCTCTTCGGCCCGGCCAACCAGGACCGCATCGGCCGTAACGGACTCAGTCGCCACCGCACACCTCCTCGCGACCAGGATCTACGGAACGGCCGCCCCGATCAATAGCCCGCGAGGCCAGACAAAGCATCCCGATCATGGTCGGAGCCATTGTCCGGGTCGAGCCGAGCGACGACCAGCGGAGCCGCCGACCGGACCTGGCTGGGTCAGGTTTGGTAGGCGACGGTGGCGAAATCGGTGGCCGAGGTAGTTCCGGTGCTGAAGCCGGTGACGTAGAGAGTGTCGCCGGACGGGCTGAGCGCCAGTGCGGTCGCTCCGTCGAAGCTGTGCTGCGGGCCGTCGTAACGGGTGACCCATTGGCGGGCCCCGGTGGCGGTGGAGTAGGCGACGGTGGCGTAGTCGTCTTCGGTCGTGGTGTTCTCGCTGTCGCCGGTCACGTACACCGTGCCGCCGTCCGGGCTGATCACGACTCCGGCCGGGTTATCTGAGTCGTATCCGCCCGGTACTGTGGCGTACCGCTTGGTCCACCGACTCGCTCCGGTGCGGGCATTGTAGGCGATCGTGGCGTAGTCGGTGTTGCTGTTAGTGCCCCAACTTGAGCCGGTCACTATGATCGTGGCGCCGTTCGGGGTGATGGCCACTGCGGCGCCGGAGTCGTTGAGGTTGCCTGGACCGTTGTAGCGGGCGACCCACAACTGAGTGCCGGTGGAGACCTTGTAGGCGATCGTGGCGTAGTCAAGGTAGGAGGACTTGCCTTTGCTTCCGCCGGTGATGTAGACGGTCTGGCCGCCAGGACCGACCGTGATGGCGTTGGCGAATTCGTTGCCGTTCGCCTTGCGGTTGTTGTAGCGGGCGGTCCACAGCCGCGCCCCGGTCGCCGCGTTATAGGCGACCGTCGCATCGTCAAAGCCGATGCCGGTACTGCGGCCAGTGACAAAGATCATCTTGTCGTTCGGACTGATGGCTATCGCTCGCGCCTGGTCATTGCCGTTGGCCCGACCGTTATACCGGGCTGTCCACAGGGTCGTGCCGGTCGCCGCGTTGTAGCCAATGGTGACGTAGTCATTGCCCGAGCTTGCCTTGCTGTAGCCGGTGACGTAGACGGCCTGGCCGTTGTGGCTGACGACTAGTGACTTGGCGTAGCTAACTGAGGCGGTCACGCCTGAGTAGCGTGCCATCCACAACTGGTCGCCAGTGGCTGCGTCGTAGGCGATCGTGGCGTAGTCCGTGGAGGAATCACCGGTGCTGTAGCCAGTCACGAACACCGTCTCGCCATCGGGGCTGACCGCGATGGCCTCAGGCACATCCAGTTCGCTTGCCGGACCGTCGTACCGGCTGGCCCACTCTTGGTTGCCGGTCGCCGCATCGTAGGCGACGGTCGCATAGTCGCCTAGGCTGTCCGCGCCATCGCTCCAGCCGGTGACAAAGACCGTGCTGCCGTCGGGACTGACTGCCATTGCGGTCGCCTCGTCGTAGCTGTTGCCTGGTCCGTTGTACCGGCTGACCCACTCTTGCTCGCCGGGAACGGCCGGTGCGGTGCCTCGGGCCGCGGCCGCACTCACGACAGCGATCCGGCTCGCGGCCGCCGCTTGGCCGCTGGCCAGTGCGGGAACGACCAGACCCGCGCAGATTCCGGCGGCCAGCGCTACCCGGCCGCACGGTCGCAGAAGGCCACCCATCAAAGCCCACCAGCCCCTCGTCGGCGACGCCTGGCCGGCATCGCGTCATTTGATCCGTGCTGTATCGGACGCCTGAACGAACCAGCAGGTTGACCAGATGGTGCTCAGTCGACCGAAGCTAGCAGCAACAGCCGTCACCGTTCTCCCAGCGTGACGTCTTGTGATCATGCCAGACGATCTCCCCATCGGGACGGGCTCAGCTGGCCCGCTGGATTGGCGGCCGACAGTCTGATCCTGCTACCTCCGCTGCACCCGCCTCGGGCCACCCGCCGGAGGCGAGGTGGGCGACGGTCGGGCCCACCCGCCTCGGGCCACCCGCCGGAGGCGAGGTGGGCGACGGCTCGGGCCGGCGGAATTTCCGCCTCCCGTCGGGGCTTGTATCGGGGGTCGTTGAGCCGTCGCCGAGTGAGGACATCGTGGATTCCCGAATGAGCCAGAAGGTCGCGGTCGGCGTCGTCTTCGTCGCGGCCATGTTCATGTCGATCATGGACGCCACGATCGTGAACGTCGCCCTGCCGACAATCGGCCGCGAGTTCGGCGTGAGCCCGCTTGCGATTGACAGTATCTCGATCTCGTTCCTGGTCAGCCTGGCGGTGTTCATTCCCGCCTCGGGCTGGCTCGGTGACCGGTTCGGTGGAAAGCGAATCCTGCTGATCGCGATCGTGGTATTCACTGGCGCATCCGCGCTCTGCGGTCTCGCCAACAGCCTGGGCGAACTGGTCGCCTTCAGGGTGCTGCAAGGTGCCGGTGGCGGCATGCTCGCACCAGTTGGCATGGCCATGCTGTTCCGGGTGTTCCCGCCCGAAGAACGGATCAGGGCATCGGCCATCTTGACCGTGCCGACCACGCTGGCGCCCGCGCTTGGCCCGGTGCTCGGCGGGCTGCTGACCACCGACCTGTCCTGGCGCTGGGTCTTTTACGTCAACGTGCCGATCGGAGCGGCGGCCTTCCTGTTCGGCCTGCTTTTCGTGCGGGAAAGCAGGCAGCCTCAGGCCGGCCGGTTCGACTTGCCCGGCTTCTTGCTCTCCGGGTTCGGCCTTGGGCTGGCGATGTACGGCCTTTCTGAAGGTCCGGTGAAAGGCTGGCACTCAGCTGATGTGCTGGCGTCGCTCGCTGCCGGGGTGCTGCTGCTCGCCGCCATGGTCGCTGTTGAACTGCGCACCGCCCAGCCGATGGTGGACCTGCGATTGCTTAGTAACCGGCTGTTCCGCGCGAGCAACGGCGTCATGGTGCTGAGCTCGATTGCGTTCCTCGGCACCTTGTATGCGATCTCGCTGTATTACCAGGACGGCCGAGGGCTGAGCGCGCTTGGTTCCGGGCTGAGCACGTTCCCAGAAGCGCTCGGCGTCATGGCCGGAGCCCAACTGGCGGCGCGCTGGCTTTATCCGATGCTCGGCCCGCGCCGGCACATCACCGCCGGACTAGGCGGGGTCGCCATCTCCATTGGCCTGCTCGGACTCCTTGGGCCAGGAACGAGCCTGTGGTGGGCCCGGTTGCTGATGCTGGCGCTTGGCCTCACGATGGCACAGGTATTCGTCCCAGTGCAGGCAGCGGCGTTCGCCACGATCTCGCCTGAGGCGACCGGCCGGGCCTCGACGATGTTCAACACCGTCCGCCAGCTTGGCGGCGCGATCGGCGTCGCGGTGCTGACCACGACGATCGTGGCGGTCGGCCCGATACGCATCGTTACCGGCCATCCGGTGGCCAACCTGACCGCGTACCGATCGGCGTTCTTGGTGGCCGCTGCCGCCGCGTTGCTCGCTATGGCCTGCTCGCTGCGCATTCGCGACTCCGACGCGGTAAGGACGATCCCGGTGCGCAAGAGCCGGGCGGCTGCCCCCAGCCCGCTGGAAACTGCCCCCAGCATCGCCGACTGAGCTTCCCACCCGGCCAGGGATGGCGACATCGAATCGCTGCCGTCAGCGACGGTCGGGCCGCCGACTTCCGTGGACGACATCTTCGGCCGTAGCTGAGGCTTATCTGGGTGAGGTGGAGCCTTTTCGTGTCGGTCGAAGGGGGTGACCCGGCTTGGCGGAGCCTTGCCGGGTTTCTGGTGGACAGTTCCCGCGCCTGCTCGGAGAGTTACCGCTTTACGGAGTGTTGCGGCGGTCGTGGCGGAGGGATACCGGCGTTCTGGCGGAGGGTTGCCGCCTGGCGGTAACTAGACCGCGCTATACGCGGAGAAGCCTCCGTCAGGCGGCAACTCACCGGCAAGCCAACGAAAACCCTCCGACACGACCAGCGCCAACCGACCAGCACCCGGCCGGCCTGGGCCAACCGACCAGCACCCGGCCGCCCAGGCGCCAACCGACCAGCACCCGGCCGCCTGGCGCCAACCGACCAGCACCCGGCCAGACCGGCGGCCAACCGACCAGCATCCAACCGGCCTGGCGCGCGGAGCGGGCCGGGCCGAGCCGACGGCTAGTAATCGGAGCGCAAGCCCGGCGATATGCCAACATCGGTGGGGACGAACGCTGACAACGGAAAGGCCCGTGATGACGCAGCGGATTTGCGTGACAGGAGCGAACGGACTGGCCGGCCGGGCCGTCGTCAAGGAACTGCGGGAGCACGGCTACGAGGTGGCGCCGACCGACCTGGCGACGAGGTTCGGCGAGGACGACGCGCTCCGGGCGGATCTGACCGACTACGGCCAGGCGGTGGAAGCACTGACCGGCGCCCACGCCGTCGTGCACCTTGCCAATATCCCGGCACCCGGTCTGGCGACGCCGGCGGTCACCTTCAATGCGAATCTGGCCATGAACTTCAACGTCTTCCAGGCTGCGGCCGCGCTCGGCGTGTCCCGGGTGGTCTGGGCATCCAGCGAGACGACGCTCGGCCTGCCGTTCGACGTGCCGCCCAGGTATGCGCCAGTGGATGAGGACCACTATCCGGTGCCTACCTCGACCTATGCCTTGTCCAAGGTCGCTACCGAGTCGATCGCCTGCCATTTCGCGCAGTGGTCCGGCATTCCTTTCCTTGCCTTGCGGTTTTCTAATATCTGGGAGGCCAGGTACTACCATGAGTTCTCTGACTTCTGGGATGACCCGCAGGCACGAAAATGGAACCTGTGGGGTTATGTCGATGATCGGGATGTGGCTCTCTCGTGCCGGCTCGCTCTTGAGGCGGATGCGGCGGCGGTGGCCGGCAGCCCACCTTTCATCATCGCGGCGGCGGACACCGTGATGAACCGGCCGTCGGCTGACCTGATGGCGGCCGTCTTTCCCGACGTTCCGCTGACCAGCCCGGTCAGTGAGTTCGGCACGCTGCTGAGCATCGATCGCGCTCGGCACGCGCTCGGTTACGAACCGCAGCACACCTGGCGCGATTATGTCACCGGCTAGTCCTCGGCACCGACCTGCATCGGCCCAGCAGGCTCGACCGGGGCAGCTGGCTCGGCTCTGATCCACAGCAGTCCCTCAGCCGGCTCGGCGATACTCACGTCGCAGTACTCGCTGAGCATGTCGGCAATGTACCGAGGGTTGGCGATCAGGTCGGCCCCGACCGCCTGGGTGGAATAGCCAAGGTGGACGACTCCGGCAATGCGCAGCCCCTCAATAACCAGCCTGGACAGGTGATCGGGCGAGAGCACCCGCCACAGGTCCAGATTCACCAGGTCGGCGAACTGATCGCTGGAGTAGGGCAGCCGCAAGCCCATCAGGCCGGGTGCGGTGTGCGCCGCCGGTCGCTCGTGACCGATGCACTCGGTCAGGTCGTCAGCTGGCATTTTGCCGTTCGAGGCGAAGGCGATCACCAGCCGACCTGGTGGGCCCGCTGGCGGCAAGGTCGCCAGCGCCTGCTCGCAGCTAACGCGACTAGCGTCATGCAGCAGCTTCAGCCGGTGCAGGTAGGCCGGCAGCAGGTCGCAGACGGCCATCGGGCCCTCGTCGATGAATTCGACTTCCAGGCTGCGGTACTTCTCGATCAGGTATGGCAGCATCTGCGCGGCCTGCATCCAGTTGCTGCCGGTCGAGCGGAAATGCGGCAGGTGATGGCACACCGCTAGCGGATCGAAATGGAAGTAGCCGGTCGGCCGCCCGGCGGTCACGTGCAGCCGGTAGGCGAACTCGATGTCCTCGAAGCCCCAGCCGGTGAAGTTCTCATCGAATCCGCCACAGCCAAGGAAGTCGGCTGTCGGCAGCGACATGTTGTGCGAGTGGCCGTGATACCACGGGGCCTCGCTGGCCGGGAAGGTCGCCGGATCCAGTCCCACCTTAAATCTGATGTCCCTGCTGTACCCGCTCGAAGCGCTCACCACAGGGGCTGGCTCAGCGGCCAGCGGCAGCCAGGTTGACTCGGCCCTAGCGCCGAGCAGCACCTTGTCGGGATGCGACCGGGCGAACCTAGCGTGTGCGTCGACTAGACCCCGATCGGCGTAGGAGTCAGCGTCGAGCAGCAGCAACCGGTCAGCGCGTGCTTCCGCCGCCCCGGCATTCCTGGCGGCCGCGCGGCCACGATTGACGTCCTGCTTGACTAACCGGACCGGCAGGCAGTGGTGCCTGGCGACCACAGATTCCACGCCATCGCCGGAACCATCGTCAACGACGATGATCTCTACGTCCTCCGGCGCGGGAGTTTGAGCCGCAAGCGACGACAGGGTCAGGTCGAGACAGCGCGATTGCCGATAAAAAGGGATGATAATGGACAGGCTAGGCATGGGCAGCCTTCCGTGCTCAGTCGGCAGCAGCAGGGAGCAACTTCATAATAATCGCGCACGCTTTCCTGGCACAGCTAGTAAGCCGGAGGTACTAGGCCGATTGCGGGTATGGGCGAATATTGAGAGAAATCATGGCAACGCATCGCCCCGCACTGGAGGTTGTTGATGACGACAACGGCGCATTCGGCGGACGGCAAGAGACTCCTCGCCGTGGAGGAATCTGGTAACCCGCAGGGCAGCGCCGTATTCCTGCTCCATGGCATGCCAGGCAGTAGGCTCGGGCCTCGGCCCAGGCCGATGCGGCTGTATCAGCTCGGCATCCGGCTGGTGAGCTATGACCGGCCCGGTTACGGAGACTCAGACCGGATGATGGGGCGGCAGGTGGCCGATGTGGCGGCCGATGTCGCCGCGATAGCAGACCAGCTGGGAATCGACGAATTCGCGGTGCTTGGCCGCTCCGGCGGCGGACCGCACGCGCTCGCCTGTGCCGCGCTGATGCCGCAGCGGGTACGCCGGGTGGCGGTACTGGTCGGATTAGCGCCACGAGAGGCCGAAGGGCTCGACTGGTACGCGGGAATGACCCCGTCCAACGTCGACAGCTTCGATACGGCGGCCAATGGTCACGAGCCGCTGGCCGCGAAGCTCAACCGTCGTGCTGATGAGATCCGTGCCAATCCCGCGAGCCTGCTCGCCGAACTGGACACTGAGTTGTCTGAGCCTGATCGCCGGGTTGTCGGCGACGCTGGCATCAGGGCCATGCTCGTGGCAACCCACCTGGAGGCCTTGCGGACCTCCGCGTTTGGCTGGATCGACGACGTACTCGCCCTGTGCGCGCCCTGGCGATTCAGGCTGGCTGACATCGCCGTGCCGACGCTGATCTGGCACGGCGACTGCGACGTCTTCTCCCCGGTTGGTCATGCTCTCTGGCTGGCCGGGGAGATACCTGGCGCCACCTTGGTCGTGCAGCCGGGAGCGGCTCACTTCACCGCGATCGACGTACTGCCCGATGTCCTTTGCTGGCTGGTCACCGGACAGATGCCGCTTTGATCAGGTCGGCTGCGGCTCCAGGTCCCTATTGCTGCATCGCCACTCCCGCAGGCGCACCGTGTCTGGATGGTCCTTGCCGAGTTTGCGGCTAAATTCGGTCAGCACCTTCTCCCTCAGCTGCTCGGCGTCCTTCCCGTGCCCGGCCTGCCGCAAGACGACAGCCAAGTTGGCCTGGCACACGAGAGTGTCCGGGTGCAGCCTGCCTAGCTTGGCGTTGAGCAGCGGCTCAGTCTGGCGCAGCAGCTCGACTGCGTCTTCGGCGTAGCCCGCGTCGTGCAGGCAGTTAGCCGTATTGATAGCGCACGAGAGCGTGTAAGGGTGATCGAGTCCGAGCCGGGCCCGCATCAGGGTCAGCGTCTCCTGCGCCAACTCGAGCGCGCGTTCGGCGGTATCGGTATCACGAAGGTAAGTCACCAGGTTGTTGGCCGCGATGAGGGTGTAAGGATGCTCCTCGCCGAGCGTCGACTGATAGGTGGTCCTGACGCTGGACACCAGCTCACGAGCATGCGCCTTATCGTCAAGCGCCGAGTAGTCGCAGGCCAGATTCAACGCGCAGGCGAGTGCGTCTTGATGCTCCATCCCGTAGCGGAGCAGGTAGCGGTCGTAGGTTTCCTCGGTCAACTGCTTGGCCTCGGCCTGCGCACCGCACTTGCGCATCGAGACGGCGAGGCTCTTGGCCGTGCGCAAGGTCGCCATCAGGTCATCACCGAGCAGCGTGCGGTACTGGTCGTAGGTGACCCGCAGCAGCTCGAGCGACTCGGCGAATTCGCCGGCCTCGCGCAAGTCCCTGGCGAGGCCGGTGGCTGAGTGCAGTGAATAGGGATGATCCCGGCCGAGCACGACCCGCCGTTTCTCCAGCGTCTCCCGGTCCACCTCCTGGGCGGCGAAACATTCCCCCACCAAGCGAAGCGATACGGCCAAGTTGTTGGCGATGGCGAGAGTGCGCGGGTGATCCTCGCCGAACCGCTCCTTGAGCCGCTCATAGGTATCGCGGTCGAGTTCGAGCGCCTGCCGAAATTCGCCGAGTGCCCGCAGGTCAGCGGCGAGCCCTCCAGCGGTCATCAAGGTGTGCGGATGATCTTCCTCAAGCACCTCGCGCTGGCGTGCGAGCACGCGGGCGTCAAGGTCGCGCGATTCGCTGTAGTGGGCGCGAGAGCGCAGCAGGTTCGCGATATGGAACTGCAAGTGCAAGGTCTGCCGGTGGTCAGGGCCGAGGTTGTCCTGCGGAAGCCAGAGCTTTTCCAGGTAGGTCGCCAAGTTAGTGCCGAGATCCAACTCGCCCCTGAGCCACAAGTACCTTACGTGGTCGATGAGCAGCTGCCGGGCCCGTTCGTCGTCGCAGGTGGCCGCCAATGATGGCATCAGATGCGGCCAGATGGCGTTGTAGTCCGCCCAGAACTTCGGGTCGTCGGTATCGCCTTGCGGTCGAGCTCCGATCAGGATCTTGTGCACCTCATGCCGGGCGGCTTCTTGCTCTTCCTCGCTCATGTCGCGTCTGATGACAGCCTGCACCAGCCGATGGATGGAGATGGAGTTGCTGCCCTGATCGACCTTGACCAGCGCGAACCTGCTGATCTCCCGGATCACCCGGCCCAGCACCATCGGCTCGACCAGCGCACTGTCGTACGGCTTCAGCGCGTCGATCATCTCGTCGCTGTAGAGCAGGTTCATCGAAATCGGGCCTGGTGAGCAAAATGCGCACAGGCGCAGCAGGCGCACGGCGGCCGGTGAGCTGTTGCTGAGCCTCGCGAGCGACATGTTCCAGGTCGCGACGGCCGGCGCTGGGTAATCAGACGGCTGATTCAGCTCCAAGACTTGCAGCATGTGGGTTCTGAGTTGCTCGACGTAGGCCTGCGCGGGCATACCCGTAGCCCGCAGCCAAGCGCCAGCCTGTTCGATTGCCAGCGGCAAGTCACCAAGGATGGCGGCGATCTCCCTGGCGGCATCGCGGTCCACCTCGGGCACGTGCAGTGCTAGGTGAGCCAGGCTCTCCTCGCGGGTAAATACGTCGATCTCCAGTGACTCGGCGAGCTGGAACCAACCTTGGTTCCGCGAGGTCACCAGCACGTGGCCAGGTCCGGTCGGCAGGTAAGGGCGCAGGTCCTTCGGCTCATCGGCGTTGTCGAAGATCAGCAGCCAGCGGCGATTCGGGCCGCTTCGCCGCAGCGCCTCAAGCGAGGCGTGAGCGGCGTCGACAACGTCTTCGCCCACCTGGATGCCAAGCCGCTGGGCCAGGAGCGCGAGCGACGAGGCGATCTCGTCGTTTCCGTCGGCGGGTATCCACCAGACGATGTCGTAGTCGGCCATGAAACGGTGCGCGTACTCAAGCGCGACCTGCGTCTTGCCAACCCCGCCCAGCCCGTAAATAGCCTGCGCAAGCAGCACCGTCGGGCCGCCAGCGAGCAATTGGTCCCTGAGCCGCTCCAAGATGGCGTTACGGCCGGTGAAGGCGACGTTTCGAGCTGGCACGTTCCAGATGCTCGGCGCCGTGCCGGGAAATCGCGGTCCGCCACTGCCGTTCTCGGCAGCCTCGGCAGGCACCGGCGCTGGCCGCTCAAGCTTGCGCAGGAGCGCGGTTGCCGCCCGGTCAGCGCCGAGCCCGGCCAACTCGACTGGGCTGGCGTCAAGGAACGAAGCGGTTAGCCGCGCCTCATCGACCCGCACCGGGATGAGTTGCCCGTGCACGCCGGTGTCCTCGGCGTTGCGCAGCCGCTCCCAGGTCAAGGTCGCCTCGGCCGACCGCTGATAAGCGGCCGACAGGACGACCACGATGTGCGAGGCGATCGCCAGGTCCTGGTCGACCGCGAAGTCGGTCTCGGCCGGCGCGTTCTGTGCCCCGTTGTGCGACAGCACACGGAAGCCGGACTTCGCCAGCATCGAGGCGATCCACTCGGCCCACATCCGGTCTTCAGGCACGTAGCTCAGGAAGACGTCCGCAGGTGCGAGCGGCTGGCGACGCGTGAACGCCTGGCGGTAGCGAAGCCTGACGTCTTCTCGCAATGGCGGCATCGCCACGATCCGGCCATCGGTGATCGCGGCCGTCAGCCGCTCGAAGGCGGTGAGCAGCGAACTCTGCAAGCCAGGCTCGTCACCAAAGGTCGCCAAGATTTCCTCGAAGGCGTAATACGGCATGAACGGAACCTCGACCGATCCCCAGTACTGGGCGGCGAGCTCCGAGGTAAGCCCGGTCGGGAATCCATCGAACTTAATACGCGCATAAGCCCGGCCGATATCCAGCTTCTCTTTCTCGCTATTCGCGATGCGCATCGGCACCGGAAATATCCGGATCTGGCGCTCATGATAGCGGCTATCGATGTGCTTAGCGACGGTCGAGGCGCCGTCGATGCTTTGGTCATTGAGCGTAAAGCAGTCGATGAGGATGTCAGGGAACTGCACCGTGCAGATATCGGCGATATCGCTAAGGCCAGTACGGCTGTCGATCAATACGTAGTCGTAGTTACGCTTCATATCCGCGCGGATGGCGTCGAAGAACAATCCGCCACCGAGTCTGTCGTAGAAATTGTCCCAATCCATCGACGACACGGCAGCTGAATAGTCTCTGTTCTGGCGGCCGGCCGAGATGAAATCTAAGGTGCCGCGACCAGGGAAGCGATCCCACTCAAGCGAGACGGCGTGAATGAGTATGTGCGCGTACTCAAGATGCCAGTCACCGCTCCGCGGCTCGGGCGACACCGCAGCCCACTCGTAGTTCCTGATGATGTCGATCACGCCGGGCGTATTGGCGACGATGGAGTTGTCCAGGAACGGATGGAAGTATTTATGCAGCCCAGGAGATTCCAGATCCCAGTCAACCGCGAGCACCCGCAGACCGTTACTGGCCAGGATCCAGGCCACGTTGGCCAGTGCCATAGTCCGGCCGGTGCCGCCTTTGTAGGAGTAGAAAGTGACTATCTGCCCCTCGTCAGAGTCGCTCATGCGGAGCCTCCAGAATCATCAGGAACCGGGCCGACTAGTTTGGGCCGGGCCGGCGCTGGCCCGGCCGGCGGATGAGCCTTGGCATACTTCAGATATTTCGCGCCGACGTGATAAGCCAGCCAGGGGAATAGATCACCAAATTCCCCGAGCGTCGGAATGCCGTTTCCTGCTTTGCTGTAATTAGGCGGCACCCGCCTCAGCAAACCGCCAAGAGAGGTCCGCAGTGACTGCTTGAGTTGCTGCTCGGCGCCGACCGTCTCGGTGTCCCTGGTGTTCCACGGCACCATGACACTGACCCACGGCGCGGCGTGCTCGTCATACTCCTGAAGTCGCTGCCGCTCAGCGGAGTCCAAAGTCCCCCACGCGTCGACCAAGAACAGTCCAGGACTCGACGGAACCCCGGCCGACTTGAACTCGCTCAAGTCATCATCCAAGGTGCTGATCGACGGCTGGAAACCTATGCTGCTCGCCAGCTGAGCGGCATAGTCAGCGAGCGGGAGACTGGCCTCAGGCTGGAATGGCTTCCACTCCCGCGCGGTCGCACCGTAGTAATGCAACTCGCGCCCAGCGGGTGCGGTCTGCAAGCTCGGCGCGGCGACGGTGATGCGAATGCGCTGCCGGCTGAGATTAGAAGTGCTTGATGAGCCGAATGAGCAGGGCAGCGAGCCGAAATCCTGAATCGGCAGCGGGCTGATGACGCTGCCTTCGGCGACCTCCACGATCTTCTTAGCCAGCCGGAAGACGGCTTGCTTGTATTCCGCCCGGTAGCGGCCCAGCTTCATGATCCCGTAGAAGCCCTCACGGCTGTAGCGAGCGCCAAAGGCACGGTGGTCAAATTGGACCCGGCCGGCCGCCTCCGGCAAGCTGGCAGGATCAACCGAAGCCCACAACGCCGGAATGATGGCTTCCGCGGCGGTGCCGCTCCTGGCTGTGTGCTCAAGCTGGCGGCGCGAGAATGCGTACCATTCCCGGCCGCACCACTCGCTGGTGAAGTACCGAGGCGAGTAAAGCGGCACGAAGACCCGGCAGGTGGCGAGTGCCTCGGCGAGCCTGCCCTGCCACAGTGCGCCCGGCTTCATCTCGCGATCCATAAAGCCGACCGCGTCGAGTGATGCTGCGGAAATAGCAATTATGTCATCGCAGAGGTCTTTGTATAGCTGATAGACCCATCTGTCGGGATCGTCCCCGTCGCGCGCTGGGGTGTGCACGTAGCTAAGAAAGAAATACGGTGAACTCCCTGACCCGGGTGGTTGCCCTTCGGTCACCGGCCCCCCTTCACCATCCCGAGCCATTAAATATAGGAGATCTGGTGGCAGGACGGAAGAGGTGATCGCTGTTTTGGATTAACCGGTGCTTAACTTCAATAACCGGCAGTCAGCATCGGACCCCAGGAACTAACCGTGGCCCGCATCGCCGCCACCAGGCGCATGCCGTAGGGCGTCATTGAGCCGCAGTCAGCAAGGACCTCGATAGCCTGTGCGGTCTGCTCCCGCCAGTGCGCATAACGCTCAGCCGCCAATTGGCCGACCGCACCGCCCGCACTGCGGCGGACCCGCCAGAAATCGCAGACGGCCACGTGCGCGTAAGTCCCCTGGAGCAAGCCTTCGAGCGGGCGCGGATCTTCCCGCCACGGAGCGTGGAACAACCGGGTGTCTGTCCGGTCGAACAGATCGTAAAGGTCCAGCATGGCACCGAGTTTGACGTGCTGGAACTCATGGATGAGCAGCAGCGCCAAGGTGGCGGGATCGGCGACCTGAGCGACGGCGATCGCGCCGAAGGCATCCCTGGCGGTCGCGCTGATGTCCCGGTTGTTCGGGGCGGGCACGAGCGGGACGACGGCCCTCAGCCCGGCCGCGAGACCAGGCGCATAGTCGGCGTATTGCTCGTTGATCAGCTGCCAGGCCGCCTGGTAGTTGCGCTCCCAGGCGGCGAATTCGGCCTCGGTCGCCCGCGGCGCGGCCGAGCTACCGTAGCAATCGCGATCAAGGTCTAGTATCTTCGAAACTGACGCTCAGGCCTGGTGCCGTGAATTGCCGCACTGGCTGCCAGTCGGCCCGATCAGCCGGGTCGAAGGTGAGGCCGTCAAGAGCCGACCAGGACGCCCGCCATTGCTCAGCTCCCAGCCTGACGTAGACATCGCCAGTGACTGTCGTTTCTACCGCAGCCGTACCTGACATGCTCGCGGCGCGGACTTTGAGCCGTCCTAGCGTCGGCAGGTAAACCGCCCCGCCTTGAATTGGCAGCTGAGCCGAGCCGTCTATGCCAGCTCTGATCGCCGCCGCGATCGCGATCGCGCCAAGGTACCCGAGCTCAGCATCAAGGGCGGTCGCGTCGGCGCTGACCGCTGCCGGAACGGCGCGCAGGCGCTCCAGGCAACGCACCAGCCATACCCGGACGAACGGATAGCACAGTACTTTATCTAGGCCATCCGGGCATTCCTCGTCGATGCGCGTGAGGATCTTCCACGCCTCGGGGAGGCCAGCGGCAGCGGCGGTGGCACCGGCCAACGTGCTGGCATCATCGAAGAAAACCGTCAGCAAGGCGCGGACCAAGGATTTCTGGGTTTGCCTAAGCTGCTCGATCGCCTGGGTATTACCGAATCCGGCGGCCAACGCGGCAAAGTCCTCAGTCGACAGTACATGCACCGGCGCCAAAGTCGACGATGGCTGACGCGAGGTATCGGCACGTATAGTATTTATCAATTTCATCAGATCAGCACAGTAGACGGATGGGTTGTCAAAGCCATTGTCGGTCTTGTAGCGGTGTGCATAGAGGCCCCCACCGCACGAGGTGACGACTGGGCAATCACGGCATTGCTGGCATAGGCCAGCCAGGCCTTGCTGGCGGGCCTTGATCCCTGGATGACCGGCGACCGCGTCGAAGTCCTGGTGGAAGATGTCATAGCCAGTCAACGGAGCGCCGGCGAAACTCGCCTTGAGCGAATCGGCCTGCTCATAGCTGCCGTCGGTCTCAATGACCACGAGGTTGCTTGGCTGCAGGCCGATGGCTTCGGTCAGGCTGTCCGCCCCGCGCGAAGTGCGGATGATCGAATCAAACAACCGGACCCTGACTGGCCGGCCGTCTGCCTCCCAGCGGCGGAAGATCGCGGTGAGCCAGTCCGCGTACTCCGTGGCCAGTCCAGCCGGCCTCGGCGGCGGCTCATCCCAGGTCGCATGCGGGATGAGAAAGTCAATCCTGGGCGGCTCAAGCGCCACCAGCGACTCGTAGCTAGCGATCGGGTCATTGCGCACGTCGATCGTGCACAGCAGGCCAAGGAACAGATGCCGGTAGTTGTCATCCCGCAGCAGGCTGACCGCCTTGATGACCTGGTCATAGCTGCTGCGGCCATCGGCATAGCGGCGATGCCGGTCGTTGCCTGCGCGGTCGCCGTCCAGTGAGATCCCGACCCGTACCCCGGTGCGGGCGAAAAGCTCGCAGAATGCCTCATCAAGGCGGACCCCATTGGTATGGAGCCGTACATCGAGGCCGCAGACACCATCAAGTTGCGACTGCAGGGCGGCGATAATGCGCCCAAGCTGAGCGACGCCAGCCAGCAATGGCTCACCGCCGTGAAGCACGATATGGGCGCTTGGCAGACGATGTTTCCTGGCGTGCTCAGCTAGACGCGACCCGATCTGCAGTGCGGTTTCCTCGGTCATCACCCGAGGCCGGTCGCGCCAGCCCGAATCATGACTAAAATAGACATAACAGTGATCGCAGGCGAGGTCGCAGCGTGAGTGAACTTTCAGCACAAACTGGCGAAAAGGCACGACTGGCTGGCTCACGCCAGGACCTCTGGGAACTAGATAGACGAGTTGAAGGCCGCTACGGGGACCGAGGATTTCGATTCGTCGGGCAGGATCCGCAGGACCGCCTCGTCGATAGCGGCGTCACGAGATGCATACAGCTTAGCCAGGGAAATCTGGCGAACGTCCGTCAGATTGGACGCGAACTCGGTACCGCAGTCGTCGATAGCGTTCATGACCATCACCTAGTTGGTGGAGTGAAGTGTTGGATTTACTGGTCGCGTGCTAACACCGCTGGTCCTACCTCAACGCTGAGGCGTCAAACCGGACTTCGGTGGCTACGCTTGCGGCATAACGATACACGCCGGCTGCCCTTTGATCATCTTCTCGCGACGTTTTCCGAAGACTTACGGCAGCCGGATCAAATCCGGGGTTGCGGGCGCGTGACCCTGGCATTGCCCGGCAATAGCACGGAGATGACACGATAGCTACCTGGACCGGGGACGGGATGGCTGAGGGGAAGGACACCACGTGGCCGCGTACAACTATGACCTCGTGATCGTGGGTGCGGGCAGTGGCAACATGGTGCTCACCGATGAATTCGCTGACTGGCGGGTCGCCGTGGTGGAGAGCGGCCGGTTCGGCGGCACCTGCCTGAACCGGGGCTGCATTCCGTCCAAGATGCTGGTGTACACCGCCGACGTCGCGAACGAGATCAAGCACGCCGATCGCTTCGGGCTGAGCGCCGAGTGGCTGGGCGCGGACTGGCTGGCCATCCGCGACCGGATCTTCGGCCGCCTCGACCCGCTGCACGACAAGGCAGTCGCCTATCGCCGGGCAAAGGGCGCCGATGTGTTCACCGGGGAGGCGAGCTTCACCTCGCCTGACACCTTGGTCGTGGACGGCATCGAACTGCACGCCAGCAAGTTCGTGCTTGCCACCGGTTCACGGCCGGCCATCCCGCCGATCGCCGGGCTGGACGCGGTGCGCTATTACACCTCCGACGACGTGATGCGCCTCGACGCGCTGCCTGCGTCGATGCTGATGGTGGGCGGCGGCTATATCGCCGCGGAGCTTGGCCACGTCTTTGGCGCGCTCGGCACCAAGGTCACGATCGTGACCCGGGGCCAAGAGTTGCTGTCTCAGCACGATGCTGACATCAGAGCTGCCTTCACCGCGAGCTACAGCACGCGATTTGATCTGCGGCTTGGCGCGGTGGTCAATGGGGTGACCAAGACCAGCACCGGCATCCGGGCAGACCTGACTACGCCGAAGGGACCGCAGGTGATCGAGGCTGAGGTCCTGGTCATCGCCACCGGCCGCCGACCGAACAGCGATCGGCTGAACGTCGCGGCCGCCGGACTCAAGCTTGATGAGCACGGGCACCTACAGACCGATAAGACCTACGCCACCAATGTGCCTGGCATTTACGCCTTCGGTGACCTGGCGAACCATTTCCAGCTCAAGCACATGGCCAACGCCGAGGCGCGGGTAGTTCGCCACAACCTGCTCCACCCGCAAGATCAGCGGCGGCTGCCATTCACTATCGCGCCGTCGGCCGTCTTTGCCGATCCGCAAATCGCCTCGGTCGGCCCGACCGAGCACCAATTGCAGGTCGAGGGTCGGCCCTACCTGACGGCCAGCCGTGCCTACCGGGAGACCGCCTACGGCTGGGCGCTCCAGGACACGACGAGTTTCGTCAAGGTACTCGCCGACCCGGCGACCAGGTTGCTGCTCGGCGCCCACATCTTGGGCCCGCAAGCCGCTACCTTGATCCAGCCGCTCATCCAGGCGATCTGCCTGGGCAACACGGTCGATCAGGTCGCGTCTGGCGTGCTCTACATCCACCCGGCGCTGACCGAGGTCGTCGAGCAGGCACTGCTCAGGCTCTAGGCCAGCCGTCCTGCCTTGGCCTGCCCGGCAACAGCGCATCATTCAAAGCGGCGCGCTAGCCGACCACCAATTTGCCGCCGGTCAGGTGCAGGAGTACTGCCTGCTCCTGAGCATTTTTGTGCTGGTAGTCGCCCACCGCCCAGCAATTCGAGTTGCTCGTGCAGCGAATCGAGATCAGGTCATTCGCGTCCTCATTGGCGGTACCGCCCGGCTGCGGTACGGTCACCATCGACCACTTGTGGTTGGTCCAGTGCAGCACCTCATTGAAACTGCCGTTGACGGAGATCTGGCCCACCGCCCAGCAGTCGCTGGCCGATCCGCACGAGATGGCAGAAAGCTCGCTGATGACCTTTTTGGGACTTGGCGTCGAGACTTCGCGCCACTTGGTGCCGTTCCAGTGCATCGTCTGGTTCACCAAGCTCTTGTGGGCGGTGGTGATACCCGCCGCCCAGCAGTTGTCCGCAGCTGTGCAGGACAAGCTCTCAAGTATGTCCTCGTATTGCGGGCTGCTGGTCGAGCTGAAGACCGCGACTTTGGACCACTTCTTGCCGTTCCAGTGCAGGACCTCGTTCACCAGCTGGATCCCGGTGCCGACCGCACCGTCGCCACCGACGGCCCAGCAGTCACCAGGCGAGGTGCAGCGCAACGAGGTGACCACGTTGACGTGACCGGCGGTCGTGCCGGCTGGATTCGGGGCACTGACTTGGGACCAGTTCTTGCCGTTCCAGTGCACGATGAAGTTCAGCAACGTCTCTGACGAGCCGACATCACCTTGTCCGTAGGCGCCATCGGCCCAGCAGTCCGTAGGCGAGACGCAGGCCACGTCATCGAGCCCGCTGACGTCACCCTTCAAAGTGCCAGCAGGATCGGGGGTGGTGACCCTGAGCCATTTCTTACCGTTCCAATGCAGCGCCACGCTTAGCTCGGCATGGTGATGAGTGTCGTAATCACCAACCGCCCAGCAACTTCCCGCACTGGTGCAGCGAACGCCCAACAAGTCACCGTCGGTCCCCGGGCTGGGCGCCGGGACCTGCGACCATTTCGTGCCATCCCAGTGCAGGGTCAGGGCGCTCTGAGCACCGTTGTGCACGTAGTAGCCGACCGCCCAGCAGTTAGCCGCCGTGGTGCAGAACACGCCGTCGAGCTCGCTTGAGCTGCCAACCTTGATTCCCGGCTGCTGCCCAGCTAGCCACGGCGCGACGGCCATCAGTAGCGCTGGCACCAGCGCGAGGTAACGCCTAGTCATTCGCTTCTCCCATTACCCTGGCACCCATTTGCTGCCGTTCCAGCGCAGGATCTGACCCTGTTCCGGCTTGCCCGTCGCCGTGGTCCTGGCTCCTGGCCCACCGCCAAGCAGTTCGCGCTTTGTGCAAGATCACGTCCGACGGCCATCAGTGGCGCAGGCGCTATCTCGACGTAGCGCCTCATCCTGGCCATCGGACCACCCACTTGGTGCCGGTAAAGCGCAGGATCTGGCCCTGCTCCTTGGTGGCGTTGGTGTGGTACTGGCCGACGGCCAGGCAGTGCGAACTGTCCGTGCAAAGCACCGAGATCAGCTCGTCGATGTCAGCAATGGTGGTGCCGCTTGGTTGCGGCATGGTGGCCACGAACCACTTGTTGCCACTCCAGTGCAGGGCCTCGTTCGAGGTCCCGCCGGTGGCCGGCTCCGAGTCGCCGACCGCCCAGCAGTTGCGAGCTGACGTGCACGAGATAGCGTGCAGTTCGCCCGCACCATGCGGGCTGGAGACCGCGACCTGCCGCCAATGCTTGCCGTTCCAGCGCAGCGTCTCGTTTGTCAGATCATCGGTGGTATCCGTCGTCCCGACCGCCAAGCAGTTACTTGCCGACGTACACGCGAGGCCCTCAAGCACGTCGTAGGAGCTCTTGCCGACCGAGTAGTTCGGTGCCGCGTGCACACTCCAGCTATGGCCGTTCCACTGCAGAATCTCATTGCGCAGCTTGAGCGAAGCGTTCTTGATCTTGCCGTAGGTACCGACCGCCCAGCATTCGCTGGCCGACGTGCACCGGATTGCATCGATCACGTTGAGGTCACCGCGCGCCGACCCCGCTGGACTCGGGGCGCTAACCAGCCTCCATTTCTTGCCGTTCCAGTGCACGACGAAATTCGCCAGCACCTGCGGCAAGGTAGTGTCCTGCTGGCCGTAACTGCCGGTCGCCCAGCAGTCGTCCGGCGCGCTACAGGTCACATCGGTCAACTGACTGACGCCAGCCGCCAGCGAGCCACCAGGGTCGGGCGTGTCGACCTGGCGCCACTTCGTGCCGTTCCAGTGCAGCGCTTGGCTCATTTGCGCGGTGCCCTTGTCGTAGTAGCCGACGGCCCAGCAGTTCACCACGCTCAGGCAGCGAACGGCGTCGAGTCCGCTGCTGCTCGCATTGCTGGTGCCCCCAGGACTGGGCACCGACACCTGCGACCACTTGGTCCCGTTCCAGTGCAGAGCCAAGTTCAACTCCGCGCCGTCCTCGGTGTAAAAGCCGACGGTCCAGCAGTTCGTCGTCGTCAGGCAAAAGACACCGTCGAGCTCGCTGGCATCGCCAATCTTGACCACAGCCCGGCCGAGCATGCTGAGCCCGCCGAACGGCCGGGCCAGCGCACCTGCCGTCGACCCGGCCAGCGCACCTGCCGTCGACCCGGCCAGCGCACCTGCCGTCGGCCCGGCCAGCGCACCTGCCGTCGACCCGGCCAGCGCACCTGCCGTCGACCCGGCCAGCGCACCTGCCGTCGGCCCGGCCAGCGCTGCTGCCGCTGCCGGGCCGGTCAGCCCTGCCGCCGCGATCACGGCGCCACCGACCGCCAACACGGCTCGGTGATGCCAGCTACGGCGACCCAATTCCCCATCCTGGCTGCTCATCACAGGTGCCACCGTAGGCGTACCCGCGCAAGCGCGGCAATAGCGTCAACTGCCGTATTCGCACCAGCAGGTGGCCAAATCCGGCAGTTGATCACCATCAGCCCCACCTTTCGCTTCTGCATCAGTGCCTCTTCGGTACCTTCTCAGCTCCGCGAAGGGCTTAGGTGGTCTGCCATTTCTTGCCGTTCCAGAAGACAATCTGCTGTCGATCCACCATGCCGCTCGGCGTGACATCGCCTACTGCCCAGCAGGCCGTAGCGGACTGGCACCGTACGCCAAGTAGCTGGTTGTAGTCGCCGATGGCCGAACCGCCTGGGTTGGGCGGGGAGCTCGGGAGCCACTTATGCCCGTTCCACACCAATGCCTGGTTTATCACGAAGCCATTGGTCAGGAGGCTGCCCAAGGTTCCGGTGGCGACACAATTGTTCGCAGCCGAGCAGGAGATGGCTGCGAGCTTATTATTCGAGCCGCTCGTGCCGTTCGGATCAGGAACCTCGGTCTTCGACCAGTGCGAGCCGTTCCAGTGCAGCATCTCGTTGAGCACGGTCGACGGGCCGGGAGTGGTGGTAGATCCGGCCGCCCAGCAGTTGCTAGCCGAAGTGCAGGACAGGCCGGTCAGCTGGTTAGCGTCGCCCGGCGCGGTACCGGCTGGGTTGGGCACCGATCGCTTGCTCCATTTCTTGCCGTTCCAGTGCAGCACCTGATTATGGAGCTTGGTCGTCGCGCCGAAAAGGCCGTAGGTCCCGACCCCCCAGCAGCTCGTTGCCGACGTGCACCGGATAGCAGTCAGCTGGCTCAGGTCGTCATTGGCCAGACCACCAGGGTTCGGGGTCTTGACTTGTGACCAGCTCGTGCCGTTCCAGCGCAGCGCCAGATTCAGGGTCTGCGAGTCCGTGACTGATGAATCGCCGTAGGCACCGGCCGCCCAGCAACTCGACGCCGAACTGCACGAAACGTCGACCAGGTCATTGAACTCGTTCGGCAGCTTGCCGCCTGGATTAGGAGTGCCAACCAGCGACCACTTGGTGCCGTTCCAGCGCAGCGCCTCGGCCAGCGTGGCGCGATTCCGTTCGTAATCGCCAACCGCCCAGCAGTTGGACGCAGTGGTGCAGCGCACCGAGAGCAACTGGCTGAACGCGCCGATCTTGGTACCGCCCGGGCTCGGGGCGGCGACCAGCTTCCACAAGTTGTCGCGTAGCCGCAGGGTCTCGTTGAAGAAGGCACCATTTTTTTCGTAGGCGCCAACAGCCCAGCAACTTGATGCCGAGGTGCAGTAGATGCCGCGAAGGTAGCTGGTGCTGCCAATCGAGCTGCTCGCGCTTAGCCCGGCGAGCCGCTGGCCGGCTGAAGCGGCCGCGCCGCCAGACACCACATCAGCGGCGATCAACGCCGCACCCAAGAGCAACGCGGCGAGCCAACATCGGCCTCTGGTCAAAGTGATTGGTCGTTTCCTGATCATCGTCACCCACAGTCAGGGCACGTCGGGTGGGGCGGCGGGTCCGCTTCGACGCATTTTGCCGACGTTAAGCGCGATTGTGGCGCGATGGCAATAGCGGCAGGCTCCAATCTGCCCGGTGAGTGCTCCAGCCGCAGATCGCGATCTTGAACGAGGCGCGCCGCCAGATGCGCGGTAAAAGCTACCTTGACGGAGAAAGCGTGTTCCGGAAAGAGAAAGATAAGTCCCGATTTGGGCGATTAACGACGCGATGGCGGCTCAAGTCGGGCGTCTGGTCAGGTCGGGCGTCTCGCCAGCCTCTACTAAGTTCGCCAGCCCCTGCCAAGTCAGCCAGCAGTGCCGACCCTCCACCCCCGCGCGCGCTCGCGCGCAGCATCGTTGAACCCCTGCTGCTGCTGCCTCACCCTGGCGGGCAGCATCGTCGGAGCGGTACTGCTGCTCCAGCGACTACATCGCTCCAACGATGTCGCGGTGCCGGGCACGAGGCACCGCATCGCCGGAGCGGCGATGCGGCTGGGGTATTAGCCACCAATTTCTTGGCAAACCTGAACCGCCAGTCAGACGTCGGCCGGGCAGATCGCCGATCAGGATACGGAAAGCCGACTTCATGAGAATCCGCTCGAGCCGCACCATCGTCGGGCTGGCCAGGCTCGCTGGCCGGGCTGGGCTGGCCGAGCAGGGCTGGCCGGGCAGGGCTGGCCGGGCTGGCGGACGTGCTGGCCCAGCCGGGCTGGCCAGGCTCGCTGGCCGGGCTGGGCTGGCCGGGCTGGGCTGGCCGGGCGGGCGGCTGGGCTGGCCGGGCGGGCGGCTGGGCTGGCCGGGCGGGCTGGCCGGGCGGGCGGCCGGGCTGGCCGGGCTGGGCTGGCCGGGCTGGGCTGGCCGGGCTGGGCTGGCCGGGCTGGGCTGGCCGGGCTGGGCTGGGCTGGCCGGCCAGGGCTGGCCGGGCTGGCGGCTGGGCTGGCCACCGCAGTCGGGCTAGCCTCGTTCCGGCCCAGGGCGCGCCACCCGCCAAGGCGTCCGATTGGCCAACCTCACCAACGCCAACCTCACCAACGCCAACCTCACCAACACCAACCTCACCAACCCGAACCTGACCCCAGGCACCGTCGCCTGGCGTCACACGATCTGCCCGAGCGGCACCGAATCAGGCCACTGCGCCAGGGGCCGCTTCAGCAAGCCGCGCGGCCAGCGCCATTAGGTCGTCGGCGACCACGTCGGCGATCGGCGGCGCTGGCGGCGCTGGCGGCGCACTGCCAGCCGGGCCCCACTCGGCTGGGCGCGGCACGTAGGCGGTGCGCAGCCCGGCCTGGTGCGCCCCAACCAAGTCGCTCGGGTGACATGCGACCATCAGTACCCGCTCGGCCGGCACGTCAAGAAAGCGCGGCACGAGCTGATAGACCTGCGGATCAGGTTTATAGCTACTGGCCAACTCAGCCGACAAGATGCAATCGAAAGGCAGCCCAGCCGCTTTCGCCAGCCTCGTGAGCAAGCCAACGCCGCCATTGGACAGCGTTGTCAGCAGATAGCGCTTCGACAGTGCGGACAGTCCTGGCCCGACATCGGGCCAGGGCGTGAGGCGATGCCAGCCGCGAACCAGCTCAGCTCGGTCCAGTGCCGTCAGCGCCTGCAACTGGTACTGCTCGATCACCTCGTCCAGCATCATCGCGTGCAGCTCATCCAGGCCCTGATAGGGCAGGTCACCGGCCAGAACCCGGCCGAGGGCAGGGTAGTAGCGCGACCGCCAGGCGTCAGCCACGACCGGCCAGTCGGCCAGCAGACCTGACCGCGCCCCGACCTGAGCCAGCTTCGCTGCCATGCTCGATCGCCAGTCCACCAGCGTGCCGAAGACGTCGAAAGCAAGGACTTCGAGCTCCACCTGGCCTCCGTGGGCGTTACTTGGACTGCATGCCGACAATCAGATCATGCATCGGCTTGGTGCCTGACCCGATCACCAGCCCGGTTACCACCAGATCAAGAACCTTGTTGACGTGGCTAGTCGCAACGCTTTGCAGCAGCAGGAAGCCGAAGCCACCAGAGATCCCTAGCCCGCAGATGCTGGCTAGCGCCCAGTAAAATATCGTCTTATCGGCGCGCAGTTTAGCCTGTTTATCGGCTGCGGTCTGCACTAGTCGCGCTACTTTCTCATCGGACGCCTGCGGATCATCGGCCGCCTCCTGGACCTTATCCATGGCCTGGGCGACCGTCAGGTCAGCCTGATTACCGCCAGCACCAGCATTGGCCGCCTTGGCTTGCTTGGCATTGCGTTTGCCCTGCTGGGATCCTGGCGGGTTCCAGATGCTGGAAATTGGCTCAAGCAGCCGCTCAAGTGCCGCCGAAGCGGCCACGATTCCCGCCAGCGAAATGTAGCCGGTAGCTACCATGATGGGCGGTGGTTTGAGCCAGACGCAGAGGGTCAAGGACATCAGCGCGGCCGCTACGGCGACCGCGAGCAGCGAGCTCACAACCACGGCGACATGCGGCGTCGCTGACGCAGACCGGGTTATCTTGTCGGTCTGCAGTTCACCGCGAACGGATTTTACATTTTGCACCGATATAGTCGATGTTCGCATCGGCATTACTCCTGAATCGTTTTCAGGATGCTAAGGCAGCTAGTCAGCTATTGCCAGGCAAACACCCGGTAACAATGCAAACTGGCCCGGCCGCGTGATGCCGCCGGGCCAGTCTCGCACTAAGGCCTAGGTGTTGATCGCGGTGTCGTCAATGACGAACGAGGTTTGCTTCGTGTAGTCCTCGCTGCCAGTGAATTTCAGCGTGATCGTCTGTCCAGCGTAGGCCGCCAGGTTGTAGGTGTGCTGCGCATACCCGGTCAGGTGGTTCAAGTTGGAGAAGGTCGCCAAGGTGGCGAGCACGGTGCCCGAGCTATTTAGGATCTGCACGGTCAGCGTGTCGTAGGCGGTGGTCGTGGTGGTCTCGGCGGTGTCGATGTGCAGCCAGAAGCTCAGCTGGTAGCTACTGCAGCCACTGGGCACCGTGACCGGCTGAGACAGCGTGTCGGTGTGAGTGGTGCCGTAACCGTCCAGCCAGGCATCCCAGCTGCCGGTGTGCGGTGGCTCCTTGCTGCTGTCGTTAATGACCCGGCCACTGGCAGTCCACGGCGCGGCTGTGCCGGTCTCGAATCCAGGGTTCCCCAGCAACTGGGACGGGGTGCAGCTCGACGACGGGTTGATCGTCCAGGTGAAGCTGGCACTGCCATGGGCGTTCGTCAGGTCAGTGGCGGTCACTGTCACCGAGTAACTGCCAGCGGTGGTTGGCGTACCGGAGATGAGGCCAGTGGAGGAGTTAATCGACAGCCCGGCCGGCAGGCCGCTGGCACTATAGGTGAGCGTCTGGCCAGAGCCCGAGTCCGTCGCGCTGATCTGCAAGCTGGCGGCCGTGCCGACCGTGCCGGTCTGGCTGCCAGGGTTGGTGACGGTCACCGTGTTGCCGGCCGCCGAATTGACGGTCCAAGTAAACGACGCTGATCCGGACGGCCCGGTCGAGTCGGTCGCGGTGACAGTGACGCTATAACTGCCGGCCGTGGTCGGGGTACCGGAGATCAGCCCGGAGGATGAGTTAATAGACAACCCGGCCGGGAGCCCGGTCGCCGAGTAGGACAGCGTGCCACCGGCGGTATCGGTTGCCGAGATTTGCAAGCTGGCCGCAGTGCCGACGGTGCTGGTCTGGCTGCCTGGGTTGGTGACCGTGACAGTGCCGCCGGTGGTCTGGTTGAAGTCCGCGTTGAAAGCGGCCTCCACACCGGTCAAGATGCCGGTGTCACTGACGATCAGCCCGAGTTCGCGGTTGTCGTTCAGCGAGTTGGCGGTCATGTTCTCCGAACCAAGGAAGACCTTGGCGTCGGAGTACCCGTAGTCCACCACGATCGCCTTGGCATGGATGTAGTAGCCGTTCGGATCTGAGTAGCCGACGACCTTGCCGCCGGCTGCAGTGACCTCGTTTACCTCGGTGCTGTAGTCGGACGGGTCCTCCAGCACGAGCCGCACGGTGACGCCGCGGTTCGCGTCCGCGACGATGGCGTTGACAAGCGTGGTGTCGCTGAACTCCTCCTGCTCAACGTCCAGCGTGTGCTGGGCACTATTGATCAGGGCGAGCAGGTGTGACTGCGAGTCGGTCGGCGACCAGACGAGGTCATCGCCGTCGGACGGAGTGATCGAAGTCTTCGCGTAGTCGGCGTTGAAGACCGCCACGATGGCGGCGACGTCGTTGGCGTCGGTGTCGAACACGCCGAAGTCGCGTGACGTCGAATAGTACGAGGTCTGCAGGTTGCCGGTGCTGATGTAGGACTCGTCGTTGTCCACCGTGATGGTCTTTTGGTGGGTATAGGTGAAGGCCGATGACGAGTAGGTGACCCCGACGCCGCCGGCCTGGAGCGTGCTGTACGCCGCAGCGTTCGCCGACTCTTCGGCCGCGTCCAGGATCACCCGAACGTTGACGCCGGCCTTCTCGCGATTGACCAGGTCTTGTTCGGCAGTGGTGTCCTGCAGCTCGTACATGGTCATGTCGATCGAGCTCTTGGCCGAGTTGATGAAGCTGTAAATCGAGCTTTCGCCCTGGTCAGGTAGTACCAACAGAGAGTAGTTGCTGGCGGCGAGCGCGGGCGCGCTGCTCACTAATCCGCCTGCGACCAGCGCAGTGGCTGCTGCCAGCGCTAACGACAGGCGGCTGAGTCCGGTACGAATCACGAGTACCTCCTGGCGGCTTGGTATCGCCTGGACAATTTGCCCAAAAGCCATGAAACGTTTCGCCGTCACGAACATACATCGGGCCGAGCCACCGCGATACCCTCGTGAGCGCCATATCAAGCGAACACTGCCCAACGGTCTGCCGACCGCTTCATTTCGACAATTACTCACAACACCGCCGGACGGCGCGGGCCGCGCTCTAAGCTGCCGCCATGCCGCTGACCGGGCCGGCCTGGATCGCCGCCATCGCCGCTGTCATCCTGGGCATCGGCGTGATCATCGCCGCCTGGTCCGCCCGTCAGGCGCTCTCCGCGCAAGCCGACCTCACCGCCAAGCTGGCGCAGGCTCTTGACCTGCAAGCCAGGGAGCTGCGTCAGGCGATGGACGAGCGCCGGCGCGCCCAGGCCTGCCAGGTATTCATCGAACTTGAGCGACTCGCGACGCCCGAGGCCGAGGCCGAAGCCGAGGCCAAGCCGACCAGGGTCAGCGCCACGGTGCAGAACGCCAGTGCTCAGCCGATCTACGACCTCTACGTGATCTGGCAACTCGGCACCGTACGGATGGGCCGACCAGACCCAGCGGCCAGGCTGCTACCCGGTCGAAACATGTATTTCGAGCGTTACCCCGAGCCGAACGGCGACGGCACCGCACCTGATGCCAGCTCCCTCACGGCCTTCCTCACCTTCCGTGACGCGGCCGGCGTGCGCTGGACCGTGCGCGACGACGGCACCGTCTCCGACGTCGCCCCTAACCCGCGCTCCGAGCCAGTGCCAGTACCGTGATCGTGGAGTATTGCCTGCCGAAATCGCTAGGCAATACTCCACGATCCTGAGTCAAGAAACTGGGAAGTTGAAGTAATGCAGGCTCACGAAGGCCGGATTGCCACCAGCGCCCGAGACGAACTCCAGATAGACGTTGTGCGTACCCGTCACTTTGGTGATGTTCGCCGGGACCGTCTTCCAGGTAGTCCAGCCACCGGTATTACCGACGGCAAACGAGCCGACCGGCGAATTCGACGGGTTGTCGAGCACCACCTCCACCAGGCCGCTGACCCCGCCAGCAGCACCTGAGGCGACCCTCGCATCAAACTGGCTAGAGCCGGTGCTGCCGAAATTGATATTGTTGTATTCCAGGTAATCGCCATTCGAAAGCTGCGCGGCCTGGTTGCCATCCACGCCGGATGGATTGCTGTCGCCAGTCGCCGCGGTCACCGAGATCGTGCCCTTCGAGCTGTTATAGCAATCGGCGGAAATATTCGCGGTGGCCGTTGTCGTGCAGGAGGTGCCGCCACCCGTGGACGAGCTGCTCGGCGACGGGCTCGGCGATGAGGAAGTGCCGGTCGTTTCGTAGGCGGCGACGTATCCGACGTTCAGCGTCGCGCCCGAGGTGGTGGAACTCGTCGGGGTGGTGCAACTGCAGACCCCGTTCGGATAGCCGCCGCCCATGGCCAGGTCGAAGATGATCGAGAAGTTGTGGTCCACCGCCGCCTGCCAGGTGGCGACCGGCACCTGGCTCTCATTCACCTGGAAGAACTGGTTGCCGTCCAGGTACCAGGTGATCGACTCGGCTGAGGTGTTCGTCCGGTTCACGATCACGGTGTAGGTGTGGTAGCCGGTCTGGCAGCCGGCGCAGGATTGCAGGCCGCTGCCGATACCGTTGGTTTCGTTGCACGGGCCGCCAGGGTCGACACCGCAGTGGAAGGTGCCCGAATGCTCGGACAGTGCGTTGACGTCTTCCATGATGTCGATCTCGCCGGTCGACGGCCAAGAGCCAGGTCCGAGCATCCAGAACGCGGGCCAGTAGCCCAGTCCGCTCGCCGGGTTGGGCTGCTCGATCGAGGCAGTCACCTCAAGTTCGCCGCCCGCCGGGGCACCTACATTGGCGGTGTTGGTCTGGATCCGCCCTGAGGTCCAGGCACCACCGGAGTCGATCGCCTTAATCACCAGGTGCCCGTTACCGTCGAGATAGACGTTGTTGGTCGAATTGGTCATCGTCTCGATCTCGCCGGTGCCGAAGCTTGAGCCAGGCCCGGTGTCATACTTCCAGTTAGCCGAGTTGACGGCAGAGCCTGGCCGAGCCGGCGAAACTGTCGCTGAAGACAGTGCTCCAGCCGGCCGGCGGACCAGGCACTGTGGTCGCGGAGACCGGCTGGATCAGCACAATGGCGACCAGACCAGATCCGAATAACGCGGTGATGACCGCTGCGATCATCGCTGTCACCCGCCGCCTGCGGACTAAGCTCGTCGCGGTCGGTGTGGTTTCTTCGAACATGAGGGATTCCTCCTGCCTCGCGGAGAATTGATGAGGATTCGCCCGGCCGGCAGCCGCTCGGGCGACAGTTCACGACTTAATTCAAGATGTGTACTAAGCAAGTGTCAAGGGTGCGCGGATGGTTGGCGACGGGGCCGCGCAGCCGTCCCTAGCAGGGTCAAGCAGCAAGGTCACGGCGAGGCAGCGCCCGCATGGGCCAACACCGGAGCTAGCGCCAGCACATCACGATCACTAGACGGACAATTAGCGGACAATTATGTCCAGTGCATCATGAGTTCATGATCAGATCATGTCGGCCTGAGATCTGACCACATTAAGCACATTATGCTCAGTTGAGAGAGCTTGCCCAGGCAAGATATCTGTCTATTAACTGTCACTAACAGACTACGCGCGGAGCAATGCCTGCCTACGATGTTCTTATCGTCGCGGGCCGCCCATTGTGCTTACCAGCCCGTGCGCCGTGTTTCCCGAGCCCGTCCGCCGCGCCGCCCGGAAGGAGCTTCGTTGCTCACATCAGCCGCCGATGCGGTGCTCACGCCGCTGACAGCGATCGACGGCTTTGCGCTTGCTTGCCTTGTTGACCCAGCCAGCGGGCTGGTGCTCGCCTCGGTGGCCGGACCGGCCGACGTCAGCCTGCCGACGGCTGCGGCTGGTGCCGCCGACGTCGCGTTCGTGCTCACCTTGCTGTCCGCGAAGCTGGCCGCTGACGAGCAACTTGAGGACGTGATCATCACCTTCAGCAACCACTTTCACATCATCCGGCCGATCGAGCAGGACTTCGGGCACCGCGTGCTGCTGCTCGTCATCGCTGACCGGCGACGGGCGAATCTGGCTATGGCCAGACGCGCAATCCGCGCGTTCGGCAGCACTATTTCTGGAAGACAATGAACGAGCACAACCCAAATATTGCGGCCGAGCTTATTAAGCTCGCGGCGACCAGCGACACTGGCGCAGTCCGCATTACCGGGCCGCCAGCTGGCGCCATTTATCTGCGAACCGGCTGCATCACCTACGCCGAGTCCGCTCGCACCCCCAGTCTGGCAAACGCCGCCAGCAGCCGGCCTGCCTTAGCGCCGAATTCCGAACTGGCCCAGCTAACTCATCTGACTGAGGCGACGGTCGACGCCGCGGTCGATTTGCTGACCGACCGGTCAACCTGCGCCAGGTTCTGCCCTGGCGTCGCCGCCCCGGTGCGCACGACGCTCGCGCTGCCAGTCAAAGACCTGCTCGCCGAGGTCGCCCGCCGGTGCCGACTGCTCAGCCAACTGCAGGGACTGACTGCCGATACCGCATTGACCACAAACCCGCATCTGGCCAGCGAGCGGGTTCAGCTGTCGGCACCGGATTGGGCAGTGCTGCTCAGAGTGCGCGGCGGTGCCACCCCACGCGAGCTTGCGCTAGCGCTGCGGCGCAGCGTATTCAGCACCACCACGGACGTCTACCGCCTGATGGCCTTGGGGCTGGTCCGCGCCGAGGCCCCGCGTCCGGCGAGCGACGGGGCTGGCCCGCCCGCCAGTCGCCAGGTGGCCGCGACGTTTATTCGTGCCTTGTCCGACCAGAAAGGTGCCAGTGCGATGCCGAATCCAAGGCTGGCCAGGCCGAGCCGACAGGCCGGTGCCTGATGCCGTCCACCAGGAATGAGCAGCCGACCACCGAGCAGCGGCTACAGGACGAGTTCCGCCGGATCAAGGCCAACGTGATGGGCGTATGCGGGACTGTGGTCGCCACCAGTGACGGATTCCTGGTCGCGCACGACGTCCCTGACCTTGACCCGACCGATCTGGCGGCAATGCTCGGCGCTAGCCGCGCCCTGGCCAGCCAGGGCATCGCGGCTACCGGGCGCGGCCAGTTCACCGAGGCAGTCACTCGCGGTACGCAGGGTTACCTGGCGGTGTACGCGGCGGGCAGTAACGCGATCGTGGCGGTGATCGGCGATACCGAGTTGAACGTCGCCTTGCTGCACTACCGAGTACGCGACAGCATCGAGCGAATCGCGAGTTACACGGCCGACTTGAGCCGGTGGGCAGCAGCACCGAGACAGGCAGCCGAGCCCGCAGGACCCGGTGGCCGACATCCGACCGGCCTGCCAATCCGCCGTCGCCACGGCTAGCGTTTCTCGACGCGGCTCCGGCTAGGTGAGCTTGCGCAGCCCCTCAAGCACCCGGCGAAGCTCCTCGGGCGATGGTGCGGACGCCGAAGCGTCAGACACATCGTCCAACTCGACCGGGTGCGCGACTCTAGTGGCTGGCTGGGCCGCCACTGCGCTACGCGAGCCCGGCTGGGCCGCGCGACGGCCCGCCGACCCCTTCTTGCCGTTCGCGAAGTCGTAGCTGAGCACTTCGCCCGTACCAGGCCCGGCTTGCTTGGGCACCGCCCGCTTGGAGACAGTTTGGCGCGACCGCACGGATGCCGCCGACCTAGCCGCGGCCTGCCCAGCTGCCAGCCGCGTGGACGCCTGCCTGGATCCTGGCCGCGTGGACGCCGCCTGCCCGGATGCCGCCCGGGTGGCCGCCGTCCGCGGTGCGCACATGCCCTTCTTGACCAGGTAGCTGACGCAGTCGATGGTCTCGGTCAAGGACAGTCCACAGGACCAGGCCAGGTCGCAGATGGAGCTTGAGCCGTCGATCCGGCTGGCGACTTGCCAATGCTCGCGCCTGAGTACTGCCCAGTTAGCCGTCAAGTCAGCGAGGTCAAGCGGTGCGGTAATCGGCAAGCCTGATTGCGTCAGACCGGCCAACTTCTTCTCTGCCTGCGTCCGGGCCGCATCGATACGCAAGCGAGCATAGGGCGCGGCCCAGTGCGATGCCGGAGTCTCGAATCTGGTGCTGGCGATCGAGGTCTCATCAGGCAGCGGCATGGTCAGCACGATCATGGCGTCCACGATCATCGATCGCAGCACGGCTCGAAGCGCGACCTTGGTCAGGCACTTACCTTCGATCAACAGGGCACCGAGGTCACGGTCTGGACTATCGCCTGCCAGTAGCAGCGTCCGCGTCTTCGCTGGGATGTCAGGCCGGTCGCGCAACCGGGTGGCCAAGTCAGGGACCCAGGACGCCCAAGCGAACGTGACTTGGCCGTCATCGAGGTAAATCGAGCCGCTTGGGTCACCGCTGATCTGGAGCACGCCGGAAGCACTCTGCATGGCAAGGCCTTCGAGCGCAGTGGCAACTCGCGGGCCAGAGGGCTCATCCACGGCGGTCAGCGCGGGTCACTCCTTTGCCTAGCTGCACATCGTCGGTCAGAACTGACCTTGCTTGCCGCCGCTGGCTAGAACGGTCGCGGCGGTCAGTACCCGCATCCGCTGGGAGTCTACCGACCTTGGCGGTCTGGCACCCGGATCTTGCGCCGCAAGTTCGTCCGAATTCTGGTCGATCCGGTTTAGGCGACCCGATGGACCACCGCCCTGGCAGTAGGTCATTAGCCAAACGCCCGTTAATCCCCTCATCAATGGGAGCACTTGGCGAATAAATTTCAAATTCTAGCCTTTACTGCGGAGCAGGTCGGTCATTGCTAACGTAACGGCCGGAACCTCAACTCACGCAATCGTGACGAGAAGGGCGGCGCATATGAGCATCGAGACAGCTCTTAAAGAAGCAATGGCCATTGATGGCGCAATAGGGGCTTCCTTGGTGGATTGGGACAGCGGCATGTCCCTCGGCTCCCTCGGCGGCGGCAAGTATCTGGACTTGGAGGTCGCCGCTGCCGGTAATACCGAGGTGGTGCGGGCCAAGATGCGCACACTCGAGTCGCTGCGCATCAACGACAAGATCGAGGACATTCTGATTACCCTCGGTAAGCAATATCACCTCATCAGGCTGCTCAAGAATTCGCACGCCGAGCATGGCCTCTTCCTGTACCTGGTGCTCGACCGGAGCAAGTCCAACTTGGCGCTCGCCAGGCACAGCCTCAAGCGCATCGAGTCAGCACTCGACCTCTAGGCGAACGATGGCGGCACCCCTCTTATACCGGTGCCAATCGGTCACTCGATTCGAAGGTGAGCGCATCGTCGTCACCGACGTCGACGGTCACTTGCTGACCGCCGCTTATCTGCCCGTCGAGCAGCATCAAGGAGAGCGGATTGGCTACGGCGCGCTGGATAGTCCGCCGCAGCGGACGGGCACCAAACTCGGGCTGATAGCCGTGCTCGGCTAGCCAGTCGACTGCCGCATCAGTGAGCCGCAGCGTGACGTTCTGCGCATGCAGCCGCCGCCGGGTGTCCTCAAGCAATAGGCCCGTGATCTGGCGCAGTTCGAGTTGGTCGAGTTCGCGGAAGATGATGATCTCGTCGATCCGGTTGAGGAACTCGGGCCGGAACGAGTCGCGCAGCCGCCGCATCAACTGCTCGCGCAGCGTGTCATCCTGGCTCGCCGCCGAAGTTTCTGCGTGACCGGAGAACCCGAGCGCTGGGCCGCGCCTGGTGATCAGATCCGAGCCTAGGTTGCTGGTCATGATCAGCACGGCGTTCTTGAAGTCGACAGTCCGGCCCTGCCCGTCGGTGAGCCTGCCGTCATCGAGCACCTGAAGCAAGATGTTGAACACGTCTGGGTGCGCCTTCTCGATCTCATCAAGCAGAATCACTGAGTAAGGTCGGCGGCGCACCGCTTCGGTGAGCTGGCCGGCTTCCTCGTAGCCGACGTATCCGGGCGGAGCACCCACCAGCCTGCTGACCGTGTGCCGCTCCGCGAACTCGCCCATGTCCAGCCGCACCATCTTGCTGTCGGCACCGAAAAGCGCCTCGGTCAGCGCCCTGGCTAGCTCGGTCTTGCCGACGCCAGTGGGACCGAGGAAGAGGAAGCTGCCCACCGGTCGGTGCGGATCCGCCAGTCCGGCCCGGGACCGGCGGACAGCTTCGGCCACCACCGCGACCGCCTCATCCTGGCCGATGACTCGCTCGTGCAGGTGCAGCTCGAGACCGAGCAGCCGGTCTTTCTCCTCCTCGGTGAGCTGCTGCACCGGCACGCCAGTGGCCCTGGACACGATCTCGGCAATGTCACTGACAGCCACCTCGGGCACCACCGAACCCGCGCCGTCCAGCCGGTCGAGCTGGCGGCGCGCGTCGTCGATCTGGTCGCGCAGCCGCGAGGCTTCCTCGTACCGCTCGCTGGCGACGGCCTGGTCCTTGTCCCTGGTCAGCGACTCCACCTGCTGCTCCAGGTCACGTAGTCCCTCGCCCGGAGTCTTCACCCGCAGCCTGACCCGCGCGCCGGCCTGGTCGATCAAGTCGATGGCCTTATCAGGCAAGAACCGGTCGGCAATATATCTGTCAGCTAGTTCAACCGCCGCGACTAGCGCCTCGTCGGAGTATCTGACCTGATGATGCGCCTCGTACCTGTCCTCAAGGCCGCGCAGAATGGCGATCGCGTCATCCACGGTGGGTTCGGGCACCAGGATCGGCTGGAAGCGCCGGGCCAGGGCGGCGTCCTTCTCGATGTTCTTGCGGTATTCATCAAGCGTGGTCGCGCCCATGACGCGCAGTTCGCCTCTGGCCAGAGCCGGCTTGAACATGTTCCCTGCGTCCATCCCGCCTTCGGCGCCGGCCCCGGTGCCGACCAGGGTGTGCAGCTCGTCAATGAAGATGATCACGTCGTCGCTATGTTCAGTGATCTCATCGATGATCTTGCGCACTCGCTCTTCGAAGTCGCCTCGGTAGCGAGTACCGGCCACGACTGCGGACAACTCAAGCTGCACCACACGCTTCCCGGCTAGCGTTCGCGGCACGTCATCGTCGGCGATCCGCGCGGCGATGCCCTCGACGATCGCCGTCTTGCCCACTCCGGCCTCGCCGATCAGTACCGGGTTGTTCTTGCCGCGCCTGGAGAGCACTTCGATGGCCTGCTCGATCTCGCTGTCCCTGCCGATGACCGGGTCGATCCGGCCTTGCCTGGCCATGGCCGTGAGATCCCGGCCAAATTCGTCCAGCGTCGGCGTCGATGACCGGCCGCCCTGCCCTGCGGAGCCCGATGCGGCGCCCTGGCCCGCGAGCGCGGCCTGCAATGCGGCTGGCGTGACCCGGGCGGCAGCCAGCATGCGGCCAGCCTGCGACTCCGGGTTGACCGACAGCGCGAGCAGGATGTGCTCGGGTCCGATGTAAGTCGAGCCGAGCCTGCGCGAGATCTGGTGCGCGTCCAGCAATGCCCGCTTGGCACCGGGGGTGAGCTGCGGCTGGTTAGGCTCACCGACCGGATTCGGCCGACGATCAGCTTGCTGTACCTCGCTCGCCAGGGCGCTTGGGTCGGCCCCTGCTCTGGCCAGCACTTGCCTGGTCGGCTCAAGCATCGCCGCGGCCCAGAGCAGGTGCTCGGTATCCAGGTCAGCCCCGCCCCGTTCGGCCGCCTGCGCAGCCGCCGCGGCCACCAACTCCCTGGCCGGCCCGCTCATCAGCCTGGTGATATCCACCCGCTGCACCGGCGCAGGCACCCCGGCGCCTCCGCCGTAGATGCGGGCAAGGAACTCATCAAACGGGCTGGCCCCTTCAGGACCGTAGAATCCGCTGCTCATCAGCCGTCCCCCCATGACATAGCTCGCCGCGGCAAGCCCCCCTGCTCCGCCGGTCGTGCTCCCGCGGCGCTGATCCCGCGATCGTGCTCCCGCGATCGTGCTCCCGCGGCGCTGATCCGGCGGTCGTGCTCCCGCGATGCTGCTCACGCGATCGTGCTCCCGCGGTCTGCTCCTCCGACTGGGTGGCGCTCCTGCGGCGGTCAGGCTTGCTTCGATTCCGGACAAGCCCTACCCGGGATCTACGCCGCGACGCCAGCGAATAGCGCTCCGAGCCAGCTCCGCCCATCGCCTCCGCGACGTCGGCCTAGTCGCTAACTCGTAACATGTGCGGTCAACTCGACCACGTATCACGTTGAGCGACATGTTCAGCCGACCTTATGCCCGGTATCAGATAATTTGAGGGTCGCTTCCTCGTGATACGTGCCGCGGACTAGGTCACGTATCACGAGGAAGCGACTCGCGGAGGGCGGGCGACGCGCGGATCGGCTCCATATCCCCGGGGCGAATCGGCCACATACCAGTTATTTGGACGCGAGCGCCCGGTGAACGCCTATTCAGGCAGGTGGCGATCAACTGCCGCCCGAGTCCGTGTCCCTGCAACCGGGGGACGAGGTTATGTGCAGGTGCGCCCTGACCGTCAGCCGCGGTTCGCAAGCAGATGCGATACAAGTCGTCGAGGTTTTCGGCCTGAAACGGGCGAATGCCCGCTGATCCAGATACTTTAGCCGGGCGATCTCCCAGGCCTGAGCAGTGGCGCAAACGGCCATTGGCCTGGGAGATCGCGTGGCCTGGGAGATCGCGACTACGACAACGGCTAGTCGGCAGCCTTGACGAGGTCGTCGTCCCTCATGCCTGCCTCCCTCCGCCGCGCTGCAAGAGTCGGTGTAGCTACTTGCTTGGCTTCGGCACGTGGCAGGCGATCTTCGGATTTGCGCCGACGTAATTGAGCGGACCCGCCAGGATCGTCACCGCGATGGTGCTTGCCTTAGCACAGGAAACATTGCCGTTGAAATAGTGACGTTGCGCGCTTGCGACCGCGCCAATGATGAGCCAGATCACGAGCAAGATGGCACCAATACGCATGATAAATCGTCCAATCAGGTTGCCTATATTCGGCCGGCTACCCGGCCAACCGTCCCGCCAGCAGGTGGGGGGTCGCGCTGACGGGACGTTCGGAAAGGGATCTACCTCCAGATTCGCCGCATAAACCCTGACAGTTAGGGGCTTAGCTGGAGCGCGCCGAGTGGCCTGCTTTGCTGGCTTAGCTGGAGCGCGCCGAGTGGCCTGCTTTGCTGGCTTAGCGGGAGCGCGCCGAGTGGCCTGCTTGGCTGGCTTAGCTGGAGCGCGCCGAGCGGCACCTACTTGCTTGGCTTGGGGATGTGGCAGTGCACCTTGGGGTTGACGCCGACGTAATTGAGCGGGCCAGCCAGGATGGTGACCACGATCGTGCCGCTGCGGGCGCAGGAGACATTGCCGTCGTAGTAGTGGCGCTGCGCGCCCGCGATAGCGCCAATGATGAGCCAGATCACGAGAATGATCGCACCGATCCGCATGTGGGGCCTCCGATCACCGCGGGCGTCGAGCTGACTGCCCGGCTCCGGCGTCGCCTTGGCTAAGCCAGCCGGTCTGGCTGCCATCGGCGCCGGACAACTACCTTCGCAGGTCTTGCATAAACGTAGCTAGGTCATAGCCGCACATAACAGGCCTGCAGGCCGTCGACTTGCGATGTTTATCCGTGATCAGCTGGGCAGTGTCAGGCCCGACCCAATGGAAGGGACCGGCAACATGCCCCTCATCATCGCTATCTTGCTGCTAGCAGTGCTGCTCGGAATCTTTGGCTTCGCCGTACACCTGCTGTGGTGGCTGGCAGTCATCGTGCTCGTGGTGTGGCTGCTTGGCTTCGTCTTGCGCGGCACGGAGCGAGCAGGACGCTGGTACCGGTGGTAGCTAACTGATCGCCGGAAGATATAACATGAAGATAACGAGCTTGTTGGCTATTGGCGGGATCTTGCTTTTCGCCGTCAATGGTCATCCGGCCTTCCTCGACCTCCGTGTGGTCGGGCTTATCTTGATCGCTCGCGGGGCGGCCGGGCTCTGGACCGGGATCGGCCCGGCCGGCCGCGCCCGCTACATCAAGCAGTTCAAGGTCGCGGTGGCCCGCGGCACGACCGTCTTTGACTCCCTGACCGCCGATCTCGCCCGCGATGACCGGACCAGAACCTCGCTAGACGAGCTGCTCGCCCAACCACGCCGACCCCAGCGGCGCTAGCGGAGCGCTGGTCGGCCCTAAGGAGTGCCGCACACTATGAAGACCGCCACGAGCCTTACCGTGATCGCGATCGGCGCCATCCTCGCCTTCGCGGTCACTGCCAGCCCTAGCTTCCTCAACGTCCAGACGGTTGGCTGGATTTTAATGCTGACTGGCCTTGGCGGCTTGCTGCTGCGCCAGCGGAACAGGGACTGGCTGCGCCGGATTATCATCCGCCCCGCCCCGGCGGCACCGGGCGCACGCCGACCGGCGGCGAGGCAGCTCAGCGCCGGTCCGAGCATCGCGCAGGCCACGCCGAGCAGCACTCGACCAAGTGACCACACTGAGCCCATCGAGCAGGACACGATCGAGGAGTACATCGAGCAGTGACCGCCAGGTTGGCGGTGGCCGCTCGACTTGCGACCGCTCGACTGGTGCCCGGCCCGGTGGCTGGCAGGCGGATCGGGCACCAGCGAGGCTACTTCGCGCGCTGTGATCCGACCGCTATCGGCCAATCCGCGAGTATGCTCCGGGTCGTTGGACTGACCCGCGATAGCGTGCGAGGAAGCAGCAGTATGTTCCGGATTGGGACGGAGAACGGAGATGCCGCCACGGCGATCCCCTTGCTCCTGATCGAGGATGACGAGGGTGACTCGTTCCTGACCAGAGAGCTCCTGCATGATGCTGGCCTGCAGATATCGCTCACCTGGCAACAGAGCATCGGTGCCGCCGTGCCTGAGCTCGCCAGATCCCCCGCCTGCGTGCTGCTCGACCTCGGCCTGCCCGATTCGCAAGGCTTCGAGGGGTTGCGGCGGGTGCTCGAACTCGCGCCGGACGCCGCGGTTCTGGTGTTGACGAGCGCGAACGACGAGTCACTTGGGATCGCGGCGGTGACCGCCGGAGCTCAGGACTACCTGGTCAAGGGCCAGGTCGATGGCAACATGCTGGGCCGATGCATCAGGTATGCGATCGAAAGGAAGCGAGCCGATGAGTCGGCTCGCCAACTGCACGAGGCCGCCATCAGACAGGCCGAGTATGCCCGGCTTGAGCGCGGGCTGTTGCCGGTGCCAATCCTGGAAGACAGCCGCCTTTACCATGCGTTGAGCTACCGGCCTGGGCGCGATCAGGCGCTGCTCGGGGGCGACTTCTATGACCTGATCGAACTCGACGACGGCACGCTGCACATGCTGATCGGTGATGTGGCCGGCCATGGGCCAGACGAGGCCGCGCTCGGGGTATGCCTGCGGGTGGCCTGGCGCACCTTGGTGCTATCCGGACGCGAACCCCACCAAACGCTGGCCTGCCTGCAGGAAGTGCTGCAGAAGGAACGCCATCGCAAGGAAGTGTTCGCCACCGTCGCCATGGTCAGCCTCGACGCCGCGACGGGTACCGGCAGCCTACGGCTTGCTGGCCACCCGCCACCGGTCGTCCTCGGCAAGGCACCGCGGCTGCTGACGACTGCCCGGCCAGGGCCGCCACTTGGCCTGTTCGATGTGGACTGGCCAGGCATCCCGGTCGCGCTAGGACCGGCCTGGTCACTCATGCTCTACACCGATGGGCTGATCGAGGGGCGAGCCGGACCCGGGCGGGAGATTCTCGGCCCTGAGGGCCTAGTTGAGCTGGTCGCTGACACCGCTGGCGATGCCGACCTGCCGGGATTCCTCGAATCCCTGCCTGACACGCTGGTCAAGCAGGTGGAGCGGATGAACGGCCAGGCGCTGGCCGACGACATCGCCGTCCTCGTCGTGGGACGACGTCCGTGACCGACCTGACGAGCGATCCGGAGGGGTCTGACGCCCGGCGGCGATCGGACGCCGTCGCCGAGAGCCGGGCCTCATCGCGGCCGGGCACCGGGACCAAAGGCTGGTCGCTCAAGCGTCGGCTCAGCTATGCCTTCATCGTCGCCGGCGTACTATTCGTCGGCTTCGGCATAGCGCTGGGGCTCGGCCTTACCGGCATGGTCAGCGCAGTCAACCTGCAGGTCAACCGGCTCGATCCGATCTTGCGTTACAGCAGCTATGAGTACAACGCGCTGATCAACCAAGAGACTGGCGTGCGCGGCTATACGCTCACCCATCAAGTCGCGTTCCTGCAGCCCTACGACCAGGGCACTGCCGACGCCCCCGGGTTCGAAAGCCAGCTGCGCACGCTCGCCGCTCCCTACCCGAAGCTCAGGGCCGATCTAGCGGTCACGCTCAGCCGGGCCGATCACTGGCACAACGACTTCGCTGTCCCGACGATTGCCGCGGTAAAGCACCACACCCCGGTATCGGATGCCACTGAGATCGCGGGAAAAAACGACTTCGACGCCTTCAGGTCCGCACTCAAGACGCTCACGATCGAGGCGAGCGCCGAGCGGCAAGCCGCACTCGGCCGGCTGCACCGGGCAACCGTCGCCACCATCATCGAGGCCATCGCGGTTGGCGCACTCCTGATCGGCACCGCCATCGCGGCCTGGCTGGCACTGGCTGGCTGGGTCAAGCGTCCGCTTGAGTCAGTGCGCAGGGAGACCCAGATCGTCGCGTCGGGCGATCTCAACCACCAGGTCGACATCAGCGGCCCAGCAGAGATCACCGAGCTGGCCGCCGATGTGGAAGCCATGCGGCGGCAACTCATCTCCAGCCTGGACGACCTGTCATTCAAGGCGACTGAGCTACAGCGCTCGAACCGGGATCTTGAGCAGTTCGCCTACGTGGCTTCGCACGACCTGCAGGAGCCACTGCGCAAGGTGGCGAGCTTCTGCCAAATGCTCGAGGCCAGGTACGCTGACCAGCTAGATGAGCGGGCCAAGCAGTACATCGCCTACGCGGTCGATGGCGCGAAGCGGATGCAGGGCCTGATCAACGACCTGCTCGCGTTCTCACGGGTAGGCCAGCCAGGCGCTGACTTCGGCCCGGTTGACCTGAACGAAGCAGCCGGACAGGCAGTCGCTGGCCTGGAGGCCGCGATCGAGGACAGCGACGCCACCATTACCGTGGATCACCTGCCTGTGGTGAGCGGCGACCGTACTTTGCTGGTCCAGCTCTTCGCTAACTTGCTGGGCAACTCGATCAAGTTCCGTCGCGTCGACACCCCCCCAGTGATCAAGATCACTGACCAGCGTCAGGATGGGATGTGGGAGTTCACCTGCCAGGACAATGGGATTGGCATCGAGCCCGCCTACCGGGACCGCGTCTTCGTCATTTTCCAGCGACTGCATCCACGTGACGCCTATCCGGGTACTGGCATCGGCCTAGCCCTGTGCCGGAAGATCGTCGAATTCCACGGCGGCAAGATCTGGATCGATGATCAGGTGGCGGGGACGGCGGGCACTACTATCCGATGGACGCTGCCAGCGGCCAGCACGCGCCAGGGGGGACCCGGTGGCGCCTGAGAATGAAACTGGAGTCATGATCAACGTTCTGCTGATCGAAGATGACCCGGGTGACGTGCTCATCACCCGCGAAGCGTTCGCTGAGAACAAGGTCCGCAATCAGCTGAGCGTTGTCAACGACGGGGTGAACGCGCTGAAGTTCCTGCGTCGCGAGGACGACTATGTCGACGCGCCCCGTCCTGACCTCATCTTGCTTGACCTGAATCTGCCGAGGATGGATGGCCATGAGGTACTTGCGGACATCAAGTCGGATGCCGAGCTGCAGCGGATTCCGGTCGTCATCCTCACCACCTCCGATGCCGAGGAAGACGTGCTGCGCAGCTACAACTTGCACGCCAACGCTTATGTCACTAAGCCGGTCGACTTCGAGCGGTTCCTCGGTGTGGTACGTCAGATAGATGAGTTCTTCGTCACCGTCGTCAAGCTCCCCGGCCGCTGAGCTGCTTGACCGCTGGCGGTCAGACCTGGCCGCCTGGGCCATTCCTGAGCGCATCACCTCGACGGTCAGTGACTCCCCCTGGATCTTGCCGACGCAGGTGTTCGCTCGCCGGGCCGACCGGCTCAGCGCCGATCCGGCTGGCCCTTCCTTTGAGCACGCCTGGGCCGCGCTCGACCCGCCGGGCAGCGTGCTCGACATCGGCGCCGGCGCGGGCGCGGCCTGCCTGCCGCTACGGCAGCGGCTCACTGAACTTACCGCTGTCGACCTCAGCCAGCCCATGCTCGACCTGCTCGCGGATCGGGCCGCCGAGCACGGGCTGGCAGCCCGCTGCGTGCTTGGCGGCTGGCCGCAGGTCGCCAGCGAAGTGCCTGCCGCTGACGTGGTGACCTGCCATCACGTGGTCTACAACGTGCCCGACCTAGGTCCGTTCCTGGCCGAGCTGACCAGCCACGCGAGCCGGCTGGTCGTACTTGAGACCGCGAGCGAGCATCCGCTGACCTCGCTCAACGAGCTGTGGCTGCGATTTTGGGGCCTGGTGCGGCCGACCCGTCCGAACAGCGATGACTTGCAGGCAATCTTGACCGCGCTCGGCGTGCCGTTCGGCACCGTACGCTGGCATCGGCCATCCGGGTCGGACTACCGCGACTTTGCCGAGCTCACCGAGGTGACCAGACGTCGGCTTTGCCTGCCGCCTGAGCGAGCCGATGAGGTGGCGGCTGCGTTGGTGCAAACTGGCACCGACCCGGCCAGGCCGCAGGATCTCGGGTCCTCTGGCCGGGACGTCACGACCATCTGGTGGCCAGGCACTGGTGGACGCTGACCCAAGCTGCGCCCTACGCACCATCAAGGAAAGAAGAAATCAGTACTGACTGGCCAGCCGATTTGGCTACCGAAGCGTCATGTTGTAGAGACGATGAGAACGACACCGACCCCGATGGTGAGGCAGTCCGATGACCGACGACTGGTCAAATCTGTATCGTGACAGCGCTGGCGGCGCGGGCGCGACGCGACCGGCCGCGACGCCGCCGCCCACCGTCGGGGGTGCATCCGCCGCCGACCAGCTCACTCAGCCAGGCAACGCACCGCCAGCGCGACGGCCGACCCCACCAGGCAGCGGCCGGCCGGGCGGACCAGGCAGGCCGATTGGCCCTGGCGGCCAAGGACGACCAGGCGGCCAAGGTCGGCCCGGCGGTCCAGGTCAGCCCGGCGGTCCAGGTCAGCCCGGCGGTCCAGGTCAGCCCGGCGGTCCAGGTCAGCCCGGCCGAGCCGGCGGTGGCTGGCCAGCGCAGCCACCCAACGCTCCTGGCCGCGCCAGGCCCTGGCCGCGCGGGCCCCGGCCGACCAGGACCAGGCCGGCCAGGGCCAGGACCAGGTCGGCCTGGCGGCAATTGGCCACCGACGACGCCGCGCCGTACTGGCTGGCGCCGCTGGGCGCGACCAAGGCCGATCGCGCTTGGCCTGGCTGTGCTGCTCTCGCTCGCGATCGTCGGCACCGCCGCTTCCTACTTCTATCTGGACTCCAAGCTGGTCAGGAAGAACGTCCTGGTCAACTACGCTGGCCGCCCAGCCCAGGGCAGCGGATCGACCTGGTTGATCACCGGCTCGGACAGTCGGCAGGGGCTGACCGATAAGCAAATCAGGAAGCTGTCTACCGGTTTCGGCATCGGCGGCCAGCGGTCGGACACGATCATGATCGTGCACATGCCAGCGGGCGGGGGCCGGCCGGTGCTGATGAGCATCCCGCGCGACTCCTACGTCGCGATCCCTGGCTACGGCATGAACAAGATCAATGCCGCTTACTCATTCGGTGGCCCGAAGCTGCTCGCTAAGACCGTCGAGAACCTGACCGGGCTGCGGATCGACCACTACATGGGGATCGGCTTCGGCGGATTCGTGCACGTCGTCGACGCGATCGGCGGAGTCAGGCTGTGCCTCAAGCAACCGCTCGTCGACCCGGCATCAGGACTGCATCTGAAGGCCGGCTGCCAGACCCTCGATGGCGCCGAGTCGCTTGGCTTCGTCCGCAGCCGCCACGATTACGCCACCCAGGACCTGCAGCGCGAGCAAAACCAGCGGCTCTTCCTGCGAGCACTGCTACGTAAGCTGGCGAGCACCGGCGTGATCTTGAACCCGTTTAGGAGCTTCCCGGCCGCCTCCGGCGTCACTGGCTCGCTCACCGTGGACAAGGGCACGAGCCTTTATCAGCTGCTCCAAGTGGCGCTAGCGCTGAAGAATCCGATCACCACCACCGCACCCATCGCGAACTCCAACTACTTCGTCAATGGCGAGGACGCGGTTGAGCTCAACAGCACCGAGTTGGCCGAGCTGACCAAGGACCTCAACACGGGCAAGCCGATACCTAAGGATCTGATCACCGGTTCCAAGCTGGCCGGCTAGGTCAGCGGTCAGTGGTGTTTCAGCACAGCTTCAGGTAACTCTCAGCCAGAGCACCGATACTAGTGCGATGAGTACTGCGGCAAGTGAGCGCCAGCAGCCGACCGCCCGGCTGCTGGTGGTGGAGGATGAGCCGAACATCCTCGAGTTGCTCGCTGCTAGCCTGCGTTACGCCGGATTCGAGGTCGTGACGGCTGCGGCCGGGACCGAGGCCGTGCAGGCCGCGCAGCGCCACCGGCCTGACCTTATCGTGCTTGACGTCATGCTGCCGGACATGGACGGTTTCGAGGTGCTGCACCGGCTGCGCGGCGGCGGCACCAGGACGCCGGTGCTCTTTCTCACTGCGCGCGATTCCACCGAAGACAAGGTGCGCGGCCTCACGCTCGGCGGCGACGACTACGTCACCAAGCCGTTCAGCCTTGAAGAGGTCATCGCCAGGATCGAAGCCGTGCTGCGGCGCACCAGGGGTGGCGCGGTCGAACCATCGCCCAGGCTGGCCTTCGCTGATCTTGAGCTCGATGAGGACAGCCACGAAGTCTGGCGCGACGGTGCCCAGGTGCAGCTGTCGCCGACTGAGTTCAAGCTGTTGCGATACTTCATGCGCAACGCGGGCCGGGTGCTGTCCAAGATGCAGATACTCGATCATGTCTGGGACTACGACTTCCGCGGCGATACCGGCATCGTGGAGTCATACGTATCGGTGCTGCGCCGCAAGATCGATACCAGGGAGCCGCACCTGCTGCACACGCTGCGCGGCGTCGGTTACGTCATGCGCTTGCCATCGTCTTAGCCGGGCCGAACAGCATGGTGCAAGTAGCAGCCGCCGAGAGCACGTGGCGCAGGCTCAAGCGAGTGCCCGACCGCACTCCGTTGCGGGTCAAGCTGATCGCCGGAATGCTCGCGCTGGTCACTGTCGCCCTCGCGGTGATCAGCATTGCCGGGGTCACCGTGCTGCGCGGCTACCTGCTCGGCCAGGCGGACAATCGCGTCTCCCAGTTCGTCAAGCAAAACAACGTGCCGGCGATTGTCGCGGCCTACCTCAGCGGCAGTCAGCCCACGCCGTTCAGCTACGGGCCGTTCTCGGTGGAATGGCTGCCACGCAACGGCCCAGTCCAATCAGTGGTGGTCGAGTACACCGGCCTTCGCAACGGCCAGCCAGGACACGCGGTGCCCGGCCCGAGGGTCAGGCACACCGACGACTGGCTGGACCGTGGGATCTACTCACCGTTGACGGTGCGGGCCGAATACGGCGTGACCAGGTGGCGGGTGATCAGCGCGCGGGAGACTGAGTACACCGCGTCAGGTCAAGGGCCATATAAAGGGACCATCATCGTCGGCTACGACGTCACCAGCGCCTACCGTACGCTCGGCGAGCTGACCATTATCGACTTGATCATCAGTGCCCTGCTGCTCATCGTGCTAGCCATCTTGGCCATCGCGGTGATCAGTTCAAGCCTGCGGCAACTCACTGACATCGAGCAGACCGCCGAGGCGATCGCGGCCGGGGACCTTAGCCGCCGGGTGCCAGAGAATGACCCCCGCACCGAGGTCGGCAGGCTCGGCCGCTCGCTGAACCTGATGCTGTCGCACATCGAGATGTCGTTCCGCGCCCGGGCGGCGTCGGAGGAAGCAGCCCGCCGGTCTGAGGAGGCGGCCAGGCACTCGGCATTGAACGCGAGCCGGTCAGAGGACCGGATGCGGCGGTTCGTCGCCGACGCGAGCCACGAACTGCGCACCCCGCTCACAGCGATCCGTGGCTACGCCGAGTACTACCGGCAGCGCGGCGGTGCTGGCCTCGCGTTGCGAGAAGCCGCCGTCGCGAATGGCACCGCCGCGACCAGCGACACGAGCAAGGCGATCTCCGGTAAGGCAGCGAGCGGTGCCTTGACCAAGACCGATCTCGACCGGCTCATCGAGCGGGTCGAGCAGGAGGCCAAGCGGATGGGCGTGCTGGTCGATGACCTGCTGCTGCTTGCCCGTCTTGACCAGGAGCGGCCACTGGACTTCCGTTCGGTCGACCTGCTCGCCATCGCCGCCGACGCCCTGCATGACGCCAGGGTGATAGCCCCCGACCGCACCATCAACCTCACCGTCGGCTCCCCCGACGCCGCGATCGTCATCGGCGACGAAGTGGGACTGCGCCAAGTCGTGGCCAACTTGATGAGCAACGCGATCTCGCACACCCCGGACGGGACGCCGATCGATATCACCATCAAGGTCGACACCCTGCAGAACGGCCGAGCACCGGTAGCCGACGAGCCAGCGGTGATCTTGCAGGTGACCGATCATGGTCCTGGGCTGGCACCTGAGCAGCAGGAGCACGTCTTCGAACGCTTCTACCGTACCGACCGCTCCCGCAGCAGGACGGCCGGTGGCACCGGCCTTGGCCTCGCCATCGTCGCCGCCCTGGTCAGCGCCCATGAAGGCACGGTCTGGGTGGACAGCCAGCCAGGCGACGGCGCTACCTTCGGGTTCGCGCTGCCGCTCGCGCCTGAGGCCAGGCTAGCCGCCGACTAGCGGCACCGACCAGCCCAGCGGGTGAGTGGCCTCATCGCGCCAGCGCGGCCCGCGCGGCCGTGACGACAGCGTCACGATAGCTGCCGCCGAACAGGCAGGCATGCACAAGCAGCGGATGCAGCTGATGCAGCGGCACGCGAGCCTGCCAGCCGCTGGCTAGCGGGGCCACCTCCTGGTAGGCGGCCAGGATCTGCTCCAGATAGGGCGCTCCGAACAGGGCGAGCATGGCCAGGTCGCTCTCCCGGTGGCCGCCCTGTGCGGCCGGGTCGATCAGCCAGCCGCGACCGCCTGACCAGAGCACGTTGCCCGACCAGCAGTCGCCGTGGATCCGGCTCGGCGGCTCAGCCGACCCGGCCAGGTCACCGATCCTGTCGGTTACCGCCTCGATCAGCGTGGCGTCGGCCGCGGTCAGTACGCCGTCATCACGGCCGAGGCGGCAGTAGGGCAGCAGCCGGTACTGTGCGTACCAGGACGGCCAGTGCTCGGCCCGGTCGCCCGGCAGCGGCAGGCTGGCGATGAACCCTGGCCACGGTGTGCCGAAGGCGTCCGCGCCGGCCGCATGCAGCTCGGCCAACTCCCGCCCGAAACGTCTGGCAGCCGCTACGTCGGCGCTGGCCGACGGAAGCCAGAGCACCGCGAGGAATTCTTTCTGTATGGTGATGACCTCGGGTAGCGGGACGGCACCAGCCTGGTTCAGCCAGCTCAACCCGTGCGCCTCAGCGCGCAGCGCGGCCGCGGAATCACCGGCCTTGATAAAGAGCTCCCGCCCGTCGGCGAGGCTGGCCCGGTAGTGGCTGGCCCCGTGTCCGCCACCGATCGGATCGCATCGGCTGACGGCCACGCCGGTCGCCCGCGCGAGCTGACCAGCGAGGTCAGCAGGCCCGTCAGCTGCCACGAGCGGCATCCAGCACGGCGGGCAACTGGCTGACCAGCCCCCGCGCGGCCGCCTCGACCATGTCGTAAACCTCGGCGAACGCGGCCGCGCTGCCCCCGTACGGGTCGGGCACTTGCGCACCAGCCGGTGCCGCTTGGTCGAAGGACCGCAACAGCCTGATCCGGTCGGTCAGCTCAGGCCGGCCAGCCGCCATCCGCCGCAGCCGCTGCAGGTTGCCGTCATCGGTGGCGAGCAGCAGGTCAAACTCCGCCAGCCAAGCCGGCTCGATTTGCCTGGCCCGGTGCGCTGACCCGTCGTAGCCGTGCCGCCGCAGTTCGGTGAGCGCACCCCGGTCCATCCGCTCGCCAAGGTGCCAGTCACCGGTGCCCGCGCTTTGCACGCTGACCCGATCGGCCAGGCCAGCCTCGTCCAGCTGGGCCCTGATCAGGGCTTCTCCCATCGGGGAGCGACAAATGTTGCCCAGGCATACCACGCAAATCTCATATATTTTGAACGAACTCCTCGGCGCTGGTGGAGCGGCCTGAGCGCAGCGATCAACGGACATGACTCAAGGATGGCCGGCCACCTGGTCTGGGTGGCCACGTGGGACGGTAGATAAATGAGCGAGGCCAGATATCGCCAGCTGTCGTTCTGGCACGACACCGTGCCAGGCTCACTGGAACCGCAGCCAGGACTGGTCGGTGACGTCCAGGCTGACGTGGCGATCGTCGGGGCCGGACTGACCGGCTTGTGGACCGCCTACTACCTGAACCGAGCCGCCCCCGAGCTGAGGATCGTGCTGTGCGAGCGCGAGATCGCCGGGTACGGCGCCTCCGGGCGAAATGGCGGCTGGTGCTCAGCCCTGTTTCCCGCTTCGCTGGCCAAGCTGGAGCGGATGGCAGGGCGTGAATCGGCCATCGCGATGTACCGGGCTATGCAGCAGACGGTCAACGAGGTCGGCGCGGTCACGATCGCCGAGAACATCGACTGCCACTGGGCCAAAGGCGGCACGGTCGAGTTCGCCAGGTCCCCGATCCAGTTGCGCCGGGCCAAGGAGGAAGTTGCCCAAGCCAGGCTCTACGGCTTCGACGAGACCGATCTGCGGCTGCTCACCGCCGAACAGGCCAGTGACCTGGGCGCCGCATCCAATCTGCTCGGCGGCGTCTACACCCCGCACTGCGCCGCGATTCATCCGGCCAGGCTGGCCAGGGGTCTAGCTGACCTGCTCGCCCAGCGCGGCGTGCTGATCTACGAGCAGACGCCGGTCACCAGCATCGAGCCAAGGAAGCTGACCACGACGGCCGGCACCGTGCAGGCCAAGTACGTGATCCGGGCGACCGAGGGCTACACGCCCGAGTTGCCCGGTGCCCGCCGGGCGATCGTGCCGGTCTACTCGCTGGTCATCGCGACCGCGCCGCTGCCAGCCTCGATCTGGGACCAGCTCGGCCTTGACACCCGGCCCACCTTCGCTGACCTACGGCACCTGATCATCTACGGGCAGCGGACGGCTGACGGCCGTCTCGTGTTCGGCGGCCGGGGCGCGCCCTACCACTTCGGATCGGCGGTACGGCCAGCGTTCGACCGGGAGCCATCAGTCTTCGCCGCGCTGCGAGCCACCCTGATCGAACTGTTTCCTGTGCTGGGCGATGTCGCCGTCACCCATACTTGGGGCGGGCCGATCGGGATCGCACGCGACTGGTGCGCCTCGGTCGGGCTAGACCAAACCACCGGCCTTGGCTGGGCTGGCGGCTACGTCGGCGATGGGCTGGCTACAACCAACCTCGCTGGTCGCACCCTGGCCGACCTGATCACCGGCCGCGACTCTGAGTTGGTCGCGCTGCCCTGGGTCGGACATCGCTCTCCGTCCTGGGAGCCTGAGCCGCTGCGCTGGCTCGGGATCAACGCCGGACTCCGGGCCATGACCTGGGCTGACGACTCAGAAGCACGCACCGGACGGCCATCGCGCGGTACGGCCGTGTTCGCGCGTTTCCTCGGCGGCTAGGGGTGGGCGGCCGTCCTGGTACCCGCCCGAGCCAGCGTGGATGCGCGGGCCTGACGGCCGTTTGGGCTAGCCGCCGAGCGAACTTGCGCCCTAGTTCGCGCGGAGGCCGCCGTCGCTGGTAGCATCACTGAGGTTCTTGCGCCGCTAGCTCAATTGGCAGAGCAGCGGACTCTTAATCCGCGGGTTCGGGGTTCAAGTCCCTGGCGGCGCACCCGTTCTGACCTGGCATTATACCTGTTTCGGTCGGCCTCGTGGAGGCCGTTTCGGGGCCATGTTTGCTCCACGTTTGCTCGTCAGTCCCGACCTAGTCCACGGGCCGCCCCTGTCGGCCTCGCATCCGCGCGGTTCCGTCGCCCGGGTCGGCCGCCCCTGGCCGCTGCATCCGCTCTGGGCGTCCCTTCCGATGGCACTACATAGCGTGAAGTCGCCTGGTCGCTGGCCGTGTGGCCATCGCATCATTCAGTGGAGGACGGGCTACCGGCTTGCGGGCGGCAGATTCCACCTTGGCGTCGTGGACCTGCGAGATACCTGGTGTCGACCTGTGATGTACCTGGGATGGACCTGTGACGGCCGGCTCGTGTCGCGCGGCAAGTCTGGGAGCCTGCCAGTGCCGGGCTGTGTCATGATCCCAGCAGTTCGCGCAGCTCGCTGCTCTCACCGCTGCTGTCCCTGCCGGAATCGCTCGGCTTTGCTCTCTTCCTGGCGGGCGTCCGTGTCGTACATGCTGGCTAGGGCGCGGAGCACGGCCGCGATACGGGGCCATCTGTCGGCGAGCGTGTCGGCTTGCGTGCGGTATGCCTGGGATAGCGCCCGTTCCTGCTGTCCTCCGTCTTCGGGGCTGCGCGTGGTGAGGCCCCGGCGATTGTAGAGTTCTTCAGCGAGGCCGCGCTCGACTCGTCCGTTTTGCAGGTCTTCAAGCAGGTTACGCACTGGCTGGCACGGCCAGGCCCCGTCGGCGGCGTCCGCCGGCGCGTTGGCGAGGATCTGGCCGACGAGCATTCCGGCGACGTCCCCGAGGCCAGCTTCCCCTGCGAGTTGCAGGACACGAGCAGTCCAGTCCCCGAGCGCCTCAGCATTCACTGCTCCCTGCGCGTCGGTGCCGGGCAGCCGGTCGAACGACGTCAGCAGCCTGCGCCCATTCTCGGCCTGCTGGGCTCGCGCGGCGGTCGCCGTCCCGTCTGGCTCCGGTGCTGCGCCGCCGTCCTCGTCGGCCTGGCTACCTGGAAGCGTCCAGGTGACCTGCATGACCTGGACGAAGAAGCCGGGATCGGCAGCGAGCGCCTCATACAGCGGGCCAACGAGGGGCTCGAATCCCAAGACCGCAAGGAACGCCCATTCCAGCTGCCCGATCTCAGCTCTGTACTGCTGGCCGGCATGCTGGTTCAGGTACTGGAAAACGGACTGGAAGTCGTACTCACTGACGAGCGCGAGCTCCGGGTCCGCCAGGTATCTGGCGGCGAACTCGCGGAGCAGCCAGATGAGGAAGTCCGAGTGCTCATCGCCGGTGAGGTCCAGGTAAACCGTCGTGAGCTTCAGCGCCGCGCTGACGCGCCCGGCCTGCGCGAGCCGACGTGCGGCCTCGGTCACGTGACCGAAGCCGTGTCCCAGGCCGAAGATGGAGAAGCGCCGCCAGAACGCGTCAGCCACCGCGGCGCCGCGGGCGTCTGCGACCTCCCACGCCCTCGGGTAGTCCCGGGACGCCAGGAGGATCACGGCCTGCTGGTCTGCGGTGAGATCCCCGGCGAGGAGCCCGTCTACCCACGGCCAGCCTTCCCCCTCGAACCGGCGGGAGAGCCAGCCCTGTGCCAGTCCTTCGTCAGCCACCGTCTCAGCCGGGATCATTCCGACGAGCTGATCACGGTACTTATCGGCGACCGCGTCAGCGAGGCACGTGCCGACGATCCGGGCGTCGACAGCGTGCGCGGCCAGCCCGCGCACGGCGTCCAGACCGTGTTCCTCGACTGCCGTGACCGCAGCGGTGCGCTGTTCCCGCAACGCCGTGTCGTAGACCCCGAAGTCATTCGGGCGTGTACCGTCGCCCAGGTCCGGTGCCTGCCGGGCGAACAGCCAGCCATGGAGACGGACGGGGTCTCCGGCGGGGGCGAGGGCCTGCTCGACGGCCTGCAGCGCGTCAAGTTCAGCGGGAGGAAGAGCCCACTGCATCCCGGCGTGCGAGCGATGGCGCGCGATCAGCGCGCGCAGCGTTTCCCACAGGTCGGTGCGTCCGTCGTCCCCGAGCGTGCCAGCGTCCGCCCGCGCGGCCAGCTCGCCGCGGATGCGTTCGCGGTCTGCCGGAGGGAGCAGCGGGAACCTGTCAAGGAGCTGCTGCCACCGGCGGGCATCCTCGCCTGCGTCCTGCACTAGCCAGGTAACCAGCGTCCCGACGGACTCCAGCCACTCCGCCGTAGTCACTGCGGCCGGCTCCTGCTGCTTCCAGTCGCGGAACTCGGGGTCACGTGGCCGGCCATAAAGCGCCATCGGAGCCGGCAGGAGCGCGATCATGAGCTGCCAGGCGATGTCCGGATGCCGCTGCCGCATCGTGTCGAGAACCGCCATGCGGCGCTGGGCAGGCAGCAGCGTCTCAGGGTGCCGGAGGCAGAAGAACGTGGTGAGGGAGCTGAATGGGCGGTTACTCGTACGGCCGCCGGGATCGATCTCGGCGAGCCGCGCGAGCAGGTCGATCACCTGGCCGAAGTCGTTCGGCGACCACGTGAGCGCCTCCAGCGCCCAGAGCAAGTAGTGGTGGCGCGAGGATTCGGCAGGTACGCCCGTCCCCTGGCCGTCGGTAAACAGCGTGGCGATCACCGGGTCCGGCCCGATCGATGCATCCCGTACGCCGTTAAGGAACGCGCCTGGCGCTGCCTCGGCCAGCCGCGGCAGAGCGTGGGCCAGCGAGTTCCACACGGCGCCTGTCTTATCGTCGTTGGCCGCCTGCAGCAACCCGGCCACGATACGGGAGGTCCACTGCGTGCCGTCTGACCCGTGACCGGCGTCGACCACATCACCGTAGATCCCCAGGAGTGCCAGCGTCACGGCGAGGCCGCCCCGCAGCTCGGCGGAGTGCTCGGGTGACTTGCCCACGGCGGCCGCGTACCACCGGTTCTCCGGGCTCAGCTCCAGGGCCGGGTCCAGTTCGAGGAGGACCCGGCGCACCACGGGTTCGAGGCGGTCGAGGTCGTCGCGCCGGACCGCCGCGCGCAGCTGGATCCACGCGTCCTGCGGGGACACCAGCATCCAGGCGGAGCCGATCCGGGTGATGAACGGATCCTTCTCGCGCGCCAGCTGCGCGAGCATTTCGCGAAGGGTGTCGTAGTCGCCGCCGGTGAGCTCGATGACGGCCGCCTTGTCCGCAGGGGAATCCTCGTTCCAGCGGCCCGCGAGCAGAAGGCCCCGGAGCACGCGCGACGGTGACTGCGCCCAGCCGGGCGTGTGCAGCTCGGGCTTGATCGCCAGGTCGCGGCGCAGCCCGAGGAGACTGCGGCGAGCCAGGCGGCCCGCTGCCTCCGCGCGTGCTTCATCCAGTCCTGCCGCATGCAGGGCCACGGCCGCGGCGTTCGCGTCGATCTGCGGCAGTTCAATATCGGCGAATGCGACCCCGATTACCGGCACGAGGATGTGATGCGGTGTCCCGGGGGCGGCCTCGGCGGCGACGTCGGCTGCGCCGGGCACCAGGACAAGCGGACCGGCGCGCTCGGCCAGGGCCCGCCAGCTGGTCACCTGGTCGACGAACGCCGCGCGGGACGGCCATCGAGGGTCGCCGTCGGCTGCCTGCTGGTCCAGCACCGCGGCGATGAAGGCGAGCACTTCCTCGGTGCTTCCGCCCATGACGGTCGTCACCGTAGGGGTGCCGTTCAGGCGGTTCTTCAGGGTCGTGGCGGCCTCGTCGCGGCCAGCGAGCACCACGCCGGACGGCAGCGCAGGGGCTGTCGCCTTCGCCCAGTCGCGCCACCAGGACTCGGCGGCCCGGTACCCGTGCGGGCCGAAGCCGAGCAGTTCCGAAATCCAGGAGTGCGTGACGGGGGCGGACTCCAGCCATTCCTCAACGTTGTCCACCCCGTAGGCACGCACGTCCTTCCACCGCTGGTCGGCACGCTTTCCTGCCGCCCATGTGTCACGGGCCGTCCATGGACGGAGGATTGCTTCGACGTAGACGGCGTCCGAGGCCGGCGAGCCGTCCGGGGTGCCAGTCCGCTTGCCGTAATCCTCGTCCGCCTTCCCGGTCACGCCTTCCTTGACGGACAGCTCCCACACCGATAGGCCGGCCGGGACGAAGGCGTTCCCCGTGACGGTGCGGACCGAGCCGTCCCACCCGCCAGCAGAGACCCCCGACCCGGCCGGGAAACCGAGCTGCACCGCGTCCGGCACCGTTTCCAGCACCAGGCGCCGGATCAGCCGCGGGAACTCCGTGCGAGCGGGCACGGTGGCAGCCCATCTCAGCAAGTCATCACGATCAGCGAGTCCTGGCCGGGCCATCCGCTCCTCCTGCCTGTGCAGCACGCGCCCGGTAAGCGGCACGCGCCCGGTAAAGGGTAATCGCTCGGCCATCCGCCGGTCACCGGTCCCAAGCCTGGCCACGGCACGAATCCCCGCAGCGGACGCCGCTGTCCGGGCCGGATGCCCGCCGGGCCGATGCGGGCCGCCATCAACCGCGGACCGGATACCTTTCTACTGCGCTGGTCGACCATCCCACCCCGCAGCGTCCCGCTCGGCGCGGTCCTGCTGTCAGTAGTTCTCGCTATGTTTTGAACTGTGCGGAGCTCTCTCCCCCGCAGCGGCTTCCCGGCGCGATCTGGCGGCCGGATCGTGCCGACTTAGCGGGAGAGCAGACGTACCTGAGTCACGCCGAGTTACTTCGGCGCCCCGAGTAGCAGCTCCGCAGCAAAGACGACTCAGGCCCGGCCACCTGGGCTCAGGAACAAGTACGGCCGCTGAAAGGAGGGAATATCAGGATGGTCGACCGGTGGGACAACATCGAGATCTTGCAGGGGATCGACCGCAAGCAGCAGGAAACCTATCGCGGCGGCCCGATGCGCGGCGTCAACGGCCTGTATCTGACGGAGCAGATCACAGGCGTCATGGTTCATGAACCTCAGCTGGTGCGGGGCTTTGTCCAGGAACTTCACATAGCCCGCGACCTTGGGCTGCTGACCTTCAAGGTCCAGGCTGACCCCCGGCCCAACCTGGCCGACGCGGACCCGAACTGGTACCTGCAGACCATCTCGGACTTCGCCCTGACCGTTGAGGGCCAGGATCGTGCCCGAGGCCGGATGGTCGTCCAGCCGCTCCCCGATCCCGCTGAGGACGACGGACGCAAGATCAGTAACCTCATCCTCAAGGAAGCCGCGGCGGCGATCACCGAGCAGTACGCGCCGGACGAGATAGCTGACTTCCTCGCCGAGGAGGGCATCCCGCCGCAGGAGCTGACGCTTCCCGACGGCATTGCCCCTGGGGACGCGCATGAGATCCTGGCCGACCTCTGGCGCTGGGGCTCGGAGGGCCGCCGGATGGTCCGCCGGTTCATCGGCCGCTGGCTCGATGACCGGCTCCTGTCCGGCCCGGACGCTGAGCTTCGCGCCCGGCTCATTGAGCAGCTCGCGCGGCAGGGCTGGCGGGTACGCGAGACGGACTCCGTCCTGGTCATCTGCGAGCCGGTCAGGGGCGTACCGGTCAGTGCGCCTTTCCTGCGCGCTTCCCGCCTGCACCCTCTCATCGAGGCCGAGGCCCGCCCGCAGTTCCTGATCAACAAGCCCGGGCAGGGCGTATTCGCGTCCATGAAGGCGGTCGAGGTCCGGGTCCGCAAGCTCGCCGGGTTCGGCGACGAGGTCATCGGCGTCGACCTGATGAACAGGGCCTTCGGACCCGGCGGCCCGCTGACGGACGTGTCCGCCGGCAAAGGAGAGCAGGACGGCGCCCGGATGCTGTTCGCCGGCGCGTATGCCGTGCTCCGCAACCCCGCTGGCCACCGGCAGGTCGATTACGCCGATCTGTCCGAGGCAGCCGAGGCCGTTCAGGCCGCCAGCCTGCTGATGCGAATCCTTGACCGCGTGGAGGATCGCCTCCTGGCGGCGGGCCGTAACGCCAGCGGCCCGAGCAGGTGAGACGCCCCGCGACCATGCGAATCTGGAAACGATCCGACGCCGAAGCGCGCACGCTCGCACGAGCCTCGCGTCTACGGCACTGGCGGCAGCTCGACCGGCGCCGGCGTCGCCGTCTGTGGTTGTCGCGCGCGTGGGTGGCCGTCCGTGACCGGAGGGCACAGCTTCGCCAGGATGGCCGGGTTCTCGCCGGTCTCGTCGGAGGCGTCCTGGGTGCCATTCTCGGGACGGCAGCGCTCGTTACGGGCGTAGAGGCGCTCGCCACAGCGGTTAGTCACGTTCTGCACTGGGGAACGCTTTTCACGCCGGTCGACCCAGGAAGCTACGGGGCGTTCGTCGGTGTTGCCGTCGGCGCGGAGGCGGCCTTTCTTGCCTTGTTCTTCACGACCGTCGGGGTGATCGCGTCGACGGCGTACGCCCGGGTGCCCGGTGAGATACGCAGCCTGTTCGTGCGCGAGAGGACCAGCCTGATCTACGTGTGGAACGTGGCGGTCGCCCTTCTCGTGGGTCTGGCGCTGCTGACGATGCCGCTGGTGGCCCACCGTTCGCCGCACGGGCTCACCGTGCTCTTGTTCGCCGTCCTGACGGCTTTCTCCGTTCTGTCTCTCGTGCTGCTGGGCACGCGGCTGTTCAACTTCTTTGACCTGTCGACCCTCTCACTCCCGCTGCGCCACCGGTTCGCCCGCGCGGTGGCATCCGCCTCGGCGGCTGGCAGATCGGTCCCCGGCGAGGCTCAGCAGCAGGCAGCACATGACCGGGCGGCGATAGTTCTGCGCATCTACGGGCAGCTGACCGACCTGATCGAGAAGCGGGACGTCTCCGAGGCCAACGCGCCGCAGCGGATAGCGCTGGAGCTGCTCGACTGCTGGTATTCCGCTTCAGTGCTCAAGCCGGCTATCCCGGCCACGAGCAAGTGGTTCTCGCTAGCGCCGAGCCACCCCAACTGGCTCACCATGGATCACATCCAGCTCAGCACGGCTCTCGCCACAAGCACCGGTGTCCAGCCGACGATGACACCCGACCCGCTCTGGGCCGAGACCACCATCGCCCGATATCTCGAGCGCCTCCTCCTGGCGCTGTCGACTCGCGATGAATGGGAACGCGCGATCCGGGTCGTGGACGGGGCCGCCGAGCTGATCTTCTACCTCGCTGCCCGGCTCCAGGTCGATGAGGCCCGGCTTCTGCGCCGCACCGTCACTACCTACCTGCGCGGCGTCGCGGCCATGAGCGAACCCGGAGGTGAAGGTTCTGGTGTCCGATGGGAACTGTTCCGGCTGGCAGCGGCTGACCGCGAAGTCCTGATCTACACCCGCTTCTGGCTCGGCCTCATCAGCTCGTTCGAGCACGCCGACGCCCAGCGGCTTGCATCCAGCTTCGACGCGGCCGTCGCGACAGTCCGAGGCCCCTACAAAGCTGGCGCGCCACGGAAGCTACTGGAGCTGTTCGAGACCATCGCGCGCGGCATCGAGTTCGAGCGAAGGACCGAGCACCAGACAGTCACGCCGGGCTGGTGGGTGCATCACATGGCCGCCCGGACGCTCCTGCAGATCCTGGTCACCACGATCAGGGCATTCCTCGACGAGGTCCGGGCCGAGCTCATCGAGCCCCTGATCGCCGACACGGACACCGGCGCAGCCCTGGTGACGATCCGGATCCTGGATTCGCTGGAACTCGTCCACAAGCTGACTGCCCACCTTGACACGGCTCACCAGGCTGTCGCTGTCCTCGGCGCGCTCCGGCACGCGCCCACCGGTGACGAGCGATGGCCTGACGGAGCGCTGCCTGACGATGCCCCGCCGCTGCTGGCAGAGCAGCTTTGCCTCAAGCTCGGGCAAGTCGCGTTGCAACTCGGCCATGATTCTCACGACAGCACCCGGCCGGACCTTTTCGGGCAGAGCTACCGGCAGCTATTCGATGCGACGTTCCAGGCGATCCTGGACGGCCGCACCGACCTCGCACGCCAGCTGTTTCCCATCGCGATCGCCATGGCCGATCGCGCCAGGACGCGACTTTCCAGCGATCTCGCAGCCGAGCGGGTGCGCGAGCAGGTCATCTTCGGCAGCGAACCGCTGCTGGACATGATGGAACTCAGCGGGCTCGCGCTGCTGATGTCAGAAATCGACGCCCCTGGCATCTGGCCAGATGTCCGCGTGCTGTGGGACGGGATCTTCTCGAACGGCACCGCGCCTGCGCTCGCCGCGCACCTCTCGGCAGTCCTGTCGGCACACGAGAACCTGTTCGCCATCACGCCGGACAGCGTCGGGCGCACAGAACGGAAAATGGCCCTGGCCCGGCTCATGACCGAGCGCGGCATTGTCAGCCGCGCCGGCATGTGGGGCGAGCCGCCCGCACCCGAACCGGAGAGCCCCATCGTCGGCGTGTTCGCCCCGTGGGACCACGGCATCATCCAGCCCGACCTGGCCGACCTGTTCGTCGTCAGATATCTCAAGCAGCGCACCGACATGGCTGACCTGAAGATCCCCCGCGGAGCCGAGATGCTGCAGGAATCCCTCGACCACTATCAGCACCGGACGGAACAGGCGGCGCAGGCTGGCGATGCGGATCCGGCGGGTGAGGAAGCATGAGACGACCGCGGCCGACGGACGGCCTGCGAAGCACCCGCAGGTCCCGCACCTTCTACCCGGTCGATCCGGCGCTGCAAGAGCGCATGCAGGCCACGTCCTTCGCGGCCTATTACATCTTCCTGCTGCATCAGGATCTCGACTTCGTGATCCCGTACACCATAGGCCGCCGAGGCGGGCCACAGGCACGAGTGACAGGGCCTGATGCCGACAGGGCTGCACCGCTGATCGAACGTGCCCTGTCAGGCCGGGACTGGACGCCGTCTATCTCAGACTCGCTTCGCCAATTCATCAGCTCCACGGCGCAGCATCTCGTGATCGGCGGGCCAGTGACCTACGAGATCGACTACCTCTACCCCCTGGCAACCACTTCCGGGCCGCCGGCTGAATTCCGCCTTGAGCTCGTGCTCCCCGGCACGCTGTCCTATCACGGACGTCAGCCGATCCAGTACATCCCGGCGGCGTTCGGCGGCCCGCAGGACAAGACAGGCCTGACCTACGTGGACCTGAACCCAGCGACACTCGTCACCTTCCGCCTCGGACCAGCAGAGGAAGCGGCAGTGCGGAAGATGGTCAGCTTCCTCCGGGCGGCCAGCTCGCTGCAAGGAGCAGAGATGCCGCTCATGCAACAGTCCGCGCGCGGCGGCACGCCCTACAGCTTCACGGAACACCAGCGTGAACGCGCAGAGCTGTTCGCCAAGGTCACCGAGCCAGTCGGCTGGAACGTGCGGGGACTTTTCCAGGATAATCTCCTGGCGCCCTACGAGGTGTGGCGCCAGCTCAGGTTCCTTGAGTTCAAGGTCCGGCTCCGGGACTTGCTCATGGACCGCCTTAACACGACGCTGTCTGAGGTCGGCAGCCAGATGGGCTTCCAGGCAGCCATCGAGCTAAGTGGCCTCCCATCCCTTCAGGATGTAGACGACGCCAAGGATGACCTTCGAAACGGACGGCGCAGCCTGAATGACCTCGCGACGTTCGCTATCTAGCCGCTTATACCGGGCCATCGCGCGCTCGCAATGATCAGAACCTGGGACAGACCGGGAACGCGCGATGATCCACAGCCAGGGGCCAAGTCAAGCCAGGATGCCGCTTCCCAGGTATACGAGAGGTCCACCGGAAGTAGACCCGGCTTGTGACATGTTAGTGCGCACCTGAATTGCTGTGGATGTTAACGAAGCCGTCGCGAGGTCGTCGGGCAGGGAGGCAGCGGCGGCGATGGTTTGGGCGCTGGCCACGGAGGTATCCCGCTACGACCGCCCGCCCAGCCTCATCGTGCACCCGGCCCCGGGGCTCGCGCGGCCAGGCGAGGAATCAAGCGCCAACGACACTCCTGCAGTCCGTTGATACGCTGATGTCCGTCGGGACACCGATGCCGCTCTAGAACGCGGCAGTCCCGCGGCACAAGAGAGGACTATCCCCATGTGCCAGGCAGATTTCGTGCGCTCTCTTAGCCCGCTCGCGCAGCGCGTCCACGCGTACCTCGCCCGGTGGGCAAGCGACACAGACCCCGCCAGACCGTTCACCGGCAGGATTGCCTACGGCAAGCTGTGCACGACCCTTGACCCGCGGCGCCACTGACTGGGTGCCGCGGAGGTACAAGGGCATAGGTCAGATCCTCGCCCAGGTCAGCTCCTACGAGCACGCGTACGGGCGCCCGATGCTGTCAGCGCTCGTGGTCCAGAAGCACTCAAGACGACCCGGGAAGGGTTTCGCCGAACTGGCACGCTCGCTCGGCGAGGAGGTCGTGCCCGGGCAGGAGATGGACTTCTGGCGGGGCGAGGTCGAGCGTGTGATCGCCTACTGGGCTGGCCGGGAGGCCCGGGATTGAAGTCGTCCATGACGCCGACAAGCTCGGGCGATGTTGGTCCGGATCGGCCGGCAGCTAGCAGGGGTGCGGCGGTTGTTCCTTAACCGCCAGATGCCGAAAGCCAGACGGGACGAGAAGGCCGTCCCGTCTGGCTTTATCCCCAGCGACACCGCCACGACCAGACAACCGATCGCGTGCGATCAGCCACCGGGTCACGTGTGGGAGGGCTCAGCCGATGGGCTCGGGGCAGCTCTTTGGGCCGTAGCCCGTTCATGTCCGCCCTAGAGCGCAGCACTCCCAGGCACTGGAAGGAGATTCTCCATGTACCAGGCAGGGTCCGAGGGCAACATCAACGCCCTTGAGCCGCTAGGCCCCGTCGAGGAACGGGTGCGCCAGTTCCTCATCGAACGCGCCAGGAACACCAATACCGGGCAACCCTTCACCGCTGTCATCACGTACGGCGACCTGTGCAAGGCTCTCGACCCGGACGAGCACTACTGGGTCGCGCCACGGTATCGAGGCATAGGCCAGGTCCTGGGCCGGATCAGCACATGGGAGCACGCGCAGGGCCTGCCGCTGCTGTCAGCCCTGGTGGTCCAGGCCCAGTCGATGCGGGCAGGGAAGGGCTTCGCGCAACTCGCGCGCGACCTCGGCGAGCAAATCCCATCGGGCCACGAGACGGCGTTCTGGCGCAGCCAGGTCGAGGCTGTCGTAACGCACTGGGCGGGCCGCGTAAGTGGCGGAGACGAGGCCTCTGATGATCGTGTTGCCAGGGCTCTCGCTCTCCTGGCCAGGATCAGCGGCGACGTGGAGGAAGTGAGACGGCTCCTCGAATAAAGCTGTGACACCGCCGACGTGGTCACCGCCGGGTTCGCTTTGCGGGTCCCTGCGGTGAGTTATTCCCACCCTCATACGCGCCCCGGGTGCTCATCGGTTCCTGCCTCTGTGACATCGGCTACGAGCGACAACCATAATCGCCGCGACCGTGACCCTCAGCTGTTTCGATCACTCAGGCCGGCGTCAGCAGCCAGGACGTCCTACAGCTGAGTTCTGCAGGGTCTCCACGGCGATGGCACATCGGCCCATCTGCCGCCTGCGCTTTCCCCTGCGGCACGGCGGATGGCATTCGGGCTTGGTCTCAGACTGCTGGCAGATCCGATTTCAGCGACGACTTGGACAGGACCTGACCCCGGGGCCCGCCTTGGTGTTGTTGTAGCCATATCCCACGGTCTGTCCCCGTCCTTCCGAAAGGCGATGCCGAGACCTCAGCCTTAGTAGCCCCAAGGGGGGCCTGCCGCTGGCTGTGGTGCTGATGCCAGCACCACGTTCCGAACCTCATCTGCTGTGGCCGGGAAAGTCGTGGCATCCCGCCGGACATAGAACTCCACCGGCTTGTCTTTCCTGCCCGGCAGCGTGATGCCGTAGGGCCGGTTCGCGCCTGCCCCGACCGAGAGCACCAGCAGCACCTTGCCGTCAACGTTGTACTGACGGACCTCTGCCTCCGGGGCTGGCGTGACGATCGCCCGGACAAGCTGCGCCAGCCGGTCCCTCTCTCTCAGCGGGTCGGTGCCGTCAAGGCCGCAGACGGTGGCCTCGTCCTTCTCGATGCCGAACACCATATTGCCGCCGTATCCGTTGGCGAAGGCCGCGACGGTCTTGAACACAGTCCGCTTGGACTCGGTGGTGTCCTCGGGGAGCTGGCGTTTGAACTCGATCTGCTGGCCTTCGCCCTGCGACAGCAGGGCCTGGATCTCCGCCTCAGGGTCATCCGGAAGCTCGATATCCACACCTGCCCGTTCGAGTTCGGCTTGCGCATACTCCCCGATGGCGCGGTAGTCCAGCCATTGCTTGTCTCGCGAGAGGTACAGCCACGCATTTGGCGGGAGCCCACCAGGAAGAGGCAGCTGAACCTGGGCGACCCCCGTGACTCGTGCGTCAGCCTGGTAGGTCGCCGTGTTCAGCTCAACGCGGATGCCGGTGATGTCGCTCCCGCTGACGCTGACCTCCAGCAAGACCGGGGTGATCAGGACCCGCTCTATCCAGGCCCTTCCCTCTACCACGCGCACGATAGCGAATTCTGATGGCACCTGCCCACCTGGCGACCCCGAGAAATCCCCGTAGAAGAATGCCCGGAAGGCATCGTCGTAGCGCGGGAAGGACGGGCAATCGTCCCCGATCAGATAGCCCTGCGGGGCCTGCCGCTGCTGGCTGTTCGGCTCGCGGAGAGAGCAGATGTACGTTGGCCATGGCAGAACCATGGAGTCGAACCGGGCACGGCTCGGCTTGCGCTGCCAGGTGAACTGGTCGGACAAGGACGGGAAAACAACGTCGTCGCCAGCCACCGAAAGCACCTGCGGGGCCTCAGCGCTGAGCGCCGCCACGAGTGACTTGACCGGGACCCGGGCGGCGATGAAGGTGACGTGCTCGTACCGCCAGACCAGCGGCTGCCACCCGGCAGGGACTGAGGGGGGCGAGACGATCGCGTCGACATGCCACACGGCCTGGCTGCCGGCCTCAACCGCGACCCGCACGAAAGCCTGCGCGTCTACTGCGCCGATGGCTGAGCGCAGCTCCGCCAGGCTGCCCTGCCCGCTTTCCATGCTCCTCACCATGCCACCTGCCACCGACAGCTGGGACCGTAGCGAACCAGCCCCCCGGTGCGCAGGGCTAGAGCGTGCGGGACGCCTCGGCAGCGAGTGCCTGGCGAATGTCGTCCGGCCGGGTCAGCGCCGTCGCCATCAGGGCGAATCTCTCGATGAAGGGAACATCGCCAGCCGGCGGGTCCTGCGCCTGGCTCCACGCGGACATCGCGTCTGAGAAATTCTCGCGCACAGGCAGCGAGACTCCCGGCAGGTACTCGTCTTCGATCAGCTTGCCGATGCTCTCGTCGAGGGCCTGCTGCTGTGCCGTGGGCTCTCTCTCGAGTGTTTCGCCCTGCCGTGCGGCCAGGCGCTGCCTGGTTTTCTCCAGCCAGTCAGGTTCGTCTTGCCGCGTTGCCTCGATCTGGCTGATCTGGTCCCTGATCCGGGCGACCTCACGGATGAGCGACGGTGCCGCGCCTGTGCTGAGTGCCTGGACGGGGAGGGGGATGCCCTGGACCGCTGCTAGGGACTGGGGGCGGACTGCGAGTGAGATCGAGCCTGGTGATTCCCAGGTATTCAGGTAACGGATGGCGCCCCAGTCGCCGAGTTCCTCCTGGGTGATCTGGGAGATGTCCTCGAAGGTCTCATTGCAGTAACCGGGCTTGATCATCGTACGGTCGCGGAGTGCGACCCTGTAGAGCCAGAACTGGGCGCCGCCTGCATCCTCATCGCGCATCTTGCGCAGCATCGATTCGATGGCGGCTTCGTAGGTCCCTAGATGCACGGCCTGGTATTCATGGCGCTGGCGGATGCTGTCAGCCACGTCATCCGAAGTGACGCGGCTGAGGAATCCGGCCTGCTCCGGCGTGAGCGGGCGGCCGCGGGGTGGCCAGCCGGGAACGGTACTCGTGTGATACCAGGCGGCCCTGATGACCGCCTCGTCGTTGAGGACCGGGTCGTCGGCGTCCCGCAGCGTCATGGCATATGGGCCGTAGTGGATGTCGGCCGGGCAGTGCGCGCACCTTATGTGGGCATGGTGTCTTTCGCGGTGGTAGGTGTCGGCCATGAGCGGAGTGATCCCGCCGCAGTGCTCGCAGGTCATGTTGTACCCGTAGCGGAAGTTCACTGGCCGCTCGATGAGGTCACGCACAGTGCTGATCATGCTCCATGCCGCGGTCTGCCAGGATGAAGGTTCAGGCAGCCCAAGCGGTCCCGGCCAATCGACGGTCGGCCAGGTAACAGTTTCGTCCGGATTGCGGTGCTGGCGGAGAACAGGCAGGCGAGCGCCCTGGAATCGGACAGAGACCGGAGTGGCGTCGTCTCCCAGTTCCGTGATCGGGTCGCCGACGAGCAGGCTCGCGCCGTAGAGGTGCTCTAGGACGGTCCCCCAGCCACCCGACGCATACGGTGCTGTTCCTGGCTCAGTATCCCCGTCGATCATGGACCAAGACTATGAGGAGCCGGGTCCCGGCCGGTTTCGACGTACGACCCCGATTGCCCGCGTCACCCGAGGCTTCCGCGTAGCTTCTCCCGCACGTCCTCAGCCTCGTCACCGGATCGCACGCCGCGATCTTACGCCGGGCAGCCGGGGAGCGCGCTGGTCGCGACGGCGGGGCAGGGCAGCGAGCGCGCGGAGGATGGCCGGGCGGTCAGCGGGCTGGGTGCCCTTGAGGGAAACGAGCGTGATCATGAGGAAGGCGACGGTTGGGGCGAGGACGCTGGCCAGGATGGCGGTCGAGGCAATGACGGCAGCCACAAGGAGCCCTTTCAGGGCGTCCATGGCGCTCATCTCATGGGGACGGCGACTCACGCCGAGCACTCTGAAACGACTTTAGCACGCGCTCGCGCTCTGGCAGATCCGGCGGCAGCGGCGGGACATGCACCCGGCCGCGCCGGCCGCCCGGACCGCGGGCCCCGGCGACGGCCTGGGTGATCAGCGAATGCAGATCGAGGTAGTACCACTGCCGGCATCCGCATGACACCTCGGTGACCAGGAACCCGGGACCGCCTATCACAGTGATCCCGAATCCAGTCTGATAGCGGGCCGGATCAGCTGACAGGACGCTGACCTGAGTGACTGCCGGGCGGGCGACCGGCCGGACATCTGCCTCAAGTGCCTGGCTGGCCGCGTCGTAGCATGCCTGCCGCTCGCTGTCGCTGTAGCACTCGTCGAGCGCGTCCAGGTAGAACGCGGCAGCGTTCCGTCGCGCGACCACGGGCGGCTCCCGGTGCCCGGCCGACCATGCCCACAATCCGTCAGGCAGCCGGAATACCGCACCGAGGCGGCGGCCGTCCCGCTGGCACCGGGTCTCTGACGGGCAGGGCAGCCGCTTGCCGTACAGCCTGACGGCCCGCAGCACCTGCCCGGCGCGGTCATCATCGTTCATGCAGATCGATGACGAACCTTCCGTCGGGGGCCACGGAGTAGATGTCTTCCCCGGGTTCTCTCGGCTGGCGCGGGAGATCTGGCGGCCGGAAGGTCACCGGCCGTACCCAGGTGCCGGGCCGGGCCAGGCCGGTCGCCACGCGGATGCCGGCGTAGACGAGCGCAAGCACCGGCAGCATGTAGTGCGTGCGGCACCCGCAGGTGACGGTGCGGTGCGTTGTCAGGCCGGGACGCGGTTGAGGAGAGTGACGGTCCCAGGTCATGATCTGCTCGTCGTCTGAAGCGGGCAGCTGAACTTTCATCACTGCCGGATCCCATTGCAGGCGCCCGCCCCACTCGCGGAGCTGCTCATCGGCATACTCTCCGGCCTGCTCGTAGGTATCGTCGGTCCAGTCACTCTCATCGAGCATGTCGAGGTACTGCGACCTGAACTCATCCCAGGACGCGGACGGCGACATGCGGCTGCCAGCGATCCAGACCCAAAGACCATCAGGCAGCTTGCAAGCAGCGCCCAGCAGCCCGCCATCGGCGGGACAGCGGGAAGAAGCCAGGAACCGCAGCCTGCGGCGGTGGTCACGGAACAGGCCGAGCACCTGCAACTCGCGCTCCAGGAACCACTCAGGTGCGCTAGGAGGTCCACTCATCATGCCCACGCTACCGCTTTAACGCTGACGTCTGCGGCGACAGCACGCAGCCATCGCGCCGCCAGGGCTGACGCCCACGGCGCCCCGTGGCGGGCGATCGCGGCCCGAACCGGTTTGTACGGTGCCAGGCGACGGGCCCTGTGCGCTCCGCCTCGCAATACCTTCCCTGCGCTCGCGGGGTGCCCGCCCCGCCTTCTCGTCACGTGGCCAGGCCAGAGCCGGCAGACCTCCGGTGTACCTACGCGGGACCTCCCGTGTACCCCGGTCATCAGACACCTGGGCCGCGGTGGATCAGGCGGCCCGCCAGGCACCCGGCAAGACACCCTCGGAACGTAGCCGGAGTCCTAGCAGGACAGCGAACCGGCTACGAGGTCCGGCCGATGCGGGATGCTGCGCGCCAGCGCTGGGAGTTCTGTAGGGTCTCACAGCCGCTGGCATAGGCCGCTGCCGTGAGCAGCGGGTTCTCTTGTTGTCTCAACCTTCAATCCGCTACTCCACACCGAGTGCCCTGTTCGGAGTCTGATTCCCGCACGGCTTGCCGCACCTGGGCGCTTGGGTCAGTGTGCAGCTGGTGGCGCAATTCATCGCGGAGGCCGGGGTTCCGTTTTCCAAGCGTTCGCAGACATTCTGCTACTCGGGTCCGTACGCGCCAGTCGGCATCTGCGGCCAGCCTACGGCCGAGCGTGGAGTCGGACGGATTGCGCGACCAGAGGACAGCGGCGGCTTGTCGAGCGGTGGACTGCTCATGATGAGCAAGGAGGTGAAGATCGACGTCGTTCTCGGATCGGGTATCGATGACGGCCTGCAGCCCGGTGACGTCGTTGTCGTCGACGAGTCGGTCAATCGCCATGGTGCGAACGGCGTCGACCTGCTCCGCGGTGACGGCAAGTTGTCCGGCGGCGCGAATGACCGCCGGCTTCATCCGTCCTGCCCGCGTGCGCACGTGCAAATCGTCTGGGCCTGGGCCACCCACCAACGCCCAGATACGATCGAAAATCTGTCGGCGGTGGGCTGCATCGACCACGGGCGCCAGGTGGTGGAGTGCCTGCACCGCTTGACCGCGGTCGTATTCAACTGTCTTGCCGTCCTCCGCGATCTCGATGAGCTTCTGGGCCAACTGGACCCGCTCCTCGTCTGGTAGGAGACGGCCGTAGATGCCAGCGGGCTCGTGAGACGGCCCGCCGTCGATGTGCACCTCAGCGGTAGCAACGCCCGTGGAGGTTACGAGGACTTCCCGTGCCAGGCACCGTGCCTTCTCGATGACGGCTGGGTGAGGCACCTGGAGCCGTGCCAGCAGCTCGATTGCGCCCGAGCGCGCGGCACCGTCAGGAGCGTCGGCCCTGGCTTCCAGGTCGGCTCGCAACGCGCGAAGAGCGCGGCCAGCAACGAGCACCTCCGTCACGGCGTGGTCGGGCAGCGTGCGCACGACCTCAAGAAGGATCGCGCGGGGCACCGCATGATCTGGTGCCGACCGGAACATACGCGCCACCGTGCGCACCGCCGTGTGCATGGTCGACTGCCTGACTTGAAGGTTGAGGTATGGGGCCAGAGCTTCCTCAATGTCCGGGTACACCTCGGGCGGGATCTCGCAGGCGACGCTCTCCAAGGCGGACATCGCATGGTCTCTGATGTCGTTATCGGTCCATCCGCTCTCGGGGTGGGCTTGCAGCCGCGTCAAGATCCAGGACAGGTGGGAACGCAACGCGTCAGCGGGGACCAAGTCGCCAATGGCGCCGTACGCCGCGAGCGCCGCCTTCGTTGCCCACGGTGCGAGTGGCGGGTCGTCTAGGCAGCGGGCGGCGATTGGCCCGAGTCGCTGCGCCGCCGTCGCTGCGGACTCCACGTCGCCGCCACGGATAGAGTGGTACAGCGCCTCGGACGGCTCGTCGGCGGCGGCATGTAGGTCTGCCAGCATGCTGTGGGCATCGACCTCGCTCACTAGGTCGGCTCGTACCGCGGCCTCCAGGAGATACTGTCGCAGGATGCGTCGAGTTCCTTCGTGGGAGGGCCGGAGGCGCTGCGATGAGCGCTCGAACGCACGAAGCTGCCGTAGGGCGTAAGTTTCAACGTCCGAACCGGCGAACAGTGCCCGCCCTTCGGGCGGCACAGCGCGAGCCCGACGCGCGTACTCGATGCTGTCCAGACTGGTTCCGCTGCGGTAGCTGTCGTCCAACTGGTGCAGTGCCCAGAGGTAGTCCCGGGCGTCTTCGTGCAGGCCGGCAAGCCCTGCGTTGCGGACGGCCTGAAGCCACTCCGCGTGCGCCTCCGTGGGATGCGCGTGCCAGGTCAACCATCGGGCGCGTCGTGCGTGCACCAGACCGGCGAGCCGCGACGGAATGCTGCCCGAGCGAGCTTCGGCCCCGAGAGTTCCTTGTTCACCGGTGGCATCCGCAAGCGCCAGTCGCACGCGGACACGGTTGCCCTCGTCGTCAACGTCAGCGGGCGATCCGAGGCGTGGAAGGAGCTGATCTGCCATGTCATGAACCCGGTCGAGCACCCGGCGATCATCGTTGAGCATGGCGGTCTCAGCCAATCGGCGGAGAGCGCTCACCGCGCCGCGGCTCACACCACCCTGTGCGGCTACGAGCGAGCTTGTGGCATCAATTGCCGGGGTGAGAGGCTCCGCAGGGTCGCCGTGGGCGGCGTCGTTGCCGAGCAGCGCGACGGATCGCTGCACCTGTGGATGCGTTGCCGGCCACGGCTCGTCGGGAGGGGCGGGTGCGGGATGGCTGGACAGGCGTGGCAGGGGTTCCGGGAGCGCACCGCCGGTCAGTGCGGCTCGTGCTGCCAGCATCGTTCTGAAGTCCGGATGAAGCCGGGCCTCCCAGCCACGATCGACATGGTGTTCCAGAGCAGTTAGCGCTTCACCATACGCAAGCTCCAGCTGGCCAGCTGCGACCAGTGCCTCCAGGCGCTCGCTGCGCAGGTCGGCTGCGTGCTCGAAGTACCCTTCCGCGCGGAGCCTCTGCGCGAGCTGATCGAGCTTTTCCGCAGCGCGTGCCGGGTCGGTTTCGCGAAGAAGGTCTGCCTCGCGGCGCTCCCCTGCCAGATAGAGGGCTTCGAGGGGACCTCGAAGCAGGCCGTCGGTGTTGACGGCGGCTGCGCGGGTGGGCGCCTGCGCATGCGCGCCGTAAACGGCGTTGGCGGTGTGCTCACCAAACCATCGCAAGACGAGGTCACGGCGCGGCACAAGGGCCGTCGTGAAGCTCACCTGATCGCGCAGAGAGATGCCCCGGTCGGGGTACGCCGCACGCAGTGCGTCAAGTTCGTTTTCGACCGCCACGTCATCGACGCGGCCGGCCAGCACAGCTCGAACCACGTCGCGGCGAACGGCTGAGGGCCGTCGAAGTAGTCCTTCACCGCCTTCCTCAGCTTCGCGGCGGTGAGTCGTTCCTCACGGCAGCGCATCTGGTAAACGCCGGTCGCACCGTCCGGGCGCCGTCCATAGATATCGATGCCGTACTGGGTCTGCCCGGATCGACCGTAGATCCTTGCGCCGGTCAGCCCATCTAGAGTCTCGACGGCTTCCAAGGCGAAGGGCTCGAAATGCCCTCCACCAAGATCCAGGAGTGGCAGGAGGCGACTGTGTCTGCCAACGAGAGGCCGCGGGAAGGACGCGGGAGGCGGAAGCAGACCGGCTCTGGCGACCGGCTGAGGATCACCGAGACTGAGATCCGCACCGCCACGCGGCTGAGTCACGTCCATACCTTACGGTGGCTCGGGCGGCGTTCGCGTTACTCCTCCTCCTGTTCGAGTTCGATCACCTGGGCGAGCCGCTCCTCCACAGCTTCGGTGACTTTGCGCGCGAGGCGCGCACGGCTGGTGATTCGTCCCATTGCGACAGCTGGCTGATCTGCTGCCTCAGGCGGCCGGACTCGGGTCCAAACCAGAATCCGGAGACGAAGTCGCTGGCCAGGCCACCCGAGACATCGTCGTCATCCGGGTAGGTGGTCAGCAGCCACTCGGCGTAAGGTGTTGGCGCAGTGTCTCCAGCGGGCGCGAGTCGTGCGATGCGACGCACTCGTTGATAAGCCGCTGACTCGTCGGCTTCCGCGATGAAGTCCTGGACGACAGCGAGCGGGACCGAGGGAAGCCACCACCGGCGAAGCGTGAGGGAAATTCTCCACCCGTGCTCCGCCTCGGTAGCAGCGACCACGCGACGCACGGCGTATGCAGGTGCCGCGGATGTGGCCTCGGCGAGGACCTGGGCAGCTGGATCTGACTCGTAGACCGTGTTGCCGTCGAGAATCTGGTGAACAAGGGCGTCAACGACCTCAGGCGCGTGTCGCGGTAGGACACGCCGAACGACTCGTTGCCAGATGTGTACGCCGTTGAGGCGCTTGAGCACCGGAAGCGTGCAAGGAAGCCGAGTGTGAAGCGCAAGTCGGCACTATGCGACGAGGCGTCGCTGGTTATCGGTGATCGTGTCTCGCACGTATCCGTGCGTCGCCTTCCATAGGCGGGCGAGGTCGTCGGCGAGGCCCGGCAGGCCTGCTGGTGCACAGGGCCGGCCCGCCAGGCGTGCGAAGGGGCCGTCGGTTTCGAGGAGGACCCGGTCGTGGGGTAGCCGGCTGAGCAGAGCGCGGCCTTTGGCGGAGGCCACCATTGCGGGGTTGACGGAGAATGACAGGCCGGCGGCGAGGGCCTCGTCGGCGACAGTGAGCGGGCCGGTGTACCAGTGCAGGACGGCGCGGATTCCTGCGTCAGCGAGCCGCTGGATGGTTTCCCGTTCAGCGCCCCTGCTATGGACGGTGACCGGACGGTCGCGGAGTTGCGGTAGTGCGAGCAGTGCCTCGAAGACTGCGAGCTGCATGGCGCGGGTACTACGGCCGGCCGGTGAGAAGTCGAGGCCTATCTCTCCGATCCAAGCGGCCCGTGCGGCCAGCCGGCTGAACCGGAGCACGCCGGCCATGCCGAGCTGGCCCGCATGCAGCGGGTGCAGTCCTAGCGCGGGCCGTGCGGGACCTGACCGGGGCAGCAGCGTAGCAAGCCTGTTGTAGGCGTCGGGGGTGTTGGTGACGGCGATGACTTCGACGCCCGCTGAAGCGGCTGAGGCCAGCACGTCGGCCGCGTCGGGGTACGCGTCGATGTGGCAGTGGGTGTCGATCAGGGCGCCGGTCACGGGCTTCTCCACGCGGTCGCGGTCAGCTGGGCGAGGGGCCCGGAGCCGCCCGCGAGCCAGGTGCGGATCTCTTGTGCGCCTCGTCGCCAAAGCTGGAGGTAAGCGTCGTGCTCGCCAGGTGGCAGGGGCGCGTTACGGATGATGTCGAGTTCGTCCCGGTCAGGGCTGACTCCGTGCACGATCGCACGCAAGTCGGCACCCGTGCGCATGGCAGGATCGAGCAGGTCCGGGCATGTGAGCGCGTCCCACGCATAATCATCACCGTGATCCTGCCCCAGCCGCGCGAGGGCGGCGCGTCGGACCATGCAGGGCAGGCAGTACCCGCAGTTCCCCTGGGGGTGACGCCGCCACCGGGGAGTTTCGGGGTGGGCGCAGGAGATGCTCGCCGGGGCGAGGCGGGCGAGCAGTCCGGGGTTGCTGCAGCCGGCGAGCATCTCGCCCTTGGTGCGGTGCCGGTAGGGGTTGATGAGCGGGTTGGTGATGCCGATGGCCTGGCAGGCGGCGGTGAGCAGGCCCAGGAAGTGCGGGTGGGTGGTCCGCGTGCTCGCCGAGCCGGTGCGGGCACGGGTCAGGGGCACGTTGAGGCTGATCCAGCCGTTCTCGGGCAGGTATACCGGGATGCCGGGGCCGCAGCTGGCCGCGGCGGCCAGCGCTCCGGCGAGGAACAGCAGGGATCGTGAGCGGGTGGTCCGCTCGCGGTCATCGGGCAGCGGGCGTTCCTGGGCTGTGCGGGCGGGAGCCGGACGGCAGAACATCCGGCGCAGGACTACGCGCTCGGCACCGTATACGCCGGCCAGCCCGGCGTGGAGGGCCTGCTGAGCGGTGGAGGCTTTGCCTCCTTCGTGGTGCGCGACGAGGAGGAGCCGCGTGGCCGGGTTGCGTTCGAGGAGATCGATGACTCCGCACAGCGAGTCGAGGCCGCCGGAGAACAGTGACACCGCGTCAACCGGCAGCCCGGCAGGTGCCGGCGGCGGTGCCGGGCTCGCGCGGGGCGGTTGCAGGGTCCAGCGGTCGCCGGTGAGGAAGCCGAGCGCGGCTTGCCACGGTGCCTGACGCCACGCGCCGGGGTCGCTGACCGGTACGTCGATGCTCAAATCTCGGGTCCACGCATCGGGGCGCGTCCGGCGGAGCACGACCCGGTCCGCGCAGTACACGCCGGCGGCGAACCGCAGCAGTTCGCTGCCGGCGGTACCCGGCTGCCAGCCAGCGAAGAACCCGGGGGTGAACTCGATGGTCTCGGCGCTGCTGCCTGGCGCCCAGTCCAGCAGCCAGGGAGCGGGACCGGAGGCATGGCCGGTGAACGGGGCGGTCCGGATCCGGAAGCGGGCGCTATCAGCGGTCACTGCTCCTCCAGCAGCTCAAGCGCTTCGTAGACCGTCTGCAGCGTGTCCTCGATGATCTTCCTGCCGTCGGCGCCGTCCCAGTCGACGTGCAGCGGGTCGCCGGGAAGCCGCAGGGCGACGAAGCTCTCGACCATCCGCTGGAGGTCTTCCTCGGCGCGCTGGGCCTTCGCGGCGTCGGTGATCCGCGCCAGCCGCTCGGCGATCACCGGGATGCGGTTGTAGATGTAACGGGCGAGGAACAGCTCCAGCAGCCTGACGAGCTCGCCGACGTCGACCTGCACCGCGTCGAGGTCTGCCCAGCTGTCCGCGTCCGGGAACAGCTCGGCCAGGACGTCGAAGGTGGCATCCCGGGCGGCCTGCGCGTCGACGTCCGCTCCGTCTCCGGCGATCAGACCGGCGAGGGCGTCGAGCACGGTGAACCGGTCGCCGCCAACGAGCTGGCTGAGACCCTGCTCAGAGAGGGTGGTGGCGAGGCCGTTGCTGGCGATCCCAGACAGCAGCGAGCCGAGGCGCTGCGCCCCGGTCCGCCCGGCGCGGGCGCCGGCAAGCGCCCCTGCGGCGCCGCCGAGTACCGCGACATGACGGGCGAGGAGCCGCCGCCCGGCGAGACCGGTCCCGTGGCCGGCGTCGGCGGCGTTCATGAACGAGGTGGCGGCGCGCTTGAGCGGCGTCCAGGCGCCGCCGCTCCCGCCGCCGCGGTCGGTGGAAGTCCCCATTAGCGTCCTGGCGGACTAGGCCTGCGGGCCAGGGCGACCATCCCTGCCAGGTCGGCGCGTCCGGAACTGGCCCAGCTGTCCAGCAGCGCGGCGGTCCGCGTGTCCCCGGCCGGCAGCCGCCGGGCCGCGACTACGACGTGCTGGGCCGGGACCGCCTCGGGCGGGAGCCGGTGCAGCGCCCGGAGCAGGATGTCATGAGAGCCGGGCAGCTGGCCGATCGTCTCGCACACGGCGACGAACGCGTCCTCGGGCGTCGCGAGCAGCGCCGCAGCGAGCGCCTCAATCACCTTGTCACGGTCGCGGGGGTCCGCAGCGGACAGATGGCGGAGCCCGTCGCGCCGTACCGCGTCGGTCGGGGCGAGCACCTCGCCGAGCAGCTTCCGCTGTGTCCCGGTGAGCTGGCCTGCCGCTACGGCGTCCAGGGCCAGCTGGCCTCGCGAGTACGTGAAATACGGCCGCAGGTCAACATCCCTGAGCGCGGGCGGCAGGCGCAGCCACTCCTTCACCGGGTCGGATTGTGCCCACGACCTGACCTCGTCGTCGATCGCATCGGCGGGAGGGGTGACGTCCGGCCGTCCGGCCCGCGATCGTGCCGGCCTGGACGACGCATCCGCGGCCTGCTCGCCCGGCTCCGCGGCCGCTGACGCGGACGGGCCGCCGGCATCATCGCCCCGCGCGAGGGTCTCGGCTGCCGCGAGCTGCGGGCAGGACGGCCCGCCGCTGGCGACCTGCCAGTCGAACAGCTGCTGGAAGTCATCGAAGTGCTGGTCTTCCAGCAGCATGAGCTTGCCCAGCACAGCGGGTTCCAGCGACACGTGCTTGCGTTCGGCGGCGCGCCGCCGCAGCTGCAGCGTGTTGAGGAACCGCTTGACCTGCCGGGGGTTGCCGCGCGAGCCGCGTGCCAGGACCGGGGCGATGGCCGCAGCCCACTGCAGGTCCGCGGACAGGCCAGGCGGCACCGCGATGCCGAGGTCACCGAGCGTGCCGAGGTTGAACACCACCCCCAAGGAGTCGGTGACGCGCTGTGCGGCGACGTGCTCGCGCAGGCGCGAGAAGTCTGCCGCGGGCAGGTGCAGCTCCGCGAGCAGCAGGTTGACGTAGGTGATCGCCTCGGGCACGGCGAGGGCGGGCACGGCGATCTTCAGCTGGAGCATCTTCTCCAGGTACTGGGCGCCGATGCCCTTGCCCTGGGACCTGCCGTCGCCGCGCAGCTCCGGGTAGCGGGCATCCACGGCCGACTCAACGATCTTCTGGTTGGCGGCGACGACGAACGCGGTGCGCGGCGCACCCAGCACCAGCCTGATCGCCTCGAAGGTATCCACCACCGTCTCCGGCAGGCAGCGGTCCAGGTCATCGATGAACACCACCACCGCGGCCAGTTCGGCGAGCGACTCGATCAGGCCGGCGAAGCGGGAGCGGAATTCCGCGATGTCCGTGACCTGCTCGTCATCGTCCTGTGGCGCCGGGTCCGCCAGGCGGCCCGCCACGCCGCTCACCGCCGTCTGCGCGCCCTGCTGGGCAAGCATGACCAGCGCCGGATCGGCCGAATGGTCGATCACGTGGGCGATCACGGGCACAGAGGCAGGCACAAGCCCGACCCCGCCGCGCGCCACCCGGTGGCTTCGCCGACCGAACCGCAGCAGGAACGCCTTGAGCCGCCCGACCTCGGCTTCCTGCTCCGCCTGCCCGGCGGCCTGCCTGCCCAGCTCCGCCAGGACGGCCGCCATCAGCGCGACCTTCACGTCGTCGTAGTCTTCGTACTGCCACGGGGAGAACCGCACGCACGCGTACCGGGCTCCCGTCTCGGCCGTCAGCTCGGCGCAGGCCAGGCCCATCAGGCTGCTCTTGCCCGAACCCCAGTCGCCGAGCACACCGACGGTCAGCGGCAGCAGGCGCGGCTCGGTCAGCGCGACTACAAGGCCATCAGCCAGGACATCGAATCCCAGCAGGTCGACATCGGTCTCGTTGTCCGGCCACATCGCCAGCCCTTCCCGTCCCCAGGCCCCCAGGGCTGAATCTTATGAACCGCCTACTGTCTCAGCAATCCGGCCTGCGCGACAGCACGCGGCGCAGTGCAGCCCGATCTCGGCCAGGCTGCGACCTGGACCTTCCAATTCAATCTGCTCTCTCAGCGCCGGATCGGACTAAGCCAAGCAAAACGGTCAACTCCGACGAGACGGGACACCTCTCGTCCAGGACCGCCGCCCCAGATCATCTGCCATGTCTCAACCGGATGGCACATATGCCATCCGGTTGCCATCGCGATTCAGAATATGCCGCGCGAACTAAGAACCTACAGAGTTCAAAGCGCGATGGCCACGAGCGCGCCGATGAGGATGAATGGCCCGAGCGGCAGGTGACTGCTGCGGGTGGCCCGGTGCCGGGCCAGCAGCACCCCGCCGTAGACGGCGGCCAGGGCGAACGCGATAAAGGTGCCGGTGAGCAGGGCCTGCCAGCTGATCCAGCCGAGCGCGGCTCCGACACTGGCGGCGAGCTTGGCGTCACCCAGGCCCATGCCGCTCGGCCTGATAAGGGACAAGGCCAGGTAGAAGCAGGCGAGGGCGGCGGCACCGATGGCTGCGCGGCCGAGGTGGGCGGGCTGGTGGCTGGTGAGCGCGGCGACAGCCAGCAGCGCGAGAGTGCCGGCGCAGGCGGCGGCGGTGAGCGGGTCCGGCAGCCGGCGGACGGCCGCATCGATGAAGGCGAGGGGCACGGCGAGCAGGGCCAGCCAGGCCAGCGCCGCCAGCTCCCACCCAGAAGACGCGCGGGCGACCACGACCGCCAGGGCGAGCCCGGCGGCAACCTCGGCAAGCAGCGGATACGGCCCGATCCGGGTGCGGCAGGAGGGGCAGCGGCCGGTGACGGGCAGCAGCGACCGCCACCGCCAGCGGTCCGGCAGGATCTCGTAGCCGCAGGCCGGGCACGCGCGGCGGGGCGGCTGCCCGGGTTCGGTGCTGCGGGAGAAGACGCTGGCGCGTATCCGCGGGCAGGCGATCAGGCCGACGGCGGCTCCCGCGATGATCCATGGCAGTGTCACCGTGTCTGCCCGCCTCGGCGCGGGCATGCCTTGCGACGGCAGCAGCATGCACGGGCCGGCGGCTCAGCCAGCGTGATGATCCTGAAGCTCGACGTCCGTACCAAGATCGACTTTAAGCGCCTCCTCCAGCATCTGCCGCGTCATCCTGTCCGCAGCACTGACCGCACCCGCGCCATCGGGGCATGCGGCGAGATAGACCATGAACTGGCTCAGCCGATGTGCGCCCGGGAGCATAGCCAGGCCCGTGATGTCGACCAGTTCGGTCATGTCGCGGGGAGCTTCCAGCCGGATCCCCGCCTGCGCGGGCGGCTCACCAGAAACTGTCAGCTCGAGCTCGCCGGACAGCATCGCCGCGAACGCGCCCGGGAGCTGCAAGGCCCGCTCGAACTGCCGCCGCCACGAGGACGGGCTCGCGGGCGGTGCGGGCGTGCCGTCCGCGTCGCGCGGCTCGACATGGACGACTAGCAGCGCATAGCCCTCGACCCGACCATGGCGCCTGATCCCGTCGGGCAGCTCCAGCCGCGCCGAGGCCACGCCGTCGCCCAGCACCATGTCGATGATGCTGGACGTGCTGGTGGCCTGGCGCGCCCACGCGGCGTCCTGGCCGGCATGCGTCAGGTCCGCCAGCAGATCCGCGACGGCTGACCTTCGCAGGAAGGCCCCGAAGGCTGCCCTGATGGCGGGCCAGTCAGGATCATCGCCGACCGGGCCGCAGGCGATGTGCACCACGAACCGCACCCACGGCGGCCGGTCCCCCGGCTGGCGCATGTAGGTGGTGCCGGGCAGGGCGATCTCCATCGCCGGGCCGGCGCTGGCGCCCGTATGCCGTCAGTGGTGGCCTGCCACCGGTCTGTGATCAGCCGGGCTGGCCGGCGAAATGCCGGGCGCGCCCAGGCGATCAGCGCGGCCACCCCGACCGCGACGAGCAGAAGGAAGGCGGTCGCGGCGATGGCAGTCAGCAGGTCGAACAACGGCCGGTGCCACGGCGAGCCCTTCGTCTGCGCGGCGATGAAGCCCGCGACGGCACCGCCGATCGTGGCTACCCCCGTGCACCATCCCACGACCCCGCTGGTGCTCCAGGGACCGAAACGCCTGTCTGGCATACCGATCAGCGTACGGCCCGCGCCCGACATGCCGCGCGTATTGCAGTGCCGCGTCCATGTGCAGGTCCAGTTCGCGTCAGAGCCCGGCCCGCTCGGTGACGACAGCCAGGCGCCGTTCCAGGTGAACGGCCGCCTCGTCCACGTCCCCGGCGATGCCGCTCATCGCGACAGCCGCGGTGATGATCACGTCAGCGAGCTCGGCCAGCAGGTCATCACGAGAGCGGCAGGTCCCCTTCCTGTTGTTCAGGCCCTGCATGCCGATGAACGCCTCCGCGGCTTCGCCCACCTCTTCGGTCAGCTTGAGCAGCCGGACCTCGACAGGGACATCACCGTGATGCGCATGCAGCTGGCCAACCTGATCCCACATCCATTCCTCCGGCGGAAACTAAGGCCGGCCAGCGCCGGCGGTGTTCTCGGGCTGCCAGCTGAGACGGCTTACGGCGCTCAGGCCTGGTCATGAATTGCCCGGCCGGCGAGAACATCGGGACGGCCGGTCAGGCCGATGGCCGATGAACGGCGGGCAGCCTGGATCAGGCTATCCGCGGACGGCGAGGACAACCGTCAAGGAGACGAGAGCGGCGGTGAGGACCACCAGGACGACAGTCAGCCACACGAGGCGGCTAGCCGTCCGGTCTGAGGACTTGCGGGCGGCGACGGTCTCCCGGCTCAGGTCGGTTATCGCGTCCTTAAGCAGGCGCTCCATCTCCATCTGGTAACCAGGTCCCGGGAAACCTGGCGCCCGGGCGATCAGTTCCTCGTCGCTGAGGTGCCCACGCTGGCGTGCGCCGTCAAGGTGCTGCGCGTCCACATCCCGCCGCCACTGCTCATTCCTGAGCTGGCGCTGCCCGAGCCAGGACCGCAGCTTGTTCTCCGCCACTGAAGCATTGTGACCTGCCCGGGCGCGGGGCGGCTACGCGCCGCCAGGTGTCTGGCGGGAAGCGCTTGTATCCGGGAAGACGCACCACCAGGCATGCCGGTCAGTCGTCCTGCCGGGCGTCGAGGCCGTCGCAGGCAGTGAGCTCATGAGGCGGCCGATGCGTCCTTGGTGAGGCCGAGCTTGGTGACGCGGGCGGCGATCCACCTGACCCGCTCGGCGGTGGTCATGTTGGGCGGGATGTCGATGACGCGCTGCCCGACGGTGGCGCACGTCGAGCGGACGACCCGGTCGGCGGCTGACTGCAGGTCCAGGACCTTGGACCGGTACGGGTCACCGGCCTGATGCTGGGCGAACCGGTCGCAGCAGTAGAACACCGCGTCGTAGGTCGGAGCCCACGCTTCGCAGAACGCTTTCAGCGCGTCCAGCACGGCGGCCTCGCGGCTGCCGGGCGGGGTCTGCAGCACCAGCCAGGCGTAGGCCATCACGTTCGCAATGGTCTTGTCCGCGATGATCATCGTGTGCTGGCGGGCGGTACGGAGCTGAGCCGACAGCTGGGCGGCGAACAGGTCGACCTCGGTCTCCAGGTCGAACTCGCCTTTGCCGTGCACGACGATTTCCTCGATGAACGGGCTGTGCCGGGCCGGTTCTTCGACGGTGGCGACGTGGATGCCGCGTTCACGGTAGTAGGCGGCCAGGGCGTGGGTCAGGGTGGTCTTGCCCGAGGCGTGGGTGCCCTCGATGGCGAGCACGACACAATCACGCAGCATCGGCTTCTCCCAGCAGCGCGGTAAAGACAGGGTGAGCCAGCCAGCCGAACGCGGTGCCCAGCTCGCCGGCCAGGAGCCGGCTGACGTTCAGGCCGGGCTGCCAGTGCGCCAGCCCGGCGGCGCGGGCGGCGACCATGGCGGTGGACAGGGAGTGCCGCAGGTTCAGCACGGTGATCTTCTCCCGCGCCGTGATATCGCCGAGTTCGAGCCAGCGGCGGTGCAGCGCGGTCATGGAGGTGCCGCGCAGTTCCGGCTGTGTCACATCGAGCCGCAGGTCAGCGCAGACATCAACCAGCCGTCGGGACTGGCAGGTCAGGATGTGCCCGGCGTCATAGCGGGTGTCGAGGAAGCGCGGCTGGCCGGACGGCTCCTGTCGCCGTTGCCGCCATGCGGCGGCTGCGGCGGCGATCGCTGGGGGTCGCGCCCCGGCGGCTGCGGCGGCCAGGACTGCCAGGTCGCTGCACAACTCGTGGCCGGCGATCAGGCTGGCGTGCTCCATCAGGCACGCCAGCGCGGCGTCCGCTCCGGCGACCAGATCCGGGCACTGGCTGGCGTTCTCTACGTAGGCGGATATGTACCAGAACCGGGTCGTGTCCAGGGCGGTGCTGGCATCGCTGGCGGGCAGGGGCAGCCAGGCCACCGAGTAGCAGAACGGCACGTTGCCGCCCCGGATCCGGTAGTTCTTGGACCACTCCACGTCGATGGCCGCCGCCAGCCGCGTCCCAGGCTGGCACCGGGGCACCACGCCGGCAAGATTGGTGCTGATGATCACTTCAGGTTCCCGCAGGCTACCGAGGGCGCCACGTCGGTGCGGCCGTCCACCGCGACCCGGGAGACGAGCGCGCCGGGGGTAGCCGCCCCGGGCCACGGAAGGCAGTCCCATGCGGTGGCAGCCATGACCTGCCCGATGCTCAGAGTCCCGGTCCATTCATAGCGGCCCTGGTGCCGGGCGCAGACCAGCGCGATCAGCAGCGCCCGCTCCACCGCCAGCGCCGCAGCCTGGCGGCCGGCTGGCCGGTCCCCGCCACGCCACGAGCCGCCGGGGCCGGCGGCGATCCCTGCCTGCTGGCAGGCCCGCTCCAGCGGCGGGCAGCCGGGCAGGTCGAGCCCGCAATCGAACGTCGCCGCCCGGCCCGTCGCCTTACCGCGAGCCGCCCATTCGCGCTCGACGGCTGCCACTCCCCGGAGCGCCGCCGCGTCGCCGGCATGCCGCAGTGCGGCCAGGTCACCGGCCAGCAGGTGCCCGGCCAGGACAGCCGCATGGCGGCGGGCCTGCATCAGGTCCAGGTCGGCTATCGCCACCAGACCGGGTATGTCCGCCGCGTCGTCGGTGCTCGCCGCGCGGAACCCGAACGTCAGCGTCTGCTCCGTCACGCTTACCGCCTGGGTGCGGTGCAGCGGCAGGTAGACGATGGCGACCGCCGCAGCTGCGGGACGACCGCCTGCGGCTGTCCGCTCGGCGGTGAATGCCGCCAGCCTGGGGACGGGCCTGCGGTAGAGCTGCTGCCCGGTCCGGTAAGGGTCATCGGGCCAGGTCATGTTGGTGTAGGTGCGCATCAGGGGCCGCTGCGGGTGGCGGTGTAGATGCTGTGGCCGAGGTATTTGGCATAGTGGTTTGCCTTGTACGGGTAGCGGTCCCAGATCGCGGTGACCGGCTCTTCCAGCAGGTTGCCGAGCCGCAGGAACAGGTCGGGCTGATCATAGACGGGCCACGCCTGGGCGTTGCCGTTCGGCTCGATCACGATCATGTGCCCCTCGGTCTCCTGCGTCCACGGGGTCATCCGCACCGCCGGCCGCCAGTCATGCGTGGCCCGCAACTCGGTCAGCCGGCCGAACGCGTCGTGCGCTTCGTCCACGCTGATGAACTCCCGCTCCGGCAGGCCGAGCGCGTTGCCCTTGCGCAGCGGCAGGATCAGCTTCAGCTTCCCCGCGTCGAGCACGTCGGCGATCTGGCACAGGTACGGCAGGGCGTGAACAGTAGAGCGGAGCACGACCGCCGACAGCGAGATCGGCAGCCCGGCCTCCCCGAACGCCCGGACCCCGGTCATGGCCTTGTCGTAGTCGCCGCGAACCCGGGAGAAGGTCGACCGCGGGCCGTCAAAGCCGATGTTGACGAAGGCCACCTTGCCTGCCAGCCGGGGTGCCATGACCAGGCCGCGGGTGGCGTTGGTCGGCAGCCCGATGATGAAGCCCGAGTACATGTCCACGATCTCGGGCAGGTCGCGGCGCAGCAGCGGCTCCCCGCCCGACAGGAACACCCGTTGCACCCCGGCCAGGCTGGCGCGGACGGTATCAAGCTGGTCCAGTGTCGGGTCGGCCATCTGCAGCGTTTCCGAGCAGAACCCGCAGTTGAAGTCGCAGCGCTTGGTGACCTGCAAGATCACCGACAGCGGGACGGTAGCGGCTTCGCCGAGCGCTCCAGGGTCAGCCTGCCCGTCGAGTGCGAAGTGATGGCCCGTGGTGAACGCCACGGCACCGCTGCCGCCCTGACGGTGATCCCTGGCGGGGACCTCGGGCACGGGCAGCACGGGCAGCACGGGCAGGCCGGAGGGGCCGGGTGACAAAGTGGTCATGGATTCCTGCCTTACTCGGCGCGTCGGAGTGACGGCGATCCGGGTTCCCAGCCTGACGGTCTGGTGGCTGGTGGTCACTCCCGGTGCTGGGAAGGTGTGATTCCCGCCCGGCCGTTACCTCCGACCTGCGCCAACACTCCTCGCTGGCCTGATCGGTTCCCGTCGACAAGGGGACGTGTTCCCACCTGCGTAAACACGGGTTGCCGCCCGTGTCCTGATGGCTACCGTTAATCGTGGTTAATCCATGCCAATCCGCCTGGCGCGCGGGCAGGCCGACGAAGGGCAGGAATGATGGCCTACGCCAAGACGAGCCTGCGGGCAGAAAAGCGCGCCCTGCGGGAGAAGATGCGGGCCATGGGGCTCGGCTACCCGGAGATCGCGGCCGAGCTTGCCCGCCGCTACCGCTTCCGGCCCCGCGCCGCCTGGCGCGAAGCCTACGGATGGAGCCTGAAGGATGCCGCTGCCCGCATCAACGCCCATAGCGGAGAGGTCGGCCTCGACCCGGGCGGCATCGCGGCCATGACAGCAGCGCACCTGTGCGAGCACGAGAACTGGCCCGGCCACGGCCCTGAGCCGTCCGGCCGCCGGCCCACGCCCTATCTCCTGGCCGTGCTCGCCGCCGTTTACGGCTGCACTGTTCCGGATCTGGTCGACCTGGCCGACCGCGAGCACCTCCCACCAGCCGACCTGCTCATCCTGGATACATATGGTCCAGGCCAGGCAGAGCGCGCAAACGAGCCAGCAAGCGCCCTGGGGACGCTCCGCCCGCAGACCGCCCTGCTTGCACCAGCCCGCAGTACGGCCGCGGAGTCGTGGCACGGTGTACTTAAACTCCGCAGCGTGGCTGCGTACCTCACACGTGCATCGGCCGACGCCAGCGTATCGGCGTCACAAGACGAGGCTTACCGTTGGATTCAGGAGCCTGGTATGCGGAGCTCCGGGATCGAACGAGAGGTGCTGATGACGGCGCACGAGGGAAGCGAGCACGCCGGACGGGCCGAGCGGCGCGACATCGGCGACGCGACGCTGGAACAGTTCCGCGCCGATGTGATCCGACTCTCGCATGACTACATGACTGGCGAGCCGTTCCCGCTCTTCCTGGAGATGCGACGGGTGCGGAACCGCATGCACGACGCGCTTGAACGCCGTCTCTGGCCGCGAGACGTGAACGAGTTGTACCTGATGGTCGGCTGCCTGAACGGGCTGATGGCCTCTGCGGCCAACAACCTCGGCTATCCCCAGGCTGCCGAGGAGCTGATCCGGTCTGGCTGGGCTTATGCGACCGTGATTGATCACCGGCCGCTGATGGCCTGGCTGCGGATGGATGGCGCTTACGCCGCCTACTGGAGCGGTCGGCCCCGGCAGAGCCTTGCGCTGGCCGAGAGGGGGCTTGAGTATCTTGCTGATGGGCAGAACGCCGCCCAACTCCACCTCTACCGCAGCCTGGCTGCGGCGCACATCGGGGACGCTGATACGGCACGCCGGGCGATCACCGCTGCGAGTGACGCAAGGGAACGGGACCACCGCGACGAGTTGCTCGAGATCGGCGGAGAGTTCGGCTTCTCCCGGGCGGCCCAGCACTACTACGCGGGCTTCACGCTCAGCGAGATCCCGCAGGGCGCGGCAGATGCGATCACCGAGCTAGAGCACGCCACAGAGCTGTATGCCGCTGGGCCAGGCCCCGGAGAGGACTACAGCCACAAGTGCTGGATGCTCGCCCACGCTGACCTCGCCATGGCGCGGCTCCGCGCTAGCCAGCTCGACGCCGCTATCGCAGCGGTGGAACCGGTTCTTACCCTGTCACCGGGCAATCGCACCGCCTTGCTATCGCAGCGCCTGACGGCGGTCCGCACTGAGCTTGCCGGCTCGCGCTACCAAGGATCTCCCCAGGCCCGCACACTGGACGAGAGGATCGAGGAGTTCTGCCGCGAGACGATCGTCGGTGAACTTCACAGCTTTCCTGGCGGTCCCGGCTGACTGTGTAGCGCATCCCACAGCCGCCAGGAATCACGTTCGTCTTGCGCTGTCTGCACGCGAATCGTATTGAACAGAATCGGATCGCGATGTCACGCCAGCCAGGCCGAGCACGCACTCGACAGGCCAGCCCGGCCGGACCGCTACCACGCTGCCTTCTGGCGGCTCGTAGACGCACTCAAGCCCCATATTCCATATGGACTGAGCGCTGGAGACGCCGCTGGCAATCATCGGTGACCTGGGTCCAGCGTCCGCCCTGCTCATCTTGAGCAAGGATGAGTCCAGATCCGCGCGCAGTTGGCTTGACGCCGACGGCCGACTGGCTTTACTCCCTCGACGCGGTAAGCCCTCCGGGGCCGGCGCGGGACAGGATGCTGGATGTGCCCGGCAGGGGGCGCGGTGTTTGCCCGTGGGAGAACGGCCGCGATAGCCAACGTCTGGTGCCGGGATCCGTGCTCTAGAGGAGGCTCTGTACGGATTTGGGCAACCGGGGACGGACGCCGGACGCAGTGACGAAGGCATGGAAGTTCTGCCAGAGCAGCTGTCGAACCTCCAAGGGGTTGCAGTCCCAGATCCTGGCGAGCTGACGTTCAACCGGATCCGTTGCGCCAGGGCGCCTTGACCCGGCACGGCGGGTGTAGGGGAAGTCGGTTTCGGTGACGATACGGTCGGCCGGCATCGCGGCGATGGTCTCATCTTTCATTGCCCCGTTGACTGAGAACCAGGCGCCATTGTCAGCTGCCTTGCGTATCTCGTCGGCGCTCCCGCCGAACCAGTGCAGGATCGGGCCGCGGACATGGTGTTCCTGGAGGAGGGCGACAACTTCGGTTGCTGCTCCTGTGCTGTGGATCGACATCATTACCGGGATCTCCGCTGTACGGTCAAGTATGTCGGTGAGCACCTCTCGCTGCCGGCTGAGGTGACCGGCCCGGCGGTCGAGCCCGACTTCCCCCACGAGGGCAAATCTGGGCAGAAGGGCTTCGAACCGTTCTCCGCGATATCGGTCGAGGCTTTCCCGGTCGCCTGGGTGGACGCCGATGCCCCAGATGAGGTTTGCGTGGCAGCCGTGCGGCACTGCGGCGGCCTCGGACAGGCTGCGGGTGACCGCGAAGATCACTGCTTCGTCGAGGTGGCGCGCTTGGGCGGCGGTCACGTCGGTGGCGATGTGCGCGTGGGCGTCGATCGGCGGAAGTTTAGGGGAGGCCACGGACGAGTTCCTCAGCGCCGCGTGCTAGCAGGGTCATCGCTCTTTTATAGTCGAACCCGTCCGGGAACGGCCCCATGGCGGCCAAGGTTGCCTCACCTGGCCTCCACCCTGCGAGTGCCCTGACGACCGGGAGGTCGTCGCCTCGTTCAGCGAGGAACTGTTCTCGCGCGCTTCCCTGGAGGCGATCGATGAGGTACTCGCTGCTGTCGTCGAGTTCAGCCGCGCGGATCGATCCGCGCCTGGTCATGCAGGCGACGCAGATACCGCAGTTGAGATAGGTGCTTCCGCCCCGGAAGAAATGCCCGTTGGCCCTGGCACATGAGAACGTATGCGGAATGATCTCCTCGACCCGGCTGCTTCCCGCAGCGCTGGCCGCCGCTTGAACTAGCTCTCCTTTCGTCAGCCACTCGTAGGGATTCTCCAAGCGGATTTCGAGGCCGAGCGCGCGATTCACCGCGTTGGCGTAGGCGAAAGTCGTCGGATGCGTTGACCGGGTAGTATGCGGGCCTCCCCGGTTGGCAGCGAGCGGAGGATTCAGGCTGGTGAATCCATTCTCGGGAACATGCAGTGTCACCGCGCCCCGGCCGGCTGCAAGGGCGGTTCCGAGGGCCGTGAACATTACTGATCGGCTTCGGCTGGAACGCTCGCGTCCCCTGCGGGCCTGCACCCTCAGCTGCTCGTAGATGAGAGAACCCCGGGCTTGCGAGAGATCACCGCGGATCAGGTTCTGGGCATGGGCGACGGGCCTGCTGTCCCGCTGGCCAATGAAGACCGTACCCTCGTCAGCGAGCAGGGCGCCGCACAGGGAATCGAGGCCGCCGCTCAGGAGGGCAACTGCGGGCACGGTGGTCACGGCGGCAGGTTCCGGCGGTCTCGTGCTGTCGGCGACTGGAACAATGGTCCAGTTGTCGCCAGAGGCCCAGAACAGGAGTGCCTGGAGGATATCGAGGGCGGGGGCGAAGCCGCCGGGATCCACCATGTGCACGACCAGGGTCATGTCACGCGGCCAGCTGACTGATGACCGTGGTGTGAGCCGGTCGGCGAGGTACGCGCCGACCGCTGTCCTGGCCAGGTCGACCCCAGGTGTCGGCACGTTCCCGAACTGGGAGAAGAAGGGGTCGGCGTCGATGATGACGGGCGCGGAGGCTCCGCCCGGGTGCGCGGGCCACTCGATGAGGAGCCCGCCGGGCCGGGCCGGGGCGGCGCCCTCGGGGAGAATCTCGACGGTGCTCATGTGGGTTCCCCTTTGGCATCTCGGAGGGCGTCGACGGCGATCGCGGTGACCTCGGCCATCGACTGCGAGCACTCCGAGGGGCTCGGGACACCCTCGGACGGCCGCATGGCCGGCTGCGCGCGGATGAGGTCACCGATGTACTCCCGGATCTGGCGCTCCCGATCCCCCACCTCATCGGCGGACAGCGCTCCAGCGATGACCTGCGCGTGGATTTCCACGAGCGCACGGCGGTACACGACTTCAGTCGCCGCGTCGCAGATCACTGCCTGGTAGTCCGGGATTCCGTCGGGGCTTTCGAGAAGCCGGAGCAGGATGATGGCCGCCGCTTCCCGGAACGCCTGCTCGTTTTCGTCGGCAGACGCCCCGAACACGCGATCGATGATGCGCTGAGTCTGGTCTCGCGGGGACAGGTCGCTGAGTTCAGCCAGGTCAAGGCCCAGCTCGGCGAGAGCTGACCCGTCTCCGGCCCGGACTGCGAAGCCTCCGCCGAGAGCGGCGCCTGTCCGCCGGGCCCCCGCCACGACAGGACGTTCCCGGGTGCGGCCCCGGCCACCTGCATGTCCCAGGAACGGAAGTCCGGCGATCGCAGGGCCTGCAGCGAGCACCCGGTCAAGCGGAACGGCTGCCGGGCCGCCCGGACGCCGCAACTCCGGATCGTCAGCCCGGAGACCATCACCAATCCTGTGCAGAAGCTCAAGGAAGTCCGGCCGGTCGCCGAGTGGCGGAGGCGGTGAGCCATCCTCGCCCGGCCCATCGCCGCCGCCTCCTCCCCCGAAGGTCCTCCGCGCGGCGTCCCGTGCCTTGCGCCAGTCCGACTTTCCGCTGCCGCCGTAAGACCCCGAGGTGCCCATCGTTCAGCGCCTAGCCGACAGCGCCCTGGTAATCGCCGCGCGGGCGCTGGCCTGGACCCGCAGGTCATTCGCGAACTTCTCGGCAAGCCGGCGAACAGCCTCGACGCTGCTGGTGGCGAGCTTGGCGGACACGCCGAGGTCGATGACCTGGGCGAGCTTCTCATCGATAATCTTGCAGCCGGCGGCGGAAATCGACGGCCGTGCCTCGATGATCTCGACCAGGAGCCGGACGGCGTGCGCCGGCGGCGAGATCGTCGCCGCCCGTCCGGCGACCGCAGCCATCGCCTGCTCCGCCTCGGCGTCATCGAGCCTGCCGAGATCCTGGCCGATGAGCGTTCCCCGGACGGTATCGGTGTCCTTGCCCGCGATCAGCTGATCCACGAAGCGTGCCACCTTGCCGCTCAGCGGTCCTCCGGAGGCGGACGCGGTGAGGGCGGCGGCCAGGGTCATGTACGCGGCGATGTCCTCGTTCGGCTCGGCGAGCGACGGGGCCGACGCCGCCCAGGACCGCGAACCCTCCGACACGCCCTCCGGCTTCCCGGCCCCGGTCTTGTCCTTGGCCCACGCCTCCCACCTGCCGAGCAAGTCCCTCTGGTCGGGTCCGGGCGTCCCGGCGAGGACGCGGAAGTCCGGGTCAAGGAATCTCTCCTCCAGCAGCATCAGCTTCGCTGTCGCGGGTGCGGACAGCTCCACCCCGCGCCCGGAGGCGATCGACTGCCGGACCGCGAAATTGTTCAGGAACCGCTTGATCCGCCGTGGGTTGATGGTGGTGTCAGCGTCAAGACCTGAGCAGATCTGCCGGGCCAGGGCCTCCATGGGCCGCGTGGCGTCACTGTGGTCGGCGCCGTCCAGCAGCGGCAGCTGGTTCGCCGCCCTCCGCGCACGGCAGTGATCCCGGATGCGCTCGTAAGAGTCGTTATCCGCTGTAGCGCTCAGCAGCAACGTGGCGTATGTCACCGCGTCGTCCGGGGTGAGCGCCGGGATTGTCAGCGGCAGCTGGACGATCTTTTCCAGGTACAGGTCCGCGAAAGCGCTGGCCCGCCCGGTTCCGGCGAGACTGGCCGCGATCGCCGAGCGGACCATGTCCTCATCCGCCGCGATGACAAAGGCCATCCGGTCTACGGACAGGAACAGCTTGATGGCCTCCAGGCTTTCGATCACGGCGTCGGGGAGGCAGCGGTCCAGGTCGTCGACGAGGACGACGACCTTCTCGATCCCCTGCTTGTCGTGCAGCTCAGCGATGAGGCTGGCGAACTCGGCCTGGAAGCCGTGCATCGTCGCTGGCAGCACGTCCGGGTCATCGGGCGGGGCGACGAAGCTGTCCACGTCAGCCGTCATGCCCTTGACCAGCTGGCCGACCATGCCCCAGCCTGCGTCGATCGGGACGGTCGCCAGTCCCTTCAGCAGTGAGGTGGCGATCTTCCCGAACCGGACCCGGCCGATGAGCCGCCGCATCTTCTCCCCGAGCCCGGTGTCGTCCCCGATGCGGTCATTGAGCTCGGTCAGCACGGTCTCCACCAGCGTGGAGCGGAAGTGCTCGGCGCTCTCGAACTCCCACGGGTCCACCCGGACCGCTATGACCCTGCCGGGATGATCGCGTACCAGCGCCTCCTCGGTCAGGCGCAGGAGGGTCGATTTCCCGGTCCCCCAGCCTCCGCGGATCCCTACGGTCAGCGGGCGAATGCTGTCCTGGGAGATCGCTTCCACGACCGGGGCCATGACTGCGTCGAATCCGAGCAGGTCAAAGGTGGCCGGGTTGTCGTCAATGACCCGAAGGCCCGCCGGATGCAGGCTCCCTGGCATCAGGCGCCCTGCGGGTGAGCTGTGACAGGATCACCTCATGGCTGGCGTCCCGCCCGGAGCGCCAGCGGCCGGACGAAATCCCGGCGGCCAGCCGATGTGGTGTTACATTATTGTTGATCACGGGTGAGAGTGTAACAGGCGGAGGTGTGGCGCTGGACGCGATCGGTGATGGCCTCCGAAGGAGCCGGGAGCGAGCCGGTTTGTCCCAGGAAGCCGCTGCCGAGGCGGTGGGCATCAACCGGGTAGTCCTCAGCTACTACGAGTCGGGCCGCCAGCAGCCGGCCCTAGGGACCGCAGCGGCCCTGGCCCGCCTGTACGGCACGTCGCTGGAGGCGCTCCTCAAGGGAGCAGCGTCGGCGCGGCCGGGCTTGGACGTCAGCGGGGTGCTGTACCGCGCCGCGCCGCGGGCGCTCGGCGAGCGAGCCCAAGCCGGGATGCGCCTGCTGGAGCAGCACCTGACCCACTACGCCGATCTTGCTGGCGAGGTAGGCGCAACGCTTCCCGGGCCGGGCCGAAGCCCGCTCACGGCAGCCCGCACGGCAAGCACCAAGGAGGCAGCCTGGGCGGCACGAGAGTTGCGCCGGTATCTCCACACCGGAGGCGGCGCGCTCGGAGACCCATTCCAGGCGCTTGAGGCCCACGTCCTTGTCTGGCGGCTTCCGCTCGCCGAAGACCTAGAGCACGCTCCGTCCGGCCTGTTCTACAACCACCCGGCGGCAGGCTTTTGCATCGCCATCAATTCGGACATGACTCTCGGGCGGCAGGTGTTCACCCTCGCCCATGAAATGGCCCACGCCTTCTTCCACTCCCAGGACGCAGATGTCGTGGTGTCCATGCCGCGCAGCGACCATGATCGCGAACGCTTCGCCGACGCGTTCGCCGGGGAATTCCTGGTCCCTGGCGACGAGCTGCGCCGGGTTGCCGCGGAACTGGCGCCCTTTGACGACTTGGGCGATCCAGCCGCCGTCGTCCACTTGCAGCGCCACTTCGGCGTCAGCTTCGGCACCCTCCGCGTCCGCTTGCTCCAGGAGCGGCTCATCTCCCGGGACGCCTACGACGCCCTGGCCGACGTTTCACCGAGTCGGCTTGCTCGCGGACTGGGCTACGCGGTCCACCCGGCTGACCTAGGCAGTTTCGAGCTCCACACCCTGGAGCGCTTCCCCGCGAGGATGCTCCTTCTTGTGCGCACCGCTCTCGACCGCGGGCTCATCACCAAGGGCGACGCGGCAGAGACGCTTGGCACGAGCATCGAAGAGATACGCCAGTTGCTGGTGCGCCCCACAGCAGCCGGCGAGGACCGGCACCTTCAAGACGACCTCGAAGCCGCAGCCTTTGCAAACCGTGATCATTGAAACGGCCCGGGCCGCCCTGGTAGAGGCCGGACTGGAACCAGACGCGGCGGCCCGCAACGCGCGTGACCTCCTGTGCGTGGCCCACCCGGACGCGGCCGAGACGCCGACTTGGATGTCTGACCTGTTGAAGGTGCGCTTCGTCACGCCGGCCCGCGATGCGGTGCCTGGCCAGGCGGCATGCAGCGGGTCCGGTGCCGGGTACGCCGGGTCAGCGGTCCATTCTGGCCACGGTGGTATCGCGGAGCCTGCTCTTTGCAGTCACCCGTTCAGCCCTGGCCCCGCCTGTGTGGAGCAGCCGTCAGTTATGGCCCGTTCCTGATGGCGTCGCTGGATGCGCTGGCCTGCTCCGGGGTGATGGCGAGCCACGCGATCAGGTGGACGTCTTCTGGCTGGATCGGGAACCGCTTTGCCTTGGTTTCGGCGGCCGAAAGGCCGAGTTCGTCGATCAGCTCGATGAGCCGGTCGGTCTTGTTCCGGTCGGTGAGGGCGTCGTCGCGCATGACGGAGCGGACGATGGCGGTGACCCGGGATGCCTGCCCGCGTGAGTACACCTTGATCGCGAGGTCAACGTCGGCCTGGTTGCGGTGGGTGCCGTGCAGTGTCAGATGGCGGACGGCTTCCCGGATCACCGGGGGGACTGATCCGGCGGCTCCGGCGGTGTCGAGGGTGTCGTTCCAGGTTCCGGTGATGTCCTGCTGCGCGACTGCCCACGCCTTGTAGGCGAGATCGGCCCATTCGTCTGGCAGGTATGCGGCGGTGCGCTGGTCGGGCGGGGATGCGGCGCTCAGCGAGGTGAGCGTGTCGGTGACGATGTCGACGGGATTGCCGTCGATGCCGGGCCTCCCCGTGGCCAGGAGCGGGACGCCGTCGATGGTCTCGACTTCCGGGATGGGCTGCGCGCTGGCGATGCCGGGCCGCGGGACCAGCGCCGGGGGCAGCGGGACGTACCGGAAGGCTGGTTCGTCGGCGCGGTCGAGGATGCGGGCGCAGAACACGTAGCCGGGCGGCCGGTCGCTGGCGGTGAACCCGGATCCGATGCCCCAGGGCATCGCTTCGAGTTTCCGGGAGAGGGACTCGTTCTCGATGGCCTTGCGGAGCGTGGCGCGGAATTCCTCGCCCGAGATCAGGCCGCCGGTGGTGCCGAGGAACAGCGCGTTATCGCCTTCGGCGAGTGCCTGGATCTGGTCACGGCGGGCGTTGAATACGACGTCGTCGCTGGCCTCGATGCCGGGCAGGACCTTGCCGGCCCCGATGGACCTGGCGGCTTTCATCAGCTTGCGGTGCAGGATGCGCTCAAGGTTGAGCAGCCGGTCCATGTCGGCGTCGGGGAAGAAGCACCACAGGTACACGTAGTCGTGCTTCGATCCGATCCGGTCGACGCGCCCGTGCCGCTGGACCAGGCGCATCGGGTTCCACGGCAGGTCGTAGTTGATGACGTTGTGCGCCTGCTGAAGGTTGACTCCCTCGGAGAGGACATCGGTCGCAAATAGCAGGTCGTAGCGATCCTCGGCGGCCGGGTTGCCGTACTTGTCCTGCGGTCCGCCGGTCCTGGGGGCGAACCCGGCGACGGCCTCGTCCTGGGTGACGGTGCCGGCGTGCCGGCCGTGGCCGGGCCGCTTCCGGACGGTGCCCGTGACGAACGCCACCCGGTCCCTGTAGGCCGAGAGCGCCGGGTCGCTGTCGAGGATCAGGTCGATGTTGTCCTGCAGGTAGTAGATCGTGTCGGCGAAGTAGGAGAACACGAGAACCTTGCGGTCATCGCGGTCCCGTGACTCCTTCTCGGCCGGGTCGGGGCTGAGCGCCGCTGCGGCACGCAGGCTTGCGTCGCGCTCGGCCTCGGCGATGACCTTGATGAGCGTCTCAGCGAGGGCTCTGACCTTCGGGTCGTCGCCGGGCTTCAGTCCGGCCTCGACTGTATCCGCCATCTGCCGCAGCAGCGTGACGTCGCTGCTTATGTCGGCGATGAGCGGTCCGGTCAGGTACTCGGACGCGTCATCGTAGTCGGCGGTCGACTCCCACTCCTCCAGGCTGGCCGGATCGTCAAGGTCAATGCGCAGCCAGTCCCGCAGCGACTCGCCGGAAGCGACCCGGCCCTCATCCTGGACGAGCGAGGTCAGCCCTTCCAGCGTGTCGGCCATCTTCCGGCAGGTAGCGCAGAACGCGTAGCCGGACGACTCGAAACGCTTCAGCAGCCCGGAGCGCAGCAGCCCGGCGACCTGGACCTCGTAGGGCTTGTACTCCTTGTCCAGCCGGTACCTCGACGGCGTGTAGCCAGCCAGGGTCAGGCGCGCGGGGTCGAGCGTGGACAAGCCGCCGTCAGGGATCTCGCCGACGTAGAACGGGTCCGGCTCGTCCGGGTCGCGGTCGGCGCCGAGGGCGTGCGCGAACGTGCCGAAGAACCCGGCGAGGACAGGGGCGAGATCGTAGTCCACGCGGCGGACGACCGGCTCGGGGAACACCAGCGTCTCGCCCTGGTCGTTGATCTTCTGCCCGATGTAGTGGTTGCGGACGAACCGGCGGGTCCGGCGCACCGCGACCGCGTCGAGGATGTCGAACAGGTGCTCGGGGGACAGGTCATCGGGGTTCAGCTTGTCGATGGCCTTGAAATGCGCGGCCAGGCTCGGGAGGCCGATCTCGGCGAACTCGTCGTCGTGCACGATGAAGTACGACAGCAGCGAGTGGAGATCCCCGAGCGCGTTGTTCACCGGCGTCGCGGTCAGCAGCACGACACGCTTGCGGGGGTTGCCTTTCAGGACTTGCACAAGCCGCTTCGCGCGCTCGGTATCGGTGTTCCGGACAGTGTGCGCCTCATCGAGGAGGACAAGCGCGAACTCGTCGGGATCCCGGCCCGGCGGCAGGCCGTAAGACGGCCTGCCCTGGACGTCCGTCTGCAGCAGGTCGTCGTAGGAGATCACGTCGACCCAGCCGCTGAGGTTCTGCCGGTCTATATACGGCTTCCACACCGAATCCCGGATGATCTTCGGGGCGATGATGAGGACCCGCTGCCGGGCGCGGACCGTGTCCTTGACGAGCGCGCCGCCGACGTAGGTCTTGCCGAGGCCCACCTCGTCCGCGATCAGGACGCCGTTGTGCTTCTCCAGGATCCGCCGCGCGCGCCCGACGCCGTCCTTCTGGAACGGCAGCAGGTCCCGCATGGACGGGTCAGCGACCACAGCGTCGTCGTCTTGGGCGACCTGGCGGCCGTATGCCTCCCACAGCATCCGCAGGAACACCATCCACGGCTGCTCCGGCACGACCTGCTGCGCGTAGAACCCGGCCAGGTCGAACGGCTCGGCGTCCTGCCACAGGGCGTTGAACCACTCCCGCACCGCGATGATCGTCGTCTGGTTGTACTGGCCGAGGTTCAGCTCGCGGCTCTTCGCCAGCCCCGCGTAAGTCAGGTTGCTCGACCCGGCGATCACCCCGAGCGCCGGGCTGTCGATCAGGTACGCCTTGCCGTGCAGGAACTCCTTGGTGTACCGGCGGACCTCAGCCGTCCCCGACTGCAGCCACCCGATGAAGTCCTTGATCTGGCCGCGCGACTCCGCCGTGAACTCGGTCAGGTTCCGCTCTTCCGCGAGCGCCTCCGCCTGGCCCGCCAGTGCCTCACCGAGGACTATCTGGCGTGCGCGCCTCGCCGGCACTGTCCCGGGCCGCAGCACGACCGGATCGGTATCACGTTGCGGCTCGGCGCCTAGCATGATCCGCACCTTGCCGGCCCGTTTCAGCTGCCTGGAGATCAGGCACCAGCCGGGAACATTGAAGTAGGCCGAGGCGATCGCGACGCTCATGCCGGGACGATGCGCCTCGAAATCGATCATCTCGTTGACTGCCCCGGCGACCGTCTGCTGAGACGACGGATCGTTGGTCGCGAACTCCGGGCGGCCGCCGTCAGCCTGCGTCATCAGGGCGCCCATTCCGCGCGGCGATTCCTGTCATCTTGCTCCACTTCGAGTAATGGGCGAGAGCCGCGGCCAGTCGCGGGGCGTGGTTCCACCCTGCGTGGAATGTCTCGAAGACGGTGGCCAGGTGCTCGGCGGTCAGGCCGTACAAGAGCCCGGCCAGGGCATTCACCTCGTCGATGAGATCCTGCCGCGCCTCAGCTCCGAAGTGAGCTGCAGGAGCGGCGCCAACGTCGGCGAGCCACTCGCTGTAGCGCTTGTCGGCAGCTGCGAGTTGCGCGCTGGTCTCGATGAGGCGGGTCCGGATCGGGCGGAAGTCGCCGGCCAGGTCCATGGCATGTCCATCGGGGCCCACGACCGAGCCCGTGCCCTGATCCACACGCGGAACAGGGAATGCGTTGAGAAGTCCGTACGACATGGTGATCTCTACGAACCGGCGCGCGTACCAGTCAAAAGGCAGGCTCGACATTATGCCAAGCAGGTATGCCTCATCTGCCTTCGTGCCGCGCTGCTGCAGCAGGTACGGAGCCTTGTGCACTAGCGCAATGCCCGGTGGAACGAGCGCGCAGATCATGGTGCGCGAGTCGGTGGCGCGGCAGACATCGCGGAACGCAATTCGCGGTGCCATCATCGGCAGCGAATCCTCGCTGCCGAGGTCGCGAGCAGCTAGCCCGGTAAAGGGCGTGTCGGCCCGGCGGGCCGACACGTGGCGGCGTTCCTGCAAGAACGGCACCACGACCTTCGGGTTGGCGAACGCGTAGGGAGGACCCGACGTCGGGTCCCAGAGGTTGAATGCTGCCCCGCTCCACACGGGCAGAGTGTGGCTGGCTTCGGGGGTAGTCAGGTGGAAGTCGTAGAAGTTGCGGTTATCACTTGTATGCAGCTCGCGGAGCGGCTGAAAATGCCAGTCTCCGACGTCGCTGGCAAGACTCGGGTGCCGCCTCAGCTGTGCAAATACCTCGGTGCCGCGATCGTCTGGCAAGAGCGGGAAAGCTGCCCTCTCGGTCCATCCTGCAACGTCGGCACCTGCAAAGACCGCGGCAGGCCCAGCCTCGCCTTGGACGTACTTTTCGTAAGAGCTGAAGGGCCCACGAAGCGAGACCCGATGGTCAAGATCCGTCTTGCGAGCCGTCACCAGCCCGACCGTATATCGGGGCTCCATGTCGAACGCCCATCGCGCGGTGTTGGTCAGGAAAGTGACGTCGGCAAACGCGCCGTCCGCCAGGACCGTCCTGCGCCACTCCTCAGCCCCGGAACCCGCGAAGGCGGTGCGCGGGAGGACCACGCCGGTGAACCCGCCGTCGCGCATTTCGTGCCAGAACCGCCAGGCAAACGCGGTGAACAGGTCTGTGTCGGTCGCTGCTCGCAGGCCGGGGAAGGGGCCAGCGGCGAGGATGTTGGCGGCGGACTTCGCCGAGGCGACATCGGCCTCGTACTCGGCCAGCAGATCCAGGCGATCCTGCTTCAACGCTGCGATGGTGTCGTTCTTGTCCTGCTGGCCCATCGACCGGAGGCCGGGAAACCGCAATGCCCACCAGCTGTGCTCTTCTACCTTCAGTTTCTCCCACGGCGGGTTGCCGAGGATGCAGTCGAAGCCGGGGCGATCGCGCCGGAACACCTCGGGGAACCGGACAGGCAGGTGAGCCGCCATTACTGCCTTCGCGATCTCGCGGGCGCGCTGCAGGTGGGGATGACCGAGAATCGCAGTTTCCAGTGCCTCCACGGTTGCAGCGGTGAACAGACCGGGGCTCGCGGAGATCAGTATCCGGTCCCGGTGCGGAACGGACCGTCTCCGGGTCTTCGGGTTCCGGCCGTTCCTGTCGTAGGTGGTCTCCTCGACGTACTCGTTCCCGAGGTGCCGTGTCGCGCGCTCGGCGGTGATCAGGTCGCAGAAGGCCGCCAGCGGCTCGAGTGACTCTTCCAGCCGGGCCTGGAGCGCGGCTGCGGCTGCCACGTCCCCGACGCGGGCGTCGGACAGTTCCGCGAGGCCGGCGAGGTACTCCTTCGCGCGGTCCAGGAAGCCATCGAGCACGTCGTCGAGGACCGTGCCCTGCTGGGTGTTCTTCTTCCTGAGTTCGCGCATCTCGGCGTCGGTGAGCGCCTGGCTGATCTCGGGGATGGTGCCGACGCCGGTGAGGCTGTTGCCGTGGATGAGGCTGTGGTTGAGGAACGACAGCGGCAGGCCCGGTACGAAGGTGTGGATCCAGATCGCCAGCCTGGCGAGCTCGACGGCAATCTCGTTGATGTCCACGCCGTACACGCAGCGGCGGGCAATCTGCCGGCGGAGAAGCGCGCCGTCGTCGATGCCCGACGCGGCAGGTTCCAGGCCGAGCTGGCTTGCGGCCACGGTCCGCAGGTCGTGCAGCTGGACCGCCACCTCGGGGAGCGGGTTCTCGGACAGGAACGCGGAGAACCGCGCCTCGATCCTGTCGACCGCCGCGACGAGGAAGTGCGCAGATCCCATCGACAGGTCTGCCACCCGGAAATCGAACAGGGCTTCAGCCGCGGTCTTCGTGGCTCCGGCGGAGAGCAGCCGCGTCACCCCGGCGAGATGCGCGTCAATCGCGGACTCCAGCGCGGTATCTAGAAGGTGCTCGACAGCGAACGGCTTCGTGAAGTAAGAGCCGGTTGCCTTGCGTGATCCGCTGCGCGAGTGAAGGTAAACCGTGCCAGCCGCGACCGCGACCGGCATCCCGGCCCTGGCCGGGACGTAGGTGTCCTTCTCATCGACGGCCAGGTCCGTCTCGGCCACGCCGAGCCCGGACTCCAGGAGCCCCTCGTAGATGGTGCCGAACTCGCGGACCGACAGGCTGCGGAAGTCCACCGGGCCGAGCTGCCCGTCATCGGTGACGTCGAGCAGCAGCCCGCGGAGCGCCGGTCCGATCTGATCGTTACCCAGGTCAAGGGCGTAGGTGGCAGCGCCGGAAGCGTTCTTTTCCGGATCGCGGGTGAACAGGCCCCCGTTGTAGGCCGGGACGCCCCAGCCCCCGAGGTCTCCGGTGTCGATGACCTTCCACACCTGCGTGAGGTCATCCCAGAGCGATGTGGAATGCGGGTCGAACCTCTGGCCGGGATCCTTCTGGAGGTCGAGAGCCAGCGTCTTAAGCGCATTACGGGTGTACCGGTCGCTCCTGCCGTACGGCAGCAGGCCCCGGTCCTCGGCATATGCGACGAACAGGAGCCGGAACAAGATAATCATCGTCTGGTGGTACGCCTCGTCCAGCGCAGCCTTCTGCTGCCCGCCCGGCAGGCCGCTAATGCTCATCCTGCCAGCGACGGCAACAGACAGGTTGCGTACCACATCCTCGTAGATGCGGTCCCGGAGCCGGGCCGACAGCTCCGCTGCATAGCGGGAGGAGTCACCGAGCAGCCTGTAAAGCGCGCCGCCGGCCGCAAGCGAGCCAGGGGCGAAGAGCAGCGCGAGGTAGCCGCATTCCTCGCCAGCCAGGATGGACAGGTCAAGCTCTACGTAGGTCTGCGTCTGGCCCTTCCGCCCGACCCCGGCGTCCGGGTCGCGCGGGTAGAGCCGCACGACGGAGCCGCCGAGCACGATCAGCCAGTCAACGTTCTCCCTGCGGGCAACGGCCAGGCCGTGGGTGACTGCGTTCGTGTTGTGGAACCGGCTCAGCGGGTTATCGAAGGACTCGCCGTCCGCCAGGAGCACGGCAGCGGCACGCCGGTTGCCCGCGCCTATCTCGCGCAGGACCGTCCCGTCCGGGACCGGCTCGATGGCGTACCCGAGACCGGTCAGGAGCGCTTCGCTCCGGTCGCCGAGCAGCAGCTGGGATCGGGCGCACAGCTTCTCCCAGCCCGCGTCGCGGGGCTGCTGCTGGAGGACATGCGACGCCAGCAGCCCCTCGTTGCGGACGCCCGACGCGACGCCCCCGGCGATTGAGGACAAGCGCCGGCGTATCTCCGCATGCAGCCCGCTGGGGCTGGCCATGACGAGGGCATCGCTGATCAGCTGCTCGGCGACCCGCTGGTCGATTCCGGTTACCGGCACCGCGTCCTCGGTCAGGCCGAGCAGTGCTACTCGCGACTGGGATCCGTCCCGGTAGGTGACCGCGAGCAGGACGGGGGTGACTCCGCCCGCCGACCGTGCCCGCCAGGCCGCCTGCAGATCACCCTTGGTGGGGTGCGCCGGGGCATGCGCCAGCACAACCACAAGGTCGGTTTCATCGCTGCCACGGAGAATCTCCGTCGCAGTGACCGCACCGCTCGCCTTTTTCCACGGGAGACGGTCGTCCCAGTCGGGTAGCAGCCTGCTCGGCGCTGATCGGTGGCCGCTTCCCGTGCGCGCTGCGCTCACCTGGGTGCTCCTTCCGGGCTCCTGCCACTGCGCCCTTGCAGCGCGGCCGGCTCGCTCACGTCTTCCAGCCATTCCCCGGTGAGATACTCGCGTGCCTCATGAGGTTCGACCATGCCACTAACGACGCTGCTGCGCCCCGAAGAAGAGACACGCCATCATTATTACCGGCCCGCGGCGGCGAGGCATGTACTCGGCTAGGGCTGGCGTCCGGAATCGCGCCGCTGGCGGGCGGGCGGGCACTGGTTCCGGGTTCTCTGATCAGCTAGGCGATGGCGTCGGCAGGCTTGCGCTATCGCAGGGTTGCGCGCCCTCCGCGATCCGTGGTGCCGGTAGGCGCTCTGCTCGTCGTCCTCCCGATTCCCCCGCGAGTTCCTGGAGGGCGAGAAGCACCGAACTGGTGAGCAGCACAGCTACCACGGCGTTGCCGCTGGTGTACTGCCGCTGGTCCGGGCCCGGCGCGTGGGAGGACTGCGGGCGCGGGCATCATGCGCTTTCTTGTGACGGCTCATTCTCTGAAAGCAGCAGGGCTGTCACCGGCTTAAGCCGACGGTCCGGCGGGCTGGATGCGATGCGAGCAGTCCCTCGATGGTGGCCTCCCGCCGCCGCGGGCGACCAGCAGCCGCGGGTAGCGCTCCAGCAGCAGGCCCTCATTGCCCGCTGTGAGGCTCCCGCCGACGACAACCAGCGGCGGCCGTGGCAGGCGGTAGGCGGCATCGAGCAGCCCGATCATCAGGTCGTGCTGCCCGAAGGTGGCCGACACGCCGAGAATGCCGGGCCTTTCCTCGCTGACCTGGCGGATCAGATCCTCCAAGGTCACGCCGAGTTGCATGTCGGCCAGCCTGACGGTGCCCAGCAGGGTGGAGCGGGCGGCGCGGGCTACGTCGCTGATCCCCAGCGGGAAGCGCGGCAGCGGGAATACTCCGGGTGATACAGAGCCGCCAGCAGTTCGTCCGGCCGGGTGAGCCGGTAGATGGCCTGCTCGTCCACCCTGGCCGGTGACAACCACGACCCTGGAGTCTCAAGCTCTATGCTGCCGGATCTCCAGGCTGGCCAGGCCCGGGTCCGGTGCGGCTGCCCGGACAGGTCCGCCACGACCCACCGGCCGTCCCGATCTTCAAGGAAGGCCAGGCGGCGGTCGAGCGTGCCCGGCTACCCGCACCCGGCCAGCCGTTCCGGCGAGAGCGGTCTCCAGGAGGCGCCGCAGCCCGTGCGGCTCCAGGAACACCGCATCGTCAACCGGGGGCAGGTCAATCCCGGTGACGTGATGGACGGCCTCAGCTAACCGGCGAGCTGGTGTGATTGTGTTCATTGCGGTTCCGTACCTATCTGTGCCCATACCACTTTCCCGCCCTGGTCGTGCGGGAAGTACCAGTTCCACCGCGTGCTGATGGTTTCCACCAGCAGCAGTCCCCGGCCGTTCTCAACCTCGTCGCGCGAGTACATCCGCACTGGCGGCTGCGGGCTGGCATCCCAGATAAGGATGAGCACAAGCCGCTTGTCAGACAGCAGCCACATTCGTACGGGGGTGAGGAATTCCATCGCCCGGGATGCTTGCACGGCGTTGGTGAGCAACTCGCTAACGACGAGTTCAGCAGCCTCGCCGAAATCGGTTAGTTTCCATTCCCACAGCAGCTGCCGCACGTGCAGCCGCGCGCATGGCACCGCGCTGGGCAGCGGGCCGAGTTCGAGAAAGCTCTGCAGCGGCCACTGATCCGCCATGTCGTGTCCCCGATGCGGCGTGAAGGGCGGAATCGGCATCATCCAGGCCCGGGTGTTCCTGTGGTCGCATGACGCGCTGCCCCTTCTGGCATCGGCAAGGCGAACGGGACCGCCCAGCCCGGCAGCAGCGGCCCTGCCGTCCATCGGGTGCCTCCCTATGACGCGGTCATCCGGCGCTCCCCGCTCGCGCTCGGCGCTCTCCCCCTAGGCTGCCGGGCAGCCGGCACAACGCAGCCCGCACACGACGGCCGGGACGGAACGTGAGGTTTCCCATGATCAGAGCACCATTTCGTAGCCTGATCCCTGAGGATGACATCTGAGTCAACGGGTTATCACTCCCCGTGCTGGGAAGATGTGGTTCCCGCGCCGATATCCATTCTTAGCTACGTGAATGCGATCACTTACGGGGATCTGCTCCCGTTATGTACGCTGCCGTTATCCGTGCGCACGACCGGGTTGAATCCGGGCGGAGCGCAGCTTCGGATCGAAGATCAGGCGCACACAGCGGCAGCTTTGGCAGTCATGGTGGTGTCCCGGGCGTCGGCCCGCTTGTTCCGACGGCTTGCTGGATCGAGGTGAAGCCCGCCGCGCGGGTGCGGCGGGCGAGGCCATCGTGGATGCGGCGGGGCCACAGCGGGCCGCCGTAGACGAACCCGGTGTACGCCTCCAGCAGGGTCGCACCGGCCTGGATGCGCTCCCAAGCGTCGTCCGGGGTCTCGATTCCTCCGGCCGCGACGAGGACGAGCCGGTCCCCGACCCGGGCGCGGAGTCGGCGGAGCACGTGCAGGGCGCGAGGCTTGAGCGGGGCGCCGGACAGGCCCCCAGCCCCGGCGGCGTCGACGTCGGCACGGCCGGTGGCCAGGTGGTCTCGGGTGATGGTGGTGTTGGTGGCGATGATCCCGTCCAAGCCAAGTTCGAGGGCGAGGTCGGCAATGGCGTCGATGTCGTCATCGGCGAGGTCAGGGGCGATCTTGACCAGCAGCGGGACGGGCCGGGTGCTCGTGGTCTCCAGAGCCTCCCGGACGGCGGTGACCAGCGGGCGCAGATGGGCGACGGCCTGCAGGTTGCGCAGCCCGGGGGTGTTGGGAGAGCTGACGTTGATCACCAGGTAGTCGGCGACGTCGCCGAGCAGTCTCGCGCTCGCCGCGTAATCGACGACCGCCTCGGATTCGGGCACAGCCTTCGTCTTGCCGATGTTCGCCCCGACCATCAGCCTCCGGGTGCGGCGAGAGCGCAGCCGCGCGGCGGCAGCGGCGGCGCCCTGGTTGTTAAAGCCCATCCGGTTGATCAGCGCGCGGTCGCGGGGCAGGCGGAACATCCGCGGCGTGGGGTTGCCCGGCTGCGGCTGCGCGGTCACGGTCCCCACCTCGACGAACGCGAATCCCAAAGCGCCCAGCGCGTCAGGCCCGAGGGCGTCCTTGTCGAACCCGGCCGCCAGGCCGAGCGGGCCGGGCAGGTCACGGCCGAACGCCCGGACCCGCAGCACCGGATCCGATGGGGCGAGCCAGCGACGAAGCAGCCACGAAACGCCGGGCACCGCCGCGGCGCAGCGGATAAGCCCGAAACCCAGACGGTGCGCGGTCTCCGCGGGCAGGCGCCCGAACACGGTCGAAAACAGCAGCTTGTACATCGCCCTCCAGCAATCAAGCCTGTCGGCGGTTCGAGCACCAGGCGCTCCTGGACTGCCCAGTCATCGTCGCCGATCGTAGCGGCGCCGCGCAGCAGTGATCATGATCGGGCAGGGCTGCGCAGCTAGTTTCACGGACAGGGCGGCGATGATGTTCGCGCAGGGCTAGCGGGCACGGCTGGGAGGGTCAAGTTCCTGCACGATGGTCGCGCTGACGAAGTCATCGATCCGGTCGCTTAGGTCGCGGGCCTCCCGGGCACCGCTGAATTCCGCGCCTGCCAGACGAACCCGGACATCGGCCAGCCGCTCACCAAGCTGGGCTATGCGCAGGCCAGCCGGGATCGCGAGCACGGGCGCCAGGCTGTCCGCCGCACCGTCGAGACGCCGCTTAAGCAGGCAGGCCACGGCCATATCAACCCGGGCCAGCGACTCGGCTCCGTACGAACGCTGCGCCGCGGGGCCGCCGGCGTACAGCTCGACGGCGCGGGCAGCGGCTTTCAAGGCGGCGTCGGCCTGGCCCAGATGAATAAAGGCCGCCCCCGCGTAGCAGTAATTCTTGGTGTCGGCAAAGCCGAATACCCCGCCGACCTCATCGTGCAGGAAATCACCGCCTGCCGCAGGTTCCCGCGCCTCGGCGGCGGCGCCCATGCACCGGCTGGCCTCCCGGGCGTCGCCGACCTGCGACCACGCCCGGCCCTCGATCGCATGCAGCCTGACCCGGGCCGTGGCGGAATCGGCGTAGCGACTGGCGCTTTGCGCCAGCCGGACGGCCTGCCGGGGCCGTCCCGACCAGTACTCGATCAGCGCCTGCATGCCGCGGGTCCAGGCCCGCAGCCCATTGTGGCCGATGATGTCCCCATACGCCCAGGCGGCACGAGCCTGCTCCGAGGCGGCGTCCCGGTACCCCAGGTCGGTGCTGGCGTTGGCGAGCAGACCGCACAGCAACCCGGCCAGCAGGTGCAGCTGCGCGGTGGCGGCAGGCTTCTGGCGTCCTGCCAGCAGAAAGTAGATCCGGTTACGCACGCGCAGCATCTCAGCGAACATCGGCAGCGGCGGAACGTGCACGTAATCAGCGGCGATACGTCGGACGTCGGCGTCGAGCTGCTCCAGCGTGGCTTCCCCCACGTTGCTGCCTTCCGCCCATTCGGCATGCGTGCTCGACTCGTGAGCCGCCGCCACGATCAGCGCCTTTTCTGACAATCGATCGAGCGCACCAGAGACCGGCATGCCAGCGGCAGTGCCGTGACGCTGTGCGGAGATGCCGTCCGGCCCGGCAGCCTGCGGGTGCCGAGGATCGGTCATGCCATCCGGTGACTCTGCAACCTCGGCGCTGGCCGGCAGCTGGCCTGCGGCCGGTGACAGCGGCGCTAGCCTCGCGGCTGCCCTGGCCCGCGGTGCTGCGCCGGTCTCAGCGATGGGGCCTGCCTGCCGGCCATGACCGTGCTGCCCGTCGGCGTGCGGGGACTTGCCGACGACCAGCCGGTCGGCAGGGGGCATGTGCTCGTAGTCGGCCACGTCGAGCAGGTCGTGCACGGTGCACCCGTACACGGCAGCGAGCAGCGACAGCAGGTACGGGGTGGGCCGGCGGCCAGCGGGCTCAGGTCCTTCACCTGGCCAGTTCTCGTACTCGCACAGGTGAGGACCGGTCATCGTGACCATGGTTGCGTCGGGACCCATCCCAGCGTGGGCAGCGTAGGTGCTGATCTGCTCCGCAGCCTCCGTCTGCGACCAGCCATAGGCGTGCCGCCATGCGGCCCGTGGGCGCATCTGGTAGCGCCGGGCGAACTCCACGGCGATCTGCCGGTGGCTCATCCCCAGCGCGCGCATCTTCTCCCGCAGGACCCGCTGCCCGGCCCGCAGGCTGGTCCTCGCATACGGCATGTCCATTCGGCCTTTCCGGCTGGGGCAGGAGGTTTCCGGTATTGCCGGAACCACTGTTAACGGTAGCCGCCCCGGCGACCATCAGAGTTCAGGCCGCTGAACGTGAATTGGAACGGCGGGAGCCTGGCTGGGACCGAGCGCGAACGGGAACCTTTCGGCCTCCGGAGAAGCTCTCCTGCAGGTCCAGACCCGTCAATTGCGGGAACCACACGTTCCCAGCACGGGGAGTGACGAGCAAGTAACCGGCTTGCGACCCTTGTGTCATTCAGCTCCGCAACGAAGCCGCTGAACGTCAGTCCACCCCATACTCATGTGCTGTCAGGGCCGGACCTAAGCCTTGACGAACTCACCGGAACTGCCCGAACTGATCGAAAGCGCGGCCTGCTATGCCTGTGCAATCTGCAGCCACCGGGAGGTTCCGGTGCCTGATGTCGTGATGGTTGCTGCGCCGCATCCTGATGATGAGGTGCTCGGCTGCGGTGGCTCGATTGCCTGCCACGTTGATGCCGGGCGGCAGGTGTTCGTGCTGTACCTGTCCTCGGGAGAACGCGGCTGCCCTGGTCGCCCGCCTGCCGACGTGGGGCCGTTGCGAGAGCAGGAAGCCGCGCAGGCGATGGAGACGCTCGGCATACCGGCCGCAAACCTGAGGTTCCTGCGGCTCCCCGACGGCGGGATCAACCCCGCATTGCTGGACCAGGTCGGCGCCGTTACTTCGGCGCTGCGCGAACTTCGCCCGGAGCTGCTGTACCTGCCGCACCCAGACGATGCCTCGTTCGATCACCGCGCGGCATTCACGCTGTGCTGGCGTGCTGCGGCGATGGCGGGCAGCCGGAACTTCCCCGAGTGGGGTCCGAGGCCGCACTGGGTCCCGGCGGTGCTCGGTTACGAGGTGTGGTCGACAATCCGCGAACCTGCTTACTTCGAGGACATCGACGGCGTCCTGGATCGCAAGCTCGCCGCGCTGGCCTGCTACCAGTCCCAGTCGCCAGCAGCGAAAGGAGACGGGCAGGCGAGCCACGTCGGAGTTCCGGCCGCGTTCTTGTCAGGTTTCCGCGGCGCGATCACGACGGGCGGGCATCGTGAGGCGTTCACCGTTCTGCGGGCAGGCCGGGTGATCTGAATGAGCGCACGGCGCCTCATGGCCTGCGCGGGCTGGGCTGGCGTGGCCGCGGTAGCTATACGCGGAGTAGGCGGCAGCCGTCGTGTGCTCGCCTCCTTGGCCTGGCTGACCCGCGGCCAGTCGCCGCAGCCGTCAGCGGACTCCGCCAGCGACCGCTACCTGGTGCTTATCGTGCCGCTGCTTCGCGAGCAACGGCTGATTACCAGCACCGTCACCTGCATGACGCAGCTCGCCGCCTGGTGGGGTCACGCTTCGGTCGTGCTCGCCACAACCGAGCGCGAGCATGCCGACCGTCAGGCGGCGCGCGCGCGCCTGCCTGACCTGGCGTTCGCGTTGTCCTGCGGGCGGCCCACAGGCGGTTTCCTTGGCGTGCTCCCGCAGGACCGGCTCGATGGGCTCGGCGCCCATGCGGGGCAGCCGGCCGACCGCTGCCTGGAGGCAGTGCGGGCCGAGTTCGGGGCGCTGGAATCGACTCCCGAGATGGCGGCCCGGCTAGCCGCACGGAACGATTGGCCAGTGCCGGTGCGGCACTACCACCTGCCGGATCCGCACGGGTCCATGGCAGACCAGGTCAACCACGCCGTAGCAGGCGAGCTTGGCCAGGCTCACCGCGGCGGACGTCGATCCGGCCCAGATATGGCTAGCCGTCTATAACGCAGATTCCGAACCCAGCCCTGCGACCTTGCCCGCGGTGGCCAGCCTGCTCGGCGATCACCCGGATGCGCAGATCATCCAGCAGCCGGCGGTGTTCACCCGCAGCCTCGGCGCGAGCCTGGTCGCCGACGGCGCGGCGCTGCTGCAGTCCCGGTGGACACTGGCCCGCGAGATACCCAGGCTGCGCCGTCAGGCCGCGCACGCCCGCGCCGCACCTGCGCGGGCGCGCCTTATGCCGCCGCTGGCGCACTGCGTGGGGCACGGCCTGTTCATCCGGGCGGATACGTTCGCCCGCCTGGGCGGACTGCCGACCGTGACGATGAACGAGGATCTCGCGTTCGGGTACCTGGCCTGCGCGGCCGGGGTGCCCATCGACCCGCTGCCGGTGCTCGAACTGGCCGACAGCCCCGTCACCGCAGCCAGCGTGATCAGGCAGGCCCGCCAGTGGTTCTGGTCCTACCCCCAGTACCCGGCCGCGGCGCGGATCGCCGCCGGGCCGGCCTGGGCACCCGGCGGGCGCACGTCATGCTGACGGCCCAGGGTCTGGCACGCGGCGCCCTGTGGCTTGGCCAGTCCCCGGCCGTCGCCCTTGCCATGACCCTGCCCGTAACGGCCCGGCACAACAAGACAGCCGCGGCAGCGGCGGCCGGTGCCCTGGCGGCCTACTACGGCGTGCCCTTTGCTGTCCTGGCCCGGCACCTTCGCCGCGCCGGGGCCGACACGCGCTGCGGCCCGCGGGAACTGCTCGGCGGCCTGATCGCATGCCTGACGAGCAGCATCGGCCCGTGGTGGTGCCTGGGCCAGGTCACCCGCGTCCGGGTCACCGGCACCCGTTATATCCACGACAAGACAGAGCGGTGAAAACGATGTCCCTCGACACGCTCGTGACGTCGATGACCACCGGGCCAGGCTTCACGGCGGCAATCGACGTTCCCCGCATCGCGGGGAGAGTCTCAGCGGTCATCGCCACCTACAACCGGTGCCCCTTCGATCCCGCATCAGCGCGGCTGCGGGACAACCCGCTGACCTGGGCGCTGGACAGCCTGCTCGCCCAGGCCGGTCACGCCCTGGCCGAGATCGTCATCGCCGATGACGGGTCATCCGACTACACGCAGGCCGTCCTCCACACGTATCTCACCCGCCACGGCGAGGTGCCAGTCCGGTGCATCCGGCTCGACGAGCATCGCGGGGCATGGGCGGCCCGCAACGCGGCCGCCCGCGCTGCCGCAGCCGGTGGCTGCTATTCGGGGACGACGACTGCGTCTTCGCACCCCACTACGCCATCGGCGCCGCCTACGTCATGGACCGGCTGCGTGACCGTGACCCTGCCACCGCGGCGGTGATGCTGCCGTTCTACTACCGGGCCGCCAGGCCTCGCCAGACCACCCCACGGCAGCAGATCGGCCGCCTGGCCCCGCACCTGGCGCAGTTCGCTACCCGGTTCCACACCTGGCCGCTGGAGTACCTGCCAGACCCGCCACGCCTTGATACGACCGGCCTGGCCGCGCCGCTGCGGGTCGAGCTGATCGGCGGCACCGCGATCCTCGACGCCGTAGTGCTGCATGCCGCCGGAGGGTTCACGGATCTATCCGCCTGGCCCACGTCCTACTCCGATCACCTGCACCTGTCAGCCGACCTCACCGACGCTGGCGGGCACCTGTACCACTGCCCCGACCCGCGGCTCGCCGCTATCCACCTGAAATTCGGCGCTGTCGGCCGCTACCAGCCCGTCAGCGCCGACCTTCAGGCGTGCCTGCCCGGTGTCAGCGGCGGCTGGGCGAGCTGGTCGCGCTCGCGGCTGCTCCGCGCACCGGCACCGGGTGCCGGGTGGCCGATTCCGCGTTCCACTCGGACATGATCGGCAGTTTCTTCGCGTTCTTCGCCGGCCGCAGCGCAGACGGCGCGACCGCGTGGGGCGTCCGGACCTGGAGGGAATTCGTCGAGGACGGCCAGGTCTATTCACTGGCGGTCGCCAGCACGCCCGGCCGCCACGCCAGGGAAGCAGCGTGGCGCTCCGGCCTGACCAGGGCAGCATCGTTCCTGACCACCGCAGCCCGCCCGAGGGTGGACCCCAGACAGGTGACGCAGGTGCTGACACGGATCTGCCAGGCTACCGGCCAGCCGCCGGTCACCGGCTGGTGAACGCCCCGGAGACCTCGCTGCGATGCCCGCACCACCACTCCAGCAACGCCGACGCCGAGGCGAACAGGTGATCACAGGAGCGGTCACCACGCTCGTAATGCCATTTCAGCTGCCAGCAGTCACACAGCCGCTCCCACCACAGGCGATGGACCGCGTCCCGCAGATCCCCATCGGCCAGTGGCACCACCTCACGGTAGCCGCAGGTGAAAGCAGCTACCCGGCCGACATCCAGGCCCCTGCTGTCGCCGTAGCCGAACAGCAGCGTCCCGGACCGGACCACCTCGGCTGCCAGCGGGCGGACCCCGAGCCGGTCCCAGTCCAGCACCGCCGACACCTGGCCGTCATGCCAGAGCACCTGCAGGTCATGAAAGTCACCGTGGGTCCAGCCCGCCGGGCCAGCCAGCGCCTGGTCACCTGGCCGCAGATGCGCCAGGTCCTCCAGCAATCCGGCCCGCTGGCGCAGCCGGCGCATCGCGAGCCGGTCAAAATCGTCCGGCGGCTGCGTGCTCCCGGCCAGGTCCAGATACCGGCCAATGCGCTCCCGGGCCGCCGCTACCTTGGTGGCCTGGGGTGTTACCTCAGCGTCCGGCGGGGACAGCGCGCCCGCCAGCGCCATGTGCAGCCGGCCCAGCAGCGCGCCGAGCATCTGGCATTCGGCATGGCTGAGGCTCAAGCCGCTGCGGTGAGCGCCTGCCGCCCACGGCAAGACCGCGAACAGCCCGGCCGGATGTTCCAGCAGCGTCACCCCGCCTGGTCCCGCGACCGGGGCGGGCACGGGGAGCCCAGCGCGCGCCAGCGCGGTCACCGCCGCATGCTGGTCGCGGACGGCATCGGCACCGGCATCGGCGACCTGCTTGACCGCGACCATCCCGGCAGGAGTGGCCACCTGCCAGTTGCGGTTCATCAGCCCTTCGGCCACCCGTCGCACACCGGTCGGCTCACCCAGGCCGAACCAGGAACAGACCTGCGCGACAAGCTCCCGTTCGGCAGCCTGTGTCTGCGCGGGCGATGGCGAGACAAGGACTGGCACCCGACTGGTTGTACCGGATCAGCGATGCCGTGTGGCGGAGGCGCGCCGTGATAGCACGGTCCCGCCTCCCGCCCCGCCCTGATCCCCTGGTGATCGCGATCGAGGGGCTGTGCTTCGCGGGCAAAACCACCCTGGCCTATGCCCTCGCTCCCCTGGCCGGCGCAGTCGTGATCGGCGAATACGCCGACATCGCGCTCCTGCCGCCATTCCCGCCCCGGCATCTCGATGATGTCACCGCCGCGCTGGACCACTTCCTGCAACTGGAACACCAGCGGGCACTCGCTGCCCGCGCAGCCGGGGCTCCCGTGGTGCTACTCGACCGCAGCCCGCTCACCCTGATCGCGCACGAATGCGGCATGGCCACACCGGGCCTGCCCTGCGACCCGGCGGGGGCAGCCGAAATCTACAGCTCCGCGGCCGAAGCCGGCCAGATCCTCACTCCGGACGCCTACCTGTACCTTGCGGTCCCCGACGACGTCACCGCTGTGCGGCAGGATCAGCGAGGCGCAGTCGCCGCTCACCTGATGGACCGCCAGCTTCGTGCTGGAATCGACCGCGCCTGCCGGTCCTGGCTGGCTACCTTGCCGCACGGACAGTGCCTGGAACTTGACGGCACGATTAATCCGCCCGCGCTGGCCGCCATGGCCGCCCGCTGGCTGGGCGGCCTTACTCACGGGCTGGTGCTCCCGTCCTGGCGCACCGTGGTGCCGGTGTCCGGCCTGAGCAGCCGGAGCAGGACGTGAGCTGCAGCGGCACCGGCCAGATGCTCCACGTCGTGCGGCAGGTGTGCCCCGGATTCACGAGCGACGGCCGCCCGATCCGCACCGAGACATCGCTGCTGCTGCCCGGCCGGATCACCGGCGTCCCGGTCCTGGCCAAGCACCCTGTGGACCCGCGGCCCTTCTGGCAGAACCGGTGCCGGCACGAGATCGCCGTCTACCAGGCACTCGCCCGCGCAGGCTCCGTCCCTGTGCTGACTCCGGCGCTGGTTACCGCCGACCCCGGATACCCCGTCCTGATCATCACCCGGCTCTCTGGCCAGCCGCTCCATCCCCGCCGCTACCCGTCAGGACCCGTCCCTGCCAGCACGCTCACCGCGATGCTGGAGACGCTCAAGGTGCTGCACGGCTGGCAGCCATCTCCGGCATTCCCCGACGACAGCGACTATCGCGCCCAGTTCGCCGGATTCGGCGGCGACCTGATACCACCCGCCGACCTGGAACGCATCACCTGGCTGTGCGGCACCGTCATGCCGCCCCTGCAGCTTGAGCACGGCGACGCCCACCTGCGCAACGCTCTGACCACCCCCGCGGGGGTGGCGCTGGTTGACCTGGAGTGCACCGCATGGCGGCCAGCCGGGTACGACCTGGCCAAGCTGTGGGTCTTCCTCGCCGCCTCGCCTTACAGCCGGGCGGTTATCGGCTCCGCGGCCAGCCGCCAGCCTCGCCGGCTTCCAGGATTCTGGGTCGCGGTCGCCCTCGTCGCAGCCCGCGAGATCACTTCCCACCGCCGGCATCCCAGCCTGCCCGCAGCCGCAGGGCGGCTCCGCCAGCTCCATGCCGACCTGCGGGAAGCCCTCACCAGCATCCGCCAGATCCATGACCAGCTCACCTGACAAGAAGGCGATCGTGCAGCTTCCAATGACCCCGGTCAGCGACTGTTACGGCTATGACCGCGGCAACCCCGTCGACCGGCACTACATCGAGGCATTCCTCGCCGAGCATGCCGCAGCCATCCACGGCGACGGCGCCGAGGTCAAGGACGACACCTACCTGCGCCGATTCGGCCACGGCCGACTGCGCTCGGCCACGGTGATCGACATCGATCCCACCAGTCCCCGCGCCACCTTGCACGCCGACCTGGCCACCGCGGGCAGCCTGCCGGGCGCGGCATTCGACTGCATGGTGCTCGCCCAGACCCTGCAGCTCGTCCACGACCCCGCCGCAGCCCTGGCCAACTGCTGCCAGGCGTTGCGTCCAGGAGGCACCCTGCTGCTCACCGTCCCCTGCCTTAGCCGGATCACTCCTGTCGGCGGCGACACCGACCGGTGGCGATACACCCCTGCCGGGCTGCGCCACCTGCTCGCCTCCTGGCCCGGCCAGGTCACCGTCACCGGGTACGGCAACCTGCGCACCTGCCTGGCCGCTCTCCTCGGCGAGGCCGCAGAAGACCTGACCAGCGCCGAAACTGGACCACGATGACCCGGTGTTCCCCCTCGTGGCCTGCGCCGCCGCCTGCCGCTGAAAACTGCGGAGACTGCCATGACGAAGCGCCCGCCGATTGACGCGATCGTGTTCGACTGCGACGGCATACTCACCGACACTCACGGAGTGTGGGACCAGGCATACGCGGCACTATTCGCCCGGCACGGAGCCCAGCTCGCACCCGCCGACAGGCGGCGGCTCGCAACGCTCCGGACAACGGCGCTCGGGCCCGCTCTCGCCGAACTGCTCGGCCATACCGAACTGCCCGGCGTCCTTGCAGATGAGATCATCTCGCTCGTCGCCCGGAACCTTGGCCGGCCGGTCAGCCCGATGCCGGGTGCAGTACAGCTTGTCACCGCTCTCGCCAGCCGCAGGCCGCTGGCGGTGGCATCCAACTCTGCCAGCCAGATCGTGCGCAGCCATCTCGGCCAGATCGGGCTGGCGGGCATGTTCGAGACGATCGTGGGCATCGACGATGTCGCCGCACCCACCGGCCCCCGATCCCTACCGGCTTGCCTGCGCCCGCCTCGGCAGGACCCCGCAAGTTTGCACCGCGATCGAGGACTCCCAGGAAGGCATCAAATCTGCCACAGCCGCAGGCCTGTACGTGATCGGCATACAAGCTCCCGGCGACAGCCTCGATGCCGACGCTGTCTATCCCAGCCTCACCGATCCCGGCTTATGGCAAGCACTTGCTATCACAGACACCGCCGCCTGAGCTGCGCGAAAATCACCCGCATGACCGCACGCGAGACAACAGATGGTGCGGGCGAGCTGCTGATAGCCCGGCACGGTCAGGCGCACTGCAACCTCACTGGCGTCATCGCTGGCCCAGCCACCTGCACCGGATTGACTCCTCTGGGCCGTGCGCAAGCGCAGGCGCTCGCCGCACGCCTGCAACACGAAGCGAGGGATGGCCCCGTGACTGAAGTTCATGCCAGCCCGCGCCGCCGCGCGCAGGAAACCGCCGAGATCATCGCGCACGCGCTCGCGCTACACGTCCAGTACCACGACGACCTCCGCGACCCTGACTATGGGCCAGCCGCTGAAGGAAGGACGTGGACAGACATCCTCGCGGCATTCTCCGGTGACCCCACCGCCTGTCCCGAGCTTCCCCTTGCCCATGGCGGCGAACCATGGACAGCCTCGGCCACCCGCGTCATGCAGGTACTGACCAGACTGCGCGCCGGCGACCCCAGCGGGCGGATCCTGGTAGTCGGCCATGCCGAGACCGTCAAGGCCGCCTACCACCTGTTCCTCGGCATCTCCGCCAGCCAGCCGTTGCCGATCAAGCTCACGGTAGCCAACGCCTCGCTCACCACATGGCGGCCGACAGGAGCCACGCATGCCAACGGTGTCGGCCGGTGGACCCTGGTCGCGCACAACGACATCTCGCACCTCGCCACGGCCACGGCCACGGCCACGGCAAGAAGTTAAGGCCAGGCATGGTACGGCTCAACGGCTACCGAGCCCAGGCTGCGGCAGCAGCGCGCTGCTAAGGCCCCATTTCCTGAAGGTGGTGTAGTGATCACAACCGGCGTTCCCTTGCTGCTGGTCGACGGTTATGCACTGCCGGTCAATGTCCGCCTACCCACGGCGAAGATGTTGCTTGGCTGGATGAGGCGTCGAGCCTCCGCGCCTGATCAACCATCGCCACGGCGAGTCACTGGGCGAGATTTGTCACGGGCGAGACAGGACACTCATATCGACGTGATACACGGGTGATCATCTCCGCATATCGGACCGAAAAATATTTGTGACGATCATCCGTATATCTGGCGTTATATGACCCGAAGGGCTCGGCTATCTTCGGTCGCCCATCCAAACCGGAGGATCTCGCGGCACGGTGAGCGCAGATCGTTCATTCCGCGTGTTCGCGGCTTCGTATAGTAAGGCAGTTCCGGAGCTCACTAATCATTATCGCGCACGAGAGCTGGCAAGTGGCCAGGTGTGCTGTTTATTGCAGTTTTTGAGTGAGATGAGAAGTTGACGTCCTCGTATAGCCAGAACGGCTTGCTCTCTGGATGATGACGGGCTGGCGAAGCCAGGAAATTTGTTACGAGACGCCGCGCCTCGGTATTCGTAATGGCTCCAGAGTTGTACCGGCGAATAACGTCTTCCATTCGCTCCAGCTCAGCATCTGGCTCGGCTGACTGCTCAGTACCTTCACCATCATGTTCAACAGGAGCGATGGACTCTTCTTTTCGCCCCCCGATATTATGCAAGTCTTCAAGAAAGAGCCTTACGGCCGCCTTTCTGATATAGGCCTCAAGGCGCATAGGAACCGGGATCGACCTCGGCCAACTCGTAATCAATTTTTCTGCACGTTGAAGAGCCGCTTGCGCCTGTTCAAAAGCCGACATCTCGACATGCACGGCGCTCAGGTCCATGAGACATTCTAGGAGCCGTGGGCGTCCTTCCTCTTTCGTGACACGCTCCCAGCGGTCCGCCTCCAAGCTGTACATTTCGGCGGCGTGCGCCGTATCTCCCGAGAGCCAGGAGAAGTAGGCACCATTGTCGAAGCCCACAGCCGAGTTCCACCAGGCAGAGATTTCCTCGTACAGGGCCCCGGCCTGGCGCGACAATTCGGCGGCCATGACGAAGTTGCGGACTTGCCCCTCGGCGCGACCGTAGTTAAGAGCTGCAGCTGCCTGTTGCGTAGTGTTGCCCGCGCGGCTAGCCAGTTCCATCGCGCGCCGACCCCACGATACGGCCTTTTCGCTTTGATCCTGCTCAATCGCGAGCTTGCAGCTGTTCAGCGCTGGCCCTATGGCTATTCCCTGCAAGCCGAGGTCGAGGAGGGCATTCGCTGCCCGCTCGCTTGCATCGAAGGCTCCTTGCAAGTCATCTATCTTGCGGAGCAGAATACTCATAGCAAAGTCCGCCTCGGCGGCCAGCAGCGGGAGATTATGCGTCCGGGCAAGGTCACCCGCACGGCGAATTGACGAGACGACATGTTCAGACTCGTCAAGGTCGCCGAGGCTTTCAGCCATGCGCAGGCAAGCGCGGACAGCCTCTTCGTAATTACCACTCTTGAGATGCAGGTTGACGAGAAGGTCGTTCACTTCGTAGGCGCTATCGATTTCTCGCCTCGATTGATAGAGAACATGCAAGTCCAGCGCTATATGCTCGGCTACCTCAAGCCATCCACGGTCCTCGGCAACATGCAGGGCGGCGTGAAACCGCGCGGGATCAAGCTCCCAGGTCAATTCCGCGTCGCGAACTTGAGCCACGATCTGACTCAATCTGTCGGACAGGTAGCCGACGGCTTTCCTCTCGAACCCGCTTATCTGTTCGGCGGGGGCCTCGGCAAGCAGCCTTTCGCGGGCGAAGAGTCGGACCAACTCGAACGGGCTGAACATCGCGAGCCGCGAGCCGGTCACGTATCCCCGCACAACCTTGAGTTGCAGGAGATTCCGGTCCGCCAAGCGGTTGAGCAGCATCTCCTGCCGGGAAGCAGGGTCCCCGAGGCTATGTTCAAGCTCATCCGCCGAAGCCATCGCCCCAGGGACAGCAGTAATAAAGCGGAGGGCCATCTGAGCTGCCGTGTCCAAGTTGTCATAGCTCAGCCTTATTGCTGCGCGCACCGCGCGGTCGCCGACCTCAAGATAGTCAAGCCGACGTACCTCCTCCGATAGGAGGTGGACAAGGTAGTCCAACTCGACTTGGGGCCGCGCCGCTATCCTCGCTCCAATCATCCGCAACGCGAGGGGGACGTCGTCGCACAGGTTCGCGAGCACGTCTAGCGGCGCGAGGTCACATACTTGCTCATCGGCGAAGATCTTCAGTACGTTGACCGCCGCGTCGTGGTCGAGTACCCCAATGCCAAAGACGAGACCCGGGCTGGCATAGTCCTGCAGACGATTCCTGGAGGTCACGACCACGCAGGAACCCACCGACGGCCGCACCAACCGGTCTACGTGCGCGGCATCCTCCGCGTTATCCAACACAACCAGGACCTTGCGCTGAGAGAGTTCCGCAGCGAAAGCGGCGAACATCCGCTCGTCACCCATAGCTCCCGAACCCAAGTCAAGCGCCATTGCCTCAGCGAGCAGTCTCACCACCGTTCGGCTGTCGCGCCGCGACCCGGGAACCAGCCCAAACAGATTTACGTACCAGCTGCCACCAGGGAACATCGACGTGAGTTGCCGCGCGGCATCGACGGCGACTGTAGACGTGCCGACGCCAGGCTGGCCGGAGAGAAAGCAGGTCGCCGCACCATCGCGCGCCATCACATTGCTGACTGCGCTGACGATCTCCGCCACGCAGGCATCGCGGCCGCGTATGCAAGGGTCAGCATCAGGAAGTCTGCATAGCTGGGTGGCGGCTGCCCGCAACCCGCGCTCGCGGTAAGTCATGACAGGTGGCCGGTGACCTGCGGACGGTTCGTCATCTTCTTCATTCCGGTAGAGGACAACCTCGCGTGAAGTTGAGCGGCGAACCGGCAACGCTTCTTCGAGAGCGAGCAGGAACGTGTAGACAGGCAACGTGTCCTCGCCTGCGAGGGCTTGGCGCAGCAAATCCCGGCACGCACTAGACAACGAGGAGAACAGCGTTCCGGAGAGTTCCTCGATAAGAACCTCAACATAAGCTGCCAAAATAGGCGGCAAGTCTGAACCAGCAGTTAGCTGGCTAATCCCCGAAATCTGTTCGGTCCATCGTTCGATCGCCTCACGGTGCCCGGCAAGTGGCATCAGCAGCCTGGGGCTAAGTCCGAGCAGTCTTATCCGGCGGCGGAAGGCCAGCAGTTCCTCGCCGCTACACCGCTGTCTGCTCGCTGCCTTCGAAGCGAGGTCGTGCGCCACCTCGACCAGCGCGCCCATGCCCTGGGCACCATCATCGAGAGCAGTGAGGACTTTCGCGGCTTCCCACGCCGCTTCCCTGCTACTGCCAGCGCCGAAAAGAGCATGTTGATCACTGCGTGAAGCGCTGTCGCCGGTCATGTCTGAGACATTGGACACCAGCAAGACTGTAGTGACGTTATCGCCTACTCTCAGCACTCGATCGACCCGGATCCCGGGAATCTGCCGGAGCAGCGACATTAGATCCTCGATCCGAGCAACCCACACACTGCCTGTCAGCCATCCGTCCGCCGAGTTGTAGCGCCCGGAGACGACTCCGACCACAACACCGTCGCTGTCGCGCACCACGGGCGCACCGCTCATGCCGGGCATGATCCTGGCTGTAGTCATCGAACCAAGCAGTGTGCTATCCCGCCTCGCCGGGCCAGCCCACTCTGCCGCTGCAACCAGATACCTATACAGGTAATCCTTGTCATCGACGACCACATGTCCCGTGGCAGAGACCTCGGCCCGCAGCGGCGTTCCGTCCGTGTCAGCCAAAGTGTCCGCAACCGACGGCAGGCAACTCTGAGAAACCAATACGGCAATATCGTGATCGGGGTCTGCGCATGCAACTGTTACGCCGAAAGCCTGGCCTTCGCTCAGCGGGTCGATGGAGAGTTCGGTGCCGACGTCTGGCGCACCGACTTCTGCAAGGACATGAGCTGCTGTAACAAGCACGCCCGGTGCCACCTGGAAGCATGTCCCAGCCGGGGTGCCATCACCGTCGAGCACCCGGCCGAGGTACCCCGGTATCCGCCGGCCCACGGCGCCCAGGCTCGTCACGATGCCTCCGTATTGGACAACTCGTCCGCGGTCACGCCCTCTCTCGCTTCCTCGACAGCGGCGCACTGGTCCGCTACCGGGCGGGCTGCAACGTCATACGACAAAGTGACCTTCAGACTGGCCTCACCGGCGACACCGGCCATGATCACCCCGCCAGACGCGGAAAACTTCAGCCCGAACTCCACCTCCACCCGGTCCGGCCGTGCCGCATCCCCCGCCCGCTCGATCATCTCTGCCGTCGACCGTGCCACCTCGACGATGGTCTCTTGGGCCCGGCCGAACGCATCCGTCACGCTCCCCGCAGCCCTCGACACCCGGCCCGATGTCGGCTCAGTCCCTGCGATCTGAACGGCCTCGGCCTCAATCTCGACCCCACCGACCCGCACCGTGATCAAACGGCTGCCAGCCACCACGACCACCCCTAAGAAACCCGCCCCAAGCGGACAGCCATCCGCTAGCAGCACCCTAGCCTTCTGATCCCGTACTGTCACCGGATCGCTACGCCGACCATGCGACGATCACAGCGCCGCGTCAGCCAGCCAGCCAACGACGCCAGACCACGGTGGCGCGAGTACCGACGCCCTCGATGGCGTCTCGGGGGATCTCTAGAGTCTGCGACGGACAGTGTCCGAGCAGCGCATGTGGACGAGATCCAGCATGCCGGATGCGATGAGTTCGTTCCGTGTCCCGGCGGCCTGCGATAGCCTCAGCCCGTCCGCAGGCTACCCGCCTGGCGGGTACCCGGCTGTCTCGGTTACCAGCGACCAGCACGCTGCGAGTCGATGGGAAGCCGCGCCAGCCATGAGACAACTGTCCGCGAACACGAATGTACTGACAGTGATAACTCGCTACTATCGCTGTCCGTGGCTGAAGATCGCTGGCGGGTGGAAGTAACCGGCCGGGGCCTGATCCCGCTGTCGGCGCTGCTGCCGGAGGTGGCAGGCGCCTGGGATGACCTGGATGACTGGCTTGACGGCGAGGACATCCCGGACGGCGTTCCGTTCCTGATCTCGCCGACCCTTGAGTACGACACCGACCTGAACCGGTACTTCCTGCGCCCGGCGCTGGTGGGGTCGTCGCGGAACACGCAGCTGGCCGCGGCCGGGGACGTGCGCCGGTTCCTGGACTTCCTGTGGTGCTCGCGGGGCAGCCTGGGATGGCGGGACGCGACCGAGGCCGATCACAACGCCTACTGGTACTGGCGGCGCCAGGACCCCTCCGGCCCGCGGGTAGCGGCATCGACGTGGAACCGAGAGCTGTCGATGCTCAACGGGTTCTACGGCTGGGCGGCCCGGCGCGGGCTGGTGTCGGCGAACCCGGTAGCCCAGCGGCAGAGGCGGCCAGCCCCCAGGGGACGACAGCATGGCGGCGTGGTCGGCACGGTCCCGGCGGCGCAGGCCAGGGACGCGCGCCGGGACCTGGTGGAGTGGCTGACGCCTGTCCAGTACCGCTCATGGCGGGACATCGGACTGCGCGGCTACGGCGCGGACGGGCTTCCTGGCCGACGGTTCCGGGGCCGGTGGGCGGCCCGGAACGCGCTGTTCGCGGACCTGATGGTCAGGACCGGACTGCGGCTGACCGAGCAAGCCAGCCTCGCGGCGCTGGAGGTCCCGCAGCGCGGGGGCAGTCAGGCATACCATCGGTTCTGGCTGCCCGCAGCGATCGCGAAGGGCGGCTCTGCCCGGTGGGCCTACGTGCCGGACGGCATCGCGCGCAAGATCGGCGAGTACGTCCAGACCGACCGCGCCGACGTGATCGGGCAGGCCAGGGCCAGAGGTGCCTACGACCAGATCCAGGACCCGCTCGTCATCGAGGCCCCGCAGGCACGCAACCCGCGCGTCGCGGTGCGCGGGCAGGGGAGCACTTCCCTGGTCCCGGTGGTGCAACTGGAGCCGCACGAGCGCGCGCGGTTGCTCGTCCGCACGGCCGACGGCCTGGAGCCGGCGAGCCTGTGGCTGGGCGAGCACGGCATGCCGATCACGGTGTCAGGCTGGAAGCAGGTCTTCGCCTCGGCGAACGAGCGCTGCGAGCGTGCCGGGATCAAGATCGCCTGCCACCCCCACCTCCTGCGTCACACTTTCGCGGTCGTCACCCTTGAGCAGCTGCAGCGAGGCCACCTCGCCGACCTGGCCACGATGACGTCGGCGCAGCGCGGCCACTACCAGAAGATCTTCGGTGACCCGCTGGACTGGGTCCGCCGTCGTCTCGGGCACCGCTCGGTCGAGTCGACCATGATCTACCTGCATGCCTTGCAGGAGCTGGAGATGCGGACCCGGATGGAGCTGGTGCCTGATGACTGGGACACCCCGGCGCCTGATGAGCCCGCAGCCGGCGAGGTCGCGTGAAGGCTACCGCGCTCACCGGCCCCGGCCGACCGTCGGCCCTGCCAGCGGGCTGGTACGCGGATCCCCCCGCCGTCCGGGAGGAGGATGCGGGGCCTGAGATCGCGTTCGCGGGCGACGACGGCCGCAGCCGCGTTTTCCACGCCGGCGAGCTGGCGCTGCCTGGCTGGCGCGGGCCGGTGGCGGCGGCGTTCGCGGCCCGCGTTAGCGCCGTCGGCGGGCTGCGCACCCTGGCATCGGCCGAGGGGGCCTGGCAGACGACCCGGCGGTTCCTTCACTTCCTGTCGGTATCGCAGCCCTCGCCGACCGCGCCCGGAGAGCTGACCGCGGCTCACCTGGACGGTTTCCATGCCGACCGGGCCAGGACGCTGACCGGGTCCGGGGCACTGGGCGAGCTGCGCCGGGTGCTGCACCTGCTCGGCCAGCAGCCGCTGAGGGGCATGCTGGCATCCGACGTGTCCGACTACCTGGGACGGCGCTGGGCCGACCCCCGGAAAGACGGTGTCCCCGGGTATTCCGACGGGGAGCTGGCCCGGATTCTGATCGCTGCCCGGTCGGACGCGGTGGCCATCTGCGATCGCATCGAGGCCGGCGAGAAGCTCGCCGGCCGTTACCGGAACGCCCCGGGCACCATGACCGCGGCCGAGCAGCTGAGGGCGCGAGGGCTGGCGGAGATTGCGGGAACCGGGATCGTGCCCACCCCCGAGGGGGTGCTCACCGAAGTTCTGCACTGGCGGTCGGAGCTGGCACGGCGGCTGTTCCTCACGATCCAGGACGTCGTTCCGCTGCTGGTCCTGGCGGTCGCGCTCACCGGCCGCAACGTCGAGACGGTCAAGGAGCTTCCCGCCTGGCACCGGCTCCTGGACGGCAAGGCGGTCGAGGTCACGGCGGTCAAGCGGCGGCGCGGGGCCGGGCGCTGGCATGACCAGGCGACCTGGGAGATCGGGCCGCCCAGCCGGCGGCTGCACACGCCGGGCGGGATCTACCTGCTGCTCCTGCGGCTGACCGCGTCCAGCCGGGCGTTCAGCGGGTCGAAGACCGTCTGGTCGGTCTGGCGCAACGGCAACCGCGCCGGGGTCACCGGCACCGCCGAGCACTGGGACCCGTTCGCGGGCACGCTAAGGGTCCCGCTGCGGCTGGTTGACTGGGCGGCCCGTCATGACCTGCGCGGCGACGACGGGCGACCGCTGAAGCTGGACATGAACCGGCTGCGGACCAGCGCCGAGGTCCGCCGCACCAGGCAGCTGGGCGGGCACCTGCCCTCAGCGGCCCGCACCAACACCATGCAGACCCTGTGGTCCAGCTACCTGCGCGGCGACCCCGTGGTGACCGACTGGGCCGAGGAAGTCCTCGACGAGGCATTCGCCGACGCCGAGCGGGCCGCGCTGGACGCCCACCGGCGGGCACTGGCTGCGCACTCAGGCACGCTCCGGATCGTGGCAGGCGGCAGCGCGAGCACGGGCGATCTCGCCGCGCTGGCCGGCGTGGACGAGGAGACGGCACGGAAGGCCGCCGAGGGCACGCTCGACACGGGGTGGACCGCGTGCACCGGCCACGAGCACGGCCCGTGGAACACCGGACCTTGCGCGGTGTCGTTCCTGGACTGCTTCCACTGCGGCAACTGCCTGATCACCCGCGACCACCTGCCCCGGCTCCTGGCCCTCCTGGACGCCCTGGAGCAGCGGCGCCAGGAAATGCCGCTGCCCGCATGGTGGCAGCGGTACGGGCCGGCCTGGGCGGCCATCCGCCACCAGGTGCTCCCCGAGTTCAGCCCCGCGGAAGTCAAGGCCGCCGAAGCCGTCAAGCCCGGCGACGCGCTGCTGGACCTGATCGAAGGCCCCCGGCAGGAATCATGACCGTCCCCGCGCACGCATCCCCGTCCCGAGTTGCCGGCCGTCACCCGGCCGGCGACGAGGACTACGTGCTCAGCGGGCGCCCGCTGCGTCCCGGCGCGTCCCTGGAGGCGACACCTCGGTTCGGCGAGGACCGGTGGGACCTGCGGGCGGCCATCTTGCAGAAGCAGGGCAAGGCCCTGGCGCTCGACTTCGCCGCCGTCCCGCCCCGCTACCAGGCGACCGCTAAGGAACTGTTCTACCTGCTGCTGGCGGGACCCCACCCGCACGGCGTCGCGGAACTGAGCATCAGCACCGTTCGCCAGAAGTTCAGCGCACTGGCCAGCTTCTGGCACTGGCTCGACGCCCGCCCGGCGAGCGCGGCACATCCCGTGTCTGTTCCGCTCGTGAGCGACCTGGAGGACTACCACCGTCACCTGCTCGCCACCACCAGGACCCGCGGGCCGAGAGTCACCCGCAAGTCGGCCATCCGCCTGCTGTGGTTCTACCGCCACCAGCTCAGCCACGGCCTGCCGTTCGACCCCGGCCACCTCGAAGACTGGGCCGAACCGCACCCGGAGCGGCCAGGCGAGAACCGCACCGACCGCATCCCCGAACCCGTGATGGGGCCGCTGCTGGCCTGGTCCCTGCGGTTCGTCACCGACTTCGCCGACGACATCCTCGCCGCCGTCGGCGAGGCAACGCCCCTGCACGCAGCTGAGCACCGCACGGCCGGCAAGCACCTCGACACGCGTGCCCTGCAGGACCTGCTCGCCTGGCACGAGGCCGAGCACCGCCCGCTGCCCGGCTTCCGCGGCAAGGTCAACATCACGTTCCTGGCCCGAAAGCTAGGCTGCCACCGCGCCTCCCTGGCCCGGCACGCCGACCGGATCAGCGCCGCCGCGGCCGTCATCGGGATCGGCGACGGCACCTGCCTCGATACCCGGCCGACCGCGAGTCTGGACGGCGAGGCATGGCTGAGCAGGTTCGACTACAGCGGCAAGGGCTGCGATAGCATCGGCACGCTCACCCGGATGCTGCAAACTGCCTGCTACATCACGATTTCCTATTTGTCCGGAATGCGTGATGCCGAGATTAAGCACCTGCGGCGGGGCTGCCTGGTCACGCGCCGCGACCCTGGCGGCGTCCCGTACCGGTGGAAGGTTACCAGCCTGGCGTTCAAGGGCGAGAACGACCCGGCCGGCGTCACGGCGACATGGAGCGTGGGCCGCCCGGTCGCCGAGGCCGTCACCGTCCTGGAACGCCTCCAGCCTGCCGACGAGGACCTGCTGTTCGCGCGTCTCGCGTTCCGGGAAGGCGTCCGCCCGGGATCGGCTAACGCCGCCATCTCATCAGCGGCCACCACCTCCGCGCTCGCCGCCTTCGCCGCCTGGGTCAACGACTACTGCGGCCGGCAGCACCGCCGCGACCACATCCCCGTGCACGGGGAAACGCCCTGGCTATTCTCGACCCGGCAATTCAGGAGAACCCTGGCCTGGCATATCGCGCGGCGCCCGGCGGGGTGATCGCGGGGGCACTGCAGTACCGCCACCACGCGATCCACCTGTTTGAGGGCTATGCCGGGACCAGCGACAGCGGGTTCCGCGCCGAGGTCGAAAGCGAGCAGGCCATCGCCCGCGGCGAGCACCTGCTCGCCATCATCGACCAGCACCACCACGACCAGCTGACCGGCCCGGCCGCCGACGAGGCCCTGCGGCGCCTGGAAGAACTCGGCGGGCACCAGCGGCTCGCCGGCCAGGTCGTGACCGACCCGCGCCGCGTTGAACGGCTCATGAAGCGCCACGACCCGGCGATCTACCCGGGCAAGTACGTCACCTGCGTCTACAGCCACGCCAAGGCGCTATGCGGCGGCAGCACGCAGCCCGACCTGTCCGGCTGCCAGCCGATGCGCTGCCGCAACGTCGCCCTCACCCCCGCCAACCGCGACTCGCTCGCGGAGGAAATCACCGACCTGGACGCCACCCTGGGCACCGGGCCCGCCCTGCCGCCGCTGCTGGAGCGCAGGCTCCGCGACCGGCACCAGGCCATCGGCGCCTTCCTCGCCAGCAACCAGCCAGGCCCGGCATGAGCCGCCGCACGCCCCTCCCCGGCGAGCAGGAGGTCCGCGACGCCCTCGCCCAGATGCGCGCCGAGGCCGCCGAAGGCGGCGCCGCCGTCAGCGTGCTCGGCCTGGCCCGCCGGCTCGGGATCAGCAACGCCACGTTCTGGCGGAACTACCGCGAGATCGCCAGCGAAATCCGGCAGGCACCCGAGACCGCCGGCAAGCGGCCCGCCCCTCTCAGCCGGGAAACGAGGTGAAACTCGCCGACCGGAACGCCAGCCTGCGCCGGGAACGGGACGCCCTGGCCGGGCAACTGGAGGCCGCCCTGGCGCACCTGCGCCGGCTCACCACCGACAACGCACGGCTGCGGGAAGAACTGGAAGCCGCCCGAGCCGTGAGCCACCTCGGCACCGCCCGCGCCGCGCGCAAGGGAAACTGACAGGCCGCACTGCCCACGGGTCCCGGCGAGTTTCCCTGCTGCACCGGGCCGGATTCGCTAAGCTCGGAGTCATCTGCACGAAGGCCTGCCGTATGGCCGCAGGTACCCGCGCGCCCCGGACAGCGGCGATCCGTTAGCCATCTACCGGAGAGCCGACATGTCCGCTACAAGCCTTTTGCTGTGCGATGCCCACCATCTCGCGTTCCGCGCCTATTACGGGTTCCCCGCCAGGATCACCAGCCGGGACAAACAGCGCGACCTTACCTGCGTCTTCGGGTTCTTCGCGCTGCTGCGCGCGGGCATCCGGGACAATCTCCACGGCCCGGCCCAGGTCCTCGCCGTGTTCGACGGCGAAGATGGCGCCGCCAATCGCAAGGCCGTCGACCCCGGCTACAAGGCGAACCGGCCCACGGGAACTCCCGAGCCGGTCAAAGCCCTCGGCGACCTCAAACGCGGCCTGGACACCTGCGGCATCCGCTGGGTGGAGATCGGCGACGAGGAAGCCGATGACGTCATCGCCACCATCACAGCCCGGTCAGCGCCACGGGACGTCGTGATCATGTCCGGGGACAAGGACTACTACCAGCTCCTCAGCCACCGGGTCCGCATCCTGAACACCGCTAGGAAGACGGGCCAGCGCCTCATCGGCCCCGGCGAGCTGCCCGATCGCTACGGCGTCACCGCGTCACAGTGGAGCGGCTTCCGGGCCTTGACCGGCGACCCCTCCGACGGGCTGCCCGGCGTCCGGGGCATCGGGCCGAAGACCGCGGCCAGGTTCCTCGAAGGCGGCATCGCGCTCGATGATCTCCCGCTCTCCAGGCGACTGACCGGCCGCGCAGGCAAGGCCGTCCTCGACAACTGGGAACAGCTCCTCACATGGCGGGATCTCATCCAGATGAACGACCGCGTCCCGCTCCCCGGACTTCCACCCGGCCGCCCGTCTCCGCAACTCCCCCCGGCAGCCGCCATCGTAGAAGAACTCGGTCTGTGGTGAACACGATTACGCGGCGCCATCCGCCCGAGGGCCACGAGGAGCAGAAGCACTCCTTGGCGCTGGCCAGAGCGAGCGAGTCGGCCCGTATGTGCTTCCCTGCGGTTCACGGCAAGGAAGTGGACAACGGACAGTCCTCAAACCCTGGCCATAACGACGGGCACAACCTGCTATTTCGCGCCTGCTTTGGCACCCCGGCACAGATCCTGAGCCGCGACGAGACCGGCAAGCGGGACCTCACCACCCAGTTCATGTTCTTCGCGTTGCTGCGCAAGGGCATTAATGCCGAGTTCAGCTGCTGGCCCGAGGTCATCGTCGTCTTCGACGGCCGGGACGGTGCCTCACACCGCAAGGACACCGACCCTGGGTATAAGGCCACCCGGCCAGAGAGCGCCGAAGCCCTGCGGCCGATCCGCGCACTGCCTGATGTCAAGGCCGGCCTGGATACGTACGGCATCACCTGGATTGAGATCGACGACGCCGAAGCCGATGACGTGATCGCCACGCTCGTGGCCACCCAACCCGGCCGGGACGTCCTGATCGCATCCATGGACCAGGACTACTACCAGCTAGTGCGCGACGCGGATCCGGATCACGGCGCCGTGTGCGTCCTCAACACGGCGATGCGCCCCGGCAGCCGGCTGATCGGCCCGGCCGAGGTGACCGCGCGCTACGGCATCGCCCCCGGGCAGTATGTAGACTTCCGGGCGCTGTCCGGCGACGCTTCCGACAACATCCCTGGCGTCAGGGGCGTCGGGGCCAAGACGGCTGCCGCCTTGCTGGCCGGCGGCCTGGTCCTGGATGACCTGCCCGCCTCCGGGCGGCTTTCCGGAAGCAAGGGAGCGGTGATCGCGGCCACCTGGCCGCAGGTGCTGATCTGGCGGTCGATGATCCGCCTGCGAAAGGATCTGCCGCTGCCGGCCGGGCCGGCCCACGCGCCCACCACGCCGCTGCCTGTCCCGGGAGAGGTCATTGCTCGGCTCGGGCTGTGGCGGCGCACCACCTCCCCGGCAGCTTCTGCGACGGCTGTCGCGCACGGGGTCGTGTGAGATCGGAGGCGGCCTGATCATCGCTGCAGTCGCCAGGAGCTCAGCCCTTCAGCGTGGTCTCAGTGAAGGTAGGGCAGCTGCGAAGGATGTACTGCCGGGAGCCGCATCATTCCCCACGGGGAGCGGACCCGCTGGAGGCGGGCGGGGAGCCGGCGGGCCGTGCCCGGCGGCCGGGCGGGGGCCGCAAGCAACTGGCCGACAGCGACCCGGAGCTGCGCCCGGCGCTGCTGACGCTGGTGGACCCCGGCTCGCGCGGGGACCCGGAGTCGCCGCTGCGGTGGACGACCAAGTCGACTCGCAACCTGGCCGCGGAGCTGACCCGGCAGGGCCACCGGTGCGGCCCGGACACAGTGGCCAGGCTGCTGCGCGAAGAGCACTTCTTGCTGCAGGGCAACGCCAAGACCGCCGAGGGCGCCCGCCACCCCGACCGGGACGCCCAGTTCCGGTACATCAACGCGCAGGCCAGGGAGCACCTGGACGCCGGCCAGCCGGTGATCAGCGTGGACGCCAAGAAGAAAGAGAACGTCGGCAATTTCAGGAACGGCGGGCGGGAATGGCGGCCCAAGGGCAACCCCGAGCGGGTCAGCGTCCACGACTTCAAGGACAAGAGGCTGGGCAAGGTGACGCCCTACGGCGTCTACGACGTGGGCGCGAACTCCGGGTGGGTGTCGGTGGGCACCGACCACGACACCGCCGCGTTCGCGGTCCAGACGATCCGCACCTGGTGGCAGAAGGCCGGGCAGCCCGCCTACCCCGGCGCTGCGCGACTGCTGGTCTGCGCCGACGGCGGCGGGTCCAACGGCTACCGCACCCGGCTGTGGAAGACCGAACTGGCGGCGCTGGCCGCCGAGACCGGCCTGGAGATCACCGTCTGCCACCTCCCGCCGGGCACCCAATGCCGTTGCTTGTGGGCTGCGAACTATCGTTTCGTGACCGGGCAGCCGTGGGCATGATACTGGGCATGCATCCGTGGATCGGTTTATCTGATGACGTGCGGCTGGGAGTGCTCACCGAGTGGGTGACTGCCGGGATGGTGGACAAGGTCCTGGCTGAGTGCGGCAAGCGGGACCAGAGACCCGGGGCGCTTCCTCCCCGGTTCATGGTCTACTACGTGCTCGCTCTTGCCCTGTTCCAGCAGGACTCCTATGACGATGTCGCGGAGAACCTGGTGGGAGCGCTGGAGGGGATGGACGAGGCGATTCCGAACAAGTCCTCGTTCACCCGGGCCCGGCAGCGGCTGGGTGCGGGGGTGATCGAGGCGGTGTTCCGCCGGCTGGCCGGGCCGGTGGCCCCGGCCGGCCTGGACGGCGCGTTCTACCGGGGGATGCGGGTGGCCGCGGTGGACGGGTTCGTGCTCGACGTGCCGGACACGCCGGCTAACCGGGCCGCGTTCGGCGGGCCGGTGGACGCCAAAGGCCAGCCAGCGGGGTTCCCCCAGGCCAGGGTGGTGACGCTGACCGAAACCGGGACGCACTCGTCGATCGACGCCAGCGTGGGCGGGTTCCGCGCCGGGGAGCCGGAACTGGCGATCGCGATGGCCGGCAGCGCGGCCGGGATGCTGGTGATCATGGACCGGGGCTTTCCCGGGGTGGCGCTGTGGAAGGCGTATACGCAGGCCGGGGCGCATCTGCTGATCCGGGCACGGTCGAGCGTGGCCCGCCGCCCGGTGAAGGTCCTGGACGACGGGACATACCTGGCGCGGATGAACCTGGCCGGGCAGAAGGGCGCGCATCCCGGCGGGGTCCTGGTGAGGGTGATCGAATACCGCGTCGACGGGGGCGAGGTCATCAGGCTGCTGACCAGCCTGACGGACCCCGCGGCCTTCCCCGCCGGTGAACTCGCCGCCCTCTACCATCAGCGCTGGGAAAGCGAATCTTCATTCCGCCAGGTCAAGACGTTCCAGCGCGGCCCGCAGGAGATCTTGCGGTCAGCGGACCCGGAGCTGGTACGCCAGGAGGCGTGGGCACATCTCGCGGTGCACCACTGCATGACCCGGATCATCATGCGGCTGGCCGGCGAGGAGCGGATCGACCCGGACCGCATCTCCTTCGTCAAGGTCCTCAAGCACGTACGACGCAGCGTCATCCGTCAATCCGCACAGACATCCGTGCAGATCAGGCAGTTCATGGCGACAATGGCCGCCAAGGTCTGCCGCAAGCTCGACAACGGCGTCAGACGTTTGCGCGAGGCCGACCGGTTCCTCAAACGCCCGGCCTCGAAGTACTCCTTCCGCAAGGCAGGCCAGGCCCGCCGTCCTACCCGCCGGGTCGCCGTCAAGGTGCTCACACTCCACCCCGCGATAGTTCAGTAAGTCAAGCAACGGCATTGGCCGGGCACCTCCAAGTGGAACCAGATTGAGCACCGGCTGTTCTCCCACATCTGGATGAACTGGCGCGGACGGCCGCTGACCAGCCACGAGGTCATCGTGCAAACGATCGCGGCCACCACCACGCGCACCGGGCTGACCGTCAGCGCCGAACTCGACACCTCCGCCTACCCCAAAGGCATCAAGATCACAGACCGCCAGATGAAAGAACTGGAACAGCGAGCGCTGCGACGCCACCAGTTCCACGGCGAGTGGAACTACGACCTGATCCCTACCCACGGCCCATAACCCGGCGTGTTACTTATCGGCGGCCACTAAGTTCGCGGACCAGCCGGTGGACCGAAGGCCGTCCGGCAACTTCCTCGTGTGCGATTTTCTCCGCAGCGCGAAGGGCGATGTATGCCTTTTCGTGCCGTCCCCACTGGAGGAACGCGCGGGCAGTGTCGATGAGCAGGGTTGCTTTGCGCTCGGTGACGGTGATCGTGCTCAGGTCGATCCCGCGTGCCACATCGACAGCGGTCCCCGCATCGTCGAGCTTCACAGCGATGTTTACGCGGTGCAGCTTGGCGTTGGTCGGGCCGAAAGCGGTCCAGCGCAGGTTGCCGTCCGCGCCGAGCCGTTGGGCTGCGTCGTCGGCTTCGTCGATCAGTTCATGCGCGGTGGCGCGCTGATCGTGCTGGGCTGCGGCAATCGCTCCGCGCAACGGGAGAGACCCGTACACCGACAAGGACTCCGGGGTGTGGGATGGCACATGCCGGTCCAGGCGCGCGGCGTGGCTGCTAGCGGTGGAGATCGCCGCCGCGAGGTGGCCGCCGTTCATCAGGGCATGCGTGATGATGCGGGCGCTCGCCCCGACCGTGACAGGGTCCTCGCTGGCCTGCGCCGCTCGCATGCTGCGGTCGGCGGCGAGGTAGGCCAGGCCCCGGTCATCGAGCTTCAGCAAGAGGCCAGCGGCAACGTGGTGGGTATCGGCGGATAGCACGAACGCCCGGCTCTTGGCTTCACCGTCCAGGGACAGGCAAGGCGGCATGCAGGCGCACGAGCAGTTGCGGAAGGTGCCTGATCAGCTCCGCATAGCGGCAGGCCTGGTACTGGCGTCTTGCCTGGCTGACGGCGGCTGTCAGCGGGGCGACATCGGACGGCGGGCCGGGCTCCTCTAGCTCAGTGCCGACGACGTGCCCGGCGAAGATGGGGACGAGCGGCTCAGCGCTAAGGGGCCGCTCATCAGATGCCACGTCAAGAATGCTGGCCAGCAGCGACGTGCTGGTCAGCCCGACGAAGGTTCGGCGACGCACCGGGTCTTCAATCTCCTGGTCATCCCCGAGTTCGAGGCTAAGCGGATCGGAGCCATGCAGCGCTTCCAAGGCTGGGAAGGCGTCCCACGGCGGGATAGCCGGCGAGTGCCGCTGGCCTGGCGCGGCTTGGCGCGAAGGGGCTAGTTCGCCGGGCAGGCCCGCGGGCATCGTCTCCTCATTGACACGGGATGTAGCGGGTGAGGACGACCGAGTACCTGGCTGCCGTCGTGAAAGACCAGCCGCCGGGGTGGCTGCGCTCTCGGCGGACCGCCGCACGTCGCTGGGGGTGGTCTGTCGAGGATGAGCCGGTCGGCTGCTGGCATGTGCTCGTAGTCGGCCGCATCGAGCAGGTCTTGAACGGCGCAGCCGTATACGGTGGCGAGCAGTGACAGGAGGTAAGGGGTGGGCCTGCGTCCTGTCGGCTTTGCCCCTCGCCGGGCCAGTTCTCGTGTTCGCACAGGTGAGCGGCGGTCATGGCGACAGTGGCACCGTTGTCCAGGCCGGCGCGGGCGGCGTAGGTGCTGATCTGCTCGGCGGCCTCCGTCAGTGACCAGCCGTAGGCGTTGCGCCAGGCGGCGCGGGGCCGCAGCCTGTAGCGCCGGGCGAACTCGACGGCGATCTGCCGGTGGCTCATCCCCAGCTCGCGCATCTTCTCCCGCAAGGCATGCTGCTCGGCCCGCAGGCTGGTCTTCGCGTACGGCATGCCGTTCACTTCCGGGGCTAGTGCGCAGGGTCCTGGTCGCTGGCGTCACCGTGAACAGTAGCCGCACGGATCATGAGCGGGCGGATCGCACGCATCGGGCGGGAACACTGCGGGCGGGCGCACCAGCCGGCTTACTGGCGGCGCGCCGGAGCCGCGAGCCTGAGGGCTGAGGGTGGCCAGATCCCCTGTGGCGCCGTCGCCGATCGACCGCGAGCCTCATCCGGCGGGCAGCGCCCATAGCGCTCAGATCCTGGTGGCGCTATATGTCAGCCCTCCTGGTTGCATTCGAGGCCGGCGACGATAGTAGGACCTGGAGGAGTCCGTGGCTCCCGTCGGTGCGCCAGGATTGCCCGGTGGCGTCAAGGTCAGCGACCGTGGCCGGGCTCAGTCCGGTGATGACATCAGACTTGAGCGTCCGGAGCACTGCGACTGGGTAGGGGAAGTACGACGCCACGTCAGCAAACGGGGTAGTAGGCGGCCAGTCCCTGTCACCGACAAGTCGGCGGTAGTTGAGATCGCCTTTGAAGATGGTCAGCGATGCCCGCTCGAACTCGCTGGCGAGGTCGGCGGGCATGCGCCGGTAGGACCATGGCGCGCAGTAGAACTCGTGCGTGTACAGGCCGAGCCTGCCCTCAGCCATAGCGGCGTGAACTCGGTGGGCGATCGCCGCCGCGCTGCCCGCCGTCCTGGCGAGCCGCCGCAGGCAGGCCAGGACATCCGAGGTAGTCGCGTCGGAGACGTAGTACGGGCAGGGCTTGACATGCAGCATGATCGCGCTGGCATGACCGTGCTGGAGCAGGTGGTCGATAAGAACCAGGTCGCCGAGCAGTTCCCGGCCCGCGTTGTCGGCGGCGACCACGACGCGGGCGTCGGGCCCCAGAGCTGCCCACAAGTCAGCGCTGTCGTCTGCGACGAGCCTGGCTGAGCCTTGCTCTCGCGACTGCGGCGACCGGCCGATCCGGAAGCCCAGGTCGGCGCGGTTGCCCCACAGCGACGCCAGCAGCTTGGCCGCGCCTTGCTCACCAGCGGGAAGCCGCTGGAGGTCATCGAGCGCCGCCAGGTCGGCTTCCAGCCCAGGGTCGGCGAGCTCGGCGGCCTTGAGATCCTCGAACGGGTCAACCCAGCGCCACGGGCCGGGTCCGAAGAACCCGATCGCGTCCAGCAGCCGCCGGTAGAAGTACGACTCAGACCACAAGAACGGCGCATCCAGCCACGGTGTCCCGAAATAGCCCGCCCCCCAGGATGACCAGATCTCCCGGTCGCGAGCGTGGGAGCCGAGCGGCTGCATCATCCCGGAAGAAATCTCTGTCAGCAGTGCATCCAGTGCGCGGCGCTGCGCAGGCCCGTACGGATGCGCGTCCCGGATCTGGGCGACTAGCTTGGGTGTCCGGTCGTGCCACACGCCCCAGGCGAATCCATGCGGATCGTTGTTCGGCAGTTCCGGCGGCCATCCGGGCTGGGCCTCTTCTTGCGGGGTCAGCATGCGCTACTCCTCGTCGCTCAGCACAGGGATGCTGACCGCCACAGTCCCGGCAGCACTAGCCGCGAGGACGGTCCCGCCGCTTGCGTCCAGCCCGGCCGCCTGAAGCGAGGCGTCGACGCGCACCTCGGCAAGCTGTTTCTGCCCGGAAAGCGACCACAACCTGATGGTCCCGTCGGCCGCCGCCGAGACGAGCACGTCGGGATCCGCACAGAACCCGAGCATCAGCACGCGCCCGTTGTGGCCATGCAGCTCGGCCGCAACCTGGCCGCTGGCGACGTCGTGAACATAGATCACGCCTGGCCCGCAGCCCAGAGCCACGCGAGTGCCGGTCTCATCGATGGCGACCGACCGGACCCAGCTCGCGCCGTGCGTGAACTCCCCCGCTTTGTCCCCTGCGGGCAGCCGCCAGAGCCGGGCCAGGCCGTCACCGCCACCCGTCAGCACCAGGCCGCCGCTGTCGTCAAAGGCGACCGACCGGATTCTGCCCTCATGGGCGTGGCATTCCCACAGCTTCTCACCCGAGGGAAGTTCCCAGGCCCGCACGATGTTTCCGGCGCTGGAGGCCGCCAGGCGGGTGCCATCCTGGTTGAGCGCGACGGCCCAGGACCGTTGCTCATCCTCGTTCAGTTCCAGCGTCCAGTCGCCACGTAGCGACCACACGCGGACGGTCCCGTCACCGCAGGCCGCAGCTATGCGGTGTGCGCTAGCTGCCAGCGACCAGACCCGTCCTTCGCCAGCGCTGGCGGCCGTGATCAGCTCAGAGCTGGCCATATCCCGCATCTCGACGGTTCCATTGGCCCGGCCGAGCAAGGCATGGTCTCCGGCGAAAGCGGCAGCCCATGTGGTGTCCGAGCCCTGGCTAACCGATACCAGGCCACTGCCCTCCCATATTCGGATGCCGCCGTCCTCACACCCTGCGATGACGGAACCATCAGCCCGGATGATCGCAGCTCGGATCCAGTCGACCCCGGCCAGGCATCGACTGCTCGCCGGCCGCGCCATCAGCGGTAAAGGCGCGCAATGTCGCGTCCTCGCCGGCCGCCACGATCAGATCAGCTTGCGGCGACACGGCGACAGCGCGGACACGAGCGCCGGTTTCGATCGTGCGGACAGGCGTGAGCGTCCGGCGGGAGACTTTCCACACGCGCACGGAACGGTCCCCTGATCCGCTGACCAGCGTGTCTCCCGCGGCGGCCAGAGCGCGTACCCAGTCACGATGTGCGGCCATCTCTTCCACCAGCGTGCCGCTGTCCCGGTCATAGAGCCGCACGAACTCATCCTCGCCCGCCGCAGCTACCAGTGAGCCCGCCACGTCAGCGGCTACCGCCCAGACAGGGGATCCAGGCGTCCGCAACGTCCGGATCATGCTGGCGCTTTCGATATCCCACAGACATACCAGGCCGTCCTCCGCTCCGGACACGAGCCGACCGTCCGCGGCGAATGCGAGACTGCGGATTCGCCGATCGTGACCGAAGAGGATGCCCGGCGGGCTGGCCGGTGTCCAGCCGCCAGAGCCGGACGGTCGCATCGTCACCCGCGGAAGCGATGACCTGGCCGTCAGGCGAGATCGCCACCGCGTATATCCAGCCCGTGTGGCCATGCCGCTGATGGACCAGCCGCCGTTGAGCGAGGTCCCAGATCCGCACTACTCCGTCCTCGCCTCCGGACACCAGGGCATTCCCATGCGCGGCGATCCCGGCGACGGCACCAGTATGGGCGACGGCGCCCGCAGGCTCCGTCGTGGCCCAGAGAATATCGAACCCATGAGTACCAGCTATGCCACGAAGCTGGTCGGCCACGCCCGGATCTACGCGGGTGCGGCTCAGCGCGGCCAGCAGGGTGCCCGCTATATCACGACGAGAAGTGAGGCCATGGAGAAGGTAACCGGCACCGGTAAGGGCCTGCGCAGTACGCCAGGTCGTGGTGTCTGGCCGGGCAGCGCGGTCAATGACGTCCCTGTCTAGCGCCAGGGCCTCGTTCCCGAGATGGGCGGCCTTCCTGACCACGTATTCCGGCGATGCGAGTACCTCGGCGAGTTCGTCAGAAAGCCCGGCCTCGTGCAGGTAATAGGCCAGGTGACGCCACAAACAGCTGTGCTCGAATCCCAGCTCGGCCCACCCGCTGCCTGCTAGCGGCCGGTAGGAAGCGACCAGCGACTGATGCAGCTCAGGCCATTCCGGTCCGATGAGGTGACGAAGGTATACCCGAAACACATCATGCAATACAACGGCGTCTCGATCCGCAAGATAAGCGTCGATCAGAGACCTGTCGGCGAGCACGCGGCAGAATTGCCGCACGGCGCTGGCCGTCCACCCGTACGCATGCCCCCACCACTGGGACAGCACGGACAGCGGGACGGGGGTTGCCGCCGGGAATATCGCCAGCGAAAGGTAACGATCCCGCAGGTCTTCGATGCCGGTGATCAGGACGTGTTCTTCCAGGCTGCGGAGGCTGGCCGTGATCGCGTGACCGATGGCGTTCTTTCGCTGGTCTGAGTCCCAGATGTCGAATGCCTGCGGGCCGATGCTGTCCAGCACCCGGCTCGCCTCGAAGACTGCGCGTGCCGGCGTTGCCCCTGCGCTAACGTCCTGGCCAAGGGCTGAGCTGACCACGGAGGCGAGCAGTGGCCAGCCATTGCACAACCCGGCGAGCTTGACGGTGTCTTCGCGGCGAAGCGCGGGGACCGTCCTGTTCAGTAGCTCCCTGACCTCGCTTGCGGACATCGGGCCGAGGCGGAACTGGAGCGTGTGTGCCGGGCATACTCGCGCGTTGCGGGTCGTCACCAGGAGCACGGTGTTCGGGCCGCCCAGGAGGAACGGGGCTAGGTCAGCTGCCGACCACACATTGTCGATCGTGATCAGGACCCGGCGGTCTCCCAGGACCCTGGCGAGATGGAAGCCGGCCTGTTCCGCATCCGAGAACGTGGGGCGTTCCCCGTCCATGTGCACGCAAAGGTCCGACGCCAGCTGGACGACGCGTGCCGGAGTGCACTGCTCGCCGGTTTCGACCCACAAGGTCTCGGCGAACGAGCTGATGATCCGGGGGTCGTGGCATGCCTGCGTGGCCAGGGTCGTCTTTCCGAACCCGCCTGGTCCGACGACGGCGACCACCTTAGCGGCTGTGGGAGCCTGGACGGCATCGGTTAGCAGCGAGATCAGATTTTCGAGGTCAGAGGGTCGATCGACCATGCCGGGCTCCAAACCAGGGGCAAATACTGGCCAGGATGTCAGGTGCCCTGCGGCTGGCGGTAGCGGCGGTGGCTGCGCGGCTGCCGTCGTCTGCGGTGCTTCGCCGGTCCCGGCGATGGCGCCGGGCCGCTGGCTATGACCGTGCTGCTCGCCGGCGGGGGCCGTCTTGTCGATGATGAGCCGGTCGGCAGGGGGCATGTGCTCGTAGTCGGCCAGGTCGAGCAGGTCGTGGACGGCGCACTCGTAGACGCTGGCCAGCAGGGACAGCAGGTAGGGCGTGGGCCGGCGCCCGGCAGGCTTGGCGCCTGGGCCAGGCCAGTTCTCGTACTCGCTCAGGTGTGGAGCAGTCATCGCGACGCTCGTCCCGTCCGGGTCCAGCCCGGACCGGGCAGCGTAGTCGCTGATGCGCTCGCCGGCCTCCTTCAGGCTCCACCCGTAGGCGTGCCGCCACGCGGCCCGGGGCCGCAGCCGGTAGCGGCGGGAAAACTCGACCGCGATCTGCCGGCGGCTGAGCCCCAGCCCGCGCATCTGCTCGCGCAGCGCGCGATGCTCGGCCCGCAGGCTCGTCTTCGCGTACGGCATCCTCGCTTTCGCCTTCCCGCCAGCAGGTGCGCGGCGCCGCTGGACCCGGCGTCAACACTAGCCGCTTGAACGCTGGGCGGCATAAGACGCGGTGTGCGGCGGGAACAATCCATCCCCGCTTTGTCGTGTTACAGCAGCTCAATGGCTCTTCATGCCGGGAATCACACGTTCCCAGCGCTGGGGGCGATTCCGGCGAGCGCAACCGGCAAGCTGAAATCGCCTGGCCTCGGGACGATATCCGGCGTTCTTGCGGTATCGCCGTGCGACCGTGGGCCAGCGCCAATCTGAACTGCACATCCCCGCCATTTCCGTCCCCGCTAAGGCAGCGCATATGACCATCGGACCCCCCGAGCAGCCCAGTCTCCGCGAGCACATCGACGACACCGCGCGCTATCTCGCCGCCGTCGCCGATAAGCTCGCCGCCTGCGGCATCCAGGCCCGGCTGTCCTCGGACGGCTGTATCCCCACCCTGCTCGCCACCGACTCCCGCTCCGGCCGCGCCCGCGCGGATGTCACCATGGACTCCGATACCTGGATCCAGGCTGCCTGGGCTCCAGATCCCGGGACGGACCCGGTCGCCACCGCCGGCACCATCCTCGCCGTCCTGAACGCCATCAGCCCCGGCATGACCAGCGCCGCAGCCGAGCCCGCAGCGCAGTAGCCATGGCTGTCTCCGGACCGCCAGCCGGCGATACCCCTCTGCGCCACGGGTACACGCTGAACTCGATCCACGAGCTGACGCTGACCGCGGTGCGCTGCAAGCAGTTCTACCGGGCACGGGACCGCCACGAGCGGATCGACATCGCCTGGTCGGCCATCGCCGAGCACCTGTACGCCAGCAAGCGGCGTCTTCTTCGCGCTATGGCACGAGCACGAGACACCCACGCGCCCGTGGGGGCACGACCGGCGCAAGACCTACCCACCCCACCCCGCGCGGACCAGCGCCTGGCCTTTGCCGAACAGGAGAGGGACGCCGCCGTCAGCAATGGCCTGCAAGAGACGGGGACAGCAAATGCACTCACGGCTTAATGGAAACCTGTTCCGCCCCTCAGGGTGGAATCTCCGCAGTTCGCTGCCGTAGCGGCCCTGGGAACCACACGTTCCCGCCACGGGGAGTGACCCGCCGGTCACCCCTTTGCCATTGTGTGAGCCTAGCCAGCCCCCGCTGGCTCAGAACCAGCCCGAGGACGTGACCTACCATGACATCCCCTGCACGGCAGCCGCAAGGACCGGCCGCCGGCTGCGCGGCGGCCCGCACAGGCGCCACTGCGGCGCCCGGATGCAAGACGATCCCAGGCCCACCTGCAGGCATCCCCAGGAGGCGGCCGTGACGAGGCCGGCCGGGCAGCAAGAAGCTGACGGGCCGAACATCGCCCGCGTGTACGACTACCTCCTTGGCGGCTCCCACAACTTCGACGCCGACCGGGTAGCAGCCGCGGAGTTCCTCGCCCGGTGGCCGGACGCGCGCCAGACCATGGCCGCGAACCGGGCGTTCCTGGGCCGGGCGGTGCGCTACCTGGCCGGCCCGGCGGGCATCCGCCAGTTCCTCGACGTGGGTTCCGGCATTCCGACCATGGACAACGTCCACGCGATCGCCCAGCAGGCAGCCCCGGACGCCTGCGTTGTCTACGTCGACATGGACGAGGTGGCCGTGCTGCACAGCCGCGCCATCCTGGCCGGCAACGACCGGGCGACCGCGATCCAGGCCGACCTGCGGAGCCCGCGGACCATCCTGGATCATCCCGGGCTGCACGACCTGCTCGACCTATCCCAGCCGACCGCGCTGCTGCTGGTCGCGATCCTCCACTTCCTGCCCGACGGCCCAGACGACCCTGCCGCTCTGGTGGCGCAGCTGCGCGACGCGCTCGCGCCCGGCAGCTATGTGGTGATCAGCCACGGCACCACCGACGGCCAGCCCTCGCACGTCGCCGAGGGCATGGAGCACTACGCTCAGACCACCGCCGACTTCCAGCCGCGCAGCCACGCCGAGGTCCTGCGGTTCTTCGACGGCCTGGACCTGATCGATCCCGGACTGGTGCACGTCCCCCGGTGGCGGCCCGACGATCCCCGGGAGGCCGGGCACGCGGAGCGGATCGCGGCCTACGGCGGAGCAGGACGCAAGCTGTGAGCCGCGGCCGTGCCGCCATCACCCGCCCGGTGTCCCGGCCCTGCGCGGGCGATGGGCTGGGGCGCCCGCAGCGGCACCGGGCCGGCTCGTCCTGGCGCTGGCCGGCGGCGTGCAGGCGGCACCCCGCCCGGGTCAGGAGCGGTGCATGCTGACCGCCACCCGCGAGCCTGTCGTCACCCGCCTGCCCGGCCGGGACCCGGTGCACGCCCGCGATGCCCGCCGGCGCGCCCAGGTTCTGCTGGCCGCGTGGGGCCTTGGCGAGCAGGCCGGTCTCGGCGAGCTCGTCGTCAGCGAGCTGGTCGCGAACGCGGTCTGCCACGGCGAGGCGCCGATCTGGATGCGGCTGTCGGTCGAGGGCGGTGACCTGCGGGTCGAGGTCCACGACGGCGGCGCGGGCCGCCCGGTGCGCAAGCACGCGGGCGGCGACGGTGAATGCGGCCGCGGCCTGGAACTGCTGGACGGGCTGATCGAGCTGCACGGCGGGGAGCGGGGCGTGATCAGCGACCCGGCCGGTCCCGGCAAGACCGTCTATGTCGTGCTGTCCCTGGAGACCGCCCGGGCAGGTGCCCGGTGAGCGGCACGCCAGGCGCCAGGGCGCAGACCGGGGCGGGCAGCGATCCTGCCGTCAGCCCGCCCGGGAACGGCAGCGGCCGGCCAGTCCCGGCGGCATCGGCTCCGGGCGGCCGCCCGCAGGCCTGCCCGCACCTGCCGCCGTGCCCGCCGCCGCCGGCACGGGACCGCCTGGCCGCCCGCGTCATCGCCAGTCACCCTGAGCAGGGCTGGAGCCTGCTGTGCAACGGGGTGGTGGTCTTCGATGACACCGGGGCGCTGCTCCCCGACGGGTCTGTCCTCGGGCCTGACCTCAGGATGTGCCTGCCCGGTAGCACTGGCATCACGCAAGCAGGGCACGCCCGGACGGCTGCCCCCGTGCCGCCTGGTCGGGCCCGTGAAGGAGGGCTGCGCCGGCCAGGTCCCGCCGCGGCTGGCGCAGCCCTCGTCACCTGGCCGCCCCCCGGGATGGCAGCCGGCTCGCGGCAGCATGCCGCGCGGCTGCACGGGGGGCTGGTGCCCGCGCACGCCGTCCCGTCCCGCCGCGGTCAGCGGGAGAGGATGGCCGGGGATGCATAGTGACCGGCTGGCGCACGGCCCGGCGTGCCCCCGGCATCCGGTCACCGCCGATTGCCCGGTGGACTGCCTGGCGCCGCTGCTGCCCGCACGGGTTCTCGGCCGGCTCGCCCGCGCGGAAGGCCGCCGTGGCGAGCCGGTGGCATCGTGCGGGGTACCGGCCACGGTCGGCGACGTGGTCCGCCTGTACCGCCAGGGCCAGGCTCGGCGAGATCGGCGGCCTGGGGGCCAGGAGCCTCCGGGAAATCGGGCTGAGCCTGGTTTCTCACGGCCTGGTAGCAACCGAGGACGGCGACGCGATCGTGCCGGGCTGCCCGGTGGACTGCCTGCGCAGCGTGATATCGGGCCGGGTGCTGAACCGGCTCGCCCGCGCCGACGGCCGAGGCGTGCCGGTGGCGCCATGCGGGCCGCCGGCCACGGTCGCCGACGTGGTCCGCCTGTACCGGCAGGGCCGGCTCGGCGAGATCGCGGGCCTGGGTGCCCGCGGGATCACCGAGATCAAGGCCGGCCTGGTCTTCGCCGGGCTCCTCCTCGACGGCAGCCCCCCGCCGCCACGGCAGCCGCATGCCCGCCGTCCTGCGGCTGCGGCCCCCGCCGCGGCCGGTGTCCAACGCCCCGCGGCGCCAGGCAGCCGGATAAGGCGTCCCGGCCATGGCCCTGGCTGAGCCTGGCTGCAAGCCCTGGCGAGGCCGCATGAGTGACTCGGACAACATCGCCGCTATGCAGCGGGAGCTGGGCCGCCAGCTGGCCGCCCTGCGGCGTGAGGCCGGGCTGACCCAGCAGGGCCTCGCGGCGCTGGCGGGGTTCTCCCGGTCCACGGTCTCGGTGGCCGAGATCGGCCGCCAGTCGCAGGCCCGCGAGTTCTGGGAGGCCTGCGACAAGGCCCTGGACACCGGTGGCGTTCTGACCGCCGGCGCCGATCAGATCGACACGGTGCGGGACGCCGAGCAGCGCGCCGCGGCCAGCGCGGCGCAGGAGGCCCGCCAGGCACGGGCGCTGGCCGCGCTCACCGCAGCCCAGCAGCACGGCGGTGTCACGGCCCGGGTAACCGCGGTCCAGCCGTGCCCGCACTGCGGCCACGAGGTCACGGTCCTCACCACGCTCATCCCCGAAACCGCGGCGCAGGCGCCACTGCGCCACCCCCGCGCGGGCGAGTGAGCGCCTGCAGCCCAGCCCTGGGCCGTTTCGCTGCGCTGACGAGAAAAGCCTGCCGGCTGTGCTGCTGAATTGCTGTGAAAGCTGCCTGCGATTTGCCCGCATGGATACCCCAGCGGAGGGTTTTGCCTATGCGCGGCATTTACCTGGACCTTTTTCCCGGAGCACACCGGCTCTATTTCGCCCCGGTGACGACCCGTTCGCTGCCTTCCCCGCATGTGGTGAAGGCCGGGACACCGGAATGACCTGCGTCCGTGCCGCCACCGAAGACATGCCGGGGACAAGGGAGCCAGCAGACTCGTGGCCGGGCTAAGCGGCACCGGCCGGCTTGCCGATGATCTCTACCTGCTGGCACATCACGAGGTAACCGGCAGGCCGCATCTGCAGCCACGCGCGGTCGGTCTTGGCCTGGCTGGCGCGCTGCTGGCCGAGCTGATGCTGTCGGGCAGCATCTACCTCCGGCCTGACCGGATCGTGGTGGCTGACCGCTCCCCGCCTGGGGAGGAGCTGGCGCGATCCGTCCTGGGGCTGGTGGTCAGTGAGGCCGGGCAGCATGCGCCGCGGGACTGGCTGCTGTTCCTGGCCCGCACCGCCGCGGCGGATGTGGCCCTGCGGCTAGAGCAGTCGGGATACCTGACCAGGATCTCCTCGCGGCGCCCGTGGCGCGGTCAGCGGTGGGTTCCGGTGGACGCCGACTGCGCATTCGCGCCACTCCTGCGCGTCAAGTCGGCTCTGGACTCATCCCGGCCCGTGACCGCCCAGAACGCTGCCCTCGCCGGTCTTGCCGACGCCTGCGGGCTGGGCCGCCAGCTTGCGCTGTACCTGCCGCCGAAGGCCCACCGCTGCCTCCAGGAGGCCGCGCAGCAACTCCACCCCAGCCTGCGGGACCTGATCGCCCAGACCCAGGCCGCCGTCGACAGCGCCCTGCTCTCCCACCGGGTATGAACCGCCGTCCCCTTCCCATCCGCCAGCAACCAGGAGCCCGATCATGTCCAGAACCCACACCGCAGAAAGCAAGCCGAGCAGCGTCTCGCGCGCACTGGCCCGCGACCGGCTCGGCGTGCCCGCAGTGCTGTTCTTCGTCCTGGCCGGGGTCGCCCCGCTGACCGTGGCCGCCGGGGTCATCCCCACCGCCTATGCCACCACCGGGCTGACCGGCATCCCGGCCGCCTTCCTGGTCATCGCGGTGATCCTGGCCCTGTTCGCCACCGGGTACGTGGCCATGACCAGGCACATCACCAACAGCGGCGCGTTCTACGCCTTCGTCTCGCGGGGCATCGGCCGCGTCGCCGGCGTGGCCGCCGCACTGGTAGCCCTGCTGTCGTACACGTTCCTGCAGGTCGGCCTGTACGGCGCGTTCGGCCCTAACGCGGCCAGCGAGGCCGCCGCCCACCTGCACGTGCACCAGCAGTGGTGGGTGTGGGCGCTGGGCGCCTGGGCGGTCATCACCGTGCTGGGCCTGCTGCGGGTCGACATCACCGGCCGGGTCCTCGGCGTCCTGCTCTGCGCAGAGATCATCGTGATCCTCGCCGAGACGATCGGGGGGCTGGCATCCCCGGCGGGCGGGCACCTCAGCTTCGCGACCCTCTCCCCGACCGCGCTGACCTCGGCCGGGTTCGGCACCTTCGGCGTCCTGGCCGTGATCGCGGTGCTCGGCTTCGTGGGGTTCGAGCAGGCCCCGGTGCTGGCTGAGGAGGCCCGCAACGCCTGGCGGACCATCCCGGCCGCCACCTACGCCGCGCTGGGCATGATCGCGGTGGTGTACGCCGGGGCGAGCTGGGCGATGGCCGCTCATAACGGCGACAGCCACGTCGTGGCCGCCGCCGGGCAGCAGGGCCCCGGCCTGCTGTTCGGCCTGGGCGGCAGCGGCACGCTGTCGCAGGCGGCCCAGTGGCTGTTCCTGACCTCCCTGTTCGCTGCGGCGCTGGCGTTCCACAACTGCGTCTGGCGATACATGTACGCGCTGGGCCGGGAGAGCGTCCTGCCTGCCGCGCTGGGCCGCACTGGCGGCAACAACATCCCCAAGGCCGCCTCACTCACGCAGAGCGCGACCGGCCTGGTCGTCATCGTGGCCTACGCGCTCGCCGGGTGGCAGCCGATGACGCAGTTGTTCTTCTGGCTCGGCACCACCGGCGGGTTCGGCATCCTCATCCTGCTCGCGCTGACCGCGGTCGCCGTGATCGCGTTCTTCGCCCGCGACCCGCGCGGAGAGACCGCCTGGCGGCGGCTGATCGCCCCCGCCCTGGCCGTGATCCTGCTGGCCGGCATCGTGGTGCTCGCCGTGCTGCATTACGACACGCTGCTCGGCGTCCCCGCGGGCGCCACGGCCGCGTGGGCGCTGCCGGCCAGCTACGCCGCGGTCGCGGTGATCGGCCTGGCCTGGGGGCTGATACTCAAGATCCGCCGGCCGCAGACCTACGCCGGGATCGGCCTGGGCGCCAACGCCGTCACCGGCCAGCTCACCCCGGCCAGCGACGGGACGCAAGGATGAGCCTCCCCAAGCGCACGCCGCAGCTGGCGGGCAGTTACTTTCCTGGCCGGGTGATCCCGGCGGAGGCAGCAGACCTGGATGTCCTCAGCCAGGTCATCGCCGACGCCTTCCACGACCTGCCGCAGTCCCGGTGGCTGGTACCCGATCAGGATGCCCGGAGCGAGATCTTCCCCGGGTACTTCCGGCTCTACGTCGAGCACGCCATGACCAGCGGCATCGTCCATACCACCACCGACCGCACCGCAGCAGCGCTATGGCTCCCCACTGGCGAAAACGCTGCAGAGCCGCCCGCCGGGTACGGCGCGCAGCTCGCCGCCGCTACCGGTCCCTGGATCGACCGGTTCGTGACCTTCGACGCCACGCTCGACCGGCACCACCCCGCCGGCACCGCCCACCATCACCTGGCCATCCTCGCCGTCCGGCCGGACCGGCAGGGCCAGGGAACCGGCAGCCTGCTGCTCCGCGCCTACCACGAGGCACTCGACCGGGACCACGGCGCGCCCGCCTACCTGGAAGCCGCCGACCTGCGGACCCGCCAGTTCTACCTGCGCCACGGCTACGCTCTCCGGCCCGACGCTCCGTTCTACCTCCCCGACGGCGGCCCGCCAATGTGGCCGATGTGGAGGCAACCCCAAGCCCGGTAGGGCAGGGCGGAGGAAGCGATGAGAGAGCGACCTGGCGTCGGCATCCAGCCAGTCGCGAGCGCGAATCTTGCGTACCGGGGCTGTCTATGACCGGCGACGGCAAGGGATCGCCGCGTGGTCTCAATGCGGCTCGGCCTGACCCGGGTGCGGTTCAGCCCGGTGCGGGCGAGGGCTGACCGGATCCGGCACGCACGGCGCTGCCCCGGCACCAGACACGGCGCACACCGTTTCGACTGGCTGTCGGATGCGGGGCTGTCGCACTGGGCTACGGCGGTTATGCGGTCACCTTCCTGGTGCCGCGGTTGCCGCTGCCGACTGCTGCCTGCCCGGGGCCGGGATCGATGACCTGTCCGGTCCCGTTTCCTGAGCACCGTCACGTCCGCTCCTGGGTGAGGAACGTTCATGGGTGATCGGGAGTTCTCGCCTGACGACCTGCCCCGCCTGCGCCGGGGCGCGCATGAGTTCTTGCGCCGGCACGCGGCGCGCGCCTGGGAGCACCGCTACCACGGCGACCGGTGGGAGATCACGCTGCCGCCCGATGTCGCGGCGCTGCCCGGGCATCAGCGGTTCCGGGTCCACGCCCGGCAAGAGGCCCGCCCGGCTCGCCGGGGCGCAGCTCTACGATCTGGATCCTGAGATTTCCGGACGGGCTGTCTGCCTCGGCGCCGCGATCCGCGAGGGGCGGCACGAGGAGGCCGTCGCGCTGGCTGGTCATCGCGGCGTTGCCGCGACGCTGGGGATCCAGCCTCCGGCGGCAGCGGGGTTCGTGCGGTGGCGGGACGGGATCGGGTACAACGGCCTGGGCGCGCCGGTCGTGGCCTGCCACTGGGGGCCGGCCTCCGGCGGGGGGCGGTGGCTGGCGTGGTGGGCCGACGGCCACGCCATGGCCGCCGGGTACGCCGCGGAGGCCAAAGCGGCGGGGCAGTACCTCAGCTCTGGATCCCTGACAGCGATTTTCGGGCCGTTGTGGTACGACCACCAGGAACTGCTGCGCCCCGGCGGCGGCAGTACCCGCCGCGACGGCAGCATCCCGGAACCAGCCGCCGATGCCGGCCTGCCCAGTGCCGAGGCCGGCACGCCGGGCCGTGCGCTGCTTTACACCACGCTCGCGGCGTGGTGGCTGCTGAGTTGCCCGGACGGCGTCCACCTCAGCCAGCAGCCCGTGCCGGCTGCTGAGCAGGCCGCAGACCGAGCCGCCGGGCTGCAACCCGGTCCGGTCACCGTTGCGACGGCCGCGAGGAACCCGTGATGCCCGCCGGATCCCCGCAGACCCCGGACAGGGCATCCGCAGGCGATGGGATCGCCTGCGTGGCCTTCGACTACGGCGGAACCATCGACTCCCGCACGTCGCCGCTGCTGGACGGAAGCCGGCGGGTTGACCCGTCGTGTGCCGCGCCGTTGCGCGCACTTGCCGCGCGGGGACTCGTGCTGATCCTCTCCAGCAACACCCAACGGGGACAGCACCGCTGGGCCGCGCTGGAGGCGGCCGGGATTGACGGGCTGTTCCGGGCCGTGCTGATGTCGGCGTGCGTTGGCCTGAGGAAGCCCGACCCGGATTCCTGCGCCCTCATCACCACGGTTGCGCACTGCCAGCCTGGCGAAGTGCTCCACGTCGGGAACAACCTGGAAACGGACGTGATAGCGCCGGCCCGGTGCGGGATGCGCACGGCCCTGGTCCGCCCAGACGGCATGACTGCCGAGGAGCGACAGCGGCTGCCGCCCGGCGCGCTCGTGATCAGTCATGTGAAGCAGCTTCCGCCGCTGCTGGATGCACCCGCCGTAGCACCCCCCAGCCCTGGCTGGTGATGACTACCGGCGCGGACAGTGCGGAGGCACTGCGTGAGGCTCCCGGAGAGCAGGAAGCGCTCACGGCCGACGCTTAAGCCTGCCCGGTGATTACCGGGCTGGCTTTGGTCCTGGGTCGCCTGCTCCCGGTCCGTGCGGTCACCTGAGGTGCTCTGGCTGGGGTCGCGGCGGGGCGGATGAGGGCGGCGACGTCTTCGGCGGACTGGCGGGCGAGCTGGGGCAGGACGCTGGTGTAGGTGTCGGCGGCGATGGTGATGGAGGACAGGCCGAGGGTTTCCTGGACGACTTTCATGTCGTGCCCGGCGGCGAGGAGCAGGGTGGCGGCGCCGTGGCGGAGGTCGTGGAGCCGGATGGGGGGCAGGCCGGCGAGGTAGGCGATCTGCTCGAACATGTCGGTGACGGCGGCGGGGTGCAGCGGGGTGCCGTCGGGGTTGGTGAACTCGAACCCGGAGTCGGTCCAGGAGTTCCCGGCGTCTTCCTTTTCTTTCTGCTGCCGCTGGCGGTGGGCGCGGATGTCGGCGACGGTGTCGGCGTCGAGGGCGACCTGCCGTTCCCCGGCGTCTGATTTCGGGGGGCCTTGCGCGGTCTCCCAGCCGAGCTGGGTGATCTGCCACCGGATCGAGGTGACGGCGCCGCGCAGGTCGGTGTCGGTGCGGCGCAGCCCGCAGCCCTCGCCGCGGCGCAGCCCGCGCGAGGCGATCAGCCGCCACATCGCATACAGGCGGTGCCGGGCGGCTCGGGCGAGGAAGACCTGGGTCTGGGCCGGGGTCCATACCATGACCCGGGACGGGCGGGGGGTGGAGACCCAGATGTCCAGCGGGCTGACCCGCCCGCCGTTCGCCCGTTCCCGCGCGTCGGCGAGCCGCTGGTCGAAGTCGTGCTGCCAGGCCCGGACGCGTTCGTCGGTCCAGACCAGGGGCTTGGGCCGGTCCCCGGATGGCAGCTCGACCAGCGAGGCGACGTTGGCGGGCAGCATGCCCTGGTGCTGTTTCATGTAGGTGCTGATCGCCGAGCGCAGCGTGGCGCGGAATCCGCTGCCCGGTGGCGGGTCCGACAGTGCGGCGGCCTTTGACTGCCGCCCTCCGTGCCGGGTCGCCGCTGGTGCGGGCGTCGGTGATGGCCTCGTTGAGTTCCTCGATGGCCTCGAACACCGACGCGACGTCGGTGACCCGCAGCCGGTCGATGCTGATGTAGCCGATGTGCGGCTGGTAGTACAGCTGGATGTGGCTGGCGTAGCTGCGCACCGTGCCGGGCCGCAGGTTCTTCTTGGCGGCGAGCCATTCCCCCAGCCATTCGCCGACGGTGGGAGGGCGGACGGAGGGGTCGTGGCCGCCGCCGACGGCCTTGCGGACCCGGCCGGGATCGGGCAGCTGCCGGGTCTCCCTGACGGACTTGGTGATGGCGTCGGCGATCCGGATGGCGGTCTCGGTGTCGCCGGGCGCAGCGATGGCCAGCAGCTCCCGGGCCTGGCCGAGTTCCTGGTCGGCGTCGGTCTGGGTGTCGAATCCGCCGCGGCGCAGGGGGGCGCGGCGGGCGCCGTCGCCGCGCGGCGGGAGTTCGAGCTGGTAGTACCAGCGGCCGTGCCGGGTGCTCCAGGTGCCGTTACCGCGCCGTAGTTTCGGGCATTGCTGCCCGAGCCGCTTGCCGTCATCACTGCGGCAGCCGCACTGCTTGTAGGTATTTCCCTCAGCCATGGGTACCTCCCTGATCACTGGGGCATTGTCGGGGAACGGCCAGCGGGGTGCGGGCAGCCAGCAGCCCGGGACAGGTGCTGCTGGCCGCTTCCGGGGCGGCCGGGGCGGGCCGTGGCCGGCGGCTGGCTGCCGGAGCGGGGTGTTCCGGGCGTCCTGGAATCCGCTGGTCCGGTGCATCCACGCTCGGCTGGCGGCGGCCCGTCAAGCCTGGCGGGCTGGCGCGCGCCGGCCCCTGGCCGCGGCAGCTGGCTCGCCGGCCTGTACCCCCGCGCGGATGGGCGCTGTCCTAGCGATGTGCCGGGCAAGGCGTTCGTGCAGGCACCTCCCTTGCTCCTTATCTGTTACTTCGGCATTGCCGGGGTGGCGCCGGCAGCCCGGGGCTGGGGTCACCGTGATCGCTGTCCGGGCTGCCGGGGACGGGCAGGCCGAGGAGGGCGAGCAGCCCGGCGGTGGGGACCATCCAGTTTTTCCCGGCCCGGATGACCGGGCAGGGGAACTGCCCGGCGCGGGCGAGCTCGTAGGCCTTGGTCCGTCCCAGCCCCAGGGCGCGCCCGGCGGTGATCAGGTCGGTGACCGCCGGCAAGTCAGCGATCTCGGCGAGGGTCAGGGGCCGCGTCACCACGGTCGCCACCGCCTGCCAGGTTCGGGCTGCCGCCCGCCGGGAGCGTCCGGCCGGGCAATGTGGCCGGGGAGGCGCGGATGGCGCCGGGATGAGAGAGGGTCCCGGGCGGCGGCCTTTGGCGCGGACCTGCCGCCCACTTCGGCCGGGGCCGGATGACGGGCCGGCGGGCAGGTCCGGCTGGCCTGCCACCCGGGACCGGCAGCATCCACGCTCGACTCGGCGCGGGCTGTCAAGTCCGGCCGCCCGCCGGCGCCAAGTCGGCCAGGCCGTGCCGCCATCACGACGGGGACCTGCCCTGGCCAGGGCTTCTGGCCGGGCTTGACACGCGGCCCGGAGCGGAGCGTCGATCGTCGTCGGCGGCGGTCCCCCGCAGCGCGGCCGGACCCGGCATGCAGGCGCTCTTGCCCCGGCCTGCGGTCACCGCGGGGGGCGCCGCCTGCCCATCGGTACGAATCTTGGAGGCTGATCATGACAGTTACCCCCGATGACACCGGCCCGGCTGCGCCGGGATTCGCGATCCCGGACGATGACGCGACGGACGAGGACGTGGATGTGCTGTCGCTGGCGGGGCAGCGCCCGCCGACGAAGGGTGCCTGGCTGTGGGTGACCACGGCCGAGGGCAGGCGGGGCGGGGAGTTCACCGCCTTGCTCCTGCCTCGGAACAGGCCGTGCGCGAGCGGCGGCGACGTGCTGCTCCATATCGCGCCGGGCAGCAGCCTGGCAGATGAGCAGTGGCCGTTGCCGGCCACGCGCTTGCGGGTGATGGCGGTCGTGGCCGGGTCGGTGATCCACGTCGCGGCCTGGGACCACCTCACTCTGGAGGAGTGGCCGGAGATCGTCCGCCCTGCGGTCGCGTTCGCCATGGGTGCCCTGAAAGAGCTGCAGGAGCACGGTGCCGACGTCGGCGCATACCGCCACTCCTCTGGCCAGGTCGAGGTGGATTCCGCGGCCGAGGCAGCCGTTGCCGGGTTCCCCGCCCTGCCGACGTCCGTGCGGTCGACGGCGGACGGGTGATCTGCGGGGTGCCGCTGGCACGGGGGCGTGCGCCGGAAGGCGCACGCCCCCGTCGTCGTGGCCGCCATGCCACCGCCCGCTGGCGCGCCGGCGGGCGGCCGGGCATCTGCCCCGGCCGCATGCCGGTCCCCGGTCCGGCGCGCTGCCTGGGGCACCGGGGAACGCGCACCCGCTGCGGCCGGGCGGAACCGCCGTGCCCGCCGGGCGGGCATCAGCCGGCGGACTTGACACGTGCCCGCGAGCCGAGCGTCCATCGTCGCCGGCGCCGGTCCCTGGATCCCGGACACGGACCCATGGACCCGGCTGCGGCACGCGGCCTGGCCGGGTTCGCGCCGGTCGCGGGATGCGGCGCCAGTCCACCGGTACGACACGAGGAGGATGATCATGACGAGCACACCGGATCCCGGACCTGGCCCGGCGGGCACGGCACCGGACGTCCCCGACGCCGCTGACAGCGGCACGGGCGACCAGGTCGATCTGCGGTCCCCGGGGTGGCAGCGGCCGGCTGCGGCCACGTGGCTGGTGGTCACCGAGATCGACGGCCCGGCCGGGGATGTGTTCACCGCGAGGACCGTGCCCGGCCCGCAGCCGCGCGCCTTCGGCGGCGACGTGCTGCTGCGCGTCGCCCCCGGCACCGGCCCGGAGGCGGACGCCGGGATCAGCGTGGCGGTCTGGGCGGTCGCGGCCGGGGCGCTGGTCCCGGTCGCGGCCTGGGACCTGCCCGATGACGGCGGCTGGCCCGAGCGGGTCCGCGCCACGGTGATGTTCGCCATGAGCGCGATGACCGACCTGGGCGAGCATGTCGATCTCGGCGAGTGCGGGGCGGTCGATCTTGATGCCGCCGCCGGGACGGCGGTACCCGGGCTGCCCCGGTCGCTGGCCCCGGAAGGCCGGGTCGCGGCCATGGGGTGATCCCGCGGCGGGGGCGGGGGCGGGGCGCCGGCCGGCGCCCGCCCCCTTGCTCGTGGTGGCGGGCACGCCGCGCGGCCCGGACGCGCGGCCCGGACGCGGCCGTGCCGCCCCCCGTGCCTGCCGGGCAGCCGGGGACGGCGGGTGTGCCCGCGTGTGCGCGTCAGGGCGCGCCCGGGGGCGGTTCACGCGGCGGCCCGCATGCCGGTACCGGTCCCTGGTGGCGCGCCCGGGACGGCGGCCAGCCGGGTCAGCAGCCGGAGCGCGGCGGCGGCCTGGCTGGGGACGACGCCGTTGCCGATGATCCGCAGCTGGGCGGTGCGCGGGAGGCCGGGCACCCCGGTCACCAGGTGCGGGATGCCCATCATCCATTCGGCGAACGCGGCGGCCAGCCGGGGCCGCCCGCCGGGGCCGGGCTCGGCCGGGGGCGGGGCCGGGTAGCCGAGGACCTGTTCCCACCGGCGGATCGCCGGCTCATGCTCCCCCCAGGCGACCACGTCCCGGCTGGGGGCTGGCGCGAGGCCGGGAGTGGTGAGGGTCCTGGCCGCGGCGTCCAGGTCCTTGCCGCTTTGGTGCCCGTTGCCGGGGCGGCCTCCGCGCCGGCCGTGGCCGCGCGGGGAGGTGCCGGTGTCCGGGGTGGGCAGCAGCCGTTCCGGCCCGGCTGCGGCCTGCGCCGGGCCACTGTGACCGGCCAGGCCGGTGAGGTGGTGCGCGATCACCTCGGGCAGGCCGGTCTGCCGCTTGGCGCCCGAGGGCCGCCGCCCGCCCAGCTGGGGGGCGAGCTCGGCGGCGCTGTCGCTGGCCATCGGGGTGGGCAGCAGCCGGATCGCGATGGCCAGCGGGGTGCCGATCCCGTTGCCGTTACGGCCGAGTTTCTTCTGCCGGTCCCGGCGGGCCAGCCAGGACTCCACGGATTCCCCGTCGTTGAACGCCCCGGCGACGGGAGTGGGCAGCAGCCGCAAGCCCGGCCCGGGCGGCTGGCTGGCAGGCGAGGATGAAGATGCGGTCGCGGCGGTGGCAGGCTCCGGTGTCGGCAGCGCGCAGGCACAGCCATTGCGTGTCATACCCGAGCGCGGCCAGGTCGGCGAGCACTTTGCCGAGGCCCCGGGTGCGGAGCGCTGAGACGTTTTCCAGGAAGACGTAGGGGGGTCGTAGCTGGCGAAGGCCGGCGGCGATGGTGAGCCAGAGGCCACTGCGGGTTCCTTTCGTGATGCCGGCGCCGGGCCCGGAGTAGGAGATGTCCTGGCAGGGCCAGCCGGCGGTGATCAGGTCGACGGGCGGCACGGCCGCCCAGTCCAGGGTCGTGATGTCGCCGAGGTTGGGCACCCCGGGGTAGCGTGCGGCCAGGACGGCGGCTGCGTGCCGGTCGGACTCGGCGCACCAGGCCAGCCGGGCACCCAGGACCGCCATCACGGCGAGGTCGAGGCCGCCGTAGCCGGTGCACAGGCTGCCGGATCGCAGCTGCCCCGCAGGCGGAGTGCCTGCCAGGCGTGCCGGGTGCGCGGCGGTCACGCGGCCCGCTGCCCGGGCCGGGCGGGCAGCCACCGGGCCGGCGGCCGCGGCAGGCGCCCGGGTCCTGGCTGCGGCCGGGCGAGTTCCCCTGTGCCCGCTTCGGGCTTCGGCGGCGCCCGGAAGATGAGCACGTCCTCGTGCACGATCAGGTGCCAGGGCTCGCCGCGGTGGCGTGCCTTGCGGACGTTGTCGAGCTGGAAGAACGACGGCCGGGGGATGAGCCGGCCCCCGCGCAGCCCGGCGAGCAGGGCGACGCACCGGGCGGCGGGGATCAGCCCGGCGTTCGCGCCGGCGGCGAGGACGGCGGCGGGCAGGTCGACCAGCTCGCCGTGCTGGCGCCAGGGCCGGGCGGTGACCACGGCCAGGCCGCCGGGGCGCAGCAGCGTCTTGCAGCCGGCCAGGATCTGGGTGAACCCGGCGAGCATGTCATCGAGGCCGTGGTGGGCCAGGTTGGCCGGGTCGCGGCTGTAGCGGTTGTCGTATTTCTCGACCCCGCCGCCGCCGTGCCGCTGCTCGGCGCGGACCTGCCCGTGCACGCTCGGCCCGTACGGCGGGGACGTGACGACCAGGGCGGCCCGCCCGGCCATCCCGGGCGGGACCAGCGCGGCCAGCTGGCGGGCGTCGCCGCAGATCACCTCGGCGCTTCCCGTCGCGCCGTTACGGCGGGCATGGGCGATGTTCGCGGCGGCGATCTTGGCCCAGCGGTCCTCGAACTCCACGCCAAGGCCGTCGCGGCCCAGGTGGATGGCCTCGATCAGGGTGGTGCCGATGCCGCACATGGGGTCGGCGACCAGGTCGCCGGGCTGGGTGTAGCGCTCGATGGCGGTGGCGGCGATGGCGGGCAGCATCTTTGCCGGGTGGGCGGTGGAGCCGGGCAGGTACCGGCCGCGGCGCTGGGTGCGGGCGTCCTGCTGGGCGGTCGCCCACACCGACAGCTCCAGGCCAGGGCCGGGCACGGGACGGGGGCGGGCAGGGCGGGTGGCGGGGACCGGGTGCGGGCTACTCATGGCGGGTGGTTCCTCCGGGCTTGGTGAAGATCAGCAGGTCGGAATGGTTGCGGCAGCCGCCGGGCAGGCCGGCGTCCCCGGCGGGATCGGGGGCGAGCTGGCTGCCGCGGATGGAGGCGTGGACCAGGACGATGTGCTGGGCGTAGACCAGGCCCGCGGCGCGGGCGCTAGCGACTGCGTGGCCGGTCAGGTCGGCGAGCTGGCCGTCGGTGGCGGGGCTGGCGGTGATGACCGCGAGGACCCCGCCGGGCCGCAGCGCCCGCTGGCAGGCGGCATACACCAGCCCGGGTTCCGGGCCGTCCTCGCCGGGCTCCGGCCCGCTGCCGGCGCAGCAGCCGGCGGCGTGCCAGCCGGTGATGGCCAGGGCAGCCTGGGCAGCACCGGGATCCCCCGGCAGCAGCAGGCCCGGGCCGCCGGGCAGCAGCCGGGCGATCACGCGCCCGTCGCGGCCGGGTGCGGGGATCAGGGCCAGGACAGGCCGGCCTGCGGCCGCGGCGGCCTCGATCACCGCCGTGCAGCCGTCCGGGGCGGCGACCAGGTCGCCGGGCCGGGTGAACGCGGCGATGACCTTCCCGGCGGCGCGGGCGGTGACCGGCCCGGCGCACGGCCCGTGCGGGCCGCTGCGCGGAGCGGGCAGGTCCGGCCAGATGCTCAGCGGCACGCCGGGACCTGTCCCGCCGGCCTCGGGGCCGCCGGGCTCGGTGCCGTGCCCGTCTGAGACGGGTGGCACTGCAGGCCCGGGGCCGTTGTGTGGGTATGGCATGGCGGCTAGTCCCGCGTGCCGCCGCTTTCTCGCTGACGTCTACAGAAATCGGGTTTGCGGGGCCTTTTTTCACGCGGCCCCAGAAAAAATTTGCGGCTCACGGAAATCGCGGGAATGCGTTCCGGGAAAATATTTCTGCGCCAGCCGGGATCGGGGGGCGGCCCTTTACCAGATGGCATGTACCTGCCATGTACCTGCGGTGGACCCGCGATGTACCTGGCCCGCGAACGTGCAGGCCAGCGCCGGAATTGACCCGGCTCCCGCGACGCCGCCAAGGGGGCGTCCCGGCAGGGGTCAGCCCTGGCCGGGGACCGGGCCGGCTGCTGGGTACATCGCAGGTACACGGCAGGTCCACGGGAGGTACACGGCAGGCCCGCGCGCGGGGGATATCGCAGGTCCACGGGAGGTCCATGGGGGCTGGCTGGATGGGGCTTCGTTCCCGTCCGCTTCCCTCACCTGGAGCCCCTGCATGGATCACCACGCCACCCCGGCCCGCGCTGCGACGGCCGCCTGCACGGGCCGGTACCCGGCCTGCCTGCTGGATGCCCTGGACGCCGCCGATGCCGCCTTCCGGCTGCTGGCCGCCGGCCCGCAGCCGCTGGCCGTGCACGCCTCACGGCTGGCCGAGGGCCTGCCAGACCGGCTGGTCCCCCTGGATGAGCTGCGGGTTATGCTGCTGCACCCGGCTACCAGCGGGCATTCCCGCAACCGGGTGTGGGCCGAGCTGGTCCGCCGTGCCCGCACCGGGGACCCGGCCTGGGTGATCGGCCTGACCGGGATCGCGCTGCCCGGCCTGCGCCGCGCGGTCGCCAGCCTGACCAGCGCGTACCGCGGCGACCCGGCGGACCTGCAGGCCGAGGTGCTGACGGGGTTCCTGGCCGCCCTGCGCGGCCTGGACCTCGATGAGCTGGAGGTCATCCCGCTGGCGTCCCGGCTGTGCTGGGCGGCCTGGCGGGCCGGGCAGGCCCTCGCCTACGCCGACGCCAGCTACGCCGGCCGCCGCCGCAGCCTCGCCGTCTGGCGCGACGGCCCGGACCTGCCCTGGGGGCACCCCGACTTCGTGCTGGCCGCCGCCGTGCGCCGCGGCATCCTCACCGCCGATCAGGCCGAGCTGATCGGCCGCAACCGGCTCGAACGCGTCCCGCTGTCACAGATCGCCGCCGAGCAGCACATCAGCCACACCACCTTGTGCAACCGGCGGAAAAGGCCGAGAAAGCCATCACCGACGCCATCCGGAATGGTTTTCTCGCAGATTTATGAGCGGCCCGCGTGAAAAACGGGGCCAGAAACCGGATTTCTGTCAGTGCGGGGGTTGCCCGCCCTCCGGTGAATTCCGGGGGGCGGGCGGCCCGCAGGCGGGAGCCGCCGCACCGCTGACATCCCGCCGCCCTCTCGCCCCCGGGAAGGAGGTCAGTCCCGCGCCCGCCTGCGGGCCGCCCCCGCACCCCCCGCACTCCCGCACCCGCTCCCGGAGGAGGCACCCTGCCATGAGACTCATCCCCCCGCTGCCCGCCTGGCGGCGGCGCCCGCGCCGCCCGCCCGGCGGCCGGGCCGCCGCCCTGGCCGCCGTCCCGGGCCTGGCCGCCGGGCACCTGCTGGCGGCGGCGTCGGTCAGCCAGGTGATCACCAACACCACGGTGTGGATCGTCGGGATCCTGGCCGGCCTGGCCACCTTGTTCCTGACCCTCGGCGGCCTCCGCTACCTGATGGCCGGCGGCGACCCGGCCCAGGTCGAGAAAGCCAAGATTTCGCTGCGGTCAGCGGCCATCGGGTACGGCCTGGCGATCCTCGCCCCGGTCATCGTGACCATCCTGAAGTCCCTGGTCGGCGGATGAGGCTGACCCGCCGGCCAGCCCCCGACCGCCGCGCCGCCGGCGAGGCCGCCGGGCCGCCGTGCTCGCGCTGGCCATCGCGTGCGCCGCCCTGATCGCAGTCGCCGCAGGCTCGCAGCGGGCGGCGGCCGCCGGGCCGGGCCGCCCGGCGGCCACCGCCACTGTGACCACCGCCGCGCACCTGGCTCCCGCCGCATCCCCGTCCCCGTCCCCCTCTCCGTCGCCGTCCGCGCCCGCTGCCGGCACCGGCACTGGCAGCTGCGGGTTCCTCGACTTCACCTGCCATGTGACCAGCGCGATCACCAGCTGGTTCGCGTCCCTGGTCCGCTCCGCGGTCAACCCGCTGCTCACGCTGATCGGGCAGACCGCGCTGTCGACCCCGCAGCCCGGGTCCATCCCGGCCGTGCACACCATGTGGGCCACCTCGCTGACCGTCGCCGACGCCTGCTACGTGCTGCTGGTGCTCATCGGCGGGATCCTCGTGATGGGCCACGAGACGCTGCAGACCTCCTACTCGGCCAAGGAGATCGCGCCCCGGATCGTCCTCGGCTTCGTCGGCGCGAACTTGTCGATGGTGGTGATCTCCCAGGCCATCACCATCGCCAACGGCCTGTCCGCCGCCCTCGCCGGGCACGGGGTCGACCCCGCCACCGCCGCCCGGTCGCTGCTGGCCACCCTGATCAGCTCGGCCTCCACGCAGGGGGTGTTCCTGATCCTGCTGGCCCTGGCCGGCGTCGTGCTCGCCCTGGTCCTGGCCATGGTCTACGTGATGCGGATGATGGCCGTGGTGCTGCTGGCCGCCGCCGCGCCGCTCGCGCTGGCCCTGTACGCCCTCCCGCAGACCGCGTGGGCGGCCCGCTGGTGGTGGCGGGCGCTGACCGCCGCCCTGGCCATCCAGGTCGCCCAGGGCCTGGTGCTGACCGCCGCCGTGCAGGTGTTCTTCTCCCCCGGCTGGCTGCCCGGGCTCCCCGGCGGCGACCTGGAGCAGGTCCTGATCACCTTGTGCCTGCTGTGGGTGCTGATGCGGATCCCGTTCTGGGTCGCCAGGCCCGTGCTGTCCCCGTTCGGCCGCTCCCCGCTGCGCCGCGCCGTCCGGTTCGCCGTCACCGCCGCCGTCCTGTCCCGGATCGGCCCGCTGCTGCGCGGCGCCGCGGCCGCAGCGGCAAGGGCGCAGCCTCCGCGAAAGGAAAGAAAGGAAAAGGCCCGTGAGCTATGAGGTCAGCGACCCCGTGCCCATCCCCGCCGACGTCGAGATGCCCGACAAGATCCTGGCCGGGCTGACCGCCCGGCAGGCAGTCATCGCCGCGGTGGCGGCCGTGATCATCTGGGCGGCGTTCGAGGCCACCCGCCACGTCATGCCGCTGCCGGCGTTCGCGGCGCTCGCCGCCCCGGTCGGGCTGGCCGCCACCGCCCTGGTGATCGGCGAGCGGGACGGGCTGAGCCTGGACCGGCTGCTGGCCGCCGCGTGGCGCCAAGCCCGCTCCCCGCGCCACCTGGTCACCGCCCCCGAGGGCATCCCGGCACCGCCGGCCTGGGCCGCGCCGCCCGGCCCGCCGCACCCGCCACTGCCGGGGCCGCTGGCGCCGCTGTGGCGGCACATCGCCGCGGACGGGGTGATCGGCCTGGGCGCCGGCGGCGCCGCAGCCGTGGCGGCGGTGTCGACGGTGAACTTCGCGCTGCGCAGCCCCGCCGAGCAGGACGCCCTGACCGGCGCCTACGGCCGGTGGCTGAACTCCCTCACCGGCCCGGTCCAGGTGGTGATCCGGGCCGGGCGGGCCGACCTGTCCGCCGCGGTCACCGCGCTGCGCGAAGCCGCCCCCGCCCTGCCGCACCCGGCCCTGGAGCACGCCGCGCTGGAGCACGCCTCGTTCCTGGCCGGCCTCGCTGAGGAGCGGGACGTGCTCACCCGCCAGGTGCTGCTGGTCATCCGCGAGCCCTCCCACGGCACCGCGCGGCCCGGCGGCGGGACCGCCGCGGCGCGGGCCGCCCAGCGCGCCGGCGAAACAGCCCGGCTGCTCGCCGCAGCCGACCTTCAGGTCAGCGTGCTGGACGGCGGGCAGGTCACCGCCCTGCTCGCCGCCTGCGCCGACCCCGCCGCCCCGGCCGGCGCAGCCCGGCTCGCCGTCCCCGGCCAGCCGGTCACCAGCCCCGGCAGGCCCGCGTGAAGACCCGCCGGCTGCTGCGCCGCCCTGCCGCGCCGCCGGCCGTGCCAGGCGCGCAGGACATGCCCGGCGCGCCGGATGTGGAAGTCGCCGCCCGGCACGTGCGCATCGGCGGGGACTACGCCGCCACCCTGGCCGTCACCGGCTACCCGGCCGAGGTCAGCGCGGGCTGGCTGGAGCCGCTGACGGCCTACCCCGGCCGGCTGGACGTGACCCTGCACATCGAGCCCATCCCGGTGGCCGTGGCCGCCGCGCGGCTGCGGCGGCAGCGCGCCCGGCTGGAATCCGGGCGCCGCGCCGGCGCCGACCGCGGCCAGCTCGATGACCCCGACACCGAGGCCGCCGCCGACGACGCCCGCGACCTGGCCTACCGGCTCGCACGCGGCGAGGGCAAGCTGTTCCGCCTCGGCCTGTACCTCACCATCCACGCCGCCACCGAAGACGACCTCGCCGCCGAGACCGCGGCCGTGCGGGCGCTGGCCGCCTCGCTGCTGCTGGTCACCGTCCCCGCCACGTTCCGCTCGCTGCAAGGCTGGACCACCACCTTGCCGGCCGGCACCGACGCGCTGATGCTGCGCCGGACCATGGACACCGCCGCGCTCGCCGCGTCGTTCCCGTTCACCTCCCCGGACCTGCCCCGCGACCCGGCCGCCCCGCACGCGCTGCCCGGCGTGCTGTACGGCGCCAACACCGGCGGGCCGGGGCTGGTGGCCTGGGACCGGTGGGCGGCCGACAACCACAACTCCGTCACCCTCGCCGCCAGCGGTGCCGGGAAGTCCTACCTGGCCAAGCTGGAAATCCTGCGCAGCCTGTACCAGGGCACCGAGTGCTGGGTCATCGACCCCGAGAACGAGTACGCCCGGCTCGCCGCCGCCGTGGGCGGGGCATACATGCACCTGGGCGCCCCGGATGTGCACCTGAACCCGTTCGACCTGCCGGCCGCGGGGCGGGCGCGGCCGGACACGCTGACCCGGCGCGCCCTGTTCATCCACACCGTCATCGCGGTGCTGTGCGGCGGCCAGCCCGCCCCGGCCGAGCGCGCCGCCCTCGACAAGGCGATCATGGCCGCCTACCAGCGGGCCGGGATCACCAGCGACCCGCGCACCTGGGCGCGGCCCGCCCCGCTGCTGCCCGCCCTGGCCGCCGCGCTGCGCGCCGCCAAAACCGAAGCGGCCACCACCTTGGCGGACCGGCTCGTCCCGTTCACCGAGGGCACCCACGCCGGGCTGTTCGCCGCCCCGACCACCACCCGCCCCGAAGGGCACCTGGTGGTCTTCAGCCTCCGCGACGTCCCCGACGAGCTGCGCCCCGCCGCGACCCTGCTCGCCCTGGACGCCACCTGGCGGCAGGTGTCCGACCCTGCCAGCCGCCGGCGGCGGCTGATCACCGTCGACGAGGCGTGGCTGCTGATGCGCGACGGCGAGGGCGCGAAATTCATGTACCGGCTGGCCAAGTCCGCCCGCAAGGCGTGGGCCGGGCTGGCCGCCGTCACCCAGGACGCCGAGGATGTCCTGGCCACCGACCTGGGCCGCGCGGTGATCGCAAACTCCGCCACCCAGATCCTGCTCCGCCAGGCCCCGCAGGCGATCTCCCGGGTCGCCGCCGAGTTCCGTCTCTCCGCCGGCGAGCAGGCGCTGCTGCTGTCCGCCCGAAGAGGCGAGGGCCTTCTGGCTGGCGGCCCGTCCGCCCGGGTGTCCTTCCAGGCCCTGGCCTCGCCCGCCGAGCATTTCCTAGCCACCAGCGACCCCGCCGAGATCGCCCGCATGCAAGCCGGCCAGCCGCCGGGGACCACCCCGGCATGCGCCGGCCCCGGCCGGGGACGCCGGGGAGGAGGACCTCCTGCCATGACACTCTCCCGCATCCTCGCGGCCCTGCCCGGCCGGGCCTGGTCATCGTCCCCGCCGCCGGGCGGCCCGGCGGGCCGCTACCTGACCAGCCCGGGCGCGTACACCGCCCGGCTGGCCCGCCTCCTGCTCGCCATCCTCCAACACCAGGGGCCGGCCGCAGGCCCCCTGCTGGCCGCCGCCGTGGCCGCCGTCCTGGCGGGCCGGGCGTGGCTGCGGCACCGCCAGCACGCCGCCTTCGCCGCCGATGCCCGCACCGTCACGATCCTCTCCCCGCCGCAAGCCGACCCCGACGGCGCCGTAGCACTGTGGGGGCACCTGACCGGGCTGCTGCGCCCGCCCCGGGCACGCCTGCTGGCGGGCCAGCCGCACCTGGGCTGGGAATACACCTGGAACGGCGGCACCACGGCAGGGCTGTCAATCCGGCTGTGGGTACCCGGGACCATCCCGCCCGGCATGATCGAGCGCGCCGTCGAGGCCGCCTGGCCCGGCACCCACACCATCACCACGCCAGCCGCTGCCCCGCTGCCGCCCGGCGCCCTGACCGCCGGCGGGACGCTGCGGCTGGCCCGCCCCGAGATCCTCCCGCTGTCGGCGGTCCATGACCCGGACGCCCCGCTGCGGGCGCTGGCCGGCGCCGCCGCCGGGCTCGGCGACGGCGAGCACGCCATCGTCCAGGTCCTCGCCCGGCCGGTCACCGGAGCCCGGCTGCGCCGCGCCCGCCGCGCCGCCCGCAAGCAGCGCGCCGGGCAGCCCGCCCGGCTGTCCTCCCGGCTGCTGGACCTGGCTACCCCCGGCGGCCACGCCAGCAGCGGCACCCGCCGCACCGCGTCCCGCACCGATCCCGAGCTGGCCGCCGAGATCCGCGCCGCCACCGAGAAGCTGGCCAGCCCGCAATGGGAAACCCTGATCCGCTACGCCACCGCCACCACCGCCGCGCACGTCCCGGACGGGGCCGGGCGCTGGCAGGCACGCGCCGCCACCGCCCAGGCCGGTGCCCGGCTGCGCGGCCTGGCCCACGCCCTGGCGTCGGCGACCGCCCTGTACACCGGGCGGAACTGGCTGGCCCGCCGCCGCCTCCGCCACCCCGCCGAGGCGATCAACACACGCCGGCTGCGCCGCGGCGACCTGCTGTCGGTGCCCGAGCTCGCGGCGATCGCCCGGCTGCCGGCCGACCCGGCGCTGCCCGGACTGGCCCGCGCCGGGGCACGCGCCGTGGCCCCGCCGCCCGCCATCCCGGTCCCCGGCCCGGACGTCCGGCCGCTGGGCGTCAGCGACACCGGCAAGCCCCGCCCGGTCGGCCTGGCCGTCGCCGACGGCCGCCACCACATGCGGATCTGCGGGCCGACCGGGACCGGCAAGACCACGCTGATCGCCGGGCAGATCCTGTCCGACGCCGCCGCCGGGCGCGGCGTGGTGTTCATCGACCCCAAGGGCGACGCCGTGACCGACATCATCGCCCGGCTCCCCGAGCAGGCGGCGGGGAAGGTGGTGCTGTTCGACCCCGAGGACCGCGGCGCGCCGCCCTGCCTGAACGTCCTGCAAGGCGACGGCTCGGGCACCGACACCGACGTGATCATCGACAACGTCACCGGGATCTTCCGCCGCATCTTCGCCGCCAGCTGGGGACCGCGCACCGATGACATCTTCCGCTCCGCCTGCCTGACCCTGCTCGGGTCGGTGCCGCCCGGTTCCGGCCTGGTGACCCTCGCCGACATCCCCGCCCTGCTCGGCGACGACGCCTACCGCCACCGCCTCACCGCCGGCATCCGCGACCCGGTCCTGCGCGGCTTCTGGGACTGGTACGAGCAGCTGTCGGTGCCGACCCGGGCGCACTCCATCGGCCCGCTGATGAACAAGCTCCGCGCGTTCCTGCTCCGCCGCTTCGCCAGCCAGGCCATCGCCGCCGGGCCGTCCACCTTCGACATGACCGACGTCCTCGACCACGGCGGGCTGTGCCTGGCCCGGCTGCCCAAAGGCATCCTCGGCGAGGAAACCGCGCAGCTCGTCGGCTCCTTCATCGTCGCCCGCACCTGGCAGGCCGCCTCCCGCCGAGCCCGCATCCCCGAGACCGCCCGGCCCGACGCCGGCCTGTACATCGACGAGGCGCAGAACTTCCTGAACCTGCCCTACCCGCTGGAGGACATGCTGGCCGAGGCCCGCGCCTACCGGCTGTCGGTGGTCATGGCCCACCAGAACCTCGCCCAGCTCCCGCAGGACCTGCGGCAGGGGATCTCCGCGAACGCCCGCTCCCAGGTCATCTTCTCGGTGTCGCCGGAAGACGCCCGCGACCTGGAACGCCACACCACCCCCGTGCTAACCGCCCACGACCTGTCCCACCTGGGCGCCTACCAGGCCGCCGCCCGGCTGGTCGCCGGCCGCGCCGAGACCCCCGCCTTCACCCTGCGCACCCAGCCGCTCCCGCCCGCCATCCCAGGCCGCGCCCGCCTCATCCGCCGCGCCGCCCGCGCCGCCCACGGCGGCGGCACCGCCGTCACAGCCCCGCCGCCCGGCACCGCCGGCACCGACCCCCGGCTGCGCCCCGCCGCCTGACCACCACCTGCGCAAGGAGGACCCGCATGCCCTACTCTCCCGCCCTGCCCGGCCGGCCCCGGGCCGCCGGGCGGCTGGCCCGCGGCCCGGAACTGGCCGCCTCCCTCGCCGCCCGGCTCACCGCCCGCGACCGGTGGCTGCTGCGGATGCTGCACGAGCACCGCGTCCTGACCACCACCCAGATCACCGAGCTGGCCTTCGGCACCACCCGCGCGGCCACCGCCCGCCTGCTCACCCTCTACCAGCACCGCGCCGTCGACCGGTTCCGGCCCCTGGCCCCGGCCGGGTCCGCGCCGCTGCACTTCATCCTGGACGAGGCCGGCGCGCAGGTCCTCGCCGCCGAGGACGGCATCACCACCGCCGAACTCGGCTACCGCCGCGACCGCGCCCTGGCCATCGCCCTGTCCGCCCAGCTCGCCCACACCACCGGCGCCAACGGCTTCTTCACCGCCCTGGCCGCCGCCGCCCGCGCCAGCAGCGGGCAGGCCGCCCTGGGCTGCTGGTGGTCCGAACGCCGCTGCGCCGCGGTCTGGGGCGACCTGGCCCGCCCCGACGGATACGGCCGCTGGCGCGAGCAGCTCCCCGGCCACGCCGCCGTCACCGCCGACTTCTTCCTCGAGTTCGACAACGGCACCGAGAACCTCGCCCGCCTCATCGCCAAGCTGGCCGGCTACCGGAACCTGGCCGCCCGCACCGGCATCCCCACCCCCGTACTGTTCTGGCTGCCCACCGCGCGCCGGGAAGCCGCGCTGCGCGCCCGCCTGGCCGGCCCGCCTCCGCACGGCACGCCCGGCGCCGCCTCGGCCGCCGCGATCCCCGGGGTCCCGGTCGCCACCGCCGCTCCCGGCACCGCACCCGGCGGCCCGGGGCCGGCCGGGGCGGCGTGGCTGCCCGCCGCAAGCCCCGGCCCGCGGCTGCGGCTGGCCCAGCTCGCCCCGGCCGCCCCGGCCGGCCCGCCCGGCCCCGCCGAGGATCCGCCGACGGCCGGGCCGCCCGGCGGCCTGGCGTGGTATCCCCCCGGCCCCGTCCCGCCCGCCTGGCACGCCCTCCCCGGCACACCGGGCATCCCGGAGGCCAGTGATGACTGACCACACCGCCCCCGCCATCCGCGCTGCCGGGATGCTCGCCGCCGCCTGCGCGGCGTGCGCCGGCTGCTCCCTGCTGCAGTCCCCGGCCGCCAGCCCGGCACCGGCCCGGCATCCCGCGCACGCGACCGCCCCGGCCAGCCCGCCGGCCGCAGCTAGCCCGGGGCTGGCCGCGATCCTGCCGTTCAGCCCGTCCCGGCTCCAGGCAGCAGCCGCACTGGCAGCCCGGTTCGCCGGCGCTTACGGCACCTGGTCCTGGCGGCAGCCACCGGCCGCCTGGCTGGCCGGGCTGCGCCCCATGGCCAGCAGCGGCCTGTACGCCGCGCTGGCCCGGGCTGCTGACATCCCCGGCGTCCTCGCCCAGCGCGACCACGCCCGCCAGGCCGCCGCCGGCACCGCGACAGCGGTGCAGATCCGGGACCTGACCACCGGCTCGGTCACCGTCACCGTCGCCGTCCGCCAGGTCATCACCAGCACCAGCGGCACCAGCCAGGCGGTCAGCAGCTTCGCGGTCACCCTCACCCCGCAAGCGGCCGGCTGGGCCGTCTACGACATCGAGCCCGCCAGCGCCGGGAACAGCTGACATGCGGGCACCCATGCCGCGCCCGGCCGCGGACCGCGGCTCGGCGGCCATCGCGCTCACCGTCAGTGCCGCCGTGGTGATGCTGCTGGCCATCGCCCTCATCGGCGCGGTCGCCGGGATATCCGGCCAGGAAGCCTCCGCCTGCACGGCCCAGCCCGCTGCCAGCAGCGCAGCCGCGTCCATCCCCGCCGCCTACCTCGCCGGCTACAAGGAAGCCGGGGGCGCTTACGGCATCCCGTGGACGGTGCTCGCCGGGATCGGGACCGTGGAAAGCGGCAACGGCCAGTCGAACCTGCCGGGTGTGCACTCCGGCACCAACGCCTTCGGCGCGGCCGGGCCGATGCAGTTTGGAGTCGGCGGAGCGGCCGGCGACACCTGGGCGCGCGCCCCGTCCACCCCGCCTCCGAGCACACCGGCGGGTACGGCATCGACGGTGACCACGATGGCGTCGTCGATGTCTACGACCCCGGCGACGCCATCCCCTCAGCCGCGAGCTTCCTCCAGGCACACGGCGCCCCCGGGAACATGCAGGCCGCGCTGTTCGCCTATTGTGCCGACGTTCTGGTTATGCCGATCTGGGGCGGAAAGCCCTGGTGGCTGCCGGGGCCGGGGGCTGGTGAGGGCGGCATAACGCGGTGCCCGGGCGGGTGCCGGTGAGCGGGGTGCGTGCGGCCGGGATCGCCGCGGCCGGGCTGGTGCTGATGGTGGTGCTGGTCGCCGGGGCGGGCGCCGCCGCGCTGCTGGGCGGCGGGGACGTCACCCCGTCTGCGACGGCCACGGCGGCGATCCCGGCGGGGATGCTCCGCCTGTATGAGCGGGCTGCGGCGACGTGCCCGGGGCTGCCGTGGACGGTGCTGGCGGGGATCGGGACGGTCGAGTCCGGCAACGGCACCTCGGTCCTGCCGGGGGTGCACTCGGGCGCGAACTGGGCGGGCGCGGAGGGGCCGATGCAGTTCGAGCCGGCCACCTTCGCCGTCTATGACCGGCCGGTCCCGCCGGGCGGGGCCAGCCCGCCGAGCCCGTATGACCCGGCCGACGCGGTGTATGCGGCGGCCCGGGACCTGTGCGTCAACGGGGCCGCCGGCGGCGCGGACCTGCCGGGGGCGGTGTTCGCGTTCAACCACGACACCCGCTACGTGGCCGGGGTGCTGGCCCTGGCCCGCGCTTATGGCCAGGACAGCGCCGGGGCCGCCGCGCCGGGCAGGGCGGGCGCGGTCGCCGTGGCGTGGGCGCTGGCCCAGGCCGGCACTCCTTATGTGTGGGGCGGGGAGACCCCCGGAGTCGGGTTCGACTGCTCCGGGCTCGTCCAGGCCGCATACAAAGCGGCGGGGGTCGCCTTGCCCCGGGTGGCCCAGGACCAGTTCAACGCCGGGCCGCACCTGCCCGCAGGGGCCGCGCTGCAGCCCGGAGACCTGGTCTTCTTCGGCGCGTCCGCCTCCGCGGTCAGCCATGTGGGGATCTACGCCGGCGTCCGGGACGGCCAGGCGGTGATAGTTGACGCCCCCCACACCGGCGCCGATGTCCGCGTCGAGGCATTCCCCGCCACGCCCGGCGCTCCCTGGGGCAGCGACATCTACCTGGGCGCCACCCGCCCCAGCCGCTGACCAGTCGATGCTGCTAGTGCGGTGACCAGTTACGTTCGCCGGGTCTGGTCAGGCGGCTTTAGTCTTGGGTCTGCCCCAGCGCTGGTAGCGCTCGGAGCGGATGCGGGCGCGTTCTCTGCGCTGGGCGGCCAGGACGTCGGGGTGGCGGGCGTTGGCGTTGCGCCAGCGCAGGTACTCCTGCAGCTTCCGGGCCAGCACCGTGTGGTTCGGGTGGTCGGAGTTGCCCATGGTGAAGGTCCGCAGCGGCCCGAACTGAGCCTCAATCGGGTTCGCCCACGAGGCGCTGGTGGGCGTGAGGCATAGCTCGACGTTCGCCTCGCGGGCCCAGCGGCGGATGGCCGGGGTCTTGTTCGCGGACAGGTTGTCCAGGATCACGAACAGCCGGTACCCGCCAGGCCTCGCCGCCCTGATGGTCTTCAGGGCGGCGAGGGTGTAGTCGCCGCCCTTGCGGCGCCGGGTCACGCCCCGGAGCTGGTCACCGGCCAGGGAGTAGCAGCCGTGGAAGTACCGGGTGCCGTGCGTGCGGTGATACGTCGCTGGCAGCCGCTGCGGCCTGCCCCGCCGGGACCACGACGAGCCGTGACAGGGGCGGATGGACAGCGGCCCGAACTGGTCGAACGCGAAGCACCGGTCCAGGTAGCGGCTGGTCACGTGCTCGATCCGGTCGAGCTTGGCGTCCTTGTCCGGGTCGCGGGACTCCTTCCAGGTCCGGGTTCGCTGGAAGGAGATCCCGTGCTCGCACAGGAGCTGCCGGAGCCGCTCCCGGCCGGCCCGGATGCCCTGCGAGGTCAGGTACGCGGCCAGCTTGCGCACGCTCCACCGGGTGAACGGCTGGCCGAGCTTCTCCGGCCGGGTCGTGGCCGTCGTGACGATGACCTGGATGTCAGCGTCACTGATCAGGCGGGGACGGCCTCCCGCCCACTGAGGGTCCAGCGCGGCCAGCCCTTTCTGGTTGAACAGGTGAATCACGTCGCGGACCGTGTCCTCGTCCGCCGCGACCAGCCGGGCGATCGCCGGGGCCGGCGTCCCGGACGACGACGCCATGATGATCATGGCCCGTCGCACCCGGATCGACCCGTGCTTCCCGCGCCGCACGATCTGCTGCAGCCGCTGACCTTCCTGATCCGTCAGCCGCCGCGCCCGCACCGGCTCAGCCATCCCGTCCCCGCATCCTCGATCTCGTCATCACGACAACGAGTCTGCGGCCACAGCCAGCCATCACGCGGCAAGTCAGCACACACGGTGAACGTTCGTGGTCACCGCACTAGCCACCACCTTGCGCGCTGCCCCTCGGGCTAGCGCCCATTGGCAATGAGAGACGCGGCCGGCCTCCAGCATGTCGTTCTGTGGGCGGCCCGCCGGGATCCGCCCGGTGGCGGTCATCGAAGCCGGGGGCGTATCCGTCACGGAGGGTGAGCGACGCTCAGGCTGATGCCTTGCAGGTTCTGCGCCTGCCGAATCGGTGCGCCTCCTCGTTCGTTGTGGCGGCCCCGTCGCAGAACACAGATCAGCCGCTTCGGCCTTGCCGTCAAGGCCATCCGGCCAGGCAAGGCAGTCGCGGTGATGACCGGCGTTGGCAGCCGCCAGGTTGACAGCGACATCGCCGACTGTGATTCTTGTTCTATGACAATAGATAAAGAGACTAGCCCGGCGGGCAGCAGGGCCGGCGCCTCCCCGCCTGGCGCGGGCGGCGACGACGGCCCGGCGGCGGCTGCGCGCGGCCCGTCGTCACCGATCGAGTTCCGGCTCGACCCTGCCTCCGGCGTGCCGACTTACCTGCAGCTCGTGCATCAGGTCGAGCACGCGCTGCGGCTCGGGTACCTCAAGCCCGGCGACCAGCTGCCCAAGGTCAGGGACGCGGTCGCCTCGCTGGCCATCAACCCGAACACGGTGCTGAAGGCCTACAGGGAGCTGGAGACCAAGGGCCTGGCGGCCGGCGGCCGGGCCAAGGCACGTTCATCCAGGCCACGCTCAGCCAGGTCGCGCTGCCCGAGCTGACCGTGCTGCGCCGCTCCCTGCTCGGCTGGCTGGCGACCGCCGACGAGGCAGGGCTGGACGAGGACGGGATGGTGGCGCTGTTCACCAGCGCGCTGCGGGATTTCCGTGACCGCCGCGGCGGCTCCGGCGACCGCCGCGGCGCGGCAGGCAGAGATACGGAAGGGCGTGGCATGAACGTCATCGAGGCCAGCGGCCTGGGCAAGCGCTACGGCAGCACCTGGGCGCTGCGCGAGTGCGCGCTGGCGATCCCCGCCGGTCACGTGGCCGCGCTGGTCGGCCCGAACGGCGCGGGCAAGACCACCCTGCTGAACCTGGCGGTCGGCCTGGCGGCGCCGACCGCGGGCATCGTCACCGTGCTCGGCGGCCAGCCCGCCGGGTCGCCGGCCGCGCTGGACGGCATCGCGTTCGTCGCCCAGGACACGCCGCTGTACAAGAACCTGTCCGCCGCCGACATGCTGCACCTGACCCGCAACCTGAACCGGCGCTTCGACCAGGGCTATGCCCAGGCCCGGCTGGGCGAGCTGGGCATCCCGCTGAAGCAGAAGGCCGGCAAGCTGTCCGGCGGCCAGCAGGCGCAGCTCGCGCTGACCCTGGCGCTGGCCCGGCGGCCGCGGCTGCTGGTGCTGGATGAGCCGATGGCGATGCTCGACCCGCTGGCCCGGCACGACTTCATGGCCACGGTGATGACCGCGGTGGCCGACGACGGCGTGTCGGTGGTGCTGTCCTCGCACGTGCTGGCCGAGCTCGAGCGGGTGGCCGACTACCTCATCCTCATGTCGCGGGGCAGTGTCCAGGTGGCCGGCGAGGTCGACGACCTGCTCGCGTGCCACCGCGTGCTGACCGGCCCGGCCGCCGAGGCCGACCGGCATGCCGAACAGCTGAGCGTGGTGCACGCCCGGCACGGCGCCGCGCAGGCTCACCTGCTGGTCAGGACCAGCGGAGCGACCGATCCGGTGCCGCCCGGGCTGGGAGGCGCACCCGGTCAGCCTCGAAGAACTCGCCCTGGCCTACCTGCGCGAGCCGGGCGCCGCGGCGCTGCCCGGCCCGGCCCGCGCCAGGTACGCCGAACCGACGGAGGTGACGAAGTGACCACACTGACCGTGCCCGCGCGGCCGGACCGGGACGCGAGCCTGCGGCCGGTGCCGTGGCGGAGGATGGCCTGGGTCACCTGGCGGCAGCACCGGATCGCGCTGGCCGGGGTGGCCGCGCTGTTCGGCGTGGCGGCCGTCTACCTGCTGATCACTGGCCTGCAGATGCACCACGCCTATGCCGCCGTGGCCGCCTGCCGCCCGGCAGGCTCAGGTACCTGCCGGGGGCTAGCCGACAACTTCCTGAATACCTACGCCCCCGGCGTGGGGCCCGTCCTCGGCCTATTGCAGGTGATCCCGGCGCTGATCGGGGCGTTCGCCGGCGCGCCGGTGCTGGCCAGGGAACTGGAAACCGGCACCTTCCGGTACGCCTGGACCCAGGGCTTCGGGCGGGCGCGGTGGACCGTCGCCAAGCTGGTCCCGCTCGCGGTCACGGTCACGGTCGCCGCCGGGGCGTTCAGCGTGCTCGTCTCCTGGTACATCCAGCCGATCTTCGGCGCGGGAGACGAAAACGGCCCGCTGTATCCCACCATCTTCGACTTGCGCGGGGTCGCGCTCGCCGGCTGGACGCTGGCCGCGTTTGCGATCGGTGGCCTGGCCGGCGGCCTGGTCCGCCGGGTCATCCCCGCGATGTTCGCCACCTTTGCCGCGTGGGCCGGGCTCGCTTTCGTGACCGGGTGGTTCCTGCGCCGGCATTACGAGGCGCCGCTGATCACCACCAACCCTAATTTCGCTGCCCCCGCGTGGGTGCTCAGCCAGGTGTGGACCCGGGGCGGCCAGCCGGCCAGCCTGTCCATGATCAACCAGACGCTCCGCCCGATCGACGTCCAGGCGGTGACGCCCGGGCAGTTCCAGCCCGGGCCCGCAGCCCGGGCCGGCATCAACCCCGTGAACTACCTCGCCCAGCACGGCTACGCGCTGCTGACGACCTATCAGCCCGACAGCCGGTTCTGGCCGTTCCAGTGGATCGAGGGCGGCTGGCTGCTCGCGCTCTCCCTGCTCCTCCTCGCCGCGACCGTCTGGCTAGTCCGCCGCCGCGCGGCCTGAAGCGCCGGCAACAGCTGCCCGGGCCTGCCGGCCACCACCGCGCTCATGACCCCGGCAACCAGGCCGCCACGCCCAGCGCACTCATCCCGGCAGCCCCTCAGCGCCAGCCGAGCTTCTTCCGTGAACCTAACCGCACACAGATCGTCCCGTTCGGGCGCGGCCGATAACAGCCAGGCCAGTGACTCCGCCGCCGTCGATAAGCGGATCACGAGCGCCGCGCCTAGGTTGCCGGTCACATTCCGTGGACGAGCTGGCTGTCTCCGGGCAGCCGCTCAAGCCCGCCAGCGGGCGGAATCAGATGGCCTGCAGCTGCCGGACTCATGCGCGCTGGCACCGGTCCTGGGGGCGGTCGTCGAGTTCAGAAGCTCAGGGCCGCTGGTCGCTGGCGGAAGGACGAAGCCGGTTTCACGCTCAGCGCGCCCGGGCGGAGTCGTGACGGGTCGGCTGCACGATGTTCTTCCAGGCTGGCGATGATGCTGGCGCTTGGCCCGGTCGTCAGCCAGCCTGCCCCGCTGAGCGGGCTGGGCTTGTCACTGACGCCGCGGCTGGCAGACCGTTTCTTCTCCACCGATCGACGGAGAAGGAGAGACCAATGCCCAAGGCAACTACCAGCAGTGGTGAAGTGCGGGTGCCGGGTCCGCTGGCCCCGCTGGCCGCCGGGTTCAAGTCCGGGCTGATCGATGCTGGTTACCGGTCCTGGCGCCCGCATCTGCATCTGATGGCTCACCTGAGCCGGTGGCTGGAGGGCCAGGGGCTCTCAGCCGCTGACCTGAGCGAGGAACGGGCCGGGGAGTATCTCGCTGCCCGCCGCGCCGCCGGTTACAACGGGCTGTGCTCGCAACGGGGCCTGGTGCCGCTGCTGACCTTCCTGGCCGCCCGGGGCCTCCTGGCGACGGGTGATCTGGCACCGGCCCCGGCGGCTGAGGTGCTGCTGGCCCGGTTCGGCCGTTACCTGCTCGACGAGCGGGCGCTGGCCGCCTTGACCGCCTGCTCATACCTGAAACGGGCGAGGCGGTTCCTGGATCGCTGCGCTCCCGGCGGGGATGTCGCCGGCCTGACCGCCGGTCAGGTCACCGGGGCGGTGCTGGCCGAGTGCACGGCCGTGTCGGCGGGATCGGCCCAGTACTTCGTCACCGCGCTCCGCTCGTTCCTGCGCTTCTGCTACCTGGAAGGGCTGACCGGGGCAGACCTGTCGGCCGCCGCCCTGGCAGTTACCGGGCGGCGCCCGTCGTGGCTGCCCAGGGGGATGAGCCACGGCGATGTCCAGGCCCTGCTCGGAACCTGTGACCGGCACTGCGCCACCGGGCGGCGCAACTACGCCATCATGCTGCTGCTGGCCCGTCTCGGGCTCCGAGCCGGCGAGGTCGCGGCCTTGCGGCTGGAGGACATCGACTGGCGCGCCGGGGAACTGGTGGTCTGCGGCAAGGGCCGCCGCCAGGACCGCCTTCCCCTGCCCGCCGACGCCGGCGAGGCCATCGCCGCCTACCTGCGCCGGGGGCGGCCTCACACCTCCCGGCGGGAGGTGTTCATGAGCGTGTGCGCCCCGGTCAAGCACCTGGGCTACATGGCGATCTCCGACATCGTGCGCCGGGCCTGCCAGCGGGCCGGGATCGAGCCCGTCGGCGCGCACCGTCTCCGCCACGCCCTGGCAGTCGACCTGGTAGCTGCGGGGGCGTCGCTGCCCGAGATCGGCCAGGTCCTCCGCCACCAGACCGTCTCGGCGACCGCGGTCTACGCCCGGGTGGACATCGGCATGCTGCGCACCGTGGCGCAGCCCTGGCCGGCAGGGACTGCCCGATGAGCGCCCTGGGCCGCCACGCCAGCGACTACCTGCGGCTGCGCCGGGCGCTCGGGTTCAAGCTCACCCGCCAGGGCGGCGAGCTGGCCCAGCTGGTCAGCTTCTGCGAGGCCGCCGGCGCTGCCACCCTCACCACCGACCTGGCCATCACCTGGGCACGCCTGTCCCGGGACGGCCCGATCGAGTGGGCGCACCGACTGAGCACCGCCCGGGCCTTCGCCCGGTACCTGGCTGCCATCGACCCCGCGACCGAGGTGCCACCCGCCGGCATCTTCCCCCGCGCGGTGCGCCGCCCCGCCCCCTACCTCTACAGCGACAGCGACGTCCAGCGCCTGCTAGACGCCGCGGCCCGCCTGACCCCGCCATTTCGGGCCGCGACCTGCGTCACCGTCCTGGGGCTGCTGGCTGCGACAGGCATGCGCGTCGGCGAAGTGCTCGGGCTGGCCCCCGGCGATGTCGACCTGGCCGCCGGGGTGGTCACCATCACCGGGGCCAAGCTGGACCGATCCCGGCTGGTCCCCCTCCACGCCTCGGTCACCGCCGCGCTGGCCGACTACGCCGCCCTGCGCGACAGCCTGTTCCCGGAGGCCGCCGCATTCTTCGTGTCCAGCGCGGGCAGGCCACTGGCGTACTCGACGCTGAAAGGAACCTTCAACCAGCTGACTACCGCGGCCGGGCTGCGCACCCCTGCCCGCCGTCCGCGGATGCACGATTTCCGGCACCGCTTCGCGGTCCGGGTCCTGGCTGACGCCTACCGTTCCGGCGCGGACGTCGCCGCCCGGATGACCGTGCTGTCTGCCTACCTGGGGCACGCCGAGCCAGCCAATACCTACTGGTACCTGTCCGCCGCCCCCGAGCTGATGGAACTAGCCGCCGCCCGCCTGGACGGCCAGAACAGGACACGGCCATGACCGCGCTCGCGCCCACCCTCCAGGCGTTCTTCACCGACCGGCTCACCGCCCAACGCGGCGCCAGCCCGCACACGATCGCCGCCTACCGCGACACGCTCCGGCTGCTGCTCGCCTTCGCCGCCGACCGGACCGGCACCCGCCCCAGCGAGCTGGACATCGGCGATCTCGACGCGCGCGCTGATCGCCGCGTTCCTGGACCACCTCGAAACCCGACCGCCACAACAGCGTCCGCCACCCGCAACCACCGGCTCGCCGCGATCCACTCGCTGTTCGCCTACGCCGCGCTGCCGTCACCCCGAGCACGCCGCCGACATCCAGCGGGTGCTGGCGATCCCAGCCCAAACGCTACCAGCGCAACCTGCGTCACCTACCTCACCGAGGAGGAAATCGACGCGCTGCTCGCCGCCTGCGACCAGACCACCTGGACCGGCCGCCGCGACCACGCCATGCTCGTGCTCGCCGTCCAGACCGGGCTGCGGGTCTCCGAGCTCATCAGCCTGGCCTGCGCCGACGTCATCCTCGGCACGGGCGCGCACGTCCGCTGCATCGGCAAAGGACGCAAGGCAGCGAGCCACGCCACTGGCCGAGCGATCAGCGCCGTGCTGCGCCGCCTGGCTCGACGAGCGCGACGGCAACCCCGCCGACCCGCTGTTCCCGACCATCACCGGCAGGCCGCTCAGCCGCGACGCGGTCGAGCACCGCATCGCCCGCTACGCCGCCACCGCCGCCGCGCGCTGCCCATCTATCAGGGCCAAGCACGTCACCGCCCATACCCTCCGGCACACCGCTGCCATGAGACTCCTGCACGCCGGCGTCGACCAGGCCGTCATCGCCCTCTGGCTCGGGCACGCCCAGACCTCGACCACCGACCGCTACCTGCACGCCGACATGACCCAGAAAGAGCGCGCACTCGCCCGCACCCAGCCGCCAGACGCTAAACCCGGCCGCTACCATCCCCCCGACCCGATCCTCGCCTTCCTCGAAGCCCTATGACCACGCCCCACCCGGCCCGGCCGCAGGCCAGAGCCACTGGTCACCGGCTGGGGCGGGTGGCGCCCAGGTAGATGTCGCTGCCCCAGGGAGCGCCGGGCGTGGCGGGGAATGCCTCGACGCGGACATCGGCGCCGGTGTGGGGGGCGTCAACTATCACCGCCTGGCCGTCCCGGACGCCGGCGTAGATCCCCACATGGCTGACCGCGGAGGCGGACGCGCCGAAGAAGACCAGGTCTCCGGGCTGCAGCGCGGCCCCTGCGGGCAGGTGCGGCCCGGCGTTGAACTGGTCCTGGGCCACCCGGGGCAAGGCGACCCCCGCCGCTTTGTATGCGGCCTGGACGAGCCCGGAGCAGTCGAACCCGACTCCGGGGGTCTCCCCGCCCCACACATAAGGATGCCGGCCTGGGCCAGCGCCCACGCCACGGCGACCGCGCCCGCCCTGCCCGGCGCGGCGGCCCCGGCGCTGTCCTGGCCATAAGCGCGGGCCAGGGCCAGCACCCCGGCCACGTAGCGGGTGTCGTGGTTGAACGCGAACACCGCCCCCGGCAGGTCCGCGCCGCCGGCGGCCCCGTTGACGCACAGGTCCCGGGCCGCCGCATACACCGCGTCGGCCGGGTCATACGGGCTCGGCGGGCTGGCCCCGCCCGGCGGGACCGGCCGGTCATAGACGGCGAAGGTGGCCGGCTCGAACTGCATCGGCCCCTCCGCGCCCGCCCAGTTCGCGCCCGAGTGCACCCCCGGCAGGACCGAGGTGCCGTTGCCGGACTCGACCGTCCCGATCCCCGCCAGCACCGTCCACGGCAGCCCCGGGCACGTCGCCGCAGCCCGCTCATACAGGCGGAGCATCCCCGCCGGGATCGCCGCCGTGGCCGTCGCAGACGGGGTGACGTCCCCGCCGCCCAGCAGCGCGGCGGCGCCCGCCCCGGCGACCAGCACCACCATCAGCACCAGCCCGGCCGCGGCGATCCCGGCCGCACGCACCCCGCTCACCGGCACCCGCCCGGGCACCGCGTTATGCCGCCCTCACCAGCCCCCGGCCCCGGCAGCCACCAGGGCTTTCCGCCCCAGATCGGCATAACCAGAACGTCGGCACAATAGGCGCTATGCCGATATCGGCATAGCGCCTACAACCACTCCAGCGCCTACGTCACCCAGGTCCTGGACTGGGCCGCCCGGTACGCGGCCGGCGGCGCCCAGGCCATCTCCGCCGCCAGCAGCCCGCTGTGCCAGCAGGCCGCCCTCGGCCCGCTGCCCGCCGGGACCGCCGGGAAGGTCATCGCCTACGCCGAGGCGCAGATCGGCAAGCCCTACCAATGGGGCGGCACCGGACCCGGCGCCTTCGACTGCTCCGGGCTGACCATGATGGCCTACCGCGCCGCCGGCATCACCATCCCCCGCACCAGCCAGCAGCAATGGGCCTTCGGCAAGCAGATCCCCGCCAGCCAGGTGAAACCCGGCGACCTGGTCTTCTTCGCCGGCTCGGATGGCACCATGTCTGCTCCCGGCCATGTCGGCATCGTCATCGCCGGCCACGACATGATGATCGCCGCGCCGACGACGGGCCAGACCGTAACCAGGCAGAGTTTCGCGGGCAGCGCTGATCTGGTGGGCTTCACCAGCCCCTGACCACGGCTAATCCGGTGTAGGTTCTCATCGCATTTTTCGTTTGTCCTGCCTATTTTTCGCCTGCTTTTTGTCTGCGAAGGCCGAGGCTGATTTCCGGAGACTTGTTTGGTCATTCCGGCGAAGATCGGTGATTATATCGGTGGAACTTTTGGCCGGACCGCGTTTGAGCGTGTAGGCGACTGACCTGTTCCCCGCAGCCCAGGACAACCCTGCACCACGACGGAAAGTGCCGGAGGCGTCCTCATCCCGAGTGCTACGCTGTCCGGCACTCCGCCGCGGATCGGTACCAGAAGTCAAGCCTGGAGCCCTGTTGACGCCGCCTGTCCCCATACCATCTGACGTGCAGGCATGGCTCCGCCATACGTTCAGGTCATGCAACGAGCGCGTCTCTGCAGTGGTGAACCGCGTGCCGACGACCCATGAAACGTCGCTGGACATGGCGTTCATTGAGCACTTCGCGAGTATGGCGGCACCGGTTCGCTTCCCCTCCGGCTGGGTCGTGGAGATCAGCACGCACTTCCTCGGTGGAGGTCGTCACTTCGGAGACTGGCCCGGCCTCCCCCGCCGCTGGGAGATTGCGGACATTGGGTTTCTGGTGTTGTTCCGCCAAGGTGGCCGGCTGATTCGGTCGAAGGTCGCCCTCTTGCAATCGAAGCGGCTGTATCCAGACGAGCAAGACTGGGACGAGGACAGCCCGCTGGACTACATGACTGGCTTTGGGCGTCTCTTCAAGCCGGACGATGACTGGGGCAGTGTCATCGCCCCTCGCCGGTTCGGCTTTACGTCCGAGTCGTGCTACAAGGCGCTGATGACGGGCGTTCCTCAATACGCGGCCATTGCTCAGTACGAGACGCAGCGTAGTATTCCTGTCTACTACCTCCTCTACCATCCCTGGCAGATTCCGCACGCGGTGGTCTTGCCGCTCACAGCGAATTACCAGGTTACCGGTACGTGTGATGTCGGGTGCCGGGTTGTTCCAGCAAGTCAGCTGCGCGCCGCGCTGGCAGGTCGCCCAGACGGTCACAGTCCGGCATACGGCGAACTGCGACGATCTCTCGCTGAGCCGTTTACGCTTGAACAGCATCATGCTGGCTGGCGCCTAGAGCACTTCGTGGTCGATCTGGTGCTGGAATGCGAGGCCGGCTACATCGCCAGCAGCCCTGATGATGGCGGACTGAACTACATCTTCAACCGCCGCACCGGACCGATCTCGGCAGCACTCGCACTTACGATTGATGCGCCGTGACCGTTCCCCCCTCACCTGAGCGTTCGCCGCTAGCAAACGGACCACGCTGCTCAGGCGTCCGGCTCCACGTACGGTGCCCCTCCTCGGGCCAGGCGGTCAGCCGTGTCTTGCTCCTGGTACTGCATTGTTGACACGGGGTGGCGTCAGCTCACGCGGCCCTGCAGGCTGTCTTCGATGCGCAGCACGTGCCCCGGCAAGGTGATCGTGAGCGGCCCGGTCGCGACCTCTAGCCGTTCTAGCGCCTGGTTATACAGGGGAGGGTCCGAGCCGCCGATGCCCCTCCAGAGGTCAAGGTTGCGGCGTAGCTCCGCGACAAGGATTGCCTTCGCCTGACCGAAGGGCATGGGTATCCAGGAGCTGGAGGCCCCGGATCCTCGCTGGTCCTTCTCCTCGGCCCAGCTGGCTACGTAGCGCCTTTCCTCGAAGGCCAGTAGCGCCCCGGCCTCCTGCGCGTCGCCCATCGCCAGGCGGGCTGACGTGAACTCGGTGCAGGTCGCCTGCGCGTCCTCGTCCGCGCCGGGGAAGGTGCGGTAACGCATCCACTTCCAGGTACCTGGAAGCTGCCGGTCTGGGCTGACCACGATGTATGAGCCATCGGGCAGTATCAGGCTGTAGCTGGTCCAGGGTCGGCCGTCGCTCTCGTGCCGGGCCTGCTGCCACCCGCTCATGATCCGCTCCTGGGGCTGCCGGGGCGCACATCGCCCTGTCCGCCGCCCAGGGCGCCGGGCAGCCGGTCCTGGTCATCACTCACGGTCATCGGTCCTTTGAGCGCGGCGGGCCAAGGGCTTCTATATGGGTGACCTCGGAGGCGCCTGTGGATGTCCAGTGCTCGTCGTCTTCTGTGAGCAGGCCGGGGTATTCCCCGATCACGGCGGCGAGCCGTGTCATGTCAGAGTCGTCCAGCGTCCCGCTGGCCTGGAGCCGGGCCAGGAGCTGGGGCACTTCGTGTTCGGCGCTGGTTCCGGCGACGCGGCTGAGCAGCGCCGCATCGTCCAGGCTGGAGCCGTACTCGCGCGGCGTGACCCAGGTCACGCAGATGTCCATTCGTCCTTTCCCTTCTAGTTCTCTGGCCCCGGTGCTGGGGCGGTCGTTCCTGGTGATCTCCGTGAGCTGCTGTTCTTTGCGGCGCAGGCCGGCCAGATGCTGCTCGGCGGCTGTGATCTCCACGGTCAGCAGTTCCAGGTCGCGTACGGCCCTGGCCTGGCCGGCCCGCGTGCGGGCTTGTGCGGCCAGGTCCAGGATTTCGGGATGAGCGCGGATGCAGGCCGCGACGGCGGCCCCGACGATGCCCGCTATCGTCTCGGCGACGCTCCGCCCGGCGGGGCCTCCCGCCGGGTGCAGGGACAGCCCGAGGCCGGAGTTGCCGTGCCAGCCGGGGCCGGAAAGGAACACGCTGCCGGTGTACTGGCGGCCTCGGTAGGTAAACGCCTGCCCGGCTGCCGGGCAGGCCCTCGCGTGGCCGCGCCCGGTGAACTGCACCGTGACCAGGCCGGCCCGGGTGGCGATGTCGACGGCGATCCCGTCGCCGTCGGCGCGCGGCCCGCCGGCTGCTGTTCCCGGCGGCGCCGGGCCGGCGCTGCCGCCTCGCGGGCTGCCGGCTGCCGGGTCACTCACCGGGCAGCCCGCTGGTGCAGGGCAGGAACTCGGTGTCGGCTTCCAGGCTGGCCATGCCGTCCGGGGTGCCGTAGAAGCCGGGGTCTTCGGCGATGATGTCGGCCCACAGGGACCGGATGACCGCGGTCTTGCTGGGGAATTCCTCGGGCGCGCCGCTGGAGTCGCTGCGCCGTGCCTCTCGCGTGCAGTCCCGGCAGTCCGCGCGGTGGACGCGGAACTCGCCGCTGACCAGGTAGGCCCGTATGAGCATGTGATTTCTCCTCAGGTGAGTCAGTTACGGTGCGGTTGCGGGGTGCTCAAGCGCTGCGCAGGCCGCAGGTCACTTCGGGTTCCATGCGTGGTGGAGCTTGCGCAGGACGTAAGCGGCGAGGGCGTCCCGCTCGGCGCTGGTGCGCAGCGGGCCGGCCAGCTCCAGCAGCGGGGCGAGGGCCTCGTCCAGGGCGCTGCGGCGGGCGTCGTTGCGCTCGGCGCGGATCATCTCCAGCCGGGTCTGCGCGACGGTGTGCTCGGTCCAGACGGCGCGGCGGGTGGCCTCGTCAGCGGCGGAGCCGGCGTAGGCGGGGGTGCCGTGCAGCGTGATGGTCTCGTCGTGCCGGGAGACGCTGACGGTGTACTGGCTGCCGACGGCCATCCGGGCTCCGGTGCGGGAGAAGAGCAGTTCCTCGCCGCTGGTGTCGAGCCAGGCGTGCACACGCTTGCCGTCTTTGCCGACGCGGACGCCGCCGTAGGTCCACATCTCGGTGGCCGGCTCTCGGCGCTGCCCGGGTCATGATCGCGGCTTCTGCTGTACCAGGACGAGGTCCCAGCCTTCGGCCTGCTTGCCGGTCCAGACGCGGTTGGCCCTGGCCAGCCGGCCGGCGGCCAGGATGCCGTCGTAGGTGAGGCGGCTGAACTGCAGCCGGCCGCCCTCCCTGGCGAGCGTGCGCAGCACGACGTCCTCGTCGGCCTGATGGCTACTCATGTGTCGTGGTCTCCTTCTCCTGTGCCGGCGGGCTGCCCGGATGCCGGGACCGGGCGGCTGGCCGGGAGGGGGTGGGTGCCGTGCTCATCGAGGCGTACTTCGGTGATGCCGCCGCGTAGCGGCGCCCGGCCGGCCCGCTCGACTGTCAGGGCGGCCTCGCCGACGCTCACCAGGTCACCGACCTGGACTTCCGCGGAAGGTTCGGCCGTGTTGCGCCCGCCCGGGAATACGATCTTGAATCTGACGCGGCGGCCGGGCTGCCACCGCTGGATGACTCCCTCGACGAACTCCAGGTCGAACCCGGCCAGGCGCTCACGAATGTCGTCAGCGGTCCGGACCGGGTCGCCGTCCAGGCTGGCGAGCTTGCGCTCGCCCGCGGCGTACTCAGCCTTGCCGATTTGCGGGAACGGGTTCTGGCGCAGCCCGAAGCGGTGCCACGGGTTCATGTCGGTGCCGTTGATCGTCACATTCAGCTCGATCCGGTCCATGCTGCTCATTACTCCCTTCGGCCATTGCTGGCTGATGCTGGGCTCCCGTGGTGCATGGCGCCCCGCTCGGCCCTGGTCACGCGGTTCGGCTTGCGTACCGTCATCAGGTCGCTCCTTGATCTGGCAGGAACTGGTCGTGCGGTCTGAGGTGTTCGGGAGGCGACTGCATGCCGACAGGGGGTGGGCGCTCGTCGGTGCGGACCTCGTTCAGGCCGCCGCTGACCGGGGTCCACCCGGCGGGCCGCGCGACCGCCAGCGCGACTTCGCCGACGGCCACCACGTCGCCGGCGGACAGTTCCCCGGAAGGTTCGGCGGTGTTGCCGGTCCCGAGGCGTCCGTCTCCGTTTTCCTGGAGTGTGATCTGCAGGCTTTCGGAGCCCGCGTACCTGGCGTATTCCTCCGGTGACAGGTACAGCCTGATATTCAGGTCGATGCGCATGTCGCCCTCGTAGGGGCCTGCATCGCAGTACAGCGGGTAGCCGACCTTGTCGAACCTGATCTTCACGTCGCCTCCTGTGGCCTGCCGTCCGCAGATGGGCTGGCTGTCTCCCCGCGACCCGGGTGCGCTTGGCCCCCGCGCCGGGCGACCGCGTTCTCCGTCCCGCTCATGCGCGCCCCTCTCCTCCGCCGCCGGCCGGGGTCCGGGCAGGGGGCGGCGGGTTGCCGTGCCAGTAGTCCCAGGCCGCCTGGGCCGATGGGAACGGGCCTTGCGCGCCGTCGGTGAAGTGCAGCCACCACAGGTCCTCGTCCTCTTCACCCACCGTTGGGAGCGGGTGCTCGATGCTGGCGCGCAGGACTTCGCGGAGACGGTCGGGCTTGCCGCACCACTGGCACTCATCGGGGCCGTCGCGCAGGCACAGGCCGGTGTGGTCAAGGTCGTGCGGGCAGCCGTCCTCGCATTCGGCGAGCAGGCCGGTGCCGCCCTGGTAGCAGCCGTCGCACAGCAGGAGGGTCTGCGTCGCGCGGGGCGGGCCGGGGTGCAGGTCGAAGAGCCCGAGGCAGCGCTGACCGAGCCGGCGGGCGGGGTCATCGGTCTCGCCGGCGGCGATGTAGACGCCGACGACGGCGGTGCCGGAACCAGGATCGAGACTCAGCGGCCCGTCGGCGGCGGCAGGGTCGAACCGGCCGATCGTGACCGTGAGGATGCTGTCGGCGGCCTCGGCGGTCACAGGCACGCCTGCGACCGTCACGGTCTTCTTCTCAGTCATGGTGCCCGTCTCCCGCATGCGCGCCGGAGGCTGCCCCGCCGCCTGGGGCGGGACCGGGGGGCCGGGAGCGGGGGCCGGGAGCGGGCCGGTGCCGTGCTCGTCCGTAGCACCGTCCTTCGGCGGCATGCCCAGCAGCCGCCGCACGACGTCGTTGTATGTCTCGCCGGGGCGCTGCTCGTAGGTGAGCAAGCCGAAGATGGCCTCGTCCACCTCGATGGTGACGCCGTGTCCGGCAGTCATGCCGTAAATCACGTCAGTTTCGCGTGGCATCGTCTTGTCCTTCCTGTGAAGGGAGCCGGCCGGTGCCGCGCTGGGCATCCGGGGGCAGGGGGTGGGTGCCGTGCTCGTCGGTGCGGACCTCGTTCAGGCCGCCGCGGACGAGGGTCCAGCCGACGTGCCCGACGGCGAGCCCGACTTCGCCGACGGCTACGACGTCACCGACGGACAGCGAGCGCAGCCGCCGCTGGTAATAGAGGCGGGACAGCCGGGTGGTCTCGTCGTCGCGGGGGTGGTCGTTGAACGCGGCGAACGCGTCCTCGGCGATCGCCTCGGGGCTGCGCCCGCGTGGCAGGGTCTGGTAGGTGAAGACGCGCACCATCGGGTCGCCGGGGGTGAACCCGTCCAGCGGGGCGGTGTGCCGGCCTGCCTGGTCGCGGGTCACGTTGTGCCAGATGCTCACCGTGACGCCGGTCATCGCCGGCTCCCCCCGCCCGCGTGCCCGCTGGCGTGCTGCCGGGGCCGGGCCGAGGTGCGGCCGGCGGCGGATCGCCAGGGTCTCAGCTTCGGTGAGCACGAGGGAGGGCAGGTGCGTACGGCCTTGCACGGTGGCCTTGTACAGGCGGTGTGTCCCGTCGATCAGCAGCGCGGCGGGTGGCCCTGCGGGGACCGGGACGGTGGCGATGATCACCGGCTTGGTCAGGTCGGTGGTCAGCGCGTAGTCGCGGTCGAAGCCCGGGCCGGGGCCGAGCAGCGGGATCGAGTGCGGGCTGGCACCGGGGCCGGGGATCAGGCCGTAGGCGCGTGCCCAGAGGGTGACCGGCAGCGGCTGCGCCGGGCGCGGCGCGCGGCGCAGGAGCCGCATCGCCGCCCGGATGTCGAAAAGCCACGGGCCGAAGATGAACCATTGCGGCCGTCTGTCCCCGGCGGGGCCGGCGGGCCGGGGCGGCGGCCCGCCGCCCCGGCCATCGGCGGCAGGGGCCGTCATGCGGCGCCTGCCACGGGCTCCTCGCTGGCGTCGCCGCCGGCGGGCTCGTCCCCGGCGGGGGCAGCGCCGGCCCCATCGCCGGCCGGTGAGCCGGCGTTGCCGGCGAGCCGGAAGCTGCGCGGCTTCTCGGTGGCCAGCTCCGCGTAACCGAGCTTGACGAGGGTGTCCAGGGCGTTGGCGACCGCGCCGGAGGACCGGGCCAGCTTCTTGCCGATCTGGTGCGGGGTGAAGCTCCCGGCCGGGTGGTCGCGCAGGTGCGCGGCGACCAGCTCGCGCAGCGCGCCGGGCTTCACGGCGGGTGCCTTCCTGCCGCCGGTCACGGCCTTGAGCGTGCGGCGGGCCTGGCTGGCCTGCTCGCAGGCTTCCTCGATGCCTGCTAGCGCCGCCCGGAGGTCCCCGGCCTGCAGCGCGGTGGTGACCGCCTGGGCAGCCGCCCCGATCTGGCTGGCCTGCCCGGCGACTTCCGCCGTGACGGCCGGGTCCGGTGACGTGTCCGTCCCATCGCCGCCGGCGGGGCTGTCACCAGCCTGCTGGCCGTCGGTGTCACCGGGCGCGGCGGCCTCGGTGGTCCCGTCCTGTCCGGGTTCCCCGGCCGGGTCCTGGCTGCCTGGGCCGTCCTGGTCTTCGGCTTCTGGGCTGCTGGCCGGGCTGGCCGGTGACCGGGGGCTGGCCCTGCCCGCCGGGTTCGCTGCCGGCGGTCGCGGGCTGGGCTGCTGCCTCGTCATCTCCGGCGGGGCCGGGGATCGCGGGGTCACCGGCCGCGCCGGCGGTGTCCGGGGACCCGGCTGCGCAGGCGGCCTCGGGGGAAAGGCCGGCGGGGGCAGCTGCTGCCGGCCGCCAGGTGTCCGGGATTCCGGGGCGGCCGCCCTTGGTGCGCTCGGCGGTGCCGGCGATCTCCAGCTCGGCCAGTGCCTTGCCGGCGGCGGTGCGGCTGATCCCGGCGGCGGTGGCGATGCCGGCGGCGGTGGCGCCATCAGGGCTGGCCGCTAGCGCGGCCTGGACGGCCGCTGCCGGGCCGCTGGGGGCCGGGCCGGTGTCGGGTACGGGGGCCGGGGCTGGCGCGGCGTGCGCCGCGCTGTGGGCCGCGTTCCGGCCGGCGGTGTTGTTCTTCCTGCGTGCCATTTCCGTGACTCCGTTTCTTCTCCGGCGGCATTATCTAAATGCCTGGGTTCCGTGTTTTCTGCACGACCATCGCTCTGTGCCCGGCGTGAAGTCAAGCGGTCGGCACAGATATATCTGGTCACCCTGGATAATCCGCTGACCCGATTATTAACAGGGGGAACGCGGGGCTTCCGGGCCGGGATTTACGTGCTGGATATGCACGCGATAGCAGAGCCCTAGCACGTTTTTCACGGCGTGCTTTTCTCCTGCTCCCCAGTGCCCTTTTCTTCTTGCCTCTGGGCATGGCCGCCCGCGCGGGCGGGGGGAAGGCCGGCGGGACAGGACGGGATGGTGCTGGCGGGATGGGAGGCTGGCGACGGTGTTACTCGCTGGCCTCACAGATCGTCCATGCCGTCCCGCTGGCAGTCGGGGTAGCTGCCGGAGCGGCCCGGCTCGCAGCCGGCCTTGCGGCATTCGCCGCAGACGGGGGTGGCGTCCATCTCGGGGAATCCGCAGCAGGCGCAGGTGCGGCAGCCGGAGGGGTACAGGTGCGCGCGGGCGATGCGCGCGGCCTCGTGCCAAGAAACTCTCGGCCGCGGTGTCCAGGTACGCGGTGACGGCGCCCGCCAGGGCCTGGTCGCCGGCGTCCAGTCCGAGGTCATCCGCGAGGCCGGTTTCGGTGTAGCCCGTCGCGGCGGACAGGCCGGGGGCCTTAGTAAGCGTCCATGATCAGCGGGTCGCCGTCTTGATGCCCCGCAGGACGCGGCGGTAGGTTCCCTCGGGCGTGCTGCCGTCGAAGATCCAGGATGCCGCCGCCTTGCCGGCGTCGCGGCCGAGTTTCCCTGCGGCGGCGGTGATGTCGCGGGCTGCGGGGACCGTGTGCTGGCCGTGGCTCATGCCGCGCTCTCGGTTACGGTGATCGTGAACACCTGGCCGTTCTCCAGGTGCGCGGTCAGCGTGCCGCCCGCCGTGTCCAGGGATTCCATATGGACGCTGCCCCACTCCTCAAAGCGGACCTGCGAGATGTCCACGTAGGGCGACAGCCACAGAGCGCCATGCACCCATCCGGTCGCGTCGGCCACGGTCGCCGGGGTGTCCTTCTCTTCCGGCTCCGCGGCGGTACCGGGACGAGCGGGCGGGGCTGGCACGGCGAGCGCTGCACCGGGGATGCCAGCCTGCCCACCGCCGGCATCATTCTTCTCGCATGTCATTTCATGACTCCATCTTCTTCTCCGGCGCCATTTTCCAATGGGCCGGTATTCCGCGTTTTCCGCACGACCATCGCTCGGGGCAGGCATGAAGTCAAGCCGCAGATGCAGGGCTTTCTACTCTTCCCCTATCCGGATCACCTCGTGACCATCGGGCGGGGGAAACCAAGCGACCCTATCGCTGGCTTCGCCGCCACGTATGGCCTGGGTGACCGGATAAGCCGTGGCCTGGGGCATGAAGAGAATTCGCGGTGGCATAAGCGCCGGCGGCTTGCCCCGGATCCCGTTTGTTTATGCGGCGCACAGTCAGCCTCCCCCATCCGGCTGGCCGGGCGGGGGCGGCGGGACCTCGATGAGGCGGCGGCAGGCACGCAGCAGGATCAGCGAGGGTGACCGGCCGGCGTACGCCTCGAAGAAGCCGCGGCAGATAGCCGGGCCGTAGTCGGGGTGATCCCCGTAAGTCAAAGTCTGATGGCAGACCACATACGTGCCTTCGGCCAGCACCTGCCGGACGAACGCTGCCGTCTGCTCCGGGCCGAGGTGCATCTTGTCGCCGGACCGCAGGATGCAGGTCGAGCAGCGTTCAGACAGCAGCAGGCTCAGCCCGCTGGCCCGGTCGGTGATGTCCTGCCGCAGGTCCGCGTCCTCGGCTTCAGCGTCGTCCTCGTCTTCGGCGTGGGTCTCGGCCGTCCCCGGCCCGGGCTCGGGGTGAGCATGGCCGGCCTGGTCGCCGTCGCCGGCCCTTTGGTCCGGGCCGGGGTGCAGGCGCAGGCGCGCGAGGCGCGCGGCCTCCAGCCAGAATTCCTCACGGGCGGCGGCCAGGTACGTATCCGCGGCCTCGGCCATGCCCGGGTCGTCGCGGGCCAGCCCGAGGTCGGCAGCCAGGCTGTCCCGGTCGTAGTCCCACCGCGCGGTCAGGTCGGGCACCTCGTACAGGCCCGTGATCTCCGGGCTAGCCTCGGAAATGCCGCGCAGCAGGTCCCGGTAGAACGGCTGTGCGTCAGCGCTGCTGCTGTCGCCGATCTGCCAGTACGCTGCCGCCTTGCCGTGCCGGCGCCGAGCCGGCCGGCCTGGCGCAGCGCGGCCTGCGCCGGCGCGGGATGCGGGGCGGGCGTGCTCACCGGCTGCGCTCCTTCCCGGTTTCCGCGGGCCGGGCATCCGTGGTGTTCCCGGTCAGGTGCTCGCGGGCCAGGCGCTCGGTCTCGTGCCAGAAGGTCCTGGCTGCCGCGTCCAGGTACGCGGTCACGGCGTCCGGCGGGAGCTGGTCTTCGTCGTCCAGGCTGAGGTCGCGGGCCAGGCCGGCTTCGGTGTACCCGCCGTCGGCGGACAGGCCGGGAGGCGGGTATGCGTCGAGGATTGCCGGGGCGCCTTCCTCGATGCCGCGCAGCACGGCGCGGTAGGTGTCTTCGGGGGTGTTGCCGTCGAACATCCAGGAGGCTGCCGCTCTCCCCGCGTCGCGGCCGAGGTTCTCAGCATCGCTGGCGATGCTGGCGGTGGGTGCTGCGGGCTGGGGGTGGCGGGCGTGCCAGGCGGACCAGAACTCCTCGTCACCGTCGGCGGGCGCGATGAAGGCGTCGCCTCCGCTGCCGGGCGGGCAGGTGCGGTGGTCCAGCCGCGGCGCGCTGAGCATGCGCTCAATCTCGCCGCTGGTGGCCTCGCGGTAGCGTTTGCGGGTGTAGCTGCCGTATAGCAGGACATGCATCGGGGGCTCCCTTACCTTCTACCTTCTTTTGCTTTCCTGGCGCTCTGGCCGGGTGTCGGCGTGCCTGCGGCTGGTGGTCAGGTCGTTTCGACGAGGATCCGGAGTTCGGAGTCGCTGTGCTCGTGCTGCCGCAGGTGCGGCAGGCAGTAGTCCTTCAGGCACAGGCCGCAGTAGATGTTGCAGGCCGGTTCTCCGCAGGTGGTGCAGGGCTTCATGCTGGTTCATCGCCTTCCGGGGCCGGGGTGCTCGCGGGCGGGGTCGACGGGGTGGTCCGGGCTGGGGGGCTGACCCGGGGCGGGGGTGAGCAGGCGGACCTGGTCTCCGTCGCCGGGGAGCATGGCCAGGGTGCTGCCGCTGTCCCAGCGGACATTCAGCTGGCCGAGCCGGGGGTCGTAGCTGGTGACGGTTCCCTCGTCGCCAGGCTGGAGCCGGGTGTGCGGGTCGGTGGTGTGTTCCAGGGCGATGCGGTCGCCGCGCTGGTAACCGGGGTCTGCGGGCTGGTGGTTCACCGGCTGCTCCTTCCCCGGCGTGCGGGCGGCCGGCGTGACACGCTCGCGTGCGATCCGCTCGGCCTCCGCCCAGAACGCTTCGCCGGCGGCTGTGAAATACGCCTCCGTGGCGGCGGTCATGGCGTCGCTGTCCGGGTCGAGGCCGAGGCCGGCGGCCAGGTCCACCGCGTCGTAGCCGATGCCGTGCTCGCCGGACAAGGCGGGGGTGGGGAACAGGTCGTAGACCATGTGATCGCCGTCATCGAGGCCCTTGACGATGGCCTGGCAGGTCTCGGATGTGCTCGCGCCCAGTGCCCGCCGGGCGGCGTCCCTTCCGTCCCCTTCGCCGATCGCCGCCGCCTGGCCTGTGGTGGCCTGGCCGAGGCTGGCGTAGGTGGCGAGCTGGCTGGCCAGGGTCAGTGTCCCGGCGAACAGGGCGGCGTCGGCGGCCGGGCGGGAGCCGATGCCGGCCCAGTTGACCTTCGGCGGCTCTAGCCGCGTGTATGCCGTGCGGGCGGGGTAGACGGTGATGTCGAACCCTTGCCGCGGCTCGCCGCGCGGGTCGCCGCCTGGCGTGCTGGCGTCGACGGGGGTGACGGTGACCTGCTCGCCGTCGCACAGCCGGGCGATGGCTGCGGGGAGGCTGAGATCGGGTCCGTACGGGCCGCCGTCGCGGATCATGATGCGGGTATCCATGAGCGTTCTCCTTGCCGCTGGTTGGTGGTCTTGCCGGGGGGTCAGGCGCGCGGGCGGGCGCGCTGCACGATGGTGACCTGGAGTTGTGACCCGTCGGGGGCGGTGATCTCGAACCCGGCGTCGTCGGTGAGGTACTCGGCGTCGGCGAAGGACAGCACGCGGGCTCCGGCGATCCCGTCGATGTCCTCGGGGTCGATGGAGATGCCTGCCGCGAGGTTGTCGAGGGCTTCGGTGAGCTGGCGGGCGAAGATGCCGGCGTCCATGATGGGGCTCCTGTCAGCGAGTGCCTGGGGCGGTGGCCTGATGGGGCGGGTCCGTTTTGGTGGCTGATGGTCCGGGGGGACGGGGAGGCGCTGGCCTTCCCCGTCCCCGCGGGGGTCATCCGGTCAGGGCGCGGGTGGCGGCCCTGGCGATGACCTCGATGGTGTCGGCGGGGTCGGTGAGGGTGATGACCTGGGCGTCTTTCCATTCGTGCTGGTCGTCCCAGGGGAAGGGGTCGTCGGGGCGGAGGATGATCACGCCGCAGCCGGTCTTGGCCAGGCGGGTGATGCGCCGTTGCCCGCCGGCGATCTCGTCGGGGATGTAGTGGGTGTCGGAGACGATGGCCAGCAGCCGGGCGGTGCCGGGGCGGGACAGGCCGAGCGCGCCGTCGAGGGCGTCGATGGCGCGGCAGAGCTGCTCGGTGCCGTCGGGGGCGTCGAAGTCGGTGACGCGGGCGGGTGCCTGGCCGGGGTGGGTGAGAGCGTGGACCTGCTCCCCGTACAAGACGGTGGCGGTGGTCGCGGCGGGCAGGGCGCAGGCGGCGCGGGCGAGCATCCAGGCGGCGGAGGCGACCGGGCCGGTGAATGCCTTCATGGAGCCGGAGATGTCGCAGGCGATGCCGACGCGCAGCGGCGGGGCGGGCACGCGGCGGCTGCGGGTGCGGGTGAAGGGCTCGGCGGTGGGGCGGGCGCGGCGGCGCGCTGGGCATCCGCGGCCAGCACCTGCCGCATCTTGCGCCGGCCGGGCGGGACCGGGGAGGTGATGGTGACGGTGTCGCGTCCTCCGGCGGTGGCGTCGCGCAGGGTGCGGGTCAGGCGGCGGGCGGCGGCGTTCTCCGGATCGCGGGGTTCGCGGGTGCCGGTAACAGCGGGGGGCGGGGTGCTGCGGGCGAAGACCTCGCGGGCGGCGCGGTCGGCGTCGATGCGGGCAGTGTTCTCGGCGTCGCGTTCGGCTTTCCTGCCGGGCGGGAAGGGCGGCGGCGGGGTGAAGTCCGCCTCGACGGCGGCGCTGATCGCCTTGATGGCGTCGCGGATGGCGTCCAGAAGGTCCGAGAGGTCGATCTCGACGGGGGCGGGCGGCGGGGCGTCGGGGTCGATGCCGAGGATCCGGCACCAGCGGCGGGCGAGGCGGACCATGGTGCGGGCGTCGTCGTCGGCGACCTGATGGGCGGTCTTCCAGGTGTCTTCGAGGCGCTTGAGGGCGTCGGCGCCGATCGCCTTCTCGACCTGGGCGGCGACATCAGCGGTCTCGGCCGGTTCGAGGATGCCGGCATCGCGCCTGGCCAGGACCAGGGCGGCGGCCGAGGCGGCCTCGCGGGGGGTGCCGGGGGCGGCGCCGGCGGCGGTGAAGTCGTCGAGGATGAGCTTGCTGACGGTGGCGCGCAGCCAGCGGCGGTCGCCGGGGCGGCGGGTGACCTGGGCTGCCTCCATGCGGGATTCCTCCAGCAGGTGGGCGGCCTCGCACCAGTTGGCTTTCCCGGCGGGCGGCGGGCAGACCTTGCTGTGGGCGGCGTGGCCGCCTTCGTGGGTCAGGGCGCCCCAGATGACCGGGTAGCGCTCGCGGTCGGCCGGGCTGGCCGGGTTGGCGGTGGCGGGCTTGACGTCCAGCAGCTTGCCGTCGACCTCGATCACCGGAACGCCGGGGATGTAGCAGGCGGGGTGGCCCAGGCCGGCGCCGGGGGCGCAGGCCACGGGCACGGGGCGGCCGGCGATGGCGGGTATCTCGGCGGTCATGGCGGCTGATAGCTTGCGCCAGGCTCCCGTGGGCTTGGCCAGGGCGGGCGGGGCGGGCGGGTGCAGGGCGGTCATCGGGGGTGCTCCTAATCCGGGGAGTGGTGGCGGGGGGTCAGACCTGGCGGCCGAGTGCGAGGGGGGTGACCGGGCGGCCGAAGGCTTTGCGCAGGGCGGCGGCTACGACGTCCTGGTCTTCTTCGGGGGCGACTCCGGCGAGGTTGGCGGCGGCGGCGTTCTCGCCGAGCGCAGCCGTGGTGCGCTGGTAGCCGATCAGTTCGCGGAGCTGGGGTGACCAGCCGATCTCGCCTTTGGCCTGCCGGCCGGCCAGGTCCTGGGCGGCGGTGATCGCGCGGGGGTCGATCTTGAGGGCGCGGGCGAGGTCGTAGTCGGTGCCGACCTTGACCTGGACCGTGAATCTCGAGCAAAGGGCCTCGGTCAGGACCGCGCCGTGGACGTTGGGGTTGTGCCCGCCGATGATGTAGAAGCCTTCGGCGGCCTTGATCGTCTCGCCTTTGTGCGCCTTGACCGTGACCTCGCCGCGGCCGTCCATGGCGGGGTAGGTGACGGCCAGCACGGCCGGGGAGATCAGGGTGGTGTCGTCGATGAAGAGCACCTTGCCCTCGGTCATGGCGGTGATCAGGGGTCCGTAGACGAACTCGTAGGTGCCGTCGTCGCGCTGGGTGTAGTCGCCGACCAGGTCACCGACCGTGGTGTCGCCGTCGCCGGCCACCGTGATGACCTCGTCGCCGAAGGCAGCCTCCACCAGTGAGGTCTTGCCGGTACCGGGCGGCCCGTACAGCAGGGCGGGGATGCCCGCCTCGCGCAGCCTGCGCAGCGCGTCGACGTCGGGCATGTCGGCCAGCGCGCGGGGGCGGTAGATGGCACCGTTCGGGCGGGTCACGCCCGAGGGGGCTGGGGCTGTGGCTGTGGCCGGCGTGGCCGGAGCGGCGGCCGGCGCGGCGGGGGCGGGGGCGGGCTTGGGCGGGGCGGCGGGCTTGGGCGCCGGCGCGGTGGACATGCCGCCGGCTGCCGCCTTGGTGGCGGGGGTGGCCTGGTACCGGGTCGGCTTGCCGGATTCGAGCTCGGCCTCGCCGCGATCGGCGAGGGTTTTCAGGGCGTTGCCGACGGCGCCGGCGCTGCGCTCCAGCGCCTTGGCGATCGTGCCGGGCGTGTGGGGTCCGGGGTTCTCGTCCAGGTAGGCGGCGACCTGGCGGCGCAGCTCGCCGTTGCCGAGCCGGCCCGTGGCCGTGGTGCGCGGGGCGGTGGTGGTCATGGTGATTCTCCGGTACGGGGGTCGAAGGGGGGCGGGGGCGGCTAGGGGGCGCAGGGGCAGTCGTCGGCTGCGAGGTCGTCGCCGAAGGTGGTGAGCAGCTCGGCCAGCGTGGCGGGGTGATAGGTGAATGCGGCGGGGTCGAGGTCAGCCAGGTCATTCCGGGTCATGATCAGCAGCCATGCCGACTCGGCGTTCAGCGCGCGGTAGAAGTCCTCGGTGATCACGCGGGCCTCGGCGCCGTCCCAGATGAGATGCGGGTTGCCAGGCCCGGTGACCAGGTCGTTCGCGTCATTTTCGGCGACAATTACTTTCGCGCACATTTCCGGCCAGCCTCCTTTATGAATTAGGCGGATTCCGTATTCCCTATTCCGTTTCCCTATTTCCTAGGTACACCACGACGCTATCTCGGCACCCCCGACCAGTCAACCAATATCCGGCCTTTGCGCCGGAATTCTCGGCCAATTTCCGGCCGCTAACTGCGCGGATTGCTATTACCCGGATACCGTCGGCGCTCGCCCCTTTCCCCGCGCCTTTCTGCCGCCGCGCGCCGCCGTGGCCGGCCCTTTTCGCCGCGCCGCCCGCCTCGCGTACGCCAGCCCGGTACCCGCCCGCCGCCCGCCTCGCCGTACGCCGCCTCGCCGCCCCCGGTAGCGCGCCGCCTGCCTCGCCGTACGCCTCGCCCGCCGCCTTGCGCACGGCCTCGCCCGCACCCTCGGCCACAGGCCAGAGGGAGGCTGGTACCGGACCTGTACACACGTTTACAACAACACAAGTAAGCACCAGCAGAAGGCTATTTACATAGGCAGTAGCAGCCCGGCCCCGCATTTTTTCCCATTGTTTTACGGGCTTTACCCCGTATCCGTCTGGGAGTGCGCTGGAAGGTCTATTCTGGCCGCTGCCTGCGTCTTCTGCGGGTACAGGGGTTCCGGTGTCGGCAGGTAACCGTAACGGAACCCGCATTAGCTGGCGAGGTGGAATGCGGGAAGGATCGGGATCGTCCGCGCCTGACGTTATCGTCGCGCAGGAGCTGGTGCCGTTATGTGCTTCCGGGGTCCGGCGGCAATCCCTGCCATGCCGGTGAATCCGGCGGCGCCAGCATGGCCGGGCAGCGCGTCCGGTGGACGTACTGCCGCTTCATTGCCGGCGCTGTCCGCGCGATTGTGCTGCGGTTGCATGGTGATGGTAGCGGGGCTGCGCGAGCGGCATCCAGTCCGGCGGCCGGCCGGTAACCGGGGCGGGCGGAGGGGCGCGGGACCGGGCCGGGTTACCGGGCGCCGCGGCGCTCATGCGGCTGCGAGGCGGGCGCGGGACCGTCCGGCGGGCGGTGCGGGGCCGGGCCGGTGCCGAGCAGCGACGCGGCGACCTGCCGGGTCTGGGCGCCGGGCGTGATACCGAGGTCAGTCAATCTGGCTTCCAGCAGGCTCAGCGTCCGGCGGACGGCCTCCGGGCGGCCCGCTGTGGCCTGGAGCCGCATGATCCGCTGGTAGAGGAACTCGTTGTAGGGGTCGTGGCTGAGCGCGGACTCCAGGGCAGCCAGGGCCTGGTCGGGGTCGCGGGCCTGGAGGATGTCGGCGATGGCGGTCCAGGCGTCCAGCGCGCGGCGGCGGGCGGTCTCGGCGTAGGGCTCAGCCCAGTCATAGCCTTCCCCCTCGGCCAGCTCGCCGTGGTAGAGCCCGGCCGCTTTCCGGCAGGCCGCCAGCCGCACCTCGTCCCCGGCGGCGTGCCGGGCCTCGTCCAGGGCATCGGAGAACTGCCACAGGTCGGCTCTGATCAGGCTGGGATCAAGGCGGTAGCGGCCGGAGGCATGGGTGATCCACATCGGGGCGGTCAGGCCGGTCGAGGAGCGGAGCATTTCCCGGGCCTTGCGCAGGGCGAGGTTGCGCTGGCCAGTGGCGTGGCTGGTGTCTGATTCGGGCCACAGCGCCTCGCTGATGGCTTCCGCGCTGGCCCCCTCGGGGTGCACGGCCAGGAATGCCATCAGCTCGCGGGCCTTGCGCAGCCCGCCGCCGATTTCCTGTCCGGCGGCGGTGATCCGCAGCGGCCCGAGCATGGTCAGCTGGACCGGCCGGGCGGTATCCGGGGTCGCGGCCTCGCCGTTTGCGGCGGGAGCCGCGCGGGCCGCCGGGGCGGGGGTGGCCCCGGCGGGAGTGACCGCAGCGCGGGGTGCTGGTTCCGGCGGGGCGTCTGCTGCGCGGGCGGGAGCTGGCGGGGCGGGCATTGCGGGGGCGGGAAGGTACAGGGCCGGCGGCGGGGCGGGGCTCGCGCGGGACGTCGGCCGCGCGCCTGGCGGGCGGGCTTGCGGTGGCGGGCCGCGCCAGGGCCGGTTCGGCGGGCGGGGCGCTGCGGGCGTCGCGCAGCACGGCGGTGATGGCCGCTGCCTCCGCGGCGCCGAGGTTGAACAGCCGGAATCCCCTCCAGGCCCGCGCCGGATGGCGTGACGTCGGTGATCATGCCGTCGGCGGCGACCTGGCAGGTCACGCCCGGCTGCCAGGGGCCGAGCAGGATCGCGGCGGCTCCCAGGCCGCGGCCGGATTCCACGATGCCGCGCAGCCGCTGCGTGGTGCGGGGATCGCAGGTGGCGATCAGCGCGGCACCCGGTCGCGGAGTACCGGCTGCGGAGGCGGTGGCCTGCGGGCCGTCGCCGGCGTCGAAGGCACCGCTGGTGCGCGCCTGGCTCAGGAGGACGGCTTCCATCTCATCGAGCGCCGCCTCCAGCGTGGCGGGGACCGACACGCCCGGGATCTGGGCCGTGTCCTCGCCGGGGAGCAGCCGGACGGCGTCGGCGGCGGGGATGATGATCCCGGCGGGCATTCCGGCCTCGGCTGGCGGAGCCTGTGCCAGCAGGGCCGCGAGGATCGCGCGGGCCGCCGCGGGCGCGCCGGGACCGGTCAGGCCGAGTCCGCCGAGGGCGGCGACGTCGAGGGCGGCCTCGCTCGTTCCGCGGACGCCGAGCGGGATCGTGCCGGGTGCCCGGGCGGGCGGCGGATCGGTGCCTGCCGCGGCGGGATGCGGCGGTGACTGGCCGGCGGGTTCCGGCCCGGGGGCGGGGCGGCCGCCGGGGGCTGCTTCGCCGTGCTGGCCTGGTCCGGGGAGGGTGTCGTGGTACGGGTCGAGGTAGGGATCGATGACGGGCGGGGTGCCGGGGTCCGGGCCGTCGTCGTCGTCCAGGGTGTCCCCGGGGGCGGGACGGGCGGCGCGGCGCAGGGCGGTGATGACGGCGGGCAGCGGCGGCTCGCCCGGCTGCAGGCTGCCGGTCATGCTTGCCCGGGGCCGGTAGCGGCGGCGACGCTGGATGCTGGCGAGGGTGAGCGCGGCAGCGACCATGATCGCGACGGAGATCCCGATGAGCGCTCCTGACGGCAGGTGCACCGCTACCGGCCGGGAGTGCGGGTGAGCGCCGGTCGCGGCCGGGGACGGCGTGCCGCCGCCCTCGTGCTGCCGCGTCCTGGATGGCGCCGGTCCGGGCGTGCGCGCCGGGGCGGGCCGCCTGGGGCGGTGGTGTCCGGGCCGGGCGGCGGGACCCTGGTGGCCGTCGTGTGACGGGAGCAGCAGGACCCAGCCGGGGTAGATGAGGCTGGGGTCGGTGAGGGTGCGGCCGTCTGGCTGCGGTTTGCCGGCGTTGAGGCGGAACAGCTCGTGCCAGTGCTCGCCGTTGCCGAGGAACCGGGCGGCGATGGCCCACAGGTCATCGCCTGGCACGACGCGGTAGACGCGGGGCCGGGGCGCGGGAGCGTCGCGGCTGTCCGCGGCCTCCGGCGGCCTGGCCGCCCGGGCAGGTGCCGCAGCGCGTGCCGGCTGGCCCGGCGTCGGGGCCGGCGACGGCGGTGCTGGCGGTCAGCGCTGCCTGCAGGGGCTGGGAGGAACGCGGGGCCTGCACAGCCTGCAGCGAGGTCAGGACGGTGGCGCCGATGAGGGCGGCGGCGACCGCCTGGAAGGGGGCGATGACGGGCAGCCGGGGCGCGGGCTGGCCCGCTATGGCGGCTGCCGCCTCGATGAGCACCGCGACGGCGGCCATGGCCCACAGCAGCCAGACCGCGCAGGCCAGCCCTTTGATGATGGTGTCGTCGCTGAGCGGGCTGACCAGGAACGCCTGCAGCTGCGGCCAGGCGGGCAGGTGGCGGGGCACCGGCCAGCCGGTGAGGCGGACCAGGGCGTACGGCGGCCCGGCCAGCACGATGGCCGTCACGGCCAGCGCGGCGGCGGCGCGGCCCAGGCGCGGGAGGCGGCCGGGCGGGCGGGTCACGGGAGTTCCCCGTTGATGCCGAGTTCGGGTGTGGCGGTGGCGGTGGCGTGCACGGTGATCGCGGACAGCCCGGCGGCGTCGAGGATCTGCATCGGCTGGACGATGGTCACGGTCACGGTGACCGCGTTCCCGGTGACGCTGGCGGTGCCAGCGGCGCCGATGCCGGCCAGGTAGGCGCGGGCATCGGCGACGGCCTGGCCCGGGGTGAGCACGAGTTTCCCGTCCTGCCGGTAGACGGCGAGGTTGACGGCTTGGGCTCCGGCGCGGGCAGCTTCCTGCGCCTCGCCGAGGGCCCGCTCGCGGGCGGCCAGGGTCAGGCCGCCGTCCAGCACCAGGCCGGCGAGCAGGATCAGCGCGGCCATCATGACGACGACGAACGCCGTGATCTGCCCGGCGTCGCTGTCAGTGGGACGGCGCGGGCGCGGGCGCGGGTGGCGGGGCGTCACGGCCCGGCCCCGCGGTAGACGTCGATGGGCGAGGTGAACTGGGCGGTGAGGGTCTGCGAGCCGGGAAGGTGCAGCGGCGCGAGGCCGGCCAGTGACACGGTGCAGGTCACCTGGACGGTGACCTGCCCGCCGGGCCGGAACGCGCTGGTGTCCGGGCTGACGGCCAGCGGGTCGCAGGTGATGTGCTCGCTGGCCAGGGCGGCCTGTGCGGTGGCGTCCGCCTGCGCGGCGGCGGCAGCGGGGTCGCGGGCCAGGGACGCGGCGCGGGCTGCCTGCATGGCCGCGCTGTCGACCTGCAGCCGCGCGTCGACCAGGCGGCCGGCGGCGACGATCAGCAGCAGGACCACGATCAGCAGGGGGGTGATGAGGACCAGCTCGGCGGCGGCTGACCCGCTGTCCCTGCTGCGGGCGCGCAGCCGCGCGGGCAGGTGCACGGCGGCTATCCCTGCGCGGTGGCGGGCACGAACCGCTCGACTGGCCCGGTGACGGTGATGTGCACGGGGAAGGCGAGTCCCGGCACCGGGAGCACTTCCTCGGCGGTGCCGGTGATCTGCACGGTGGCGGTGGCGCCAGTGCGGGTGACGGTGACGTGCGGGCTGATGAGGACGGAGCTGCCGATCTGGCCGAGGACCTGGGCGGCGCGCTGCTGCCCGGCGGCGGCGCTGCCGCCCTGGACGCGGGCGGCGGCCAGGGCTTCCTCGGCGGTCGCCTGGGCGACTGAGGAGGCGTGCGCCCAGATCGCGAACTGCACGATCAGCAGGATCAGCAGCATGAGCAGCGGGACGGCGATGACCAGCTCGGCTGCCCCGGCGCCCCGGTCACCACGCCAGGGCCGGGCCAGCCAGCGCATCCGGGGATGGCGGGGTCGCGCCGGCCCCGGGCCGGTCCGTGCCGGTTGCTTCCCGCGCCTGGTGCGCCGCCGCAGGGGCGACGGCCGTGTAGGGAGGCCGTGAACTTGGCGGCTGGGCTGCATTGTTGGCGGCCTTTTCCTGGTGGATTGCCGGCGAGCCGGCGTGGGCGGTTCGGTTGCGCGTTGTGTCGTGGCATGGGAGTTGGCGGTTTCTTTGATCATGGTGGTGTCGTGTCATGTCTGAGGGTTGAGGTCGAGGTGTTCGAGCGCCTGGCGCTGTAGCTGCTCGCCGAGGGGGGTCAGCGGGCCGATGGGCCGGCGTCGTGGCTGCCGGTGGAGCAGCAGCCCGCCGCAGGCTCGTTCGAGTTGCGCTAGTTGCTGGCTGAGGGTGCCCTGGCGGGTTCCGAGGGCCTGGGCGGCCTTGCAGAGGCTGGGGTGCTGGGTGAGGAGGGTGAAGCGGTGAAGGCGCTGGCGGGCGTCTTGCCCGGTGAGCGCGGAGCGGAGCGGTTCTGGGAACTGTGAGGGGTGACGCACGGGGGCGTCGAGGTGGGCGAATCCCCCTGGCCCGGAGCGTCGCCTCAGGGGGATGCCGTTGTGGTGGGCGAATTTCTTGAGTGTGGCGATGGTGCAGCCGACTTCGGCGGCGATGTCGGGCAGGCTGCGCCGCCAGGTCAGGTATTCGCGGCGCAGCCAGTCTGGGTCGAGGTAGATGGTGCCGGGGTGGCCGCAGGGGCTGGCTGGCGTGGGGGGTGCCAGGGACCGGCGGGCCTGGTAGGCCGGCTGAGGCTGGGGGTGCTGGCGCAGGACGTAGCGCAGGTGCCCGGTAGAGATGCCGAGCGAGGCGGCCAGGTGAGTGTGTGGTGCCCGCTGGGCGAGCAGGGCTTGGTGGATGGGGCCGGGGTCGGTGTGGTCGGGGTCTGCGCCTGGCCAGCTGGTGATGGTGGTCCAGCTGGCTGGTGGCTGCCATTGGAGGGGCTCGCCGGTGATGCCCGCGCCGGTGAGCAGTTCTTCTGCGTGCTGGTGCAGCGCGCTGGCGAGGGCCCGGGGCAGCGCGGCGGCGAAGTTGTGGTATTCGGTTCGCTCCAGGTTGTCTTCGATCCGGTAGGGCGAGGGGGCGAGGTGGAGGTTGCAGCCGGTGAGCAGCTCGTAGAGGTAGCAGCGGGCGAAGCGGGCTCGGCGCTGCCCGCCGCTGCGGACATCGGCCTGCCGGGCCAGGCTGGCCCAGGTGTTCTGGCTGATCAGCTCTGACGCAGCCGCCAGGTGGCGGCGGCGTGCGTAGTTGACGGGGATGTCATGGGTGTCGATGGCGAAGGCGAGTTCCGTGAGGATCTGCAGGGCGGTGGCATTCCCGGCGGGCTGCAGGAGCTTGCGCAGGTGGTAGGCGACGGTGGCGGGCCGCACCCGGTCGCTGACCAGCGCGGCGATCTCCCGCAGGGTGCGCCCGCTGTGCGGGACGAGCAGCGCTGCCAGGGCCGAGGAACGGAACGTGGCCGGGTCGAAGGCGTCGTCATCGGCGAGGCGGATCGCCCAGGCCGGCCAGAGCTGGTCGGGAAGCCGGCTGGCGCGCTCGGTCGCGGGGTCGGCCTGGGCGATGTCCGGGCGCTGGCGGATGGTGGTGGCGTGCCGCAGGCGCGCGCTGGGGGTGAGGGTGGTGGCCTGGCGCAGCCGCTCGAGGATGCTCAATTCGCGGCTGCGGGCGGGGATGGCGGGTGGTTGCGTCGCGGTGGCCGCCGGGGTGGCTGAGCGGAGCATCGCCTGGACCGCGGCTGCGGTGAGGCCGGTCGCCGTGCAGATCGTCTCGACGCGGTGCCCGGTGTGCCGGCCAGGTCGCGGCGGGGTTGCGGGATCGCTGGCGTGGTCGGGCAGGCCGAGAGCGCCGGCCAGTTCCGCGGGTGTGACGTCCAGCCGGGCGGCGTAGGCGTGCAGCCAGGCCGTGAAGCCCTGGCCGCCGGCGGGGGTCAGGGTGAACGGGAGCCGGACCGTCATGCCGTCCCCTCGTCTCGGGGCCGGCGGGCCGCGCCGGGCAGCAGGCCGGCCTCAACCGCGGCGTGCAGGTACCCGCGGGCAGTTTCGGCGGCCTGGTCGATCCGCACGGGGTCTAGCAGCGCGGGTGTCAGTGCCTCGGCCCCGGTCCGGGCCGCCCGGTAGCAGCCGCGGCTGATCAGGGACATGAGTGAGGCGAAGTGGCCGCTGGAGCGGGCGAAGAGATAGCCGGACAGGTCGCGGGCCAGCATGCCGCGGTGCGCCCCGGCGAGCACGATCTCGCGCTCGATACCGAGCAGCAGCTGCCGCCAGGTGGCGCGGCCGGGTTTGCTGACGACCTCGAAGGGGTCGAGGGTGAACACGCTCCAGCGGCGGGCGGTCTGGGAGAACGCGGCGTCGGCCCCGGACAGCCCCTCATCGAGCAGGCCCCGGGCGCGCAGTCCCACGCCGACGAACAAGAAAGTGACCGGGAAGGTATTAGCGAGCCACTTGAAATGGTTGGCCACCTCGCGCCCGTCCCGCCGGCTGACGTCCAGGAAGTGCACGTCGTCGACGATGATCAGGCGGGTTTTGCAGCTGGCGACGCATTCAGCAGCCCGGTTGGCCAGCCAGTCAGCAGTGCCCCGGTCCGCGCCGGGCAGGCCGTAGAAACGGCACAGCATCGCGTTGAGGCTGCGCATAGTGGTGTTCGAGGTGAGGCCAACGTAAACGACCGGGATGCGCTGCCAGAGCCCCCCGCTGGCGTCGATCTGCGGGCCGTAGAGGCCGACCTGGGCGCGGTGGAACGCCTGGCCGAAGGCCAGCGCGGCGGTTGTCTTGCCCAGGCCGGGCAACGCGTCCAGGACGGCGGTGGGTTTTACCTTGTCGCCGTCCTGGCGGTTGGCGCCTGTGATCTCGTCTAGGGCGTCGAACAGCGCGTCCACCTGGGGAGTGCGGATCGGGCCGATGTTGGCGTGCCAGATGGCGCGGGCGTGGTCGTAGGCCAGGCGCTCCCGCGGTGACATCGCCGCCAGCTGGCTGGTGGTGCGCGGCCGGGGCCTGGCCCGGGCGGGGGCTTCTGCCATGGCGAACCAGCCGGCCTTGGCAGAGGGGTTCCAGTCCCGCTCCTCAGCGACGGGCAGACCCGAACTGGTCATGGCAGCACCTCGAACGCGTCGGCGTAGAAGTCCTCGTCGCTGACGCCCGGATCGTCGGCGGGGTCCAGTTCCGCAGCGCTGTCATCATCCCCGGCCTCGCCGGGCTGGCCGGTGATCGCCGCCACGGCAGGCAAGGCAGCGACCCCGGCAGCCGCGGCCTGCGCGGCAAGGCGGGCCGCGCGCTGCTCGGAGGCCCGCAGCGCGAGGCGGCGTTCGACGGGATGACGCACCAGCCCGGCGCCGAAACGGTCCAGCAGCTCGGCCAGCGCCCGGCGCTCATCAACGTGACGGCCCGAGGCGAGCGCCAGGCGCCGGGCGTAGGCCAGAGTCTCGGCGGAGAACGGCACACCGATCTCCGCCGCGTGCTCCCAGGCCAGGGTGTGCCAGGAATGATCAGCCGGGTCGCAGAAATAGACCTTGGAGATGTCGTCGGGGTCGTAGCGCACCGGCCAGCGCCCGGCATGCACGCCGGTGTACGGACTAGTGCGGTTGCGGTAGCGGTTGAGCGCCGGGCCGTTGTAACGCAGCCCGTGGACCTCGACGCCGTAATGCTGGATCGTCCGCCGCGCGGTCGGCAGGAAGTCCAGCACGAGCCCCGGATGGGCCGGGATGCGCAGCCGGCCTGCGCGACGCCCGCCTCGAACATCTCTGCGGGGGACAGCGCCAGGCCGGGTGCCTGCGGCTCGACCAGTCCCTCATGGGGCCGGCAGTGATAGATCCCGGTGATCCACTCCCGGATGACCTGTTCAAGTTCGCCGGTAAAGAAGTAGGCGCACCCTTCGGGATCGGCACCGCGGCTGTAAACATCGGGGCCTTTATATCCGGGCAGCGCGACGAGCAGCCCTTCCCGCAGGGTGCGGAAAAACCGCTCGACAGCAGCCTTGTCGGTTGGCGTGAGCGGCCGGGCCGGCTGGACCGAGATGCCCAGGCGCTCGCAAACCGCCAGCACGTGCTCGGACAGGTAGACCTTGCCGTGGTCCACCACCACGGTCTCCGCCGCCACGCCGGGCAGCCCGCCTGCGCCGCCCCGGCCCGCGCTCGCGAACTCGGACGTCGCGGCGTCGACGACGACCGCGTCGGGCAGCCCCCCATAGGGCAGCAGGCCCGCGCCCGTCGTGCGCCGGGAAGCGGGATGCAGCGTCTCGAACAGCACCACCGCGGCGTCTACCGCCTTGGTCGAGACCGGCGAGAGGCGCAGGCCGCAGATCGCGCGAGAGAACAAGTCCATCGCGATCGTCAGTTCCAGGCCCACCCAGCGCAGCGTGAGGGGTTCCATCGCGAATACATCCAGCGGGGTGGTGTCCAGCAGCAGGTATTCCCCCGGCCGGGTCGCCCGCAGCCGGCCGTAGGCACCAGCCGGGCGGGCAGCAATCGACCGCTTCTGCTTCGTCGCGCCCGTGAAGGCGCCGGTGCCCCGGCTCAGCTCGTCGAGGACTGCCCGCGCCTTCCTCACCCCGGGCGCCTTCACCTCACCTGGCCCGAACTCGGCCTCCAGGCGGGCAGCGACCCGTGCGAGCAAAAGCTGCCTGGTCGGCCGCGAGGCGTCGGTGTGCTCGTCCAGCACGGTGCGGCAGCACGCCAGCCAGCGCCCGTCGACCCCGGCCAGCGGACCGGCCGGCCGCAGGCCGCGGCGGTCGATGAGCCCGGCCGGCCCGGTGTCGCGGACCGCCGCCACCCATCGTTCGATCGTGCGCGGCCCGGCCCCCAGCTCGGCGGCTTTCGCCCGGTAACGAAGCATCAGCGGGAGCGACGGGTCATACTCAGGCCGCGGCTCGCCCGGCCCGGCCAGCTCCGCGCAGCCCGACCGGTAACCGGTCACTACCTCCCGGACATGCCCCAGACGCTCCTGCAGCTGACCGCGCTCCGGATCGCTCAAATCGTCGAGCACCGAGCCCGCCGGCGGCGGATGCGCTTCCCCCGGCCCCAGGAGCCGGGTCGCCGGGTCGGCGAGCAGCGTGGCGGTGAGCACCCGCTTGCGCGAGCCTGCGCGGCCGGCCAGCACCACGCAGCCCGCCTCCATGCCGGCGACAGTCCACAGTTCCCCGTCGCAGGCAAGACGCGATCCCACCTCCACCGTGACCGTCCACCGCTGCCAGCCGCTCATGCCACAGGCTCCAGCACCGTCCCGGCTGATAGCGGCGCCGTAAGATCAGCCCGCACGACGCCGCGCCACAGCAGGTGCAGCGCCGCAGCCCGGACCTCACCGGCCCGCCCCGGCCATGCCTGCTCGATGTCCGCCAGGCGCAGCGGCCGGTCCACCGTCGCGGCCACCGCCGAGATGGCCCCGGCGTCGACCCGGGCCGGGTTGCGGTAACCGGCGAGGAACCGCACGTTCGCCAGCAGCACCGCGGAAGTTCCCGTCCAGATCTCGTGGCGCCAGCCCCGCTGCCCGAAGGCCGCTCCAGCCCACGCCAGCGCCCCGGCCACCTTCGGATCAGCCAGGCGATCAGCCGGCTTCACGTTCACCACCGTCACCACAAAGTCACCACCCACGAGGAGAAAGTCCGGGACATGGCTGCGCTCCCGCCCATCCACGGACGCGGTCAGGCAGAAAGGCTGCGCGGCGATGGCAGCCACGCCAGGATCGAAGTCGGCCAGCAGCAACCGGGCCAGCTCCAGCCGGCTCTCGTAGACAACATGCCGGCTCATCGTGGCCGACCAGTACCAGCCCGAGTAGTGGGCCTGGCCGCGATGCCAGCGGAACGTCCGCCACGGCCGGCCCGCCGCCAGCGCCACGGCGGACACCGACCCCAAGCCGGAATCGATGACACCCCCACCGCTGTCCCGGAACCTCACCCGGGCAGCGGAACAGCTCATGGCCGTAACGGGGACGGGAAAACCGCGGGCATGCGCCGAACGTAGCGCCGCCACAGTGACATTGATGTGACTCCGGCCCGGCAATCGCCATGTCGGCAGCCAAACCGCCACGCATTCGCCAAGTAGGCGGCCGATTCGCCATCTTCTCGGCCTCCCTACAGGCCGGCGGGCGGTGGGGCTCATCATCCCAGGTTCAGGGAGTTGGCCTTGGCGAGGACCTTGGCGGTGATGATGGCGATCGCGGCGATCGCCAGCGCCACCAGCAGGGCGATCACCACGACGGTCTCGGTGGTGTAGCCGGCCTCGCCGTCGCGGCGGGCCTGCGCCAGCCGGCCGCGCAGCAAGGCGGCGGCGAGGCGGATATATCCGAGCAGAGCGGGCATAAGGTCCCCCTTTAGTGTTGATCTAGATGCCGGTGAGGACGTGGACGACAGCCGGGAAGCCGATCAGCAGGAGGAACCCGCCGAACAGGAGCACCAGGGGCAGGCTCATCCGCTCGGTGGCGGCCTGCGCGGTGGTCTCGGCGTCGGACAGCTGGCGGGCGCGGATGGCGGCGGCCTTGGCGGTGAGGCTGGCCCGGACCTTGGCGCCTTCGGTCCCGGCCAGGGTGATGGAGGCGGCCAGCTCGGTCAGCTCGCTGATGCCGAGCTCACCGCCGAGCTGGCTGAGGGCCTCCCAGGGCGGGCGGCGGGTCAGTCGGGCGGTTTCCAGCGCGCCGCGGATCTGGGCGAACGCCCAGCCGCGGCCGGTCGCCCCGGCGTAGGTGAGGGCGGCCTCGACGCCGGCGCCCGCGGCGATCGAGATGACGACCAGGTCCAGGAACGCGGCCAGGGCGTGGCGGGCGGCCCTGCGGCGGGCAGCGGCCTCCTGCCGGGCTGCCAGCGCCGGCACGGTGAACCCTGCCGCGCCCAGGGCGATGGCGCCGGCCGCCGGGAGCTGCCAGGCCACGATGACCCCGCCGGCGGCGAGCAGCCCGGCCAGCGCCGGGGCGAGCAGCATCCCGGTGATCGCGGCGGTGGCCTGCTCGGCGAGCTGCCGCTCAGGCGGCCGGCCCAGCAGGGCCAGGTCGCGGCGCAGGCCGCGGGTCGGCAGGCCCAGCCCGGCGAGCAGGGTGACGGCGGGGCGGCCCAGCCGGGCAGCCCAGCCGCCCTCCTCGGCGGTCACCAGCGGCCGGCGCGGCTCGCGGATGATGGCCTCCAGCGCCTCGGCCAGGCTGATCCGGCGCGGCGCCAGGCCGGCGGCGATGGCGATCAGGCCCAGGCCGGCGAAGGCGCCGAGCAGCAGCGCCCCGGTCACTGCGCGGCCTCGTGCGGTGCGGTGCCGGGCAGGGCGCCGAGCCCGGTCAGGATCCTGGGGTTCTCGCCGAAGCCGGCGATCTTGTGCAGCCACCAGAACGCTGCCGCGAAGCAGGCGCCGACCGCCAGGAGGACGAGCTGCCCGGCCGGACTGCCGTAGGGGGCCAGGAACGCGCGGCTCCACGCCAGCAGGCCCGCCGTCAGCGCCACGGTGACGCCGATGATGATCCGGGAGGCGGTACGGACCCGGGCGCGGGCCGCGGCGATCCGCATCCGCATGGCCGCGTGCTGGCGGGCGGAATCAGCGAGGCTGGACAGCAGCTGGCCCAGGTCGCGGGCCTGCTGCTCGGCGGCCAGCAGCAGCGCGGCCACCACGAGGTCCGCGGCCGGGTCGGCGGCCTCGGCGGCGAAGGCCCGCAGCCCGTCCGGGAGCCGCTGCCCCTGGTGGATCCGGGCAGCCAGCCCGGTGACCTGCTCGCGGACCGGCTCCGGGGAGATCGGCGCGGTGGCCAGGATCGCCTGCTCCAGCCCGGCCGCGGCGGCCAGCGTGTCGCGCAGCTGCTCTGTCCACGACGCGATCCCCTCGATGCGCCGTACCGACTGGTCACCGGCGCGGTCGGGGCCGAGGGCGCGGGGCAGGAACCAGGCCGCCAGGCCGGCGAGGACGGTGCCCGCCGGCCAGCGGGTGATCGCCGCGGCCACGGCGGCGGCCAGCAGCGTGCCGCCGACCCTCGGCATGGTGGCCTGGCGCTGCGCGCGGGCCAGCGCGTCCCGCCAGCGCGGGTCAGCCGGGACGGCGGGGCGGCGGCGCAGCGCGCAGAACACCAGGACCAGGCCCAGGCCGGCGCCCGCGCCGAGCAGGCCGGCCAGCGCCGCGCTGCCGCCGGTCACCTGCCCGCCCCCGCCCCGTCTGGCTGGTACCCGGCGGCGGCCAGCTCTTCCATGGTGGCGGCCCGGACCGGCACCGAGGGGACGGCGCGCCGGTCCGGGCCGGGGGCGTATACCTCGTTGGACACGACCTGCCGGCCGTCGGCGTCGGTCACCTCGCGGATGCTGGAGATGCAGCGCCGGCCATGACGGTCCCAGTCGAGCTGGATGACGATGTGCACCGCGCCGGCGATCAGCAGGTTGGTGTCCTCCAGGGACAGGTGCTCGGCGGACTGGGCGGCGTAGGAGGCGACCTTCATGAACGCGCCGCGCGAGGAGCTGGCGTGGATGGTGGTCATCGACCCGTCGTTGCCCTGGCTCATGGCGTTCAGCATCGGGACGACCTCGCTGCCGCGGACCTCGCCGACGATCACCCGGTCCGGGGTCATCCGCAGCGCCCACCGCACCAGCTCGGCGAGCGTGATCTCTCCTTCGCCCTCCACGTTCTTCTCCCGGGACTGCATCGCGACCACGTCGGGGTGGGCGCCGGTGTCCCAGTCCAGGCACAGCTCGAGGCTGTCCTCGATCGTGATCAGCCGCTCCCGCGGCGGGATCGCCGAGGCCAGCGCCCGCAGCAGGGTCGTCTTGCCGACCGCGGTGCCGCCGCTGACCAGGATGTTCTTCCGGGCGCGGACCACAGCGGAAAGGAACGCGGCGAGCTGCTTGTCCAGGGTGCCGTTGGCGGCCAGGCCGGCCAGGGAGGCGCTGGCGAGGCGGTCCCGGCGGATCGCCACGCACGGCCGGCCGGTCACGGCCATCACGGCGAACAGCCGGCCGCCGCCCGGCAGCGGCACGCTGACCCGGGGGGTGGCCCGGTCGAACCGGCGTTCCTCGTTCCCGGCCCGGGTGGCGATGGAGCGGATCAGGTCGGTCAGCTCGGCGTCGCTGGCGGCGATGGGCGCGGCGCGGACCCGGCGGCCTCCGGCGTACTGCACAAACACCTCATCGCAGCCGTTGGCGTTGACCGATTCGACGTCGGGGTCGTCGAGGAAGGGCTGGAAGCCGCCCAGGCCGAAGATCGCGTCGAAGACCGCCTGCCCGATCTGCCGCTCGGTGCCGGCATCCAGCGGCGCGCGGGCGTCGGTCAGCGCGCGGGCGGCCTCGGCATCCAGCGCCTCGGCGATGAGGCGCCGGCCGATCTCGGTGCGCCGCGCCGGGGTCAGCGGCTGCGTGCCGTCTGGCCCGGCGGCGGCTTCCCGGGCCAGGCGGCGGGCGACGTCGCCGCGCAGCCGCTGGGTCAGCTCATGGTCGTGCCCGCTGCCGGGCTGCGGCGTGCGGCTATCGAGCTGTGTCACCTGCGGTCACCTCCGCTGGATGATGGACCGGGACCGGGACCGGGGCGGGGCCGGGCGCGGCTGCCGGGGACGGCGGATGCTGCCCGGGTCCGTCGGCCAGCGCGGCGGCGAGGCTGGCCGCTGCCCGGGCCAGCGGCAGCCGCCGGATCTTGTGCAGTTCGCCGCGGTAGCGGATCAGGTCAGCGGCGCCGCGCGGGTCGGCGGGAATGCTGGCCTGGACCGGGATGGCCAGGGTGGCGGCGATTTCCTCGGCCGGGTAGATGGCCTCGGCGGGCCCGCGGCGGCGTCGGCGGCCAGCAGCAGGGCCAGGCGCGCTCCCGCGCGGGACAGCCCGTCAGCCCGCAGCGCCAGATGGGATAGCTCGCTGACCCGGGGGCGCACCATCAGCAATGTCATGTCCGCCTGGGCGGCGATGGCGAGCGCCGGGGAGCCAGGGTCCAGGCGCCCGCAGTCGGCGATGACCGTCTCCGGCCCGGCGGCGAGCGAGGCGAATATCGTGCCCGCGTTCCCGGTCAGGGCTGTCAGGCAGGCAGCCGACTGCTCCGCGCCGGCCGGGGCGATGACGAGGTTCAGCCCGCCGGCGAGTTCGCAGGCGTGGTGCCAGGCCAGGTCGCTGCTGGGGTCGTGCCGGGCGGCGGCGGCCAGGCCGGTCAGCCCGGGCGCGGGCGGCAGGCCCAGCCACGGGCCGAGATCCCCGCCCGCCGGGTCTGCCTCGATGACCAGCCGCCGCTGCGCAGGCCAGGCAGCGGCGAGCGCGAAGCAGGTGGTGGTCACGCCCGGGGACCCTTTCACCGAGGCCAGCGCGATCAGCGGCATGCCGTCACCCTCCTGCCGGGATCGTCGCCAGGGCGATCTGCCCGGTCGCTGCCGCCGCGGCCACCTGCGGCACCGCGTTCTGGCTCAGCCGCAGTTCCACCACGGTGGTGCCCGAGTTGGCGTTGACGTCGACGCCGAGGACGACGGCCTGGCCGACCGGCAGCGCCGGGGACGACGTGCCCTGCGCGGAGCCAGCCGAGGACGCGGCCGGGGTGGCGAGCACGGTCACGGTCTGCCCGGCCGACAGGTCCGGCGGGTACTGGCCGGCCTTGACCGCCACCCCGAGGTCGTCCTGCCCGGCGGCCGGGGCCGCCGGGCCGATATCACCGGATGTCAGCAGGGCACCCGCCGGCAGCGGCCCGGCAGCCGGGCGGCCCAGCACGCTAGCTTCCCCGGCGGCGGGCACCAGGCTGACCGGTCCGCTCGCGCTGACCCGCACCACCTGCAGGTCAGCGGCAGTCAGCAGTTGCCCGGCGGCGACGTTCTGCACGACCGCCAGGACCGGCTTGCGGTTCCCCGCCTGTACCCAGCCAGCCGCGAAGACCAGCGCGCACACACTCACCACCAGGACGCCGATGACCGCCAGCGCCCAGCTGCGCCGTCGCGGCCGGGGCGCCGCAGGAAGGGCGGCCCGGCCGTCGGTCGCCCTGCGGAGCCCGGTCAGCGCTGCCATCACGCACCTCCGGCGGTGTTGACCGCCTGTGATTCAGCCACCCGCATGGCGGCGGCGGCGGCGGTGAACAGCGGCGGCAGCGCCCCGCCGGCGCCGCCGGGTCCGGTCCAGGTGATGTCCCAGGTGATGGTGAGCGTTACGTGGTAGGCCGCGTGCGGCTGCCCGGCGCTGGAGCGGGTGTAGGTGTAGCCGCACGTCGGGGACGGTGACGCGGGGTTGTCGCGACTGGTGTAGGCCGTGCCGGGGCTGTGGCAGGTGACCGTCTTGCCGTCGCCCATCCGCCAGGACGCCGACACCGGGGTCGCGGTCGCGGTGACCGACTCGCCGGGGACCCGTGCTGTCTTCGACTCCGGATGCCAGGCGGCCGGGGCGACCCACAGCCAGGTCGGCAATCGGGTCAGCTGCAGCGCGCCGGGCGCCGGGGACGAGCGGATCACCGGATCGGGCAGCCGCAGGAACCGCACCGCGAGCCGGGCCAGCACCGCCGGCGGCGGAGGCCCCGGAGCGCCACGACCCGGCGGGCGGGCCACGCCGATCGGGCAGGCCACGGTCTGGGCCGTGATCGTGCAGCCGGCCGGGACGCAGCCGAACGCCTTGCTCATCGTGCCCGCGCAGCCCCCGCCCGGGCCGGAGCCGGCCAGGGTGCCGCTGCCGGGCACGTTCCCGCCGGGACTGCCGGGGCCGCTGCTTCCGGGCGTGCCGGCCGTCACCGTGCAGCCGGGCGTGTAGCTCTGGCCGCATTGCGTGCCCCCGAACCCGCCGCCGGGCGGATTGCCTTTCGCGCTGGCCGGCACCTGCCACGAGCCGGTGACGATCACGGCGGCCACCATCACCAGGGCCGCGCGCATGAGGGCGTGCATCAGCATGTCCCCGCCTTTTCCACCACGAGATTGGTCACTTTCCACACCGAGCCGAACAGCCGCAGCCGGGCATAGATGCGGTGCCGCCCGGCCGGGGCACCGCCGGGCCGGCTGCCCTGATGTCGTGTACTGCAGCCACCGTGAGTCATCCGCGCAGTCGGTCACCGACGAGCTGTCCGGATTCCCGGCCGGGATCAGGCCCGTGACCTTCGGGCGCAGGGCCGGGGCGCCGCGCAGAACCACGCCATGCTGGTGGTTGTCGTACAGGGACCGGGTCAGGATCATCAGCGCGTCCCCGGCCGCGTACTGCGACAGGGCACCCGGCTGGTAGTCGGCGGTGCGTGCCGCGGTGGCGTACGCGCGCCACAGGCCGGTGTAGGCGCCCAGGATCTGCGTCCGCGGATCACCCGGCGCGGCCGTGGTACTCGCCGCTGACGGCGATGGCGACACAGAAGGGGCGGGTGCCGGGCCGCTGGCCGGGGTTGCGCCGCACCCCGCCGCCGCGGCGGCCAGGCAGCAGGCCAGGGTCGCCGCGCGCAGCACCTTCGCAAGACCAGGCAGTTCCCGTCACCTCCCTGATGATCACGGAGTCCTGGAGGTGATTTCTTTCTTACCACTGCCCCCCGTAGTCACTTCAACGTTCAATCGATGGCACCCTGAAGTGCCGTGGCCCGGCGTGCAGTTTCATTAATGCGTGGCAGCGGCAGGGCGGACGGCACGGCAAGGGCGGCGATATAGCATAGTGACGGAAATGAATTACTGATGCCTATCTGATTCCTGCGACACGAACGCATCGAATGGCCAAAGTGCTTGCTGTGCGCTATCTCCCGTTTCGCGGGCAGGACTGGCGCTGAGACAGCTAGCCGGCGCTGTGCGCCTGGCGCTGGCCGCAGGCTGACGCGGCTCACCGGTGCCGGGGCAGAGCGGGCCTATGACTCTGCCATCCGGGCCGCTTCCAGCAGTGCCCCGGCGAGTTCCCGTGCTTCGGCGGGGGTGAGGTCGTCGGCATCGGGGTCGGGGCCGGCAGCGCAGGAAAGTGCCAGCCGGACCGTCGGCGGGTGCTCGCGGCCGTACAGATCGGCGAATGCCTCGACTTCCACCCGGACCGGCTGGCCGGCTGCGGCCCGGATCCCGCCGATTTCGCCGAGGAAGATCTCCCGGACGAGCCGCGTGTGCGTCGTCTCGCCTGTACCGGGCGAGGCCGCGACGTGAACTGCCGGCAGCTGGCACCATGCGGGGCAGATAGTGTCGCGTTCGCGCGAGGATTGGCTCAACCGGTCGCCACCTTGCTGGGGAAACGAACCGTCCCGCCCGGAGCGTAAACCTCCCTGTACGCTCGTGCAAGAGGACCGCAGCGCAATGGCGCCTCCCGCCCGCCGGCGCACCGCGCAGCGTCCCATCCAGCGGGTACCGCAGTGCTGGCCGTCAGCGGCCTGGGGGCAGGACGCCCTCGGGAAAGACGACCACATGCATCCAGAACCGGGCGGAGATCTGCAGGGTCGCGTCATCTGCCTCGATCACGCCGTACCCCGGGTGACGCACCCGGACATGGTATTCCCGCGGCGGAAGCGCGATCTCGTGCCGCTCCCACAGCTCGCGCGCCTCCCGGCCGGTCGCCTGCAGGCGGGTTACCAGGGCGGCGAACCTGTCGCTGGTGACGTAGCGGGCGTACTGGTAGCGCAACAGGGCGATGACCGCGCGGCGGGCGGCGTGCACGTCCGGCAGCAGCGCCTCGCAGTCGTCGCTGAACAGGTACAGCACCAGGTTCTGCCGGCCGGCCGGCGCCTGGTCGAGCCAGCTGCCGGCCCAGGCGCTCATCGCCTCGTTCCGCGCGATGACCGTCCAGGTTTCATCGGTGATGACGGCTGGATTGGGATCCTGGCGGGCCAGCAGCTCTAGGAACACCGGGCTGACCTCGGCCCGCGCGCCGTCGCCAGGCGGGACAGGGGACAACGGCGGGTCGTGGCCGGTGGCGAGGATGTGCAGCGCGCTGTGCTCGGCCGCCGTCATGCGCAGCGCCGCAGCGACAGACTCCACCACTTCCGGCAGCGGGTTCGCGATCTCGCCGCGCTCGAACGCCGCGTACCGCCGCACGCTCAGCCCTGCCAGGTCAGCGGCATCTTCCTGGCGCAGCCCTGAGCTATTCCCCTCCGGAACCGGGCGGGCCATCCGGGACCGGCATGTCTGCAGCAGGCCGGTGAGCTCTGCGCGGCGCCTCCAATCCGCGTTACCGGCCACGGCCATTGCGGTCCTTCCCCGTCCCGCTCAGCCCCCCGGCCCCCGCACAGCGTGCTAGCACGTGCCCAGCGGGTAATAGGCAATTGGGCTGCCGGTAAACCGCTGTTCTCTGTGCTGTCCTATTGAGTATGCGGCACTCCCGGGGATGGCAGCCAATCATTTGCCGGACGGCCAGTCAGCCCTGCTCGCCGGGCGGTACCCGTCCCGCCCGAGCTGGCCAGCCGTACCACGCACTGGGTCCCGACGGGGATCCCCAGTGCGCGAGTACGCCAGGATTCCCTGGCTGCGCTGGCCACGCGCCGCACGGCCCGGCATGGCAGTCTGCAACCCGGCCAGCGGGACACCGCTTCGCACCGGACCGGGCTAGACACGATCGGAGGAACGGAGACGCGAAAGCCGACAAGGGTCGGGCTGCCGGCGCACGGACGCGGCGGCAGGCGGCCAGTAGACGACGCATGGGAAGTCACCGCACTACCCGGGAGCAGCAGTACCGTGGGAGAGCCGCAGTGAACTGGCAGAATCTGATGGGCCGGCTGGCGCCGCTGCGCAGGCAATGGGACCTGGCGGTACTCGCCAACCTGGCGAGCGGGACCGAGCGGCCCAGCGACCTGATCGAGGCCATCAACGCGCAGGCCAGCGACGGCCGGCGGATCGGCTGGAAGGTCCTGAACGACACGCTCCGGCGGCTGGAAGCAAGCGGCTACGTCGCCCGCCAGGAAATGCCGGGCGTTCCGCGCGAGACACGGTACCGGCTCCGCCCGCCCGGGCGCCGCCTGATCTCCGCAGTCAGCCTGCTCGATACCTGGTATGACGATCACGAGTCACGTGATGACAGCCCCAGCGCGTCATCCGGCAAGCAGGCGGCACGGGACCAGAACGACGGCAGCGGCACCGCGCGCACTCCCCGCTCGCCCGCAGCCTGAGCCCCTGGACCACCCCCGGCCCGGTGTACTGGCGGATTCTGGGTGAGCAGCAGCCCGATCGGCCCGGCACCAGCCTGGCGGCCCGCGGCTGGTCCGGGACGTGGCTGCCGTGATTCGCGGTCTTGCCTGCCGTGCCGGTACTCATCGCCGGTCAGCGCCCATCAGAAACTGACCTGTACGGGAGGTCATCGCGGGCGCATGCGGCTAGCGGTGGCTTCGTCTCGCGTGTAAGCCCGTCCGGTGCCAGCTCCCCGGCTTCGGCTGCTGGTTTCCCGGGCCGGGAACCAGGCTGCAAGAACCGCGCTCACCCGCACCTGCGTTAGGCCGCGATTACTGCAATCACGGATAACTGATGCCCAGGGCTCATGCCCGCGCGATGGCCCACACGAATTTCCCGTCGTTATTCATCTGGTGATACCAGCCCCACTGCTCGCTGATAGCTTCCACCAGCATTAGCCCTCGGCCGTTCCCGGCCTCCTCGCTGGTATTCATCCGCACCGGAGGCTCCGGGCTGGAATCCCACACGAGAATCAGGATCTGTGCCGAGTCGGACACTAGCCACAGCCTTACCGGAGAGGCCAGCGTCATCGTCCGCGAAGCCTTGACGGCGTTCGTTACCAGCTCGGATACCAGAAGTTCGGCGCTCTCGCCGAGGCTTCCGAATCCCCATTCCCAGAGTACGTGCCGGGCATGCAATCGCGCGCACGGCACTGCGCCAGCGAGGGCACCGAGTTCGAGGAAATCCTGAAGGGGCCACTGGCCATTCATACTGTGTTCCCTGCCTGTCATGAAGGGAGGAATCCGTACCCCCGTCTGGCTCGCGGGCGGGGTGCTGTAGCTTGCCAGCACGGCAGGCGGCGAGCTTCTGGCAGATAGCGCATGCCTGGTCGCAGCCGGGCGCCGCCCTGGACTTCTGCTGTCGTCCATCCTGTGCTCCCTTACGTCGTCCCGCGCCTGACGGCAGCTGAATCGCGAAGGCTGGCGGGCACCCAGCCGCCCGCGCACAAAAAACGGCGAACCGGGCTGCTGGGTTTTCCCTGAGTCATCCGCAAGCACTCCTCCACCGCAGCGACATCCCGCACCGGATAGCAATCGTGCGGCCGAGGCGCTCCGCAATGAATAATTCCGCCACTGGGGAAAGGATGGCAAGTCCGGCAGGACCGGCTCCAAGCCGCTTCGGATCACCAGAGAACCGCCCGGAAGAATTCCAGGGCCAGGCATCCGGCTATCAAATTCTGCGCGCGAATGACACATGCCGTACTATTAGGCACCGGGAAGAAATCCAGAAGGGAGACAGGCATGGCCCAGAAAATACAGACCTTCTTCATCGACGACCTCGACGGCAGCGAAGCAGAAGGCACAGTCCTTTTCGGGCTGGACGGAACGCAATACGAGGTTGACCTGAGCACCGAGCACGCCAAGGAACTGCGGACCGCCCTGGCCCGCTACATCGGCGCCGGCCGCAGGGTCACCGGCACCGCCCGGCGGGCGGGGCAGACTGGGCGCAAGGCTCCCGCGAACGGCGTCAGCAACACCGACGTGCGCGCCTGGGCGAAGGCACAGGGGCTTGACGTCAAAGAGCGCGGCCGGATCCCGGCTGACCTCATCGCCCAGTACCAGGCGGCAGCCGGCGAGTAAGACCGCCGCCTGCGGCAGGATTCCCGCCGACCCTGCCACTAGCGGGTCCGCGCCAGTTTCCCGAATCGCCCGAGCCGGGAAGCTGGCGCGGACTTGCTAGTTCACCGCCACCGCTGCGGCGTGACCCCCATCTCGCCGCCACCCGCTCCCGGCTGGCTATGCTCGCGGGCTCTGGATCATCGCGACTGCGGTGGCGAGCAGGAGATCGTCGGCGATGCTGTCGCCTGCCCCGGCGCGCGCTGCGGCGTGCAGGCGGCTGGCCAGGCTGGCACCGCCCCAGGCCCTGGCCTGCTCTCCGGCCGCCTGGACAATCGCGCGGTCGGCGCGCAGCATGCTGCCCAGCTCGCCGGCGCAGCCGCGCAGGTACTCGCGGAGCAGGGCTGAGTCTGTGCCCGCCGACCCGCCGGCCGTGCCCAGCTGCGCGGCCATGGCCGCGCCGTAGCCGGGGTCATCGGCGGCCATCTGCAAGGTCATGATGGTCATGATGGTCGCCAGCTTGCGGGTCTCGGCCTGGTGGTCGATCGGGGCGCCTGGCTGGTGCACCCTGACGTGGCGGCTGATCACCTCGTCCCATTCGGCCTGGTCACGTACGCTGGCGAACGTCCCGTCCGGGCGGGGCAGCAGGCCGCCGGTGTGCTGGTAGGCGTAGATCCACGCCGGGCAGATCCCGGCGGCTTCGAGCATGCCGACGGTCTCGGTCTCCAGGCAGTTCAGCGATACCGGCTGCGGCTCGTCGGCGTCGGGGTCGAAGAACAGCGGATCATCAGGCCCCGGCAGGCGGCCGAATTTTTCCTCGAACCGGCGGACCTGGGCCTCCAATGCTGCGGCCTGATCCCGGTCCACCCGGATGACCTTGCTGTCGCGGGTGAGCACCTGCGGGTAACCCAGCTCGAACGCCAGGCTGGTCAGCTCGGTCCCGGGCCAGCTATGCCACTGCCGGTCCCCGGCCGCGACCGGGTCGGCGAACGCGGGAATGCCGAGCAGATGCCCCAGCGCCGCATCCGGATCCAGGCCGCGCTGCGGCGCCGTCAGCAGCACGTCAGTGACCGGGACCAGCGCTGAGTCCTCGGCCAGCCCCAGCGCCCACGCCACCGCCCGCTCCCCCGCCTGCCCCAGCTCCTCGAACTCACCCGCCACCAGGGCGATGTACAACGCAGGAAGCAGCACGGCAGTCTCATGCCGCACATCGACGCCAGCGGCACCGAGCAGGTGCAGCCCCTCGCGAAGCGCGTCCTGCGCCGTGCCGTCCTGCGGCACCCCGATCTCAGTCGCCGCCCACAGCCGCTCGACGCGGCCAGCGGCGTCCGGCGGCGGGTCCGGGAGCGGCGCATCAGGGTCCGGACCGCGGGCCACGCGGGTATCGGCCAGCGCAGTGCCGGGCAGCAGGCTGCGCGGAAGCTTGCGCTGGTCCAGGCCCGCCGCCTCCAGCCGCCCCGCCACCAGCAGCATCAGCTCGCCCTCATCGACGGGAAGATCATGCTCGGCGCTGGCGGCGAGCACCTCCCGGACGAACCGCTCGATCCCCGCCCAGTGAACGGTGCCGCGCAGCAGCCGCAGCCACGCCGTCAGCGCGTTGGCGAACTCATACCCGTCAGCGAACTTCCGCGGCCAGACCGTGCCCAGGAACAAGGTGTCCAGCGGGTCCAGATCCGCAAACCACTCCGGCTCATCCCCCTCCACCTGCGCCATGCCCAGCGCCCCGAACCCGAGAGCGTAAGCACCCGCCAGGCTGACCCTGCCCGGCGGATTCCCCCGGGCCAAGCGCGTGACAGCGTCCTGAGCCCTGCCCCTCGGGTCATCGCCCTGGCTGCCGCGCTCAGCCCTGGAGTTGCGGGACGCCGCGGCGCCATGCCGACCTGTGCCCTGGCGGCGCCGCGCTGCCTTGCCCACTCACCGATCCTCCCACTGGCCTCCCCAGAGACTATCCAGATGACCAGCCGCTAGATGAGAGCCGCGCGGCGGCACTCGCGGCAAGCAGGCCAGACCTGGACGCGACGATCGAGGCTAGCCGCGGCGGGGTGGAACGAGTCTTAACTTCCCAATGACATGGGGTCTGCGGAGGAGGCGACTGTGTCGGTACCGGGCACCGGGGATCCTACGGGTCCAGTCGCGGACGCAGAATGCACCCTGCTGACCAGCCTGTTCTGGCTAGGCACCAACTAATCCGCTCCGAGGGAGTACCCGTCTGCCTCAGGGGCTGCCGAGCGAGCCGTCGAAGGCGGGGTCGAGATTGAGCACCAACCGAATGCCTTCGTTGCGGGCCAGGACGATAGCTGCACTCTCGACAAGAACCCTGGCCGCTTTCAGACGAAGGTCAAGACACGCTCCGCTCCGGCCTGCCTGGAACGTGAGAATCTCCGCCACAGACACTTGGCAGCGGCCCCCGTCCGACAGCATGCGGCAGAGAAGCTCCTGGATCCGGATGTTCGTCGGCTGGCGCCGGCCTGCATTGCGGTAGCGGCCGAAGCGCTGGTGCAGGTCGGTCGCTTCGCCGAAGTAGACCGATGCCTGGTCGTCGTCAACTTCGAGGCGGTACACCCCGGGGGCGGCCGAAGCCTGCGGGAAGAGGAGCTTTCCCAGTCCGTCGAGGGTGACTTCGCCGAGGAGCCGCCACCGGAAGGCAACCTCGACGGTCTCGCTCACCATGGTCCTCCATTTGCCGTGCTGTCCCGCTTGCGTCGTGCAGCGGTTCGTCATATGAGGCTGAGCAGGCCGCCCGTGACTTCCTGTCTGACCAGCGCGTCCCGCTCGTCTGCGGTCAGCCAGCGGACGCTGGATCCCTCGGGCTGACGTTCGGCCCACAGCACGTCTTCGACCGCCTCGGCGACTGCATGCAGGTGGCTGATGACTGCGACGAGCTTGTCCTCGCCTGTTTCGGACTGCAGGACGGTGAGCGAGCTGGCGAGCGCGTCGACATCCAGTGACCCGAATCCTTCATCCAGGAAGAGCGCGCCCAGCCGGGCGCCGGAGCGGCTGTGGAGTTCAACCAGCGCCAGGGCTAGCGCGAGGGAGGCCAGGAAGGTTTCCCCTCCAGACAGGGTCTTGGGGCTCCGGGCCGCTCCGCTGCGGAGGCTGACGATCTGGAAATCCACGGCGAACCCGAATTCGCCGCCCGATAGCCGGCCGAAGATGTCGGTGGCGACGCCCAGTAGTGCGCGCGTGCGTCTGTCGGTCAGGTACTGGAGGAACTTGGCGTCGGCGAGGAGTCCGCGCAGCGTGTCTACGGCGCTGAGCCTGGCGTGGCCTGCCTTGGTCGCGGCGTCGAGGCTGGCTGCCGGCTGTATCTGGCTCTGCGCCGCTTCCTGGTCTGCCCGGTGCCGTAGGGCGGCGTCGCGGGCGCTTGTCTCCGCCGCAATGACCGGGTCAAGGGCGGTAGGGGCAAGCAGCTGTTCTCCCTCAGCCAGAGTGATGACGGGTATTTCCTGCTGGCCCGATCGCAATCGGACAGCTGCAGTGCCGAGCTTCTCTAGCCGGGTCGTGGCGTTCGTGCCGGCGGCGGCGACTGCGTGCGACAGGCCGTTACGTGCCGCGCGTTCTGCGTCAGCGAGTGCTGCCGCGTAGGCAGTGACATCCGCCGCGGTGATGGCCGCGGGCCTGGGCGGCATGTGGTCACGCAGCTGGCCTTGATCCAGTACGGTAACCGCCTGCTCTATGACGTCCTGCCATCGTTCCAGGTAGGTCGCTAGGGTCTGGAGCGGGCGGGTGACTTCGCGGCTGCGCCGCTGATCAAGCTGCCGTTGGGTCGCGGCGAGCTTCTCAAGTTCGCGGGTTGCCCTGTCGTGGTCCTGCCTGAGGGCATCTGCCTGCTCCCGCCGTTCAGTGACGATTCGCTTCGCTGCGTCGATGTGGCCGGGAGTTATAGCCAGCGTGTCGGCGGGAATCAGTTCGCTCACTAGAGCGGGGAGTGCCATCAGGTCGTGGCCGAATGTGGCCTGAGCGTCAGCGTGTCGTTTCCGGGCTGCCGCGAGCTTCGTCGCCGCCTTGTCGTGTGCTTTCTGCTGGAGGGAAATCTTGTCGGCTGCCCGGGTGACATCGGTCTCACCGTTCCTGGCGGCTTCGTCCGCCTTTGTGGCGGCGCCGGACAGTGCCTGCTCCAGCGCGCGAGCCGGGCCGAGCAACTGACGGACTGACGTGCTGACCAGCTTGTCCTGGTCATTATTGTCGGCTTCGGACAGCCGTGAGCACGCAGGTCGCAGTATGGCTGCGAATTCCCGGTCTCCGGGAGACATGGTGCCGTCGCCCCATTGCCGCTGGGTCAGGTCGGCCATTGCCGCGGCCGCGTCCTGGCAGGCTTGCTCAAGCCGGGCCTGGGCTTGCTGGGTCGCTGACTGGCGCTTCTCGTGATCCTCTTGTGCACTTGCGGCGTTGGCCTGCGCCTTCGTGAGCTCTGCCGAGGCGTCTTGCTCTGCCTTTTTCGCTTTCTTAACGGCCCGCTCAGCGGCACGCATGGCTTCCGGATCTGCTGGTGCCGGCGGCAGGTAATCATCCGGCAGCGGCCGGCGGCAGATCAGGCACGGCTCGCCCGCTGATAGTCCCGCCCCCGCCGCGTGCGCAGCGTCATGGCTGCGGATCTCAGCGCGCCGCTCGTCAGCTGACTGCAGCCCTGTAGCCGCCCTGGCCGCGGCGGCTTCGAGGGGGGCGACAGCTTCTTGGAGGTCACTCATCCGCCGACGGGCCTGCTCTTCCTCCCGCAGGATCTGCCCGGCGTGTGCGGCTTCGCGCATTGCCGTGCTCGTCCTGTCCTGCAACCGTCCGAAGACCTGGCGATACTCCTCGAGTTCCGAGTTCGCTGCGGCGCGTGCGCCGGCTAGCACACCGGCCAGGGCCTGCAGGTCGGTGAGCCGCCCCTTTGCTGCTTCCAGCTCCCGGGCCTGTTCGGCAACATCGTCGGTGTCCTTGCCTAGCTGCGTCTGGCCGGCAGCCAGCTCATCGAGCCGACCGGGCACCCTGTCCAGCAAACTGGCAGCTGAAGCCAGCGACTCGGGGGTCAGGCCTTCCTGCGCAGCCGTAGCCAGCTGGGTCTTCGCGTCATCTCGCAGGTTCTCGTAATCCTGCTTCGCCCGGGCAGCCTGAGCATCGAGGGCGCTCAGTTCATCGGCGGTCTCGGTGATGCGGGTGAGCTCGCCGTCGACGTCCTTCTTCTCATGCTGATCGAGGGTGGTGCTTGCAGCGACGAGTTTCGCATGCTGGTCGCGCGCGGCCGATGCTTGCTCGCGGCAAGACCGGAGGTCGTCCAGCGCGAGGCGGAGGTGCCCGGTCAGCCGCTCGGCCTGCTCAGCATCCTGAGCTGCTGCCGCTGCCGTCCCGGCAGGGTCCTTCAGCAGACTGCGGCGGGCCAGCTCAGCCTGGTGAATCAGCTCGTTGAGCTGGTCGCGGTGACGGCTGGCGCGGTCGCGCACAACTTCGATCGCCTGAACTCCGAAGATGCTCTTGAGCAGGCCGGTGCGCTCGGCTCCGGTTGCCGTCAGGAGCCGGTCAAACTTCCCTTGCGGCAGGAGGACGGCGGTGATGAAGCTGTCGAAGCGTAGCTGTAGCAGCGCCTCGATCCTGTGGTTGACCGCCCTCTTGTTGTCGATCTGCTCGCCGGTGTCGAGGTTCTGGAGCAGGTGGCTGGAGGGGGTTGTGTTGGCGTGGAAGACGCGGCGGACCCGCCAGCGCTGGCCGTCGTGTGCGAAGGTGAAGTCCACGGTCATCTGGCCGGCGCCTTCTGCCATCAGCGCCTTGTGCTCCCGGTCGGTCCAGGTGCAGTTGCCGTACAGGCCGAGGGTGATCGCCTCCAGGATGGTGGATTTGCCAGCGCCGGTGTCACCGAGGATGGCGATGAGCGTTTTGCCGGTGAAATCCAGCGGGCCGACGGCACCGGGGTAGCTGCGGATGCCGGAGAACGATAGTTGCAGCGGCCTCATGACGGCCTCCTCGCATCCTGGCCAGTGTCTTGCTGGGATGCCTGAACCGGGATAAGCAGCCCGCCCGCCGGCGGCTGGTGTCCGGGTTCCTCGCCTAGCAACGATCGCAGCAGTGCTTCCTCGCGGAAGATCCCAGGGTCTTCGCGGCCGATGTCAGCCAGGAGGGCACTGAAGGTGGTCAGGATGTCGTCAGCGACCACGCCTGCGGGCACCCGGCCGGTCAGGTAGTCAGCGAACAGGTCACGCAGGCCCGGTTCCTCTCCCTCGGCTTCTGCCCGGTCCAGGACGGCCACCTGGGAGGCTGCGCACCGCGGATCGATGGCCACGAACGTCGCCCGCGGCGCTGCGTCCTTCGCGGCTGCGGCAAGATGCGGGATCGGCTCCTCGCTGACGATCACTGCCCTGACGAACGCGTCGCCGATCTGGCCGGCCTGTGCCCGCAGTTCCTCCAGCGTGCCGGTAAAGTCCGCAAGCCGCCGGCCGGTGCGTAGCGGTACCAGCTCGACTCTGACCGGCCGACCGGGGTCGGCGTCGACCACGACGACGCTCTTGTCCTCGCCCGCTTCCCCGAAGTCGAGCTGGAGCGGGCTGCCGGCGTACCGTGCCGTGATGCCGCCGCGGGTGATCGCCTGCGGCCGGTGAATATGGCCCAGGGCGGCGTAGCTGACCGCCGGAAGCGCGTCAGCCTCGGTGAGATAGGTGTCTTTGATTTCCAGAGGCCGCTCGGTCCAGGAGGGGATGGCGCCCTGCACGTACAGATGCGCGACGAGCACAAGAACATCCCTGCTGGCCTCGCAGCCGTCGAGCAGCCCGCGTTCCAGCACAGCCTCGACGTCGCGCAGATAGCGGGCGTAGTCGCGGGTGGCGGTCGCCGGGCTGGCGAACTCGTCGAGGAACCTGTTCTGGTGGATGAACGGGAGCGCCGCCACACGGATCCGCTGCTCCCCGTCATGGGACGGGTAATCAAGGATCCCGCCATCGCCGGGATGCCGGACCCGCGCGACGAGCTTCAGCCGGGGCACGGCACCTGGCCCGTCCTTGGCCCCGAATGCTGACACGGCAAAATCCAGGGCCTCGATGAGGGCGGGCGAGTCATGATTGCCCGCCACCACGACGACCGGCGCCACAGCTGACAGGTCCCGCAGCGCGTGCAGGCACCGGGCAAGGTCAGGAGCTCCCGGCCGGTAGGAATCAAACAGGTCACCGGAATGCACGATGAGGTCCGGGCGGGTATCGCGGGCAATCCCGGTGATCTCGCCGAGCACAGCGTCGAAGTCGCCATCTCGCGGTCGCTGCCCGACAGTCCGCCCGAGATGCCAGTCAGAGGTATGCAACAAGCGCATCAGCAGGTCTCCCCCGCTCAGGAACGGAACCGCCCGCCGCTTCAGCGGGCTTGCCAGAACTCTACACCAAGAAACTCTGGTGTTGTCTGGAAAACTCTGGAAGCTCTGGTAGGGTCGGCGTCATGCAGGAACCACTCGACGCCCTGGAGAACCGGATCGCGGAGCTGCGCCACGCCATCCGCAGCGCCCTGGCCGCAGGGGAAGACGAACGCCTCCGTGATCTTCGGGCGGAACTCCGCCGGGCCGAGCGCTCCTGGGAGGCGCTCGTCACCCCGCCCGACCGGCCCGAGGAAGACCGCCAGGGGCTCGCGTCGCTGCTCCCCGCCCGCGAGCAGGTGCACCAGGCCCTGACACTGCTCGGCACGCCCGCCGCGCCCAAGCTGATCTCCGCAGTTCACGAGGCATTCTTCGCGGGACGCCTGGCCCCGTCACGGCTGGCCAGCCTGCGCCGGGATGAGGAGAGGTCCTACCGCGCGGCGCCGGGTGCCAGGCCTTACTACCTGTGCCCGGCACTGATGTCGGACCTGCTCTCGCCTGCCCGGGCACTGCTGTGCGTGAGCACCTGGGCGCTGGAGCAGCGGATCACCGGGCCGCTCAGCCCGCGGGTGGATTTCCTGACAGCGGCCATCCGCATAGCCCAGGCTGCCCCGAGCCTGAGCGGTCCGGGCACGGCCTCACCTAGCGCCGCAGTGGAGCGACTGCTGCGCCGCTTCGCCATGAACATCCCCGGCGCGGGCACGGCCGATCCCGGCGGGAGCCTCTCCCCTGAGGCCATCGCCGCGGCGGCCCGGGCAGAGCTGGACATTCATTCCGCACAGGATCAGGACGACCGGGCGCAGGCTGCACGGCGCGCCAGGCAGCAGCTCAGCGACGAGCAACAGCTGTTCGGGACCCGCCTGACCGCCATCCCCGGCACCGGTACGGCCCCCCGGTAGCCCCATCGCCTTCTCCGCCAAGGACCACCACGTGACCTCAGCAGACAGCCGACTCGACAGGCTCCGCGGCAGCACCCCGCCGCTCAGCCACACCGCCCGGACGGTGGCCGCGCTGACCGCGAACCCCGGGTGCGCCCGGCGGGCGCTCATGGATGCCGCCGGCGCGGACAAGGCCGTGATCGCAACCCACGTGGGGTTCCCGCCGACATCGGGGGCCTCGCAGTCCCCCTTCGCTCTCGCCCGCGGGGCCATCTTCGAGACGCAGGTCAAGACGGGTGGCGGCGCCGACCTGATCCGGCTGCTGCGGGACCGGCTCGGGCTGGCCCTTCCCGAGGTTTCCTATAGCGACCTGGAGTCTGTCGGCGGCAACAACGACCGTGACGTGCGGTACCAGCGGACACGCGCGCTGCTGCTGCGCGCCGCCCGCCACCCTGATCAAGCGGGCACCCTGTACGACCACCCGCTGCTGAAGCTGCCGGTGGGCGGCCATCTGGCGTACCTGGAACCCGACGTTGTCGCCTTCCAGATCGGCGGCAGGTTCCACGTCATCGAGATCAAGTCGTTCGCCGTGATCGACGGGCAGGCCGACGAGGAGAGCGTGGCCGCCGCGGCCATGCAGGCGGCTGCCTACGTCCTGGCGCTGCAGGACCTACTCACCGCCGAGTCGCTGCCGACCGGTGCCGTCTCCACGGACGCCATCCTTGTCACGCCGGAGAACTTCTCCCGTCAGGCCACGGCCACCTTCATCGACGTGCGCAAGCAGGTCAGCACCCTGCGCCGCCAGCTGGCCCGCCTGACGCGGATCGACCTCCTGCTCGATGCGATGCCCGCGGGACTTACCTTCGACCTTGCCCCCGAGCCGGACGGAAACCCCAGCCGATCTCCCGGTGACCTCGCCGACGCGCTGGAGGCAGTGCCTGCCCGGTACCAGCCGCGCTGCCTGCGGACCTGCGAGCTGGCGGGCTTCTGCCGCGACGAGGCCCGCGCTGCAGGCGCGCTGACGGTGCTCGGCTCGGTTGTCCGCGATGATCTCGGCGGCCTGGACTCGATCAGCACCGCGCTTGCGCTCGCCAGCGGCAGCCGCGAGCCGTCCGCCGATCAGGCCGACATCGCCCGTGCGCTTCGCCACGCCAGGAACCTGAGCAACACCCTGTCTGGCGGCGCGGCATGACTCTGCTGACCTCGCTGGCCCGCCTGGAAGCGGCCGCGTCTGGCCGCGCCCGGCCGCTGAGCCAGGTCCGGCACCGTCGGCTGGCCGGGCAGCCTTTGGTTATCATCCCGCTGACCCTGGCCGGGGACCCGGCCACGCCGGTAGCCGCGATGACCGGGACCAGCCGCGCCGATCAGCACCTGCTGGCCGTGCCCCAGCCGCGCGACCGCGACCTGCGGCTGGGCTTCCTCACCGGCCTGGCCCAGATCGTGCTCGGCTATATCGCCTCCCGGCAGCATGCGACCGAGGTGCTCCCGGCGACCAGGAACCACGAGGAGCGGCGCCGGTACGCCGACGCCCCGCAGATCCTGGTGCCCAACCGGGCGGCACGGGACTATCTGGGGCTGCTGGGCCGGTCGACACGATTCCAGCGGACTGACGGCCCGTTCCCCGTCGATCCTGTCGTGCCTGCCCTCGGTAAGTGGCTGACGTTCTTCGCCGACAGCGCCGATCAGCCCGGCAGCGCGCTCCTTGCTGATCTCACCAGCCTCCTGGCCGAGCACTGGGCCAGCGGGCAGAGCCCGCTGGAAGACGCCAGCCTCGCCGCCCAGCTGGCCTGGATCGACCCGCCGCCAGGCATGACCGGGCTGCAGGCGGCGCTGGCGACCGAGGACCCGCTGCGGTGCCCGTCGGCCGGACCCGCCACCGACCCTGGATTTGACCAGGCGATCCTCGAACCGCTCGTCCGCAACTACGACCGGGCGGCACAGACCGGCAGTCAGGCGGGTGCTGACCGCGCCGCGGCCGAGATCACCACCGCCCTCAGGGGTCAGCTGGAACCAACATGGAATGCTGTCTGGAACGCGATGTCGCTGCTGCGCGCACTGCCCGAGACTGCCGGGGCAGCCCGCCGCTGGGCCACCGACCGGGATTCCTTCACCCGGTTCAGCAGCTACATCGCCGACGGCGGCCTGCCCCAGCCCCGCCGCGATCACGCGGCCACCGCGGCAGCCCGGCTTGACCGCCTAGAGCGCGCACAAGCCGCCTACGACGCCGAGCGCGCACTCGAAGACCCGTTCATCCTGGCCGAGCTGCGCACAACCGGCGAGGCGTTCGCTGGTGAAGTGGTATCCGCGCAGCCGTCGCGGACGACCACCACCGCGGCAGGCCGGACGATTCTCCGGCCGCGCTTCACCGTCCGCACCGACGACCCAGTGCGCATCGAGGCCGGCCGGGTGCTGATCTGCCCCACACGGCCAAGCCAGCGGATCCAGATCGCTGACCTGCCGCGCGCCGGCACCGATGCCGAGGTCGTCCTCGAAGTCATCCAGGGAATGGGCACCCCCGCCAGGCCGAAACCCGGCGCGGTGCCGCCCCTCGGGGAGCTGGTCAGCTACACCCTCGACCCTGGCTACTGGGCCCAGCGGGACTTCCCGCCGGTCGACCAGACCCCCTGGACCCATGGCGGCCCCCCGGTGCGCCAGCACGCTGAACAGGCCAAGGAGCCGCAATCATGAGCGAGGACTGCCGCAACGACCCGGCTGCCGAGACAGACCAGGTCATCGCCGCAGTCCTGGCCGGCATGAGCAACCCCGGCCAGCGCGGCATCATCGTCGACTCGCCGCCCGGTGCCGGGAAGACCACCCTGGTTGTGCGCGCCGCCACCGAGCTGGCCGCCAGCGGCGAAAGCTGCATCATCGTCGCTCAGACCAACAACCAGGTCGACGACCTGACGAACCGGCTGGCCCGCCAGGGCCAGGGCCTGCACCTGGGGAGGCTGTCGGCCACCGACTACATCCCCCCGGCCGGCCTGCTCACCCTTCCCGCCGTCACGGTAGCCACCAGAATCGATGACCTCGGCGGCGCGCACGTGATACTCGCCACCGCAGCGAAATGGGCGACGGTCAAGGACCGCAGCTGGGGCTGGGCAATCATCGACGAGGCATACCAGATGCGCTCGGACATGCTCCTGCTCATCGCCGCCCGGTTCGACCGGGCGCTGCTCGTTGGCGATCCCGGCCAGCTCGATCCGTTCTCCATCATCGAGACACCCCGGTGGATCGGCCTGCCCTACGACCCGATGCAAAACGCCGTCACCGTGCTCCAGGCGTACAATCCCGACCTCCCGGTCCACCGGCTCCCCGTGTCCTGGCGCCTGCCGGACTCCGCAGCACCCGCCGTCTCAAGCGCGTTCTACCCGTTCTCCGGATTCCGCGCCGCCACGACCGCCAGCGACCGGCACCTGGAGTTCACAGCAGCCGGGATCCGTAGCAGCGCCGACGCAACCCTGGACCTGGCCGCACAATCCGGGTGGGCACTGCACGAGCTGCCCGCCCGCCACACGACCCGCACCGACGGTGAAGCCGCCGACGCTGCTGCCTGCCTGGCGGCTCGGCTGCTGACCCGCAGGGCGGTCGGCACATGCGAACGGCACCCAGGCGGGCAGCCGCTCGGCCCGCAGAACATCGCGATCGGAGTCGCGCACCGCGATCAGGCTGATCAGATCCGCCAGGCCCTGGCACGCACCGCTCCGGCCGCCGCCGCAATGATCAGGGTCGACACCGCCAACCGCCTGCAGGGCGCCGAATTCGACGTCACCATCGTCTTGCACCCGCTGTCCGGGCGCAGTGACGCCACTGCCTTCCACCTGGAGGCTGGCCGCCTGTGCGTACTGGCCTCCAGGCACCGCCACGCCTGCATCGTCGTCGCCCGTGCCGGGATAGCCGACGTTCTCGACGCCCATCCCTCCGACGAGCCCATCCACCTCGGCGTCCGCGCCAAATTCCCCGACGGGTGGGAAGCCAACCACGCACTGCTCGCCCACCTAGCCAACCACCGCATACCAGCGCAATGAAACCTCAAGCGACATTCCGCTCGCCACCGCTCCCGGAAGCGATGCGCATGACATGTCCAGCAAGAAGAGCGCAAGCAGCGCGCAGGTCCCGGCAGGTTGTCAGTACCCCCGCCTACATTGTTGGCGAGCGTTGCGACGCAGGCGCCCCGGGAGGTCCGAGACCGTGAGCGACATCGCCGGCCACCTGGGCCGGGTACGTGACGCATTCAAGCGACCCACCCTGTCATTGCTGGGCCAGAGGCGGGCGTTCGTGCTGGCGATCCTTATGGCGTCGTTCTCCCGTGATCAAGAGCCGATCGCCGCTGAGCGTTTTCACATCCAGGTCGGGGCGTATATGTCCGAGCTGGCAGCTGCCGGCGAGGACGTCCCCGGCGACGCATCACGTGTGCTGTGCCGCAGGTGGGTGGCGGAGCAGTGGCTGATGTTGTCCGCCAACGAGGATCACGTTGAGGAGTACACCCTGACGTCTCACGCCCAGGAAGCCATTGAGTACGTCAACCGCCTGTCGGGCGAGCGCTCCATGTTCAGCCAGTCCCGTATCCGGACGATCCTGGAAGCGGCCCGGCGTTGCGCAAGCGATGCGAACCCGGACCGGAACGACCGGCTTCGGCGGCTAGATGCCCAGATCCGGGTGCTGACCGCTGAGCGGGACCGCATCGCCGCTGGTGGTGAGATCAGCGGCGTCCCTGACGACCGGATCTTGGAGGAGTACCTCAACCTGCGTGACCTGATCGCGCAGCTGCCCGCTGACTTCTTGCGGGTTTCGGAGGCCGTGAAAGCTATTCAGCGTGTTATCGCCGGCGAGTTCCGGACGAAGGGAAGCCGCGCTGGCCAGATCCTGGACCTGTATCTGGAACGGTCAGCGGACCTGATGTCCGAGTCCGCGGAGGGCCGGGCATTCCTTGGCGCGGTCGAACTGCTCCGCGACGATCGGCTGCTCAAGGACCTCCGCGACGATCTCAGCACGATCTTGGATCACCCCTTTGCCGTGGCCGTGACACCCGCAGAAGCCCGTGACTTCCGCAATACGGTGATCGCCATCCGCCACGGAATAGGAGTGGTGCAAGAACAACGCAGGCGATTGTCCTCCACGCTGCGGGCGTACATCGCACGGCACGACGCGCTTCGCGAGCGGGAGCTAGACGAGGTGCTGCGCCGCTGCCAGGCCAGCTTGGCGCGGTGGATGGAAGTCTCCGGCCCGCGCGCCCGGACCACCGTGGCTCTCGATCTGCCCTCACACGCGGTCGGCCACCTCAAACAGAAGTTCTACAACCCGAACGACCATATTCCGCCGCCGCCCCTGACGAACAGCGAGCCCGAAGCTGCCGACCCGGTGTCGCTGGAGCAGCTGCGGCAGCAGGGCGGGCCAAGCCTGGAGGCATTCCGTGACCGGATAGCCGCGATGCTCGATACTGGCGCTGGCGGGTTCACCGCTGGTGAGGTTTTCGCGTCCGCACCCCCAGGCCTGCGGCGGCCGGTGGAAATACTCGGGCTGGTTCACATCGCCGCTGCCGCGGGAGCGGAAGAGCCACAAGACCCCGGCGACACTGAGCTATTTGAGGCTATGCGGCCAGACGGAACCCAGCGGTCATTCCAGGTGCCTGCGCTGACGTTCACCCAACCGCAGCGGACCGAACCGGAGTCGAACGGCAGGAACGGGGACACTCGGTGACTAACATGAGCATGGCCATCGATGATGACGCCGCGCCGGGCGACGCCCAGCCATGGAACAGCGATGAGCCAGCAGAAGACGAGAAACTGCTCCTTGTTCGAAGGAGATCTCGGTCAGCTAGCGGCTGAGGTCCGCCGAGCGCTGGTCATCATCCTCAAGAGACGCTACGTGTCCGCCGAACGTGATCCTGACGTGTGGCGCATCCTCGTGGAGAACCGCACCGCTGTGGAGACCCGGCTGAACGACATGTTCCTGCAGCTCGTCGTGGACCGGGATTACGGCGTGGCCTACAAGCGCCAGGCCGTGCCGGACGGCGGGGGGACGTTCCCCACTCTGCTGCACAACGCGGCCTACAGCCGGGAGCAGACCATTCTCATGGTCCATCTGCGCGGTGTGTTCCGCAGCGGGCTCAGCGACGGCGCTGAAGCCGTGTTTGTCGATAGCCAGGAGCTGATCGACGAGGTCGCCAATTACCTCCCCGAGGGCACGACCAACAAGGTGGACGCGAACCGCGCGGCCCAGCGAGCGGTCGAAGCGCTGTACAAGAGCGACATCCTGCTGCAGACGCCAGAGCCGGGCCGCTACCGGATCTCCCCCATCATCGAGGTCCTCCTGCCCGTAGGGCGGTTGCAGGAACTAGCGGAGTCCCTCAGCCAATCCTGGGCGGCCCCAGGCGATGAACCTGAGGAAAACGGCGGCCCGCCCGCGGAAGGGGAAGCGTCATGACAGTGGCCGAACGGGCCGCCCCGGCCGTGCTGTTCGAGCCGGACCCGCGCCCGTCGCCGCGGTGGCTCGCTGAGTCGATGCAACTGGTGAACTGGGGTGGATTCGAAGGTCACCACACGATCGTGTTTGCCGATTCAGCGACGCTTCTTAGCGGGGCGAGCGGCACCGGCAAGTCGACGCTCCTGGACGCCTACATCGCGCTGATGATGGACAGCAACACACCGTTCAACGGAGCGTCGAACGACAACGTGACCGGCCGCGCCCGAAGCGGCGAGCAGCGCAGCATCTTGTCCTACATGCGCGGGAAGACCGACGCCAGCCGTGAACCGGGAACAGGCCGGCTCCGCGACGACGTGACTCGCGGCCACAGTTCCGCCACCTGGTCAGCTGTGGCGATGACCTGGCGAAACGATACCGGTGAACGGCTCACTGCCCTGCGCCTGTATTACGCCCCCGTCAGCGCCCAGCTCTTTGCCGACGTCACGATGAAGCTCGCCACCATCAAGCGGGCCTTTGATCTGTCCGACGTGGCCGAGTTCGCCGCCGACGTATTTCCAGCACGCCCGATCGAAGCAAGATTCCCTGATCTTGACCTCCACGCCTCCTACGCCGCGTTCGCGGCCACGCTGCACAGCTACCTGGGGATCGGTGTCAACAGCGACGGCGGGAAAGCCCTGAAGCTGCTGGCCCGGATCCAGGGAGGCCGCCAGTTCGCCACCGTGGACGGCCTCTACAAGGAAATGGTCCTGGAACAGCCACGAACGTTCCCGGCCGCCGACCGCGCGGTCGAGCACTTCACCGACATCCAGGCAGCGCACGACATGATGAGAACCGCCGAGCAGCAGGTCGAGGTGCTGAAAGACATCCCCCGCTTCCACGAGGCGCTCATGACCGCCCGTGCCGAGGTGGAGCTCATCGACACATTCCGCATCCATTCAGCCGACCCGAACACCCCGTTCGCCCTGTGGCGCTCCCGCACAGAAGCCAGCCTGCTCACCGACGCCATCAACACCAACCGGGATGCGCACCGCGCGGCGACAGACACCGCAGGCGCCGCCCGCGATCGGCACGAGATCCTCAGCGGGCAACTCGGAGAGATCCTGGAGCAGAAACGACTCAATGGGGGCGACGCGCTCGAAGCCTGCGAGCGATCCCTGAGCGGGCTCAGCGCTGACCTGGCTAAAGCGACGGCCGCCCGCGGGCTGTTCGGCGAGCGGACCGAGGCGCTGCGACGCCCCGTGGCAACTCAGGATGAGTTCGAGGCGCTGCTCCGCGACGGTCGCGCCTTCCTGGAGAGCTTCCCCGATCGGCGGAAGGGGCTGCGCGATGCCCGGGACCAGCTCATCAGAGAGGGTCAGCCGCTGCTGTCTGAACGAGGCGATCTGCTGAAGGAGGACGAGTCGCTGGCAGGGCGGCGCGGGCTCGTCCCCCACGACCTGCACGCTGCTCGCCTGGAAGTCGCTGAAGCGATGGACCTGACCGCAGACGACCTTCCCTTCGTCGCCGAGCTGATCGACATGCGGCCGGAGTTCGATGCCTGGAGAACAGCCACAGAACTCGCGCTGGGCGGGTTCGCGCTGACCATGCTGGTCGATCAGCAACTACTCCCCCTGCTCCGCCGCAAGATCAACCCGAGACATATACGCCGACGCCTGCGGTTCGAGGGAGTTCCGTCACACGAGGCACCTGGAGAGCAGCCCGACGCGGCCACCATGCCGGGGCGTCTGCAGCTCCGTGACAGCGCGTTCACCGGCTGGCTCACCAACACGCTCGTGGCCAAGTTCGGCTATGTCTGCGTCGAGGAGGCAGCTGACCTTGACTCGGTCGGCTTCGGCCTGACCATCACCGGGCAAACGCGGCAAGGGCAGCGGGGAGCGCATGGCGGGCACGGCGCACCACATGTCATCGGCTTCTCCAACGAGGGCCAGCGCCAGGAGATCGCCGCACGAGTAAAGTCCATCGACGCCCGGCTGGGCCAGCTGCAACGCAAGACAGGCAAGCACGACGAGCAGGCCAGGAGCCTGGAGAACGAACGCGATGCCCACCTCTACGTGACCGCAACCACCTGGGCCGCCATCGATGTCGCCACAGTTCAGGAAGCCCTCGACGAGCAAACCGCCATCCGCGACCAGCTCATGCAGAACAGCGACGTCCTGCAGGCGCTGCAAAAGCGCCAGGAAGGGCTTCAGGGCGCGCTGGGTGACGCCAGCCGGGAGATGTACACGGCCGAAGCCGAACAACAGAGGCTGGACGAAGCCCACGAGCAGCTACTGGCCGACCAGCGCCGCACCGCGGCACTTCGGGAACAGCTCGAAGGTGACCCGTCCGTCACCCTGACGGCCACCCAGGACACCCGGCTGCGCGCGGAATACGAGCACCTCGGGCGCCCGTGGAAGCTCACCGACTTCCGCAGCTCCATACCGGCTGTCAGGGACGCTCTCTCCAGCAAGACCGAACGTGCCCGCAAAGATGCCGACGCTCAGGAGAAGCTCCTCAGCTCCGCATTCCAGCGGTTCCAGGACCGATGGGAACGTCCCAACCTGGGTACCAGCGCTGACTCCTACGACGGCTACCAGGAAATACTTGGCCACCTGCTGGCCGAAGGACTGCATGAACGACGCCTGAAATTCAGCCGCCAGGTCAGCGACTGGACCGGAGTCGACCTGCTAGCGCTGCACGGCGCGTACGAGGAATCCATCGAGGAGATCGAGGCCCGCCTGCTGCCCGTCAACGACATCCTCGCGGGCCTGCCGTTCGGAGCCCACGGTGACCGCCTGCACATCAATCTGCGACGTGTGGAGTCCAGGGACATCACCCAGTTCCGCCGGGAACTGAAGACGCTCGCGTCTGACACAACCCAGCTCGGCAGCCCTCAGGAAGTCGAAGCACGATTTGCGCGGCTGAAGCGCTTCATCGATCGCATCCGGAAATCCGACAAAGTATCCCAGCGGGAATACTTCATCGACGTGCGGCGCCACGTCGAGATCGACGCCGAACGCCGCGACACCGCGGGGCGCCAGCTCAGCGTCTACACCAGCATCGGCGGCAAGTCGGGAGGAGAATCACAAGAACTCGTGGCGTTCATCGTCGGAGCCGCTCTGCGCTACCAGCTCGGCGACGCCGACATGCCCCGCCCCCGGTACGCGCCGGTGTTCCTTGACGAAGGGTTCGTCAAGTCCGACTCCGAATTCACCGGCCGCGCGGTACGGGCCTGGCAGGTGCTGGGCTTCCAGCTGATCATCGGGGCGCCGCTGGACAAGGTAACGGGCATCGAACCGCACGTGGATGAGCTCTACCAGGTGACGAAGAACGCCAGGAACCAGTCCCACGTCAGGAAAATCCACCCCACTACCAGCGCCAGCCAGGCGGGCAGCCCTGAATGAGAACCCCGGAGCAAGCAACCGATGAGGCCCGGACCCGGCTGGAGAAACGGTGGCACCTCGCCATCACAGGCACCGCCTCCGCGGACTGGCCGTTCCGTATCCCCCTCGGAAATCCGCCTAAAGCAACGCTGGAACGCGACTTCAAGACGGCGCTTACCTGGGCACGCACCTGGGAGGAGTGGGCCGCAGCCCGGGTGCTGGCCCTCGACTGGCGCACCCGCATCGTCACGGGAACGACCCAGCCGCTCCCCACACACGTCACCATCCCGGACGCCGACACTGCGGCCCGCCTTTGCGGCGGTCACTGGCCCGGACGCCTCACCGAAGCACGCCGCCGCCTGGCCCTGGTCAGGAATGCGTTTCCGCATGCCGATCACGCACGTGTTATCCGCGGCGCGGAATCACTGTCAGGCGTAGACTTTCAATTGCTGCTTGACGCGGCCCGATGGTTCACCATGAACACCGCCACGGGCCTGACCCCCCGGCAAGTCCCCCTGCCTGGGTTCCACGGTAAGTGGCTCAACAAGAACCAGACGCTCATCCAGGCCCTATCCGGCCGCGAGGACCTCGGTCTGTCCAGCCGCCCAACGCGTGTGCACTTCACTTACCTAGACCCCAGCCATCATAAGAACAGCGGCAGAAGGCACGAAAGCATCACCATCGGCGACCGCGCCGAGCCCGCATACGAACCAGAAACTGTCGTTATTCTTGAAAACAAGGACACCGCGGTCTACTTTCCGCCAGTTCCCGGCGGAATAGCCGTTGAAGGGGAGGGCACCAAGGCAACGGGAGCCCTCCCGCTCATTCCATGGATCAAGCAATGCCGCGACGTCATCTACTGGGGCGACATCGACGCAGCCGGGCTGAGCATCGTGAATGACCTGCGAGTGGCGGGAGTCAACGTGGACACCATGCTCATGGACTACGCCACGTACGAGGCGTATGAACAATTTGGAGCGTGGACTGACGAGAAAGGAAAACCCATCCCTTGCTCCCGGCGGAGGAAGCTCCCAGCGCTTTCGCCGACCGAGCAGCACATGTATCAGATGCTAACCGACCCATCGTGTACACGTGTACGCAGAGTGGAACAAGAACGCATCCCATTGGGAGTCGCGGCCGAACGCCTTGGCGCACTCCTTAAGAAAAGACGAGGCACTGGCTAACGTCGGCCTGGACCGCATCTCATGAGCGCGCGGGGTCGGCTAGACGACGAAGGCCACGCTGTGTCTCGCGCGCGTAATCGCGACGTACAGCTTGCTGCGCGCCTCATCAGCGAGGACGCCCGGGTCTCTCGTCTTCAGGTAGTGCTTGATCGGCTGCGTCGGGAAGATCACGACGTGATCGAAGGTGCTGCCTTTCGAGGCCCCGAAGTTCATGCCCCCAAAGCCGAAGGTGTTCGATGTGACGCTGTGGCGCAGGATGGCCGGATTGTGGGCGGCCATGTAGCCGGACAGGTCCGCAGGTTTCAGCATCACGATGCCGGTCGGCGTGGTGACCTCGGCATTAGCTGACGTCGTGCCAGGCAGGTGAGGAAACAGCGCATCGGCGAAGTCGCAGATAGCCTGGTTAGACCGGTAGCTCACAGTATTTGTCTGTAGCGCGCAAATGTCCTCGCGTTCGGTGAACCAGTCCCGCAGCCCGGCACCGCGGTACTTCCGGTTCCGCGTGTTCTGGTTCGTGGCGTAGGTGTGCTGGCGGGGGTCACCGACCATCACGATGTGGATCTCGCTGCTCAGCAGGGCATCGAGGACGTCAAGGTCGTAGCCCACCAGGTCCTGCACTTCATCGACGTAGATCTCGTCGTACATTGCCTCCAGCCGGTGCACCACATCGCCGCTCGTGGCGTCGTTGAGTTTCACGGCGAAGTCCGCGGTCCAGTCCGCGTAGATGTCCCCAGACCGGTTGCAGTAGTACTGCCGGGCCTGGCTCTGCCTGACGAACCTCGACCTCGTCGACTCGAAGTCGAGCCCGCGGATGACGCCCGGTGCGCCGAGCACCGCCCGCTGGTACGGCCGGCACCATTGGTTCAGCAGGAACCCGTACCAGCTCGTGATCGTGATGTGCTGCGGGACGCGGCAGGCCTTGCCGTAGATCCGGTCTTCGACGCAGCCCAGGTTGTTCAAGGTGTACGTGGTGATCAGGACACGCTTGTCGTCGTGGGCCAGCGCCTCGTTGACGACGAACTCGGTCTTCCGCGAGCCCGCCGCTGCAATGATGGCCAGATGTTCAGCCGACTGCATCTTGGATGTATCCGGGCATATTGAGCTTCGTCGCGGACTCGAAGATCGCCAGGGCGCACGTGGTCTTGTTGGCCGTCATGTGGTCCACCAGGGCGTCGTCGGTGTCGAAGGACGTGCCGAAGATCTCGTTCAGCGTGTCGCGGTCGTTCGCGGCCAGCAGCTGGGGTTCGAGGGTGCTGCCGCCTGCCGCAGCCCCGACATGCACCGCGATGAAGTCGTGCTTGGTGAAGCGCGCATAGCGGTCAGCAACCGTGGCCGGGTCCTTGCCGTCGTTGTCCCGGACGACGGCCGTGCTCCGCTGCAGCGGCACGGCCAGCTCGAGGAATCGCCTGAAGGCCAGGCCCACGCTGATCACGTCGATGCCGTCCTCGATCGGCAGCTGGCCGTGCACGTCGAGGTAGGCACGCTGCACGATGAGCTCGTCCGACGGGCCCTCGACCAGGATCGCCCGCCTCGCCAGGATGAGCCGCAGCGTGTCGTAGCCGGACAGCTTCCGGAAGTAGTCCTGGGTCCCGGTCGTCAGGCCCGACAGGCGCATGCCGCCGGTCGGCGTTACCAGCACCAGCTGCTCCAGCCCAAGCTTGTTCAGCACGTACGAGCTGTGCGTCGTCGCCAGCACCTGCCGGCCGTCGCACTTCTCCAGGATCTTCCGGATGAGGATGTTCATGCGCGAGAAGGAGAGGTGGTTCTCGGGCTCCTCGACCAAGATGATGTGCGCCGCATCGACCTTCCGGTTCAGGGCCAGCAAGATCTTGAGCGAGGACTGCTCGCCCTTGCCGACGAACGTGAACGGCAGGTCGTTCAGGTGCGGGACCAGCGAACTCTCCCAGGAAGCCCGCTGGGAGATGTCGATCCCGAGCGAGAGGTCGCGGTCGCTCACCTCGCCGGGGCTGGCCTTGAGCTTGGCGTTGATCGCCGCGATCGAGTCGTTGCCCGCGAACTCCTCGCGCAGGCTCCGGTAGGCCCGCGTCAGCTCCACCCGGTCGGCCGGCGACAGATTGTTGCAGATGATGTCCTGCAGGTAGTAGTCGGCACCGCTCTGCAACCGGATGGCCGTGGCGTCGATCATGGAGGCAGTGGCCGGCACGCTGCGGTAAGTCACCGGATTGCCGGAGAAGCCGAGCCACTCGCAGCGGTAGTACTCGGTGGGGATGACCCGGATCGCGTCCGGCTTCTTGATGAACTCCTCGTATTCAGCCGTGAACTCCGGGTTGAAGGCCGCCCGGAACCTCAGGCCACAAGCGTTCTCACCCGTGCTGTTGTTAGTCCCGCGGAGCGGCGCCGTCGCGTCCGACACGTCCAGGTACAGGTCGACGATCAGCTCGGGCGGCTGCGGATGGCCCCCTGCCTTGAGCGCCGCCACGAACTCGCCCGTGGTGTCGAGGTTGAACATGTACGGCGATAGGTCCTGGGAAAGCTGGCGGCTTTGCACCCGGCCCGTCAGGGCGAGGTTGACGGCCTCCAGCAGCGTTGACTTCCCGGCGTCGTTGTCGCCCACCAGGATGTTCATGCCGGCCGTGAAGTCCAGCGTGAAATCCCGGAACACCCGGTAGTTATGAATGACAATCTTCTGTAGCACGCCAGCTCCCGCATGCTGCTGGGCTTAGAAACAAATCCACGCTTCCGGCGCGACCGCTGATTCCGGGAATTCCGAAAGAGCAGCTGGGCCTAGTGGATCTCCGAGTGGTCGATCGCTATCCGCGTCCGGCCCACGACCACGTTAGAGTCCGTGCTCCGCTTGCGCAGACGATCCGCTTATGGCTGACTACGGCGTGTCCTTCGGCTCATGCCCACGCTCGTCTGCTATACGCGCCAGCTGCCGCGCAACAGTGCACCCGTCGGTGTCGGGTAGCGACGTGTTCTTCAAACGGGTTTGCCGTTCCGGTTCAGACCCTTCATAGCGCGTGCATGCTGCGGAACGCGAATATCCCCGAGACCGCGATCAGCCGACGGTTGACCGCGGCCTACACGTACTGGTCAGGCCGCCGCCCCGCCAAGATTTACCACTGGTGCTCGCTCCAGCGGCTGACCGCCGGGGCGGCGAAAGCGATGGTGAGGTGGGCCTTGATCCAGTCGTGCAGCTGGTGATAGGCCGACCGGACCTGCAGGCCCTCTTGGCCAGCCGGAAGCTTTTCCCGATCTCGAAACAGCTAGTGGTAGGCGCCGATCACGAACTCCGCGGTGACCGGGATCCCGTCGGGGCAGGCCTGGCCGCCACGGTGATGGCCAGCCAGGTGGCCGGCGCCATCGGCGGCGCGGCGCTGGCCGACGCGATGTTCGCGGTGCCGACGCTGGCGGTGTCGCGGACCCGGCGGGGCGGCGGGCCGGTGCTGCTGGGCGAGGTGGTGGCCACGGCCGGTCTGCTGCTGCTGATCGTGACCCTGGCCCGGACTGGCCGGGCCGGCCAGGCTGCCTGGCTGGTGGACGCGTGGATTGGCGCGGCGTACTGGTTCACCTCCTCCACCGCCTTCGCCAACCCGGCCGTCACCATCGGCCGGACCCCGACCAGCACCTACGCAGGGATCGCGCCGGCCTCGGCGCCGGCGTTCATCACTGCCGAGATCCTCGGCGGCGCGATCGGCACGGCGCTGGCCGTGATCATCAACCCGGTGCAGCCGCACCAGATCACCGCGAGCCACCCAGCCTGGCTGGTCGGCTGACCAGAAAGGGACGGCCGTGATGGCTGAGGTGCCGCAGGTGCTGTTCGTGTGCACCCACAACGCGGACCGGTCCCAGATGGCCGCCGCGCTGCTCGACCAGCAAGGCGGCCGGGCGGGTCCTGGCGACCTCGGCCGACTCACAGCCCGCCAGCGAGCTCAACCCGGCGGTGGTCCAGGCCATGGCCGAGATCGGCCTGGACATCTCCCATGAGTTCCCCACGCCGCTGACCGCCGGGAAAGGTGCAGGCCACCGACAACGTGATCACGATGGCTGCGGCGACGCGTGCCTGCTCTACCCGGGCCAACGCTACCTGAACTGGGACCTGCCCGACCCGGCCGGGCTCACCATCGAGCAGATCCGGTCCCATCCGCGACGAGATCGCCGCACGCGGGCGCGCGCTGCTGGATGAGCTAGACCAGTGAGACTGGCCCCCGGACCGGCCAGGCAGGTGGTCTGGTCACCGGGTACCGGCAGGGGCCGGATGTGTCCTGGCCGCATGGGCGCGAGGTTATGCAGCAGGGAACCGGTAGCCACAGGAGCGCCGACAGAACTCGCTCGCTCCGCGATGCGCTCGGGGATATCCTCACCTGTCGTGACTGACCAGCCGCCGATGATCACGGGTCCGCTGTTCGTGGCTACGTCCGCGGCCCCGGCAGCGAGGACCACGCCTTCCGGCCTGGCCATACCGGACCTGTCGTGGACCGCCGCGCTCTTCGGCCTTGTACCAGTCCGCGACGGGTGGCTAGATAACGGAACCGGCGCCTACCTGACCGCAAGTGAGTACCTCGCCTCCTACGAGCTCGCGCATGGCCATGACTTCAATCCTTCAGCCTGGGCGGACGTCCTGCTGCGGCTGCATCCCGGCGAGCTGTACATCCAGGTGCTGGCGGCGCTGAACCGGGCCGCGCGCTTCAGGGATCCTGTCTTCGAGTACGAGCAGCGGTTCCTCCGGAGGCTGGGACCGGGCCTGCGGATCGTGGTGGCGCCGGTCCTGGCTGGCGGGGTGGACGGGAAGCCGCGGTGGTTTCTGGCCCGCCAGCCGACGCTGCGTGCAATGCGGATGGTCCTGGCCGGGCCTGGCCGCGGCGGAGGAGCCCGATCGGCGCGTCGCGGCGTTGCTCGCGGGTATCGACGCCGAGACGGCGGCGATGATGCTGGTGCACCTGGCCGCGGACGCGCTGCACCGCCAGCAGCCCGAGGCGAAGCCCGCTTCGGCGGCACGAGCGAGAGCCTGGCGATCGAGATCGCCTGCAACCAGATCTTCAACGAGCCCCACGACGTCGGCGGCATGGTCAGCCGCACCTGGGCACTGTGGAACCGTCACGCCGCCGGCCTGCAGCGGGAGAAGCTCGACAAGACGCCCCTCGACTTGCTCAAGGACGCGACCGGGCTGGAGCTTGCGGAACTGCTCGCCCTGGGCTTCGCCTGCTGGGCGATGACGACGCACGACCGCGTCAACGGCCCGGTCCGGATCAATCCGTTCACGCTGGTGAAGCTGCCCAAGGAGACGGTCGAGCGGTTCCTCGCGCTGTTCGCCACCACGCTTGAGGAACTCGCGTCGGAGCTGGCGGCGTGCGCGCTGCCGTGGCAGATGCTTCCGCTCCAGACCCGCCCGCTGCTGCGCATCGGCGACGAGGTGGTGGTGCTCGACGAGCCGTTCCTGCTGGAGGCGGTCACGACCGGGCTGTACTGGCGCGTGTCCAACCACGTCCGCAAGCACGACCCGGAGGCCTGGCGGCCATGGTCGGTCGCATACGCGGAGATGGTCGAAGCGCTCGCCGAGGAGCTGATCGAGGCGCTCGCCCCAGTTCTCCTCGACGGATCGAGCGCGTTCTTCACCGAGGAAGACATCAAGACGGCCTTCGCGACCAGGAAGGAGACCCCGCCGAACATCGACGCCGGCGTCGACTTCGGCATGGCCGTGGCCCTGTTCGAGATCGTCAACAAGCACATGAGCCTGCAGGCCCGCTCAGGTGACATGGCAGCCTTCAAGACCGACGTCAACCAGGCCGTCATCACGAAGGCCGGGCAGCTGGACGGGACCGCCGCGCTCCTCCAGCGTGACCCCCAGCCATCTGCCTCCCCCCTGAACAAGCCGGCCGACACGCTGTTCCCGATCGTCGTGTGCGGTAACCACTTCCCCGTGAACCCGATAACCAGGAACTACGTGGAGGGCCTCCTCCGGGGCAAGGGCATGCTGCAGGCACCCGGCATCAAGCCCCTCGCCGTCATCGACCTGGACGAACTCGAGAGCTGCGTGTCGCTGGCCAAGGCAGGCGTCCTGCTGCCAGATCTCCTCGCCGGCTGGCTGGCCGACGTGTCATACAGAAAGGGGTCCCTCACGCTCTACCTGTGGGCCAGATACGGCGGGATCCGGCTGGAGCGGCCTTCTCACGTCGCGGCCAGCCTGCGCGAGGCGATGGACGCCATCCTGCCCCTGCTGGACATCACGCAAGATGGCGACCACCAGGATTAAGCCTGCCACGTCGTCATCCTCGTCATTCTCTCCAGCCCATGACGCCGCATCCGCGTGCTCGCCGGGCCCATGGACCACGCGAGGTATACCGTAGGTACACCGGAGGTCAGTCGCTACGCGCATCAGAGAGCCGCTCGCCAGGGTGCGAACCCGTATCCCTCAGTACCGTTCAGTAATGCCCACGGGCGGCAGTTACGGACCGTATCTGCCGCCTAAGCCAACTCCAGGCCCTCGGCCTGGATCCGAAGACATCGGCTGCGCCGCAAGGATTCAAGATCGGCCGTAGCCATGTTTGCTCCATGTTTGCTCGGATGTCCCGGTACGCTGCGACAGCGGCCGGTACTACGTGGCATTAGCCTCCAGGAATTGCTGCACCATTCGGCACGTCACGATATGACGCGGCATTATCCGGCACGGTGAAATCGGCAGAGCAGCGGACTCTTAATCCGCGGGTTCGGGGTTCAAGTCCCTGGCGGCGCACCCGTCCTGACCTGGTGTTTTTGCTAACTCCTTACCCTGGTCGATGACCGTTTCCGGGCCATGGTTGCTCCACGTTTGCTCGTCAGTCCGGAAAAAGTTGATCATGGTGGCCGGGCGCCCGGCGAGGCCCCTACCGATGGCTATACGCAGCGCGACACCCGGCGCAAAGGCGCAGGTAGAGGGATCGCCGCTGATACGGACCCAGGGAACGACCGGGTGTCGCGCTGGCGCCAGGTCTCTGCGTATGGGCGGCTGTCACGCCTGGATCGCCAGCCAGGTACACGCGAGGTCTATCGCAGGTACATGCCAGGTCCATCGCGCTCCGTAACCGGGAGCCGCGACGGCGGACGTGGCGGGTTCTGCGGGCCGCTCTCAAGGCCAGCAGGCGGCACCCGGTCAGCGCCGGGCACCGGCCGCGCCCGGGGGAATCGTGCGATGTTCTCAGGTGAGCGATGCGACCGGGCATAAGCGGCAGCAGTTAGAAGGCGATGGCCGCGAGCGTGCCTAGGAGGATGAACGGCCCGAGCGGCAGATGGCTGGTGCGGGTTGCCCGGTGCAGCGCCAGCAGCGCCCCGCCGTACAGCCCGGCCAGGGCGAACGCGGCGAAGGTGCCCGAAAGCAGCGCCTGCCAGCTGATCCAGCCCAGCGCGGTGCCGGTGCTGCCGGCGAGCTTGGCATCTTTCCTGAACTAGAGCTGATTCTGCGCTGCGGCCCGCGGACGCTCATCGGCGCTCATAGCGATCGGAGAGACTTTCTAGACGCTGGTATGCCGGGCGTGCCGGAATGTCTGAAGCACCGGCATCGGTGCCCGACGATCCTTTGACACGGTGCCCGTGCACTGCTCGGATGGCCTGCGTGGCAGCGGGCGCTGGTCAGTCAATTAGGTAGTGGGCTTCGATGTAGGCGACGGTCGCGTCGTAGGGCTCGCCGACCGGCTTCAGCATGTACCGGCGGAAGACCGCTGCGGTGGCGCGGCGGACACCTCGGCTGCGGGCGTCGGCGTTGTCCCAGGGGCGGGCAAGGGTACGGGTGACGACCTGGTCGATCTCCTCGGCCAGGTTCCGCTCGGTCACCGTGAGGCCCTCCGGCGCGTGGTCGCGGATGATCCTGGACAGTACGCCGACGTGGTCTTCGTCCATGACGACGGCCTGATCGGGGTTCCTGGCCGCGTCGACGACGGTGCGGGCGACCTTCAGGGCCTCCGCCAGGAAGTCCAGGGCGTCCTGGGCGTTCTGGATGATCCGGTTCCGCAGCTGGCGCAGCCGCTCGGCGAGGGCGGTGTACTTCGCCGAGCCCGGCTCGACGCCCTCGTCGAGGGCGGCCTTGATGGCGTCCAGGATCTCCGCCGCCGACGGCGGCGCCTTGGCCGCGTCGGCTGGATTGGCCTTGGGCCGCACGAGGGCCAGCAGCTCCTTCAGGATGCTGATGCCCTGCGCGTCTAGGACGAGGGGCTCTTCCTGGGACGCGAAGGCGGTGAAGGAGTGGACGTGGGCATTAATGATCTCCAGTACCATCGGGCCGAGCTCGGCCAGCCGCTCCTTGCGTTCCTCGTCTGAGGACTTCTTGAACAAGGTCGTGTACACCGATCCGAACAGCCCGAACCCGTCGCGGTACTTGGCTGCGCGCGGGTCGGTGCTGATGTGCGGGTACAGCCGGGCTAGCAGCCGGTAGTCCCGGGCGAACGCCTCAGCGGCGGCGGGGTCGGAGTCGAGGAAGGAACTGATGACCCGGACGGAGGCGTACCCGTGGACCGTGAGGTCCAGGTCATCGACACCGGCGAGGAGGTCCTCGACGCGGGCGAAGGCGGCGCGGAACTCGGCGACCAGGTCGGACAGGTCGGTAACGAACCCACCGCCCTTCTCGCCGTCGTCTCCTTCCTCGCCTGCGGTGGGGTCGGTGACGGCGCGCTGGACCTCCTCGGCCAGGCCGATGTAGTCCACGACCACGCCGGTGGTCTTGGTGTACCCGGCCGGCGAGATCCAGGTCCGGTTCGGGCGGGTGATCGCCTGGAACAGGGTATGAGCCTTCATCGGCTTGTCCAGGTACAGCACGCCCTCGTTCGGGGCGTCAAAGCCGGTCATCAGCTTCGCCGTCACCACCAGGAAGCACAGCGGGTCATCCGGGGTAAGGAACCGCCGCTTCTGCTCCTCCTCCTGCGTCTCCGTCATCCGGTAGGGCCGCATGGCGGGGTCCTCGTCCTTGGCGTCGGAGACGGAGATGTTCACCTCGGCGGTGATCCGCTCGTGCCTGCCGACCTCGGCGAGCACCCGGGACGCCTCGTCGCCGGCTGAGCAACTCGTTGATCGTGTCGGTGTACGTCACGGCCAGCTCGCGGCTGAACGCGACGACCTGGGCCTTGAGGCCGTTGCGGTAGGCGCCGGCCAGGTAGTGGCCCACGATGTTCCGGCAGACCGCGCGCACCCGGTCCGGGTTGCCGAACACCGAGGTGAGCCGACCGAACTTACGGGACAGGGTCTCCCTGTCGGGGTCGTCGAGGCCGAAGTCGTCGGCGAACTGGTCGAACTCGGCCTGCAGCGCCTCGTCGTCCATCTCGAACACGACCGGGCGCGGGTCCAGCATGACCGGGACGGTCGCCTCGTCCAGCAGGGACCGGGACACCGAGTACCGGTGGAGAACCCGGCCCGGATCGGCCGCGTCGCCGAACAGCGCGAACGTGTCGGTGGCGAGGCTGCGGACCGGGGTGCCGGTCATGCCGAAGTACCGCGCGTTCGGCAGCGCGCCGCGCAGCTGCCCGGCCAGGGACTCCTCCCGGTCGGACTGGGTCCGGTGCGCCTCATCGACCATCACGATGATGTTGTCCCGGACCGACAGGTTCTTCCCTGCGTCGGCGAACTTGTGGACGGTCGTGGCGATGACGCCGCGCACGTTGCCGGCCAGCAGGGCGCGCAGCTCCTGGCTGGTATTCGGCTCGTGGAAGTAGGCGTCCCCCAGTGCGGAGGTGAACACCCCCGACGTCTGCCGGACCAGCTGGGTCCGGTCGGAAAGCAAGATGATCGTCGGCGAGTCGGTCCGGGTGTCGGCCAGCAGCAGGGAGGCGGCGAACACCATCAGCAGCGTCTTGCCCGACCCCTGGTGGTGCCAGACCAGGCCCCGCCGCCCGCCCGCCAGGACCCGATCGTGGATCAGGTGCGCGGCCTCCAGCTGCGGGTAGCGGGGCAGGTACTTCAGGTCCGGGCCGCCGCCGGAGGTGTCGAACAGCGTGAAGTTCGCCAGGATGTCCAGCACCGTCGCGGGTCTCAGCAGCAGCTCGACGGAGCGGCGCACGTCGGCCTGACCCGACAGGCTCTCGTCATCGGCGGTGGACCGGTACGGCTGCCACAGGTTCACCGGCGCGCCCGCCGCACCAAACCGGAGTTCCAGCCCGTCGGACGCGACCGCGAACACGTTCGGGGTGAAGAACCAGGGGTAGTCGGCGGCGTAGACGTCGTTGACCTCCAGGGCAGCGCGCTTCCACCCGGTCTTCGCCGTCGGGGACTTCAGCTCCACCACGACCAGCGGCAGCCCGTTCACCCAGTACACCAGGTCGAACCGGCGGGGCGTCTTGCCAGGAACGGTGATGGTCACCTCATCCGAGACCGTCAGCGTGTTCGCGGCCGAGGGCTCCAGGTCGATGACCTTCAGCGGGTGCCACACCCCGGCGGCGTCCCGGAACTCCTGCTGCCCGCGCAGGACCTTCAGCACTTGCCGGTTGGCCCGCACCAGCCCGCCATCAACCACGTTGACCAGCGCGGTGATCTCCGCGACCACCGCGTCCACGTCAAAGCCGCCGATCACGGCGGGGTTGAGGCGGACGACCGCGTCGCGCAGCTCGCCGACGAGCACTGTCTCCGTGGTGGCGCGGGGTAGGTCCCGTCCCGCCCTGTAGGCCCAGCCCAGCGGCAGCGACCACTGGATCATCAAGTTCTGGACCTCGCGCTCCCGGATGCCCTTCGCCACGGCTCAGACCTCCAGCTCGGCGGGCTCAATCTCGATGGTGCGGTCCAGCAGCCCTGACAGCAGGGTGGCATGCACGGCGCGCAGCCGGTCAGCCTCAGCGCGCAAGGCCAAGACGTTCGTCTCCAGTGCCTGCAGTTCGGAGATCGCCCGCTCTTGTTCCTGGGCCGAGGGGATTCCGATCGGCGACTCCATCAGGCGCTTGCGGCTTAGTGTGCGGTTGCGTCCAGCACCGCCGGGAGAGCAGTTCGCCAGGAGCTGCGTACCTGACGTGGTGGAGAAGAAGAGTCGGAAGAACTCGATGTCTCCACCGTCGAGCCGACGGTAGGACGGGAACCGGTGTGATCCGCAGTAGCCCTCGATCTCCGGGGGCACAATGGCGACTGCCCCCTCCCACGCGAAGACAATGTTGATGAGCAGGTCGCCGGGCTCGACCCAGAACACCCTCTTGGACCCCAGAGACTCTCCCGTCACCGCCTCCTTGGTGAACAACCCGCGCCCGTGGGACCTGATCCCAATCTGCCGGTACTCTGCTTCAGGGTCGACGGTGATCGGGCGCTTGACCTCTTCCAGGACCTCGCCGATCGGTAGCACGTTCGCGGTGGCCGCATAGTGCGCGAACAATTCTTCCTTGCGTCCCCGAAGCAGGGCTTCCAGCGCCCCTACTTCCTTGTCGAGTGCGGTGATCTGGTCGTCCACAGCACCGATGACCGCGACCTGGGACTTGCGCTCCGGTGCATCGGGCCAAGGAATCTCCAAGGTCTTCAGCCACCGCACTGCCAGATTGCCGAGCCCAGTGCTACCACTCGCGGACTCGCTCATCAGGTGCTGGATTCCGGGGCTTCGGAGCACCATATAGAGGTAGTCCCGAGTCTCAGCGTCGAACGCATCCAGGATGAACTGGAAGGCGGACACTGCTGCTCCGTGGACTTCCCCCGACGGAAGGTAGACGTTGCCGATCCGTTCGCGGTTTCCATTGGTGCGGATCATCACCAGGCTCGTCGCCCCGATGACCTTTGTGCGGGCCGGAAGCCCCGACACGTAGGCCAGTTCACTCAGGTCGATAGACCCATCGGGCCTCGTGTTGGTGATCTTCAGGACCGTCAGTGCTCCCTCCGACGGGACCGAAGACTCATCCTTGGCCGCCCAGGACGGGCCCGAGCCGATTACGGGGCAGAGGTCCCCGAGCGCCCTCTTCGTCGTGAGGCGCGCGACGACTTCCGGCAGCGAGACCTGCCGCCGATTATTCATCGAATCCCTTAATCCCGGCGTCCGCGAGGACGGCGAGCATGCGCTGCTCGGCCTTCTGGCGTTCGGCCCGTGCGAGGTTGTAGGCGTCGATGAGGGTGCCGAGGTCTTCGGCCTCGGCTGCGGCCTGCCTGAGGTACCGGCTGATGTTGAGGTCGTGCCCGTTGCCTGCGACCTCTGCCATGGGCACAAGACGGACAGCCAGGCCGCCCTCCCCATCGAAGTCCGCCGGGTTCCCGTCGGTGCCGAACTCTGCCTGGTAGGCGGCCACGATGGCGGCGATGTCGGCCGGGGTGAGGACGTTGCGGTTCCTGGCCTTGGCGAACCGCCGGGAGGCGTCGATGAACAGGACGCTGTCCTTACGCTGGGGGGCCTTGGTGCCAGGAGCGCGGAACATCAGGATGCAGGTGGGGATGGACGTCGAGTAGAAAAGGTTGGGCGGCAGGCCGATGACGGCCTCCAGGAGGTCGTCGGCTAGGACGCGCTGACGGATGGCAGCCTCCTGGCCGCCGCGGAACAGGACGCCGTGCGGCAGGACGACGCCAACCCGGCCCTTGCGCGGGTCCATCGAGGCGATCATGTGCTGCACGAACGCCCAGTCCGCGGTTGACTGCGGCGCGACCCCGCCGATGGCGCGCGGATCGCGCGTCCAGGGCTTCCACTTCAGCGAGTACGGCGGGTTGGCCACGACCACGTCGAAGGTCGCGACCGAGCCGTCCGGCCTCTTGAAGCGCGGGTCCTTCAGGGTGTCGCCGACCTCAACCTGGAACTGGGTCAGGTTGTGCATGAACAGGTTCATGCGGGCCACGCCCGCGGTGTCCGCCACGGCCTCCTGCCCGTATAGGCGGAGCGTGTACCCGCGCCCGCCGTGGGCCTTCAGCAGGTTCGCCGACGCGATCAGCATGCCACCCGACCCGAGAGCCGGGTCGTACACCGACTCGAAGCCTCTTGGGTTCAGGATCTCGATGATCAGCTCGACGACCTCGCGCGGGGTGAAGAACTGGCCGGCCCGGGTGCCGGACCCGTCGGAGAACCGCTTGAGCAGGTACTCGTACGCGCCGCCGAGCACGTCGTGGGACATGTTGCCCTCGTGCATCTTCGGGACGCGGTCCATCGCCCGCATGACCGACGCCAGCACGTCCGCTGGCAGCACCTCCTCGGCGGTCCAGGTCATCGACCCGAACAGGCGGGAGAACTTGTCCGGGTTCGCGGTCTCGATGGCCTGCAGCGAGGTGCGGACCCGCTGGCCGAGGCCGGACCGGGTGACGGTCGCCAGGATCGACGACCACGACGCGCGCCGCTCTCCCACCGTGCCGCGGTAGATGACCGGGATCTCGAACGACTGGTAGTCCCGGTACTCGATCTCGCGGGCTTCCTCGGCCGAGAGACTATCCAGGCCCTCGTTCTCGGCCAGGAACTCCTGATGGTGGTGGTCCCAGGTGTCTGACAGGTACTTCCAGAACATCAGCGGGAAGACAACCGAGGAGTACTGCGCCTCCGGCATCGCCACGCGCAGTTCATCGGCGGCGTCCCACAACCGGTTCTCGATATCCTGCTGGGTCACTGCCATCAGTCGGAGGTGTCCTTGCTCGTCAAAGGGTGGCGGCAGAAGGCCGGGTACGACTTTGGGCGCGTCCAGCGTGCCCTGCCGGGTGGCACGCGCCTCGTCGTCATGCACGGGCGGCATACCAAAGATATCCCTCCGCAAGCCCGAAATTCGGCAGCCGGGCGCTCGCCGCTGGCGAGCCGCGACGGGACGTCGCGACTGCGGAACCCCCGGCGATGACAGGCGCTTGCGGCAGGGTCCGTCCACCACTCGGCCTCGGTGGCGGCACCGTCGTGCCGCGGCCCGGCCTTGCGGCCGAGTCGCCAGCGGTAACGCTCAGGCCGCACGAACTCGAGACCGTCCCTGAGCACAGTCCTAATCTCAGCGACGGCGGGGACGTGCTCGTCAGGGAGGCTGGTGGCACGCGAAATTCGGCCGGCCGACAGAATCCGCGTTTCCCGCGACGCCGTCGAAGTGCTCAGAGGAATGCACAACGAACACCTGAACCAGAAGAAGCAGCGCGACGTCCGGCCGCCCGGGAGCGGTAATTTCGAGGCTTCCTCGGTCGCCTGGCTGCTGGACGTCGTGTCGCCGGAGTAGCGGCAGTACCCCGTGTTGCGCCGGCCGCACTGGCCGCGATGGCGCGGTACTCCGCGCGCCACGAGCTGGTCGAGCATGTAACAGTACGAGGGCCGCGAGCACGCCGAGGAGGATGAAGGGTCCGAGCGGCAGCTGGCTATTACGCGTTGCCTTCTTCCTGGCCATTTGCACACCGCCGTAGACGGCGGCTAGCGCCAACCCCGCGAAGGTGCCGGTGAGCAGTGCCACCGCCAGAAGCGCCGCCGGCAACCCGGCGGCGGCGATCGCCGGGGCCAGGATGCCGCCGGTGGCCAGCGGCCGTACCAGCGCCGCCACCCCGAGTGAGGCGGTGGCGTTATAAGCCACCGAACCCACGACCCCGGCCACCGCGATCTCGGTCACCCCGCGCCGCATCGCCGCCCAGGCCAGCGCGAACAATTCCGCGGTCGTCGCGAGCGCCAGCAGCGTCAGCCCGACCGCTGAGTCGGCCAGGCGCAGCGCCGCGACCACCCGCTCGGCCCCGCCGACCGCCAGCCAGCCCCCGGCGGCCATCAGAGCCACCCCGGCCAATGCCAGCGCGAGCCCGAACACCGCCGGGCGGGATGTGCCCTCCTCGTCAGGCTCGGCGGCGTCGGCGGCTTCCCCGATGACTGGCGGCGTGCGCTCCCGCCACCACAACAGCGCCACCCCGGCCAGGTAGGCAGCCAGCAGCAGCCCGCCCTCCCAGCGGCCGATGCGGCCGGCGGCGATAGCCAGCGCGGCCAGCCCGCCCGCCAGCGCCGACCAGATCGCATACCCACGGACCCGCCCGCCGAACGGCAGCGGCCGGGCCAGCGCGGCCAGCCCCAGCACCAGCGTCAGCATGGTCAGGCTGGCGCCGATCGCATCCCCGGCCGCCAGCCCCGGCCGGTGCCGCCCCGACGCGATCACCGCAGTGATCATCTCCTCGGGCTCTGCGCCCGCCAGCAGGAACGCCGCCCCGAACACCGAGATCCCCAGCCCGCGCGCCGCGGCGGCGGCGTTCTCGGTGAACAACTCGGCCCCGGCGATCAGCATCACCGCCGAGACCGCCAGCAGCCCCAGCCCCGCGACCATTCCCACACCATAGGCCCGCCCACCGCGCCTGCCGCTGACAGCCAGGCCGGAGTAAAACCTGATCTCCATCCGGTCAGGCCCGCAGGCGACGGAAGAGGCAGACCCCGGGATGAGGCAGCAGCAGACATCACACAGCCCTGGTGCTGACGCCTGCTATCCGTGCCCGGGCTGAACACCTGCCGGGCCGGCTGGCCGGCTACGGACGATCATGCGGGGGTGTACGCGGCTGTGTGCCTGCTGAGCAATCCGGCGAGAGCGGGCCTCGTGCTGCTCCCTTTTCAGCCGGATGCGGAGGAGCGAGAACAGCCGCCCCGCGGGGGGCGGCTCAGCCCAGCCCGGACCACAGGTAGCGGGCGCCGATGGCAATCACCAGAATGCCGGCCAGACGGCGGATCAGCGCGTCCGGGAGGCGGGACTGGATCCGGGCACCGGTATACGCGCCTGCCAGGCCGCCAGCGCCGAGCGCGACGCCCGTGGGCCAGTCAGGGGCCACCGGCCCGTGGTGGTGGATCGACAAGATCGCGAAGGTCACCACGCCCGCCACCGAGGTGACGAACGTCGATGCCATAGATCCCGCCGGCGCAGCCCACCGCGGCGGCCACAAGGACCAGGGCAGGAACCGGGATCACCCGGGCCTCGGGGCGGGCAGGCTTGCCGGGGCGGGCGGGCCTGCTCAGCGCAAGCCGGAGACCGAGCGGAACCAGGACCGACGCCACGACCAGGTCGAAGACGCGCGGCCCGGGCAGCAGCTCGACGCGGATGACCGATCCGGCGATGACACCGGGCAGGGTCCCGGTGATGAGCACCAGGGCCAGCCGGCCGCCGGTCTGGTGCTGCCGCCAGTACCGGTACAGCGCTCCCGGCGTGGGGACCACGTTATACAGCAGGTTGGTCGGGGTGACCGCCGGGCTGGGTGTGCCCAGCACGCTGACCTGGAAGGGCAGCAGCAGCACCGCGCCGGAGACCCCTGCGGGCGTGGCCAGCACCGCGATGACGTACGCCGCGACAAGGGCGACGATCTCACTCCAGCCGGTCCCGAGCATGCAGGCAGGTTATCCGGCCATTCCGCTCGGTTTAGCAGTGAATGCTCAGCAGCAGGTCCCTGGCTGAGATGCGCAGCTGCACGATCTCCCGGCCCACGCCCGCCGTCCCTCGGCCACCGCCCAGCCGGCGATCCCCAGGGCCACCACGCCGTCGAGCCACCAGGCGCTCAGCAGGGTGTTGGCGGCCAGCCCGGCGAACACCGCTAGCGCGAGATAGGCGCACAGCAGGTTCTGGGTGCCCTCCCCCGCGGTGGCCGCTGATCCGAGCCGGGCGCCGATTCGCCGTTTGGCCACCCCGAGGGCCGGTTCGAAGATCGCGGTACCGGCGGTGAGCACCAGCCCGGCGATGCTGGTCTCGGCCCGGTCACCGGCCACCAGCGCCCGGACCCCCTCGACCGCGATATAGGGGGCGAGCAGGAAGAAGCTGACCGCCACCAGCTGCTGGGCGCGCCGCTCGGAGGTAGCACTGGCCAGCCGGGTACCGGTGAACCGCCAGATCACGATGACCGACGCCATGGCCTCGATGCCGCTGTCCAGGCCGAACCCCAGCAGAGCCACCGACCCGGCCAGCACCGCCGCGACGATCGCAACGCCCCCTTCGATTCCCATCCAGGCCAACGTCAGCCACGACAGCATCCGGGCGATCCGTGCCAGCCGGAGCCAGTCCGCCGATACCGCCCCCAGCTGGGTGGTCTCGCACCCTCCGGTGCCGCCTGCGGCATGGCTGCCAGCGCCCGCCGCGCGCAGACGCCGGGAAAACAGCGAGATCATGGTGTCTCGAGGTGTTCCAGGACCGTGTAGTACTCCCAGGCCAGCCCGTCCGGGTCGTGTGCCCACACCTTGTCTTGCCGCGCGTAGCAGCAGACCGTGCCCGGTTCGGGTTCGGTGGCCAGCCCTGCGGCGGCCAGCCGTGCCCCGGCCTGCGCGACCTCCCCCGTCGAGCTGACCTCGACGCCGAGGTGGTTGATGGTGCCGCCGGGGCCGTTGCCGGGCGAGTTCAGCACCAGCTTCAGCGGCGGGTCGTCCACGGCGAAGTTGGCATAGCCGGGCCGCAGCTTCGCCGGCGCCGCCCCGAACAGCCGGGAATAGAACGCCACAGCGGCATCGAGGTCACTGACGTTGATCGACAACTGAACGCGGGACATTCCGGTCATCTCCGGTCATCAGCGGGTCGCGTCGTCTGGCTGGCAGGTGCCGGGCAGGTCGAGGCCGGCGAGGATGCGCAGGCCGTCGGCCAGGCGCTGGTCGGCCAGCTCATAACGGACCCGGCGGCCTTCCGCGGTCGCCGTGACCAGCCCGCACTCGCGCAGGCAGGTCAGGTGGTTGGACAAGTTCGCCCGGCCGGTCCCGAACTCCTCGGCCATCTCGGCCGGGTACCCGGGACCGCCGGTCAGGTGCACCAGTACCCGGCGGCGAGTGGGATCGGCCAGCGCCGTCCCCACCCGGGCCAGGGTGCTCAGGTCCACCTGAACTGATACAGCCATCCCTGTACTATACAGCGTTTCCTGAACCGAGCAATCTCGCCGTCGGCGAAACGCGCCCGGGAAGCCCTCGCGGCGGCGGGCTTCGAACTCATCGGCACCAGTCCGGCACCGACGGGCAGTCACCGACTAGGGCGCCCGCAGGGTCCAGGCGAGGTCCATGCCAGGTCCACCGGAGGTCAATCACTCCATGTCACCGCCAGGCTCTGACAAAGCCTCCTCACCAGTCGCCCGGGCACCAGGCTCGTGCGATCGTCACGATCTTCAGCACAGTCCCGGGCGCCGGGAACGCGCCCAGCTTGCAGCCACGCTAGCAGGGGGTATTACGGACTGTATCTGCCGCCTGGGCGAACGACGGTCACCCATGTTTGCTCCATGGTTGCTCGGATGTCGCGGTACGGCCCGGCAGCGGCTGGTATCACGCGGCACCCGCTCTCGTAGCCCGCCGTACAGTCCGGCAGGTCGCGGCACTACTCGGTATGAAATGATACGAGGTAGAGAAGTAAAATCGAACAGAGCAGCGGACTCTTAATCCGCGGGTTCGGGGTTCAAGTCCCTGGCGGCGCACCCGTTGTTTCACCAGGCGGCCCACGTCTGCCGGGCTGACCTCGCCTACGGTGCCGCTCGGCGGCCTCACGGGATACCTCCGGGGCTATGTGGGCGCGCTGCTTCGCGGATCGCTGCCGTGGCTAGGCGTGCGTCGCGGCGAGCACGCCAACTCGCGAGTAGACGGTCAGCTAGTTGACTGCCGGGTGGATTACGCACTCGACTGGATCGCCTCGATGATCTTTGGCCGCAGTTCGGCGGCCTTGATCACGGCGTCCACGGAGCCAACCTGCACGGCCCGCTGGATGCTGTGCACCCGGTCGAATTCAGTGGCCACCTCGCCGATCTTCTCGGCCCGAACCGATGCCCTGAGCTCGTCGAGCTCAGCGGAAAGCGTGGCGCGGTCGGTACCCGAGGCAGCCGCCACCAGGGCTTCCAGATCCCGCACCCGAAGATCGGCCGCCGTCCTGGCGTTGACGTCGCCGGAGAACACCACAGCGGCCGCCGGAGCACCACCGAGCACAGATGCGAACGAGCCTTCAAGCGCGAGGACGGTCATGTTCGGGTTCAGCGCCTTGCTGAACACCACGAACGCGCCGCCGTGATACCGGGAGATCACGCAGAACACGATCGGCCCGCGGAAGTTGACGATCGCGCGGCCGATCTCGGCGCCGTATTCCAATTGCAGCTTGCGCATCGATTCTGGTGAGCCGTCGAAGCCGGATAGATTGGCCAGCACCACGAGCGGCCGGTTGCCGCTGGCCGCGTTGATCGCGCGCGCGGTCTTCTTCGATGACCGAGGGAACAGCGTGCCGGCCGTGTAGGTGTCGGGGCCGTCAGTGGGCGGGAAGCCGCGCCTGGGCACTGACCGCGATTCGATGCCCACCAGGCATACCGGCAGGCCACCCAGATGCACGTCCTGCACCACGGCGGTCTCCGCATCGGCCATTCCGGCCCAGCGCTCAAGCACCGGGTGGTCCTGGTCGGCCAGCGCGCGCATGACGGTCCTGATGTCGAATGGCTTCTTGCGATCCGGGTTGGCCGCAGCCGAGAAGATCTCGCCCACGGTGGTGAATTCGCTGCCTGCCACCGCATGCGGGAAATCGGACACGTCGCGGTCCACCGGATCGCTGGTGCTGACCCGCCGCGGCCCCGGCTCGCCTGGCACCACGTAGGTGTGGTCATAGTGCGCCAACAGCACATCGCGGGCGGCGGCCAGGTTCGGTGCCCAGTACTGGGCCTGCCCGTTCGGGCCCATCACCCGGTCGTAGCCGCCAATGCCAAAGTTGTCCTCGGCCGAGACCCCGCCGGAGAAGTCAAGTGACTGCTTGCCAGTGAGCACCATCGCCGAGTCCGGGGTCATCACCAAGATGCCCTTGGTATGCATCAGCATCGTCGCCTCGGCGTTCCAGTACGGCTGCGCGCCCACGTTGATGCCGGCGACCACGATGTTGATCTCGCCGCCGCGCTGGGTAAATTCGACGATCCGCTTGAGTGCGGCGGCCACCCAGTCCATGTTCTCGGTGCCCGACGCCATCGAGATCCTGGCGCCAGCCGACAACGCGAACCACTCCACCGGTACCCGCATTCGCTCGGCCAGGTCAAGCGCGGCGATCACCCGTCGGCACTCAGGCTCAGACAGCGCGCCAAGCGACTTAGTGGGGTCGCCGAGCAAGACGACCCTGGTCACCCCCTGCGGGTGCGATGAGGTCGGGGTGAGCGCCACCCCGGCGACGAGCGCCGCCGAGTTGCCGCCCTTGCGCCGGTCCACCGGGACCAGCGAATGATCCTCGGCCAGGTCATACTCAGTGAATTCACCAAGCAGCCCAGTCAGCTCATAGGGATAGACGGTGTTGCGGCTGCTCGCGCTCAGCACCTTCTGCCGGTAGTCATCAAGCGGCTCGACCGGCTCGTCCGACTGATCGCCAACAGTCAACTCAGCGCCGCCGGCCGCGTCGAACGAGATTCGCACCGCGATTTTGCGAAGGGCACCGCTTCGGCGGCTGCGCTGCCGCGCGATGAAGAGGATTTCCTCCAGCCCGGCGCCAGCCGTCGTCGGCAGCACCCGCCCGGCGATCATTTCCAGCTCATCGCGAGTGATGTCGCTCGGCGGCCAGATGTAGAGCACGATCCTGTTGGTGTTGAAGCGCTTCTTCGACGGCCGCCGCGACTGCGCCCGGCGGATCGAGTCGAGGCAGGTGGCAATGGTGTCTTCAGCGGTAGGCAGCGCGACCAGCCGGCCGTCGTGCTCGCGCAATTCGGTCAGGTCACGCACCTGCGCGAACGCGACGAGCCGATCATCGGAGGCGTTCTCGCGGGCCACGCACCGGAAGAGATACACCTCCTCATCGGAGGAGGGGAGCCTGGTCAGGTCAAACTTGCGCAGTCGTTCGAGTTGCATCCGTTGCGCGATGAAGGGGTGCAGGCCGCGGATCAGCCGCTCTTCGGTAAATCCGGCCGGCGAGGGGCGGAAGGTGAAGTGGTGGTGCATGACCGCGCCGCCGCTGCCGGCCACTGCGACGGTCACGCGGCGCACCTGCGCAGGCAGCGGGCACCCGCTGACCACCTCGTGCAGCGTCGCCGCCATCGCGTCCGAGTCTTCTGGCTGCCGCTCCCAGGCCAGGTAGATATCGGCGTCGACGGCTTCAAGGCCCGGTGCCAGGTCGGCGAGCCCGCGCAGTGCGCCGCTGAGGGCGTCAAAGCTCACCGCCGCCGAGGCCACGCCGGCGCGGCGACTTCAGCGACCACGAAGGCGCAGCCGCCGGCCTGGATGGTGCGGACTCTGGACAGTCCTTTGTTGCCGTAGTAGCGCCGGGTCAGCACCTCAAGCATGATCGAGTTGTCCAGGTCATGCCGGGTGAGGCGCTGACCGAGCAGCCGCACGAGCGGCTCAGTGCTGCGCACCATCTCAGCGATCCGCTCGGCCCGATCGGGCGCGTCCGGCTGCGCGTCCAGGTAGCGCAGGTGCTTGCGGACATCCGCATAGACGCGGGCGCGATTGCGGCGCAGCAGCGGCTGGCCGAACCAGCCGAACACCACGCCTCTGGCCAGGTCGGCGACCACAGGGAAGCGAACCTGGGTCGCGGCCACCAAGCGTTCAAGCGCCAGGCCGACCGGCTCGCGCAGCGTCTCGTCGGGCGGCGACTCCCGCAACCAGGCCCGCAGCAAGGCCGCGACCACCGTCGCATCGGTAGCGGCTCGCTGCTGCGCCAGGAAGATCCTGAACACCGCTGCCTCAAGCTCGGGCGAGCGCTCAAGCTCGGTGACGCCGTAGTGGCACAGTGCCGTCGCCAACTTGGCCTGGAAGGCGTCAGGCAGGCCAGCCCGCTCGACATCGAGGCTCTGCAGGTAGGTATGGAAGAACTCGCGGGCGCTGTGCACATGGACGTCGTCGTCCTCGTCGTCCGCACCGGCAGGCCGGTTTCTGCTGAGCTCGGTCAAATCGGCGAATACATCGACAAGCTCAAGCTCACCGCCGAGCGGGCGATAGCCGTCCTCGCTGGCAGCCCGGCGCGCGGCGAGGTAGTCATCGAGTACCCGGCGCTCGTCGTGCGGGTCGACGTCGAATCCGAGCAGCAAGCTGCGCAGATCCTCCTGGCCGCGGGCGACGCGCTCGCGGGCCGGTACGGCGCCGGGGTGATCGGGCAGGTCAAGCTCGACCGATTCAGCTGCGGCGGCTGGCTCCGCTGCGTCGTCGTCGGCTGAGTCGTCATCGACGAGCGGTTCCAGCCGCAGCAGTGCCGCTCCCGCGTCGACTTGACTGCCGACCGACACGGTGCACTCCTTGAGCCTGGCCTTGAACGGCGCCCGCAGCACGGTCTCCATCTTCATGCTTTCGAGCACCAGTACCGGAGCGCCTGCTTCTACCTCAGCGCCGACCTCAAGCGGAGTGGCCACCACCAGCGCCGGAGCGGGTGAGCGGACGATGCCGCCTTCGTCGCGGCTGATACGGTGGGTGACGCCGTCCACCTCGACCAGGTGGGTCGGCCCGTGCGTGGCGGTGACCAGGCGATACCTGGTGCCGTTGACCAGGATCTGCCCGGTGTGCCGGTCAAACCGGTCGAGTTCGACATCAGCGGTGCGCAGCTGCTTGCCCGCTTCGATGCCGACCCTGAAGCGGTGCGCGCCGATCCTGGCGACCCGCACCCGGTAGCCGGCCCCGCGCAGCTTCAGGTCAAGCGGGCGACCGCTGCGATGCTGTACTTGCGGCCGACCGCCGAACGCGGTCGACAGCAACCGTTGCCGCTCAGCCCGCTCATCGTCTTCGTATGCCTCGATGGCGGCGGCGGCAAGCGCGACGGCCGAGTGCCGGTTGGAGACGAGCCTGCCTTCGCCACGGACTCGATCGATCCAACCGGTATCCGCGCTGGCAGCAATGACCTCGGGCTGGTCAAGCAACTCGAGCACGAAGCTCTTGTTAGTCGCACCGCCCTCGATGATCACCGTCGTGTCCGCCATCGCCCGGCGCAGCCGGCCGAGCGCCTCATCGCGGTCGTGGCCGTAGGCGATGATCTTCGCGATCATCGAGTCGAAGTCAGCCGGAATGGTGTCACCCTCGCTGACCCCGGTGTCCACCCGGATGCCAGGGCCGGCCGGCAGATCGAGCCGGGCGATCCGGCCCGGTGCTGGCGCGAAATCGCGATCCGGATCCTCGGCGTTCAGCCTGGCCTCGATGGCATGCCCGCGCTCGGCCGGCGGCTCGCCAGCGAGCCGACCGCCGCCGGCGACCAGCAGTTGAGCCTTCACCAGGTCGAATCCTGTGGTGGACTCGGTGATCGGGTGCTCAACCTGGAGCCTGGTGTTGACTTCGAGAAAGGCGAACACCTGATCGCCAGGGTGATAGAGGAATTCGACAGTCGCCGCACCGCAGTAGCCGACCGAGACTGCCAGTCGTTCAGCCGACGACTTGAGCTCGGCCGCCTGTGCCGCGGTCAGCACCGGGGATGCCGACTCCTCGATGACTTTCTGATTGCGACGCTGCACCGAGCAGTCGCGGACGCCAAGTGCCCACGCGGTCCCTTGGCCGTCAGCGATCACCTGAACTTCGACGTGCCTGGCCCCGGTGACCAGGCGTTCCAAGAACACGATGCCGCTGCCGAATGCCCTTGCGGCCTCTTGGCTCGTGCGCTCGTAAGCGTCGGTCAACTCGGCCGCGCTAGTGACGACCCTGATGCCGCGCCCGCCGCCGCCAGCGGTCGCCTTGAGCATCAGCGGATAGCCAATCTCGGTCGCCGCCGCGAGCGCCGCGTCCAGCGTCTCGACGGCGCCTCGGCTCCAGGGTGCCACCGGCACGCCGACTTCCTCGGCGATCAGCTTCGCGCCGATCTTGTCACCAAGTTTGCGCATCGCGTCAGCGCTCGGCCCGACGAAAGTGACGCCGATCTTGTCGCACAATTCGGCGAACGCCGGATCCTCGGCGACGAAGCCCCAGCCGACCCACGCGGCGTCGGCACCGGTCGCCGTCAGCGCCCGCTCAAGCACCTTCAGGTCCAGGTACGGACGCGCCGACGCGGGACCAAGGTCATAGGCCAGGTCGGCCTCCCTGACGAAGGTGGCGGTGCGGTCGACGTCGGTATGCAGGGCGACGGTCTCGATCCTCTCCCCGGTCTGCGCGGCGAGTTCCCTGACCGCATGGATGAGCCGCATGGCGGCCTCACCACGATTGACGATGGCGACACGACTGAACACCCGACCGAGCCCTCCTCAAATCAGCGAACCGACCTTGCCCGCCAGCAGCCACGGGTACCGCCAGTGTTCACCCTTCCGTCTATCGGCCGACCGCGCCAGGTGGCAGATAACGCACGCTACCGGGCCCCAGTTGTAGAAAAGCACCAAAGACTAGCTCGCGCCTGGTCCCAGCCTCGAATGTCGAAATCCGGCCCGCAGCAGTGACACCACAGTGCCGACACCACGGGGCGGCGCCAGTTCGCCCGCCAAGCAGGGAAGGATACGACCATGCGATTCATGTTGCTGCAGAACTACGGCGAGGTCGAGTCGGATTGCACGCCGATGACGGAGTGGAGCCCGGCCGACCTCAAGGCGCACTTCGAATTCCAGCTTGCGCTGAACGCGCAGCTGACCGAACTCGGCGAGCTGATCGACGCTCAGGGTCTGGCCGGACCGGATCAGGCCAAGTTCGTCGTCAGCGACGGCGTCAGCGCCCCGGTCATCACGGACGGGCCTTATCCGGAGTCCAAGGAACTGCTGGCCGGGTATCGGCTGGTGGAAGTCGACAGCGCGGAACGGGCGATTGAGATCGCCGCCCTGGCCTCAGCCGCTCCTGGTCAGCACGGCGCGCCGATCCGGCAGCCGATCGAGGTACGTCAGGTGCTCAGCGCACCAGATCCGCAGCTGTGAGGCCAGCGGCCGACCGGCAGCGAGCCGACCGGCAGCCAGCCGCGAGGCAGCCAGCCGCGAGGCAGCCAGTCGCCCGGCAACCAGCCGCGAGGCGGTGAAGTCGGTGCGAACCGATGCGGCGACCGAGTACCGGCTGCGCGAACTTGCGCCGCAGGTACTCGGCACGCTGGCCCGCCGCTGCGGCGACTTCGCCGACGCCGAGGACGCCACCCAGGAGGCGCTGATCGCGGCAGCCGAGCAGTGGCCGCGCGACGGCCAGCCCGATCATCCGCTCGGCTGGCTGATCAAGGTCGCTTCCCGGCGGCTTGCCAACTCCTACCGCAGCGATGAGGCCCGCCGCCGCCGGGAGGAACTGGCCACGTCCTGGTCGCTGGCCGCCAATTCTGACCTGCTGCCGCCGACCGGGCAGAGACGACACCCTGGTGCTGCTGTTTATGTGCTGCCACCCGGCGCTGACGCCTACCCTGGCCATCCCGCTCACGCTGCGCGCGGTCGGCGGCCTGACGACTCGCGAGCTGGCCGCCGCATTCCTGGTTCCCGAAGCGACGATGGCACAGCGGATCAGCCGGGCCAAGGCCAAGATCAAGGCCTGCGGTGCGGACTTCACACTGCCAACGGCAGCGGAGCAGCCGCGGCGTCTCGCGCAGGTGCTGCACGTCTTGTACTTGATGTACAACGAGGGTTACACCACGAGCAACGGCACCGAGTTGACCCGCACCGACCTGTCGGGCGAGGCCATCCGGCTGGCCAGGAGCTTGCGTGCCGCGATTCCCGCCGACCAGGAAGCGACCGGCCTGCTGGCACTCATGCTGCTCACCGACGCCCGCAGGCCAGCGCGCAGCGGGCCTGGCGGCGAGTTGATCCCGCTCGCCGATCAGGACCGCAGCCGCTGGGACCGGCGGCTGATCAGGGAAGGGACCGAGCTCATCACCCAGGCGCTGCGGCAAGGACCGATCGGCGAGTATCAGTTGCAGGCGTCGATCGCGGCGCTGCACGACCAGGCCGCGCGGCCCGCCGACACGGACTGGGCGCAGATCCTGCGGCTCTACGTACTGCTCGATGAGCTCACAGGTAATCCGCTGGTCCGGCTCAATCGCGCCGTGGCAGCGGCGATGGTGCACGGTGCAGCCGACGGGCTTGCCTTGCTCGACGACGCCCATGATCGGCTTGGTGACCAGCACCGACTGCACGCGGTACGGGCGCACCTGCTTGAGCAGTCAGGCGACCGGTCGGGTGCCATCGTTGCTTACCGCATCGCCGCCGATCGCACTGCCAACCTGCGCGAGCGGCAGTACCTGACCATGAAGGCGGCCCGGCTTGCCAACCCTGAAGCTGGCGTCAGCCCTGAGTAAGCCTGCTCGGTGCCGCCAAGGTCGTCGGGGCGGGCCGGAACCCTGAGGCGCTGGCGCGGGCGGCACGAGCCGGCGCCCAAGTGGTAGCTAAGGACGACGCGCGACCGCGCACCAGAACACCCTGGAGCCATCACTATCGGCGCTATCGGGATCTTCCGAGCCCCATACGCCGACGTGACACACCGTCGGACTTGCTCCTTGATAGGGCGGCACGATCTCCAGGCCGGTAAAGAATCGCTCGATGTCCGCCCTGGTGCGCGGATGCGCGCTTTCCGACGCATTAGCGTAAATTCGCACACCGGTGGCTATGGACCGAGGCGGGACTTTATCTCCGGTGATGTGCGAAATAGCGACATAGCTATCCGGCGCGATCGCGCTGACATAACGGCTGACGACCGCCCACGGATCAGCGTCGTCAGGCACGAACTGCAGGACGGCTGTCATCAAGATGCCAACCGGCTGATCGAAATCAATCAGCCGACGTAGGTCGGGGTGGCTCAGCAGCGCGTCGGTATCACGCAGGTCGGCCTGGATGACCGCAGTCGTCCCGTCGTCGGTCAGCAATTCCCTGGCGAGCACCTGGACCATCGGGTCATTGTCCACATACGCGACCCGAGCAGCCGGGTTGATCGCGTGCAGCACCTGGTGCGTGTTGCTCTGCGTGGGCAGCCCTGAGCCGATATCGATGAACTGACTGATGCCGTGCTTGACCGCCATCCACCTGGCCGCGCGGCCATGGAACCCGCGATTCGCCCACGCGGCATCCTCAAGGTCAGGCAACTGGGCGCGAAATTCTTCGGTGGCATCCCTGTCGACCTGGAAGTTGTGGGTGCCGCCCAGCATGTAGTCATACATCCGCGCCGGGCTCGGCCTCGTCGTATCGACGCCTGCCGACAACTGCTCAGGCTCGGACATGTCGCCTCCCGTGAAGTGATACGTCCGTAGTCTGGCATAACCGGCCGAGATCACCGAAATGGCCGCTCCGTCCGCGCGCAAAGGGCGTTGTCGATAGCTGGTGCCATCTCCACATGAACTCCACGCGGAGTTCGCGGTCGCACCACAGCCGATCGGTTATATGCAGGTGTAGTGATTCGGACGTTGGACGATCAAGGGGGAACGGGATGAGCTGGCAGACCAGTTCTGGTGCCGCCATCTCGCTGAGCGACCACGTCTAAGGTGTTGGCCGTGTCCGGATATCGCGGGGGCATATCCGGGCAGGCCAGCACACTACTGCTTGAATAATAGTAGCTGATCTCGATTGAGCATCCGCTCGTGCCGCCGCCGTGCACCCGGTGTTGCCGGTCGGCGCGGCGCGAAGTCAGTCGGCTGCGACGAGTCAGCGAGCGGTAGCGTCACCGTCACCGACGTTCCCACGCCCTGAGTGCTGGCGATCTCGAGGTCGCCATGATGCGCCTTGATCAACTCGGAGACGATCGTCAGGCCGATGCCACTGCCCGCTACTTCAGCTGACCGCTGACCGCGAAAGAAGCGCTCAGCCACATGCGGCAGCTCATCAGCTGGAATCCCGATGCCGGTGTCGGTGACGACGAGCCGGCCGAGCTGGCCGGTCTTCTTGGTCTCCAGTGTGACCCGACCGCCGGCCGCGGTGAACTTGAGCGCGTTCGTGAGCAGGTTCACCACGATCTCGTGCATGCGCAGCGGGTCACATAGCACGTCGAACTCGGCCAGCCGCTGGACCAGCGCCACGTTCGCGGCTTCGAAGGAGTCAACCAGGCTGGCCGCGGCCGTCGAGGCCACTGCGGCCAGGTTGCGCCTGACCAATGTCAACTGCAGAGCGGCGGCTTCGGCTGAAGCGAGCCTTTGCAAGTCGTCGACCATCCGAGCCAGCCTCAGCACCTCGTCGCGCAGCGATACCAGGTGCTCGGGCGTCGGCTCAGTCAGGCCGTCGAGCATCGCCTCGTGCCCGGCCTGCAGCACCGCGACCGGATTGCGAAGTTCGTGCGCCACATCGGCGACCAGGTTGCGCCGGACTTGCTCCTGCTCTTCCCGCGCTTGCGCCATCTCGTCGAAAGCCCCGGCGAGCCTATTGAGCTTGCCGAAGCTGCGGACGTGGCCGACCCTGGCACCCGGGTCGCCCCGGCGGCGGGCATGAGCCGCCTGGATCAGCCGGTCCACCGGGGCCGTGATCATCCTGGACAACGGCAGCGCGACGAGCAGGGCGATCAGCACGGCGATGCCGGCCGCCGTGATCCTCGCTCGCCAGCTGAAGAAGGAAATCGCCCTCAGTTCCAGGCCGAGCGAATTCCGGCCGAACGCGACCGTGATCCAGCCGACGTGCTGCCCGTCCGACACTATTGGCTCACGGCGAATCCAGCCGCCGTGGGCGACGATGGTCTCGTAGCTGCCTGACTGAGCCACCACGGTGCCGTGCAGGCTGCGCACTACTAGGCCAGATCCGGTCCGCTCGATCAGGGTGATGAGCGGGGTCAAGTTGGCATGGGCCCAGCCCGCGCGCATATAGGCCGAGCCTGCTGCGACCGCCGCCGACCGGACCAGATCCGCCTGCTGATCGTGGACCAGCCGGTCGACGTCGCCACTGACTCGGATCGAACTGACCAAGATCGCCGCGATCACGGCCGCGAGCGCGACACCGACAAACGCAACCGTGAGCTGGAGCCCGAGCTGGCCTATCCAGGACCTGTTCGGCCTAGCCATCCCTAGAAAGGCCAAGTCGGTAGCCGCCACCCAGCACGGTCTGGACGATCACCGGGTTGGCTGGATCGGATTCGATCTTCCGGCGCAGGTTCTTGACGTGCGAGTCGATGGTCCGTTCGTAGCCTTCGAAGTCGTAGCCACGTACCCGGTTAATCAGTTCGAACCGGGAGTACACCCGACCGGGCACGGTCGTCAGCGCGACCAGGATGCCCCATTCAGTCGGAGTAAGTTCCATCTCCTCCTGCCTGACCTGCACTACTCGCCGAGGTTCGTCAATGATGAGCTCACCGGCCCCGAAGCTGCTGATCGAGCGGTCAGCAGCGTCGGGCGCGTTGCGCCGCAAGATGGCTTGCACTCGCAGCACGAGTTCACGCGGGCTAAATGGCTTGGTCACGTAGTCGTCAGCGCCGAGCTCAAGCCCGGCGATTCGATCCTGCTCACCACTTCGTGCGGTCAGCATCAAGATCGGCGTCGGACTCACCGCCCTGACCTCCCTGGCCACTGCCTCACCGGGCACATCGGGCAGGCCAAGATCAAGCACCATCAGATCGGGCTTAGCGGTCATAGCCACATTGATCGCCTCAGCGCCCGAATCGGTCGACAGCACGGCGAATCCGGCCCGCTCAAGATAAGACCTGACCAGGTCTCTGAGTTTGCGCTCGTCTTCGACGAGCAGCACAGTTGCCGTCATCGCGACCCGACGTCCCCCATCGTCGCAAGTCCCCCCTGGCGGCCCCCCGGCTGCTAGGTAGAGGTGATCATGCCCAGGGCTGGCTCGCTGAAGCAGCCGTTCCTTCCGGCTGCACCTGCGGATCTGCCCGTGAGCCGGATCGCACGCCATCCACCGCTGCCCGCTGCCTGCCCGGCTGCGCGGGCTTCTTGGCCAGCGGGATCAAAACGCTCGCCCTGGTGCCCTGGCCGGGTTCGCTGGTGATGCGCAGATTGCCGAACTGAGCCCGCACCAACTCGGCCACGATAGTGAGGCCAATGCCACTGCCAGCCGCCATCTCGCCCGACCGCTGACCGCGGAAGAACCTCTCCGTCACTCTGGGCAGCTCATCAGGCGGGATGCCGATGCCCGTGTCAGCAACTACCAAGTGGCCCTTGCCATGATCGCCTTGGCTGCTCGCCAGAGTGACATGACCGTTCGACGGAGTGAACTTGAGCGCGTTGGTGAGCAAATTCACGATGACCTCACGCATCCGATCCTGGTCGCACATGACCCAGACCTCGTCCAACCGCAACGCCAGGGTGACCCCGGCCGCACCGAAGGAATCAGACAAGCTCGCGGCCGCGTCAGCGGCGATTGCCGACAGGTCTTGCGGCACCAGCTTCAACTGCAGCGCGGCCGCTTCAGCCGCTGCCAGCCGCTGCAGGTCTTCGATCATCCTGGTCAGGCGCAGCACCTCATCGCGCAGCGACCATAGGTTCTCCGTAGTCGGCGCGGTGACACCATCCAGCATGGCCTCGTGACTAGCTTGCAAGATGGCGACCGGGGTGCGGAGTTCGTGCGCGATGTTCGAGACCAGATTGCGTTGCAATCGGTCCCGCTGGTCGATGGCGTCGCTTGCCTCGTTGAGCGCGACGGACAGCTCATGCACCACGCCAGTGCCGCTCACGTCGTCCACCCGCACCGACCGGTCACCGGCGCCGCGCGCCCTGATGATGGAGAGCACCCGCTCAAGCGGTGCGGTGATCTGGCGCGACACCAAGAGCGAGACCGCCAGGGCCATCAGCGCGACGATGCCGGCCGCGCTCAAGCTGGCCCTGAGCCGCTCGGATTCGAATTGATGCACCACCGCGCCGAGGCCGTCGGTGTCGAACTTCACCGTGACCGTGCCAACCTTGTGCTTGTTGTACACCACAGGCATCTGATATTCGTGAACAGAGGCCACCCGGCCGAACCCCGGCGTTGCTTGGATAGTCACTCCGTTAAGGTCGGTGACGCGCGCTCCGGCACCCTCCTGGGAGACGAGCGCAAGCACAGGCATCAAATTAGCCGTCCCCCAGCCCGCCTGCGGTTGCGAGTAAAGCGCGGCTGCCGCGACGGCTGCGGACCTGGTGAGCGCCCGCTCCTGCTTGCCCGCCAGTGCGTTGATGTCGTTGCCAGAACTGATCTCGCTGAGGTACGACAACACGATGATCGACGCGAGCGCGACCCCGAGAAATGCGACAGCGAGCCGCAGCCCAAGCTTGCCGAGGCCGAATATTGGTTTGACCATCAGCTAGCTGACCTGGCAGCGGAGGGTTGACATGCCTGACCCGCACGGCGTCGTGAATACTGCCATCAGAACAGGTAAGCCCATCCAGGTGGAGCCGCGATGCACGATCTGTGGAAGCTCCGTGGAGCGCTAGGCCTCCGCCAGCAACTGGTCAGCGTCAAAGCAGGTGCGGTCGCCGGTGTGGCAGGCACCGCCGCTCTGATCAAGTTTGACCAGGACGGCGTCGCCGTCGCAGTCAAGCGCGACCGACTTCACCAGCTGCACGTGCCCAGAGGTGTCACCTTTTACCCAGTATTCCTGCCGACTGCGCGACCAGTAGGTGCAGCGGCCGGTAGTCAGGGTGCGATGCAACGCCTCGTCGTCCATCCAGCCGAGCATCAGCACTTCGCCGGTGTCGTACTGCTGAGCGATCGCCGCCACGAGGCCGTCCTGGTTGCGCTTCAGCCGAGCCGCGATCGCCGGATCGAGACCGGAGCTTTCCCTGCTCGTCATGCCTCTCCTTGGTCAATGCGCCGCACCGGATAACCAGCCGCTCGCAACGACTCTTTTACTGCGGCGATCCGCAGCTCACCGAAGTGAAACAGGCTCGCGGCAAGCACCGCGTTGGCCCCTGCGGCCACGGCCGGGCCGAAATCGGCAAGCTTGCCAGCGCCGCCACTCGCTATTACCGGCACCTCAACGACCGCACGAACCGCGCTGATGATCGGCAAGTCGAATCCGGTACGAGTGCCGTCGGCGTCCATCGAGTTCAGCAAGATCTCCCCAGCTCCGAGCTCAGCGGCGCGGGCAGCCCAGGCAACCGCGTCGATGCCGGTGCCGCGCCGGCCTCCGTGCGTGGTCACCTCGTAGGCGATGCCGGGCACCTGCGCTGCCCGCCTCGCGTCCACCGACACCACCACGCACTGCGACCCGAACCGGGCGCTGAGTTCGGCCAGCAACTCGGGACGCTCGATCGCGGCCGTATTAACAGCTATCTTGTCGGCACCGGCCCGCAGCAGCCGATCCGCATCGTGCACCGACCGCACCCCGCCGCCGACCGTCAGCGGTATAAACACCTGATCGGCGGTTCGCGCCAGCACCTCAGTCATGGTCTCGCGCCCCTGGCTGGACGCGGTGATATCGAGGAAGACCAGCTCATCGGCACCGTCGGCGTCATAAGCCGAGGCGAGTTCCACTGGGTCGCCGGCATCTCGCAGACCGAGGAAATTCACCCCCTTGACCACCCGCCCGGCAGTTACGTCCAGGCACGGGATGACCCGGATCGCGACGGTGGTGCCGGCGTTGCTCATCCGGCCACCGCCGCCAGCGCAGCTTCCAGCGTGAACACGCCAGCGTAGAGCGCCTTGCCGACGATCGCCCCGGTGACTCCGGCCGACCCGAGCTCAGCGATGGCGGTGAGGTCAGCCAGGCTGGAGACGCCGCCGCTGGCGATCACCGGCTGTTCGGTGCGCGCAGCCACCTGCGTGAGCAAGTCGAGGTTCGGCCCGGCCAAGGTGCCATCCTTGGATACATCGGTGACCACGTAGCACTGGCAGCCGTCGGACTCAAGCCGGTCAAGCACCTCAAGCAGTTCGCCGCCCAGGGTGGTCCAGCCTCGTGCCGCCAACCTGGTCCCTCGCACGTCAAGGCCGACCGCGATCTTGCCGCCATGCTTGGCGATGACCTCGGCGACCCAGTCGGGCCGTTCGAGTGCGGCAGTGCCGATCACGATGCGTTCGCAGCCGGTTGCGAGTGCCCGCTCTAGCGATGCGTTGTCACGGATTCCGCCAGACAGTTCCACCGCGACGTCAAGTTCGCTGACAACAGTCGCCAGCAGGGCTGCGTTCGATCCTTTGCCGAAGGCCGCGTCCAAGTCGACCAGGTGGATCCATTCCGCCCCAGCCCGCTGCCAGGCCAGCGCGGCTTCGAGCGGATCGCCGTAACCAGTCTCCGTTCCTAGTGCGCCCTGCACCAGCCGCACCGCCTGGCCGTCGGCCACATCGACGGCCGGCAGCAACGTGAGCCGACTGGTGGTCACTTGATCATCTCCAGCCAGTTCGAGAGCAAGACGGCACCGGCATCGCCGGACTTTTCCGGATGGAACTGAGTCGCGCACAGCGGGCCGTCTTCCACCGCGGCAACGAACGGCTGGCCGTGCGTCGCCCAGGTCAGCCGGGCCGGCCCCGCCTCCCATGAGGTCACCGCATAAGAATGCACGAAGTAGAAACGGTCATCGGCGCCGATCCCGGCGAACAGGCGGCTGCCCTCCGGCGGGCGCACCGTGTTCCAGCCCATATGCGGCAAGATCGGCGCCTCCAGCCGGTCCACCACCCCAGGCCAGGCTGCGCAGCCCGCTGTCTTCTTACCGTGCTCCAGGCCGTAGCCGAAGAGCACCTGCATGCCGACGCAGATGCCAAGCACCGGGCGACCGGCCGCCAGCCGGTTGGCGATGATCTCGTCGCCCCCGACCGCGCGCAATCCCGCCATGCAGGCGGCGAAGGCACCGACGCCAGGCACCGCGAGGCCGTCGCAGTTCAGCGCCGCGTCCTGATCCGCGGTCACCACGGTGTCCGCTCCGGCCCGCTGCAAAGCACGGAAGGCAGAACGAAGGTTGCCTGAGCCATAGTCGAGCACGGCAACGCGCGGGCGGCCGACCCGACTCACAGCACGCCCTTGGTGCTAGGGATGCCAGGGCTGCGCGGGTCCGGCGCGGCGGCGCTGCGCAATGCCCGGGCGAATGCCTTGAACTGAGCTTCCACGATGTGATGCGGGTTCCGTCCGTAGAGCACGGCGACGTGCACGCAGATCGCCGCCGTCGCGCCAAGCGTTTCGAAGAAGTGCCTGGTGAGCGTGGTGTCGTAGCTACCGATCAGCGGTGCCAGGCCATCCGGCTCGGTGTGCACGACGTACGGGCGCCCGGCCAGGTCAACCGCGGCCCGCACCAGCGTCTCGTCCAGCGGGATCAGCGCGTCACCGAACCGGCAGATGCCCGCCTTGTCGCCCAGCGCCTCGCGCAGCGCCTGGCCAAGCGTGATCGCCGCGTCCTCGACAGTGTGGTGCGCGTCAATTTGAGTGTCGCCCTTGGCGCTGACCGCAGGTCGATGCAGCCGTGCTTGCCGAGCTGACCGAGCATGTGGTCGAAGAACGGCACCCCAGTGCTGATGTCGGTGCTGCCGGTGCCGTCCAGATCCAGCTCAACTTCGACCTGGGTTTCCTTGGTGGCCCGGCTGACCCGCGCCGTCCGGCTGGTCATGCCATGGCCTCGCGGACCTCGATGAGCGCGGCCCTGAACAGGTCGTTCTCCGCCTCGGTGCCGACGGCTGACCCGCAGCCAGCCGGGCGGGCCGACCTCCCTGATCAGCACGCCCCGGTCGAGCAGGGCCTGCCAGACCGCGTGCCGGTCAGCGAACTCGCCGAACAAGATGAAGTTGGTGTCAGAGTCGGCCACCTTCAGACCCTGCTCTTTGAGCCAGCTGACCAGTTGGTCCCTGGCCGCGCTGATCGCGGCCACGCCGGCTTGCAACTCATCCGACCTGGCCAGCGCCGCCCTGGCCACGGCCTGGGTGAGCGCGGACAAGTGATAAGGCAGCCGGACAAGCTTAATCGCGTCCACGACAGCGCTATCAGCGGCGAAATAGCCGATCCTGCCGCCGGCCAACGCGAACGCCTTGGACATCGTGCGCACTACCACGAGCCGGGGGAAGCTCGGCAGCAAGCTCAGCGCGGTCACGCTGCGGTCGCGGGCGAACTCGACGTAGGCCTCGTCAATCACCACCATGCCCGTGGCTGCCTGGCACACCTGCTCGATGACCGCCAGCGGCACCGCGGTCCCGGTCGGATTGTTCGGCGAGGTCAGGAACACCAGATCAGGCTGGTAGGCACGAACGGTGGCGAGAGCGAGCTCGGCGCTGACGCCGAAGTCCTCGGCGCGGGACACGCCGATCCAGTCGGTGCCGGTCACCTTGGCGATGATCGGGTGCATCGAGTAGGACGGCTCGAAACCGACCGCACTGCGACCGTGTCCGCCGAAGGCCTGGAAGAGCTGCTGGATGATCTCGTTTGACCCGTTGGCCGCCCAGACCTGGGCGGCAGTCAGGCCGTGGCCAAGGTAACTGGCCAGGTCACCGCGCAGCGCCAGGGCATCACGGTCGGGATACCGGTTGAGCCCGGCGGCCTCGACCGCCGCCGCCGCCGCGATCTCGGCGACCAACTCGGCGGAAGGCGAGTACGGGTTCTCGTTGGTGTTAAGCCTGGCCCGCGCGTCGCACCTGCGGTGCACCGTATGGACTGCGGCCGCGCAGATCAGCCCGAAGCGGCAGGGCATCGAACGCCGAGGGCGGCGCGACGGTGGCGTGCGAGCCGGACGGCACCCTGATCCGCACCGCAGCCACATGGGCGGCGAGGTCTTCGGCACCACCGAGCGCGTCGATGTGCGGCGCGACCTGCGCCAGCGCGGACTCAGTGCAAGTCGACGACGTGGATACCGCGCAGGAACGTGCGTACAGACAAGCCCGCCGGTGTGCCGAGCGGTACCGCCCGTCGGCAACACGTGATTCGACCCAGCCAGGTAGTCGCCGAGCGAGACCGGCGCGTACGGCCCGACGAAGACCGCACCAGCGTTGCGGACCCGCAGCGCCAACTCGGCGGCCCCGGCGGCCTGGATCTCCAGGTGCTCAGGCGCCCAGGTATCGGCCACAGCCAACGCGGCGCCCAGATCATCGACCAGTACGCAGGCTGACTGACCGGTAAGCGCCTCCTTGATCCGGCTCGCGTGCCGTGCGGTCGTCAGTTGCCTGGCCAGCTCGGCGTCCACCCGGTCGGCGACGCCAGCATCGGTGCTGATCAGCAAGCAAGCGGCCAGCGAGTCGTGCTCGGCCTGGGCGATCAGGTCGGCCGCCAAGAAGCTGGCGTCGGCGTCGGCGTCGGCGATGATGGCGATCTCGGTCGGGCCGGCCTCGCCGTCGGTGCTGACCAGGCCGCGCAGCAGCCGTTTCGCCGCCGCGACGTATACGTTGCCTGGTCCGGTAATGATGTCAACTGGCTCGCAGTCCTGCGTGCCGATAGGCGAGCATGGCGATCGCCTGGGCACCGCCGACCGCGTGCACTTCGGTGATGCCGAGCAGTTCGCAAGCGGCCAGCACGGCCGGGTGCGGCAGGCCGCCGAACTCCGGCTGCGGCGGCGATGCGACCGCGATCTGCTCGACGCCCGCGACCTGGGCGGGCACCACATTCATCAGCACCGACGACGGATAAGCGACCAGGCCGCCAGGCACGTAAACGCCCGCCCGGCGAACCGGGACGTAGCGCTCGGTCACCGAACTGCCAGCCGCAACGGTCGTCACAGTCTCGCGCGGCAGCTGTGCCTGGTGCACCAGCCTGGTCCGGCGAATCGCCTCAGTCAGCGCCGCTGTCACGGCTGCGTCGAGGCCAGCCAGCGCATCAGTGAGTGCCTGCCTGGGCACCAGCGACGTGGCTAGTTCAACCCCGTCGAACCTCGCCGTATGCTCAGCGACCGCAGCCGCACCACGCTCCTTCACATCCGCGCAAATCGGAGCGACCGCCGCGACCGCCGCCGCGACATCGAGCTCGGCTCGTGGCAGCAGCCCGGCCACCAGGCCCCGGCTGCTCACATCGACTGACTCTCCCCGCAGGTCCACCCTGGTAAGCACCACGCAAGCCTAGCCGCCAGCCCTTTCCCGCCCCAGAACGGCACCACCGCAGGCACCTCGTCCCCAGCCCACTAGCCCCGACCACTAGTCCAACCACTCGCCCCGACCACTAGTCCAACCGCTAGTCCAACCCACTCGCCCCGACCGCTAGTCCAACCCACTCGCCCCGACCGCTAGTCCAACCCACTCGCCCCGACCACTAGCTAGTCCAACCCACTCGCCCCGACCGATCAACCAACCAACCCCGACACCGCCCACCCACTGCGAGCGACCGCCCACCGAGCCGCCGCCCGCGCCCAAGCCACCGCCCGCGCCCGAGTCGCCGCCCGCGCCACCGACGCAAAGCTTCACGCCGAGCTGGGTCAACCAGCCCGAATCGTAGTATTTACTCCGTTTCGCCGGGCTACCCGACCGCCTTCCTAGCCCGCGTCGAGGTCCGGGATCATGGTTTAGGGCTTGGCGTGGAGATCTGCACCGGCTATCACCAGCGCAGATTTCCGGCACCATAGAGGCATGATCCAGGAAAGGCATCCTCGCCGATCCGAGCCAAGACACCCCGCCGCCGCCCACAACTCGTTGCCATTAAGCCTCTATCAGCCCGCGCGCAACATCGTCGGAGCGATATTGCTGTTGCGCTGCCAAGACTGACAACATCGAAGCTCCGACCATGTCGTCAGAGTCGCATCGCCGGAGCGCTGATGTCGTTGGTCTCGGGGGGCGCTGCCACAACGACGCTCCAACGATGCTGCTCTGAGGTCGCCCACCGAGGCCGAGGCCCGAGCGACCCGGCCGGAACCCGAGCGACCCGGGCTCTGGGCCCGAGCGACCCGGCCGGAACCCGAGCGACCCGGGCTCTGGTCGCGGCTACTCGATGATCTTGGAGATGGGGAGCTCGAGGATGTCGCGGGCACCGGCTGCGCGCAGGGCGGGGATCAACGTGTTGACACCGCGCTTGGGCACCACCGCCTCCACCGCGTGCATGTCGCCCCTGGCCAGCGAGGTGATGGTGGGCGACGTCATGCCGGGCAGCAGGTCCACCACGGCAGTGAGTTGCGCGGCCGAGACATTCAGCTTCACTAGGACGTTGCCGCGCGCTTTGATCGCGCCGCGCAGCAGCAGCGCGACATCTTCCATTGCTGCCCGCTTGGCATCGTCATCGAACGAGTTGTGGTTGGCGATCAACTCGGTGTAACTGGTCAGCAGCGTATGCAGGATGCGCAAGCCGTTGCGGCGCAACGATGACCCGGTCTCGGTCAGGTCCACGATCGCGTCGACGATGTCGGGCACTTTCGCCTCGGTCGCGCCATAGGACGGCGTCACGACGGCCTTGATCCCATGGTCTGAAAGAAATCGCCTGGTCAGCGACGGGAATTCGGTGGAGATCCTGATGCCGTCCGGCAGCTCATCGATCGATGACCAGCCGGAGGAGGCGGGCACAGCGAGTACCACCCGTACCGGGTCGGCGGTCGCCTTGGAGTATTCAAGCTCGCCAAGCGACGCTATGTCCGCGCCGGTTTCTGTGATCCAGTCCCGCCCGGTGATGCCGAAGTCGAACAGCCCTTCGGCCACGTACGAGGGGATTTCCTGCGGTCGCAGGAAGCGCACCCGGTCGATTCTCGGATCAGCGATCGACGCATGGTAGTCGCGATCAGACGCACGCCGCACCGTCAGATCGGCAGCGTCGAACAGGTCGAGCGTGGCTTTTTCTAGCGATCCCTTGGGCAGCACGAGTGAGAGCACCTGAGCAACCCTACCGGCCGACATCGAACCTGCCACGCGCCCGGGGCGGCCCGCGCTCAGGCGACCGCGCGCTCAGGCGACCGCGCGTTAAGCGACCGCACGCTCAGGCGACCGCGCGTTAAGCGACCGCGCGCTCAGGCGACCGCGCGCTCAGGCGACGACCTTGGCGACTGACGAGCCGTCGGGGAGGCGGCGCACTTCGAGTCGCTCGGTCACCCGGCCTTTCAGCTCGGCCACGTGGCTGACGATGCCGACGGCCCGGCCCCGGTCGCGTAGTTCGTCGATGACGCCGAGCACCTGATCGAGGGTGTCCTCATCGAGCGAGCCGAACCCCTCATCGATGAACAGCGTCTGCAAGTCGACCCCGCCTGCCTCCGCCTTGACTACGTCGGCCAGGCCAAGCGCGAGCGCCAGGGAGGTGTAGAAAGTCTCGCCGCCCGATAGTGACTTCGGGCTCCGTTCCTCGCCGGTGTAACGGTCAATGACCGACAGCGTCAGCCCGGTCCGCTGTCGCCGCGATCCGGCCGCGTCGCTGCGCCGCAACTCGTACCGGCCGGCCGACATTGCCGCGAGCCGCACGTTGGCGGCCGCTACCACCTGCTCGAACCAGTGCCGCAGTACGTAGGTGGTGAGCGCGACCCGGCGCTGACCGTCCATGCCCTTCGCCAGGCCAGCCAGGTAGATGACCGGCGCAGTCGCGGTGGTGAGCTCCTCAGCCGCCGCCTCGGCAGCGTGCACCTCGGCCAGCCGGTCAGCCAGTCGCTTGGCTCGGGCCTGCTGCTCAGTCAACGCGGCCCTGGCCTCGCGCTCGGCCTGCGTCGCCGTGGTCAGCACGGCGCCGGCTTGCTCGGCCGCAAGCCTGGCCTGGTCGGCCAGGCCAGGATCAAGGCCGACCAGGTCGGGCGCGCCGATGGCCGCTCGCAACTCGGCCAGCGCCGCCAGCCAGCCGGCGACCCGGCCATCCAGCTTGGCTTGCTGGTGAGGCGAACGAACGGCGGCCCGTGCCGACTCCAGCGCCTGCGCACCGTCGCCCAGGTCAAGCGGCAGCAAGCCAATGTCCTGCTCGCGATCCGTCGAGCCGAAGCCACTGGTCAGTGCCTCGTCTTGGGCGCGCACGCGGGCCCGCTCGGCCTCATCGAGCACGGTTGCCAGCCCGGCAAGTGCGGCGGCGAGCGCGAGGTCAGCGGCGATGGCGGTGTCGAGTGCCTGCTTGCGAGCGGCCACGCTGGGATACGGCGCTGCCGCATCGGCCAGCGCCTTCGCCAGCTCAGCCAACTCAGTGTCGGCCCGCTCAGCATCGGCTACCGCCGCACTACGCGCGGTGACCGCCGCGACGAGTCGGTCGGCCAACTGGCCTTGTTCGGCTCGGCGGCGAACCAGGTCTGACTCCAGCCGATCGGCTCGCGCCGATGCCTGCTGAGCAGCGGTGAGGCACCCAGCTACGATGACAGTCCGCGCCGCCAGTTCGGCGGGGTCGTTGTCGGCGGCGATCGCTGTTAGACCGGCGATCTCGTGATCCAGGTCGGCGTGCTTGCTGGCCAGCTCGCTCCTGGCTCGCTCGGCCTCATCTCGGCGACCTCTGGCCAGTGCGACCGCCTCAGGAGTCACCGACTCGGTGCCTGGCCTGGCCGGTTCAGGATGCTCGGTCGAGCCGCAGACCGGGCAAGACTGGCCAGCCGACAACCCCGACGCCAGCTCGGCGGCGATTCCGGCAAGCCGGTCGTCCATCGCCTGCTGATGCTCATCGACCAGTCGCTGATGGACGTCGACTGCGGTGCGCAGCTCGTCGCTCACGCAGGCCAGCTTCGGCGCAAGCTCAGCCAGGCGCCGGGCGGCTACCCCGATCCGGTCAAGCTCACTGAGCTGCTGGCGGGCAATCTCCACCCCGCCGGCAGTGCTCCTGGCCGCCTCGAGCTCAGCCTCGGCGTGGGCGATCAGGTCAGGCAACTCGGCTCTGGCAGCCTCGATGACCGCGACCTCGGCCACCGCCGCTGCCGCCACCTCGGCGAGGCTGGCCGCCCTGCTGGCCTTGGTGGAGACCCTGGCTTCCGCGCTGACCAGGGGTTCCAGACTGGTGACTGTGCGAGCCGCTTCGTCAGCCCTGGTCGCCGCGCGCCGCGCGGACTTCCTAGCCGCCGCGCTGTCAACCGAGTCGCCACCCAGCGCTCGCTGGCCGTCGTCTACTGAGCAGGCCCTTACCCGCAGTCGGGCCGCACTGACCTCGCGCTCAGCCTCGGTCAAGGCGGTCAGCAGCGGTCGCACCGGCTCGGCTCGCCGGGCGGCGCTGAGCTCGGCGGCCTGCAGCTCATGCTCGCGCCTGGTCGCCTCATGCGCCCGCAGCCTCATCGACGCCTGCGCCAGCCTGGCCAGCGAGTCAGCCTGCCTGCTCGCCGCAAGCTCAGTAGCGACGGCCTTGGCCAATTGGTCAGTCGCCAGCTCAAGCGCACTCGATGAGATCGCGGCAAGCGCCGCGATCTCATCGCCTATCTGCTTGAACCTGATCCGCCGGTCGGCCGCCCCCGCCTCGATCAGTTCGTGGCGCTGACCGGCATCGAGCCCGGCCGCCTCGGCCGCCGCCGACACCGCCGTCGCCACCGCGGCACCAGCCTGCTGCCGGTCCCGCACTGCCTGCGCCCGGCGACGGTCAAGCTCGGCGGTCACCTTGTCGTAGAGCTCAGTGCCGAACAATTTGGTCAGCAGGGTCCGCTTAGCGTCGTCATCGGATCGCAAGAACCGGGCGAACTCACCTTGCGGTAGCAGCATCACCTGCGTGAACTGAGCCCGGTTGAGCCCGACAGCAGTAGTAATCGCGTCGCCGACCTCGGCTTTGTTTGCCGACAAGCTCACCCAGTGCCCATCTTGGCGGCGTTGCAGATGCACGCGCATCGGCTCGACGGTGAAGCCGCTGCCGCGACGCTTGCGCCGCTCGTGCTCAGGCACTCTGGTGACCTGGTAGCGCACGCCGTTGACGGAGAACTCAAGCTCAACGAGCGGCTCGATATCGGAGTCGGCGAAATCGGAGTGCAGCCGGTCATCGCCGCCGTCCTGGCCGGCCAGCCCGCCATACAGCGCGAACGTAATCGCGTCGAGGATCGTCGTCTTGCCCGCGCCAGTTGGCCCTTCAAGCAGAAAGAGCCCGCCACCGGCCAGCCGGTCGAAGTCGATCCGCTGCGGCCTGGCATACGGGCCGAAAGCTTGCAACTCCAGCCGGTGCAGCCGCATCTAGGCCGCCGCCTCGGCTACTCCCCATTCGTCGATACCGCCGGACTCGATCGTGCCCGAGCCAACCTCCTGTGCGTGGTCGTGCTGCACCGTCTCAATCACGTCGGCTAGCACGGCGCGATGCTCAGCATCGGGCCGCCCGCCGCTGGTGAACTCCACGAAGCTGGCGCAAATCTCGACCGGGTCGACGGTCTGCCTGATCCGGCGCAGGTCGGTCTCGCTGTCCGTCAGGTCACCTTCGGGATCAAAGTCGAGCACCAGGGTGTGCGGCCACCGCTCCCGCAGCCGTTCCATCGGGGCGGCGGGGCGCACCGCGTCGGTGAGCACTACCTTCACCCAGGCACCAGCGAGTTCGGGGTCAGTCAGGGTGAGCAACTCGTCCAGCTTGCCCCGCACCTGCTTGAGCTGACGCGGCACTGGCGCTGACAGCAACGAAGTGGCCACCGCACCATCGGCGCCGATGTCGACCAGGGTCACCGACTTGTGCTGGAACCGCTCGGAGAACGAGAACGCAAGCGGCGAACCGCTGTACCTGATCGCGCCAGTGCCAGGTGGCGGCACCACGGCCTGCTGGCCGTGCAAGTGCCCGAGCGCCACGTAGCTGACACCGGCGAACACCGAGGCCGGCGCATCCGCCACGCCACCGACGCGTACGTCCCTTTCCGAATCTGAAGTTATGGCACCGGTGACGAAGGCATGCGCCGCGACGACCGTCCGGCTGATGCCGCGTTCGGCGGCGTCCGCCAGAATCCGCGTGGTGGCGGCAGCGAGGACGGAGGCGTGGGAGCGTCCTGCCCCGAGGTCAGTCATGACGGCGTCCGGCAGCAGGTACGGAATGCCGTACAGCGCGACCTGGCCGGAGTCGTCGGCGAGCACGACCGGCCTGGTGAGGTCGGCCACGCTGGTGCGCAGGTGGATGCCGGCCGCCTCGCTGAGGCGCGAGCCGAAGCCGAGTCGCACCGCGGAGTCGTGGTTGCCGCTGATCAGCAGCACCGGGATATGCGCGGCAGCGAAACCGCTCAGCGCATGGTCGAGCAGCTCGACCGCATCGGTCGTCGGGACCGCGCGATCGTAAACATCTCCGGCCACGACGACGGCATCGGCGTGCTGGTCAACCGACTCAGCGAGCAGCCAGTCAAGGCAGGCGGCTTGATGCGCCAGCAAGTCAGCGCCGTGCAGCGTCCGCCCCAGATGCCAGTCAGAAGTATGGATCAGTCTCATTGACTCACCATTTTCGCCGCGTCACGGCTACCCCGTTGCGATTGAGCGCCTCCGGCGTGTCGCAGTATTGGTTCTCGTGACCACCAGCGACGATTCACTTCCGGCCAGCACGGGCCAAGATGGTGATGAAGAAGAGCGGCATCGGCTAACAACCCTGTCCGGCCTCGCCGCACTGTCGCTCGACGCACTGTCCTCGGTGGCCTACGGTCCCGAAGCCATCGTCGTCGTGCTCGTAGCCGCCGGCACCGTGGGCCTGGCCTACACGCTGCCGGTCACGCTGGCGATCGTCATCTTGCTGGCTGTGCTTGTGATCTCCTACCGGCAGGTGATCGAGGCGTTCCCGAGCGGTGGCGGCGCCTACGCGGTCGCCACCAGGCACCTTGGCCAGATCCCCGCGCTGACCGCGGCGGCGGCGCTGATCGTGGACTACGTGCTGAACGCGGCCGTCGGCGTCTCGGCTGGCGTCGCGGCTCTGACCTCGGCCTTCCCTGGCCTATTCAAGTACACAGTGCTGTTGTGCATCCTGGTGCTCGCCGCGATCACAGCGGCCAACTTGTGGGGGGTGGCCGAGTCGGCGCGGCTCTTCATCGTGCCGACGCTGATCTTCATCGGCGCCATCGCGCTGGTCATCGTCGGCGGCCTGATCCGCAGCCAGCCAGTGGTCACCCCGCCCCGGCATCTGCCCAGCGTGGCTGAGGCGGTAGGCGTGCTCTTGCTGCTGCGAGCGTTCGCCTCTGGCTGCTCGGCACTGACTGGCGTGGAGGCGATCGCCAACGCCGTGCCGTCGTTTCGCAAGCCCAGGGTCCGGCATGCGCAGCACACCGAAGCCTGGCTCGGCGCCTTGCTCGGCGGGATGCTGATCGGGCTGGCGATTTTGATCAGGAAGTTCCACGTCACCCCTGACCCGCACGAGACGGTGCTGGCCCAACTCGCCGCAGCCAGCGTCGGCAAGGGCATCGTGTTCTACGGCATCCAGCTGATCACCACGGTGCTGCTGGCCCTCGCCGCGAATACCTCCTTCGGCGGCCTCCCAGTGCTGGCCTCGCTGCTGGCCAGGGACAACTTCCTGCCGCACCTGTTTTTCCTGAAGGCGGACCGGCAGGTACACCGGTACGGGGTCGTCGTGCTCGCGGTGTTCGCCGCCATCCTGCTCGTGATCGCCGACGGGAATACCCAGCGCCTGGTGCCCGTGTTCGCGATCGGGGTGTTCGTCGGCTTCACGTTGTCACAGGCCGGGATGGTCAGGCACTGGCGGGAGCAACGTGGCTCTGGCTGGGCCGGGCGGGCGATGATCAACGGGCTCGGTGCCGTGCTCACGCTGGCGGCGCTGGCAGTGGAACTGATCAGCAAATTCACCGAGGGCGCCTATCTGGTCGTCATCGCGGTGCCGTTGCTTGTGCTGTTGTTCTCCCGGATCCACCGGACCTACTCGCGGATCGGCTCGGTCCTGCAGCTCGGCGTGATTCCGCCAGCACCGGAGCTTGCTGGCTCGATGGTCGTGGTCCCGGTGGCCGGTATGTCCCGGCTCACGCAGGAGGGCATCTCGGCCGCCCTATCGCTCGGCGACGAGGTAGTCGCGGTGACCGTCTGCTACCAAGACACCGCCGACGAGGAGGCAGACGACAAGTTCAGGGAGCAATGGGCCCAGTGGGATCCCGGCGTGCCCTTGGTCACCCTGCGTACCGATCACCGGTCCCTGGCACCGCCAATCGTCTCCTACCTCAATGAGCTGGAAGCTGAAGACCGGTATCAGCGGATCGTAGTGCTCATCCCAGAGGTCCAGCCGGCCAGGCCGTGGCAGCGGGTCCTGCACAACCAGCGCGGCTTCGTGCTCGACCGAGCGATCCAAAAGGGCACCAAGAACGTGGTGATCTGCCGGCTGCACTTCCAGCTGGCAACCTGGTCGGCCGCACCGACACCGGTGCGTGGCGCGCAGTGAAACTGGCACCGGATGAGGCGATGCGGCGGTTCGCGCTCGCCCGGGTAGCCCGACTAGCCACCGTGTCAGCAGCCGGGCTGCCTCAGTTGGTGCCGTGCACGTTCGTGCTGACCGGCGACCATATCTACACGGCCGTCGACCACAAGCCGAAGTCGACGACGAAGCTAGCGCGGCTGCGGAACATCGACACCAACCCGGCGGTCAGCCTGCTGGCCGATCACTACGACGACGACTGGTCCGCGCTGTGGTGGGCTCGAGCCGATGGCGTGGCCACCGTCATTCGTGATCCAGCCAAGATGGCGGCCCCGGCCGCCCTGCTCGCCGACCGCTATGCCCAGTACGCCGCCAGCCCGCCCGCTGGACCAGTCATCGCGGTCGCGGTCACCCGCTGGACCGGCTGGTCAGCCACCTAGCCAGGTCTCAGGGCCGCTGCTCCGGGTCTGCGCACTCGCCGGCCCGCCGCCGCAGCGCGCTGCGCCAAGCGCGGTCGCTAGCCCGTGATATGTGCCCGGCGCGCAGCCACATGTCACGGCGAAGCGACACTTTCAAGAGTAGTTATGGCCGTTTTGCCAGTTATGCGTGGCAGTTCGGCGTGAAAGGTGCGACAAGGGCCGCGACCTTTCACGAGGAAGCGACTTTGGGCACCGCGCGTACGGACCAGGCGGCGGCACGGGCGGGCCGGATGGCCGCGCGGGGGTAACGCCCGGTATCACAGGGTCGCGATGGCCGGGATTACCTCGGCTCCGATGATTTCTAGTGGCGTGACGTCCCAGACGTTGGCTACCGCACCGATCGCGGTGTCAAAGCCTAGCTCGGCCAGTGCGCCAAGCTGGTCGATGATCTGGCCGACATTCTCGCCGTGCTGGCCAACGTCGAAGATGAAGTAGCACGACTTGCGAATCTCGTCGTAGACCCGGCCTTCGGCGTCGCAGTGCTCCCTCAGCACGCCGAGCTTGCGCGCTAGGTCGGGGCCTGGGAACAGATTGCAGGCCTGGGCGTAGCGAGCCACGAACCGCAAGGTCTTCCGTTCGCCGCCGCCGCCGATCATGATCGGCGGGTGCGGCTTAGTGATCGGCTGCGGGTGATTGAGCGGCCGATCCAGGTCGTAGTGCAGGCCGCGATAAGGCGAGTCGTCGTCGTTCCACATCTGCAGGCAGATCTGCAGCGTCTCCTCAAGTCGCTCGAACCGTTCGGCTACCGGCGGGAACGGGATGCCGAGGCCCCGCGACTCCTCCTCGTTCCAGGCGGCACCGATGCCAAGCCAGGCTCGACCGGCCGACAGCACATCGAGGGTTGTCACGATCTTGGCGAGCACACCTGGATAGCGGTAGATCGCGCCGGTGACCAGCGTTAGGAGCTTGGCTCTGGCAGTGCAAGCGGCGAGGTAGCCAAGCGTCGTGTAGGCCTCAAGCATGTCGTTCTCGGCCGGCCCGGCGACCGGGATTTGGAAGAAGTGATCCATCACGCTGATGAACTCGAACCCGGCGTCGTCAGCAGTCCGCGCCACCGCGGCCAACTCGGTGCCGAGCTTGGACGGGCCACCTGGCCAGTTGAAGTCAGGTACCTGAAGTCCGATCTGCATCTTGGCTCAGTGCTCCATTCAGGATCAGCGCTCTACTTCAGGACCTGACCAGGCGGGACACGGCCTCAGCGGCTTCGCGCACTTTCGCCTCACCATCAGGCCCGCCTTGGGCGACCGCTTCGGCGACACAATGACTGAGATGATCTTCAAGCAACCCGAGTGCGACTGACTGAAGCGCTCTGGTGACGGCAGAGACTTGGGTCAGTACATCAATGCAATACACGTCTTCGTCTACCATCCGCTGCAGACCTCGGACCTGCCCCTCGATCCGGCGCAGTCGCTTCAGGTAGGCGTCCTTGTCCTGGCTGTATCCGCGCATGCCTGACCTTACCTCGGTGCCTCGCCTGCCAGCACTAGCCTGCCGCCCCCGGCCCGGCCGACTCGGCCCGGGCACCGCAGTGAATACTTCGCCCAGGCCCGGGTAGCTTGCACCGGCCTGGACACCTGCACCGAAGTGCCGGAGCACAGGTGCCCGTCGGAGTGCGGGACCACAGGTGCCCGCCCGCAAAGGGAGTGATGACGATGGCTAGGTCGCTTCGAGTTCCGAGGAGCCGTGGCGCGTTCAGCGGTCTGCTGCTTATCCTGCTGGGCAGCTGGGGCGGCCTGATTCCCTTGGTCGGTCCTTACCTGCACTTCGCCTATACCCCCGACCGAGCTTGGGCAGTTACCGACGGCCGAATTTGGCTTGAGTTCCTGCCTGCGGCAGGCGCTGTAGTCGGCGGCATCATTGTCCTTGCTAGCCGGCTGCGGCTATGGGCACTGTTCGGTGCCGCGCTTGCAGTCGCCAGCGGTGGCTGGTTTGCCTTCGGCAGCCTAGTGACCGCGTTGTGGATGCCGGTGCCGCCCGCTCAGGGCTTGCCAATGGGCGGCTCGGTCGCCCGTGCGGCTGAGACACTCGGATTCTTTACTGGCATTGGGGCGCTGATCATCTGCGTCGCGGCGATCGGATTCGGTCGGCTTTCTGTGATCTCGGTTCGCGATCTGCGAATCGCCGACCGGATGGCCAAGACCGAGAGCGAAGCCGCTGCCCAGAGCACCACCACGGTCGACGAGCCAGTTCAGCCCGTAGCCGTTGGCGCAACCCCATCGGCCAGTAGCCGAGCCAAGGCGCCAATGGCGACGCTCGCCCGCATCGCTAGCCGAAACAAAGCAGCTGATCGCAGCGCCAGGGACGCCGATACTGAAACGATTGCCGAGCGGGATCAAGTCGGCTCCGGCGCGAACCGCAGCTAGTTTCCTGGCGCGGGAAGGATGAGCCGGGATCGTGCTTAGCTGAGCCGACCCCGGCTCATTAGCTTCGCCGCCGAGCTCGTCGGGATGGCTCGTTTTACCCGCAGAAACATGCACCAGGCCAGCCTTATGCGATTTACTTTGAGTCGGCCGGCGAGTTGTCCGCTGGCCTTTTTCCGAACAATACGATACGATCCGTTTTTTAAAAAATGAGGTAGGCTGTGCGCATGGATAGCCCAGGAATTCCGGCGCGACTGAGAAAAATCGCGGCTATCGCCGGAGCGGGCTCGACAGCACAGCTGGAGGCCAGGCAGGCGGCGCAGCCGACCCAGCCCGACCGGTCGCGACAGGCAGCAGGCGACGCCGGGCCGCCGGACCAGGCCAAGCCAATCGGCGCAGTCGAGCCGACCGGCGTTGGCACGACCAGCGCGAACACGACCAGCGCGAACACGACCGGGCCGGACACGACCGGCCCGGACACGACCGGCCCGGACACGACCGGCCCGGACACGACCGGCCCGAACGCGACCAGCGCGGACACGACTGGGCCGCCCGCCGAGTGGCCAGGACTGGCGACACCGCTGGCAGCCAGCGTCGCTGACCCGAGTCTGAATGATGGCGAGCCAGAGGTTGTCGGCCACACCGCACTTGACTACGCGTTGCCAGCGGTCGCTAAGGCACTGAGTACCAAGCGGCGGGTCGTTAGGCCGGTGCGCCCACGGCGGGGCCGGCCGCGCAGCGAGCATGCCGACCGGCAGATCCTGCAGGCGGCAACTGCGGTACTGGCCGACAAAGGGGTCAGCGGGATGACGATCGAGGAGGTCGCCACTCGGGCCGGGGTTGGCAAGACCACGATCTACCGGCGCTGGTCATCGCGCGGGACGCTAGCGCTGGACGCGTTCCTGGCCGAATTCGAAGGGCAGCAGACGCTGCTCAACACCGGCAGTTTCGCTGGCGACTTGCAGGCCGCGCTCGGCGCTTGGGTCAAGTCCGTCGCTGGCACTAACGCCGGCGTGATGCTGGTCGGGCTGATCACCGAGGTGCACAAGGATCGCGGGCTCGCGATCGCGTGGCAAGACCAGGTAATCGCGCCGCTGCGGGCACAGTACTCGATCATGCTGGACCGGGCCATCAGCCGTAAGGAGATACCAGCCGACACTGACGCCGGGGTCGTGCTCGACCTGGTTTTCGGTGCCTGCTATTACCGCCTGCTGCACGTCCACCGACCACTCAACGACCAGTTCGTCAGCCAGGTGGTCGACATCGTTTCCAAAGGTGTCGGGGCCGGGCGCTGACCGCGTTCACGGCCAGCCGCCAGGACCCCACATCCAGCGGTCAGGAACTGATGCGCTGCAGGCTCATCGTGCCCTTCACATAGTGACTGACCTCGATGACCACGGCACCTGGGCCGGTAAGCAAACTGAAGGCACCTGGTACCTTGGCCGCCCCGGAGGCTTTGCCGGTACTGGCGTTCAGGCTGCTGACGGTCGGCGTTGCGCACTTGGAGCCGTGGCAGACCTGGCCAAGCACGACTAGGCCGGTGCCGGTACCCGCGATCTGATAGTCACTGCTGCTCACTGGCTCAGACGACACCAGCGCCAGCGTTGAGCTGTTGAAGGCGTCGAGCCTGGGGTGCGGATACACCTCAAGGACCACGACCTTCCCGCCGCTCAGCGCCATGGCGAACGGTGAGTATCTGAGCGAGGACTGCTTGACCTGCTTCAGTGACCCGCTCGGCGACACGTGGCCGAGGAAGTAATGCGACTGGCTGGCGTTCGTGCCCTCGAAATAGAGTCCGGTCGAGCCGGCCGTCATGAAGGGCGAGGACGCCCACTTGGTGATCAGCTGCACCGAAGACGAGCCGGTCGTCGCGATCCTGCTGATCCAGGCGAACTCCAGGCCACTGCCGTCGGTCTCGGTGTTGGTCCACGACCAGAGCGTGCTGCCAACCGAGATCAGGCCAGCCGAGGTGATCGGAGCAGGCTGCTTCGGCAGCGTCCACTGGCGAACCAGGCGGCTGCCCGTCCGGCTGTACTCGGTGACGGTGAGGCCGGTCTGCACGAAAAGATCGGCGGTGTTGGCCGCCAGAGCGAGTACCGCCTTACCGGCCTGCAGCACCGTCTTGGGCTTGGAATTGCCCTTCACGACGGCGACCGATGACCCGCTTGAGAAGTACACCGACCCGTCAGGTGCCTGGGTAAAGGCGTTAGCGGTCACGTTGGCCGTGCTGCCGAGCGAGATCTTGGGGCCAGCGTGCAGGGCCGGGGTCCTAGCAGCGGCCTGCGCGCCCGCTTGCGAGGCGATCAAGCCCGGCCACGCCCAACGCGACTGCCGGAAGCACAGCCCCAGCGAGGCGGCCCCGGCGAAGGACGGTCAGAGCAGACATCAGAAATAACCTTTCCGGCCGATCATCGGCGTGCCTAGTGAACTTGAGTCCGTCGATCGTCCTGTCTTGTCGGGATGATACGCAGCTAATGCTCAGACCGGAATGGTCAGCAACGTCGGACCGCCTACGACCTGGATCTTAATGCTGGCGAGCTCCGTCACCTGGAGCGACGTGCCGCCCTCAATCAGCAGGTCAGCCGGGTTGCTTGGAACGCCGTAGCCGGTGGCAGGCACCAGCCAGCCCACCATGATGCGCTGCTGGCCTGACTTGGAGACTGCGATCAGGTCGCACTCAAGCGGCCCGCGCAGATGACTGAGCTGAAGGATGACCTGAGTGCCCCACGGGTGCGAGGTCAAGCCAACGACTCCCTTGATGCCGCTCGCCGGGTTCGTTGCCTGGTGCTCGGTCCCGACCAGCGCGACGGCGGCGGAAGGCCGATGCCCGACGGCCGAACCGGCGAGCACACCGCCAGCCAGCAAGACCAGGCAGGCGGCGGCCGCCAGCCAGCCACGCTGCCGATTCCGCTTTCGCTGCATCGCGGCGCGACGGCTGAGCAAGTCAATCACGGCCGACTCATCCGGCTCGACCGGCTCGATCTGCGCCTGATCAACGCCGACGAACAGGTCGGCCATGGCCGCGAACTCGGCCAGCTCGGCCGCGCAGATGTCGCAACCGGCCAGGTGCGCTTCGAATTCCTGCTGCTCGCGGGCGTCAAGCAGGCCGAGCGAGTAGGCCGCGATATCGGTGTGCTCGACGCTCATAGCGACACCCCTCGCTCGGCCAGGACAAGTTTCAGCGCCCGCAACGCGTAGTAGACCCGCGACTTGACGGTCCCGACGGGAATGCCGAGAAACTTCGGCCGCCTCGGTCACGGTGCGATCGCTGAGGATGGTCGCGCTCAGTACTTCGCGATGTGATGGCGACAAAGCGCGCAAGGCATCGGTGACGATCACGCTGCGCAGTACGTCATCGGTCAGGTCGCCGACCGACGCCCGCTCCAGCCTCTCGTCACCGGTTTCCGCAGGCCGCACGTCCCTTTTGCGTTGTTCGTCTATCACGATACGCCTGGCGACAGTGGCCAGCCAAGGCATCAGGGACTGAACGGCCGGATCAAGCTGTTGGCGCTCGCGCCAGGCTCGCAGCATCGTCTCCTGCACGATGTCCTCGGCGCGCTGCCGGTCACCGGCGGTGAGCCGGAGCACGAAGGCCAGCAAAGGGGTTCGGTACTGTCGATAAAGATCGGCAACCAACCGGTCATCATCGACCGTGCTCCCATGCGAGGAGTCACCCCAGCGCGAACGCCGCCGCCCCGTCCCGCGCTCAGGTGCCGGAATGGCCATCCCAACGGCTCCCGTCCGCGCGCCCGCCAGCAACTAGTGGCTGGCATCGTATCGCGCAGACCGTGGCAGATCCCGTCAACTCGGCAACGCCGTTACGAACTTGCACGGAACGAAAATCGCGACCAAATCTCCGGGCCGATAGATAACGAAAAACCTGCTTATAGCCGCGCGGATCAGGGCTAGCGCGCACGAAAGCGGCCTGGGACGACCCCACGTCCACCGCTGACGCCAATTTTTCGAAGAAATCTTGAGCACGCGCTGAACCCTGACAGCGCAAGCTCGCGTACTCCTGTCCGACATCCCTGGCCAGGGAACCCAGTACGGCGGCGCATCACCCGCCGCCATCGAGACAGGAGCTTCCCGATCATGAGTCAGATCCAGTCAGCGCGTCGGCGTGTTTTTGCACGGACCGCCCTCGGCCTCGGTGCGGTAGGTATCGCCGGGGCGATGGCCCTGTCAGCAGGCCTGGCCTCGGCTGGCGCCACGCCGGTCAAGGCGGCAGCGCCCGCCAAGGACCATGCCTACTCCTTCAAGCTGGTGCCATCCCCCGGCATCAAGGCCTGCCTGCCGCACGCCGGCGGAAATGTCACGATCACCCCAGGTGACCTCAACGACACCATGACCGTATCCGTGCACGGCATGCCGGCGAACGCCGGCTTCGACCTGTTCGTCATTCAGCAGCCGCTCAAGCCGTTCGGGGTGTCCTGGTACCAGACCGATGTCCAGGCCAACCAGTACGGCACTGGATCGGCCACGGTTCGCGGCGTGTTCGATGTCGAGACCTTCTCGGTGTCGCCGGGCGGCACCGCGACCTTCGCGCCGACGCATCAGTACCACCTGGGCCTATGGTTCAACAACCCGAGTACGCCGTTCAAGCTGGGCTGCGAGGTCGGCGCGACAGCACCGATCATCACCCCGTTCAACGGTGAGCAGAAAGGCCGGCGTTCAGGCACTCAACACCTCGAACTTCCCGGTCAACAAGGGCCCGCTGGCCCACGTCAAGAGGTAACTAGCGAGCGCGCTGCCCGCCGGGACGCGACCCGGCGGGCAGCGTTATACCCCCTGGGGGTATCATGGGCTCATGGTCCAGGTACTCGCAGTGCATCAGGGCGCGATCCTGCACACCCTCGGCCAGTCCTTGCGTGAATCCTTCTTCATGTTCTGGGCGACGCTGTGGGCGCTGATCGGCGGATTCGCGCTGGCCGGTGCCGTGCAGGCGTTCGCACCCAGGCAGGCCATGCGGACGAAGCTCGGCGATCACCGGCCCGCCGCCGTGGCCAGGGCTTCAGTGCTCGGCGCGCTCTCCTCGTCCTGCTCGTACGCGGCAGCGGCGATGGCCAGGTCGCTATTCACTAAGGGTGCCGACTTCGTCACCTCGATGATCTTCATGTTCGCCTCGACCAATCTCGTGGTCGAGCTCGGCGTCGTACTCATCGTGCTGATCGGCTGGCAGTTCGCGGTCGCTGAGTACGTGGGCGGCCTGATCATGATCGGGTTGCTGGCACTGCTCGGCGGCATCTTCCTCACCGGCCGTCGCGCCCGCCAGCGCACGCCCACTGAGGCCAAGCACGGCCACGACACCGGCCACGACACCGGCCACGAGACCGGCCACGAGACCGGCCACGACACCGAGACCGGCCACGAGCCTGAGTCTTGGCGGCGGGCGATCCGCACCCGGGCCGGCTGGGCGAATGCGGCCACTTACACCATCACCGACCTGACCATGCTGCGGCGCGAACTGATCATTGGCTTCCTCGGCGCCGGCCTGCTCGCGGTGGCGGTCCCTGCCACGTTCTGGCATGGTTTCTTCTGGTCCGGCCACGGCGTCTGGACCAGCATCGAGAACGCAGTCATCGGCCCCTTCATCGCCATCGTGAGCTTCGTCTGCTCCATCGGCAATGTCCCGCTGGCGGCGGCACTCTGGCAACAGGGCATCAGCTTTGGCGGCGTGATCAGCTTCATCTTCGCCGACCTGATCGCGCTGCCACTGGTGCTGATCTACCGCAAGTACTACGGGACGAAGCTGGCGTTGCGGATGCTGGCCGTATTCTGGTTCGTGATGGCCGTTGCTGGGCTAGCCACCGAGCTGATCTTCGGTGCGGCCGGCCTGGTCCCGGCTCGCCGCCTGGTCCAGCTCGCGCCTGAGCAGCTGAGCTGGAATTACGAGACCGTGCTCAACCTGATCTTCCTGGCGGTCTTGGCCGTGCTCTACTACCTGCACCGCAGCCGCGCCCGAGCCGACGAAGCTGGCCGCTACGCGATCGACCCGGTGTGCGGGATGCAAGTCGAGAAGGCAGTCGCGCCGGCTCAGCTGAGCGTCGAAGATCAGAGTTACTGGTTCTGCTCAGAGCGCTGTCGCGACCGGTTTGCCACGAGCGCCCTGGGCGAGGCGGTCAGCGCGCCAGCGCGGTGACCGCAGAGAAGCTGATCGCCTGACCGCATGGCTGGCCTAGAGGCAGCGAGCAGCCGAAAAACATCCGTTCAGAAAAATCTTTTCGCTTGATGTCGATCTGCGAGGCTGGCGTTCGACGCGTGGGCAACGAAGGCAAACCCGCTAAGGAGCAACAAGATGCGATTCCTCGGATACACCCTGGCCGACCCGTCGATCCCGATCCCGCCGCCGGACCCGGCGATGTACGCGACGATGGGCGAGTTCGTCGCCGAAGCGACCCAGGCGGGCGTGCTGCTCGCGACCGGCGGGGTCGGCCCGGTCGAGGAGGCCATCAGGGTCAAGTACGAAGGCGGCGAGTTCACCGTGCTCGACGGCCCCTTCGCCGAGGCGAAGGAACTGGTGGGCGGCTGGGCGCTGCTTGAGGTGCGGGACAAGGCCGAGGCGATCGAGTGGACCAAGCGGTTCCTCGCCATCGTCGGGCACGGCGAGTCCACCCTGCGCCAGGTCTACTAACCGACGCGTGATTTGCCTGGCCAGCGCCCCGGTGGTGTGATCGGGAGTTGTGACTGGCACCGAGACCCGCGATGCGATCGAGACTGTCATCCGGCTCGAGTCGGCCCGGTTGATCGCCGGGCTGGCCAGGTACGCGGGCGGTGACCTCAGCCTCGCTGAGGAGCTTGCTCAAGATGCCGTGGTCGCCGCTCTTGAGCAGTGGCCGGTCGATGGCGTGCCACGCAATCCTGGCGCGTGGCTGATGACGGTGGCCAAGCGCCGGGCGGTCGACCAGTTCCGCCGGAACGCCGAGCTTGGTCGCAAATACGCCGAGATCGGGCGAACGCTTGAGGACGCGGACGACGGCACGGCTGAGTTCGACCGGGCCATCGCCGACGAAATCGATGACGACCTGCTCCGGCTGATGTTCACTGCCTGCCATCCGGTCTTGTCCGTGCAGGCCAGGGTGGCGCTGACGCTGCGCCTGCTCGGCGGCCTGACCACAACCGAGATCGCGCGGGCCTACCTGGTCGGCGAACCCACCATCGCGCAGCGCATCGTCCGCGCCAAGAAGACGCTGAGCAGCGCGAACGTGCCATTCGATACGCCGGACCGGTCGGCGAGGCCCGCACGGCTCGCCTCCGTGCTCGAAGCTATTTACCTCATATTTAACGAAGGCTACTCAGCAACTGCCGGCGACGACTGGACTCGCCCGGCACTCTGCCAGGAGGCCATCAGGCTCGGCCGACTGCTGGCCCAGCTGATGCCGGACGAGCCTGAGGTGCATGGCCTGTCCGCCCTGATGGAAATCCAGGCGTCCAGGCTGGCCGCCAGGACGGGCCAGGACGGCGAGCCGGTGCTGCTGCTCGACCAGGACAGGTCGCGCTGGGACCAACTGCTGATCGGACGCGGCCTGGCCGCACTCGACCGCGCCGTCGCCCTAGGCGGCGAACGCGGCCCCTACGTACTCCAAGCAGCCATCGCCGCCGGTCACGCCCGGGCATTCCACCCAGAGCAGACCGACTGGGCGCGGATCACCGAGTTGTACGGCGTGCTCGCCGAGGTCATGCCCTCCCCGATCGTCGAGCTGAATCGGGCGGTCGCGGTGGGGATGGCGTTTGGTCCGGAGGCGGGACTGGCGCTGGTGGACCAGCTCGCGACCGAACCGTCGTTGCGCGGGTACCACTTGCTGCCAAGCGTGCGAGGTGACCTGCTGATGAAGCTCGGCCGGCGAGCTGAGGCACAGGCCGAGTTCGAGCGCGCCAGCAACCTGACCGGCAACGCCAGAGAGCGCGAGCTGACCGTCCAGCGCGCCAAAGCCGCAGCGAAACGCGACGCCGACCCCTGATCGAGCGGCCACCTCGATCGACCCGCTCCCCAGTCAGATCCCAAGCTCGCTGACTGACCGATTATCCAGTCTCGGTGACTAAGCTGAGGGTAATATTTCGAATATATGTTCTACTGTATTCATGAGTGAGATAACCCATCCGGACTGGTGGCGGTATCCGGTGGAGTGCCCGGCCGGCCATCGTTGGGGGCCGGGCCGGGTGATCGTGAACTGGTCTCCTTGCGATTGCGCAGGAGCGTTGACGCATCCTGGGCGTGGCCATCAGTGCGTCCGCTGCGGCACTCGCGGCTGCACCGCGACCTGGTATGACCCAGGGCACGTCTGGCCGACGAGCGACTCCGAGTCACAGCCATGATTTCGCGCATTTCGTGCCCGGCCCGCACGCCAGGCCCGCACGCCCGGCCCGCACGCCCGGCCCGCACGCCCGGCCCGCACGCCCGGCCCGGGAGCCGGTGCCGTTCTTGGCCCGCGTCGGCGGGCCTGTCAGACTACCGATCATGCATACGCTGGTCGCTGATCATCCGCTGATCGCACACAAGCTCACCGCACTCCGCGACGTTCACACGGAGACGCCAGTATTTCGCAGCCTGGCGGACGAACTCGTCACACTGCTCGCCTACGAGGCCACTCGGGACGTCAAGGTCGAGCGGGTTACTGTGCACACTCCGCTCGCCACCGCCGAGGGCGTCAAGCTGGCCAGGCCGATTCCGCTCGTAGTGCCGGTGCTGCGGGCAGGCATCGGGATGCTTGACGGCATGGCCAGACTGCTGCCGAAGGCCGATGTCGGCTTCGTCGGACTGGCCAGGGACGAGGAGACCCTGGCGGCTTCGACCTATGCGACCAGGCTGCCCGCCGACCTGACTGGACGCGACACTTTCGTGCTCGACCCGATGCTGGCGACCGGGGGCACGCTGGAGACCGTGTTTGGCATGCTGGCGGCTCGCGGCGCGGCATCGATGACCGCGATCTGCCTGCTAGCCGCCCCCGAGGGGATCGCTCGGGTGGACGAGGCCTTCCCCGACGACTTCCCGATCCCGGTCAAGGTGGTCACGGCCGGCCTGGATGAGCGGCTGAACGAGCGCGGCTACATCATGCCAGGCCTCGGCGACGCCGGCGACCGCCTGTTCGGCGAGATCTAGCCTGCTCGCCAAGCTCCACTCGGCGGAGGGTCGCCGCCATGACGTGCGGCCCAAGGCCGCGCGGCCAAGCTACGCCGCAGCGGGCCTTAGCCGACCTGGCTGACGATGAAGGCCTGTTGCTGCTGGTAGTCGAGGTAGTAGCTGCCACCGGCGGTGCATTTGCTCACTCGCGGACACGCCATCGCGCTGACCTGCGCCGGTCCTTGGTTGCCTAGGCTGGTGGTGACGTCGAGTGGCAACTGCCACTTGCCGCCCACTTTGCTCGCGACGAATGCCTGGCCTGGACCCGTGCCATCTGGGTTGTCGGAGCTGATGCTGACGGCACCGCCGACCGCGCAATTGACCGGCAGGCTGCACGAGACAGCGGTGATCACGTTGTAGCCGTTCTTGCTGAGTGCCGACATGCCTGGCACCAGTTGCGGGCTACCCCAAGTCCCGTTGCGCTGATTGAGCACGAAGCCGACCGCGTATTCGCGGGTGCTCGAACCCTCTTCGACACTCTTGTAGGCCGACCCGGCGGCGGTGCACCTGCCCGCAGCTGCACAAGTGACCCTGGTGAGCTGGGCGCCTTGCGCCTTCGGCAGCAACGCGGTGCCCTTAACCGAACTCGGGCTGCCCCAGGTTCCGTTGACCTCGCTGACCAGGCCGGCGGCGGACCCGAGGTGACCGACGGCCGAGCAATCACCAGGTGCGCCGCACGCCACCGAATACAGCATCGCGGTGAACCCGCGGGAGGTGAGCGTGATCGCCTTACCCCAGGTGCCGTTCACCTCGTTCACCACCCGACCACCAACGGCGGCGCAGTTGCCAGCCGACGGACAGGAAATCGAGCCGATGTCGCTGATGCCGGCGATCGCCTTTGCCTTTCCCCAGGTGCCGTTGACCTCGCTGGTCACAAAGCCTTCCTGACGGCAGCAGCGCGTCTTGCTATGCGCAGGCACCCACTGGAATCCGCCCGCGCCGCAGTTGCCCGCTGACGGACAGGAGATGGCCAGCGTCTGCGCCAACGTGTTGCCACCGACGTCGCTGGCCAAGCCGGAAACCTCGGTCGCCTGACCCCAGACCCCATTGACCTCATTGACCACGAAGCCGGCTGTGAAGGTCACCCCGCCGCTGCCAGTCGCGGTGGTGTAGAAGCCGGCCGCGCCGCAGTTGCCACGGGACGGGCACGAAATCGAGGTGACCTGGGCGGTGCCCTGATTCAGTGCAGCCAGACCGGGCACCGGCTTCGCATCGCCCCATACCCCGTTGACCTGGCTGACCACGAAGCCCTCTGATCGCCCGGACGGACTGGCCTGGTAGAAGCCACCCGCGCCGCAATAACCAGGACCGGCGCAGGAGATGGCGTTGATGCCAGAATTGCCCTGCGAAATGGTGAGCGCAGCCAGGCCGGGGACCGGTTCGCTACTACCCCAGCTGGTCGATGCGACAGCAGCACCGCCGGCCGCAGCGACCCGGCCGGACACCGTGCTCCCTTCTGCCGCCTGGCAGCCGGCGACGATCAGGAACACCGAGCACAACACCATTACTACTGACCGGCGCACAGGGTCCTCCTTGGCTAGCTACCTGTCTGACGCCGAGGACCGCACGCGGGTTTACGCTCCGGCGGGTCAAATGCCGACCGGGTGCCAGACCGTCTTAGTCTCAAGGAAGGCGAGCATCCGGCGCGGCGTCGGCGCGGCCGCCCAGTCATCCGCCGCACACAACACCCTTTTCACATTGCCCGCCGCCAGTCGCTCAAGCTCAGCCCTGGCGTCCGCCGCGGCGCCGGTGAGGTCGATCGCGTTAACATCGAAATGGCCTGCCAGCACCGGGGCGAGTTCGGCCACCCGGCCGGTTAGCAGGTTGACCACGCCGCCTGGCACATCGGCGGTCGCGAGCACCTCGGCCAGTGTGATGGCAGGCAACGGTCGGTCCTCGCTCGCGACGACGACGGCCGTGTTGCCGGTAGCGATCACCGGTGCGAGCACGCTGACCAACCCGAGCAGGCTCGACTCGGCCGGCGCCAGCACCGCGACCACGCCCGTTGGCTCGGGCACGCTGAAGTTGAAGTACGGTCCGGCCACCTGGTTCGCGCCGCCGGCGACCTGGGCGACCTTGTCCGGCCAGCCGGCGTACCAGACCCAGCGGTCGATCGCGGCAGCGACCGTACGTCGGGCAACTCCAGCGGAAACCCCTTCAGCAGAAATAACCTCATCGGCGAACTGCGCTGACCGGCCCTCGATCATTTCCGCGACCCGGTAAAGGACCTGGCCCCGGTTATACGCCGTCGCACCGCTCCACCTGGCGCTAGCGGCTCGGGCCGCCACCACGGCGTCCCTGGCGTCTTTGCGCGACGCCTGCGCGGCGAAGGCCAGTAGCTCGCCGCGCTTGGCCGAGTGCACCGGATACGACCGGCCAGATTCAGATCGTGGAAACGCCCCGCCTAGGTACAGCTTGTAGGTCTTGCGCACGCCGATCCTGGACTCCGCACCTGCCGCCTGATCGACTTGCTTTGCTTTCTTGTCAGGCATCCAGGTACGCGGCCAGGCCGTGCCTGCCGCCCTCCCGCCCGAATCCTGACTCACGGTAACCGCCGAAGGGACTGGCTGGGTCGAACCTGTTGTAGGTGTTCGCCCACACCACGCCGGCCCGCAGGCGCTGCGCCATCCACAAGATCCGCTGCCCTTCTCGGTCCATACTCCGGCAGACAACCCGTACGGCGTGTTGTTCGCCTTGGTCACCGCCTCATCCGGGGTGCGGAAGGTCAGCACTGACAGCACCGGGCCGAAGATCTCCTCCCGCGCGATCCGGTGCGACTGACTCACCCCGGTGAAGATTGTCGGCGCGAACCAGAAGCCGTTACTCGGCAACTGGCAAGACGGTGACCAGCGGTGCGCGCCCTCAGCTTCGCCGGCTGCCACGAGCGCGGTGATCTTGTCGAGCTGTTGGCGGGAGTTGATCGCGCCAATGTCGGTGTTCTTATCGAGCGGGTCGCCTAGCCGCAGCGTGGCGAGCCGGCGCTGCAGCCGTTCGACTACCTGGTCAGCCACCGACTCTTGGACGAGCAGCCGGGAGCCGGCGCAGCAGACGTGGCCCTGGTTAAAGAAGATCCCGCTGACGATGCCCTCGATCGCCTGGTCGATCGGAGCGTCGTCGAAGACCACGTTGGCGGCCTTGCCGCCAAGCTCAAGGGTCAGCTTCTTGCCGGTGCCCGCGATCGCCTGGTTGATCGCCATGCCGACCTCGGTCGAGCCGGTGAACGCCACCTTGTCGACGTCGGGGTGGGCCACCACGGCCGCGCCGGTCGCGCCTGCGCCGGTGACGATGTTGACCACGCCAGGTGGTAGCTCGGCTTGCTGGCACACCTCGGCGAGCAGCAACGCGCTCAGCGGAGTCGTCTCGGCTGGTTTCAGCACGCAAGTGTTGCCGGCCGCCAGCGCCGGTGCCAGCTTCCAGGCCGCCATCAGCAGCGGGAAATTCCACGGAATCACCTGGCCCGCGACGCCAAGCGGCCTGGGCGCGGAACCGAAGCCGGCGTACTCCAGCTTGTCGGCCCAGCCGGCGTAATAAAAGAAGTGCGCGGCCGCCAGCGGGACGTCGACGTCGCTGGTCTCCTTGATCGGCTTGCCATTGTCGATCGACTCAAGCACCGCGAATTCGCGCGCTCGCTCCTGCAGGATCCTGGCTATCCGGTAGAGGTACTTAGCCCGCTCGGCCCCTGGCATCGGGCCCCAGACCTTGTCAAAGGCCGCCCTCGCCGCCGCCACCGCTCGGTCGACGTCAGCCTCGCCAGCCTCGGCGACCTGGGCGAGCGGCGCCTCGGTCGCGGGATTGATGGTGGCAAAGGTGGCGCCGCTTATCGCTGGCCGGAACTCTCCCCCGATGAACAGTCCATACTCAGCCGCGATCGAGACGACGTCGCGCGCCTCAGGCGCGGGGGCGTAGTCCCAGTCCAGCCCGGAAGCCAGCGCCGACACTTCGGTCGAAGCCGCACCGTCAGGATCGGCCGCGCTCTTCGAGCGCGCTGATTTGGCCGCCAAGCCCACCTCCCACCGCTTGCGCAGTCATTGTCGCACGCCACCTGGGCGTGCCAGCCGAGCCCTGACCGCCGCCCTGGCCGCCGCCCTGGCCACCGCCCCGGCCGCCGCCCCGGCCGCCGCCCTGGCCGCCGCCCTGGTCACCGCTCTGGCCGCCGCCCTGGCCGCCGCCCCTGGCCGCCGCCCCTGGCCGCCGCCTCTGGCCGCCGCCCTGGCCGCCGCCGCGCGGGTCACGGCTGCTGAGAATCCGGTCACGGTTGCCGCAGGCCCGCCGCAAATGGCGCTGAAACGGCTTAACTATGCCCGACCAATCAGCTTTCCACTCCGCAACTGCCTGGCAGGTACCCCATGACCCGAGTCAATCTCAGCGCATCAGGACTGGCCGCTCGTGCGGCTGCGATCGCGGCAGCCGGGCTGCTGCTAGCCGCCTGCCACTCAAGCAGTTCGGGCACAGCCTCCGGCGGCCCGTCGGGCAGCACGTCAAGCAGTCCGACGTCGGGCTCGCACAGCAGCAGCAGCGCGGCCGGCGGCTCCGGCGGCACGGACGGCGCATTGTTCCCAGCGACCGTCGGCGACATCTGGACCTATCGCGACACCAGCGGCGGTACCACGATCAACAAGGTCACGGCGGTCACTCCCGATAGCGATGGCAAGAAGGTGACGATCGCCACCAACCTCAACCAGGCCGGGGTGGCGTCGCCCACCACTGACCTGACCTACCAGCTTTATTCGAACGGCTCGATCGGCGTGCCTTATGCCGATACAGGCAACCAGCACGTCATCATCAAGTCAGGCGGCATTGTCTGGCCGTCCAAGGCCGTACTCGATTCCGGGCAACCGCACACCTCGCCGCTTACGCTGCAGATCACCGTTGCCGGGCACGCTCTCAATATCACCGCTCACGTCACTGTCCAAGGCATGGGTACCCAGTCAGTCACCGTCCCGGCCGGCACCTACCAAGCCACAGTCGTCAGTGAGACCATCGCTGAGACCGTCTCGGGCACTAAATTCAACGTGGTGGTGAAGACCTGGCTCGCCCCCGGCGTAGGCCCGGTCAAGTCGGAGGTCAACACCGGCGAGGGGACCGCCATCAATGAGGTGCTGACCTCGTTCAAGCAAGGCTGACCGATCAGTCGACGGTGAAGTAGTCGGGACCAGCGTAGGCACCAGTGAGCTGCTTGCGGCGTTGCATGAGCAGGTCATTGAGCAGGCTGGAGGCCCCGATCCTGAATAGGTCGGGCGACAGCCAGGCCCGGCCAGCGGTCTCGTTCACCAGGACCAGGTATCTGATCGCGTCCTTGGCGGTGCGGATGCCGCCGGCCACCTTGACGCCCACTCGGCGGCCGGCGGCCTGCTCGAAGTCGCGGACGGCGGACAGCATGACCAGCGCTACCGGCGGGGTCGATGCTGGGCTGATCTTGCCGGTTGAGGTCTTGATGAAGTCGGCGCCCGCCATCATCGCCAGCCAGGAAGCGCGGCAGACGTTGTCCAACGTGGAAAGCTCGCCGGTCTCCAAGATCACCTTCAGGTGCGCCCGGCCGCACGCTGCCTTGACCGCCACGATCTCCTCGTAGACCTGGCCGTACCGGCCGGCGAGGAACGCACCTCGGTCGATGACCATGTCGATCTCGTCGGCGCCAGCATCAACGGCGTCGGCGACGTCAGCCAGCTTGACCGGCAGCGACGCCCGGCCCGACGGGAAGGCGGTCGCCACCGAGGCCACCACCACCGAACTGCCAGCCAACTCAGCCTTGGCGACCGCGACCAGGTCGGGGTACACGCACACGGCGGCGACTGCTGGTACGGCCGGGTCAGCCGGGTCGGGCTGCATGGCTTTGGCGCACAGCCCGCGCACCTTGCCTGGGGTGTCGGCCCCTTCCAGCGTGGTGAGGTCGACCATCTGGACGGCCAGATCGAGCGCGGCCAGCTTGGACTGCTTCTTGATCGACCGAGTGGCGAGGCCAGCCACCCGACCTTCCGCGCCGACCTGGTCGACGCCGGGCAGCCCGTGCAGCACCTGCCGCAGCGCGGCATCCGAGCCTGGCCCCTCCGCCAGCCAGTCCCTGGCTTGCGCCAGCCTCACCTGCGACGGCAAAACCTGAGTCCCGGCCATGCCACCGATCCTAACAGCGCCCGGCCAACCACCCACCGCACGCATACCACCCAAATCAGACACGCGCCAGCCGAGCGCACCACCCACCTGACAGCAACGGGGTCGCCCCGTTGCTGTCAGGTGAGCAACGGGGCGACCCCGTTGCTCACCAGATGACGGGCCGCAGCGCGGCGCGGGCGGGGCGGCGCGGGCCGGGCGGGCGCGGGGCGGGCGCGGGGCGGGCCGGGCGGCGCGGGCCGGGCGGGCGCGGGGCGGGCGGGGCGGCGCGGGCCGGGCGGGCGCGGGGCGGGCGGGGCGGCGCGGGCCGGGCGGGCGCGGGGCGGGCGGGGCGGCGCGGGCCGGGCGGGCGCGGGGCGGGCGGGGCGGGCGCGGGGCCGCGCGGGCGCGGGGGCGGCGCGCGGGCGGGGCGGGCGGGCGGGGCGGGCGCGGGGCCGCGCGGCGGGCGCGGGGCGCGCGGCGGGCGGGGCGGCGCGGCGGGCGGGGCGGCGCGGCGCGCGGGGCGCGGCGGGCCGGGCGGCGCGGGCGGGGCGCGCGGGGCGCGGCGGGCCGGGCGGCGCGGGCGGGGCGGGCGCGGGGCCGCGCGGGCGCGGGGGCGGCGCGGCGGGCGGGGCGGCGCGGCGCGCGGGGCGCGGCGGGCGGGGCGGGGCGGGCGGGGCCGGGCGGCGGGCGGGGAGGTGGGCGGGGGTTAGCGGCGCTCGGATAGGGCTGAGCGGGTGGCTACTTGGGGGGCCATGGCGGCGGCGAAGCCGGGCTTGATCACCGTATTGATCAGCTCGAGCCGCTCGTCGAACGGCGCGAACGCGCTCTTCATTGCGTTGATGGTCAGCCACTGGATGTCCGACCAGCCGTAGCCGAACGCCTCCACCAGCGCGGCGAACTCCGTCGACAACGTGACGTTACTCATCAGCCGATTGTCGGTATTCACCGTCACACGGAACGATAGCCGCCGCAGCAGTCCGATCGGATGCTCGGCGATCGACCTGGCCGCGCCGGTGTGCACGTTCGAGGTGGGGCACATTTCCAGCGGGATGCGCCGGTCGCGTACGAAGCTAGCCAGCCGACCGAGCACGGCGGACCCGTCTGGCTCGACCGCAATGTCGTCGATGATCCGCACGCCGTGCCCGAGCCGCTCCGCCCCGCACCACTGCACCGCCTCCCAGATGGACGGCAGCCCGAAGCCTTCGCCGGCGTGGATCGTGATGTGGAAGTTCTCCCGCTCGACGTACTGGAACGCGTCAAGATGCCGCGACGGCGGCGACCCAGCCTCAGCCCCGGCAATGTCAAACCCGACCACGCCCTCGTCCCGGTGCCGCACCGCCAGCTCTGCGATCTCCAGTGAACGAGCCGCCGTCCGCATCGCGGTCAGCAGCGCGTACACCCGGATGCCACGTCCGGCGCTGCCGACCGCGAAGCCTTCGAGCACCGCCTCCACGACCTGGTCGAGCGAAAGCCCGGCGGTGACGTGCAGCTCAGGTGCGAACCGAACCTCCGCATAGGCCACTCCGTCGGCGGCCAGGTCCTCGGCGCACTCGGCGGCGACCCGAACAAGCGCCTCCCTGGTTTGCATCACCCCGACGGTGTGCTGGAAGGCCTCGAGGTAGAGCTCGAGATTGCCGCGTTCGGCCGCGCTAGTCATCCAGGCGCCGAGCTCGGCCGGGTCGTGCGTGGGCAGGCCGCGATAGCCGGTCTGGGTGGCTAGCTCGACGATGGTCGCCGGGCGCAGCCCGCCGTCCAGATGGTCGTGCAGCAGTACCTTGGGTACCTTGCGAATCTGTTCAAGCGTGACGGACACGCCGTCCATTGTCACTTAACCGATGCGCTCGATGATGGCCGGTCCGACCACAGGGCGCCTTGGTCCGATCTCAATCCCGCCGGAAAGCGCATCGATCGCCCCAGCGAACCGCTCGGGGTCATCAGCGCGCAGTTCAAGTAGCGGCTGCCCAGCGCGCACCTGCTCGCCTGGCTTAGCCAGGCAGATGATGCCGGCACCGGCGCTGACCGGATCTTCCTTGCGCGCCCGGCCGGCTCCGAGCCGCCAGGCAGCGGTGCCCACGGCCAGCGCGTCCAGCCGCCGTAGCCAACCATCGGATTCGGCGGCGACCGCCTGCAGGTGCGGCGCGACCGGCAGCTTCGCGTCCGGGTCACCGCCTTGGCCTGCGATCATCTGCCGGTACTTGGCCAGGGCCCGACCATCGGCGAGTGCCTGCGCCGGGTCCGCCGAGATCCCGGCCAGCGCGAGCATCTCGCGCGCCAGGGCCAGCGTCACCTCGGTCAGGTCAGCAGGCCCGGCACCGCGCAGCGTCTCGATCGACTCCGCCACCTCGACCGCGTTGCCGACCGCCCGGCCGAGCGGGGTGTCCATCGAGGTCAGCAGCGCGACCGTACGCACCCCTGCCTCCGTACCTAGCCGCACCATGGTCCGCGCCAGCTCACGCGCCTGGTCGAGTTCGCGCATGAACGCCCCGCTGCCGACTTTCACATCAAGCACGAGCGCTTGCGTTCCTTCTGCGATTTTTTTCGACATGATCGAGCTGGCGATCAGCGGAATCGACTCGACCGTGCCGGTGACGTCGCGAAGGGCATAAAGCTTCCGGTCGGCTGGCGCTAGGTCGGCACCCGCCGCGCAGATGACACATCCGACCGACGCAAGAAGCTGAACGAATTCGCTTCCCGATAGCTGGGCGCGCCAGCCCGGTATCGCCTCCAGCTTGTCGAGTGTGCCGCCCGTGTGGCCAAGGCCGCGCCCGGAAAGCTGAGGTACCGCCGCCCCGCAGCTCGCCACCAGCGGCGCGAGCACCAGCGAGACCTTGTCGCCCACTCCGCCGGTGGAGTGCTTGTCGACCGTCGGGGCAGGCACTGAGGTCAGGTCAAGCCGCTGGCCGGACGCGATCATCGCGTCAGTCCAGGTCGCCAGTTCGTCCGGGCGCAGGCCGCGGAAGTACACCGCCATCGCCATCGCCGACATTTGCTCGTCGGCGACGACGCCCTTCGTGTAGGCATCGATCAGCCAGCGGATTTGCGGCTCGGAAAGCTCCCGGCCATCGCGCTTCGCACGAATCAGGTCGACCGCGGCCAGCCCGGCGGCAGGCTCAGGACCGGTTGTCACGACGCTCAGCCAGGTCGGTGCCGGTGAAGGCCTCGGGAAGCAAGGTGCCAAGCTGACGCGGCCCGGCGTCGGCGTCCAGCAACAGCCCAGGGCCGCCCGCCTCGAGCAGCAACTGCCGGCAGCGACCGCATGGCACGATCGGCGCGCCGTCGCCGGCGACTACGCTGACCGCGGTCAGCCGAGCTCCCCCGGCCGAGTGCAACGCGCTGACCAGCCCACATTCTGCGCACAAGGTCAGCCCGAACGAGGCATTCTCGACGTTGCACCCGGTCACGATGGTGCCGTTAGCGGTCAGGCCGGCGGCACCGACCCTGAGCCTGGAGTACGGCGCATAGGCGTTCGCCGCTGCCGTGATAGCCGCGCTGCGCAGCGCGTCCCAATCGATGGTCATGAGCGCCGCCCCGATCCCCGCTTCGCCGGAATCGTTGCCGCTCCGACTTTCGTACCGGTCCTGCGTGACGCCTGCTTGCGCATGATGCCCACTCCGGTGGTTTATGATAGAATTGTCCGAATAATAACTTATGTAAGCGTCTCGATTTCACAACAGCCCCGTTGCGGGCGTCATATCCCGCTTCCGCAACACACGTGACGGTAATAGATTCTCGTCATCCCGGGGGGGACTCCGGGCTCTTCACTGCCCTCGCCGGCCGGGCACGGGTCGTTGGCCGGTGCACAGCGGCAGCCTGCCGCCCCCCACATAGGAGGAACCGTGAGAGGGTCTCTCAAGTCGATCGTCGCCGCGCTCAGCGTGCTGACGATGGCTACCGCCGCCGCCGCGTGCAGTAGCACTTCAAGCAATAGCCCATCGGGTAAGTCAACCTCATCAACCACGACCGCCGCCAAGTTCAAGGCGTGCATGGTCACGGACACCGGTGGCATTGACGACAAGTCCTTCAACGCTGCCTCCTGGGCAGGCATGCAGGCCGCGACCAAGTCGGACCCGAATATTGAGGTCACCTATCTTCCGTCGACGACGACGGCGGACTACGCCTCCAATATCAGCACCTTCATCACGCAAAAGTGCGGCATCATCGTCACCGTTGGCTTCCTCATGGCGGACGCGACCGAGGCGGCGGCCAAGGCCGACCCGAGCGAGAAGTTCGCCATCGTGGACTGCTCTTACGCCTCCGAGTGCCTGTCAGGAACCAAGGAAACCAATATTGACCAGCTGGTGTTCAACACCGTGCAGGACGGGTTCCTTGGCGGCTACCTGGCCGCGGCCACCAGCAAGACTCATGTAGTCGCCACCTACGGCGGCGAGAACTTTGGCACCGTCACCATCTACATGGATGGTTTCTGGGACGGCGTGCAGTACTACAACCAGCACAACCACGCGAACGTGAAGGTGCTCGGCTGGAATGAGAAGACCCAAAAGGGTGACTTCATCGGTAACTTCACCAACCTCGGGGCTGGCCAGAGCCTGACCAACACCTTCATCGGTGATGGCGCCGACGTGATCTTCCCGGTGGCCGGTGGCGTTGGCCTCGGCACCGCCAAGGCCGTCCAGACCGCGGACGCGGCCGGCAAGAACGTCAGCATCGAGTGGGTGGACACCGACGGCTGCGTGAACGCTCCGCAGTACTGCAAGTACTTCCTTACCTCGGTGACCAAGGGCATCACCTCGGCGGTGGAGGCCGCCGTACTGAGCGCCGCCAAGGGCACCTTCAGCGGCGGCACCTACGTCGGCACGCTGGCCAACAACGGTGCGGCGCTGGCTCCGTACCACGACTTCTCCAGCAAGGTTCCCGCGTCAGTTCAGGCCGAGATCAACACGCTCAAGTCGGAGATCGAGAGCGGCAAGATCGTTCCTGCCACTAAGAGCCCGGTCTAAGCCGCTACGCAAGTCCGACCCCGCCGCCCGGCGGCCAGCGGCAGCGCCCGCACCTGCGCGCGCTCCCTGGCCGCCGGGCGGCACCGGCGTGAAAGGAGGCTGCCGGTGAAGCTCGAACTACGCGGCATCACCAAGCGCTTCGGCGGTCTCGTCGCCAATGACCACATCGACCTTGTGGTGCAGCCAGGCGAAATCAGGGCGCTGCTCGGCGAGAACGGCGCCGGCAAGACCACCTTGATGAATGTCCTCTATGGCCTGATTCAGCCGGACGAGGGCGAGATCTTGATTGACGACCGGCCACTGCACATCCGTTCGCCCAAGGACGCGATCAACGCCGGCATCGGCATGGTGCACCAGCACTTCATGCTGGTGCCGGTCTTCACCGTCGGCGAGAACGTCACCCTCGGCGTCGAGCGGGTACACGGCTTGGGCCTGCTTGACCGCCGCCGGACCAGGCGGGACGTGCTTGAGCTCTCCGAAAGGTACGGGCTGGCGGTAAACCCCGACGCCTACGTCGAGGACCTGCCGGTCGGCGTGCAGCAGCGGGTGGAGATCATCAAGGCGCTGCTGCGGGATGCCAACATCCTCGTGCTCGACGAGCCGACCGCGGTGCTGACCCCTGGTGAGACCGAAGACTTGTTCCGCATCATGCGCGAACTGCGCGATGGCGGCCGGTCGATCATCTTCATCTCGCACAAGCTCAAGGAAGTGCAGGCGATCGCCGACCACGTCACGATCATCAGGCGTGGCAAGGTGGTCGGCGAGCGACCGCCAAGCACGACCGGCGCTGAGCTAGCCGCGCTCATGGTCGGTCGCGCGGTCCAACTCCGAGTGAACAAGGACCCGGCTAAACCAGGGCCGGTCAGGCTAGCGGTCGCTCACCTGACGGTCGCCGACGAGCGCGGCGAAGCTGCCGTCCGCGACGTGTCGTTCGATGTGCGCGGTGGCGAGATCCTTGGTATCGCCGGGGTGCAGGGCAATGGCCAGACCGAGCTGTGCGAGGCACTGCTCGGACTCCGCCCGGCCGCTGGCTCGATCCAGCTTGACGGGCACGAGATCACCGGCGCTACCACCAGGGACCGGCTTAGGGCCGGGATCGGTTACGTGCCAGAGGACAGGCAGGAAGACGGCCTGGTCGGCGCCTTCTCTGTGGCCGACAACCTGGTGCTCGACGTGTACGACCGGCCGCCTTACGCGTCGGGCTTCGCGCTCAACCTGGATGAGATTAAGTCAGCTGCTACCCGGCTGGTCGCCGACTACGACGTGCGCACCACCTCGGTGCAGACGCCGGTCGGCACGCTGTCTGGTGGCAACCAGCAGAAGGTCATCGTCGCTCGCGAGCTCAGCAGGGACAACAAGATGCTGCTGGCCAGCCAGCCCACGCGTGGCCTGGACGTCGGATCGATCGAGTTCGTGCACTCCCAGATCGTGGCGCAGCGAGACCGCGGCGTCGCGGTCGTGATCGTCTCGTCGGAGATCGATGAGATCTACGCGCTTTCCGACCGGATAGCAGTCATGTACGAAGGTCGGATCGTGGGATTCTGCGATCCGGACGTTGACGAGGCCGAGCTTGGCCTGCTGATGGCCGGCGCTGGCCAGTCCGACAGCACCACAGGAGCCGAGGAGCCCACGCCGTGAGCGATCAATTGGCGGCACCGGCCAGCCCTGGGCCAGCCGAGCCAGAGCCAGCAGCGTCCGCACCGCCGCCGCGTGGCGGCAAGTCACGGCTCAGGCTGACCACTAGCGTGCTGATCGAGGCAGTCACGCACGGCAGCTCGGCCGTGATGACCATCCTGGCGATCTTCCTTGCCCTGGTCGTCGGCGGCATCCTGATCGTGTTCAGCGACCCGGTGGTGACGACGGCCTGGAGTGGCTTTTTCCACGATCCGCTGAACGCGCTCGCCCAGACCTGGGACGCGGTGTCCTTCGCCTACTCGCAGATGTTCGAAGGCGCCATTCTCAACCCGGCTACCGTCAGCGGCGCGTTCCACGGCGGCTCGATCGCAGCCATCTTCTACCCCATATCTTCCACCGCCGCCCAGGCCACGCCGCTGATCCTGACCGGCCTGTCGGTTGCGATCGCGTTCCGCGCTGGCCTGTTCAACATCGGCGCGGCCGGGCAGTGGGTCGGCGGTGCGATCGTCGCGACCTGGCTCGGCTTCGGCGTCAGCATGCCCATCGTGCTGCATGCGATCGTCTGCGTGATCGGCGGCTTTGTCGGCGGCGGCATCGTCGGCTGGTTCGTCGGCCTGCTCAAGGCGAAGACCGGAGCGCACGAGGTGATCGTCACGATCATGCTCAACTACGTGATGTTCGACCTGCTGATGTATCTGCTCTCGCACCCGGCCATGTTGCAACAGCCGCACCAGACCAATGAGATCGCTCCATTCATCCAAAACAGCGCGAACCTGCCGCACGTCGGCGGGCCGGCCCCGCAGGTCGGGGTCGGCTTCCTGATCGCGGTCGCGGCCGCCGGTGGCTGCGCCTGGCTGCTGTCCCGCAGCACAGCTGGCTTTCAGTTCCGCACCGTCGGCGCCAGCCCGAGCGCGGCCAGGAGCGCCGGCATCAACGTGGAGCGCTCCTGGATCTGGGTGATGCTGCTGGCGGGTGGCCTGGCCGGGCTCTCGGCCGCGGCCGTGGTCCAGGGCACTAACACTCAGCTCACCTTCAACAGCTACGGCACCTACGGGCCTGACGGCATCACGGTCGCGCTGCTCGGCCGGGCCAAGCCATGGGGCACGGTCATGGCCGGCCTGCTGTTCGGCGCGCTCCACGTCGGCGGCACCTACGTCGAGGGTGCCACGCTCGGCCAGGTACCTGCGGACATCGTCCAGGTGCTTGAAGGCTTGATCGTGCTCTTCGTCGCCGCACCGGCGCTGATCCGCGCGGTGTTCCGGCTGCGCGCGACCAGCGGCACGGGCATGGAAGCAGTTGCGAAGGGGTGGAACGGGTGACCACGCTCACCGCCGCGGTACGGGCGCCGCTGACCGCAGACCGCAGGTATCTAGCGGCTGTGACCTTCGCCGCGCTCGGCGTCATCGACATCGTGGTATTCGGCCTGCTCGCGCATAAGGGCGACGCCGGCTTCGCGCTGTCGCAGTCCGGCTCTGGCGTCCAGATCCCGGTGATCAGGGTCCCGGCCGCGCCGGTCTGCTACGCGGTCGGAGTGCTGTCGATCGCGCTGGGGGCGGTGCGCGGCACGGTCACGCTGACCAGGACAGGCAAGCGACTGGCGATCGGCACCGTGCTGGTGCTTTTCCTGATCGCGATGTTCTGCTGGGCGGATGCTGGCGCGATTCCGCTCGACATGCTCAATATCGGCCAGGGCACCCTGTCGGCGTCCATCCCGCTGATCCTTGGCGCGCTCGCCGGCTGCATGTGCGAGCGATCCGGCGTGATCAACATCGCCATCGAAGGACAGCTGCTCTTCGGCGCCTTCACCGCGGCGATCGTGGCTAGCGCATTCGGCGGGCTATGGGTTGGCCTGATGGCCGGCGGACTGGCCGGCGGACTGGTCGGGCTGCTGCTCGCGGTCTTCGCGATCACCTACCTGATGGACCAGATCATCCTCGGAGTGGTGCTGAACGTGCTGGCGCTCGGCATGACCGACTACCTGTATGACCGGCTGATGGCGCAGAACCCGAACTACAACACCGGGGTCACCTTCAATGCCATCAAGATCCCCGGTCTGGCCCAGATCCCGATCATCGGCCCGGTGTTCTTCGACTCGACTATTTTTTTGTACATCACTTACATCCTCGTCATCGGGGTGCAGGTGGCGCTGTTCAAGACCAGGTGGGGCCTGCGCGTCAGGGCGGTCGGCGAGCATCCGACGGCGGCCGACACGGTCGGCATCCCAGTACTGTGGACCCGCTACCGCAACGTGATTCTCGGTGGCATGATCGCCGGGCTCGGCGGCGCCTTCCTGACCATCGGGTCGGTGGGCAGCTTCAACCCCGACATCAGCTCGGGCTTCGGTTACATCGCACTCGCCGCGTTGATCTTCGGCCGGTGGACGCCGCTGGGTTCGCTGGCCGCTGCGCTGCTCTTCGGCTTCTCACTTGAGCTGGCGCTGGTCTTGCCCACAGTTAACTCGGCATTGCCGCCGCCGATCATGAATACAGCGCCCTACGTGGCGACCATCATCGCGGTGGCTGGCCTCGTCGGCAAAGTGCGGGCACCCGCAGCCGACGGCCAACCCTACGTGAAGGCCTAACGGTAACGATGAGTCAAGTTACGCTGCTCACCGTGACAACTCTGAGTGCGGTGACACAGTGAGTACAGACGCTTACGCAGCAGCGGAAGCCAGCGCGGGCAACGTCGCGTTGCTCAGCGGCCTGCCTGCCCACGACGTCGCGGTCGTGCTCGGCTCCGGCTGGGCACCAGCGGCGGACGCGATCGGGTCCCCAGCGGCCGAGTTCGCGCTCGATGAGCTCGGCGGCTTCGCCCAGCCGAGCGTGCCCGGTCACGTGGCGATGGCCAGATCAGTGCTACTCGGCAAGGTCCGGGTGCTGGTCTTCCTTGGTCGCACCCACCTGTACGAAGGCCACCCAGTGGACGCGGTCGTGCACGGCGTTCGCACCGCGGCGGCGGCTGGCTGCAAGGCGATCGTGCTCACCAACGCCGCTGGCGGGATCAACCCGAGCTACCGGGTTGGCCAGCCGGTGCTGCTCAGCGACCATCTCAACCTGACCGGCCGGTCACCGCTCTTCGGCGCCGAGCCGCCCAGCGGCTACCACTCGCGGTTCGTTGACCTCACCGCGGTGTACTCGCGCCGGTTGCGGGTGCTGGCTAACCAGGTCGACCCTGACCTCGCCGAAGGCGTCTACGCGGCGCTGGTCGGACCGCATTACGAGACGCCGGCTGAGATCAGGATGCTGCGAGCCGCCGGGGCGGACCTGGTCGGTATGTCGACCGCCCTTGAGGCGATCGCAGCCAGGCACCTTGGCTTGGAGGTACTCGGGATCTCCCTGGTGACCAACCCGGCGGCCGGGCTGGCTGCCAGCGAACTTGATCACGCCGAGGTTGTCGCGGCCGGACGGGAATCGGCAGCGCGGGTTGGCTCGCTGCTCAGTCAGATCCTGCCCGGCGTGCTGACCTCCCAGGGGAGCTAAGGCGGGGGACAGCGATGCTCAATGAAGATGTGCATGCCCAGGTTACGGCCTGGATGGCCGACGATCCTGACGACGGCGACCGGGCCGAGCTGGCGTCTTTGCTACAGCAAGCTAGCGGCCCGGATGGCGATCCGGCGACCGAGCAGGCGGCAGCGGAGCTCGCCGACCGGTTCGCCGGACGGCTTGAGTTCGGCACCGCCGGCCTGCGCGGCCGGATCGGCGCTGGGCCCAACCGGATGAACCGGGCCGTGGTCCGCGGCACCACGGCCGCGCTCGCGAGCTGGCTGCTGTACGTGGACCCGACCGCGGCCGACGCCGGCGTTGTGATCGGCTGCGACGCCCGCTATCGCTCCGATGAGTTCGCGGCCGAGGCGGCGGCCGTGCTGGCCGGAGCCGGCATCCGAGTGCACCAACTGCCGCCGCAGCAGCCCACGCCGCTGCTCGCCTATGCGGTCACCTACTTGCGGGCGGCGGCCGGCATCATGATCACGGCCAGCCACAATCCGCCGGCCGATAACGGTTACAAGCTTTACCTGGCTGATGGTGCTCAGATCGTGCCGCCCGCTGACCTGGAGATCGAGGCGGCGATCCGATCGCTGCGCCCGCTGCGCCAGATCCCGGTCGCCGCGCCGAACGACCCGTTGATCGGCCGTCAGGGCGATGAGATCGCGACCGCCTATCTTGAGGCGATCTGCGCCCTGTCGCCGGCCCCTAAGGGTGCCGCCTGGCTGCGCTATATCTACACCCCGCTGCATGGCGTGGCCGGCGACCTGGCCCTGCGTGCCTTCGAGCAAGCCGGGTACCCGCCGCCCGATCTGGTCGAGGCCCAGATGGATCCCGATCCTGACTTCCACACCGTCGCGTTCCCCAATCCTGAGGAGCCCGGAACGCTCGACCTGGCCCTCGCTCAGGCCCGGCGCTCAGGTGCCGACCTGATACTGGCCAATGACCCTGACGGGGACAGACTCGCGGTGGCCATCCCCGACGACGATGCTCCTGGCGGCTGGCGCGCGCTGACCGGCGACCAGGTCGGCGCACTGCTCGGGGCCTACTTGCTCGGCCTGGAGCGGCCGGGGGCCCACGCCGCGCCTGCTCCCATCGATGATCCGGCTCGGGCCGGTGGGGCGCAGCCGCTGGTGGCGACGACGATTGTGTCGGCCACCATGCTGGCCAGCATCGCGGCGGCGGCTGGCGCTGCCTACGCGGAAACCCTCACCGGCTTCAAGTGGATCGCTAGGGCGGGCGATCTACGCCCTGAGAGCCGTTTCATATTTGGCTACGAAGAGGCTCTCGGCTACTCGATCGGCACTACCGTGCGAGACAAGGACGGGATCGGCGCGGCGCTAGCCGTGCTCAGCCTGGCCGCCCGAGCCCGCTCGGGTGGCGAGTCGCTGCTTGAGGCCTACGATGCGCTTGAGGTCGCGCACGGCGTACACCTGACCGAGCAGCTGACCGTGCACACCACAGCACCGGTGCACGTCATGTCCCGACTGCGGGTCGCCGCCCCGGCCGAGCTGGCTGGCCAGCCGATCACCGCGATGACCGACTTTACTGGCGGTACCGCCGACCTGCCGTCGGCTGACGTACTGCGCTACCGGCTACGCGGGGCCAGGGTCGTGATCCGGCCAAGCGGAACCGAGCCAAAGATCAAGGCTTACCTGGAGATCGTCGAGCCAGTCATCGCCGGCCGCCTCGTCGAGGCCAGGCGAGCCGCCAAGGCCAGGATGGAGCCATTGCGCGAGGCCGTGCGCGAGCTCCTCGACAGCTAACCCACCGCCCCCACCAGCCGACCCAGGCCACCCAACCGCGAACCCGACCGCGAACCCAGCCGCGAACCCGACCGCGACCGCCCCGCCGACCGGCCCGCCACCACCCAGCTGCCGGCCAGCCCACCTGCCAAGGCCCGGGCTGGTCATGGCAAGCTCATTGCTATGACGCACTTCCACGACGGCGTTGCCTGCGAGGTCGCGCACGGCTCAGCGCCTGCGCCTGCGGATGGCCGGATGCTAGTAGCCGTTTTCGCTACTCCAGTTGCCGACCATCTATTGCGATATGCGATTGACACCGGGTATCGAGCAGTATTGGTGGATCCGGAGCCTGATCGCGCTAAAAGCGGCGTTCCCGGCGTGGAGGTGTACACCGGGATCGACTCACTGCCGGATGCCAGTACCGACGTCGTGGTGACCGATCATCACCGGGAGGAACTCGGGGTCATGTTGCGCGACGCGCTAGCCAGTCCGGCCCGATGGGTCGGCATCATGGGCAGCCCGCGTGCCGAGCCGCCACACCTCCAAGCGCTGGCACTGCTCGGGGTCGCGCCCGATGAGGTCGCCAGAGTGCATCGCCCGATCGGACTCAATATCGGCTCGCGAACTCCCGCCGAGATCGCCATCGCCACCTTGGCCGGCCTGATCGCCGACCGCAACGGCCGGCCGGGCGGCTTCGACTTTGCCTAAGCAGACGGGTGCCGACCAGGCCGCCGCTGGCCAACCTGGCTACTCGGGTACGCCGCTAGCGCGCAAGCTGGGCATCGGCGAGGACGATGAAGTCGTCGTCATCGGCGCCGCCGATGGCTTCACCGATCGGCTGGCCGCCGAACTGACCGGCGAGGCCGTCATCCATACCGAGCTTGAGGACGCGCCGCTATTCGACGTCATCGTGGCGTTCATCACCTGGCGAGCTGAGCTTGAGGCCGAGCTTGACCGGCTCCGGGCGAGGATGGCACCTGCCTGCGGGCTTTGGATCGGCTGGCCCAAGCGGGCATCCAAGGTGCCGACGGACATGTCGGATAACGTGATCAGGGAGATCGCGCTGCCGACAGGTCTGGTCGATAACAAGGTCTGCGCCATCGACCAGACCTGGTCAGGCCTGCGCCTGGTGATCCGGCGCGAGCTCCGCTAGACGAGCTCACTCGGGGTCAGCCGGGCGGGATTGGATGACTACGGAAGGATGCGGTGCCCGTTAAAGATGCCAAGCTCTTCTCGGTACAACTCGAGCCCGACGCCGTTCGGGTCACGGAAGTACATGCTGTCGAGCACGCCCCGATCCGGGCCTAGATAGTCGACTCCGGCCTCGTCCAGCTTCTTTTTCGCGGCGTCAAACTGCTCCTGCGAGATGGAGATGGCCAGGTGCTGCACTCCGCCGATGGTCTCCTCCCAGGCCGGATGCTCATGGCCAGGAAAGTCGAAGAAGCCGAGCAGGTTGTGGTTTCCGATGTCGAAAAAGAAGTGGTTAGACGCCGCGTAGTCCCGATTCTCCACCAGTTCGACCAGCGGGAAGCCAAGGAACTCCTGATAAAACTTGATGGTCTCCTCAGTGTCTCGGCAGATCAGCGCGAGATGGTGGACGCCCTGCACGGTCGTGTGCCCTCGGTCGGTCTGCGAACGTAGGTACTTCTGGCGTAGCTCTTCGCGGCGGGCACGGATCCGCTCAAGCTCTTTGCCTTCTGGCTGCGGCACAACTGCCTCCTGGCTCCGCGATCTTCCGGACCGGCCGCTTGCTCCGACCCGTTTCCACCAATCCAGTGTCGCAGGCCGTCAAGCCCGATCAATACTGAGTGATGCAACTAATTGACAGTTACTCTCAAACAGGGCTAACATCTTTTTGGGTCTAGCTACTGGAAGCTGGTGCTTGTCATGCCGCAGTCGAAGAGCCGCCGGTGGTGGGCGCTCGGCGCGTTGTCACTCAGCGTTCTGGTGGTCACGCTTGACCTCTTCGTACTCAGCCTGGCCCTGCCGACGATCTCGGCTGACCTGCATGCGTCGTCGGGTGACCTGCAGTGGTTCGTTGATTCCTACAGTCTGGTGCTGGCAGCCGCCCTGCTTCCGGCCGGGCTCTTCGGTGACCGGATCGGCCGCAAGAAGATCCTGATCGGCGCGCTCGCGGTATTCGGACTCGCCTCCCTGGCGTGCGCGTACTCCACCTCGGCGGGCGAGTTGATCGCGGCCAGGGCGGTGCTCGGACTAGCCGCTGCCGTGATCTTGCCGATGGCGCTGGCGGTGCTGCCGGTGATGTTCACCGCGCAGGAGCGACCGAGGGCGATCGCGGTCGTCGGCGGTGCTACCTTCCTCGGCTATCCGATCGGACCAATCCTCGGTGGCTGGCTGCTCGATCATTTCTGGTGGGGCTCGGTCTTCTTGATTAACGTCCCTGTCGTGCTCATCGCGATCGTGGCCGTGGCGGCTTTGATGCCCGAGTCCACCGGCACCGAGTCGTTCCGAGTCGACATCATCGGCATCGTGGTCTCCAGTCTCGGCCTGGTCCTCGTCACTTTCGGACTGATCCGGGCCGGCAACTATGGCTGGTCGAACGCTGCCGCGATCGCCACCATGGTGACAGGCGCGCTGGTACTGGCCGGCTTCGCCGTCTGGGAGCGCGTCGCCACGCACCACCATGCACGCGAGTCGGCCACGCTGCCGCTGGTGGACCTGAGCTTGTTCAGCTCGGCCGGATTCACCTGGGGTACCTTGCTGTCCACGCTGGTCTCGTTCGCCCTGTTCGGACTGGTGTTCGCGATGCCGCAGTACTTCCTTGACGTGCGCGGGCTCGATTCCCTCGGAGCGGGCATCCGGATGCTGCCAATGATCGGCGGCCTGGCCGTCGGCCTCGCAATCGGCCAGAAGCTGCAAACCCCTCGCAAGATCAAGACCGATCCCACAGCAACCCAGCAGGTTCTGCCACCGCCAGTCAGCCCCAAGGTCCTCGCCGCAGTCGGCTTCGCCGTGATGGGCATCGCGTTGGCCATCGGTGCCGGAACCTCAAGCGCGAGCGGCACCGGATTCGCCGCGACCTGGTTCGCCATCACCGGCGTCGGGCTCGGTATCGCCATGCCGACCGCGCTCAATGTCGCGCTCGGCGCCCTCTCCCCCGAGCGCAGCGGCTCGGGCTCGGCGCTGATCACCGCCATGAGGCAGGTTGGCGGGACAATCGGAGTGGCAGTGCTTGGCACCGTCCTCGCCACCGTCTACCAGAGCCACCTGCACCTGACTGGCCTGCCAGCTACCGCCACCGCCGTCATCCGGGCCAGCGTGGCTGGCGGCATCGCCACCGCGAAGGCGACGGGATCTTTGGTGCTGCTCGACACGGTTCGTGCCGCCTACGTGCACGGCTTGGACATCATGCTCTGGGTGTGCGCCGGCATCGCCATCGTCGCGGCGGTACTCGCCTTGCTGCTCCTGCCCCGATGGGAGGCCCCGCCGGTGGCAGCGCCAGCCGACGACACGGTCGCCGACAAGATCGCCACGGTCGGGTCGGTGGGAGCAGAATAACTAGATGAACGCACGCCGAGCCATCGGCAACAACCTAGTGCCGACCGAGGCAAAATGACTCCAGCAGGACAGACGTGCGGCGCGGAGCCAAGGCCCAGTCTCCGTGAGCGCAAGAAGGCCAGGACGCGTGCTGCCATCAGGGAGCACGCTCTCCGGCTTTTCCGAGAGCAGGGCTATGACGCGACGACCGTTTATCAGATCGCGGATGCTGCCGACGTGTCGCCCAGCACGTTCTTCCGCTACTTCCGCACCAAGGAAGATGTGGTGCTCGAAGACGACATTGACGTGCTCGCCCTCGGTGCCTTCAATGCTCAGCCTGCCGAATTGTCGATCGTTGCCGCTTTCCGTGCCGCCACCAGGGAGGCGATGCAGGCAGTCAGCCCGCATGAGCTGGCCAGCATGCGTGAGACTTCGGCGCTGATCCTGACCGTGCCAGAGCTTCGCGCCAGAGCGATGGATGAGTACACCAGAACCATCGATGTCATTGCCGATGCCGCCGCTCGCCGGGTTGGCCGCGAGCCCGGCGACTTCGAGGTGCGGGTGATCGCAGGCGCAATCATCGGCGTGATCATGGCCGCCACCATGCCCTGGACCGAATGGGCGGGTAAGTCGGCGGCAGTCGACATGTTCGACCGGATCGACGCCGCGCTGGCCTACTTGGAAGTCGGCCTGCCACTCTAAGCCCACCGGCAGCCAATCGGATGGGAATGTTGCGTGCTCAACTAATGTTGTAGCGCGCGGCAGAGAACGTACGGTGGGGGCTTAGCCAGTCGTCATCGTCGCAGACGGGAGGATTGAAGGATGCCAGCCGTAACAGTCGACGACATCTTGCTGCTGCCGAGGATCAGTGAGCCAGACCCGACAGTGGCCAATGAACGACCAGTGATCAGCGTCACCACGGCACCGTCCGGCTTCGAAGGCGAGGGCTTTCCTGTGCGCCGGGCGTTCGCCGGAGTTGATCTCAGTGCGCTCGACCCGTTCGTCCACATGGACCAGATGGGCGAGGTCGACTACGCACCCGGTGAGCCTAAGGGCACGGCCTGGCATCCGCACCGCGGCTTCGAAACCGTCACCTACATCATCGACGGCACCTTCCGCCATCAGGACTCCAACGGCGGCGGCGGCCTGATCACCAACGGCGACACCCAGTGGATGACAGCCGGTGGCGGCATCTTGCACATTGAGGAGCCGCCCGAGGAGCTAGTGGTGAGCGGCGGACTGTTCCACGGTTTCCAACTGTGGGTGAACCTGCCCAAGACCCTGAAGCTGACCCCGCCTAGCGTACCAGGACATCAGGGCCGGGCAGGTCGCCCTGCTTGACGTCGGCCGACGGCGGCGCGCTGGTGCCGGGTGATCGCCGGCGAGGTGGACGGTCACGCCGGGCCCGGCGTGACGCACACCCCGATCACACTGCTGCACGCGACCTTGTCAGCCTGGTGCGCAGTTGCGCCTGCCCTGGCGATCCGAATTCAACGCGCTGGGATACGTGCTGGCTGGCTCGGGTACGGTCGGTGCCGAGCGGCGGCCGATCCGAACCGGTCAACTGGCCACGTTCGGCCCGGGTAAAGCACTGACGTTCGCTGCGAGCACCCGCTCGGACGGCCCGAGCAAGGGCCTTGAGTTGCTCGTACTCGGCGGCCAGCCGATCAGGGAGCCAGTCGCCGCCTATGGCCCGTTCGTGATGAACACCAGGGCCGAGCTGGTTACAGGCATTCGAAGACTTCCAAGCCGGACGACTCGGCACCATCCCAGCCGAGCGCACCCCCATCCCCAACGAGCCACATCCCGGCCACGACGTACTAGGCCGGCCAGCAGCCAGCACCGAGCCGCCGGGATCAGCCGGGCAGGGACTGGCTGTCGGCGGTGGCGGCTAGGCGACGCAGGGCCCCGCGCGCTACCTGCGGGTCGGTAGTGGTCCAGTAGGGCGGCAGGGTGGAGCGGAGGAATCCGGCGTACCTGGCAGTCATCAGCCGCGGATCGAGTACGGCGACTACGCCGCGGTCGGTCATGGTACGCAGCAGTCGGCCGGTGCCCTGGGCCAGCAGCAAGGCGGCCTGCGTCGCGGCCACGGACATGAAGCCGTTGCCGCCGTGCGCGGCCACCGCCCGCTGTCGCGCCGAAGCAAGCGGGTCATCTGGCCGGGGAAAGGGAATCCGATCGATGATCACCAACTGCAAAGATGAACCAGGCACGTCGACTCCCTGCCAGAGTGACAAGGTGCCGAACAAGCAAGTCGGTTCGTCGGCGGCGAACTGCGTCACCAGCTGCGAGGTCTGGTCGTCACCTTGGCACAGCAGTGGAAACGCGATCCTGCTGGCCAGCTGATCGGCTGCCTGGCGGGCCGCGCGCATGGAGGAGAAGAGCCCGAGCGTCCGACCCCCGGCGGCATCAATAAGCTCGGCGATCTCGTCGAGGTAGGCCGCCGCGAGACCGTCCCGACCCGGCGGCGGCAAGTGCTTGGCCACGTACAAGATGCCGCTGCGCGGGTGGTCGAACGGTGAGCCCACATCCATCCCGGTCCACGCCAGCGAATGCTGCTCGGCGGACTCGCCAGCATCCGCCGCCCCCGAGCCGGATGAGCCGGGCGAGTCGGCCACTGCCGCCGAACCCTGACCCGTCGATGCGCCGTTGAGCCTGCCCAACCCCCACTGCATCGCCAGCGGTTCGAACGAGCCGCCGAGCGCCAAGGTCGCTGAGGTCAGCACTACGGTGCGGGTACCGAACAGTCGGGTGGCCAGCAATCCGCCCACCCGCAGCGGTGCCACCCGCAGCGTTGGCGGTCGCGCCGACTCATCGAACCCCGGCCGGTCAAGCCCTGGCCGGTCCATCCAGACCACGTGGGTTCGATCAGCGATCGGGGGCTCGAATGCGCTGAGCATGCGATCGGCAGCATCCCCGATCTCGTCGAGTGCCGCAAGCGCGGATCGCTTGGCAACAATCCTTTCCGGCTCTTCTTCGGTTGCCTTAGCAGTCGTGCGGAACTCGGCGGCGCAGCCGGCTGCCGCGTCCCTGACCGATTGGAGCGCGGTCTCAAGCTCCGGGTCCAGCAGATCGACGCGGCCGGCCGGGATGTCGGCGAGGATGCGTTCGGCCCCGGCGGCGGCGTCGCGCAGTCGGCTGACCCAGGTCTCTTCGATCATCTTGCCGCAGCGGCGGGCCGCGATTTCGATGGCCGGCACCGAGAGTTCGTCGGAGGCGACCGAGGTGACCCGATCGGTCAGGTCGTGCGCCTCATCGATGATGACGATGTCGTGCTCGGGGAAGACTGGGTAGTCCTCAAGCGCGTCAATGGCGAGCAGCGCGTGATTGGTGACCACGATGTCGGCGTGCCCGGCCTCTTCCCTGGCCAGTTCGGCGAAGCACTGGCCGCCGTAGACGCAGCGTTGCACGCCGACGCACTCGCGGGCGCTGACCGAGACCTGCCGCCAGGCCTGCTCGCTGACGCCGGGCACCAGCTCGTCCCGGTCGCCAGTCTTGGTGTCAGCGGCCCATTCATGCAGCCGTTGCACCTGGTGGCCGATCGCCGATACCTGACCGGGATCGAACAGCGTCTCGCTCGGGTCGTCGGCCGGACCGCCGCGCAGCCGCTGCAGGCACAGGTAGTTACGGCGGCCCTTGAGGATGGCGAACACTGGCTCACGGCCGAGCTCAGGCTTGAGTGCTGCCGCCAGTCTGGGCAGGTCGCGGTCGATCAGTTGCCGCTGCAGCGCGATGGTGGCGGTCGAGATGATGACGGTGGCGCTATGCCCGACCGCGTACCTGGCGGCGGGCACCAGATAGGCGAGCGACTTGCCGGTCCCGGTGCCGGCCTGGACGGCGAGATGCTCGCCGGTCTCAATCGCCCGCTGCACCGCCTTGGCCATGCTCACCTGACCCGGGCGCTCGGCACCGCCGATCGCGCCGACCGCCGCCGAGAGCAAGTCGGACACGTCGGCGCAAGCGGAAGGGGGCATGGCTGAAAACGTACCTCCCCGCACGGTCATTCGGGACCGGCGCGCCGGCTCAGCTGGTCACGTTGGCTGACCGAATTCTGATCAGCGCGAAGCCGCCGAACACCGCGATGTAGATCGCGAACGAGATCAGGCCGTGCCAGATCGGCGACCAGGTGATCGGCGTGCGCAGCAGCGAGTCGAAAACCAGCCAGTAATGCGACGGCAGGTACGGATGGATGGCCGATACTTGCTGCACCGCGTCGAGTACCTGACTGACCACCACGATGACCAGGACAGCGGCCATCACCCCGATCGCGTGCTGGGTCAGCGTGGATAGCGCCAACCCGATCGCGCCGAGCGAGGCCAACCCCACCGAGATATATGCCACGATCAAGGCGAGCCTGGCGAGTCCGTCGGCCAGCGACACCGTGTCCCCTGACAGCAGCGTGACCGGCCCGATCGGGAACAAGATCGCGCCCATCAGCAGCCCGACCCCGGCCACCAGCACCGAAGCGACCAGGCAGAACACCACGATCATCAGGTACTTGGTCAGCAGCAATCTGGTACGGCCAGCGGGGACGGTAAGCAAGGTGCGCAGCGTGCCGAGGCCAGCCTCGCCAGCCACCGAGTCGCCGGATACCACCGCGACCGCCAGCGGCAGCACCAGCGTGATCAGCACGAAGATCGACAGCAGCGACAAGAACACGCCGTTGTCGGCGACCTGCCCGATGAACTGACCGGCCCCGGAAGGCCCGCCTGCTCCCGGCGGCGGAGTGTTGATCTTGAGCACGATGCCAAGGAACACTGGCGCCGCGACTAGCACGCCGAGCATGGCCAGGTTGCGGGGGCGGAGGAAGACAATCCTCAATTCTGAAATAAAAAGCCGCAGCCAATGCCGCACTGGCGCCGCTGGTAGCCGGGGGCCGGTCGCTTGACCTTGGACCTGGCTAGCCATTGACATTGAATCCCTCACCGGTCAACTGGACGAACAGGTCCTCAAGACTCGGTCGCACGGTCTCCAGGCCTTGCACAGGCACGTCGGCCCTGACCAACTCGGCGTTGATCACCTCAGGACGCTGCTCGCCAAGCTGGGCGCTGACGATGTCATCGTCCATGCTGATGTCAGCCAGGCCAATCCGCTGCAGATGCTTCGCGGCAAGCGCCGGCTCGGTCGTCCTGATCGCGATCCTGGGCTCGCCGCGGCTGCGCAATTGCGCCATGGGGCCTTGAAACACCAGCTTGCCCGTGCTCATCACGCCCACGTGCGAGCAGATCTGCTCCACCTCGGCCAGCAGGTGCGACGATACGAACACGGTCGTGCCGTCGGCGGCGATCTGCTTGATCAGCGATCTGATCTCGCGGGTGCCCTGCGGGTCGAGTCCGTTGGTTGGCTCGTCCAAGATCATCAGCTCGCGCGGGCGCAGCAGGCCGGCCGCGATGCCGAGCCGCTGCTTCATGCCAAGTGAGTAAGCGCGGTAACGCTTGTCGGCGGCCGCCAGCAGGCCCACCTGGTCGAGTGCGCCGTCAATCCTGGCGGTAGCCGTGGCGAGGTCGGCGGTCGGGTCGGCGGCGTCGCAGCGGGCAAGATTTTGCCGTCCGGACAAGAATGGGTAGAACGCCGGCCTCTCCACCAGCGCGCCGACTCTGTCAAGCACTCGGTCAAGACCCTCGCGCAGCTCGGTCCCGAGCAGTCGGAAGGTCCCGCTGGTCGGGTGCACCAGGCCGAGCAGCATCCGGATCGTGGTGGTCTTGCCCGAGCCGTTCGGGCCAAGGAAGCCGTACACGCTGCCGGGCGGCACGGCGAGATAGAGGTCGTCGACCGCGAGCTGGCCACCGCGGAACCGCATGGACAGCCCAGCGGTCGCGATGGCCAGATCAGGGTCAGTCAATGCCTGGTCGATCGCGTGGGAACTGGCTGGTGTCGGGTCGGTGAGCGTCACTTGACCTTGGCGGCGTCCGCGTAGAGCACGGCCGGGGTGACCGCGCCGATCAGCACCTTACCTTGATTGGTGATCAGCACAGAGAACAAGCTGGTGCGTAGCAGCCTGCCGCTACCCCAGTTGCCAGACACCTTGGTCGCGGCATTCAGCAGCGTGTGCAGCAGGCCGCCGATCTGGCCAAATTCCGGAATTGGTCGCGAACCACGAATCACCAGCCGTGAGCTATAGGCGCTGGAGGTCGAGGGCTTGGGCGGCCTTACCACCCGAACCGAGCCGGGCAGCTTGGCCGGCCCGCCACTCCAGCCGAAGTGGACGCCAGCGCCAGCGAGGGCCGGCGACTCAGGCAGCACAGCGACCGAAAGCCAGCCACTGCCAAGCACTTGCACCCCGCTACCGGCAAGCGCGCCGACCGGCCGCCCGGCCATGATGCCGCCGGGCACCGGCACCGGCCGCAACTTCGAGTGCCACTTGCCGGTCGCTGGATTCATGCTGACCATCTTGTGGAACTTCAGGTGCAGCTTCGCCGGAGACTTCGCCGGGAACCTGGTGCTGTGCGCGTCGCGCATACCTGGTACGCCGATCGGGACCGAGTTGGAGCTAGCTACCGGTCCACGCCAGAGCCTCGGGAAGATCCTTGGCACCCGCTCGGTCTTGACGTGGGCGCCAGCAGGCGGACTGAAGGTGAAGTTGGACCCGGCCGGCTTGGCCAAGCTCAGCGACGTAAACCCAAGGCTGAAGGCCGGACTCGATCCACCGCGGGCGAACACCTGGAGTTGCAGCGGCACGTAGGTCTTCGAGTCCACCGCGATCACGACCCGGTCGATCAGCGACTGGCTGCTGCGCGGCTCGATCTGGAGCTGATAAGCCGAGCGACCAGCCACCTGCACGCTACCCGGCACGGTGACGCTGGTAGTGGGGCCGATCGCGGCCAGGATCTTGGTGGCCACCTGCTGTGGCGTCAGCGGGCTGGCGCGGAAGTGAGTACCGGCCCGGACTCTGGCCGCCTTCGGGTGAGCAGGCAGCAAGTAGTGGGTCGCCACTTGAGTGCGGCTGTCCCATAGCCAGACCTGGTTGCCATTCACCCGCAGGTCAGTTTCGCCGAAGGAGACCGGGATCGCGACCCGCAGCTGACGCGGACCGCCGGACCAGATGTCGACCGTGTGCGTGCCGGTGATCCAGGAAAGCGCGGACAGCGTCGACGAGTTGAGGCCGGCGACGTTCGGCAGCGACGGCAGGCCCAAGTTGGCGTTCTCGGTGATCACACCGGAGAAGCTGGCTGGCATCTTGGCGTGCTGCAGGTCAGTTAGCAGCTGAGCCGGGGTACGCCTGGGCAACGTTGGCGCCGCGCTAGCCAGCATGGTGCCGGTCAGCACCGCTGCAACCGCCACGACGACCGCGGCCGACATCCAGCCGATCCGGCTGCTCAACGCGCGTCTGGGACTCATCGCGCAACCTCCTTAGGACGCTTGGCAAGCGTGCCTGCCTCCAACATACCCATAACTAGTGGGGCGAATGGCAGCTAAGCGCGACCAGCTACAGGACAATCGGCGGCCAGAGGTCGTGGCCGGCCGAAATCGGGTCCCCCGGCCAGGCGTGTAGCGCCTCGACATTGTCGTGCGCGGGGAACTGGTGCGCGGCCGGACCTTCCGCGAACGCGCGCAGTACATTCGCGGTCACCCGCCTGGTGAACCGTCCGCACTCGGTGGTGATGCCCCACCCGTACAGCGGCGGCGCGAACGACTCGACCCACCGCATTGTCCCGGCATTGAAGACGCCAGCCCCGCTTTTATGGGTGTAATAAGCCGAATCTGAATAGCTATTGACCCCGTGGCAAGTAAGCGGCGAGTGCGACAGGATCTGGATCGGCCGCTCCAGCGGATAGCCAGGATTGACCCGGTCGTACTCGATGCCGACCAGAGCGCGGAACCGCTGCCCGCGGCGCGCTCCTGTGCCCTTCAATAGCCACGCATCCGGTGTCGCCACCACATAGTCGGCGACCGTCGGGTAGCTCTCGTACAAGGTGCCGGTTACCGATGACTCAGGATCAGCATCGGGCGGCTCACGGAAGTCGTTGGTCACCAGCGCGTTGTCCTTGCCGTACAGCGGGTCAAGTTCGTAGCTGGTCTTATAGCAAATCACCAGCCGATCAGCGCCAAGTGCGGTCGGCTCAAGCCTGATCCGGCGGAACATCGCGTTGGCACCGAGGAAGGCCAGGTTGCAGCCGCGATCCCGGGCGGCGGTGACATGCCAGCGCTCAGGCGGCGTCCAGTACTCATCGTGCCCGGGCGAGATCAGGGCGCTGGCGCCCTGCAAAGCCGTGCGGTCAGTGGCGATGTCGATGCTGGTGAGATAGGCAAGCGGCAGGCCAAGCCGCTCCGCTAGGTTGATCAGTTTGCGCTCGTAGACCATGAACAGATAGGCACCGGAGCGATCGTAGGGCCGGTCCAGGCTAACCGCGTAGGAGCGGTCGTCGTAGCTACCATCTTTGCCCGTGTACAGATCGTAGCCACCCCAGGTGTTGTAGGCCTGCCACGTCGAAACCGCGCTCTTGAGCACCACCCGGCCGACGGTGCTCGCCGACCTGATCGTGAGCGGGACGTACCGCTGGCCCGACTGCGCATCAAGTCGTAGCAGGTAAGCGCCTGCAGGCCAGCCGTCGGTAGGCACGGTGACCGAACGACCCCAGTTCGTGTGCACCGTCTTGGTCGCCTCGCTCATGCTGGCGGCCCGCTGGCGGTGACCTCGAACCGGACCAGACTCCCAGACCTTTCGTGCCAGATCGCCCCGGTACCAGCCCATGCGGAAGGCCTTCACGCTGAATTCACGCGACGTGGTCGAAACGTACAGATCGACCGGCTCACCGGGTAGCACGCTCGCTTGCCCGACATATCCAATAATTGCGTCGGGTGAGCCGATATTCTTAATCCACCAGTCCTTATACCCAGGGAGTGAATTCTCCGGCGTAACGGTGCGCCGAATCGGCCGAGAATCGCCAGGTTCGCTGACGGCAGAGCTACCACCGCAGCCCGTCACGGATGCGACCGGAATAGCCGCGGCAGCCGCAGCAGCGGCGCCGAGCAGCGAGCGTCGAGAAAACGCGTTCGGTCGGCTCATCTCTTTAGCATGCCGCGGCACAGAACCATAAAGCGCGTGCCGCCACCTTTTTTAGTTAACGCAATTCCAGGCTTTACTTTAAGAACGTGATCGATTCTAGCGCGAGCCGGAAGCGCTCCTCCCAGTCAGCCAGTGACCTGGTCGGCTCGACCGGCGGTGGTTTGATCCGCTGCAGGTATGCCAGCGCCGCCCTGACCACGTCAGCGGGTCGCTGGGAGGTCACTGCGGCGTCTCCAAACTGTAGCTCGTGCTGCAAGTTGTCTCGGCCGTGCCCTTGCACAAGGTCAAGCAGCAGCAAGGGGCGCCCGACCGTGCGCGCCTCCATGCAGGTACCCCCTGGGCTGGTGACGATCAGGTCCGCTGCGGCCATCAACTCGGCCATCCGGTCGGTGAAGCCGAAGAACTGGATCTTCGGATTGCGCTCGGCCGCGACGGCGAGCTTGCGCTCAAGGCGCGGGTTGTAGCCGGCCACCGCCAGCACGACCAGCCCAGCAGCGGCGAGCGCGATGGCGATCTCGGCCAACGGACCGAGCCCCCGGCTGCCGGCCGCCAGTAGCACGCACCGATCCTGCTCGCCGATCCCGAGCCCGATCCTGGCCGAGCGCTGCGTTGGCGGCCGGTAGAACTCGGGCCTGACGGCCGGCGGGATCACGATCACCTTCGCCTCGGGCTGGAAGCGATGCACCGCGGGCTCGGCGGCTACTGACGTCACCAGGTACAAGTGGACGTTCGGATGGACCCAGAGCCGATGCGGTGCCGCATCAGTGCAGAAGACCACATGCCGCATCGCCGGATAGCGCGTCGCCACCTTACTTACCGCTGATGCGCCAGTCGCGCTGATCGAGATCACCAGTTGCACCGGGTTACGGTCAAGATAATCGCGCAGTCGAGGCACCAGCTTGAACCGAGCGGCGGCGTCCGCCTGCATCGCCAGCCGGCTGCCGGTGCGCAGCGCGGTGTAGTGGAAGGCGTCGTAAAGACCGGGGATCGCCAGCGCCGTCCGGTAGGTGGCCTCAGCCGCTGCACCCCAGCCCTGGCCAAGCAGCCAACTGGCGTCCAGGGTGTGGGTCTTCCAGCCGAGCGCCTCGAGCGTCGCCGCGCAGGCGATCGCGGCGGTCTGGTGACCTGTGCTGATCGAACCTGGCACCAGCAATGCCCGGCGTAGCGGCCAGCCCAACGATTACCCTCCCCTCCGGCGCCTCGCAGTTGACCGGCGTCGGCACGCTGCGCTGCCCGCACGTCGGCTGCGGTGACGACGTTACAGCGCATCATGGTGCACGCTGCGCTATTGCACCAGACCCAATCGTGATATTCCCTTACGCAAAGACGGTTAGCAGTTTTGGTTAACTAACCTAATGTCCTAATTAAATCCATACGTGGATAGATTTCTGCGGGTAAACAAGACGCTACCTGGGCAGTACTAGAGCGGCCAAGCAAGCGGCGGGATATGACGAGACTGCTGGCCATGCACCGGTCGCTTGGCGCGGGCAATCCGGCGAATCGGGTAATCAGGTCCCTTTCGCCAGGCTTCCTCAGGAAGCCTTTGCCGTGGAGGTAGCTTTTAGCGTCATATGCGGGTAAAGGCTTCGCCAACGGAGAAAGCTTCTTTGCAGACGAGGAAACTATGCCCCAATTTAGGGGAATAATCGGCAATGGGAATGGAGACAATCCTCAGCTTGCCCTCAGGTACTTTCCAGCCAACTATTGCTTACTGTAGGGGTGGCCTGGGCGGAATCAGCCGACGCTCGCCGCGCGGCCCCGTCGCTGGCCAGCCAAGCCGCAAGCTTGCCAGCAGGGGCGCGTTGGGGTGGAAGGCGAATCGGTTCTGGCGGCGGCGACCAAGTACGCTGGCACCGAGTAAAGGTGGTGGAGATGCAGGAAGATCAGGGCAACGGCAGCGGCCAGCGACCTGAAGACTCTGGACCTGAGCCAGCCGGCGCAGGTCCAGACTATTACAGCAGCCCAGGACCCGCCCAGTCCGACGAGGCGAGCTTCGGTTACGCGTCTTCCGGCGATGACGGCGACCGACCGGCCGAGCCCGGTCTCGGCTCAAGCCGGCCCGCCGCCGGGGCCAGCCAGCCCAGCTTCGGCTCAAGCCAGCCCGATGCCGGGGCCAGCCAGCCCAGCTTCGGCTCAAGCCAGCCCGATGCCGGGGCCAGCCAGCCCAGCTTCGGCTCAAGCCAGCCCGATGCCGGGGCCAGCCAGCCCAGCTTCGGCTCAAGCCAGCCCGATGCCGGGGCCAGCCAGCCTTTCGCCAGCCCGAGCGGCAGCTTCGGTCAGCCGTCCTACGGCGCTGACCAGTCCGGTTACCGCACCCAGCCACCGGGATTCGCTCCTGGTCAGTCGGGCTACCCACCGCCAGGCCCGCCCGGTCAGCCCGGCTACCCACCGCCCAATCAGTCCGGCTACGGCCACCCTGGCTATGGTCACCCCGGCTACGGCGCGACCGCACCTTTCGGTTACCCAGCAGGCGCTTACGGCCAGCCAGGTGCCTTCCTGCCGCCGCCGAGCGCTGCCGCTCGCCGCCGCAGGAACCTGCTGACCTACCTCATCGTCGCTGTGGTCGCCGCGGCAGCGGGGGCCGGCATCACCGCGTACTTCGTCGGCAACAACTCGGCTAGCATCTCGTCAAGCCCGCAGGGCAATGCCGGAACCGGCAACGGCAACAACGGCTTCCCCGCCTTTCCCAGCTTCCCCAACGGCAACTCGGGCGGTGGCGGTAATACGGGCACTGGCACCGGCGTCAGCAGCGCGACCGAGCGTGCCGTGATCAATGCCGTTCGCCCTGGGCTGGTCGACATCTCAAGCAACCTGCAGTATCAAGGTAGTCAGGCCGCCGCTACCGGCATGGTGATCAGCAGCGACGGGCTGGTGCTGACCAACAATCACGTGATCACCGACACGACCCAGTTGTACGCCACCGTTGTCTCCACTGGGATCAGGTACAGCGCCCAGTGGCTCGGTTACGACTCGACCGACGATGTAGCCGTGATCAAGCTGGTCGGCGCGCACAACCTCAAGACAGTGCCGCTCGGCAACTCGTCATCAGTCAAGCTGGGCGACGGCGTGGTCGCGCTGGGCAACGCCGACGGCGCTGGAGGCATCACACCAGCCGCTGGCACCATCACTGGCCTCAATAAGACCATTAAGGCCAGCGACAGCAGCGAGGCCACCAGCGAAACGCTGCACGGGATGCTGCAGACCAACGCCGGCATCGTCCAGGGCGACTCGGGTGGCGCGCTTGCCAGCACCGCAGGCCGCGTCATCGGCATGAATACCGCCGCCGCCACGGGCAACTTCGGGGCCGGCAGCGTCGGCTTCGCCATCCCGATCGACAAGGCGCTCGGCATCGCCCAAAAGATCATCCACGGGCAGAGCAGCAGCACGATCCAGATCGGCTCGACCGGCTTCATGGGTGTGCTGGTGCCGGCTGGCCAGGCCAGCCTGAGCAGCAGTCCTAAGGTGCAAAAGCAGCGGCAACTGCAGCAGGACCAAAGCGACTCAGGCTTCCCGGTGGAGCCGTCAACCCCGGCTTGCCTGCCGAACGACCTGACTGCGGGGGTACCGAAGAACATCGCGCCGGCCGTGACCGGTGCGCTGATTATCGGCGAGCTCTGCAACACCCCGGCCGACAAGGCAGGGGTCGAAGCCGGTGATGTGATCACCGCCGTGGGCAAGGCCAAGGTTGATTCGCCAACAGATCTGACCAAGGTGATGCTGGGCTTCAAGCCGGGCGATACCGTCCAGGTGACTTGGGTTGATATCGACGGTGACATTCACCACAGCTCGATGACGCTGATCGAGGCACCACCGCACTGACAGACTGAGCTGATTGCGCCGATGGCCGCTACGCCGCATCCGGGCGTGGCGGCCGTCGCTGTTCGGGTGATCGCGGCTACGCGGCCTGGCCCTTGAGCCAGGCGGCCATGCTGGCCTCGCACGCCGCCACCGCGGCTAGCTCGACATGCTCGCCCCTGGTGTGCGCCAAGGATGGATCCCCAGGGCCGAAGTTGACCGCGGGGATTCCCAGAGCGTCGAACCTGGCAACGTCAGTCCAGCCGAGCTTGGCTCGGGGTGTCCCGCCGACGGCGGCTACGAAGGACTTCGCCGCCGGATGGCCGAGCCCAGGCCGCGCCCCGCCAGCTACGTCCGTGATCGTGACGTCCCAGGCGGCGAAGAGTTCGCGGATGTGATCAGCCGCCTGCTCGGCGGAGCGGTCTGGAGCGAACCGGTAGTTGACCGTGACGGTGCACTCGTCAGGAATGACGTTGCCCGCCACACCGCCACTGATGCCGACCGCGTTCAGCCCTTCCCGGTAGCCCAGTCCATCGACCTCGGGCTGCCTGGGCTGATAGCCGCGGAGCACGTCGAGTATGCCGCCAGCGCCGTGGATCGCGTTGCGCCCGAGCCAGGACCTAGCGCTGTGGGCTCGCTCGCCCCGCGCCACGATGTCCGCGCGCAAAGTGCCCTGGCAGCCACCCTCGACCACGCCGCCAGTGGGCTCAAGCAAGATCGCGAAGTCGCCATCCAGGCGACCAGGACTGTTCCGGCTCAGCCGCAGCAGCCCGTTGCGCTCCGACTCGACTTCCTCGCAGTCATAAAAGACATAGCTGATGTCCATGACCGGCTCGGGCACCGTCGCCGCCAGCTTGAGCTGGACGGCCACCCCAGACTTCATGTCCGAGGTGCCGCAGCCGTAGAGCACGCCGTCGGCCGAATGAGACGGCACGTTACCGGCGATCGGCACCGTGTCGATGTGCCCAGCCAGCAGGACTCGCTGCGGCCGACCGAGGTCGGTACTCGCCACGATCGCGTTGCCGTCGCGGTGCAACGACAGGTGCGGCAGTTGCTCGAGCGCGGCCTCGATGGCGTCGGCCAACGGCCCTTCAGTGCCGCTCACCGACTCGAAATCCACCAGCTGCGCAGTCAACTCCCCGGCCCGGCAAGACAGATCAAGCTCCACCCCCGGAGCATAACCCGCCCGCCCCGCCACTCACCCGCCCTCGCCAACGACAGCGTCGCTCCCCCGCTGCTCACCTGACAGCATCAGGGGGACTCCGGTGCGGTTGGGGAGGGGGGTGGGGAGGGGGGCGGGGGTGGGGAGGGGGGCGGGGAGTGGGGGGAGGGGGGCGGGGTGCGGGAGGAGGGGAGAGAGGGGTGCGGGGAGGGGTGCGGGGAGGGGGGCGGGGGGTGGGGGGAGGACTGGGGTCAGGCGCGGGCGTTTGGGCGGGCGGCCGTCGCCGGTGGAGATGCCGTGCAGGCGACGGCTGAGGTAGGGGGCGGCGTGCTCGCTGAGCCATTCGAGGTCGCTCAAGCGAGCATTCAGCCAGCTCCGGGCGACGCCGCTCAGGCCAGGAGGCACTAGCTGGTCAGCCAGCGGCGCCCGCCAGTCCGCACGCACCGGAAGTCCGATCACCTCGCAGGCCAGCAATGCCACTCGACGATGACCGTCGGCACCCAGATGCAGCCGGTCAGCCGACCACATTCTCCGGTCGGCCAGCACCCGCATCGGCCAAAGGTCAGCGAGCAGGCAGTCATACTTCGCCGCGATCACGCGCAGGTGCATGCTGAACACCGCGGCCTTGCCGCGCACGAGCCGCAAGACGGGAAACGCCACTGGATCGAAGCCGGTGAATACCATCACCGTCGAACCAGCGGCGGTCAGCGCCGCCACGGCGATCTCGAACGTCACGGCCAGAGCGTCGGGATCGGTGCGCGGCCGCAGCAGGTCGTTGCCGCCGGCCGCGAGCGTGACCAGGTCAGGGCGCAGGCCGATCGTCGCTGGTACTTGCTCGGCCAGCACCTCGCTGACTAGCTTGCCGCGCACCGCCAGGTTCGCGTATCGCAAATCTGGTTGATGTTTTGCCAATTCATCGGCGAACCGATCGGCCCAGCCCTGGCAGCTGAGGCCGTCAGCGGCCAGGTCACCGACGCCTTCGGTGAAACTGTCACCGAGGGCGGCGAACGACCGGAATTCCCGCATGCCCTATCCCCGTTCGGTTTTGGGCTGACCGCCCCCGCCAAAAGGTCCCAGCCGCCAGAGCCTTCCGCTGAAGGCGGCGCGAACCGTATCGTTATTCCCAGTCCAATGCCCAAGATCACCGCTGCGGGCAAGACATGAGCGGCCCTGGAGGTCAGCCCGACCAGGCGTTGGTGATCAGCGGTGAAGCCGGGGCAACTTTTTGCATGGACTTCGTTAGGAATCCCACCCGGATCGCATGAGGCCTGCTAGCGGGAGGTATTTCACCTGTTCCTGGCTGTTTACTGAGTCAGTCCTACGGACGCGCCGAAGGAGGCACCATGTCCGATTTTCTTTATATCGGGCTCACCATAGTAGTTTTCGCCGTGCTTTTCTTGCTAGTCAAGGGGGTCGAGCGCTTTGAGCGTTAATAACTGGCTCGGCCTTATCGCCGGTATCGCACTCACCGTTTACCTATTCCTGGCCCTCGTTTTGCCGGAGAGATTCTGATGAATAGCACCCTCGCGGGCTGGCTGCAGTGGGCATTGCTAGTTGTTGCCCTGGCCGCCTGCTACGTGCCGCTGGGCAATTACCTGGCACGCATCTTTACTTCCGATAAGCACTGGCGGGTCGAACGCGGCGTCTACAAGCTGATCGGGGTCGACCCGCAAGCTGACCAGAAGTGGTCAGCCTACTTGCGCAGCATGCTGTCGTTCTCGGTGATCAGCGTGCTCTTCCTGTATGGCATCGAGCGGCTGCAGCACTATCTGCTGCTCAATGTCTTCCACCTGCCGAACGTCCCGCCCGCCGTCGCCTGGAACACCGCGGTCTCCTTCGTGACCAACACGAACTGGCAGAACTACTCCGGCGAGTCCACCATGAGCTACCTGACCCAGATGGCCGGGCTAGCGGTGCAGAACTTCATGTCGGCGGCTGTCGGCCTGGTCATCGCGATCGCGCTGATCCGCGGGTTCGTCCGGCAGAACACCGACAAGCTCGGCAACTTCTGGGTGGATGTCACTCGGGCGGTCTTCCGGCTGCTGCTGCCGCTGTCGATCATCGGCGCGATCATCCTGCTCGCCACCGGTGCGATCGACAACTTCGCGCATTACCACACGATCACCACGCTGGCCGGCGGCCACCAGACCATCCCGGGCGGGCCAGTGGCCTCCCAGGAGGTCATCAAGGACATGGGCAACAACGGCGGCGGCTTCTTCAACGCGAACTCAGCCCACCCGTTCGAGAGCCCGAACGGCTTCAGCGACATCTTCGAGATCTTCCTGCTACTGCTGATCCCCTTCGCCACGCCACGAGCATTCGGAAAAATGGTGGGCGACAATCGCCAGGGTTACGCGCTGGTCGCCGTCATGGTGATCATCTGGGCGCTGGCCGTCGGCGGGATCAGCTTCTTCGAGATGCAGGGGGCCGGCACCGCCACCCACCTCGCGCACGGCGCGATGGAGGGAGTGGAGACCAGATTCGGGCGACCAGCCTGCTCGCTGTTCGCGGCGTCTACCACGGTCACCTCGACCGGCGCGGTCAACTGCTTCCACGACTCGCTGACACCGTTCGGCGGCGGCATCGCCCTGTTCGACATCGCACTGGGCGAGATCGCGCCTGGCGGCATCGGAGCCGGCATGTACGGGATCTTGGTGCTAGCCATCGTGACCGTGTTCGTTGGCGGCCTGATGGTCGGCCGTACCCCCGAGTACATCGGCAAGAAGATCAGGCCGACCGAGATGAAGTACGCGGCTTTGTACTTCCTCACGCTGCCGGTACTGATCTTGACCTCCGCTGGACTGTCGCTTGGCCTCAAGAACTGGCCATCCCCGACAACGTCGCCGCTGTCCTCCATACTCAACCACGGCCCGCACGGTCTGACCGAGATCATGTATGCGTTCACGTCGATGGCGAACAACAACGGCTCCGCCTTCGCCGGCCTGGCACCACGAACACGATCTGGTACAACACCATCGGCGGCATCGTGATGCTGCTCGGCCGGTTCGCGCCGGAGATCTTCGCGCTCGGCTTGGCCGGGTCGCTGGCTAGACAGGGCCGAGTGCCTGCCAGCGCTGGCACGCTGGACACGAGAAAGCCGCTCTTCGTCGGCATGCTCGTCGGCCGTGATCCTCGTCCTCGTCGGCCTGACCTACTTCCCCGCGCTCGCGCTTGGCCCATTCGCAGAAGGACTGCACTGACATGTCTGTCATGACATCGAACCCAGCTGCGGAGACCGGGCGGACCTCGCACCGACCAGACCGAGCCTCGACAGGTCGGCGGCGGCTTGCTCGATCCCAAGATGCTGTGGAAATCAACTCCGGACGCATTCAAGAAGCTGGACCCGCAGGGTCCAGGTCAAGAACCCGGTCATGTTCGTGGTGGAGGTCGGCGCAGCGCTGACCACTTACACCGCGATCACCTCATCCTCGGTCTTCAACTGGACCATCGTGGTCTGGCTCTGGCTGACCGTGGTGTTCGCCAACCTGGCCGAGGCGGTCGCCGAAGGCCGCGGCAAGGCGCAGGCCGAGACGCTGCGCCGGACCAAGCGGGAGACCATGGCCCGCCGGCTGATCGACTGGAAGCCTGGCCAGGCCGATACGCTGCGAGAGAAGAGGTCTCCGGCACGGCCCTGACGCTCGGCGACTTCGTCGTGGTCGAGGCCGGCCAGATCATTCCCGGCGACGGTGACGTCGTCGAGGGCGTGGCCTCGGTAGACGAATCGGCGATTACCGGCGAATCAGCGCCAGTGATCCGCGAATCGGGCGGTGACCGCTCTGCGGTCACCGGCGGCACCAAGGTCCTGTCGGACCGGATCGTCGTGAAGATCACCTCCAAGCCAGGGGAAACCTTCATCGACCGGATGATCGCCCTAGTCGAGGGCGCGCAGCGGCAGAAGACGCCGAACGAGCTGGCGCTGAACATCCTGCTCGCCTCGCTCACCGTCATCTTCATGTTGGCGGTCATCACGCTGCAGCCGATGGCGTTCTACTCGGGCGCACCGCAAAGCCTGGTGATCCTGGTCGCGCTGCTCGTGGCGCTGATCCCGACCACCATCGGGGCGCTGCTGTCAGCGATCGGCATCGCCGGCATGGACCGGCTGGTCCAGCGCAATGTGCTGGCGATGTCGGGGCGCGCCGTCGAGGCCGCAGGCGACGTCAATACGCTGCTGCTTGACAAGACCGGCACGATCACGATCGGAAACCGGCAAGCGGCTGAGTTCATCCCGGTAGGCGGAGTGGACGCGAACGAGGTGGCCGACGCCGCGCAATTGTCATCGATGGCCGACTACACGCCTGAGGGCCGCTCGATCGTGGTGCTCGCCAAGGAGCAGTACGGCTTGCGCGAGCGGGCCGAGGGCGAGCTTGGCGGGGCCGAGTTCATCGAGTTCACCGCCCAGACCAGGATGAGTGGCGTCGATCTGGCCGACGGCCGACAGGTGCGCAAGGGTGCCTCAAGCGCCGTGCGCGAGTGGATCAGGCAGAACGGCGGCACGCCAGCCGACGAGCTCGGCCAGGTCGTGGACAGCATCTCGGCGGCCGGCGGTACGCCGCTGGTCGTCGCTGAGCGAAGCAACGGCACCGCCCGTGCACTTGGCGTGATCTACCTCAAGGACATCGTCAAGCCGGGCATCGCCGAGCGGTTCGCCGAGATGCGCAAGATGGGCATCAGGACCGTCATGATCACCGGCGACAACCCACTCACCGCGAAAGCCATCGCGGATGAGTCCGGGGTGGACGACTTCCTCGCCGAGGCCACGCCTGAAGACAAGATGGCGCTGATCAAGCAAGGAGCAAGAGGGCGGCAAGCTGGTCGCGATGACCGGGGACGGCACCAACGATGCCCCGGCGCTCGCTCAGGCCGACGTCGGCGTCGCCATGAACACCGGGACTTCCGCTGCCAAGGAAGCCGGCAACATGGTGGACCTCGACTCCAACCCGACCAAGCTCATCGAGATCGTCGAGATCGGCAAGCAACTGCTGATCACCCGAGGGGCGCTGACCACCTTCTCCATCGCCAACGACGTGGCGAAGTACTTCGCCATCATTCCGGCGATGTTCTCGACGGTGATCCCGGCCCTCGGCAAGCTCAACATCCTGCACCTGCACAGCCCGCAGTCAGCCATCACCTCGGCGATCATCTTCAACGCGCTAATCATCGTCGCGCTGATCCCGCTGTCGCTGCGCGGTGTCAGGTACCGGCCGTCGTCCGCCTCGTCCATGCTGCGGCGGAACCTGCTCATCTATGGCGTCGGCGGGCTGATCATCCCGTTCATCGGGATCAAGGCCATTGACCTCATCATCCAGTTCATCCCAGGATTCCGGTGATCGGCATGTCTCACCTACCAGGTTCGATCAGACAACTCATCGCTGCGATTCGCGGCTGGATCATCTTCACGGTGATCTGCGGCATCGCCTATCCGCTTGTGGTATTCGGCATCGGCCAGGTGGCGTTCAACCACCACGCCAACGGCTCGCTGGTCAGCTACCACGGCCGCGTTGTCGGCTCGAGCTTGCTGTGTCAGGAGTTCGTCAACGCCAAGGGCCAGCCGCTGCCGCAGTACTTCCAGTCGCGGCCGTCGGCAGCCACCAGTGGCGCGAGCAATGACTACGGTTGCGACCCGGTCTACTCCGCCGCAACCAACCTGGGTCCTGACAACCCCACCCTAGTGTCGCTGATCAAGCAGCGGGAGAAGGCGATCGCGGCGTTCGACCACGTCCGGGTCTCCGCTATACCGCCGGACGCGGTCACCGCCTCTGGGTCAGGACTCGACCCTGACATCACCCCGCAAAACGCCGCGATCCAGGTTGATCGAGTCGCGGCCGCCAGGCACATCAGCCCGGCTGCGGTGCGGGCGCTGGTCGCCAAGTACACCAGCGGCCGTCCGCTCGGCATCCTCGGCGAGCCGGTGGTCAATGTGCTGCTACTCAACATCGCTCTGGATCAGCGCTACCCGCTACCGTGACCTTAACGATGACTGAGACAAGCAGTTCGCCGTCAGCCCGCCGCGGTTCGCTCAGGATTTACCTGGGCGCCGCGGCGGGCGTCGGCAAGACTTTCGCGATGCTCGGCGAAGGCCACCGGCGTAAGTCCCGCGGGGCTGACGTCGTCGTGGCCTTCGTCGAGACGCATGACCGGCGCCGGACAACCGAGCAGCTGGTCGGGCTTGAAGTGATGCCCAGACACAAGCTGAGCTACCGAGACTCAGTATTCGACGAGATGGATATCGACGCGGTGCTGGCCAGGCATCCGCAGATCGCACTTGTCGATGAGCTCGCGCACACCAACGTGCCAGGCTCCCGCAATGCCAAGCGCTGGCAGGATGTCGATGAGCTGCTCGCGGCCGGCATCGACGTGATCACCACGGTGAACATTCAGCACCTTGAATCGCTCAACGACGTGGTGCAGAAGATCACCGGGGTACCGCAGCGCGAGACCATACCCGATGCCATCGCCCGTGCCGCCGATCAGGTCGAACTGGTTGACATGACACCGGAGGCGCTACGCCGCCGGATGGCGCATGGCAACATCTACCCGGCCGAGAAGATCGACGCCGCGCTTAACCACTACTTCCGCACCGGCAACCTGTCCGCCCTGCGAGAACTCGCGCTGCTCTGGCTGGCCAACAAGGTCGACGAGGGGCTGAAAAGGTACCGCGAAGCGCACGACATCCACGGCACCTGGGAGGCCAGGGAACGGGTAGTTGTCGCGCTCACCGGCGGCCCTGAAGGCGAGCAGCTGATTCGCCGCGCCGCGAGGATCGCGGCCCGTTCGGTCGGTGGCGGCGGTGACTTGCTGGCTGTCTACGTGACCAGGTCCGATGGCCTGACCGGGGCCGACCCGGCTGAGCTGGCCACCCAGCGGCGGCTGGCCGAATCGCTGGGTGGCACCTATCACCAGGTCGTCGGCGACAACGTGTCCGAAGCGCTGCTCGCCTTCGCCCGCGCGGAGAACGCGACCCAACTGGTGCTTGGCGCCAGCCGTCGCAACTGGATCAGCACGCTGCTGACCGGACCCGGGGTGAGCTGGCGCACCATCAGGGACTCCGGCGACATCGACGTGCACATCGTGACCCACTCCCAGATGGGCCGGGGCCGCGGGCTGCCGACCGAGCGGGGCGGGCTGTCACTGCCGCGTCGGCTGAGCCGGCTACGCACTCGCTTTGCTGCTGGCACCTGCCCTGACCGGCCTGCTCGCGAATCTGCGCCCTGACCTCACGCTGACCAGCGAGGTACTGGTCTTCCTTGTCGGCGTGGTCGCGGTGGCGCTGGTCGGCGGATTGCTGCCGGCGCTGCTGGCCGCAGTGGAAGGCTCGCTGTTCCTCAACTACTTCTTTACACCGCCGTTTTACACGTTCAACATCAGCGACCCGAACAACGCGTTCGCGCTGGTGGTGTTTCTCGCCGTCGCCGCCGTGGTGGCGCTCATCGTGGACGCGGCGGCCAGGCGGTCAAAGCAGGCGGCGCGAGCCGCGCCGAGTCGGACCTGCTGGTCACTACAGCGGGCGGCATCCTGCGCGGCGAGCAGCCGCTGCAGGCCGTGATCGACCGCGTGCGGGAAGCCTTCGGCATGCAGACCGTCACGATGCTGGAACGTGACACCGGGCCTGACGGCCTGCCACTGCCCAGCGGCTGGCATGTCGTCGCGGCGTCGGGCGAGGCGGCCACCGAAGAGCCTCCGGTCACCAGCCCTGATGACGCCGACGTGGCCATGCCGATCGACGACTCGCTATGCCTGGCCGCTCGCGGCCGTGCCTTGCCCGCGGCCGACCGGCGCGTGCTCAGCGCCTTCGCCACCTACGCGGCCGCCGCGCTTGAGCAGCAGCGATTGACCGCGGCGGCGCAGGCGGCCAGGCCGATCGCCGAAGCCGACCGGATGCGCACCGCGTTGCTCGCCGCTGTGAGCCACGACCTGCGCACCCCGCTCGCCTCGGCCAAGGCAGCGGTGACCAGCCTTCGGTCCGATGATGTCCAATGGGAACCCGAGGATTATTCTGAACTACTCGCGACCGCTGATGAATCCCTCGATAAGCTGGCCCGCCTGGTGGAGAATCTGCTCGATGTCTCCAGGCTGCAAGCCGGCGCGATGTCCGTCTTTCCCCGGCCGGCCGACCTTGGCGAGGTCGTCGCCCGCTCGCTCGATGACCTCGGTCCCGACAGCAGGAAAGTCGTGATCGAGATTCCGGCGGAACTGCCTGAGGTCTTTGTGGATCCCGGAATACTTGAGCGGGTGCTCGCCAATCTGGTCGCCAATGCGCTGCGTTATTCGCCGGCCGGCACGCCGCCCGTGCTCACCGCGAGTTCGCTCGGCGACAAGATCGAAGTCCGGATCATCGACCGTGGCCCTGGCATTCCGCACGAGCAGACCAGCCGGATGTTCGTGCCGTTCCAACGGCTCGGCGATACCGACAACACTACCGGCATCGGCCTTGGACTAGCGTTGTCGCGCGGCCTGACCGAAGCCATGAGCGGCACGCTGGAGCCAGCGGAGACTCCCGGTGGCGGACTCACCATGGTGGTGTCGCTGCCCGCCGTGGACAGTCCGGTTCAACAGTTGCCTGCCGCGTTGCCGCTGCCTGGCGAGTCCGGCCCGGTGCTGTCATGACCCGAGTGCTGGTCATTGACGACGAGCCGCAGATCCTACGGGCGCTGCGCATCAACCTGCGTGCTCGCCAGTACGACGTGGACACGTCTCTCACCGGGGCCGGGGCCCTGCAGCAAGCCGCGGCGCACCCGCCTGACCTAGTCATACTGGATCTCGGGCTGCCGGATATGGACGGCATCGACGTGATCGCCGGACTGCGCGGCTGGACCGATGCGCCGATCATCGTGCTGTCCGGCCGGGCCGACAGCACCGACAAGGTCGAGGCGCTCGACGCCGGCGCGGACGACTACGTCACCAAGCCGTTCGGTATGGACGAATTGCTGGCCAGGATGCGGGCGGCGGTCAGGCGCAGCACCCCAGAGGCGAGCGAGCCCAGGGTCAAACTGGGCCACCTGATGGTAGATCTCGCCGCGAAGCGGGTGATGCGATCCGCCGACGACGGCACCACCCCGCCCGACATCCGGCTGACCCCGACCGAGTGGCATCTGCTTGAGGTGCTGCTGCGGCATCCGGGCAAGCTGATGAGCCAGCGCCAGCTACTGCAGGAGGTCTGGGGCCCAGGCTACGCCGATGCCACCGGCAACCTGCGCCTCTACATGGCGCAACTACGTCGCAAACTCGAACCTGATCCGGCCAGGCCGCGCTGGCTGCTCACCGAGCCAGGCATGGGGTACCGGTTCCAGCCCGAGTAAAGGCGCCGCCGCAGCCCGTGCCCGCGCCGCCACCCGCCCAGCCCCGGCCGCCCGCGCCCGCCGCCACCCGCCCAGCCCCGGCCGCCCGCGCCCGCCGCCACCCGCCCAGCCCCGGCCGCCCGCGCCCGCCGCCACCCGCCCAGCCCCGGCCGCCCGCGCCCGCCGCCACCCGCCCAGCCCCGGCCACCCGCGCCCGCCGCCACCCGCCCAGCCCCGGCCGCCCGTGCCCGCCGCCACCCGCCCAGCCCCGGCCGAACAGCAACGGGGGTCCCCCGTTGCTACTACTGCGACAACGGGGCGACCCCGTTGTCGTCGCCGCCGCCTGCTAGGGACGGCGACGCTGCTGGCGAGCGCGCAGATCGCGCGGTTTCGCTTACCAAAGGCTTGTTATTAACTACACACAGTTATTGAAAACTGCATGCCGACGCAGCTGCCAAGCGCCAGCATCGGCTACATGAATTTTCGAAACCATGCTGCTGTACTGGTCGGGCTTAGCAGTCTTGTGGCGGCCGGGTGGTCGGCAACCTCGTCAGCAGCCAGTTCGGAGCGGTGGCAGAGCGTAACCTTTGACGGAGTCAGCGTCAGCGTCCCCGCCTCCTGGCCGGTGATCTCGTTCGCGAAGCACCCGCAAGCCTGCCCCCGCCTCGATGTGCACGCCGTGTACCTCGGCACCCCAGGTCAGAATCCGATCTGTCCAGCGGGCCTGGTCGGCAAGACCAACGCGGTCATGATCGAACCGCTGAGCAAGAGCGGCCAGGCGGCCGCCGACCGCATGGTCAGGCAGCAGACCAGACAGTACAGCGGAGCGAAGGCGAGATCCCATCCCAGCCGGATCCTGGCGCTCAGCCACAACTGGCCCCTCACCAGGACCATCACCGACTTGATACCGGACGCCCGCGCGGAGGTGAACATCTCCTTCGGTGCCGACCGGGCGCTGGCCTTGGCCATCCAGCGCAGCCTGCACGTCACCACCACAGCCGCCCCCACCACGGCCGCCCCCACCACCACGGCCACCCCCACCACGGCCACCACCACCACGGCCACCTCCACCGCGGCCGCCCCCACCACGGCCACCCCCACCACGGCCGCCCCCACCGCGGCCGCCCCCACCGCGGCCGCCCCCACCGCGACCGCCACCACGGCTGCCATGGCCACCCCGATCACCTCGGGTCAGGGGCTCTTTACCGGCAGCGGCTTCGATGCGTGCGCGGCACCGAGCAGCAGCGCGATGACCAGTTGGCTGAATTCGCCCTATCGCGCCATCGGCATCTACATCGGCGGCGCGAACCGGGCCTGCGCCCAGGCCAATCTGTCGCCGTCCTGGATCAACAGCATCGTCGCCCAAGGCTGGCATTATTTCCCGATCTACCCCGGCCTGCAGTCCAGCTGCGTGCAAGCCGTCGGTGACGCCACGATTACCACCAGTCAAGCCAACGCGGAAGGCGAGGCCGCCGCCGACGACGCCGTCGCCCAGGCCACCAACCTCGGCATCCCGGCCGGCACGCCACTGATCTACGACATGGAAGCCTACGGTCCCCGCTGTAACTCCCAGGTGACCACATTTTTGTCGGCCTGGGATAGCGAACTACAGGCGCGCGGCTACGTCTCCGGGGTCTACGAGTCGTTCACCAACATCGGCGCGCTGGTATCGGCCGCCGGGTCGATGACCGAGCCGCAGGTCATCTATTACGCGGACTGGGATGGAGTGGCCACGACCAACAGCTCGTACATGCCGGGCTCGATGTGGGCTAACCACCAGCGGCTGCACCAATACCAGGGCGGCCATCTGGAGACGTGGGGCGGCGTCAGCATCGACATCGACACCGACAAGCTCGACCTGAATCTTGGCTCGGCCCCAGCAACGACAGCCAATTACGAGGGCTTCCGCATCTCGGTCGGCATGAACACCAACGGCACCGCCGAGTGGTTCGCCCGCACCTCCAGCGACACGCTCAGTCATTCCTGGCAGGCCCCGGTGGGCAGCCTGACCTGGTCGGCGATGCATGCGGTTGGTAGAACGCCGGCGACTTTCACCAGCAATCCAGCCGTCGCCGCGCTAGCGGATGGCGCGCTGACGATCTTCGCCAGGTCAAGTTCTGGCCAACTGATGCACGCCTGGCAGCAGGCCGGCTATCCCAACGACTGGGAGTGGGGCAGCGCACTGCCCGCACTCACGTCGCCGGTGCGCCCGGCCACCGATCCAGCCGCCGTGCTGATGCCGTCTGGCGTCGTCGGCGTATTCCAGACCGAAGCGAACGGCAACGTGGCCGCCATCGCGCAGTCCGAGCCGAATCGGAACGGACGCTGGACCAACTGGACCAATATCGGCGGGCAGTGCGCGAGCACCCCGGTACCACTGGTAGACGCGAGCCATCACGTCGATCTGTTCTGCCGGACGACGGCGAACTCGGTCGCCGCAGTGAGCTGGAATGGCACTGCCTGGGGGCGGTGGAGCACGCTGACCGGCAGCCCGACCAACCTGGCTGGAGTGCCATCGGCGGTGGTGAACGGGGCGGGTCAGACTGAGCTGTTCGCCGCGACCAAGTCGGGCGGCCTCGACGACGCCTGGCTGGGCGGTACCGGCACCTGGACTTGGCCGACGCCGCTAGCAGGCTCGGGTTCTGGACGGCGGCCGGCAGCGACATCAGTGCTTCACCGGCGGCGGCGACCTGGCCGGCTGGCCAGGTAATCGTCTACGTGAAGCGGAGCAATGGGACGCCCGAGTACATCAGGCAGAGCGGGCCGAGCGGGTCGGCGTCGTGGGGGAAATGGGCAGCGATCAGCGGCGTTCCCGGCGGGAAGATCCTTGGCAGCCCGAGTGGCTGGCTGAACACCGTGGGTGCCGCAAGCATTGCGGTCATCGACCACAACCTCAAGCTGGCCGTCGCCAGCAACACTGGCAGCGGCTGGTCAGCGTGGAGCGAGGTCGGTAGCGGCTTCTAGCGACCTGATCGGCCGACCCGGTCGGTCAGGCAACGAAAAGCGCGATGGCAACGATGATAACGAGCACGACCACGATGCCTACTATCATCGCGACGGTGCGGCCAGATCCGGTGCCGGCGTCGTCACCTGCCCATGGCTGCTCCGGCCACGAGCCGCTGTCTACGGCCTGCCCGGGTTGGCTGGCGGCAGTCTGACCCGCCGCGAAGGCCCTGAACTCAGCGGTACTCGCGGAGATATCCGGAGTAGCACGGAACTCACCCGTGGTCCTCGGCAGCCCGGTGCCCATCGTGGGGTTATTACCGGCATATCGGTCGTCTCGCTCGGACATGCTATGACTGTAGCCCAACCCGCTAGGGCCACGGACTTGATCAGCGCACTTTCCGCCGCATTAGACCGACTGCTCTTTCCGTGCGTCGCACCGGTCGCCCACAGCGGACGGTCAGCGAGTCAGTCGGTCAGCTCAGGCAATACTTCCGGCCGCTCCACCAGCTTGGACAAGATGATGGAGCTTCTGGTCCGCACCACGAACGGCTCAGCTCCGATGCGCTCGACCACCTGTTCGAAATGTCGGATATCGGCGGCCCTGATCAACAGCAACGCATCCGCCTCGCCGGTCACTGTGCAGGCGCTGACGACCTCAGGATGCTTGCTCGCGGCGGCGCCGATCTCAGTGGGCGAAGTCTTGCCGCGGCAGAAGAGCTCCACATAAGCCTCGGTCGTCCAGCCGAGCTCGGCCGGACTGAGCCGAGCAGAAAACCCGGTGATCGCACCGGCCGCCCTGAGTCGGTCAACCCGGCGCTTCACCGCTGGCGCCGATAGGCCCACCAATGAGCCGATCTCGGCGTAGCTTGCCCTGGCATCTTGAACTAGCGCGTGCAGGATCCGACGGTCAAGCTCATCGTGCGACATACGGCTCATGCTCATCGTTGAGAATGGCTGTCATTCGCCTCACCAATTCGTTATTCAGGTGCTATCAGTGCCGCTTTAAGCGCAGCCAGCTCAGCCGGGGTCACGCCATTGCGTACGAGGTACTCGACCACGCTCCCGTACTGCTGTCTGGCCTGGTCCAAGGCGCGCACAATCAACTCGGGCGGGCTCGCCATCAGCTCGTCAGTCAGTTGCTCATCGAGACCCATCGCCGCGCTGATCTGGCCGATCACCGCGGTCTGCCCTGGCACAAGGTACACGCTGCTCAATGCATAGTCAGCCGCGATGACCTCGTCAGGCACCCCAACGGCTGCCAGCGTGAACGCTACCACAATGCCCGTTCTGTCCTTGCCGGCTGTGCAGTGCACCAGCGCCGGCAAAGCACCAGGACTGGCGAGCTGCTTGAGGACCGAGCCAATCGCTGGACCGCGCTTACTGACCAGATAGGAGTACACACCACCGAGGTCTGCTGGCAACTCGCTAAAGTCCTCGCCGACCAGCGAATACGCGAGCGTCCTTGGCCTCTTCGCGCTCAGCGCGTCAATCGGGCTCGGTGCTACCTCACGCTCAGCCGCGATCCGCAAGTCAATCACGGTATTCAGGCCGAGCCCGTCGATGGTAGCCGCGCCGGCCGCGTCCACCCGGTAGAGCCCGTCCGAGCGGAACAGCGTCCGCCAGGCAATCGCGCCGCCGTCACTGACCGGATAGCCACCGACATCTCGGAAGTTCAGCGTGCCTTCCACCGGCACCTGGCGTCCGTCGGCAGCTGCGAGCTGACGCATCAGCCCGATCATTTCCTGACCACGCCGCGAGTCAGCCATTGTCCGTCCTCCTGGGTGAAAACCGTCAGTACTGCACTCGGAACTTAGCGTGCCGAGATCCGAGCGCGGCTGCTGCCCCGGACCCAGCACCGGGCCCCGCCCGCTGACGGTCAGCAACGGGACAGTCCGGAATCGATGCTGGTTGGCTACCCGCTAGGGTCGAAGTCCGGTGAGCAGTCGTTTGATCTTGGGGGGTGCCGTGACGCGAATCGGCAATCTGTACGGACCCGATGCCACGTTCCTCGGCGTACCCATGGCCGACCTGACCGATCCGCAATCCATCGCCCACCAGGACATCCTGGTGATCGGCGCGCCTTTCGACGGCGGTACCTCGCATCGGCCAGGTGCCAGGTTCGGTCCCCAGGCCATCAGGCTGACCGACTATCTACCGCACGACGGCTCCCGGCCGCATCTGGCCTTGGGCGTCGATCCGCTGTCGACCTCAAGGTCGCTGACGTGGGCGATGTCGAAATGCCATCGGGTGACACCGAGCTGTCGCTGCGCCGACTTGAGGAGGCCGTCTACACGGTTTGCGCGGCTGGCGCGATCCCGGTGATTCTGGGCGGCGACCACACCGTCACCTTTCCTGACGCCACCGGCGTAGCCAGGCAAGTTGGCTGGGGGCGAGTCAGCTTGATCCACTTCGACGCGCACGCCGACACCGGCGACACTCAATTCGGCTCGCTCTACGGTCACGGCACGCCGATGCGCCGGCTGATCGAGTCAGGTGCCGTTCGCGGCGACCGCTTCTTGCAACTCGGCCTGCGCGGCTACTGGCCAGAGCCAGCAGACTTTGGATTGGATGGCTCGCCAGCAGATGCGCAGCTTCGAGATGACGGAGCTTGTAGCTAGGGGCCTGGACGAGTGCCTGACCGAGGCGTTCACGATCGCGACCGACGATTGCGATGGCGTGTTCTTGTCAGTCGATGTCGATGTCGTCGATCCCGGCCTCGGCGCCAGGCACCGGTACACCGGAGCCAGGCGGCCTGTCCAGCCGGCAATTGCTTGACGCGGTACGCCGGATCGCGATGGAGTTGCCGCTAGTCGGGATCGATGTCGTCGAGGTGGCACCGCCCTACGATCACGCCGAGAGTCACCGCGTACCTCAGCGAACCGGGTCGTGCTCGAAGCCCTATCCGGCATCGCCTGGCGTCGCCAGGCCGCAGCCGGCCGCGAGCCGCGCCAGCCAACCTGGCCGCTGCTACGTGGCCGCGGCGCGCCGCAGGAGTCGGGCAGTCGTATTGATGATTCCCCGCCCGCAATTCGGCCGGACCTATAGTTGGACCATGCTGGACGCGACCAGGCTTCGGGTTCTCGTCGCGGTCGCCAAGTACGGCTCGGTGACGGCGGCGGCGCACGCGCTCAACTACGCGCAGCCGTCAATCAGCCATCACATCGCCAGGCTAGAAGCAGAAACTGGGGCAAAGCTCATGGAGCGGGCTGGTCGCGGCATCAGGCTCACTGACGCCGGCCAACTGCTGGCCCAGCGGGCCGAGGATATCCTTGGCCGCATCGACGCCGCCGAAGCGGAGCTCGCCAGCCATGTCGGCTTGCGCCAGGACCGGGTCAGGCTGGCAGCCTTCAGCTCGGCACTGACTAACCTGGTCGCCTCGGCCGTCCTGGCTCTCCGCGCCGATCAGCACGACTGGGACTTGCAACTAGTCGATGCCGCGCCAGCCGACGCACTGCACCTGCTTCGAGCTGGCGAGGTCGACGTCGCGCTCATCTTTAAGTACCTTCACACTGCCTCACCCGCAGACACCGCGCTGATCGAGCCTGAGCCGTTCGACGCCGACTACTCGAGCGCCCAGCTGGTGCTCGACGAGCCGGTATATCTGATCACTTCGCCGCCGCTGACCGATGGGCCAGCGCTCGCCACGCCGCTCGCTGACCTGAGGGATCAGCGTTGGATCGTCACCGGCGAACAATGCGGCGAGCTGCTGATCGAACTAGCCAGAACGGCGGGCTTCAGCCCAGCCATCGCTCTGCGCACCACCGACTGGGCGGCGGCTCAGTCGCTGGTGGCGGCCGGCGTTGGCGTCGCGATCGCGCCAGGGCTAGCGCTGCCCCAAGGACGCCACCCCGGCATCTGCGCAGCCGAGCTGCCCGGCGTCAGGCGGCAGGTCCTTGCTGCCACCTATCCAGCATCGCCTGATGCCCAGGCCGTCGACTGCTTTATCGGCTACTTGGTTGCCGCGGCGGCCAAGCGCCAAGGCGAGCTTGAACCATCAGCCGTGCTGCTACGCGAAGCTGAGCCAGTTTCCTGAGCGGCTAGATCGCCGTCTGGCGATCCGCCCAGTAAGGCTCGCGAAGGCGGCGCTTGAGTAGCTTGCCGCTCGGGTCGCGTGGCAGTTCGGTGACGAAGTCGATGGACTTCGGCCACTTCATCTTGGCCAGCCGACCATCAAGGGATGCCAGGATCTCGGCAGCCAACTCGTCCGAACCGGCAATCCCGTCAGCGGGCTGAACGACCGCCTTGACCTGCTCGCCCCACTCCTCGTCCGGAATGCCGAAGACGGCCACATCGGCCACCTTCTGGTGGGTGACGATCTCAGCCTCGATCTCGGCCGGGTAGATGTTGGCGCCGCCCGAGATGATCAGGTCCGATTTGCGGTCGCACAGGAACAAGAAGCCGTCATCGTCAAGGTAGCCAATATCGCCGACGGTAAAGTAGCCGCGCAGCCGACTGGCCGCTGTCTTCGCCGGGTCGTCCTTGTACTCGAACTCCAAGGCGCCCATCTTCATGTACACAGTGCCTGGGACGCCGACGGCACATTCGTTGCCATCGTCGTCGACGATCATCAGCTCGCTGCCTGGCCAGGCCTTGCCGACGGTGCCCGGCTTGTCCAGCCACTCGGTTGGGGTGACGATCGAGCCACCGCCTTCGGTGGCCGCGTAGTACTCGTAGACCACGGGCCCCCACCAGTCGAGCATCGAGCGCTTGATCGGAACGGGGCACGGCGCGGCCGCGTGGATCAGCCAACGCATGGACGACACGTCGTACTTCGACCTGACATCATCGGTCAAGGTGAGCATGCGCTTGAACTGGGTCGGCACCATGTGCGTGTTCGTCACCTTGTACTGCTGCACCAACTGCAAGGCTCGCTCGGCGTCCCAACCGTCCATGCAGACCAGGGTGTGCCCGAACTGCAGTGCGCTGCCGCCGAAGATCGTGACCGCGGTGTGGTAATTCGGCGAGGTGACCAGATGCACGTTTCCTTCGCCGCCAGTGATGCCAAAGAATTGCAGCAATCCGGTCAGCAGGTCAGCGGAGACGTCGGGGTCCAGGCCAGTCAGCGCGCGGCGCACGCCTTTGGGCCGGCCGGTGGTGCCTGAGGTGTAGTGCATCGCGGTGCCAGCGGTGCGATCCTGCGGTGGCGTGGTCGGCTGCCCAGCCCGCAAGTCGGCAACCGGCGTGAAGCCTGGGATTGTGCCGTAGCTGAATCGGGCGTCGGCTGGCACTTCCGCCGCGGCCGCGGCGGCCGTCCCGAGTTCGGCGAATCGCTCATGCACGAAGAACGCCTTCGCTCCGGTATCGCGCACGATATAGGCGATCTCCGGCGCGGTGAAGTGCCAGTTGAGCGGCGTGTAGTACCAGCCAGCTTGCAGTGCGGCTAGGCACAGCTCCTGGGGCGCGATGCCGTTGGGCACCAGCGCGACGATCCCGTCACCGGCCTGCAACCCGCGCGCACGGAGCGCGTGGACGAGCTGGTTGACCCGGTCGAGCAAGTCGCCTGCTCGGTGCTCGGTCCCGTCTGGCTCAATTACCGCAACCCAGTCGGGAGTCTCTTGCGCACGCGCCCAGAACCCCACCAGCCGCCTCCGATCCTGGCTCAGCCTGGCTCAGCCTCGCTCAGACGGGCGAGCTGACCGGCTCGTCCTCGTCCTCGTACTCCTCATCCTCGGGCCTCAGCTGGCTGAGCACCAGACCAATCACCAGCAAGATGATGCCAAGCAACAGGCCGATGACCGGCACGATGACCGTCGCGAGCTGGATCTCGAACCGGTAGTGGTTGTCGGTCTTGACGGTTGAGGCGACGCTGTCGGGAGTCGACTTGAAGTCGGCGTTGACCAGAACCAAGCGAGTGGTGCCGCTGCTGTCCTTGAGTACCTCGTGCGTGTCCCGCACCACCGAGATCGGAGCACCGGTGACTGGGTCGACGTAGTACACCTCGGTCGCGCTGTAGAACTCAGGCAAGGTAACCTCGGCCGCGCTCATCCCGACCAGCGAACCCGGCAGCGACTGGGTGCCGACTTGGGTGGGCGGGACGTTCGCCACGTACTCATAGGTCGCGATGCCGTCGGTGGTGGTGGTCGCCTTGAACTTGAACGGCACTGGCTTCAGCAGGGTCGTGTCGTAGACGTCGTAGGTTTGCTTCTTGGCGCCGAGCGGCCAGACGTAGCCCTGTCCGCTGACCGATTCGTGCTTGCCGGCGACGACATTGCCGCTCCACGGGATCACTACGCCAGTACGTCGATCGAAGGCCAGCTCATCGGGGGCAGCTGGAATCGAGACCTGCTGATGGTCGGTGATGTCCTCGGTTGCCGCGAAACTGTGCCAGACCGCGTACTTAGAGCTGCCGAGCGAGTTCGCCTCCGTGACATTGCCCTTGACCGTGTTAGTGACCTGCAGGGTAACCGGGGACAGTTCGCTCACGTTCTTCGGGCTGAACCAGCTCGCGTTGGTCGCCTGCAAAGTGGTGATGCTGTACTCGTTGAGCGGGAATTTGACCGCCTGGCCTGGGACGTAGAACCGCGCCAAGATCGCCACGACGATAAAGAAGATTCCCAACCCGGTCAGCACTGGCCAGACGACGCGGCGCATGGATCCTCCTGAGGAAGGCTGTCTGATCTGGCGGCTAGTTGGGCATTATACGGGTTTGAGGCATGATACTGATCGCTGTTAGTGGTGTCACTACGACTAAGACACGTGATCATAACGACCTGATGACGCCATAAGATAGCTATAACAGGATTTGCTAGTCGTCGGGACTGGCGATCCATTCGCCGGTCAGGCCTCCGGTCGCAATCGCCTCACCGTAATGAGCCCGCTTGAGCAAGCGTTCATGCTCGTCATCCGACACGGGCTCGGCCCGGGCGGCCAGCAGGATCGGGTAGCCGTCGACAATCCGGTACAGTCGGCGCAGCCTCGGGTTGTACAAGATCGCCTCATCTTCGAACAACAGCAGTCCCTGCTTGTCGATCGGGCAGGCCAGGATGTCAAGCAGCGGGCGTTCGATCAGCATGGATCAACTCCGTCTCTAGCTCGCTCTCCGCCGCGGTCCCGGTGGCAGCCGGCTGCCTGGCCAACACGATGACGGCCGCCCCGGCGACCCCGATGCCGCCCAGCCTTCAGCAGCAAGTCGAGCGGATTGCCTGGCAGCCGCTCGGCGAATAGCCAGGTCCCGGCGACGATAAAGAAGATGCTGCCGGTGATGTTGGATACCGGACCAACAATCGAGACCCGGCAGCGCTGCAAGCCGGTCTGGAAGATCAGCAGCGCGACCGCCGAGCAGACCACGGTCAGGTACGGATAGGGCGAGGTCAGCACGGCCACTACCAGCTTGCTGAGGTCGCCGGTTCGATCGAAGATCACTCCGGACAGCGCCTTGATCGCCAGCGTCGCCACCCCGTAGAGCAGGCCGGCCGCTAGGCCGTAGGAAACCCCGATCGCCGGCGTGCGGTGCTTGCCAGCCACGGCCGGCCGCAGCGACCTCGCCCCGAGCGCCAGCGCGACCAGGCATGCCGGACCCGCCACGGCGGCGATGGACAAGCCGCTGGCCTGATGCCCGACCTTCCCGGCCGAGCCCGCAGCGGACAGCGCAATCGCGGCGATAGCCACCGCCACCGCGAGCACGCAGCCAAGCTCCACCCGACCAAGGCGCTCCCGCAGCACGATCCTGGACAGCAGGACCAAGATCACCGTGCCCGAGCCGAGCACCGGTTGCACCACGCTCACCGGCGCGAGCATGAGCGCGACCACCTGCAGGCCGAAGCCGCACAGCATCAGCGCGAAGCCGCCAAGCCAGACGGGGCTGAGCAGCACGGTACGGGCCAGCACGATGGCGTGCCTGGCATCGATCGCCGGCAGCCGCCCGAGCGCCCGCTTCTCGAAGATCAGGCCGACGTTGTAGGAAGTTGTGGCCAGCGCGGCCACCGCGACGCCAAGCCCGGCACCGTCGGTCATCAGGCGTCGCACCTGCCAGCCAGGTCATCGAGCACCTGGAGGTAACTCGCCGCGAACGCGGCAGCGGCAGGATCGGACAGCAGCGCCCTTCGGTACCTGAAAGTCAGTCGCAGTTGCCCCTCGGTTGTCGTCGCGCCGACCGAGACTCCGCGCGGCAGATGCGCCGAAGTCGAGAACCACACTTCACGCGCGATTGCCGCACCGAACGCGACTGCGGGAACGACGCCAAGGTTAGAGATAAGACAGCTATCACAGCTGAAGGAACCAGCCGCGGCCAGTGCCGCCCGCACCAGCGAGCGCTTCAGTGCGACTGGTACCGGTGCCTTGGTCAGCGCCGCTGAGAACGGGTCAACCTGGCCTTTGGCGCTGACCTTCGCCCGCCTGGTCTGGTTGGCCACGGCAGCAAGCACGGCTGCCCAGTCGGCGTCGGCCTGCGGCCAGGCGGTCACCGAGGTCAGCCGGGATCGGTTGGCCCATTCGCCGCCAGCGCCGAGCTGACGCTTGTCCCCCACCGGCATGGTGATCGTGATCGGTGCCGACCTAGCCAGGTGCGTTTTATTCCAGCTCATGATCGTGAGTACCAGTGCCGTGATGAGCAGATCGTTGATGCTGTACCCGGCGACGCGAAGCTGGCCGGTGCGGCCAAGTCCGCTCCAGCTGACCAGGCAGGCACCGTAGCCAGGCAGCTCACCGGACTGACCAGGTTCGAGATCAGCGGCGATTCTGGCGTTCCTGGCGAACCGGCCAGGTGGCCGCAGGCCCGGCGACCCGGCCGGCCAGGTCGGTGCCAAGCCGCGCGCGGGTGAGTTCTGGCCGGGCTCGGCGGCGGCAAGCTCGGCGGCAGGACGCTCACCGGTCAGGTCGGTGTACTGGCTGGCCACAGCGCGGAGCAGTCGCAGTGCCGACAGCCCGTCAAAGCACGCGTGGTGCGCGTTGAGTACCAGGGCGTCGCCGAACGGGCCGGCCGCGAGCAGAAACCTGACCGGCGGCGCGGCCGCCAACGGCGGCGACGCGGATAGCAGGTCGGAACGCTGCCTGCCGAGGTCAGCCTCGTCGGTGTAAGTAGTCGCTTGGACCGGATCGAGGTCTGGCTCGGCCCGGTGGTCCCAGTAGTAGCCGCGCTGCCAGTTGCTGGCCGCCGCGCGTCGGATGCGCAGGCCAGCCTCGGCGGCCAGCACCGCGCCGACAGCCGCCCGGATCGCAGCCTCATCGAGCGAGCGAGCTGTCCTGGCCTCGACGTGGATGTTGGCTGGCTCGGCGGCCCGGTCGTAGTAACAGGTGAGCTCGTCAGCCACGGCGAACCTGGTGCGCTTAGGTCGCTCTGGCCGAGCCGTCAGGCCAGCGCTAGCGTCGGCCAGCTTGGCCTGGCTGGTCACGGTCGGCCCGATCGGGCTGACCACGCCGGGATCAGCGCGACGGTGAGCGCGATCAGCGCGAGCGCCTGGGCCGGGGCGCCGAACGCACCTGACCCGGTGGGCGAGCCGTGCGCAGGGACCACGGTCAGCAGCCCGGCCGCGAACATCGCCGCCAGGGCGATGCCGCCGTACCAGCTTGGCCAGCGCCAAGCGAGCCAGGCGACGACGGGCACGGCCAGCGCGACCCACCCGCCGATCACTGCGATCAGTCCGCACAGCGCGACCAGGCCGAGCCAGCTGACCCAGCCTGGCAGCGGCGGCGCCGACCCGGCCGAGCCAGCTGCCTGGGTCACCTGAGCCGACGGAGCCGGAGCTGACCGCTCCTGCGCTGGGTCCATCTGGTCGTGCACTGTCCTGCGCCTCCGGCGGGCGACGGCTATCGCCACCAGTAGCAGCGCTCCGACCGCAGAAAAGATAATCCACGCATGATAGGCGGTAGTCGGCGCGAACGTGAGAGTTATCATGCCGCCGGCCCCGGCCGGTACGACGTAGCCCTGCTGCCAGCCGTCCAAGGTGACCGGCGTCAGCGACTTACCGTCCAAGGTGGCGACCCAGCCTGGATTAGCGTTCTGGTGCAGCTCCAGATAGGCGGCGCGGCCCGAGCCGATCTTGACTTGGCGATACGAGTACTGCCACTTCACTACCTGGACCGGCCGGCCCACCGCGTCTGAGGTAGTGCGGCCGACGACTGTCTGAGCTGTCTTGCTGACCAAGCTCAGGTCAGTGATGCTGAACGGGGCCTGGCCGAGCGCACGGAGTCGATGCGTTCCTGGCTGCAGCGTCACCGCGGAGCCGGGCGCGCAGAGTGTGACCTTGAGCGGCCGGAAGCTGATCAGGTCCCCGACGGTGCCGCCGACCCGGCTCTGATAGGTGCGCCGGTTGATCGCGATGGCCGGGCCGGCGCCGCACGGCAGCGTGAACTTCCTGGTTGAGGGCAGCGTGGCTGGCCGTAGCCCGTGCAGGGCCGGAATGTCCAGCTTGGACAGGCCAACCGGCAGCTGGGACCCCTGGCCGGTTCCGGTGGGCGCACCCGCGGTGTACTGCACGACGGGGAAGCTGATCGACATCCGGTCGGTGCGCAGTGGCGGCACGAGCTCGGTCAGCCCGTCCAGGCCAATGCTGGCGAAGCGAGTGCCGTCCGGGCTGGTGACCTTGATGGACTCCGGCGCGGCACCGAATTCAGATACCGGTGCGATCACCATCCGGCGGATCGTCCGCTTGCCCTGCCAGCTCAGCCGCAGCACTGGACGGCCAGAACCGGCGATCCACGAACCGGGATCGGTGACCTTAAAGAGATTGACCGGGCCAAGGTCGGGCAGCGAGCCGAACGTCGAGCTTGCGGTGACCTCAAGTTCGTGCTTGCGATTCGGCGTGAGCTTGGCCAGCAACTCATCCAGCCGCCGGCCGGGCACCGCGATCGCGCTAGCTGCCAGCCGGAAGCTGGCCAGGCTGCGGGTCACCACGATCCGCGCGAGCGGCGGATAGGCGCTGATGTCGGCCAACGTGGCCGGCGACGGCAACTGCCGGTGGAAGGAGAACGCCAGCAGGCCAGCCTGCCGCCCGGCTGGGTCCTGCGCCGGGAGCGAGTACCTGGTCACCCGCAAACCAGGAATGGTGATTTCGGTGAATCCAGCGCCAAGACCGCCCGGCACCTGACCGCGAGCGCCGGCGATGGTGATCCTGATGGTCCTGGTCGATCCCGTCGGAACGGCCAGCGGTTGCGCCGTGCCGGTCCGCTGCACCGGGCTGGTCACGGTCCCCGCAGCGGTGCGCACAGTGAGCCGGTCAGCCACCGGCCGCTGCGAGCCAGCTACCAGGAGCTTGATGTCGATGTAGCCAGTCAGCGAGATCGGGTGGCTGAACGTGATCTGGATCCACTGCCCGACCGGGCTGCTCGGGCTGGCCTCGGCCCAGTAGGTGCTCGGGTTCCCGTCGACCGCGTTCACCGGGTCGACCTGCGGCGACTCGGTTAGCCAGGATCCAGACGATGACGCTGTCACGTTCGCCGCGCCGACGATGACGGCGACGGTCTGATGTCCGGCGGCGGCCACTGGCAGGAGTTGCCTAGGCTGTGCCCCGGCCGCCCCAAGCGGATCGCCCACCGGGTTGGTCTCGGTCGCCGTATACGTAAACGAGGGCGTCGCGTCGGTCAGCCCGAACGTATGATCAGCCCTCGGCAGCGAGTCGGTGACCAGCCAGCTAGCAGGCTTGGCCACCAGCTTGTCGCCAGCGATGACAGCCGGCGTCTGCCAGCCGAGCAAGTGCTGCCCGGCAAGCTGCAGCAGCGCGTCAGGTCCGCCGTTGATCAGCGCGGTGGCGCTGACCGGCAGCGCGGTGGCGGCAGGCGGCGGCGCGGTGCCGATGGCAGATTGCGCCTCGAACACCTCGATCGCCGGGTACGAGGGCAACGCGTAGGCGAGCTGGCCGACCCCAGGGTCGGTTTGCGTTCCGGTGATGAGCGGGCCGAAGGCGGCGACCCGGCGGAAGCCCGAGCTCGCTAGCGTCTGGTGCACCTGCTGCGGTGACACGTAGCCGAGCGCAGCCGGATTCAGGTCATTGCGCACCACGAGGTACCGGATGCCGGAGCGGGCCAGCGTGGCGGCCAGGCCGCTGACCCGCTCACCCGAGGCCACCGCAGCCTCAAGGGAGCTGAGCAGCAACTGCGAGCCAGCGCCGCCGTAGGGCACCAGGCCTTGCTCGACCCACGGCGAGGTGGCCAGCGGCTCAAGCGGATCATCTTGGGTCTGGCCCCACAAGTAGGTGCCGTGCGCGGCGGCCGGCACCGCGAGTGCCGGCGCCCTGGCCGAGTGCTTGGCCAAAAACCTGGCGGCCTGGTACCAGTAGGCAGGCACTGACTTAAACGGTCCTGGGTTGAGCGCCTGGCCGCTCAGGTACGGGTAAGCGAGGCCAATCAGCACCAGCGCGATCGCGGGCGCCGCGGCCAGATGCCACAGCGTGCGGTGGGCCGGATCCTTGATCAGCGTCTCCCGCCTGGCCCGCAATACGAGCGCATGGGCGATGCCAAGTGCCAGCACGGCCGCCGCGGCCGGCTCGATCTTGTAGACGCTGCGCAACGGCGCGAGCGCACCGTCGAGCAGTTGGTCAACCTGACCGCTCAGCGATCCGCCGAGCGGTCCTGGATACCCGGCGAGCGCGACCAGCGCGGCCACGCCGAGGCTCAGCCGCAGCCAGTTGCCGCTCGGCAGATCGCGCCTGGCCAGCCCGAGTAGCCCGGTGCCAGCGGCGATGGCCGCCGCCATGATCACGAAGGGGTTGGTGACCGACATCCAGCCGGTATTTAGCCACGGCTGGCCTAGGTTGAAGTAGGCGGTCCAGTTGCCGCCACCGCGCAGGAAGGTAGCGGCTGACATGGTGCTTGTCGTGGTCGCTGACTGCTCGATGTAGGGCAGGAAGTTAAAGGAGTACTTAGCCTGAAGCAAGAGCGGCCCGACCCACCAAGCCGTCGCCAGCAGTACCGCCCCGACCCAGCACAGGCCAAGCGTGACCAGTCGCCGACCGCGCACTTGCGTCAAGATGAACAACGCAGGCAGGATCAGGGCGTCAAGCGTGGACGTCGCGTTGACCCCGCCCATGCACAGCACGACGACGCCGGACCTGGCGGCGGCCCGCACCGGCGATCCGCCCTTGCGGGCGGCGGTCACGAGCGGCAGCACGGCCCACGGCGCGAGCAGCCCTGGGATGATGCCAGCCGAAGTCGACCCGATCACGATCGTGAAGGTCGGCCACAGCGCGAACGTCAGCCCCGCGACCAGCCTGGACCGATCAGTGCCGATCTCCAGCGCCCGGCCCAGCTTGATCAGTCCAGCGAAACCGGTAGCGATGAGCACCGAGAGCCACAGCCGCTCGGTGACCCAGACTGGCGTCTTAGCGAACTCCACCAGCAGGTAAAAGGGCGCCATCGGGAAGGCGTAGCCGATGTACTGGTCCTGCAGGGTGCCGAACCATTCGAGCGGGTTGTAGAGCTGCCAGAGCCTGGCCAAGAAGCTGGCTGGATCGAGGTCAACACCAAGCTTCGTATCGAAAAAGACGCGCCCGGACTCGTTCGACAGCAGGACGAGCAGAGCGACCAGCCACACCAGGAAGACCAAGCGGTACAGCCGATGCTGGCCGTCGCCGCCCGGCCTGACCGGCCGGTCGGTGACCACGGTGGGCAGATTGTCGCCGTCGCCGCCCGAGCCAGTCAGCTCATCCCGCGCGACCGTCAACCAGTCCTCCGCAAGATCAGCAGCAGGTTCCAGGTCACGACCTCGCGCACGACCGGCACATGGAGCAGTACCCGGCACCAGCGTGGGTAGTAACGCGGCCTGGCGGCCAGGACCTGGACGTCGGCGCGGCCCTTGAGCATCGCCAGCACCTGGCCGATGTGCACCTTGAACAAGCTGGTGCCAACCCGGTTCTTCGGCAGCTTGCCGTGCTTGCGGACGTACCTGCGCTCGGCCACGCCCGCACCGAAGAAATGCCAGGGCGACATCTCGTGCCCGCCCCACGGCGAGAACCAGTTGGTAAAGGACAGGTAGATCACCCCGCCGGGCTTGGTGGCCCTGACCATCTCGTCAATCAACCCGTGCGGGTCTCGCACGTGCTCAAGCACGTTCGACGAGACGCACACATCGGCGCCGCCATCACGGATCGGCAGCCAGAAGCCGTCGGCGAGCACCGCGCCCGGCGGGATGTCGCCCCGGCTGAGCATTTCGGCGGTGTCGAGCTCAAGCAGGTAGCAGTTCGCGCCCTGGGCGCGGAATTCCTTGGTGACGTAGCCAGCGCCGCCGCCGATATCCAGCACCGTCTGGCCGCCCACCGACACGTAGTCGGCTAGCTGCTTGGCCGCATCCTTGGCCAGCGCCGAGTAGAACCCGTCCGGATCTTGCTGCTCGGTCAGGAAAAGCCGGAACAGCCGGGCGGACCTCATCATGCGCCGACTCCCTCAATCTGGCAATCGCCGCTCTCGGACGTCGCGCTTCGCCCGTCACCAACGATCCACTAATATCGCCACAATATTGCTCCGACCTCCGGCATGCTGGACAATCAGTCGCTTAACCGGAGGTCAGCACAGTGGCGAGGCGGCGAGTCAAGCGAACGAAAGCAGCCCGATGAGCGCGTCGCGGCGCATCGTCTTCGTCGCCTGGCGCGATCTGGCCAACGCTAATGCCGGCGGTTCTGAGCTGCTGGTCGATCGGCTGGCGCAGGGCCTGCAAGCGCGCGGCGACCAGGTCACGCTGCTCGCTGGCGGTCAGGTCGGGACCAGGGACTACCAAGTCAGGCGCAGCGGCGGCACGTATTCCCAGTTCGTCCGCGCCCCGGTCAGCTACCTGCGGCACTTGCGCGACTGCGACCTGATAGTCGAAGTCTGCAACGGCATGCCCTACCTGGCACCGCTGTGGACCAAGAAGCCGGTTATCTGCCTGGTCAATCACGTCCACAGCGAGCTCTGGCCGCTGCGCTTCCCGCAGCCAATCGCCGCGGCTGGTCATTTCACCGAGGCAGTCGTCATGCCGTGGGTGCACCGGCGGAATTTGTTTATGACGGTGTCGGCCTCCACCTTTAGCGCACTGACTAACATTGGCGTCAGCGCCGACCGGATCAGGCTGATCTGCAACGGGGTCGAGCCCGCGCCGCCGCCGACCGCCCGGTCTACCGAGCCGCTGTTCCTCGCGCTCGGCCGGCTGGCGCCGTACAAGCGCATCGACATCTTGCTCAAGCTCTGGGAGCGAGTCAGGCACGTGACCGGCGGCAAGCTGGTCATCGCAGGCGACGGTCCGCACCGGGACCGGCTCGCCGCGCTGGCCGGTCCCGACGTGACTTTCACCGGCCGAGTATCAGAGGAGGAGAAGCATCGCCTGCTCTCTTCCGCCTGGCTGCTGCTGCACCCGGCCAGCATCGAGGGCTGGGGCATCGTCGTCGCTGAGGCGGCCGTGCGCGGCACGCCAGCCATCGGCTTCAGCGTGCCGGGCCTGCGTGACTCGGTGCGGCACAACGAGACCGGCCTGCTGGTGCGGACCGAAGGCGAGTTCGCCTCGGCCTGGGCCGCGCTGGCCATCGACCACCGCCGTCGCGAGGCCATGGGCGAGGCCGCAAGGGACCGGGCGCTGCAACTGCATTGGTCAGCGGCAGTCGACGGTTTCTCGGCCGCGGCCGATGAGGCGATCGCCCGCTCCCGACTGCGCTCGACCGAACCACTGGCAGCGACCGATCCAACCGATCCCCTGGTCACCGAGCCAGCGTTCCCCGCGCAATCGGAGCCAGCCTGATGCCGACCCGCCACCAACTCGACGCCACGACACCGGCCCAGCCCAGCCCAGCACCGCCCCAGGCCCAACCAGCACCCACCCCCACGACGCCAACCGACACACCCCCGCCGCCCCCGGCCCGGCCAGCACCACCCACCCCCACCACGCCAGCCGACACGCCCCCGCCGCCCCCGGCCCGGCCAGCACCACCCACCCCCACCACGCCAGCCGACACGCCCCCGCCACCTCCGGCCCGGCCAGCACCACCCACCCCCACCACGCCAGCCGACACAACCCCGCCACCCCCGGCCACAGGCGATGCGCTGCGCAACTTCTACGAGGACCCGGCAGTGCCGGCCAGCTCGGGGCCAGATCGGGCTTACCGGCAGGCCAAGATGTTGGCCGAGGTGCTTGCTGACGTCTCAGCGCCAGCCACGATCGTCGACGTCGGCTGCGGCGACGGGTTCGCCACCAACGTGGCCGCCGACGGCAATCCAGGACACCACTTCGTCGGTCTCGACTGGTCAGCTAGCTCGCTGGCGACCGCGCGCACGCACGGCCTGACCGTATTGCGAGCTGGCCTGGACGCGCCAAGCCTGCCGCTGCGACCGGCCAGTGTCGACGTCGTCGTGATGAGCGAGGTCATCGAGCACCTGGTCGACACCGATGCGGCGATCGAGGCGGCCTACCGAGTGCTCAAGCCGGGCGGCTCGCTGCTGCTCTCCACGCCCAACCTGGCCGCTTGGTACAACCGGGGCCTGCTTGCTTTCGGGATCCAGCCGGTCTTCTCCGAAGTGAGTTTGCGCGGTGTCTACGGCCGACCGGGCAGTCAGGTGGCCGGGCACCTGCATATGTTCACCCGACGGGCACTGGTCGAGTTCATCGCCGCCTATGGATTCGCCGAAATAGCGGTCTCCGGTGCCCGCTATCACGATGTGCCATTGCCGCTGCGCCCGCTTGACCGGCTCTTTTGTCACTGGCCGTCAGCAGCATCGATTTTGCTCGTCCGCGCGCGCAAAACGTGACCCTGGTGAAGCGTCCGCTGTTCTGGCCGACTCTGGTCGGCCTTGGACTCGGGCTGCTCGCGCTTGGCCCAGCGCTTGGCCGCGGCTTCGTACTCACCTACGACATGGTCTTCGTCCCAGCGCCGCCGCTGAGCCGGGCCGATCTAGGATTCACCGGCGGCCCGGCCCGGGCAGTACCCAGCGATCTCGTCGTCGCTGTCGCCGCCAAGATCATCCCGGCTGAATATTTGCAGAAATTGATCTTGCTCGGGATCTTCGTGCTCGCCTGCACCGGCGCGGCGGCATTGCTCGAAGCCGGCTGGTCTCAGTCGGGCACCCGGGCCAGGCTGCCGTTGCTCGCCGGGCTGGTTGCCGGGGTTTGCTACAGCTGGAATCCGTTTGTCGCCGAGCGGCTGATCCTCGGCCAATGGGCCATGCTGCTCGGCTACGCCGGGTTGCCGTGGGTAGCGCGCGAACTCGCCTGGCGGGCCGGGCCAATGCGCCCATGGCGACTCGCGCTGGCGTTGGTGCCGGCCGCGATCGGCGGTTTCGCCGCCATGTCGATCACTGTGCTGGTGGCCGTCCCCGTGGCGCTGCTTGCAGGTTCGCCGCAGCCGGGCTCGCCGCGGCCGGGCTCCTCACGGCCGGGCTCGCCGCGGCCGGGCTCCTCGCTGGTCGACCGTGGACGGCGGCTCGGGCTGGCTGTCGGTCTCATCGCCCTCGCCAGCTTGCCCTGGATCATCCCGTCGTTCGTCGTGCCAGTGCTGACCGACCCGGCGGGGGCGACTGCGTTCGCCGCCCGTGCCGACACTCCATTCGGAGCGATCGGCAGCCTGCTCATGCTCAGCGGTGCCTGGAACGCGCAGGCCGTCCCGGCCGGCTACGGCACAGGTCCAGCGGCAGTGGCCTGGCTGGCGATCGCGCTGACCTCGCTGACCGGCTACGCAATCCTCGCTCGGCGCTACCGCATTGCGCCTGGTATCGGCGTGGCTGGCCTACTCTCCTTCATGCTGGCGGCCCTCGGCACCTGGTCACCTACGCTAACAACGTTGCGAGATGCCATTGCGTCTTGGTCGGGGTTCGCGTTGCTCAGGGACGGCCAGCAATTCATCGCCCCGCTGGCCCTAGTCGAGTCAATCGGCCTGGCCGCCGCCCTGGCCGCCCTCATCATCACCACGACCGCCCGCGCACCCGCCACCCCCGCGCCAGCAACCTGCGTGCCCCCACCCCACGCACCCGCCACCCCCGCGCCAGCAACCCGCGTGCCCCCACCCCACGCACCCGCCACCCCCGCGCCAGCAACCCGCGTGCCCCCACCCCACGCACCCGCCACCCCCGCGCCGGCAACCCGCGTGCCCCCACCCCACGCACCCGCCACCCCCGCGCCAGCAACTTCCGGGCCAGCAACCGCCGCAGGCGCAACTCCCGCATCCGCAACCGCCGACCTAGCTTTCGCCGCCGCCGCTCCGCAGCGTCCGCAGGGTCAACAATTGACCGGCGCCGCCGTGGCAATCGGGGTGATTGCGCTTGTCGCGCCGCTGGTACTGGTGCCTGGTCTGGCCTGGGGTGCGTTCGGCCGGTTGCGCGCCGTGCAGTATCCAGCCGACTGGCTGACTGCGCGGGCAACGATCGATGCCAGCAAGCAGTCGGGCTCGGTATTGCTGCTGCCGTGGGGCCAGTACCGCCGCTATCCGTGGAATCACGGTGAGCCGGTTTACGACCCTTGGTCGAGGCTGCTGACTAGGCCGACAATCTGGAACGACGCCTTGCGCGTCGGCTCCATCACGGTCGCTGCGGAAAGCCAATCCGCCCGCCGACTCGACGCCGCCATTAGCTCACGCCGACCGCTGACCGCAACGCTGCTCGCAGCCGGCGTCCGCTACGTCATCGTCGACGACGGTCCGCTGCTGCGCCAGCCACGCGCACGACTCGATGCCCTGGCCAGACTGCCGGGCGCCCAGATAATGCTGGCGAGCCCGGACCTGGTCGTGTTCCGGCTGGCGGATCGGCACGTTACTATTTCGTATCGTTCTGGCTAGAAGATAGCTACACTCGCTACGCTTGCGATCAGGTTCATTGCCGCCAGACCCGGCGGATCGGGCAAGGAGGACGACCGTGTCACGACTTTGGCTCCTGTTGATCGCCATCGTGGCCGGTGCCGCCATTGCCTTCGGCGGGGTCTTTGCCCTCACCGGCGCGCTGGCCGGCGCTAACGATAGCCCGGTCAACCAGCAACTGTTCAACTACGGCACCCGCTAAGCCCTCCCGCCCAATAGCCAGTGGGTCAGGCACTCTGCCCATGGCCATCCTCGGGGTGGCGAGATGAGCGGGTGGCTTTGATAGCTTGCCGTCGGCCTTCTTAACCTTCGGTTGCGCAGCCGCACTGACGCATAACGGGATAAAGGCCGTAATTTCTTCGCGTTCTTCTAAGCCGGGCGACAGGGCCGATCGCTTCCCCGTGATATGTGGGCTCGCACGTCCCACGTATCACGGCGAGGCGACTGCCTTAAACCGTCATTGACGTCCATATTGGTCCAAAATGTCGGTAGCGGCGAGTCGGTAATTCGTGAAACGTGAACGGCTTCGGCCAACCTTTCACGACTTAGCGACTGCCCAGCCCGCCATCCGACCCGACGCGGTCGCACGAAACGGTCAATAGTTAATAAACCGGTCGGAGCAAAGAAGGCGGCGCGCCCTCAGAGACCGCCGGGGGCGAGCCAGCACAGGTAGACGCTCCCCGGAGGATGCGCGCGGGCGGATCAGTCGACCCTTATGTACCTGAATCGGACAACTACCGTGCGGCGGACGGCTGCGGCCTGGCTAGCTGGCTAGCTCAGTCGCCAGCACTGCGCCGAGTTCCCAGCAGGATTCTAGGTCAGCGGAGGTTGGCTGGCCGATCACCAGGACTGGCGGGCGGACCTGGCGCCACTGCAGGCCGGTAGTGATCGACTCGACGGCGCGGACGGCACCGGTGGTGTCGCTAGCGCCGTGTACGTACAGGCCAAACGGCCGGCGCTTGGTGGCTTCTAGGCACGGATAGTAGATCGTGTCGAAGAAATGCTTGAGTGCGCCTGCCATGTAACCAATGTTCGCCGGAGTGCCGAGTAGGTAGCCGTCAGCAGCTAGCGCTTCAACGGGCCCGGCCGAAAGGGCCGGGGCGGCCGTCACTTCGACGCCTTCGATCTCGTCGGCGCGGGCACCGGACAGGACTGATTCGAGCATCGCCTGCATCGCTGGCGATGGTGTGTGGTGAACGACAAGCAACCGGCGCATGAGCCCGGAGCATAACCGGCTCGGCTGCGGGAAGACGGGCCGACAAGCAACCTCGATCCGGGTCAGCTGGGGCACCCACGGTGCACCGACACTTACGTCCCGGCCGTCTCAGCTTCCTGCGTCCAGCGAACCAACTCCTTGCGTCCCGCCTGTCCCAGCTTTTAGACTGAACATTCAGTCAACTCCGTTAGGGGAGCCAAGTCATGGCCGATAAACAGGCCTCGTCCAACGAAAGTTCACCGCCGCACCAGATCTCATCATCCGCTCGCTCTACCGCTCCTGGGCTGGTCAACGGCTCGGACAAGCCGACAGCGCACTCGACTCCCCCCGCTCGACCGCAGACCGCGGCCGCCGGCCCTGGCCGACCGCAGAGCGCGGCCGCCGGCCCCAACCGACCGCAGAACGCGGCCGCCGGCCCTGGCCGACCGCAGACCGCGGCCCCCGGCCCCGCTCGACTGCAGAACGCGATCGCTGGCCCTGGCCGGAGACCTGCGACACCGCCGAGCCCCGGCCGGCCGGTCACGCCGCGTCGGACGACGCGGCCTGCGGCCCGCCAAAGTCTCGCCGAGGTCATCGCGGAGCAGGAACGCATCTTTATCGAGCGGCAGCCGGAGTCCGGTCGGCTGGCCAGCCAGGCCAAGGCTGCACTGGCCGGCGGTGTCACCTCAAGCTGGCAGATCGCCAGGCCACAGCCGGTGTGGCTGAGCCACGGCAACGGCTCAAAGTTGTACGACGTCGATGGCAATGAGTACGTGGACCTGCACGGAGGCTATGGCGTCTCGCTGGCCGGGCACGCGCATCCGGCGATCGTCGCCGCGGTGCAGCGCCAAGTGGCGAACGGCACTCACTTCGCCCAGCCGACCAAGGACGCGCTCGCGGTAGCGCAGCAACTGGCCGAGCGCTTCGGTCTGCCGCAGTGGCGATTCGGCAACTCCGGCACCGAAGCGACCATGGACGCGGTGCATCTGATGCGGGCGATCACCGAGCGCGACCTGATCATCAAGGTCGAGGGGTGCTATCACGGCCATCATGACTCGGTGCAGGTATCGGTGTATCCGGATGCCGATGAGCTGGGTCCGGCCGACCGGCCTGCCAGCGCCCCAGCTAGCACCGGCATCCCGCAAGCGATAACCGACCTCACGCTCATTGTCGGCTTCAACGACCTAGCGGCAGTGCAGCGAGTGCTCGAAGAGCACCCTGGCCAGATCGCCGGAATGATCCTCGAGCCGATCATGATGAACGCGGGCATCATCTTGCCTGAACCCGGCTACCTGGCCGGGCTCAAGGAACTGCTGCACACCCACGGCGCGCTGCTGACCTTCGATGAAGTCAAGACCGGCCTGACGGCCGGCCCGGCTGGCGCCATCGGCGTCACCGGGGTTACCCCCGACATCATTTGCCTGGCCAAGGCGATCGGCGGCGGCCTTGCTGTGGCCGCCGTCGGCGGCACGACCGAGGTGATGCGACACGTCGCCAACGGCGACTACGAGATGGTCGGTACCTTCAACGGCAATCCGCTCGCGATGGCAGCTACCAGGGCCATGCTCTATGAAGTCGCTACCCCTGAGGCTTACCAGCGGATCGAGCGGCTACGAGAGCAGGCGGTCACCGCGACCGAGCAGGCGATTGCCGCCAACGGGCTAGCCGCCCAGGTGGTCTCTGTTGGTGCCAAGGGTTGCATCGTGTTCACCAGCGAGCCGGTACGCGATTTCCGCGGTTTCCTGACCATCAACGGTGCCTACAGCCACGCACACTGGCTGATCCAGCACAATGGCGGCGTATTCTTGCCCCCGTGGGGCAAGGCCGAGCAGTGGCTGATCTCGGTCCAGCATGACTCGGCCGACATAGACCGGTTTAACGGTAACGTTGCGAGATTCGCTGCCAGCATCGCCGACGTTGGCAAGGTGCTAGATTCCGCCGGGTGAAGGCACGCACGCGCCCGTGGGACTACCGCGATGCCATAGCTACGACGGTGACCAGACGAGGCTTCCTGGCCGGGGCTGCCGCCGCCACCTTGGCGGCCGGCGGTCTCGGCAGCCTGATCGCGGCTGGCGGCTCGGGCAGCATCAATACCAAGCTGCTCAGCCAGGCACTGCCGGCCCGGCCGTATCACCCAGTGAGCTGGCCGATCAGGCAGTCCAATCTGCCGATCCCCGGCGGCCAACTGGCGGAACAAGACGTCACCTTGCAGGTCTACTGCCTGCCGGGCCGGGTCGCTCAGCGATGCTTGGACGACTTCGCCCGCAAGTACAACTGCCGGAGCAATACGTCGCGCTCCTGGTTGCCTCGGCTCAGTTACGTATTGTCTGTGCGTGCAACACGAGTTAAAGGATTACGATATGGAAAGAACAAGACTTGCCAGCAGTAGAGGGTACACAGCTGTTTGATCGAAGAAGACCCGAATAGCCGGTGACTGGGGGGATTCCGGGCTGATCAAAGCATTGCCCGTCGGTATGCCGCCAGGCTGGCCAATCGTCTGGTTTACAGCTAGTGATGGCGAGACCAGACCTTGAACTGTAATAAAACATAACTAGGCTGTACTGAATCATCTTGTTATTACAGAATTGTAATTACATCAAAAAAAAATGTTGCAAGTTTTTCTAAAAAGAAATTTGTACCGAAAAGTCAGGAAAATGAGTTGGTAAAACGAAATCCCAGACTATCATTATTGTGCTCCCATATGTAACAATAAATTATTATTACATATGAGAGCAGTGGTATCCGCAGAACGAGACCAAATTTATAATACCCTCCATTTTTAAAATAATTTATTACAATTTATAATGGCCTCCAGTCATTGCAAGGGTATTAAAAATCTGGCCTCGCTATGATGCCAGTTTCAGAAATACCAATAGCAATAACAAACAGGTAAAAGATACGAGTAACAAAAGTTAACCTGGTTGACTAAGGAATTGTGGGATGCGGGGGAAGAGAGTGTGGGGGAAGGCCGTAGTTGTCAATGCCGGTCGGTTGTGAAGTGGAGCGATGGAAAGCGGACATCGCTGGTTTAGCGGTGGACGATGATGGACGGAATGCTGATTGGTGAACTGAAGTAACAACGGAAGGATTCAACGACGAGATAGCGCCGCTGACCAGACACGGCCGCTGACATGTTCAAAAATTGATTCTCGGCAGAAGACGTAGGCCTGCACAGCAAATCAATCAATCATCAATCATAGGATTTTTAGGAAAACCAAGAAATAACTACGCATAATATTGCGAGTCACAAAATTATGCCTAATTAGTTACGCAAAGTTGCAAAAGGTAACAATGAACTAATGAATGTCAAAAGACACAGATTTAAGCAAAATGTGTTTTTTAAAACCACAGATTTTAAAGATTAAACCACAGTGTTTCAGACACGGAAATCGCGTAGTGGACGATCTGTGATTGGCCAGCCACTGCACCGGCCTGCCAGCCACTAGCCGATCGTCCACCACGCCATTTCCACGTCTGAAAAATGCTGTGGATAATGAGCTTTAAAGTGCTAGGAGGTCATTTAACACTACACACTTGGTCTTTGCCTGCTGTTGGTGCTGCATAAGATGCTGCTTAAGAAGATCAAGGACGAGTTGCTTCCTTATCGCCTCCTGTTGGTCTTGCTTTGCTGTAAACAAATTAAAATTGCGCGTCATAATAGTATTCATGCATAGACAAAACAAGTGCGGTATTACGATTGTATCCGTAACTAAAGATACAAAATACTTGTTTTTTGCGCAATAACACTCGTCAAATTCGCTTATGAAAACGGTGAGGTGTTTTCGGCTTCACGGAAACTGCTTCTGCGAATAGCTTAATGTTCAATTCAATTCAAAATATTTTATTTTCCCACCGCAAAAATATGCGCAGCACAAAGTTAGTTATTTAAATGTGTGAAAAAATCAAAGATCCGTAAGGGGCGCAAAAATGAAATCTGATACGGTAAAAATGTCCTACTTTTTAATTCTATTAGGCCTATAATGGCCTATTATGCCTATAATAGGCCATTACTTATTGGCCATTACCTAATAGGCCTATACTTACTGATTTTAAAGAAGAGTTAAGTGGCAGCTCGGCAAGCTAAACGCTAAAATTATCACAATTAATGTCGTCAAATTTACTCTTGCCTGATTTGAGACTGCATCTGTTGCTGCTGCTGCTGCTGTTGTAGTAGCAGATGCGCATGTAGTAGTTTGATTTGTTGCTGCACATCGATACTCGTATTGGCTGTATTGGCGGAGGGTAGGCTGGTGAATGTTTGCTGCTGCTGCTGCTGATGTAGCAGAACTGAAGGAGGTAGAGGTGAAATCTACGAAAACCATAACAATAATAGTAATAATTGCAAGTTTAACGCCAGTTTCAATAGCTAATGATAATATCGGTGGCGTCTGCAGCTACTATTTTAATTATATACTATTTATTGTATTTAGATTTAATTTATAATTAATAAAATTAAATCATATACAACAATCAATGCCTTGATAACTTACATTGTAATCCTACAGCATTTTAGAACCTGAACATAAATTATACCGAACATTAAATTTGCTGAAGCCCATCACAGCACCATGGCTCTCGCCACAATCAATGAATATAGTCCTGCAAAAAAGACGCAAACTCTTTTGCTGTCGGACATATTTTTAACAAGTTTTTTTCCATCCAATTCTGATTCTATCCGCATCGTTTTTCTGACGCGAAAATCGCATTGCTTATGCTGCACCGCATCGTCTGCCACGTGATTTTCGTGTCAGAAAAAAAGCTGTGGATCTGGTTTTAATGCCAGCTTGGTAGGGTCAAAACGATGATTCGCAAATAAAATGTTCACTACGAAATGTGCACTTAATTCAATAACCTGATGAGGCAGAGCATGCGGTGAAGTGAAAGGAGCCTGTCCGCGCATCTTAATCAAGTCACCTGTTTAACATGTACAAATAGCGTGCCGCTACAGCATTAGCTGCTTCCAGTACTGCAAGATATTTACACAGCATTAAGTATAGACCTTAACTACCTATTATTATAAAACACGTCGAAAAACGAGAAATAATTTTAAATTTGCGCAAAAAAAATCCCAAACTTTTTTCGCTTATAAATTATTAGAAAGCATGCCGAATCAAATAAGCCAATTAATTTAATTTAAAATAACAATAATTAAGAACAAAAAGGTATACTGCCGGAACATCACTTAACAGTTATCACAGAATATGAAATCAACCGACCGAGTGGTATGAACTGTTTATCACAACCCTGTTTGACCACGAGCTGCATGGTAAAGTAGCCAGCATTTAGCCACTCGGTCATCTCTGTTGCTGAAACGGACCTGCAATCAAACCAATCACGCAAGGTGTTAAGAGTGTCGATTGACCAATCAGATCAGATAATACTTCAATCGATGATAATAACGCAAACAAAAAGAAAAGTAGTAATAATTATAAATTTACAAAAGATTTCTTAAATAGTTGCAACTTTGAATTCATTCAAACCAATCGATTATTAGTTGTGCACCTACAATTTAACTAAATTATCATTGTCGCCGGGCGTTTATTCGGTCTCAATAAAATGCAATGAATCAACCAGCAATCAATTTAATAATAATCAAACCCAACAACCTTTTATCCCAATATCCCAATCCATATTAAAGAGTGTAAGCTATTCATGTAAGATCTATAGAGAATGCAAACATTTGCATTTAGCATAATGTGCACTCGTGCGCATATAGTTTACAACTTTATAGACTGCACAAAGACAACCATTTAAACTAAGCTATTAAAATAAACAAAATGGTAGCAAATAAATCCAATGCAGTTAACCTTGCACATCTCCCTGCGGATCCCGATAAAACCATTTATTGCTTATCATCAGGTCTTTCTGGCTGTCGACAGCTTCCTGCAATGCTTTCCCAGCCTGGCTCACCGCACCCAAACTCCCCCCGGCAGCTATCGTCACGCGCAGGAACCCCTCCAGCTTGTTCTGGTCTATCACCGCCACTCCGTCTCTATGTATCAGCGGTGACTGATACCACTGATGTTCGCGCTCCAAGTTGTCGGTCCTCGTCAGCTGACAACTGCGCGACAAGGTTCTCTGCATCTCGCTCGAGGTCGTGATAAAACCGGTCAGACTCGTGACCTCCATTGTTTCGTCTTGCATCTGCTTCGATTTCCTCCACAGTCAACATACCGCTCGCTCCGCCATCACAACCCCCGTCATTGTCACGCGGCATCGTCACGACATCTGCTGCATCATGAGGTGTCACGCCAGCGCCCGCAGCGCCGCCTCCCATAGCCGTAAAGAGTTTATTAACCGGGTTAGAACTGTCAATCACAGACGAATGGGCGTCGTCATCTCTATCACCGGATGACGACGCCGAGACTTTATTATCATTAATACTTTGGAGGACGCGCGCACTACGCTGCTCCGATTCTGCTACAGTAGGAGGGGGGCCGCTGCCACCCGCCCCCACACGGTCCGTTAGTTTGAGCAAGTTTAGACGATACGCTGCAGTCTTTGGAATTTTTATTTTCATTTAAATTAGGTTTTCTAGACGAGGAATCTCCATATAAATCTCTGCCGTTTGTTCTCGCTTCATCATCTCGGTCTTCGTCCACGTTGTTGACACCAGATGAGCGTCCCTGCGAATAAAAATGAACGTTTGAAAATTGTGAAAATATTCAGCATATTAGCGATATTATTATATCATTATCATATCATACATTGTACTAAGACTAAACAGTTAACATATTCTAATTTTTAAGCAGAGGGTTATAAAGCTAGGAGAGTAGCAATTTTCGTTGTCAACAATATACCGTGTGGTACCTTATATTAATTTCAATACAAACTTCCAAAAACATTTTTAGACAATCATTATGGTAGCATTATGCAAACAGATGATGATACAGAATGTTCCATTGAATCATCATCATCATCATCGCTTTAATGTCCGTTTTCTGTGTTTGCACGGGTTGGAGATTCCCATGAATAATACCAACTAGAGTTGGTTGCAAGTTATACACAAAATCTTATTACATATATACCACCTTCTTCTCATCATTTGGAGAGCAGTCTTCAAACTCATCACCGCGATGACATGTATCCGACGAAGCGTTTGATCCACTAAGCTTTTCTTTTTCTTCTAACTCCTACCACAACGCGATAACAAAACAACGACATGTGAAAACAATAATAATAACATTTAGATTAAAAAATTATTAAAATATATATCAAGATGCACTATAATTGCAGCAATAAACAGTAATTAGCACTGAAGTTAATATAATTGGATTTCTAAAGTTAGAAATTATCCATGCATTAATACGGACAAAAATAATTAAATCCAAAAATAAAATCATACAGCAGCTGTTATTAAACCTAAAAAATCCTTATCATTACAAGATTTTCAAGACTCAAATACATATACATTGTATAAAATGACATGCATATTGTATAATGAAGTCACTTCTGCATACCGTAACTACTATCAGAAAACTAGATATCAATAATTATGTTTAGCGACATAAATACTATCATACCTTGAGTGACATAAAGGCTCCACTGGCATCAAATGTGCCTAGTTCATCAAGATTGTCAGTGCTCCATTCAGGCTCTTCTACATCAAAGACAACGATTTGATTACACAACCTTGCTAAATACGCGTATGAAAACAAATCGCTTTAAGCATCTTGAATAAGGTACAGGCAAGCACATTTTTCAATCCTTTTCCCCCCTCGGTCGGGAGACTATCGTTGGCATATAATAATATTAATAATAATAATAGTAAATTTTACGGTAATAATAATTAAGATAATACTTGCATTTATATTTACCAGCGCCATGACGCGGATATGACGTTGGTGAATAAAGGATAAGCACAAGCACAACCATTAAAAGGTTTATTTTAAACTGCTATTTTAATTTAATAGATATAACTTTTACACTCTCTATTGCTTTATTTACGTTGAGAAGACATTGCATTAAAGTTGAAATCTCATACCCTGCTCCTCGTTCCAAGACACAGAGCCAGTGCTTAAGGACCGTAAATGTGTTCCTTCCACCGCCTCCAGCAATACGTTTTACTGTCTTCGACTCATCGTATTGCTGGGGGGCGAAGCCCCCCTTTAAACAACAAAATTTAACTGCTTAATGATATAATGGAGTACTTTCCTAGGAAATAGTAGTCCCCCAAATGGAGCATTTTATGAAAATATTCACGTCAAAGCAAATACTACCACTACCAATCAATTGAGTATTGTGGACACCACTACCTTAGCACCTTTTTTCGTCAACATGCGATTTACTGCTCAAAATACAACACCCATTCCACCATCTGGTACTTTATATTGTTCAACAGATAATCTTAACACCAGCAATCCCAACACCATTGCTATCTCCAACAGCGATTTACATGGTAATGATGTTAATAACATCTATAATTGGGATAAAATTCAGATCACCGATGTTGCTAACACGGTCATCTACCAGTGTACTGTTCTAAATGCTGTTGATTATCCATCTTATCTGACCCTGCAACTAAGCTTTAATAATATCATCGGGACACCCCAAGCCATTGATGGTCTAACCATTCAATTCGAATTATTGAATCTACCAACTGGCATGAGCGTCTATTGGGCGGATATTTTAGATAAACCCAGTAGCTATCCAGCTAGTCCCCATACTATTGAAAGTCATTCGGACTTTGTATCATCTGGTGCCGAATCCAATGGACAAATCTTAACTTATGAAAGTGGGAATTGGACTAATCTGAATCCAACTGGTGAGGCTAACACCTGTAGTAATGTTGGAACTGCTGGGGTAGGTGTGTACAAGATAAAGTGGGTGTTGATTTTGAACTCAAGAATATCAATGTGGGTGACAAACTAACTGTCACTGATGATACGGTACTCAACACTATTGATATTGGGGTTGATTCTAGTGCTACTTTTCCACCCAGTTCCCACACCCTAGAAAGTCATTCGGACCTTAATGTTTCTAACTTGCAATTAAATGATTTCCTGGGATGGAATGGAACCTATTGGGTGAATGCCCAGATTCCCGGTGCCTCTGTTCCAGCTTATAATGAAACCTATGGGGAAATGCAATATAACTATCAACCAACATGGGGATCCCCAGCTAATGGTGAAGTGATGGTTAATCAGACTACCTACAGTGCAGTGACCGAACTCCAAATTTCCACGACTGATGATAATAGTAATGATTGTACCCAAAGACTAACAAGACTGGCCATTGGTGACACAATAGCGGTTTTCCTCTATGATCAATGGTGCTTAGCATCTATTACCAGTATTGATAATGAAGATGTCTATTTTGGTTTTGGGTTCAATGTGATTTCTAGCAATGGTAGTCCACCAACATCAGTCACTGGAGTCAAGGTCAGAACATTCAAGGTAGCCGAAAGTATTGCTTCATTGGACTCACTCCCCAATGTCAATCCAGTGGGTAAAGTCGACAAAAGCGAAGTCATTTGGAGTAATAGTTCAAGTGAATACATCCTAAAATCTAAGAATGAAATTTCCAATTCCTTTATCCTAAGTGATGATGATACCCAACCAATGATAGTCAATAATGGTGAATTTAAGATGATGGATTCAGCTAATCACCCAACATTGGATCCCACTCTAGCCACGGGATTAAACATTAATTTTGTTGATAGCAATGGAGAAGACATCCACACCACTCTTAGTTGGTTGACCAATCCAAATGCAATTCTGACTATTAAGAATTCTATCAAAAATCAATTAGTTGCGCAATTTACTGTCACTAGTATTGGTACATTGGGATCCGAATTTACATCTAGTGTGACATTACTCAATTCCAATGGCGGGACTTTTACAGCAGGTGACATGTACAATTTTCTGAATACACCACCATATAAGCTGGCCAACCAACAAGATTATAATTCAAGTGGTCTAAGTGATAAAAAACTGGTCATGTATAATCAAAATACAGCCCAATATAATCCCCTAGCCTACACGGAAAATGGTTTTGCCTATAACTTGAGTACTGATCAGCAAATCAGTTATGCACTACCTGGGAGAATTAAATGGATTAATGGTTCTGGAATTCCGGTGACTGACCCAACTGGTTGTACTACCATGTTGGTTTCTCTCTATGATATCAATGGTAACAATATCGCAGATGCCTTGGGTGCCAATATGAACAATTCTTTCCCACTGGATATTCGGGACCCAACCAATAATAGCAATCAAATGTTTTTCATGGTCACCGGTGCTACTGCTGACAGCAATCAATTCACTGTCACCATGACGGTTACCAATGTTCTAGGTACTTTCACTGCTGAGAATATGTATATCCTTGGGTTTAAACCACCTGAAACTTTAGAACAACTAACAGATACAAACATCAGTAGCCCAGGTAATGGGGATTTGCTAACTTACCAGTCATCTAGCGGTGTCTGGGTCAATCAGCAACCCAATAATGCTCTATCGGGTGACAGTGACACCAATATCGTCAATCTATCTGATGCCCAGTCTCTGATATTTTTACAATCAGATAGCAGATGGAATAACATATATGCTACTGAATCGGCTTGTAGTTATATATTTAATTATACAACTCCGACCCCCGACCCAATTGTAGTGAATGATGGTCAACTGTTATTTTTAACTAGTGGATTAGCTACCACCAATGATGCATCTGCTGTTGGATACATATACATCAGTTATACCAATGCCAATCGTCTAAATATCAATGCTTCTCAATATTTGGAAGGAATTATGCAGGGCGGTAACAAATTACTTCTGGTGGTCAGGAGTGTCACTGATGAAACAGTTTACTTTCGAGGATTTATTACCAATACAATTAATTCTGATACTTTCAATAGATGGGAAGTAGAGGTTCAACCCCAAAGACAAAGTGTCATCTTTACTAATAATATCGGGGTAGCGGTTAGTCTAGAGCAATATCCATCAATTGGAACATTAATTGATGTCAATTTAGGTGGTACCATCAGTTCGGGAGACCTATTGACTTATGGAGGATCGGGTTGGACTAATGCCCAACCAAGTTCTACTACTTTAGCTGGTGATTCGGATGTTTCCCTAGGGACATTGGCTGATGGTGACCTATTGACTTATCAGTTATCTAGTACTAAGTGGGTAAATCAGCAACCATCAGCTCCCAGCATTCCGCTGTCTGCCTATTGTGAACTAGTTTCTGGTACTGCTAGTATTTCCATGACCACACAGGGAGATTGGTATGATGTAGAAACTGCTACTATCGTCTTTAATAATAACAATAGTTCATTTAGTTCAAGTGTGTTCACCAATCCCAGCAATGGACTGATTCAATATCAGAGATATTCAACACCATCCATCATGCTAATTGGTGTGACCTTGAATGCATCTGTCAATAGCGTAGATTCAGTGGCCCTCCGACTTTTATGGAATGGTAGCGAAATATCCTATTGTCAACAACTTTTGAATTTTGTTAGTCCTTATGCTCAAATATCTTATTCATTTACCAAGATGAACACCTATGATGGGTCTTTAACATCACCTGTACTATTGAAATGTCAAGTCCAACCACAGACGCTATCTGGTAATACATTTAATCTGAACTTGATCAACATGTCCATTTCGACCAATGCAGTTTTTACGTTAGTTACTATTTATAGTAACCATGATCCGGGAAAATTGTATCAAGAAAACTGTTTCATTTGGTAGTGTTAGTTCAGACAGCAATGGAAATGGACACAAACCGATCCTATATAGACCCAAGAGTTTTCGGTTGAATAGATCTAGATCTGATGGAGACCTTTCGGTTCAGAGAAGTGACCTGTCAATCCCCCGTAGGGCTCCCACTATCGGTCAACCATTACCTTCTGATTTTTTAGAAACAAATAATAAGAAAGTGTTGTACATTTTCAATTCGATCACTAAGTGTCCCAACTGTCAAAGTAAGGTTGATATCATTTATTCCAATGTTAATATCTGCTGTGGACTCTGTTTCAAGAAATTCAATAAACCGGTTAGTAATTTTATAATCAAGTAATGACAGACAGAATATGGTGTGATTTTTTCACAGACCTAAACTAAGACCTAGAAATATTACTTTTAAATATCTTTAGGTCTTGGTTTTGATCCCCGTGCTTCGGGTTGGGTAGTATATCGACCTTTCTATTGGAAACCAGGTGATGGACTTGAAGGTGGTACTCTGGGAACATGTGGCCTAGATAATTTCGGTGCTGGGGGTGATGGTGATGACTGTGTAAATGGTACAGGTGAAATTGCACTTGGGAATTGTAATGGTGGTGATGATAATTCTGATGACAGTACATATCTAATTGGTGATGATGAAGATGAAGATGAAGATGAAGAAGATGATGAAGAAGAAGACGATGATGCCGATGATAAAGATGACCATGGTGCTCCATGGGCATAAAATCTTTCTTTTTCTTTTTCTGTTCTATCTCGCTTGACCTCATCTAGTGATTTCAAACACCTGGTTCCTAGTTCAGTGATGTGTAATCCGCTAGCATGTGGACCACTATCCAGGATTGCCTCTCTGAGTTCGGTTATGGGATTCTGGTTCTGTTTTCCCCTACGTATGAATCTTCGAAATTCCATCTGCATCTGTGTGTTCTTCCTATATGGACATTCATCGCGAACGTGTCGAAAATTCGACCCCAGATTGGACAAACATTTCCCACTGATGGTGCTGTACATCGGATCCTGGCTGTGACACTCGGTGTCTGTGTTCAGTTGGTTCATAGGATGAAGAACTCGAGGATTCTCGTGGTAAATGAAAAGTGGGCACAGCTGATGATGATGAACTGGATGATGATGTATCTGTTCGTGGAAGTGGTGGTCTTCTAGCTCGCATTTCCTCTAATTCACCCTGCAATTCCTTATGTTCGCGAACATGTGTTTCATATCCAGTTGGTGCTGGTCTCCTAGCTCTGGTTTCGGCTAGTTCATGTTCTAATTCCTGGTGATGACGAACTAGTGCATCATATCTGGCTCTTAGGTCTACATCTGGAACCGGTGGTCTCCTTTCTGCCAGGTGAACCAGTCTCCCTATTTCCCTTTCTAGACTATTGATCCTATTTTGAACATGACTATCAATATCTGGTCTTGGAAGTGTAGGTGGAACCGGAAAGGCATGTGGTATAGTTCTGGTTGGAATTTCTCTGGGTTTTCGCTGGATAATAGGTCGATTGATGATTACTTTCTGGGTAATGTTGTGAGATTTCACCCTTGTTTTCCGACTGAACCTTTTCTTGAGAAACTCACGTTTCTTGCTAGGTGGCATGTTATAATATTACTGATTAATCTTTTAGAAACTTGTCCCCAAGAACCTTGACAAAGATATCGGTGTTTATTTTCATTCGTTTTAGCGTCTTGAATATCTGCTGATACTGTTCAGTGGGATAGAGGAATAGCGACATCTAAGTCCGCAGTAGTAGCCACAAGTAGCAATATTTTTTTTATTGCTTTGGAACTTAAATTCATTATATTCAATTGGTAACTGGGATTGATAAAGTAATTTAGATAAGTAGTTCCTTTCTTGACCAGTGGCATTTCGATCCTGTCTAGATTTTTTGATAATAATATCGTCTGGCTTGAAGACCATAGCAATCAAAAAATTCAATTCGGTTTCCATGATGAATTAAAGCATCATAATGCCCAACTACATTATTGTCATCCATCTCGTGAACATAAAGCAATATAACTTTTTTAGCTCTAGCGAATAACTGATCAATACTGGTGAGTTGAGCTAATGACGGATATTCCACCAAAATCGAGTCCTGGACCTGCTATCTTCAACACCTGTTTATCTGTGAGTAACTTTCCTAAGTCCATTTATAATCTTATCAACAAACTTCTCGGCGATTTCTTTATAGATAGTCCATTTTTTTTTTCTGAACCCAATCTTAATATAGCTTTCTTGGTTTGGTGACATCATGATTTGTCTAAAATTCAAAGCATCATCCATGTAGTAAATACTTAGATTCATCACCCTAAGTGAACCAGTGCAGGCAAAATCGACATATCGGAAACTCCCTTGATTGTTAAAGTAGAGATATTCCCTAATACTCCTTTGGTTGGGTAGAACTTCATAATCAGTTAACAAGTTTTGTTTCAGCAGAACACCATAATTCTGAGCCAAGTTATTGGAAACTGTTTCCGGGTAGACCGGAATGGTGGTCAAAAACATGATTCTGGCCAACTGTTGCCAAGAAGTTAGATCTGCATAAGAAGATGGAAAGATAACATAACCTGCTGGCGGGACGTCTTCATTGAAATAGTTTCCGGGTTGCCTGCTACTGTAGGTATCCTTGACCCCAATTTGATAACTATATTGAAAGGGAACTGCTGGATTTTCAATGCGGACTGAAGGGAAAGCATTGAAATAGTTAAAAAGATAATTATTGAAATTGATAGCCACGTAATAGGCATGGGGAGCATAAATGGTGTTGTTAGCATCATAAACACACTGCAATTCGGCATTGTGATCATTTCCATTATTAATCTGCAAGACCAGTGAAAAGATAGCAGTTGAACTGTTGTAAATGATGACCGGATTGGCTGTCAGGTCTACCAAACTAATGATAGCTGGAACAATAGCTTCGACTAATGGGACTAGGGTGTCATAGGCCGTGGTCAGGGCATCATTAACCATTTCAACAAATTGTTCATAGTAATAGACCATCCGGCTGTTTTCATCTGTGTCGGGTGAAGTGGTTGCTCTCCAATCCACATTAGTCGGACCAGATGTGGCAATAACCGCGTCACCATTGCCTGCATCCAGTAGGGAAATGGTCAGGATGAATTTATAAGGGTCAGTTGGGTCATCATTTGGGTAGGTGAACAGAGGTACATTATACAAGGGACCTTGAAGCGAACAATGGTCATTTCATAATCTTCAGCATGGTCAAGGTAGGGAATAGTTTGGGTCTCGTTAAATTCTGCTGGGATAGCATAATTGTTCTTATTGGAAATTAGGACATTGTAATAACTATGAATTTGTTCACTCATTATACTTTAACTTTTGAAAAAGTTATGTCAAAAAGGGTGACTAGTCTGGACCCGGTTTAAATTTCCATTTGGCACTCATTACGAATGCTAGCTTGACTTCCTTGGGTAAGGTGTCCCAAGACTTCAACTGGGTCAACACTGAAATCTATTTGAGTGTTCTTGTTTCCAAACCAACTTCGAAGTAAGTCAAAGAGCTTAATTCCTTTTTCTATCTTACAACTGCACATGAATTCATCTAGATTGTCATAGTCAAGTGGCTTTTCATCGACATGGCATTTCGGCGTAGATTTCTTAAGTTCGGACTTTTCTTTTTTCGGCATGGGATTATTATATTAATTAGAAATATTTAAAAGAAAAGATAGACAAAAAAAGATAGACTAACATATTCTTAATATAGTTAAAGTATATGGATTCAAATTGTAATATCTGTCAATCAACTATCAATCTATCTAAATGCTCCGACTGTGTTTTTACCATCTGTCAGAAATGTCTACTGAATATGATATTTATTTCCTATAGTAAAGAAAAGGAAGGGGGAAATGAAATCTTATCTTGTCCTAATTGTCGAAGACCATTTTGTATAGACTGTAATAATGAGCGGGTCCCAGTATTGGCATACCAGACCGATGGTTGATCTTCCCTTGCTGGGAAAACGGGCAATCGGAAAATACTTTAGTGAAAATATACCATTTGATGGTAATTTCCAATCTTTAATAGATAATGGGACAATAATTTGGAAAGAATTTCCAGAATACGAAAGAGCTATTAATGCTTATAAATTTGATCAGATCGAAGTATACATCGATGGTGTTGATGATATTTTTTTTATGGATTATACCAGAATATTAATATGGTAGCCCAGGATGCTGGTGATTTTTTTTACACGCGATGGACATATTCGGTTATTTTGCTATTCAGATGCATTGATAATATCCATCTTACTTTTCACAGTCTGAAAAACAAATTTATATCTAAAGCCACTATCTGTCTGGAATGCGGACGTCATTTTGCCGGCAAATATTCAAAACATTCCACAGGCAAGCAACACCTAAAACGAGTAAAAAATCCGGTGCCAGTAATCGAGGTTTTCAATAGTTGAATACAAAAAAAAACAAAGAAAAATAATTTAAATTAGTACTATATATCAAACAATGAGTTACTTAATTCCTGCTGGGCTGTCCATTCTGTCTTCATTACTTGGTCGATATGGTGGTAGACGTCGTCGCCGATATGGATTAGTTCATCACAGGAGAAGGAGATATCGCCTTGGAGCTAGTCTCACTGGTGGTCGTCGATACAGACGCACATAGATATTCATATAGGAGACGAGGATATGGTCTGTGTGCTGGGATGAGACACTATCGCAGGCGCAGATCATATCATAGACGCAGAATATGGTTATGGAGATGGTGGGTATGGTGTCAGAGGGATGCGAAATCCATATGCAAGGGCAGTTGGTCATTATATGCGGACGCATAGGGTAAGATTGGGTACAGCATCTAGAGCTATTAGCGGCTCATTGGAGGAGGGGTCACTCGCCACCTGGATTAAACATTTCCAAAGAATATAGTATAATGTACTCTGATATTGTCATTGATTCCAATGCACCAAATGTCCAGCAGATAGCTGAAGAAAAAACTAAATATAATTCTCGAAATGCTTTAGCCACATTGGGAATTGTATCTAGACCGACAGCTAGAGAAGAAAATAAGTTACCTGAAATCAAATTAAAAAACACTGTTTTTGTTCCTTTGTACACCACCATGGGAGGATGGCCCAATCGATACTTGATTATAGGCAGGGCTTTGTGGGAAGTCAACTCTTTGTGGACTGATTGCCAAGAGCTACAAGAAACAATATAAAGACAATGAAGTATTCGTCTTTAGTTCTCTTGAAAGTGACAAGGCACTGGACATTTGCAAACCCAAGCGAATTATGATTGATGAATCCTTTATTGAAGATCCCATTGAACTAGAGGAACTAGCTAATTCCCTCTGTATTTTTGATGACCTCCATGATATCACAGATAAAGAATTACTCAAAACAGTGCTAGCACTCCGCGACAAAATATATAGCATGGGTCGTCATCACAATATAGCAGTCATTTCTAGTGACCAACTAGCTTTCAAGGGTCATGAATCTAAGTCAATTATGACAAATCGTTTTCAGTTTATTATGTTTCCCATTGTTTCTAAATATCAATGTGTTCAATTTTTAACACGATATATGTTCTTACCCAAAGAACAAATTCATAAAATATGTGACCTAAAAAGTCGCTAGATTTTAATTAATAAAAATAATCCCTTATACATTTTCATGAGAAGGGTTCTTTTTCCTCTAAGAGACAGGGTAAAATTTTTGTGGATACTATATATATATCAAGATCATGGTGTCCGTAAACAAGTTCATCGATCCCAGGATAGATAGCTAACACCCTTAAGACCAGAACCTATTCAATCACCCAAGGTGGTTCAAATATTTCCTATCGACATTATCGCGCTATGTCTCATAGTACTTCTCAAACTAAGTGGCATGTAGATCTAGAAGATGGTATCTACATGTCAAGACGAATATTCGTTGCCTATAGTGTAGTCATTACTTTCGCCAACACCAATATTGCTAACCCGGGAGCTAACCCACCGGGAGCAACTGGTAATTCAGGTCTCAGAGCTTACCCACTGGCTTCTGTTATTCAAAGTATTTCATTTGCACCTGGAAATGATAACCTAACCAACACTACCTGGAACTCGATTCACGCCTTAATGAGGTATGGGTCAGTGGGCCAGATGAAAGAAACAAGTGGATGTCTGGTTTCCCTAGCTTTTTGGATCAAAATCAGACCTATGTTACAGGTGTGGCCACTAATCGAGGTAGTTTCATTGGTGCTAGGAATCCATTCAGTGCCTATGCGACCAATAATATTGAACAGACCCGCAACGCTGACGTCTGGGGGTATTATTCGGCTGATGGTCGAACTTGGACTTCATATGATATCATAGAGCCAGTTTTCATATCTCCTCTAAATTGGTCGGAACATGACGTAATTGGAATTCCCACACTGAGACAATTTGAGCTATTATTCCAATATACCAATCTGCTCTATCGAATGTGGAGCTGGGATGGGCAGAATGTAGCTGGCGCAGCCACCAACACCAAACTAGTATTACCATCAATGGCCCAGATGGTGACAACTACCCCTATCTCTACCTAGTAAACATCACTCCCCAACCGGACCACCCACTGGCAACCACTGCCTTGTTTCCCTATTTTCAATTGTCAGAATATCAATATGTATCTGGAAATGTTGCTGCTGGAGCAGCTGGGAATACATTAACATCACAGGTGCTGTCCTCCAATGGTATTCCTAAAAGAGTTTACCTGTCGGTGAAATTGAATCCACCCGACAACACAATCACCAGTCAAGCGACAACACCAGATTGTTATGCACTCATTACCCAAGTTAGATTTCAATGGAATAACAATCCAACCGTTCTTTCAGATGCTAATGCCTATGATTTGTATCTCTTATCAGTCCGAAATGGATGTGATATGTCTTGGCTTGAATGGAGCTCTTTCGTTGGGTCAGTTATTTGTATCAATCCCTGTTCGGATTTACCTAGCTTTCCACACCAAGCTTCCGGTCTAGCCGAAAGAACCTCATTCCAGGTGACAGTCACTTTCCAGAGCATCAATCCAAATAATGCTACATATACATTGTTTGTGCACGTGATAGACGAGGGAATTGTCGTGGTTAACAACCAAGTCGTGAGCCACGAGACCAACCCGCTGTCAGGTTAGTAATATCATGAATGCGACTGAAAATCATGGTAACATCAAGATTAGTAACATGTGGGGTGGTTACTCCTATGCAAGATGTGATGGATGCAATAAAACATGGAATAAATAGGGTAGCTTCAGTAGCCGAACCAATACTTGAGAAAGTTGCCCAATATGGTCCAGCGATTGCAAGGGGAATCAAGAATTTAACAGCAGGTAGACGTAGACTCGCGGTGGAGCCATAATGACCAGCTCTGATCTTAAAGACAGAGCCCTCGATGAAGTAGATTAGAGGGGATTTTCAATCATAATCCGAAACATATCAATAACATCTAAATAAGCCAAGCTTTTTTCATCAATCAATAGTCCGACTGGAAATAATTTTTTAAAATATATATCAGTTGTTGCCATTTGGTTCCAGTGATTATCTGGATCTCTATACTTTCGACCACTGCTGAAAAAAGATTTAATTTCATCTTCAGTATATGCACATATTCCATCAATTGGGCCAAAATTACTCCGATGTCCTCCTTTAAAATTGAAAGGGAGTTTCCAATAATAGACTGATTTCATATACTAATAATATCTTTTTAAATCCTAAGTAGTTTATTCGAATGATTAATTGTAATCATTAGCTGTTGACATCCACTGGAAGCGCATCAGATCATTTTCTGCTTTCAGATGCTTGTTTTGGACTTTCAGCTGGTCAAGTTCAGCTTTAACAAGATTATATCCTTTAGTTGACTTCTTTTCCTTGTTTTCCAATTCATTGATCTTTCTGTTTAATTCTTCTTTAGTTTCTGTAAATTCCTCAAATTTCTTTTTCAAATGTTCAATTTCAACATGGAGAAAATTATGTCTTTCGACTGATTGTTTTCCAAGTTCTTCAAGATCACAGATGGTATTATGAAGCAATTCATCTAACTTCTCTTTCGATATTCTGAGAAAATCACATTCTTCTGTCAATTCATTGATCTTTTCGATTAATTCTTCTTTGGAAAGTGAATTCAAATCCATTCTGATAATGATATTTAAAATTTTAACTTTAAGTAGTTTTTAAATTCTGAATATCATTATAAGAAATGCCCATCCAATCCATACTTTTTGATATCTACAGGTGGACTCCCGAACAGGCTATTGCTTTCATGAAAAGGCATAAATATCACTATTTGAAAATCTACGATACTGCAAGGTTCCACCGATTTAGGGTGGTTGCCACCCAATAAGAGATATATCTACCGAACTAAAAACATTGGGAAAGGAATCAAGATCATTCTCTATTATGATCCCCTAATTCATCAACAGATAATTGCGGGTTTCGACCTATCTAGCATACCGAGCTTCGGTCAACAATTTTCTTCAGAAATATGGTAATCATTTCATTTCCAGTATTGCGGTTTGCCGCCGGCCATTCCCATCATTAGTTGATAAGATAGCTAATGTTGTCACCATTAGGACAATATGAACGGACCAAGAAGCTGAACAACTATGACAATTATTACCATCTTTGGCTCAATGTGAAATTAGATGATGGTACTAATATTCAATTAGAAAAGAATCAGGTACTGAATTTTCGAAAGAGGTCATGGCCAAAACCATCTGCTTGTCTCCCAGTCGCCAACAATCCGCACCTGACCTTGAATGATTTTTTCAACCGAGCTGTCGACCGCTATGGTGCCAATCAGATATATCAATATAATGCTACTGAAAACAACTGTCAGCAATTTGTCAGCAATCTATTATCTGCTTCTGGGTTACTAACAGCATCACTTCGAAACTTTATAGTTCAGAAAGCTGATCAAGCTATCCAAAGTGACTTTTTGAAAAAGGTAACCAACACCGTAACCGACGTATCGGCCCAGTTTACCCACCTAGTCCAAAGGGGCAAAAGCCTATTAGGTATAGATAATGATCAAATGCCCAAATTGCCATTCCACCAACTATAAATTATATGAAGGATGTCATGATTGTTTTATCATGTGTCCATATATAGAATTCGAAGAACCACTCATTCCCTTTCGAAAGAGTAATGAAAGTCCCCTTTATCTGACCAAGCTATATCACCTGAATGATATCATCACCCAAACCGAATCCAAAAACCATCTAATATTTTCGAATGAATTTAGAGATCATTTGAATATCTATTTCAGAGATTTTATTACATATTTCTATGAAACTCGAAAGAAACATCATCGGAAAAACTTTATCAATTACAAACAAACTATTCAAAATTTTCTCAGACCATGGATATCCCGAATATGCAAAGTATTTCAGATCACTCAAGACCAACAAATCCCGCCAAAATACTAATAAGATCATTAAGAATTTAATTGTGGCTCTACCCCCAGTTAATAAACCCTAAAGACGGTGACCTGAATGGTAGCGAAATGTGATAAAACCAGATCCAGCATTGCAGGTCATGAAAAACTTATGATAGATACCAGTAGTTAGGACTTGGTAGATATTGGTTAGTGAGAGAGTAGGAGTTGGTGCATTGACCAGATTAAGTGTTAGATTTGGGTCAGAGCTAGTATTGA
>CAWFPK010000005.1:0-81912 GCA_963817625.1 uncultured Actinomycetota bacterium
CGGGTCCAGCTCACCACCTTCAACTCCATGGCTGAGGGTCTGGCGGCGCTGATGAAGCCGACGACCACCTTTGATGTCGTACTCGGCGTCACGCTAGCCTCGCTCAGCACCCTTATCACGGGCGATCTGCTCCAGCCGCTCAATCACGACTACATCCCAAACATCGGCCAGACCTGGTCGGAGTTCACCAACCCGTTCTACGACGAGAACTGGCAGTACACCGTCCCCTACACGATCTTTACTACCGGCATCGGCTGGCGCCGCGACTTGGTCGACGCCGACCCTTCCGCACTGATCAACGGCTGGTCGGTGCTCTGGGACGCCAGGTACGCGGGCAAGGTCGGACTGCTTGATGACTACCGCGAGGGCATCAGCCTCGGCTTGCTCAAGAACGGGATCGTCAACCTCAATACGGCCGACCCGCTCTTTATCGACGCAGCTAGCCGGTCGCTTTCCGGCCTAGCCGGCCTCGTGCATCCGACCGTGGGTAACACCGCCTACACCGCTCTGGGCAGCGGCCGGATCGCGATCACCCAGGCCTGGTCTGGCCAGGTGGCCGCAGCCGCCAAGTACCTGCCGGCTGGCATGCCGAAGGACGTGCTCGGCTACTGGTTCCCGCCCACCGGTGCCGGGCCGGTCGCCAACGACACGATGGTGATCCCGCGGAGCGCCAGAAGCCCGGTGCTCGCCCACCTCATGCTCAACTTCCTGCTCAATCAGCCCAACGCGGTTAACAACGTCAGGAGCACCGGCTTCATGCAGCCGCTGGTCTGGATGACGCCGCAGCGACTAGTGGACGAAGGCGCGCTACAGCGAGACTTGATCGGCACAGCCGTGCTGGCTGATTACTTCATTCACGGGTCCAAGGAATTGCAGCTCATGACCGGCGCGGACGCGCTGTGGCAACAAGCCTGGCAGTCGGTGGTGGCGCAGATGAACTGAGCGGCCTGAGCTACTGACGACCCAGCTGACCTCGTGTTCAGGTGCGCGTAGTAGTAATGAAGTGGAGTAATTGAAGGACGGTTCAGCCTGTCGGCACTTACAGTTCATGGTCACGAACCCGCGAAAGCCAACAGACCGGGCGAACTGCCATCGAGCTCGCGAAGGGTGGCGCATCATGCATCCGAAGGAAGGCTGGCGAGACGGCCGGCCGCCAATCCCAGGAGTGACGCGCCCGCGCCCAGCGCAGGCCGCACGGGCCGGGAGATCGCGGGACGGGGCATCGCGGGACGGGGCATCGCGGGACGGGGCATCGCGGGACGGGGCATCGCGGGACGGGGTATCGCGGCGTAACTTCCTGCGCAGCGGCGCGGGCGCTGGCGCCGCCTTGCTCGGTGCCGGTGGAGTCGGCGGCCTGCTGTCGGCCTGCAGCGACGCACTGGCCACTGGCCCGGTCGGCAAGCCGCTGCCGCTGCCCCGGCCCGACGACCCGGTGACCTGGCCGGTCTACGCCGACAACCCGGCCATCGCCGACGGGCTGCGCCCGAGAAGAACGCCACCCTGAAGATCTACAACTGGGTGGCGTACATCAACCAGCAGGTCCTCAACAACTTCGCCAAGAAGTACAACTGCAAGGTCGAGCTGACCACGTTCAACACCATGACCGAGGCCATCGCCAAGCTGCGCAGCGGGCAGTTCGAGTTCGACGTCTTCATCCCGCACCGTCGACGTCCTCGGCCAGCTGGTCGCGCGGCAAGCTGATCCGGCCGCTCAACCACTAGCTACATCCCGAACATCTCCCAGACCTGGCCCGAGTACCGGAACCCGTTCTACGACCAGGACTGGCAGTACACGGTGCCGTACACGATCTACACCACCGGCATCGCCTGGCGGAAGGACCACGTTCCTGACAGCCCGGCGAACTGGCCGAACGGTGGGCCTTCCCCTGGCAGCCGAAGTACAAGGGCAAGGTCGCCATCCTGGACGACTACCGCGAGGGCCTCACCCTGGCGATGATGAAGAACGGCGACTTCGACCCCAACACCACCCGACGCAGGCAGCTCGCTGAACGCGGCCACCACTCCCTGCTCGACCTGGACAGCTGGTCAACCTGCACATCGACAACAACGACTACACCTCGATCCCGACCGGCCAGACCTGGATCCACCACGCCTGGTCGGGCGACATGGCCGCGGCCGCCAACTACATGCCCAAGGGCACGCCGGTGGACGTGGTCGGCTACTGGTTCCCCGCCAGGACGGCGGGCCCGGTGGCCAACGACACCATGACCGTCCTGTCCGGCGCGCAGAACCCGGTGCTCGCCCACCTGTTCCTCAACTACCTGCACGACCTGCCCAACGTCCTGGAGAACATCAGCTTCAACGGCTACATGCAGCCCATCAACGGGGTCACCGCGCAGGTGCTGGTGGCCGAGGGGATCCTGCCGCAGCCTGACCTCGACCGTGGTCCTGGAGTCGAACTTCAGACAGGGACGTGGCAGCTCGAGCTGCCGTCCAGACGGACTCGACGGCAGCAAGTACTGGCAGACCGTAAGCCTCGGCATCGGGTCAGGGAGCGGCGATGTCGGAACGGACCACCCTGCACTTCACCAGGCAGCGCGGCAAAAACCAGCGCGGCAAAGGCCAGCGCGACCAGAACCAGCGCGACGGTCGGCCAATGTGGCCGCCGGCTCGTTCAGCTGCATGGCCGCGCCCGGCATCATCTGGCTCAGGTCCTGTTCCTCGTGCCCTTCTACACGTGCTGGCCATCGCCGGGGGCAGCTCAACGTCCATCTTCGAGACGCCCGTCCCGGTCTGGAACCCGCTGCAGTGGACCGGCGCGAACTACGCCGCGTCTACCACGCATCTTCGGCAGCTGCCTTCGTTCGCGCCGATCTTCCTGCGGACGCTCTGGTACGTGGCCGTCGCCTCCGCTGTGCTTGCTGATCGCCTACCCGGCCGCCTACTTCGTGGCCCGGTTCGCCGGCCGGCGCAAGGCGCTGTTCCTGGTCCTGCTGATCGCGCCGTTCTGGATCAGCTACATGATGCGGATGCTGGCCTGGATCGACCTGCTCCAGTCCAACGGCTACCTCAACAAGGCGCTCGGTCGACGCTTCGCCTGCCGCCAGCCGTCAACTGGCTGGGCGGCAAGTCGGTACACCGTCATCCTCGGCCTCGTCTACGGCTACATCCCGTACCTCATCCTGGTGCTCTACGCCGGTCTGGACCGGATCGACGAGCGACTGCTCGAGGCCGGCCGCGACCTCGGCCTCAGCCGGGCCGAGAACCTTCTGGCAGATGACGCTCCCGCTCAGCCGCCAGACCGATCCTCACCGGCATGCTGATCACCGTGCTGCCGATGGTGGGCGACTACTTCACCAACCAGCTGCTGTCTGGCACTCCAGGCACGGCGATGATCGGCAACGTGATCGACGGACCAGCTCGACACGAACGGCTATCCAGCAGGCCCAGGGGGCCGTGCTGTCGCTGCTGCTGCTGGCGTTCCTGCTGGTGCCGATGATCTACTACGTGCGCAAGACCCGCCAGGCGGCGGGGAGGCGTCTGATGACGCTGACCGGCGACGCCGCGACCGGCTCCGGAAGCACGACGGCGAGGACGCGGGACGCACCACCGACCCCTCCGGCGCCGGCCGCCCGTGGCGCCGCATGGCGGAACCCGTGGCGGCGACCGTGGATCCTGGAGGGCTTCACCTGGCTCTACCTCATCTGGTCGATCGTCCCGATCGCCATCGCCGTGCTGTTCTCGTTCAACAACGGCAAGTCCCAGAGCGTCTGGCAGGGCTTCTCCACGCGCTGGTACTCGGGCGACCCGGTCAACTCGGTCGCGCTCAACAACCCGAGCTCCAGCTACGCCGTGATCCAGACGCTCCGGCTGTCCGTCCTGACCACCATGATCGCCGTGCCGCTCGGGGTGGCCTTCGCCATCGGCATCGATCGCTGGCGGACCCGGACCTCGACGACCTTCAACTTCGTGATGGTGTTCTCCTTCGTCATCCCCGAGCTGATCTTCGGCGTGGCGATGTTCTTCCTCTTCACCCAGCTGTTCAAGGCGCATCCACCTGGGCACCCTGGCCGAGGTGCTGGGCCTGGTCACCTGGAACTTCTCCTGGCCGGCCATCATCGTGCTGGCCCGTCTGGTCTCCATCGGCAACTCGTACGAGGAGGCGGCGGCCGACCTCGGCGCATCCGTTCCAGGCGATCTGTCGAGTGCTGCTGCCGCTGCTGATGCCGGCCATCTTCGCCAGCGCCGTGCTGGTGTTCGCCCGCGTCGTCGACGACTTCGTGATCGTCGACCTGCTGCCGCACGGCGGCCAACACGCCGATGTCGGTGATCATCTACTCCACCAGCCACGGCGGGAACGGCGGACCGGCCCTCAACGCGCTGGCCACCATCATGCTGGTCTTGTCGTTCATCATCGCGATCCTCGGCTACTTCGGCTTCCGGCTGATGACCAGAGGCGAGCGTGGCAGCCGCACCGACGCCCTCGCCTCGATCGCCGGCAACTGACGCCCATGAGCACCACTGACCTGCCGAGCCGGGCCCGAGTCGTGATCGTCGGCGGCGGGGTCATCGGCTCCAGCATCGCCTACCACCTCGCCCAGCTGGGCTGGACCGACGTGGTGCTGCTGGAGCGCGACCAGCTGACCGCCGGCACCACCTGGCACGCCGCCGGCCTGATCACCTCGGCCGGCATGGCGGACGAGACCGCGCTGTTCATGGCCGGTACTCGCGCGACCTGTACGGCGAGCTGGAGGCGGAGACCGGGCCTCTCCACCGGGTTCCGGCCGGTCGGCCACATCTCGCTGGCCACCAACGCCGCAGCGGCATGGAGGCGCTGCGCCGCGAGGCGGCCTTCGTCACGGGTTCGGCGTCGAGGACACGAGATCTCGCCGCGCGAGATCGCTGAACTGTGGCCGCTGCTGCGAAGACCGACGACCTGCTCGTCGGCCTTCTACGTCGCCGACGAGGGCCGGGCCGACCCGGTGGGCGTGGCCATTTCGCTGGCCCGAGGGCGCCACGGCAATCGGTGCCCAGGTCGTCGAGGGCGTCGCCGCTACCGGCGTGCGCACCGAGCGACGGCCGGGTCACCGGGGTGCTCACCGAGCAGGGCGACGATCGAGTGCGAGCTACGTGGTCAACGCCGCGGGATGTGGGCCCGCCAGTTCGGCGCCCTGGCCGGCGTCGACGTCCCGCTGCAGGCGGCCGAGCACTACTACCTGCTCACCGAACCGATGCCGGGGTGCACCGCGACCTGCCGGTGATCGAGGACCCTGACTGCTACGGCTACTACCGCCCCGAGGGCGACGGCCTGCTGGTCGGCCTGTTCGAGCCGGTGGCCGCGCCCTGGTCCCTCGACGGCGTGCCCGCGCGACTCGTCCTTCGGCAAGCTGCCGCCGGACTGGGACCGGATGGCGCCCTATCCTCGGCGCACGCGATGGCCCGGATCCCGTCGCTGGCCGACACCGGATCCGGACGTTCTTCTGCGGCCCGGAGTCGTTCACTTCCGACGTCCACCCGCTGCTCGGCCCGGCACCAGAGCTCGACGGCTACTTCGTCGCCGCCGGGCTCAACTCGCTCGGCATCCTGCTCGGTGGCGGCGTCGGCATCGATGCTGGCGGCCTGGATCGTGGACGGCGTGCCGCCGGTCGACGTCGACCCGGTACGCCATCGACCGGACGCGCACGCCACGAGACCGCACGCCGGATTCCGGCACGAACGCACCGTCGAGCAGCTCGGCGTCCTGTTCGGCGACGCGGTCTGCCCGGCCTGGAAGCCCAGGACCGCCCGCAACGTGCGGCGTTCTGCGCTGCACGACCGTCTCGTCGCCCAGGGCGCCCACTTCGGGGTCTCGGCGGGCTGGGAGTTCCCCGAGTGGTTCGACGCCCGATGGTTCCAGCTCCCAGCTCCGGCTATGGACTATCGCCGCCCGGCCTGCCATGACCTCGTCGGCGGTCGAGCACGCCGCGGTCCGCGAAGCCGTCGGCATCATGGACATGACCCTGATGGCAAAGTTCATGGTCCAGGGCCCGGACGCGGCCGCCGTGCTCAGCCGCCTGTCGGCGAACGACGTCGACCCGCGAGACCGGCCGCGTGGTCTACACCCAGTGGCTGAACGCGGCCGGGCGGCATCGTCGCCGACCTCACCGTCACCCGCCTGGGCGACGAGCAGTTCCTGGTGGTGGCCTCCGACATCATTCACCGCCGGGTGGAGCCGATGGTCCGCCGGGCGTGCCGTGCCGGGCGAATTCGTCACGGTTACCGACGTCACTTCGGGCACGACGCTGCTCACCGTGCAGGGCCCGGCATCACGGCAACTGCTGTCTCGGCTGTCTCGACGCCGATCTTCGGAAACGACGCCTTCCCCTATCTGACGGCCCGCGAGGTCCATGTCGGCTACGCGCCGGTCCTGGCCCTGCGAGTCACCTACGTCGGCGAGCTTGGCTAGGAGCTGCACGTCCCGGCCGAGTACGCGGCCGGGGTCTACGACGACCTGATGGCAGCCGGGGCTGATCTCGGCATCCGCCCGGTCGGCCTGGCCGCCATGTCGAGCCTGCGCCTGGAGAAGGGCTACCGGGACATCGGCGTCGACATCGACAACACCGACACTCCGCTCTCGGCCGGTCTCGGCTTCGCCGTGGCCTGGGACAAGCCGGGCGGCTTCATCGGCCGGGACGCGCTGCTCACGGCCCGCGCGGCGGGGCCGCCACAGCAGCGCGTGGTCGGGCTGCTTGTGGACGATCCGTCGGCTGACCTCTTTGGCAACGAGCCAGTGTTGAGCGGCGGCGACTGGGTCGGTTACGTGCGGGCCGCCGCCTACGGCTACACGCTCGGCGGCCCGGTCGCGCTGGCTCAGGTGGACTTGCGCGGACGGCGTTACCGACTGAGTGGCTGAAGGCCGGCCGCTTCACCGTGCGCTCGGACAGCGCGCAGTGGCCGGCCCAACTCCAACTCGCCCCCTTCTACGACCCCAAGCGCCTCCGCATCCTCGCCCCGCCCTAACCCACTCCCCCCGCCCCCCAACCCTCCCCCCGCCCCCCAACCCCCCGGCATCCACAGCACCGTCGCCCCTTTGGTGTTGTCAGGTGAGCACCGTAGTCGCGTTGGTGCTGTTCGAAATCCGGGGGGGCGGGGGGGTTAGGGCTACTTTGGGTGTGGGGTGAGGGCCATTACTAATCGCCGTTGTGGTGCGTCACGATGTCATTGCCGCCGCATCAAGGCCGACGGCACTGGCCTGGGGAGTGAGCGCAGATGGACCTGATCATCCTGATCGCCTGGGCAGGCACGTGCCTGGGCTGGTTCGTGCCGCTGCTGCGCCGCCGGCTGCAGGCACCTGAGCTGGCGGGGATGCCTATCCAGGCTCGGCTGCACCGGCTCGGTCTCGGCATCTTCGCATTGCCGTTCCTGCTGCTCCTCGTCGGGAACTCGGCACACTACAGCGGCTTGTGGCCGCTCATGTTGACGCTGGTCGCACTGGCGCTGTGGACCTTCGCGCCGCGCTGGCTCCGTGTGGTCGTCGTGCCGCTCGGGCTCACCCTGATCGGCCTTGATGGCTTCTTGGTACTGCGGGATTCCGTTCGCGGCCAACTGATGCCGCACTATGGCCTGGCTTTGTCCGGCCACGGCTACTTCCAGCAAGTGGTGCTCATTCAGGCGTACCTGCTCACGGCGGCTGGGCTTGTCCTGACCTGGCGGGCGATCGGCCGCGACAGCACCTTGAGCAAGGTGGCGCTGCAGGTGCGTGACCGGGCCGGGAGCGTGCGGCCCGGGTGGGGATTGCTGCTGCTGCCACTGCTCGGCCTGTTCGTGGAGTTCTTCGGCCGGACGTCGTGGCTTGGCCTTACCTGGTGGGGGGATGAAATGACGCTGGCGGTCATTGCCGCAGCGGTATTCCTGATCATCCGCTGGCCGGCCGTCGCCGCCGATCTGGCATTGGCTGGGTTGGTCCTCTTCGGAATCTATGGTGTTGGTCTTGCCTTTTTCTGGCCGATCCACATCCCGCTACCTTCGCCCTACGGCTGGGACGTTCGCTACGGCCTGGTCCTGGTAGAAAGCAGGGCGACGGCCATCGCCGCCGGGCTCCAAGGGCTGGCGTTGGTCGGCTTCGGGCTCTGGCTGGTGCCACGGGCGCTTGATGACCGGACCAGGGCGCTGCTACGGTCGGCCACTGACGCTGAGCTGGCCGGCCGGGTCGTGCGGCTGACCAGGACCAGAGCCGACGCGGTCGACACAGCCACCGCCGAAGTGCGGCGGCTCGAACGGGACCTGCACGATGGCGCCCAGGCGAGGCTCGTGGCGCTTGGCATGAGCCTGCGGGCGGCCGAGCGGATGATCCTCACCAACCCGGTCGCCGCTGCCGCACTGGTCGCCGAGGCACGACAAACCTCAGCCAAGGTGCTTGACGAGCTGCGCAGCCTGGTGCGCGGGATCTGCCCGCCGGTACTCGCCGACCGTGGTCTGGCCGACGCGGTTCGGGCACTCGCACTTGATACTCCCTTGCACACCGAGGTGGAGGTTGACCTCGCTGGCCGTCCTGACCTGCCGATCGAGACTGCGTGCTACTTCGCGGTCGCCGAAGCGCTGACCAACGCGGTCAAGCACGCCGACGCTCGGCAGGTTCAGGTGCGGATCGTTCACGCTGACGGGACGCTGCGGATCAGCGTGATCGACGACGGCTGCGGCGGTGCCGACCCGCAGGGCGGCACCGGCCTGCTCGGCCTTGAACGCCGACTCGGTACCTTTGACGGCGTGCTGGCAGTGAATAGCCCGGTGGGCGGGCCGACCATCATCGCCATCGAGGTGCCGTGCACGCTAACCTTCGCCAACCGGACGGTTGGCCGGACAACGGCGGTCCCGGTTTGATAAGCGCGGAGGTAGTCACAGCAGCCATGCGAGTGGTGATCGCCGAGGACCTGTTCCTCTTGCGAGATGGTCTCAGCAGGCTGCTGAGTGCGCACGAGATCGAGGTGGCGGCAGCGGTCGGCAGCGGCCCAGAACTGTTTGACGCGCTGCTGCGCGAGCGCCCTGACGTGGCAGTGATCGACGTCAGGTTGCCGCCAACCTACACCGACGAAGGCCTTAAAGTGGCCCTCGCGGCGAGGCAGCAACTGCCTGGGCTGCCAGTGCTCGTGCTATCGCAGTACGTGGAGCAGCTGTACGCGCGCGAGTTGCTGTCCGACCTGGCCGGCGGGGTGGGGTACCTGCTCAAGGACCGGGTGTTCAGCGATGAGGCGTTCGTGGAGGCGTTGCGCACGGTGGCGGCTGGCGGCACCGTGCTCGATCCCGAGGTGATCGGCAAGCTGCTGCGCAAGCGCGCGGCCGACGAGCCAATCGCCGCTCTATCGGCGCGAGAGCGCGAGGTACTTGAGCTGATGGCGCAGGGCCGGTCGAATGCCGCGATCGCGCAGCGGCTTTATGTGTCAGAGAAAGCCGTCAGCAAGCACAGCACCAGCATCTTTCTCAAACTCGGCCTTGAGCCGTCCGACGATGACAACCGCCGGGTGCTCGCCGTACTCGCCTACCTGAACTCGTAAGTCCACGCGGGTCTAGCCCGCCGTGGCCACCTCGAACTCGTCCTCTTGGTCAAGGATGTCCTGGCCGGCCAGCACCCGCAGCGCGTCGGGTGCCAGATGAACGTGCACGGGCGTGCCCTGAGTCAAGTGAGCGCCGGTGCCGTCGTTCTGCACCAGTGCCTGCACCTGGGCACCCGCTGCTAGCCGGATCATCACCTGGGTGGACGAACCAAGGTAGACCAGCCGCTCGACCATGCCAGGTACTCGATTTTGGCCGGATGAGCCAAATTCCTCGATCCTGACCCGCTCCGGCCTGATCACGGCGTGCGCCCGGTCCGGTGCCTCCTGGCCACCGAAGTCGGCCGCCAGCGCCGAATCACCCAGCTTGACCACGCATTTCGATCCTGGACCACGCTCGACCACCGAGACTGCCATCAGGTTGGAAACGCCGAGGAAGTCGGCCACGTAGGTGTCGGCAGGCTCGTCGTAGATCTCGTGCGGGCCGCCCATCTGGACGATCTTGCCTGACCGCATCACCGCGAGCCGGTCTGACATGGTCAGCGCTTCTTCTTGATCGTGCGTCACGTAGAGGAACGTGATGCCGACCCGCTCTTGCAGCGCCTTGAGTTCGACCTTCAGCGACCGGCGCAGCTTGGCGTCAAGCGCGCCTAGTGGCTCGTCTAGCAGCAGCACCGCCGGGTCTAGCACAAGTGCCCGCGCGAGCGCGACGCGCTGCTGCTGGCCACCGGAGAGCTGGCCTGGACGGCGCTTCTCGTACTGGGTCAGGCTGACCAGCTCAAGCATCTGGTGCACTTTGGTGCGGATGGTGGCCTTGTCGGCACCCGCATTACGCAGGCCGAACGCCACATTGTCGTACACGGTGAGGAACGGGAACAGCGCATAGCTCTGGAACACCGTGTTGACCTTGCGCTTATTGGGCGCGATGTTGGTGACGTCGACGCCGTCAAGCAGCACCTGGCCGGAGGTCGGCTGCTCGAAGCCGGCGATGAGGCGCAGCGTAGTGGTCTTTCCGCAGCCAGATGGCCCGAGCAGGGAGAAGAATTCACCGCTTGACACGGTCAGGTCGACGTCATCGACCGCGACCTCAACAAACCGCTTGGTGAGCGAGATGAGATCGATCTGTCCACCAGACATCTGCGGCTACCTTCCTGTCCCGGCTCCTGCCCCGGCTGCAGCCTGAGCCACGGGAGCATTCCCGTGGGTACGCCCGCTTGGCGCCCACTCAAAACCCAGATGATCCGCTACATAGCGCATAGATAGCTCAAATGCGCTCACCGGGTCAACTACCGGATCTTCCAGCGCGATCTGGACTGTCAGCCCATCCAGCAGCGCCGAGACAAAGATCGCGAACGAGTGCGGATCGATGTTAGCGAACTCACCGTCGGCCTGGCCAGCACGCACCAGCGAGACGATGACCTCACGCCAGCGTTCATCGGATTTACGCCGCAGTACAGCGACGTCCTCGTTGCGCGCGGCCTGGACCCAGAAGTCGAGCCAGAGTTGCCAGTTGCTCTCAAGCTCAGGATCGCTGTCGGGCAGCAGGTTCATCGCGACGAACTCTTCGAGCCGCGCGGCTGCCGTCGGCAGGTGGTCCATCCGCAGCTTGCCCTCGGCGTACCAGGCATCCTCATAGCTCCTGATCGCCTCGGTAAGCAACTGGTCCTTGGTCTTGAAGTAGTAGATGACCAGGGCCGGGCTGATCCCGATCCGCTCGGCGATGTCAGCGATGCGCGTGTCGGCGAACCCGCGCTCGGAGATGACGTCAAGCGCGGCCGTCATCATCTGGCTGCGACGCTGGTCAGCGATGCCCTGACCGGCCCCTGGCAGGCCAGCGGTCGGCGTCTCGCCTGGGCCGCCCTGACTCGGCTCGGTGGCGCCAAGCCCGGCCGGTACGCCGGCCCGCATTCCGGCTCGAGGACGTGCGACCTGCTGCGTCATCGGGTAGTTCCTCCGCATCGAACCTCCGCGGCACTTGTCGTAACCGTAGCAAAATTTTAGACTGAACATTCAGTCAGGACTCGCGTAGGGCAGTTCGCGCGGGTACGGACCGGTCTGCGGCGGCCCCGCGGACTGGCGCGCACCCACTCAGCTGCCCGCCGGTCAGGGCTGGTGACTCACCATAGGGCGGGCGCGCCCGCAGCCGGATGGAAGGCGTTACTCATGGCCGCAACATACGATGCCATCGTCATCGGCGGAGGGCATAACGGCCTCGTGGCCGCCGCCTATCTGGCGCGAGCCGGCGCCCGAACGGTCGTTCTCGAAAGCCGGTACAAGACTGGCGGCGCAGCGACCACCGAATCGCCATGGCCTGAAGCTCCCGAGTTCAAGGTGACCAGGCTGTCCTACGTCATGAGCCTGATGCCGCCGACTATCATTAACGATCTCAAGCTATCCAGTCATGGATACAAGATCTACCCGATGGGCCCTTATTACCAGGCATTTCCTGAGGGTGGCTCGATCAAGCTCTATGCCGATGACGCGAAACGCAACTACGAGTCGGTTTCCCAATGGTCCAAGAAGGACGCCGACGCGATGCCGCAGTGGGACGCCTGGCTGGCCGGCCTGGCCGACGTGCTCGGCCCGCTGCTGCTCACCGTCCCGCCCAACATCGGCTCCCGCAAGCCACGGCGACCTGATCGGGCTGCTCAAGCTGGCCTGGCGCAACCGCGGCCTCAACGTGCGCACCATCGCCGACGTCGACCAGGTTGATGACCATGTCCATCGCCGACCTGCTCGACGACTGGTTCGAGTCCCGGCAGGTCAAAGGCGCCCATCGCCGTCAACGGCGTCATCGGCACCTGGGCCGGCCCATACGAGCCGGGCACCGCCTACGTGATGGCCCACCACTCGATCGGCGACGTCGGCGACGGTCACCTGGGCAACTGGGGCTTCCCCGAGGGCGGCATGGGCGGCGGTCGCCGACGCCATCGAGCGGCCGCCCTCGGCTTCGGCGCCGAGGTCAGGCTCAACGCCAAGGTCGCCCGAGTACTTGTGAACGGCGGCAAGGCGGCCGGCGTGGTCACTGGAGAGCGGCGAGGAGATGCGCGCCCCGGTGGTCGTGACCACGCTGCACCCGCGACGGCGTTCCTCGACCAGATCGGCGAGGAGAACCTGCCCGCCGACTTCGCCAAGGACATCAAGCACTGGAAGACCCGCAGCGGCGTCGTCAAGATCAACCTGGCGCTGTCCGAACTGCCGAACTTCACCGCCGATCCCGGCAGCGAGCTAGCCGAGCACCACACCGGCTCGGTCGAGATGGCGCCGTCGATGGACTACATCGAAGAGGCGTTCCAGGACGCCCGGGGCGGCAAGGCGGCCCTGCGCCCGTTCAGCGACGGCGTGATCCCGACCGCGTTCGACAAGACGCTGTGCCCCGAGGGCACGCACATCATGTCGCTGTTCACCCAGTGGGTGCCCGGCCGACTGGAATCCGAACCACACCGAGGAGCTCGAGGCCTACGCCGACCGGATGATCGAGCTGTACGACGAGGTCGCGCCCAACTTCAAGGCCTCGATCCTCCACCGGGACGTGGTCGGGCCCTACCAGATGGAGCAGGAGTACGGCCTGATCGGCGGCAACATCTTCCACGGCGAGCTCTCCCTCGAGCAGCTGTTCCACATGCGGCCGGCGCCCGGCTACGCCGACTACCGCACCCCGATCCCGGGCCTGTACTACGGCAGCTCAGCGACCCACGCCGGCGGCGGCGTCTGCGGCATCCCCGGCTGGCAGGCCGCCAGGGCCGCCATCGCTGATAAGAAGGTCGGCCGCTCCGGCCGGTCGAGTTCGGCGAGCGGCAGTGCCGCGTCCGGCCAGGCATGACAACCGAACTTCAGTCGAAATGGCTCGCAGGGCCACCGGCCGGCCTGCCGGGGCCAGCGCTGCACAGCATGCTCCAGGCCAGGTCGGTGGCGATCGTCGGAGCTTCGGCTAAGGCAGACAGCTTCGGGGCCAGGATGCTAGCCGAGGTCGGCAAATCGGCGGCCCGCCCGTCGATTTACCCGGTGAATCCGCGCTATCGGGAAATCGACGGCGCGGCCTGCTACGCCTCGCTGGCTGAGCTGCCTGAGCCGGTCGACCTGGTGCTGCTCGGTGTCCCCGATGCGGCTGTCGAGGAGCAGTTGCGGCTCGCCGCCGACACGGGCTGCCGTGCGGCGGTGATCTTCGGTAACGCCCATGACCCAGCGTCCACCCCGGGGCCGGCCACGGCTAACACCGTGGCCGGCGTAACGGCTCCATCCCTGCGCCAACGGCTGGCCGCGATCGCGCGGTCAGCCGGGATGGAGCTGTGCGGGGCCGGCTGCATGGGCTTCGCCAATGTCGGCTACGGCTTGCGCGCCCTTGGCTATGTCGAGCCTGACCCGCTGCCCGCCGGGTCGGTGGCACTGGTCACGCACTCAGGGTCAGTGTTCTCGACCCTGTTGCGCACGCATCGCGCGTTCGGCTTCACGCTCGCCGTCTCGGCCGGGCAAGAGCTCGTCACGGCGGCTCCCAGCTACCTGTCCTACGCACTCGATCAGCCGGATACCAAAGTGCTTGCGCTGGTGCTTGAGGCGATGCGCCAGCCCGACCAGCTACAGGAAGTACTCGCCCAGGCAGCCGGACGAGGCCTGCCCGTCGTCATGCTCACGGCCGGCAATTCAGCCAGGGGCCGGGCCATGGTGGCGGCGCACTCTGGCGCACTGGCCGGCTCAGGCGCGGGCTGGGAGGCACTGGTCCGCGCGTACGGCGTGCACCGGGTGCACGATCTGGCTGAGCTGTCGGACGCGCTTGAACTGTTCGCGCTGCGGACGGCGCGGTCGCGCCGGGCTCCGGGTGGCGTTTTGGCGGCGGATGACGGCATCGCCACCGTGCATGACTCTGGCCTGGAACGTGCCTACACCGCTGATCTTGCCGATGAACTCAACGTCCCGTTCGCGACCATCAGCGGGAGCACTAAGGGCAGGCTGACCGAGCTGCTTGATCCTGGCCTGCTCCCGACGAATCCGCTGGACGTGTGGGGCACTGGCGCGAGCACCAGGGAGCTGTTCGGCGACTGCCTAACGGCACTCGCCGCCGACAAGTCGGTGCGCGCGGTCGCGCTCGCCGTCGACCTGGTCACCGAGTTCGATGGCGACAGGTCCTACCCTGAGGCGGCACTCGATGTGGCGGAGCGGACGGACAAGCCGTTCGTAGTGCTGGCCAACCTGCCGAGCGCCATCGACCAGTCCACGGCCGCCACGCTGCGCGGTCGCGGCATCCCAGTACTCGAAGGGACGCGCAGCGGCCTGCTCGCGCTGCGCCACCTACTCGACCACGAGGACCGGGCTGACCGCGCTCCGCGCGCCCAGCCCGGCTCGACTGACCCTGCCAGGCTGGCTACCGCGCGCCAACTCCTGGCCAACGGCCTGCATACCGGTGCCGCCCAGCTAGCTCTGGCCAGCCTCTACGGCATTAGGACGGCCACCGCGCAGCCGGTCACCAGCGCCGAGCAAGCAGCCGCCGCGGCCGCAAGGATCGGCTACCCGGTGGTGCTCAAGACCGACGAGCCGTCGATCGCGCACAAGTCCGACGTCGGCGGCGTGCTACTCGGACTCGCCGACGAGGCGGCACTGACCGCCGCCTACGCCGACCTAGCCGCCAGGCTCGGCCCGGCTGCCCTAGTGTGCGAGTCGGTGCCACCAGGCGTCGAGCTAGCGCTCGGCATCGTTACCGACCCTGACCTCGGCCCGCTGATCGTCGTCGGGGCCGGCGGCACGCTGGTAGAACTCATCGCCGACCGCGCCGTCGCGCTGCCGCCAGTCACCCGCGACGAAGCGCTGGCGATGCTCGCCGAACTCAAGGTCGCCAAGCTCTTGGCCGGCGTCCGCGGCACCGCCCCGGCCGACCTCGATGCCATCGCGACGGCAATCATAAACCTCGCCGAGCTCGCCACCGACCTCGGCGACCACCTAGCAGCCCTCGACCTCAACCCCCTGATCTGCACCCCCACCGGCGCCATCGCCGTAGACGCCCTCATCATCCCGCGCCAGGCCGACTGACCGCGCCCACGGCCGATCCCATCGCCGCCAACAGCACGTTCAGCGCCGTGTCGGGCGGCAGCGCCGTGTCGGGCGGCAGCGCCGCTAGAACGGCACTAGGCGTCCAGCTGTCGCGCCAGCGACACAAAGACGGCTACCGGCAAGCTGGGAGATGCTGAAGCTCCTGACCGAGCCTGACACCGACAGATACGCGGCGTGCACGCCATGCAACAGTCGCAGCGTGTCTTGGTCACCGTTGTACACGACCAGGACCGTTGTCGGTACTCCGCTCCAGATGTAACTGATCTTTAGCGTCCAGTCGAAGATGGACGTCGGCCCGGTGAATCGAACCGTGATCTGCTGGTTCTTCTCCGGCCAGCATCCCTTAAAGCCGACACCGGTGCGATGGATAGCAGCCACGCCGGTCACCACTGCCGGATACAGGCCACCGTTGGCACCGAAGATCTGCAAGTTGTCGATCGTGCCCTGAACGTTGGCGATCCAGCGGATATTGGCCCGCTGCGTCGTGGACTCAAGATCTCCGATGACTCGTGACTGTCGGGCATTTTGCTCGAAGAGACCGGTGACCATGGTGGCGGGCATGTAGTCGTTGACTATGTTCGTGCCTGGGCCGGCCCGGTCGACCGCCTGCTGCGCATTGGTCATATAAGCAATTGGCGCCGACGCTCCACCGCTGTGGGCTTCGTACTCCTGTCCCGACACAATCGAGCCGAGCACGAAGACTGCCACAAGTACCGCAGTCGCGTAGCCAAGGTAAGGACTGCTGACTGGCAGGCGACGACGGCTTGGCCTCAGCGAGATCGGGGCGGGTGCGTCAACGACCGGCAGGAAGGCCAAGCCGACGCAGATCGCAAGTACGCAGGCTGAGTCGGCAACGTACCTGGTCTCCAGGCCGAAGATGCTGGCCCAGCCCGGCTCAAGCCGCCCGATCAACACCGGCACCATGTCGGCAAGGATGATCCAGCCAGCCAGGATGACCCAAGCCCGCGCCGCCACCCGGCGCAGTGCGCTGCTCGCGACAACCACGACAACTGCCACCACGAGGGCTAGCCAGGCAGCGACAGCCGGAGGTGCCGAGATGGCATACATCCCGCCTGACACCGTGCTCCACTGCCAAGGGCCGCCGATCGCGCCGGGTAGGAAGGTACTCCGCAGCAAGGTCCAGGCGAACGTCAACACCGCCGATAGCGAGCCCGGCGACGTCACCTGGGCAGCGGACGCGCGGAATGAGGTAATGAACAGCGCGAGGTAGGCGACCATCACCGTGGCGTAGGTGAGCCAGGCTCGCCAATGCCTGACCAGGGTCTGCGCGATCCCGGCCAGCCACGAGCGGGTGCCCATCAAGAACCCGCCGGTGATGGCCAGTAGCAGCAGCGGCAGGACTTCGGCCTTCTCGAAGAACAGCATGCCGAGCAGCAGCGACAAGGCCGCGACGATCAGGTGCCGCCAGTGCCCGGTCCTGACGTAGCGGACGTGCGCATCGAGCGCGAGGAAGATAGCGAGTTGGAACGGCACTGACTCCATGCCCGCCCACCACCAGCCAAGGTCGGGCACGGTAAGCGGAGTCAGCAAGTAGATGGCCAGCGGGATCAAGATCGCTGGACGCTCACCGAACAGCGTCCGCAGCAACCGAAACGCGGCCAGGCACGCGCAGGCAAGCAGCAACAGCAGGACGGCACTGTCCAGTCCCCAGTCATACAGGGAGACCCGAGCCAGCACCCAGGTCAGCGCGCGCAAGCCCGGGTAGAGATGGCCAGCGGAGACCAAGGTCAGGTAGTGCCAGTCAAAGGGCGATTGGATCGCCCGGTCGAGATCTACATAGTCGTCTTGGCGGAAGTACAGCCCGTGCAGGTAGACGGCCTTCCAGCCGAGTTGGGCCACGATCAGGACCAGGCCGGCGAGCACCACCAGGTGCTTGTTTATCCACACCAGCAGCGGCGTCGGATCGCTCGCGACGACAGGTTGTTCCGACGGCTCAGCGCTGACCAGAGCACTAGCCTGATGCGCTGGCCACTGTGGGGCGCCGTCCGCCTCAGTCACTCGCGCAGTGTAATTGATCTGCGCGAATCTCCGCAGATCAACAGGAAATGTGCATTGGCCCCGCCTACTTCGAGGCCGGCGGTAGCACCTGCCCCAGTGCATCTGGTCCGAGATTGCCAGCTTCTACGTCGCCAATGCACAGCCCTTTGGCGTTGACCAGCTTGACCCTGACCTGGCTGGCGCTACCGCTCATCGGGACATATCCGGCGTGCAAACCAGGCTCGATCGTGAGCGTCCGAACCTGCGTGCCATACGTCACCTGCACCATCCCAGGCTCGTGTGAGTACCACAGATATCCAATCCTGACCATCCCGCTATAGCTCGGTGCCGGTGCCGCGAAGTTAACCACGATCTGGTCGTGATGCGCGGGCCAGCACTTGTCGGGTGCCGGCAGCGGCTTGCTCTTCGTGCCGTAGACGTAGGCGTCGTAAAGCTTGCCATTGCCACCAAAGATGTGCAGGCCGTCGATGGTCCCGGCAGGATGCGTGAGCCAATGCAGCTTGCCAGGGTCGATGTCTCCGACCACTGTCGATTCGAGTGCGTACGACCCGAACAGCCCCTCGACCATGTTTCCTGGCACGTCCACGTCCATCACGGGCGTGCCGCGCGGAACGAGCCGGGTCGCCTGGGTGGCGTTCGCGATGTAGCTCGCCGCAGGCTCCCCCGTTGTCACGTTCTCGTAATCCTGGATCGACCAGATGGACCCGAACAGGAAGATCCCGAGCAAGACCGCAGCCAGGCTGTGAGCGAAGCTATCGTCGCCTATCAGCCGCATCCTGAGGGCGATCGGAGCGGCCCGCGCGGCCGCCGCGGCTGGCACGGCCGCCGCGGCCGGAGCGCTCTGCGATGCATCCGCAAGCGGCAGAAAGGCTAGCCCCAGGCAGATCGCCAGGACGGGAACAGCATCGGCGACGTAGCGGGTCTCGGTGCCAAGCACCGCAGCGGCAAAGGCGCCAAGCCGACTGATGATCACCGGCAGCATGTCCGCCACCACAACCCAACCGCCCATGATCGCCCAGGCCCGCCAGGCGACCGGTCTGCGCCAGCAACTCAGCGCGATAACGGCGCCAACGACCACGACGGACAGCAAAGCCAGGCCGGGTGCGGCGGCCGAGAACGAGTAGGAGCTACCCGGCACCGGTAGCCACTGCCATGGCCCGCCGATCATGCCGGGCAGCAGCGACGACCTGACTAGTCCGGCACTGAATCGCAGTACCTGCCCTGAGGAGCTCGGTGCCCCTGGCTGGGTGGTGGAGGTGTGCAGAGCGATCCGCAATACCACCAGGTAAGCGATCATCATGGCGGCATAGACCAGCCAGGCAGGAAGGTAGGACCGCAGCACTCGCTTGCTCGCCGCCGGGATTGGCTCATCCCCCACCAGGAACCCGACGGTGAGCGCGAACAGCAGGAACGGCAGCACCAGGCCCTTCTCGAAGAAGAGCAGCCCAAAGCCCACCCAGAAGGCGGCGGCCACCAACTGTCTGGTGTGCCTAGTCCTTACGTAACAGACATGGGCGTGCACCGCCATGAAGATCGCGAGTTGCAGTGGCACCGACTCAAGCGCCGACGACCACTCACCAAGGTCAGGAAAGGTCAGCGGGCACGCGACGTACACAAGCAGCGGAATCAAGATGATCGGATGCTCACCGAACAGCATGCGCAGCAACCGCAGTGCGGCCAGGCTGGCCGCGCCGACCAGCAGCAAGCTGATCGCTGAGGCCAGCGTCCAGTTATAGAGCGAGAGCCGCACCATCAGCCAGGCGACGAGTCGCAGCCCGACGATGAGGTGACCGGCCCCGATGAAGGTGAGGTAGCGCCAGCTAAATGCTGACTGAAAGGCCAGGTCGAGGTCATGAAAGTCGTCCTGACGGAAGTACAGGTGGGCCAGGAAGTCGGCCCTCCAGGCCAGCCCAGCCACGATCATGGCGAGGCCGACGGCAAGGACCCAATGCTCGCGGCCCCAGGCGACGATCGGCCGTAGATCGCCCCACTGAACGTCGTCCGCCTTGGCGGCTTCGACCGGGACGGCGACCTCTGGGACAGACTCTTGCATCAGCTCTCCTGGCTCAGCCAGCTAGCGGCGCGAAGTCGCCAGCCTCGACGTCGCCGATACACAACCCGATGCCGTCCATGCCGGAGACCGTGATGCGCGGCGCTGTGCCCGCTATGGGCAGATAGCCAGCATGCAGTCCAGGTTGGACAAGCAAGTGCCGCACGTCACCGCCGTACCGGACGGTGATCGTGCTCGCCGTCTGGCCGCCCCAGATATAGCCGATGCGCAGGGCGGTCGACAGATAAGGCGGGTTGCCAAGGAACTTGACGATGATCCGATGCCGCCTGGTCGGCCAGCAACCGCGGGCCGTCGTTGCCCGACCGCTGCTGGCACCGTAGACCCAGGCCGGATGAAGCTTGCCAGTCGATCCGAAAATGCTGAGATTCGCGATGGTCCCATCCGGCCGCGAGACCCACCTGAGCTTGCCAGGATCGATCTCCCCGACCACCAAGCTCGCCAGCCCATATCTTTCGTGGTAGCCGACGAAGATTCCGGCCGGCACGTACGCATCGACCACCGGAGTGCCGCGCGCGGCCTGCCTTATCGCACTCGTAGCCTGACCTATGTAATTGCGCGCCAAGCTACCGCTGGTCACATTCACGTAGGCCTGCGCTGACCAGAATGAGCCCACGACAAAGATCGCCACGACGGCGGTCGCGGCGGCTCGCAGCAGCTGCGGGCTTGGCCCGGCGATCCGCTTGGCCCCAGCCAACGGCTCGGCACTCGACTGCGCCAGCGGCAAAAAGGCAAGCCCGAGGCAGATCGTGCCGACGACGGCCAGGTCAGCCAGGTACCTGGTATCGAGCGCGAAGAGGATCGGGTACGAGCCGTTGATCCGGCGCAAAATCACGGGCAGCAAGTCGGCGGCAATGATCCAGCCGACCAAGATGGCCCAGGCGCGCCAGGCGATCGGCCGGCGCCACATGCTCACCAGTACCACGGCGAGCGCGATGGCGACCGATAGCCAGGCCAGGCCAGTGGGCGGGGCAGCGAGCGCGTACGCACCGCCAGCCTTGAGCCATTGCCAGGGACCGCCGATCGCGCCGGGCAGCAGCGCGTTCTTGACGACGCCCCAGACGTAAACCCAGACCGCACTGGCCGACTTCGGCAACTGCGGACCAGACGCGGCCGTATGCAGCGCGAAGATGAGCAAGACGACGTAGAGCGCGAGAATGATCGCGTAGACGGTCCAGGCCAGCCGGTACTTGACCAAGGCGCGACCCATCCCGGCAAGAGCGGAGCGGGCGTCGGTGCAGAACGCGGCCGTCAAGGCAAACAGCAGAACCGGTAGCACCAGGCCCTTTTCCAAAAAGATAAGGCCGATCGCCACCCAGGAGGCAGCGGCGACGAGATCCCTGGTCCGCCCTGACCTGACGTAGCTCAGGTGGGCGTAAAGGGCCAGCACGACCGCGAGCTGGAACGACACCGACTCGGTTGCGGCCGTCCAGTAGCCAAAGTCTGGCACCGCCAGCGGGTAAAGCAGGTAGCAGCTCAGCAACAGCAAGATCGCCGGGCTCTCCCCGAATAGCTTGCGCAGCAGCAGAAAGACCGCCACATCGGTGCAGGCGAGAATCAGCAGCAGTACCGCGGACGCCAGTCCCCAGTTGTATAGCGCACCCCGCACCAGCAGCCAGGCTAGGATTCGCTGGCCGATCATGAAGTGACCGACGCCGACGAACGTCAGATAATGCCAGCTCAGCGGGGAGCGCGCCGCTAGGTCCAGGTTGAAATAGTCGTCCTGGTGGAAGTACAGGTGCCCGAGAAAATGCGCTCGCCACGCCAATTGGGCGACGATAAGGACAATCGCGCAGACAACGACCGGTCGGCGCTGCTGGACCCAGGTAAACAGCGGCCGGAGGTCGGCCCACTCGTCAGCATTTCGCCCAGGCTCGGCCACGTCCACGGCCAAGCTCCGGTTTGCCGTGTTACTTCCCTGATCACCGACCTCGCCCACTCGCGCATCCTAGTGCTTGTGTCCTGATCAGTACGGTCTCATCGGTGAAACACCGAAGCACCAGGCACTGACCGATTGGCCCGGTCAACTGGTCGCCTGTCGACGAGCAGCGCCAACTGACAGGCCAAGCACGCAAGCCATGCGACAGCATCAATACGCTTATCCGCTGCCACGAGGTATCGCTTTGGTTTCTTTGTCGCCGCATAGCTTCGCGCCGCAGCGCACCGTCAGTGGGCCGATCTATGCTCAGCACGGACTTCCCAGATCTTACTAGCCATGCTGAGAAAGCGGGCTCTTTGATGCGACATCTCCCCCAGGTCAGCTCGGTTCGCAGGGTCGCGTTCGCGGGCATCGGCGCGTCTTTGGCGATCGGCCTGATGGCGGGCCTGATGCCGGCCAGTCAAGCGGCATCCGCAGCGGCACCGGTCATGGCCGCAGGTGCCAGCGACCACGCAGGCGTCAGCCGCCACGCAGGGGCCAGCCACCACGCAGGCACCGGCCGGGCCAAGGGTGCCGGCGGATCACAGGCGGTAGCCGTGCCCTCGGCATCGCCCGCGCGGCCGAGCTCGCGGCGGCAATCCGTAACGGCATGTCGCCGGCCAACTATGCGAAGCTGCTGGCCGCCGCCGACGGCACCGCTGCGACCGGCACCGCACTCGGCGCGAGCGCGGCTGGGCGCGCTGGCGGGATCACCGGTCTGGTGCACGCGGCCGGGATACCAGTTGATCAGGTGTGCGTCAGCGCCATCGGCGCGGCGGGCATCGCTTCGACCAGGGTGCTGCCTTCTGGCCGCTACCTGCTGTCCGGGCTACGGCCGGGCCATTACCGGCTGCGGATCGGCCACTGCCACTCCCAGCCTGGCGAATACGCTGGACTGAGCGGACTGCTCTGGCCTGGGCAGCAGGCGAACGTGACCGTGTCGGCAGGTCAACTGCTTACCCCACCTGCGGCGACCTGGTGGCAGCTCAGCCCGACGCGGCTTGCACCGGCCAAGCCGACCGGATCGAGCGCGGCGGCGCGCATGCGTAGCAGTGTCGCTGGCCTCGTCACGGGGCACGGCAAGCCGCTGCGCGGTATCTGCGTGCTCTTGCTCGGCGAGCGCGGGCCCGAATATACGGGCGTCACCGGCAAGGACGGCACCTACCTGGTGCGGCACATGCGGCCAGGCAAGTATCTGGTGATCTTCACCACCGGTCTGCCGCGCTGCCCCGACGTGGCCAACTGGCTGACCCAGTTTTATCCGGGCGTGACGTCGGAGCGAGGACTCGGCAAGGTCAAGCCAATCTCGGTACGGACCGGGCAGGAAGTTACCGGCATCGACGCGAAGCTGCGCCTGGGCGCCGAGATCACCGGCACGGTGCGCACCAAGGCGGGGCGGCCGATCGGTGGCATCTGCATCGAATCGCAGAACCAGGGATTTCTCGGAGCACTCCCCTCCCGCCTCACGACCGGCGCCAACGGCGTGTACGCGATACATAGCCTGTCGCCAGGTAAGTACCAGGTGCTTTTCCTTGACTGCTCCGGCCAGCGCGAGTTCGCCTATCAGTGGTGGAAGGGCGCGACGACGCAAACCCACGCCCGCAAGATTAAGGTCACAGGGACGCGGTTGATCAAGAATGTCAACGCCACCCTGCTACCTGGTGCCACGGTCAGCGGCACCGTCCGGGCAGTGACAGCCAGCGGCAGTCCGCTGCGCGGGGTGTGCGTGACCGCCGTGGCCAGCGACAACGAACTGTATGCCGCCTCACCACCCACGACCAGCACCGGCACTTATCAGCTCAAAGGCCTAGCGGCCGGGACCTACCGAATTGGATTCGACCCGACGTGCACCGCCACCAGGGCGATGAAGTACCTGTACGCGCAACGAACGGTCACGCTGACCGCCGGGCAAGCCATCACCGGCTTCGACGTGGCCCTACCGCGCGGCGGTGGGATCTCCGGGCTAGTCACAGACGTGCACGGTCATCCGCTCAGCGGAGTCTGCGTGCGGGTACAGGATAGCCACGACGACGGCACCGTCACGCAGGCGAATGGCACCTACCAGATTTCCGGCGTCCCGCGCGGGACCTTCCTGGTGAGCTTCGCCGGCGGCTGCGGCAACAAGGGCAGCGTGTCACCGCAGTACTATCCAGGTCAGTCCGCTGGCCAGTTCGCCCAGCGAATCAGCTTCAAGCCAGAGACGATCACTCCCGGTATCGATGCGACGATGCAGCCGGGCGGGGCTCTCGCTGGCACCGTCACCGATACTTCAGGGCACCAGATCGCTGGTACCTGCATCGTAGTGGCGTTCTCCGCGACGAAAGGCGCAGCCTTCTACGAGGGCGCGGGCGAGGCCTTGGCGGCCCACGGTAAGTATCGGCTGGCCAACCTGGCACCGGGCGGGTACGACGTGGCCTTCGGCTGCGAGCACTACAGCAGCCAGATCTTCCGTGCGCGATCGAACGTGTTCGACGCTACCCGGGTGGCCGTGCTGGCCAGCCGCGTGACCAGAGTCGGTGCGAAGCTCAGCCTGGCCGCGACCCTGACCGGCGCTGTCACGAGCCAGTCGGGCAACCCGGCCGCTGAGATCTGCGTGGAGGCGACGCGTGACCGAGCGGGGTCATTTTCTGACCCGGCCGGATTGACGATCACCGGCAAGAATGGCACCTACCAACTAAGAGGGCTGCTGGCGGGCCGCTATCTGGTCCAGTTCCTCAACTGCGCACCGCACGGACGAAACGCTCAGCAGTGGTATCGAGACAAGCTCAGCCCGGCGAAGGCAACGCCAGTCACGCTGACCGCAGGAAAGTCGACGACCGGGATTGATGCCAAGCTCAGCCTGGCTGGCTCCATCTCCGGCCTGATCACCGGCCCAGCGAACAAGCCGGCCACCTTCATCTGCGTGTACGCGCACGACGGCGCCGAGCATGCGGGCGCGCTCGGTCAGACCGGCAAGTCCGGTCACTACACCGTCACCGGGCTATCCGCAGGCCGCTACTCGCTGTATGCCGCGCCGTGCGGCCGCAACCCGGACAACCTCGGCTCGCTCACCCGGTCAGGCCAGGTCACCGTAGTGGCCGGGCAGCGAACAGCGGACGCGAACCTCAAGCTCCCGGCGGGTGGATCGATGACGGGTGAGGTGCTTGGCGGCCCCACGGGCACGACACCGATCCAGCGCATCTGCGTCCTAGCAATACCAGTGAACCCGGATGGCGGCGAAGGGCAGGGCATAACGGATAGCGATGGTCACTACCGCATCACCGGTCTTGCCCCAGGGAAGTACCGTGCCTACTTCGCTGACGAGATCTGTGACAGTACCGGCGACCTGGCCGATCCATTCGCACCGCAGTGGTACCACGACCAAGCCATCGCCGCTGCAGCCAGCACTTTCCGAGTGTCGGCAGGCGCGACTAGGGCCGGGATCGACGGAACTTTGCAGTCCTACGGCGGCGTCACCGGATCGGTCAGGTCAGGGACCGCGCCAGTGGCCGGCGAGTGCGTGACCGCTGTCCCCTACCGTATCGAGAGCGATCCGATCGATGGCGAGCCAGCGCAGGAAGAGCTGGCGATCACCGACAAGGCCGGTAATTACGGCCTGCCTGATCTGACCCCGGGCCGGTACAAGATCGAGTTCAGCGCAGGGTGCGGTGCCAGCGGCTTCGCCACTCAGTGGTGGCACGGCGGGCGCACGGCCAGCTCGGCGAGTCCGATCACGGTCAAGTTCGCCACCATCCCCAACGTGGACGCGACCCTGCGCCGGTAACCGAGCGACGGTTTACTCGAAGATCACGTAGACCTTGCGGATGGTGTCGTGGATCTGCCAGGTGCCGGCCCAGCCACGCGGGAAGACGGCGGTGTCGCCCGGCCCGATGTCGGTTGGCTCACCGCCATCCGGAGTCACCGTCATCCGGCCGGCCAGGATCTGGACGAACTCGTGCGTCTCCAGCTTCCAGTAGGACGGGCCTGGCGTGCACTGCCATACGCCGACCTCCTGGTCGCCGTCCTTCCACAAGGTCAGCCCGCTGGTGGTCATCTCATCGCCGGTGGCCTCTTCGAGTGGCCCCCAGTCTTCGAGTTCGGCGGCAGCGGCGTCGGCCAGATACGGTGTCAGCGAGGTCATTGAGAATCCTTTCGGTGGCGATAGGTTAGTGCGCGGCCACGTCAACGGGAAACGGCAGCGCGATCGGGTCGGTCGCTAGCCGACTGTGACCGGCTTCGTCGAACCGGTCAAGCCCGAGTTCGCTGCTGTCAACGACAGTCGAAGCGCAGGACAGCGCCACCTCGGCGGTGGCCTTAGCGACTCCCGGACCCCACATCATCCCAGCGCCGCCGGCACTGGCCACTGTCGCCCCTTTCACTATCTGGTCAGAGCGGATGGCAGGGCCGATGATCGGGAGGTGATCGGGGGTGTAATCGATCGTGGCCGCCCAGATCCGGCGCAGCCCGAGTTCGCCGGTCACCGGGACCAACTCCCGCAGCCGTTGCCTGATGACTTCCAGGTAGGGCAGGTCGATCTCGCGGGCCTGGCCCGGCGGCTCGTCCGGGTTGGACATGCCGAACAGCATGCCGCCTTCCTCGGGCCGCCAGTACAGCCCGGCGGTGAGGTCGAACACCATCGGCAGCCGGGATGGCGCGAGATCTGGATGCGGCTCGGTCACGGCGACCTGATGGCGGACTCCCCCGGCCGGGATCGTGATGCCAGCCAGCTTGCCAACGGCGGCGAGCTGCGGCCCGCCAGTCAGCACCACCAGGGGCGTGGCGATCATGCCATCACTGGTATTGACGCCGGTTACGGTGTCGCCGGAGGTCTCAAGGCCGGTGCACTCGGTGTGCTCAAGTACCTGGACCTCGCTGCGCGCCAGCGCCACGCTATAGGCAATCACGTTGCGCGGCGGATGCAGATACCCATCCTGCTCGCAGTAGGTCGCGCCGAGCGTCTTGCCCGGTGCCATGGTCGGGTTCAGCGCATCGACCTCGTCCGGCGCCAGCCAGCGAACATCAAGGCCAAGCGTGAGCTGCAGGTCCATCCGCTGGCGAGCGGCAGTGACCTCGGCAGCGGAGAAACAAGGCAGCAAGTAGCCCTGCGGAGTGAAGCCAGAGTCGATGCCGATCAACTCGCGCTGGCGCAAGTAAAACTGCCGCGACCACTCACCGAGCTTGACTGCCCAGGTGGTACCGCCTTGGGTTCGCACCATGCCGGCCGCCCGGCTGCTGGCGCCCTGCCCGAGGGTGTCCTTCTCCACCAGGACCACCCGCGAAAGCCCGGCCTCGCGCAGGAAGTACGCACACCACGCGCCGACCGTGCCGCCGCCCACCACCACCGCGTCCGCGGTCTTCGGCCAGTCAGGGAAGACCATTGGCATGTGGTTGATGCTGGCATAGACTGAACGTTCAGTCAAGAACGTGCATTCGCTTCGGAAAGTAGAGCGCCCGGCTCACTCGCCCATGCCAAGGCCCGCCCAGGAGGGGACCAGATGTACAGCCTGTCAGAGCACGATCTCCAGCTTCAGGCGCGGGCGCGGGCGTTCGCCGATGAGCTGATTCCGCTTGAAGTCGAGGTCGAGTTGGCTGGCGGCGAGTTGGCTGAGGATGTCGAGGCGGCGCACAAGAAGCGGGCCATCGAGCTTGGCATTTACGCCGCGAACCTGCCCAAGGAGGTCGGTGGTGGCGGCGCGACCTCGCTGCAGCAGGTGCTCATCCAAGAGCAAGTCGGCCGGGTGACTAACGCCCTGGCCTGGGTCGTCGCGACGCCGCCATCCTGGTTGCCGTCCGTCGCCACCCAGGACCAACTGGAGCGCTATGTGCTGCCCGCCGCCCGGGGTGAGCGCGACGAGTGCTACGCGATCACCGAAGAAGGCGCGGGCTCGGACGTGGACGCGATCGTCGCAACGGCGGAGCGGGTTGGTGACGAATACCTACTTAATGGTATTAAATGGCACGTAACGTCATACAACTGTGCAAGCTACGCGTTCTTCCAAGGCAAGCTCGTGGGCGGCGAGCACGCGGGCGAGCACGCCATGTTCCTGGTTGACCTGCCAAGTCCTGGCGTCAAGGTGGTGCGCACGCCGGCGTACATGCACACGCTCGGCAAGGCACATCAGCACCCGATCGTGGCGTTCAATGACGTCAGGGTCCCGGCGGCGCAACTCGTCGGGGCTGAGGGCGACGGGATGAGCTTCGCCTACGAGTGGTTCAGGTTCGAGCGGCTGATGGTGGCCGCCCGCTGCCTCGGCGCGGCCGAGCGACTGGTTGCCGAGATGACCTCGTTCGCTAAGGAACGAGTGGTGCAGGGCCAGCCGATCGTCGAATTCGGCGCGGTGCAGGCAATGCTGGCCGACAGCCTGACCGAGCTGTTCGCGGCTAGGTCACTGGTCTATGAGACCGCTCGCGGAGTGGACGCTGGCGCCGATGTGAAGGTGCAGCACGCGCAGTGCTCGATGGCCAAGCTATACGCGGCCGAGATGGCGAACCGAGTGGCTGACCGAGCGGTCCAGGTGTTCGGCGGTCGCGGCTACATGCGCGAGTACGCGGCCGAGCGGTTTTACCGTGAGCTGCGAGTCGAGCGTATCTGGGAAGGTACCAGCGAGGTGCAGCGCGCGATCATCGCCGACCAAATGGTCAAGCGCGGGCCAAGTCGGCTGGCTTGACGCCAGCTGACGCGGTGCGCCGCAGGCACGGCGGGATCAGCACAGCCGAGTAATGCGTGCGATAGAGGGCGTTGAACTCCACGCTGCCTCGCCTTTCGCCCGCTGTTCCCGACAGCTAGCTATGTCCGGCAGCGGCGCGATCCTTACCGGCGCTAACCGGTGCTGGCCGCCGGGCCGCGGCCAGCACCGAGACTCAGGACTAGCTGGCGAGGTTCTCCTCGATGGCGGCGAGCACCTCAGGCGCCTCAGGGTCAGTCATCGGCCGGAACCTGGCGACAATCGAGCCGTCCTTGCCGATCAGGAACTTCTCGAAGTTCCACTGCACATCGCCGGCCTGGCCCTCGGCGTCGGACACGGCGGTGAGCTCGGTGTAAAGCGGGTGCCGGTCATCGCCATTAACATCGATCTTGGCGAACATGGGGAAGGTGACGCCGTAATTCACCGAGCAAAACTCGGTGATCTCCGCCGAGGTGCCCGGCTCCTGCTCGCCGAACTGATTGCAGGGGAAGCCGGCCACGACCAGGCCCTGCTCGGCGAAGCGGTCATAGAGCCGCTGCAGGCCGACGTACTGCGGCGTTAGTCCGCACTTAGATGCGACATTCACCACCAGGACGACCGAGCCAGCGTAATCCCCCAGCGAGGCCGGCTTGCCAGCCAGCGTGGTGAGGTCGATGTCATACACGCTCACGTGTTAATCCTCCGATGTGTCTGTGGTCGACGTTCTCAACATCGCCAGCAGTGAGGTTATGCCCGGAAAATGCTCAGATTTGGTCGCGTGCAGTGACGAATTCTTAACCAAACGTCACTATCCGAGGCCTTCGATCAGGTACTCGATCGCGTCCAGCAAGGTGCGGCGCAGAAAGTCCTCGATTTCTGGCCAGCGCTCCGAGATATCGTCCGTATAGGCGAGCGTTACCGAGTCGGTCGGGCCGAGTTGCAAAGCGGGCTCCGGCTCGATCGCCGTCTGCGCCTCGTCCGATTCTGGATGAGTGAGTTCCCCGTAGGCAGTGATTGCCAGAACGCCCGTCTCACCGTGACCCACCTTCTGCACCGCAGCCAGGTAGCGCAGTCGTTCTCCGCGCGCGTCCATGCGGAACTGCGTCCACCAGGATCCGTCCGCCAGATTGGCGTAGAAATCGGCAGCCCTTGCCGCTTGAATGAGCTGCCTCCGCCAGTAACGTGCCCGCTCGTCGGGCGGACTAGCGCGGGAGACCGTGACCTGGCTATCCCCATCCACATCTCGTAGCGAAGGAAGCAGGTCTTGCCGCTGCCCTTCCAGATAGCCAACGATCCGGCCATGTACTTCTTCCGCGATTCGATTTACCGCGTGGACTTTCTCAGCGACGGCGACGGCACCTTGCTCGCGCAACCGGCGAGCATAGGCCTGCATCGCGCTCGCTGCGTCACGCGCCGGCACGCGGGCGGGCTCGGTGAGCGTAGCCTGCAAAGACACGATTTCCAGTCGGCCAAAGAACCTGATCAGATCGCCGAGATCGTCGTCGTTCGCTAGATCCAAGGCAGCTAGGTACGATTCCCGCTCGCGACGGTCAACGACCAGCGGAGCATAGTGAGCGCGAAGCAATACGAGCAGCGTCAGCGCGCGCGCGACCCGGCCGTTGCCGTCCTCGAACGGGTGAATGCAGATGAACCGGTGATGGAGCCATGCGGCTCGCACCACCGGGTGGGAGTCCGCTGTCTGCCCATATAGCTCGATCAACAACTCGATCTGGGATTGCACTTGCTCAGGAGGGGTGTATTCGAGCAACGAATCGTCCGGTCGGCGGACATGATTGGGTTGCAGCTTCCATTGCCCGTGGTGCAGCGGCGCTTGGACGATCCGACCAAGGCTATCCCGAGCTTCATAGGTTGCTTGATGCCGCGTGATCAGCTCATGCAACCGCCGAATGGTAGTAACCGTAAGCTCGTCGCCATTCTGCGCGACCAGCGAGCTCACGTAGCTAAGCGCGTTGTACTGGGCGCGGATGGTGAGCAGCACCTCGTCGCTCACGCCGCCGGCGCGACTCGCGACCTCGCTGCTCAGACCCTCTGCAACGAGAACCTCCGTGACGCCCCAGTCAACGTCATACAGCCGCTCAATGATCCCCGTTTCAATAGCGTGTCGACGCAAGCGCCGCTCTCTGGCCGCGACAACTTCCTCCGCCGAGGCACCAAGCAATGCGTCTTCCCAGGCGTCGTGAAGGGTGCTGACTGTCTTAAGCAACGGCTCGATCGCGCCGTTGACATGAGGCAGTGGTTCTACCTCACGCCATGGAATCCGCCGCTCTTCGTCCATGGCGCGAGCGTACTCACATTCAGGATGGAATGTTTAGCGTGCAGCTTCGACGCCGGCCAGCCAGCCGCGGACTAGGCCCAGGGCCAGGTCGGGATGCTCGGCCTGGCTCATGTGGGAGCAGTCGGCCAGCACCTCAAACACTGAACCGGGGATCGCCTCATGCGCCTGCCGTACCGTCGCCGGGGTCACCTCGTCGAACTCACCGCAGAACAGCAGTGTCGGCACCTCGATCTCGCCGAGCCTGCTGACCAGGTCAAAGTCCTTGAGCGGGCCGATCACGTGGAACTCGCTCGGCCCGTTCATCGTGAAGTAGACCTCGGGGTTCGCCTCGATCGCATCGAAGGTCTGCTGCACCCAGTCCGGGTACGGCCGGATCCGGCACACATGCCGGTCGTAGAACGCGATCATGGCCTGCTGGTATTCAGCACTATCGGTGCTGCCTGCGGCTTCATGGCGGCGCAGAGTCGCCTCGACGTCAGCGGGCAGGTCGGCCCGAAGCCGGTCGAGTTCTTTAAGCCAGAACGGCACCGACGCGGGCGATGACTCGACCAGCAGGCTGATCAGTCCGGCGGGCTTCGTAATGGCGTAGGCCATGCCGAGCATGCCGCCCCAGGAGTGTCCGAGCACGTGACACTGCGCCAAGCCGAGTGCGTCGCGAACCGCGTTGACCTCATCGATATAGAGTTCGGTGCTGAACATGGCCGGGTCGTGTGGCGCTTCGATGGCCGAGTTGCCGCAGCCGACCTGGTCATAGCAGATCACCCGGCGGCCGATGGCCAGCGCCTCGTAGGGCTTCATGTGCTGCCAGCTAGCACCTGGGCCGCCGTGCAGGCACAGCAGCGGGAACTTGCCTGGCTCCTCACCAGTACCGGTTACCCGATACCAAGTGCGGTAACCGGCAAACGGGATGTAACCCTCATTCACGTCCATGGTTACCTCTTATCACAGTCTCGGGTCGACCGGCTCGGACTCAAGCGCAAGCACCGCGAAGACGCACTCGTGCACCCGCCACAGCGGCTCGCCCCGAGCCACCCGGTCAAGCGCCTCAAGGCCGAGGGCGTACTCACGCTCGGCGAGCGAGCGCTTATGGCCAAGCCCGCGATTGCGCAGCCGGTCAAGGTTCTCCTGCTCCGTGTAGTCAGGTCCGTAAATGATGCGCAGGTACTCCCGACCTCGCACCTTGAGTCCCGGCTGCACCAACCCGCGCTTGCCCCTAGTCAGGTTGGCTGCCGGCTTGACGACCATGCCCTCGCCACCTGACCCAGTCAGGTCCTCCCACCACTGGGTCGCCGCCGACCTGGATGCAGCATCGGCGGTGTCCACGTAGATCCTGGCAGTTGGCGTGATCAGCTCAGGATCGGCGGCGACCAGCCGGTCAGCTAGGGCCAGGTGCCACTCGTGCGGACGATCGGCGTAGCTGGCGCCTTCGCTAGCCAGTACCTGGAACGGCGCCAACTGGATGCCGGTCAGGCCACTGGTCGGCCAGCAGTACCGCCGGTAGGCGGCGCGAAACGCGGCGGCGTTGGCCGTACGGGATCGCGTGCGGTCGAGCAGCTCGGCGACGTCCCGGCCGGCCGCCGCTGCCTGTTCGAGTGCGCGGACGGCGATGGGCAGGGCGTGCTCGGCGGCTGCTCCGACCGCGGCGTACTGCCACCGCAGCAGCTCTTCGGCCTTAGCGCTCCAGGGCAGCAGCTCTGCGTCAAGCAACAGCCAGCTGGTCGCCAGCTCATCGAACAGACCGGCCGTCTGGGCCGCCGCCCGTAGCTTGGCCAGCAATTCCTCGGTGAGCGCGGCGGGGAAAAAGGACCGGCCAGTCCTGGTCCACATCGCACCGGTCGCTCCACCGGGGGCCCCGAACCTTGCGCTCGCCGCGTCAAAGTCGCGGCAGACCAGCACGACCGCGCGCGAACCCATATGTTTCGCCTCGCACATCACGCGACCGACCCCGAACCCACAGTACGCATCGAAGGCCTGCTGCGGGTGCTCAAGCAAGCCAGGTTCGGCCGACGTCGCGACCGGGCTCATGGTGGGCGGTAGGTAAATAAGCCAGCGCGGGTCGACCGCGAAGCGGCTCATCACTTCGAGCGCGGCGGCCGCGTTCTCATCCTTGACCGAGATCCGACCGTGGTAAGCGGTCTCCACCGTGCGCTTGCCGATGACATCGGCGAGGTCAAGCACCTCGGGATCGCGATGGCCGGCCAACTGCTCGTCGGATCCGCCGTTGCCTCCGGCTGCGGACGCGCTGCTCAGGGCATCGGGGTTGGCCGGGAATGGCTTGGCAGGCTCGTAGTAGATCCGGGCGGCGGGCACGGAGGTCAGCTCGCGCTCTGGATAGCGCAGCGCGGTCAGCCGACCGCCGAATACGCAGCCGGTGTCCAGGCACAAAGTGCCGTTTACCCACTCGGGTACGGGGATCGGCGTGTGACCATAAAGGACCATTGCCCGGCCGCGGTAGTCGTTGGCCCACGGGTACCTGATCGGCAGCCCGAACTCGTCGGTCTCGCCGGTCGTCTCGCCGTACAAGCAGAACGACCTGACCCTGGCCGATGCCCGGCCCTGCAGCCGCTCGGTCAGGCCCGCGTGACTGACCACCAGCTTGCCGCCATCCAGCACATAGTGCGAGATGAGGCCATCAAGGAAGGTTTCCACCTCGACCTGGAACTCGGGCGGCTGGGTGGCCAACTGAGCTAGCGACTCGGCGAGTCCGTGGCTGACCTTGACGTTACGGCCGCGCAGGGCGCGCAGCAGCTTGTCCTCATGATTGCCGGGCACGCAGAGCGCATCGCCGTCGCGCACCATGCCCATCGCCAGGCGCAGCACTCCTGGCGTGTCCGGCCCGCGATCGACCAGGTCACCCACGAAGACCGCGATCCGGCCCTGGGCGTGCCTGGCCGCGACTGGCTGCCCCAGCTCGTCGCGATGCAGTTCGTAGCCGAGATCGGTGAGTAGCAACTCAAGCTCGGGCAGGCAGCCATGCACGTCACCGATCACATCGAACGGGCCGGTCTGGTCACGCAAGTCGCTGAACAGCTTGGTCCGCACGATGGCGGCCGCGTCGATTGCCTCCTGCGAACGCAGCACGTGCACCCGGCGAAAGCCTTCCCTCGCGAGTCCGCGCAGCCCGCGCCTGAGTTGGTCGTGCTGCCGCTTGATCACGTGCGCACCGAACTGCCGGTCGGCCCCAGCCTCGTTGCGCGCCACGCAGACTCGTTCTGGCACATCAAGCACGATCGCGACGGGCAGCACATCGTGCTCTCTGGCCAGGTTGACCAGGTGCTTGCGCGCCTCAGCCTGGACGTTGGTCGCGTCAACCACGGTCAGCCGGCCACCGGCCAGCCGCTTGCCGGCGATGTAGTGCAGCACATCGAAGGCGTCTTTGCTGGCGGACTGATCGTTCTCGTCATCGGCGACCAACCCGCGGCAGAAATCGCTGGAAATCACCTCGGTCGGCTTGAACCTGCCGCGCGCGAAGGTGGACTTGCCCGACCCGCTGATGCCGATCAGCACAACCAGACTCAGCTCGGGAACGTCGATGACGGTGTCAGCGCTCATGAGGTCACCGCCTGGGTCGGCCCGCGCGTGAACGCGGCTAGTTGAGTGGGCGAACCGAGCTCGGCGTCGGCTGGGCCGACCGGCTGGAACTCGACCTGGTAGCCGTGCTCAGCGGCGACCCGCTCAGCCCACGCGGTGAACTCGGCGCGGGTCCATTCAAAGCGGTGGTCACGGTGCCGCAGCGCACCAGGCGGCAGGTTCTCGTACCTGGCGTTGTACTCGGCGTTCGGCGTGGTCACGAGCACCAGGCCAGGGGCTGCCGCGTGGAAAACGGTTCGCTCAAGCGCGCCGAGCCTCGGCGGGTCGATGTGTTCGATCACTTCGACGAGCACTAGGGCGTCCAGACCAGCCAACCGTTTGTCGGTATAAGTGAGCGAGGACTGGATCAGCTTGAGCCGGGCGCGCTGCCGCTCAGGCATCCGGTCAAGGCGCAGCCGTCGCTCGGCCACCTCGAGCGCCCGGGCTGATACATCGGCGGCGATCACCTCGGTGAAGGCGGGGTCGGCCAGCAAGAGTCCGGTCAGCGCCCCTTCGCCGCAACCGAGGTCGGCCACCCGGTGGACACCGGCCGCCCGCAGCGCGGCCAGGACCGCGTCCCTGCGCTGATCGGCCAGCGCGGCCGGAGCTGGCTCGGCCGCCGACTCCGTGCCCAGCTCCGTGACCGGCACCGCGTTGTCAAACGACTCGGGTTCGCTGTCGTCGACCTCCGCCAGCCGGGCGATCGCCGATCGAAACAGGCCGGATCGGTGCGCCAGGTAGCGGCGGGTGATCAGGGTCCTTTCCTGATGCCCGGCCAGCCAGCCGCCGCCAGCACGGATCAGCTTGTCCACCTCATCGGGACTGACCCAGTAGTGCTTGCTGTCATCAAGGACCGGCAGCAGCACGTAGAGGTGATTGAGCGCGTCCGCGAGCCTGACTTCGCCACTGAGGCGCAGGTCCAGGTAGCGCGACTCGCCCCACGCGGGGAAGGTCGAATCCAGCGGGATCGGGGTCGCCTGTACCCGCCAGCCAAGCGGCTCGAAGAGGCGGCGAGCCAGTTCGCTGCCACCTCGGCAGGGCAGCACAGGCACACCGATGTCGAGCGGAAGCTTGCTCTTGGCCAACTCGGCGCGGGCCTCGCAGCGCCCGGCCATGGCCGTCTTGAATACCCGTGACAGCGCGACCGCCAGCATGCTCGACGCGGCGTAGGGCCGATCATTCACATACTGACCGAGGCTGAAGCCATCGGCTTTGGGTCCATGCCGCCCGCGAACCAGGCCGATCGGATCAACTTCAAGCAGCAGTGCCGCCGTGCACCGAGCTACCGTGGCCTCTGGATAGAACACGTGCGCAGTGCCGACCGACACCTCGAACGACTGCACCCGATCCGGGTTCTTGTGCAGCAAGAAACCCAGATCAGTAGCCGGCCAGCCCGCCGAAGTGCCAGCTGGCGGCGAGGTCGTGGTGATGGTCAACAGCATGACTGGTCATCATTTCACGTCGTAGCTAACCGGTCGCGACATAATTTTGCCGATCGGGCTGTCACCTAGCCTCTCGCCCCCTTCGCCCCTTTCGCGCCCCCGCGCCCCCGCGCCCCCCGGTGCCCTCCCGCCCCCGCGCCCCCGCGCCCCCGGCACCCTCGCGCCCCGCGCCCCCGGCACCCTCGCGCCCCCTGTGCCTCGGCGCCCCGGCGCCCCCGGCGCCCCGGTGCCCTGGCCCTTGCCCTCGCACAACCCGCCTTGCCCCGCATCCGCCCCCGCGCCCCCGCGCTCCGCGCCCCGGCGCCCCCGCGCCCCCGGTGCCCTCGCACCCCCCTGTGCCCCGGCGCCCTCGCACAACCCGCCTTGCCCCGCATCCGCCCCCGCGCCCCGCGCCCCCGGCGCCCCCGCGCCCCCGGCGCCCCCGCGCCCCCGGCGCCCCGCGCCCTCGGTGCCCTCGCGCCCCCTGTGCCCTGGCGCCCTCGCCCTCGCACAACCCGCCTTGCCCCGCATCCGCCCCGGCGCCCCCGCGCCCGCATCGTTGAACCCCTATTGCTGCTGTTCCTCCTTGGCGGGCAGCATCGTCGGAGCGGTATAGCTGTCCTGACGACATCACCGCTCCGACGACGTCGCTGGACCGAGCGCCGGGCACCGCATCGTCGGAGCGGTGATGTTGCTGAAGTAGGTGCCAGGCGGCAGGGCCAGATGGCGGCGGGCAGTCCGCGGCCGGGTCCGCCACGTCACGAACTAGGGCTAAAGCCCTATTCTGGGCCTAGCTGGATTTGATCGAGCGCTGCCCGCACCCGATCCCACGGAAAGTCCGCTGATTTCTCTGGCAGGAAATCGGCGTCAAGGATCACCTGGACACCCCACTGGCGCAGATCGGTCAGGCTGCGCTGAAAGGCAGGGTGGCGCATCAGCCCGGCATCGGGCCACGGCGCGGCGATCATCGGCAATCCGAGCCCGAGCGCCTCATTCATCAGGCCAAGGGCGAGCGTGTCGCTGATGCCGTTCGCCCATTTATTAATGGTGTTAAAGGTGGCCGGGGCGATCACGAACGCGTCAGCGGACGGCAGTACGTCGCCGTCCTCCGGTCGTTTATAAGTACTGCGCACCGGATGGCCGGTGAGCTCGATCAACTCGGCCTCGGACACGAACTTCAAGCCGTCAGGGGTGGCGATGACGCACACGTCCCAGCCCTGACCTTGAGCGAACCGCACGAAGTCCGGCAACTGGACCGTCGGGTAGCCACCGCAGGCCACCACATACAAGACCGGTCGGTCGGACTTCGGTCGGTCGGACTTCGGTCGGACGGCTTCGGTCGGGGTGGGCTCGGCGGGGTCTAGCCCGTCGACCCAGGTTGGCTGCGCTTCGGACGTCATTGCCCCATCCTTCCGCTGCTGCGTCACCGCCGACGTTGTCCACAATTGGCCGCAGTGGCACCGCCAACGCTTGGCGTCGCTATGCCATGCATAATGCGGTCGACCTCTTCGCGGCGCTAGTAGCTAACCTTAGATTTCCTTGGCCCAACCAAGCCCGGCCGTAACTGCCTAGCAACGCCCTTAGTGCGCCTGGGCGGCCTGGATGATGACAGCGACCACGGCGGTCGGCTGGGATGCCACGCCTGGGCTCGGGGACGCTCGCGCTGGCGCGCAACCGGGCCATACGTCCCGTCGCCGCTGGCATTTGGACTCTGGCGCGGGATACTGCGGCCGCGCCAGCCTGTTTGTCATGACCTCTCACCTCCAGGCACCAGCCGCCCCGAGTGCCGCGCCGCAAGACCACAAGAAGCCCACCATCGACTGGCCGGCGCTGCGGAACACCACCCGCGCTTGCTGCTGTCCGGCGCAGCCGGTCGTCGTCGCCGTCATGCCTCCGGTAGCTGGCCGTGATCATCCGACTGACCTGATGTTCTGCGCCCACCATTACCGTAGATCCTGGGTCGCACTCGGCGCGGCAGGTGCCGTCGTCTTCGACCTGTCCGGCAAGCCGGGCTCAGGCCTTTGCTGCGTGTCGCCGGCCACCTACGCCTTGACCTAGGATGTCCGGGCGAGAATCTCGGCGAACGACGAGATCGGCGAAGAAGTCGGTGGCACCAATGCCTGACGTCATCAGATCGGGACACCTCTGAGGCGGGTCACCACGGCGGCTCGACCACGGGAGACAGCACCAGGGTCGTCGTGGAGGATGGCGACGATGTCAGTCCCGGCAAGGATCACTCCGAGTTCGAAGGCGAGCTGTGCGGGCTCGTCGGCTGTCGGTCAGCTCGCCCTTGTCGGCGGCAGCGTGGGCCTCTTGAAGAAGGAGGTCGCGCCATTGCTGCTGAACGCGGGCGACTTCGTCGTGCACGCGTCCAGGCTGCGCTCCTACCTCGGCTGATGCGGCGACGAAGAAGCACCCTCCGGGGAAGACTCGCCGCTCGACATAGGACAGGTACCCCTCGCAGAGCGCGAGGAGCCGCTCACGACCCGGCGAGGTCGCGGCGAGCGCCGGTCCGACGACCTCGGCGATGAAGTTCTCCCGCGCCGCGTTGATGGTGGCCAGCTGCAGCTCTTCTTTCGAGCCGAAGAGCGCATGAACGCTGCTCTTCGCCACACCGCTGGCCTCGGCGAGCCGGCCGATCGACAACCCCTCAAGCCCCTCGATCGTTGGCCAGGCGCGCCGCATGCTCGACGATCCGGGCCCGCGCCCGGTCCCCCGGCGCCCGGGTCTGCCTGGCTGTTCGTCCCTGCTCGTCTGCCATCGGCTCCCGGTCCTTCCGACTCCCGTTCCAGGCTAGACGGACGATCGTCCACGAGTCGTATTGTACGATCGTTCGTTTAAGGAGGATGACCATGGCCCAGGAAACGACCACGGAGCCACGACTGGCGGGAGGCCGGGGAGGCCTGGGGAGACCGGGCAGCCGACTGGGCGTACCTGTGGGAGCCCTACGCCCGATCGGCCAACCGGGCGGTCTTCGACCAACTCGCCGTCGCCGATGGCACGCGGTTGCTGGACATCGCCTGCGGGTCAGGCTTCGCCGCGCACCTGGCGAGCGAGCGTGGCGCAGCCGTCTCGGGCATCGACGCCTCTGAGGGCCTCGTGACCATCGCCCGCGCCCGCACGCCGAAAGGCGACTTCCGTGTGGGTGACATGTTCGCCCTGCCGTTCCCCGACGCATCCTTCGATGCGGCCACCAGCTTCAACGGGATCTGGAAAGGCTGCGAGGCGGCCCTGCTCGAAGCGCGCCGGGTACTGGTCCCGGGAGGCCGGCTCGGCCTGACCTTCTGGGGCCAGTTCGAGCACCTCGGCCTCATGCCGTACTTCGTCAAGGTGATCGAGCTGTCAGAAGCCTCCCACGCCACGGCCAACATGGAACACGGCGACACCCAGAACGTGATCGAGAACATGTTGAAGGCCACTGGGTTCGAACGCCTCGAGCGGGGGACCGTCACCGTCGTCAACGAATGGCCCGACATCGAGATCGCCGTCCGCGCGCTCGTCGCGGCCGGTCCCTCGGTCCCGGCGATACGGGCAGTCGGCCTCGACGAGTTCTGCGACGCCTTGCGCAGCGTCATCGAACCCATGCATGTTCCCGGAATCGGGATCCGCATCACCTCCGAGTTCGACTGGATCACTGCTTGCTCTCGGTAGTCCCGCTGCAGAGCGCGAGAGCATGGTCAACCTACGCGCCTTCGGGAGCGTGGCCGCGCCGCGGACCACGCAGAGGAATTCCTAAGGGCCGATAGCCCTTCGGAATCTCGGATGTGGGCCTAACGTCCCACCATGCGAACCGCCGATCCTCCTCGAAGGCGATCCGCTTCCGGTGCGTCTGGGCAGGTCACGCGCGACCAAGGCGGCGAGATGATTGGTGCGCCCCGGTGCCCGTAGCAGCAGAATGTCGGCCGTCCTGGCGAAGTGCTAGCTTGATTGCGGCCGATGTGGCTGAGAGCCATATAACGACGGATCACGAGCGAGGCGTCGGTGACGGATGAACGCAGCGGCGAGTCGGTCATTAGCCATCTTCAGGGGTTCACGTGGTCGACCAGCGAGTCGGTGGCGTATGAGGCCGCTGTCGAGGCGATCAGCGAAGCGGTCGGGGCCTACAGCGCGGTCATCGCCGCCGAGGAAGCCAGGAAGAATCCTAGCCATCAGGTTCTGGAGCGGGCCCGGGCCGGTCAGGCTGCCTGCGCGCGCAGCCGCGAGCAACTGGACCCGGCCGACCGCGCCGCCGTGGCGGCGGCCCGGCAGGAATTCTCTGACCTGTCCCTCCGGATCCGCCGGGGCCGCTGGTGAGTGATCAGGCAGCCTGCCAGATCTATGCCCAGCGCCGCCCGGTCGCCGACCCGCGCGCCGCTGACTACCTGTTACCCCCTGAGGCCGGCCGCCGGATCTTCGTGCAGCGGATCGTCCCGGACCTGCTGGCCCGGCCAGCCCCGCAGGACAGGCCGGTCGTCGTGTTCCTCGTCGGACAGCACGGAGCGGGCAAGACCCGGGTCGCGGCCATGGCTGCAGAGCGGCTCGGCGGTCCTGGCGGGTTCGCTGACCTGGACAGTGACCTGTACAAGCCGTATCACCCGCGATACGACGAGCTGATCAGGGGCGACGACAAGCTCATGGCCGCCTACCTGGGGCCGGACAGCTGGGCATGGCTGGCGCAGGCACACGACTACGTGCGTGCCCGCAAGATCAACGCGCTCAAACCCGAAACCGGCCAGGACCACCGCACCGCCGCCCGGCACATGACGGCCTACCGCGAAGCGGGGTACCGCGTCGAAGCCATGATCCTGGCCGTTCCCGCCGCCATGAGCAACCAGGGCATCGTCGCCCGGTACCACGAGCAAGTCACCGACCGAGGCCACGGCCGGCTCCCGGTCCAGGCCAACGCTGACCGGGCCTACGCCGGAATCCTCGAACTCGCCGACCTCATCGACACCGGCGGCCTCGCGGACGAAACCGCAGTGTTCCGCCGCGGCGAAGCAGCTCCCCGGTACCACAACGCCCTGAGCCAAGCCGGCCAGTGGACATCAAGACCTGCGCTGCGCGCAGCTGCGGAAGCCGAGCGCGGCCGTGCCTGGACCACCGCCGAGACCTCCGACTTCCAGATCACCCAGGCCACACTCCGCCGTGAACTCGGACCGGACTGGGCCGTGCGCCTCGACGAGATATCCGGTCAAGCCCAGCAGCTCATCTACCCGCTCCGACCAGCAGCCCAAGAACACGAACCACCCGAGCGACAGCACGACCAGGCACTCACCTGGATCCAGCACCCGGATCCGCAAGCCGACATCGAACTAGAAGCAGGTGCCTAAATCTCGGCCGCATCACGACCAGCAAGTTCGTCATTACCCTCACCAGCCGGTTCGCACAGTGAGCCATTCCCACTGATGAAACCGCAGGCAACGGGTCAAGTGGAGGTGGCGGGAATCGAACCCGCGTCCTTCAGTACCTCACCAGGGCTTCTCCGTGCGCAGTCTGCTGCGCTTTTCTCAGCCCCGGCGGTCACGCAGACAAGCCACCGACAGGCTCAGTCGCTGTTTGATGTCCCGCCTAGTCCCGCGACCGGACTAGACGGTGGATCCTCCTAGCTGACGCCAGCTACCGGGTCGGAGGAACTCCCGGGCTAACGGTCTCGAATCCTCGCTTAGGCAGCGAGGGCGAGACTAGTGCGCGATGTGTTGGCACTTATTCGTTGCGGCAACAGGATTAACGAGGTCACCACCGCAACCCTCGGCCCGCTTCCCCTGGATCAACTACCGAAGTCGAAGCCAGTCACCCCCTATGCAGTTTTACCTGATCCTACAACGCAGCCGAGCCATCGACGATTCCTTAACTGGTCTGTGGTTGGTCATCGGCACGGAAGTCAGCCACTACCGACCATCATCTGGTATATAAGGCGCGAAACGGATATCACGCGGCCGGTGTAGCCGGCGGCGTCGCTCTGGCGGGCGGCGTACGGGCGATTTGCCTTCAGCGTTTGGTCGCCCTCATAGGCTCGGGACGCCTTCGGCTTCAGCTCTGCTAGCCGGTACGGATCTCCGTGCCGTATTGGCGTAGAACCCGGATGCGGACAATGAGAAGCCCCTGTGGGCGCTGGCGGTGGCCGAAGACGCGCCCACAGGGGCTCGACCGGCAGGGTCGGGGCCGGTCCCAATGGCCCGGGCCTCCCCCGAGATGAGGCCCGGTTCTCATCACGACTGCTGGGCCGCAACCCCCCAAGCGGCAGACCAGCGTCACTAGGTAAGACGCCGGAGAGTTGCTAGATGGTTGCTCTGAGTGACATATTTTCTCAGGATCTTGTCAGCGGCTAGTTCACCTGGGGAGGCATTAAGCCTGGGTAGCCCGGTCTTAACTCAGTATCTAGACCGCTTACCTCAGGATCAGCTGAAGCTAACTCGGTCACTCAAAGTAAGCTCAGCCGCCGCTGGGGAGGCCGGCCGCGAACTGGCCAGCTACCTGCACCGCTGAGGTGAAGGCGGCTGATTTGGTAAAGACAAGTACCGCGAATGCGACTTTCCCTCGGTACCCGACAAACCAGATCGCCCGCAAGCCGTGGTGCCCAGCCAGCGGAACCGAGCCGACTTGACCGTAGAGCGGGTGAGCACCACGCTGGAAGGCGGCCTTGGCGGCACCGGACTTGACCGTGGTCCACATCAAGGTTCGCAACTGGCTCACCACAGCCAGACTGAGCTTTGAGCGGCTTGGCTGCTGGGCTGGGGTGGTGACCAACTCCGGTGCATGCCACGAGCCGGAGTCGACAGCGCCAGCCGCCAGCGCCATGTCCAGCGGGCTGACTTGCACCGTGCCGGCGCCGACAGCGTCAGCGGCCAGCTCACCGGTATTTTTGCCCGGGTTCTTCAATGTCCCGGTGAAGGCGGGCAGCGGGAGTTTCCACGGCACGCCGCCGATGCCGAGGTCCCTGGCGGCGGCAGTCAACTCACCGGCGTTCAAGGTGAGCGACAGCACCGCGAACTCGGTGCTGCAAGCGTGCGCGAACACATCGCTGAACGGCGGCTGCCGACCAAGGTGCCGCTCCGCAGGCACGTTAGCGAAGGGCTGGCCGCCGACCGGATTGTGCTGCGGACACACGACCTGGGTTTTCGGTGTGATCGACTTGGCTCCTAGCAGCGCTGCGGTCGACACGATGGTAAACGCCTGCCCAGGGTGGTAACGCCCATCGAACGGGCTCACCGACGGCATCCCATGACCGCTGTGACTGGCCACCGCCAGCACCTGGCCGCTCTTGGCATCGACCGCGATGACGGCTGCCGACGTCCCGATCCCAGCGAGCGCACTCGTGGCGGCCCGCTGGACACCGCTGTTGATAGTGGTGCGCACGGTGGCTGATGCCACACCGGGCCACTCATGCAGAACCTTGACCTGTTTGCCAGCCTTGCTCTGCACCACAACCTCGGTCGTGGGCTTACCGGCCAGTTTGGCTTGGTATGCCTGCTCCAAGCCAGAAAGGCCGATAGTCGTCCCAGGCCGGTAAGGCTCGCCATCCTCGATCAGCGTTCTGGCTGTCTCGGTCGCTACCTTGCCGGTTACCACAGGAACGCTGCTGTCGAACAGCCGCTTGATAACCCGCTCGTGCCGAATGTCCGGTACCCGGCGCAGCTTGTCGCGAAGGTGCCGATAGCGGGCCGGGGTGAGCTGGACCAGTTCGAGGAACTTGCGCGGTGGCCAAGCTTGAATCTGGCCACTCATCTCGTCGGCGTCAGACTGTGCCAGTCCGGTGACCTTCGCCAGTCTCGCGGCTGTGCGGAGCGGATCGCGCACCCGATCAGGCACGACGCCGATCTCATAGGCAGCCGACCGGTCAATCAGCGAACGCCCTTGAGCGTCGAGCAGCACGGCCCGCTGGGGCAAGGTGGTCAGGACCGCTAGTCGTTCCTTTGAGGCAAGACCGGGCACGATCACCGATGGTGACCAGAGGACCCGCCACTGCGAGCCCGCCCGCCGCAGCCGGAAGCGACCGGTATAGGTCCACGACAAGCCACCCCGACCAAGGTCGAAGGACGCATAAAAGGATGCGCGAGCGGTGTCGCCATGGACGTTGATCGGCCCCATGGCGAGTTCAAGGTCCTCCGCGCCGAGCTGGCGATAAACGGCTTGCAGGCTGGCTGCTACGGCGGCTGGCCTGCCAGTCGTCATCGAGGCAGCCGCGTTGTAGCTCTGGTCTTCCCAGTCGAGCAAAAAGATCTTGACGCTCGCGGTGACCGACGGGCCAGTCGGACCAATGCTAGTGACGCCAATGACCAGCACGAAGGCGCCAGCGCAGAGCATCGCGATCGCCTTCACCGGCAATCGGCGCGAGCTGCGTTTCTTCGACTCGTTGCGCTTAGGTGGCTCACTTGGCCGAGCACCGGTCTGCGGCGGAGCTGCCGGCGGCTGGCTCAGCTGACCATTTGGCCCAGTGTGGCCCGGGTGGGCCTGCTGGCCTAGGTGGGCCTGCTGGCCGGGGTGGGCCTGCTGGCCGGGGTGGACCTGCCCCTGTGACGGCTCAGCATCAGGGCGCGACCGACGGTCGGGAAATGGCCGGTAGTCCGCTGGCACCCGCGGCAACGTCCCTGACGACACCGGGTCAGGCGGCAACCCGACGGGCGAGCGCGGTGCCTGCTGCGGCGGAGCCGAGTACTGCGGCGGTCCCGAGTGCTGCGGCGGTCCCGAGTGCTGCGGCGGTCCCGAGTGCTGCGGCGGTCCCGAGTGCTGCGGCGGTGCCTGCTGCGGCGGAGCCGAGTACTGCGGCGGTCCTGCGAACTGCTGTGGAGCCGAGTACTGCGGCGGTCCCGCGAACTGCGGCGGTGCCGCGAACTGGGACGGTGCCGCGAGCTGCGGTCCTTCGGAGTACTGGGGCGGCGCGACATACGGCGATGAGGTTGGGTCTTGGCGTGACGGCGGGGACGCCGGGTACGGCGGTGGCTCCCGATCCTGCGAAGCGTCAGGGTACAGCACCGGCCGCTCCGGCAAGCCGACCGGCTGGCCGGAGCGGAAAGCCCCGGGCGTAACAGCGCCGGGCGGAACAGCACCGGGCGGAACGGTGCCCGGTGGGATCATGCCGTTGGCCTGCCAGTCTGATCTGGGTGCGGCAGAACCTGGCTGACTAGAAAAGTCAGGATCGCCAAGGTCAGGCCCCGCCTCATTAATTTGGGAAGCGTCGGGCCTATCGGCATCGGGCCTGGATCGTCCAGCCCGATGCCTCGCTGAATGCGTACCGCGCCTAGCCATGCCGGCCATCACAAGCCATTGTGCTACCTACGGCGTCGCAAGGCACGCTCGACCTCCCGCTGAGCGTCTTTACGAGCTAGTTCGTGCCGCTTGTCATAGGTACGCCGGCCGCGGGCAAGCGCCAGCTCGATCTTGGCCTTGCCGTCGGTGAAGTACAGCGACAAGGGCACGAGCGTGAGCCCTCCCTCCGCTGTCGTCCGGGCGAGCTTGTCTATTTCCTTACGGTGTAGCAGCAGCTTGCGGACCCTTCGTGGTTCGTGGTTAGTCCACGTGCCGAGCACGTACTGAGGGATATGCACCCCGTAAAGCCAAACTTCACCGTCATTGATCATCGCGTAACCATCGGTCAAGCTCGCCCTACCCGCACGGAGCGACTTAACCTCAGTGCCGGTGAGCATCAACCCGGCCTCAAGCACGTCCAAGATCTCGTAGTCGTGCCTAGCTCGCCGGTTGCTCGCGACGATCTTCTTTCCCTGCTCTGGCGCCACCGTAGGTCTGATTCCCTTTACACGCGCAGATAACGCCTGAGCGTGAGGAACGACGTCGTACCGCACAGCACCAGGCCGATCAGCATGGTGATAAGCACGACCTCGACCAAGTCCGTGGTCGACAGCTGGACAGGGAACGGGAAGTACTGCTGCAGCCCGTCCAGCCCTGCCTTCGCCGCCGTGAGCAGCGCGGTGGCGATCAGCCAGCCGAACAGTCCAGCGATCATGCCTTCGACCAGGAACGGAAGCTGGACGTAGAAGTTGGACGCGCCCACTAGTCGCATGATCGCGGTCTCCCGGCGCCGGTTGAACGCGGACAACCTGATGGTGTTCGCGACCAGCAAGATGGCGGCCACGATCAAGATCACCGCGACCACGATTACCGCGTTTCTAGCTCCGTCCAGCAGTTGGTAAAACTTCGTCAAGATAGCGGCGTCATCGCCGACCGAATCGACACCGGGCTGACCGCTCAACGCCCCGGTTACCGGTCCAGCGTCGCTCTCAGCATTCTTCATCTTCACTTCGAAAGAGGCTGGCAGGTCACCAGGCTGTACGAAGTTCAGCATCACGGGCTCGTCGGCGAACAACTGCTTGGCCTGCTGATATGCCTCCGCCTGACTTTGGAAGGTGAAGCTGACCACCTGCGGCAGGTTCTTGAGCGTGTGGACGATCTGCGCTTTCTCGGCATCGGTGACCGCGCCGTTCTTCGCGCATCGCGAGTCTGGGTTGACTGCTGAGCAGAGGTAGACCGACAGCTCCAGCCTGCTTTGCCAAAGCGACCTGGTGTGGTCGACCTGCTTGACGAAGAGCAGGCCCGTGCCGAGCAAGGACAGGCTGATCGCGACGACCACGACCAGTGCCGCCGTCATGGTCAAGTTTCGCCGCAGGCCAATCCACACCTCGCCGAACACGAACTGCGCACGCATGTAGCTGATCCTTCGGTTATCTCAGCCCGGACGACCCTCAGTGCCGGGCTAGCTGAGCCAGGCTCTCAGTAAGCCTGGCCGTAGACGCCGCGCGACTGGTCACGCACGACTTTGCCGTATTCGAGCTCGATGACCCGCTTGCGCATGGAGTCCACGATTGCCGCGTCGTGGGTCGCCATGACGACCGTAGTGCCGGTCCGGTTAATCCGGTCGAGTACCTTCATGATGCCGATCGAGGTCGCCGGGTCGATGTTGCCGGTGGGCTCGTCGGCGAGCAAGATCATCGGCCGGTTCACGAACGCGCGTGCCATCGCGACCCGCTGCTGCTCGCCACCGGAGAGCTCATCTGGCATCCGCTCGCCCTTGCCCTCAAGCCCGACCAGATCGATGACCTCGGGCACCACTTTGCGTATGAAGCGACGCGGCTTGCCGATCACCTCAAGCGCGAAAGCGATGTTCTGGTAGACGTTCTTAGCCGGCAGCAGTCGGAAGTCTTGGAACACGCAGCCAATCCGTCGGCGCAGCTGCGGCACCTTCCAGTTGGTGAGCCTGGCGAGGTCACGGCCCGCAACGTAGATACGGCCCTCAGTCGGCCGCTCCTCCCGCAAGATCAGCCGCAGGAACGTCGACTTACCCGACCCCGATGGCCCGACCAGAAAGACAAACTCGCCCTTCTCGACGTCCAGGTTGACGCTATCCAAGGCTGGACGACTCTGATTCGGGTACGTCTTGGTGACGCTTTCAAAGTGGATCACAAGTCCGCCGTAGCGCTAGATAATTGCAGGTGCCCGGAGCGATGCAGCCCCAGCATTGATCACGGGATAGTCTAGGGGGGAAACTGGGCTGGAACGTCCAACATTGTCGAAGAGGCCTCGGCGAAGCGGACGATCCGCACTCCGGGGAGGCGGTCACATGAGCTGCGAGCACCTGATCTGCGCACGCTGCGCTGGGCCAGTCGCAGAAGGCCGGTGCCCGGTGTGCCGGGCGGCGAAAATGGACCTGCACCGGCACAGTCACGGCGTCAGCGTGCCCTATGCCGTAGCGCTCCTGCTGCTGGCCATCGCGGTCCTTCTCGCCGTCCAGCATTTGGCGCACTAGCTGGCTATAGACCCTGCGTGCGCAGCCAGCGAATCTCGGCCTCGATGAACTCATCGATCTCGCCGTCCATCACCGCTGCGGTGTTACCCGTCTCATAGCCAGTCCGCAGATCCTTGATATTTTGGTACGGATGCAGCACATAGTTGCGGATCTGGGTACCCCAGGATCGGCGCGATTCACCGCGCAGTTCGCTCAGCTTGACCGCCTGCTCCTCGCGCTTGCGCTCGAGTAGCTTGGCCTGGAGCACGGCCATCGCGCTCGCCCGGTTTTGGATCTGGCTGCGCTCATTTTGGCAGGTGACGACGATCCCAGTCGGCAGGTGCGTGATCCTGACCGCCGAGTCCGTCGTGTTGACGCCCTGACCACCTGGCCCGCTTGACCGGTATACGTCAATCCGCAGCTCATCATCGGGTATGTCGATGTGATCGGCCTGCTGCACCACTGGAATGACGTCGACCCCAGCGAACGAGGTTTGCCGCCTGCCTTGGTTGTCGTACTTAGAGATGCGGACCATTCGGTGGGTGCCATGCTCGCCGCGCAGGGTGCCATAGGCGTACGGCGCCTTGATCGCGAACGTGGTGGACTTGAGCCCGGCCTCTTCGGCGTAGGAGGTGTCGTACACCTCAGTCGAGTACCCATGCCGCTCAGCCCAGCGCAGGTAGATGCGCTGGAGACCTTCCGCCCAGTCGGCCGCGTCGGCACCGCCTGCCTGCGCGGTGATCGAGATCAACGCGTCCCGCGCGTCGTATTCGCCGGATAGCAACGTCCTGATCTCGAGCTGGTCAATCTGAGCTCGGATCGCGGCCAGCTCGCGCAGAGCCTCGGCCAAGCTGTCCTCATCGTCCTCGCTCTCCAGCAGCTCAAACATCACGGTCAGATCTTCCAGCCTGCTCCGGAGGCTAGCGAGCCGAGCAAGCTCCGCGTCAAGATAGGACAGGCGCCTGGTCACGGCCTGGGCGTTTTCCTGGTCTTCCCATAGCGTCGGATCGGCCGACCGCTCGCGCAGTTCGTCGGCCTCCTTGCGCATGGTGTCCAGGTCCAGTACGGCCTCAATACTGACCAATTTTGACGATAGGTCCGAAATCTCGGCGGCAGGGTCGATTGCCATGCCGGAAGCCTACGCGAACCTGGTGTCAGATCATGCTTCCGTCACCGGTCTGATGCCCCGATACCGCGCTGCGCCAAGGCGGTAGCGCGGTATCGGGCGATAGCTACCGAGCCGGCAGCGTGCTGGTGGAGACGAGCGTCCTGATCGCGCGCACCGCGACGGACAAGGTTGCCATGGTGAAAGCGTCGCTTTCCCAGATCTCGGCCAGCGTCTGCCCGGCTCTGGCAATCAGCCGACTCATTCCTCGCCTCCCAGCCGGCCAGTCGCTCCTCTGGGGTGCCCACGGTGGTGACGATCAGCACGTCTTTGGCGAGGGCGGCGTGCGCGGCGTACAGGTCATCGCGCAGCGCGTTCCGCGCCATCGTGTTCCACCTGTCCTCGCGCGGCAACGCCGTGATCCGGTCCCGCAGCCTGCTCATCTGCAGCCGGTCAGCGAGGTCGAAGTAAACCTCGGCGACCTCGTCCACGCTGCGCCCGACCTGATAGGCGATCTCCACGATGTCGAACGCGGAGTACGCGGGCACCATCGCCGCCACTCGATCGGCCAGTGCGTCGGGGAAGCCAAGGCTCACATACCGGTCCCGGTACTCTTCGAACTCCGCCAAGTCAATCCCGACCAGCAGCTTGGGCAGGCCTGCCGCGACCGCCAGCACTCCTTCGGCGAAATAATCGACGGTCGCCTGAACGTCGAATGGCGGCCGCCGGAAGTGCAACAGCCAGCGGGTGGCTCGCTCAGTCAGCTTGCGGCCTTCGAGCGTGGCCAGGATCTGGGCCGAGGTATCGACGGTGCCATCGAGTTGCTTCAGCTCACGCCAGAACCCCGCCATGTCGAATACGTTCCTGGCGACCAGCCAGGCCGCAGTGATGTCCGAGGTGGACGCACCGGTCTCCTCGTTCAAGCGGAACGCGAACGTGATGCCGGCCCGGTCCACCATGTCGTTCACGACCGAGGTGGTGATGATCTCGCGGTGCAACCGGTGGCTGGACATCCGGGCGGCGAATCGCTCCTGGAGCGGGGCCGGGAAGTAGTTCGTCAGCACTCGCCGCAAATAAGGATCATCGGGCAACTCGGATGCGAGCACCTCCTGCGCGGCCGCGATCTTGGTGTGCGCGAGCAGCACGGAGAACTCGGGCAGCGTCAGGCCGCCGCTGATAGAGCGGCGCTCGGCAATGTCCTTGTCAGCCGGCAGCACGTCGAGCCGCCGTCTGATCCGGCCTTCACGTTCTAGCTTGCGGATGTACCTGGCGTGCACGTGCAGCATCTGCGCGGACTGGGCTCGAGCCGCGGCCAGCGCCCGGTTCTGGTGGTAATTGTGCGCAAGCACCAGCTGGCCGACCTCATCGGTCATGGTGGCGAGAAGCTCGTCCCGCCCGGCGGTCGTCATTTCACCGTCGCGCACTACCTGGTCAAGCAAGATCTTGATATTGACCTCGTGGTCGGAGGTATCGACCCCGGCCGAGTTGTCGATGAAGTCGGTATTGACCAGTCCGCCCGCCAGCGCGAACTCGATCCTGGCTTCCTGGGTGAGGCCAAGGTTGCCGCCTTCGCCGATCACCTTGCAAGCCAGCTCAGCGGCATCCACCCGGACCGCGTCGTTGGTCCGATCACCGGCGTCGGCCTGGACCTGGCCACTGGCCTTGACGTACGTGCCGATGCCGCCGTTCCATAGCAAGTCAACCGGCGACCGCAAGATCGCGGAGATGAGCTGATCGGGTGACAGCGAGGTGGTGCCAGGCTCGAGTCCGAGCACCACGACCGTCTGCGCCGAGATCGGCACCGACTTGGCCGATCGCGGCCAGCAGCCACCGCCAGCCGAGATGAGGCTGGTGTCGTAGTCAGCCCAGGACGATCGTGGCAGGTCGAAGAGCCTGCGGCGCTCGGCGAAGCTAGCCGCCGGGTCAGGATCGGGATCGATGAACACGTGCCGGTGGTCGAACGCGGCCACCAACTTGATGTGGTCGGACAGCAGCATCCCGTTGCCGAAGACGTCACCGGACATGTCGCCGATCCCGGCGACGGTGAAGTCCGTCTTGCTGATGTCGATGCCAAGCGTGGTGAAGTGGAACTTGACCGACTCCCACGCGCCTCGTGCGGTGATGCCCATCTTCTTGTGGTCATAGCCAGCCGAGCCGCCGGAGGCGAAGGCATCGCCCAGCCAGAATCCGCGCTGCAGCGCGATCTCGTTCGCTGTATCGGAGAATGTGGCGGTGCCCTTGTCGGCCGCGACCACCAGGTACGGGTCGTCGCCGTCCAGTCTGACCACTCGCTCAGGCGGGACAACCTCGCCTACCTTCAAGTTGTCAGTCACATCGAGCATGGCCCTGATAAACATCTGGTAGCAGGACCTGACCTCGGTCGCGTGCGCCTCGCGGTCGGCCGGGTCGGGCAGTTGCTTGCAGACGAACCCGCCCTTAGCGCCGGACGGTACGATCACCGAGTTCTTGACTTCCTGCGCCTTGGCCAACCCGAGTATCTCGGTGCGGAAATCCTCGCGCCGGTCGGACCAGCGCAGGCCACCACGCGCGACCCCGGCGAATCGCAAGTGCACACCTTCGAACCGAGGCGAGTACACAAACATCTCGAACTTCGGGCGCGGTGCGGGAAGATCGGGCACAGCGGCGGCGTCCAGCTTGAACACCAGATAGGGCATCGGCTGCATGGACTCAGGCCTAATTCGGAAATAATTCGTCCTAATAGTCGCCCTGATCAAGCCGAGGTAAGCGCGCAGAATCCGGTCCTCGTCCAGGCTGGCCACCTCATCGAGCTCGCCGGTGATCTCCTCGATCAGCGCCTCGCTCCGCTCGACTTCCCCGTCGCGCCGGTCAGGATCGAACCTGGACTCAAACAACCTGATCAGCCTTCTGGCGACGATCGGATTGTGGCGCAGCACCAAGGCGATGTAGTCCTGGCTGAAGGTCGTTCCCGCCTGCCGCAGGTACTTCGCGTAGGCGCGGAGCACGACAACCTGACGCCAGCTCAGGCCCGCGTCGAGCACCAGCGCGTTGAAGTCGTCGTCGTCGATCTCGCCGCTCCATAGCGCGGCCAGTGCGCCTTCGATCTGGCTGGCGACCGCGGCGAACTCGGGCTGGGACGCAGTCGCGGTACGACCGCTCGGGCTGGCGGCGACCGTAGCGTCACGCCGCAGCCCGAAGTCATAGATCCAGAACGGCTGGCCGACCTCGAACTCGTACGGATGCTCGTCGACCACTTCGACGCCCATGTGCTGCAGCCTGGGCAGCACATCGGTCAGCGTGATCGGCGGGCCGTTGCGGTGAATGGTGAGCCGCCAGACCCTGGGCTTCTCTTGCTCAGCCTCGTACTCGGCGGGCACGCCGCCGACATACCCGGCTGATTCCCACATCTCAAAGGAGATCTCCTGACCAGACTCGCGCATCTGCTTGACCTTGGTCAGGTCGGACACCGCCGCAGCGGCGGGCACATCGGCCTTATAAGTGTCCGAGATCGAGCCGCCGAACTCGGCCAGCAGGCTCCGGCCAGCGGCATCGCCAAGCTGGTCGGCGGCCTCGCGCACCAGGTCGTCGTCCCAGGACCGGACGGCGGCCGCGACCAGTTGCTCAAGTGGTCCGACGTCCGGGTCAGCCAGCTTGTGACCAGGCTCGGCCCGCACCACCACGTGGAGCCTTGCGATCGGCGTCTCATCCACGACCGCGCTGTAGTCCACCTGAGATCCGTCGAACTTGCGCCGAAGCAGGTCCTGTACGGCCAGCCTGACCTTGGTGTTGTAGCGGTCCCTTGACAGGTAGATAAGGCAGGACACGTACTTGCCGTAGACGTCGCGGCGTACGAACAGCCTGGTCTGCATGCGCTCACGCAGCCGCAGCACCTCGGCCGCGATCCCGGCCAATTCGGCGACTGACGTCTGGAACAGCTCTTCGCGCGGGTAGACCTCCATGAACTCGGAGACATCGCGGCCGTCGTGGCTCTCCGCCGATACCCCGCTCTCGGCCAGCACTTCAGCGAGCTTGCGCCGCAGCACAGGGATCCTGGTGATGCTCTCGGTGTAGGCCATGTGGGTGTAAAGGCCGAGAATCCGGTACTCGCCGACGACCTGGCCATCCGGCGAGACCTTCTTTACCCCGATGTAATCCGGGTAGCTCGACCGGTGCACGGTGGCCCGCTTGTTGGCCTTGGTAACGATCAGCCGGTGCGCGGGGTCGGTCGCCAGGTCGCGTGCGGCAACCGGCAGCACGTCGAGTGACGTGGTGCTCGTCTTGTCGTGCCGCAGGACGCCAAGGCCAGTACCTGGCACGCCGCGCAGCACGAGCCCGCCCGAGTCCTGCACCAGGTCGTACTCCCGGTACCCGAGGAAGGTGAAATGCGCGTCCACCAGCCAGCGCAGGAACTGCTCGATCTCGGCGATCGACTCGGCCGAGTGCTCCTGCGACTGGCCCACGGCCGCCGGTGCTTGCGCGGCAAGCTGATCGGCCAGCAGCACGGTCATCGCCCGCATCTTCGGGTAGTCCTCGACCGCCACCCGGACGTCGGCCAGTGCCTGCTCAAGCGCGGTCGCGATGGCCTGGCCCTGACCATCGGCCAGCTTGGCCACCTCAAGATGGGACCACGATTCGGCCGTCAGCTCGGGCGAGCCGGGATCGAGCGGCGGCTGGAGGTGGTTGGGGCGGCGCGGACCCTCGACGGGCCCGAGCACCTCGCGCAGCGCGCCGGACAGATCGCGGCGGACCATCAACTGCGGGTGCACTACCAGCTCAGGAGTCACGTCGTGAGCGGCCAGCGTCATGGTGATCGTGTCCACCAGGAACGGCATGTCGTCGGTGACCACGTCGATCACGTCCAGGTTAGGCAGCAGCGTGTTGTCGTCGCCTGACCTGACCCTGACCAGCGCGCGCCCCTGCGGCCGCTGCGCGGCCAGTTGCGCGTGGTCCGTCGCCACCGCCACGGTTCGCTTGTCGCCGGCCGAGATCAGGTCGGTGGCATCCACGTGCCGGTAGTAGCTGCGGACGTAGTTGAGCGCCTCGCCAATGTGCACGTCGGCGTCGAGTTGCGCGGCCGCCGCGGCAAGCAACTCCTGCTTCGCCGCAGCCTGGTGCTCGGACATCTATTCCACTTCCCTCATGCCTTTTACAGCCGGTCCCTGAGTTCCCAAAGAGCTGGGTAATAACGCAATGGCACCCGGCGATGCAGGTACGGAGCGCCGGTCGAGCCGCCGGTACCTGATTTCGTGCCGATCTGCCGTTCCACCATCTGCACGTGCCGAGCGCGCCACAGCGCGCTGAGTTCGTCGTGCGTGAGCAAGCTCTCCGCGAGCTGCCACAAGTCGTCGTACTGCGCCCGATCCCTGGCGATGACCAGTAGTGAATCACTGATCTCCTGGTCAGATCCGACGGCCAGGCTACGGCGGCTCAGCAAGTCAACGAAGGAGTCCCACAGCGAAGGCTCAGCCAGGCGCTGTTCCAACCCGGCGCGCTCGGCCTCGGTGAGGCCGCGGAACCGGTCAAGGAACCCGTGATCCTTGGCGTGCGAGAGAAATTCGAGTTCTCTGAACTGGACTGACTGGAGGCCGCTGGCCGGCGCGAGCGCCGACCTGAACTCGAGGAAGTCCTGCGGCGTCATGGTCTCGATCACGTCGACCTGGCTGACCAGCAGCCGCTCGATCACGTGCGCACGGCGCATCAGGTGCGCGGCCAGCCAAGTCTGGTCGACGCCCATCGCATCCCTGGCGGCGCCAAGCTCATGCAGCAATTGCTTGAACCACAGCTCATACACCTGGTGCACGGTGATGAACAGCAGTTCGTCGTGTGCGGGCGGGTCGACCAGCGGCACCTGTTGCGCCAATAGCTCAGGCAGCCGAAGGTAGCTGCCGTAGCTGAGGCGACCGCCCTCTTCGCCGAAGTTGCGGTTGGCGTGCTCGGCCCGCCCGGCCATCAAGCGCCGCCGGGCGCGAAGTAGGCGAGCACGTCCGGGTTGGCCAGTGAGGCCGGGTCGGCCGCTTCGCCCACCGGGGTGCCGGTCAAGATCTTGCGCACCGGCACCTCAAGCTTCTTGCCAGACAGGGTGCGCGGCACTGCGGGCACCTGAATTATCTCGTCAGGCACATGCCGGGGTGAGATCGCCGAGCGAAGCGCGGCCTTGATCGTGGCGGTCAGCTCCGCGGTGAGCTCGGTTCCTGGCGTGAGCACTACGTAGAGGATGAGCCTGCCCTCGGTGCCCACCGTGCCGGTATCGATGACCAGGCTGTCGGCGACCTCGGGCAGTTCCTCGATGATCCGGTAGAACTCGCTGGTGCCCATCCGGACGCCGCCCCGATTGAGAGTGGCATCCGACCGGCCGTAGATGACGCAGCCGCCATCGGGCAGGAACATGATCCAGTCGCCGTGCCGCCAGACGCCGGGGAAGTCCGCGTAGTAGCTGGCACGGTACCGCTCACCGGTGGGGTCGCCCCAGAAGCCGACCGGCATGGAGGGCAGCGGCTCGGTCAGCACCAGCTCACCGACCTCGTTGATAACCGACTCACCGGCCGGGTTGAATGCCTCGACCTTGGCCCCAAGGCACGAGCCCGCGATGATGCCAGCGCGCACCGGCAGCAGCGGGTTCGGCCCGACGAAGCCGGTGCACACGTCGGTGCCGCCGGAAAACGAGCCGAGCGTGAAGTCCTGGTGCCCAGGCGCGACTGTGTCGTAGACCCAGTCAAAGCCCTCTGGCGGCAGCGGCGACCCGGTCGAGCCAATGCCGCGCAGCCTGGATAGGTCATGTTCGGCGGCCGGCCGCAGGCCGGCCTTCATGCAAGCGATCAGGTAGGGCGCCCCGGTGCCGAAGTAGGTGACGCCAGTCCGCGCGGCCAGCCGCCACAGTTCGCCGGTATCAGGGTGGGTCGCCGCGCCATCGAACGCGACCGCGGTGGCACCGGCAAGCAGCGCGCCGACCAGGTAGTTCCACATCATCCAGCCGGTCGTGGTGTACCAGAAGAAGACGTCATCGGGGCCGATGTCCTGATGCAGGCACAGCGCCTTGGAGTGCTCAAGCACCACCCCGCCGTGGCCGTGCATGATCGGCTTGGGCAGGCCGGTCGTGCCCGATGAGTACACCACCCAGAGCGGATGGTCGAACGGCACCTCGTCGAACTCGGTGCGGGCGGGTGCGCCGCCGCCGAATTCGGCCAGCGCGTCCCAGCCGACCGCTGCGACCGGCAGGCCGGGAATCTCGCCGACGCCGAGATAGTCCACCGCGATCACAGCCTGCAGCCCGGGCAGCTTCGCCGCGATCGCGGCGACCTCGGGCCGCCGGTCGTAACTCTTGCCGTTGTAGACGTAGCCGTCGACCGCGATCAGCACCTTGGGTGCCACCTGGGCAAACCGGTCGACCACTGACGGCACGCCGAAGTCGGGCGAGCAGGCGGTCCAGATCGCGCCGAGGCTGGCGGTCGCGAGCAGGCCGATCAGCGCGTGCGGCGAGTTCGGCAGGTAGGCGGCGACTCGGTCACCGCGCTTGACCCCGAGCTTGACCAGCGCGGCCCGGGCGATCGCCACCTGCCGATCCAGCTCGCCGTAGCTGACGCTGCCTTGATGACCGGCCTCCGACCGGTAGATCAGAGCCGTCCTGGTCGGGTCAGTGCCGGCGGTTCGCAGTGCGTTGCGCGAGTAATTGAGCGTAGTTCCGGAAAACCAGCTGATCTCCGGCATCGTGCTGCCGATGATGACCGGGCCGTCAGCGCGGTTGCCGAGGATCTCGAAGTAGTCCCAGATCGAAGACCAGAATTCGGCGAGCTCGTGGACTGACCAGGCCCACAACTGCGGGTAGCCTGCGGTTTGCACCTGCCGGTGCTCAGCTAGCCACCGCGCGTAGTCGGTGATTCTGGCCCGCTCGATGACCTGCGGACTTGGCGTTGAGAGCGTCGCACCGTAGCCTCGCCCGGCGGCCGAACCATGCTCGTGTCGCATCGAAGGCTCCCGCCCCACTTCGCTGCCCGTCACCGTTGACTTGACCGTTTATACCAGTATGAAATCCCGGTTCCGACCGCCTGCGGAAACTGGGCACTAGCAAAAAGCTGACCCTAAGGTCAGCCCTCACGCCGATCATCTCGCTGAAACCGGCGCAGCGCTACCACTGCCCAGATGGCTTCTACCACGCCAAACGGCCAGGCACCCGACAAGAAGCCATAGCTGCTGGCCAGCGCGCAGCCGCCGGCGAACGCGATGACATAGCGCCGGTGCCGGCCTTCAAGCGCGTACATGGTCATCATGAAGGTCAGGGCGAGCACCCCGTAGATCGTGAGGGCCGAGCCGCTCACTGGCCGACCGCGGCGATGACCGCCGCCGTGTCGGTGAGGTCGTCGAGCACCGGGATGGCACCAGCTTCGCGCAACTCGGCCGCCATCGATCGGCCACTCGCGACCCCGACGCAGCGGACCCTGGCGACCTTAGCGGCGGCCACGTCCCTAATGGAGTCGGCGATGTAGACCACGTCAGCGGGCGACAGTCGGGTGGAGTATTTTTCCGACACCAAATCGAGTGAGCGGATGATCTGGGTACCCTTCGGATACACGTCTGAGCCGAAGCCGCCGATCGACAGATCCACGTAGCCGTCGAGGCCAAAGGCACGCAGCTTGTGTGCGGCGTTCTGCTTAATGGTGCCGGTCAGCACGGTCTGGATGACGCCAGGCAGTGCTGCCGTGGCGGCGAGTGCCTCCCTGGCGCCGGGCAGCACCCGGCCCTGCTGAGCCAGCAAGCTGGTCCTGGCGCCGAATGCCGCCGCCAGTTCGCGGTGATAGGCGGCAAGCAGGTCATTGTCGGCTAGCTGCCTGGTCCCTGGTGGTGCCTCATTGAGCGCCAGCGACTCGAAGAAGATCTCCGAGTCGGTCGCGCCGGCTAGCTGGGGCAGCGCCACCAACCGCCGGCCGGTGGCGCGCTGGAAGGCCTCGGCGTAGGCGTCTCTGGACACCCGAGCGACGTCCACCAAGGTGAGGTCGATGTTCCACAAGATCAGGCGATGGATAGGTACCCTCCGAAATAGGGCCTTGCGTCCGGTTAGCCCATGTGCGGGTAACGGTAGTCCGTTGGCGGTGCGAAAGACTCCTTAATCGCCCGGGCGTTCACCCAGCGGACCAGGTTGTAGATCGATCCTGCCTTGTCATTAGTGCCGCTGGCGCGGGCACCGCCGAACGGCTGCTGGCCGACGACGGCACCGGTCGGCTTGTCATTGATGTAGAAGTTGCCAGCCGAGAACCGCAGCCGCCGGGTGGCGGCCGCGATCGCGGCCCGGTCGGTCGCGATGATCGCGCCGGTCAGCGCGTACGGCGCAATCTCGGCGGCCTGGTCAACGACAGCGTCGTAGTTGCCGTCGTCGAAGACGTGCACAGCGAGAATCGGGCCGAAGTACTCGGTAGTAAAGACCTCGTCGGTCGGATCTGAGCACTCAAGCACCGTCGGCCGGACGAAGTAGCCCTGGCTGTCATCGGTCGTGCCGCCGGCCAGCACCCGAACCGATGGCCGGGTCTTGGCCCGCGCCAGTGCATCGGTGTGCTTGGCGAACGCACGCTCGTCGATCACGGCACCCATGAACGCGGACAGGTCAGTGCTGACGTCGCCCATGGTCAGCGACTCGGTGCTGGCGATAAACGAGTCCTTCATCCGATCCCACACGCTGCGCGGCAGATAGGCCCGCGAGGCGGCTGAGCACTTTTGCCCCTGGTACTCAAACGCGCCCCTGATCAGCGCGGTGCTGAGCACGTCGGCCTCGGCCGATGGGTGGGCGATGACGAAGTCCTTGCCGCCGGTCTCGCCCACCAGGCGCGGGTAGCCGCGGTAGCCGGCGATGTTCTCGCCGACGGCCTGCCACAGCCGCTGGAAGGTACCCGTCGACCCGGTGAAGTGAATGCCGGCCAGGTCGGGGTGCGGCAGGGCGATCCTGGAGACCGCCTGGCCAGTGCCGGTGACCAGGTTGATCACGCCGGGCGGCAGGCCAGCGGCTTCGAGCAGGCGCATCAGGAAGTGCGCCGAGAACTGCTGGGTTGGCGACGGCTTCCACAGCACCACATTGCCGAGCAGGGCCGGCGCGGTGGGCAGGTTCGCCGCGATGGAGGTGAAGTTGAACGGCGTGATGGCGAGCACGAAGCCTTCGAGCGGCCGGTATTCAAGCCGGTTCCAGGTGCCAGGTGCGCAGACGGGCTGCTCGGCTAGCATCCGACGGGCGAAGTGCACGTTGTAGCGCCAGAAGTCGATCAGCTCACAGGCCGCGTCGATCTCCGCCTGGTACACCGACTTGGACTGGCCAAGGATCGTCGATGCGTTGATCGTCGATCGCCAGGGTCCGGCCAGCAATTCGGCGGCCCGCAGGAAGATCGCGGCCCGGTCATCGAAGGACAGCTCGCGCCAGAGCGGTGCGGCGAGTTGGGCGGCTTCGATCGCGGCCGCTACGTCTTCATCAGTCGCCTCGCCTAGGCGACCGAGCCGGTGCGCGTGATTGTGCGGCTGCACCACGTCGATCCAGTCGCCGCCGCCCATCCGCTGGACGCCACCGACGGTCATGGTGAGGTCGACCGGTTCCCTAGCGAGGTCCTTGAGTTTGCCCTCAACGGCGGTGCGCTCGGCGCTGCCGGGCGCATAGGTCTTGACCGGCTCATTTGCGGGTGCCGGGACGGTGGTGACGGCATCGAACACTGGGTCGCTCCTTCAGTTGCCCCAAGCTGACCTCCGTTGGCCAGCGACCGCACAACTGTGGTCAGGCTAACCGATCAGGTAGATCAGTTCCTGGGTGGCGTACCAGAGCAGTTCGTAGCCTTCAGCACCGTCCACGACGAAACGGGCGTCGATGTCCCCCGCGTCCGACGCGGGCAGCGCGGCCGCGGCCGCCTCAATGTCGGCAATCGCCTCGACGTCGTCCACATGCCCGGACACCACGTCGGCGAGCCGCACCGGTAGCAGCACTTCGACCCGGCCGGGTTTATCCAGGCCATTCTTGATCACCACGGCAGACTCAGGCAGCTCAGTAGCGAGTACGACCCGACGTCGCGGTGCCTTAGTATCCGCGTGCAGCAGCCGCAAGGAGGCCAACGCCGCCTGCGTCAAGGCGACGTATTCAAGCTCTTCGAGGTCGCCACTGGCGTACCACTCCCGCAAGGCGGGAGTCACCGCGAATCCCACCACAGGGGCCGGCCCAACCTCGCCAGCGACCAGCGCCGACGCCAAGTCGGCCAAGGTGCTTGGCAGGTAGACGCGCATGCGGACCCCACTGGCTCGCTACTGGGAGTTGGTCTTGATCCTCGCAGCCTAGACCGAGGGCTATCGGGGAAGCGCTTAGAGTCTGCCAGCCCATAACGGCCAGCAACCATAGAACTAGCCGATCCAGCTGATCGAGCCGCGACGGCGAGCGGATCAGCGGGCGGTGGTGACGGCCAGGGCGGTCGTGACCGCTGACACGGCGGCGTCGAGCGACTCGTGCTCCCACAGCCTGATAACCGTCCAGCCCGCCTGACCGAGCGCGGCGTCGGCGGCTCGATCACGCTCGACGTTGCGGCGCAACTTGGGCTCCCAGTACCAGGTATTGGAGGCGGGCTGGGACCCGTGCTCAGGGCAGCAATGCCAAAAGCAGCCGTCAACAAAGACCGCGACCCGGCGCGCGGTAAAGACGATGTCCGGCCGCACCCTCGCGCCGCTCGGCAGGTCAAGCCTGTGGTCCTTGCGATACCGGTATCCCTTGGCGTGCAACGCCCGACGCAGCGCGAGCTCAGGCTTGGTGTCGACGCGACGATTGCCCTTCATGTTCGCCGACCGGCCAGGGCTTGCGGGCAGCGGGTAGGCGCGGGCCAATTGCTTGGGCACCTTCAGATGCTCGTCGGCCGACAAGGGGTCTTCGGTTGGCGCTGCCTCTTCGGCTGGCGCTGCCTCTTCGGCTGGCGCTGCCTCTTCGGCTGGCGCGGCCAACACGGACTCTTCCGGCATAGCCAAGAGGCTAGTGCGCCGGGGTAGCCGCTACTGGCGTTCGGCCAGGATCTCGGTCAGCTTGGCTTTGGTGCTGGCTGAGTCGCTGTGCCAGACGGCAGCCAATCCGAGGGTGCGAGCCGCCACGATGTTGCCCTCCATATCGTCGACGAAGGCACATTCGCCAGCCGTCAGCCCAAGTCGGTCAAGCGCGAACTGGAAGATCCGGTACTCCGGCTTGCGCATGCCGACCTGGCCGGAGATCACCACATCGTCAAAAAGCTCGGCCAGCAGGTCGCTCGGATAGCTGCTCGGGTCGCCCCAGGAATTCGAGAGCAGCGCCGTCCGCACACCGCCTGCCCGCAGTTCCCTGATCAGTTCAAGCATGGCGTCCTGCACGATCGACGCGGCGAACATTCGCTTCAGCAGCCCGTCCGCCGCGACGGCACCGCCGTCAGTGCCGACCAGCACGCCGGCCAGGATCGCCTCGAACTCCGCGTCCGGGATTTCGCCGCGCTCAAGTGCGTGAATCGGCGAATCATCCGCGCCCGATCCGTAGGCCTGCCGCACCCACGGCCGCATCGCCGCCGCATAGCTGTCCCGGTCAATCCGGTCGGCGGCCAGCCACGCCTGCACTGTCTCAGCGATCGGACTGGTGATGACGCCGCCCCAGTCGAAGATGACAGCTCGGACCCGCCGGGAGGGTCCAGGTACTTGCCCAGGTTCAGCCACGAACCCGATGTTAAGTGACAAGGTCATCGACCTCGCCCCGGCCACCACCCCAGGCCAACCTGGGCGGCAGCACGGCACCCAGGCAACCCGGCCATCCCCGCGCCTTCCGTGCCCAGGCTGACCCGCGTCAGTCTGTCTGGGTGACCTTGCTCAGACCGCGCGGATTGTCAGGATCGATGCCTAGCCGCCGGGAAAGCGCCTCGGTGAGCAACTGACCGGGCACGATCAAGCCCACCGGCGCCAGCCACTCGGGCAGGTGCGCCCCGGCGAGCGACCGGCTGCTGACCGCGGCCAGGGCCTGCCCGCCGCCGATCGCGTACGCGCGAGCGCCGGCGCCGGTAACCCGGCTGGCCAGGCCGACGGCGGCGTCGAGAGTCGGGCCGGAATCGGCCGCCATCACGATGGCCGGGGTGCTTTCGTCGACGACGGCGATCGGGCCATGTTGCAGGTCCGCGTAGGAGATGCCCATGGCGTGCAGGTAACAGGCTTCCTTGATCTTGAGCGCGAGCTCAAGGGCGGCGGAGTAAGCAAGTCCGCGTGCCGACACCACCAGGCCGTCCACCGCGGCTAGCTCGGCCACGATGTCAGCAAGACCGTAGCCGGGCGCACCCGCCACGGACAGCAATTCGTCGATCGCTGCGGGTAGCCCGCGAAGTTCGTCGGAGTCGAGATTGGCGCCGAGTCCGATGGACAGCACCGCCAGTGCGGCCAGTTGGCAGGTGAAAGTCTTGGTCGCAGGGACGGCCTGCTCCACCCCGGCCTCGGTCACCAGCGCGAGGTCAGCGAGGTCGGCCAGCGGCGAGTTGGCCGAGTTGGTGACCGCGACGAGCTGCGCACCGCAATCCTTGGCCCATTCAAGCGTCTCGATGATCTCCTTCGTTCGACCAGATTGCGACAGCCCGACCGCCAGCACACCGGACAAGTCGATCCGGCTGCGGTAGTTCGTCGCCACCGAGGGCGAACCAAGGCTCGCCAGCCGACCGCCAGCGGTCTGGATCAAGTAGGTGCCGTAGACAGCCGCGTTGTCCGAGGTGCCACGGGCGAAAAACAGCACCTGGTGGCAAGCTCCAGCCAGCCGGGCAATCTCGGCCGTGCGTGGCAGCAACGTGTCGATGGTGGCTTGCAGCGCGGCCTGCTGCGCCAGGATCTCCGAACGCATGTGCGTTACAGGACTGTGCCGCTCAGTCAGCATGTCCGTCATGACCTCGTCCCGTTCGTACCGCTCGGATACTCGATGCACCATCTGTGCCACTGATCAGGGTAGCCGCACCACCCGAAGCCGAGATAGCGCTCCGACCGCTGCCGCAGGGCGGCCAGCACTCAGCGGCTCGCGCCGTACACCTGCTCGCCAGCGATCCAGGTCGCGTGGGTGCGCAGATCATCGCTCAGCCAGGTGAGGTCGGCGGCCGCACCTGGAGCTATCCGACCGAGATCGCGGCAGCCAATCAGGTCGGCCGGAATCCTCGTCGCGGCTGCCACCGCCTCGGGCAGTGCCACTCCGATCGCGACCAAGTTGGCCACCGCCGAATCCATCCGCAGCGCCGAGCCGGCCAAGGTGCCGTCAGCGCGCACCGGTGGCGTGCCGTCGCCTTCGGCGAGCAGGATCGGCTCGCCGCCAAGCAGGTACTCACCCGGCGGCATGCCGGCGCAGGCGGCGGCATCAGTGATCAAGGCGATCCGGCCCGGTGCGGCCGCGAAGGCGATCGCGGCGACCTGGCCGCTGACATGATGCAGGTCGACGATCAGGCTGCTGGTCAGTCGCCGGTCGGCCAGCGCCTGCCCGACTACCCCTGGCTCACGGTGATGTAGTGGCCGCTGTGCGTTAAACAAATGGGTGACCATCCGGGCACCGCATCTCGCTGCCGTGCTCACCTGCTGCGCCGTCGCATCGGAGTGGCCGACGCTGACCAGCACGTCCGCGTCGGTGAAGTGCTTGATCGCGGCCATCGCGCCGTCAAGTTCTGGTGCCATGGTGAGCAGCTTGAGCTGGCCGGCACTCGCCTGCAGCAACGCCGAGACCGCGTCTTCGGTCGGCGTCGTGATCCAGGCCGGATTGTGCGCGCCGGCCCGCTTAGGCGAGATAAACGGCCCTTCCAGGTGCACGCCGAGCACCCGGGCCCGACCCGCGACGCTACTCACCTCCGGCTCGAGCTGGCCGAATCGACGCAGCTCGGCTACCAGATCCTCGATCGGGCTGGTAATGAATGTGGGCAGGAAGGAAGTCGTGCCGGTCTCCGGTAGCCGGGCGGCGACCATCGCAAGCCCAGCGGCGTCGGCCGTCGCCAACTCGACGCCGAAGTAGCCATTGACCTGTAGGTCGATGAACCCAGGCAGCAGAAAGCCATCGGGCAACGCCAGGTCGGGCCGCCGGGGCGGCACGCCGGCGCTGACTGCGACGATCCGGCCGGCCACGCACTCCAGGTAGCCGGGAGCAAGGACCGCGTTCGGGCCAGTGCCAGGACCGCTGGCCGTGATGATCCGTGCCGCCGCGATCAGCATGTCGTCAGCATCGCACTCGGTTCATCACATGTGCCGCATTTTTGCCATATTGCGGAGGTCCGGCAGGCGCGATGCGACGCGCGTCCGTCCGCCTCAGGACGGCTTGGTCGGGCGCGACTTGGTCGGGCTCGGCTTGGTCGGGCTCGGCTTGGTCGGGCTCGACTTGGTCGGGCTCGGCTTGGCCGTACTGGACTTCGGCTTAGCGGCAGCGCCGCCGTCCTTCGTCGCTGCCGCGATCGCTTTCTTCTCGTGCTGGCGGGCAACGGGAGCTTTCTGCGCCTCCAGGCTGGCCTTTAGCGCGTCGGTCAGGCTGACCGCCGGGCTGGCGGCGATCTCCAGGGTGCTGGGCTGCAGCAACTCCCTGCCCTCCACCTTGGCGTCCACCAACTCGATCAGCGCCTCCCGATAGTTGTCATGGAACGCGTCCGCGTCGAAGTCCGCGGTCATCGAGTCGATCAACGACGACGCCATGGTGAGCTCGGCTGGACGCACCTCGATGTCCTGGTCGAGGAAGGGAAATTCAGCTGGCCTGATCTCGTCTGGCCAGAGCAAGGTCTCCAGTACGAGCACGCCATCTCGCACGCGCAAGGTCGCAAGCGACTCCCGCTGGCGGAGCGCCACCTGCGCAAGCGCCACCCGGCCTGACTGCTCAAGTGCGTTGCGCAGCAGCACGTAAGCCCTGGCGCCGATCGTCTCTGGCTCCACGTAGTAGCTGCGGTTGAACAAGATCGGGTCAACCTGCTCGGCGGGCGCGAACTGGAGCACCTCGATCGCCTTCGTAGTGGGCAGTGGCAGGTCAGCCATGTCCTCGTCGGTCAGCACCACCATCTCGCCGGTCGGCAACTCATAGCCCTTGGCGATATCTTCGTAAGGTACCTCTTGATCATCAACAGAGCAGAACCGGCGGAATCTGATCCGGCCGCCGTCTTCTCGGTGCACCTGACGGAACGAGATGTCCTTTTGCTCGGTCGCGGCGTAAAGTCGCACGGGGATCATGACCAGGCCGAAGGAGATCGCGCCCTTCCACATGCTGCGCATGACACGTCCTTACCCAGATGGATCGAGTGCTGATACAACTAGCCTTGCCCTACTGTAGCTATTCGGCAATATGTTCGAGTACGCGAGAATGCTCGCTTCCGTGACGATGGACACCGCATCCGGAGGGTCGGCAAATGCCTGACAGCGACCACGAAGAGCCAATAACCGACGTAGTCGAGCAAAATCAACCAGCTGTTCCAGGAGCTGAAGAGTCCGACAAGCCGGAGCTTCCGGACTCGGTACCGCTTGAGGCCGACGCCGCCGACGCGGCCGAACAGGCCAGGGAGATTCCTCTGGACGAGGACGAGTACCGCTGACCCTCTCGCCGCGAGGGCTGGCGCTCAGCGAGGGAGCGGGGCCAGCACTCGCTGTGAGCGAACACGAGCGCACTGCGAGCAATCGCGATGACGGTTACCGGGCCGTAGGATGACACTCGGGATGCATCCGACCTCAACCCGATACCAATCGGAGACTCAGTGATTGCCACCGCGCAGACCAAGCCGGCCAGCACTCGCCTGCCGCGCCAAGCGCGGCGCAAACAACTGCTCGGGGCAGCTCGCGAGGTCTTCGTCGCGCAGGGGTATCACGCCGCCGCGATGGACGAGATCGCCGAGCGGGCCGGGGTCAGCAAGCCAGTGCTCTACCAGCACTTCCCCGGCAAGCTTGAGCTCTACCTGGCGCTGCTCGATGAGAGCGTCGCCGAGTTGGTTGGCGCGGTCTCGGCCGCTCTCGCCTCGACGACCGACAACAGGGAACGCGTGCCGGCCACCTTCCGCGCCTTCTTCGACTACGTCAGCGGCGCGGGCGAGGCTTTTCGGCTGGTGTTTGAGTCGGACCTGAGTAATGAGCCGGCCGTGCGGGAGCGCCTTGAGCGGGCTATCTCCGAGTGCGGCGCGATGGTCAGCGAGTTCATTCGGGAAGATGCTGGGGTATCTGACCCAGAAGCCGACCTGCTCGGTATGGCGCTGGTCGGCATGGCGCAGGTCAGCGCCCGCTACTGGCTGAGCAGCGACCGCGGCATCGGCCAGGAGACCGCTGAAGACCTGCTGGCCAGGCTTGCCTGGCGCGGCATCAGCAGCTGGCCACTGGCCGAAGCAGCACACGACTAGCCGGATAACCGGCAGCGAAAGGTCACCGTGGAAGTAAAAATCGGCATCCAAATGGCGCCGCGCGAGCTAGTGGTCGACACGGCCGTAGCAGCCGAAGAAATTGAGCAGGCGCTCACTGACGCCCTGGCGGACGGCAAGCTCTTCAAGCTGACCGATAGCAAGGGCAATACGATCTTGGTGCCAGCAGCCAAGATCGCCTACGTCGAACTGGCCGTCACCGGGTCACGTCACATCGGCTTCGGCAACTCCTAGCCAGCCCGCGACCTGCGGTAAAAACTTTCACATACGAAAAGGGCGGCACGGAGAAATGCCGCCGACGCAGCGGAGCGCCACCGGGTCAGTCGGAGAGTCCTAGCGCTGCCATTCGCTCAGCATGGGCGTCAGTCAAGGTGGCGAACATTCGGCCGATCTCGCCAAGCTGAGCCGGCGAGCCACCGGCGAGCAGCCGTGCTAGTGGCTCCCGATCGGCGGCTACCCGCTGCGCTTGGCTGAGCGCCTCGCCCACCAGCCGACGCGCCCAGAGCGCCAGCCTGCCTGCCACCGCAGGATCAGCGGCGATCGCCTCCCGTACCCGGGTAATCGCGAACTTGGCCTGCCCTGAGTCCGCCAGCACTTCGAGCACGAACGACTTGGTCGGCGGATCAAGCAGTTCAGCGATCAGCCGGTAGAAGTCGGCGGCGATCCCGTCACCTACGTAGGCCTTAATCAAGCCCTCAAGCCAGTCGGCGGGTGCCGTCCTGGCGTGGAAGGCGTCAACAGGCTCGACGAACGGTTGCATAGCCAGCTGCGGATCGCGGTCAAGCTCGCCGATCCGCCGTCGCAACAGTTCGAAGTGATTGAACTGAGCGACTGCCATGCCAGCTAGGTCGGCCTTGTCGACTAGCGACATCGCCAGTGCCGCGTCCTCAGACAGGCGGAAGAACGCCACGAGCGACGCATAGGCGAGCAAGCCAAGCAGGTCCACGACTCCGTCGGCCTGCGCGTCCACATCGTCGGTGTGCGCGTCCACATCGGCAGCGTAACAACCACGCAGCCGATCAGGCCGGAAACCACCAGCCGACGCGAACTAGTTCGCGACCAGGCAACTGCCGCACACGACGTGGCAGTTGCTACACTCAGTTGCGGCATGGCCTTGGAATGCGACCACCCCTAGGGCGCGTTGCAAGGTATGGCGCGGTCGTCGCCCGGGCTATGGCCCAGCTAGAGAGCCGCGCACGACTCATCCAAGTGACTGCCCGATATGAGAAGCGGACCGAGCCAGGTTTCTGCTGGTCCGGCTGCGGCCATGACGGGCGCTCCCGTCCCCGGACGAGTCAGCTGCCGCCTGTGGTAACCGGACTGGTCGCTCAAGCGATTGGCGGGCCGCAGGACACCGATGGAGGCGGAAGCCCTGACTACGCAAGACCTCACCACACAGACCTCAACTGCAACCAGAAGCGAAGCCGGAACCGGAAGCGAAGCAGACACGCTTATCGTCACTTCCGAAGCGGCTGATACAGCGACGATCATCGCGAGTGGCGACTCCGTGTCAGTCACTGCCGGCGAACCCGTGGCCGGCCTGGATCTCGCGCACGCCTCGGCCGCACTGACCAAGACCTTCGCCGAGTTCGGCATCGCTGAGCCGATCTGCGCCGCGCTGACATCGGCGGGCATCGACCGGCCGTTCCCGATCCAGGCGCTGACCATGCCCATCGCGCTGGGCGGCCACGATGTCATCGGGCAGGCGCGCACCGGCACCGGCAAGACCCTGGCATTTGGCATTCCACTGCTGCAGCGCATCATGACTACCGGCCGGCGCACGCCATCGGCACCGCGCGCGCTCGTGGTCGTGCCAACCAGAGAACTAGCCATCCAGGTGGCCGAAGACCTGCGCAGCGCCGCGGCCAAGACCGACACCAACGTCGTCACCCTGTATGGCGGCCGGGCCTACGAGCCGCAGATCGAAGCACTGGCAACGGTCGACGTAGTTGTCGGCACGCCAGGTCGGCTACTCGACCTGTCGAGACAGCGCCAGCTCGATCTGTCCGACGTCGAGGTCATGGTGCTTGACGAGGCCGACCGCATGCTCGACCTGGGCTTCCTGCCGGATGTCGAGTCCATCCTGCGGCTCACCCCGACCAGCAGGCAGACCATGCTGTTCTCGGCCACCATGCCAGCTGAAGTCGTCACCCTGGCCAGGCGGCACTTGCACCGGCCCACTCACATCAGGGCCGAGCAGCATGACGAGCCTGCCCATGTGCCGACCACCGACCAGCATGTGTTCCGCGCCCACCACCTGGACAAGATCGAGGTACTCGCGCGCGTGTTGCAGGCCAAGGACCGGGGCCTGACCATCGTCTTCAGCCGCACCAGGCGGGCCTGTGATCAGGTCACTTCGACCCTGGCCGAACGCGGCTTCGCTGCTGCGGCAGTCCACGGTGACCTTGGCCAGAGCCAGCGCGAGCGGGCACTCCGAGCCTTCCGCAGCGGCAAGATCGACGTACTGGTCGCTACCGACGTGGCCGCCCGCGGCCTTGACGTTGATGACGTCACTCATGTCGTCAACTACGAATGCCCAGAGGACGAAAAGGCCTATCTGCACCGAATCGGCCGGACGGGTCGCGCGGGCCGCACCGGCGTGGCCGTCACCTTCGTGGACTGGCAAGACCTGACCCGTTGGAAGGTCATCAACGACACGCTGAAGCTCGGGCACCCAGAGCCGCTTGAGACCTACTCGACGTCCGAGCACCTCTACGCGGCGCTTGGCATCCCCCCAGAGGTCACCGGATCGCTGCCGACGGTGCGTAGGGATCGAGCGGGCCTTGAGGCCGAGGACCTCGAAGACATCGGCGAGACCGGCAAGAACCGGTCTCGGCAGCCCAAGCGCGGCAGTTCGGCCGACGGCCCGCGGAGCGGTAAGGCCAAAGCCGGACATACAACTGACGCACCGAGCCGGACGCGCACCCGCACCAGCCAGGATGCGGCACCGGACGCCGCCGTCAGGACTCGGCGCAGGACCAGGGGCGGTGCCCCGGTCAGCGCGGCTGGTGCCGCTGCGGAGGGCACTGACCACGCCAAGGCGGCTGAGCAGCCGACTCATGCCAAGGGTGCCGAGCCGCCGCCTGCTGCGGCGCCCCGTCGCCGCAGGCGCTCTGGCCACAACTCGGCCCGTAGCAAGGCCGCTACGGCACCGGCCGAGACGCTGCACCACTCAACCCGCCCAGCCAGCCCGGCCGAGCTGCGCGACCTCGCCACCGACTTAGAATCCGCTCGGACAGGTCAGCGCCATCGTCGGACCAACCGGCTGTCGCAGCGGTAGCTCAGTCCGGTCGGCCACGGGCAACCGCCGGCTTGAGGCCGACTGGATGGACGTAGCGGTGATCTTTCTCTGTTTGCTGGGTAGGCTGCCAAGCCGTGAGTACTCCCCGATCACTGCACAGGCCCGCGCGCGTCAAGACGACGACGATTCATACCGCTCGCGGCCCGTTCGCGGCGCTTTGCGCCGATCCTGCCGGTGGTGGTGAACGGCAGCCGGCGCTGCTCGTACCTGGCTACACCGGCAGCAAGGAGGACTTCCTCGCCGTACTCGAGTCACTGGCGGCCGCTGGCCGGGCGGTGGTGGCCATCGACCTGCGCGGTCAGTATGAGTCGGCGGCCGCACCTGGCCGTACCGGCTACCAGTTGGACCAACTGGCCAATGACCTCATCTGGGTAGCTGCCGCCATCGCCGGGGACTCTGGCCGGGTGCACTTGCTTGGACACTCATTCGGTGGCCTGGTCGCACGCCAGGCCGCGATCGCCGCGCCGACTGCCTTCTTGTCGCTCACCTTGCTCGGCTCTGGACCAGGCACCATCAGCGGTGAGCGCGCTCAGGTGCTGCGGGACGTGCTGGCCTACACCGAGCCAGCCGGCGATGACGTGGCCCAGCTTGGCGCCATGGTCAGCGAGATCTGGGAGAGCCAGCTCAAACCGCAGGCGGTGGCCGATGGGACGGCACCGGAGATCATCGAGTTCCTGGCCAAGCGCAACCTGAGCAGCTGCCCGCTCGGGCTGGTCAGCATGGCTGGCATCCTGCTTGACTGCCCGGATCGTACCGCCGAGCTGGCTGGCCTAGCGAACTTCCCGATGCTGGTCAGCTACGGCGAAAACGATGACGCCTGGCCACCCGACGTGCAAGAGCTGATGGCTAAGCGGCTCGGCGCCGAGCGGGTCTGCATCCCCGGCGCCGCGCACTCCCCGGCCGTCGAAGCTCCCGAGACCACTGCGGCTATGCTCACCAGCTTCTGGAACCAGGCCGAGTCCGCCAGGTAGTCAGACCGGCTAGCCTGCCATCCGCTGAGGCGGTACCGGCTGCGGCCCCGAGTCAGGCTCGTCCTCGGCGAGGCCGTCCCACGGCAGCCTGGGCGGCCCAGCCTGCTGGCCATCAGGACAGTGCGCGCGGAAGTCGCACCAGCCGCACCAAACACCTGGCTGGGGCGGGAAAATAGCGTCGTCCTGGCCGGATCGCGGCTCAGCGCGATAAGTCTCGTCTGCTGCCGAGCACTCGCTGGCAATGTCCTCAGCTCGCCGCAACTGCCGGTCGAGAGAAGCGCTGGTGTGCTCCCAGCGAGCGATCAGCCCGGTGGGCAGATGGTGCAGTTCCACGATCTCGCAGTGCCGCCGCAGCACCCTGCCTGCCGCCAGCGCGTAGAGCGCGAGCGCCAACGACGACCTGGCCTCTTCGACCGTCGATGCGATCCGGCCAGTCTTGTAATCGACCACTACCAACTCCCGGTCGGCTCCCAGGATGCCAGCATGCTCGGGCTCGCGCGGCTGCCGACCGGGCTGAGCAGGCCGGTCGTCGAGTCGGTCGATCCGGCCGGAGACGGCGATCCGGTCGGTCTTCGTGGCCACCACCCGCTCAACGCCGACCGGCTCAAGCACTGGGTCCAGGTCGGCCACGTAGCGCTCGACCATCCGCTTAGCCCGGGCTCGCTGCTTGGCCGACTGGGCGTCACCGGCGTACCCCTCAGTGATCCAGCCACGCTCAAGCAGGGCGCCAGCCGCGGCGGTCGTGCGCTGGGCGCGCGGCAACCGCCACCATCCTGCTAGCGCGTTGTGCACGCTGGCACCGAAGCTGTTGTGCGCCCAGGGCGGGCCTTTGGGCGGGGACGGCCGGTCCAGATAGGTCATCCGGTACCGGCGCGGGCAATCAAGCCAGCTGCGCAGTCTGCTCGGGGTGCAGGGATAGAGCCGTTCCGGCATCCCGTCAAAGCCGAGTTGCTGACCGGCCATCGCGGGCGGGCTACTCGGGATCGGAACCCGCCGCCTCAAGCAGTCCATCAGGGCCAGCCGACACCCATGAGTCAAACCGTCGCTCGATAACGGCCACGGTTGTCTCCTCGCCGTGCCCTGGCAAGACCCTGGTCTGCCCGTCCAAGGTGAGCACGCTGGCACCGATCGAGCTGAGCTGGCGAGGAAAGTCGCTGAAGTAGTCCTCGTGCGGCACCGGTCCAGCCGCGGTGACGACGTCGCCGGTAAAGACCGCTCCGAGTTCCTCGCAGTACAAGCACACCGAGCCTGAGCTATGGCCGGGCGCGGCGATCACCTCAAGCGCGACGTCAGAGACTTCGAACACGCCGCCATCTTCCATGTCGATGTCCGGCTGGGCCGCCGAGTGCGCGTCCCGCCACGGCAGCCGGTCACCAGGGTGCAGCGCGACTGGCGCGTCGTCTCGCTTGGCGACCTCGAATGCGGCCGCGACGTGCTTGGCGTGGCCATGCGTGCAGATCACTGCGGCGACCTCACGATCCGCCACGACGTCGAGCACCGCCGCAGCGTTGTCGCCAGGGTCGATCACGATGACCTCGTCGTCGTCACCGACAATCCACGTGTTGACGGCGCCGACGACCCGATCGATCCGCGCTTCCATGTCAGCCTGCCTTCCAAGGTGCTTTATTGCTGGCCCGCAAGTACGGCGTCACGATCCGTGCCGACGTGCGGACTCGAACGGCTCCATCGTAGAGCCCTGATCCGACCATGAGCGGGAGCCAGCGCGCTACTCACAAGTGGCCGGTCGCCACCACATACTTCAGCCAGGCGAGGTACCAGTTGCGCTCCAGCGCCCGTTGCGCCTGCTTGAGCGTCAAGAAGCGCCGACAGACCAGGTTCTTAAGTATGTGATCAAGCTGGATCTTCTGGAAGAAGCCGGTGCCTTGAACCGAAGCTGGCCAGACGTTCTGCTGCGTGACCGCGCCGCCAAGTGAGATCGGGACCAGGTAGGTGAGGATGTACTTGTTTTGTGCCGACTGGTCCGTCAGGCCGTAGGCGCTGTCGACCTCGCTTTGCAGCGCGACCGGGATGGGCACCGAGGTAGCCGCAGGCGCGAGATTGCACACCGTGCCGGTGTCTGTGGTGGTGACCGCACCAGGCGTCAGGTTGTGCCTGGGAATCGAGACACCTCCGCTGATCAGCGGCATGATGAAGTTCGGCAGCTGGACGCCGGTCAGATCAGGTGCCGAGGTGATCTGACCAGGAACCTTAGGCGGCTGCGGCATCGGCCGGGCCGACCTGGCCGGGCTACCGCAAGCGGCCAGCGCGAGCATGCTGACGAGAAGGACCGCGATCAGGTGCGGTGCGGGCGCTCTCATGGCCGCGCTGCGCTCTGTCGGCTTAGCGGGATTCATGGCCGTCCCAACACGAGCACGTCCCAGCCCGCCGCTCGCCACAAGCCGACGTCGAGCACGCACCGGGCATCGATCAGCCTGCGCTGGTTGACCACCGCCCCGAGCACGGCCGGGTCAATGGCGCGGTAGTCCGACCACTCGGTCAGGTGCAGCACCAGGTCGGCACCCTGCGCGGCGGCACGGACGGACGGGGCGCACCGCAGGGCCGGGTTGGCTTTGGCAACGTTGGCCAGCGCAACCGGGTCATGCACGGAAACGATGGCGCCTTCGCCAACCAGCCGACCGCAGACGTCCAGGCTTGGCGAGTCTCTGACGTCGTCAGTATTGGGCTTGAATGCGGCCCCGAGCACCGCGACCCGCTTGCCGTCCAGCGATCCGCCGACGGCCGACCTGGCCAGCTCGGTCACTTTCGCTCGCCGTCCGGCATTGATCGAGTCGACCATGCCGAGCCACTCAGCCACCGATTCGACACCGAGCTTGGCCGCAGCGGCGCCGAACGCCCTGATGTCCTTGGGCAGGCAGCCGCCGCCGAAGCCGAGGCCCGGCGTCAGGAATCTCTTGCCGATCCTCTCGTCATAGCCAAGTGCATGAGCGAGTTGCGCTACGTCCGCGCCGATGGTTTCGCACAGCTCGGCCATCGCGTTGATATAGGAAATCTTGGTCGCCAGGAAGGCATTGGCCGAGACCTTCACCAACTCGGCCGTCTCCAGGTCCATAAATATCCCTGGCACGCCCGCATCGAGCAAAGGCGCGAAGACCGAGCGCAGCGTATGCGCCGATTGCGGGGCGTTGATGCCGAAGACCAGCCGATCGGGACGCAGGCTGTCGGCGATGGCGAAGCCCTCGCGCAGGAACTCGGGATTCCAGCCTAGGTCAATCGCATCGCCGGCCGGCGAGATCGACCTGGCCTTGTCCATCAGTTCGCGGGCGGTGCCAGGCGGCACGGTGGATTTGCCAACGATCAGGCACGGCGCTCGCAGGTGCGGGGCGAGCGAGTCGACCGCAGCGTGCAGGTAGCTGAGATCAGCGTCGCCGGCCGGCCCCTCCGGTGTTCCTACGCACAAGAAATGCACCTGACCGAATTCGGCCGCCTCAGCAAAGGACTCGGTGAATTTCAGCCGACCCGACTCTGTGTGCTTGCGCAGCAACGGCTCTAGCCCGGGCTCATAAAATGGCGCCTGTCCGCTTGCCGCCTGAGCCAGCCGGTCAGCGTCCACATCGATGGCTAGTACCTCGTGACCTATTTCGGCCATGCAGACCGCATGAGTCAGGCCTAGATAGCCTATCCCGACTACCGTCAGTCGCGAGCCTGATGATTCCATTGCGGGCTCTCCATGTCCGCGCTTTCTTGCGGCGGCAGTCACTGGCTGCCGCCGCCCGCACAAGGCAAGTTAGACAGCCCGCGACCGGCTTTCTGGGCGGCATTGTCGCAGGCCAGTACCGTCTTCAAGTGACTACTCTGGATGTAGATGCCATAGCCTGGACCGTCGACATCGGCGTGATTGCCGATAAATTTGTTGCCCACACCCCAGCCCGCGTAGACCTGATGCACCTGGAATCCGTCACCGATGCTATTGGTACCAGTATTATCCTCGATCGTCCAGCCATTTCCCTTAACGTTGACCCAGGCCGTGGCCGCCGACGCCACCATCCCGGTGCCGTCGAATACGTTATCTGCGATCAGGCCGCCGGTAGTCCCCTCTTTGATGTCGATGTTTTCCGCTGTCGTATCGGCGATATTGTTGTCGATGATCTTGTCGGCATTGCTCGCGTCCGGTCGGCAATGGGTATACCGGCACCAGTTACTGTGGGCCGAACCGACGTAGACTCCCTCGCCGAAGTACGTCACCAGCAGCCCGGTACGCCTGATGACGCAGTGGCTGATCGTGTTGTCACTGCTGAAGGAACGCAGGTGGATCGCTTCGTCGCCGATGGAGTGCAGGTAGAGCCCGTAGAGCAAGTCATGTGTAGCGTAGTCGGTGACGACGCCCTTCTGGCCGCCTTGGACGGCGAATCCGGTCAACCGCCACCAGGAGGCATGATCCAGGTAAAACACGTAGCCGTGCGTGACACCCGGCCCGGCAAGCACCGCTTTCCTGCTGCCGCACAACGTGATCGGCGCCGCCTGACGGCCCGATGAACGGGCGACGAAATTTCCGCTGTAAACGCCCGGCGCGAGTTCGATCGTCTCGCCCGGGCTTGCGGTCGCCAAGGCACTGGTGAGTTCAGCGGCCGAGGCAACCTGGCGGACATCGTGCCGCGGGCAGCCAAAGGACGTGCCGGGTACCACAGCTCCGCCCGCAGCGGACGAGCTTGACCTGCCTGCTGTCGGGGTGCTCTTAGCCGAGGGCGATGGCGACCGGCCGGGCCGATGGGCCTGATCGACCGACCCGGTCGACCCGCAGCCGCCCACGGTCAGCGCGGCCAGCGCGAGCGGGAGCAGCGCCAGCGGCACCGGCACCGGCCAGCGCGCTGACCGATGACCGCGAACGCCCAGGCTCATAGTGGTCCGCACGGCTAGTCCACCACCTGCCGCATCGGCATCGTGGCTTCGGCGCGTTCGCCGTTGCTCGCGCTCGTGGGCAGGCTGGCGCGGGCCAGATCCAAAGTCGAGGTGGCATAGGGGTCACGTACCAGTGCCCCGGTGGCTGCCTTGCCTGGCCGCCAGTGAGTACTCGCCGGATAGGGATGCGGCGGCAGCCGCTTGCGTCGTGACCAGGCATAGCAGAGCAAGACCAGGACCACGATGCTGAGCCAGAGCGCGGCCAGCGGGTGGAACTCAAGGTAGGTAAAGAAGGTCACGTTCGCGTGATGCTGCCAGCCACTGGTATTGGTCGACGTCAAGCTAGGTTCGCTGGCATCGGCCCGAGCATCGACGGCGCGGAACCCAGTACCTGAGATGGTGTTGCCCACGCCTGTCACCCTCGAGGTCTGGCCGCGGGCGGTGATGCCGAAGACGGTCGCGCCGGTCAGCAGGTTGTTGTCCACCCGGATCGGGCCAGAGCTGCGTACCAGGATCGCGATCCTGGCGCTGACGACCGCGTTGCCTGAGATGACGGCACCGGGCGCACCAGGCCCGATCGCCAGCCCGGACCTGGGCTGGCACCGGATGTCGTTGCCGGTGACCACGATGTTCGTGGCGGCGAGCCTGGCGGCGATGCCGGTGTCGTGCGCGCAGACCTCGTTGCCGCTCAGCACGGTGCCAGTGCCGCCTTCGACCAGGATGCCGGTGTCCACGTTGCGGACGGCCGCGCTGTCCTCGATCCTTGCACCCGACCCGGGCGCGATGGCGCTACCCGATGCCGACGCGCCGCTGACCAGCGGCCGTCCGTCGATGAGGAACCCATTTCCGCCGTTGTGCTCGGACACATCGGCCCGCAGCAGGGTGCTTGAGGTGGCCCGGTCCACTAGGAAGCCGTTGCCGCCGTTACGTGAGGCTGAACTGTGCTGCACCGAGGTGCCGACCGAGTAGCGGTGGATGTGCAGCCCATCCAGCTCGTTGAACTCGAACAGGTCGGAGCTGAAGGCGACATCCTGGCCCCGGTCGACGAACGCGCCGTAAGTGTCATTGGTGAAGGTCGAGTGCGCCGCCCAGCCAGTGCTTGGCGTGCCGCTCACCCCGGTCCACGCCACGCCGCCGGTACGGCCACTCCAAAATCCCAGGTCAGAGACCCTGACGTTGGCCAGCGTCATCTTGCCGCCGACTTCGCGGATATACGAGCGGCCGTAACCGTGGTCCACCGCTGGCGCCTTGGCTGCCCGGTCCCAACCAAGGATGGTCATGGGCTGGGACTTGGTGCCGGCGAAATTGAGGTCACCGCCCCAGGCGACAATCGAGGTAAACCCGCCGGTCGAACTGTCTAGGTAAAGCACGCGCAGCGTGGGCGAGCCCAAGTCGAGCTTGGCATTGGTCGAGACGAAGACGTTGTCGAGCAGCAGCGCCGCGTGGTGCGCCAGCATCACGAGCGCTCCGTACCTGGCGAGGTCGGCTGCCGTGTACGGGTGCGCTCCCGCGGGCAGCACCAGCGTCGGCAGTGAGCCTCTGACCGGAAGCACCTCGGGCTGATAGATCCGCACGGCGGAATGGAGCAGGACGCGAATCCTGGCATCTTCTGAGCTCACCAGCGCGGCTTCTCTGGCCGGATTCCCGGTCGGCGGGAGCGCGGTCGGCTCATTGGGATCAATCGGCACCGCGACTTTGGGCAGCCGTACGGCTCTGGGCGCGCGGGGCGCGTGCAGCAACTTGACGCCATGGCTAGTAGTAGCTGCCTGCGGCCTGAGGTGCACGTGCAATGCGGCCAAGGTGAGCGGTGCGGTCGCGAGCAGCGCGAATACGCAGAGAGCGACCAGGACGGTGAGCACGGTCTGACGGCGAGGCCCGTTCCGTCGCCGATTCACGCCAGATGCTGACATACAGATGTCCTTACCGTAGCGAGGCGGCTGACTGCGCCTCGCCACCTAGCGCGGCCTGGTCCGCGCTCCTAGTGAGCCAGCCATGCACATTCATGGTGGCGAACGCGTAAGCCTTGACCGGCAGCGCGATCACGATCGTAGTGACGGCCACCAGCGGGAGCAGCCAGATGTCCCCCGGCCGCTCGCGCAAGTGCGAGATACCGCGAAGGCAACGCCCGACGAGCAGCCAGGCGACCGCGGCCAGTGCCACAAGCGGTTGCGGGTGCAGCACCCAGGCAATCAAGTAGGCGACCGCGAACCCCATGGTCAGCGGCGTCAGCATGATCTGCAGCACGCTGATCTGGCAGATGAAGGGCTGGTGCCAGAGCCAGCCTTTCCAGATCGCGGTGCAATAGGTGCGATAGGAGTTACGGCTCCAGCGCAGCCGTTGTTTCATGAAGGCTCGCCACCGGTCAGGGAACATCGAATAGGCCCTAGCGGTCGACTGGTAACTGGTCTTGTAACCCGATGCCAACACCAACCAGGTCAGCCTGCCGTCGTCGCCGGAATCACAGCGCCGGCCAAGAAAGAATTCGTGCTCAAGGTGCTCAAGCACCGGGATCACCACACTGCGCCGGTAGGCAACCGTCCGCCCGGATAGGCAGGCCACCGCGCCCGCCCTGGCTTGCGCTCGCACGTAGTCCAGATAACGCACGTCGATCAGCCAGTCAGCGACCCGGCGCCAGACGCTGGCACCGGGCGAGAACGGATTCTGCCTGGTGCCGACGCCGCCGATCGACGGGTCACGAAATGGCGCGAGCACCTGCCTGACCAGCCCCGGTGCCCACTCGGTGTCCGAATCGGACAGGATCAAGATTTCCGAGGTCGCGGCCCTGATGCCGACGCCAAGCGCCGATCGCTTGCCCGCGTGAGCGAACGGGATGACGCGCAACCTGTGGTCAGCCTCGGCGCATGCGCGCAGCATGGTGATCGCCGACTCGTCCTCAAGATCAGGGACGACGATCACCTCAGTGGGATTCTCGGCTAGCCAGGAGTCCAGGCAGCGCCGCAAGATGACGGGGTCCTCACGGAAGGACGGCACCACTACCGACGTGGTGGCCTGATAGCCAGGCTCAACCGGCCGGTAGACGCGAGAAAGCGAGAATCTGGTCAGCCATACGGACCAGGACAATGCGCCAACTACACCAATAGGCACATAATGGTGAATATTCGTCCACCAGGCGGAGATATGGAAATGTGGTATTGCGAGCGCCGCGTGAGCGACGGCAGCGAGCATTACGAGCCTTCCGTGCCTGGCGAGGCCCACTACGCCGCCTCGTCCACTAGTAAATTAACTATTCATTAACTAGTTTCAACAAAACCGCGATAGTTCGACTAACCACATTTAACCACCGCAGGACCAGACAAATCAGAGCCTACTTTGGCGCGCATTGACCGCGTCGACAACAGAATGAATCGTCGGTAACAATTTGATAGCTATACGCGTCTTTCCAGATACTGTATCAGCATAAAACTACCTATTCTAGTCTGGAGGACCGGCTGAGCTGTCGCTAGTGCAGCCCGGCCCTGATCAATGCCCTGACGGCGTCCACAATGAGCTGCACAGCGATGGCCGACAGCAGCAATCCGGCGATCCTGGTCAGCAACTCCACCCCGGACCTGCGCAGCACCGCGAGAACCACCCCAGAGAAGCGCATGGCCAGCCACAGCAAGATGACGACGACCGCGATGGCCGCGCCGAACGCGACTGCGGTGCCGATCGAGTCGATTCGCTGGACGAAGAGCATCGTGGCGACAATGGCACCTGGGCCGGCCAGCAAAGGCGTGCCGAGCGGTACGAAAGCTACGTTCGCCTGAGTCTGCTCAAACTCGGCTGGCTCGGCGGCTTTGCCGGTCAGCAACTCAAGTGCGACCAGGAGCAGCAACAGGCCGCCTGCCGCCTGCAGGGAAGGCAACTGCACGCCGAGGTAAGTCAGGATGGACTGACCGAAGACGGCGAACGCGACGATCACCCCGAGCGCGACCAGCGCGGCTTGCCACGCCAGCCGGTTCCGCTCCCGCTTAGGCCGGTGGAGGTCATGCCAAGGAAGACAGGCACCACGCCCGGCGGGTCGGTGATCACCACCAGCGTGACGAAGGCCTCCCAGAAGAACTTGAAGTCAGCGACAAAATGAATCATGCGCTGATCACCGCGCTGCCGCTGGCGGCACTCAACAGCCGTGCCAGGTCGGAGGTAGCCGTGACTTCGGCGCCGATCCTGTCACCGGTGAGCTCACCGTGGTCGTCGCTGCCGCCAGTGCAGACCAGACCGAGGCTGGCGGCCACAGCCCGAAGTGCGCTCCGTTTCTGCTGATCTTGATCGGGATGATCCACTTCGACACCGGCCAGGCCAGCGAGGGCCAGCTCGGAGATCAGGTCCTCGGCGATTCGCCAACCTCGGATCTGGCCGAATGGATGAGCAAGCACGCTGACGCCCCCGGCCGCGCTGACTAGCCTGACTGCCCTGACCGGATCGAGGGCGTACCTGGCCGCGTGCGCCCGGCCGCCGGTGCCCAGCCAGTCGGCCGTGAACGCCTCGTCAAACGAACGCACCACGCCGCGCTCCAGCATCGCGCGGGCTACGTGCGGGCGGCCGACCACCCCGTCGCCCGCGATCGCGCTCACCTGCTCCCAAGTCACGCCGGTGCCGAGAGCGCCTAGCTTGGCGACCATGTCCTTGGCGCGCTTGACCCGGCTCTGCCTGATCGTGGCCAGCTCAGCAGCCAACTCACCATGGTCGGGGTCGAACAGGTAGGCAAGCAGATGGATGCTGTGGCCAGCGCGGCGGCAGGACAGCTCCATGCCGGGGATGAGGGTCAGCCCGGCCGTCAGCGCCTGCGCCGCCTCGGCGAGGCCAGCTACGGTGTCGTGGTCGGTCAGAGCGATCGCGTCCAGGCCGGCCGCCGCCGCCCGGCGCATGACTTCGGCCGGCGGTCTGGTGCCGTCTGAGGCTGAGCTGTGACTGTGCAGATCTGCGCGCACCAGCCGACTCTAACGGCTACGCAGTGCCGGGATTAGCCGGGTAGCCGCGGTGACCGGGCACCGAATGGCAAGTCCAGATCCTGGCCAGGATCGCGCAAGTCGCGCAGCGGCATCGATTCGATCAGCATGGTGCCCGCCGTATCTGGCCACAGCAGTACCCACAGCCAGCCGCCAAGCACCTCGCCAGCGAAAGCAGCCCGCCCCGGGGTGTCGATGAGCCACAGGGGGAACTCGTGATTGGCGAACTGCACCTGGGCGTGTGGTGAGCCGCAGGCAAAGCCAGCACCAGGATCAGGGCCGTCCAGGCCCGCACAGCGAGCGCCGAGGCCAACCCCGAGTTCCTCGCAGATCAACAGCATCTCCCCGGGGCCGCCCACCGGGTTCGGCCCGGAGAGCGCGACCGCGCAGGCCCGCGAGCCGCTCCGCTCATCCCCGGCAGCGGCGAAGCCGGTCACCAGCCAGCCGCCGGGCAACGGCCAGGGCAGCATGACAGGGACGGCCGCATGCCTCAGCAAGCCGGCTAGGCCTTCAGGTGACAGGCTGCGCACCTGCCGCAGCGGGTAGATATCACCGTGCGTGGCACAGCGCCAACTGCTTGACCAAGCGCTGGGCGCGATCGCGGCGGCTTCACATCTAGGGCAGCGCAGGTCCATCGCTGCCACCGCGAGCAGGTCGCTGATTGCCAGTTTTGCCGCTTACCTGAAGGCACTCCACTTCTATACGGTGCTCAGCGGATCGCTACCGTAAACGCCCTTCGGCCGACGGTGCGGACGATCTGCGCAGGCCAGCGGCTCGGCCCCGAGCCGCGGCGACCAACGCCAGCTTGCGTGAAGCTTCGTCGATCATCTCGCCGTTGTACATGGCCGCGCCGAGTCGGCTGGTTTGCGCCCGAGCGTAGGCATCCAGGATCAGCTCAGCTCGGTCGTAACTGTCCTGATCGGGTGCGAATGCGGCGTTGACCGGCGCGATCTGATCTGGATGCACCACCCACTTGCCGTCGAATCCAAGCGCGGCGACGCTCGTGGCGGCGGCCGTCAGGCCAGCTTGGTCGCTGATCGCCGCATAGGGGCCATCGATGGCCTGGATCCCGGCGGCCCTGGCGGCGACCAGGATCCGCAGCTGCGCGTAATGGAACGCGTCGCCGCCACTGTAGTCGGCCGGCGGCACGCCGATCCGCAGCGAGCGCATGCCTAGGCTCGCCATGAAGTCGGCCGGGCCGAAGATCAGCGTCGCTAGCCTTGGCGAGCTGGCCGCGATCGCGTCCGCAGCGGCCAGCCCGGCCGCATCCTCGATCTGCGCCTCGATGGCGATCTTGCCGACCGGCAGCCCGGCCTCCTGCTCAAGCTGACCGAGCATCAGGTCGAGCCAGCTGACGTGCGCCGGGCTCGCGACTTTAGGCAGCACGATCGAATCCAGGCGCGGCCGGCTCGGGTTACCACCTCGATTACGTCACGATAGGCCCAGCGGCTGGTGACGGCGTTGATCCTGACCGCCCGCACTGGGGCGGCCCAGTCGCGGGCGCTCGCGGCGACGGCTACCAGCGCGCGGGCCGCGTCCTTCGCGCTGGGCGCAACCGCGTCTTCGAGGTCGAATATGACCTCGTCGGCAGCTAGTCCAGCAATACGTAATCGGCACCAGTGGTGCGCGGCCACAGGGCAACGTATTGCTCCTCCACGCCCCGCGAGAATTGCAATACCTGCCTGACCAAATCAGCCCCGCGTTGAACGCTTCGCTCCAATGTCCCTAGCAAATCGGCCCTCTCGGTTGGCGACAGGTCCATCTTAAGATAATCAATGGCCATCATGATCGGCGCGAGCACGTTGTTAAGGTCGTGCGCGATCCCGCCGGCGAGCGTTCCAATGCTTTCCATCCGCTGGGCGCGCAGAAACTGCGCTTCAAGGCGTTTCTTGTCGGTGACGTCCGTTTCAATAGCCAACACCGAGCGAGGATGGCCTTCCAGGTTTTTACCAACGTCCAGCGGTATCCACCGTGAGCGCGCGGCCGCCTTTGGCGGTCTTTTGCAATTCCCCAACCCATTCGCCATTCTTCAAAACAGTCTGGAAGCCGGCGTCAAAGGCGTCAAAGGATAATCAGCACACATCTGCGGGCGGATCGGCCCAATATCTCCGCTTTGACTCCAACCGTAGATTCGCTCCGCGCTGGGGTTCCAAAAAATGACGCGGTGGTTGAGATTGCGGACGAAAATCGCGTCAGTTGCCTTTTCGAGCAGGGACGCTTGCTCAAGGATTGG
>CAWFPK010000006.1:0-279461 GCA_963817625.1 uncultured Actinomycetota bacterium
TAAAAAATCTAATATTCGTTAGGATTATCTTTTTCCCCTCAGATGCAAAAAAGTTCTTGACATAGGGAAATGTGTTTTGAGACAATCTGACAACCTAAAAACCTTAATTACAGGATTGAAATTCACTCACAAAAGGCCAAAGGGCAAATGGTAATCCTCTGGAACTTGAATACGGGCATTAAACGGGCGCAAGTAGGGAAGAGAATCCTACAAAATTGCAAGATTCGTAGGTACTCACCTTACGACCGTTTTAAACTCTCAATTTTCAGAAAGGATACCAAAATGAACACAACAGTAGATTTCCACTCAGTAGAATTGTTCCTGTCCTTCGTAGCTACCATCATTGTTCTTTGGGAAGGTAGCAAGTTCACTGTCCATCAGGTAGTAAAGCTCGGTCTTCTTATTTTTGCTGATGAAGAGGAAGAGTTTTCGGCTGATGATCCGTCTGGCTTTTCGTCTGATGATCCACCTTATGAGTATACAGATGAAGACTGGTATGCTCAGTTCAATGAAATGACGGAAGCTGAACAGATGGCAGTGTGGCAGTCAAACCCTAACTGTGACTCTCGGGAATATTGCACTACATGTGTGCATTTCCCAATGTGCATCGACGTAGGTGCGGATTTTTGCTGGGGAAGCTCTTTCTGCAAACACTTAGCATAAGGAATCTGCAGTAAGGTTGCTAATTCAGCGGGTGAGTCCCAACGGGCAGGCTAGTCTTTCTCCTGCCCCCTAAAGAAAGCGGGTTTTTAAAACCGATGATATATAGATTCCTGAATAATTGTCCCTGCTGTGATGTGGAAGTGGTCAGCCTCTCAACGCTGTATCGTATGCTGGGAGAATACGATTGGCAAATTGGCTCATGGTTCGTTCATTTGGGGTTCGTTTTTGTGGGTCCTTGGGTTGTTCTGATTGTCCGTAAAAAATACGGAGTAATCCTAAACTAAACTTTGGAGTTAAAAAAATGGCTCTAGTTAAAGGCATCGTGGTAAACAGTTTTAGTCAACCTTCGCGTGATCCTAGTAAGCCTGCCCGTAAAGTGGTTCAAATCCTTCTACCTTCTGATTTGCGTGTCGTTCTGGTAGATGTAGGTGATATGTCTCCAGAGGGCCTCCGTGTCAATGTAGGCGAGCATATCTCGTTGGAGTGTCGTGTCGGGCATTACAACGGCTATATCCAGTATTCCTATTGGGGGTCGAGTCAAGCTGGGGGTGAATTCGCTATGCGGAAGTTGTTCGGAAACGCTATGCCTCCTGCCGGTGATGTTGATGTGGACTTGTTCAAGGGCAAGGGTGTAGTTCCTATCAATGGCGATCTCGAAAAGGACAAGAAAGATGTTAAAGCCCCGTTTAAATAGCATAGCACTGGCACTTGTATGTGTTTGTTTGTTCCCTTGTTTGGCCTTCTCCCAAGGTGGTTCTGCTGTCCTGCCGTGTGTTTCTGGTGATGATCTTCCAACTGCTACAAGTGCTTTAAGTGCTGCGGGGTTTAATTTGGTCGGTAGTGTGACCGTCTTTTCTGATACGGTTCCTAATAACGAGATTGCTTCTGAAACTCCTAGTTGTGGGTCTTTAATTCCAACGGCTACTTCCGTCCAGCTCACAATTTCCGCTGGTTCGGTGGCAAATGCTGGAGCCGCTGTATTTGGTACGGCGTTCTCCGGTATCTTGTTTATGTTCGGTTTGGGTTTGTTTTTTGGCATGTTCGTTAAACTCACCAATCGTTCTTAACTCTAACGCCTTTCGGGGCGAAAAAGGGGCTATTGATGACAAAAATGTACACAATTGTTGTTGCGGTTGGTCTTATGCTGGTTGCTGCTGTGGCTAATGCGGCTTCCTTTACGATTACCCCTCCGACGTTTGATTACGCCCAGCTCGGAACATACGCCGGAACGATCCTTACGGCTTTGGCGGCTATCTGGCTGATTAGGAAGTTTATCAAAATGACTAATCGGTCCTAGCTGACCGTTGTTGTTATAGAATCCAAACCGACATAAACCTTTTGAGGGGCTGAGGGGTCACAAATCCCTCGGCCTCTTTTAGCTTAGGGGTCTAAATGGTTTATTTATATGAGGCAGTCAAGGCACAAAAAAGTAAACTCACTCTAATGGTTAAAGAGGATAAATTCGGTCAATATGTGTTGATTCACTCATTTAGTAAAGGCGTTTATTGTTCTTCTTGTCAGAATGAAATCCTCGGCGTTAGGCAGTATAGAGGGTTTTGGAGACAAGAGTGCATCTGTGGTCACGTTCTCTTTTCGGAAGGATGGGTCAATGCGCGTCGGGGAGATAGTTTTTAACATTCTCGGTGTTGTGCAGTATGTAGCGGTTCTGGTGTTCTTCGTCTGGTTGTTTTGGGTGTCGATTGTGAGGATGCATGTTGATTACCGTGACTGTCAATTCCATCTATGTGCGGATGATGGTTTCGGAATCCTGGGACAGCCTGCTGCGGCACCGGCATCGAAGGATTTGGTTTTTAGCTACCCACAACCTTGTGATGAGGCTGTCGCTGGTTGGTGGAAATGTTCGGATTTGACTTTCAAGGCTTTCACCTGGGAAGGGGAATATAAATGATAACAGTCGCTGATATCCAGCTTTTCTCGTATTTTCTTCTTGGATGCTTAGAAGGGTTTGCTTTCATCATGGGGGTTGTCTGCATCCAGTAAAGGGGGTTTGTTGTGCGAAAAGGGGCTAGAATAAACCTATTTGATGTAATCGTTTATTGCGTGTGTATGCTGGGGGTCGCGTTTGTCCTGTCGATGCTGATTTTCCCTAGTTCTGCCCATGCTGCTAACACTTATTATATTTCGGAGATAGAAGCATGGGCCGATCCGGGATATATGGGGCAATATTCAAGCGGGGCCTACAGTAAAGTTGTGGTTGTAAATCCTTCTACTGGTCAGTCTGCTTCTGAATGGGTTGGACAAGCTGTCGGTACGGGTGTCGGTGCTCTGACCGCTAGTAAATTTGCTCGTTTTGTAGGTTCGGCTGTACCTTACCTGTCCGGTGCTGCTAAACTTGCAAGCTATGCAGGGTTGGCTCTCACTGCCTATCAATTGTGGGTGGTTTCGGGGTGTCCAGGTGCTCCTACCGTGTGTTCTCCTACTCCTGGGGCGGCAAATCAGAATCCCACTGCTACAACGGGTCCTGCTGCCTGCATCGGTGGGGCCTCGAAATGGATGCAAACTTCTGACGCTCTCAGGTATGGTGTTGGTGATGTTACCCAAAACGGTGCTGAAAATTCTAATAAAGGCATGGGCACTAGTCAAGCAGATTGTGAAGCTGCTATTGGTTCGTGTGCTGGTAGTTCTTGGGGTGTTACTACTAACTTAGACGGTACGAACGGCTGGTCTGCTCCTTCAGGTGGTGAAACTTGGGAATCAATTGATTGTGCTTCGGATACTCCGGACCCTAAAGCTAGAACGTGTTACTTCTGCTACAATTCTGGTCTTCCTTGTGGTGATGTGAATACAGCTATTACGCCTTGTACTAATCTTGCTACAAGTCATGTTCTCAGTAATACTGAATTAGCTGCTATGCTTGCTCAGGCTTTGGCTGCGGGTAATAAATTAGCTCTTGATTATATGCAGCAAGCGACTGACGCTATGAATAACGCTAATTTGCAAGGTGCTCTTGATCTCGCTCTTGCTACAGGTTCTTGGTCTCAATTTGCTCAGGATTTGATTAATGCTTTGACGGCCGCTCAAAAGGCGGCATTGGATGCTCTGTTGACTAATAATTCTCCTTCTCCTACTCCTACTCCTTCTCCGGGTTCTCCGGGTCAGGGTGGTAGTTCCACTCTTACCGATCAGTCGGTTACTCAGGATATGGAAACTGCTATTCAATACGAGCCTCCCGGTACTCCTCCTCCTACTGGTAATGTTCCTAGTTTTAGTCCTGCTCCTGCACCTGATGCTGAGAGTCCTCCTGATAAGAAAAGTCTTGTAACTGTTCTTCAGGCTTTTCAGAGTGGTCTTTCTCAGCTCCCCTTTGTTTCCTTTTTCCAAGAGTTGGCTCCTTCCTCTGCTGATGGTTCTCCTGTGATAAATCTGCCTATGCCTGATGTAATGGGTGGTGGTGATTTACCTGTGGATTTCTCTATTTACGAGAGTCAGCTTGATTTTATCGGTGATTCTCTTTTGGCTATGGTGGGTATTGGCTGGTTCCTTTGGTTTTTCAGGGGGCGTGGAAATGGATGAAAATCAGAAGTCTAATCTAATTGGGGGTGTGAAATGTTTGCTTTTATGGGTGTTTGTTTCACTTTCATTGCTGGGATTATCTCAGGTGGTATCGGCGCACTTGGCACCGGTGTTATCGCTTCTCTCTTTAATCTTTTTGGCGGTTGGCGTCTTATTGTCTACGCTATGCTGGTGTCGATGATCGGTATTCTGTTGTATAATCTAATGTGTGATATGCTATCTGAGGCGTTGACTTGGCTTCTATCTGAGATTCAGGCTCAGGAAATTCCGGGTGTCCCTGGTGCTACTGGTTATGCTTTTGCAAATCTTGCTGGTTATCTTGCGAATCGTCTGAGGCTTATTCAGGCGTTTAGTTTCATTTTTAACATTACTATGGTTAAGTTCATGATCGTTAAGTTACCCTTCTTGAAATGGTAATATTGGGGGGTTTTATGTCTATTACTCTTTTTACTGGTAAACCGGGGTCCGGTAAAAGCTACCGGGTTGTCACTAAGCTATTGGCTGAGTGTCATAAGTATTATATCTTCCACAACATAGATGGGCTGAAACATGACTTCTTTGCCGACGGACAGTATATTAAGCGTTGGGATGATATTCCTGGTTTTCTTACTCTTGAGAAGCAGAAAGAGATTTGTCTTTTCGTGCAGAGTCAGTATAAGAGACCTGTTTTGGTGGTCATTGATGAAGCTAACCTTAATGGTTTCGGTACTCGCAATAGCGTATTATTGGATTGGATTTCATACCATCGGCACTTGGGTCAGGATGTCTATCTCATCACTCAGTCAGCAAATTCGATCAATCGTGATTTCGTTGACCGCTGTCAATTTGAAATAAGGGCTGTTCGGGGTATTGCTACTAAACAATTCATTTATCGTTATATGGTGGGTGATGAATCGTTTAAAACGGATCGTATTGCAGTTAATAAAGCTATGTTCTCGGCGTATGAATCGTTTAAGGTGGAAGGGCAGAAGGAGTCTCGGTCTCCTGTACTTTTTTATGCTGTTACCTGCGTTATTGTCGCTCTCTCTCTCGGTTTTTACCAGATTGCGTTTGGGCTTCCCCATTTGTTTGGGTCTGGCCGAAAGCCTGCTCCTGTTGCTGCTGCTGCTCCTGTTCCTCGCGTAATTCCTGTTAAGCATGTTGTGGAGGCTCCTTCCTCTCCTTTCAAGTCGTTGGATGGTTATTCCTTTTCGGGAGTGATCGGTCAGACTGTATATCTCCAGCGTATAAATGGTGGTAGTGTTGTGCCTCTGTCTGATTTGCTTCCTACTTATTCGATATTAAACTTTACTAACAGGCTGGTTACTGTTTCTGCGGGGGGTTTTATGTATCGTATTAGTCATGGGGGGGTTTCTGTCACTTCTTCTAATTCTTCTCGTTCTGATACTTCTCCTCCTCCTACTCCTCCTCCTCCCGCTCAGCCAGGGGGCAAACATGGCAAATAATATTCAGTCTTTCTTGGACCATAGGCGAGGTGCGGCCCCGGACCCGGCCCCCCCGGAGCAAGGGGCCGCATGCGGCGGAGCCGCCTCTTCACTAGAATATATATACAGTTCTTTTGAGCAAGCTTCGATATCATTGGATAATCTCGATGATGAGGATTGGGATTCTTGCTTCGATCCTCTCAATTTCGAAGCTTCTCAATGGCCTGAACGCTGTCCTAACGTCAAAGGGAGAATCTTAGTAGTTCGGGCTTATCCTCTCTCCCAGGAATATGGGGGTGAGTTGCTCTATCGCGGCATGGTTTTAAATCTGACTTGTAATCGTTGGAACTGTAAACCTTGTGCTCGGCAAAAAATTCGTCAGCTCTATGCTCGGGTTTCTGTGGGGGGTATGGTTAAGGAAACTACTCGGTTGTTGGCTGCGGGTTATAAATACCCTGTAAAGATGTTTCACCTTACTTTACCGGGGCGTGAATATCGGGAAACTCATACTATTTTAGAGGGGTTGCATGATCTTCGAGCTGCTCAACATAATCTGATTCGTGCTATGACTCATAAGTATGGAAAATTCCATTATTTTTGTGCTGTGGAGCCTCATAAATCCGGCTGGCCTCATCTGCATATTCTTTTCGTAAGTGAGGCTATCGCTGCAAGTAAGCCTTTGAGGTTTGTGGAGGATGTCTGGCGGTATCGGTACGGTATGGGCTATGTTTATGTTACGGTGAAAACTAAACGGTGGAATAACGATCTTAAACGCTTTGAGACGGCTGTTGTGAAATCTGCGTTGGATGCCGTGACTTATGCGACAAAATATATGTGGAAGGGTATTTCTAATTTTGGCGAGGGGGTGAATAAAAATGGTGAGCGGCAAAGTAGGGTTTGGTCTAAACTCCTTACCTGTTCTCGGGGTGCTCTTGGCTCTCTTGTTGATCTTGTCGATGATCGTGGCTTTCCTGTTTTTCTTCAACTGCATAGAGACAGTCCCGATGATGAGATTTTGGACCTTATTAATAGGAAAATAGATTGCTATCCTCTTTTCGAGACAAAATCGAGGTCCGATTTAGAATGTATTCGGGATACTTTAGGGGGTGATGTTCTTGCCTGTCGTGTGAATAGTGAGTATTATCTGGAGCTGAAAGAAGAGTATCCTAACGCTTTGCTGCCAAAGGTTTATGTGCGTAAATGTCCTGTTTGTGGCCGCAAAGCTCGGGATTGCAAATGCGGTAAATGTGTCCGTTGCGGTTTGCCTAAAGAGTCTGGTGATGAGTTAATTGAGGTCTGCCAGTGTGTTAGTGGGTGATGTATGAGAGAAAAACGGTTCAAATTAGCCTTTACTCCTGTGATTCCTTTGAGCCTCTATAGATTATTGGAGAAAATCTCCGCTCAGACTAAAAAGAGGCAAGGGAAACTCATAATAGAAGCTCTGGAAATCGGGCTTATGAAAATGGAAGCTGATTTATCGGGGATGCCGAGTCAGCTAAATGTGTTCGGAGAGGATAAACGCAATGGAAAACGTGATTGTGGACATGCTGTGTGATCATCTTTGCGATAAATGCCATGAGAAACATGCGAATGTGATCGTAAATTTTACTTTGGCTCCCAAGTATCTTTGCTTGGATTGTTTAGGGGTCAAATTCGTTGTTTTTCTGGGGGTCGAGGATAGAAAGGGGGCTTTGTGAGGTATGCTCTATACATTGGTATTGTTTGCATGGTACTTGGCTATAGTGATTCTGGATTGTGTCAATCGCATGGGAGTTTTGCGGATTCGGTAAGAACTGGTGCTGGCTCTCAAGGTAGTCAGGGTGCTTCGAGGTCTGTGACTGTTTATGGTAGTGCTCATGGGTCCTTGGGTGATATTTATGTCGTAAATCCTCCCGTTGTGAAACATGGAGAAGAAAGGGCTGCTGAGCTGAATGAAATTTACTGGCTACAGGGTAGGATGGTAGATCATATTTTGGGTGCTGTTGTTATGGCTCCTCCATTGGCTATGCCTTATCCCTATTCGCATGACTCTTCTCGGGGTAGAAAGGCTGTTTGGCACGGTTGGTGATATGGTAGAGCCTGGGACAAAAGAAAGCCCCCGTAAAGGGGGCTGTTCTGTTTTGGTTCGGGTTAAGAATTCTGTATTATCTCTTTGATCCCATCGGTTGCCGCTTCAATCATCCTCATGGCAGTAACAAGTCGCCAGGAATCAAGTATGGTGAGGTTGTCCGGACCGACTTTTATTATGTTCCTAACCAAGCGGGATCGGCTCATATCTGCCTTCTTTGACAATTCGTCAATCATGTTAACTGTCTCTTCGTCAAGCCAGAAGGTGATAGGCGTTCCCTTTTCGGTCCTGTGTGCTTGCAGTTGTTCAATTTTGGCTTGGAGGCGTTTTATGGTGCGGGCCTGCCTTTCGTAGCATGTTCCGGGATCTTCGCGTTTTCCAAAGTGTTCTTGAGCTTCTGGCTCTTTGAATAGCTTATCGCAGTGATAGCATCGCCATTTTTTCATGTATCTTTCCTCCAGTTGTCGGATAATAAGTGCTGGAAATGTGCGTTTACGGTGGTGGAAGCGAGGTAGCATAAAGCCCATTTGAAAGCCTGACTCTCGTTAATACGGATTAATTTATCGCCCCATAAATCCCAGTTCTTATCATTGCTAAATCTGGTCATGGGTCCTCCCGATCCGAGGAGGAAATATCTTCCTGCGCGGGGGGTTTTGTAAAGTGTAGCTCTCCATGCGGTGAGGCAAGAAAAACCTGCCTGGGGTTCTACTTCCACTGACCCTATTTTTACGGCACTTTCCGTGTCGTATTTTAAGTCCATAATGATCTTACGGGTCATATAGCTATCCTTTCTTTGTCGATGCGGTGGTCCCAGTTGTGAATTGCTGCAATGTGATTGGGTGATAGGGGACCCTTCGATCCGCAATCCCGGCATTTTACGACATATCTTTCTGTGCTGGTTTCGAGGGTGAGGGTCCGTGATCCGCAAAAGGGACAAGGTTTTTTAATCATATTATTTGTTCCTCTGCCAACAAAATCCAATATCCATGGAGGGCGTGTTCGAGCTCCTGTATTGAACAGGTTCCCCTGGGGTGTGATCGCCAATAAAAAAACATGGTCACGCAATGGTTGCGCTCATCGGGTGTATAAGTGTTCTTGGGGGTTATGTCACGTAACATGAGGTTGGTTCCTTATAGGAGGGGAAACTTTACGCTTTCCCCTCCTGGGAGAGGGTTGTTATTCTGTTTCTCTCTGGCCTATGATGGTGAAATCAGCGTCTACCACTTCTGCGTATGCTTGCCTGTGTTTCTCCATTGTGCTGATGGGGGGGCAAGTCTTGAGGGCCTCGGTCACGGCGTTAAAAAAACTCCACTGGTTACGAGGTCGAAAGTCTTCATGCGGGGGTTTCAACCAATTGTCCACAACTACCGGCATTTGTCGGACTGATACGACTGCGTGTCCGTAGAGTATTCCGAGCAATTGATAAGCCTGTGTATCGTTCATGGGGAGAGCTTTGAGTCTCTCAGCGGATTCTATCACCTTATTGAAGTGTTTGCCTGCCTTGTAGAGGTTCCCGATTGCCATGTCTTCAAGACCTGACCATACGTTTTTCGTGTGCTTTCGCATGATCGCAATGTCTCCGCTCATGGCTAGGTTATCGCATACAAAAACGCTGGCTCCTAGTGCAATACCTAAGCTCATGCTTTTGTCATAGGAGTTTCTAAAAGCTACTGACAGGCCCATTTCGGTGTTGCCATTTTTGCTGAAGTTGAGGATTGCGAACATCTGATTCCCGTCTCTGGCGAGGGCGTACTGTTCATTCTTGATGGCATAGTCGGTGAGGAGGTCCTGGGACATAGTTTTCATCTTGTCTGCCAAGTGATAGTGACTGACGGGTTCGTAGCTGTCGGTTTTGGCTGGGACTTTAATGAGGTCTAATTCAGCTAAATTAACGAGTTGTCCGCCTCTGTGTAGCATCAAGTCTGACATGGTGTTAGCTCCTTTTTCGTAGGGGGATGTGGTTTTGGTTTTTGTCTTCTTTGGCTTTGTTAATAGCCTTCTCTATTACTTTGTGGCGGTAGTGCTTTGGGGCTGTAACCTTTACTGTTTTCTTGGGTTTGCGTGGCATTCTGTCTCCTTGTTTTTGGGGTTTTTCTCTTTAGCCCATCAGAATACCTAATAGGTGTCAAGGAAATAATGCACCTAAGAGGTGTCTTTATTTGAATATCTTTTTGTCAATGGGCTGACGGTGTGGAGTTGGTGTAGTGTCAAATTCCTGGCGCATACCCTAGATTCGGAGCGGCTGGACTCCTCGTTCAACTCTCTTTTGATGCGGAGATATGCAAAGTCGTGCCAAAGTGTGGTAAATCCTTGGCTTATAAGAATTGTTCCTTTGGCGCGTCTTTGCTTATCGGAGCGTACCTTCCGGGTTTTCCCCTTTGTTCTCGCGCTTCCCTTCGCTTTCCCTGAGTTCCTCGCGTTGTCCCCTCGCAATTTAGGGGGGGCAATGTGGGGAACTTAGGGGGGTGATAGGTGAAGGGGGAAAATGCTTTTGTCTTTACTTCCGTATGGTTTCGATAAATGTCGTTATATTTATCGAAAGCTAGTATGTGTCTTCGGTTATTTTGAATCATATAAAATCTTTCAGTTTCATCTAATATGTTCAATTTCTAATTTTTAATTTCTAGTTCAATTTCTAGTTCAAATTCTTCTAATTTCTAGTTCAAAAAGCACACCTGGTGGTGGAGGCGCCTTGCGTTTGATTTTCACCTCTTCCTCTCCTTCCTCAAACTGCCCCCCACCGACAGTCTCCAAGGCGGAATCAGGGGGACAGATTTCCCCCATGCACCCCCCCGTCCTCCTTGTTGACGGCGAAGCATTGGCCGACGCCTCCGTGTCCTCAAACCCGCTCGAATGCGAGCTCGACTTTGAATGGCTCACTCTGTCTCCATTGGCTGGCGAATGACCCACTTTATCGTCACTGGTCGTAACTGGCGGCGAATCAAAAGATGCGCTGATGAGCGGCAAAGATGGCGGTTGGGGAGCGCGACGCTTTTTGCCCTGCGTGGCATTAACGCCAACGGTCACGCTGTCATTCGTCGTGTTTTGATTGCGATCATTTTGATGTATAACGTCACTATCTGAAACGCGTTTCGCCGTCACCGATGAGACACTTTGACCCTGAATACTTAAAGTTGCATCGTTTTGACCGGATGCCGGCTCTCCGGATCCTGAGTTGTCCACAGCAGCGGACTGAGAATCAAACGGTTGAGTGAAATTTTCACCGGAGACATTCTGCGCGAAGACATTCTGCCCGGAGACGTTTGGCCCGGAAGCTTTTTGACCGAAAATGTTCTGTTTGGAAACAATTTGACCGGAAACGTTCTGCCCGGAAACATTTTGATTGAAGCAATAGGAATATCATCAGCTAGGTTAGTCAAATCATTGACTGAAAGCAGACCAGCCCAAGAGAGTCAACTTCGCGATGAGCTGAGCCCGCTTGGCCGACTCGACCGGCCAGGCAGGCACCGCATCGAGGCGGCCGCGGGCCGATCAGGAGCGCGGTGCGTCCCGCCCACCATCCGCAGCGCCGATCGTGACGGCGATAGGGACTTGTGGCTCATGACGGCATCATTTAACGTATTCAGCGGCTCGCTTGGTTAATAATGGCAAAGGCCGCGTGGTAGGTTCGCCCTTCTCCTGGAGGCCCACTTATGGTCGCTAGACCCCTTCTCATCGCTGGCGCCGCCAGTTTGCTACTGGCAAGTCCGCTGGTAGCAGGCCCCGCACTGGCCAGTGTTGCGGCACCGACAGCCGGCAACCCGGCGAACCCGCCCAAGGCCGTGCGCATCGCCGCGACGACAGCGACGTACAACAACATTGAGGCGCGGATCGCCGCCCACCTCTCATTGCGGCAACGTGGCTTCGCTAACGCGACCGCGATGGAGGACATACTCGACTACGGCGTCAATGACCTGTGGAAAGAGGGCATTGACGGGGCCGGCGTGACCGTCGCGTTCGTGGTGCCGAACCCCGACCCTGGCCTTGCGACCACGTTGGCGTCCTACGACACGACGATGGACTTGCCGCCGGCCAACCTCAGCGACATTCAGCTTCCGGCTGGCCCGAGCTTTACCTGCAAGATCGAGTGCGACACGACCGAAGACCGGCTGGACGCGGAGTCGATCCATTCGATGGCGCCGTACGCGAATCTCTTGTTCGTGCACCCGTCGGTGCCGGAAAGTATCGGCATGCAGGGCTGGCCGCAGGTGGCGAAGGCCATCGAGCTGATCGCCAACCAGGGCCTGGCCAACGTCATCTCAGTGAGCCTCGGCGACGGCGAAGGCGACTTCATTAACGACCCGACCAACCCGGGCGCCGACCAGGCCGCGGCGATTCACGCACTGGACCCGGCGTTCCTCGACGCGGCGGTGCATCACATTCCGGTGATGTTCGCCTCCGGTGACTGCGGCCCGACCGACCCGACCGTGCTCAGCAACACCGGTCAGTGCACTCCAGTCATCGGCGTCACCGATGGTCACCCGGCTGACAACCCCTGGGTCACTGCCGTCGGCGGCACCATCCCGAACGCTGGCCTGGCCACCGCTACCGGCCGTACCGCACCGGACGCACTGTGGACCTCGCCGAACACCCACTCGGACGCGGAGAGCGCAGGCGTCTCGACCATCTACCCGCAGCCGTCCTGGCAGCAGGACATCCCGGCGCTGGCCGGCCTCACCGGCCGGGCCGATCCCGACATCTCGATGGACGCCAGCAACGGCACCTCGCAGGCGTCACCGACGTTCGCCGGCATCTTGGCGCTGGCCACTCAGGACCGCAATGCCGACCTCGGCATGGTGAACGAGGCACTGGCGGCGATCGGGCCGCGGGGCACCGCGGCCGGCATCATCGACGTGCCGTCGGGTTACAACGACAATGCCTACGGCGTGACCGGCTTTACTACCGGGACCGGCTATGACATCGCGTCCGGTTGGGGCACCATCTACGCGCCCAACTTCGTGCCCGCCCTGGTCAGCCAGATCGACAGCACGCACGGAGCGGATCGGACCAGCAAGCAGGCGCACAAGCTGTATCTCGCGCTCACCAGGAAGATCACCGCCGCTCCGCGCAAGGCCGTCGTCGGTCAGACCGTCACGGTCACCGGAGCCGGCTTTATCCCAGGCAGGACCCCGAATGGCACGACCGTGGCCGATGGGTTCGGGGTCTACCCGCCGCTGCCAGGTCAGTACGGGGTGACTAGCGGCCCGTACGCTGACCCGACCTCGACGGTGCCCGGCCAGACCTGGGACACCGTGTCGGCCACGATCAGCGGGCCCGGCATCTCGGGCGCCCAGCCGCTGACAATCTCAGGCCCGGACGCTGACGGCAACGTCACCGCCACGATCAACACCACAGGAATGGCCGTCGGCACCTACACGGTAAAGATCACCGGCCTGCTGATCTCGCAGACCGTCTCCTTCACCGTGCAGAACCCGAAGCAGTAAGTCTCGCTAATCGGAAATAGCCCATAGCGGCCCGCCCGGGCCAGCTGCCTCGCCGGCAGTCTCCCGGGCGGGCCATTTTCGTTTATCGCATTTCTCCTTATTTTTCGATCAATTAATTGTCGGCGTCGTTGGGTATTGTTCTCATCGGGTCGGTGCTCGTCGGTATGCCCGCCTCGTTGCGGAGAAGAGGACGTTATGCGGCAATGGCCAGTGGTGCTCGGCGGTGGCCAGCGCTCCCGTGCCTGGCTGGTGGCGCGTGGCTGCGTCGCCCTCGGCCTGGTCGCGTTCCTGCTCGGTGCGCCGGCCGGGGCGCAAGCCGTCAGCGGAGTCCCAGCCGGCCGCCTGACGTCGGGCAGCGCCGGCACCAATATCGGCAATGCCGGCCAACTTACTGACAGCGGGCCGGGGTCGCTGGCGTCATCGACGTCGGACGACTGGTGGGTGATCTATCCGGCCAGGCCCGGGCAGCCGGTCACCGTCACGGTCAAGGACACCACCTCAGCCGCGAGCAGCTGCAACAACCTGATCGCCTCGCTGGACGCGTCAAACGGGACGTCCGACGTCTTGTCCGGAGTAAATCTCAGCCACGGGGCCAGCCAGCAGTTCTCCGGCTCAAGCGCCGGGTCAGACCGCTATTTCGTAGAGGTGCGCGCTAATTGCGAGCCCGCTCCCGACCAGCCAGTGACCTACACGCTGACGCTCGCCAGCGGCGGTGGCGGCGCGGCCCCGGCCCCGGCCGACGGTGCCATCGCCGCCGGGGCGTCGATCGGTGATGCGTGGCCGCCGCTGCAAGGCAAGACCTCCTATGCCGGGACGCTGGCCAGTGACAGCGTGCAGGCCTGGTACGTGCTGTATAAGAAGCCGGACGGGAACGCCGCTACGGTCAGGATCGAAGACACCACCATCGCCGGCACCGTGAGCTGCGCCGACGTGACGGTCAGCCTGGACGCGGCGGATGGCAGCAGCGAGGTGGTCAGCGGCGCCAATCTCGGCGACAACGCGGCCGCCACGCTCTCGGTGCCCGGGCAGACCGGCTCGGACCCAACAGGCCTTTACTACCTGGAGGTCAGTTCGCCTGAGTGCCCGGACGGCGGTCTGTCCTACCGGGTCGAGCCTGAGCCGAGCGCCGAGTGGCAGGACCCAGCCAAGATACCGGCCGGCCAGGCGACACCAGGCTCATCGGTCGGCAACGCCTGGCCGCCGTTGCAGGGCGCGACCAGTTATAACGGCACCATCACCAGTGGCACCGATGAGAACTGGTATGTGCTGTACAAAAAGCCTGGCACCAGCCCAGCGTCGGTGCGCGTACTCGACACGACGGTGGCCGGATCGACCTCCTGCACGGGAGTCAACGCCACCCTGGACGCCGCCGACGGTCCCGACGACACGGTGTCCGGCGCGACTCTCGGCGACAACAGCGCCTTCACGATGCCGATCACCAGTAGCGGCAGCCCTGACTACCAAGGGCGCTACTACCTGGAGGTGCAGGCCGACAACTGCCCAACTGGCGGTGCCACCTATCGGATCGAACCTGACCCGGCCACCGGCTGGGTCAGCGTGCCCAAGCCGACGTCCGAGCCGCTGCCATCGGGCGCCGACAAGAAGGCGGCCGGCGGGCCATTGACTGGCGGGGTCAGCTACGACGCCGCGCTCGCCAACGCAGGTACGCAGGACTGGAGCTTCTTCGCCGCGTCGGGCTCGACCCCGCTGACGATCAGCGTGCAGGACACGACCAGTAGCTCGGACAACTGCCAGGAAGAAGACGTCACCCTCAGCGACGCCAGCGGCGTCGTGAGCGGCGCGACGCTTGGTGACGACGATGGCGCGGAGTTGGTCGTCGACTCAGCCAAGACGTTTTATCTGGAGATCTCGGTCGCGGACGACTGCCCGCCCGATACGCCGCTGAAGGCAGTGGTCACGCTGACGCCGCCCAAGGGCGTCCAAAGCTGCTCCTGCTCGTGCGGCAGCGCTGGGCAGGCGGCCAAGATCCCCTCGTGCCTGTCCATCTGGGCCCAGAATTACCGGTCAAGCCCGGCCGAGCCCGCCATGAACATCACGAACGAAACCTACCCGGTCATGGTGGGCGAAAAGATCACTTTGACCGCGCGGTCCCGCGTCGGCCCTGATGGCCCCGCCGTCACCTGGACCATTCCTGGCCGGACCACAGCACCGCCAGCCGTGGTGGCCTCCTTCGGCAATGTCAAGCACGACCTCACCGGCGCCAATCCGGCGCCACTGACCAACGTCAAGCAGAATCCGATCACGTTCTACCTCGCGAACGCGGCGGCCAAGACGATCGTCATCAAGGTCAGCGGCATTGTCGGCGGCAAGCCGCAAACGGCGATGACGACCTTGCGGGTCTACACCCCGACTCTGGTGACGCCGACGGCAACCACCTGCCGGGTCGGTGCGAACAACCACGTGCACGCCCCGCCGGTCGTGGCGGCAGGTGTCTATCTCGGCTACAACGACCTGTGCGGCAAGGTGCCAGGGATCGCCTGGAACCTCAAGGCCAGCGTGCCGCAGTTCGCCCCGCCTGATGAGCAGACCGTGGTGACCGGCGAGCTCGCACTCAGCCAGATCATCAACATCACCGCGACAGGCACCTTGCAGGGCGCGAGCAAGCCAAGGACCTGGAGCACTCGCGGGAAGTGGTGCGCCGACACCTGGTCCCTCTACCACGAGGGGACGAGTCTGCCGCTGCGCTCGAACGCGTCAGTGACGGTGCGCACCGGTACCGCCAACCCGGCCTGGCAAAGTCTTGACGTGCCCGGTCTTGGGGGCCTGGCCAACGGCACCAGCGGCACGGTCAGCGGTGCCTTCCGCGACTATGTGCTCTACCGGCCTGCTAACGGCATCTGGGTCCCCCTCGGCGGCTTTACCTGGCGATTCTCCGGCGGCGTCAGTATTAACGCCCATGGCATCGCGGCACTGGCGAAGAAGCCAGCTCCAACCTGGCCAGGATCACCGAAGAAGACCGTCTCGCTGGCCTTCCTCAGCAGGGCCGCGTTGGCCAAGGCCACCGGCAGCTGGTGGCCGACCTGGCCTGGCACCTTCTCCGCCGCCAGCCCAAGCTGCTGACAGCAGGGCTCAGCGTGGCGCAGCGCGTGGCCGGGCCAGGATGCCTGCCCTGACCTGGCGGTCCCTGGCCCGGCGCCATGCCCTGGCCCAGTACCAGTCAATGAGCGTGGCCCACAGGGTCGGCGCGGTGGCCAGGTTGTACTCGGGGAAGGTGTGGGCGGCCACGGCCTGCGCCAGCGCGCCGGGGTCAACGAGATGCGCGGCCCACGACGCGCCGGCGACCGCGTCGGCGCGCAGTTCGTCGTAGGACAAGAACGCGACCCGGTCAGCTGGAAGCTTCGAGACGCCGCGCGCAAGTCGCACGGCGTCCTTGCGCATCTTGCTCCTGGCCTGTCTGACCATGCGCTGCCGCGCCTGCGGATCCAAGATCGCCCCGAGCGTCTCGGCCCGGCGATGGGGGTCACTGATCAGCGCGCGCACGTACCGGTTGGAGGTGGCCATCCGGTTCCAGGCCCGGCTCTGGCTATCCTCGATCGCGCTAAGCTCACGCCGGACCAAGATGACCCGCGAATCGACGAAGTGATCAAGCAGCAGCTGCTCGCGGCCGGTGTCCCACGGGTTCTTGAGCACCACCGTGGTCGCACCGCCGGCCGCCAGCTCATCGACCAGGGAGTGCAGCAAGTCGGCTTGCGCCTGGGTACCGAAGGCGAAGTCGCCGGTGACCGAGTTCAGCAGCCAGCCGTACTCTTCCGGCGTCGATTCGCTGACCGGGAGCCGGTCCACGCCGCGATCGCTCACCGTCCCGCGCTTGCTTGCCGTGGCCAGGAACCGCTCCAGGCTGGGCAGGTGCCTCGCCAGGTCGCCTACGGTCAAGGTGCGAGCGCCGGCCGCCTGGGTCACGGCCGAGGTGACCAGAGTCGTTCCGCTCCGGTTGAACCCGGTGATGAACACTACGCGTGCCATCCTGACCTCCCGCCGCCAGCGACGCTAGGAATCGGAACCTTCGGTGCTCGCCTGGCGCCGGTCGCGTTGCGCCAGCGCCGCGCGCAGCAGCTCCTCAAGTTCCTCATCGCTCAGCGCGTCCAGTTCGGCATGGCTGGGCAAGGTTGGGTCCGCGCCGAAGTCCGGGTGGGCGGAGATCAGCTCGGCCAGCTCGGCGACGGTCGGACTGGCGAAGACGTGGTGCACTGGCAGGCTGATGCCGTACGTGTCGACGATGCGGGCGATAAATCTGGTCGCGGTCAGCGAGTGGCCGCCGAGCGCGAACAGGTTGTCATGCACTCCGACCGTGGTTTGGCTGGCTAGCAATTCAGTCCAGATCTTGGCGACTGTCGCCTCGACCGGATCGCGCGGCTCGTCCTGGTCGGCGGCCACCGGGCCAGCGCCCCACTGCGGCGCGGGCAGCGCGGATCGGTCGACCTTGGCGTTCGGCGTCAGCGGCAGCGCGGGCAGCGCGATCAGCAACGCCGGGATCATGTAGTCGGGCAGGGCAGCGCGCAGGTGCGGCCGCAGTTGGTCGAGCAACTCGGCGTCGGGTTGGGCAAGGGCGCTCCCCCGGCGCGGTACCAGGTAGCCGACCAAGGCAGGCTCGCCGGCCCGGCTGGCCACTACCACGGCAGCTTGACGCACGTCGCGATGGGCCCGCAGCACCGCCTCGATCTCGCCGCACTCGATCCGGAAGCCGCGGATCTTCACCTGATGGTCGTTGCGCCCAATCAGTTCGAGGCCGCCGCCATCCAGCCATCGGCCGAGATCGCCGGTGCGATACAGGCGTCCTCCTGGCTCATCGCTCCACGGGTCAGGCCGGAAGGAGCGCGCGGTCAGCCTGGGCTGGTCGTGATAACCGCGCGAGACGCCCCGGCCCGCCAGGCAGACTTCGCCCACCACTCCGACTGGCACCGGCATCAGCCGCTCATCGAGCACGTAGACGCGGGTGTGCCCGATCGGCGATCCGATCTGGGCCGCATCGGCCGCGCTGGTGACGAGGCCAGCCGCCGACCACACGGTGGTCTCGGTCGGGCCGTACAGATTCCAGACGGTGGCACCGGGGGTCAGCAACTGCTCGGCCAGGTCGGTCGGCAAGCTCTCCCCGCCGCACAGGCGCAGCCGCAGGCCAGCAGGCACCCCGCCGGCCGACTCAAGCAGTCGCCAGGTCTGCGGCGTTGCCTGCATCGCGGTCGCGTCCGTCCGCTCGATCAGCGAGCGCAACCGGTCTGGCTCGCGGGCCTCATCGGTGGTCGCGATGACCAAGGTGGCACCACGAACCAGCGGCAGCAGCAGTTCGAGTATGGCGATGTCGAAAGAAAGCGTCGTCACGGCGAGGAATCGGTCGGTGCTGCCGAGCTCGATCGCGCTCTGGAAGGACGCAAGCAGATTCGCCAGCGAGCGATGCTCGACCCCGACGCCCTTGGGCTGCCCGGTCGAACCTGAGGTGAAGATGACGTAAGCGAGCGCGGTCGCTGGCACAGGTACCGGGTCAAGCGGCGGGCTGGCCTGCGTTGCCTGATCGTCGACGCAGATCACGGTGGCGCCGTCGGCCACCGCCGCGGCGAGTTGCCGGTTCGCCGGATCGGAGATGATGAACCGCAGGCTGGCGCCCTTGGCCATGGCGGCCAGCCGGGCCTGCGGGAAGCCCGGATCGAGCGGCACGTAGGCAGCACCGGCCCACCACACGGCGAGCAGCGCCGCGAGCAGGTCACTGCTCCGGTGCAGGCACAGTCCGACCAGGGTCCCTGGGCCGACGCCGCGTTCGGCTAGCGCTCCGGCCAACCGGGCGGCACGATCACGGATCTGGCGGAGTGGCTGGCTGCCGGTGCCGTCCACGACCGGCGACGCCGACGCCTGCACCAGCTGGCGCACATCGCCGCGGTCATCGCCGGCTGGGATCACCTGCCGGTTGCGTCCGATGATCAGCTCGTCGAGGTCGGCGGGCGGCAGCATCGGCAAGTCGGCCACCACCGCGTCGGGATTAACCGCGGCGTGCTCCACCAGCTCAGCCAGGCAGCGCAGGAACCGGTCAGCCCAGGCCGGGCCGAACAGGTCAGTGCTGTACTCAAGCGCGAAGGTGGTGGCTTCGCCATCGTGGGTGTCCACGTACATGGTCAGGTCAAGCTTCGCGGTGCCGGTGAGCAGGGCTGACGAACGTTCGGCGATCCCTGGCAGATTCAGCGCCGGCGGGGTCAGCGAGCCGAATACGAACTGGACCTGGATCAGCGGCGAGTACGCCAGCGTGCGGTCGACAGCGAATTCGTCCACCAGCTTCTCGAACGGCAACTGCTGGTGCGTCAGCGCGTCCACGGTGGTGTCCCTGACCTTGGCCAGCAGTTCGGCAAAAGTGGGATCGCCGGCCAGTGAGATGCGCAGCGGGACCGTATTGGTGAACATGCCGACGATCTGGTCAAGCTCGGCGTGCGTCCGGCCGGCGGTCTGGGTGCCGACCAGGAAGTCGGACTGGCGTGCGTAGCGCGAGAGCACCACGGCGAAGCCGGTGAGAAACAGCATGAACATGGTGGCATTGGCACCGTGAGCCACCGCCGCCAGCCGCTTGGTCGTCGCGGCGTCGACACCGACCGTAGCTACCGCACCGAGCGAAGACTGATGCGCAGGCCGCGGGTGATCTGAGGGCAGGGTGAGTACCTGCGGCACGCCGCTGAGCTGACCACGCCAGTAGCTGAGCTGCCGGTCAAGCTCTTCACCGCGCAGCCGCTCCTGCTGCCAGACGGCGTAGTCGCCGTAGCTCATCCAGGGCTCTGGCAGCGACACTGGGGTGCCGGAAAGCTCCGCCCGGTAGACCGCCCCTAGCTCCTCGATCAGGACCTGCATGGACGCGCCGTCGCTGATGATGTGGTGCAGCACCAGCGAAAGCAGGTGCCGGTCAGGACCGGCGCTGATCAAGGCGACCCTGATCAGCGGCCCAGCCGCCAGGTCAAAGGGCTGCCGTCCGCGCTCGGCCGCGATGGCCTCGGCCTGCCGGGTGCGCTCGCCCGGCGGCAGCGCCACCGGCAGCTCGATTCGTTCGATGGGCAACGTGCCGGTGTCCGCGACGACCTGCTCGGGCACGCCGTCCAGTGCGACGATGCTGGTCCGCAGTACGGCGTGACGCGCCGCCATGGCGTCAAGCGCCCGCTGCAGCGCGGGCACCTCGAGCGGGCCGTCGAGCCACATCGCATACGGCATGTTGTAGGTCGGCTGGCCGGGCTCAAGCTGATCGAGGAACCACAGCCGCTGCTGCGAGAACGACACTGGATACCGCATCGGCCTACCTCCGGTCGCTAGGTACGAGCGGGGCCGGCCTGCTGGCTGGGTCGGCTTGCTCGCCGCGCGACTGGCCAGCCGCGACGAGCGCGGTCGCCAGGCCCGCCACGGTGGGATCGGCGAAGAGCACCCGAACCGGCAGGTCGATGCCGAAGGCGGCGCGGATCTGAGCCATGAGCCTGGTCGCGGTCAGCGAGTGGCCGCCAAGCGCGAAGAAGTTGTCGTACACGCCAGCCGGCCCTGGCAGCGCAAGCAATTCGGCCATGATGGCCGCGAGCTGCTCCTCGGCCGGCGTTCGCGGCGCGACTTGAACTGAGCTAGCGGCCGTGCCCCAGTCAGGCTCGGGCAGGGCGCGATGGTCGATCTTGCCGCTGCCGGTCAGCGGAAGGGCCGGCAGTACGACGAAGGCGGCAGGCACCATATAGTCAGGCAGCACTTCGCGCAATCGCTCGCTCAGGTCGGCGGGCGGCTGGTCGGCACCTGAGCTGGTGACCAAGTAGCCGACCAGCCGGACGTCGTGACCGCTACCGCGCACCGACACGACCGCCTGCGCGATGTCGTCCTGGACCCGCAGCACCGCCTCGACCTCGCCGCTCTCGATCCGGTAACCGCGGATCTTGATCTGCCGGTCCGCGCGGCCGGCCAGCTCGATCCGCCCTGAGCTGCGCCAGCGGCCGACGTCACCAGTCCGGTACAGCCGCGCCCCTGGTTGGCCGCTGAACGGATCGGGGATGAACCTGGCAGCGGTCAGGCCGGGCGCGCCGTGGTAGCCGCTGGCGACGCCGGCGCCGCCGATATACACCTCGCCGAGCACCCCTGGCGGTACCGGGCGCAACCGGGAGTCGAGCAGATACAACTTGGTCCCTGCGATGATCGAGCCGATCTCGATCGGGGCCGGTGACGGGTCAACCGCGTCGCCGCCCGAATAGATCGTGGTCTCGCTCGGGCCGTACAGATTCCACACCCTGACGTCGGCCCCGTCCCCCATCACGTCGGCGAGATCCCTGGCCAGCGGCTCGCCTGCGGTCAACCGCAGCTTCACTCCGGCGGGGATCCCGCCAGCATCAACGAGCATCCGCCAGCCAGCCGGCGTCGCCTGCATGGCCGTGGCGCCGCTGCTGGCGGCCAGCTCGCGCAATTGCGCGGCGTCGAGCACTTGCTCGGAATCAGCGACTATCACGCACCCGCCGGCCAGCACCGGGGCGAGCAGTTCGACGAGCGCGATGTCGAAGGCGAAAGTCGAGACCGCCAGCAGCCGGTCATCGGCGCCAAGCGCGAGCAGCGGCCCGACGGCGTCCAGCAAGGCCGCGATGCCACCTTGGGTCACGCTGACCGCCTTGGGCCTGCCCGTCGATCCCGAGGTAAAGATCGTCACCGCGACGGCGGACGGCGGCAGCTCGAGCCAGGCCTGGCCCGGCATAGTCGCCTGGAAGCGCCGCCAGGTCAACGATCGGAAGGCCAGCCGCGCTCGACGGCGGGAGCGGCGCACCGGGGACGCTGGTGTCCACGACGATCGCGGCCACGCCGGCGTCGCTGAGCATGGTGGCCAGCCGCTGCGGTGGATAGATCGGGTCGAGCGGCACGTAGGACGCGCCCGCGGACCAGATGCCAAGGATGGCCGGCAGCAGCCTGGCCCCCCGAGGCAGCAGGATCGCGACCCGGTCAGCGACGCCGACGCCATGCCGGCGAATGGCAGCTGTGACCTGTCCGGCCAGGTCAGCCACCTGCGATCCGGTGAGCGCGCAGTCACTGCCGACGGCGACGACACTGTCGCCGCCGCAGGCCGACCGCAGCCTGTCCACGGCCGTGGCAGTCGGGTCTTTGACCGGGCCAGGCGTCCGGCCACACGTCGGTCACGAGTGCGCGGTCCCGCGCTGACATCAACTCCGCGTCGCCGGCGGCCCGGCCAGGGTCATCGGCGATGGCGGTCAAGGTCGCGATGAAGCCCTCCGCCACCAGCTGGGCTGTGGCCGACCGGAACAGGCCGCTGTTGTAGTTGATCCGCACCTGCGGGCCGGCCGCCGTGTCAGTGACGGTCAGCTCAAGCTCGAACTTGACCGTGCCGGTCTCGATCAGCTCAGGCCGCCAGCGCAATCCGCCGCGGTCAGGAAGGGCCCACGATTCCTCTAGCGCGAACATCACCTGGACCAGCGGCAGCCTGGCCGGGTCGCGCTCAGGCTTGATGAGCTCCACCACCCGAGCGAACGGCAGCTCTTGCTCAGCGAGCGCCCGCGTCGTCGCGGCATGGACCGACCGCACCAGGTCGCTGAACGTCGCATCGAGGTCGATCAGCAGGCGCACCGTGACGGTGTTCATCAGCAGGCCAACGACCGACTCGGTCTCCGGCCTGGTCCTGGCGGCCATCGGCACGGCGACCAGCACATCGTCGCTGCCGGTCAGCCGGGCCAGCACGATGCCGTAGGCAGCCAGCAGGACGGCGAACAAGGTGGTCCCGTGCTGGCCGGCCAGCTTCTTCAGGTCAGCGGCCAAGCCAGGCTCGATCCTGGTGTCCACGCACCGCGCGGCGAAGGTCTGATGCGCCGGATAGGGATTGTCGGCAGGCAGCGGCAAGGCCGACGGCGCGCCGGCCAGCTCGGTTCGCCAGAACCGCTCGGCCGCCCGGTACCCGCCTTCGTCGGCGTGCTCAAGCTGCCAGATGGCGAAGTCGGCGTACTGGATCGGCGGCTCGTCAGTCACCGGCTCGCCACCGCGGCTGATCGCCTCGTAGTCAGCCGACAGCTCATCGAACAAGATCCGGAAGGACCATCCGTCCGCCACGATGTGGTGCATCACGACCACCAGCACGTGCGCCTCCGCCGACAACCGCACCAAGCTGGCCAGTACCAGCGGCCCGGCCGCCAGGTCGAACGGAGTGCGGGCCAGGTCATCGATCAACGTCCCGACGGCTGACTGCCGTTCATCGGCCGGCCACTGCTCCACCGAGGAGACCGGCAGCGGCTGGGCGACCGGCTCGTCTTCGATGACAGCCAGCGGCACGCCTGACTCGTTGCGGAAGGTGGTGCGCAGCGCTTCATGCCTGGCCAGCGCGGCGTCCCAGGCTTGCTGCAGCGCGGCGACGTCAAGCACGCCATCCAGCCAAAGCGCCCAGGCGATGTTGTAGGTGGGTTCGCCGGAGTCCAGCTCGGCCAGCAGCCACATCCGCCGCTGACCGAAGGACGTGGGGAACTCATAAACGGCCACGGTCAGCCTTCCTGCTTCTGATAAGCCGCTTTCTGGTCAACCGCCACCATCCTGAGCTCCGAGGTGTAGCGCCCACCCTGCGCGTCAACGAGCCAGGCCTCGTCCGGCGCTGGCAGCATCTCGACCACGGCGACGCTGGCATCGGGCCCGGCGTTGCGCTGCGCCCGGCGAAGCGACCTGGCGATCAGGTCGACCGAGGCCAGGCTCGTCAGGTCCGCGTAGATCGGCTTGAGCTCGCCGGTGAACCGCAGGAACACGTGCCTGGGCAGGCCATGGCTCGCCGCCCAGGCCCTGGCCTGCAGATAACGAGTACTCTCGTCGGCGGTGTTGGCGAACCCAGGCTCGGTGCCGGCAAAGGTCCATTTTTCCCTGCTGACCACGAGGTCATCGACGGTAACCCTGGGCGTGTGCGCGCCGGGCACCACTAGGTCAAAGCGGTTCGAGATCACGGTGCTGACCAGGTCGCCGACGACCGCGAGCAGGCTGGCCTCGTAGCTACCATCCCGGTGTCGCACTCGCAGCCCGGTCGGCGTGCTGATCAGGTCGCATTCGCCCACCGGCACGGTCTGCCCGGCGGCATAGCCGCAGGAGTCGTGCGCGTAGACCAGCCGACGGTCGCCGGGCAACGGCAGCACGTTGGACAGCCGCGAGCAGGTACCGCCGTTCTCCGCGGTTTCGGCGAACCACACGGCCGCCCCGTGGGTGTCCTGCCGCATCGCCGCCCGTACCGAATCTGGTGCCGGGTGGAATTCGAGCCAGGTGGCATAACGCATGGTGACAACGCTGGGGTGCACCTCGCCGAGCACCCAGGTGACGCGGCCGCCCGCGGCCGCGTCCGCGCCTGCGATCATCAGGTCAGGGCTGTGGTGCACCGCCACTGGCCAGGGCAACTGCTGTGCGGGGAACTGCGCGGCTACTCGCTCCCGCAGCTCGGCCGAGCTGAACCGCACCTGCCGGGCGTCAGGTGGCAGCTCAAGCACGGCGGCCCAGCGCCGCCTGAGCTCGGCTACCGCGCCCGCCAGCAGCGGGGGCGGCTGACCGAACAAGTCGTCGTTGACCATCAGCCAGAAGTCGGCGAACGGCACGACGTCGGTGCCGAGCTCAGCCGCCCGCTGCCGGTAGACCTCGTCGAAGTGCCGTGCGTACAGCGATCCGACGGTGGTGGTGTACCAGCGCGCGCTGTCGAGCACCAGCGCCAGCGCGTCTCTGATGCCATCCAGGGCATCAGGGCCGACCCGCACTGATTCTCCACGCAGGCATTCCTCGTAGGCGAGGGTGCGGCCTGCGTAGTTCTCGCCCGCCCGGCGGGTGGGCGCGGCACCGGCCAGCCCGGTGAAGGTCGCCTCCAGGCTGGCCATGGCGTCGGCCACGCCCTGCGCATCGCCAGCCGCCCTGGCCAGGTCATCCTTGGCCTCGGTCAGCTGATCGAGCGCCTGCTCGATCGGCTCGCGCAAGCTGTCGTCGCTCACCGTGGCCAGCAGCGTACGGATCGACCGCTCCGGCCTGGTGTCCTGCGGTGCGATGTCGGCCCGCCACGCCAGCCGATGGCTGTCGGCGAGCCGGTCGAGCAACGCGAATACTTCATCGACGGTGCCGAGTCCGGCCGTTGGATCTGCGAGCACCTCGGCAGCGACGTCGAGCGCGTGCCTGCGGCCATCGCAGGCACGGAGCACCGCCGCCTCGGCTGGGCTCAGCCGCATCGGCGGCGCCAGCGGCAGCCGCAGCCTGCTGCCGTCCAGGCCCACGAACGGCATCCGCCTAGGCACCAGCCAGGGTCGCAGCGCGGTGGCGTAGTCGGCCAGGACCGCGCGTACCGCCCAGCCCTCCAGGTAGGTGGTCCGGCCGACCAGCGACCGGCCGGCCGGGTCGTGGCTGATCCGGATGCCGACCCCGTCGTCAAGCTCCGACCAGCACATCGGGCCGAAGAAACCGATGGTGTCGTTCTTCGCGCAGTAGCGCTGCAGGTAGCTCGAGATCAGCGCCTCGTGCAGCCGGTGCTTAGCGTTGCGCTTCGCTGGCACGACCCCTCGGCGCACCAGCACGTCGATGCCGGTGCTCAGCGCGTGCCGGTTCTGCCAGGCGACCGCTTCCCGCAGCTCAGGCAGGCAAGCGGCGTGATAAAGGGCGGCGGACAGTCGCCCGGTCGCCGCTGCGAACTCCGCGGCGAAGGCGGCTTGCGCCGCCGACGAATCGGCGGTGCCGCCAGCCGCGAGCAGGTCGTCGGCCGCGCTGGCCAAGTCGGCGTCGCCAAGCGCGGCGAGCAGCCGGATCGGGAATCCGGGCGCACGCAGGCAAAAGGTCCGCCACAAGGCCCAGTCATCGGTGAGGCGCACGAGATGCGGCGCGAGCTCGGCAGCCTGGTCAGGTGCCGCCTTGGCGGCGGCGACGCGATAGGCGCTGCGGTCCCGGCGGCCGATGCCGGCCGAGGCCGGCCTGGTCGCCGGCACCACGCCTGCACCCGCCGGCGGTGCCGCCTGCGATCGAGCCGCGTCGATGGCCCTGGCGCAGGCAGCCAGGGTCGGCTCTTCGTAAAACGCGGCCATCCGCAACTCCACATCGAATTCCTCGCGGACGCGGAACATCAGCCGCGCGGCCAGCAGCGAGTTGCCGCCGAGCGCGAAGAAGCTGTCATCGCGGCTGATCAGGTCACCGCTGGCGCGATCGGCAGGCAGCAGCAATTGCCAAAGGCCAGCCAGCCGCTCCTGGGTGGCACCGCTTGGCGGCGCGACTACCGCGCTGGTCTCCTGCTCAGGCGGGGGCAGCGCGGCTTGGTCCACCTTGCCGTTGGCCTTGAGCGGAAGCTGGTCAAGCGTGCGGAAGCGGCCGGCACCAGGTAGTCGGGCAGCCGCTGGGCGAGGTAATCACGCAGCGGCGACGGTGCCAAGGCACCGCGATCGGCACCGTCCGCGGGCGTCACATAGCCAACTAGGTGCCGCTGAGCGCCTTCGCCAGCCACCACAACCACGGCCTCGCGCACGGCCGGATGCGCTCGCAGTACCGCAGCTACCTCGCCTGGCTCGATCCGGAAGCCGCGGATCTTGATCTGATCGTCGATGCGGCCGACGAACTCAAGTACCCCGTCCGCACGCCAGCGAGCCAGGTCACCGGTGCGGTAAAGACGCTGGCCCGGCACCGCCGGGTCAGGCACGAACACCCGCGCCGTCGCCGCCGCGCCGCCCGCGTAGCCGCGCGCCAGGCCGTCTCCGCCGGTGTAGAGCTCCCCTGGCACCCCGATCGGGACTTGGCGCCCGCCCGCGTCGAGCAAGTGCACGGTGGTGTGCTGGATCGGCGACCCGATCGGCACCACCGAGCCGGCCTGGTCAGCATCGGTCATCAGATAGCACGTCGTGAAGGTGGTGTTCTCGGTCGGACCATAAGCGTGCACCAGCGGTTTGCCGAGGCGGGCGGCGAGCACAGCCCGCATCGCCCGCGGATCGGCCACCTCGCCGCCAGTCATGATCACGGGAACCTGCGCCAAAGCGCCAAGGTCGGCCTCGGCGAGCTGGTTGAACAACCCGGTGGTCAGCCACGCGATCGTCACGTCAGCGGTTCGCAGCAAGGCCGCGAGCTCCGGCAGCCCCAGCGGACCTGGGGGCGCGATCACCAGCGTGGCACCGGTCAGCAGCGCACCCCAGATCTCAAGCGTGGCGGCGTCGAACGCGACCGGCGCGAGTTGAAGTATGCGCTGGCCTGGTCCGAGCGAGACAAACGTCGGATTGCTTATCAGTCGGATGACGGCACGCTGCGGCACAGCGACGCCTTTAGGCACGCCGGTCGAACCCGACGTGAAGCTGATATAGGCCAGGCTCAGCGGATGCGCATCATCCGGTGGTGCGGCGCACTCGGCGGCAGGCCCGGCTGGCCAGGCGTCCATCCTGGCCAGCTCCAGGCCGGCCAGCTCGGGTGGGACCGCGGTCGCTGCGGTGACCAGCATCAGCCCGGCCCCGGCCGCTTCGATCATGGCGAGGCTGCGGCCGACCGGGCCGTCGGCGTCGATCGGCAAATAGGCACCGCCCGCCTTGAGGATGGCGAGCAGCGCGACGATCAGCTCGGGCCCCCGATCGATCGCCACCGCGACCGGCATGTCGGTGCTGACCCCACGGCGGCGCAACTGCCAGGCCAACGCGCTGCTACGCCGGTCAAGCTCGGCGTAGCTGACCTCAGCGCCGCCGACGATCAAGGCCGCGGCATCAGGCGCCCTGGCGACCTGGGCAGCGAACAGCGCAGGGATCGTCGCGTCGGCTGGATAGCAGACCGTACTGCGATTCCAGCCGGCCAGGACCTCGGCCTCGGCGGCGAGGTCAAGCCGCAGGTCAGCCAGCGGAGCGGCCGGCTCGCTCGCGAGCTCGATCAGCGTCGCTCGCAACTGCTCAAGCATCCGCTCCGGTGCGCCGTCAGCGAAGCGGCGGCCATCGCAGATCAGCGACAGGTAGAGCTGCGGCTCATCGTAAGCACACAAGGTCACTGGATACGACGGCAGCCGGTCCAGCTTCGCTGCGCTCGGCGCGCCCGGCCCGCCAGGCAGCGCGGCCTGCAGTCGGTGGCGGTCGAACATGAGCAGGCTATCGACCAAGGTGGTGTCGGGCGAAAGCCCGGCCCAGGTCAGCGCCGACCCCATGGGCGTCCGCTGATGCGCCCTGATCTGGCGGATGCTGGCATTGACAGCCGTCAGCAGCTCACGCACGGTCCAGGTCTGATCGATGCGGACGCGCAATGGCACGGTGTTGATCAGCATCCCGATCACGTTCTCTGACCCTGCGATGCTGCCGCGCCGGCAGGATCTGGTCAGCGCCACGACGATGTCGCTGACGCCGCCATAGCGGGCGCGCAGCAACGCCCAGGCAGCGCTGACCATGGTGCTTGGGCTGAGGCAGGCGTCGCTGGCGGCCGTGCGAACCAGTTCGGAGTCGGCCAGGGAAAGCACCACGTGCACGGTCCTCGGCTCGGCGCTCCCCGCACCGGCGGCACCGAGGTATCCGGGTAGCGGCTGCGGCAGCACCGTGCCAGCCAGGTAGGTCGTCCAGAATTGCTCGGACGCGGCCGGGTCGGTGGCGTACCACCACCGGACGAACTCGCCGAACTGAGGCCGCACCGGGTCAGGCTCGGCTCGGCCGTCGAGATTGGCGGCATATTCGGCCGACACTTCGTCGATCAGCAGCCGCAGCGATCCGCCGTCAAGCAGCGCGTGATGAAAGGTCAGTACCGCCCGGCTGGCCGGGCAGTCGCCCGCCGAGTTGCCGTTCGTCGCGACCCGCCGGACGATGGTCAGCCGCACGACCGGCCCTTGCGTCAGGTCGAACTGCTCGCGCCGGTCGGCCAGCAGGAAGGACTCGAACGGATGGTCAGGGCCGTGAGCCGCGGGCGGCGGCAGGTCGCGCCACCGCAGGTCGATCGACATCGCTGGGTCGGCGAGCTGCACGAGCCCACCAGGTCGTCCAGCCGGAAGATCGTGCGCAGGATCGGATTGCGCCGGGTAACGGTGCGCCACGCCGCCTCGAACGGCTCTGGATCCAGCGGGCCGTCCCAGTCCAAGGTGACCTGGATGACATCGACACCGTCCTGCGGGAATCTCAGGTAATTCATGATCATCCCCTGCTGAGCTGGTAACGCACGGCTCACCTCGGCTGCTCCGGCCGGTGCCAGCGCCACCAGCTGGCCAGCGAACCCCTGCGCTCCCATCGGCAGCCGACTCACTCAGCGTCGGCCCGCTCGTGCTCGCTCATCCAGCGCCGCAGCGAAGCGGGCCGCATGTCGGTCCAGGTTTCGTCGATGTAGGCCAGGCACTCATCCTCGGTGCCGGTGAATCCGTCGCGACGCCAGCCGGCGGGTAGTTCGCGCTCGGCTGGCCAGATCGAATACTGCTCCTCGTCATTGATCACGACCGCGTGCGGCCTGGTCGCGCTCTCGTCTGGCATGTGCACTCCGTTCATCAGGACGCATTCGCGGCGGCCAGCAGCCGCTCGCGCATGAGGAACTTACGGACCTTGCCGGTTGGACCCACCGTGATCTCATCATCAAGGCTGGTCACGATCCTTCGCGGTACTGCCGCCGCCACCTCGCCGAGCGCGGCCCGCACCTCGTCGTCGCGGTCGAGCGCCGGGTCGGCGGCCGGCGCGAGCAAGAGCAGGATGTCGATGACGAGGTCGCCCTGCTCCGTCCGACCTGCCAGTACCGTGCAGTCCCGCACGTCCGGGCAGCGCTTGAGTATCCGCTCTTCCGACAGCGCGGTGTAGAGCCAGTTGCCGTCGCCAAGGTCGACCGCGTCGCTGGCCCGGTCCAGGTGGTAGTAGTAGCCGTCATCGTCCCTGTACATCAGGTCACCGGTCAGGTAGTAGCCGTTCAGCCGGGACCGGAACGTGCTGGCCGAGTCGTTCCAGTAACCGATCGCCAGCGTGGGCGACTTCATCGCGACCATGCCGACCTGGCCGACTGAAACCTCGGCACCGGTACGCGGATTCACCAAGATGATCTGCGCGAAGGGCACGGGCTTGCCGACGCACCGGTTGTACCGCTCGGTGCCAGGCCGGTGGCTGATCATGAACCCGCCATAGCCCATCTCGGTGGAGCCGAGCGTGTCGTTGAAGCGAGAGCCAGGCCGGCTAACTGTGCCCTCCTTGGCGTACGCGTGGTGACTGCCGACCGCGACCAAGCGGCGGATGTGCGCTTCGTGCGCGCAGTCCCCGCTGTTAGACCACAATCGCACCGAGCTGACATCGCGCTTGGTCAGGTCATAGCGGGCCAGCTCGGACCAAGTGACGGCGAAGCCGTAGACCGCCGTCGGCCGCCAGCGCTCGATGGCCTCGATGATGACCTCGCCGCTACTCGCGAACGCGCCGCCCTGCTGTGACAGGCAGGCCAGCTCATAGCCGTTGCACAGGGCCTCATTGAGGATGATGATTCCGGCGGTGTGCGCCTGCGGGAAGGCGGACAGCTCCCGCACTTGGCCATGCTGGCGCGGCTCGGTCAGCCTGACCTCCCGCACGGCAGCGAACAAGCTGCGGTTGGAGTGCACCACGGCCGCCGGCATCCGGGTGGTGCCCGAGGAATGCGTGATCGCCACCGGGTCATCGGGGTGATGCCGGAAATGCGGTGGCGCGGCCGACGGGTCGCCGGTGCCAGTCTGCACGGCGTCGCCAAGGACAGGCGCACCGAGATCGTGCCCGGCCATCGCGGCGTGGTCGGCGTCGAGCACGACGCCGACGGCTCGCAACCGCCGCAGGTACTCGACCGCGACCTCGGCCGGCATGGCGCCATTCATCAGGGCGGGGATCGCCCCGAGCCAGGTTAAGCCGAGGTAGTTCAAGATCACGTCGGCGGCTGAGGTGACGTAGACCGCGACCGGATCCCGCCGGCCGATGCCGTGCCTGGCGAACCACTCGGCCCTGGCCGCTGCCCGCTCGGTCAGCGTGCGCAGCGACAGCGGCGTCCAGGCGGCGAGGCCATCGACCGCGGTATCGAAGGTCACCCTGGGCTGGTCTTGGTCCGCGCCGTGCTCAGCCAGCCTGAGCAGCACGTTGCCCGCGCCAAGCTCGGTGTCAGCGGCCAGCACCGAGCGAAGGTCGTTCGCGTTCACTGGTCTGCCTCCGGTCCTTTCTGCGCCATCACAAGTCGCGGCCGGGAGGTCAGGCGATCTCGCGGCTGAACAGCCGGGAGGACAACAGCACGGCGACCAAGGCGAGCGCGGCCAAGATCAGGCTCGCCTGCCAGACCACCTGACTGCCGATGTGGCCTTCGAAGATCGCCCGCATGCCGTTGGCACCCCAGGCGAACGGATTCCACAAGGACACGTCTCGCACCCACAGCGGTGCCACCGAAAGCGGGATGAGCACTCCGGCCAGCAGCGACAGCGGTTGGGCGACACCGTTGACCAGGTTGACCAGCACGCTCTCATTCGGCACGAACAGTGCCAGCGAGTACGAGACTGAGACGCCGACCAGCACCATGATCGAGAGCAAGATGAGCGCGAACAGCAAGTTGGCAGGCGGCAGTCGCAGGCCGAGAATGAGCGCGCCCACCGTGATGACCAGCGCCTGGAACCCGACCATGGCGACGATCATGAGCTCCCGGCCGAGCAGCAGGCCGATCCGGCTGAGCGGGGTGACGCGGAACCGGGTGACGACGCCCTTGCGCATCGCCGCGAGCAAGGCGAATCCGGCGTACATGCCGCCGAACAGGCCCATGGCGCAGAACAACGAGGGCACGTAGACCTGGTAGGCGCCGCTGTAGCTGGAAACCCGCAGCACGGCCTTGAGGAACGGGGTGAAGAAAAGCAGGTAGGCAAACGGCTGCAGCAGCGTGACCGCGATGCTGACCGGGGTGTGCGCTAAGAGGCTGACCTCGTACTGGAAGGTGAGCCAGGTGTCACGGGCGAGCTTCATAGCCGGGCCTTTCCTCCAGGTCAGTGTGCGGGTTAGCAGCTGCGGTCAGTCAAGCGTGCGGCCGGTCTTGGCCAGGAATACGTCGTCAAGGCTGGGGCGGCGGGTTTCGATCGCTCCTGGCTCGATCCCCTTGTTGCTCAGCGCCCTGATGATCTGCGGCATGGCCGTGGCGCCGCTATCCACGTAGAGCCGCAAGGTGTGGTCGATGATTTCGCAGGACTGCACGTAGGGCTGCTCGCCCAAGATCTTGCCTGCCTCAAGCATGATCGCTGGCTCAGGTGCGCCGGCGGTATCGGCCGCGGCCATGTCCACGATCACGACATCGCCAGAGATCTCGCGCTTGAGATCGGACGGCGTGCCCTCGGCCACGATCTTCCCGGCATCGATGATCGAGATCCGGTCGCAGAGCGCGTCGGCTTCGTCCAGGTAGTGCGTGGTCAAGAAGATCGTCATGCCGCCGTCGCGTAGCCTGCGCACCTCCTGCCACATGCGGGCACGGCTCGGTGGATCAAGCCCCGCGGTCGGCTCGTCTAGGAATATGACCTCAGGCTGATGAATGACGCCGAGCGCGACGTCCAGGCGGCGGCGCTGGCCACCGGAGTAGGTGCCGATCCTGCGGTCGGCGAAGTCCGCGAGCTGGAAGGACTTGATGGCGGTGGCGGCGAGCTCCTTGGCGACGGATTTGGACACGCCGCACATCCGCGCCTGGTGGATCAGGTCGCGCCGGGCGTTGGACTGGTCGTAGGTGCCGCTGGTCTGCGCCACGAAGCCAATGCGCTGCCGCACTTGCGCTGGTGCCCGGCGCAGGTCAGCTCCCGCGATCGTGGCGTCGCCGCCATCGGGCTTGATCAGCGTGGCGAGCATCCGCAGGGTGGTGGTCTTCCCGGCGCCGTTCGGACCGAGGAAGCCGAAGATCTCGCCGCGCCGCACCGCGAAGTCGACGCCGCGCACCGCATCGACGTTGGTGACCTTGCGGCGGCGACTGGTCCTGAACGACTTGCGCAGGCCGCTGACCTCGATCACCGAGCCGCCAGGCAGGCGGCAACCGTCGAAGCGCAGCCGACCGCGCACGGTACGGCCAAGTCAGGGCGGTGCGCTTGTAATTTCACACCGTCAGGCTAAACGGGCGAGCTTAGTAACACAATGGCCGTTTTAAGGACTGTCCGCAGCCTGGACCAGCCGCTGCGACAAGGCCTGCCCGAGCCGTTTGATTGGTTCTGGCAGCAGCATGTAACGGTGATCACAGTCCAATTCAACGGCGTCGATCGGGCCGGCGTACGAACTTGCGCCAGCTGTCGAGCTTCGCTGCCAGTGATGGCGGATTGGCGGTAGCGGAGAAGAACAGCAGCGGACCGTGCACCCGACCGGGCTGATGGGTGGCCGCTATCGCGACGTTGTTCTTGATCACTCGCTGCAGCGCGCGCAGCCGCTGGTCAGGCCACTCGTCCAGGCCAAGGCCTGGCCGCCGGCGCACCAATTCGAGCATCCTGGCGTCAGGCTCAGGGTCGGCCGCCGTCAGTGCGGGCACATAGCCGAACTGGGTCAGCACCAGGTTGTAGATCATCCAGGGTTCGTTGCTCTGGATCACGTCCAGGTTCTCCAGGCTCGCGTCCAAGATGACCAGCAGCCCGATGCGCTCGCCCCGCCGCTCAAGTTCTTCGGCGATCGCGAATGCGACGTTGCCGCCCAAGGACATGCCGAGCAAGTGGTAGGGACCCGACGGCTGCACCAGCCGGATCTGGTCGGCGCAGTCCCTGGCCAGTTCGGCCATGCTGGCCGGCAACGGCTCAGGCCTGCGCAGGCCGCGTGACTGCAGGCCGTAAAGCGGGAACCTGGCATCCACGTGCGGGAGCAAGGCCAGATAGCACCAGCTCAGGCCGACCATGGGCGGCGCGCAAAAGAGCGCGGGGCCGACGTTGCCCACTCGCATCGGCATCAGCAGTTCGAGGGTGCCACCGGCCGCGCTGGCCATCGCCCGGCGCATCCTGAGTATCTGAAGGTCCTGCGCCGCAAGCAGCCCTCCGCCCGGTCGCCCCCGCGTCGGCGGTGCAGGCACCTCAGTCATCCGGGCCCTCCGGCTGGGCTAGTGCGGACGCTCCGATGCTAATCCAGGTCAGCAGGCCCGCCTAGAGTTGCGTTCGAGCCAGCGCGATCAGGCGCTCGGCCGCGATGGCCGCTCCGCCGTCGGCCGCGAACTGCGTCGCGATTCGGCGCGCGTGGACCCGATAGGCAGGCTCATCGAGCACGGCCACCAGGGCGGCGGTGAGCTCAGCCGGCGAGGAATGCGCATGCGAGACGGCGATCCCCGCTCCGGCCCGCGTCACGTGCGCCGCGGTGATCGGCTCGGCCAGCCTGATGGGCGCCACCACCAGCGGCACACCGTGCGCGAGAGCTTCGTTGACCGTGCTCTGACCAGCCTGGCAGATCACCGCGTCGAGGCGGGGCATCAGGTCGAGCATCGGCACTCGCGGTGCGACCAGCACGTGCGGCGGCGGATTGGGGATCGCGTCGGCGGCGGTGTTGAGTATCGCTTGCACGCGGCCAGCCAGCGGCTCAAGCGCGGCCAGCATCCTGGCGAAGAAGTCCCGCATGTGGTGCGCCGAGATGGTGCCGGCGGTGACCAGGACGTGCTGCCGATCGGCATCCCACCAGTCCCAGCGGAAGCCGGGATCGCCTGGCCGGGGGCCGAGCGCGGCGCCGATCAGCACGCACTGCGCTGGCAGCGGCACCGGGCCAAGCAGCGCCCGCGACGTCGTGGCGAGCACCAGGTACGGCGAGAAGAGCGGGTCAAAGTCATCGTCAACGGCGCCGCCGCCGGCTTGCCGTACCTGCGCCAGCTTCGACCTGACCCAGTCAGCCAGGCCAGGCTCAGCGGGCGGGTCGAGCTCAAGCACGCCGGAGCACAAGGTCGCCCACCGCAGGCCAGCCCGGCTCGCCGCTAACGCTCCGGCCAGCGCGTACTGATCGGCAACCACCACGTCGGGCCGGTAGTCAGCCAGCGCCCGGTCGACCGGGCCGGCGATGAAGCGGTTAAGCGGCAGGACGTACTCGTCCCAGAGTTCGCGAATGGCGGCCACGCCCATGTAGGTGGTCTGCCGGTAAGAGCGCTTGCCGGTCGGATAGACCGGGCCGCCTGCCCGATGAGCGGGCGCAGGTCGCTCTCAGGCCCGCACCAGGCGACGTCGTGGCCGGCGGCGGCTAACAGTTCGGCAATGGCGACGGCAGGCAGCACTCGGGCCATCAGGGGAGCAACTACGAAAAGAAACCTGGCCACGTCATAATCGTGGCACACGTTGACAATCGTGACGCATCCTGATGCTGTGGCAGCATGACCGCGTTAGAGGCCGTGTCGGTCTACCTGCCGCCGTCACCAGTACCCATCGAAAACTTGACTAAATCGCTCGGTTTAACCGAGATGGAGGTCAGGGTCTTCAAGCGCTTTCACGGGCTACGGCAGGTCGGCCGCGACCCGGATCCTTCGCTTTCCCACCTGCTTATGAAAGCTGCCGCCGGGCTGACCGCGCTGCGCGGCCAGGAGCACCGGGTCAGGTACGTGCTGCACGCCCGCGCCATGCCCGTGGTCGCGCCCTATCCGCAGAACCCGCTGCACGAGACGTGCCGTGCGCTCGGACTCGAGCACGCACTGGCGTTTACCGTCACCCATCAATCCTGCGCCAGCGGCTTACTGGCGATCGATTTGGCCGGGCGGCTGCTAGCCGCCGACGCCGGACGGCAAGCCGGCGGACCCGAGCCACTCGCGCTCATCTTGTCAGGAGAGAAGGCATTCACCCACGAAGCCCAGGTGTTCCCCAACACCACTATCTTCGGCGAAGGCGCGTCCGCGTGCTTGGTGAGCGCGTCCGGCCAGCGTGACCGGCTGCTCTCGTACGCATCGAACGTACGAGGCGAGTTCGACAGCGCCACCGGCGAGAACGACTCGTGGTTGCAGCGCGAATACCGGCCTAGCCTGGCCGAGGTCATGCGGAAGGCGCTGACCGAGGCCGGCCTGACGCTGGCTGACATCCGGATCGTGCTGCCGCACAACGTCAACATCGTGACCTGGCAGCGGATGTGCTTGCTGCTCGACTTCCCGCTCGATCGCGTGCTGCTTGAGAATGTCGCCGCCTGCGGTCACCTGTTCTGCGCCGACCTATTCGCCAACTACCAGACCGCGTGCGAGCGGGACTTGCTGCGGCCAGGTGACCGCTATCTGGCTGCCGCGGTCGGGGCCGGCGGCGGGGCGACCTTCGCGGCGATGGTATTCGAGCACTAATCGGGCGAGCCGAGGAGATCGCAGATGATGGCAGAAGAGTCGGATCTTGGCGCTGAGTTCCGGCAGCACGTAGTCGAGACGATGATCACGGTGCTGGCGCGGCTGGTCGAGCACACCGGGCCGATTAGCGAGGACATGAGCCTGATGGAAGCGCTCGGGCTCAACTCCACCCTCGGCCTTGAGCTGATGCTTGAGCTTGAGGACCGGCTGCTGATCCTGATCGACGTCGAGCAACTCGATCAAGATCAGATGAAGACGATCGGGGACCTGGCGACGTTCATCGTCGGCCACAGCCAGCCGGCCTAGCCGCCATGTTCGCCGCCCGGCCACCGCAGGGACTAACGCCGCGTGGTCAGCTGGCCCTGGTACGAGCGAAGGGCCATGCGTTTACCGGATCCACCGACTTCCTCGCCGACTCCGACAACCGGGCCAGGGTCGCCGAGTACCTGGCTGACCTGGCTCGTCCCTACCAGCGCGAGCTGTCTGCTGAGCTGCTCGCCGGGTCGGGGACCGTGCTCGGCCACTCCTACGGCGAACTGGCCGGCGAACTGATCGAGTCGATCTGCTCGCCGGATGAACCGGTTGACTTGCTGATCCTGGCATTCGCCGTGCACGACCTGCGGCCGGGACGGCAGACGGCGGCCTACCTCAGTCACCGCACGCCGGGCGCGCCGATGGCGTTCGCGATCTGCGACCAGGGCTCGGCTGCGGCTTTCAGCGGCGTGCGGATCGCCAGCGAGTACACAGCATCGGCCGGCCTGCACCGGGCGCTGGTAGTGGTCGTCGAGCAGGCAGCGCTCCCCTATCAGTGCCCGGTGCCGCTGCCCGCGCGGCACCAAGGCGTCGCCATGCTCTTGAGCGCGGACGTGACCGACCAGCCGAGCCTCACCGAAGTTCGCCAGCTGGCCGGCGTGCCAGCCGAGCGCGTGGCGGACGTCGCCGACGCCGAACTCGCCGCGCTCACGGCCGGTTGCCACGACGTGGGTCTGGTGCTCAGCAACTCACTTGGCGCGGTCTGGACGGCACCGGCCGCCAAGCATGTCCAGACGATGCCAGCCGGGCAGCCGTCCACTGACGTCTGGCGTGGGCTCATCGAGGCACTCGCGGCCGGTGCCGCCGTCCCTGACCTTCTTGTGGCCGCCGACTATGACTCTGACCTGCGTTATCTCAGCCTGGCCGGTTTCCGCACCGGTGCTGGCCCGAGCGCGAGCTAAACCGACCGCACACCGGTCGGGGCGGCGGGGTCGAAGGCTGCCTCGACGGCAACGCGCTCGACCGCAGCCAAGATCGCCTCGACCTGGGCCGGGGACAGGCACCACAGATCGCACTTCAAGTAAACCGACAGCACTTCAGGCCGGTTCGTAATGACGATGCTCAGCGCATCGTGCAGCTGATCAAGCGGATGATGCCAGCTCAGTGAGGTCTGGCCGAGCTGCTTGGCGAGCTGCGCCGCGGACGCTTCCCCGAGGTACTGATCGGCAGCGCCGGCTTTGCTCATCGCCCGCTGGTCATTGAACCGGCAGCTGATCCTGGCCGCCGCGCCGTCGGCCGCAGCGGACCTGGCGAACACCGCCGCCAGCTCATCAGGGTCGTAGTATGCCCGCAGGCCGGCCGTCAATGACGCGCTGCGGACCTGCGCGACTACGTCGTCGACGCAAGCCTGAGCGGCGTCAACGACGACCAGGGAATTCTGCGCGATCGGCGCGAAAACCTCGGCTAAGCCCGGCCGGAACCGGTTGCTGACCATGACGCTGACCGGCAGCGGGTGGGCACCGGTGACGCGGCCGATCGCGATCGCGACGATGGCGAGGGTGACCCTGGACAGATCAGTCCCTGTGCGCCTGGCGATGGCCGCGATAGCCAGGTGAGCGGCGGGCGAGCTGAACCTGACCTGCCAGTATCGGTGGCCGACCCGAGCCGCCGGATCGGCCGGTCGTCCGAAGGTCAGGGCCGGCAGGTTGCCAAGCTGGGTTTCCCAGTACCGCATCGTCCGGTTGCTGAGCTGGCGGAGCGGCGGCGCCTGCTCCTGCCTGGCCAGCTCAAGTAGCTGGACCGGGCGAGGCTCGCTGGCCGTACGCCCGGCTGGCTTCCCGTTCGCCAGGTCGCGCAGCAGCAGCAAATTCGCGGCACCGTCGGCGGCCAGGTGGGAAAGCACCCAGACCAGGTGGCTGCAGGTGCCCGCTTGGGTGAGCACTGCCACCCGTAGCGGCCAGTCACGCTCGAAGTCGAAGGCCGCGAGCGGCCAGGTAGCGATCAGGTGCTCCAGATAGCGGGCCCGGTCAACCTGGTCGGCAGTGCGAGGCAGCGGCACGACCTGCAGGTCGAGTTCGCCCGAGCCCGCTACTTCCTGACGCGGCCGGCCTGCCTGGTCATCGATCAGCCTGGTCCGCAGCGCATCATGAGCCAAGATCACCGCGCGCAGCAGCTCAGCGACCTCAGCGATGGTACTGCCATCCGGCAGCGACATCGCGCCGAACATGGAGAACTGGTCGCGGTTGTCCTGCATGTCCCGCCAGATCGCCTGCTGACCCCACGTCAACGGCCCGGCGTCGGCTCGGCCTCCGCCGAAGGCAACCGTCAGTCGATCCGGCGCAAGCTGCTCGAACATAACTGATTCTGGCCCGTTGTCAGTGGCAGCTGTCAATGTGGTGATAGGCACGGTGCCGTGAGCGCGAAGGGCGACTTGGCTGCTCGCCGGGAGTATGTGCACCGCCCCTTTTCGGCGATATTGTGATCATCAGCCGTGCCTAGGAGCACTTTCCGGCGAAGGAGCCAGGGCAGTGGGACATCCAGTCGTGCACTTCGAGATCGGCGCAGCGGATGACGCGCCGCTGATCGCTTTTTACGGTGGGCTATTCGGCTGGAAACTGCGGGGCCTTCCCGGTGGCGGTTACACGATCATCGACACTCAGGGCGGCCACGGTATCAATGGCGGTATCGGCCGGAGCCAGACCGGCGAGCCGTGGTCCGCGTTCTACGTCGAAACCGACGACCCGCAGGCCGCGCTCGACCGGGCAGTCGCGCTCGGCGGCACGACCGTGCTGCCCGTCACTGACTTCGGCGGCGCGGCGACCATCGCGATGTTCCATGACGCCGATGGCCTGCTAATCGGCCTGGTGGCAGCGCCGGCTGACGCAAGCTCGGCGCTGGTGCCGTCGGCTGGCTCGGGCGCGCCGGTGACCTGGTTCGAGATCATGGGCTCGGACGCGGCGCGGACCCAGCGGTTCTACGCCGAGCTCTTCGGCTGGGAGATCGACAACGCCGCCTTCGCTGACTACGGCACGGTCAACCCGGTCGCCGGACGTGGCATCTGGGGCGGGGTCGGCGGCGGCCTGGCGACGCGGTGGGCGACGATCTATACCAGCGTGCCCGATGTGGATGAGACGTTGAGCCAGGTCGAGGCGCTGGGCGGAGCGATCGTCACCGACTCAGGGATACCTGAGCTTAAAAGCGCGGCCCGGGCCGCGCTCTACGGCGCTGTCGATCCCCACATGCGGACCAGCGCCTTCCGCGACCCGGCGGGCAACGTGTTCGGCGTCTCGCATAAAAAGAGCGCGTAGCCGACCCCGATCGTGACCGATCTCGTCCGGGTCTGGATCATCCCGGTTGACTTGCCGGAGGCGACCATCACTAGCTGCGCGGACCTGCTTGATGACGGCGAACGGGTGCGGGGCGCGGCGTTCGTGAAGGAGCGCGACCGACAGCGGTTCATCGTCGCGCACGGCGTGCTGCGGATCTTGACCGGGCAGCAGCTTGACGCGCCGGCGGCAGCCTTGCGCTGGCACCACGGCCCGCACGGCAAACCGGAGCTGCCCGCCCCGTGGTCCGGCCTGCATACCAGCCTGTCGCACTGCACCGACCTGGTCGCGGTGGCCATCAGCACCAGCCGGCCAGTGGGAGTCGATATCGAGCGACTGACCCCAGGACGCGAGCTGATCTTGCTATCGCGCCGGTACTTCCCGCCTGATGAAGCCAGCTACGTCGCGGCCGGGGCGGACGCGACCGAGCGGGCGAGCCGGTTCGCCCAGCTGTGGACCCGCAAGGAGGCGGTCGTCAAAGCGGCCGGCAGTCGCCTGTTCCCGAATCTGAAAATCCGGGTGCGCGACCGAGCGGTGGTGAGCTGCGCTGACCCGGTGGGCCCGTACCGGGTGGCCGACGTGAGCGCGCCGGATGGATTCCGCGCGGCGGTGGCACTGGCTGGACCGGCACCGTTCCTGCTGCGTACAGACAGTTGGCCGGGACCGTCGTCAGAGCGCTGAGGCGGGCGCGATCCGCTGCTGAACATCGTGGCAGAAGGCACCCACGGTCATCGTGGCGAGCCTGTCGCTCTCGTCGTCATCGAAACGCACCCCAAACTGGTCCTCAACCCGCACGACCAGCTCAGCTAACGCAACCGACTCAATGTCCGCGCCGCCAGGACCAAGCTCGGAACCATCATCGATGCCGTCGATGCTGTAATTCATATCCTGCAGCGAGTCGAACACGAACTGCCGGATCTCGTCGATCATGGTAGGCATTTCCGGGTCACCTTGGCTGGAAATACGACCCAATGTAGGTCGTTCGGACGTTCTGCCTTGTATTGACCATACTCGCTGGAACCGGTTTGACAAGGGTCAGAAACCCGCGGCACGGAGAGGCTGATCAGGCAACTCAGCTAGGGCTTGCGCCCAGGCGGCGAAGCGGGGCAGCGGCTCTTGGCGGCAGTACCGGCGGAACTGGTCACGGACCCGGATCCGATGAAGCCCGCCGGTCAGCACCGGAGCGACGAACCACGGCCCAGCGGATTTTGAACCTGTCGCTGATCTTGACGCTGACGCGGACTGCGGCCAGCCTTCGGCGATCCTGGCCGCGCCGTCTGCTGGCGATTCCAGACCGTAGTGGACCTTGGCCAGCCTCGGCGACCGCTACCGCGGCCGCGACTTGCTCGCTTGGTTCCACTGCCCCAAGCTAACCCACAAACTGGACGGTTATCGCGGTCGAGCGTCATCGCGGCCGCGAGCCGCCGGTGCCCCACCAGTTCAGGCTACGCCGGACGCGAGTGCTGCCCTGGTCAGCTGGCCACGGCACCATCCAGGTCAGGCTGGTCGGTCGCCAGTACCTTCTTGCCGAACAGCAGCTCGCCGTAGCGATCGCCGCGGTCGGCCGCGAGCGCCACCGACACGTGCCAGGGCTTGACCAGGCCATCGCGCCGGGCGCGTCGTACGGCCGCGATGATTCCGCCGGTGGACGCGCCGACCAACAGCCCTTCATGATCGCGCACCAGCGCCGCGCCCACACGACAGTCGTCGTCGCTGACCCGGATCACCTGCACCCTCGACACCTTCCTGGCTAGGTCAGAGCGGACCGCCGAACCAAGTCCTGGCAGCAGGCGGATTCCTGGCTGCGGATTAGCGAAAATGGCGCTGTTAACCGCGTCCACGGCGACCAGCCTGGTCGGCAGAGAATGCTGATCAAGGTATTGACGGCAACCGAGGATTGTGCCGCACGTGCTGACGCCGACGAATAGGAAATCCGGCGGTCGGGCGAGGTCAGCGTATATTTCCGGCAGCGTTCTCTTGACGTGCGCGCGGGCGGCTGCCTCGTTCCCATACTGGTCGGGCCAGAACGCGTGCGGCTCATGGCCGATAATTTCCTGCACCAGCCGAAGCCTGGCAGGCAGATACTCCCCCGTCTGCGGATCTGGCTTGGTGACCCGGATCACGTCGGCACCGTAAGCAGCAAGCAGTTCCTCATTGGCGCTCGCGGTCTTCGGGTCAACGACGCAGACGAATCGCAGGCCGAGTACCGCGCAGATCTGCGCTAGAGCAATCCCCATATTGCCCGAGCTCGACTCAACGACGACAGTTTGGTCATTGATAATGCCAGCCTCAAGCGCTTCCCTGATTATCTCGAAGGCCGCCCGATCTTTGATGCTGCCACCCGGATTAGCGCCCTCATATTTTAGGTATAAGTGCGTGTCAAGCGTGGTCGATAGCCTCATCAGCTCGACCAGCGGGCAATTACCGATGAGGCGGCTGAAGGCCGCCTCATCGAGCCGGGCAAGAAGTTCACTCGCGCTCGTCATTGAGCCTCCGGCGTGCGCAGATTTTTAGATATTTCGGCGTTTTTAAATTCGCCGAAATCCTCACTCACGTGCGGATCTTGAGCGCACCGCGCCGCGCGCGTATCCCCGCAGGCTCAGGCCGGCTCGCTCCGCGGCGAGCAGATTGCGCCGACAAACGGTAAGAACTATATACGTAAATGTAATAAATGTCAATATTCAATGGTAGATTATCCCCGGTCAGGAGTCGCCGTACGGTACTTTGGACCGGTGACCGAGTTGTCGTGCGTGATCAGGGCCGCCAGGGCGCACGACCGCGACTTCCTGGCCGACATGCTGGTCGCAGCGGTGAATTGGTCACCGCGGTGGCGGCCGAGAAGCCGGAGCGACGTGCTCAGCTCGGCTAAGACCGCGCATTACCTGGCCGGCTGGCCGCGCGAGACCGATCTGGGTGTCGTGGCCGAGATTGACGCTGAGCCGGTCGGCGCTGCCTGGCTGCGCTATTTCACCGCCGCCGAGCACGGCTACGGCTACGTATCCGCTGACATCCCCGAACTCACGATCGGCGTGAGCGAAGCGTGGCGCGGCCGCGGTTTGGGCCGCGCCCTGCTGCAAGCTGTCGCCGACAGCGCCCGCACCGTCGGCATCGCCCAGATCAGCCTCAGCGTCGAGCGCGAGAATTACGCGCAGCGCCTTTATCTGTCTGAGGGCTACCTGATCGTCGATTCGAGCGATCGTGACTCCGACACCATGCTCAAAAACCTGGCTGCCTTACCTGCTGCCGTTTAAGAGATCGCCGCGGCGCGTCAACCAGGCGAGCGAATACATGGCATCCCAATCAGGCCGACCTGTACTGTCTGTACTTACTCCCGCCTGTTTCGCCAGACTCGACGGTCATCAGGAGGTACGCAACCCATGTGGGGCGCGAGACGCCGCCTGTCGCGGCTCGACGACGAAACCGCCACGGCTGGCGCAGGTCAGGCTGAGGTGACCGCGCATCTGGCAGTCACCGGATCGGCGGTGCCGGCGGCGCCGATGCCGAGAGAGTTGCTCGCGGCCGCACATGATGCCGGCAACGCGATGTTCCCAGTTCGCTTGCAACTGGCTGGCGCCAGCGTCGTCGCGGTCGTCTGCGGCGAGGGCGATCCACGCGAATGGTGGACCGCTATCTGGCAGTTCGCCGGCTCCGGCGCTAGCTCTGTGGCGGCGATCCGGCGTCAACTGCTCCCCATCGGCTTGGTCGCGGTGGCGGTGCGTGGCACCAGCGACCCGGCGGTGGCCGTCTCTGACGCGATCGAGCCTGATCGCCAGCGCGCCGCCGTCCAGCTGGCGCTGAGTGCCTGGCCGGCCGCGAGCGATGATGATCGCGCGGCGGACGTCGCGGCCGATGCGGCGGCTAGCAACCGCAGCTTCCGCACCGCAGCGCTGCTGCGCGCAACGGTCGCCGTGGTGGCCGCGCTCGTACTCGCGGCGTCGGCCGCCTTCCTGCTCTCGCTGGCCCGGCACCACCAAGGCCAGCCGGTCAGCCTCTCCGGGCCTGGCAGCGCGCCGGCCTACGCGCAGCATCAGTTCGGCGGTCGCACCGGGGCCGGCGGACGGTCACGGACCAACGCTGGGGCACCTGACCCTGGCCGAACCCGATCCAAGGGTGGCGGCCCGACCGCCCATCACCGGGCTAAGCCAACTTCATCGGCGAGCGCGCGGCCGACCGGCTCGCCCGCACCGACACCAGGCCCGAGCAAATCCAGGTCAGCGAGCGCCGCTCCGACCCCGTCACCGAGCAGTGGCTCGACCACCCCCGCCCCGTCCCCCGACCCGACAGCGACGCCCACCCCTAGCTCGACCACCAGCGGGCACTGCGTCACCGTCCTTGGCATCAAGGTGTGCCTGTGATCGGCTCCGATCTCAGCCGCTGCTGTTGATTCGCCAATCATCAGTGACAAGGTGATGGAGACGGGAGTTGACTAAGACTCCAGCTGGCTGAGAAAGGGCGGGGATGGGCGAGGTTCTGGTAGAAGTGGTGCCGAGGGCGGCACCAAGCGGAGACCTGCGCAAGTCCGGACCGGCCGTGCCCGAGGATTTCGATCGCCGGGCCGGCGAGCTGATCACGGCCACGCTCGAGATCGCCGAGCAGCTGAGGGCCAAGCTGGATGCTGAGCCTGAAGCGCTCGCCCCCACCGCGGCGGGCTGGGGCCTGCGTGAAGTTGACCTGCAATTCGGCCTGACGTTGCAGGCAGAAAGCGGGGTGATCGTCGCGAAGGTAGGTGCGTCGGCGACCTTTCAGGTGACGCTGACCTGGAAGAAGGGTGCGGACTAGAACTCGTGGCCAGGCTGGCGATCGGCGAAGTGGCCGCAGGCGGCACCGCCTTCGCGGTCGGCCCCGAGCTGGCCATCACCGCCGCCCACGCGGTCGGCCCGACGGGCGGCGAGGTCACCGTCCGGCTCGACGGTCAGTCCCGCGCGGCTCGGGTCATCGACACCGACGCCAGCCTTGACTTGGCGCTGCTGCGGTTCACTGCGCCGTTGCCTGCCGAGCTGCGGTTGCTCAGGCTCACCGACGAGGTCAGCCCGGCGGACGCGTTCCGTGCTCCTGGCTATCCCTATCTGCCTGACCTGGACAGGCAACTCGCTGCGCTGACCGTTTCCGGTCAGATCACCGACGTATCCGTGCCGCTTGATGAGATCGAGGCGCTGCAGCTCACGGTCACGCAGGCGGCGGCGCGTCAACCGCTGTCGCTGCACGGCCTGAGCGGCGCGCCGGTGCTGACCGGCCCGGATGAGCTGGTCGTCGGGATCATCCGGTGGAGCCCTGAGCAAGATGGGCTTGCCATTGGCGGGCTGTGTTTCGCTACGCCAGCGCTCGCCGCGCTGCGGCGCTGGCCGGCCCAACTGGCTGACGTGTTCATCCGCCCCAAGCTGGCTTCGCTGCTGCGAACGCCGCTGCTCAAGGGCGGCGAACTACCCGCACCCGATGAGCTTGATCTGGCCAGCCTGGGAGCGGCGACCATACCGCCCGGCCACGCCGACGGCCAGCTCCCTTACGTCCGCAGGACCGGGGATGCCCAGCTGGACGCGATCTTCGCCGATCCGGCCCAGACGTGCGTGCTGATCACGGGCGAGCCACGGGCCGGCAAGACCCGCTCAGCGCTTGAGGCCATCCGGCGTAACTGCGCGCTCGACAAGGTGGTAGTCCCGGCTGACTGGAACAGCTTTGAGCAGTTGGTCGCCAGGAATGCCAGGACGCCACTGGCGGCTGGCCGACTCGTCTGGTTCCTCGACGAGATCAACCGCTATCTGGCGGTCGGCTCAGGACCGATGACCACCGTGCTCACCAATGTGCTCGATCATCTCGGCAGCGCCCTGTTGGTGACCACTGTCCGCAGCGACCTGCTGGCCACCATGCTCGCGACCGAAGGAGGTCTAGAGCCGCAACGAGCAGCGGCACTGCGGCTACTGCAAGCCCGTAGCAAGGGCGGCTACCAGGTAGCCAGGCTCGCTGACGCGGCCGAGCTGGCGGCGGCGCGGCTGGCCTATCCAGGCGAGCGGTTCACCGCGGCGATCGGCATCGCCGAGCGACTAGGCCGGGCCGACCAAGTTCGCGCCCGGTACCAAGGGGACGCGCCACTGCCCAGTCAAGCGCTGGTACGGGCGGCAGTTGACTGGCAGCGGATCGGCCGGGGCGAGCCGATCCCAGATCAGACGCTACGGGACTGGTACGCCGCCTACGTGCGAGCGGATCGGCCCTTCGCCGAGGTCGGCGCGGAGTCCTTCCGCCAGGCGCTGGACTGGGCCACCTCGCCGCTCTATCCGGGTGCGACCAGGCTCGCGCTGCTGCAAGCGGTGACCGGCCCGCCGGATGCCTCCTTCACCGCCGAGGATTACCTGACCGGTGTGGACGACGGGCGCACAGGTACCCCGCCCAGGCCAATTCCAGACCTTGCCTGGGATCTCGGCCTGCAGGCGGCGACGGCAGCGGACTGCCTTGAGGTCGGCTACGCGGCGCTAGCCAGAGGGGACTGGAAGCCAGCGGCCCGCGCCATCAGGCACGGCACCGGCCCCGCCCTGCTCGGCACCCCCTGGTCAGTGGCGCGGTGGATCGTCTTCGGCGGTGCCGCTGAGGCGATCGATCGCTATCTGAGCAGTCAGCAGGCGGCAGCGGCGCAAGGGCACTGGACTGGCTATTACAACCTGGCCATGTACGCGACTACCGAAGCTGAGTTCACCAACTGCATGGAGCAGGCCGTTCAAGCGGCCGCCCAGCCAGCTGACCAGGCGGCGCTGCTGCATCAGCTCGGCACTGCGCGCTGGTACCGCGATGATGCCGCCGACGCGCTGCGGTGGTGGCTGCAGGCGGCGCAGCGCGGACCAGGCCCGCACGCCGCCGACGCGGCACTGCGCGCGGCGGCCTACCTGGCCGGTCCCGAGCGCGCCGACCTACTGGCTGCTGCCGCCGCGGCTGGGCCGGCTTGGGCTGCCGCTGCCGCGATCTTGCAGCAGGCCGGCGACGGTGATCTCGGTGCCGCGGCAACGGAGCTGCTCAAGGCCGATGACCTGCTCGTCGTCAGCCTGGGAGTCGATCTGGCTCAGGCGCACGCCACCGCCGCTACTGCTGGCGATGCCGATGCCGAGGTGCTGCTCGAAGAGCTAGCGAGATACCGGCTGATCGCGGTGGCGCAATCCTTTGGTGACCTGGCCAAGCAGCTTGATCGCGGTCGGGGCGAGCGCTGGTACCGTACCGCGATTGCCTCCGGCCAGACGGCTCGCCGCGATCCAGCAGCGCATCAACGATTCGTGCCGTCAGCTAAGGTGGCGCGAGCCGAAGGGGCGGCGGCGTTCAACCTGGGCAATCTTTACTTCGCTAGCCAGCAGGCCCAGCTGGCCCGCTGGGCGTACGCGCACGCCATCGATACCGGCGCGATGGGAGATTTCCTGCCCACCGCGATCGAGGCGGCCGCCAGGGCACGGGACCGAGTTGGCCCCCTGGCGACTTCGCGCTGGGTTATTTCCGTGCCTTATCCTTTTTGCCCTTTCTGTCTTTACGAGCCGCAAGCGCATCGCTACGCCTTTTCCGACGCCTAGGAGAGCCGACGGAAAGCGGAAGTTATGCCCTTATTTGGGTCATTAACCCCGGGCCGCTCAGCGACGGTAGAGATTCGGTAGAAGACCAGCGAAAGCTGGTACCCAGGCAGGCAACCGGCAACGCGGGGACGACGATGCAACCTCACGCACGAGTGGTTCTCAGACACGACCGGAGGACGGCCAGCCGCAGGCTACGCAGCTGTGGTCTCGGTGCGGTCGCTGGCTAGCGGGGGCAGCCAGATGACTCCCGGCCGGGGGGACCAGCCGGTCAGCGCCACTGTCTTTAGGCCAAGGCAGGTAAGGGGCTCGGTAACGGCGTCCCCGAGCACCGCCGCCTTGGCCAGCGCATAACAGTGGCGCTGACCGTGCTTGGCCGAAGCACCCCGATCCAGATGCGACTGCGGCGCGGGATCGGGCTAGCGCGGTGACCGGACGGCTATTGCACCAGGTGGAGTTTCGCTGGCAGCCGGAGCACGACTTTAGAATGATCGCCGGTTCGCTAGACGATTGTGAACTCAGCCGCCGCTGGTCGGCGCGGATCGGCGGGCTTGCCCGACCTCCAGTCCCCGATCAGGGCGCCGGAGTCCCCGAATGCAGCGTCGTCTACCTGACGTTCGCCGACACCGCCGCCCTGGTATGGCGCCAGTATGACGACGGAGCGCTTGCGCTCCATCCGCGAGCCGTTCACCGGCCGCTGGTCGCCCGCGCGCTGGTCGGGCCGGCGACCGTGCTGACCAGCGAGCTCGCCATGGTGCTCTGCCACGCGAACTACTGCGGTGAGCTGAGGCCGGCGCTCCAGGGCAGGTGCCGGTGGGGACGCGGCTGGCACCGATCGATGGATCTGGTCTGGTCGCCAGATTCCGGCCGCAGGCTCGCCGACTTGACTCGCTGGCCAGGCACGAACCAGGTCTTGGCCACCTCATCGCGACCGCACTGCGGCATCCGCGCTCCCCGCTTTCTGTACTGCTGCCTGGTATCGACGTACTTGAGTCGCCGGGCTACTCCCCGGCGCTCAAGCTGCTGTGGGGACTTTGGCGCACGACCGCACCGCTGGTGCCCGACCAAGCTGTGCGCGGCTGGTCGTTCTCGACCTACGAGCCGCCGCTCGGCGCCGCACAGGGAGCCGAGCTGCCGTCGATCGTGTTTCGCAACGAAGAGCACGAGTGGCCCGACCAGCATCCGGTCAACTACCGAACTGAGGTGGCCGTGCGACCTAAGAGCCCCGACGATGCTCCAACGGCTGAGCCGGTGAGCGCGGCACTGGCTACCGCGTTCCGCACCTTCGAGCCTGGGTATCTTGAGCACCTGCTGAAGCGCACGGCGGCCAGCTGGCCCGAGCTAGCCGACCGGCTGACCGCGATCGAAAGTGCGATCGCGCGCGAACTCAGCCGACGTCAGCCCACCTCCTGAACCTGGCCGCCGGCGGGGCCATCAGCTCGCTGCTCGCGCTCATCGCCAGGTGCGATCGCGGCCAGCAGCGCGGCAACCGCCCGCACGCTGATCGGAGGCCGACCTGCTGGTAGCAGCGCCTTAAGATCGGTGATCGCGTCGGCTGAGCTAGTCCAAGCCAGGCCAGCCGAATCGGGTGCAGGCAGCGACAGGTCACCCAGCCCGGTCGGATAGACGATGACGACTGCCTTGACGCGGTGACCGTGCGGGAGCAGCGCCCGCCAATGCCGGACGGCGGCGAGCAAAGGCGCAACCGACTGGCCGATGTAAACACCATCGCAATGGACGCCACCTGGTCTAGTAGTGACGTACTGACCCGGTGGCCAAGCTACCGACTCGATTAGGCAGAGCCTGGAGCCGCCCATGATCGCATGCGAAATGCGCGGCAATTCGGCCATGCCTGGGCGTACTCCAGCAAAAATGCGCACGCTCGGCATCGACAGCAATTCGGTCAGCAGCTCACTGGTCATGGCCGCGACTTCGCGCGCGGTCGCGCCGATCGGCCGTAACGGACGTCGCTCGCTGTCGGTAATGGCCTCAAGGCTGCCGTGCCAACGGCGGCTGAGCAGCGAAGACGGTATTTCTGGTTGCGGCCGGTGATCCCCTGGCCCTGTCATGAATCACCGCCATCGCCAACTGCCGGTTAACCCTTCGTAAAGCTATTGCAGCATAGGTCAATACCGTTGAGCTTCCAGTTCGCTTCCGCAGTTAGCTTCGCGCACGATTGGCACAATGCCAAGAGCTAGCCAGCGCCGAACCGGCGAGCCCGTGGCGCAGGCTCGCCGGTTCGCTAGGGGGCGACTAGATTAGACGCACCGCTGCAAGATGTCGTCCCAGTTAGTGCCAGCCGGGCAATATGGCCCGGCCTCGGTGGCCGTCCGATGGGGCAGATCCGTGGCGGCCAAGTGGGCCGACAGACCGGTGGTGATAACGGCGGCCGCGATGACGATAGAAGCCAGGCGAGAACGCGTGATGGCGCGCATGACCGTTCCTTTCGGGAGGGCAGGAAAGAGAGAGGTGAGGTGAGGTGAGGTGAGGTGATTGCGGCGCTCGCGTCCCTTACCGCCCGGCCGAACGGTAAGGCGGAGGCTCGCCAGCCTCCCCGCGGCACCGCGCGCGCGCATTGTCGAACCTGACCGCCAGCACCAGACGGTGCCGACGTCGTAAGTCCCTCCGCGCCGACCGGTCGTCCGCCCTGGCCTTGCGCTTCAGTGTTACTGTCATTTAGACATTAACAAGAAGGCTGGTTAGTGTCAAGTAGACATTAATTAAGGATCTCAACGTGATCAACTGCGCGTCCGCGACTCACCCTGACCGTCTGTCCACGTCGCTGGGCGCGCACCCGACCGGGACCCGCGCAGTCACGGCGAGCCGACGGCCAAGTGGCCAGGCCGCTTAATGCCAGCAGGGACGCGGCCGCTTGCTAACGACCAGGCGGCAGGCCAAGCCGGTCCTGCGGCGGCACGCCAAGCCGGTCCTGCGGCGGCACGCCAAGCCGGTCCTGCGGCGGCAGGCCGGCCGAGTCGTAGCGGGACGCCAGCCGGGCCAGCGCCTGCTCGGCGGCCTCGCGCTCACCGCAGTCCAACCAAGCCTGGGCCAGCGCCGCGAGCGCCCTGGCCTCAAGCCGAACCGCTCCGCAGTCAGCGAATAGCTCTACTGCCTGCCGCAACGCGCTGAGCTTGGCAGCTGGCAGACCTTCGGCCTGGCGCAATCCGGCCACGGACAGCCAGATCCTGCCTTCAAGTCCCGCATCGGCACTCTCCCTGGCCCGGTCGCCCGCCGCGGCGAAATGCTGTTCGGCCTCATGGAAGGCACCCATTCGCCAGGCCACATCGCCAAGCCCGTGTCTGGCATAAGCCCAGGCCACACCAACATCGTCGTGGAATACGGTAAAGACCGAGTCAAAGGCGATCTTGGCACTATCGAGATCACCGATAGCGAGGTAGACCTGGCCGCTCCAGTACCTGGTCTGCGCGATCAGGCGCGGCTTGCCTAGCTCAGCGGCAATGCTGTCGGCCGCTTCCAAAGCGCGCCGGCCTTCGTCAAGATCACCGCGGTCCAGGTAGGTCTGACCGATGAATCGCAGCGTCTGCCACTCCCCCACCTGGTCACCGCTGGCACGGTAATGCGCAAGCACCTCTTCGAACAAGGCGAGCGGCCTGGTCAGATGGCCCTGCCGACGCAGCGCGTGGGCGAGCGTTCGCAGCGTGATGGCCTGCCCGTGCCGGTCGCCGCTCTCAGCGAGCAGGCTGGCTGCCCGCTCAAGCGCGGCGATCGCCGAGGTACTGTCCGCTCGTCGGCTGGCCACCAGGGCCGGCTGATTCAGGCAGGCGATCACGATCCCTTCACCGCGCTTGTCACCAGCCTTGCGGCAGGCGGCCAGCGCCTGAGTGTGAGTTAAGAACCAATCGTCAAAATAACCGCGGATGGTGTAGAACTCGTGCGCGGAGACGGCCAGGTCCCAGCACAGCTCAACCAGGCCGAGTTCGGCGCAGTCCGCTACCGCAGCCCGAATGTTCAGGCGCTCCTTCTCGAACCAGGCGAGCGGATCGGCGGTGAGGTCGGCCAGCACGCGATCGGGCACCTGCCAGTCACCGACCTGGCTGTGCACGACCTCGAAGTCGCCGCCGTACAAGCTGGCGTGCGCTCGCCTGGTGAGCGTCAGCAATGCCCGGTAGACAAGCACCGGCACCTGATCCCGGTCATCCGGATAGTCGGCCAGCGCCCGGCGGCGCGCGTATTCCCTGGTCAGGTCATGGAACCGATAGCGCAGCTCAGGCTCAAGCGACTCGATCATGAAGCTTGCGGCCAACTGCGAGAGCGCGGCGGCACCCGCCTGCGCGCTGCCGGGCTGCCCGCCGTCAAGCAGGGCAGCGGCAGCCCACAGCCCGAACTTCGTCAACGGCAGCAACGCGAGGCCCAAAAAGAGCTGCCTGGCCTGGTGATCAAGGCGCTCGAAACCAGCCCCGATAGTGCGCACCACGCTGAGCCTGCCGTAGGCGAAAGCGTCAGGACCTTGCCTGGCCAGCCGGTCAGCCAGGTCAGCAGTCGGCTGCGGATGATCATGCACTCGCAGCGCTCCGGCTATCCGCAGCGCGAGCGGCAGGCCAGCGCACAGGGCCACGACCCGATCAATCGAGCCTTGGTCATCGTCAATGGTGACACCGGCATCGCTGACCACCCGGAGAAAGAGTTCTCTCGCGTCGGCCTGGCTCAGCGGCTCGAGTGAAGCCACGTGATGTGCGCCGACCACCTCGGGCAGCCGCTGCCTGGCGGTCACCAGCACGGCGCACCCAGGGTTCGCCGGCGTTAGCTCACTGATCTGTGCACCATCGGCAGCGTCATCGAGCACGATCAGCACTCGGCAGCCGGCCAGCAGGGTCCGGTATTCGGCCAGCCGTTCGTCCTTGGTCTCTGGGATCCGAGTGGCACCAAGCGCACGCAGGAACTGGGCAGCCACCTCGCTTGCGTCGGTCACCTCGCCAAGTCCACCGCGCAGCTCAAGATACAACTGGCCATCCGGATAGCGATCGCGCGAATCGTGGGCGGCCCTGAGTGCCAGTGCCGTCTTGCCGATACCACCTGAGCCCGAGATCACGATGACCGGCATTACCGGGTGCGGTTCGGTACGAAGCAGCCAGGTCACCTCGGCGACTAGGTCATCGCGGCCCACTAGGTCTGGCGGCCGAGGCAACTGGGCCGGGACCTGAGCGACGGCGATCCGCATTGCTGGCGGTCCCGACCGTTTGGTGAGGTCTTTTTCTGCTGCGGCGATAGCTTCGACGTCGCCCCTGGCGATCGCGAAATGCAGAGTGCGCAGCAGCGAGTCGGGGTCACTGCCAGTTTCCTCAGCAAGGGCAGCCCGATGGCTCTCGTAGGCTTCGGTCACATCAGCCACATGACCACACCGGTACTGGGCGCGCATCAACTGCTCGCAGAGCCGCCGGTCAGCCGGGTAGTAACCGGCGGTCAAGATCAGCTCGTCCAACACCCCCTCGTGGTTGCCGCGCATGAACTCCAGATCGAATAGTCGCACTGCCACCCGTTTATGCCGCTGCTCGAGTGCCAGCGTGTCGGGCCGGAACGCGAGGCCAGGCACGTTCGACAGCGGATGCGGTCCCCGCCACAGCGACAAGGCCGTCCGCAAGTACCTGATCTCGTCATTGGTTCGCCGCTGCGCCTGTGCCTCATCGGCCAGCCGCACCAGTTTCTGAAACAGCAACGCGTCAACATCATCGGCTGGCACGCGCAACTCGTAACCGAATCCTGGATGGGTCTTGATATCATCTTGCCGACCGATCTTGGCCAGCAGATCGCGCACCATTTTGATTCGTTTGGGTAGCTGCGGCTCGCCAACCTCGTCCTCGCCCCACACGGCCCTGAGCAGAGTCGACTTGGACATCCGCCGGTTGGCGTTAATCAGGAGCGCCGCGAGCACTAGCAATGTCGCGCCGGCCGGCAGCTCGAGTAAGAACCCATCCTGCTCGACCTGCAGCTCACCAAGCAAACGGTAACCCACGATTTGCCTCCCCCCCGGGACGCATCACCACTCCAGGCTTGGAGCGTTCGTCGCCGCCGCCAGCCCAGCACCTCTCGTACCTGCCCCTGGCAGCGATCAGGGGCATAACGGCAATTCTTCTGATCCCAATAGTGGCACACTATTACATAACCGCCTAGGGCGGTTATCGCCTGTACCGTCAACGGGATATTTTTAGCGAAACCGGCCTAACGACCCGGCGTGTGAGTCAATGAGGCAAACGGCCATTCTTACCGACCGCGCGAATTCGCAGTACCGGCCACCATTGCCGGGAAAAGCCCGCCCGGATGCCCGTCATGCCGCTCGCGGGCGGCAAGGTAGTGCTCCTACCCGGCGTTGAGCGCGGTGCCCAGCAGCGCGAGCTGGTGTCGTACCTGGGCCGCCGCCTGGCCGGAGACTTGGTGCTCTGATCTGAACTGGTCGAACTGCTCAAGTAGCTGCGCGTATTGCTGCTCAAGCTGCCCGGCGTTCTGCCTGGGCGTATAGATCAGCAGTTGCTGCAACTGGCCGACCAGGTTCTGCTCGGCCTGCTCACTGACCTGCCCAGTCGCCATTCCGGCAAGCAGGTCGGTGACGATCGCGCCAGCCGCCTTGGCCGAGGCCGACCCCGCCGGGTTGGACCGGGCCGGGTTGGACCGGGCCGGGTTGGACCGGGCCGGGTTGGGCCGGGCCGGGTTGGGCCGGGCCGCTCCCGAGCGATGGAATGGCTGGTGGCTGGACGCCGGCCGGGGCGGCTCTGATCGCGCGGTCCGCGAGCCAGTCACCGCCACCACCACGACGGCAGCCAGCGCAGCGACCAGGCACATGGTCAGCATCGCCTCTGATCGCCGCCAGGTAACGCCCGGCCTGCGCCGGGCGGGCCGGCGAAGATCGTTGCCGCTAGGCATCAGCAGTACCGACGTATGGTCCGGCGCTAGCGCAGCGATTAGCTCCGCCCTGGCCGCCACGGCCCCGGCGGGCCGGTCCTCCGGCTTCTTGGCCAACAGCCGGAGGGTGACCTCATCGAGACTGCCAGGCAGCTCAGCCCGCCACGCTGACGGCCGGGTCGGCTCATCGTGCACGTGCCGGTAGGCCACTGCGACCTCAGAGTCAGCCGGGAATGGTGGTACTCCAGTCAGCATCTCGAACAGCATGCAGCCGAGTGAATACAAATCCGATCGCGGCCCAACCGCATCGCCGGATGCCTGCTCGGGTGACAAGTAGGCGGCCGTCCCCAGCACGCCATGGGTTCTGGTGCCGCCGGTCGGGATGGCGGCCTTAGCGATGCCGAAGTCGAGCACCTTCACCTGGCCCCCGGACAGCACGATGTTGGCCGGCTTGATGTCGCGGTGCACCAGGCCGGCCTCGTGTGCGCACTCCAGCGCGTCGCACACGGCTACAGCCACGTTGACAGCCTCGCCCACGGGCAGCGGCCCGCTGTCATCAATCACCTGCCGCAGCGTGGTGCCGGCCGCCAACTCCATTACCAGGTAAGGCGTGCCGTCATCGACCCCCCAATCGAAGATCGTCACGATCCGCGAATCGCTCAGGCTGGCCGCATTCCTTGCCTCCGCTTTGAATCGGCCAAGAAGGGCGGGATCGGCCGCGAACTGCGGGCTCAGTACCTTGACCGCCACCTCGCGTCCGAGTACCTGATCGGTGGCGCGCCAGACAATCGCCATGCCACCGCTGCCGAGAACCGACCGCAGCGCGTACCGGCCTCCGAGCACCTGCGAGCCGGCGACCGCCATAGCACTAGTCATACAGCATTTCGCCGCCGGTCATATGCCGTGATTTCCCGGCGCGGCACCAACGGGGCAGGTGAGCAACGGGGCGACCCCGTTGCTGCCAGGTGAGCAACGGGGCGACCCCGTTGCTGGTCCGAAAGTAGGCGAGGGGCGCAGGGACGCTTGGTTACTGCCAGGTAACCCGTCAGCGTGACCGTTTGTCGCAGCGGGTGACCGCTCCTCGCGCGAATCAGCAAGTTGGTCGACTAGGGCATTCACGCACCGGCCAGCACGCAAATAAGCTCCGATTCGGCTGAGCGCCAACCTGGCCGGTCTCGCGGAAACGCGCCGATCGGTCGCGCTGATTGCGCTGATAGGAGTCTCATGACGAATTTTAATCCTTCCGGTGTCGACAGCAGGCCTGGCCTGTCCTGCCGGGAGGCCGAGATCATGGCCCTGATAGCGGCCGGGCACACCAACGGCAAGATTGCCGATGATCTTTTCCTGACCGAGAAGACGGTCAAAAATTATGTGAACAAGATCTATGCCAAGCTCGGTGCCGCGTCGCGTTCTGATGCGGTGTCCCGCTGGCGTGATGTCTAGGTCCGTCAGCGCCTATTCTCCGCACTTGCCGTAGACAATCACTGCCTTCTCAGACCGTGCGATTCTGGCTATAGTGCCGACCATGGCCGGCCTGTGGATCTTGCTGGTGGCCGTCGCAGTTGCGCTCTCCGGCGCGGTGGCCTTCTGGACTCGTAGCTCACGGCTGATGGGGACGCCACGTCAGCACGTCACCTACGAGACGCTGCACACTGCGACCGTCGCCGTGTCAGCCTTGCGCGGCGGCCTGACCGCGGCTGGCGCCGCGAGCGCCGCACCGGCACTGCGTCGGCTGCTCGGCACCTCCGCCGTCGCGCTCGCCGACCGCAAAGGACTGCTGGCCTACGACGGCTCCGACCGGCACCGCGATGCGCTGGCGCACTGCCTGCAGGAGGTTGTCGCCTCCGGTCGCACTAAGTCACTCGGCACCACCGACCTGAAGTGCGGTCACTCGGACGAGTGCCCGGTGCATGCCGGCGTGGCGGTGCCGATTGCGGTCGATGGCTCGGTGGTCGGCGCGATCGCGGCGCTCGGCCCGGTGGTCTCGGCCGAACTAATCCGCGCGGCGGGCGAAGTTGCCACATTCGTCTCCACCCACCTGGCCCTCGCCGAGTTGGACGCCTCCAGGACCAGGACGGTGCAGGCACAACTGAACTTCCTGCGCGCCCAGATCAGCCCGCACTTCGTGTACAACGCGCTGACCGCGATCGAGTCTTTCGTCAGGTCGGACCCTGACCGGGCGAGGGACCTGCTGCTCGGGTTCGCCGAGTTCACCCGCAGCACCTTTCGCGAGCACAGCCAGTACGTGACGCTGGCCGAGGAATTGCACCTGGTCGAGAGCTACCTGGAACTCGAGCGAGCCAGGTTCGGTGACCGGCTCGCCGTGATCTTGCGGGTGGCACCGGAGACACTCTCGGTGCGGGTCCCATCGCTGGTGCTACAGCCGCTCGTAGAAAACGCGATCAGGCACGGGCTCGAGCGCTGCGCCGGCAACAGCCTGCTGACGATCGTCGCCGCCGACGGCGGGCATGAGGCGGTGGTCACGGTCGAGGACGATGGTGCCGGCGCCGATCCGCAGCAACTGCACGATCTGCTGTCGGGCCGGCGGGTGAGCGACTCAGTCGGGCTGCGCAATGTGGATGAGCGGCTGCGGGCGACCTTCGGCAGCGATCACGGCCTCACCATCGAGACCGGGATCGGGGCCGGCACGAAGGTGACCATGCACCTGCCGAAGTACAGCGAACTGGTGAGCACGGCATGACGACCACCCACCTGTCGACCGACGGGCAGCGGCCTCCGCAGCTGGACGCCGACGCCACGTCGGCCGCGCTGGCTTCCGCGCTCGTCGTCGATGACGAGGCGCCAGCCCGCGACGAATTGCTTTACCTGCTGGCCACCATGCCTGGCATCGGCCAGGTGCACGCCGCTGACAGCTCGACCGAGGCGATCAGGCTGCTTAAGCAGCGCCAGTTCGAACTGGTCTTTCTCGACGTGCGGATGCCCGACCTCGACGGCCTTGAAGTCGCCCAGTTGCTGCAGCGCTTTGCCGTGCCGCCGGCCGTGATCTTCGTCACGGCCTACGAGCAGTACGCTGTTCGCGCCTTCGAGGTGCAGGCCAGCGACTATCTGCTGAAGCCGGTGTCTCGCTCCCGGCTGGAGACCGCGCTGCTTCGCGCCCTGACCACTGACCAGCGCCGCTCGGCGGCCACTTCGGAAAGGCCAGCTCCGGCGATCCCAGTCGAGATCGGCGGCCGCATCAGGATGGTGGAATGCGCCCAGGTCTGCTGGGTCGAAGCAGTCGGCGACTATGTGCGACTGCATCTGGTCGACGGCGGCGCGCACTTGACCAGAATGCCGATCTCGCACGTCGAGGAGAAGTGGTCGGCCCATGGCTTTGTTCGCATCCATCGCGGGCATCTGGTGCCGGTGCGGGCGATCACCGAATTCGCCGTGGTCGGCGGCAATCACACGGTCACGGTGTGCGGGCAGGTGCTGCCGGTGAGCCGCCGGCACGCGCGTGACGTACGCGAGCGATTCCTGCGGGCATCCGACGGACGCTGAGCACCAGGCCGACGCCCCTTCCCCAGTCGCGACGCGGAGTCTGGCCTGGGGTCCTGGCGAGGTGCCGCTGAAGTACCGGCCGGTGGCCTTCAGCGAATCGGACCAGGAGTACCGACAGGTCCTGGTCAGATCACTGATCCGGGCTCAGCTCGGACTGTCCTTGGTCTGCCTGGCCTTCGCGCTAGCCGTGACCGCCTCGTTCCCGATTTTGTGCGCGGTGCTGCCCTCGCTCACCAAGCTGATGATCTTCGGCTTGCCACTCACTTTGATCGCGCTCGGGATCGGCGTCTTCCCGGTGATCCTGATCATCGGTGCCTTCTACATCAGGCAGGCAGCCAGGCTTGAGCGGCAGTTCGTCCGACTGGTGAACCGGGTCGACGGGCCGCCAGCCGATGCCTGAGTTCGCGTCGATCGCGGCGATCACGGTCGTGATGTTCCTGACCATCGGCGTCGGCGCGCGTGGCATCAGGATCGCCCGGACGCCAGCCGACTTCATGGTGGCGGCCCGCGAGGTGTCCTCGCCGCTCAACGCCGCGGCCATCTCCGGTGAATACCTGTCAGCGGCGTCCTTCCTCGGCATCGCCGGCCTGGTCTTCACCCAAGGGCTCGGCTCGCTGTGGTACTCAGTCGGCTACGCGGCCGGCTATCTGGTGCTGCTGCTGCTAGTAGCAGCACCGCTGCGGCGATTCGGCGCCTACACCATCCCTGACTTCGCCGGCGGCCGACTGCAATCCACCCGGTTGCGGCAGGGATCGACCATACTCGTGCTGATCATCGGCTGGTTCTACCTGTTGCCGCAGATGGACGGCGCCGGGCTCACGCTCCAGGTGGTCCTCGGTACTCCTTACTGGGTTGGCGTACTGGTGCTCGGCGTCGTGGTCAGCGGCAATATCGCCATGGGCGGGATGAAGGGGATCACCTTCGTCCAGGCATTCCAGTACTGGCTGAAGATCTGCGCGATCGGCATTCCGGCGATCGTGCTGCTGATGTACGCGGGCCACGGCTCTACCGCCAATCTCCACCAAAGCCGGGCGCTGACCTTCGCGCATGCCACCACGGTCAGCATCGATCAGCCGGTCCAATTCACCGTGCGGCGACCGACTGAAGTCGTCCTGACCGGCGAGCTTGATGGCGTCGCCCGGCAGCAGCGCCGCACCCTGCTGACTCGCGGCGCGCACACGCTGGCCGCCGGAGCCAAGGTGACCTTCCCGGCCGGCAGCGCGGTGCCGGCGAAGATCGGGCTCGTGCCGGCCCATACGCCAGCCTGGGATTCGCCTTTTGTCACCGTCGGCTCGGACGGCGCCCATCCGCTGGCGGCCACCTACGGGCTCATTGTCGCCATCTTCTTCGGCGCCATCGGGCTGCCGCACATCCTGGTCAGGTTCTATACCAATCGGGACGGCACAGCGGCTCGGCGCACCACCTTGATCGTGCTGATGCTGCTGAGCGCGTTCTACGTGTTCCCGGCCATACTCGGCGTACTGGCGCGGCTGCGCGCGCCGCAGCTTTACCTCACTGGCAGCACCGACGGCGTGGTGCTCGCGCTGCCCTCGCTGCTCCTGCCGGGACCGCTCGGTACCGCGCTGGCCGCCCTGGTGGCAGCGGGCGCGTTCGCCGCCTTCCTTTCCACCTCATCCGGCCTGCTGGTGAGCGTGGCCGGCGCCTTCTCACACGACGTGCTGCGCGGCGGGGTCCGATCGTTCCGCTGGTGCGCGCTCGGCGCGGGTGCCGTCGCCGTGCTGGCCGCACTGGCCGTAGCGAATTTCTCCGCGAGCATCCTGGTCGGCTGGGCCTTCGCCATCGCCGCTTCATCTTTCTGCCCGCTGCTGGTGCTGGGCATCTGGTGGCGCAACCTCACCTGGCGAGGTGCCATGGCCGGAGTACTGCTCGGCGGCGGCGGCTGCTGCGCGGCCATCATCGCGACGATGCTCGGCTTCGCGCACACTGGCTGGGCGGCAGTGCTGCTCGGCTACCCAGCGATGTGGACCGTGCCGCTCGCCTTCGCCGTGATGGTGACCGTCTCGCTGGCGTCGAGGAACGAACGGCCAGCGGACGTGGATCAGATCATGCTCCGCATGCACCTGCCCGAGGCCCTGCTGCAACGGGCGCACTGACCGCTCGGCGGCATCTCACCCGATGCGGCAGGCGACTGTGTTCGATGTCAGCTTCCCCGGCCACGGCGGCGACCCGATCAAGGGCTGGTTGCTGCTGCCGCATTCGGTCAGACGCCCGCACCGCTGGTCGCTGTTTGGCAGAGTAACTGTGATCACGTCAAGCGACCGGCCTGGAGGTGCGAGTTTGCGACTGCTGATCACCGGCGGGGCTGGCTACATCGGCAGCGTGGTCACGGCGGTGCTGCTCGCCCAAGGTCACGACATCGCGGTACTCGATGATCTATCGACCGGGCACGCCGACGCGGTGCCGCCTGAGGCGAAGTTCGTCCACGGCGACCTGCGCGAAGCGGCAGGAATCCTGGCCGATGGTGTCGACGCAGTACTGCATTTCGCGGCGAAATCACTGGCAGGCGAGTCGGTCAGCAAGCCAGACCGGTACTGGCGTCACAACCTGGGCGGCACGCTGGCGCTGCTGGACGCGATGCGAGCGACGGGCGTGCGCAAGATCGTCTTCTCCTCCACCGCCGCCGTCTACGGCGAGCCAGCCGAAATGCCCATCCTGGAAACCTCAGCGACGCTACCGACCAGCCCTTATGGTGCCTCCAAGCTGGCCGTGGACACCGCGCTAGCCGAGTACGCCCAGCTGATCGGACTCGGCGCAGTCAGCCTGCGCTACTTCAACGTGGCCGGCGCCTATCACGACCAGGCGCTCGGCTGGCTCGGCGAGCGGCACGAGGTCGAAACCCACCTGATCCCCAATGTGCTGTCGGTAGCCGAGGCCGGAAGGGGGCAGCTGAGCATCTTCGGCGACGACTATCCCACGTCCGACGGCACCTGCGTACGGGACTACATCCACGTACACGACCTGGCCATCGCGCACATCCTGGCGCTTGGCGCCTGCGAGTCTGGCCAGCACCTGGTCTATAACCTGGGCAGCGGCCTTGGCTACTCTAACCGCCAAGTGCTCGACACCTGCCAGGCGGTGACCGGCGCCGACATCGCCACCCGCGTCGCTGACCGCAGGCCAGGCGATCCGGCCGTGCTGATCGCGTCCAGCGACCGGATCAGCGCCGAGCTCGGCTGGCAGCCCGAGCGAAGCCTGCGCGACATGATTGCCGATGCCTGGGTCTTTACCAAACAGGCGTCGCGTGGCTAGGGCCAGCACTACAGCGGCCGCTGACTGGCGAGGACTGGCGCCAGGTCAGATCAGCAGGTAGCCGGGCCGTCCCAGCCTGCTGGCCAGCTAATTTCCGGTAACCTAAGTGCGCCCTAACTAGCGCGAATCGGGTTATCCAGTCCCTGACTGCCGATCGAGCCGGGCACTCACGCAGAAACCGCCCACCACCTCGGCGACTCACGAAGGAGACGCATGGCCGCCACGCTTACCGAGATCCTGCTCGCGCCAGAGACGCGGCCGCAGGTGATCGATGATTGCCTCGAGCTGATCGACCAGGAGGTCGCCAATTCCTCCGGCGTTTCAGGGACGGCGGTCAAGGTGGCCTACAAGACAGTCAGCGCCGTCGCCTCCGGCTACCTGCGCAAGACCATCAAGAATCTGCTGCCCGAGCTAGTGCAGCAACTACAGCCCTACTGGACCGAATTCACCACCTCGGGTGGCGCCGATTTCGGCGACTTCCTGGCCAAGCGCGGCGACGAGGTGTCCGAGTCGCTGCTCACGGTCAGCGACGACCACGCCGCGCGATCCGATCGCCCGGTCGTCATCAAGACCTACCAGACCGTCCGCAACAGTGCGGGCAAGCACATCGTGGCGGCACTACCGCAAGTAGGCACCCTCGTACAGAAGTACGCCGCCTAGCGGACCGGCACGGCTCAGCCGATCGGATCGGCACAGCTACCGCGATCAGACCGGCATGGCTCAGCAGTAACGCTCGATCAGGGCGCGCGGGCCAGCGTTGCCGACGGCCAAGAAGCCGCCACCGGGCACGGCGGCCACGCCAAACAGCCAGTTGTCGCCCCGACTCGGGCTAGGTGACGCCACCGGAGTCCAGGCGGTGCCATTCCACTGCTCGATCAGGGTGCGGAAGCTGCTGCCCGGCGTGGCCCGCTGGGTGCCGACGGCCCAGGCATTACTTACGCTCTTGGCCGCAACTCCTTGCAGCGAGTTGTAGTCGCCGCCTGGACTAGCTGACGGCACCACCGACCAGCCAGCACTGGTCCAGCGCTCGCCATGCGTCTTGGTGCGGTTCTGTGTCAGGTAACTGCCGACGGCCAGCGCGACCCCGTCCGATGGCGCGCTAACGGCCTGCAAGAACCGGTCGCCCTGGCCGGGGTTCACGGTCGGGACCCACGACCAGGCGGTTCCGACCAGGCGCAGCGCTAGGGTCCGGCCGTAGGACCGGGTGTCACCGCCGACCGCCCAGCCCTGGTGCGCGAAGGCGGCGACGCCGAACAGGTAGTTTTCGGTCTTGGCCGAGCCGGCGTTCGGGCTCGCGACGATCGACCACGACGAGCCGTTCCAGTGCTCGGTCAGCGTCTTGCGTGGGCCAGGTCCGTTCCGGTAGCCCACCGCCCAGATGTCGGAGGGCGACACGGCAGCGGCGGCACCGAGCACGTTTTCCCCCGAGCCGGAGTTGGGGCTAGGCACGACCGACCAGTGCGAGCCATTCCAATGCAAAATCAGCGTACGAAAGCTCGTAGTTCGCTTCTCGTAGAAGCCAAACGCCCAGGCGTTGGACTTCGACAGCGCTACCACGCCGCCCAGCGTGTCGGTGCCGAAGCCGTTAGCGTCCGGATTCGGGCTCGGTATGACCTGCCAGGATCGGCCATTCCAGCGCTCGATCAGGGTGCGGTAGCCAGCTTGAGTGTGATAGCTGCCGACGGCCCAGGCGTTGCTCGCTGAGGTGGCAGCTACTGCGTTCAGCGTGGCTGCCGACGGGCCGCCGGTAGCGGCGACCTGCCACGTGCAGGCCCGGTGCGGGCCGCCGGGCGCGACCGCCGAGGGTGCCGCGCCGGAAGCCAAAGGGATCGCTAGTACCGCTACCGCAAGAGACGCCCATGCCTTCATGGCTACACCCCGACCGCATATTGAGAGCGGTCAAAGTATCGCCTACCGGGCACGATTCTGATAGTGGAGGCGGTCAGGAAAGCGGCCCGCGCCACCTCGGCTTCGCCAAGCGCTCCATCCAGCTGGACTGACCAGCTCCCGCTCAGGGTCAGTTCCGGTGCGGCGAGTAGAGCCAGGGCTGCCTCAAGTCGTAGAAGTGAGGCTCGACGACATTGAGGTTGCCCAGTTCGGCTAGCTGCTCCTGGATCTCTGGCGGCATCGGCTTGCGCTCGCCGGCTCTGGCTGCCTCCTCCGAGGTGAAGTAGATGGCCATCGTGTAGTCGCCGCTGCCGTGGTCCACTGCCATGCTCCCGATCACGTCGGGCCGCAGCGCGGCCCGCCGCTCAGGATGCTGCCGCATGAGTTCCTTCGCCCGGTCAGGATCGCTGCCACGGCCCTGCATGATCTGCACGAAACTGGCCGCATCGGGATCACCGTGCAGGTCAGCGGTGATGTCGTTGCTGTCAGCGAAGGTCACGTCGCCAGCAAAGAGCTGCGCGGTCTGCGCCCACCACTGGTCCTGCTCCGGCCGGTTGCTGTTCTTGCGCGCCGCCGCCTCCGACTCGAACCTGGCAAGCGCCACGAATTGCCCATTGTCGGCAACCCCCGCCGTCGAGCCAAGCCAGCCGGGCGAGCCATCCGCTAGCTGGCTGGCCCAGGTATCGAGCGCTTGGTGCAGTTGCTGCGGGTCGGTTGCCTGGCCTCGGATGACCTGAACGAACATCGGAGCCTCCTCGGGACTGTTCTTGGACTTCCTGGCAACGTTAGGACCGTCGTCTGCAGGCGAGATGAAGCTCAGGCAGTAACCCGCGTGCAGGACAGTGTCTGCGCAGGCCGGCGACCTAGCCGGGCTCAGGTCCTGGCCGGTGAGTCCGGCCGGTGGTCGGCCAGCACGGGACAGGCGGTGTTGCAGTACTTGAGGGTGAGTTTGCCCCGGACGTAAGACCAGGAGCAGGTGCACCGGCTGGGCACCCGGTCGGTCGTGATCACGCCAGCGGGCACGCCCGAGCGACTCCGCGCCTCTGGACGCTCCTTGAATGGCTCGCCATGCGGCACCAACTGCTCGCCAGTCGTGGTAACCGGCTGCAACAGCCCGTCTCGCAGCGCCAGGAATTCCATCGCACACCATGGTACTAGCGCTGGCCAGACCCCACGCTGGCGAAGTTCGCTGGCGGCCGCCCGCAGTCGGTCTTGCAAGATCGCCCAGGGTAAATCACCATGGACCACGTGCCCGCTGCCGCCGCTGCGCCGTCCAGCTCCGACGCCCCCGCACTGATCGCGCTGCCCGATGAATGACTTCACCTCGCTCATAGCCAGTCAGCTGCGCGCTGACCTCAGATCACTGCCTGACCGAGCGCGGGCGAGGCTCAGCCAGGACGCACTCGCCCGCCGGGCCGGAACGGTCGCCGAGCTGCGCGCCGCCGCCCGCCGCCGAGTGCCGGGGGTGGTGTTCGACTACGTCGACGGCGGTGCCGGTGACGAGCTGACGCTGCGGCGCAACGTCACCGCGCTCCGCGCGATCGAGATCCAGCCGAAGGTTCTGGTGGACGTGTCGCAGGTGCGGACGGCCACCACCGTGCTCGGCGAGCCGATTGCGCTGCCGCTGCTCGGCGCACCCATGGGCCTGGCCGGCCTGCTGCACCCGGCCGGCGAGGTGGCGCTCGCTCGAGCCCTGCACGCGGCCGGGTCAATCAGCATCCTGGCGGCAATGGCCTCCTGCTCGGTCGAAGAGGTGACCTCGGCTGCCACCGGGCCAACCTGGTTCCAGATGTACCTGTGGCGCGATCGCGGCCTGCTCAAGGACCTGCTAGCGCGGGTCAAGGCCGCTAAGGTACCGGTGCTGGTGGTGACCGTGGACGTGCCCCGCGCTGGCAACCGAGATCGGGACCGGCGCAACGGCTTCGCTATCCCGCCTCGGGTGACGATGCGGGCGCTGGCCGACGGAGTGACCCGGCCGCGCTGGTCCTACGACTTCGTCAGGCAGCCGAGAATCACCTGGGGCAACCTGCCTGACGGCGGCGCTGATGGCAGCGGCACCAGCGCTGGCGGCGGCACGCTCAGCGCCCGGACGAATCAGCAGTTCGATCCTGCCGCCACCTGGAGCGATCTGACCTGGTTCAGGGAAAACTGGACCGGCCCACTCGTGATCAAAGGGATCTTGAATCCGGCCGACGCCGACCAAGCGATCCGGCTCGGTGCGAACGCTGTCGTGGTATCCAACCACGGTGGCCGGCAGCTCGACGGTGCGCCGGCCACGATCAGCGCGCTGCCGCCGGTGGTCGACGCGGTAGCTGGCCGCGCCGAGATCTATCTGGACGGCGGGATCCGGCGCGGTGCCGACATCGTGAAGGCGGTGGCGCTTGGCGCACGGGCGTGCCTGGCCGGCCGCGCGCTCGCCTACGGCCTCGGCACCGCAGGCGAGGTCGGCGTGGCCCGCGCGATCGACATCCTGCACGGCGAGCTGCGTACCGTGCTCGCGCTGGCCGTGCTGCCCTGATGTTGCCAGCCTCGATCCGTCCTGGGTCAGCCGACCGTAGCTCAGGAGTACTGCTCAGCCAGCATCAGCTCGGTCGCCGTGTTGTCCTGGTACGAACCGACCGCCAGGCAGGCTGTCTTGCTGTTGCACGACAGGCCGCTCACCTCGTCGGATTGTCCGTTGGACGGCAGCGGGATCTGGTGCAGTGACCACTTCCTGCCGTTCCAGTGCTCTGACGTGGCGATCTCGGTCGGCGTGCTGGCAAACCCGGTCGCCTCGCACGCTGTCGCCGAGGTGCAGGAGACCGCGCTCAGCGCGCTGGTCTTCGTCGCGGGCACCGGGACGGCCGTCTGGGTCTTCCAGCTCTTGCCGCTCCAGCGCTCCACCAGCGGAAGTAGCCGGGTGCCGTGCACGTACCCGCCAACCGCGGTACACGCCGCCGCCGAGGTACAGGACACGTCGGACAACGACGCGCTCTTGCCGCCCTTGGGCGTCGGCACTTGACGCAGACTCCAGTCCTTGCCGTTCCATTGCTCAGCGAGCTGGCCGGCCGATGTACCGCCCACCGCCTGGCAGCTACCCGCGGTCGGGCAGGAGACAGCGTTGAGCGAGGCCAGCCCGGATGCCAAGGCCGGCGTGTGCTCGATCTTCCAGCTCTTGCCATTCCACCGCTCAGCGAGGGTGAACTGCTTGCCACCATGCCCGGAGTAGAAGCCGACCGCGGCGCACATCTTCGCTGACTGACACGACACGGCACTGAGGAAGCTCCTGGTCGCATTCGCTGGGCTCGGCGAGTTCAGGATGATCCAGCCCGCCCCGGTCCAGCGCTCGGTCAAGGTAAAGGGAAGGCCGCCCCTGATGATGTCGCCAACCGCGATACAGAACGAAGTGCTGACACAGGAGATCCCGCTGAGATTGCTGATTTTGGGCTTGGGCGGCAGCATCGAATCCCAGCTCCCGTCAGACCAGGCTTCAGAGAACGTCTCGAACACCGAACCGGTCGATTCGAAGCTCCCGACCGCCACGCAGGCATTCGGCCCGGTGCAGGACACGGCGTTCAGGCCAGTCGCGACCACGTTAAAGAACGGGCTGGGCGACACATCTTGCCAGCGCAACGAGAAGTCCTCAGCCAGTCCCCGCTCCCCGTCGACTGGATCGTGGTAACCGCCGACCGCCGTGCAGTTCGTAGCCGTGCTGCAGGAGATGCCGCTCAACCCGCTGGTATCGCTTGAGGTGGACAGCGGCACGCTCGCCGCTGACCATTTGCCACCACTCCAGTACTCAGCAGTGGAATTCTGGATCCCCTCAAGGTAGAAACTGCCGGCCGCATAACAGACTCCGGCCCGCACGCAGGACACTCCGACCAGGTCAGCCGAATGGCCGCTCGGCCTGGCGAGCTTTTCCAGCGTCCACTTCGAGCCGTTCCAGCGGTCGGACAAGCCAAAGCCGACGGCCAGGCAAGCCTTTGCCGACGTGCAGGAGACATCGTTGAGCTGACTTACCGCCGACGATCCTGGCAGGCTCGGCACTTTCTGGATCAGCCACTTTGAGCCGTCCCACCGTTCGGCGAGCGCCTTATCGGTCCCACGGTCGGCGTAGCCGACCGCCAGGCACTCGCTGGCCGAAGGGCAGGCAACCCCGTTGAGCACGGTGGCCGATGCCCGGCGCACCGCCGGCGTGGACAGCAGGCTCCAGACGCCGCTGCGCAACCGCTCAGCGAACGACACGGTGCGACCGCCTTTCGTCGCATCGCCGACGGCGATGCAGCTGCCTGGCGACGTACACGAGATGCCATTGAGCTGGCTAGCGGAGAAGCCGGCCGGCTTCGGGGTGGTCTGGATCTGCCAGCCGGTGCCGTTCCAGCGTTCGGCCAGCGGCCTGACGCCTGACAGCGGTGTTGAGCCGACCGCCTCGCAGGACTTCGCCGACGCGCAGTCGACGCCAAGCAACGTGCTGCCCTCGACCGGCTCAGGTACCGACCAGGTCGTCCAGCCGCTCGGGCTGCGCGACTCCGCAAGCAAGTCCGCTGAGGTGGCATCCAAGCTTCCCACCGCCATGCAGACGTTCGGCGAGGTGCACGACACAGCCGTGAACTCCCAGGTCGACGACCCGCCCAGTGATGGCGTGGTCTGCTGCAGCCAACTAGCCTGCGCGGCCTGCCCGGTCACGAGAACTCCTGCGGCCGCCAGCACGCCGGCCAGCCCGACTCGCAGCGCTCTTACTCCGCCCAAATCCACTCTGAACGTCACGCTGCGAGTAGACCACGAACCGCGCCGTTGTGGCGAGCATCCCCAGTCTGCAACAACACCATCGCTCCGACGATGTCATCGGGTCAGCACCGTCGGAGCGATGGTGTTGTTGATTCTGGGGGTGCAGCGGCAATATCGCGCGGAAGCTGAGTGCGCTCGCGGAATGCCGGACTCCGCCGACATTAGGTTAGGCTTCGGGCCGTGCTCAATGCTCAGGTGATGGGGTGGCTGCGAACCGCCGTAGGAGTTGGTCTGATCGCCGCGCCCGCTGCGCCACTGAAGCTGGCCGGCCAGGACCCGGACGCGGCCACCGTGCTGCTGATGCGAACGATCGGCATCAGGGACCTGGTGCTCGGCCTTGGCACTATCGCCTCCGGCTGTGGCGCCGACGGCGACGGCACCCGCTGGCTCGCCGTCACGCTGGCCAGTGACGCGCTCGACGTGGTGGTCAGCCTGGCCAGCATGCGCGGCATCGGCAAGCGGGACGCGATCGCCGCCGCCGCGCTCGGCGTCATCTTCGCCGCCGGCGACGTCCAGGCGCTGCGGGCTGCCTCGGCAGTTAGCCGACGACCGGCATGAAGGCCCTGGTGTTCAGGCACAGCCTGGCCAAAGAAGCGGCGTCAACCATCGGCGGCCGCATAAATCGACACGCCTTCGTATCGAAAGTCGCGCCGATCGGCGTCGAGGACATCGAGGAGCTGCCGCTGCCTGGCCCGGACTGGGTGCGAGTGCGGACGAGGTTCTCCGGGCTGTGCGGGTCCGACGTGAAGCAGGTGATGCTCAACGGCCGCAGGGACAACCCGCTGACCGCCTTGGTGTCCTTCCCGCATGTGCTCGGCCACGAGGCAGTCGGCCGCCGGGCCGACACCGGGCAGCGGGTGGTGCTCAATCCTTGGCTGTCCTGCGGGCCGCGCGGCATCGATCCGCTTTGCCCGGCCTGCCTGGAAGGCCGCTACCCCTGGTGCCGCAACTTCCGGTCGGGCAACCTGCCGGTCTCCATCCATCTGGGCAACTGCGCGGGCGCGGTCGGCGCCCACGCCGAGCGGTTCGGCGCGCACGTCGGCCAGTTGTTCGCCATCCCCGAGCCGGTGTCCGATGAGGCCGCTGTGCTGGCCGACCCGGTCAGCGTCTCGCTGCGGACCATCCTGCTGGCACCGCCAGCCGACGGCCAGACCGTGCTGGTGTACGGGTCTGGCACGCTCGCGTTCGCTGCGATCGCCTTGCTGCGGCATCTCTATCCGGCCGTCCAGGTCTGGGCCGCCACCCGTCCTGGCGTCAGGGCCGAGCTCGCGACCAGGTTCGGCGCGCACGCCGTCCTGCCGTCTGAGCCCGAGAGCCTGGTCGCGCAGGTTGCCGGGCTGGTTGGCGCGACACCGCTGCAGCCGTGGAGCAAGCATGACTGGCTGCAGGACGGCCCGGATGTCGTCTACGACACCATCGGCTCAACCCAGACAGTAGAAACCTCGCTCCGGCTGCTCGCGAGCGGCGGCACCCTCGTCGTCTCCGGCGTCGAGCCGCCCAAGCGCTTCGAATGGACACCGCTGTATTTCAAGGAGCTGCGCATCATCGGCTCGAATGGCTTCGGCCTGGAGAACGTACGCGGCACCACAAAGCACGCGATGGAGCACTATTTTGACTTCATCGCCGAGGGTCTCGACCTGACCCCGGTGATCACTCACCGCTTTCCGCTTGACCGCTGGGACGAAGCCGTGCTGACCGTGAAGAACGCCAGGCAGACCGGCGCGGTCAAAGTGCTGCTGACGCCGGCCGCCTGAGCCACCAGCCAAACGGCCGAAATCTTCGCATCGGCGACCTTAACCGGCTCGTTCTGCAAATTTCACTGAGTTATGCGCTGGCATTATTAGGTAATGCCGTCAGGAAATTTTCTTTAAATACAGAAAGCTTTTGATTGATTGAAAAATAATGCGAGCCGACTCTAGCGGAAATGGCTTTGCCGGGCGATCGTGTAAATATCAGCACGACAAGGAGACACATCATGAATGCAGCTCCCAGTCCGGACAGCTCTGCCGCTGCCGAGCCGCTGAGCATCTATGATGCCATCGGCGGTGAAGCCGCGATCGCAGCCTGCGTCGAAGTCTTCTATACCAAGATGCTCGCTGATCCGGAATTGAGCCTGTTCTTTCCCGGCGGCGTCGGAATCCGGCACCGACGCCATATCGCGACGTTCGTCGCTGAAGCGCTCGGCGGTCCCCAGCACTATCGGGGACCCGATCTTGGCAAGGCGCACAGCGGCCGCGGCATCAGCGACGACCATTTCAACAAGACGGCTGGACACCTGGCCGACTCGCTGACCGAGCTAGGCGTCCCCACTGACCTGGTCGCTCAAATCATCGCCATCGTGGCCAGCTTGCGGCCCGTGGTGGTGACGCCTGACCTGGCCTCATCGGCCATGCCAGGCTGATCATCTCGGCGTGCGTCCCATTAGGTAGAACTCCGGGTTGGGCGCCAGCGCCATCAGCTGGGCGAGCCGGTTTGACGCGGCGAACAGCGCGGTGATCGCGCCGACATCCCAGATCTCGTCGTCGGTCAGTCCGGCCGCCCTGGCGCCGTCAAGCTCGGAGTCGCCGAAAAGTTCGGGCTCGCGGGCCAGTGCCAGCGCCAGATCCACGATCGCGCGCTGACGGCCGGTCAATTCCGCCCGCCACGGGTTGGCCGCCACCTGGTCCGCGAGCTCCGAATCCTTGGACCTGATTCGCAAGATCGCGCCGTGCGCCACGATGCAGTAGGGGCAGCGGTTCGCGCCCGAGGTCGCTACCACCACCAGTTCACGCTCGGCCTTGCTGAGCCCGTCAGAACGGTCCATCAGCGCGTCGTGATAATCAAGAAAGGCGCGCAGCTCAGCGGGCCGGTGGCCGAGCGCGAGAAAGATGTTCGGCACGAACCCTGACTTGGCCGCGATCGCGCCGATCCTGGTACGCAAATCCTCCGGCAGGTCCGCGAGCTCCGTCAGGCCGAACCGACTCTCCGCCATGATCTCCTCCGCCGCCGCGCTGATCTGTCCCCTGCGCACGGTACAGGTATGCGCGGATCGGGCCTAAGCCGATCATCAGCATCGGTAGAGTGCGAGTCGGACAATGCACCGGCCTGCCGGTGGCTGACTGGACCAGCGCGCTGCGAGCCGCCAGAACTGCTCGCGTCCTCAGGGAGGGGCGGATCCTTGGACTTGAAGTCGGTACGCATTTCGAACTATCGGAGCATCGATGACTCCGGAGTGGTTCCGGTTGCGGACGTCACCTGCATGGTCGGCAAGAACGAGTCGGGTAAGACCGCGTTCCTGCACGCGCTGCATCTGCTTAACCCGCTTAACCCGATCAACGGCAAGATCAAGTTCGATGACGTGATGGACTTCCCCAGCCGTCGCTTCTCCGCCTATCGCAAGGTCAGGGAAGAATCGCCAGCCGACGTGGTCACTGCCGTTTTCGAGCTGACCAAAAATGAGCTGAAGGTCATTGAGGAAGATCTTGGCGAAGGCGTACTCAGCAGTCGCGAGATCACCGTTGTCAAAGGGTACGACGGCCGGCGGCGCTATATTTCCACCTATGTCATCGAGAAGGCCGTAGAACATCTGACTTCTGGCATCGAGGCATCTGCCGCTGAGAAGCAATCACTTCTGGCCGCGAGCTCAATACCGGACCTGATGACGGCGCTCCGAGCGATCGAGCAGCCGCACCCCTCAGTCGGCGAACTGATCGCCAGGCTCGAGTCGTGGCGGGACCAATCGATTGGCGTCTACCTGGTGGACAACTACCTGGATGGCTGGCTGCCCAGGTTCTTTTACTTCTCCGACTACAGCACCATGCGCGGCCGGGTATCGCTGCCAGACATCCGCGCCAAGCTGGCCGCTGGCCTGCTCGATGAGGCGGACCAGACGTTCCTTTCGCTGCTTCAGACGGTAGACGCGGACCTGACCGACTTTGAGGACGGCGACTTCGAGGCGCTCACCCGCGAGCTTGAGGGCGCCGCCAACGGCATTACCAGGGACGCCTTCGCCTACTGGCGGCAGAACCCTGGACTGCGGGTCACCATCCAAATGTCGCCAGGCAACCCGGCCGACGAGCCGCCGCTCAACCGGGGACCCGTCGTCAACCTGCGCATCTACAACCCCAAGCACGCCGTGACCGTGCCATTCGACGAGCGGTCCCGTGGCTTTGTCTGGTTCTTCTCCTTCTACGCCTACTTCAGCAATATCGTTCAGGACCCGAACCGGAGCACCATTCTGCTGCTCGACGAACCTGGCCTGAGCCTGCACGCCACCGCCCAGGCCGACGTGCTGGCCTTCATTGAGCAAAAACTCGCGCCTAAGCATCAGGTCCTCTACACCACCCACTCGCCGTTCCTGATCGATCCGCAGCGGATCGACCGGGTGCGCACCGTGGTCGACCTGGCCGACCAGGGCACCGTCATCAGCGCGGATGGCTTCGAGGCCGAGAGCGAGAGCATGTTCCCGCTGCAGGCCGCGCTCAGCTATGAACTCGCCCAGACCCTGGTGACCGGCCCGCACTGCCTGCTGGTCAGCTCCCCAGCCGACCTGCTCTACCTGCAACTACTCAACCAGGCCTGCCAGGAGGCCGGGCTGCGCACGCTGGATCCTCAGTGGGTCGTGACGCCGGTCGGCGGTGCCGACAAGGTGTCGGCTTTCGTCAGCCTGGCCAGCTCGGCCACCTTGAATGTGGCCGTGCTGGTGGACGGGAACCCGCGCGATCAGCAGCGGCTGAAGTCCCTGACCGACAAGGGCCACCTGCGGCTAACCGCGGTGATTCAGCTGAACGACTTCGCCACCGGCAAGGAAGCCGACCTGGAGGATCTGCTCGACCCGGTCGTCTTCTGCGCACTGGTGTCAAGCGCGTACGGCGAGGCACTGCCCACTGGCGCGCTCAAGCCGGGCGACCTGAAGTCCAGGTTGCCGCGAATCGTGGCGAGAACAGAGGTCTACTTCCGCGACCACAACATCGCCGACGGCAAGGTGGACCGCTACCGACTGGCCGCCTGTTTCCTGCGCGAACAGGGCGACCTGCTGCCCAAGTTGAGTAACGCCGCGCTGGATCGCGCCAGCCGCATGTTCGACCGGGTCAACAGCTGCCTGCGCTGATCCTCGCGCGCCAGGCTGGCTCGGCCAGCCTGGCGCGAATTGTGGGCTGACCGGCGTTGCCGCCATCTGCTCTGAGCAGGCACTGTGGCAAGCGTGCAGCAACGCAGGATCGTGTTCGTGATCTTCGACGGATTCCAGCCGCTCGACCTGGTCGGCCCGCATGAGGTCTTCGCGGACGCGGGCCGACCGGTCGGCAGCTATTGCCGTCAGGTCGTCGCGCCGCGAGCTGGGCCGGTCAACACCGCCAGTGGCCTGCCGGTACATGCCAGCTTCGGCATCGACGAGCTTGATCCGGCGGGCGTGGACACGCTGGTGGCCGTCGGCGGCTGCGGCGTCGGTGTGGCCGCATGCAACGACGCCCTGGTCAGCTGGGTCGCAGCCGCCGGGGCCGGCGCTCGCAGGATCACCTCAGTGTGCAGCGGCGTGTTCCTGCTGGCGGCCGCTGGCCTGGTCGGTGGGCGGCGAGTCACCACGCACTGGTCCCAAGCCGATGAGCTAGCCCGCCGCTACCCCGAACTGATCGTCGACGCTGACCCGATCTTCATCAAGGACGGCCCGGTGTGGACGTCAGCCGGAGTCTGCGCTGGCATGGACCTGGCCCTGGCGCTGGTCGAGGACGACCTAGGCCGCGATGTGGCGCACCGAGTGGCGCAGGACCTCGTGCTGTTCCTGCGTCGGCCCGGCAGCCAATCGCAGTTCAGCGTGCCGCTCTGGTCGGTGCAGCCGCGAACCGATCCGATCAGGACGGCGGTCGCCGCGATCCACGGCAACCCCGGCGCCCGCCACGCGGTCAACGACCTGGCGACACTGGCTGGTCTCAGCCCGCGGCACTTGCAGCGAAGGTTTACCGCCGAACTCGGCCTGCCACCGGCCGCTTACGTGGAGCGGGTGCGGATCGAGGCCGCCCAGCGGGCGCTGACCCAGACCGATGACCCGGTCGACGCTGTCGCCCGACGTTATGGCTTCGGCACAGCGGAAACGCTGCGACGCGCGTTCCACCGCCATCTCAGTATCGCCCCATCGGATTACCGGAATCGGTTCACAACCACTGCGGAGTACTCATGACCACGTACGGATTGTTGATCTTCGACGACGCCGAGGAACTGGATTTCGTCGGCCCGTGGGAAGTATTCACCACCTCAGCCCTAGTGCGCGACAGCGGCGACAGCGCGGTGCTGATCGCCGAGCGCACCGAGCCGGTGCGATGCAGCAAGGGCATGCGGGTGCTGCCCGACCACACCCTGGATGACCATCCGCCGCTCGACGTGCTGCTCGTACCCGGCGGGAGTGGCACCAGGCGCGAGGTCAGCAACCGCGCGGTGCTTGACTGGATCGCCAAGACCGGGGCCAGCGCGCAGTGGGTGACCAGTGTGTGCACCGGCAGCCTGCTGTTGCACGAAGCCGGTCCAGCCCGCGGCCGCCGGGTCGCCACCCACTTCTCCTTCGAAGACGCCATGGAGGCACGCGGTGCCGTCACGGTGGTGCGCGACGCGCGTTACGTTATCGACGGCAAGCTCGCCACCAGCCAGGGCGTCTCGGCCGGCATCGACCTGGCACTGTGGCTGATCGGCAATCTGCACGGACGCGAGCACTCCCGCGCCGTCCGCCGCTACATCCAGTACGAGCCCGCCCCGCCCTACCTAGCCGACGAGCCTAGCTAGCCGGCGAGCCGACAAGCTCAGGTCGCGGCCGGGGCCGAGGCATCCGCTCGTCCGGTAGCCGACCCGGATTTCGGTCAGGCCAATAGCACTGCGGCCGACGGCCAGCCGCGCGATGCTAGACCGATCAACGGGTCGACTCAGGAGGCACCGGCGTGCGGGTGCGGATGGTCATGATCGGCGCTATGGCGGCAGCGCTCATCAGCGCGGGCGGAGTCGGCCTGATCAGTCTGGCCCCGGCGAGCGCTGGCGACCTGACCGCCGGCCAGCACGCGGCAGGCGGGGGCACTGCCGGCGGGCGCGCGGCCGGGCGGCCAGCGGTACGGTTCTCGACGGCTAGGAGTGGCCACAACTCGGTCGCCTACCTGGCGAATTACGCCGGAGACGTGGTCACGACAGTCAACATGGTCACTCGCCGGGCTGGCCCGCCGATCAAGGTCGGCATTCATCCGGTCGCCATCGCCATCAGCCCAGACGGGCAGACCGCCTACGTCGCCTGCAGCGGCTCTAACACCGTCGTGCCGATCGACACAGCGACCGGCAAGGCCGGTTCGCCGATCAGCGTCGGCGTCCGGCCTAGCTTCATCGCGATCACCCCGGATGGCCGTACCGCCTACGTCGCCGACAACGGATCATCCCAGGTGACTCCGATCGACCTGGCCGACCGGGTAGCTGGGCCGCCCATCTCGGTCGGCCGGTTTCCTCGGACGATCGCAATCACGCCGGACGGCGCGACCGCCTACGTGGTCAGCAACGGGGTGGTGACACCGATCAAGACGAGCACCGATACCGCGCTCAGCCCGATCACCGTCGGCCGGGACTCACGCGGCGTCGCGATGACGCCGAATGGCAAGACCGTCTACGTGCTTAATACCTACGCGGACTCGATCACGCCGATCCTGGTCAGCGACAACGTGGCGCTGCCCGCTATCCACGTGGGTGGGTTCCCGCATCAGATGGTGATCGAGCCGAATGGCCACTTTGGCTATGTGACCTTGAGCAGGACCTCACGCAAGGGTTACCTGGCCCCGATCAGACTCAGCACCAACACCGCCCGGCCGGCCATCAGGGTCGGGCACCGGCCTACCGCGATCGCGATCACGCCCGACGGCAAAACGGTCTACGTGGTGAATCGGCATGACTCAGTCACCCCGATCCGCACGGCGACGAACTTGCCGCAGAAATTCATCCAGGTGGGCGTTGATCCAGACGCGATCGCGATCACTCCGAACGGCCAGTTCGCCTACGTCGCGAGCGGCGCGCCTGGCAACGGGGCGTCAGTGCCTGGCCGGGTCACGTTCATCGACACCGCTACCGACACGATCACCAAGACGGTCGGGATCGCCACCGACCCGGTCGCGATCGGCCTCGCCGCTCCCACCAGCCCGGTCACGATCGGGACCGCCGTACCAGCACCATGGTGCAGCAACAAGATCGTGACCGCGCCGAAGCTGTCAGCTGTCACGACCAGGCTGCTGAAGGTACCTGGTCCGCCGTTCGGCGTCGCGATAACCCCCAATGGCCAGTGGCAACTAGCCGGGCTCGGCAAGTATGTCGGCGTGGTGCGAACCGGTACTGGCGGCTGGCACGTCAAGCACCTGATCCAGTTGCCCGCTGGCGACTCGGCTCGCGGGGTCGGACTCACCCCGGACGGGAAATACCTGCTGGTCGCCAACCTGAAACAGGGCGCCGACGTGATCGACGTGGCCAAGGCGATCAAGGGTCAGCCCGGTGCTCTGCTCGGCACCTTGGACGCGCCATCGCCGGCTAAGGGCGCCTTCGAGGTGGCGTTCTCTGGGGACGGCAAGTACGCCTTCGTCACGCTGGCCGGCGAGAAGGAGGTCGCGGTCTTCAACCTCGGCCTGGCACTGACGAACGGCTTCGGGCCAGCCGACTACGTGGGTGCCGTCCCGGTCGGCGTCACCACCGTCGGCATCGCGTCGTCGCCTCACCATCGATGGCTCTACGCCACCAGTGAGGTCTCCGTCCCCGGTGGCACGCACGGCATGCTCTCCACGATCAGCGTGGCTAAGGCCGAGACCGACCCCGCTCAGGCGGTGGTCTCCAACGTCAACGCCGGCTGCCGGCCAGTGCGGGTCATCGCTGATCCAGACGGCAAGACGGTCTGGGTCACGGCCAGGCAGAGCAACGCGCTGGTGGCCTTCTCGGCCAGCAAGCTGGTGACGGACCCCTGGCACGCGCTGATTCGCTGGATCAGAGTTGGCGTGCAGCCGATCGGCCTGGCCGCGGCGAATTGCGGCTCGCAGATCGTGGTCGCTGACTCACACCGGTTCAAAGCCAAGCACGGCGTGCCGAATCTGGCGGTGGTCAGCGTGCCCGCGGTACTCGCAGGGAAGCCTGCCGTGCTCGGCAATCTGCGATCAGGCCTGGTGCCGCGAGAGATGACCGTCGCGGCCGACGGCAAGACGCTGCTGGTCGGCAATTACGGCTCAGGGCAGCTGGAAACCGTCAACCTCACCCAACTGCCCGGTGCCGCCGCCTGCCCGACCGGATAGCCCACCACCAGGGCTGTCGCTCCTGAGCTCCGGAGCAGTTCGAGAGGCACGTCGCGCCACGTTCAGCGCCCACCGAGTAGTTCTGACTCCGAAGCTGTGGCTCAGCTGTGGGCCTTTCTTCCTGGTGACTGCGCATTACGCCCGCTTAGCGTCGTGATACAAGGCCGCCAGTGCACAGAAAGGACTGGTGCCACGTGAACGCGGACGGATTCATCGCCATCATCCTCATCATCGGCTGCATCCTTGCCTCCTATGCCATCTGGCCGTATCAGGAATGCCCCGGCTGCAAGGGGCGACGCGGACGCGGCCCTGGCTCGAACTCGCGAGCTTGGAGCCGGTGCAAGCAATGCGGCGGCATGGGCGAACGAGTGCGGTTCGTGTCCGGTCTCCTCCGGCCTGACTTGGTCAAGAGGAAGGACGACTCACCGCACCTGCGCTGATCTCCTAGCCGACGGCCTAACTTAGCCAACGTGCGCGGGCTCGCCTTCTCACCGGCGAGCCCGCCAACTGGACCGGCCGATAATACGCCACCATCATGAGCTGGGTTCGATTTGGCGGGCGGGGCGATGGCCATTTCTTCGGTTCGGTGGGTGGGGACCTGCTTGCCGACGATCTGGTAGACCACAGAGCCGTCCACGGTCTCCTGCTCAAGCAGCAGGTCAACGAGCTGCTTGAGTTCGGTACGGTGTGACCTGATCAGGTCGACCGCGGTGTGCTCGGCCTCGCGCAACAGCCTGGCGACATCGGTGTCGATCTTGGCCTGGGTCGCTTCGGCGAAGGGGCGGCTGGACAGCCCCTGGCCACCGCCGCCGCCGAGGAAGACCGAGCCGCCTTCTGGGTAGCCGACCGGGCCGAGGTCGGCCGACAAGCCGTACTCGCGCACCATCTTGGTGGCCAGGTCGGTGGCGCCAGCCAGGTCATTCGCGGCACCGGTCGAGCCTTGGCCGACCTGCACCAACTCGGCCGCGCGGCCGCCGAGGCGCACCGCGAGCGAGTCGGTGAGGTAGTCCTCGCGGTACAGATGCCGTTCATCGAGCGGCAACTGCTCGGTGACGCCCAGGGTCTGGCCGGCCGGCAGGATCGTGATCTTCGCGACCGGGTCGGCGTGCTCGGACAGTGCGGCTACCAGTGCGTGCCCGGACTCGTGCACGGCGACCTCGTGCTTCTCCTCGGGCAGCAGCACGTTGGAGTCTTCGCGGCGGCCGAGCAGCAGCCGGTCCCTGGCGGCGCCGAAATCGTCGGCCGTGATCACGTCGCGGTGGTCGCGCACCGCGACAATCGCCGCCTCGTTGGCCAAGTTGGCCAAGTCGGCACCGGAGAAGCCGGGCGTACCTCGGGCCACCACCCGCAAGTCCACGTCGGGTGCCAGTCTCTTGTCGCGGCAGTGCACCCCGAGGATGGCGGCCCGTTCAGGCAGGGTCGGCAGCGGGATCGTGACCTGCCGGTCGAACCGACCTGGTCGCAGCAGAGCCGGATCGAGCACCTCGGGCCGGTTGGTGGCACCGAGCACCACGATCCCTTCGGACACATCGAAGCCGTCCATCTCGGCCAGCAACTGGTTCAGCGTCTGCTCGCGTTCATCGTTCGCGACCGCCGCGCCAGAACCCGACCGGCGCTGGCCGATGCCGTCGATTTCGTCGATGAAGATGATCGCCGGAGCTCGCTTGCGGGCTTCGTCGAACAGGTCGCGTACCCGAGAGGCACCGACACCGACGAACAATTCGACGAAGCTCGACCCGGTGACGGAGAAGAACGGCACCGAAGCCTCACCAGCGACCGCCCTGGCCAGCAGCGTCTTGCCGGTGCCAGGCGGACCGATCATCAGCAGTCCGCGCGGCGCCATCGCGCCCGCCCGCTGGTACCGATCCGGGTGCCGCAGAAAGTCCACCACCTCGCCGATCTCGGCCTTGGCACCTTGATAGCCGGCCACGTTGTTGAACTTGGTGCTCGGCCGCTCGGCGTCGAAGACCTTGGCCCGGCTTTTGCCGACGCCGAGCGCGCCTTGCAAGCCTGCGCCGCCGCCGCGTGCCATCCGCCGCACCAGCCAGAAAACCAGCAAGATCGGCAACAGCAGCAACAGCCAGTACAAGAGGTCGGTGCCAAGACCAGAACTCGGCGCGTCAGCGGTCACAGTCCGCACGCCGTTGGCGGCCAGCTTGTCGCCGAGCGCCGCACTTGGCTGGCCAGGAACCACGGTCGTGTAGGACTTGCCGTTAGTCAGCTCGCCGGTCGCTGTGGTGTTCGAGCCGCTTGCCCCGTTGCCGAAGTTGACCGTCTTAATCTTGTGCGAGCTGACGTCAGCGGTGAATCGTGAATACGTCAGGTTGACCGGCGTATTGACATGAATTCCCGGCAGGAAGAGATAAAGCAGCAGCACGCCGATGAACGCGACCGGCCATAGCCAGTGCCGCCAGGCGGGTGGCTGCGGCGGCGCGGTCGGCACCGGCTTGTCGCCGGGTGGGGGCGAATTCGGCTGCTTGCTCATGACCTAAGTCTTACCCCACTGAGCACGGCAAGCCTTTCGCCGGGTCAGCTGCCGTAGTCGAAGTCGGGATCAGGGACAAAGAACGCGATAAGGAACATGAGCAGATACCACGGATAGCCGATCGAATAAAACATCGCCCGGCTGTGCTCGTGCCTAGTCACCAGCCTGGCCAGGCCCGTGAGCAGGACGATGACCAGCGCTCCACCGACGGCACTAGCCACGACGATCATCAGGTAAAACCAGAAGCTATGCGAGCTTGCGGTCACCGAGAAGCTCGGCGGAAGAATCCTGGTCTCATACCACAACGTGGCGAACAATCCGCACCAGGCTATCCCGCAGGGAAGATTACGCAGGAAGCGCGCCCATTTGCCGACGAATACCACGATTGCTACCAGACCGCCGACGGCGTCGATAACGTCGCCTATAGCTGGCAAAAAGAGCAGCGCTGCGGCAATTGCGTCCAGAACGAAGCCGAGCAGGACCCGCTGCACGATGCGTGGTGAGATATAGCCGATCGTGACAAGGCTGGCGCCGCCGAAGGCGAATACCGCGTCAGTCCGATTCCACAGCGCCCACACACAGGCCAGCGCGTAGCATCCGACCAGGCCCGCCATGATCGCCACGCGAAGCGTCCGCCCGGCCGCGCTCCCGGCCGTCCGCCCCGCCGCGCGCCCGGCCGTCCGCCCCGCCGCGCTCCCGGCCGTCCGCCCCGCCGCGCTCCCGGCCGTCCGCCCGGCCGCGCGCCCGGCCGTCCGCCCCGCCGCGCGCCCGGCCGCGCCTGCCCGGGCTGGCCCTGGCCCGCTCAAGAGCAACGGGGTCGCCCCGTTGTCATCAGGTGAGCAACGGGGCGACCCCGTTGCTGAGCCGGAGGGCACTAGACGCCGCCTTGTGACCAGCCGACCAGCTGCGCCGCCGACGAGCGGATGTCGCCCATGGCATAGAAGCCGGTCAGCGGCAAGGTCTGGCCGTAGTTGAAGGCGTAGCCGCAGTAGCCGTTGTTGACCAGGTCAAGGGAGACCGCGCCGAAGCTGTTCGCGCCCGGTGGTGCCGCGTTGCAGTTCCACACCAAGGTGGAGTTGAGGAAAGCGGACGCCTCGCTCTGGAGCGGCAGCGAAGCTGCCTGCGCCGGCCAGGCGCCGAGCGACAAGGTCACCGCGACCGCTACGGCCAGGACCGGGGCGCCAGCAAGGTACCTGTGCGATCGCCGGAATCTCATCGACCCTCCAGGCGCTCAGCCGAGTCGTCGCTGCACTCCTGGGCCGGGCCAGCGACAGTCGGCCCAGTGTTTTATTTTCGTATGTAATTATGACTTGGACGATTAAACTGTCAATGGCACGAGCGCTTGACCAGCGCGCTGCCGGTCATGGTCGTGCCATCCTGGACCGGTGAGCCTGCCAGAGTCAGCCCGGTACGTGGAGCGGGCGGCGCTGGAAGTCTGGCCTGCCGCCGCCGAGATCATCAGCGCAGCCGGCCCGCGAGACGAGCGATTCAGCGCGGATCGGATCCGGCGCACGGCCAGGCTCATCGTGGCGGCCTGGGCCATGGCGGCGGACGGCGACGAGTCGACCTTGGCCGCGCTGGCTGAGCCCGCGGTCAGGCGCTGGCTGATTGCGCCCGCGATGGAAAGATGGCGGATCGGCCCAGCCCCGCGCGTGAGCAAGATCGAGGTCAGGGTGCTTCGGGCCGATCCGACGGCGTCGCTGCAACTGCGATTCTGGGCCGACGGTGAGCAGCGATTCGACGACCCGGCCAGTGGCACGAAGGAGACCGAGTTCGTTGGCCTGTTCGACCTGACCACGGTCGAGTCAGGCGAGTGGCCTTGGCAGCTCGCGTCGGGCTCGCTGCGCACGGTCGATCAGTACTACGGCTACGTGTTTATCAGCCGACCCGAGTCGGTGGCCGAGTACCAGCGGCGCACCGGTTCGACCGCCGAGCCGGTACCGGCGGCAGGGCCGCTGCGCCGATACCGGCTCACGTCGGGATTCGCCGAGCACGACGAAAAGCTCGGCGCTACGGCGAGCGTGGAAGTCGAGCGAGACGCAGCGCCAACCAGGGCGCAGGCGCAGGAACTGATCTGGCCAGCGATCGATAAGACGGTGACCGACCTCCTCGGCGAGGGTGACTGGCGGCCGTCGATGAACTGGCTGGACGCGATCGAGTTGCTCGTCGATCCCTAAGCTCGCCATGCGGGCATGGCAAACTAAAGCAACCGCCGTACGGTTGCGTCGAATTAGAATACGCACCGTACGTAATTGCAAAGGCATCTCAGCGGACACGAAGCGCTTAGTGCGCAGCCTCGTACTGATTCATCACATCGGCGCTGATTCTGCCGCGCTCTGAGACGTTCAATCCGGCTTCTCTGGCCCAGGCCCTGACCGCCGCCCGATCGGCGGAAACTCCGCCGGGTCGGGTGCCTGCCCGCCGCCTGGAAGTACGGCTGGCCTTGCGACCAGCCGCGATGAATGGCGCGAACGCGCCTTCAAGCTTGGCCCGGTTCGCCTCGCCGAGGTCAATTTCATAGTTGACCCCGTCAAATCCGAACGCGACGGTCTGTGCGCCGCCTGAGCCGTCAAGATCGTCTGTAACAACAACTGACACGTTTTTGGACATGATACAAATCGTTCGCAATCAAACCTGGATCTGTCAACACACCACACCGCTATTTACCCGATGATTTCCGGCTGAGAGGGCACTAGACTTGCAGCCGAGATGAATCACCTCGATCAGACTCGCACCGTGCACGCACCGAAAGTCCCGGCGGTGCGCACCGCCGACGGTCCTTTGGTGCGGGTCTTGCTTGATGCTGGCTTGCGCCGGTGCCTGATCGAGGTTCCGCCGGGAGCAAAGTTCACCGGAACTGGTGGCGCCGCCGGTGAACTCTGGTTCGTGGTCAGCGGTCACGGCGCGCTCAGAGCTGGCCAGGATCAGGACCGGCAACTCGGCCCTGACCTGGGCGTCTGGATGCCGGCCTCACTGGCCTACCAGGTCCTGGCGACCGAAGACGAGGACTTGCGCCTGGATGTCGTGACCTTGCCGGAGCCGCCGGCCGTCCCCGGACCAGGCGCGGGCGGGCCGGTGATTCGCCAGCTCGGCGACTGTCCGGTAGAGGTGACTGGGGACCGGAAGTTCCGGGTCCTGTTCGGGCCGGGGCGCGATTGCGCGGTCGCGACGCAGTTTGTTGGCGAGATCCCGCCCGGCCGGGCACCCGATCACAGCCACCCGTACGACGAGACGGTGCTTATCTTGCAGGGCACTGGCTGGCTGCATGCCGGCGGCGCGGACCATCCGCTGGCACCGGGCACCTGCACCCGGCTGCCTCCGGGCCTGCCGCATTGCCTGGAAAACACCGGCACCAGCATCATGCGACTGCTTGGCGTGTTCCACCCGGCGGACAGTCCGGCCGCGAAGCTCGACGTCGGCTAAGACGCAACCATTGCGCGGAATGGCCAGTCGTACTGGGCATGAATACTCGATTTGCCCTCCTCGCTTCAGCCACCTCGGCGGGAGCTTTGCTGGTCGCCGTCGCGGCCAGCGCACTCGCCCCGACCCCGACGCATACAGCGGCCACGGCACCGGCTCGCACGACGGCGGCTCGCACGACGGCGGCTCGCACGACGGCGGCTCGCACCCCTCCTCGCCTCACGGCGGCCGCCTTCACCAGTCCAGAGCACGCTTACGGGATGTTCAACCTGACGACCGGCCACGGCGCGACATGCCAGCTAGGGGTCGGCACGACTGGTGACGGCGGCCACCGGTTCAGCAAGCCCCACGTCGCCACCGCCTGGTCGTGCGACGCCAACGCGCCCGTTTCGTCAATCGCCGCCGACACCAGCGGCGACGTCTTCCTGTACGGGCCTGGCCTTGAGATCAGCCATGACCGTGGCCGATCCTGGCGGTCGACGAGGCCGGGTGGCAGCGTGCTGGCCATGTCCGTAGTTGGCCGGTCGAGTTGGCTGGTCGCGGCGCGCTGCACTGGCCACGGATCAAAGCCCGACAGTTGCCCGATCCTGATCAGCGTGTCAGCCAACGGCGGCCGGTCCTGGCAGCCCGCCCCGGCGCAGCCAGCGGGCGCCGCCGTGCCCGGGTTCGGCCATCGGGTCGCCGGCACCGCCGAACTGGTCAGGACCAGTTCGAGTTCGGCCTACCTGCTCGGCGCGCCCGCCGTCAACAACCGTGGCCGAGCGGACCTGACGCCGCTTTGGACGACCAGTAACGACGCTTCGTCCTGGGCGCGGCACCCGGTCAAGTGCGGCTTGGATGCCCTGTCGGCGGCGATCAGCGTGGCTAGGACTGGCAAGATCTTCGTGGTCTGCGCCGGTGAGCCAGGCGCAGGTTTCCAGGCGAAGGCTGTCAGCACGTCGGTCGACGGTGGCCGCACCTGGACGCTGGAGAAGGACTGCGCGATCGGCACCTGCGGCCTGCTGGGTGCCGGCTATCTAGGACAGATCGCGGTCGCCTCTAGCAGCACTGTCTTCCTGGTGGGAGGCCGAAGCTCAGTGCTGGTCTCGCACGACAGCGGCCAGAACTGGCAGGCGGTCAAGCCGCTGATCGGTGACAGTGGCGGCGGTACGACACAGGTGCGGTTCTTCGGGTCAGACGGCGTCGTCGTCGGGCTCGATGGCGCTCACGATGAACTGCCCGCGATCTGGCACAGCTCCGATGGCGGCGCGCACTGGCGGGTAACGCTCCCGGTCGTCGGCTAGAGGTGGCACTAGTCCGCAAGCCCTGGGGCTGCCATCCTGGCAGCTCTGGGGTTTTTATTATTGTTTCTGCCAGATAGCTACGGAACGCGAAGTGTGATGCACGCCATAGCGTGATTTCGGAGTTCCTGGCATAGCCGTCCGCGATCTGGCGTTCACTATCCGTAACTGATAGCGCCCAGGCGTGTGATGGATTGCCCCCCGCAACGCGACGCCCTGACCCGCGTCACATCCGCGCATCTGCCGCATATTAGGTGCCGTCACCCGACCCCCACGTTTGGTGCATCGCCGCCAGCCGGCAGCCTCCTGGGTGCCCGACGAGCGCTCCCCCAGCGCCCGACCCCCCGAGGTAACTCTTGAACCCCCGTTTCAGGTCACACCTGTCCAGTTTCACCTCCCAGCTGTCCGATTTCGGTAGTAAGCACCAGTTCGATCTGCATTCCTCAGCAGAATCGGTGCGTGCGGCAGCTCACTCAATCAGGACCTCAGCGCAGTCGCTGCAGCGTCCAACCGGCAAGCAGCTAGGCGTCGCCGCAGCGACCGCGGCGGCAACCGCCGGCCTCGCCGCGGGCATGGCGGCGAGCCCGACAGCAACGCCGGCCAGCGTGGGCCACGTGGCCGCGATCGGCACCACCCAGAACGCGCCAGTCGGCAGCGGGTCACCGGGCTTGGCGTCGATCAAGGTGACCACCCATCAGGCGGCACCGCAGGCCGCCACCGGCGCCAAGCTCGCGGTCAAGGAGCGTCCAGCGGGTAGCGCCAAGCCGACCGGTCACGCCAAGCCGGCCGGTCACGCCAAGCCTGCCGCTCACGCCAAGGCCAGTCAGCCGGCCAGGCACTGGCATGCCACCAAGCATGCCGCCAAGCATGCGACGGTGCACTCGGGGCCGACCAAGCCGTACTTGATCTACGACTCGGTGACGCCGTCGTCGATCCCAAGTCACCAGGTGGCCGCGGCTTACGCGACCGGCAAGTTCGCCGCGTCGGCGGCCGACCTGGCCGGCCACAACCAGGTGCTCTGGATCGACACCACCGGCTATGACCCGCGCGCGAACGCCCTGGATGTCGAGCCGGGCGATGCCACTCCGGCGATGGCCGCGAGCTGGGCCTGGCACCGGCTGCACGACCAGCCGAACGCGCTCGCCCGCATCTACACCATGCGCTCTGAGTGGGGTGCCGTCCAGTCGGCCGTAAGCCGCCTGCCCGAGAAGATGCAGGCGCAGGTCCGCTGGTGGATCGCCGACCCGACTGGCGTTCCGCACGTGGTGCCAGGAGCGGCCGCGACCCAGTGGTACTGGGGCCCGAACTACGACATCACAACGGCGACGCCGCGATTCAGCTAGTCGAGTCGCTCACCCGCACCGATGCCCGCAGGCAGGCCAACCGGCCAGCGCCCGCGGGCATCGCGCTCCGGGTTGATCGTTCGCAGCAAGGTCAAGCGGCTGCCATTCCCCGACTGCGCCATAGTCAGAAAATTTGCGTCGGTGCCGACGGCGATACACGCCGTCGGCTTCTGGCCGGACACGGACTCAGCCCCGCCGCCGATCTGCGGTATGGAGCCCGATTGCCAGGAGGCGCGCGTCCCAGACCGAGGCAGAGTCGCTTCGCCGTGATACGTCTGTGGGCTGTGGCCACGTATCACGGCGAGCTGCCAATAACTCGCCCGAAAAGTGGTCTTTCGCATATTCTGGCGGTCGCTTGGGCGTGATATGAGAGCGGTGCCTCACCACATGTCACGGGGAAGCGACTTCCGGCGCGGCGCGCCTGGGTTCGGCGTGCATCTCCCATGGCGCTTGGGGAAGCACGTGACCGGTCTCAAGAAGCGACTTGAGGTTGGCCAGCACGGCCGGCCAGCCGGTCGAGATCGCGCGCACCGCTGCCTCGTCCGGCAGGTTCTCATGGGTAACGGTGACCTTGACGATCTCGTGGTAGGGCTCGATCTCGAAGGTCACCTGGGTCGGAGTCGGCGGTGGCTCGGCCGGTGAGTCGAACGTGACTACGAGCCGCCGAGGCGGCTCGGCGACCAGCACGGTGCCGATCACGTCGGCGATGCCTGATCCGTCGGTTCGCACGTGCTCCCAGCGTGAACCGACCCGCCAATCCGAGACGTTGCTGTGCCCCCAGTACTGCGCCGTCAGGTCCGCATCGGTGAGCGCGTGCCAGACGCGCTCGGCCGAACTTTCGATGTAGGTCACGTAGACGTACGCCGGCCTAGTCGTCTGGTCGGGCTCCATGTCGCGCTCCTCCGCTCGTCGTTTCAGCTCACCAAGCATCCGCAGGCGCGGTTGCTCGAATTTGCCGATCCACCGGTCGCCGAGCTCGTGGATCGGCACTGGGTTGAGATAGTGCAGCTTCTCCCTGCCCCGCCAGACCGTGCTCACCAGGTTCGCCGCCTCAAGCACCCCGATGTGCTGGGTGGCCGATTGCCTCGTCATCTCCAGTCGTGCGCACAACTCGCCAAGGGTCTGGCCATTTTGCTCACGCAGCAGGTCAAGCACGTATCGCCGGGTCGGGTCGGCCAGTGCCTTGAACACCGCGTCATTGACGGCGCTCCCCGGCCGCGAGCCTTCGGAGCCAGCCACCTTGACATTATGCAGGTAATCACCTGCATAATGTCAAGGCCTGGCGCCTGTCCGCACCCCGGTCAGCACGTTGCCCGCCGAAGTCCGCAGATCGGCGGGTCGTTAAAATTTGGCTGAGGGAGGAGTGCTAGTCGCGATGACCGAGCGTAAGCCCGCTGGAATCAGCTTCGGCTCGTGGATCGACGAGCAGATTAATGCCGCCGCCGAGCGAGGCGCGTTCGACGACCTGCCTGGGGCTGGGCAAGCCATTGCCCAAGAGCGCTGACTTCGATGGCCAGGGCTGGCTGCGGGAGTATGTGGCCAGAGCAGGCGGCTCGCCGGAAGACTGCCTGCCAACCCCGCTCAGGCTGCGTAAAGAAAGCGAGCGACTCGCCGAGACAATAGCGGAATTGCCCACCGAGCAGGCAGTGCGTGCGGCCGTTGCCGAACTCAACAGCCAGATCGTGGAATGGCGCCGCGTCCCGCTCGGACCACCGATCTTCGTCAGACTGGTTGACGTCGATGAACTGCTCGGGAAGTGGCAGGCGGCACGTCCGGTAAGCCTGCGAGTCAGGCCAGCCATACCACCGGCTAAGCCTAAGACCCGGCGAAACTGGCTGCGACGCCGCTCAGCCGACGTCAGCTAGCGCACCATCACGGCTCGTACGGCGGCTCTGGGCGCCAAGGAAACCAGTCGGGCAGATCGCGGCTCGGCAGCTGGGACCACTGCGGTCGGCGCTTCTCCAGGAACGCGGTGACACCTTCAGCGGCGTCAGGCATGCTGCCGGTTGCCGCGATCGCCAGCGAGTCCAGCCGGTGCGCTTCCATCGGATGCTCGGCACCGAGCAGCTGCCAGATCAGCTGCCTGGTGAGTACCGCTGATACCGGAGCCACGTTGGTGGCGATCTCGGTCGCCAGCTTGGTCGCCAGCGGCAGCACGTCGACCGTGGGCAGACCGTCCGCACCAGCCCGCCCGCTAGCGCCTCGGCGGCAGGGAAGACTCGCGCCGTCAGGCACCATTCGAGCGCCTGGCTGATCCCGACCAGTCGGGGCAAGAACCACGTGCAAGCACCGTCAGGCACGATGCCCCGAGCACCGAAGACGAAGCCGACCTTGGCGTCGTCAGCGAGAATCCTGACATCCATTGGCAGGGTCATCGAGATGCCAACGCCGACAGCTGGACCGTTGATCGCGGCGATCACCGGCTTCAGCGACCGGTAGATCCGCAGCACCAGCTCACCGCCAGAGTCCCGACGCACTCCCGGCTGCCCGGCCGCACCTTCGCGGTAGCGGAAGGTATCGGCACCGGCACCGAGATCGGCGCCCGCGCAGAACGCACGCCCCGCCCCGGTCACGATCACCACGCGCACCGCGTCGTCGGCGTCGGTCTGGTCGAAGACCTCCATCAGCTCGGCCATCATGGTGCGGGTAAAGGCGTTGAGCCGGTCCGGCCGGTCCAACGTCACGGTAGCCACGCCTTCGCTGACCGCGTACTGCACTGTCTGTGCCAACTGTGCTCCCAGAAACCCCTAGCCCTGGCTCACCCGGTCGATGATCTGCGCGGTCACCTCGGCCTCGGGAAACCGGGCCCTAAGCAATTCGATCGCTGGCTCGGGCTCGGCCGCGCCGCAGACGAAGATGTCGAACGCGATAAAGCCGTACTCCGGCCACTCGTGCAGGCTGATGTGCGACTCGGCCAGCAGGGCGACTGCGGTCTGTACCGTGCCCGGCCCCGAAGTGATGCGACTCAATCCGCAGCATCGTCGCACCGGCAGCCAGGGCCATATCGTGCAGTAGCGCCGCCGCCTGCGCTTCGTCCAGCGGCTTGGCGACATGGCTGACATCGATCACCGCATGTCGTCCCAGCCGCCGCATGCAGCCACGCTACCGGCCAGCCAGGTGCAACTGATACCGCAGTGTGACGCTAAATCAGCCTGCAAGCCGATGACAGCGGCATGCTGGTTCCGGTTGAGTTGGCGAAGCCCACCGCACCACGAGCGACGTCGGGCACCAAAGCCAGGAGCGTGTAGGTGAGCCAGTCAGCACAGACTGACGAAGTCGACCGTCCCAAGCGGCCGTCGGCCGGACGGCCGGCCGCGGTGATCGAGGCAGTCGCGCTGACCAAGCGCTACGGCAGCGTGACCGCACTGGACGGGCTGACCGTCGCCGTCCCGCCTGGCGTCACCGGGCTGGTCGGCGCCAACGGGGCCGGCAAGTCGACGCTCATCAAGATCCTGCTCGGACTGCTGGCGCCCACCGATGGCCAGGCCCTGGTGCTCGGCCGCGACTGCGCGACCGAAGGCAGGACGATCAGGTCACTGACCGGCTACATGCCCGAGCACGACTGCCTGCCGCCGGACGTCAGCGCGACTGAGTTCGTCGCGCACCTGGGGCGGATGTCCGGCCTGCCAGCTACCTCGGCCAAAGAACGCGCGGCCGACTCGCTTCGCCATGTCGGCCTGTACGAGGAGCGCTACCGCCAGATCGGTACCTACTCGACCGGCATGAAGCAGCGGGTCAAGCTAGCCCAGGCGATCGTCGGTGACCCCGCGCTGCTACTGCTCGACGAACCGACCAACGGGCTCGATCCTGCCGGGCGGACGGCGATGCTTGACCTGATCGCCAAGATCGGCACTGAGTTCGGCATCTCGATCGTGGTGGCTTCGCACCTGCTCGGCGAGATCGAGCAGATTTGCGACCACCTAGTCGCGATTGACGCGGGCAAGCTGCTGCGAGCCGACACGATCAGCTCGGTGACGCAGGCTCGCGCCGTGCTGTACCTCGAAGTTGACGAAGGCATCGATGCGCTGGCGGCCGAACTCGCTCGCCGACAGGCCCCGGCGCTGCCGTACGAGCGCGGCCTGCTCGTGCACCTGGACAGCGAAGCGACCTACGACACCGTGCGCGATGCGATCGCCGACCTCGGACTACCGCTGAACCGGCTTGAGCAGCGCCGGCATCGGCTTGAGGAACTGTTCCGCGATGAAGTCGCGGCGAACCCTTCGGGAGCAGCAGATGTCCGCTGAAGGGGTCATTCATGACATCGGCTACCGTCGCTACGACGGCGTACGGCTCGGCCGATTGGCCATCGTCAGGGCGCTGATCTGGCACAGCCTCAGAGCCGCGTTCGGACTCGGCCGGGGCGCCAAGGCCAAGGTCGTGCCAGTGCTCACCTTCGTGCTGATGTGCCTGCCCGCTGTGGTCAGCGCGATCGCCATCGCGCTGTCTTCGGGTCACCAGCGCCAGGTCCCCTATGACACCTACCTGGCGCCGTTGCGCATTCTCGTCATGATGATCTTTGTGGCCGCCCAGGCACCCGAGCTGGTCTCGCGTGACCTGCGCAGCCGGATCCTGCCGCTCTACCTGGCCAGGCCGATCAGCCGGGCCGACTACCCGGCCGCCAAGCTAGCCGCCTTCATCCGTGGCTTGCCTCGCGATGATCGAGATCCCGTTGCTGCTGCTCTACCGCGGGTACGATCACCCAGGTCAGCGGCCCGGCCGCGATCTGGTCGGAGACGAAGGCGCTGCTGCCAGGCTTGCTGCTCGGCCTAGCCTGGTCGGTCGTGCTGGCCGCGATTGGTCTCGCGCTGGCGTCGCTGAGCGGCCGCCGGGCCTTCGCCACCGGCGGCATCGGCGTCTTCTTCCTGCTGACTTATACCCTCGCCAAGCTGCTGAGCCAGATCGGCCTGCATGGGCTCGGGCCACCAGGTTCGGGCTCGGCAGGCACCGACTTGGCCAGGCTGGCCGGGCTGATCAGCCCGTTCACCGTGCTCGACGGGCTGCGCCAATGGCTGGGCGGCACCAGCCCAGGCATCATCCCGAACCCCGGCAACTTCGGCCCGCTGTACGGCCTGATGTACCTGGCATTCGCGGCAGCCTGCCTGGGCGGCCTGTTCCTGCGCTACCGGAAGGTGAGCGGAACATGACCTCGATCGAGCTGACCGACGTCTCTCAGTGGTACGGCAACGTCGTCGCGGTTAACGACATCACGATGAGCATCGGGCCAGGGGTCACCGGACTGCTCGGGCCGAATGGCGCGGGCAAGACAACGATCCTGCACCTGATGGCCGGATTCTTGCCGCCGTCACGCGGCACCATCTCGGTCGCTGGCCAGGCCGCCTGGCGAAACCCTGAGCTATTCCGGCGGGTTGGCTTGGTGCCCGAGCGTGAGTCCGTCTACGCCTTCCTGACCGGCGCCGAATTCGTGGCCGCCACCGCCAAGCTGCACAAGCTGCCCGATCCACAGGCCGCTACCGTCCGCGCGATCGAGATGGTGGAGATGTCAGCGGCGCAAGACCGGCGGATCGCCACCTATTCCAAAGGCATGCGCCAGCGCATCAAGGTGGCAGCCGCGCTCGTGCACGACCCCGAGGTGCTGCTGCTCGATGAGCCATTCAACGGCATGGACCCCAGACAGCGACTGCACTTGATGGACCTGCTGCAGGACCAGGGCGACCAGGGCCGGGTGATCTTGTTCAGCTCGCACATCCTTGAGGAAGTCGAGCGATTGTCGGGCCTCATCCAGGTAATCGTCGGCGGCCGGCTGGCGGCCAGCGGTGACTTCCGCGCCATCAGGCGGCTCATGACGAGCCGGCCGCATGTCTTCGTCGTGCGTTCATCGGATGACCGGCTGCTGGCCACTGCGCTGATCGGGCTAGCGTCGGTCAATGGAGTCGAGCTGACCGGGCGCGGTCTATCCGTCCGGGCCAGCGACTACGGCACCTTTACCAGGGAGCTTGCTGGCCTGTGCCGCGATCGCGGCGTCCGGCTCACTGAGCTGCGGCCGACCGATGAGTCGCTGGAGAGCGTCTTTTCCTACTTGCTCGCGTCGTAGCGGAAGCGGAGTGGCGATGTCTGACCTGGTGAGCGGAGTCATTATCCGCATCACGCTGCGAGCCACCATCGGCCGCAGGCGAGCGCTGCTGTTCGGCCTGCCCGCCGTGCTCATGATCGGCGTATCGGCGCTGCTCAAGGCCGTCGCCCACAGCCCGGTGTGGCCGCCGGAGATTCTCGGCGCGTTCGGCTTCACCGTGGTGATCCCGCTGACCGCGCTGATCATCGGCACCAGCGTGCTCGGCGCGGAGATCGATGACGGCAGCGTGCTGCATCTGCTGGCCACCCCAGTTCGCCGCCGCACCATACTCATCAGCAAGTACCTGGTCGCGGTCGGCCTGACCATCGTTTTCGCCACGATTCCTGAGTACTTGGCTGCCACCATCGCCACCGGCCCGACCAGTCGGCTCACCATCGGATTGCTAGTCGGTGCGGTGGTGGCGGCCGTCGTCTACAACGCCGCCTTCGTCATGCTCTCGGTACTGACCAGACGCGCCGTCGTGGTCGGACTGCTTTATCTGCTCGTGTGGGAAGGTCTGCTGTCCAACCTGGTGCCAGCGGTTCGGCTGCTGTCAGCGGGCTCATACTCCCTATCAGTCGCTACTTCAATCGCGCATAACGAAGCCCTCAACGGTCATCTAGCCCTCGGCACGGCAATCGGGCTGGCGCTGGTCACGACCGCCGTGATGCTGGTGCTCGGGATCCGCAGGCTGTCCGCCTTTACGATCAAGGGTGACCCGGCCTGACCTCGGCCCGCTGATCGGCTCACCGTGGCGGCGTACCGGCACCGGGCACCACCAGCCCAGACTCGTAGGCCAGCACGACGGCTTGGGTACGGTCGCGCAGCCCGAGCTTGCTCAGCACCCGGCTGACGTGGGTTTTGACGGTTTCCTCTGTGACGACGAGCCGCACGGCGATTTCCGGGTTCGACAGGCCGGTGGCGAGCAGCTTGAGCACCTGCGTCTCGCGCGGCGTCAGCGAGCCAAGCGCACCCGCGTGCGGACTGGCCGACCGGGCGGGCATCCGGGCGAACTCGCTGATCAGCCGACGGGTCACCGCCGGAGCAAGTAGGGCATCGCCCGCCGCGATGACCCGAACCGCGTCAAAGAGCCGCTCGGCGGTCACGTCCTTGAGCAAGAACCCGCTGGCGCCAGCCCGCAGTGCGTCGAAGACGTACTCGTCCAGATCGAAAGTCGTCAAGATCAGCACTCGCGGTGTCGAGTCGGCTGATCCGGCTAGCTGCCTGGTCGCCTCGATCCCGTCCGTGCCTGGCATCCTGACGTCCATCAGCACGACGTCGGGCCGCAACTCCCGGCATAGCCGCACCGCCTCCTGGCCGTCGCAGGCAGTGCCGACCACGGTGAAGTCGGGCTGGGTGTCGAGCAGCGCAGCGAAGCCGGTGCGCACAACCTGGTGATCGTCGGCCACGACGATCGTGACTGAACCAGCCTGGGCACTCATCCATCCTCCGCTTTGATCGGCAGCCTCGCCTCGACGGTGAACCCGCCGCCGCCGGCTGATCCGGCCTGCAGCCGACCCCCGACGGCCGCCGCCCGCTCCCGCATGCCGAGCAGGCCGTGGCCTGCCTCCTGCCCGGTCGCCAGGCCCGGCCCGTTGTCCCTGATCCTGACCTGCAGCTCAGTGTCGGCATAGACCAGCTCAACGTCAACAGCGGCACCCGGCGCATGCTGCCTGGCATTGCTCAGCGCCTCTTGCACGATCCGGTAGGCGGCCAACTCCACGCCGGGGTCGAGTACCGCGGGCCAGCCACTGACGATCAGCCTGATGCCGCTGTCCGACACCTCGCGAGCCAGGTCGAGCAGCGCGTTGAGCTGGGCCAGGCCCGGCTGGGGTTGGCGTAGTCCGGCCGGGTCTGGCGCCTGCTCGATGTCCTCGCGCAACACGCCGAGCAGCCGCCGCATCTCGGTCAGGGCACTGCGGGCGGTATCTCCGATGACCAGCAGCCGTTGGGCACCAGCGGCCGGCAGTCCAGGCGTGGCCAGCCTGGTCGTCTCTGCCTGCACCGCGATCATCGAGATGTGATGCGCGACCACATCGTGCAGCTCCCGGGAGATGCGGGCGCGCTCGCCCCTGGCAGTGAACTCGACCAGGCTGCCGGCGATGGCCTGCTGCTCGGTGCGGTGCTCGATCGCCTGGTCGCGAGCCAGCCGCGCAGCGCCGGCCCAGGCCGCCATCGGGCCGAGCGACGCGACCAAGATCGGCCCGACTCTGGTCGTGACTGCTGCCCCGTGGGCAAGCACGCCGATAGCCACCGCCAAGAACGGCACCACCAGGCAGGCAGCGAGCAGCTGGGAACCCTTAGCGCCGAGTCGGTAGAGCGCCAGCAGGACGGCGATGATGCCGCCAGCGGTGAGTAGGTGGAAGCCACCCAGGGACAGCAGGTTAGCTGCCACGATGACCACTGCCGAGGTGAGCGGATAGCCGCGCAGCAAGCCGACCGGCAAGGTGGCCGCCAGGCAGGTCAGGTCGAGTCCGAGCCGCGCGAGCTGTGAGTAGCTGCCGCCGAGCGCCGCGAGGTCCTGCACCGGTGCCTGCGCCATCGCCTGAACGACCGCGAGCGCGGCGAGCAGCCCGGCCGCCGCGATCGGCGCGTACTGGCCGCCAGCTAGCCGCCGGGGGATCGGCGCGGTCGCGCCATTGTCGTCCTGGCCATGACCCACATCTCACATTGTCGCCGCTCACTGGCGCTACGGGCGTCACCGCACAAGGCTGGTCAGCAATCCCCCGCCAGAGCGAGGCCGGCCGGCCGCACTCCCCCATGCCAGTGAGGCCAAAGACGGCTCGGCGGCGGGACGACGTGCCCTGCTGGGCTTTCTAGCCTTTCCCTCATGGAAGCAACGATCGACGTGGTCGGCATCCGCAAGCGATTCGGCCAGGTGCTTGCGGTCGACGACCTGACCTTCACCGTGTCGCCTGGTCAGATCACCGGCTTTGTCGGGCCGAATGGCGCGGGCAAGTCCACCACCATGCGGGTGATACTCGGCCTGGACGCGCCCGACGCCGGCCAGGCACTCGTGAGCGGTCAGCCATACCAGAGCCTGCGCCACCCGCTCAGCCACTTGGGCGCCCTGCTCGATGCCGGCGCGCTCCAGCCCGGACGGCGGGCTAAGGATCACTTGCTATGGCTCGCGCACTCCCAAGGCTTGCGCGCCAGCCGGGTCAAGGAAGTGATCGACCTGACCGGGCTGCAATCGGCCGCCAAGCGCAAGGCGGGCGGCTACTCGCTCGGCATGCGGCAGCGGCTCGGCATCGCGGCGGCGATGCTCGGTGATCCGCCGGTGCTGATGTTCGACGAGCCGTTCAACGGCCTTGATCCAGAGGGAATGGCCTGGATGCGCGAATTCCTGCGGTCGCTGGCCGACGAAGGCCGCGCGATCTTGGTGTCCAGCCACCTGATGGCCGAACTGCAGGACAACGCCGACCACCTGATCGTGATCGGCCGGGGCAAGCTGCTGGCCGACACCAGCGTCGCGGCCCTGCTCGCGGCCGCTTCCAAGGACCGAGTGACCGTGCACACGACGGCACGCGAGCAGGCGACGACAGTGCTGGCACACGCTGGTGCCACCGTCGTGGTATCCGGCCAGAACGCCATCACGGTTGCGGGGCTCGACCCCGAGCGGATCGCCGGACTGCTCGGCGAGCAGGCCGTGCCGTTCTCCGGCCTCGCCGCGCACAGCGCCACGCTCGAAGCGGCGTACATGGAACTGACCAGGAATGCCGTGGAGTTCCGAGCCGAGCCGACCAAACTGGAGACGGCATGACAACGACGATCACGCCGTACCGGTCAGCCACGCCGCCAGGCAACGACGGCTTTGGTCAGCTACTGCTGGCCGAGTGGACCAAGTTCAGGACGCTTCGAGGCTGGGTCATCGCGGTCGTGGCCGCGATCGGACTGATGGTCCTGCTGCCGATCGCCTTGGCCGGCACGGCGAACGACCCGGTCGAGTCCTGTACCAGCCGAGGCTGCCAGGCCGAAGGCGAGACCATCGCCATCGGGCCCGGCGACCAGGCCGTCACCGACCAGTTCTACTTCGTGCACCAGCCGCTCGGGTCGAGCGGCAACATCACTGCGCTGGTCACTGCGCCGCACGGCATCGGCAACGCACCACCGATGCCACCGAGCTTCCCGACTCCGCCGGCCACTCAGCCCTGGGCCAAGGCCGGCCTGCTCATCAAGGCGAGCACTAAGCCAGGCGCGGCGTACGCGGCGGTGCTGCTCACCGCCGCTCATGGCGCGCGGATGCAATACAACTTCAGCCACGATCAGGCGGGCACCGACGGCAGCACGGCACCACTTTGGCTCCGGCTAGACCGCTCGGGTGATCGCGTGACCGGCTACGACTCGACCGACGGCACGCATTGGAGCGTGATCGGCACGGCCACGCTGGTTGGCCTGCCGGCGACGGCCCAGGTCGGGATGTTCGTCGCCTCGCCCAACTACGACGAGGCCAGCGAAGGCTCCGGCGGTGGCGACGACAGCATCGGCGGGCCGACAGTAGCCGCCGCCGACTTCAGCCACGTCACGGTCAACGGCGGCGCGGCCAACGCGACCTGGACTGGCAGCGCGGTAGGCAGGACCGCACCGTCGCCGTGCCTGCCGAACGTGAACTGCCATACCTCACCGAAACGATCCGGCCCGGCAGCTGAGCGGTTCGCGCGCGCCGGGTCTAGTTTCCTGGTGCAAGGCTCAGGCGACATCGCGCCGTTCGCGCCGATCGTGGATCCAGTGCAGGTATGCCTGTACGGCGTGCTCTTTGGCCTGATCACGCTGATCGCCGTCGGCGCGCTTTACCTGACCGCTGAGTACCGCAGGGGAATGATCAGGACGAGTTTCGCTGCCAGTCCGCGCCGAGGCCGGGTCCTGGCGGCGAAGGCGATCGTGATCGGATCGATCAGCTTTGTGGCCGGGCTGATCGGCGCCGCGATTGCTTTCCCCCTCTTGGAACGGAAGCTGAACGCGGCCGGCTGGGCACCGCCGGTCTGGCACGAATGGTCGCTCACTAGCGGAATAGGCCTGCAGGTAGTGATCGGGACGGCCGCGCTGATCGCGATGACCAGCGTCCTTGCACTGGCAGTCGGCGCCATCACCCGGCGCAGCATCAGCGCGGTGGCCGCGGTGATCGGGCTGGTCATCGTGCCGCTGATCCTGGCGCAGGTGCTACCGCTCGGGCCGGCCAAGTTGCTGACGACCTTGACCCCGGCCGCCGCGTTTGGCCTGCAGCGGGCGCTGCCGAGGTATTCGCAAGCCACCGCGATCTGCTCGCCCTACCACGGCTGCTTCTCGCTCGCGCCCTGGGCCGGGTTCGCCGTGATGTGCGCCTGGACCGCCGGGGCCCTGGGTCTCGCGCTGTACCTGATACGCCGGAGGGACGTATGAGATCGGCGACGCACGCCGAGTGGACCAAGCTGCGGACCGTGCCCGGTGCGGCCGCGCTGGCTGTGACCTGCGTGGTGCTCACGATCGGGACCAGTTGGCTGGTCTCGGCGATCGTGAAGTGCCCAGCGTCGTGTGACGCGGACACCACCAAGCTCAGCCTGACTGGAGTCCTGCTCGGGCAGGCCGCCGTGGCCATGCTCGCGATCGGGGTAGTCGCACCGGAGTACGGCAGCGGGCTGATCCGGGTCACGCTGGCCGCGATGCCGCGCCGCTCCCAGGTGCTCGCCGCCAAGGCCGTAGTGGTGCTGGCCGTCGTGCTGGCGACCGGCATCGTCGCCGTGCTCGGCTCGCTGCTCGTCGGCCGGCTGCTGCAACCAGAGAACGGGTTCAACGCCGCGCACCACATCGCCGAGCTATCGCTGGTGCACGGCCCGACCTTGCGGGCGGCAGCCGGCTCGGTGCTGTACCTCGAGCTGATCGCATTGCTCAGCCTCGGACTGGCGTTCGCGCTCCGCGACTCGGCGCTGGCGATGACGGTGATGGCCTGCCTGCTGTACGTGATCCCGCTGATCAGCCAAGTGGCGCTCAGCCCTCGCTGGCAGCATCGGCTCGGTCGCTGGGCACCGACCACCGCGGGCCTGGCGATCCAGGCCACCAGGAATCTCGCCAAGCTGCCGATCGGCCCGTGGCCGGGCCTCGGCGTGCTCGCCACCTGGGCCGCCGCTGCCCTGCTACTCGGCTATCTGCTGCTCCGCCTCCGCGACGCCTAGCCGTTCTCCGAAATCGTTCTTATCGAAGATTCCGAAATCGTCCGCTCGCGTGCGCTGCGCTGATTACGGCGACTGAGCCGGCGGCGATGACCACGAACAAGTAGCAGTCGATCGCCGCACCGTCGTGGTAGCCGACGAAGCCGGGTACCCAGGCACACAGGCCGATCGCGGCGACCGCGCTGGCGAGGCCGGCCAGGGTGATGGTGGCTGCGGCCAGCCAGGCGGCGCGGGCGGCCAGCCGAACGGCTGGCCCGCGCGGGCGCATCCGCCGCATCGCCGCGATCAGGCCGCCTGCGGCCACGGCCACAGCCGCGAACCCGGCGACGGTGAACCCGATGAACCACCACGGGCCCGCCGCCTCAGGATGGCTGACTAGCTTCACCATCAGCGCGGCGGCCAGCAGGTAGCTAGCCGGGGCGGCGATCGGCAGCGCCAGGCAGACGGCGTCGCGGCGGCGGCTCTCCCGCCGGGCCCGGCGCAGCATGGCGAGCCACAGCGGCACTCCGCCGATAGCCACGACCAGGACAGAGACGCCGAGCGCCGCATCGAAGGCGAGATAACTGAAGCCGATCACCGGATGGCCGGCAGGCGTGAACCCGCGCAGCTGAGTGAGTTGCATGAACACGATGCCGACCCCGGTGAGCAGCGACCACGCCGCGAGCACGGTCGCCACGCTGCCGCGCATCCTGGCGTCGGCATCGTACAGATGCCTGGGCGGCCAGATCCACATTGGCAGCGCTTGCACAGCCAGGCTGAGCACGGCGGCTGTGCCGCCACCTGAGTCGTCGAGCAGTGCCTGAAGCTCATCGCCGTAGCGCTCTCGCCAGGCCGGCGGGTAAAGGCCAAGCGCCAGCTTGGCTGGCAGTCGCGTCAGCACCGTTACGCTCCGGCCAGCCGAGACTGCGCGAGCGATGCCACCTGCCTCATCCTGGCCGACTGCTCGGCCAGTACCTGCGCCCCGGCGCTGGTGATCCGGTAGGGCCGTCGCCGGTCCACGGCCTCAAGCGGCTCAATCAGGCCTTGCGCTTCAAGCCGTGAGATCACCGCGTAGAGCGTCCCGGCGCTGAGCCTGACTCCCATCGTTGCCGCTACATCCTGCGTGATCGCATACCCGTGCTTCGGTTCGCCGGCCAGACTGGCCAGCACGAGCAGCGGCGGATCGGCCCAGCGATCCAATCGGTTGGTCACCGCATCCTCCCAGCCCTCCGTAGCGGCCGACGGTATACTCCCATCCGCTATACCGTCGCACGGTACAGCCGAAGCCGCTACCAGGAGGGACCAAGTATGGCCCATGCCAGCGTCCGCACTGGCCGACGCGAGCCGCTGGCAGCCAAAGTGCCAGAGATCACGTTCCTGTTCTGGGTCATCAAGCTGCTCACCACGGCCGGCGGCGAGGCGATCTCTGACTTCCTCGCGCTGCATGGCTACGTCCTGGCCGGCGTAGTCGAGGTCACCATCTTCGTCGTCGCGGTCATCATCCAGTTCTCCACCCGGCGCTACGTCGCCGGCGCCTATTGGTTCCTCGCGCTGGCGATCGCGATCTTCGGCACCGGAGCCGCCGACGCGCTGCACCTGATCGTCGGCATCCCCTACGGCGGCACGACGGCGCTGTGGGCGGTGATCCTGGCGATCATCTTCCTCCTCTGGTACCGCACCGAGGGCACCCTGTCGATCCACAGCATCCTGACGACCAGGCGCGAGCTCTTCTACTGGGCCGTCGTGTTCGCGACGTTCGCGCTCGGCACCGCGCTTGGCGACTTCACCGCCGCCGTGGTGCACCTGGGCTACTTCGGCTCGGCCGTGCTGTTCCTCGTGGTGATCTGCGTCCCGCTCATCGCCTGGCGGTTCGCCGGGATGAACTCGGTCTTCGCTTTCTGGTTCGCCTACGTGATTACCAGGCCGCTCGGCGCGTCGTTCGCCGACTGGTTCTCCAAGCCAAAGGACATTACTGGCCTGGACTACGGCGACGCGGCGGTCAGCGTGGTAGCGCTCGTCGCGATTGCCGCGCTGGTGACCTACATCTCGATCGCGCGCAACGACATCCAGGCAATGCCGAGCCGGTCAGCAGCCTAATACTCCAGCCGTAGTTCGTGATCTTGGGTTCGTGCCGGAGGGTCTCTGGATCGTGCCGGAGGGTTTCCTGGATCGTGCCGGAGGGTTTCTGGATCGTGCCGGAGGGTTGCCGCCTGGCGGAGCGCTGCCGCCTGGCGGAGCGCTGCCGCCTGGCGGAGCGCTGCCGCTGCCCTGCCGGAGAGCTACCGACGCCCTGGCGGAGTATTGCCGCCTGCCGGAAGCCTGACCGCGCTATATGCCGACAATCCTCCGCCAAGCGGCAACACTCCGGCCAGCCGCCGAGAACTCTCCTTCACGCCGCGTCAGCCAGGGCCGGGCCAGCCACGACCCCGCCAGCCACGACCCAGCCAGCCACGACCCCGCCAGCCACGACCCCGCCAGCCACGACCCAGCCAGCCACGACCCCGCCAGCCAGGCTGGAGCACTAAGCCACCACCGGCCGTCGGCGCATAATGGCGTGAGCGCCATTATGCGGAGGCTGCCGGCCATGCCCGACGTCGTCATCAATTGCGGCATGCTGGCGGCATCGACGCAGTGGAAGGCGGAGTTCATTCCAGTGGCGAAATGGCCGGCAATCGTTGTTTCCACGTTCGGCTGCGAAAGCGACGCTGTTTCAGTGGCTGGGCACTACGAGCCCGCGCTTGATGACTGGCGCACCGCCTTCAGCGATGAGATTGACCACCTGCTCGGACGGCCGATACACAGGCCGCATCGCTAGGAGAATGTGGCGAAGCATCATCGTTGAACCCCTGGTGCTGCTGCTCCGCCCTGGCGGACAGCATCGTCGGAGCGGAACTGCTGCTCCAACGACATCACCGCTCCAACGACGTGGCGGGACCAGACCCGGGGTACCACATCGTTGGAGCGACGATGTTGCTGGAGCTAGCGGAGGCCGTCGCTGGCTGGCGTTTCATTACTCGCATGGCAGGCGGGACGAACGGCGGGCGCCGGTGTCCCAGACCAGGTCACCGCCGAACCGCCTGGTCTGCGCCAGGCCCGCCGAACAGCGGCACCCTAGGCCCGCCGAACGGCGGCACCCTAGGCCCCCCGTTCGGCGGCACCCTAGGCCCCCCGAACAGCGGCACCCTAGGCCCCCCGAACAGCGGCACCCTAGGCCCGCCGAACGGCGGCACCCTAGGCCCCCCGTTCGGCGGCACCCTAGGCCCCCCGAACGGCGGCACCCTAGGCCCGCCGTTCGGCGGCACCCTAGGCTGCTGGCTCGGCGAACTTAATGATGAAGTCGACGTAGACGTTGACCGGGCGGGTCTCCTTGTCGCCGCCACCGTCAATCGCGTGCCAGTGCAGTCCGCTGGCATCGACCATGGTGTTGTCACCGCCGAATTCGGCGGTCCAGTGGCCCGCCGTGTAGTACGAGCCAGCTTGATCGCTCGGGAGGTAGGCCAGGGTGTGCGTGTGCTCCCCAGCCGCAGCGACGTCGAGCAGCGAGTCGCCCTTGGTCTCGGCTCGATGCATGGGCAGCATGGTGGTGTAACCCTGGTTAGTGCCGACCGAGCCACCTGATCCTGTACGGCTGGCGGCCCTGGCCCCGCGAACGAACTGGCCGCGCAAGTCGGGCAGGCTAAACGTGCCAGCCGTGCCGCCGAAGAAGTACTGCACCACGTTAAACAGGCCCTTGTACTCATCGGCCGCCAGTGGCTGCCCGAAACAGGGAAACCAGCCCTCGTCCCGCAACTGCGCGGCGGTGGCCGGGTCACTCGCGTCGCCGGCGAAGGCCAGCACTGTGCCGATCGGCACCACCTTCGGGCCGACGCTCAGGGCGGCACCAGGGTCAGCGGACCCAGCACCGGCTTCAATGTTGGCGAATTTGATCAGGTAGTGCGCGTAGACGTTGCCTGGCCGCGACTCGGCGTCCCCGCCGACGACAGTGTGGGAGTGGTCGCCTGCCTCGCTCGTCTTCTGGTCGGCGCCGGGCCACTCCACGCAGACCTCGCCCCAGGCCGACAGCGGGGTGTTGTGCCAGTTGCTGATCAAGTGCGGCGCCACATGCTGGTGCTGACCGTCGTCAGCGGTGCGGAACTGGTTGACCGGCCGACCGGTGGCATAAGCCTGCGCGGAGCCGACCTTGTCGCCAGCATTGCCGCCGGGATTCAGCGCCGTGCGGCTGACTGCGTCAGGGTCCTTGCCCCGGCCGTGATCGGTGCCCCGGGTAAACCGGCCGCGGAAGTCCGGCACGTGGAACGCGCCTTCGCCGCCGCCATAGCCGCTGCCGATCCTGGCGAACAGCTCGGCGAGCTCCTCCGCCGGATAGGCCGAGCCGTCGCAGAGTAGCCAGCCCTGGTCTCGCAGTTCGTTGATCCGAACCCCCTCGATGCTGCCGCCGAAAATCACCAAGCAGCCGACCGGCAAGGTTGTCGTCATGTCACAGCTCCTAGAAGGCCTTGATGATGAAAGACAAGCTGAGGCTGACTGGCAGCGTCTCGGCGTCGCCGCCTTGGTCGACCCGGTGCTTGTGCCCGCCACCGGCTGCGGTCGACCGCACCGCGTTAGAGCTTTTGGCCTGCGCGAAGGCGCTACCACCCAGTGCATTGTGGCTGACGTCGGTCAGGTGCCTGGCCTGATGCTGATGGCTACCGCGTACCTCAGTGGTGAACGGCGTCACTGGCGCACCAGTCGCCGGCAGCTGCAACGAGCCGACCTGGTTGCCGGTGGCACCGTTGGGACCGCTGGCCACTCGGGCGGCGGTGTCAGGATCGACCGGCTGGCCGGTCGCCGGGTTGACGGCGGTCTGGTTGACGCCCCGCACGAACTGGCTGGACAAGTCGGGGAGGTTGTACCTGACCGGCACGCCGTTGCTGTACTCCCCGCCGAAGTTCAGCCGGATCACGTTGTACAGCTCCGGGTAGTCGTCGATGAGCAGGCTGCTCCCATCGCACGGCATCCATCCGAGGCGGCCAAGGGTCGCGCTGACGCCAGCGTTCCCGCAATCGCCCGCGTAAGGGGTGATAGTCCCGATAGGGACGTCGACCTGGGCCGCCTGGCTACCGTCAGCGGTATCGGCTGGATCTGTCATCGAGCTTCCTTCCTTGGTCATTCCGGCCAGGCCGGCGCCTGGTAGCGGTAGGTGAGGTTGAACACCACATCGGTAATGTCGCCCGAGGCGAAGAGTCGCCTCGCCGCGGCGGGGAAGGTCAGCTCCCACTGCCCGGCCGGGTGATGGCCGGCGATCGACGTCCAGGCAGCTGCGTTGCCCCGCCGGGTGCTGATGACGCCCTGGATGGCTACGGCAGCGCCGCCGTAGGACTTGGCCTCGCCGCGAGGGGTGAACGTCAGGTCGTCCACCCGCACGTCGACGGCCAGCCCGTCCTTGCCGACGAACAGCATCGCCACTTCGGTGATCATCAGGCCGGACAGATTCGGCGGAAAGCTGTCCTCAGCGGTACTGAACCTGACGGTGAGCTGACCGCTTGGCGTCGCCGGGTTGTGCAGGTCGTACCACTGGTCGGGGAACTGGGAGCGGAAGCTGTAGGGTCGGTCGGCGCTTTGCTGCCTGGCGTTCTGGCGGATGACCTGGGCCCGGTACACATCGCTCGCCAGGGCCGTGTACTCGACCGTGAGCAGCACGTCGGCAATAGTGGAAAAATCGAACAGGTTGGCCGCCTTGGGCAGCTCAAACCGCCAGCTCGTATTCACGCCGCTGCCCTCGAAGGGCAGCAGCATCTCGGCCGAGGCGAGCGGGGACAACTCGAACAACCCGGTCGCGTCCCTGGCTGAAGTGAGAGCGACCTGCTCGGGCAGGCGTTTTACGACCACCGGACGGAAGACGTAGTCAGCCGCCACCACCACCCGCGACGTCCCGGCCATCGTGAGCGTGGCCTTGATCGCCTCAGTGGCCGGCACGAGCGCGACGACCGACGTCCGCACCCGCGAGATGAGCCGCAGGTAGTGGCCGGGGAAATCGGCGTCGAAAAGCTCGGAAGGAGTGGCGAATTCCATCACTCCTGACTGCCGCAGCCGCTGGAACTCAGCGGGCGAGAAGCGCGCCAGCGAGATCGTCTTGGTGAGCTGGAGCTTGCGCTGGGCGGTGGCGAACGCGTACTGGTCAAGCCGGTAGATGTCATCGAGCAGCCGGTAGGAGCCGGTAAGGCCCTTGCGGTCGGCGCTGGTGTCCCCCGGCGCTGACGAGCTGAGCCCGCCCTGCGGCATCTGCCAGTAGTCAGCCTTGATCACCACCGGCGGCGTCTCCTGGCGCTCGAAGGCGAGCTGCGCCGCCGCTACCTGGGCCATGCTCGTCGCCTGCTGCAGCAGGTTGCGGTAGACGCCCTCAAGCACCTGGCTCATCCACTCATATAGAGCCACGTTGGTGAACTTGTTCGCCAGGTATTCCACGTTGGTCGCGGCGAAATCGGCCTGCAGGGCGGCGATGTTGCGCTCCTGGCCGGCGATCCTGACGTTGTCCTGAGCGGCTATGACCTGGGCAGCGCCGATGGCGATGTCCTGGTCAGCCAGGTTGCGCTGGTGCTCCCAGTCTTGCCGTCGCCGGTCGTAGCTGGCCATCGTGGACATGATCGACCCGGTCGTGTTAGCGGCGGCCGCCAGGGATGAGAAGCCCGCAGCCACGGCCATGGCCGAGCTTTGCGGGCTGTAGCTGATCGACACCCCTGATGGGAAGCCAGCCGAAATCGAGGCTGGCATCGCGGCGGCCAGGAAGTTGCTCGCGCCAGCGGCGGCCTCAAGGCCGGCCGCTACGCCCATCAGGGTCAGCGCCTCCTTCTCAAGCGTGCTCACGCCCTCCTCGATCAGGTCACCGTAGTAGGAAGCCTGCACCTGGGCGCGCTGCCGTCCAAGCTGGGCCAGTGCCACGTTGTCCTGGGCCTCGTTCACGCGCAGTTGTCCAAGCTGCACGCCCGCTTGAGCCAGGCCAAGATCCTGTCGGGCTCGCAGCAGTGAGTAGTACTCGGCGTCGCGCTTCTCCAGCGCGGAAAGCAGCGCCGTCTCCAGCTGGCTGGCCAGCCCGGAAAGCTGCTTGGCCCGCTCAATGAGGGTGGCGTACCGGTAGGGCGTCGGTGCCTGGGCGCTCGACCCAGGCAACCTGAGCTGGGACTGCCCGCCGACGACCGGCATTCCGGTGCCCGCGTCGAGCGGCACGGCGTAAGGATCGAGCTGACGGGTCAGGCCGGCGATGTTGCGGCTGTTCCTGATCTTGTGCAGGTTCACCTGGGCGTGCTGCTCGAGGGCGTCAGCGACGCCGTCGGGTGGGACGATGAAGCCGGGCAGGCCGAACAAGGGTCCGAACCAACGCGCCTGCGCAGGACCGACAACGGCAGCGGCCAGCGCTGCCGCGACGCCGTCCAGCGTCCGCAGGTGATCGTGCACCTGCTGCCGCCAGGCCACCGCCGTGGCCAGCACGTCACCGAGCCGCGTCCCGCCGTCGTGGCTCAGCCCGGCCGGCAGCGCGACAGGCAACCTGAGCTCCGCCCGCATCTCCCGCAAGATCCCGGTGACTCTGACGGCCTCCAGGTACAGCGCGCGGGCGCGCGGCACTGACTCAGCGTCATCGCGGCCGAACTCGGAGTCGCCGTAGCCGAGCAGAGCCGAGATCGTGGCTTTGGCCGCGAAGACCAGCCGGGGGTCGGTCCTGGTCGCGGCCAGCCGGAAGGCGTCGAGCGGATCGCGAAGCCATTGCCCGATCGCGGACGGCACTGAACAGAACGACCCGCTGAACGGCGAGCTGTCCCGCCAGGCCACGGTGTCATCGAAAACGGTTCGCAGCCAGTCGAGCGCGGCCAGGTACTGACCGGCCGCCTGAAGCTGATCAGCCAGGTGCACAGGCACGTAGCAGTAGGCCTCGTCGAGCTGATTGAGCACCGAACAGGGCGCGGACGCGTTGGCGGCGTAACCGGCTCTGATCGCCGCGCGGCGGGCGGCCAACTCAGGCTCGTCCAAGGTGTCCGTGAGGTCGAACGGGCCAGTGATCACCGGGGCCAGCGGAGTCTGCGACGCCAACTCAAGCCGCTTGCTGCCGGATTCGTCCTTCAGCGTCAGCTCGGCCCGCCCCGGCGTGAGCTGCGCCTGCCACGACACCGGCACCGACGTCGCGTCGGCCGGCATCCCGGTGGCCATGCCCAGGGAGGTGACCTTGACGGGAAAGTCGACCGATGTCTGGGGGCTCACCAGGGCCGCGTACTTGACGATCAGCTCCCTGACGTTCATCCGGTAGACGAGGTAGCCAGCGGCCGGTGGGAAATACACCGTCCCGATGAAACTGCCAGCCACCTCGGTCACGGCGTTCTGGGTGACGACTTTGAGCACGCCGGCGGTGGACTCGCCGACGAGCTGCCAGGACTGATCGCCAATGATCGCGGCCCGCACCGCGGTCACCGGCGCGGCGTTCGCGGGCAGCGGGAAATCCTGCCAGCCGACCGCGTCGATGCCGGTGGCATCGGCTCGCAGCGACGCGCGCAGTGCCTTGCCGCCGACGGCGGCCAGCAGCTGCGGCGGGTCCTGGGTCGCGCCGCCGGCGGCCGGCTGGACCATCGCCAGCCCGTCCGCCGCGGCACCGTCCGGCAGGATCAGGTCACCGGGCAGCTCGTCCCAGCGTTGGGTGTCAAGATCAAAGCGGGTCACGATCGCTCGGCCAGTGGCCCGCACCGCGACCACGATCCAGCGCCGGTTGTCCGTTTCGTAAGGCACGGCACCGATGAACGAGGTGACCTGGCTAAGTCCTGGCATCGCCGCCCAGGCGGTATCGGTCCAGCCCGCCGGACCCTTCGCGTCGTGACGGGTCCAGCGGGGCAGCCCGGAGACCGGGGAAACGGCGAAGGAGTAGTACAAGTCGCGGAACTCGCCGTGCGGGTCGCCCGGCGGCCCAACCCTGGTGCGGGCCAGGCAGGCCGCGCCGGGGCCGAGCCGACAAATGTCCTCGAACTCGGTGGCGAAGGTCATCGCGGCGGTGCGGGCCTGACCCGGCGTCAGGCTGGGCCGGTCACGAGTCGCGTCGGCCAGCTTGACGAAGGCTGGGCTCTGATTGGGGCGCAGCCCGGTTCGCATGAAATCCTCCGGGTACAGCGCCACTAGCTGCTGCGCCCGCCAGGTGGCGTAGCCGCCGATCCAGGGCCACGCGTCGTCGAAGCTGACTTGGTCGCGCAGGGTCAGCTTGGGCCTGCTGCGGACAAGTTGGCTGGTGCGAACCGCCCAGAGCACGCCCTGCAGCGTCTCGATCGCCTGGCCTGCCCTGGTGGAAAGCTGCGCGCCAGCGACGGTGGTGTCGACCTGGAAGTCGCTGGCGAACCAGGCGGCCTTGGCCGCGAGATCGGGCCCGGCGGCAGCTGGCAGCCGGATCAGCAGCCGGTCGCGCAGGCCGGGCAGGGCCGAGCTCTCCGTCGCCGCGACCACTGCCGCCAGCGCCTGCCTGAGCTGCCTGGCCTGGTCGAGGCGAGCCTGCAATGTCGATTCCCATGCTGACCTGGCCTGAGCGGTGGCCCGCCAGGCTGGCAGCGGCGGCGGGGGCGGGGGCGGGAAGATCGCCGGGTCTGGCTCGGGGATCACGAACCAGGCTGGCGCCAGGATGACCTGCTTGCTCGCCTCTTCGTCCCGCCAGGCGGCAAACTGGCGGCGCTTGCGCACCTGAGTGAGGATCGAGCAGACGCCCGACCATTCATCGTCGAGCAACCCGGCCTTGCCAGCCAGGATCCGGTACAGGGTGTCCAGGTAGTTGAACTCGGCCAGCAGCAGCCCTAGGTTGGCGATCGCCGGAGCGATGTCGGCGCCTTCGCTCCGCTCCTTGGCCAGCTTGGCCAGGCCGGGGCCGTCGGTCGCGAGCACCGTCAGCGTCACGGCGTTGAAGCCATCGAGCTCGGACTTGGCGGCCTTGCGCTCTTGCTCAAGCTCGGCGAGCTGGGCCGACACCCAGGCCGTGCGCTCGCTCCACAGGTCGTAAGCGGCGTTGCCAGACTGCGGGTCGGCCAGGAAGTCAGCGGTGATGACGTCAGGGTCAATGACCGGCGGCCACGCTGGCGCCTCGGCGGGATGGTCAGCCTCCGCCCAGAGCTGGTCAAGTCGTTGCTGCTGCCACTTCGCGAACTCGGGCTCGGCATTCAGCGGTGCGAGCACCTTAGTGGTCGGCCGCAGCCCGAAGATCGTAGCCAAGGCGGCCTCGCTGAGGCCGGCGCCGAGCAACAGCAGCGACCGCAGGTGCGCCAGGTCTATGCCGAGCCGGGCGGCCAGCGCCTGCTGGCTGTCCTTGCTGCCGTACCTGACCAGCCGTAGTTCCTGATCGGATGTGCCGATCCCGGTCAGCAGTGCGAGGTAACAGTCGGAGACGTAGCTGTCGTCGGCCTCCCAGTAATCCAGGTACGTCCTGATGACCTCGACTACGACCCTGGTCTGGTGTAGCTGATCCTCGCTGCCGGCCTGGTCCAGCGGAAGCGACCCAAATGGCTGGCAGAACGCCTCCTCCAGCCACTGCTGCGTGACCGGCTTACCGTCGTCGAGCAGATTGCCCACCGCATAGTGAAAAAGGGCCGCCAGGTAGGCGTTGGGTCCAAGCGCGGACTGCCAGGGTGGCACCGAGGTCCCAGGCGTGGCTGTGGCCGCCCAGGCCGCTGCCGCCAGGTTGTCGAGTACGAGATCGTCCTGGTCGGATGTCATTTACTGCCCTTGCTCTTCTTCGTCGGTGTCTTGCTATGCAACGAGGTCTTGGCGGCCTTCTTGCCCGCGCTCACGGTCGCGGCCGCGACCGGGCCGGCGGCTGCGGTGAGGTCGAGGCTGTGCAAAGGCTCGGTGTGCGCCGACCAGTACCAGCTGGTCGGGTCGCAGAGGAACTCCTCGCGGGCCGGCCGAGCCGGGTAGTAACTCGCCGACTGCCCGGTCCAGCTCTCGATGAGCGCGCGGGTGGCTGGCACCAGGTTTTTCCACCGGTTGCCCTGGCCGGCCGCCGACACCAGGTGGATGGTCTCGTGCAGCCCGGTGAGGCCGCTGCTGTCGCTGCCTCGGGTGGTCAGCATGAGATTCCACGGCTTGACCGCGAACTGCGGATACATGGCCTTGTACAGCAGATGGTGTACGTCAGGCTCGCGCAGCCACACCGAGCTGCCGAAGTCGACCAGCGTTTGCTTTTCCAGGTACTCCCCATACGCCGGGCTGCGCAGCGCCGCGTAGAGAGGGCCACCTGTCTTTCCGCCCGAGTAGGCGCTAGCCGCGTCTTCCCACCCGGCCGAAATGCCCTCATTCGAGCCGAAGTGCAGGCCGCGGTTGCGCTCGAACATGTTCCACACCTCCACTTCGAGCTGCGGGTAGGTGTCCCGCCACCGGCTCGGTGCCAGTGGATTCATCAGCTTCGAGTCGACGTGGATAGCGCAGGACAGCCGATCGGCCAGGTTCGCGTAGTACGCCACTTCGGACGGATTCAGGTACCGGTAGAGCTGCACGACATCAGATTGCGTCGGGTCCATCACGACGACCGGCTGTGGCAATGCCGGCGGCAATGCCTTCGGCTTGCCGTTGCTCGTGCCGGTCGGATCGCGCAGCGACAGCGGATTGGCCCCGGCGAAGACAAAGAGGTTGCCTTCGTCCACCGGCCCGAGCGGGTCGGGTGCGGGCCAGCGAGCCAGTGCCGGGAAGTACCAGCGAGCGCCGAAGTCGTAGTAGCCGCAGCTCCCGTCGATGCGGTTGCCGATGAAGCGGTACCGCTTCGCCGGGTCGCCGCCGAAGGTCGTCTGGCCGTAGGGCGCGTACTCCTCCCGGCTGATCAGGGCGCCGTCGGCGTCGAGCAGGACGTTGCTGCTGCCAAGGTGGTCACACAGCACGTACTCAAGGCGGGATTGGCCAGCCTGGTCGAGCCAGAGAGTAGCGACCCGCTGCCCGCCGTCGACGACGTGGATGCCCGCCTCCGCACCGTCGGGACCGCGGTGGTGCTCGAAGAATCCGTCGATGTAGACGCTGGTCTGCGTGGTGCCATCGGCGCTGCGGCAGTGCGTCTTGATCCGGCCGCCGCTGGCGCTGTAGGCGTGCCACTGCGTCGTGTCGGCATTGGTGAAGCCGGTCAGGCGGCCAGCCCGGCCGTAGCTGAACTGGCGCCCAGGTCCGTCGGACAGCAACTGGCCGGACGAGTCGTACTCACAGGCGTAGACCTGCGAGCCGAGCTGGTAGGACGCCAGCCGGTTCGCGCCTGACTCCAGGGTGTACCTGCTCGTCGCATCAGCCGCGCCGACATGGGTGATCCGTAGCACATTGGCGCAGGCATCCATTTCATACTTCTCGGTATAGGCAGCAGCGTCCGCGACGGTTCCACTGCGCGACGGGTCCGACCACGGCCCGGTCGCCGCCGGCGGCGGGCTCTCCCGGCCGGTCGCGGTCAGCAGCCGGTACAGCGGGTCGTAGCTGAAGGTCCTGTGCAGCCGGTCAGGGTCAGTAGCGACTCCGCTGCCTGGGGTGCGATCGGTCACGGCAGTGACGTTGCCGATCGCGTCGTAGCCGTAGCGGTAATCCTGGAAGGCCGGGCCAGCGGGCGTGTACGTGACTTCCTTGCCGGTCTGCGTCCACGTGTACCGCTCGCTCCTGACCCGCTCGACTCGCTGGCTGCGCGAGTTGTTGGCCCACCGGCTCAGCACCCCGTTGCCCAGCGCCAGCAGCGTCATCCGGCCGAGCGCGTCGGCGGCCACCCGGCGGACGACCGCCACGCCGTCGAGGCTGATCGCGGTGAGGCCGCCGCCGCGGTCGTAGCGCAGCGTCATCTCGCGGCGCCGACCGTCCGGCGCGGCTGGCGAGGTGATGACGGTGGGTCGGTTCAGCGCGTCGAGCCGCGTCGAGACCCGGTACTCGGCCGGGTCAAGATCATCCCACGGGCGCGGGCCAGGCTCGCCGGCCCGGCCGTGGGCGGTGACCCGCCTGGTCCGCTCGACGACGTTGCCCTTGAAGTCGTAGGCCTCGAAGGTGGCTGCGCCGGCCTCGTCCCGCTGCAGGTAGAGTCGGCCGCGGCAGTTCCTGGCTCTGGCCTGCTCTTTCGTCAGGCCAGAGCCGGCGTCGTCGCCGTAGCTGAGCTCGGTTCGCAAGGTGGTGCTGGCGGCGGCGGTGTCCCTGGCCCAGTCCCGAAGCGGGCGGGCAAGGACGTCGCGGGCGTGCAGGTCAAGCTCGCCCCGGCTGGTACGGCGCTCGGTCAGCAGGCTGGCCGCGTCCCTGACCTGGCGTTCGACCCCGGCGTCGATGGACTCGGTGCGCAGCGCCCGGCCGGCCTGGTCGTAGACGTACCTGAAAGCGACCCGGCCAAGCGCATCGGTCACGGCCGTGATGTTGTTACGGATGTCGTAGCTGTAGGCGGTGCTGACCTCGTCGGCCTCGCCCTGGCCGAGGCGCTGGACCGACCTGGTCGGCCGTCCCATCGCGTCCACCTCGACGGTCGTCGGCGTGCCGACATCGGGGTTAGGGCTAGCGGCATTGTCATTGGCGTCGTAAAACCAGCTCTGCCAGGGCGAAGGATCAAACTCCTGCGGCTCAGTCACCGACCGGGGGATGCCGTAGACGGTCAGGCGGCGGGTGCCATCAGGGTTGACCCGCTCGACCTCACGGCCAAGCGGGTCATAGCTGCTTCGCACGTAGGCGGCTGCCGCCTGCGGCTGGTAGCCCCACCCGTGCGACAAGTAGGGCTGGTAAAGCCGCACCACCTGACCCTTGGCGTCGTAGCAGGTGCGGCCAGAGACCACCACCCAGACCGGGTCGCCGTCCTGGTGGCACCGGCCGACGCTGGGGCCGGTCCGGACATCTTGGTCGACGCCGATGACCTGATCACCGAACTCGTCGCCGAACCGGACGTCGCTGCCCTGGGTGCGGGTCTGCAGTGAACGACCACAGCCGTCGAGGTACTCGATCGTGGTCAGCGTGCGGTCTCGCTCGGACGGCGGCACCTTGGTGTCATGGACGTGGTACTCGCGCACGGTCACGGTCACGCAGACCGGCTGCCCGGTGCGCGCGAAGGCGAGGTAGTCGGTCTCCCAGCGGGTGCCGGGCACCTCCGGCGTGTCGCCGACCTCTTCGCCCACCTTGCCCATCACCGCGTGCCAGGACAGATCGCCAAGCGGTGAGTACCCGAACTGCTCGCGGTTGCCGTTGGCATCGGTGATCAGCCGGGGCGACATGACCCGGTAGTCATGCTCGAAGGTGCAGACCAGCTCGCGGGGGTTCCTGATCGTGATGGTGAAGAGCTGATAAGGATCAAGCTCGGTGACTGACTCGATGCCGGCCAGGTCACGGGACGCGACCGACAGGCCGCGCGGCCAGCTAGCGCCGCGCTGGAAGTCAAAGGCAGCCTGGATCTTGTCCGCCCAGTAGCCGGCCGCCAGCTTGCCTGAGCCGTCCTCGTAGCGGTAGCCGGCTAGCGGCAGCAGCGACTGGCGGAACTCCTCCGGGTACTCAGGCGGCCACTGCGCCGGCTTGCCAGTGACCAGGTAGGGCGGGATAGGCGGGCCGTCGTCGGAGGCGTAGGCCCGCTCAAGTACCTCCGTTGTCATGGTGAGCTGTGCGCTGCGAACCGGCGCGCCATAGTCGCCGACCACGCCGAGTTCCAACCCGGTGAAGGCCGCGCCGTCGTAGTAGGTGGCCTGCTGCGCCACGAGCCGCAGCGGCGCGGTGCCGTCCAGGATCGCGTCGTGCAGGGCGAGCAGCGACAGCGAGCCGTCGTTGCCCACCTCGTGCCAGCTGCGCAGGCAGGCCCGATCGGCGATGTAGGGGTCAAGCCTGGCCGCCGCGTACTCGTCGGTGCTGACGCTGACCAGGTAGGGCAGGCCGGGTGGTGCCGCCGTACGGTAGTCGCGGCCATGCGCGACCGCGATCACGGTGCTCAAGCCCGGCTGCCCGAACGCGTCGTAGCGGTCGGTGAACTGTGCCTGGGTGAGCGGGTCAGTACCCCGCTCCCACGAGGTCATCCGCTGCGCCACTTCATGCGGGAAGAAGACCCCTGGGTGATCGCCGCGCCGAGGCTGCAGCACGGTGGCGGCATACGTGCGCTCGGTCACCTGGTAGGGCCGATCCTGGCGGGCCGAGCCGTCTTGGCCGTACACCTCGGTGCGCAGCGCGCAGCCCCGCAGCGATCTGGCCGCGTTCCTGCGGCCGGCCGCGTCGAGATCGGTCGGCAGCGGCGGCCAGGGCAGTGCGTCGGGGTCGGCCGCCCAGTACTCGCTGGTGAAGCGGGGCACCTCCCAGTCCAGCGCACTGCCGACCGGGCCGAGGTGATACCAGGTGCGCGTCTGCACCGGGGCATCGTCGGCGCCGGCGTCGAACTGATCGACCCGGCCGAAGCCGCGGAACTCGCGCTCCACGCCGTCCCAGTAGCCGTGGTGATACTCATAGGACGTCGTCCGAACCGACTCGGAAAAGTGCTCGGCCACGGTCACTGAGCCGACCACGTGCACAGGAAACGGCAGCGTCGTCCGCCACCTGGTCGACGGCCTGGCCTCGTCACGCAGGTAGTCCACGATTGACGAGCGGTACTTGACCGAGGTGGTGGCGCCCAGGTGGTTGTCGATGTGCTCAAGCAGGTAAGGCTTGCGCCCGGCGAGCAGGTCAAGGAAGAACAGCGTGGCGTCGCCGGTGGCCGGCGGCTGGCTCCACAGCACGCCGGCCCCGCCGTTGCACTGGAAGTCGATCAGCCGCAGCCCTTGCGCGTCGGCCGGGATCGGCGTGCCGCTGACCACGATCGGGTCGCCCCACCGGTTGCCGCCGTGGTTCATCCACAAGGTGATCGAGTCGGGTGCGACGTAGACCAGGTCGGCGCAGCCATCCCCGTCGACGTCACCAAGCAGCAGCCTGGCAGGGTCGGCGTTAGCCGGCAGGCGGGGCGCGTGGGCTAGCTCGATCTTGGGACCGAAGCTGCCGTAACCGAGCGACGGCCAGTACGACACGCTGTTGCCCGCGATGAATACAAGGTCAGCCAGGCCATCACCGGTCATGTCAGCGAACTGGACGCGGGGATCGTCAAAGCCCACGTCAGGAAAGCTGGCGAGGCGGGACCGCTCGATGACCCTGGTGCCCGACCAGCCGTGCCTTGGCGAGTTAAAGAAGCACTCGAACCTGGTGCCTGACCGCAGCGCGTCGGTGACGCCGTCGCCGGTCAGGTCGACCAGCCGCACATCCGGTGCCTTCAGGTCGACGCTCGGCGCGACCGGATAGCGCTGGAATCCGCGCGCGTCCCAGCCGCCGTCGGCGGCCAGCGGGAAGAACCCGGCCAGCCGGTCAGGCGCGGTGATGACCAGGTCGGCCCGGCCGTCCCCGTTGGCGTCGAGCAACTGCACGCCCGGCTCGCCTAGGCTGTAGCCGGCCGGCGTGCTGGCGCAGGTGCGCATCGGGGCGAAGGTCGCGTCGCCCAGATTGCGCCAGTACCTGGTTGCTTCGCTGAGCTCCACCACGTCGAGCAGGCCCCGACCGAACAAGTCGACCAGCTCGATGCACGGATTGCCGAGCGAGGCTGGCGGCAGTTCCCCCCGCACCCGGACGAACCGACGACCGCCGGTCTCGAACGGCGAGTAGCCGAACTCGATAGGCGGCAGCGACTCGGTGAGCTGACCGTCATAGCCGGTCTTGGTGACCTTGACGAGCAGCGCGACCGTGCCGCTGTCGTCGTAGCTGAGCTCGTAGCGGTGGCTCAGCGCGAGCGGATCGCCGATCCAGACTTCGATGGCAGTCGCGCGCCTGCGCGTGCGCAGTTCGAACCCGGCCCGGCGGCTGGAGAACGGATCGGGCCGGTCGGCGTAGTGCAGCCGGATCTCGGCCAGGTAGCTGGGGTGGGCCGGATCGCCGTAATCGAGATAGCGAACGGCGTCCAGGTACGCCTGCGTCGCCTGGCCCTGCGAGTCGAGCGACCATTGGCTCGCGACATGATTGCCGAACGTGTCAGTGACGCGGGTCGGCAGCCAGGAGAAGACTTTGGCCGGGTCAGCCGGGCTAGCGAGCGGGAAGTCATAGACAGTCGTGTGGCCGCTCTTTCCTTGCACGGTCCAGCGACTGGCGCTGCGGTCGAAGTCGATCAGCGCGAAGGATGAGTCAGTCCGTGGCCGGTAGCGCCCGCTTCCGTGCGCATCGGTCTGTGCCGGGACCAGGTCATCGGAGCCTTCAAGCACGAAGACATCAGCGCTGTCGTCGTAGATCGGCAGACCAAGTGAGGTCTTGCGGGTCACCGCTCCGAGACTCAGCGACCAGCCGAGTCCAAATGGGCCGTTTCCCTGGCCGGTGGAATAATCCAGGCTCAGGCCGGGTCCGAGTCCATGTCGCCCGGCTGGAGAATCGATACTGAGGCCGATGCTTCCGGTGCCACTGAAAGGGTCGGCGGAAAAGGCCGCCCCGATCCCGGCCTGGCTGCCGCCACCTTGGGGCAGCGACAAAAGCCCAGCTGGTGCGTCAGCACGCTCACCCATCAGCGGGTCCGATGCTTTTGCCGGTCATCCCGCTTCCGTGTGACGTTTTTGGGCCGCAACGTTATCGAGTCATCATGCAGAAAAGAACAACACGACTTTAGCAGGGAATATGGCACGGTGCCGCCGATTTTGTCAACGAGACGGCACGCCCATCCGAAAGTTCGGAAGCGGGAGCCGGTAATTATCGTTAATCAGAATAATTGCGATATTTACCTGGTCGACCGGCAGCGGATCAGGTTGAATTCCCGACTGCGATGCCTCAGTTGAGCCCTTGGCAAGGCGCGGTCACTTCGGCACTCCATACCCCATCGGTAACCGGTCACGAAGTACCCGGCGCGGCTAGGGCGCCGGGCGCACTTCAGTGCCTGGTGCGGCGCACCCGGCGGCGCTTGGCCTGGGCTGCCTCGAAGGTGCGCTCAAGGGCCTGGGTGCTCGTCGGCAGGTCATGCTGGGCCAGCACAACGAACAGGCAGTCCACGACGGTCAGCTGAGCGATTCTGCTCGTCATGGCACCCGATCTGAAGGCAGTCTCCCTGGCTGCCGTGAGCAGTACGTAATCGGCAGCCGACGCGATCGGCGAGCGCGGGTAGTTGGTGATGGCGGCCGTCTGTGCGCCATTGCTCCCGGCTTCGCGCAGCGCGTCGATGGTGTCGGCAGTGGTGCCGGTGTGCGACAGCGCGACCGCCACGTCGCCGGGGCCGAGCAACGCGGCCGAAGTGATCGCCATGTGTGGATCCGGCCAGGCGAAGGCGGGCTTGCCGATGCGCTGCAATTTCTGCTGGAGGTCCAGCGCCACGTAGCCGCTGGCGCCGACGCCGTAGATGTCGATCCTGCGGGCGTCGGCCAAGATGCCGACAACCCGCACCAGCGTCTCGATGTCCAGGTGCTTCGCGGTGTCGGTGACGGCCCTGGCATCCGCATGCGCGATCTTGGCCGCGATGGTCGCCGGATCGTCGTCCAAGATGATCTCGGGCGACGGCTCGCCACCAGCCCGGTCGGTCTGCGCGGCCGCCGCCGCCAGTGCGATTCGCAGTTCGGGGTAACCGCGCAGACCGACCGCACGGCAGAACCTGACCACGGTGGTAGCCGAGGTACCGCACGCGGCGGCGAGCTCCGAGATCGACTGCATGGCGGTGCCAAAAGGGTCAGCGAGCACCTGTTGCGCGACCCGCTGCTCGACCCTGGCCAGGCTCGGCAGCAAGGCCCGGATAGTGACAAGTACGTCCGTGGCCGGCTCAGCCGGACTCTGGGTCTGCGCCATCGCGCCTCCTCCTGCCGTCAGCGGAGCGATCCATCGCTGCGAGCGCGCTCCTGACGCTCCCGCCAGCCGCAGCCAGCGCGCTCGCCGCGACCTCCGGGGTGCGCCCGGAGAGCAGGCAGAGCAGCGCCAGCCGCAGATCACCGTCGCACCGCGCCAACTCGGCCTGGCACGCCGCTGCCGCGGCCCCTGATGCCTGCATCAGGATGGTGATCTGACGCTGGGCCAGCTTGGCGTTGCTGGCCGACAGCGAGATCATCAAGTTCGAATAGGTGCGGCCAAGCCGGATCATAACGGCGGTTGACAGCGAGTTGAGCAGCATCTTTTGCGCTGTCGCCGCCTTGAGCCTGGTCGAGCCTGCGATCGCTTCAGGCCCGGTGCCAACCAGTAGCCGGTAGTCAGCCAGCGCGGCCAGCGGAGCGGTCAGGTTGCTGCTGATCAGAACGGTCACGGCGGCGGCCGAACGAGCCGCGGTGAGGGCGCCGGCCACGTACGGCGTCCGGCCACTGGCCGAGATGCCGATCGCCACGTCGGCGGCGGTCACTCCGGCGGCCGCCTCGGCACCGAGTGCCGTTCGATCCTCAGCTCCTTCGATCGCCCGCTGGACCGCGCTTTCACCGCCGGCCTGATGGGCTACGAACAGGCCAGGATCCACGCTGAACGTCGGCACCACCTCAGCCGCGTCGAGCACGCCGATCCGGCCCGAGGTCCCGGCACCGAAGTAGTGCACCCTGCCGCCTGCCCGGAGCCGGGCCGTAATCTCATCGACCACCTCGGCAAGCACTGGCAGGACCGCTGCGACCGCGCCGGCCACCATCGCGTCCTGCTCGTTGAGCAAGGTGAGCAGCTCAATCGTCGGGACCGTGTCGATGTCCATGGTGCGCTCATTGCGCAGCTCGGTGACCGACTGCTCTGGCCGCGGTTCGTCGCGCACTGCCGCCATCCTCGCTGCCGCTCGCGCCATCCTTGCTGCCGCTCGCGCCATCCTCGCTGCCGCTCGCGCCATCCTTGCTGCCGTTCGCCGGGCAACGGAGACATGTTACTCTTTGCCGTCGTGAGTACGAGAATTGTTGCATATTCACATGAGCGGTTGGCCAGGGTACTCGGCTGCATGTCGGGGACGTCGGTCGACGGCATCGATATCGCCTGCGTTGACCTGCAACTCGACGGCACCGAACTCACCTGCGCCTACCGTGGTGTGCTGAGCCGGCCGTTCGGAGCAGAACTGCGCGATCGGATCGTAGCGGCGCTACCGCCCGGTAATCCAGGGGCCGGCGAACTCTGCGAACTGCACGCCGAACTCGGCAGTGCTTATGCGGCCGCATTCGCCCAAGCGCAGCGCGACCTCGCTGGCGATCGGGCCGACCTAGCGGTGCTGCACGGCCAGACGTTCTTCCACTGGGTGGACGCGGCTGGCCGCGCCCTTGGCACCCTGCAACTCGGCAACGCCAGCGCGGTGGCTGAGACCACCGGCCTGCCCGTCATCTGCGACCTGCGCAGCCGCGACGTGGCCGCAGGCGGCCAAGGCGCGCCGCTGGTCGCCATGTTCGATCAGTTGCTGCTCAGCGGCCGCCCAGGTCCCGCCGCCGCGGTCAACCTCGGCGGCATCGCCAATCTGACCGTCGTCGACGGCGACGACGTGCTTGTCGCTTACGACCTCGGCGCGGCGGGGGCGCTGATGGACCCGGCGGCCGCCCTCGCCACCGCCGGTGCCCGGCAGTACGACGTCGAGGGCGAGCTAGCCGCCCGTGGCCAAGTGAACGAGCGGTTGCTAGCCAGGTTGAGTGCCGAGCCTTACTATCGGCTGCCGCCGCCCCGCAGCACTGGCCGGGAGTTGTTCAACGGTGCTTACCTGCGCGCCATGCTGGCTGACCTTGGCCCGGTACCGGGCGATGACGTCGTTGCGACTGTGACCAGGTTGCTGGTCGACTTGCTTGCCGACGCGGTCGGCACGCACGGGCTCAAGGAGCTGATTATCTCCGGCGGCGGCAGCAAGAATCCGACCACGCTGCGCTGGCTACGCGAGCGCGTATCAGGGGTCGCGGTGCGCACCTCGGCCGACCTCGGGGTGCCCGCCCAGGCGAAAGAGGCGGTCGCGTTCGCGGTGCTCGGCTACCTCAGCTGGAATGGCCTGCCGGGCTCAGTCCGCGCTGCTACCGGGGCGCGGCACGGGTCGATACTCGGCTCGATCATGCCGGGGCGGGTGCCACTTAGGCTGCCCGAGCCGGCCGAGGTGGCACCACGCTCGATCCGGATCACCCAAGTCAGCTGAGGGCACGAGCTAGCCGCAGCGACGACCGGCGTTGATTACAGAAAGTAGCGCAATCTCTAGCCAGAGTAGCCATTACCCCTGCCGACCGCCCATGGGCATGATTTGGCTGGTAAATAGGGGTGCACAGGGATGCTTTAGACCGGCCAGGAATACATTTCAGCAGGTAGTATCCCCTCACGCCACAACTTCGTAGCTGAGAACGGGCGAAACGGCACTTGACTGCTTCGCGGCACTAACGGCGGCCGCTGGACAAGGCGGGGGGCATGATCGAGTACCGAATACTCGGGCCACTCGAGGTCAGCATGGAGGGCAAGCCGGTCGAGGTCGGCGGGCCCAAGATGCGCGCGCTGCTGGCGCTCCTGCTGCTACGGGCTGGCGAGCCGGTGCCACGTGATGTGCTCATGCGCGAGCTGTGGGGCGACCATCCGCCGGACAACGCGCAGCACACGCTCGACGTGCACATGTCACGGCTGCGCAAGACGCTGGACGGGGCGGCCGACGACGACATCCTGATGACCCGCCGGGGTGCCTACAGCCTGCGGCGCGCCGATCACCTGCTCGACTCGGACGAATTCGAGCGGTTGGTCACGGCCGGCAAAGCCGAGCTCGGGCGAGGTGAGCTAGCCGACGCCGCGGCCACGTTCCGGCAGGCACTGAGCCTGTGGCGCGGGCCGGTGCTAGTCGACCTAGCCGAGCGGCAGACGCTCAAGGCCGAGTGCATCAGGCTCGAAGAGCTACGGCTGATCGCGACCGAGTGCCGGATCGAGGCAGACCTTGGGCTCGGTCGGCACGAGGATGTGGTCAGCGAACTGCAAGCCCTGGTGATCAAGCATCCGCTCAGGGAACGGCTGCACGGCCAGTTGATGACCGCGCTCTACCGGAGCGGTCGCCAGGCAGAAGCGCTGTCGGCCTACCAGACGGCCCGCCGGATCCTGGTCGAAGAACTCGGCCTTGAGCCGAGCCCGGCGCTGCAGAAGATCGAAACCGCGGTATTGCGGCATGACGCCAGCCTCGAATTGCCGGCCAAGCTAGCTCCGGTCGTCGTCGCAGCGCCGACTGCCCAAGCCGGGCCGGACGGGCCGACCGGGCCGGTCGGCGCAGTGCCGACGGCCGGGCAATGGCCGCCAGGTAGCCAGCCGACCGCGACTGGCTACCGCAGGAAGCGGCTGCTTGCGCTGACCGGAGCGGTAGCGATGGCCGCTGCCTTGGTGTGGGCCGGCGCCACGCATGGCTCCGCCCACTCCCATGCTGGGCCCGACACCGTAGGCGTGATCAACAGCAGGCAGGCCGCCCTCAGCACGGTCGTGACCGGAGTAGGACGACCTAATGGGATCGCGGCCGGGGCCGGATCGATCTGGACCACCGACAGCGCGCACGACTTACTGCTACGGCTGAATCTGGCCGGGCAGGTCATCGACCGCATTCCGGTCGGCGACGGCCCAGCGGGAGTTGCCTACGGCGACGGGCAGGTCTGGGTCGCCAACGAGCTCGACGGCACCGTCTCTGAGGTAAATCCGGCCGGCAGCAGCCAGGTAGCCACGATCAGGGCGGGCACCGGGCCGCGAGCGATCGCCTACGGCTACGGTGCGGTCTGGGTGGCCAACGTCACCGACGCCACGGTGTCACGAATCGACCCCAAGTCCGGCAGCGTGGTCGCCACCATTCCGCTTGGCAGTGCCCCAACGGCCATCGCGATCGGCGCGCACGGAGTCTGGGTGACCTGCCAGGAATCCGGCGAGCTGCTTCGGATTGATCCCGCCGATAACCATCCGGCGGCGGTCGCCTCGATCGGGCAGAGCCCGGACGGCCTAGCGGTGGGCGCTCACCGGGTCTGGATCGCCAACGCCGATGGAGTGCTATCGATATTCGATCCGCGCAATGCGCGGCTGCGCGCCATCAAGATCGGCGGCGCGCTTACTGGCGTCACTTACTCGGCCGGCGCGATCTGGGTCGCTGACAGCGAGCTTGGTGCCGTTGCCCAAGTCAACCCGCACACCAGCGCCGTGAGCGTGATTAGGATCGGCAATGAGCCCACCGACGTCGTCGCCGCTGGGCGAGAGATCTGGACCACCGTGCTGCCGTCGCCTGCCAGCCACCGGGGCGGCACGCTGACCGTCATCGCTCAGTTGCCGACGACCCGCCGGACTCTGTATACCGATCCGGCGATGGCCAACTCCGCACTGGCCAGGCAACTGCTGAGCATGACCAATGACGGACTGGTGAGCTACCGGCGAGTTGCTGGCCTAGCTGGTGACCAGCTCGTGCCTGACCTCGCCACGGCGCTGCCCAGACCAACCCACGGCGGCCTGGTATACACATTCAGGCTCAGGTCAGGCATCAGATACTCCTCTGGCGCCGCGGTCAGGCCAGCGGACTTCCGGCTCGCGATCGAGCGGACGCTGGTGCTCAATGCGACGGTAAACCCGCACATCACGGCCTTCTACACCGACATCGTCGGCGCACAGGGCTGCATCAGGTCGCCGGCGCATTGCGATCTCAGCCACGGAATCAGCACCAACGCCAAGGCGGCCACGGTCACTTTCCACTTGGTCAACCCGGACCCGGACTTCCTCTACATGCTGGCGTTTTCCTGGGCCTATCCGGTACCAGCAGGCACGGCCTACCGGCCGCTCAGCGCGGCCAAGGTACCGGCCACCGGGCCGTACCTGACCAAGTCGCTGGAGCCAGGACGGTCCTGGGTACTGGTCAGGAACCCGCGCTTCCGCCAGTGGTCACAGCAAGCACAGCCAGGCGGCTATCCAAACCGGATCATCGTGCGGCTCAATGTGCCTCCGGCGCAGGCAGTGACCGATGTTGAGCACGATCGGGCCGACGTGCTGCTATCACCGCCGCCACCGGCCAGCATCGGCCAGCTGACCACGCACTATCCAAGCCAGCTACACAGCGGCCCGCTTGCCGCGACCGTCGCGCTGACGCTGAATACTCGGCTGGCACCGTTCAACAACCTGGACGCCCGTCGGGCTGTCAACGACGCACTCGACCGCGCTACCGTGATCCGGCTCAACGGTGGCCCCGTCATGGCCAGGCCGACCTGCCAGATCCTGCCGCCGACCATGCCGGGTTACCTGCCGTATTGTCCGTATGCTGACCCGCCAGGCTCCAACGGCAGCGGGACGGCACCCGACCTCGCGCTTGGGCAGCGCCTGGTGCGCGACTCGCACACCCAGGGCGACAAGGTGACCTTGCTTTACGCGCCCCTGCCGGCCCCATTCCCCACCGCGGCGACCGCCAAGTACCTGCTCTCGCTGCTTGACCAACTCGGCTACCGGGCGACACTGCGGACGGTGACGCCGGCCGCCTACTACCGCACCCTCGGCGACAGCCAGCAGCACGTGCAAGCCGGGTTCTTCAGCTGGGACCAGGGCTACCCGGCGCCGGCCGACTTCATCGAGCCGCTGCTCACCTGTGGCTCGTTCCTGCCCGACAACCCGAACAACCTCAACACCGCCGAACTGTGCGACCCGCGCGTGGACGCACTGGCCAAGCAGGCGATGACCAGTGCGGGTGACCCCGCCGCTGACGCCAGCCGGTGGGCCGATGTCGACCGGGCCATCGTTGACCTGGCCCCGTGGGTGCCGCTCTACAACCCGCGCGAGCTCATCGCCTTGTCGGCCCGAGTCGGCAACTACCAGTTCCACCCTTACTGGAACCTGCTCATCGACCAGCTATGGGTTAGATAACAGCCAATTCGGCGGAGGCGCTGGCGGCCACTGCCACCGCGACCGGCCCACCGACCCGGCCCGGCGACCCGGCCCGGCGACCCTGCCCGGCGACCCGGCCCGGCGACCCGGCCCGGCGACCCTGCTCAGCGACCCTGCTCAGCGACCCGGCCCGGCGATACTGCTCAGCGCTGCGGGTTGACCGCTTGCTCAGGCGCGGCGCTCCAGCCCCGATAAGCGGGCTGGTAAGTCGGCCCATCAGGGGAGTCGGTCACGGCTAGCACCCCCCGCTCGGCGAGCGACTCGAGCGCGGCCAACGTCTCCGCTTCGTCCAGGCTCGCCGAGCCGGTCGCGGCCGTGATGTCAGTGGCAGTCACCGGCAGGCCAAGAAACTCAAGCGTGGCGATGGCCTCGTACACGTCAGCTTCGAGGCCGAGCAAGCTGACCTGGTCAGCAAAAGGCCGGTCACCAGGTGCGTTCATGAGTCGCGCCCCCTAACGGCGTAGCTTGCCTGACCGCTACCCAGACAATCCGCACCTAAGCACCCGCAGTTCCAGGCTCCCGGCCAGGTCGGCCCGGCATGACGGAGAGATTTCGGCGTTTGCCCGGAGCGCTGCCGCCTAGCGGAAAATATTCGGCGTATAGCGCGGTCAAAGCTCCGCCAGGCGACAACACTCCGCCTGGGCAGCAGAATCTGTCCGCCACGATGACGACAAACCTCCGCTAGGCGACAACCCTCCAGCACCAGCCCGAAGCGCCCACAGCACCAGCCCGACCCGCCCCCGGAACACGCCGAAACCCGCCCGCCGAAGCCGCAGCCACGCCCACAATCACCCGATATACCCCGATATCACCCGATATATCCCCCGCCCCGAACAGGTCAATCAGATCAACCAGGTCAACCAGATCAACAGCCAACGCAGGTCGCGAGGCAAGGGAAACTCGCATCGATCACCCGCCAGTGCAGGCCAGGCCGACAAGGCTTCGGCGCGGCGGGTGGTCTTACGCCGGTTGCGAAACCGCTTCTCCTAGTCGGCGCTCAATGAGTACCGTCCGGCTATGGCCGGTTATCAGTGGGAGCCGCGGCGCAGGCCGCTGTTGCGGACCATGCTTGGCGACGTGCTCCGCCGTACCAGGCTCGATCAGGGCCGTACCCTCGCGGATGTGGCCAGGGCCGCCAGGGTATCCATGCCCTACCTGTCCGAGCTCGAACGCGGCCGGAAAGAGGCCTCGTCGGAGGTGCTCGCCGCGCTCTGCGCGGCCTTGGGTATTGAGTTGGCTGACCTGCTAGCCGAGGTCGGCCGCGATCTGCTCGATGACCGGGCGCAGCACTCGCAGGTCATCAAGCTCACCGACGTGCGTGGCAGCCGGGTCTCCGGGGCCGGCCAGCCGACGGCCAGTCCTGGCGCGTTGGGCGGGCCGGGTGGTCAGGCCAACGCGCACGACGCGCAGTGCCTGCTCGCCGCCGCGTAACCGACAACCTCGCACCTGGTCACCGGCCCGCACCACACCGGCCCGCACCACACCGGCCGCACCCCACACCGGCCGCACCGCCCGCACCCCACACCCGCCCGCACCCCACACCCGCCCGCACCCACACCCGCCCGCACCCCACACCCGCCCGCACCCCACACCCGCCCGCACCCCACACCCGCCCGCACCCCGCACCCGGCCGCACCCCGCACCCGCCCGCACCCACACCCGCCCGCACCCCGCACCGGCGCGCGCGCCTGGTCGCTTAGCTGGCCGCGGCTAGTGCTGCGGTGCCCTTGCGGCTGCCGATCACCTCGTCGGCCAGGCCATACTCGACTGCCTCGACGGCGCTAAAGGTACGGTTCCTGTCGGTGTCGCTCCGGATCTTGGTAACCGGATGGCCGGTGTGGCGACTGAGGATCTCGTCCACCTCGGCCCGCACCATGGCTAGTTCCTTGGCCTGGATCGCGAGATCAGGCAGGGCACCGTGGGCTTGGCTTGATGGTTGATGCAGCAGCACCTTGGCGTGCGGCAGTACCGCCCGCCGCCCGGGCGCGCCAGCCGCTAGCAGTACTGCCGCCGCTGATGAAGCCTGCCCCATGCACGTCGTGGCGACGGCAGGTCGGATGAACTGCATCGTGTCGTAGATCGCGGTCAGCGCGCTGAAGGAGCCACCCGGTGAATTGATGTACAGGCTGATCTCCAGCTCAGGGCTGGCCGACTCCAGATGCAGCAATTGCGCCATCACCACGTTAGCGACGCCGTCATCGAGCTCGGTGCCGATGAAGACGATGCGCTCGGACAGCAGCCGCGAGTAGATGTCGTAGGCTCGCTCGCCGAGCGGAGTGCGCTCGATCACAGTCGGGATCGTGTACTGGCCCATGGCTACAGCCCCGTCCTGGTCGCCGCGGTCGGCCGGATATCGTCCAGCCGTTCCACGATGTGGTCGATCATTCCGTATTCAAGCGCCTCCTCCGCGCTGAACCAGCGGTCGCGCATGCTGTCCTCCTGCACTGTGGCGACCGGCTGGCCGGTGTTCTCGGCGGTCAGCCTGAGCATGGTCGCGCTGGTGCGCTCCAGTTGCTCAGCCCAGATTTCCACGTCGGCCGCCGTGCCGCCGAAGCCGGCTGAGCCTTGGTGCATCAGTACCTGCGCGTGCGGCAAGCTGTACCGCTTGCCCTTGGTGCCCGCGCACAGCAGAAACTGGGCCATGCTTCCGGCCAGCCCCATCGCGAGCGTGCACACGTCGTTCGGGATGAGGCGCATGGTGTCGTACATCGCGAGTCCGGCGGTCACCGACCCGCCGGGCGAGTTGATGTACAGGCTGATGTCGCTGCGCGGGTCCTCAGCGGAGAGCAAGAGGAGTTGCGCGCAGATCCGGTTGGCGATCCGGTCGTCAACCTCGCTGCCGAGCACGACGATGCGGTGATAAAGCAGCCGGGAGGAAAGCTGGTCATCCAGGTTCCCGGCACTGGAACTGACCTCTGCCATTGCTGTCTGCATGACTTCACTGTCACCGTCAAGGCAGCGGTCGGCCAAGCAAATCTGCTCCCAGCAGAGAAGCCGGCAGAGAACCCAGCAGAGAACCCAGCAGAGAACCCAGCAGAGAACCCCAGCAGAGAACCCCAACAGAGAAAAACCTACTGATTGCGCCAGCGGGGACGGCGCTGCTGCGCCAACGCGGTCATTCCCTCGATCGCGTCATGGCTGACCATCAGCTCATCGAACACAGTGCTCGGCTGGCGCACCGCGTCAATGGTGTTGGCGACGCCGCTGGTCTCGGCCATGAGTTGCAGTGACAAGCGCACCGAGGTAGGCGAACCAGCAAGGATCTCGGCCGCCAGCGCCCGGGCGCCTTCGAGTGCGGCGCCGGCCTGCGTCACTCGGTTGACCAGTCCGTATTCCAGTGCCTGCGCTGCCGAGATGTGCCGGCCGGTCAAGATGAGCTCGGTGGCGATAGCCGGCGGGATAGCGCGCGGAAGTCGGACCAGACCGCCGGCCCCGGCGACCAAGCCGACCTTGACCTCGCTTAGCCCGAACTGCGCGGTCGCGTCGGCGACGATCAGCTGGCAGGCGAGCGCGATCTCCAGGCCACCACCGAGTGCGTCGCCGTTGACCGCGGCGATCACCGGCTTGGGCAGCTGCCGACGGCTGGTCAGGCCGGCGAAGCCATTCTTAGGCGTCCACACCGGCTTGCCTGAGGCCGCGTAGAGCAGGTCATTCCCGGCTGAGAAAGCTTGATCGCCAGCGCCGGTCAAGATGGCGACCCACAGGTCAGCATCGGCGAAGTAGCAGTCGAATACGTGGTCGAGTTCGTCATTGGCCATCGGGTGCAAGCTGTTGCGCACCTGCGGGCGATTGATCGTGATCTCAAGCAGGTGGCCATCGCGGCGCACCAGCACGTGCTCATACGACTCGCGCAACACCAGCGGACGGGGCGGAAACGACGCCTCGATGGCGGCGGGCGAGCCGCCAACCCGGTTGCCGAAGCCGAAGGACCGCACGTAGACCCTGGTGCCGATGGGCTCGGCCGAGTGGAGCAGCGCCGCCAGTTCGGCGTCGTCAGCTGTCCTGGCCACGAACCGGCGGCCGTCAGTCGCGAGCCTGCCGATCACGATCCCGGCGCTGCTGCCGTCCCGGCGATGCTTGACGGTGTACGTCTCGATGGTGGCCCAGCCGTCGGCCTCACGCGCCTGCTCCACCGCCGGCCAGGAGTCGATTTGCGCCTGCAGGTTAGCGCTGTCATCGGGTCGCCAGGGGGTCGGCGTGGTCGAGTAGACGCCGACCGAGTACTTGCCAAGGATGCCGCCGTTAGCGCCAACGAACCCGTAGCCGCCGCCTGGCCTTTCTCGCAACAAGCGCACGGTCTCGGCGATCGCGTGCATCGAATAGTTGTTGCCAGGTCCACCGAAGAACGGCAGGCCGCCAGTCACGGTCAGCGCGCGCGGGTCATCAGGTGCCAGGCCGAGGCCGTCGCAGATATTGAATACCGCGATCGGGAAGCAGCTATACAAGTCGATGGTAGCTAGCTCATCGATCCCGATCCCGGCTAGCTCAAGCGCGTGCCGGGCCGCGAGCACCGCCGCTGGGCTGGCCGACAGGTCAGCCCGGTCCAGCAGGTCCCGCTCGCTCACATCGGCGTGGCCGGCCAAGAACACCCACCGGCTCGGCTCGACCCCTAGTCGTCGCGCGGTCGCGATGGACATCAGCAGGACGGCCGCGCCCTGGTTGACCTTCTCCCTCGCGACCAGGTAGCGGGTGTACGGATCGGAAATCGGCCGGTTCGCCGCGCTGGGCGTTGCCAGCTCGGCGGCCGACCGAGCCACCGGCGCCGCGGCGTGCGGGTTCGCCGCCGCGATTTTGCTGAAAGGCTCGAACAGCGCACCCATCGCAGCGGCGTACTCGGCCCTTGACAACCCGAGCCTGGCCCGGCGGGCGTTCTCAGCAACCGCATACTGAGTCGGCGCATCGGTGAGCCCGTGGGCGACGTTGTGCCTAGACACCATGCCACGCAAGCCGTAGCCACGGTCCTCCAGGCTGCCGTCGGCGTGCTCGGTGAAGTCAGGCCGGTCAGCCCGTTCGGCGAAGTGCTGGACGGTGGACATAGCCTCGGCGCCGAACGCCAGCGCCGCCTCACAGTGGCCAGCGGCGATCGTCGCGGCCAGCTCGTTGACTAGGTGCTGCGGCCCCTGCCCGCCGGTGATCTCCAGGATCGCCCGGCCCGGGTCGGCGCCGATTCTGGCCGCCACCGATCTCGGGTAATTATCTGAGCGGCCGAGCGGTGCCCGCGCCGCGGGGCTGGAGATCTCGAACTGCCTGATGCCGGCCACGGTGTCGATGACCGCCGCGACCTGCACCGGGTCGGCACCCGTGGCAGCGATCGCGGCCTGGGCCGCCGCAGCTGCCAGGTCGACCGGCGATCGCTGCCGGTAGCCAGGCTCGCCCAGCCGCTCGGCGGCCTGCCCGGCACCGACCAGGACGGGCGTACGGGGATCGAGTTCCCCGGTGGCAGCTGGCTGAATCATGGGCGATGGCTCCTGCGAGTTCGTTTCTTATCCGATTTTGCCTGAGCCGCCCCGGGCTAGCGCACGTACCTCAGCAGGACCACGCCGCCGTCGAAGGTGCGGGTCTCGATCAGCTGCAGCGGCAGCCGCTGCGCCGCCTCGGTGAAGAGCGGCCGGCCCTGTCCTAGCAGCACCGGCTGGACGTAGATGCGGTACTCATCAATCAGACCGAGCGCGCGGAAAGTCACGGCCAGGTTCGCCCCGCCGAGCACGAGATCGCCGCCAGGTTCAGCTTTGAGCGCCGCGATCTCATCGGCCACTACGTCACGTCGGACGGTCGCGTTCCAGTTGGCCCGGTCAAGCGTGCGGGAGAAGACGATCTTCGGCATCTCGCGCCAGATGCTGGCGAACTCGGCCACGACCGCCGGGCTCGCAGGGTCAGCGTCGGCAGTCGGCCAGAAATCGGCCATGAGTTCATAAGTCACCCGACCGTCGAGAAACGCGCCCGCCTGGCCGAGCCACTCATTGAAATGCTCGTGCAGGTCTTCTCGCACAATCTGCCAGTCAAGGCCCCCGTCAGGGGCGGCAAAGAACCCGTCAAGCGAGACCGACATCATAAAGATGAGCTTCCGCATGTCAGCTCCTACTCAAAACGCTCGATACATTCACAAACTAATGGACAATATCCCAGTTCAGCGCGGTCATCCGATAAAAATGATGCACCACATTCGACCGGTATCCACTAATCGCCAGGTAACTGCCTTGCAATTCCGCTGGACTTTTGCGTGATCCGGTTAGAAAGTGATCCAGGCGGATAGAATGCTTACCCGCCTGGCCGCCGGAACGAGGGGCGACTTTGGCATTAAACCGTGCTCGGATCGCGCCGTCGGCGGCGGTACGCACAACTGGATTGTTGCTCATCGTGGCGATTGCCTACGCGGGCAGCGCGCAGGCGTACTTGGCCAGTCTGCGGGCTGAGGCGATCGTCTCGCTGCCGCCTGCCGGAATTGGCCTGGCTGCCTTGCTGCTGATCGCGCGGCGGCAGTGGCCTGCCGTGATCGCCGCCGTGCTGGTCGGCAACCTAATCGGGTGCCTGCGAGATCAGCTGCCCTGGCCCACGGCCCTCGGTGTCGGGGTAGCCACCGCTGTCGGCATCGTCGTCGGCGCCTGCGGTACGCAGTGGCTATCCGGTGGACCTGCGGCTGTCAACCTGAACACCCGCCGCGGCCTGCTGCGCTTTGTCGGCGCCGCGGCTCTAGCTGGCCCGCTGGCCGCCGGCCTGCTTGGCACCGCCGCTGTCGCCTGGCGCCAGCCCGCACTCTGGCCGGGACTGGTGCTGCAGTGGGTGGCCAGGGACAGCCTGGCGGTACTCGTCATCGGCGGGCCGGTCTTGCTATGGCCGCAGCGCCGGGCATTGGTGCTGTCTCGCTTCCCCGAGCTGGCCCTGGTCGTGCTCAGTACCCTCGGGCTAACCGCGGTCGCGTTCCGGTACGGCGAGCCCTCGGCGCTGGCCTTCCTGCCACTGCTGATCTGGGCGACGTTCCGGCTCGGCGACCTCGGCTGCGTGCTGGCCGGCACAGCGTTCGCCTTCGTCGCCAGCTACCTGACGGTCGCCGACTACAGCGGCCCGGCCCACGCTGGGCTGAGCGCGCGGACGTCGCTGGCGCTGATGCAGCTCTACATCAGCCTGGTGGTGGTCATGGCCTGGTTGCTCGCACAGGAGATCGCCGGGCGGATCGCTGCCAGTCGAGCCAGGGAAAGCGCCGAAGCCAGGGAGCAGCGCGCGGAAGCAATGCGGCTGGCGCTCGAGCTTTCCGGCGCGCTGGCCGACGCCACCACGGTCGACCACGTCGTCAAGCAGGTCTCCGCGTCCGTGCAGGCCAGGCTGGGCCCCGCCGACACGACCATCAGCGTGCTCGGGCAGGACGGCGTGACCTTCGAAGTGCTTGCCAAGCAGTACATCACCGCCGCCGGCGGCGGGCAGCGCTGGACGATCCACTGCCCTGCGCCCGGACCCCGCGCCGTACGCGAGCGCACCCCGGTGTATGTCGGCAGCACCGACGACGCAGTGACGGCCAGCGCCTTCCCGCTGCTCACCGAGACCGGTTCGCTCGGCTATCTCAGCGTGCAATGGAGCGACCCTTATCAGCTGACCGACGCCGACCGCGACTACCTGCAGGCGGTCGCGGCCACGACCAGCCGGGCGCTGGAGCGAGCTCAGCTGCGCCAAGACGAGCTTGACGAACGAGAGCGGCTGCAAGCCCTCTCGGAGCTCACCGGACTGCTGCTCACCGCGCTGACGCCGAAGGCGATCGGGGTGGTGGTCGGCGACCAGGTGCGCGCCGCGTTCGGCGGCGCGGACGCGCTGGCTCTGGGCATCGTCAGCAAGGACCGCAGACAGCTTGACTGGGTGTGCACAGCTGGCTATCCCGAGCAGGCGGCCAAGCTCCGCCAATCCGCGCTAGCGGCCAGGACTCCGGCCACCGACGTGGTCAAGACTGGCCTGCCGATCACGATGAGGACGGCGGAAGAGTACGCCGAGCGATATCCCGAGCACTACCAGCGAACGGCCATCAAGGACGCGGCTAGCTGGCTGGCCTGGCCGTTGGCGACCGGCCGCACCACGATCGGCTGCATCGTCGTCACCTGGCGCCGGCCGCAGCAGTTCGGTCCTGGTCAGCTCGCGTTCATCGGCGCGGTAGTCAAGTTGATCGGGCAGGTACTCGCCCGGGCGCAGCGGTACGAAGAGGAGCGCGCGATCGCGACCGTGCTCCGGCAAGCCGTGATGCCGACGCGAACGCCGCACATAGCCGGACTGCAGATCGGTACCTGCTATCGGCAGACCGGCGGCAGCCGGGCGGTCGGCGGTGACTGGTTCGACGTACTCGAGTTGCAGTCCGGCCAGATCTACCTCGCCGTTGGTGACGTGGTGGGACATGGCATCGGTGCGGCGGAAGACATGACCGCGCTGCGCAATGCCGGACGGGCACTGGCCATTCAAGGGCACCAGCCCGGCAGCTTGCTCAGCGAGCTCGGTCAGATCACCGCTACCGCCACTAAGAGCGAGTTCGCCACCATGGTCGTCGCGATCGTGGACCTGACCGCCGGCCTGGTGACCTATGCGTCTGCCGGTCATCCTCCGCTGCTGATCAGGCGAGCGGCCGACGGCTCAGTCGAAAGGCCGGACCAGCCCGGCGAAGCTCCGCTCGGCGCGTTCACCGGCGTGAGCTACACCCAACGGCAGGCTAGCCTGGCCGCTGGGGACCTCATGTTGCTGTACACCGACGGCTTGGTCGAACGGCGTGGCCGAGACGTCGACGACGGCATCAGCACCGTGACGGCCAGGCTGCGGGCGTGGCGGGCAGGGATCGCGCTCGACACGCTGTGCCAGCAGCTAGTCCGGTCGCTCACCACGAATCCGCAACTCGATGACATCTGCGTACTCGCCGCCCGTCGGAGTGATGAGGCCGGCCCAACTCCGGCAGCCTCGCTCCGACGGAACGGCGAACGCATGAGAGCGATTTAGCGAACGCCGAGCGCCTTGGCGAGCTGGTCACGACCCATCTTCGAGCGGCCAGGCAGGTCACGCTTCTGCGCCAGCGCGTAGAGCTGGGTCCTGGTCATCGCCATCGCGCTGGTGGTGCGCTTGCGCGCGGCCATCGTGGTGGCCGGCTTGGCGCTGCGCTTGTTGAGTGCGCTCGCGGTGGCCAGCTTGGCGCCGCGCTTGTTCAGCGCGCTCGCGGTGATCGGCTTGGCGCCCCGCTTGTTCAGCGCGCTCGCGGCCTGCTTCGGCATGCGGGCGATCGCCTTCTTGGTGGACGTTGTCGGCAGCGCCTTCTTGATACTGCGCTTGGCTGCCTGACCTTGCTTGGTCGTGGCCATCTAGTTCCCCGTTCCCCGAATTTTGTCATGCCACTGACAGGTCATCTTGTGCCCGCACGATCACCCAGCTAACTCCCAATTAGCTCAATGACCGGGTAACCATTAGCAATAAACATCCGCATCCGACCCTGCGGCGGGTCGGGCAAATCCGGCACACGGACCTCGACTCAACTTCATCGAGAAGACTTTTCCGAGGGCATTCTTTCGGTCAGCTGGGTCAGCACCATGATGGTGAACCCGGTAAAGAACACGCCTTCGACCACTGCGCCGAGCCGGTTGGTCATGTAAGCGACGGCTAGCAACGGATAGGCGATGACAGCGCCAAGCGCGAGCAGGCGATAGCTCAGGGCGGGCACGCTGATCCCGGGAGCAGGCCAGTCTGGCCGCGCGTCCCGGCGGGTCCGCCAGAGCGCCAGCAGCAGCGCGAGCGTGATGGCGGCGAACTCGACGATGCCGGCGCCGTCATGAACGTACTGGCTGGCCGGCAACTGGAAGTGCCACTCGGCCCGCATGCAGGCCGGGCTGATGCCGTCGGCGCACACTTGCGGGAAGAGGCCGCCGACGAGGCCAGCCAGCGCGAAGGTCACCAGGCAAAGCCACTCACGCTGGCCGCACGCCAAACTGCGCCGGCCGACCAGCAAGAAGGAGCCGAGCAGCAGCAGACCGGAGGCCACGTCGCAATGCGCCATGACTGTCGCGTAGGGCTGGCCGGTCACTTCGAGGTTGCTAAAGAACTCACCGGGCGAGCGCATCAGGCCCGGTTTAAGCGGGACCAGCGCCCACCAGTTGTAAGCAAGCAGCCCGACGATCCCGAGCGTCCAGGCGGCAACCTTACGAACGGTCTCGAAGTGCCAGCTAGCATCGGCCGGCTGAGCCGATTGCCCGGTGCTGACTGACCCCGCTACGCCAGGACGCGCTCGCACGGATTCGCGACGACGCATATCTCGACGCTGGCCTAAAGCGCCCAGCCTGCCAACTGTCGGATTACTCCGGTTTCGACCTCGCTCATAGGTATCCGCCTTCATGGTCGCATCCGAGCTATCTGGAAGATCGCCTCCGCAACTACCCTAACAAATGACCTGTGACATCTGGAGTAGTGCCTCCGCATGGCTACGATGGGTCAAATGAAGGTGGACGAAGAGCCACGCCGGCTGCGCGCTGACGCGATCCGCAACCGGGACGCGATCTTGACCGCGGCCCGTGAGGTGTTCGCCGAGCACGGCGTCGAGGCTTCGCTCGAAGAGATCGCGGCTCGGGCCAGGGTGGGCATCGCTACCTTGTACCGCCGCTTCCCGTCCAGGCAGCACCTGGTCGGCGCGGCCTTCGTAGAAAAGATCGCCAAATACGCGCAAGCCGCCGAAGACGCCTTGGCGATCGCGGACCCGTGGACGGGCTTCACTTCCTTCGTTCAGACAATCTGCGATTTGCAGGCCGGCGACCGCGGCCTCGCCGATCTGCTGACCATGACGCTGTCGGCCGACGAGCAGATCGAGCGACTCCGCACGGTGGCGAACGAACACCTAGTAACTCTGATCGACCGGGCCAAGGCAGCCGGCCAACTCCGCGATGACTTCGTCAGCGAAGACTTGCTGCTCCTGCTGATCGCCAACGCGGCTATCGCCGGGATCACCCGCGCGGCCGCTCCGAACGCCTCCAGGCGGCTGGTCGCCCTGGTGCTCGATGCCTTCGGACGGCCGGACGCCACGCCCTTGCCCGCGCCACCCACGAGCGCGCAGATGGCCAGCGCCATGCACCATCTGGCCGCCGAGCGCCGCTGCGCCGTCACCGGCAGCATGCGCCAGGTCAGCGCCGTCGAGTCATAGTCGGCCCGAACCGACGGATTAGCGCGACCGCCAAACCACGTCGGCTATCACAGCATCAATCAGGTCGCAGCTGGCATAGCCGTCGGCGGGCAGGAAGCTGGCCGACTCATCGCCAAGGCGCCACGCCTTGCCCCGCGCTAGCAGGTCCGCGTAGTGCGGAAAGAGTCCAGCGGTGTAGTCGGCAGCGGCGGTCTTGGCGAGCACGCCGCCGGTCGAGATCGTGTAGTGCAGCCCGGCCTGGGCCGAGCAGCCCCCACACCACCGCCGCTGAGCTCACCGGAACGTCGGGGGCGCGATCGGCCAGGCGGATCCGGGCATCGGCCGCCCAGGGTCGCCAGTAGCTGGCGAGGTTGCCCAGATTCCAGTCGCGCAGCCAGGCCGGATCAGGCGCGACGGCAAGGGCGGCGGGCGGCGGCCCTTGAACAGTTACCCCGTGGCGGTCAAGCGTGGCCCACAACACCGGGTCAGGCTGGTAGCCATCGCGGTGAAACTCACCGTCAATGACGTGCGGCCAGCCGGGATGCTCGGGTGCCAGCTTCGCGCCGACATCGTCGCGGTGTACATAGCAGGCGTCGAGGTAAGGTCGTTCGGCCAGCCGGGCGTGCAGGTCAGCCAGGGCATCGAGGTCTGCCGGGGTGAGCGGGCCGCTGGTCACGGTCAGCAGGTCAAGATCGCTGCGGGCAGGAATCCAGTCGCCAAGGGCGACCGAGCCGGTCAGATAGATACCGTCAAATCCGCCAGGCAGGGCCAACTCGAGCGAGGTGCGGTAGCGGGTTATCGCCGCGCTGACGGGGCCGGCGAGATCCGAAATCATCGTCCCGACGGTAGCAGCGACGTTCGGGTACTGCCAGGTCGGCGGTCGTCGCCGCTAGGCTGAGGCGATGGCGGCGGCCGTGATACCCGATCCGGCCCTGGTCGTATTGGTCGGCGCGGCTGGTTCCGGCAAGTCCACCTGGGCGGCGGCCCACTACCGGCCAGCCGAGATCGTCTCATCAGATCGGCTGCGCGGCATTGTCGGCAGTGGCGAGGCCGACCTGGACGCCTCAGCCGACGCCTTCGCAGTGCTCGACCAGATCGTGGCGGCTCGGCTGCGGCGCGGGCTCACCACCGTGGTGGACACGCTCGGCTTCGACGCTGACCGTCGGGTCGCGCAGCTCGCGCTGGCCCGGCAGGCTGGCCTGCCGGGGGTCGCGGTGGTGTTCGATACGTCAGCCGCCGAGTGCCGCCGAAGGAACCGGCTGCGAGACCGGCCCGTGCCTGCGGCCGTGCTCGACGCCCAGCTTCGCCGGGTGCGGGAGACAACTGAGCAACTGGCCGGAGAAGGCTGGACGGTGGCGGTCATCGACGGCGTGAGCGCCGTCGGCGTGGAGCCATCGCACAGCACAGGCAGCCGGGGCGCGGCGCTCGCGCAGGCCAGCCGGCCTGCGCGACTCGGCATCGTGCTGCAAATCTCGCGGTTTAACTTGGGCGATGATCCGGCCGGCTGGCTGGCCGCCGTTGCGACGGCCGCCGCCGAGGCCGGGCTGGCCGGGATCGCGCTGATGGATCACTTGATCCAGATCCCGCAAGTCGGCCGGGCCTGGGAGCCGATACCTGAGCCATTCGTGACGCTCGGGCTGCTGGCCGGCCTCACGGCTGGCACCGGCCTGCGCCTCGGCACGCTGGTGACGCCGGCCACCTTCCGTTCGGCCGGGATCTTGGCGAAGACAGTGGCCACGCTGGACGCGTTGAGCGGAGGACGGGCGTTTTGCGGGGTGGGCGCTGGGTGGTGGGAGCGCGAGCACTCGGCATTCGGGTTGCCATTTCCTGGCCCAAGGGAGCGGCTTGACCAGCTCGAATTGACCATCGAGACAATGCGGGCGCTGTGGGCGGCCGGCACTAAGCCATACCAAGGACAGCGCGTCGCGCTGCCGGAGACGACCTGCTATCCACGGCCAACTGGGACCGTGCCGATCATCGTGGGCGGCGCCGGGGACCGGACGCTGCGGATCGCGGCTCGGCTGGGCGACGGCTGCAACCTGGCGGCCGACTTGCAGTTGCTCGACCAGAAGCTGCCAGGATACCGATCCGAGTGCGACTCGGCCGGCCGCGATGAGTCGCAGCGCCAGGTGACGGTACTTGATGTGCCGGTGATCGGGCGAGATCGGGACGACACCGGGGTGCTGGTGGAGCGGCTGCGCGGACGTTCGCCGGCGGCGGCCTACGCGCGGGCTCATCATGCCGGAGTCGCCCACGACCACGTGGGGCGGTACCGGCTGCTGGCCGACCGCGGCGTGAGCACGGTATTCGTGGCGCTACCTGACCTGGCCGGACCAGCCGAGGTAGCGAAGCTGGCCCCCATCGCCAGCGCGTTCCAGTAAGGCCAACTCCGGCCCGGGCCGGGGCCGGTGCCGGACCGCGCCCGGATCGGACCGCGCCGGGGCCGGATCGGGCCCGGATCGGGCCGCGGTGGGGCCGGGGCCGGATCGGGCCGGTGCCAGATCGGATCGCGGTGGGGCCGGGGCCGGGGCCGGCGGGCCGGGGCCGTCGGGTCGGGGCCGGGGCCGGGGCCGGGGCCGGGGCCGGGGCCTGGCGGGCCGCGCCGGGGCCGGGGCCGGGGCCGGGGCCGGGGCCGGGCCCGGTCGGGCCGGGGCCGGGGCCGGGGCCGGTGCCGGTGCCGGATCGGGCCCGGATCGGGCCGCGCCGGGGCCGAAAGTCGCCCCAGCGTGATACGTCGGCGCTGCTCGCTGACATATCACGCCCAACTGCCAAAATCGTTGACGGTCTCGCCCGTAATGAGTGATTTGACTGTCGCTTCGGCGTGATATGTGGACCGGAGCAGCCGACGTATCACTAGGAGGCGACTTCGGCGACGGCCACTAAGGTGAACTGAGGGCTCGATTGGGCGAGGTGATCATGGAATATGCGACGTTCGAGTCCGCCCTCACCCTGCCGTCGCCGCTCATCCGCCTCGATGACGAGCGGCTGAGCCGGGCCGGCCTCCGAGTCTGGCTCAAGCGCGATGACCTGATCCACCCAGATGTTCCAGGCAACAAGTGGCGCAAGCTCAAGCACAACCTGGCTGCCGCTCAGGCCAGCGGCCACCACACCTTGCTGACCTTTGGCGGTGCCTACTCCAATCACCTCCGCGCGACCGCCGCAGCCGGGCGGCTGCTGGGCTTCGGCACGATCGGAGTCGTTCGCGGCGAAGCCCACCTGCCGCTCAACCCCTCGCTCGAATACGCCGTCGCCCAAGGCATGCGGCTGACCTATCTGGACCGTGCCAGTTACCGGCGCAAGAGCGAGCCGACCGTGATCGAGTCGCTCTGGCGTGAGTTTGGCTCGTTCTACTTGCTGCCCGAGGGCGGCAGCAACGAACTCGCCGCCCAGGGTTGTGCTGAGCTCCCGGCCGAACTCAACTTTGATTTCGACGTAATCTGCTGCCCGTGCGGCACTGGCACCACGTTGGCCGGTCTCGCGGCCGGTCTGCGCCCAGGTCAGCGCGCGATCGGGTTCTCCGCGCTCAAGGGCGGTGCCTTCCTCGCTCGCGACGTCGGCTGCCTTCAACAACTCGCCTTCGGAACGGCCAGCGATAACTGGCACATCGAGAGCGATTTCCACTTTGGCGGCTTCGCTCGCCGTACTAATGACCTGACCGACTTCATCACCGAGTTCCGGCAGCGGCACGGCGTCACGCTCGACTGGGTCTATGTCGCGAAGATGATGTACGGCGTGCTGACGTTGGCCGAGCGGGGCGCGTTCGATCCTGGCTCGCGCATCGTCGTCGTGGTCACCGGCTAGCGACCAGCCTCAGCTGGTAAAGGCCCGCAGCAAATGGCTAAACGCCCACTTCGGCTGCTTGATGCCAGAGCAGAAGTTGCTGTCAATGGCACCAGGGCACTTGCCGTTGTCGCGCTGCAGCGCCCAGATCGAAAGGAAGTCCATGCCTTTCGACTTCGCGAAGTTCATGATTTTGTGCGCGTCGGCGAGCGACGTGATCTCCGTGCGGTGCGGGTAATCATCGATGCCAGGCAAGATGGTGAACCCGAGCCTGGACCAGCGCTGAGCGCTTGACAGAGCCGGGTAGATCTTCGCGAGTTGGGTGTGCACGCTGTTGGCGGCCGCAAGCGCCAGCTTGCTCATCTCCAGCGGCTTCTTCTCGTTGCCCAGGTAATAGTCGAACACCATCAGGTTGATCGAGTTGACGGTCGCGCCGCTGCGCACCGCGTTCCGCAGGATGGCGAGGGTGTCCTTGTCGAAGCCAGAGGGCTCAACCCCGAGCGTGAATTGCACCCACAGCGGGATTCCCTTCGCCGCTGCCCAAGCCTCAAGCAGCGCGATCGCCTTATCCCGGCGGTCGATACCACCCTTATTGGTGAGCGAGCGCGCCTCGATATCCATGTCCAAGCGGTGCAGGCCGTAGGTGGTGATAACTCGCTCATAGGCCGCCGCGATCTTGGTGACGTTGTGGCAGGAGTCAGCGATTTCGGTGCCGCCCTGATCAGCGCTGTAGCCGCCGAACGACACGATCGCGTCGCCACCCTCGGCCTGGAGCTTGCGGATGCCCTGGGCGTAACCGCCTCGGGCGATGGTGTCCTTCCTGACCCCGTTCCAGGTCAAGGTGCAGGCCGCTGAGCCTTTCTTACCGCCCGACTGAGCGAACGCCAGCGTCGTGTACTTCACGCCCGCAGTTGTGGTCACCACGGCCAGGCTGTCCTTCAGGTAAGCCTCGAAATAGGGTGCGTAGACCCGCGCCGGGCCGACACCGCTACCCGCGGCCGAGGCGAAGGCCGACACCGGCAACCCGGCAAGGCCGCTAGCCAGCAGTGCCGCGCTCGCGGTCGCCGCCCACAGATTCCGAGCCCGCATCGAACATCTCCTCCTGAGCACCGCGCCACGTGAACAGGCAGCATCGACCGCACCTTCTCGAATAGTTTGTATACTTTCCAAACAATCGTCAAGACCGGCGCGCCAGTCCCCCGCGGTCCCCGCCCCACCCCCGCCCGCCGCGACGGCCAGAGGCAACGACAACGGGGGTCCCCCGTTGCTGTCCTGGTGACAACGGGGGTCCCCCGTTGCTGTTGGCGCAGGGCGCCGGGGCGCGGGGACGCGGATCGCGGGGCGGGATCGCGGATCGCGGGGGCGCGGGGAGGCGATGCCGCGCTGGGCAGACCGGCTGGCCGGGGCCGGGCAGCGGCTAGCCGGAGGTGCGGCCGGGCACCGTGATCGTGGTGCTGGTCGATGCGCCGTGCTTGCGGGTGGCGAGCAGCACCGCCTGGTAGGTCACGCTGACCTTACGGATCACCACGGTGAACGCGGTCTGCCCCGATCTGTGCAACCGACGGGCGCGCACTTCGCGCCAGGTGCCGGCCCGGGTGAGTACCTCAAGCACGACCACGTTGCCGCGCTGGGCTAGTGGAGCGCTGACGACAAGACGGTCAAGCCGGTGTCGCGGGCCTGGTGCCAGGCTGACGGAGACGGGCGGCACGACGATGACCACGACTTTGCGGCTAGCCGCGCCATTGGGACCGGTGACCTCGAACAAGGCATTGGCCGTCACGTCCGGCACGGTGAAGATGACGTGACCATGCGAGTCGGTGGCACCGTGCCCTGCTGGCTGCCAGCCCGGTTGGCCGGCCGCGTGCTCAAGCAGGGTCAGTGCCGCCTTCCCGGCTGGCTTGCCACCGGCGGTCAGCGTGGCGGTGAGTCGCACACTACCGCCGGCGGTGAGTCGGTTGGCCGAGGCGGCGATGGTCAACTGCGCCGCTGGCCTGGGCAACGGGCTGTGGCTGGGCGAGCTTGATCGCGGCGAAGGCGAGGTCGGCTTGGTCGATGGCGACTTGGAATGCCTGGAGCTAGGGCGCGGAGACGGCGAGCCACGGCGCGGCGTTGGCGCAGGCGACGAAGCGGACTGTCGCTGACTCGGCTGGCTAGTTGGCTGGCCGTGGCGATGATGGCCGGGCGTACTCGATCCCGGCGGCCGGTGGCTCGGCGAATTGGGCACTCCGGCGAAGCCGAGCAGCTGGTAGGCGACTCGCTGCAGCGGCGCGGGCAGTGCCGCGGCATAGCCGGCCGCGGCAAAGCCGCCGGCCAGGGCCAGCACAGTGGCGGCGGCCGCGAGCCGGGCACCGATACGGACCCGAGTGCGGCTGCGGGTTCGGCCAGCCGATCGCTGAGGCGGATTCTCCGCGCCAGCGGTGATCGGGTCGGCCTGGGTCGCGCGTACCGCCTGGAACATGGCCAGCGCGGCTCGCCCACCGGCCAGCTCAGCCGGTGTCGGCTCGCTGGTCAGGTTGTCGAAGAGCTGGCTCAAGCCCGGTTCGCTGGCCCCGAGGTCGTTGAGTGGATCCTTGCTCACCGGTCCACCTCCGCAGGGCCTCGGCAGGTGCCGGGCGGCCTGGCTGTACCGACCCCGCGCCCGGCCGGCGCTATGTCGCCAGCGGGCTGAACGCCGCCGTCGGCCAGTGCCTTGACAGCCGGGTGTCGAGCCAGCGATCGCAATCCTCGGTGCAGCGCGATCCGCACCGCACCGGGTGATTTGTCGAGGATGCCGGCGACAGCCGAAGTGTCCAGGCCGGCGAGCACGCGCAGCGCTACCGCGTCGGCCTGGTCGGCCGGCAACATGCGGAGCAGCGTGACGGCCTGCTTAACCGACTGCGCGTGCAGCACCTGATCCTCGACCAAGTCATCATCGGCAACAGCGGCAATCGCGTCAGGCATCGAGGTCGTGGGTCGGCGAAGCCTGGCCCTGGCGTCGTCTATCGCCCGGTGCCTGCCTACGGTAAAGAGCCAGCGCCTGAAGTCGTCTTCGCCGCCGCGAAACCTCGGCAGGTCGCGTACTACCTGCAGCCAGGTCTCGCTCGCCACATCGTCTGCGTCGCTGCAGTTCAGGATGCGCAAGTAGCGAAGCAAGCGGGGCTGAAGCTGTCGCCACAACTCAAGGAAAGCCGCGTCGTCGCCTGACTGGGCGCGAGCCAGCGCATCGCCCAGATCATCGGTCCATGTCACCATCGCGCCTGTTAGCGTCGCATGCCGGCGGGCCTGCCTGGGCGGCCTTCTGGTAGGAAGGCAGCCTGACGGCGATGGCCCGCCGGCCTGCGATGCCCGCTGAGTGCTAGGCCTTGGGTGCCCGCAGCAGGATGACGGCGCTATGGGTACGGCGATGCCGCACGTCGCCCTTGAAGACGAGCACGTAGGCGGTCCGAGCGGTCGGGGTGACCGTGAACCTGACTACGCCGTGGCTGCTAGTCGCAGCAGAGGAGACTTCGGCGAACTTGGTGTGCGCGGTCTTGCTATACAGGTAGACCGTCTCGCCGCGCAGGCCGTGGAAGTGCGACCTGAGCAGGCCGACGATCACGTCAGACTTGTGGCCGGTGCCCTTCACGCCGTGGTCCCGCACGAACAGGTGCGACGGGTACTTGTGCACCGGGTGCGTGGTCGCGGCGCTAGCCGCTGACACCGGCGCGAGGGCGCCGGTCAGCGCCAGTCCGGCTACGGCCGCAGCCGAGCCGAATCGGGCCAGCAGTGTCACTCGGGGTGAGCGCATGAGTCTCCTTCGGTGAGGCCTCAGCTGCCTGAGGCGTTCCATCGAACACTTACTAGAGCGATTCACCCGCGCTGGCTGTTACTCCGGCCGGCGATCATTTGCGGCCGAAAGCTGGGAGCCAGGTCACGGCTGCCTCGCTGACCTGGTCAGCGACACCGAAGTGCGACAAACTACCGAGACCGGCGCACCGGTGTTCGGAGGACGTGCAGATGAACCGCGCTCACAGACAGTCATCAATTCCCGCCATTCGTCTCCTCACCGTGATCGGCTGCGCGCTCGCCAGCGCCGTGACGCTGGTTGCCAGCTCGGGGGGCAGCCAAGCAGCTACTCCGCAGCGCACCGCCGCTCCCAGGCCAGGTACCTGGACCAAGCTCGGCCTGTCGCAAACCGCGCCACCCGAACTGTGGCGCGGGCCAGACAATCGCGACTGGGTGGTGTGGTCCGCTCCCGGCGGCAGTCACTATCAGCTCGCCATAATCGCGCCGAACGGCGCCCTCGCCGTCAAGCCGAAAACGATCGTGAGCGGCTGGTCCAGCGTGACCGCTCAGCCGACGCTGCTCGCCAACGGCAAGAGTCCACTGCTCGTCTTCTCCGGCCAGGACAACATCGTCGGCCCACTGTCAGATGGCTGCGTGGTCGGGGCGCTGCCGGCCAGCCCGAGCTGGCAGATCCAAAGCTGGTCGCTGTCAGCTAACTGCACCTTCTCGAACGTTGGCTACGGCGACGCGACGGAGAATAAATCTGGCCAGCTGTCGGCTGCCTGGGCTGGCGGCGCAGGTGCCGAGTACCGGCTCGGCATCTCAGGCACTATTCCGGCTACCGGCTCCGACCAGCAGATCTCATTGCCCTCCGCGCACGCCGACTCGCTGGCGCTGGCCAACGACAGGTTCGGCAACGGCGACACTTACGCGGCCTTCTACCGCTTCTTCTCCTCGCCTGCGAGCAAGGACGGCGTCTACGTCAAGGACCTGACCACTAACGGTGCGGTGCTGAAGGCACCAGGGTCAGGCACCGAGAGCGTGACCTACCCAGCCCGGCCGCAACGGGTTGCCCTGGCCAACGTGTCCCGTCACGGTGGCGGCATTTACCTGGCCTACTGCTCGAACGCCGGCACCTGCAGCACCTTCCTGCTGTGGAAGGCCGGTGCCAAGAAGGCGATCAAGATACCGCACACCAAGCTAGCCATCGGGCTCGCCATGTCCCAGGGACCAGCAGGCCGCCTGTGGCTAGCGTGGTATGACGAGCAGAACAACCGGGTCTACGCGGTGCGGACGAATAAGGCCGACAACAGATTCGGGCCGCTGGAGTCCTTCAAGGTACCGTGCTTCGCTGACGGCAACACCCACCTCGCACTGACCAGCGGCAGCTTCGGCCGGGTCGACATCGGCTTTGAATGCCTGTCGGCCAAGCAGACCAAGGAGACCACCTACGTTACCCAGGCACTGACTGGCCTGACCATCAACGCCAGCCCGGGCAAGATCACCAATTCCCACGCGGTCAGCGTGACCTTCACCGTGACCGATGCTGGTGACCCGGTCGCCGGGGCCAGCGTCAAGGCGGACGGCAAGACCGTGCACACGGCAAGTAACGGCAAGGTGACCGTCACCTTCGCCAAGAACACTGAAGCCGGCCGCTACTCGGCGATCGCCTCGGCCTGGCAACTACCTCAACGGCACCACGACGGTGCGGGTGAGCAGCTAATTCGCGGCCGTTCCGACGATGACGGTGGCAGCCAGCTCGGCGCAGACGGCCAGTCGCGGCGCTAGCCCGCTGCTAGCGAAGGCCGCCATCGCCGCCGGCGCCTGGCGCTCGCTGGTCTCGATCAGCAGGTGACCGCCGGACGCGAGCCAGTCGGGCGCGCCGGCCGCCACCCGGCGCGCGATGTCGATCCCGTCAGTGCCGCCGTCGAGCGCGACCCTGGCCTCATGCAGCCTGGCTTCAGCCGGCAGCAGGGCGATCTCGCTGGTCGGCACGTACGGCACGTTGGCGAGGATGATGTCGATTCGGCCGCGCAAAGCCGCTGGCAGCGGTTCGTACAGGTCTCCCTGGTAGACCGTGCCGCCTGCGGCCGCGACATTGCGGGCCGCGCACCTGACCGCCGCCTGGTCGATGTCAGCCGCGTGCAATTCGGCCAGGGCCACCCGGGCAACGAGGGCGACCCCGAGTGCGCCAGAACCGCAGCACAGGTCGACAGCGATGGCGCCGCTACCGGCCAGCGCTACAGCCTGCTCGATCAGGAACTCGGTGCGCCGACGCGGCACGAACACGCCAGGATCGACCTCGATCCGCAGTCCGCAGAACTCGGCCCAGCCAATGACGTGCTCAAGTGGCAGCCCGTCGGCTCGGCGTTGCACCATGGAGGCCAGCTCGGCCTGGTCGGTGGCGGCTTCCATGAGCAGCCGCGCCTCATCCTCGGCGAAGACGCAGCCAGCCGCCCGTAGCTGGGCGACCACCTCGTTCTCGGTCAGCGGAACTCCTGCGATCGACACGGAAGGGGCTTAGCCGGCTGCGGCGAGCAACGTGTTGCGCATCAGCAGCATGGTGGTGACTGGGCCGACTCCGCCAGGTACGGGGGTGAGCGCGGCAGCGGCGCTGGCGCCGTCCGGGTCGACGTCACCGAGCAGCTTGCCATCCGGCCCAGGATTGGTTCCCACGTCGATCACCACCGCGCCCGGCTTGATGTGCGCCGCGCCGATCAGGCCGGCCCGGCCCACGGCTGCCACCAGCACGTCCGCCTCGGCGCACACGCCAGCCAGATCGGCGGTGCGGGAGTGGCAGATGGTCACGGTGGCGTTCGCTGCGAGCAGCAGCAGCGCGGCCGGCTTGCCAACCACCACGGAGCGGCCCACTACTACCGCCCTGGTGCCGGTCAGCGGTACCTGCTCAGCCCGCAGGACCTCAAGCACGGCCGCAGCGGTGGCCGGCGCGTAGCTAGGCAAGCCAGCAGCGAGCCGACCGAGGCTGACCGGGTTCGCCCCGTCGACGTCCTTGGCCGGGTCGAGCTGTGCACCGACTTCTTCGAGGCTGACGCCGGCTGGGAGCGGCGTCTGGCAGATGATCCCGTGCACGCCAGGATCGGCCGACAGTTCAGCAAGCCGGCCGGCGATCGCCCTGGCGTCCGCGCCGATGAGCTCATCCACCCGGCAGCCGATCCCGACCTTGGTGGCGGTGCGCTGGATCGACCGCACATACCAGGCGGCGGCTTCGTCGGCGGTGGGCAGCAGCACCGCCAGTGTCGGCGAGCGGCCGGAGCTGGCCAGCTCGGCCGCCTTCGCCGTCACGTCGGCGGCGATCGCCGCCGCTATCGCCCGTCCATCGATCATCCGCACAGCGCAGCACTCCTCGGCGTCAGCGCACCGGCCAGGGACGACACCGGGCTAGGCGGCATTGACCCTGGCCCGCACCGAGGCGACGATGCTGTCCGCCATGGGGCCGGCCAGCAGGTGCCGGTCGAGCTCGGTTCGCAGGGCCGCCTTGCTCGCAGGGTCGCGCAACGCGGCCAGGTTGATCTCGACATTGACCACGGCCGAGTCGAGCGCGGCCTTGGCCGCCGCCGCCGCGACCGCCACGTCGGAGAGCACGTTGACGTTGGCCCCCGGCATGATGCGGTGGGCCAGCTTGATGACCTCGGCCGCGACTACCGCGGTTCGCAGCGGCACGCCGGCCGCGCCGACCAGAGCCGCCTGGATGGCCTGCGTCCTGGCGGCCTTTTCCTCGTCGGTGTCCTTGGCCAGCCGGTAGGCGTCGGTGACCGCGGTAAAGGCGACCTCGTCCTGCGCCGCGAGCTCGATCGCATGGGCACGAAACTCGGTGGCCTGCTCAAGCGTCGCCCGCATCAGTTCCTCATGCTCGGCGTATTTCGGCTTGCCGATGGTCAGATTGCACACCATGGCGACCAGCCCGGCCCCGATCGCCGCCAGCATGGCGGCAGCCGCTCCCCCGCCCGGCGCCGGCGCCGCCGACGCGAGGTCATCCAGCCACGTTCCCACTCGCTCCTCTAGCACGCTGCCTATCTAACACCGAACAGGCGGGCCGGGTTCTGCCAGCACACCGACCGCAGCCAGGAAGCACCGAAGTCCAGCTTGGCAAGCGCCTCAAGTTGGTGCAGGTACGGATAGGGGATATTAGGGAAATCAGTGCCCAGCAAGATGCGGTCCTGCGCGCCGACCAGCCGGGGCAGCAGCGAGTCAGGGAACCGCGCGATCTCAGCGAGGAAACCGCTGAACGCCATCGTGGTGTCCAGATACACGCCAGGATACTGATCGAGAAGGTCGAGAAAAGCCGGCGTACTCAGGCGCTCCGAGATGAGCCACTATCACGATCAGCTTCGGGTGCCTCGCCAGTACCTGCGACATCGGGCCTGGCCCGGTGAACGCGCCCGGGGTCGGACCCGAGCCGCAGTGCACGACCACCGGGATAGCGGCCTCGGCGAGCAGCCCCCAGACCGGATCGAGCAATTCGTCGCGCGGGTCATATCGGCCTACTTGCAGGTGGGACTTGACGACCCGAGCGCCTGACTCGACCGCCAGCCTGACGTAGTCGACGACTCCAGGCTCAGGAAAGAACGTCGCGCTGGCCAGCGCATCCGGCGTGCGCGCGGCGAATTCGGCTGACCACGAATTTAGCCAGGCAGCCATGTCCGGCTTGTGCGGATACAACAGCGCGCCGAACCGGCGGACGCCGAAGGCGCGCAGCAGGGCGAGCCGCTCGGACTCCGGCAGGCGGTAGGCGATCGGCCAGGGTCGGCCGGCTTCGCGTCCGGCGTCGAAGTAGGCCCATACCTTGGCCAGCACGTTGTCCGGCATGAAATGCACGTGCACGTCAATCAGCCCAGGCAGGCCGAGTCCGGTCCAGAACGCGGTGATCTGGGCGGCTTCGGCGGCGGCCTGATCGGCGGCGGCCTGATCGGCGGCGGCCTGATCGGCGGCGGCTTTCGCTAGCTCTGGCTCGGTCACGGCCTCAGTCTCGCAGCGGGGAATGGTAGAAAGGGACTCAAAGTGAGTACTTCGAACAGGATGGGTTCCCATGCCCGAGGACCTCCGGGTCACCATCGACACCAGTGTGCCGCACATCGCCAGGGTCTATAACTACTGGCTCGGCGGCAAGGACAACTACGCGGTTGACCGCGAGCTGGCGGAGAAATTCATCGCCGCTGACCCAGCCGCGATCGCCGGCGTGCGGAGCAACCGCGCGTTCCTTGGCCGCGCGGTGAAATTCCTAGCCCAAGAAGCTGACATCCGGCAGTTCCTCGACGTCGGCACGGGCATCCCGACGGCCGACAACACCCACGAGGTAGCCCAGCGCTACGCGCCGGAGAGCCGCATCGTCTATGTCGATAATGACCCGATCGTGCTAGCCCACGCTCGGGCCCTGCTGACCAGCGATCCGGCCGGCGCGACCGCTTACATTGACGCCGACGCCCGTAACACCGACGCGGTGCTGTCCGAGGCGGCGGCGACGCTGGACTTCACCAAGCCGATCGCCGTCATGCTGGTGGGCCTGCTGCATTGCATCCCGGATGCGGATGACCCAGCTGGCCTGGTTGGCAAGCTGATGGCCGCGGTGCCGTCGGGTAGCTACCTGACGATCTCGCATCCGGCCTCGGACATTCACGCTGACGAGATGGCGAAGGGCGCTACGGTGATGAACCGGTCACTCGCCACTCCGGTCACCTTCCGGCCCCGCGCGGCGGTGGCGCGGCTCTTCGACGGGTTCGAGTTCGTGGCGCCCGGACTAGTGTCGACTACTCAGTGGCGGCCGCAGGCCGGCGCTGACGCCACTCCCATGCCCGGTTGGGTCGGCGTCGCCAAGAAGGCGTAGCTGCTCGCAGACCCGCCTCGCACTGTTACTATCCGGCCCGCAGTGATAGAAAGAGATCAGGGGTAGTTACGCATAGTGACGAGACGAGCACGCCGAGATGGAGATCATGTCAGCGGAGTTCCGTGCGGACATCGACACCAGCGTGCCGCATATTGCCCGGATCTACGACTACTGGCTCGGCGGGACTCACAACTTCCGGTAGTGGGTCAGTTTGATTTTCGGACTTAGCCTATTTCCGGCATGCCCGGACGGTGCCTAAATGGCGGTCCCTGCTCGTAATGCGGCCTGGATAGCGACCGTTCGGCCGCTCGGATGAAGCCTAAGAGTTCCGATGCGGACTGAGCGGCGATCGGCTGCCCGTCAGGTGCGCCGAATGCCCAGGAAAGGCACGCGAGTGCCAGCCGTAGACGACGACCCAGCCGGGGCACTTGGCCTCGATTACCTGAGCCTCGCCGCGCCGTTGCCGGTCATAGGCGTCTGGTTTCCAGCCGGTCACGACGACCGCCCGGCGTTGCTTCCGGGGCCGGCATCGCGGGCTTCCATGACGTGCTTAACGAGGTCGGCCGACTGAGAGAACGGGTTAAGCCGGCCAGGGTCGCAGGAACACCAGAACCGTGTCTCGCCGGGCTCGGTCGGGCGCAACTCCGCTCTCGGGTTGTCGTTGCCGTCAGTCACGATCCGTAAGCTAGGAGCGAACCCAGCCGTGATCTAGTGGCACTCCCGGAAGCCAGTCCCGGAAGTGCCAAAGCCGCTGGTCACAAGGGCAGGCGCATGACCCCGGCAAGCTCGCGCATCTGCGGGGTGAGCAGCCGGCGGCGGGCGATGATCTGGCTCATCAGGCTCGCTGCGGTCGGCTGGGCCGTCAGCCACGCGGGAGCCTGCACGGCCAGCCGGTGCAGCACGTCGGACGCGGCGGCGTACTGGCGCAGGTCAAGGTGCGCGGCGGTCACGTCGAGCAGGTGACGGTTCCTGTTGTCCGAAGTCGGCCGCAGGCCGGGCGGCACCCGTCCGGCAAGGTCGAGCGCCAGTCCCGGCCGGCCGTCGATCACCGCGTTCTCCACCTTCTTCATCGCGACCGTGGCCGGCCCGAAGGTGGTGAAGTACATGTGATAGCCGCCCCTCTCCGGGCCGGCCACGGTCGCCGCTGCCTCAGCAAGCCGCATGAAGTCGGACGCCTCGCCGGGCCGGTTGTCCCTGATCGCCGCAGCCGACGCCCGCAGCAGCAGCCAGCCCCACGCCGAGATCTCAGCGCGGCTCGCGGCAGACAGCTTCGGCTCAACCCGGTCGGCCCACAGCGCCGCCGTCAGGCGCACGTCATCGAACCTGCGCTCACCGAGCATCAGCCACGCCTGAGTGATCACCGCCGACGCGGCGTCGAGCACGCTTCCGGCCGCCTCAGCGTCAGCGAACGACTGGTCGAGCGCGACCCGTGCCGCTTCCCGTTGCCTGGCCTGCGTCAGCGCCGATCCGGCAAGCTGGAAGACCCGCGACCGCAGCGCGGGCGGCGTGAGCGAGGCATCGCGGACCATGCCCGGAAGCATCGCAGCCAGCTGGGCGTACCTGTTCGCGTGGTAGAGCCGGGTGGCCGACGTGAGAGCGGACGATACGTCGACCGCAGCCGGCGGTTCTTCTTCGGCTTCAGGCCCGGCGAGCGTGGCGGCTAGCGGCTGCCACATCTCGCCGCTGGCAGGAGCATGGCCCGGCTGCGGGGGTACGGTCAGGAGCGCGGTCACGGGCACGTCCAGGGCAACGGCGAGCTTGCGCAGCGCTACCGCGCCCACCCGGTCGTGCTCACCCTGCTCTACCTTGCGGATCAGGGACAGCGACACCCGCGACTCGCGGGCGAGGTCGCGCTGAGTCATTCCGCGCCGCTTGCGGACTTCGCGCAGCCGGTCGCCTACTGTGGCGCTGTCGTTCACACGGGTCAGCCTACGCGTTACACTCGGCTCATGCCTGACCGGTCAAGCAAGAAGAAACGCCCGGCCGACCTGAACCGGCTAGCTCACTCGATCGTCGCTGACGCCACCAGCGAGGAGCCCGAACCCGACCAGTACGAAGGCAAGAACCCGGCCGCCGTGGAACTAGGCCGTCAGGGGGGCCTGAAGGGCGGAAGGGCACGAGCCGAGAAGCTGACGCCCGAGCAGCGAAGCGAGATCGCCAGAAAGGCCGCTGCGGCGCGCTGGGCGGGCCGCGAGGAGTCTTAGCACGTCCCCCTGAAGGTTGATCTTCGGCACCCTGAGGGCTTCACGGATATCGCCGGCGAGTCGCCGCGATCGGTCGTCTCTCAGGCGACTCTTTCCGGTAGTGTTCTCACGGCTTCAAAGCCCTGACGGTTCCTATGCCGAGGAGGACACCCGTCATGGATGACGAACGCATGTTCAGCAAGACCGAGATCCGAGAGAAGCGGCGCGAGCTATCGCAGCTAGTCGCCTTGCAGCAGCGCCAACTTGCGGCGCTGGCCAAGATGGACGAAGCCGCTGACGAACTCGACCAGGTTGAGCGCGAGATGGACGCGCTGACGCGCACCGGGAATCAGCCTGAGCTACCCGCCGACGCTGATCCCCTGATGACCGGGCTGCGCGCTCTCAAGATCCTGGAAGACCGAGCGGGTATCCCCCACAACGTTCAGTCCATCCTGGACGAGTGGATGAAGCGGGGATGGTCCCCGGACACCGAGCACGAACGCGTGCTCGTCTTGGGCAGGCTCCGTCACTCCCTTGCCCGGCTTACCAAGAGCAACCAGCACGTTCAGCGCGATATGACCGAAAACACGTATTACTACACTTACGTGGAGTCACTAGATAGCGATGCCCTGATCCCGATCGTGAAGATCAACGGCGCAGCGCATCCGGCCCTTCAGGGAGGCCGCAGCGAACGATAGATGAGTGTGAGTGTGGCCCCCGCCTAGTTGACCTTGCCGAGGTCAGCGGGAGCCACACCTGGGTCACAGCCGTTGGAGCGGCTCGCGGCCCTACACATGCGCCCGTAGTTCACACGGACAGAACACCGGCCTGCCAAGCCGGAGGTAGGGGGTTCGAAACCCCCCGGGCGCGCATGCGCGTACAGAATACTAGCTTGCTTCAAAGTAAGCCACGATGCTTGAGCGAGTCGGCAAGTTTTGCATGCTCACGGGGGTTCGCGGACCCGGAAACTGTCAGACCCCTCAAGCATAATGGTCAGTATGGTTAACCGGTTGAGCACTGAGCAGCGCGGCAAGATCGTTGGCTGTCTGACCGAGGGCAACTCGATCCGCGCTACCTGCCGCCTGACCGGCGCGGCCAAGGGCACCGTCTCCAAGTTGCTGCTCGACCTGGGCGAAGCATGCTCGGTCTACCAGGACGGCGCGCTCCGCAACCTGCGGTGCGAGCGCATCCAGATTGATGAGATCTGGGCGTTTGTAGGCTGCAAGGCCAAGAACGTTGACCCTGAGAAGCATGATGCCGATTGGGGCGATGCGTGGACATTCGTCGCAATCGATGCCGATAACAAGATCGTCCCGTCTTGGTACGTCGGCCAGCGCACCGCCGACGATGCATGGGAAGTCCTCACCGACCTGCGCTCACGGCTGGCAACTCGGGTGCAACTGACCAGCGACGGTCACAAGTGCTACCTGACGACCGTCCCCGAGGTCTTTGACGAAGAGGTCGAGTTCGCGCAACTGGTCAAGCACTTCGGCCGCGCCGTTGCCGACCCGGCCAAGCACAAGTACAGCCCGACCGCGATCAAGGGCATTGACATCAACAAGGTCTGCGGGTCGCCCGACCCGGCGCACATCTCAACGTCCTACGTCGAGCGCCAGAACTTGACGATCAGGATGAGCATGCGCCGGTTCACCAGATTGACCAACGCCTTCAGCAAGAAGCTGGAGAACCTGACCGCCGCCGTGTCGCTCCACTTCATGTTTTATAACTTCGCCCGGCCGCACATGACGCTCACTAAGGCCGCCAACCATGTCCCGACCACCCCGGCAATGGCCGCCGGCGTGACCGATCACGTCTGGTCACTAACCGAAGTCGCCGGACTGCTCGACTGACTTGAGCCGGTCAGGCACCGACCGAGCAGGGCGCGAGAAGCGCGAGCAGTCCGGCAAGTGACCGCTCGCGCCGACATGGCTCGCCGCGACCCACATCCTTGACCACGGAAACCGTGATCCCCTGCTTCTCCGAGGGGCACTTGCCTGCCCACGGCCGGAACGGGAGGGCTGTGGTTATCCCGCACTTGGGTGTTTCCGCTGCGAAATCAGGGTCAGGTGATTCACCGGGCACCACCCCCTTCAGTAAGGGCGGTCCTGATACCGCACTACGAGGTTATGCGGTCAGTCGCGATGGCGGGGGGCGATCAGCCTGACGCTCTTGCCTGGCTGAAGAACGCTTGCCTGAGTACCGATGCGGGGGACTGGCCGTCACGATCCGCCACCTTCCTGACGGCTGCGTACTCTTCGGCGGTAAGGCGCACGCTTACCTGTGACTGACGTTGCCGCACGTTCGTCCCCCGCTGGTGCTTGCGTGGCGCTCGCGGCTCATCCGTGGGTGTCATCGCGTCCTCCTGTGGTGGTCGCTCTCACGGTAAGACACCCTTCACGGGCGAACCTGCGGGACACGCCGACGCGGCATGCCGCGTGCCTACGGCGATTTGGCGCGATCTTGTGCCAGTGTGAACGTAAGCCCGGCCACGCCCCTTGGACGAGCGTGGCCGGGCGGAAGTGCGAACGTCGGAGCGGCGCACTTTTGTCTTCGCAGACACGCCAAGATAACGCGGGGCCGACGGTGCGCGATAGTGCCGCGCCGGTAGAACCCGTTCTAGTTTGCGCCGCTCTGACGTTCGTCCCGGCTCGATGGGGTCGGGATGGTCAACAGAGAGGAAGAACACCGCCATGGCCAAGGAACCCAAGTTCGGGTACTTCGTCGATCACGCTGGCGACTGGCGCTGGCATCTCAAGGCACCCAACGGCCTGATCATCGCTGATTCAGGCCAGGGCTACACGACCCGGCAGGACTGCATCACTGGCGCGGAGCTTGTGAAGGCTTACGCGCCGACTGCCGAGATAGTGCCAGACCGAGCGCCCTGACAAGGCCAACTCGTGATGTACGTGTGCCGCACCCGCAAGGACGGCACACGTACATCACGGTCGGCGAAATCCCGATCACGCCGGTCAGGGATTCCGCATACAGGTCGCCAGGCTTGAGCGGTCGCATGCACTCACCGCAGCGCAGGCCATGCGGGAAGTCGGCCGCACGGACGACCAAGCCTTGTCGATGATCTCGATTGCGCCTCATCTGGCCATTCTGATGCCCGCAGTGCTCAACAGGAATGGGATAAGTCCGAAAATCAAACTGACCCACTACCCAACTTCCCTGCCGACCGTGAGCTGGCAGAGAAATTCATCGCCGCCGATCCTGATGTCATCGCCGGGGTGCGGAACAACCGCGCCTTTCTCAGTCGCGCGGTGGAGTACCTGGCCGGCGACGCGGGCATCAGGCAGTTCCTCGACATCGGGGCCGGCATCCCGAGTGTCGATAACACCCATGAGGTGGCGCAGCGAACCGACCCGCAGTGCAAGGTCCTCTATGTGGAGAACGACCCCATCGCACTGCGCTACGGCCGGGCACTGCTCGACGAGCAGCCGGCCGAAGGCGTCGAGTACCTCGATGCCGACTTGCGCGATCCTGGCACGCTGCTCGACGAGGCGGCGGAGAAGCTGGATCTTGCCGAGCCGGTCGCCGTGATGCTGCTCAGCGTGCTGCACTGCATCCCGGATGCGGACGACCCGGCAGCCATCGTGGCCACCATCTTGGACGCCGTCCCGACGGGCAGTTACCTGGCCATCTCGCACCCGGCGACGGACATTCACGCCGCCCAGATGGCCGCTGGCTCCAAGGTAATGGCCACCAAGCGGATGAACCCGTCGATCACGTTCCGGCCGCGTGAGCAGGTGCTCGGCTTCTTTAACGGTTTGCCCCTGCTGCCACCCGGCCTGGTCGCCCACTCCCGCTGGCGGCCGCGGCCAGGTGCCGACACCTCGCGCTACTCATCGTGGGCCGGGGTAGCCAGGAAGTGACCTGGCATTGACCGCCATCTGGCGACTAGGTAGCGTCCGCTAGAACACGTTCTATTCCTGGACTCTGCCGGGAGGCCTGATGGCCGCGCCGAACGATCGCTCGCCGGAGCAGCAGATCAAGATGACCGTGAGCGAGCGGTCGCCAGCGGCGCTCGCTGACGCGCTGGCAGCCTGGCTCGGCGACCAGCTCGGCACGGCCGAGCCGCCGGTCATCGACGACGTCAGGATGCCGGAAAGCGGCGGTCTTTCCAGCACGTCAGTGTTGTTCAACGCAACGTGGACTATCAGCGGAAAGCACAGCTCCGCAGCTTATGTAGCCCGGTTGGCGCCAGAGCAGAGCGCAGTGCCTGTCTTTCCCAAGTACGACCTGCCCGGCCAGTACCAGGTCATCGAGGCGGTAGCGCAACGCTGCGGCGTTCCACTCCCCCGGCTGCGCTGGAACTGCCACGACGGCGGTCCGCTCGGCACGCCGTTTTTCGTGATGGACCAGATCAGCGGACGGGTGCCGCTTGACAACCCGCCGTACGTCTTCGGCGGCTGGCTGCTCGAAGCGACCAGCGCTGAGCGAGCCGCGCTGCAGCGAGCCAGCATCGAACTGCTGGCCGACCTGCACGCGATCACTGAGGTCAGGCAGGCGTTCCCCGGACTGGCGCCGGCGGACGGGCAGGACGCGCTGGCCGCGCACGTGGCCGGTCAGCGCGAGTACTACCGATGGGCGCTGACTGATGACGGGATCCGCATCCCGATCATCGAGCGGAGCTTCGATTGGCTGACCGAGCACTGGCCGGCGCAGGCGCCGGACGTACTCAGCTGGGGTGACGCCAGGATCGGCAACATCATCTACGACGGATTCACCCCCGTAGCGGTCCTCGACTGGGAAATGGCGGCAGTCGGGCCAGCCGAGATCGATGTCAGCTGGTTTATCTTTCTGCATAGATTTTTTCAGGACATTGCCGAGTTCTTTGAGTTGCCTGGCCTGCCAGACTTCCTGCGGCGTTCTGAAGTCGAGCGGTACTACACCGAGCTGACCGGAACTGAGCTGGCCGACATGGACTTCTACCTGACGTACGCGGCGCTGCGGCACGCGATCGTGATGGCCAGGATCAAGCGCCGGATGGCGCACTTCGGCGAGGACGAGCTGCCCGCCGACCTCGACGACTATGTCATGCACCGGGCCAGCCTGGAGAAACTGCTGGCCGGCACCTACCGATGGGACTAAGGCGTGCCGATCGCACTTGATGAGTACCCGATCCATCAGCTGCCGTTGCCGATGAGCCGGGTCGCCACCAGCGACCGCAACTTCTACGACCGGTGCTACCTGAACGCGCACGACAGGACCGGGGAGATCTTCCTGGTAACCGGGCTTGGCGTCTATCCGAACCTGGGCGTGATCGACGCCTACGCGGCGGCTCGGGTCGGTGACCTGGTCTACAGCGTGCGGTTCTCCGATGCGCTGGCGGAGCGGAGCCTAGAGCAGCGGGTCGGCGGTTACTCCGTTGACGTGGTGACGCCGCTAAGGGACTTGCGGCTCCGCTGCGCGTCGCCCGACCAGAGCCTGGACTTCGACCTGGCCTGGGCGGGATCATTCGACGCCATCTCCGAGGACCCGCACTTGCTGCTCGCTGGTGGCCGGCCGATCCTGGACGCGTCCAGGTTCTGCCAGCTTGGCAGCTGGAGCGGCCGACTGTCAGTCGGCGGCACTGAGTTCGAGGTGACCAGCGATCGCTGGGGCGGCGCGCGAGACCGGTCATGGGGGATCCGCCCGGTCGGCGAGCCTGAGCCGGCTGGCCGGCCTGCGGATGATCCGTCGTCCGGCTTCTGGTGGGTGTACTTGCCGCTGCGGTTCGAATCAAGCGCGGTCATCGTGATCTTGCAGGAGAACCCGGACGGCTACCGCACGCTGAACACCGCCAAGCGAGTCTTCGCCGACGGACGGGTCGAGCAGCTTGGCTGGCCAAGGATCACCATCAGCTACCGGCCAGGCAGCAGGGAGCCGCAGGCGGCTACGCTCGCGCTGACGGACAGCCGGGGCCGCGACGTGCGGCTTGAGGTCGAGGTGCTGACCTCGCTGCCGCTGCACGTCGGGGCTGGTTACAGCGGCGACCCTGACTGGGGGCACGGCCGCTGGATGGGCCGGGACTGGAGCGGCACCAGCGTGCTTGACCTCACCGATCCCGCGGTTGCCGGGCGGATCCCGTTCGGAGTCACCGACCACCTGGCTAAGGCGTCGCTGGACGGCGAGGAAGGCTGGGGCATGTTCGAGCACGCCAGCATGGGCCGACACGACCCGTCGGGATTCGCCGATTGGTCGTCCGTCGCCGGGTAACTTAACAGGAATGGAGATCAGGGTCGGCCCGCCCACGATAACCATTCACGCCGACGACCAGTTTTGCGTCTGCGCGACTAATGCCGAGATTTCGAGCACCAAGGAGCAGGGCTATTTCGCCGCTGACACCCGGCTGGTGTCCGGTTACCGGCTCAAGCTGGGCGGCAGCCGGGCCGTCCTGCTCAACTCGGCGGCGGTGGGGCATCATTCGGCCAGGTTCGAATTCACCAATCCCGCGCTGACCACGGCCAGCGGCGCTGACCTCGCCGCGAACACGCTGCACCTGCGACTTGACCGAAGCCTCGGGTCCGGCATCCACGAGGACTACGAGCTCACCAGCTACGCCAACGTCCCGATCGAGCTTGACCTGGAGATCAGCATCGAGTCGGATTTCGCTGATCTGTTTGACGTCAAGGCGCACAAGCCGTTGCTGCGCGGCACCCTGCAAGGCGCATGGGACGCCAGGTCGCAGCGGCTGACGGTGGACTATCAGAACGACGGGTTCGAGCGCGGCCTGGTCATCGAGCCCGCCAAAGCCGATGGCGTGGTCAGCTACGTCAACGCAGGGCTGCTGTACCGCATCTCGCTGGCGCCACGGCAGCGCTGGCATACCTGCCTGATGTGGCGGCCGGTGCTGGACGCTGCCGTCGGGACGCCGCCGCGGCGCTGCCACGACCTGGTCGGCACCGGTCAGGCCCAGACCAGCAAGCGAGACTGGGTAAACCGCGCCACCACGTTCGTGACCAGCGACCCTGTGGTCACCCAGACAGTGCGCCAGGCGGTCGATGACCTGGCCGGACTGCGGATGCACCGGCACGACCCGGCCGCCGCGGCCGGTGCCGCCGAGTCGTCAGCCGACTCGTGGGTGCCTGCCGCCGGAGTGCCCTGGTTCGTCACCCTGTTCGGTCGTGACTCGTTGATCGTCTCGCTGCAAACCCTGGCGCTGTCACCCACCTTCGCGGTCGGCAGCCTCAATGCTTTGGGTGCCTTGCAGGCGGACGGCTACGACGACGCCAGGGACATGCAGCCAGGCAAGATCTCGCACGAGATCAGGCACGGCGAACTGGCCGCGCTCAAGCTGATCCCGCACACGCCGTATTACGGCACCCACGACGCGACCACGCTGTACGTGCTCGCCGCCGCCGCCGCTTGGCGCTGGCACGGCAACCGGGCCGCGCTTGACGCGATCCGGCCGCACGTTGAGCGTGCCTTGTCGTGGATCGACGCCGATGGCGACCTCGACGGCGACGGCCTGCAGGAATACCAGACCAAGGCACCGAGCGGCTATTACAACCAGGACTGGAAGGACGCCGCCGATGCGATCTTGACCGAGGACGGCGAGCTGGCCGAGTTGCCGATCGCGCTGTGCGAGATCCAGGGGCTGGTCGTGGCCGCGAAGCGAGCCTGGGCCGGGATCCTCGATGAGGTATACCGTGACCAGGCCGGCTCGGCGCGGTTGCGAGACGAGGCGGCCAGGCTGGCGGACGCGATCGAGTCGCGATTCTGGTGGGACGCCGAAGGCACCTACTACCTGGGCCTGGACGGACGCAAGCAGCCGATCAGGTCGGTCGCGTCGAACCCAGGGCAGCTTTTGTGGACCGGCACGGTGGACGGCGCGCGGGCCAAGCAGGTAGCCGGGCGGCTGCTGGCCGCGGACATGTGGAGCGGCTGGGGCATTCGCACGCTGTCGGATCGACACCTGGGGTACAACCCGTTCAGCTACCAGCTCGGGTCGGTGTGGCCGCACGACAACGCCTTGATCGCCGCTGGCTTCCGGCACTATGGCCTGGATCGCGAGGCCGGCCAGGTGGCCAGGGCGCTGTTTGACGCGGCCGAGCGGTTTTCCGCCCGGCGGCTGCCCGAGCTGTTCGCCGGCCTGCCCCGCGACGATGGCGCGTTTCCCGTGCAGTACCTGGGTGCGAACGTGCCGCAGGCCTGGGCATCAGGTGCGGTGATCCAGCTGATGACGACCATGCTCGGACTCTCGGCCGACGCCTCGCAAGGGTTGCTCATGGTCGCTCCCGCGCTGCCGGACTGGCTCACCGAAGTCCGCCTGGAGCGACTCACCGTCGGTGCCGCCTCAGTCGACCTCAGCGTCCGACGCGACGAGGCCGGCCAGCACCTGGTCGAGGTAACCCAGCGCGACGGCACCTTGACCGTAGTCACCAACGACCACCCCTAGCCCGGCAGCCCGCCCTGCCGTTCTCTCGAATCGGATGCGCCGCCCGGCTGGCTGTAGTAGATATGCCAGACATGCGAATTGCGCGGATATCGGCAGTAATCCGGGGAACGGCAATCGCGGTCGCGATCGCCGCCTGGCATCAGCCTCAGGAACGGTCGCCTCCGCTTCGGCCCCGGCCACCCCGAAGCCACTTGGGCCAGCCTTCTTCAACACAGTCAAGCCAGGCGGCAAGCTCCCGTCTGGCGCACAGTGTGCCAAGTGGGTGCTATCTCGCCCAATAAAGGAAGACAAGGGCGTCAACCGCAAGTACAACCACACTAAAGGCCAGCGCATTGGCAAGCATTTCTTCAGCGGCGATACCTGGCAGGCCAACAAGCTGATTGGTCCACGGGTGGATGGCGACTTCACCGGCACCACCGCCGAAATCCTGCGCTGGGCGGCCTGCAAGTGGGGCATCAATCAGAACATCGTCTTCGCGCAGGCAGCGATAGAAAGCTGGTGGCGCCAGACCACCGAGGGCGACTGGGAGAGCAGCGGCTGCCCGCCTGGGCATGGCCTCGGTGTCGACGGCAGGCCTGGCCTTTGCCCGCAGAGCTGGGGCATCCTGCAGAACCGCTACCCGTACGAGGAATCGAGCTGGCCGGGGATCATGGCGTCCACGGCGATGAACGCGGACCTCGCCTACGCCATCTGGCGCACTTGCTATGACGGCTACGAGACCTGGCTCAATACCAATACCGTACAGCGCGGCGCGACTTACCAGGCCGGCGACGCCTGGGGCTGTGTCGGCCGCTGGTTCGCCGGCCGCTGGCGAACCGGGCCGGCGCTGCAGTACATCGCGGCGGTCAAGAAGTACCTCAAGGAGCGGATCTGGACCACGCCCGACTTCCAGCAACCCTGAGCTACCGCATGCCCTGATCCGGGCGGCGGCGAATCGGCTCGCGGCCTGCTGGCTGTCGCGGCCTGGGCCTGAGCAGGCAGGTCGGGATCGGTCGCTGCTGCGGTGAGTCGGTGCTCACGGTAATTTGCTCGCCGTGGTGGGTAATCGTGAGCGGCTCGCCATCGGTCAGCGAATAGGTGGCGCTGTCGGTGGTGACCTCCACGCGCAAGTGCCGCGCTTTCACCAGCACATTGAACGATATCCTGGCCAATCCCTCCGGCAGCCTCGGCTTGAATACGGTCCCGGCGGCTTCTTGCCGCATGCCGCCGAAGCCGTAGACCACCGCTAGCCAGGAGCCAGCCAGCGAGGCGATGTGCACCCCGTCCCTGGTGTTGTGCTCAAGGTCTTGCAGGTCCATCAGCGCGGCTTCACCCAGGTAGTCGTACGCCAAGTCGAGATGACCCACCTCGGCCGCGATGATCGCCTGGGTTGAGGCCGACAGCGACGAGTCCCGTACTGTGATCGGCTCGTAGTAGTCGAAGTTCCTTGCCTTCTGCTCGTCGGTGAACGATTCCCCGCACAAGAACATCGCCAGCACCAGGTCAGCCTGCTTGACGACTTGCTTGCGGTACAGATCGAAGTAGGTGAAGTGCAGCAGCAGCGGGTACTGCTCCGGCTTAGTCGCGCCGAAGTCCCAGGCCTGGTACCTGGTGAACTTGTCGGCCTGGGCGTGCACGCCCAGCGTCTCGTCGTAGGGCATGTGCATGTCCTGCGCCGCGTCCCGCCAGCTCGCGGCCTCCTCGGCGTTAATGCCGAGCTGGCGGGCCCGATCCGGATACCGGTCGGCTACGTCAGCGCCCGCGAGCAGATTCCGCTTCGCCATCAGATTCGTGTAGAGGTTGTCGTCGGCGATCGCGCTGTACTCATCAGGGCCGGTGACGCCGTCGATGTGAAACCGGCCCTGCGAGTCGTGATGACCGAGCGACCGCCACAACCGCGCCGTCGCGACCAGCAGGTCCATTCCCTGGTTGCGCTCGAAGTCGCGGTCATCGGAAGCAGCGACGTAACGCACCACCGCATCCGCGATGTCGGCATTGACGTGGAACGCTGCCATGCCCGCGGGCCAATAACCCGAGCACTCCTGCCCGGCGATGGTACGCCAGGGGAAGGCAGCGCCGGCCAGCCCGAGTTGGGCGGCGCGTTCCCTGGCCATCGGCAGGGTGCGGTGCCGCCACCGCAGTGCGCTGGCGGCCGCGTCCGGAGCGGTTGAATTCAGCACGGGCAGCACGAACGTCTCGGTGTCCCAGAAGGCGTGCCCGTCGTAACCAGGCCCGGTCAGACCCTTCGCCGGAATCGGGCGATTCTCCCCTCTGGCACCGGCTTGCAGCACGTGAAAGAGCGCGAACCTGACCGCCTGCTGCACCTGGGTGTCGCCGTCGACCTCGACGTCGGCCCGTGACCAGAAATCGTCAAGAAAGGCGCGCTGGTCGGCGAGCAGGCCTTCCCAGGTGCTTTGCCTGGCGTTGCTGAGGGCGGCCCACACCTGATCGCGCACCGCGGGCAGCGATCGTTCACCCGACCAGCCGTGCGCGACGAACTTGATCACCCGGAGTGTCTCACCTGGCTTGAGCGGGGTCGCGGCCGTGACCACGCCGCCGTCGGGGAAGGCCTTGCATTCGGTCAGGACTCCGGCCGGGCCGGTGATCATGTGATCCATCGCCGCGCCGATCCGCAGCCCGCTGCGTTTAGTTCGGTGGACCAGTACCACCGCCGCGCCCTCGGCACCGCAGTCCTCGGCCACCAACGGCTGGTCAAGCGCCGCCGCTGCCCTCGGGTCGCCGGTCAGGCTCGGCAGTGGCTCGTTAGCCAGCAGTTCGGACTGCAACGCGACGCGTACCTGGGCATCAAGCGGGGTGACCTCATAGCTAATCGCGCCGATCGCCCGCTGGGTAAAGGAGACGAACCTGGTTGACGTCACCCGCACGGCCTGGCCTGCTGGCGAAACCCACTCCGCGGTACGGTGCAGCACCCCGGAACGAAAGTCAAGCAGCCGCTCGTGCGAGCGCAGTTCGCCATACCGCACGTCGAACGGCTCGTCGTCGACGAACAGCCGGATCAGCTTGCCGTTAGTGATGTTTATGACGGTCTGCCCGGACTCTGGCTGACCGTAGGACACCTCGGCGTATGGCAGTGGCCGTAGCTCGAAGACGCCATTCAGGTAAGCGCCGGGCAGGCCGTGCGGCTCACCTTCATCCAGATTCGCACGCCAGCCGAGATGTCCATTGGACAGCGCGAAGACCGATTCGGACTGCGGCAACATGGCCAGGTCAAGCCGGGTCTCCCGGAGGCACCACGGCTCAACGATGAAAGCGCCGTGCGAGATCATAGGAGCTCTCCAAGGTCCTTGACGACCAAGTCCGCGCCGTGCTCGCGAAGCTCGTCCGCCTGGCCAACCCGGTCCACTCCGACCACAAAACCGAACCCCCCAGCCCGGCCGGCTGCCACTCCGGCGAGCGCGTCCTCAAAGACCGCCGCTTCCTTAGGTCCAAGGCCCAGTTTCTTCGCACCGGCCAGGAAGGTGTCAGGTGCTGGCTTGCCGTGCAAGTGCTCGGCACGCGCGACGATCCCGTCGATCCTGGCATCGAACAGGTCGCTGATCCCAGCAGCGGCCAGGACCTGGGCGCAGTTCGTGCTCGATGACACGACCGCGCGCGGCAATCCGGCCTGCTTCACCGCGCGGACGTACCTGATCGAGCCTTCGTAGGTCTGCACCCCGTCTTCGCGCATGATCCGCAGTACCAACTCATTTTTGCGGTTGCCGAGTCCGTACACCGTCTGGGCGGCCGGCGGATCATCCGGGCTGCCCGCGGGCAACTCGATGCCGCGCGAGGTGAGGAAGGAGCGAGTACCCTCCTCCCGTGGCTTGCCGTCGACATACTCGTCGTAGTCATTGACCGGATCGAACGGTATGAACGGCTGGCCGCTGACGCTGGCCCGCTGGCGCAGGAATTCATCGAACATCTGCTTCCAGGCGGCATCGTGCAGCTTGGCTGTCTGAGTCAGTACCCCGTCAAGATCGAACAGGCAGGCCCGCACGCCATCCGGTAGTCCCAGCATGTAGACCACCTTATGAGTTGGCAGCCATCGCCGTGAGGCCGCCGCACCGCCCGTTGGTGCCGCTGCTCGGGTGGTGCCGCTGCTGGATTGGTGCCGCTGCCTACGGTCCAGTCCGGGTGGGTGGTTGGCGCTGGGGCTGGCGGGTACCGGGGTCAGCATGCGCGCTATTCGGATGGAGCAACCTGGCGGCGAGGTTCGACTTGAGGAGATCACGACTCCGGTGCCTGGGCCTGGCGAGGCCTTGATCGAGGTGCACGCGGCGGCACTGACGGCTGGGGAGCGGGACTGGCCTCGGCACTGGCCGGCCACGCTCAGCCACGAGGTGGCTGGGGTGATCGCCGAGCTCGGCCCACCGACCGGCCCGACCGGCCCGACCGGCTCCCAAACCGGCGCGAATGGCTCCCAAAGTGGCCAAAACGGACTGCAGGTGGGGCAGGCGGTGCTCGGGCTGGTGAACTTTGACCTGGATGGCGCGGCGGCGGAGTATGTCACGGCACCGGTCGCTGACCTGGCCGTCAAGCCTGGTGGCATCGATTATGTTGACGCGGCCTGCCTGACCCTGGCACCACTGACTGCCTGGCAGGCGTTGTACGACCACGGTCACGTCTCGGCCGGCCAGCACGTGCTGGTGAACGGCGCGGCCGGCGGAGTCGGCAGTTACACGGTGCAACTCGCGGTCGCGCTTGGCGCTCGGGTCACTGCTACCGCATCGGCGGCTGACACCGAATTCGTGCGCGGACTCGGCGCGAACCTGGTGCTCGATTACGCCAACCTCGAGCTGCCTGACCACGAGGTTGACGTCGTCGTCGACCTGGTGGGCGGTAACGCTACGGCCAGCTTGTGGCCGACCCTGCGACCGGGTGGCATCCTGATCGGCATCGCCGACCAGCCGTCGCCTGAGCAGGCCCAAGAACACGGCGTCCTGAGCGAATTCTTCATCGTCGAGCCGAGCGGCACCGAACTCGCTGAGCTGGCCAAGCTAGCCGAGGCCGGCTTGCTGCGAACGACGGTAGGCCAGGTATTCCCGCTCGACGAGGCGGCGCAGGCATTCGTAGCGCTCGACGGGCAGCATCGCCGCGGCAAGGTCGTCTTGTCGGTGCGGCCCTCAGCCTGGAGCGAGCCACGCCAGACCGACGAACCCTGGTCCCGCTGATCGGTCAGCTAGCTCGCGAAAATCGCGGTCACCGCGCCGATGCCAGCGAAGGTGGCGGTCACCGTCTGGCCGGGCGAGACCGGCAAGGCGGCGGTGATCGAGCCGGGCAGGATTACCTCACCAGCCCGGAGGCTCACGCCGTGCGCGCTGATCGTGTTAGCCAGCCAGACCAGCGAGTTCAGCGGGTGGCCAAGGACGGCACCGCCCGCGCCGGTGTCGACGATCCGACCATCTCTCGCGAGCAGGCAACCGCCCAGCGCGAGGTCCAGGCCAGCCAACGGGGTTGGCGTGTTGCCGAGCACTACACCACCGGACGACGCGTTGTCGGCCACCGTGTCCGACAGGGTAATCTTCCAATCCTTGATCCGCGAGGCGATCAGCTCAAGCGCGGGCAGCACGAAATCCACCGCTGCCGCCGCGTCTGCGGCCGTGACCCCTGGCCCGCTGAGGTCTTTGCGCAGCACGAAGGCGACTTCGGGCTCGATCCTTGGCTGCAGGTAGCGGCTCAAGTCGATGGGCAAGGTGTCCTGGTGGAACATGACATCAGTGAGGTGGCCGTGGTCGGGCTGGTGGACGCCCAACTGACGGCGCATGGCCGCCGAGGTCAAGCCGACCTTGTGCCCTTTGATGACCTGACCGTCCCGCTGCCAGCGCGCGACCTGGTGCAACTGGACCTGATACGCCTGCTCCAGGTCGAAGTGGCCAAACGTCTCCGTCAACGGCGCGATTGGCACGCCGCTCCGATAGGCCTCAAGCAATAGTTCGGCTGCCTGGGTGGTGTCCATAGTCGCCGCCTTTCGGGAGGCTCGATCATCGCGCAGCCATCCGAACGCCGGCAACACCGGTGGGGGTCGACCAGTTCAGACCGGTCGCAGCGGTCGGGTCAGGTACCGCGAAGCCAGGTGTTGGTGAACTTCCCTGCGGCGGTGATGGCGCTGGGCGACACCATCACCTTGCCGCTGCCGTCCACCATCGTGACTGCCGTGGGATCCTGACCGCCGAGTGAGGTGCCGTTAACCTCGCATTTGGTGAAGGTGATCTTCCCGAAATCGGTGAGCACTCCGGCCGGGCCTGGCCCTTGAGTCACGACCTCCGCCGATGATCTGGCAAGACCGGACGCGCTCTTGGTGATGGTGTGCGACCAGTCGGCCGTGGCGTCGGCGAGCACGAACGTGTAGGTGGTGGTGCCGCTGAACGTGACCGACGCGCTCATCGAGTCGCCAGCCGAAATGGCGTTGCCGAAGTACACCGGGCTCGCCGGATACAGGTCGTACCAGCCGCTATAGGAGACCGTGCCGCCTGAGCAGTCGGCGTCGATCCCGGTTTGCTCGACCGAGTCACTGCTGTACCCGTCGAGACCGATCCAGAACGAGGCGAACTGGGTACCGGAGACACACTTCACGGTGGGTACAGTCCAGTCGGCCGACACGCTCTGATAACTGCCGTTGGCACCGGATACCACGTACCCGGCCCAGCTGACCGAGTCGATCGAGGTGGTGGTCGTGGTCGCCTGCGCCGCGCCCGACAGGCCGAGCACGGAAGCGAAGGCTAATGAGCCGATGGTAAGAACGGACCTGAGTTTCATGGCGAACTCCTTCACGACGCCGTGACAGAAGCGTTCGCCGCGAACATATAACGCCGCGCGGCACCGGTAAATAAAGCAGGCAGGGCCAGCGAGCACGGCCCAGGTCAAGGCCAGCGAGCACGGCCCCAGGATCAGCTCAGCTTGCCGAGGTCTGACGATCAAGCACGCGGCGGCTAGGGGTGCGGCAGTGTGGCCAGCGCCGCCCAGACTGCCTTGCTCCTGGCCCCGAGCATCATCCAGCCCCAGGTGGCGGCCAGTGCGGCGACGACCTGCAGGCCCCGCCCAGACTCGGCGTCCTCGTCTGGCTCGCTGAGCACCGGGGCCTTGGTGCTGCGGTCGGTCACCATGCAGATCACCCGGCTGGCTTGGCGCTGCCAGCACAGTTCGACCTTCGGCTGCTCGCCAGCCTCGGCGATGCAGCAACTGCCGTACCTGATCGCGTTGGTGACCAACTCGGACGCGATCAGCGCAGCTTCGCAGATCAGCCCGTCCAGGTCCCATTCGCGCAAGGTCGCTTTGGTGAAGTCACGGGCCGCCTTGGCCGACTCCGGTCCGATGCCAAGAAAGATCTGACGCAGACTGGCCGGGCAGGACGCGGACGCGTCAGCAGGCACTGGTCGCGGCACGGCGATCGGCTGGGGCGCGAACCGATGCTCAGGCGGACAAGGAGACACGGTTGTCTCCCTATCGGTGCCATAGCTCACGTCCCAGGTCTGCGCGAATGTCACCTGATGTCCCTAGTGCCTATGTTTTATGCAACAACATCTGATGTCCGGACTCGCACCGATACCTGCCGAGCCCATGAGAGCCTGTTCGTCCGTTACGATGCCATTAATGGCGTGCACTTGCAAGTGCTGCTGCACAGAACGGCTCAGCCAGTGATCCTCGGCCCCGCTGGCCCGACAACGCACGCACGACGGGCTGAACATCACTGTGGAAGGAGTAACGGTGGACGTTGCGTACAACGGAGTGCAAGCATCTCGGCTGCCCCTGGCGGCTTGGCGGAAGAGCCGCTACAGCAACCCGAGCGGTAACTGCGTCGAGGCGGCCGGCTTGCCGGCCGGCGCCGTCGCACTCCGCAACTCCCGGTACCCGGACGGGCCCGCCCTCGTCTTCACCAAGGCCGAGTGGGACGCCTTTCTGCTCGGCGCTAAGGACGGCGAGTTCGACTATCGCGAGGGCTGCACCGGCTGACTATCGGGTAAATTCCCGTTGAGCTTGGAGATTTCGGTATTCCAATGTTACTTAGGCACTGCTTGTAGCCCAATGGGCGGCGTTCGTGGGACACTCCATTAGCTGACACCATGCATGGCGTTCACGGGAGGATGTATGAGCGCACCCGAGTCTGGACCCAGCTCGGTACGCAACCTGATAGCCGATCCTGGCAACGGCGGTCCGACCGTGCTCCGGATCTTGCTCGGGGCTCAGCTCAGGCGATTGCGCGAAGCCAAGCGCATCTCGCTGGAAGAGGCTGGGCACGTCATCCGCGCATCGCACTCCAAGATCAGTCGGCTGGAGACTGGCCGGGTCGGGTTCAAGGACCGCGACATCGCCGACCTGCTCACCTTCTACGGCGTGACCGACGAGACCGAGCGGCAGGCGCTGCGCGACCTGGCCAGCCGTGCGAACAAGCAGGGCTGGTGGCACGACTACTCCGACATCCTGCCGACCTGGTTCGAGGCCTACGTCGGGCTTGAGGAAGCCGCGACCCAGATCCGCGCTTACGAGGTCCAATTCGTGCCAGGGCTGCTGCAGACCGGCGAATACACCCGCGCGGTCGCGCTGCTCGGCTACCCCAACGCGACTGAGCGCGAACTCGACCGCAGGGTCGGGCTGAGGTTGGCGCGGCAAGTCGTGTTTACCAGGCCAGAGCCACCGAACATCTGGGCGGTGCTTGACGAGGCCGTGCTGCGCCGGCCGGTCGGCGGCCCCGACGTGATGCGTGCGCAGGTCAAGCATCTCGCCGAGATGGCGCAGCGGACCAACGTGACCATCCAGATCGTGCCGTTCCAAGCCGGTGGTCACGCTGCGGCTGGCGGCCCGTTCAGCATCTTGCGGTTTGCTGATCACGACCTGCCCGACGTGGTCTACCTAGAGCAACTCACCAGTGCGCTGTACCTGGACAAGCCCGAGATAGTAGACAACTACCTGATGGTGATGGACAGGCTCGCCGTCGAGGCGATGACACCGGCCGCGAGCATCAGGTACATGCGTAATCTACATAAAGAACTTTAATACTTAACGAATGCCCCGTGGCCACGGCCGGCTTCCTCGCCGACGGTGGCCACGGGGCATTTCGTTTCGTAATTTAAAGCTTTTCCAGCTTCCAGTGCCGGCCTGCGTCGACGGTCTTGTAGAGCTGGCCGTAGCCGGAAAACCCGTCGGCCGGCCCGTAGACGACCCAGGCCTCCGATGGAGCGACATAGGTAAGATCATTGAACCCGGCGCCACCGTCGCCCGAGCCGATGATCATGTACCACTTGCGATTGTTGTTGTCGTTGATATACATGAACGTGCCGATAGACGTGGCCTGCACGGCCATCTTGCCGGTGGATGAGATCGCGAGCTGGGCCTGGATTCCATACAACCCGAGGGTGCCGGCGTTGGTGTCGGTCTTGCCGTTGTTGGCCGACAAGTACACCGTCTTGACAGCCTTGCCGAAGCCGGGATCGCCGTCGCAAAGAAACCCGACCTTCGTCGCCGAATACGGTGCCGCCTGGATCAGATTGTCCTCGGTCTGCGTGCTGCACGGAATCGGCCGCTTCGCGAACGTCACACCGCCATTGGTGCTGGCGTAAAGCTGAGAGGGATGGTTCGGCCCGTCCAGCCGGTCGGTGCTCACGTAGACCGAGTCACCGAACGCCTCAACGTCAGCGGTGACGTTGGCGTGCAGGGTGACTGGCAGCTTCGTCCAGGTCGCCGTCGGTCCGGCGGTCACGCTGATCCGCCAGGCGGTGAGCGGCAAGCCGCCGCCGCAGATGCCGCTGGCGTAGGCGCACGGCGAGACGACCGCGTAAGCCTCCGTGCTGGTGACGGCTAGGCTGAGCACCTGCTTGCCGTGCCCTGGAATGGTCACCTTGCGCCAGGTCGCGCCGCCGTTGCCGGTGCGGTACAGGTCGGGAGCGTAGGCCCAGCCAATCTTGGCCGTGGCAAACCTGAGCTCGCCCACCCCCGGGCCTGGGTTGCCCTGCCTGGGAACCGGGTCAGCGATCGTCCCGACCTGCTTCCAGGTCGAGCCGCCATCGCTGGTGGCGACGACTTCCGAGCTGGCGCAGTTGTCCTTGCCACAGGCGGTGGTACCGAGCACCCAGCCCTGCGAACTTCCGATCCAGGCATCGGACTGCGCGATGAATCCAGCCGGGATCGCCCCAGCCGACCGTGCACTTGAGGTCGGCTGGGCTGAGGCGATAGCGGGGACGGCGATGCACGCAACCGCCAGCGTCGCTGGCAGGACGCTCCGTGCGATGCGCCTGATAGGCGTCATGAATGCCCCAATCTGTACGATGTTGACGAGGATTGAAGTAACGGACATAGTCCGCGATGTCATTCAGGACGCTGATCTAGGGCGTCTGGTTGTAGACAATCGGCAATGAATCTCAGCGCAGCCTCGTCACTGCCTGGCGGAGGTCGCGCAAGTTTCGCAGCCTGGCCTCATAGGTAGCGCCCGTCCATAGCAGCGCGGCACCGATGACGGCGATCGGCACCCAGCCAGGCAAGACCTGGGTGAGGTGCCGCACCTCAGGCGCGAGCTGGTGTCCTGCGTCAAGCACGGCGGCGAGCGCACCGAGCAGCACCGGCGCCTGCAACCGACGGCGCGCGCCGACCAGGATCACCACGGCAGCCGCGCCGCCGAGCAGGGCCGGCCTGAGCCAGTCGTAGCTCTGCCAACACACGATCAAGCTGGGCAGCAGCAAGATGATCAGGCCAGGGCCGTAGGTCAGCCACGAGCTCAGCGTCTCGCGCCTGCCACTCAGCCGCCAGCCGTAGCCAATCGCGATTGCTGCCGCCGGGACGGTGTAGAGCTCGACCAGGCCAACTCCCCAGGCCGTCAGCCAGGCGCACCAGGAAGCTTCGAGCAACACCAGCCCCAACCAGGCCGCGGCTCGCCGGTCAGGCCGAAGCGCGCTGCCTAGGCAAAGCAGTGCGGTCGCGCCGAGCGCGACACCCGCGTGGGCTGCCGTGGACAGGCAAGCCAAGGTCGCAGCCGCTGCACAGAGCCAGGCGGCTAGCTCGACCGTCAGCCTGGCGGCGCCGCCGATGGGTACGGTGCCGATCAGGCTAACGGTCGGCTCGGCGTCGGCGGCGGTTGTCGGTCGCGAGGCCGAGAGCGGGCTGGCCGCGAGCGGGCTGGCGGCGAGCGGGCTGGTCGCGAGCGGGCTGGTCGCGAGCGGGCTGGCGGCGAGCAGCCCCAGTGCGGCGACGGCGATGACGGCGAGGCTCGCCAGCCAGCCAGGCAGGCCGACCGCCAGCACTGCGGCAGCGACAAGGCCGGCCGTTGCCGGCACGGTCAGGCCCGCACCAGCGCTGCGTACCTTCGGCTGCCGACACCGCCAGGCGATCACGGCGTAGGCGGCGGTCAGGCCGCCGAGCGCGACAAGCGTGCCAGGCTTGGTCGCCAGCGCCCAGGCCAGCGCCAGCGACGTCGCGATCAATGCGCCGCCAGCCGGGGCCAGGCTTGCGGTGCGGGCGGACCATCCGGTCAGCAGCAACGCGAGCGCGAGCAGGCAGCCGAGCGTCAGCGGATAGCCGGCCCCACCAACCAGCAGCACAGGGCCAGCCAGCACCGGCAGTGCGATGGCGAGCGCATCGAGGCTGCCTCGGCTGCTCCCCCGCCACGCACCAGCCGCCGTGACAATGGCGGCCAACGCGACCGTCAGTGCGCCGACGGCGAACGGCACGCCGATCACGCTGAACGTGGTCAGTGGCTGGCCCTGCCATGGCCCAGCCACTGACCGGTACGGCCGGGCCAAGACAGTAGCCAGTGGATGCCATTGGCTAGCGACGGTGGCCAGCGCGGCGCAGCCGGCACTGAGCAGCGCGATCGTGCGGCGCTCGCCATGCCTGAGCCACGCGGTCGCGCTGGCCAGCAGCGCCGCCAAGGCGAGCAGGGCGGTAAACGTAGTCGCCTGACCGCCGGTCGCGGCGATCGCTGCCACCATGACCAGCCCGGCGCCAGTGTCGAGCACGACCGCCTGGCCAGGACGTCCACGCCGGAGCGCCGTCGCCACGGCGATGGCGCAGAGCGCGACGGCGGCCAGGCCAAACGACGCCTGCCTGGCCAGCCACCGGCCGCCGCGGGCGCGGCGAGCGCCAGCGCGGTCGCCGCCACGACCGTCGCGGCGGCGAGCAGCCTGGGCAACATCGGCGCCAGCCAGCTCGCCAGGCCAACCAGGACGAGCACGACGGCGATCGCCCACGGCGCCGGGCCGGTGCTGGCACCCCAGGTCCGCGCTAGCGCACCGGCCAAGGCGAAGGCGCTGACGGCCGCGAGGGTGCTGAGCGCGCCGGCCGCCACCAGATCGAGCCGGGATTCGGTGAGCTTGGTGTAGTGCAGCGCGAGGGCGATTGCAGCGACGGCCGCAGAAACTACGGCGACGGCGGCGCTGGCGGGCAGGACGGTGGTGAGGGGCAGGGCGAGACCGAGGGCGAAAAGTGCGCCGGCGGCGGCCTGGAGCGAGGTCGCCGGGACGAGACGGGCGGCCGGGTTGCGGGGCCAGATGGTCAAGGCGGTGACGGCGGCGGCGGTGAGGGCGAGGCTGGCCCAGGCGAGTTCCCCGTGGGCGAGTTCGGTCAGGGCCTGACCGGTCGCGAGGAGGATGGCGACCAGCCAGGCGAGCGTGGCGGCGAGGGAGCTGGCGAGTTGCTCTGGCCGGCGTTCATGCCGGTGGGCGAGATCGGCGAGCAGCAGGTCAGCGGCAGCGGTGAGGACGAGAGTCAGTGCGAGCGGGCCGGCTATCTGGTAGCTGGATCCGCCGATCGCTCGGGCTAGCGCGACCGTCGCCAAGGCGGCGGGCAGTTGGGCCAGGGCGATCGCTGCCAGTCGCGGGGCGCGCAGGCGCAAGGCCAGCCCGTAGCCGGCCCAGAGCGCGGCTAGCGCGGCCGCGACGGCGGCCGCGCTAGCCGGGCCGGCCGTCACCCTGTGGTGCAGCAGTTGCCCGACCAGGTAGGTATCACCGAGAGTAAGAGCGAGTCCGATCGCGGCGACGGACTCGGCCGTGGCGGCAAGACCGCGCTTCGTCAGCGCGGCTGGGGCCGCGACGACGAGCGCGGTCACCCCGAGCAAGATCAGGCTCCGGCCGAGCGAGCCGATGCTGCTCCAGTTCGCCACGGTAAAGACAGCGGCCGCGATGACGACCAGCGCCGCGCCGACGGCTAGCAGCAGCCGAGCCACGGCCCGCCCGGACAGCTCAGGCCTGGCCACTCGCGGGGCCGATGCGACTGGCACCAGGTTGGCGGCAGGCGCTTCCACGCTGGCGGTTGGCGCCGCAGGCGAGAGCCGAGCCAGTTCAGCTATCAGGTCCATTCGACGGCGGATCAGCGCCGACCTGACCTCGTCCACTCGGATGAGTTCGGCGTCGACCCAGCGCACGTCGGCGATCTGAGGTCCGGCCAGCCAAAGGCCGCAGTAACCGCAGTGAGCGTGTCCAGGCTGAGCAGGGCTGGCGCAACGCGGGCAGTGCGGCAACGTCGGCGGCTTATCGAGAGAAGTATTCACATATCTCACCGTGCCGCGATAGCGACTATGCCAGCATCGGGACGCGTACCCGGTTCGCCAGCCAGACGTACTCAGCTTCGCCTGAGTACGTGCTCAGATCAGTTTCAGTATGGCCGATAACGTGGGATTATCGCCACGTGCCCCCGCGCCAGGCCCGTCAGAATATCCTCGCAGCGCAGCTCTCCCTGCCGACTCCGACTAACCTGCAAGCACCGCTGTGGCGATCAATCGCTGCCTTCAGATTCCCCTCACTCGCCTATGCCGCGATCTTGCTCGGTCTGCGCCGGGATTTCTATGACCACTGGGGCTGGGCTTGGGCCATTCTGGCCGGAATGCTGCTCTGGACGATAGTCACGACCTTTTGGTATTCATCGCCCGCCCGGCGAACCTGGTTGCTGCTCATCGCCGATCTCGTCATCACGATAGCCGCACTGCTGGCCACTGTGCTTGTGCAGTCCCCGCACGACGTGCACGCAGGCGCGATGCCGGTCACCGCCACCTGGCTGGCCGGCCCCGCGCTGGCCTGGGCCGTCGTGGCTGGCGTCCGGGCCGGAGCGATTGCCGCGATCCTGATCGGCGGCTGCACGGTCGCGCTCAGGCACCTGCCATCGGGCCAGATCCTGTCAAGTACCTCACTAGACGGCCCGGTCATCTTGCTGATGGCCGCCACGCTGGCCGGTTATATCGCCAAGCTCACCAACCAAGCGGAGCAGGCGTTCGCTCGCGCCACCGAAATCGAGGCAGCCAGCCGAGAGCGCGAGCGCTTGGCGCGCTCGATCCATGACTCGGTACTGCAAGTGCTCGCCATGGTGCAACGTCGAGGCGCGGAAATCGGCGGCCAAGCCGCCGAGATCGGCCAGCTCGCCGGCGAACAGGAGGCCGCGCTACGGGCCTTGATCACCGCCGATAACCAGGCACCGCCGCCCGAAGGCGAACTCGACCTGAGCGTCGAGCTCACCCGTGACTCTCGCGCCTTTGTCTCGGTGATTACCCCGGCCGCACCCGTTCTGCTAAGTGAACGAACAGTATGGGAAACTGCAGCCGCCGTCAGGGAGGCGATCGACAACATACAAAAACATTGTGGCGAAAATGCCCACGCGTGGATACTCATCGATGACGAGGGTGCTGAGGTGAGCGTGACGATCAGGGACGATGGCCCAGGGATCGCGCCAGAGCGGCTAGCCGAAGCCGCGGCAGAGGGCAGGCTCGGAGTCAGTCACGCCATTAACGGGCGAATGCGCGACATCGGCGGTTCGGCCGACGTCAGCAGCACTCCAGGCACCGGGACCGAGGTCCGGCTGCGGGTGCCTCGCGCTGGCCGAGCGGCCTAGGCGACCCGATGCGCGTCATGATCGTGGACGACCACCCCATGTGGCGCGACGCCGTCGGCCGAGACCTTGCCGAGGCTGGCTGTGAGGTCGTGGCGACGGTGGGCGAAGGCGTTCAGGCACTACGCATCGCTCCGTCCGTCCAGCCCGATGTAGTGGTGCTCGACCTGCAACTCCCCGACATGTCAGGCGTCGACGTCACCCGCGGCCTCGTCGCCGCCCACCCCAGCGCCCGCGTGCTGATCCTGTCCGCGAGCGGCGAGCACCGCGACGTACTCGAGACCGTCAAGGCCGGCGCCAGCGGCTACATCGTCAAGTCCGCCAGCCGAGCAGAACTGATCGACGCCGTGCGTCGGACGCATGCCGGAGACGCGGTGTTTTCCCCCGGCCTGGCCGGCCTAGTCTTGGGCGAATACCGGCGACTCGCGGTAAGCCCAAGCCCCGACACCCCCCGCCTCACCGACCGCGAGGCCGAGATCCTCCGCATGGTCGGCACCGGCCTGTCCTATAAACAAATAGCCGAGCGCCTGGTGCTATCGCACCGAACAGTCCAAAACCACGTACAAAACACCCTAAACAAGCTCCACCTCCACAACCGCGTCGACCTAGTCAGATACGCGATCGAGCACGGCCTAGACTCAGCCCCCAGCTAACCCCAAGCCCCCACAAAGCCCGCCACCGACCACCAGCCGCCCCGACCGCCGCCCGACCACCAGCCGCCCGGCCGCCGCCCGACCACCCGCCGCTCCGGCCGCCAGCCGCCCCCTTCGCAGCCCGAAAGCGGCACTCCTACGCAAGCAGCCAACACGACGTCCGCGATAACGACAACGGGGGTCCCCCGTTGCTGCCCTGGTCGCAACGGGGGACCCCCGTTGCTGTTCGCGCCTTGTGCAGCGATAATACTGCTCCGGCAATTCCTCCCCGGCCTAGCCGGATCGCGTGGCTTGCGCCCTTTGCCCCCCGCTCGACGCCCCGCCGAGATCGGCCGACACCATTGGCACAATAGGCAAATCCCCCAGATATGGACCTAGCGCCGCCAATCCTGATTGGATGTGCGCTATGGAATTGCCCACGGCAGATTCACCCCCGCGCAGACCCGTCAGCAAAGCTGACCATCCCGCGCCACCTGCCGAGGCCACCCAGACCAATAGAGCCGCCCGCCCCGACCGACCTGTGCAGCCCGGCACCACCAGCCGAACAGACTTACCCCGACCGCCAGAGTCAATAGCCCAGCGCGACAAGCAACGCTGGATGGACCGTTTAGCCCAAGCCGAGAATCCCCCCAGCAATCGCGAAGAACTCAAGGGCCGCCTCAACCACCTCGAGCCCGGCCACCCGTCCTCCCCCTGGCACGATGACGGCACCCCACGCCCACCAGCCCCCCGCCTCCGCGACCTAGAACACCCCACCCCACCCCTAAGCGACGCCGACTACGCGACCCACACCGAGCATGTCACTCGCACGCTCGACTGGGCAGCTTCCTCCCGCTTGACTACGAAGGATCAGTTCGCAATTGATAAAGATGGGAATGCCTGGGATTTAGAGCGCAGAAAAGTTCACAATGAGATTATCAATGAGATATACGAGTCGGCACGCGATGTCCCGTGCGAGAGCCACGCCATCATCGCTGGTGGCCTTGGCGGGGCGGGCAAGACGACCGTGCTCGACAAGCACGCCGGAATTGACCGGTCTAATTTCTTGACGATAAACCCTGATAGCTTCAAGGAAATCTTAGTCGAGCGCGGACTAGTGCCGAAGCTCCCGGGTCTGTCGCCTATGGAATCATCCTCCCTTGCACACGAGGAGTCATCGCATATTGCACGCCAATTGGCAGCCCGTGCAATGCACGACGGGAAGAACATAATTTGGGACGTAACCTTGTCCTCTTTGAAGTCAGCCTCCGGACGAATGGATGAGTTGCGCTCTGCAGGGTACCAGCATATCGATGGAGTGTTTGTTCATATTCCGATAGAATCCAGCGTGGAAAGAGCAGCTGAGCGCCATCGTCGTGGACATGATCTCTACCTAGCTGGCCAAGGATTCGGAGGGCGATACGTGTCGGCCGAGATAATTCGATCACAATATGACCCTGACTACGGCAGCATCAACCGCAAAGCATTTGAGTCGATCAAGAATGAGCTATCACACTGGAGCATATACGATAACTCAATAAAAGGATCTCCTGCGGTTCTGCTAGAAGAAGGCTAGGCAACTAGAGTGGAGTACGAGAACATGCCTACTGAGATTGGCGACATATTGCACGCGCTACAGAATGGCGACACCACGCTGGATCAAGTGGCTCAGCAATTCCGAGAGCGTTCATGGCCACGACGGAACACGGCGCACCCAAATAGCTACGATGACATCGCTAAGTCGGAGTTGCAGGATCCCGATCCATTTATTCTAGGTTCTTTCGATGAAGTAACCGCCGCGCATGTGCGAGGTGAGATTACAGACGACCAGTACGGTGTCCTCGCTGAGGCTATGGCCGAGTCGCTTAGAACCCAGGACGGGATAGATGGTGTACGCGGTTAGATCGTGAAGCGAGTGCCGACGGAGTTGGGGATATAGGCGTTGGGGAAGCGGGCGGCTATAGCGTGACTGGCGCGCCAGCCGGTGCAGTGGGCCGGAACTATGACGTCTGGGCTCAACTCCGCCAAGTCATCAAGAACTCGCGGGATTAGTGGTTCGTAAATACGGCCGTTCAGGTGGAGGCCGCCTAGCACTGCATGCAGCGGTACGTCGCCGGTTAGCCTACTGGCGTAGCGGCAGATGTTGATGATGCCGGCGTGGCCGCAGCCGGTTAGGACTACCAGGCCCTTGCCAGCCACGTGGACTATCAGCGCCTGATCATCGAGCACCAGCGGATCGGCGAGCCAGCGACCGTCGAGCCAGGCCTGTTGAGCCGGGAAACCTGGTTCGTAGCCAGTCACCCGAGGGACCTCGCCGGTGATTAGGACTGAACCGTCCAGGAGGAAGCTTGGCTGCCGATCCTCGACAATTTCGAAGCCGACTTCGATCAGTGCTCGGCGGCTCGTTGTTGGTAGCTCAAGCGGGTCTCGGCCATGGAGTGCGATTCGGCGCCGGTGCCAAAAGTCTGGATGAATGAGCACTGGCATATTCACCCGGCCGAGCGCGCGCACCAGTCCGTCCAAGCCGGTGGTGTGGTCAAAGTGACCGTGACTGCAGACGATCGCCTCGATCGAGCTCGGGTCTATGTCGAGGCGACGCATGTTGCCGACTACGCCATCAGGGCTGGTACCAGTGTCGAACAGGATTCGGTGCGTTCGGCCACCCTTGATGATAGTGATCAGCATCGCGAAGCCGTGTTCGGCCACGAGCGCGTCCGGTGCCCAGGCGGATTTCATCAGAGTTGACGGCACGGTGGAGTTGAAATTCAAACCCACTCGCTTAGCTGGGCCTTGATTAGCCATGAATACGTCGGTGACGTTGTCGATCAGGCTGGTCAACTCGACCGAGTCCACGGGCTCTAGGGCGATCGGCTCGGTCGGCTCGAAGTCGCGCAGGACCGGGGGTGGTATATGCCGGGTTTCGCCGCTATCACACACTGGATCTCCTTGGATGGCCAGTCGCTTCGGCGTGATATGTGGAACTGGAGGCGCGTCATATCACAGGGAAGCGACGCCCAAAACGGACGTTGTTCATGAAACGGCTCGGCAGAACGTCGGTAACTGATGATAAGTGGAGGTGGCTGGTCTTCATTTCACGGGGAAGCGATGTCTCTGCCAGCCGGGCCAGCCGCGCGGCGCAAATGGGCGGGTTCCGGTCGCCGGGCAGCATCGCCGGAGCGTCGTTGTCGTCCGCCAGGCAGAAGTTACGACATCACCGCTCCGGCGATGCGCCCCTGGCGACATGGTTGGAGCGCCGATGTCGCTCGTACGCGGAATGTTGCAGCAATAACTGTCCAACGATGCCGTCCACCCCAGTCGTAAGCACGCCGAGTGGAACATGCCGTTGCCTATGGACAACTCGTGCGCCGAAGCGGCCAACAGGGCCACCGACCAGCCGACCAACAGGCCCCCGACCAGCCGACCAACAGGCCCCCGACCAGCCGACCAGCGGCCCCCGACCAGCCGACCAGCAGGCCCCGACCAGCCGACCAGCGGCCCCCGACGGGCCGACCCGCCGACCCGCAGACCCGCCGACCCGCAGACCCGCAGACCCGCCGACCCGCAGACCGGCCGACGACAAGCAGGGATCAGGCGTCCACTGTTACGGCTGGCTTGCCGGAGAGGCCTTCGGCCTCGGTTAGTAGTTGACCGGCACGGTAAGCGGCACCCGGCCGGAACAGAACGAGCAGCACCCCGATAGCCAGCCACCCCAGCGTGGCCGCCGGCCCCCACCAGGCCACGCCCGACGGCAGCGGCCAGATGTTGCGGAACAGGGTGTAGCCAAGCACGATGATGCCGAGGACCGGGATGGCGAGCTGCCACGAGGGTATGGACCGGTCGCCGCTGAAGAAGACCAGCTTGACCATGCCGATCGTGGCGAGAATGTAGACCACCAGCAGGATCAGCGTGCCGATCGTGCCTGCCTCGACGAACAGGGTGAAGGGGTCGCCGCGGAGCACGAACCAGGTGAACGCGATGATCACGTACGCCCCGAGCACGATCGCCCCAGTGGAGAAGGTCGGCGTGCGCCGACCCGGCGCGATGTGCGCCAGCCGAGCCGGCAGCATGCCGTCGCGGCCGAGCGCGAAGATCAGCCGGGCGGCGCCGACCGTGCAGGCCAGGGCGCAGCTGAACGCCGAGACCATGGCGCCGAGGGTGATGATGTTGCCGATCCAGGATGACACGTACTGCCCGCCGAGATCACCGATCAGGGACTGCGAGTTGATGAACGCGGCCACGCCGGCCTTCGAGGTGCCGAAGCCCATCGCTTCAACCGCCGTCACCACGACGAAGTAGATGCCGCCGAAGATGGCCACGCCGAGGATGGCGCGCGGGATGTCGCGGTTCGGCTGCTTGGTCTCCTCGCCCAGGGTTGATGCCGCCTCGAAGCCGGCGAAGGACAGGAAGCCGAACACCACGCCGAGGAACACCGCCGTGATCGGCGTACCCGACGGCACGCTGAACACGGACCAGTCAAGACCCAGCTTGCCAGGTCCTGAATGCCCGGCCAGCTTGGCAAAGACGACCACGATGACGATCAGGATGAGCAGCACGGTGATGCCTTCGGCCGCGAGCAGCACCCTGGTGCCGCCTCGAGCCGGCCTGATCGCGATCCACCAGACCAGCACCAAGCCGATCGCGCCGAGCAGGAAGCCAACCCAGGAGGGCTGGTTCTTCCAGATCCGGATTGAGTCAAGGAATCCGGCAGCGAACCGGCCGCCAGCCATCGCGGTCGTGACCGCGTAGAACGTATAGGTACCGGCCAGCGCCCAGCCGGCAATGACGCCGATCCTCGGCCCGAGCGTCGCGCCGACGAATCCGTACACCGAGCCCGAGTGGTGGAAGCGCTGGGTCAGCCGGACGAACGTGTACGCCACCAGCAGCACGCCGACGAAGGCGAGCGCGAACGCCAGCGGCACGGCCCGGCCCACCGTGCCCGCCGTTCCCTGCGGGTTGATGCTCGCTGCCATGGACGGCGCCATCAGCGCCAGGGAGATGCCGATGGCCTCCCAGACGCTCAGATTCCGGTGCAGCTTGACATCTTCAGTTTCAGAAGTGGTCAGTGGCATTGGTTACCTCCTTAGATTTCCGAGATTTACTGCTTTACCGCGTCTCGGCCAGCGCGCATCAGGCTCTGTGCGCCCAGGTAGCCGGCCAGCAGTGCGTTGGCCACCTGTCCGACCAGTTCGTCTCCCGGCAGGAACGACGGATGGTGCAAGCTGAACGGCCCACCGCTGCCCAGGAACAACATCAGAGTTGGTGCACTGCCGGTGAAGTAAGAGAAGTCATCGGCGCCGCAGGACCGCAGCGACCTGTCGATGGTGAAGCCGAACTCAGACAGCCACGGCCAAGTCGCCATCGTCAGCTCTTCGTCGTTGACCAGTGCTGGCTCGCCGTGCTCAATGGTGACCGCGCCGGTGCAGCCGTGCGCCAGGGCAGTGTGCTCGACGATCTCGCGCAGCAGCGCGTGCAGCCGGGGCCGGTCGGCTTCGTCGAGCACGCGCAGCGTGCCGCGAGCCACCGCGGCGGGCGGAATGACGTTTGACGCCTGGCCGGCCTGCACCATGCCGACCGAGATCACGACCGCGTGGGTCGGATCAGACCGCCGACTGACGATCTGCTGCAGCGCGATGACCGCCTGGCAGAGCGTGACCACAGGATCGGCGGTGAGCTGCGGATACCCGGCATGCCCGCCGATCCCCTCAACTCTGACCTCGAAGTCGTCGGTGGCTGCGTTTACCGTGCCCACAGCAGCGGCCACGGTGCCAAGCGGCAGCTGATGCTGCAGGTGCACGGCGACGATCGCGGCTGGCTGCTGGGCGGCCAGAGCTCCAGACGACACGATGTCCTTCGCACCGGACGGGATGCTTTCCTCCCGCGGCTGCAGTACCGCTAGCACCGGCACGGGCAGCTCACCAGCCGCGTCAGCCAGTCGAGCCGCCCGGCCGACCGCCGCCAACGCGGCCAGGTGCACATCGTGTCCGCACGCATGCATCGCACCCGTACGCGAAGCCCACGGCACGCCGGTTTCCTCGGTGATCGGCAGCGCGTCAAGCTCCGCGCGCAACGCCACGCACGGGCCGGTCGCCGACCCGATCCGCACCAGCCGCCCGGTCTGCGCCACCACAGGCGCGTCAGGATCGCCAATCGCAGCCACCACCTGGGCCGCTGTCGCCTGCTCGGCACCGGACGGCGCCGCCGCCGCATGCAACTCGTGGCGCAACGCGATCGCCGCGTCGATCTGCGCGGCCACGCCGGCTCGCAGCGTGGCCGCGACGTTCTCGACCCGCTCGCCCGGCATCAAGCCAGTGCGGCACGGCCCGGTTGGGCAGGCGGCTTGGGTCGTCACGCCAGCTCCACCCGGTAGACCCTGGCGGCGTTTTCATAACCAATCAATTTCATAACACGGCCAGCGTCGGCACTCGCCCAAGCACCGTCAGCGACGAACCCATCGGTCACCTTGACGAAGTCGCGCCGGAATCCGATCGCGCCGAGGTAATGCAGCTCAGGCAGCCCGAATGCGTCCGATGAGTACAGCATCTTGTGAAATGGAGTCAGCTCAAGCGCCTCAGCCAGCACCGTCGCCGACCGGGCGCCCACGTGGTTCAAGATCGCGCCGACGTCCATGTAGACGTGGCTAAACACGTTCGCCAGGTATCCGGCCTCGCGCTGGAACGGGTAGCAGTGCAACAACATGATCGGCGTGCCGATCGCCTCGGTGGCCAGCATGAAGTCGGTCAGCAGCGATGGGTTGGACCGATGCAGCCGTACGTCCACATCACCGAAGCCGACGTGGAACTGCACCGGCAGCTGCGTGTCGATCGCGGTCCAGATCAGGTGCCGCAGCAGCACCGGGTCATCGACCCTGGCGTCGGCGTCGGCCTCGAGCTCGCGCAGCCAGCGGCCAGCCGCCGACGCTACCTCGGACGGGCTCGGCGGGCTCGGGTCGAAGTCGAAGCCGAACCGGTACGCCACGACGGACTTGTACCCGACAGCGCTGGCCGCCGCTGTCGCGGCGGCCAGCGCCGCCACGAACCCCGACCCAAACCCCGCCGCGCTAGTCCCGCCCCTAGCCAGCTCCTCAGCCACCGACTCAAGTCGCACGATCTGCCTGGCCGGCGTTCCGCTGGCCGCGGCCATCTGCGCAGGCGTGGTCAGCTGGTCGGCCTGGAAGCCGGTATCGATCAGCCACAGGCCGACGTTGGCGCCGGTGAGGAAGCGGCGGTTCACCTCGGCCTGGCCGAGCTCATTGCGGCGCGCCAGGTACTCGTCGGCTGGAACGGACGGCTCAAGGTCGAGCACTGGCGCGCACCAGCGCCGCACAGCGAAGCCGAGCTGGCTATCGAACATCGTGGTGCCGGGCGCGGGCGGACCAGGTGCCTCGGTTAGCAGCGACTCGAATCCGGCCCGGTCCAGGTCCAGGGTCACGACACCGTGGACGTGATGGTCAATCAACGCGACTGGTTCGCTCACCTTTACTCCCCCGAGCTCTCGATGTGAATGGGTCCTTCTTCGGCGGCATCAACAGTTCCTGCGGACAGCGCGTCGTAACGCGCCATCCGCTCAAGCGGTGTCACTCCGAGCCGGTCGACCAGCGCGGCGACGATCGCCTCCACCAGCGCGACTGCCGACGTCAGCGCGTCGAACGGCGACGGCGAGGCGACGCTGGTGGTCAAGATCACGTCGGCGTGAGCCGACAGCGGGGACAGATACGGGTCGGTAAAAGCGATGAGCGTCGCGCCTCGCCGCTTCGCCGCGATGGCAAGGCGCACGGTGTCGTGCTGGTAGCGCCGGTAGTCGAAGGCGACCAGAACATCCCGGCGGCCGACGTCGAGCAAGGTGCTGATCCTGTCGGCGCCCGTAGGCGAGAGCACCTGGACGTTCGGCCGCAGGATGCGCAGGTGCGCGGCCAGGTACTCGGCCAACATCGAGCTGAACCGGCCGCCGATGAGGGTGATGCCGCGCTTGGCGTCGGCTAGCAGGCAGACCGCCTGGTCGAACTCAGCGCGAGGAAGCCGGGCGAAGCTGGTCGAGATGCCGTCGCAGAGCACTCGCTGCGAGCGGTGCAGCACATCCGCGTCTGACCGGTCACCGTGCATCGACAAGGGGGACGACAACCGGGCCGCGACCTCGGATTTCAGTGACTGCTTGAAGTCCGCGTGACTGTCGAAGTCCAGCTTGCTGATCAGCCGGACGACGGTCGGCGCGCTCACCCCGGCGTCAGCCGCTAGCTTGGCGATCGGCTCTAGGCCGCGCACCGGGTACTCGGACAGCAGCACCCTGGCGACCTTGCGTTCAGCCGGGGTCAGCTCAGCGTTTCGAAACTGGAGCCGCTCGGCGACTGTCCCCTGCCCGATGGGCCGGGCAGCCGGCGTCACCATCGCCAGCGAGTGCGGGCCACGACGTCGTCCGGGCTGACGTCGGCGAAAAGCTCAATCTCGGCTACCCGAACTGAATGGATCGCCTCGAACATCGGCTCGCCCATCGCGTCCGCCAGCACCTCGTTCGCCTTGAACGCGGCAGCGGCCTCCGCCAGCGACTGCGGCAGCCTGACGACGCCTCGCCGGTGCAACTCGTCCTCGCCAAGGTCGGCCGGGTCACCAGCGATCTCCTCAGGCAGGCTGGCACCGGCCCCAAGTCCGGCCAGTCCAGCAGCGAGCAGCGAGCCGACCACTAGATAAGGGTTCGCCGCCAGGTCGAAGCACTTCACCTCAAGATTCGCCCGGATCGCCTGCTCGCCCGCTGAGCCGGTCACCAGCCGCAGCGCCGCCTCCCGGTTCTCCCGACCCCAGCATTGATACACCCCGGCCCAGTGCGAAGGCACCAGCCGGATGTAGCTGGCTACGCTCGGCGCCCCCACCGCGACTAGCGCGGGCAGCGCCGTCAGCAGGCCAGCCCCGAACGCTTCGCCGTCGGCGGTGAGACCGTACCGGCCGGGTCCGCCGGCCAGCAGGTTCGCGCCGTCCCGCCACAAGCTCAGGTGCACGTGCCCGCCGTTGCCGACGTATCCGGCGACTACTGAAGGAGCGAACGAGGCTTGCAGCCCGAACCGCTGCGACACGGCCCTGATCGTCTGCCTGACCAGCACGCTGTCATCAGCGGCACCGACCGGATCATTCGGCGCGATCGAGACTTCCATTTGCCCAGCGGCGTACTCCGGGTGGAACTGCTCGACCTTGATTCCTTCGCGCTCCAGCGCCTCGACCACTTCGCGCCCGTAGTCGGACAACTCGATGACCCTGGTCATGCCGTACGCCGGCCCGGCACAGGCAGGCACGAACGAGCCGTGATCATCCGTCCCGACGGCCCACTCCACTTCGAAGCTGACCTGAGCCGAGAGCCCTTTTTCCGAAGCTTTGGCGACCATCCGGCGAGCGAACGAACGCTGACAGCCTACGTATTCGCGGCCTTCCTGAGTAAATCGGTCTACCGGAGCGAACGCCCAGCCTGGTTGCGCCGCCAGCGGCACCACTCGGTCAAGCGCAGGAATCAGCCGCAGGTCACCGCCAGGGCCGCCGATGTGCTTGCTGGTCGTGATGCTGTCGTCGATCAGGAATACGTCGAAGACTGGCGACATGCCGATGCCCCAGCCCGCCGCCCGCTCGAACCGGCTGACCGGCACCGCCTTGACCCGGGTGACGCCGGTGTTATCGACCCAGCAAAGCGCCACCATGTTGACGCCCGCGTCGCGCAGCTTGACCACGACTTCGCTGGCATCCTCGCTGCGCCGCTCGCGATCGGCCCCGCTGAGTGCGATCGGTCCGTCAGCCGTCCACGCGGTCACTGGGCACCTCGTCTCCGTCGCCGCGCCCAGGTCGGCGCGGGTGTCGGAAACGTTACACAGAGCCCGTCTAACCAGTCAATACGTAACAGAAACCTCAGCTGTTACCGGACGGATCGCTGCCAGAGACTAGCTGGCTCGTCGGGTGGCATACCGGGATCGGCGGGGCCGACCCTTGGCGGACCGGACCTGGGTCTTGGGCGGCGACACCGGAATGACGGTAATCGGGGTGCCCGACAGCGCGAGTTCCCTGACGGCAGCGTGACCAGGCTCGACCTGGTGCCTGACCGAAGCGATCCCGACCGCGTCGTGCATCTGGCCGACGGCCCTGACCTGGCCAGGCTCGACCAGCGCGACCACAGTGCCACTGGCGCCGGCTCGCGCGGTCCGACCGGAACGGTGCACGTAGTCCTTGTGGTCGTTCGGCGGGTCGTAGTGCACGACCAGTCCGATGTCCTCCACGTGGATGCCGCGGGCCGCGACGTCGGTCGCGACCAGGACTCGGGGGCTGCCCTGGGTAAAGGCAGCCAGGGCCCGCTGGCGCTGATTCTGGTTCAGGTCGCCATGCAGGGCAGCGGCATCGACCCCGCCTTTGGTGAGTTGTCTGGCCAGCCGATCCGCGCCGTGCTTGGTGCGGACGAAGAACAAGGTCCGGCCTTCACGGCTGCCGATCTCGGTCGCGATCGTCAGCTTGTCGGCGGCCGGAAGCACGAAGACCTGGTGCTCGGCGTCGTTCGCTGTCGCTACCGGGGCGATCGCGTGCAGCGCGGGATCCTGCAGGTAGGTGCTGACCAGCCGGGCCACACCACGATCGAGGGTGGCTGAGAACAACATCCGCTGGCCGTCAGGCGTAGCGTCAAGTATGCGCGTCACTGACGGCAAAAAGCCGAGGTCGGCCATATGGTCCGCCTCGTCGAGCACCGTGATCGACACGTCGTCGAGCGTGCACGCGCCCCGCTCCATGAGATCAATCAGTCGGCCTGGGGTCGCCACGACTATGTCGACGCCTCGGCTCAGCCGGTCGATCTGGCGGCCGATGCTGACGCCGCCGTAGACCGTCATCACGCTGATCCGCAGGGCGTGGCCAAGCGGCACAAGTACCTCGGCCACTTGGAGAGCGAGCTCCCTGGTGGGCACAAGCACGAGTCCGCGCGGCGCCTTTTCCTTACGACGCCCGCCAGTTGCCGACTGCTCGCCAAGCCGGGTCAGCATCGGCAGGCCGAAGGCCAGGGTCTTCCCAGAGCCAGTCTGGGCCCGGCCGAGCACGTCGCGACCGGCCAGCGCGTCAGGCATGGCCCGGGCCTGGATGGCGAACGGCTCGCGAATGCCTCGGTTCGCCAGTGCCGTGACCAGCGCAGCGGGCACGCCGAGTTCGGCGAAGGTCGTGGGCGGCGGCGATGGTGCTTCCAGCGCCGCTTTGAGTGCCTGGTCGAGTGCGGTCGCGTTTTGCTGATCGGCCGTGCGAGCCTGGACGACCTCGGGCGAAGGCCGTGACCCAGGACGCTGGCTGCGGCGGCCGTTGCTATAGCCGCCGCTCTTAGCTGCCCAGGTACGTCCGCTGCCGCTAGTACCGCGTGAAGTAGGTGCGTGACCAGGCTTGCGGCGCTGGCCAGAAGCCGCCCGAGGGCGGCCGGAATTCGGGGACAAAGAGAAGCTCCGTCGTTTAGTCTCATGGCCGCGTCATGCCGCGAGATGTCAACGATGACGACGAGCGAAAATGCTCGCCGAGCTACGGACTGCTCACACAACCGACCCCGCAGGCGAGCTGCCTGCGGCAGAAGTGACACGCTGGTCACTAATACAGGTGCTCAGTCTACCATGCCGCGAGTCTTGCCTGCCGGACGACCGGCCTCGCCTGGCACCTTCCTGGGTTTTCCGTAACGTCGGTTATCTCGCCATGGCCCAGGTGAACTGACCCGACTTACCCTCGACCACATCACCTCATGCCGGTCGCCCTCATGTCCCGGTGCCGCATGCCGTCTGTTCGGACAAAGCAGAGGATCCATGAAACGTGGTCGCGGACTTAGCCCCATTGCCAGCCTCACCGTTGCGCTTACCCTCCTGACCGTGCTGAGCGGAGCGGCCACAGCCAGTCCCGCCAACGGCGTCAAAGGCGACCCGCAGCCTGAACTTAGCTCGTTCAAACTCAGCAGCGCCGATACTTCGCCTGGCACCATCGCCTTCGAGCCGAACGGCAGCCTGGTGGCTGCTTACGATGTGCCAAGCGGCACCAGGGGCCAGATCGTCGTCTGCACGCTCAACCGGGGCTCGCGGTCCTGCGGCCACAAGGTCTCGCTCAGCACGCTTTCCAGCGGTGACGGCATGGACACAGGATCAGGTCCGCGGCTGCTGGTCACCTCGGCGAACCACGTCGCAGTGATCGAGGACGCCTGCTGCGACGGCAACCCCAATGACACCGTGCTGTACGCATCGACCGATGGCGGCAAGAGCTTCGGCACCGGCGTGCGGATCGGCAACGTAGTCAGTGGCGGTGCCGTGCAAGTCGGCCAGGACATCGCGGTCATCGGCAGCGACTTCCCCGACGGCATTCAGGTCGAAAGCTTCCCGGTAGCGGCGCCGAGTCCGCCCGCTGCGGTCGCTAGCCTGTCGGGAGACCGGGGCGATGTGGGCATCGCCTCCTTCCGTGGCGGCGTGCTGGCGGGCTGGGACTTCGACGGATCAAGCTGGTTTACCCATGTCGAGTACGCGCCGGCGGATAGCGACTTCAACTCAGCTGCGTCCTATCGGCACATCATCACGATCAAGAACGAGTCGCTGGTTGGATTGTCGGGAAACGCACTGCTGACTATCCAGCAAGGTGGCGCTGGCTCACTTGAGCTGAGGCTGTTCAACGGCACGACCTTCGGGCCGGAGCACGCCGTGCCCGGCACCAAGGCGAGCGGACCGGAGTGGTACGGCGTGCAGCAGGACCCGAGTGGCGAGACCCACGTCTTCAGCGAGCGCTCGGATAAGGGCTACGACCTCCTCATCCTGTCCACGAGGTCCGGCACCACCTGGAGCACCTACAACGCTGGCAATGCCATCGACAGCTATTCCTTCGCCGCTGGCCTTGACTCCCATGGCAGCGGAATCGTGCTCGGTCCCGGTGGCAACCGGGTCACGGCCTATCCGGTGCTACAGCCGCAGCACGCGTCGTTCACGCTGAAGTCGTCATCGATCAGCACGGGCAAGTCGACGACTGGGTCTGGCACTGGCAACCCAGTAGGCGTGGGCCGGTTGGTCAGCTTGCAGGTAGAGCGCTCTGGCCGCTGGTTTACCGTCGCGACAACACACGAAAAGAGCGGCGGAAAGTTCAGCTTCACGATCAAGGGCACCTCGGCCGGCACTTTCAGCTACCGTGCGGTGATCTCCGACCTGGCCGGCTACTTGCAGTACGCCTACTCCAATGCCAGGTCACTGCAGGTCACTGGCTGACCGGAGCTAACTAGCCGCGGTGAGCACGCGGGGGTTAGCCAAACCCCGCGTGCTCACTGCCACGTTGCCACCAAATAACGTCGCTGCCGGCCAGGCAGATCCCGAAGGTGTGCGCCGGCCTGTTAGCGGACCTTGCTTACGGCGAAGGTGCCGCTGAGCTTGTGGCTGTGCAGGACGCAGATGTTGTTGGGCGAGCCAAAGACCGAGTCGCAGGCGCTCTGCGGCGGGAATTCGGTGTTCTCATTCAGGCCGACGCTCGTCTTGGTGCCGGGCTTGCCTGACTTGAGGCCAGCCAGTTTGCCGACCGGCACGGTGACCTTGGCCGCCGCGTACAGGCCAGGCACCAAGTCAGAACCATAGGTCATGTCGTCGTTGTAGGTACCGCAGCCCTTCTTGTCACCAGGAATGGTGTCAGTACCGCTGTAATCCCAATGGCCATCGATGAAGGCCTTGGCCACGAAGACTAGGTCGTCGCCCGCGCGAGTGATGGCCAGTTGCGGATTGGGGAACGCGGTCAAGGTGAGCTTGCTGCTGGTGCAGTCGTACTTGCCGGTATTGTGCTCGATATTGATTTGAGCACAGTTTTCATCCTTGAGTCTGCTCTGCTGGCCCTTCAAATGAGAAGCGCCATCCTTTGCATACTGCGGGCCGTCGACATGGTTGATTGACACGAGTTTGGTGTCCCACTTGCCCTTGCCCGCGCTCTTGAAGTCGATCTTCACGGTCCATAGCTGGTCAAAGCCGTAGCTGGCGTTGTTGCCCGCCCGCATGAAGCAGCCGGTGTCGCCGTTCGCGCCCTGGGCGGTGTAGTTGAAGGAACCCGAGCCGTCGTAGCTGATGCTGAACGTGTGCGTCGTCCATTTGGCGGCTTGCGGTCCAGCAGGTGCGGCGCCCGCCGTGGTCGACAGTGCGAGCGGCAAGGCGGCCGCTGCCAGGACGATCCCGACGAGCCGCAGTGCCCGGCGACTGCGAGCGGCAGCGGCAAACCGCACGGTCGAGACGATGTGCCCCATTAATGAGCCTTTCACCAACTTCATGGCGGCCAAGGAACTGCTAGGCGATATTAGACCAGGTCAGCGACAACGGGGGCGGCGGACCCGCGCAGCGGGTCCACCGTCAGGGCACCAGCGGGACGGAGTGCCAGGCGGCGTGGATCCAGTGCAGGATCTGCGGCTGCTGGAAGCCGATCGCGCCGACGGCCCAGGCCCGACCGGACGGCAGGATCGAGACGTCGGTCAGGCCGGCGCAGTTGTTCGTCGGCACCGACTGCCAGGAATGACCGTCCCAGTGCAAGGCGAGCGCGTTCGCGGCGGAACCGACCGCCCACGCATTGTCGGCCGACGAGGCGCTGACGGCGGTCAGGTTATCGCCGTCAGGCAGGGTCGCGGGGTCGTGGGTCGCGACCGACTTCCAGCTGATCCCGTTCCAGTGCAAGATCACCGGGTGGATGACGTCGCCGCGCCAGATGCCCACGATCCAGGCGTTGTTCGCAGCGGTCGCGGTGACGCCTTCGAGCTCGTATGGGTGGCCGGCGATGGCTGGGACGACGAGCTGGCGCCAGCGTTGCCCGTTCCAGTGCAGGATCTGGGCGCTCTTGGTGCCGGTCGTGACTGCCCAGGCGTTGGTCGCCGACGATGCGGCGACTGCTTTGACCCGGCCGGCCGCCGATGCTGGCAGGGCTGAGCGAGTCCACTTAACGCCATCCCAGTGCAGGATCAGCGGTCCGTCGCCGGCGTTGTAGCCGACCGCCCAGGCGTCCTTCACGGACGTGGCCGCCACGCCGAGCAGTTGGCCGGCGGCCGGTCCTTGGATCGGCATGGCCCGGGCCTTGCCGTCAGCGACCCTAAGGATGAGATGGGCACGGCTCGCGCCGCCAGCGGTCGTGCCGCTGCCGCCGACCGCCCAGATCCCGCCGGGGAACTTGGCCACCGCAGCCAGTTCGCCCGGCGCCTTCAGCACCGGGTAGAAGTACCTGACCCAGGCGTTGCCGTCATAAAAGGCCAGCACCGGCAGTGGCGGATTGCCTCGCGTCCAGCCCACCGCCCAACTGTTGCTCGGCGAGACCGAGGTGACGCCGGCCAGGTAGGACACCGCCGGAATGTCGGCAGCAGTTGCCTGGCAGGCCGCTCCGTGCCCGGCCGCTGGCCGGGCCGCCCAGGCGGACCCGGTCGTGCCAGCTGATGCGGCCGGTACGACCGCTCCGGCAAGGCAGAGCCCGATCGCGCTTGCTGTCAGCAAGACGGCGCTCCGGCGAAACTCCATGGCTAGCTCCTCACCCACCCGGCCACCGGCGGTTAGACCGGCCCGTCAGTGAGACGCCAAGCCGCGCTAGCTGGTTTACCGGCAGCGCCGCTCACCACCCGCGCAGGTCAATCGGCCACTCGTCGATCACCTCGTCGCCGCGGACCAGATAGGCACGTTCGTGGTAGGCCACGGTCGGGTCCACGTGCGCCGGGATCAGCAATACCCGGTCACCAACCGGCCGGGGCGGGGCGAAGGTCACCTGCTCATCGGAGCAAAACCACACATCAGAGTCGGCCAGCGACGGCTTGCCGTGGTCCATGCCGAAGGCCTTCAGACCGGCGTTGCCGACCGACCAGCCTGACGAACTGGAGATCACCCGCCAGCGACAGCCGCAGCGACGGTCTGCGGCGAGTCCACCGCGAGCGTCACCCGCGCACCGCTAGCGACCAGCGAGCCGAGCCGACTGGCGTCGAGCACCTCGTTGGCGAGCAGCAGGTCGGTGCCGAGACCGGCGGCGGCCATGCCTTCGCACTCCCTGATGGTGGCGCAGGTGAAGGCGTGGTGCCCGGCGTCGGATTGTCGGCGGGCCAGGGACGTGCACTTATGCGCCTTGACGTGCGGGCGCATCCTGGCCCCTGGCAGCGCGGCGGCCATCTCGGCGAGGTTGGCCTGCAGTACGTCATCGTCGATGACCAGCGCCGGAGTGGGCAGGTCGGCCAGTCGGGTCATAGGTAGCTGCGCTGCTGCGCTCGGGCCGCCTGGTAGGCCTGCCCGGCCGAGGTGACCGACTCAAGGCCAGACACCTCGGCGATCGGCACGTCCCACCAGGATTCGCTGTCCGGTGCCGGCACCAGCGGGTCGGTCTCGACCTGAATCAGTACCGGCCCGTCAGCCGCCTTGGCGGCCACCAAGCCCGCACGCAACTCGGCGATGGTGGCCGCCCTGATCACCGCGACTCCCAGGCTCGCGGCATTGGCAGCCAGGTCGACCGGCAGCTTGTCGCCATCCAGCCGGCCACTGGCAGGATTTCTGAATCGGTACGCCGTGCCGAATCGCTGCGAGCCAACCGACTGTGACAGGGCGCCGATCGAAGCGAAGCCGTAGTTCTGCACGAGCACCACGATAATCTTGATCCGCTCCTGGACGGCCGTGACCAGCTCACTGCACATCATCAGGTACGAGCCGTCACCGACCAGCACATAGACGTCCCGGTCGGGTGCGGCCAGCTTGACTCCGAGACCGCCGGCGATCTCATAGCCCATGCAGGAGTACCCGTACTCGACGTGGTAACCCTTCTGATCGCGAGTACGCCAGAGCTTGTGCAGGTCGCCAGGCATCGAGCCGGCCGCGCAGACCACCACGTCCGAAGGCCCTGACGCCTCGTTGACGGCGCCGATGACCTCGGACTGGGCCGGCAGCGGTGCGTGATCGAGGTGGTAGGCCCGCTCGACCGCCGCGTCCCACTGGCCCGCCAGCTCGCTTGACCGTGCGCGGTAGGAATGATCGACCTGCCATCCGGTCAGTCGATCGGCGAGCGCCGCCACGCAGGCCAGCGCGTCCCCGACGACGGCCAGTCCTGAGTGCTTGGCCGCGTCGAATGAGGTGATGTTGCAGTTGATGAACCGCACGCCTGGCACCGCGAACGCGGACCTTGACGCGGTGCTGAAGTCCGACCACCTGGTGCCGATGCCGATCACCACGTCGGCCTCGCGAGCCAGCGCGTTCGCCGCCGTACTGCCGGTCGCGCCGATCGCGCCCACCGACTGCGGATGATCGTAAGGCAGCGAGCCCTTCCCTGCTTGAGTCTCGGCCACCGGGATGCCAGTCGCCGTCGCTAGCGCGCTCAGCACGACTGTCGCAGCTGAGTAAATGACCCCGCCACCGGCCACGATCAGCGGCCGCCGCGCCTGCGTGAGCAGCGCAATGGCCCGGTCTACGGACGCCGGGTCAGGCAGCGGCCGTGGCACGTACCAGACCCGCCGCTCGAACAGCTCAATAGGCCAATCGTAAGCCTGCGCCTGCACGTCCTGCGGCAGGCAGATCGTGACCGCCCCGGTCTCGGCCGGATCGGTCAGCACCCGCATCGCGCCGAGCAGGGCAGCAGGCAGTTGCTCGGGCCGATCCACCCGGTCGAAGAACCGAGACACCGGCCGGAACGCGTCATTGGCTGACACATCCCGCTGGCTGGGATGCTCAAGCTGCTGCAGGACGGGATCGGCCACCCTCGTGGCGAACACGTCAGATGGCAGCAGCAGCACCGGCAGCCGGTTGACCGTGGCGAGCGCGGCGCCGGTCACCATGTTGGTCGCGCCAGGGCCGACCGATGAGGTGCAGGCCAGCGTGGACAGCCGGTTGCGCATCCGGGCGAAGCCAACCGCCGCGTGCACCATCGCCTGCTCATTGCGGCCCTGGTAGTAGGGCAGCGCGCCCGGCGTGGCCAACTCGGCTTCGAGCAGCGCTTCACCGAGGCCAGCCACGTTGCCGTGGCCGAAGATGCCAAAGCAGCCTTCGATCAGCTTGTGCTGGCTGCCGTCGCGTTCGCTGTACTGGGCGGCGAGGAACTGGACCGTGGCCTGACCGACCGTCAGCTTCATGGCGCGCTCCGGTAGAACGGCAGCCGCGGATCGACCGGCTCGGATTTCCAGGTATCCCTGACCCAGCCGTGTACCGGGTCGTCGCAGATCAGCCAGCGCCGCTTGCCAGGCCCGGCCATCACGTTGAGGTAGTACATGTCGTAGCCGGGTACCGCCATGGCCGGCCCGTGCCAGCCGTGCGGCACCAGCACCACGTCACCTGAGCGCACTTCGGCCAGCACCTCGACTGGCCGGTCGGCGGTGCCGTAGACCCGGTGATAGCCGATCGCGCGGGAGGAATGCGCGGCCACCGGCTCACGACCGCCGTCGGCCAACTCGAAGTAGTAGATCTCCTCAAGCACCGACTCGCCCGGCCGATCCTCGTCGTGCTTGTGCGGTGGGTAGGACGACCAGTTGCCGGCCGGGGTGATCACCTCGCAGGCGATCAGCCGGTCGCACTCGAAGGCCGCTTCGGTGCAGAAGTTGTTGACCTGCCGGGAGCACGAGCCGGCGCCGCGCAACTCGATGCCGACGCCGGCTGCCGGGCCGTACCGCACCGGCAGGTCGTGATCGGCTCGCGCGCCAGGAAGCGCGTACCGACCGCCATCACCGACGGCCGCGATGTGCACCGTCGCGTCCCTCGGCACGTAGCCGAAGTCGCTGACGCCGGCGAACACGCTCGGCCGCCCGGCCAGCTCAAGTACCGTGCCGTTGCAGCTCACCACGCAGGAGCCGGCCAGCGGTAGCACGAGCATTTCGTCCTCGCCCGTCCAGAACTCCACCGACTCGCCCGCCGCAAGCCGCAAGACACGCAGCGAGGACCAATCCCAGCCAGCCTGCGGCGGCGTGAGGCTGACTTCCCAGCGACCAGATTTTAGTGAGCCACGGGGCCGATGCAGGTCGGTCATCTAGATCTCCTCGCCAGCGAGCAGCGCGTCGACCTCGGCTGAGGTCGGCATCGCGGTCGAGCATTCCAGCCTCGATGCCACGATCGCACCGGCCGCGTTGGCGAACTCAATCACCCGGCGCAATGGCCAGCCCGCCAGCAGCCCGTGGCACAGCGCCCCGCCGAAGCCATCGCCAGCTCCGAGGCCGTTGAGCACCTTAATCCTGGCCGGCGGCACGGTGACCGACTCATCGGCGGTCATCGCCAGCACGCCGGCCGGCCCCTGCTTGATCACCGCCAGTTCGACTCCGCCAGCCAGCAGTGCCCGCGCCGCCGCCGCCGGCTCTGACTCCCCCACCGCGGTCAGCGCCTCGTCCAGGTTGCCGACGGCGACGGTGACGTGCGGCAGCGCCGCCGCCACCTGTTCGTGCGCGGCCTCGCGGGACGCCCAGAACATCGGCCGGTAGTCCAGGTCGAGCACCGTCAGCGGCTGCCGCCCGCGCGCTTGCCAGGCGACGAAGTGGGCGTCCCTGCTCGGCTGCTGCGACAACCCGGTCACCGTGGCCCAGAAGACGCCCGCAGCTCTGATCGCGTCGAGGTCGAGCTCGGCGGCGTTGATCTCCAGGTCGGGTGCCTTGGGGAAGCGGTAGAACCAGAGCGGGAAGTTGTCCGGCGGGAAGATCTCGCAGAACGTCACCGGCGTCGGCAACCCCAGCACCGAGGTCACGAACGCGTCATCAACCCCGAGGCTGGTCAGCGCGGAGTGCACGAAGCGGCCGAACGGGTCATCGCCGGTCCTGGTGATCACCGCCGACCGCCGACCGTGCCGGGCCGCAGCCACCGCGACGTTGGTCGCGCTGCCGCCGAGGAACTTGCCGAAGGTGGTGACATCAGCTAGCGACAGCCCGGCCTGGAGCGGGTACAGGTCAACCCCGACCCGCCCCATGGTCAGCACGTCATACACGCCGGCTACCAGCCACGGTCACGCAGGTAGACCCGGTTTTCCGCCTGGCGGGCGCTGGCCTGCCGGTACGCCTGCGGATCGGCAGGCAGCACGTCCTGCTCCACCACGATCCAGCCGTCGTACCCGCCGACTCGCAGCGCGTGCAGCACTTCGTCGACCTGGCCCACGCCGGCCCCGAGCGGGCAGAACACGTCGCCTTCCCACAGCTCCATCGCGCTGGCGAACGGCCCAGCCGACTTGCTGTCCTTCAAATGCACGTGCGTGACCCGGTCCCAATAGGCGTCAAGGATCGCCACCGGGTCGCCACCGGCCGCGATCAGGTGCCCGGTGTCCAGGCAGAGCGCGGCATCGGTGCTCTGGAGCACCCGTACCACATCGTCCTGGCTGGCGAGCTGGGTGCCGACCTCGTTGTGCAGCACGGCCTGGTAGCCACGATCCGCGCAGAAGCTGACCACTCGCCCCACCACCGCCTCGATCCGCTGCCACCGCTCCGACTCCCCTGGCGAGCCGATCAGCGCCACCGTCGGGCGGGCCAAGAACAGCTTGTCTACCCCCTCGGATACCGCGTCGATCTGCTCGCAGACCCCGGCGAGCTCGGCGAAGCCAGGAGCGGCCGCCTCGTCTGAGGCGACGTCGATTTCCACGTAGCCGCCGGTCAGCAGCAGCCCGCGGGAGTCAAGCGCGGCCTTCAGGCCGGCCCCAAGCCCCAGGTAGCCGACCGGCCCCAGGTCGATGCCGTCGTACCCGGCCGCTTGCACCGCGTCAAGGACCTCGGCAGCCGAAGGGACGCCCTCGCGGATTCCGACGGTGACTTCAAACGCGCCGTAGCTGACGGGCGCATTGCCAATCTTGTACACGTGTTACTCCTTAGCCATTTCAGCAACTGTGAGAGCCGCGACCGCATCGGCGGCCAGTGCGCCTGACCCTGAGCCGGTCGTGACGAGCCGCGCGAAGTCCTCCGCCTGCAGCCGCAATGCCGCTAGGAACACGGCGTCACCATCGGCCGGGTCAAGAAACACGCAGGTGGCGGTCCCCTTCGTCCCGTACACCTCGACCTTGACCAGGTCCCCGGCCGGATGCCAGCGACCGAGGCTGACCATCGCCGTGCTGCCGCCGTCGAGCTCGCAGGCGAGCTGTGCGCACTCGGGATCGCCATCGACCATCCCGTGCGTCGACCGCGCCCCGCCCACGCTCGTGAACTCCTGGCCGGTCAGCCACCGGATCTGGTCGAACTCGTGCACTCCCATGTCCGCGTAGATGCCACCGCTGCTGCTGCGGAAGGCCGGAGAGGGTGGTGCCTCGTCCCACTGCGAGCAGTTCACCGCGAGGATCTCGCCCAACTCGCCGCCGGTGATCCGCTGCCGCAACTCGACCAGGGCCGGCACGAACCGCCGCCAGTAGGCAACTTGCAGCGGAAGGCCAGTAGCCTGCCCGAGCTTGGCGTTCTCGCTAGCTTGGGCGGCGGTCAAACCGCATGGTTTCTCGCACAGCACGGGCAGCCCGGCGGCCATCACCTCGGCGAGTACCGCGACGTGCTGATCGGTCGGGACCACGACGAGCGCCCCGTCGAGTTGCGTCGCGGCCAGCAATTCGGTCAAGGCGGCGAAGGCCAGGATGCCGCTGGCGGCGATGGCCTCCCGCGTCGCCGCGAACGGCTCGACGACACCGGCGACGGTGACCTCGCTCGACCCGCCGATCGCCTTGATATGGGTACGCCCCATCCGGCCGGCGCCGATCACTCCGATTCGGAACACGCTTTCTCCTTTCATTTCTCGTCTGGACGCAGCGAGCCGTCCGCCATCCGGCCGTTCGCGATCCAGCGTTGCTCAAGCTCGGCGACCAGCCCGGTGAGAGTCGCCGTGTATTGCTGGATCCAGCCCAGCCGCACCGGGATCACCCGGTCGGCCAACTCAGCCTCGGACGCGCCTTGATCGACCAGCGCGCCGCCTTGCTCGTCGGGGAACGCGAGCTTGTCCAGCGCCCTGATGATCCGCCGCCGCAGGTACTCATCGGTCTCGGCGACGCGCACGGTCCGGCTGCCGAAGTACTCCCGCCCGGCCGAGTCGGTCGCCGTGGCGGTGACGGTCAAGAACGCGTCGTCGTCGCCCGATACCGTCTCGATGTGCGCGGCCGACGTCCCAGCGGTGACCTGTCCTCCGGCCACCTCCCAGCCGACATCGTGCAGGCCAGCCTCGGCCAGCAGGCCACCGTCGACGTACCAGCTCACCCGCTGCCCGGCCCCGACCAGCTCGCCTTCGCCGATGTAGCCGCCTTCGTCGCAGACCGGTCCCCTGATCACCAGCGGGCGGCACTTGAGCCGGTCGATCACGTTGGCGGTGATCTGGCTGACCGCCGGATCGGTGGCCAGCGCCAGCGGCCAGTCCGTCGTACCGGTGGCGAGCACCATGCCGCCCGACTGGGCCGTCCTGATCATGATCGCGGCGTTGGCCTGGTCGTAGCCGGCCACCCAGCCGGCTGACAGCTTGCCGACCGCGAGCAGCGTACGGCCACCGCTGCCGCCCTTGCGGTGCTCGCTCAGCCGGGGCGGGTCGCTGGCACGGGCCAGCCGCACCCCGTCGGTCTCGTAGCCGATCACCGGGGTGTCGTCGCCGCCGGTGATGCCGCCGTCAGGGACGCTCACCCCGGCGAAGATCCAGTGATCAGGCACGACCGGCCGGTACCCGTCGATCGCCCGCCTGCCGTCCCACCAGCCGCCGCCGTAGGCACCGGAGTTCATCGTCAGCCAGTCCTGCTGGTCATGCACGTGCCACAGGGCACCGGTCAGGTTCGAGGCGACCTCGGGTGACTCGCCCGCCATCTTCGGGCAGAACAACCGGTCCCCGGCGGCGGCATACGTCACCTGGAAGCAGGCGACGTCGCCGGCGAAGAAGCACATGCTGCCGCCCTGGTCAACGAACTCAAGTACCCGCGCCCGCCCCCGCGCGCTCCAGTACTCGTCGTGCCCGCACGACAGCAGCAGCCCGACGCCGTCCAGCAGCGTTTCGTCAAACTCAAGGTCAAAGTCGGTGCAGTAGCTGACCGGGTACCCGTGGGACTCAAGCCAGGTCACGAACGGCGCGTCCCAGTGCGCGAACACCTGCCGCCGCGACGCCCGCGCGTACGGATCAGGAGCGTCGCCCGCCATCACCCGCCCGCCGACGCCGCCGTTGCCTGGCCGCTGCAGGCTCGCCACGTACCCCTGCGCGGCCCAGTCCCGTACCCAGAAGGCCCCCGCGTACGTGCTCGCTCCGCCGAGCTGGTTGTACGCGGCGTACGTCGCTGTCGGCAGCTTGACGACGATCTCGGCAGTCTTTTCTCTCTTCAGAATGAACAAGGATGCGTCCCGCCGCCTCGCCAGCTCTGGGCCGGCGTCGACGGACTGACCCACAGCAACGGGCACAGCGAGATAGATTCCGTCGCGCAGCTCAGCGGCCAGCGGGATGGTGTAGCGAGGCCAGCCCCACGCCTCATCGGGCCGCCCAAGCGGCAAGTCGTAGCCGTCGTAAGCCTGCGCGGGGCCGGTGACAGCTTCGACGGTCGCACCGTACCTGAACAGGCGCACCTCGAACTGCGGATGCTCGGTCGACACATGCAGGTTGAGTTCATCGCCCGACCCGATGGTCAGCGGCCAGGCATAGCTACGAGTCACGATCGTGCCCCCTCTGGATAGTGACAGGCGACCTCATGCGCACCCCCGTTGGTGCTGCTCAGCACTGGTGTCTCGGTCGCGCAGCGCTCGGTCGCCTTCCAGCAGCGGGTGCGGAACCGGCAGCCAGACGGCGGGTTGGCCGGGCTCGGCACCTCACCAGAAAGCAGGATGCGCTGCCTTGACCGCTCGCGGGGCGGATCAGGGATCGGCACCGCCGACATCAGCGCCAGCGTGTACGGATGCGCCGGGCTGGTGTAGATCTGGTCAGCCGGACCCTGCTCCACGATCTTGCCCAGGTACATGACCGCCACGTCGTCGGCCACCTGCCGGACGACGGCGAGGTCGTGGGCGATGAACAGGTACGCCATGTCCTGCTCGGCTTGCAGCTCGCGCAACAGGTTAAGGACGCTTGCCTGAATGCTCACGTCGAGCGCCGACACTGGCTCGTCCAAGATGATGGTCTGCGGTGCCAGCGCCAGCGCCCTGGCGATACCGATCCGCTGCCGCTGGCCACCGGAGAACTCGCCGGGGAACCGCACGCCCGCGCTCGAGTCAAGTCCGACGCTGGTCAGCAGCTCCCGCACCCGGGCGGCCCGGTCAGGCACCTTGTGCACCAGCAGCGGCTCACCAACAATCTCGCCGACCGACAGCCGCGGATTGAGCGCGGAGTACGGGTCCTGGAACACCATCTGGATCTGCCGGCGCAGCGACCGCAGCTCAGCGTCTGGCAACCCGACCAGCTCACGCCCGTTCAGCTTGACGCTGCCCGACGTCGGCTCCTCCAGCCGGACCAGCAGCCGCGCCAGCGTCGACTTGCCGCAGCCGGATTCGCCCACCAGGGCCAGGCAGCGACCGGCCCGTAGGTCAAGGTCGACTCCTGACACCGCCTGGACGGTGGCGAAACTACGGAAGCCGCTGCCCCTGACCCTGAAGTTCTTGCGCAGGTCACGCACTTGGAGTACGACGTCACCCGGGGGTTTGGCCGGCGTTTGGTGACCAGCCTCGGCGGCGATTCGCCGCTCCTGCTCACTGCCGGCGAAGTGGCAAGCGGCGACGTGATCAGGCCCGACGCTGACCAGCTCAGGCTGTGCCGCGCAGGCCGCGGCGGCCAGCGGGCACCTGGGCGCGAACGCGCAACCTGCGCTATAGCCGATGCCAGACGGCGGGATGCCCTTGATGAATGCCAGCCGGTCGGTGCGCTGCTCAAGCGAAGGCAGCGAGGCGAGCAGCCCGGCCGTGTACGGCATCGCCGGGTGGGCGAATACGTCGTCGGTGCTGCCGACCTCGACTGCCTTGCCCGCGTACATGACCAGCACCCGGTCAGCGACGCCGGCCACCACGCCGAGGTCGTGGCTGATCAAGATCATGGCCGCGCCGGTGCGTTCGCGCACCAGCTTCAGCATGTCCAGGATCTGGGCTTGCACGGTGACGTCGAGCGCCGTGGTCGGCTCGTCGGCAATGAGCAACTCGGGCTCGTTGGCGATCGCCATCGCGATCACCACTCGCTGCCGCATGCCGCCGGACAACTCGTGCGGATACCGCCGGGCGACGGCGGCCGGCTCGGGCAGGCCGACCTCGCCGAGCAGTTCCACCGCCCGGGCCCAGGCCGCCTTCTTCTCGACTTTGCGGTGCAGCGTGATGCATTCGGCGACCTGCCAGCCGATCGTGTACATCGGGTTGAGCGCGGTCATCGGGTCTTGGAAGACCATCGCCACCCGGTCGCCGCGCACTCGCTGCCACTGGGCGTTGCTGCCGCCGACAAGCTCGGCGCCGTCCAGCTTGACCGAGCCGGTGATCTGCGCGGTGCGCGGCAGCAAGCCGAGGATCGAGAGCGCCAGCATGGTTTTGCCTGATCCCGACTCGCCCACCACGCCGAGGGTCTCGCCACGGCTGACCGCGAGGCTGACCCCGCGGACGGCCTCGACCTTGCCGCTTTCTGTCGGGATGCTGATCGCCAGGTTGGTGACTTCGAGCAGCGGGCCAGTGGTGGCGGCAACTGAATTACTGCCGCCGACAGTGGCTGGTCGCTGCCCGGAGGACGGCGCGGCGGCAACCGCCGCGCCGTCCCCTGCGGACAATTTTTCGTTCACTTTCGTTGTCTTTTGATCGGTTACTTGATGTAGAGGGTGTTGTAGTTAATGGCGTCCATGGCCTCGCTGTAGTCGTAGCCGCCGAGTCGCTTGGAGACGAAGTCGTACCACTTCGGGTTGAAGAGCGGCGCGTACGGCGCCTGCTCCGACATGATCTGCTCGTCCAGCTTCTCGTAGGCGGCGTTCCTGGCCGCGCCTTGCAGCGGCAGCACATTGGTGAACGCCGGGATGAAGGCCTTGTCACCGAAACGCGCCATGTTGGGCGGGCCGTTCGGCTGCGACGGGTCAAGCCCGGTATTGATGATGGCCTCGCCGTCGGGGAAGTCGAGCGACCACGGCTCGATGCCCATCGGGACGTGCGCCTTCCAGTTGGTGATGTAGGAGCTGTTCACGCTGTTCGGCGAGCCGACAATCTGGACGTTGATCCCGATCGGCTTCAGATTCGCCTGGATCACCTGGGACATGTTGATGAAGCCCGGGGTGTCGTTCTGAGTGCGTAGCGCGAGGGTGACCGGCAGCTTGACGCCTGACTCCTTCATCAGCTTCTTAGCCATCGGCAGGTTCGGCGTGTTCGGGTAGATGGTGTACTGCTTGTAGTCCGCCTGACCGGCCGGGATGATCTGGTCGCTCGGCGCGCCCGCGAGCGGGCCGCCCCACTGGGCCAAGATCGCGGTGCGGTTGATCGCGTAGTTGATCGCCTTGCGCACGTCCACGTTGTTCAGCGGGGGCACTTCGTTGTTCAGGAAGATGTAGGACAGCGACGGCCGGGGCGAGTCGTGCACCTGGTCGGCTAGCGCCTTGTTCTGCGACAGCTTGATGATGTCGGCGGTGGCCAGGTTCGACGTCTGGAAGTCGAGTTGGCCGGCCTGGATCTGCAGCACCGACTGGGTCGACTCGGCGCCAATCTGGAAGACGATCTTCGCCACGTGCCCGCGCACGCCGAGTGCCTGGTCGTAGTTCTTGTTGAAGACCAGTACCAGCTGACGCGACGGCGAGTACGACTGAATCTTGAACGGGCCGCTGGCGTAGTTCATCTCCAGCGAGCCATTCTCAATCGGCTTCATCGGGGTGCCCACCGGGACCGGACAGGTCGTTGGCAGCGCCGTCTTGTAAAGGAACGCGCCGTCCGGCTGGCTCAGGTGGAAGGAGATCGTCGTCGCCGTGGTGACAATGCCCTGAATGTTGTTCGACTTGCCGGCCATGTAGGCGTTGGCGCCGATCAGCGAGGTGAAGTAGCCGCCGGTGCCGGTCGCGACCTTCGGGTTCATCAGTCGCTCGAAGCTGTACTTGACGTCAGCCGGCGTGATCGGCTTGCCGTCGGAGAACTTCGCGCCCGCCCGCATCGTGAAGGTGTACACCTTGCCGCCATCGCTGACCTGGGGCAGGCTGGCGGTGCCAGGCACGATGTCGGTGCCAGCGACGCCAGGCTTGTCGGCGTAGCGGACCAAGGTGGTGCACAACGCGTTCGCGAGGCCCCAGGTGACCGCGAACCACCAGCGGTTCGGGTCCATGCTGTCGATCGCGCCCGAGGACATCGCGCCAAGCAAGGTGCCCTTCGCGACCCCTGGCTTGGGCGCACCCGAGCTGCCGTTCCCGCCGCCGCCATTGCTGCTGCCGCTGCTGCCGCACGCCGCGACCAGCAGCGCGACCACGGCGGCTAGCGCCGCCCAGCCCCGCAGCGGAATTCGACTCCTGGCCATAACCTTCTCCGATCCTTCGGCGTTACGTTTGCAAATTTATTTACTGATATATGCACCTTTTCTTTAGCCCCCTTAGTGCTGGCTGACGTAACTGACGTCTGGTCGCTCGCGACTTCGGCTAAGCGCCTGTGACCCGGCGCAGCCTCGGATCGAGCACGGCATGCAGCAGATCGACGATGGTGTTGGCGAGCACGGCGATGATCGCGGCGACGATGATGACACCGGTGATCACCGGATAATCCAGGTTCTCGATGGCGGATAGGCCGGTGTAGCCAAGACCAGGGATGCCGAACACGGTCTCGACAAAGAACACACCTGTGAGCGCGGTGGCGACGTCGGCGCCGAGCAGCACGGTGATGGTGGGTGCGATGTTCCTGCCCACGTGGGTGACCAGCACCCGGCGGGTCGAGGCGCCCTTGGCCCGCGCGGTGCGGGCGTAATCCTCGCCGAGCTGCTCGGCGGTCAGGGTCCTGATGAACCTGATGTAGACGGCGGCGATGCCGATGGCCAGGGTGAGCCAGGGCAACAGCAGGTGATAGGCCCACTGCACCGGATTAGTGCCGAAGTCGACGTACCCGTCGATCGGGAAGATGCTGGTCCCGACCGGCACCACCGGCAGCCCGAACAACTCGCCCTGGGTTGGCTGGTAGCCAAGGAAGTAGGCGATCATCGGCGACAGCCAGAACACCGGGATCGACATGCCGATGATGGCCACGGCCCGGCCGACGACATCACCGGCGCTGCGCGGCCGCAATCCGCCGTAGGCGCCGATCGGCGCCGAGATGAGCAGCCAGACCACGGCCGCCCCGAGCACCAGCGATGCCGTCGCCCTGGTGGCCGGCCAGATGATCGCCGACACCGGCCGCATCTGCACGTAGGAAAAGCCGAGGTCGCCGTGGATCAGGTGGTTCATGAAGATCAGGTACTGCTCCCAGTACGGCTTGTTCAGCCCGAGCAGCCTGGTGACCAGCTCGATCTGGGCGCGGCTCGCGGTCTTGCCGGCGATCCGCTGGGCCGGACTGGCCCCGGTGAACTTGGCGATGACGTAGAAAAGCAGCCAGGCCAGCAACGTGACCACGAGGATCTGGACGACCGCGCCGAGCAGCAGGCGCGCAAGCACCCGCCTCATCGGGTGCCTGACTTGGAGTCGAGCGCGTCCCTGATGCCATCGCCAAGCAGGTTGAAGGCCAGCATGGTGAGCACCAGGGCGAGGCCAGGAGCGAGCGCCAGGGTCAGGTCGGTCTGGTACATGCCTGACGTCACCGCATCCGACAGCATCTGCCCCCAGCTGGCCGTCGGCGGCGGCACGCCAACCCCGAGGTAGGACAGGCCGGCCTCGAAAATGATGTTGTTGGCGATGATCGAGGTGCCGTACACCAGCAGCGGCCCCCAGACCTGCGGCAGCAGGTGCACCAGCAGGATTCGCCGATGTCGCGCGCCGACGGTCCTGGCCGCCGCCACGAAGGTCATCCGCTTGGTGGAGATCGTCGCGCCGCGCACGATCCGAGCCGGGTAGTACCAGGTGAAAAGCGCGATGATGATCACCACGTTGAGCAGGCCAGGCCCGATCACCACGGCGATGCCGACCGCGAGCAGCAGGTTGGGGAACGCCATCGCGGTCTCGGTCATCCGGTTCACCACCGCGTCCACCCAGCCGCCGAGGTAGCCGGCCAGCAGGCCGAGCGACACGCCGATGACGAGCGCGAGCGCGGTCGCCGACGTAGCGACGAGCAGCGAGATCCTGGCACCGTAGAGCACCCGTACCAGGGTGTCCCGGCCGAGCGCATCAGCGCCGAGTATGAATAGGCTGCCGTGCGGGTCGTGCTTCACCCCGCCGGGGAAGAAGGTCCGCGTCATGATGCCGATCGGCTCGCTGTTGGCCGCGAGCGCGTTCGCGAACTGCTGGTTTGGCCCGTGCCCGGTCAGCCAGGCGGCCAGCGGGCCGCCGATCAGCGCGGCCAGCACCAGCAGCACGAGCAGGCTGAACGCGAAGATCGACACGGGGTCGCGGCGTAGCCTGCGCAGCGCCGTTGCCCGCAGCCCGGCCGGGCGAGCCTGGCCGCCGCCGGCCGGGTCGAAGTCGATCGCCTGCATGTCAGTCGTCATCGCGTCACCTCGGGCGTAGCCGCTGCCGTCGACTCGCGTAGGACCAGCTGCCCGTCTAGTACAAGCACCCGGTCTTCTTGGGTGTCCCGGTCAAGCACCGCGTCCACGGCGAGCGCGCCAAGCCGGTGCTTCGGCTGGGCCACGGTGGTCAGCGCCGGGTTGGTATAGGCGGCGAACTGGATGTCGTCGATGCCGACTACCGACAGGTCGGCGGGCACCCGCCAGCCCGCCTGATGGGCGGCTCGCAGCGCCGCCACCGCCGACATGTCGTCATAGGCGACCATCGCGACCGGTGGACGCGCCGCGGCGAGGAAGGCCGCTACTGCGGCCTCCCGGCTGACGAGTACCGGCGATTCGGCGGTCAGCACCGGCTGCGGCCAGAGCCCGGCCTGCGTGAGTGCCTGCCGGTAGCCGAGCAACCTCAGCAGGCTGGACCGCACGTCGGCGCCGCGCAGGTGCACGAAGCTGCGGTGGCCAAGCCCGGCTAGGTGGGCGGTCGCCAGCAGGCCGGCCGCGACATCAGCAAAGCCAATGTGCTTGATCATCGGCTCGGGGCTGCGGTTCGCGTCCGGTGCGGGCACGTCGGTGGTGTCGCTGGCCAGCCGCGAGATCACCTCGGCGGCGACCGGCTCATCGCCATTGATCACCGCGACGTGCATGCCTGCGGCGACGGCCCGCTGCAGCAACTCTGGCCGCCCGGTCGGCGACACCGCGATCAGCTCGGTGACCTGCTCGGACAAGAAGACGTCAAGCGCCTGCGCCTCAAGGTCGGCACGGCCTTCGGCCGCGTAGAACAGCGGCTGGTAGCCGAGTTCGCGCGCGCGGTCCTGAATGCCGAGCACGACCTCGCCGATGTAACCGTCACCCAGGCTCTGCACCACCACGCCGATGAGCGACGTGGACTTGGTGCGCAGCCGCCGGGCGGGGGCCGATGGCCGGTACTGCACTCGCTGAGCGACCTCGGCAACTGCTTGCCTGGTCGCGAGGCTGATCGCCGGGTCGTCCTTGAGCGCGCGGCTCACGGTCGCGGTCGAGACGCCGAGCGCGGCGGCCACATCCTTCATCGTGACCCGCGCGTTCACCGGGCGTCGCATTGCGCGAGTCTCGGCATGTCAGGCTCCCTCGGACCCGGCAGGCGCGGCAATAGGCCCGCTAACTCAGCGAGTATCCGCACTCCACGGCCGGTTAATCGATTGCAGGAGTACACGATTACAGCACCCGAAAGCGGGATGTCAAGCCCTAATACTCACAGTGAGCAATCAACCAGACATACGCGACGTATGTCTGGTCGCTTCCTATCACTAGCGGTGCGTGGCCAGCTGATCGAGTAGCAGCGTGCAGGCGTGAATCGTGCGGACGTGCGGCACGTCGATCCCGAATCGCTCGGCTAGCTCCACCACCGCACCGGTGAGGCAACCGACCTCGAGCCGCTTTCCGGCTTCCAGGTCCTGCAGCATCGAGGTCCGGTGATCGCCGATGGCCAGGCCAGCTTCAAGCCGCCGGTCAAGCGACACCGGGAAGCGGACCCCAAGCTGCTGCGCCACCTGCGCACACTCCTGCAGGATCGCTCGCAACAGCGAGACCATCTCCGGCGCACTGCCAAGTTCCCCGAGCGTCGCCCTGGTCAGCGCCGTCACGGGGTTGAACGCGACGTTCCCGATCAGTTTGAGCCAAAGCTGATCGGCCAGCCGCGACTCAACCGGTGCCTTCAGCCCGCCGGCCTTGAACGCGGCTGAGATCGCCACGCACCGCTCGCTCACCGAGCCGTCCGGCTCGCCGATGGTGAACCTGGTGCCTTCGAGGTGCCGGATCACGCCGGGCTCGACGATTTCGGTCGAGCAATAGACCACACAGCCAATGTTGTGCTCGGCCGGGATCGCGGCGGCGATCACTCCGCCCGGGTCGACGCTTTCTAGTCCTGGCTGGTACCACCAGGGGATGCCGTTCTGCGCCCAGATCACGGCAGCGCCCCTGGCCAGCAGCGGGCCGAGCTTCGGCGCTATTTCCGGCAGGCTGTAGGCCTTGAGCCCGACGAAGACGACGTCGGCGGCGGCGACAGCGCCCAGGTCGTCGGTGACTGGCGGGTGCGCGGTGAAGTCGCCGCGCGTCGACCGCACCTGGACCCCGGCGGCGGCCATCGCCGCACCGTGCGCGCCCCGGGCGATCAGCGTCACGTCGGCGCCGCCACGTGCCAGCGCCGCTCCGACGTAAGCGCCGATCGCACCGGCACCCAGTACCACGATTCGCACTAGTCCCCCAGCTCAGCTACGAACTGGGCGACCCGGCGGCGCTGCACCTTGCCGGTCGCCGTCCTGGGGATCTCCGGCAGTACCGAGATGCTGGCCGGAATCTTGAACGCCGCCAGTTGCTCCCGGCAGTGGCTAGTCAACTCGGCCACGCTCGCCGCGGCTGACAAGGTGACGGCCGCGCCGACTAGCTCGCCGTACTTCTCGTCGGCCACCCCGAAGCAGACGGCATCTCGCACCGCCGGATGGGCCAGCAGCACCTGCTCGATCTCGATCGGTGAGATGTTCTCCCCACCACGCAAGATCATCTCCTTGCGCCGGCCTTCCAGGTACAGGTAGCCGTCGCGGAGCACGCCCAAGTCGCCGGTGCGGAACCAGTCGCCGTAGAACGCCTCCGCCGTCGCGATCGGATTGGCGACGTACCCGGACATCACCCCAGGCCCCCTGATCACCACCTCGCCAGCCTGGCCGTCAGGGAGCAAGGCACCGGCCCGATCCGCGATCGCGATCTCGGTGCCAGTCGGCACGCCCACCGAGCCGGCCAGGTGCGGGGCCGGCGGCAGCGGGTTGGCCGCCATCTGGTGGCTGGCCTCGGTCATGCCGTACGCCTCAAGCATCGGCACCCCGTACCCTTGCTCAGCCCGGTCGAGCAGTGCGGGCGACAGCGCCGAGCTGCACGAGCGAGCGAATCGCAGCGATCGGGGCGGGCCATCAGCGTCGACCGCGTCCAGCATCATCTGGTGCAGCGTCGGCGCAGGCGGACACCCAGGTGGCGCCGTGCTCGCGGGCCTGCCGCCAGAACCGGTGCGCGGTGAACCGCCTGGGCACGATCACCGACCCGCCGCCGGCCAGCGCCGCGAACGTCGAGGCGACCAGCCCGTGCACATGGAACAGCGGCATCGCGCAGAACGACACGTCACCGGACTCGAGCCGATAATGCGCGGCGATCGTCCTGGCCGACGCCATCAGGTTCCGCTGCCGAAGTGGCACTTGCTTTGGCCGGCTGGTCGTACCGCTGGTATGCAGGACGACTGCCACATCATCAGGCCGGCCAGGCTGGTAGCTGCTGTCAGAGCTAACTTCACCGGCCGAAACGAAAAGCCCAGGCGGACCGTCGTCCGTCGGCTGCACCGTCATCAGCGGGACTGAACCAGCCTGCGCCGCGCTCACCGCGCTAGCCGGCCGACTGGCAGGCACCAGCAGCAGCTTAGGCTCGATGTCGGACAGGTAGAAGCTGAATTCGCTCTCCGTGTAGGCCGGGTTCAGCGGCGCCGCCGCTGCGCCAAGTGCGGTGATCGCCAGCAGCAGCTGGACGATTTCCGGGCCATTCGGCAAGCTCAGCGCCACCCGGTCGGCGCGCCTGAGGCCGGCCGACGCCAGTCGCCCGGCCAGCGTGTGCACGCGCTGCGCCAGCTGGCTATGGGTCAGCGTGGTCCCGTCTTCCGCCGTGATCAGCGCCGGGCGAAGCGGATCCTGATCGTGCAACTCGGCCAGCGTTTCCCCGGTCATCTAGCTTGCCTCCAGCGAAGCGGCAATCTCGGTCGCGGTGAGTTTGTCGGCTTTATGCCGCTCGGCGCGCCAGGCGGCTTCGGCCGCGCCGATCGGCGTAGACGGCGGGCCTTGCACGAACGGCCAGATCTCCTCCGCAATCGAACGCCAGTCAGCCGTCGCTCCCAATTCCCCGAGCACGGCGAACAACCCCAGGTTGATCCGCTGCAGCACGACATACGAGCGCGGGATGCTGACGAACTCGGCGACCGGACTGCGCACGTCGAAGAACCGGCGGACGACCGCCGATGAGTAGTCGGGCGTCATGGTGAGCGGCTCGGCCTTGCGGATGGTGGCGTAAAAGACGGCCAGATGCTCGACCACCTGCTCGGTGGTCAGCGGCGCGCCCGGCACGAGGAACCCGGCGATCTCCATGCTGCGCCGGAACTCCTGCGGATCTTCCTTGACGCACAAGTTCCGCGCCATGTTCATCAGCGGCTGCAGTTCGTCCCAGGTGAAATGCTTCACCAGGCCGAAGTCGAAGAAGGTGACCCGGCCGTCACCGTGGAACAGATAGTTGCCAGGATGCGGGTCGCCGTTGAAGGCGTGCAGCTCATACAGGCTGCGAAAGACGAACCGGTAGATGGTCTCGGCGGCCTGGTCGCGCTCGCGGCGCGACCAGCACTCAAGCTCGGCGAACCGGGCGCCAACCGCCAGCTCGCTGGTGATCAGCCGGCGGGTCGACAATTCGGGCAGCACCTTGGGCACGATGATCGTCGGGTGCCCGTCGTAGTAGTCGGCGAACAGTGCCTGATTGGTCGCTTCACGGCGGTAGTCGATCTCTTCGAGCACTCGGTCACGCAACTCCTCGAGCAGCGCGTCCACGTCCTGAGCCGGCGCGGTGATCCGCAGCATCCGCCGAAGCAACGAGACATTGGCCAGATCGGCGGCAATGGCCTCAGCGATACCCGGGTACTGCACCTTGACCGCGACCGCCCGCCCGTCGTGGGTGATCGCCCGATGCACCTGGCCGATGGACGCGGCCGCGATCGGCTCAGGATCCCACTGCGCGAAGGCCTGCTCGGGCGGCAGCCCGAGCTCGGCTTGCACCACCTCAGCGGCGAGCTCGGCGCTCATCGGCGGGACGCTGTCCTGGAGCCTGCTGAGCGTCCTGCGCACCGCCGGTGACAGGCCCTCGTCCAGATAGCTGGCCATCTGGCCGATCTTCATCAGCACGCCCTTCATCGCGCCGAGCGTCTGCGCGACATCCTGGGCGGTCTCCAGCGCGAGATCTTGACGTAGCTGCTGCCTGGTCTCGCCCGCGGCGGCGAACAGCTTAGGTGCGCTGCCCGCATACCGAGCACCGCCCCGGGCGACCAGGTGCAACGCCGCCAGGCCGCGCTCCAGCCTGACGCCAGCCTGCTTGCGCCCTGTCCCCCCGGCGGGCGGCCCAAGTGCGGTCTCTTGCGACGCTCGGCTCGGCGTCACCGACCGGACCAGGCGCTGGACGGTAAGACCAGCCAGTACCCCGAGTCCCACGCTGATCGCTACGCCTGCCAGCCGATTGCCTGCCATGTAGCCAGCGTACGTACCCTGGCCGGCGGCACGCCGCAGCGGTATTGCCGGAAATCTGGGCACTAAGCGGTCGGGGGTGCTAGAAGTTACCCCGGGAGGGACACATGAAGCGGAATGCCGTGGCGCCAACGATCGTGGTGTGCGCGCTCATCCTCGCGATTGCTGGCCTGGTGGTGGCGCTCAAACTGCGCAGCGACCGGGGCTCGGCCGCGCCTAACTCACCCGCGACGGTCACCATCACGGCGACGGCCACGCCTGCCGCTACCCCGGTGGTCACGCCAACTCCCACTGCGGGCTCATCCGCGCCGAGCACCTTGCCGCTCAGCGATTTCACGGTGTGCACGACGCCGGTGGTGAGCTGCGACACCAGTGAGATGCGCTCGCAACCTGAGCAGATCGTCTTGTCCGGCGACGGATCGAACGTTCGTCACCGAGATCAGCTGGACCGGCTGGGGCGCTGAGGGCGCTACCGGCTCGGGCACGCTCAAGGTCGACAACTGCAACCCCAACTGCGCGCAGGGCTCATTGACCCCCTACCAGGCCACGGTCACGCTTTCTGACCTGACCTCCTACGGCGGCGGCAAGCAAGGCTATGCCGATATGACGGTTACCGCGCCCGGCTCACCGTACGGGACGCAGAGCTACTCGCACCTGCTGCCTTGACCCGCGCGGTGATCCGCTGCCGCGCTTCGAGCACGCCGGGCTCGCCGATGAACACCGCATCGAGTACGCCGAGCGCCTGCCGGATCTCGGTCTGCCGCTCGGGGGTCAGCGGCTCCGACTGGTAGCCGTAGAGTTCACTCGCCCAGTCCGGCAGCGATGCGATGGTGCCGTCCTTGATGTCCTGCCAGATCTCGGCGATGTCCTGCGCCAGGCCGGGCGGGTCAAGCAGGTACGCCATCGAGTCCCTGGCGGCCGTCGTGCATCTCAACTCCGGGCGGACCGACTCCAGATAGGCGTCAAGCTCGGCGACGCTGGCTGGCACCTGGTCGCGCGGCACCCCGACCAACTCGGCCGCGATCACCATCTCGGCGACGTATTCGTCCGCATCGGCCGCCGACAGCGGCGTGCCAAACAGCGTCCTCGCCACCAGGTTCGAGTCCACTAGCGCGGCATGCACCCAGAGCAAGAGCGCCGGATCGCTGGCCGCGTAGGCCCGACCGGTCTCGGTGTCGGTGCCGGTGACGCGCTCATGAATCCGGCGGACTCTGATCGCGACCTTGGTGGCGGCCGCCTTCTCACCAAAGCTGATCGTGGCCAGGTAGCGCGAGGTTGCGGCAAGCCGGCCAACTGGGTCTTCGCGCCAGTCGCTGTGCTGATCCACCCCGGCCATCGCCAGCGGATGCAACGCCTGGATCATCAGCGCCCGCAGTCCGCCGATCGGATTGGACAAATCGCCGTTGGCTCGCCAGGTCACGCTAGCCGGGCCGAAGAAGCCATCGTCGGCGGGCCGCTCAGGCACTCCGTCGGCGTAGGCGGCGGCTGACCGCTCAACCAGGCCGGCCGCATCCGCGTACACATCCATGTACTCAGCCTAGTCACGCTGGCAACGGCCGGAATGGCCTTGGCCGCCACGATGCCTGGTGCGGCACACTGGCCCGATGGCGACGGTATGAGGGCTGGCGGGGTGGTGGAAGGTCGCTTCATCGTGACATGTCGAGCGAGCCGTCCCGCCTTTCACGATGAAGCGACCTTTTAGACGCCCGATATCCGCCCGATCAAGATGTTCTGGGAGAATTCCGGCGTCGCTTCAGCGTGACATGTGCGGCGAGCTCCGCGACGTATCACGGCGAAGCGACTCCCATGACTCGCCTGGCGCGAGCGACTAACGCGGACGACGAGCGGAAAACCACCGCCGCGGAACCGGCCGCCACGAGGCCGCCGCCCCCGCCACCGGCGCGTCGGCGGCACCCGGCCCCGCCACCGGCGCGTCGGCGGCACCGGGCCCGGCCCTCCGCCCGGACGGCCGACCTTATTCGGTGGACTGGATGGTTAGGCTGCGAATGTGCCTTCTGACCGTCAACTGCTGGCGTTCTCGCTGCTCTCGCTGGCGATCATCCTGGTTCCCGGGCCGAACGTGCTCTACGTGATCAGCCGGTCGCTGATTCAGGGCCGGGCCGCCGGGGTTGGCGCCGCCTTCGGCGGCCAGCTTGGCATCGCCGTCCAGGTGCTCGCCGTCGCGTTCGGCATCGGGGCGCTGGTGCAGCGATCCATCGTCGTCTTCACCGTGATCAAGCTGGCCGGCGCGGTTTACATCAGCTACCTGGGCGTGCAGGCCTTCCGGCACCGGCGTGAGCTCGCAGCGGCGCTCAAGGTCAAGCTGGAGGTCAAGACCTTGGGCCAGATCGTCAGAGACGGATTCATCGTCGGGGTCAGTAACCCCAAGGCGATCGTCTTCTTCACCGCCGTGCTGCCGCAGTTCGTTGACCGGTCGGCCGGGCACGTTCCGTTGCAGTTGCTGCTGCTTGGCGCCATCTTCGTGGTGATCGCGATGGTCTCGGACGGAAGCTGGGCGCTGGTGGCCGGCACCGCCAGGGCCTGGTTCGCCCGCTCGCCGGGCCAGGCTCGAGCTGATCGGCGGTACTGGCGGTCTGGTGATGATCGGCCTCGGCGCGACCCTGGCACTGACTGGGCGCAAGGACTGACCAGTCAGTGCCACTGCGGATTAGGGCTGGCCTGCAGCCGGTCGGCTACTCGAACCGCACCCCGCTCGGCCCGGTGATGCGTCCAAGCAGCGGTAGGGCCGCAGTGATGACCAGCAGCGATGCGACCAGCCCTAGGCCCATGGTCAAGTAGTACGCACTGCCTGGTACCGGGGTTGGCGTTCCCGCCGGCGCGAGCCTGCCGACCGTCAGTACCGCGATGCCGTAGGCGATGCCGGCGGCGACCACCGTGGCGGTGACCAGCGGCAGCACTGCCTCAAGCAGAACCACCCGGTACAGCGTCGCCATCTGCGTCCCGCTGACGCGCAGCAGTGTGAAAGATCGCTTGCGCTCGACCAGACTGCCACCGACGGTCACCGCCAGACTGCAGCCGGCCACGATGAGCGTCAGCGCTACCGCGATGTAGATGAGCCGCTCCACCGTCGAAGCGAGGCCGGCTCGGGCCTGCACAGACTCGCCGAAGGTCCGCGGTGCGGCGCCCTACGCGGACTCGGTGGCGTGCGTCACGAGGTAGGTGCGCACCTGCTCAAGGGTCGCCGCGCTGTTGACCTTGACCAGTATCGCCTGGAGATAGAGCTGGCTGAAGTCGGCGGAGACAGCGGGGCTCGACGCACTGGCGATCGGCTGCGTGCTGAAGCGCGGATTGTCGTCAAACAGATTCTGCGCCTCGACGACGACGGCAACTTGCCCAGGTGCGCACTGCCCGAGCACCTTAAGCTCCCGCAGTCCCGCGCAGCTCATCACCGACCCGATTCCCGCATCGGCTCCCTTGCCACTCGGTCCCTGGCCACTCGGTCCCTTGCCACTCGGTCCCTGGCCGCTCGGTCCCTGGCCGCCCGGTCCAGGGCCGCTCGCCTTCTGGCCAACTGGTCCACCGGTCTGCAGCGGAGTGCCGACGCCCACCTTGGAGTAGATGGGGACTACCGTCGCGCCGCTAAACGCGCTCAGCCCGGCTAGGAGCGAAGCGGCAGCATGCGGCGGCAATCCTGCTGCGGCAATGTGCTGCTGGCGCACTGATCCGGCGGCCGCGACGTCGCCCTGGCCGGTGTTACCCGAGCAGTTGACGGTGTTTCCGCAGACCGGAGCTGCGGTGAAGCCGTCGAGCAGCACGTTGGTCAGCGCCTTGGCGCTCGGTGTCGTCGTGAGGGCCTCCACGGCTGGCAGCAGCCCGGCGACGATGGTGCCAAGGAAGACGGCCAGCACGAGTCCGCTGACCGAGCGGAACGCGGCTTTTGGATTGTCACCGAGCCGCCGCGCGGCCAGCAATGACGCCGCGCCGCCCACCGGCTCAGCAATCGGGCCGCCTGGGCGGTCAGCCACGGCCCGGCTACGACCAGGCCGATCAGGATAATGATCAGGCCGGGATAGGTCGGCCCACCGATCGCAGTCTGGTTCGTGAGGGCGAGGCCGGCGAGGAACAAGGCGATGCCGATAACAAGCGGGACCATCCCCCGCGCGGTCAGGGCCGGCGGCGTGACCCGTCGGCTGACCCCAAGCGGCGAAAGCCGCACCCGGCGCAACGAAAGCAGGGACGAAATCGCCGACGCGGCAGGCACGCCGATCAGCAAGGTCAGGTCGCCGGCCGCCGTCGGCGTGACCTCTTCGTAGAAGTACCTGGCACTCGTGATGGCGGTGTCGGCCAGCGGACGCCGCAGCAGCAAGAAGATCCCGATGCCGAGCACGGTGCCGAGCAAGGCGCTGACGATAGCGTCTACCGAGGAGATCGCGGCGATCTGCCGGTTCGTCGCGCCGACCAGCCTGAGCGCGGCGTAGCGCTCTTCCCGCCTGCTTGCGGCCAGCCGGGTCGCGGTACCGACCAGGATGAGGATCGGGAAGAGGAACGCGATGGCGCCGACTACGAACGAATCGCGGAAGAAGTTGGTCCAGATCTGGCGCCCTGGCGTGGTCGTGATCTTGTCGACCACGACTGTGGCAGGCAGGCCGGCCAGCTGCGCCGGCCGGTAGCCGACATAGATCACCAGCTCCTGCGGCCCGGTCAGGGCCTGATCAGCGATGGTGCCAGCCATCCGGCCTGGGAACCGGTCGCCCAGTTGATCGGCTGGTACCCGGTGGAGCAGTGCCGCCAGGGCTGGTGAGGCGTAATACTGTCCGCTGCCGGGCAGCGCGGAAATGCCTGGCGGTACCGGTGCGCCAGTACCGACGGCAGCGACATCCAGCCGCTCGATGGTCTGACCCTGATAGATGTCATTGCTGTAGTTCCACAGCTCGGCGTGCGGCGTCGCGGCGTAGCCGACGGTGACCGGCTGACCCGTAGTGGACTCCCACGACGGACGGTTGTTCGTGGTCGTGAAGGCGTGGAAGTCGGCGAGCACGCACAGCATGATCGCCACCCCGACGGCGACAGCGGCAGCGGTGACCAGCAGGCGGACGAGCGGCTCTCGGCCGGTGCGCAAGGTGAGGTGCAAGCCGAGCCGGTACATCATCGGCTGACCCCAGCTTCGGCTTCGGTGCGATCGATGACCCTGCCGTCACGGACCATGACCTCACGATCGGCGTAGGCCGCGACCCGAGCATCGTGAGTGACGAGCAGGACCGTGGTGCCCTCCTGCCGGGCAGTAGTCACCAGCAGGTCCATCACCAACTCGCCGTTCAAGGTGTCAAGCGATCCGGTCGGCTCATCGGCGAACAGCATCTTGGGGTGCAGCCACCAGGGACCGCGCGAGCGCCACGCGCTGGGCCTGACCGCCGGACAGCTCTCCGGTACGTCGGCCGCCGAGATCATCGAGGCCTAGCCGGGGCAGCCACGACTCCGCCTTGGCGTACGCGGCCTTCCTGCCGACCCGGTTGAGCAGTAGGGGCAACGCGATGTTGTCGGCCACTGTCAGTTCGGGCACCAGTTGCCCGAACTGGAAGACGAAGCCGAATGCCGTCCGCCGCAACTCGGTCCGCTTGTCGTCGCTGAGCGTGTCGATCCGTCGCCCCTCGAATCGCACCTCGCCGCGATCGGGCTGGTAGATCCCGGCCATGCAGTGCAGCAGCGTTGATTTACCCGAGCCGCTCGGGCCCATGATCGCGAGGATCTCGCCGCGGCCCACAGGCAACGTGGCACCCGCGAGAGCCTGAGTCTGGCCGAAGGAGTGGTACAGGTCCTTGGCTTCCATCAGCGGGCCACTGCCCTTCGGCGGTGGCGCGAGGCCGTCGTCGGCCGGCCCGGCCGACGGCACGGCAGTACTTGCTATCGGGTTCGCAGCGGTCATGACGAACGCACCGTTTCCGCCAGGACGTTGAGCCTGGCTGAAGTCACGTCGATCCAACGGAGATCGGCTTCGAGATGGAACATGCCGTGGTCGGCGAGCAGCCCGTCGATGAGACTGCCCGACCGCTTGATCTCAGTCAGCTCGCGCATGCGCTGCACATGGGCAACGCGCTGGGTATCCAAGTAGGCCTCGGCAGGACGGCCAAGCATCAGGGCGAGCACGACTTTGGAAAACAGGACGGTCTGCAGGTAGGGCACCGGCTCGATGGGCTGGCTCAGCCACACGTCAAAGTCCTTGGAGCCGATCTCGGTAATGGCGTATCGCTTCCGATCGGGACCGGCACCGGGCTCGGCATCACCGCCCGTCACCTTGCCGTCGCGAGCGAGCCGCCCCAGCGTGGCGTACACCTGCCCGAATGGCAGCGGCTTGCCGCCGCCGAAGTAGGCGTCGTAATCCCGCTTGAGGTCATACCCGTGGCTCGGCTCCCGCTCAAGCAGGCCAAGGATGGTGAGGGGTACGGACATGCGGACACCATACACCGGAAGTACACACTGAGTGTATACATCCAAGGAATCGAACTCGCGCGAGTGTCTTACCGTCGGACCGAGCCGACTGGGTAACATGCGGCACAATGTCTAGTGGCGCGACCGTCGAGCGGAAGGAACGGCAGCTAATGGATGGCACTGCCTTGCTGGTCATGGACGTGCAGCGAGGCATCGTAGGGCGGTTCGGCAACAACGAGCGCTACCTGACCCGGCTGGCGACGGCCATCGAGGCGGCCCGTCGAGCGCACGTGCCGGTGATCTATGTAATCGTGAGCTTCAGGCCCGGCCATCCCGAGATCAGCTCGCGCAACAAGTCGTTTTCGGCGGCGGCTGCGGCGGGCGGCTTCGGCCATGATGACCCGGCCACCGAGATCCACCCGAGCATAGCGCCCGAGCCGGGCGACATCGTGGTGACCAAGCGGCGAGTATCGGCGTTCTCCGGCAGCGACCTGTCGGTACTGCTCAGTGGCCTTGGCGTCGGCAAGCTGGTGCTGGCCGGCATCGCCACCAGCGGCGTCGTGCTGTCCACCGTACGCCAGGCGGCCGATCTGGACTTCGAGCTCACCGTGCTATCGGACGGCTGCCTAGATGCCGACGATGAGGTGCACCAGGTACTGACCCAGAAGGTCTTCGCCAGGCAGGCCGACGTCCGCACCATCTCCGACTGGATCGGCTCGATCCACTAGCGGCACCGTACCGCAGTGCGCCACTGACGCCGCCGCCACTGACGCCGCCCGCCAGCGGCACAGCTAGCCTGTCGTGATGACTGAGCCAGCCCCCCGCATAGTCAACGGCGACATCATTGGACCGATCGACGCGACCAAGCTGCCCAGGTACTCAGGCGCCGCGACCTTCGCCCGACTGCCCACCATCGGTGAAGTAGGGCAGGCGGACGTGGCCGTGCTCGGCGTGCCGTTCGACAGCGGCGTGACCTACCGGCCTGGTGCCCGATTCGGCCCGGCCCACATCAGGGAATCATCCAGGCTGCTCCGGCCCTACAACCCGGCGTTGCAGGTATCGCCTTTCGCTCAACTCCAGGTCGTGGACGCGGGCGATCTCGGGGTGAACCCATTCAGCCTGGACGAGGCGATCGCCACCATCGAGCACGGTGCCCGCGCCCTGCTTGAACGCGTGCCGCACCTGCTCACCCTAGGCGGCGACCACACGATCGCGCTGCCGCTGCTGCGCGCGCTCACGGCCGCGCACGGGCCGGTCGCCGTGGTGCATTTCGACGCCCACCTGGACACCTGGGACACCTACTTCGGCGCCGCCTACACGCACGGCACGCCCTTTCGCCGGGCGGCCGAGGAAGGGCTGCTCGATCAGGATGGCTGCATTCACGTCGGCATTCGCGGCCCGCTTTTCGCCCAGACCGACCTCACCCAGGACGCCGAAGTCGGCTTCCAGGTCATCTCCGCCCCCGAGGCCGACACCCTCGGCGTCATCGGAATGGCGCAGAAGATCGCCGCCCGGGTCGGCGACCGCCCGGTCTACGTCTCGGTCGACATCGACGTGCTCGACCCGGCGCACGCCCCCGGCACCGGCACCCCCGAGGCCGGTGGCCTGTCCAGCAGGGAACTGCTCGGCATCCTGCGCAGCTTCGCCGGCCTGCACCTGGTCGGCGCCGACATCGTCGAAGTCGCCCCGGCCTACGACCACGCTCAGATAACTGGCATTGCTGCCGCTCATGTGGGGTACGAACTGTTGTCCGCACTTGCCGCGAGCAAGACCTAGCCGTAACGCAGGGCCGCCGCCGCCTGCAAGACCCGCGGCGCGACAGCAACGGGGGTCCCCCGTTGCTGTCCTGATGACTACGGGGCGACCCTGTTGTCCTTGGACCGGCGGGCCTCAGGCTGATCCCTCGACGTCGCTGACCTGAACCCAGCGACCGGCAAGAGCCGACTGCTCCATCGCATCGCAGATCGCCTGGACCTTGGCTCCTTGCTCGAAGCCCGGCGTCCACGGTGCCTCCGGCCAGCCCTCGAGCAGGTCGGCGACCTGGTTGGCAAAGCTGGCGCCGTAGCCGACCCCCTGGCCGATCGGCCACCACTGGGCCGCATAAGGGTGATTATGATGCTCGGCCCGGATCCTGGTCAGGCCGTACCGCCCGGGATCGTCGTAGGCCGAGCCGTACCAGAGCTCATTGAGCCTGGCGTAGTCGAAGACCAAGGTGCCGGTGCTGCCATTGACCTCCACGGTGAAGTCGCACGGCCGCCTGACCGCTGACCGCGCCATCTCGACCGTGCCGCGAGCGCCGGCGGCGAACTTGATCAAGGCGGACGAGGCGTCGTCCACGGTCACGTCAGCGACTCCGACCTCGGCGACGCCTTGGTCATATAGCGAGCGCTCCTTGATGAACGTCTCGGACTGAGCGCAGACCTCGCTGATATCGCCGACCATCCATAGCGCCAGGTCGATCAGGTGACTGCCCAGGTCGGCGATCGTGGTGCCGCCCATGGCCCGGTCGAAGCGCCAGTCAAACGGGATGCCTGGGTCGGTGAATTCGTCCGAGAGCCATGTCGCTCGCCACAGCCTGACCTGGCCAACCGCGCCGTCGTCGATCATCTTGCGCATCAGCGCGACGGCAGGCAGCTTGCGGTAGTTAAAGCCGACGGCGTGGTGCACCCCCGCCGCCCGCACTGCCGCAAGCGCGGACTTGGCCTGCGGGTAGCTGACCGCGAGCGGCTTCTCGCACAACACCGCCTTGCCCGCGTGCGCAGCCGCGATCGCGATCTCCGCATGAGTACCAGGCGGCGTGCAGATATCGACCACGTCAACGTCGTCACGATCGATCAGGGTCCGCCAGTCGGTCACCGTCTCCGGCACACCATAGGAAGCGGCGGCCTTGGCCGCTGCCGCGCCGTCGCGACCGGACAGCACGGTCACGACCGGCGTCACCGGCAGCGAGCGCAGCATCGGCGCGACCCGGTATCCGTAGCAGTGCGCGCGGCCCATCATGCCGTAGCCGACGATGCCGATCCGCAGCTCAGCCGTCATCAGGACGCCTCCCTCCCCAGCAAGCCCGGCTGGAGCGCAGTCGGATGATCGATTGGCCTGCGCTGGCGATGGCATTCGATGATCGACTGACACAGCGCGATATCGGCGAGGCCGTCCCGACCCGAGGTTACCGGCGTGGCACCACTCACGACGCAGGAGTGGAACGCCTCAAGCTCGCGGCGGAAACCGCTCTCGTAACCGATTACCTCCTCGCTGCGCCAGGATCGGGCCGTGCCAAGATCGCCGCCTTCGCCGATCAGCGTGGCCAGCTCATTGCGCAGGAAGGGCGACGGAAAGGACAACGTGACCCGGCGCTCGGGCGAGTACAGCGCGAACTCCATCTCGTAGCGCGCGATGCCCGGCAGGTCGACCCACAAAATGGTGGCCCGCAAGTCGCCGTACCTAAGAATGACCGTGACCGCCTGGTCGCTCAGGTCAACGTAATCCAGCCGGTCGGGCTCACCCAGCAGGCCGCGCACCGAGTTGAGCTCGTGCACCAGCGTGTCAAGCAGCACGTTCGCGTAAACCCGCCGCTCAAGATCGTCAGCCGCACCGATCGCGTCGGTCACGCCCGCAGCGGCGGCAGCCTGGAACTGGCTCGCGACCTCGTCAGGCAGCTTGGCCGGCGGGAGCAGCCGATAGTGCCCGATGTACGGGCGCAGCGGCGACTCCATCGTGGTCACCCGCAGCAACCTGGCATCGCTGAGCTCGGCAGCCTGCTGCGCGAACCTGGTGTAGGCGAGGTCATACCGCTTGGGATAGCCCACCATCAGCGTGACCCCGGCGTCATCGGCGGCGGCCACCATTGCCTGCCCTTCGGCGACCGAGTAGCACATCGGCTTCTCTACGAAGACGTGCTTGCCGGATTCTGCGGCGGCGACCGCGATCGGCGCATGACTGCCTGAGGTCAGTACAAGCACCACGTCGACCGGCGCGGTGACCAGCTCACGCCAATCGCGGTAAGCGGCCGGGATACCGTAATGGTCGGCGCAGGCCCTGGCGTTCTCGCCGACGATGTCGCAGACGGCCGTGACTTCGAACAGGTCGGACAGCTCAGCCAGATAGTGCAGGTGCATCACTTGCGCAATGACGCCGGCACCGACGACGCCGACCTTGAGCCGTCGTCCGGCTGGCGTCACTCGCCGGTCCTGGCCGTTGCTCATCTGCTCCCCCTTGATCCGCCGACCGCCTGCTGCAAGAGTCTGTGCGCGAAATCTCAGTCGCCCGCTACCGCTTCCGACATCATGGCATGAGAGTATGTCAATAACTAAGGACATACTCACGTCGGGGGTAACTGTGACCATCATGACGTGGGTGCGACCCGGTGACGAGCGCGGCCTAGTACGGGCAGCACTGCGGGAGGAGGCACCTGGTGCTTGACGAGCAACGGCGCATCATCAGCGAGACCAGGGCATTCAATCCTGCCGCGATCGCTGCCGCAGCCGCGGCACGCAAGCGCCGCCCGTTCCTTGGACCGACCGGCAGGCTGATGATTATCGCCGCTGACCATTCTGCCCGGGGGGTGCTCGCCGCTGGCGACCGGCCGATGGCGATGGCCAACCGGGCCGACTTGCTCGACCGGATCTTGGCCGCGCTGGCGCGGCCGGGCGTCGATGGCATCTTGGCCTCCGCCGACATCATCGATGACCTGCTGGTACTTGGCGCGCTCGACGACAAGGTAGTACTTGGCTCGATGAATAGGGGCGGCCATCCTGGCAGTGTCTATGAGATCGATGACCGGTTCACCGGCTACACCGCCGGGGCGATTGCCGCTGGCGGCCTCGACGGCGGCAAGATGCTGCTGCGAATCGACCCGGCTGTTCCGGCGACCGTAGCCACGCTGCAAGCCTGCGCCGAAGCGACGACCGCGCTCGCCGAGCACGAACTGATCGCGATGATCGAGCCGTTCCTGGTCAAGCGGGGCCCGGAGCGAGCCGACAACGACCTCACCCCCGACGCGGTGATCAAGTCGATGGCGGTCGCCTCCGGCCTCGGCACCACGTCCGCCTACAGTTGGCTCAAGATCCCTGTCGTCGATGAGATGGAGCGAGTCGCTGAGGCGTCCACGTTGCCTACCGTCCTGCTGGGCGGCGAGGTCGGCGATAAGCCGGATGAGATGTTCGACCGCTGGCGGCATGCGCTGTCGCTACCGAACATGCGCGGCCTGGTCGCCGGACGCAACCTGCTCTATCCACCCGACGACGACGTTGCCGCCGCCGTGGACATCGCAGTGAGCTTGCTATGACGAACACCCAGATCACCCCCGACGTGATCAACATCGACCGGGCGAGTCCTGTGCCGCTCTACTTTCAGCTTGCCCAGCATTTCGAGACTGCTATCCGCTCGGGTTCGCTGAAAGCCGGGGCCCGCCTGGACAACGAAGTGGAGTTGGCCGAGCGGCTCGGGCTTTCCCGGCCGACCGTGCGGGCGGCCTTCCTCTACCTGGCTAACAAGGGCATGGTGATTCGCAAGCGCGGCGCCGGCACCTTGGTCGCCAAGGAGCGCATCGACCGCGACGTCGAGCTGACCAGCCTGTTCGATGACCTCGCCGCCGCCGGCCGAGCGCCGACGACGCAGGTGATCAAGAACGAGATCGGGCACGCCAGCGAGCAAGTCGCGACTGCGCTGCAACTGCCGGAGCGGGCGCTGGTCATCTGCCTTGAGCGGATCAGGCTGGCCGACGGCGAGCCGATCGCGCTGATGCACAACTACCTGCCAACCGCACTGACCCACCTGTCCAGCGAAATGCTGGCCGAGCACGGCCTGTACGAGCTGCTGCGGGCGGCCGGCATCAGGCTCGGTTCAGCCACCCAGCGGATGTCAGCCAAGAATGCGTCAGCGACCGAGGCGCGCATACTCAACGAGACCAGGGGCGCCGCGCTGCTGACCATGGAGCGGATCGCCTACGACGAATCCGAGCGGCCCATCGAGTTCGGCCAGCACCTATACCGAGCGTCCAGATACGCGTTCACCACCACCATGCCCGGCGGCCGGATCACCCCCGCCTGACCTCCGCCGGAGCCAGCCTAGGTGCCTGCGGCTTCTTCTTCAGGCTCGTTGTACCAGCGGACTCGGTCGCCGACGCGGTCGCGCATCCGCCACTTCACCGATTTGGGTTCGGCGTCGAGGCGGTCCTTGAGCCGGGAAAGGCGAGCGGCGACGAATTGGCGTTCAGCTTGGTCTAGATCAGATTTGTCAAGGTTAGTTAGTGAACGCCCGATGTTGAGCTGGCAGGTGCGCCATAGGCCCCAGTCGCTCGCGCACAACGCCGCGATGAAGCCGGCCGAGATGGCCGTCGTGTCGTGGGAACTCTGTTCGTTATCGGCGGTCACGTCGTTGTGGAACAGCAGGTTGAAGATGTCGCCCTGGTCGTTGTCTGTCAGCTCGATGATTTGCAGCTTGGACAGCAGCAGTTCCTCTCGCGGCACGGTCAGCGGCTCGCGGTCAAGCCGCGCGGTGAGCGGCAGGTCATGACACATGGAGAACTCGCCGATGAACACGTCGAGATGCCGGCCGTTGTTGGGGTCGCCGAAGAGCAGCCGCCGGGAGCCGCGCAGCGCGTTGAACATCTCGTCGGCGAGATAGCCGGCATTGCGCACGACGCTGGCTGCGGCCTTGCTGCTGCCCTTGACGGCAGCAAGGTCGATGTCCTTGACGGTGCGGGCCAGCCGAGGCCTGCCGTCCGGCGCCTGCAGGCGCACCGCGACGCCGCCGAGCGCGCGCAACAGTACGCCTTGGCTTTGGGCCAGGCCGATGAGCCGCTGCGCCTCGGCTACCGGGTCGGCCAGAGGCTGATTATCCACTCAGCTATCCGGTCGTCAACAGGAAGTCCATGCAGGTTCCATCCTCAGCGAGGTCGACGACGGCGCCCCGCAATACGCCTGAAGAGTAGTCGCTGCCTGGATTGATGCAAAGGGTGCGGCCGATTTTCTGCACACCGCGCGACTCGTGGATGTGCCCGTGCAGTGCTACCCCTGGCTGGTATTTCTTGATGGCATCACGTACCGCGTGACTGCCGACCGGGACGATGCTCGGCCTGCCGCCCCTGATGACTGGCTTCAGCGTCTCATCAAGTTCGGGTGCATCGTCCAAGGTCGAGCCGTACGGCGGACAGTGGAAATTCATGATCAGCTTGGTGTCCGCCGACAGCGGCTTGAGGATCTCTTCGATCTTCGCGGCCAGGTCTTCTTCTGGGCACTCCCGCTCGGTATGCCACGGCGTGGTCGGCACCATGCCCACGCTGGCCATCGTGAAAGGTCCCAGTTCACAGGTCGTGAACGAGGGAAACTCCACCCGGTCAGACCCAGCGAAGACCGAATCGGCCTGCCACGGGTCGTCGTTGCCCGGCGTGATGATGATCCTGATCTTCGGATCGAGGCGCTCGGCGGCCAGTTCGCACCAGCGAGCCGCCTGCGCCGCGATCTCGGCCCGGAATAGTTGCTCAAGCGCCTCCTGGTCGCCACCGAGCCGCTCGAACTCGGCCTCATCCATTTGCACCGGATAGAAGCCACGCTTGGTGATATCGCCCGCCAGCTGGTCGTAGTCATCCAGCGGAATGCTGGCCTCCTGCCCGTCAAACAAGGTGGACCATCGGTCGCCACGGCGCAACACGGGCACGATCGCCTTGCCGGCGAAGTCGCCGCCGAGCAGCAGCACGTCAGGCTCGTACACCTTGGCTGCGGCCAGGAACTTCCTGAAGCAGACCTCTGACCCATGGATGTCGCTCACGAAGAAGAGGCGCAGGGCGCGCCTCTTCTTCGCCTTGCTGAACAGTGGCATTGATTCCCTTGTGCCGATTTCCTTTGACTAGGGCGCGCTCGTTACTCGGGTGGCAGTTCGTGCATGGCCATGGCCAGGTCGAGCGAATTGCGCTGGCGCCGGATCGAGCGGGCGATGGCGTAGATCACCGGGCCAGCACCCAGCACGACCAGCAAGGTGACGATGGACTCCCAGCTGAAGCGGCCGTAGACGGAGGTATGGCTGACGATCTCAAAGCAGGTGAAGAGCGCCAGCAGCGTGGTCGCGGCACCAACCAGCATCACCTTGCGCAAGAACGTGGCCTTCGCAGCGTCATCGAGACCGGCCGGAGTGATCAGGTCGGGCCGACGGTACGGCAGGAAGGTCGCGGCCACACCGCCAGCCAGCAGGATCAGCGCGAAGAACAGGCTCTGCAGTGCGACGATGTTGCTGAGGTTGACGAAGCTGGTCACCAGGCAGAAGGCAGCGCCGATCACCAGTACGATCCCGATCGCGATGTTGGGCGCGTGGTTGCGCTCGCCGACCTTGGCCACGTTCACCGGGAGCAGCCGGTCAAATGCCTGAGCGAAGAGCACGCGCGTGGTGACAGTAACGAAGGCCAGGTTGACCGCGATCTCAGCGAGCGGCACAGCCGTCGCGAACAGCAGCCGGGCAATCGGGTTCGAGGTCAAGATCATGCCGTAGCCGAGGCCACCGGAGACCGAGCTGAGGCTGGTGATCTTGGCGTAGCCGGTCGGGTCGGCCGCACCCACGTTGGCCTGCGACTGCATGAACGGCAAACCGACCTTGGCCCGCAGCAAGGCCCAGACTCCGCCCCACAGGATGACCAGCACGACCAGGCTGATCACCGAGGCGTACAAGTAGGTGCGCCCTGGCCTGCGCAACTCGCCGCCGACGTAGTAGCTGTAAAGCACGCCGTTGTAGTTGAGCACCATGAACGGGATGATCGCGATCATCGAGGCGACAGAGCTTCCGATGGCGACGCCATTCGACTTGCCCAGCGCGAGTATTGCCTGGTAGGCGTTCGCATGGTGGCTGTAGGCGGCCAGCGCCGACGCGAAGTCGGTGCGCGAGTTAGCGATCAACACGATCATGAGCACCAGGAAGGCGACGACCTGCAGCACGATCAACCCGAAGATGATCCTGGCGACCAGCTTGACCGCTGTCAGCGACAGCAGCGCCACGATCACCATGACGATCAGGCTGATGCCGAAGATAGCGCCATCACTGGTCAAGTGGTTGCCCGCATTGGACAACGCCGTGCTGTGGAAGACGGCACCGAAGCCGCTCAGCATGAATGGCGTGAACTGCGCCGCGAAGTGAGCGTTCGTCGACAGGATGTAGGTGAACACCACTGCGATGCCAAGGCCGGCGATTGATCCGACCACCGGCGACACGATCCTGGACAGGTAGACGTACTCACCGCCCGCGCGAGGTACCGCACGCAGCAGATTCCGGTAGGCGAACATCGCCACCAGCCAGATGACCGCACCGGCGATGAGCGGCAAGAACATGTCCGCTTTGGGGAACGCGGTAAGACCCGCGTTGAAATTGATGAAGGTGTTCACCACGGCGACGGACGCCAGCGAGATCCCGATTGCTGCCGGGACGCCTAGCTCCCTGACCAGCCCAGAGGTCTGCCTGATGAACAACCGCCCAGACTCGCCGCCTTCGGCGCGCTGGGTCCCTACATCACTGCTTGCCATTTAGCCGACCTCCTGTCGGAGCGCAGACCCTCGCACATCCCGGTCCCGGGGAACCGAGCCAGCAACACCTGCCAGGCCTCAGATCTCGGCCGCTCGGCACCAGCACCTGGGCGCAGAGCCAGGGCCCTTTTGGCGGGCTCGGGACCATGTTTTAGGTTCGGACATGAGATTGTCAATACCTACGAACATATGGTGTTGCGCAACTTTTTGATTGGTTGCCCTCAGCGCTGCTAACCGCGGTGAACCTGCTGCCCGACCGGTTCGTAGTCAGGTTGGGTCATGCCTCGTCAGGTGGTGTGATCACAGGGATGTCACGCATGGTGCGCAGCGGCGAGAACAACACCCAAAAGCCGGCTGCCCACTGGCCGAGCACGCTGAGCCACAGGGTCGGCCTGATGCCGAGCAGCTCCGTGCTGCCGAGCACGCCGCCAATGACTGCGCCGAGCGGCAAGGTACCCCAGACGATCCAGCGGATCGCCGCGTTCATCCGGCCGAGCAACTGCGGCGGCGTGATCAACTGCCGGTAGCTGAGCTGCGCGATGTTATAGACCAGCGAGTTAAAGCTGATGCCGAACGAGGCCAGCGGGAAGAGCAGCAGCCGCGGCCCAGTGCCGGTCAGCGGCATGACGATGGGCACTGCGCCGAAGACCAGCATCGAGAACCAGATGATCCGGGCTGAGCCGATCCACTTGGACAGCCGGCCGGACATCACCCCACCAAGCACCCCGCCGATGCTGCCGACCGCGAAGAGCAGGCCGATCTCGGCCGGCCTGACCTGCACCACCCGGACTAGGAAGATGATCTCCAGTGCCCCGGCCATCGCGCCGAACAAGTTAGCTGTCCCCGTGCACGCCGCGATCTTGCGCAGCACCCGGTGACCAAGCACGAACCGCAGCCCGGCGAACATCTCCCTGCCTAGGTCAGCGGGCCGCTTGGTCGCCGCGGGCGGCGCACTGACCGCCTTGGTTTCCCTGGCACTGATCAGGAACAGCGACAGCGTGGAGACCGCGTACGAACCGGCGTCAACCGCCATCGCGCCAGCCTTCAACAGCGCGAATAGCGCTCCGCCAAGGCCGGGACCGACGACACCGGCGAAGGCCTGCGAACCACCGAGCTTCCCGTTGCCCTCATGCAACTGATCGCGCTCGATCAGGGATGGCACGTAACTTTGATAAGCCACGTCGAAGAACACGGTGCCGAGTCCGCTGAGCAACGCCACCGCGAAAAGCTGCCCCATCGACAGCACGTGAAAGGCAGCGGCGACCGCCACTGACCCGATGATCACCATTCTGGCCAGATCGCAGCTCAGCATCAGCCAGCGCTTGGCCACCCGGTCAACGACCATGCCTGCGGGCAGGGCGACCAGCAGGAAGCAGGCGGTACTTGCCGCCGACAACAGGCCAACCTCGAACGTGGAGGCATGCAGCAACACCACGGCGACCAGTGGCAGCGCCACCGTGGTCACCGACGAGCCAACCTCGCTGACCGTCTGGCCGACCCACAACGACATGAAGTCCCGATGCCGCCACAAGCTCCGCCGATCCCGCACCGGCCCGGCATCGTCCGCACCGTCGGACGGAGTCTCTGAACGGCCCCCAGCCTCAGCGCGAGCCTGAGTCTCGGCCCGAGCCTGCGCCTCAAGCTCGGACATTGCCGCCTCAGTTATGCCTGGCTCGGTCATGCCGCCCATCATGTCCCGGCTCGGCCAACGGTCAAGACAATTTCTTCATGAAGTTCATCATGACGCAACGACAGTTCGGCCGCCGCCGACGCGTCGCTGCCCTACCGTAGCCATCATGCCGACAGATCCCGCCGAACCAGTCACCAGCGAAGCCGAGGTCCGTGCCATCTTGGCCGATCCGGCCTACGTCGTCCCGCCCGCGCCAGTCGTCCCGGCCACCGAAACCGGCACGCTGGCCTGGCTCCGCGCCCATGTGGCGAGGTTCTGCGAAGGCACCGCGCACGACCAGCGGCGCGAGCTAGCCGAACGCGACCTCGCTCAGCTTGATCCAGCGCACCTGCGCGCCGCTGCCGCTGACCTGGCCGACCGGGAAGTGGCCGAGCTGACGAGCAAGACCGAACTGGACGCGATGGCGCTGGCCAAGCGCATCCCGGTGGCCGTGCTCGCGGCCGAGCTTGGCCTTGCCCAAGAAACGGTCACCGGCGCGGTCGAGGCGATCCTGGCGTCCGCGTCCGGTTACCCGAACCCCGACGCGGCCGGGCCGAAGGCCGACGACGGCGTGCGATTCCTGGCCGACGCGTTCGGGCCCGGCGACGCCGAGCTGATCGCCAACCGGATCGGCTTGCTCGAACAAGCCTGCGACGCGACCGCTGGCCTCATCGGCAATGCACTAATCGCGGCTTTCGCCGAGGAATCCGGCACCAGCACCGACCAAGTCATCGCCACGACGCTGACGCAAGACCCGCCAGTGCGGCGCACCCGCCGAGTCACTCCTGACGGTGACACGATCACGCTGGACATCACCAGCTGCACGTTCGGTGCGGGCCGTCGGCCCTGTCCGGGCGCGGACCAAGCGATCGCCTTGGCGGCCGGCGTACTTGATGCGATCCTGCCGAGCTGTGAACTCGCCGACCAGCAGCTCAGCTACCTGCCCTCAGCCAACCTGCGGATTCCGGCCGAGCTGCGGATCACCAAGCGAGTCGACCAGTCATGATCGCGTCAAGGACGGCCCTGCAGACCGAGCCAGCGTCGGCGACACCGTCGTGGTGCTCGGTGCCGGCGGCATCGGCACCGATGCCAGGGGCGTGATCGAATTTCAGCCTGAAGTAACCAGCGCGGCGCGGTCGTGCGGGCTGAGCCAGTCGAGCACGGGGCCCTCGGGCACGATCCTGGTCGGGTTCAGGTGCGAATGGGTCATGAAGTAGTGCCGCTTGATGTGGTCGAAGTTGGTGGTGTCCTGGAAGGCCGGTCGGGAGTACAGGTCTCGCGCGTACCCCCACAGGTTCGGGTACTCGGTCAGCCTCCTGATACTGCACTTGAAGTGCGAATAGTAGACCGAGTCAAACCTGGCCAACGTTACCCAGAGCCGCACGTCAGCCTCGGTCAGCGTGTCTCCAGTGAGGTAGCGCCGGTCGGCTAGCCGCACCTCAAGCTCGTCAAGCAGGCCGAACAAGTCCGTGACCGCCTCGTGGTAGGCCTGCTGGGCAGGCGCGAACCCGGCCCGGTACACCCCGTTATTAATCGCGAGGTAGATCTTGTCGTTGAGTTCGTCGATCTCGGCCCGCAGTTCTGGCGGATACAGCCGGACGGCTGGGTCCGCCCATTGCCCGAACTGCGTGTCCAGATCGATGGTGATGTCAGGGAAGTTGTTGCTGACGATGCGATGCTCCTGCTTGTCCCACAGCACCGGCACCGAGATGTGCCCGTCGTAGCCGGGCTCGGTCGCCTCGTACGCCTCGCGCAGGAAGGAGAACCCGTTCACCTCGTCCAGGCTGTGCCCAGGTCCAGCGCGGAACGCCCAGCCCCGGCCGTCTCTGATCGGATCGACGACGGTGAGCGAGATGACATCTTCCAGGCCGAGCAGGCGGCGGACGATCGCGGTTCGCTGCGCCCACGGGCAGGCCCAGGAGATGTAGAGGTGGTAACGGCCTGCCTCGGCGGGGTAGCCGCTTGATCCGTCGGCGGTGATCCGGCCGCGGAACGGATACGGCGCCCGCACGAAGGAGGTCTCAGGTGTGGCCGGCTTGGGGCGCTTGAAGTCGCCGTAGTCACCATAGGCAGCGAAGTCCACCGGACTCGCCCCCGGTCCAGTCCGCTCAGTCAGCACAGTCATCGTTCCAGTTAAGTCGGCCAGGTACCGCGAGGGCAAGCCGGCCTGGCGACAGCCGGGTCTGGACTGGAGCATAGTTAGCCTATGAAATAAGTTAAGCAGTCGGGGGGTTCACCCCTGGTGTTCATGCGCCTGGCACGCTTGTGCCCGCCACGGACCCACGACTTGCGGCAGACCGGACCAGTGTGAGGTTCAACTAACTTGGCTAGTAAGAATCACCAGCAAGACGGCACCGCCAATGGCACCGTAAGCAGCAACGGAGCACGTCCCGAGCCGGACGGCCGACGCGGGCTGCGCGCCGGGCACTACAAGTGGACGGCACTGTCGAACACGACGCTTGGCATGCTCGCCGCCACCACGAACGCATCCATCGTGATCATCTCGCTGCCGGCCATCTTCCGCGGCATCCAGCTGAATCCGCTGACCCCAGGCAACATCAGCTACCTGCTCTGGATGCTGATGGGCTACCTGCTCGTCTCGGCCGTGCTCGTGGTGACCCTCGGCCGGCTCGGCGACATCTTCGGCCGGGTCAGGATGTACAACCTGGGCTTCGCCTTGTTCGGCGCTCGGCGCGCTGGCGCTGCCCTTTGACCCGTTCAAGGGGCCGGGCGGAGCGCTCTGGCTGATCGGGTTGCCGCATCATCCAGGCGGTCGGCGGCGCCATGCTGATGGCCAACTCCCCGGCCATCTTGACCGACGCGTTCCCGGCGAACCAGCGCGGCATGGCGATGGGCATCAACCAGGTGGCGGCGATCTCCGGTCAGTTCATCGGCCTGATCCTTGGCGGCATCCTGGCCGCGGTCGACTGGCGGCTGGTCTTCATGGGTCTCGGTGCCGATCGGCATCGGCGGCGCGATCTGGTCCTACGTCAGCTTGAAGGAGAACGGCGCCAGGACCCCGGCCAAGATCGACTGGCTCGGCAACATCACCTTCGGCGTCGGCCTGATCGCCCTGCTCACCGGCATCACCTACGGCATCCAGCCGTACGGCGGGCACTCCATGGGCTGGACCAGCCCGACCGTGCTGACCGGCCTGATCGGCGGCGTGGTGCTGCTCACCGCGTTCTGCTTCATCGAACTGCGGGTGGACTCGCCGATGTTCGACCTGCGACTGCTCAAGATCAGGTCATTCTCGACCGGCGTCACCGCCGCCCTGCTCGCGTCGATCTCCCGAGGCGGCATGCAGTTCATGCTGATCATCTGGCTGCAGGGCATCTGGCTGGTGCTGCACGGCTACTCATTCATCGACACGCCGCTGTGGTCAGGCATCTACCTGCTGCCACTGACAGCCGGCTTCCTGATCGCCGGGCCGCTGTCCGGCGTCTTGTCCGACCGGTACGGCGCCAAGTACTTCGCCTCAGGCGGCCTGCTGGTATCAGCGCTGTCCTTCGTCGGCTTGCTCCTGGTGCCGACGAATTTCAGCTACCCGGTCTTCGCCGTCCTGATCTTCATCTCGGGTGCGGGCATGGGCCTGTTCTCCGCGCCGAACGCGGCGGCGGTCATGAACAGCGTGCCAGCCAAGCAGCGCGGCGCCGCATCCGGCATGATGGCGACATTTACCAACTCCGGCTTCGTGCTATCCATCGGCATCTTCTTCTCGCTGATGATCGCCGGCCTGGCCTCGACCCTGCCAGCCACCATGTCCTCAGGCCTGATGAAGCAGGGCGTCCCGGCCGCAGTCGCGCACCAGATCGGGCAACTGCCACCGGTCGGCAGCCTGTTCGCCGCCTTCCTCGGCTACAACCCGATCCACACGCTGCTCGGGCCGACCGGCATACTCAACCACCTGCCCGCCCGCAACGTGGCCGTGCTCACCGGCAAGCAGTTCTTCCCTTCACTGATCGCCGGCCCGTTCCACCACGGCCTCGTCATCGTCTTTACCATGGCGGCGACGGTCCTGGTCATCGCCGCGCTGCTGGCGCTGCGGCACAGCGGCTCCGAAGTGGTCAAGGAGCGCGCCGCCGTCGCGTCACGTGACACCGCGCAGGCAGCAGTCGAGCTCAATGGGGCCGGGCAGACCGCGACCGAGACGGCGGAAGAGCAGGCTGAGACCAGCGAGGCCACCGACGAGATCATCGAGGCCAGCACCGTCCAGGCGGCCGACTAGGAAGGTCTTCTCGACGAAGCTTTGTCCGTCAGCGAAGCCGTTGCCGTCGTATCTGCGGCCAAGGCTTCGCCACGGACAATGCTTTCTGAGGAAGCAATGTCACGCCAGGTAGCTGGTGGCGACGCGGGCCAAGATCTCACTCAGCTTGCTGAGGTCGCTGATCGAGGCCCACTCGCCAGCCGCGTGGGCGTTACCACCGGTCGAGCCCATCAGCAGGGTAGGAATGCCAGCCGCCTGCATCAAGGCGGCGTCTCGCCAGGCGTTGAGTCCGGTGATCCTCGGCGCCGCGCCGAGCACCTCGGTCATCACCTGGACGGCGATCGCCTGCAGTTCCTCGTGCCCGTCAGCGACGAATGGCTCCCGGTCGAGCTTGACCTCGATCTCAGCATTGAATCCCGGCTCCGTCTTCGACACCTCGGCGAAGATGGCTTCGATCTCAGCGATGCGATCCGAGAGGTGCTCCCCCGGCTGGGTGCCGATCTCGATGCCGAGCCTGGCGTAGTCGGGGTAGGTGGCGTAATGACTGCCGCCTTCGATGGTCGCGGTGTGGAAGACCGCGCGGCCGTTGAGCAGCGAAGGATTGGCGTGAAACTTGGTGCGGTCAAGCCGATGCAGCCTGGTGATGACTTCGGCCAGGTGCACGATCGCGTCCACGCCAGCCTCAGGGGCTGAGCCGTGCGCGGCCACGCCCCTGGTGATCACATCGATCCAGCCGAACCCCTGATGCTCGACCACGAGCTCGTTGGTCGGCTGCGGCTCGATCACGATGGCCGCGTCAATGCCGCCCTGCTTGGCCAGGTGCTCAGAGCCGACGGAGATTCCTTCAGCGTCAGCCACGAGGGCGACAAGCAAGTCCCCGCGCAGCCTGACGCCTGACTGGTCAATTGCGCGCAGCGCCAGCATCGCGGCAGCGCAGCCGGACTTGTCGTCACTGGCCCCGAGTCCGATCATCCGGTCGCCATTAATCCTCGGCACGAGCGCGTCGTCCGGCCAGGTTTCATAGCCGACCGTGTCGGTGTGCGCGTTCAGGCACAGCGTGCGGTCACCTTGGGTGCCGCGCAATCGAGCCAGCACATTGGGCCGCCCGGGCTCAGCGGACACGACTTCCACTTCAGCCGAAGTATCAGCGAACCAATCGGCAATAAACCGGGCAATCGCCTGCTCGCCTGGGCCGCTCGGCACCAGCGTCGGCGTCACCGATTCAATCCTGATCAGCGCGGCGAGCAGGTCGGTTACCTGCCTCGGGGTTGCCGACATCAGCGGACCTTGACGGTCTGGCCAGCTCGCGGCAGCTCTCGACGAGACTGCGACAGCCGAGCGGAAAGGCACGCCAATTGTCGGGTGAGCCTGCTCAAGAAACTCTGCTCCCTATCCAAGGGCGCTATCGACCACACTTGTTTGCATACAGAGTATAGATAGCATGCCGCCAGGATCATTGAAGTGTCAAGCATCAGCGAACCGCCAAGGCGGCTGGCTGCGGCAATTAGCCGATCGGCACGTCTCTGGCCAGAAGATCGTCAAATGTCTCGCGGCGGACGGCAACTCGCGCCACTCCGCCGGCGCAGAAGATGACTGGCGGCCGCAGGCCGACGTTGTAATTGTTTGCCATCGTGAAGCAGTAGGCACCCGTCGCCGGCACTACCACAAGATCGCCGATCCTTGGTTGGGTGAGCATGACGTCGGGCGTAATAACGTCGCCCTCCTCGCAGTGCCGGCCCACCAGATCGGCGCTGACTTGGGCGGTGTCCCAGCGGCCAAGCACGAGCGGAGTGAATCGCTGCCCATACAGCGAGGCCTCCAGGCTATCCCCCATGCCGCCGTCCACGGCGACGTGCAGCTTGCCGGCTTGCTTGATGGTGACCACCCGGTACAGCGTCACTCCGGCCCGCGCGACCATCGAGCGGCCAGGCTCGATCAGGATCTCGATGTCAGCGCCTAGCTGCCGGTGCGCGGCCGCCACGAGGTTGCCGACATAGTCGCGCACCGAGGGCACGGCGTCCTGCGGCACGTACCTGACGGCCAGCCCGCCGCCGAAGTCATACACGCCGAACCGGTCAAGGCTGGCTAGCGCCGCCACCGCCGCCTCGAACTGCTCGATGCTGGCGATCTGCGAGCCGATATGGGCGTGCAGGCCGCGCAGGTCAATCGTCGGGATAGCGCGCATCCGGGCGATAGCCGCAGGCACCTGCTCCACCGGAACGCCGAACTTAGAGTTCTTGCCGCCAGTGGCCAGTGCCGCATGGGTGGCCGACTCGATCCCTGGACTCACCCTGAGCAGCACTGGGGTGGTTCGGGTGGCGAGTCGCTCGATCCGGTCGATGTCATCGAAGCCGTCGACCACGATGTAGCCGATCCCGGCCGCAAGCGCGGCCGCGATGTCGGCGTCCGATTTGGCGTTGCCGTGCATGACGATCTTCGCCGGGTCGGCCCCGGCCAGAAGCGCGAGTCGCAGTTCGCCGGCCCCGACCACATCGCAGCCGAGGCCCTCGCTGACCAGGACGCTGATGACCGGTACGGACGGATAGGCCTTTACCGCGAAGCACACCCGCCCGGCCGGATGGCTGCCGGTCAGCGCCGACACGTAGCCGCGCGCCTGCTGCCTGAGCGCGTCGGTGTCGATGATGTAAGCCGGGGTGCCGAACTCGCGAGCCACATCAGTCAGCGAGCAGCCACCGATCCGCAGATCCGCGCCATCAATGGTCGCTGACGGCGGCAGTAGCGACAGGTCAGGCACCGGACACCGCCGGCGCCCGCCCTACGGAATCGCCCCCACCTCGTAGGTGACGGCACGGTAGCGAACGATCTTCGAACCGCATTGATCAGTACCTGACTTCTTGAGACGACCTGAGATATTAGTCCAGAATTGCCCACTATAACGAAGCCCTTTGTACCGGCCGGTGGCATAGAACACCCGGAACGTCCCGGTTTGCCGCTCCTTGAACCAGCAGGTGGCCAGGTTAGGCGGCGAGAATGCCGTGGTCGTCACCGACCGGTGCACCGCGAGCCGACCTTTGGGGAAGACGAGCCAAGCCCGGTGATGCACGAAGTAGCCCTTAGCGTGGAAGGCGCCCCTGGCGGTGACCTTCGCATGTCTCGGACCTGGCATGGTGCCGACGATCTTGATGGTCTCCTTGCCACGAAAACTATGGTCGCTGGTGAAGCCGCTGGTCGACACCATCACAGCGGTCATCGTCACGGTGACCAGGCAACCAGCTAGCATCGCCGCTGGCGTGCTACGTCGCATTTATCCTCCCCGGTGGACTGGCTAGAACTGGCCGCTGACATGGCCGGCCAACAGCACGGCGCCGGTCGCAGCCACCGCGAGCAGCAGCGATCCGTCGAGCCTGCGCCAGTAGATGATCTTGAGCAGGAAATCGAGCTGACCGGCGGGCCCGGCGGCAGCCGAAGCCAGGTCCGCCGGCCCAGGCCGATGCAGCTCCGCGATATCGCGGAGCAGTGCGATCGCCCTGGCGCTGCCATGGGCCAGCCCGATCGCCGCGCCAACGGCCAGGCCAGTCCGCCAACTGGGGCCACTGTGACCGCCCCAGGCCACTGCGGCCGACATTGCCGCCAAGACGATAGGCAGCAATCCGAACCCCGCGTACGGATTCCTGGTCAACAAGCCAGGCCCAAGAATCGCGCCCCAGACCAGCACCCGGCGCGGCGGCGAGGCATTGATCATCATGGTCTGCGGTACCTGCCAGCGCCGCCCTGGGATCGCCAGCCCGGCGCTGCCAGTCAGCTCGGTGAAGCCGTAGTAGCCGCCGTAGCCGACCACGCCCACCAGTGCGACCGCCGCCAGCGGAAGCGCGGTAAGGCCAAGGCCGAGCAGCATCCACACGATCGCGGCCGGCAGCGCATAGGCGAGCACCACCAGGCAGCGCACCGACAGCCTCCCGACCGGGAGGCCGGCCGCGAGCGAAGCAGCCGAGTTTACGCCTCAAGGCGAGTAGGCCTTCGAATAGCCATTCACCACCGCGATAACGACGGCGAGACCGGCCAGCACCACCACTAGCTGGGTCACGTGATCTCAATGGCCTGCAGTCGGCGCTGCTCCGTCCGGATGTCGGCCGGACTGTTGCAATGGCAGCAGATGCACGCGGTCAGGCAGGTGCACCAGCCCTCGCAGCCGCTGGCGCCGATGCAGTCGTAGCAGACCTTGTAGCCAAGGCCCTTGCCCAGATTCATGCAGGCGATCCAATTGCCGGCTGGCCACTCGCAGCGGTAGCCCTGGGCGTTGAAGCAGTTGCTGCTGAACGAGCCTTTGCACAGCTGGTAGCCGGGCGGGCAGCCGACCTCAGGGCACTTGGCGCAGCGCCTGGTCGGGCCGCAGGTACAGGTGGTCGCGTCGGCTGGGCTGTTGCCGATGGCCACGGCGGCCAGACCCGTGGTACCGCCGATGATGACGCGCCGCAGCGCGTCCCTGCGGCTCATCCGCCGCGCCACTCGCTCGGTCAAAGTTACTGACTTACTGCGGCTCACTTCGCCGATTCCCCCCTTGCTGCCACGGCCGGCTCGATGGCCAGCGTCGGTGCCGAACTCCCGGCCAGCGCCGCATCGCGATAACGCAGCACGTCAGCCGGTCTCGTCGTGGATCCACTCGCCCGCACCAGACCGGCCGCATCAATGGCGACCAGGAGGGGCGTACCTGTTACGCGATAATCATGAAGACCAGCCGGGTCGGACGGTCGGCCAATTTCAAGATCCGTTGCCTGGAACGCCGCAGAGATGCGCAAGTAGCTGGCCGGGTCCGAGATAAGCAGTAGTACCCGCAGGCCAACCAGGTCGCCAGCCGCCTGCTGCCCGTCCAGCACTCGCACCAGTTCCTCGCACGACGGGCAGGTCGGATCGACGAACGCTAGCAGGGTAGGTGCGCCATCGCCAGGGACCAGTCGCTGCACCTGCGCCTCGCCTGGCCTGCGGTAGTTCAGCGGCGCGGCCAGGCTGCCAGCTCGCGGGCCGAGTTCAGCCGAACTCGCGGTGCCGTGCAGCAGCTGGCCAAGCTGCCGGAATAGCAGCAGCAGGAACACGCCAAGCGCACCGAGCAGCACCCACTGCGCGACAGCTAGATAAAGCGGTACTCGCATCACGCCCACCTCGGTCCGGTATCGTCACGGCCGACCGTAGGCCCAGCGGGGTCCTTTCCGGCCGAGCCCGTCGCGGCCGCCATGGCCGCGGTGTAAGCGATGGCGGCAATCAGGGCGCCGCCGGCCAGCAGCCCAAGCCGCCCGCCCAGCCTGAGGTCAATGGCTGCCGCCGGGACCCGCGCCTCGACCAGCACCGCAGCGACCAGCAGCAGCGCCATCGCACGCAGCAGGCCAGCCGCACTGAAGCCGCGGTGCGACAACGCGCCGAAGCAGCGACATGGCCGACCTCGGTGCCTGTCATAGCCGACCCCCGAGACCGCGACGAAGCCGACACAGACCGCCAGCACGATCGAGTTCAGCCAGCGCGCTTGCGGTACGGCCAGACTGGCCGCTCCTACGGCGAGCTCCACCGCGACGATCCCAGCTGCCAGCGCGCGCGGCACCCGGTGCGCCCAGGCCGCTGCGTCAGGGGCCGGGACGAAGAGCCGCACGCTGGCGGTGAATCCGGCCAAGTCGGCCAGCTTGGCGCCGCCGGCCGCCAGCAGCAACACGGCGATAGCCGCCTTGCCGCCCAGCACCAAGGTCTCCAGCCCGGCCCCAGTGACCTGCATGGCTACGCCGCCAGCCGGGCGTCATCGTCGGCATCGACCGGGATTTGCGCCACTTGCCAGAGCTTGGTTACCTGCCAGTCGTGATTGACCAGGCTCGACGCCCTCACGATGCCATCAGAGCCGACAAAGATCGCGAACGGCATGACCCGGACGTTGTAGTCGCCGTAGCGAGCCGGCGAGCCGGCCACCACTGGGAGGTCGGCCAGGCCAAGCTGACCGACAGCGGCCGCCGCGTCGTCGCTCCCGCTCCTGGTCAAGATGACGATCTCCAGCTCAGCGGCGACCCGGTCGCGTAGCGCTCGCAGGCCAGCGACCACCGAAGGAAACGACTTGAGTGAATGATCGGCGAATACGATCAGCTGCAATGGACACCTCGACGGCGAGATCCTGGTCACGCCCTGCGCGTCGGGCAGCTTCCAAGTTGGTGCACGAGCTCCTCTTGGCAATCCGTCGCGCTCAAGCGCGTCGGCTCCAGAGAGCGCTATTTGCCCGAGGCCGAGCCAGCCGAGAACTGCCGCAGCGCACAATATGATTGCAATTCCGACGAAAAAGAATGCATTAGCAGTCATGCGTGCACCACATCTGACCTGCCGGAGTTCATGTCCTGAACCCAACCATCCACGGCCAGCAATGGTCAAGCAGTACGTGATCATCAGGCTCGGCGCGCCGCGTTCGCTAGCGGGCAAGCGCGTTACTTACGCCGGGCCGACCAGCGAGGCCCGAAGCAGGCCCACTCGATAGCCCAGTAGGTCATGCGGCGCCGATTCATTAGCCATCTGACTGCGATCGCCAGCACAAGCGTGCTGAGTGCGAGGCCGACTGCGGTGAGGACCTCAAGCGCTACGACTCGCAGTCCCACCAGATCGGCAGTAAAGGGGTGGGTGCCAGTCAATTGGCCAGAGGCGGTGACCCAGACTCTGACCACGCTGCCCGCTGGGGTGCCGGGCGCGGTCGGCACCAGACCGGTCTTGATGCCGCCCGCGGGTGCCTGCCATCGGCCAGGCACCCACACGGTGAGAGCTGAGTTGTAACTGTCAAGACGCCGCGGCGCGTGCTTCAGCAGCACGGCGCTCACCTGCCGCCACGACCGTTCAAGCCGTACCAGCCGCAGGCTGTCGGCTTTGGCGGCCCGCCCGGCCATCGGCACGAGCACCGGCGCGGCGATGGTGAATGCGATCACCAGCAAGGTCCAGGCCGCCCGCTCGGTTCGGTCGATGCCACGCCGCAGCGGATTGCCATCAAGGCCTGCCCACCTGATCAGTCGAACGAAGGCAAGCCGCACCGGCCGCCTTCGTCGTCGCCGCAGGCTACGGTCACCCGTCCGTCGCACAGGCACAGCCCTTCCCACGCTTAGCCCATATGCACCCCGCTTTGATGTATTGGCTAAGCCAACGCGCCATCCCGGCCGGGGTGCCTGCTAGCTGCGCAGACGCATCCGCCTCGGTTCCCACGCCGGTCTGGGCTGCCGTGGTAGCGTGCGCCGGGTAGACGGGGGGTCATCGGTGTACGGGGGGCCGAAGACCGGGTCCGTGCTGGACCCGCTCAGGACCAAGCGATTCTTCCTGGCTGGACTGACGGTCGGCGTCGTTGCCATGTCGGCGACCGGCCTCGCCACGGCCAGATTGATCGAGTCACCGAAGCAACTGGCTGCGCGATCAGCGGCACCAGCGGCATCGGCCATCACCGGCGTTGCCAGGATGCGGGTGCTACGCGACGGAATCGTGCTGCCCGGCATCGTCCGAGCGGGCAAGACGGTCGCCATCACCGCTGCCGCCCCCTACTCCACCTTGATCGTGACCAAAATACCCATTAAATCCGGCCAAAAGGTATCGCCTGGACACGTCATTGCTCAACTGGATGGCCGGCCGGTTTTCTTGCTGCGTGGTCACCTGCCTGCCTATCGTGACCTGCGCGTCGGCGATACCGGCCCGGACGTCAGCCAACTGCAGGCCGCTTTGATCAGCCTCGGCTTCAGCGACTACGACGAGAGCGGATACTTCGGCGCGAGCACCGCACTGGCGCTGGAACTGCTCTTTCAGCACTTCGGGTACCCGGTGCCGCTGTACCGGCCGCGAGCGACCAAAGGCCCGGGCAACCCCACCGGGATTAGGCCGCCGCCCGAGGTGTACCTGCCAATGAGCGATGTCTGCTTCATCCCATCGGCGTCCGCGATTGTCATCAGCGCGACGAAGGCGGGTGCCCGGCTGTCCGCCGGCGAGGACGTAGCCCAACTGGCGACCGGGCCGCCCTATGTGGCCGGCCTGCTGAGCGCCCATCAAGTCGGATTGGCTCGCACCGGCAGCGGGGCCCTGATCAGATTGAGCAATGGCCGGGTCACCGACGGCGTTCTCGCCACCATCGCGTCGATCCCGGCCGGGCGGAGCGCGTCGCAGCCCGAGTTTCCCGTCACGGTTACCACGGCCAAAGCGCTGCCGGAGCAGTTGATCGGCACCACAGTCCGGCTGACCTTGCTGGCGGCCGTGACCAGCGGGCCGGTGCTGACCGTGCCGGTCACCGCTATCTACTCCGCCGACGTCAGACAATCGAAGGCAGCTGCCAGTTATGTAGTACGGCTGACCGGTCGGCGATCGGCCAAGGTGCCGGTCTTCACCGGCCCAAGCGCTGGCGGGTTCGTTGCCATTCAGCCCAGCTCGCCAGGCGCATTGGTGCCAGGAGATCACGTGCTGATCGGGACCGGCCGATGACCGTCCGCGTCCTGCCGGGACCAGGAGATCTGCCGGAGCGACCGAACCGGCAGGAACGATCGAGCCGGCGGGAACGGCCGAATTGGGAGGAACGGCCTGACCTGGCGGGCGGCGGGCCTGGCTTCGCGTCGCCGCCCGGGCCGCCGATGATCGAATTGCGCGGCCTGCTGTTGCGCGGCCAGCGTCAGCTAGCCGGCGCGCGTCGCCTTGATCTCGGCGTCTGGCCAGGCGAGTTGGTCATGCTGACCGGCCAGCCCCGCTCCGGCCGTTCTGAGTTGCTTCATGTGCTCGGACTGCTTGACCAGCCAGCCGCCGGCAGCTACCTGCTCAACGGGATCGACACGGCGAAGCTGGGTGATCGGGACCGGTCGGCCCTACGCGGACGGCAACTCGGGCTCGTGTTCCAGCGCAAGATGCTGCTGCCCACCAGGTCAGTGCTGGACAACGTGATCCTGCCGCTCCGCTACACCGGCGTGCGGCGGCGCGACCGGATCAGCGCCGCCATGGCGGCACTGGCGAGAACCGGTATCGCCGACCGGGCCGAGCTGATGACCTGGCAGCTATCGGCCGACGAGCTGGCGCTCTGCGCTATCGCCAGGGCCCTGGTCACGCAGCCGAGCTTGCTGCTGTGCGATGACCCGACTGCGGGCGTCGGCCAAGAAGCGGCGACGCGGGTGATCAGCCTGCTGGCTAGCTTGCACCGGGAAGGCAAGACCGTGCTCATCGCTACCGCCGATCAACTCGTCGCCGCCTACAGTTCCCGATCCATCGAGCTGAGTAGGCCGACCGTGAGCTTGACCGGTCCGCCGATCGAACTGCCCAGCGCCACAGCCATCGCGCTCGCGCAGCCGCCAACCGAACCCCAAGCCGAGCCGCCAGCCGAGCCGCCAGCCGGGCCGCCAGCCGGGTCGCCAGCCGAGTGGCCAGCCGGGCCGCCAGCCGTACCACAAGCCGAGTGGCCAGCCGGGCCGCCAGGCGAGTGGCCAGCCGTACCACAAGCCGAGTGGCCAGCCGGGCCGCCAGCCGTACCACAAGCCGAGCCGCCAGCCGTACCACAAGCGGAGCCACGGCGATGAAGGGCGCTGTCGCCCAACGGACCACGTTGCGCCCCACTGATGCGTTCGGCGAAGCCGTCACTTCGATCGTCGCCAGGCCGCTCGCCGCCACCGTGACCGCATTTGGCACCCTGCTCGCGGTCGGTTGGTTTGTCGCAGTCCTTGGCCTGGTCACCACGGCGACCGGCCAGGTAGCTTCGACGTTCACGGCCCGCTTGCCCACGGCTATCGCAGTCACCGCACCGGTATCCCGGCTGCCTGATCCACCCTTTCCATTTCCCTCCGACGCCGAGCGGCGCATCGACGCGCTCGCTGGAGTGCTGGCGTCGGGCATCTGGTGGCAGGTCAGGCTGGCCGCGCCGATCCTGGTGTCAGCCGCTCCGCAACCGATGCGTGGATCGGCCAGCGGATCAGCCAGCCGCCCCCTCATCGCGGCCTCACCCGGCTTCCTGGCCGCCGCGCAGGTGCGGATCAGCCAGGGCCGGGCGTTCGACTCCTGGGATCAGTCGCATGCCGCTCAGGTCTGCCTAGTCGGCGCGACCCTGGCTCGGTCACTTGGCATCGTCGCACTGGCCGCGCGACCGATCGTCTACCTCAACGACCTATCGTGCTCCGTCACCGGCATCATCTCGAGCGCGACCCGGCGGCCCGCGTTGCTGCGCTCGCTCGTCCTGCCGTCGAAGACCGCGGTCGTCCTGTTCGGGCCACCGGACCAGCAAGCTGGGGCCAGGCCGCAAGTGCTGATCCGCGCCAAACCGGGAGCGGCCCGACTGGTGGCCAGCCTCGCGCCCTATGCGATCAGCCAGGCCAGGCCGCACCGCTTTACCGTGCACCTGCGGCCAGGCCCAGTATTTCTGGCCCATCAAGTCGCCAGCACCCTGCACGGCCTGCTCGTCGCCGTCGCCTGGGTTGGCCTGGCCGCTGGGACGGCAGGCATCGCTGGCCTGACCCTTTTGTGCGGTGCCCAGCGACTGCCAGAGTTCGCGCTGCGGCGAGCGCTAGGTGCCAGGCGGCGGCACATCGCGGCGCACGTGCTGTCCGAGTCGGCGCTGCTTGGCCTTCTTGGCGGCCTCGCCGGGGCCAGCCTTGGCATCGCGGTGGTGGTGCTGGCCGCTAAAGCCAGTCACTGGACTCCGGTGGCCTCTCCGCTGGCGCTCTGGCCCGCGCCCGTGATCGGGATGGCCGCCGGAATGATCGCCGGCATCGGACCCGCCATCCGCGCGGCCTGGCAGCTGCCATCGAACGGGCTGAGCAGGTACCCACCGCTCTAGCAGCATGGCGTTCACCCCGGTGACACTCATTTCGGCGGTGCTCGCTTCGGGCGCTCACGTCGCGAGCGCTCCCGGGCGACATCGCCGCTCCGATGCTGTTGTCCCGCAGCCGCCCGCAACAGCATCGCCGCTCCGACGGTGTCGTTATAGCAGCAGTACCGCTCCAACGATGCTGCCGGATCGCGGGGAGCAACAGCAACGGCGCTCCAACGATGCGGGACGCGGGGCGCGGGCCTCGCGCCACGGAATTCCGGGGTCACGTTCGCCTGATGCGCGGAGATCCGCACGCTGATCACGGGATTCCGCACTGGCAGCCAGGAGAGCAGCAGACTGCCGCGCTCTCGGTCGGTGCTGTCATCACAGCAAGGCGCCCCCGGCGGCGGGCGCAGGCAGATCGGCGGGCGCAGGCGGATCGGCGGGCGCAGGCAGATCGCGGGGGCACGGGCGGATCGGCAGGGGCGCAGGCAGATCGGCGGGCGCAGGCAGATCGCGGGGGCACGGGCGGATCGGCAGGGGCGCAGGCAGATCGGCGGGCGCAGGCCGATCGCGGGGGCACGGGCGGATCGGCAGGGGCGCAGGCAGATCGGCGGGCGCAGGCAGATCGGCGGGCGCAGGCGGATCGCGGGGGCACGGGCGGATCGGCAGGGGCGCAGGCAGATCGGCGGGCGCAGGCAGATCGGCGGGCGCAGGCGGATCGCGGGGGCACGGGCGGATCGGCAGGGGCGCAGGCAGATCGGCGGGCGCAGGCAGATCGCGGGGGCACGGGCGGATCGCGGGGGCACGGGCGGATCGGCAGGGGCGCAGGCAGATCGGCGGGCGCAGGCAGATCGCGGGGGCACGGGCGGATCGCGGGGGCACGGGCGGATCGGCAGGGGCGCAGGCCGATCGGCGGGCGCAGGCCGATCGGCGGGGGCACGGGCGGATCGGCAGGGGCGCGGGCGGATCGGCGGGGGCATGGGCGGGATGCGCTAGTTCCGGCGGGGCTGGTCGAGCGGGCGGCCGAAGTTCTTCGAGTCTTTTCGATGCGGCGGTGGCGCGGCGATAGGTCCTTGCGCCCGGGCGTAATGCCCGAGCCGATTACTGGCAAATCTGGAACAAGCTCGAACTATGGTAAGTAGCAGAACGCTACGGCGGCGGCATTAATCTAGTCAAGGAAATCTTCGAATCGCCGCGATTGCTTACCGAAGATCTGTCGATCGGCGTTGTAGAGTCACGCTTCAGAGTCGGCTTGAGTACGGCTGGCGAACCTCTTTGATCGGGACACAATCCCAGCTCAGAGGCGTTGGCCAAACGGTTTGACGAAGGCCGGATCACGTTATCTGGACCTTAGGTAATTTCCGTGCACGACACGTTGCTTTGGCATGCGAAAAATTCTGTGCATTACATTTCTCCAGACTCGCTAATGACGCCAAATCAGGACGCGATTAAGGCCGGGATCAATCGGGGGGGTCCGATTCAGCATGGTAGTGAGAGCTGATGGCCGCGCCTGGCAGATGCGGATCATCGCCATCGGCGCGCTCGGCTGCGTCGCGCTGGGCGCGCTCGTCGTGAGCCTGGTGCATTCGGGCGGCAGGCCAGCGCCGCGGATCGTGGACGCCGCCGTGCTCACCTCAGGCTCAAGTTTCGGCCTATCCGGCACCGTCGGCAATCTCACCCCAGGGATCTCATCCCGCCTGATCCTCAAGGTCACCAATCACACCAGCCGCGCGATCAGGCTCAGGGCGGTGACGATCAAGGTCCGGGTGACTCCAGCCCATTGCCCGGTGGCAAACCTGACGGTCAACGGCGCGAGATTCGCCGGGTCACCACCTGCGGTCACGATCGCTGGCTTGAGCGCGAGGGTACCGGCTCGTGGCGTGGCGAAGGTGCCGCTCACGATGCGACTGGCGCGCGCCGCCGCCAACGGCTGCCAGCATGCGAGGTTCCCGCTTAGCTACTCGGGCATCGCGACTTCGGGCTTGATCGGCAACGTTACGACGACCCGGCTGACCTCCTTCCCTAACCCGTCAGCGCCCGGCTTGCCGGTCGCCTTCATCGCGATCGTCAGGTCCGCCGCGCTGAGGCGATCACGGCCGATTGGCCACGTGACCTTCTACCGCTGCACGAATCCTCGTCGTTTGCCAGCAAGATCGCCTGCCTCAGCCTGCCATCGGTCGGTACCGCTTGGCCGGCCTGTGGTCACCGGGCGAGGCCTGCCCGCTGTCCTCGTCGTCGCCAGCCTGCGGCCGGGAGCTCATTCCATCTTCGCCAGGTTCAGGCCAGCCCGGCCTGGCGTGCTTGCCAGCGCCTCGACAACGATCACCCAGCGGGTCATCTTCGCCTTTCGTGGTGGCAGGTCCGCTATCTGGGGAGCGCCGACGCGATGAGATCTCTGGTCAGCTTCCTCCGCCGCCGCGCTCATGCTGGCCGGCCCTGGCGCGCGCGCGTTCTGTACGGCATCGGCTTGCTGGTGGCCAGTTGCGGGCTGCTGGCCGGCTTTGCCGCCGCGTCGCAGATCCTGCACGGGTCGGGCACCGGCCTGGCCTCGGCCGGCACGGTGACGTTGCATCTCAATGACTCAGGTTCGCACGTGTGCGACTACGGCCTGCTGGCGCCAGGTGACCTCACCGGCACAGCCCATTGCACGTTGTCGGTCACCTACCGCGGCTCCATTCCCGCCTACCTGGCACTGACCATCCGGATCAGCTCGAAGGCTGGATCGGGCGGGTCGCCGCTGTACGACGGATCGAATAGCACCGGCCTGACCCTGCGGGTCAAGGAGGGCCGCCATAGCTTCACGGTGCCTACCGGACCAGGCAGCACTGGCCGGCCCTGCCGAGCCGGATTCAGTTGCTGGACGGCGCAGGACGAGCTGGCCGCGCCGCCGTCCGGCACCGCCAGTTTGCGGTTCCACCGGGGCGACACCGTGACCTTCATCCTCACGCCGCGCTTCGCGGCTGGGACGGGAAATGCCTTCCAAGACGGCAAAGCGAAGGTCTCCTTGGCGGTGCAAGCGGTGCAGGCCCCCGCCAATCCGCTGCCCGCCACCTGCAATGCATCCACGATCGGACAACCGTGCCCGGCGAGTGGCACTTTCACCTGGAGATGATGACATGCTCACGGTCGATACGAACGGGTCTCACGGCCACCTGGCTAGTCACGCGCTGGCCAGGTCCGCCCGCTCCGGGCGCTGGCGCAAGGCGCTTGAGGTCCTCACTACCGCGATGACGGTGCTGATCGCCATGCTCGGCTCGGCGGCCATTGTCGTAGCGGTCGCCAGCCACCTGTCATCACAGGGCGAATACATGGCCTTCGGACATCCGGTCATGACCGTGCTGTCCGGGTCGATGTCCCCGGTCATCGACACCGGGGACCTGATCGTGGACGGGTCCGTGACGCTTACTCAAGCCAGGCACCTGCACGTGGGCCAGATCATCAGCTTCCGCGAGTCACCGGGCAGCCCGGTAATCATCACGCACCGGATCGTCGGCATAAAGATCAAAAAGGACCTGGTGAGTTACTACACCAAAGGCGACGCCAATCAGGGCGCTGACGGGGTACTTCGGCCGGCCAAGGACATCGTCGGGGTGTTCCAGCACGCCATCCCTGACGGCGGCTACATCCTGAGCGCCCTGCATCAGCCGCTCATCTTCGGGTCGCTAGGGATCTCCATCTTGTTGTTCTTCCTCGCCGGGCCCTTGTTCAGGGCGGCGAGAAGGCTGGACAAGTCCGGAGCCGGCCGGGCCGGCACTCCGGGCAAGCACGCGGAGTCCTGATCGCGATGCCGACACCGACCCTACTGGCGCGCAGGGCCAGGGGACCGCCGGATCCCAGGCCAGACACGCGATTAGCACATCAGCTCAGCACAGCTCAGTTCGGCTTAGACAAGAAACTCAGCTTTCATTCGGGGGAGAAAAGGTAATGAGATCAGCAGCAAAAAGACGTCTGGTGCTCCTCACCGCCACGGCGACGACACTCGGCGCGGTGGCGACTCTCGCCACCGGAGTCACGTTCGGTCTGTTCAGCGCCAGCGTGACCAGCGCACCCAACGAATTCTCGTCGGGGAGTGTCACGCTGGGGACGCCGACCCAGGTGACCTGTCACATCAGCGGCATGCTGCCAGGCGAATCGTCAGTCGGGGCGCCGATCGGCAACAATGCGGATGAGACATGCACCTACGACGTCACCTACACCGGCACCACCGACGCCTACCTGGCGGTCGACATCTCGGTGTACAACCCAGATGCCGGCACTGAGCCGAGCCTGTACGACGGGTCAGACAGCGGGCTCCAGTTGTACCTCGCGGATTCGACGAACGATGTCACCTACGTGACTGGTGACGAGCCGGGCGACCTTACTAAGGGGACCACCTTCGTCGCGGACACGGGTGGCGCAGATGGCACGGTGACCACCCTGCCGCTGAACACCCCTCCGACCGGTCCTACCGACGCGCCTGTCTATGACAGCACGCAGGACCTGCTGTCGACCACTTCGGCGGTGGGGGCTGGCGCGACAGTCGAACTGAACCTCGACTATGCGATTCCGACCGGCTCGGCGGCCTTCAACGGCGGCGACGCCGATGTGGTGCTGACCATCCACGCCGTCCAGGACACTGACTCCAACATCCTGGCCTGCACGAATGTTACTCCCGCACTGGGCACGCAGTGCCTGGCCGGACCTGGGTTCGCCTGGAGTTAATCCGCTACCGCCTAGTACTACGGCAGCGGTAAACGTCGAAGGGTGCGGTGCCTGCGTCCGCGGGCACCGCACCCTTCGGGCGTGGCGGGGCTCACCGGGCCCCGAGCTAAGTGTCAGCCTGAGCGTGGTACGCCGGCTAGCTTCGGTCGGCACCGGTTCCGCGGTCGCCGCTTCTCGGCGCGCGGCGGCGAGTAGCTGACGAGTGCGGCTCATCGCCTCTTTGGCTGCGATCAGCTGGCCGACGCTGGCCAGGTGTTGAGCCTGACTGAGCTGCTCTTCGAGCAGCGCGAGGTGGGCATGTTGCTCAGCATCGGCTAGCGCGCGGTAAACGGCCGACGGCAGGCGCGCTGGCCTGTCTTTGAGAACGTAGTCCGTCGCCCCTTGCTTGATGAGCTCGACCGCCGACTCATCGCCAAGGACGCCGGACCAGAAGATAAACGGCACGTTCGGGCACTGCTCCTGCGCGATCTGAAGCGCAGCCTCGCCGGAAAATCCTGGCAGATGGTAATCCGACAGAATCACATCAGGACGGAACGCGGCCAGCTCAGCCAGGAATGGCTCCCTGGTGGCCACGACGACGGCGGTAAAGCGCAGGCCCGCGCCAGTCAGCAGGCGCTGCGCGAGCTCGGCGTCCCAGGGTTCGTCCTCGACGATCAGGATGCGGGCGTTGCGCTGCGACTCACTTGCTCCGGGCTCTTTGCGTTCGACGGTCATCCGACATCACCCCTCAGTGCGCTGGGCTCGTCATGCCATGCCTTTCGGGTCCAGGTCGAAGTGGAAGGTGGCACCTTCGCCAACGGCACCGTCCGCCCACACTCGACCGCCGTGCCGCTCCACGATCTGCCGCACGCTGGCCAGACCGATGCCGGTACCAGGGAAATCGCCAGCCGAGTGCAGCCTGCGGAACGGCTGGAAAAGCTGGTCAGCGTAAGCCTGGTCAAAACCCGCACCGTTGTCGCGCACGTAGTAGCTGGCCGCACCGCCGTCGGTGTCCGGTGTCGTGCCGAACTCGATCGTCGCCTCGTCCCGGCGGGAGGTGAACTTCCAAGCGTTCTCCAGCAGGTTCTGCATGACCGTGTGGATGAGGGCGTGATCCGCCCGCACCTTGACCGGACGCTCGATGACAAAGCGAACGCTTCGCTCCGGCTCGACCTGCTCTAGGTCGTTGGCTATCCGCGCGGCCTCAGCACCCAAGTCCACCATCTCCAGATGCACCTCGGATCGCTGGACCCGGGAGAGTTGGAGCAGGTCGTTAATGAGCCTCGTCATCTGATCGCCTGCGGCATGGATTCGCTGGACGTAGCCGACGCCGACGTCGCCGAGAACGCCCTCACAATCCTCAAGCAAAGCCTCGCTGTAGCCACTCATTGCCCGCAGCGGAGCGCGCAGGTCATGGGAGACCGAATAGGTAAATGTCTCCAGATTGTGGTTGGCCCGGTTAAGCTCCTCAGTCCGGTGTCGAAGCTCAGCCACAGCGCGATGCTCGGTAAAGTCCCTGGCGATCGAAGACGCGCCGATCAGCGTGCCCCGCTCGTCATAGACGGGTGAGACGGTCACGGACGCGGGGAAGGCGCTGCCGCCCTTACGTAGCCGTACGGTCTCGAAGTGCGTGACGCGCTCGCCCCGGCCGATCGCTTCCAGTATCTGCTGAATCTCACCGACCCGGTCAGGTGGGGCCAGCACCGCGGCCAGCTGGCCGATGATCTCGTCCGCCGAATACCCGTACATGCGCTCCGCAGCAGCATTCCAACTCGTGATCTGGCCTTCTGGCGTCGTCCCCACGATGGCATCGTCCGAGGAGTTGACAATCGCAGATAGCCATGCGAACTCTGAATGCCCGCCGTTGTAGCGCGTACTCGCAAGCGGCTGCTGGCGCACGGCTTACACCCCCAGGTCGGCAGGTACGATTAATCTGGGATTTCTGCCCTGTCAGGAAACATGATATTCGCGTACGGCCTACGTCTTGCAGTGTACCCACAGAGCGGCCAGTTTAATTTGCCGCGATAAGTCAGTCTGGTTTTATTTCACTATTCTTTTTTTGCGATTTGTTTACCGGAATCTCAGTGAACGGACGTGGCGGTCACGATCAGGACAATGATCGCGATGAATAGCAGCGCCATCAAGATCGTCACATAACGTACGACCAGGTGCAGACTGATCCGGGCCTTCCGGTCGGACTCCGCCGCGGAGTCCGCTGACATCCACGCCTCTTGCGCCGCGCGAACTGCGGCCTCCGCCGCCCGTCCGGCACCAGCTTGCAGCTCAGCCTGGGTTTGCAGTGCGACGGCGATGTCCTCTTCCACTTTGGCGGCTGCCGCCTCAATTCGCTCAAGCGTGGCCAAGCCGGCTGCCGCTGCCCGCACCGTCTCCGACTGCGCGCCTGCCGTGCTGGCGGTCGTAGCGGCAGTCCAGGACGTCGGGTCGAACGCGACAGCGCTGCCATCATCAGCCGTGCTCGCCAGCGTCCCGGCGGCCTCCCGCTCCGCCGTGGCGGCTGAGGCATCGTGCAGGAAGCTCACCACTGCTTGTCGAGCGACTTCAGCCAGATCAGGAGCTGATGCGCGACTGGTTCGTTGCGGGCTAGCCGCGGTAGAAGCTCTCGTCATGCCGCTCAACACCCCTCCCAGCGCCTAGACGAAATTTCCAAGCTACGTCTAGCCGCTCCTAGCGAGGCCCCCCGAGCTAACGGACAGTTATAAATCTACCACCGTGCGTTAGAAGGAATCTAGAGGCGCTTACTAGAGATCAGATCCTGAATACAAACGCACGCCCACTGCAGCGTCGAGGCCGATCCGTCCTGCGAGGCGGTCACATAAGTTCGCGGCGCGGTACGTGCTACGTTTGAATTAATGCGGCACGCGGACACTTGCTTACTATCTATTCGACCGGCTAGACGGCGGGTCGGCACAGCTAAGTGACCGAATACTTGCCTGTGCGATAACCTTCCGGCCGGTTCGAGCGGGGGATCCAATGGCCAGGTCAGCGAGTTACGCTCGGTCATCCACCACAGCGCGGCCGGTCCCGCGCAGTAAGGTCACCGACGCCGAGCCCGGTCAGGCGTCATCGCAACAGGCCCAGCGACTGGAAAACCTAGGCCAACTAGCGGGCGGCGTCGCGCACGACTTCAACAACATTCTCGGCGTGATCTTGAATTATGTGGCTTTCGTCCAGCAAGAGCTGGCGGCCGCGAATGAATCCGACTGGCCAGCCCGGCTGGAGACGGCGAACAACGACTTGGCCCAGATCACCAGGGCCGCAGATCGCGCGTCCAGTCTCACCCGCCAGTTGCTTGCTTTCTCCCGCCGCGAAGTGATCCGGCCCCAGGCCCTTGACCTCGACACCGTCGTCACCTCGGTGGAGGAGATGCTCCGCAGGACACTGGGCGAGCACATCGAACTCGACACGTCGCTCGCCGGTGATCTCTGGCCCATCCTGGCCGATCCAGGCCAATTGGAGCAGGTGCTCGTGAATCTCGCCGTGAATGCCCGCGACGCCATGCCCGCTGGCGGCACCTTGACCATCGACACCAGCAACAGCGTGGTGGACGCCGACTCCATCGCCGGCGGGTCGCGTTCGCCGGAGGGACGCAATGTGCGACTGCGCGTCAGCGACACTGGCGTCGGCATGTCCCGTGAGGTGATGGACCATGTATTCGAGCCGTTTTTCACGACAAAGGCTGACGGCACGGGGACGGGGCTTGGCCTGGCCACTGTCTACGGGATCCTGGCCCAGAACGAAGGTCACATCAAGATCTACTCCGAGCCGGGCACCGGCACCACCTTCACCATCATGTTGCCAGTCACCGCGGAGGCGGCAAGGCCGCTGTCGAGGCCCGCGACCTATCACCGTACGCCTAAGGGCGAGACCGTACTGATTGTCGAGGACGAAGAGGCGCTACTCCAGGTCACGAGACGGATACTGGCACGCAACGGCTACCAGGTGATCACGGCCGCCGACGGCAGGGAAGCCCTCCGCGTCGCCAGGGATCACCAAGGTGACATCCAGTTGCTGATCACCGACGTTGTCATGCCGCACATGCTGGGCAAGGACGTCGCCGAGCAGGTACGGGCGGTCAGGCCTGAGGTCGACGTGCTCTTCATGTCCGGCTACGCTCAGCCGGTACTCACGTCCCAGGGCCGGATCGATCCCGACGTCGCCCTGGTAGAAAAGCCGTTCTCCGAAGCTGATCTCCTGGCCAAAGCCGGGGAGGTGCTCAACAGCCGAGCTGGCCGCCTCAAGATCCGTCAAGGACGATGAGCGCGGGCAGGCTGCAGCCGACACATCCTGGGACTGAGCCGACCGGCGAGCAGTTGTCCTGCCTGTTATTGAGTACCGAGGTATTCGACAGCTCAGGCGTGCTGTAATTTTCATTATTGACGTCGTTGTAGATGCCGCCACCAGATACCGCGATGTTTCGAGTGATCACGGTGTTCGCCGCTTCGAAGAATGATGCGTTATAGATGCCGGCTCCGAGCGTGCGAGCACTATTATGAGAAACAATGACGTCGCTCAGTTCCAGGAATCCCTGGTTCGCGATGGCGCCGCCGTCGTCGGCCCTGTTTCCGATGAACTCAGTGTCGGTCGCGAGATCGAAGATATTGCGCGGATCGATGTACAAGCCGCCGCCCAGCTCGCCAGCGCTGTTATCCAGAATTTTGCTGTTCCCTATGTCCAAGCCGTAGAGCGTGTAGATGGCACCTCCGTCGTCGACGGCAAGGTTGCTCTTGAGCACATCGCCCGACACCCCCGCGACGCCGGCTGGGTCAAGGAAAAGCGCGCCACCATTTCCTCCCCGATTCCTGAGGAACGTCGACCCGTTCACTGTCTCATCAATTGAGAAGTCGTACACAGCACCGCCGAAGTTCGTCGCGACATTTCCGTTGAAAGTACAGTTCGTTATTTGCACTCCATCCAGTGGGCTGTTGCCATCGAAGATGGCGCCACCTGAATCCGTCGCACGGTTCCCGATGAAGGTTGCATTGCTCACGACTGGGCCGTTATTGCCGTCTTCTGTCGCTGGCTCGAAGATGGCACCACCGTCGGCTGCGGTGTTTCCTCTGAAAGTACCGCCGGTCACGGTGAGCTGACCGCCATTCATCGCAATGGCACCATCACCGTTACGAAAGCTCAGCCGGCTGATGGTCAATGAGCTCGCATCTGAGGAGAGAATGACGAACGGCGGGGTGCCCGGCGCGTAACTGCGCATAAGGGTCGCCCGGTTCCCCGCGATGACCAGATCAGCTGACACGGCCGGCAGCCCCTGGGTCAGGATATAAGTGCAATTCGGTGCCAGACTCAATTGCTCGCTACTGGTGAGGCTGGTCATGGCGAGGACCAGGGCACGCACCGAGCACGGCACCCGGACGGTCCCAGTCCGGGCCGCCTGAGCGGGGGCTAGGCCAAGAAGGCCGGTCGCCAGCATGGTAGTGGCCGCGACCGTGCCAGCCACAACTAGCTCCGATTTTGCACGCATGAATCGTCACCCCGTTTGCGACATCGACCGAATTACCAGTCATTGAATCTCCCCAGGGAGCACTGTAGCCCGCGACGGCGGCGGACAGAATCAGCCTGGACTAAAGGACTCAAAATTTTAATGCCGCTATGGCAGCCACTCGGCGTCAATCAGAGATTTTGCCGCATTTTGCGACTTGCCCATTTCGCTTGCTGCCCAGACTTGGCCGGTTCGGTTGTGTCAGATTTCGAGTAGCAGGTTGACGATGAACCTTGCGGTCAATAAAATTCTGGCCATGCAAAAAACCTCCAGGCTGATGGATCTGCGGGCACCTATGCGTCGGGTTAAGTCAATTCATCACGCATATACGACCTACACCACCTGTTTCGGCATGCTTGGCGGCTCCGCTTTCCTGGTCGAACGGAAACTGCGGCCAAGCGCTCACGGGCGCCAGCTACAGATCGCCGTTCCTGGCTCTTCTGTGCGTCTTTCCGTGAGACTCGGAACGACTGATATCTACGTGTTCAATAGCATTTACCGCGCGGGGCAGTATGACTGGGACTTCCCGGTCGCACCGAAGGTCATCATCGATGCCGGTGCCTACACCGGCCTGTCGTCGGCATTCTTCGCGATGCGATATCCCGATGCTGTCATCATTGCGATCGAGCCGGACGAGCAGAATTTCGAATTGCTGCTGCAGAATACGGCTCGTTTCTCAAATGTACATGCTATCCGTGCGGCGCTCTGGTCAGAAAGTGGCTCTGTCTGCCTCATGGACCCTGGAGTTGGCTCCTGGGGATTCCGGCTCAACGCCCCGACGGAGTCCAGCGAAACCATTGCCGCCGAGCCGTTGGCGAGGTCAATCCGGGCGATAACGATCACTGACGTGATTCGCGAATACAAGCTCGATAGGATCGACTTGCTTAAGCTGGATATCGAAGGCAGCGAGAAAGAGGTGTTCGTCAACTCAGATCCCTGGATCGGGTCCGTCGACGCCATCTGCCTGGAATTGCATGACAGATTCAAGGCAGGGTGCAGCCGGGCATTCTTCAAGGCAGTCGATGACTTCCCGATAGAGTTGCGGCGGGGCGAGGACGTGCTGGTGGTGAGAGAGCAATCGCCGATGATCCCGCTCGTCCACGCGGCGTCGACCTGACTGTCGGCACCACGGTCACTCGGCTGGCCTGGCCCAATGCCGACCCGATGGCGGCCGTTGCCGGGCGGCGACGGTCGCCTTGGACGCCTCAAGCTTGTGCAGTAGCGAGGTCAGCGCCCTGACCTCAGCAGCGTCCCAGTCCGCCACGAACAGGGCGAACCGGTCTAGGCCTGCTTCGGTCAGCGAAGCCAGTTCGTCAGAGCCGGCCGGGGTGAGCGTGACTCGGCAGGAGCGCCGGTCAGCCGTATCGGCCGTGATCTGCACCAGTCCCAGTCGCTCAAGCTCACGGACCTGCCGGGTGACCTGAGAGGGATGGACATCCTGCACGCCAGCGATCTCCGACGGGCGGATTCCCGGGGTCGCGGCGACGACTTGCAGGAGGCTCAGGGTGCTCGCGCCCTTCTTCTGACGTCTGGCCCGGTCGAGTGCCGCGTTCGTCACGAACAACGCGGCCACCATGGCGCGGACCTCGTCCCGACTCGCCTTCACGCCGACCATGTTACATTAGTTGATAGACGCAATCATCATTGCGCCGGAACTGGAGTCAGGCATGAACGCCATCGAAAAGGTCATGGTCAGCAGAAGCACGCACTTCAAGCTGTTCCTGGCCGTCGTAGCACTAGTGCTCGTCCTTTGGGTGATTGGGACCTCGGTCCAGGCGCTCTGGATCACCGCGCTCCTCATCATCGCCTGCTGGATCGCTCTCCAACTCGGGCTGCGCTACATCAACCGGCGGCGCGCTGGCTGATGCGGTCAGCGCACCTTACGCAGCCAGATGGAGCCAGGCTGTTCGCTGGCCAGGCGAGGCGGAACAAGCTCGGGCTTGCACCGCCAGAACCACGATGCGAAAAACAAGATCTCCCAGCTCTCGTTCCCGGCGAGGAAGGCGTTGACGAGGTAAGCCTCAGTCCAGTCTCGACGCTCGGCTAGCCACGCTTGCGGATACTCGAACGGCCAGAAGATGTCATGGACGTGCACGACCACCCCGGCGGCCAGTTTCGGAAGCATCTGGAGGAACAGCCAGACGACGTCGGACCCGGCTTTCACCACATGAGTGGAGTCGATGAAGATCACGTCATCAGCTTGGAGCTGATCGAAGATCACGGGATCGACATCCTGGACGGGCCGGGAAATGAGCGTGAGCCTGGCTCGGTCTGCTTCGGTCATCAGGCCGAGCAGGCGCTGTGGGTAGGGCTCGATGCACGTGATCTGCAGGTCATGCAGGGCCGGATTGACGTGGGTCTCGTCAAGAACTACTGCCGTGGAGTACCCGGAACCGATCTCAAGTACCCTGGCCGACCGCAGCACACTCAGCATGGCACGATAGCAGGCGGCATCCGCTGGGCCGAACATGGAATTAGCGGCCACATACCGCGGCCCAGGTGCGGGCTCGGCCAGCACTTGCGCAAACTCGGCCGCGAGCGCGAGTTGACGCTCCTCGCCGAGGTCTACGCCTGGTATTGCCGTGCTAGTCCTGCTCAGCGCGCGAGCGACGTCGGCTCGCCCGGTCTGTGGCGAGTAAAAGTGGCCAGGAGGCACAAAAGGCGGCCTCGCCACCGCGGATCTGACGGTCCTAGCCGTCGTCATTACGCGGTGAATAGCTGATCTGGTCACGCTCGTGGGTCTCCAGGGAACTAGCTGACTGCCTCCGGTGGCCGGCGGCTCTCCGGCGTACTAGTAGGCACCGGCACCACCCATCACCGCCGAGCAGGTCTTCCACAGGATCTGGAGATCGAGCGCAAAAGACCAATTCTCGACATAACGTATGTCTAGCCGTACTGCCTCTTCCCAAGGCAGGTCGGATCGGCCGTTGACCTGCCACAAGCCGGTCATGCCCGGCTTAACGGCCAGCCTGCGGCGCATCTGGTGGCAGTAGCGCTCGGTCTCTTCCGGCAGGGCCGGCCGTGGTCCGACCAGCGACATGTCCCCGGTCAGGACATTGACGAGCTGCGGGAGCTCGTCAAGCGACCAGCGGCGCAGCCACCGGCCTGTGCTGGTGATCCTGGGATCTTGGCGAATCTTGAATAGCACGCCGCTCCCCTCGTTGCGGCCGACATACTGTGCCTTCCTTTGGTCGGCGTCGACAGTCATAGTGCGGAACTTATAGACATGAAAGCCCCGCCCGCCCCGGCCGACCCTGATCTGCCGGTAGAAGACGGGGCCGTTGTCCTGGCATTTGATGGCGATAGCGACGCCGACGAAGAGCGGCGCGAGCAAGACGAGCGCTCCCGCCGCTAGCGCTCGGTCGAACACGCCCTTGATGACTTGCTTTCCGCCGCTCAGGTCGGGATGGTCGACGTGGAGCAACGGCAGCCCAGCCACCGGGCGGATCGTTGTCCGTGGTCCGGCGACGTCAAGCAAGATGGGCGCGACGCACAGGTCGGTACCTGTCTTCTCAAGCGCCCAGGCAAGCTCACGCAGCCGGGCCGAGTCCATCTCAGGGCAGGCGAGCACGGCCACCGAGTCAGCCCCGAATTCGCTGACCGCCGTCGCCACGCAATCCAGTGACCCGGCCACCGGAACGTCGGCCAGCTGATCGGCACCGACGTTCCCGGCAAGGCAAGTCGCGACGACCGACAGGCCGTGATAGCTGTCCCGGCGCAGCACGGCCACCAGATCAGCTACGGCAGCCGGATGGCCGACGGCCACCACTCGCTGGGTGCAGTAGCCGTGGCGGCGCAGCGCGTGCAGACGCTTGCGCAGCAGGTACCGGCAGGCCAACTCCGAGACTGTGGCCAGCGAGATGGCAATACCGACGTAACCCCTGGAAAGGTCGAGCCGCGCCAGGTACGAGATGACGGCCACAACGGCCGCGACGCTCGCGGCGGCGTTAATGACCCGGCGGAACTCATCAGAGCCGAGGCCAATGATCCGAACGTCATAGGACCCGGCCAGCAGCATCGAGATCCACCAGAATGCCGGCGTGATCAGGATAAGCACGCCACAGGAAATTGGTATCTGGCTAAAGTCGCCAAAACGGATACGCGCGGCCAGCAGGCCCGCTCCCAAAGCGCATGCGCCATCGGCTAGCGCCGCCCGGCGAAGGTAGGCAGACGTCCACGCGCGCGAACTCGATTCCCTTGCCTGGCTAACGGTCCCCCGCTGGACGTGCGTACCGATCGTTTCCTCGGTCACGCTCATGCCCGTCCCCACCGCTCCTCAGTCTATGGCCCCAATTCGAGGCGATGCGACAAATTGCCGACCACAATTACTTTGACAGCGCATTCGTCCCCCATGCACTGCTTCACGATGTCGGCGCAGGATGATCTTAACCGTCAGCACAAGCACAGTCACCGCATTGCACAGATCGTGTGGTCGTGGCGAAAAGAAATGGGCGACGAATTGGTTAAATTTGGAGATCAAGGACTATATTCGGCTATCCACATAGAGCGGTGATTGCCCCACGAATTTCCTTAGCGCGGCTAGCCCAGCTGTGACTGGCAGCGAACTCCCGGCGGCGGGTCATGATGTCCGGCGTCCGCGCCGCGGCCGCCAGGCGGTCGGCCTGATCGGCGAAGTCGATCGGCCCATGGGCGATGGATACCAGCTCGGTCGCCAGCCAGCGGGTAGCCGGCAGGTCGGTCCCGACAACCGGACGGCCGGCGGCGAGATATTCGAGTGTTTTGAGCGGGAAGCTGCCGCGGTTGAATGCCGTGTCCTGGTAAGGGACCAGGCCGACGTCAATGACCCGCATGTAGCTCGGCAACTGGGCGAACGACTTGGGGCCGACCCAGGCGACGTTCGGCTGGTCAGCGAGCGCGGCGAACCGCTCGGGCTGGAAGGCTGGATCCTTCGGCCCGACGAGCAGCAGCGACCGGCCCCGGCTCGCGATAGCTTCGAGCAGGCCAAGATCCATCCGACTGTTGATGCGGCCGATGAATCCCGCCACCGGGCCCGGCAGGCCCACATCATCGGGCAGCGGAGTGCTGTCCACGTCGCGGTACGCGGTCGCGTCGGTGCCGAACGGGATCAGGACCGGCTCAAGACCCCGGCTTCGCCACATGCTCGCGACGACCGGATTGGCCGCGACCACCAGGTCCGCGGCTGCGGCTATCCGGCGCTCCCTGCGGTCAAGCAGTCGCGGGCGCTCGCCGAGCAGGGCAGCACCTCCAACGAAGTCATCCTTGGCCCAATAGACACTGACCCGTTCCTGGCAGGCACCGTGCACGAGATGCTGGGGCCAGCCGCTTATCAAGGCGCTGACGCTGCCGCCTAGCCGCGTCACCGCACGGTGCAAGCAGCGGCGGGTAATCATGGCCGCCAGATTGGCCATTCCCGGCTTGGTCGGGCAGGGCTGGACCACTGGCGTGAGCCGGGCCAACCCTGGTTCAAGCACCGTCAGCCTCGGCCGGGCCAGCGTGCTGGCGGCATCGGAGCATCTGAGTGGAGTCAGCCGCGACATGGGCGGGTCGACGAACAGCACCGGCGCCACCCGCGACAGCGCTCTCGCCAAGTGCCAGTCCCCCATCGGCATGGCGTCATATCGGTTCGTCGCGCAGAGCACGATCAACTCATCCCAAGTGCCGCGCTTGATCGTCGGCACCATCATCTGGATTGCCTGCCACGAACTGCCGCCCGGTCAGCGACCGGACCGGCTGACCCAGTCGCGCGACGGCTGCTGTCGTCACGCAACCAGGTCGTGTAGTCCTTGCGGACGATCGCCCGGCGAGCTGCCAGCCTCGCGATCATCGTGACGGCGACAAAAACCGCAACCTGCGGCACCGCCGTTGGCTTGGCCAGAACAATCGCCATCAAGTCGGCTGGCCTAGTCCGCTCAGTCGATGGCGGCGCCTGTGCGTTGCGCTCGATCTGAGCGGTACCTGTGACCGCCCGTATGCGTCTGCGTAGCAGGTCGGCGAACTTCATGGGCACGTGATAGATCACCTGGGCATCGGCTGCGATCCGGCGCTCAGCGGGTGCGAAGGACAGCGATGCGGCGAGATCGTCAGCCATCAGCGGCGGCAGCGAGGTGAGGCGGCGGTGACCCGCCTCGTTGACCGCGACCACACCGCGAGCAAACAGTCCGTGCCGCACTTGCGGCAGCTGCGCCCAGATGTCGTAATACCAGCGCACCAGGCGCGGACGGCCATCAAGTCGCAGCACCCTGGTGGGTGCTGCGGCGAGCACTCCCGGCTCTCGCAGCTCAGCGTCAAGCACCAGTACGTCAGCTAGCCGCAATTCGACATCGGCATCGACGTAAATGCGGGGAAAACTAGTCGCTGCTTGGTCTCCGGCCAGCATGGCAAAGTGCTTAGAGGCAACAGGAAGGCAGATTACCCGGACGTATGGACCGAAAGAGCGCGCGATCTCGGACGTATTGTCGGTGCAACCGTTAGCTACGACGATGATTTCCAGGTCAGGCACGTGCCCGATCGGCACGAGTTGTCCAAGCAATCGGCCTATAACCATATTTTCATTGTGCGCGGGAATCACTATAGTCGTCACGACCGAGCAGTATAAAGAGCGTCAGCTAACCCATCAGGACTTTACCAAAAGCTGGCTCGGGCACTATTGGACTGCTATACGCTCGGGGCGCAACACGATATAAAGATCGCACCGTTAAATATCGTGCCGGAATGTATTAACTGCGTCAGAAATAACTGTGTCTTGCCCGGAGCAAGAAGCTGGCACTAAGCGTCAGGGAGCGATGAGCGGCAAACACGGCGGCGGCAAGCACAGAAAGCGTCGGGGCGAAAAGAACTCTTTGCCCGGCCTGGCTTCACGCGCGCTTGGCTGGAGCTTTATCAGCAACCTGACCGCCAGACTCGGCACCTTGCCGGTCGGCATCGTGCTCGCGCGGATACTCGGCCCGCACGCGTTCGGCACGTTCGCTGTCGCCTTGGTCGCGCTCGTCGTTCTGCTCAGCTTCAATGACCTGTCTGTCAGCCTGGCCATCGTGCGCTGGGAAGACGACCCGGCGCTGATCGCGCCGACGGTGGCGACCCTCTCCCTCGTCACCAGCTTGTTCGTCTACGCCGGCTGCTACTTCAGCGCGCCCGCGTTCTCCTGGGCGATGGGTGCTCCCGCCGCGACTGGCGTGATCCGGGTGCTCGCACTCAACGTGATCGTCGACGGTCTTACCGCAACCCCGGCAGCGCTCATGCAGCGCCAGTTCCGCCAGGATCGCAAGATGATCGCCGACCAGGTCAACAACTGGCTGGGCGCGGTCGTCTCGATCGCGCTCGCCTGGCTAGGGTTCGGCGCCATGAGCCTTGCGCTTGGCCGGATCGCCGGCGGCGCGGCCTCCGTCGTGTTGTTCTTCATGTTCTCCCCTGTCCGCGTCCGCTACGGCTTCGACCGGACCAAAGCGCGGGCACTGCTGAAGTTCGGGCTGCCGTTGGCCGGGGCGAGCATCTTCGTATTCGCGCTCAGCAACGTCGACCAGGTGATCGTGGACCGGATGCTCGGCCCGACGGCGTTGGGCTTCTACGCGCTCGCGGTCAACCTGGCCGCCTGGCCGGTGACCATGTTCTCGCTACCCACCAGGAGCGTCGCGCCGGCCGCGTTCTCCCGGTTGCAGCACGACCCGCCGGCCATGCGCAACAGCTTCTTGTCCACGGCCAGGCTGCTCAGCGCCGTGGCCATGCCCACTTGCCTGCTGATCAGCGGCGCGGCGGTACCGCTGGTTGGATTTGTTTACGGCACCAGGTGGGTGCCAGCCGCTGCTGCGGTGGTCGGGCTCGGCATCCTCAGCGCACTCCGAGTCGGTTTCGAGCTCATGTATGACTTCTTCGTCGTCCTGGCTAAATCGCGGGTGGTGCTCATCATCCAGGTGGTGTGGCTGATGAGCCTGGTTCCTTGCCTCATCTTCGGCGCGATCGCCGACGGCATCGCCGGAGCGGCAATGGCCGAGGCGGCCGTCGCGGCCTTCGTGGTGTTGCCTTGCTATCTCAGCTCACTGACAAGAGTCGGGATCAAGACAATCGACCTGGCGAAGCGGCTCTGGCTGCCGATCGCGGTAGCGGTCGCCGTCGCCGCCGTGGCCGCCGTGGCGGCGAGAGTGATCAAGACGGACCTGGCCGCGCTCGCCATCGCCGGAATAGCCGCACTCGCCGGATTCGGCTTGCTCGCCGGCCGGATGCGGCCTGCGCTTGCTGACCTGCGGCTGAACCTGCTCGCGAGCCGGATGACGACGCTGGCCGCAGTAACGCCGACGGCACCTGCGTTGGTGGTGGGCAGCCAGCAGGAGGTGCCATCGGCCGATCACGGCAGCCTGCGGCCAACTCGAACCGCGCAGAGCCTGCCGTGAAGAATTGGTCAGTCAGGCTTGATCGCTGGCCGGCGGCGCAGCACGACATGCGCCAGCCAGCCGACCGCGCCTGGCGTGGTCTCCGCCCAGCCACCCAAGGCCCTGGCCGCCGCATCGAGCGCCGCCAACTCCGGCATCGGCCCAGAGTCACCACTGGCCGCCGCTGTCGAGCCTGGGTAGACCGCCAAGTCAAGCGAAATGAAGCGCTCGTCGCTGAGCACCTCGACTTGTGCTTTGACCTGCCGCCGGGCGATGACGTCAAGCAAGAACTCCACCACGGTGACGATCGCGGCTTCCTCCGCCGCCGCCAGCGCGGTCAGGCCGCTATCGCTCCATACTTCGAGTGACTCGGTCAGCAGCAACGCTGACTGCTGCCGCAAGGCGTCGCCAAGCATTGCCTCACCTGCCCCGGTGCGCCGTCCTTCGGTGACGACGCGCATGGTTGAGGCTACCGAGTCGAGCCATTGCAGAATCTCGTGGATCCGCGCGCGGCTGGCTGGCGGCCCTGAGCGAGCGATCATCTCCAGCGCAAACGTCGCCGCGCTGAGGTGCTGAGCCGGGCCATCGTGCCAGAGGTCAGCTACCGCGACCTGTTCGCTGGTACGCAGTCGGTCGATCAGTTCGATCAGCTGCCACGGACCCACCGTGGCAGCTTCATCATCGCCGTCGCCAGGTGCGGCACCTGGGCTTGGTCCGGGGAGTCCTGGTGGCGCGGCCCCCGCGGCTGCCGGTTCATGGTGGCCGTCGTCGGCCGCCCGGTGACCGCGCGGCAAGTGAGTGGCCTCGCTCGTGGCTCGGTGGGCACCGCCCGTACCGCTCCGATCAGTTCATCCGGCTTGAATGGCTTGACCAGGAACGCAACTCCTGCCGGAAGGTCGCTCGCGATTCCTCCTGTGATCATTACGCACCGTTCAGCGACGGTTGGATCCACTGCGACCAGCGACCCGACCAGATCTGTTCCACGATCCGAGCCAAGGTGATCATCAACGATAAGCACGTCATACCTGCGGGAGAACAGTTCCCGAGCCTCGTGGACGGAAGCTGCGACATCGACCTCATAGCCGTTGCTACTGAGCACCCGGCTGATCAGGACACGCATCTCAGCCATGTCGTCCACCACGAGGACCCGCATGCGCGCCGTCTACTCCCAGGGCCTAGCCGCGACCCATGATCGGCCGAGGACGCCACTCCGCTGACGACCACCAATTCGGCCACGCCTCACGGGGCAGCGTCGATTACTAGTAGTGCAGGATAACTTACAATCGGTGACGAGTAGTCGCAGGCTGTCCGGAGGGATGCCATGACCAGTACGACCGGAAAAGGGCGTATCGAGGTATTCCTGCTCGATGATCACGAGATAGTCAGACGCGGCTTGCGTGAGCTTCTCAGCACGGAGCCGGATATCGATGTTGTGGGCGAGACCGACAAGGCAGCCTCCGCCATGCCGCTGATTCTCGATTTGCGGCCAAATGTCGCGATTCTCGACATACGGCTACCTGACGGCGACGGCGTCACGCTCTGCCGCGAGATTCGGTCCAAACTACCGGAGACCGCGTGCCTGATGCTGACCTCGTTCGGTGATGACCAAGCGATGGTTAGTTCGATTGTGGCCGGCGCATCCGGCTACGTGCTGAAGACCTCCGGCGCCGCCGAGCTGGTAGCCGCGGTACGCGCGAGCGCCGCAGGGATGTCGATTATCGACCCGCACGCCGCGCAGGCCGTCATCGAGCGACTGCGCAGTCAGACGGCGACGGCAACTTCGATGTCCACGCTGACCGACCAAGAACGGCGCGTTCTCGACCTCGTGGGTGAAGGACTCACTAACCGGCAGATAGCCGCACGGCTCTCCCTATCGGACAGCACGGTAAAGAACTACGTCGCCTCGCTACTCGCCAAGCTCGGCATGCAGCGGCGCAGCCAGGCCGCCGCCTATGTCGCGCGCCTCGGCGGGACCCAAGGCGGCTGATGCCCCACCCAACTTGGCACCGCCAAGTTGGGTCGCTGGAACAACGCACCGCCGGCCTCCGCGTCCACGTTGACCGCGCGCACCAGGGCCGAACTACCCGGGCCTGGTTGACCGGCAGATAGTCCGTCGGGATCAGGGCCTCCGGCCCTCCCGCCCGGCGAGTGAATCAGCGACCGTGGACGGGAGGCTTAACCAATGCGACCAGAGGAAATACACCATGGCCAAAAAGTCGCTATTCACAAAGTCCCACGACACCGACGAATCTGTCAGGCAGCGCGCCCCGTCTGATCACCGCCGTCTCAGAATCTGGATCGCGGCCATCGCAGTCGTAGTCCTCGCAGTCGCGGGCTTGACCTTCGGCCTCAGCGTGTCGCACAGCCATGCCGCCCAGGTGACCTGCGGCACGGCACCCAGTTCCTGCGGTTACCCCGACGCGACCAACACCGGAGTGCCAGCTGGGACGACGCTGAAGACCGTGCCAGGTCAGGTGTCCTCAGGCCCAGGATGGTCCTACAACTCCGGCGGCTGGGTCGCTGTCACCGGCAACGGCGCCAACCTGACCGGCCTGAATATCCCCTACGGGGTCGTCATCTCGGCGAATAACGTCACACTCAACAATGACCAGATCACCACTGGTGGGCCGAACACCTTCGGAGTCAGCCTGCGTCATACTGCCGGCGCCACCATCCAGAACACCACCATCACCGGGACGAACAGCGGCACGAACCAGGTCACAGCCGGGATTAAGGATATCTTCGGCGACTCAACTGGTCTGGTCATCAATCATGTCAACATCTCCAACTTCGAATCGGGCATCGCAATTGAATCTGGCCTGGTGGAGAATAGCTACATCCACAATCCCGGCTACGTCGCCGGTGACCACACCAATGGCATCATCTCCAGCGGCGGCAGTTTGCCGCTGACCATCACCCATAACACCATCTTCAATGGCCTGACCCAGACCGATGACATCGGCCTCTTCGAAGACTTCGCGACCCAGGCCAACCGCACCGTCACTAACAACCTGCTGGCCGGCGGCGCTTACAGCATCTACGGCGGCGCGACCAACACGGCCTCCTTCGGCCCGACTAGCAACATCGTCATCACTGGCAACGTCTTCGCCACCAACTACCACCCCACCGGCGGCAACAACGGCCCAGTCGCGTATTACAACGCCGCTGGCTCCGGCAACAACTGGGCCAACAACACCTGGGACACCACAGGAACGAATGTCCCGGCCCCATAAGTCCGGTTCGCCCGATTACCACGGCAGGCGAGCAACCTGAACGGATCGCCCGACGTCGCAACGAGTGCCGGGACCGCAACTCTCTGCGGTCCCGGCACTGCGGTGCGATCCCTTGCCAGTCGTGACTAAGGCGCGGGAATCGGCGCGAGCGTGTCGTCCCAGAAGTTGCCCGACCACACATTGCCTGGCCCGGCCACGTCCCAGTGCGCTCCTGGACCGAACGCGCCGCCATTCGGGTAGAAATAGCGGCTGATTCGGTTATTCGTGACCTGCATATTGCTAGTGTCAGGGCCACCGTTGCTGAATCCGCCATAGATGACGTAGTTCCCGCCGGCCAGGATGTTGCCTTCGACGGTCTTGTTGGCCTGCGTCCCGTGATCGGAGAAAAGCCCGATCGCGTAGGAGGTACTGGTACCGACCAGGACCGTGTTGTCCTCGATCGTCAGGGACCCCGAGCCGCCGTTGGACTCGATACCCATCACCTTAGTGCCGTCCGCACCGGTCATTTCCGAGTGAAGGTAGTTGCCGGTGATAGTGCCCGCGTCGGCCTGGATGGCCGCGGAGGTGTCGGCGATGTTGTCACTGGAGATCTGCAGGCCGGTGGAGTCGCCGTTAACATCTTCGATCCCGCCTCCCAAGGTGGTGGAGCCAACCTCAAGACCGTCGATGGTGGTGTTCTCGATCGTGACGTCGCTGGTGTGGCGCAGCGTGATCGCATAATCGAGCGAGGGATCCGGCGCCGGATCGGCCTCAGTGTGGCCACGCAGGTTCGCTCCAGTGATCACACCGTGCGTAATCAGATCGTCGTTCAGCGTCACGTTCGATGCCGTAATATTCACGCTGTACGGGATCAGCAGGTTGCTCAGGTTCGCGCCATTGCCGGTGACCTGAACGAAGCCGCGTGAATCGAAATGCCAGCCGGGCCCGCTTGACACCTGGTTTGGTACCTCCTGCAGCACGTCCGTGCCGGGCACACCGCTGGTCTCGGCGTCGGGATAGCCGCATGCGCCGACGTCAGGCACACAGTTTGTAGGCGCTACCGCCGGATGGAATACTCCCCCGTTCGCTGTGGCCGCCGAGGCAGCCATGCTGCCGATCATCGGCAGCGCCGCGGCCGCGGCTACCACGACAGCAGCTTGACGCACCCGGCGCCAGCTCGCATCGGACGGCCAACGGCGACCAGAGCACGTCCGACTTGTTGGTAGTTCTGTCACAATCGGTCCTTTCTGCTGACTGTCCGCGCCCGAACGCACGGACGGTGAAGTCGGGAGGCGGCCTACCCAGTGGGACCCCGCGGCCGCCAGACCGACCACTGATTGCAGTCCGCACATTACGCAACGTAATCACTGCAGGTAAAGGACCCACGCGACGCTAGTTCGGGAACCATGGGTGTCGTCCAGGAATCATGAGTACTATGAGTAATGTAACAGTCACGTTAAGTGCATGAAACAACTCATTCCCGCTGGTCCCCGCCCCCGCGTCCGAGCCAGTAAAAGGCGACCGGTCACTCAGCAGAAAGGGCTATCTTGACGCTGACCGCACGACTGATCGTGCCCGGGCTCGCGGCAACGGCCTTGGTCGCTATTGCCATTCTCCTGCTTGGCCCGCTCGCAGTGACTGGACCGATATCCCCGCATCGCGGGCGCGCACCGCGCGACCGGCCGGCCAAGCCTCGCCGGCAGGTCGGATTCCCCGGCGCATCGGACACCGGCGTGCTGCCGGGCACCGTCCTGCGACGAGTACCAAGCCAGGTATCGCAGGGACCAGGCTGGCGCTTCGACCCGCTCGGGTTCGTCGACGTTTACGGCAAGGATGCGGTACTTGACGATCTGTACATCCCGTACAACGTCAACATCACCGCGTCCGAGGTCACGATCGATGACGTGCGCATCATCACCGGCGGAAAGAATGCGGTCGGGATCAGCCTGCGACACACGCGCGATGTCACGATCGAGGACTCCACGATTAGCGGAGTTGACACCGGGGCCGACCGGATGATGACGGGTATCAAGGATATCTTCGGTGATTCCACCGGCCTGCGCGTGCTATACAACAACATCTCAGAATTCGAGACCGGCATCCAAATTGAATCTGGCCTGGTCCAGGGCAACTACATCCATGAGCCTGGATTCATCGCTGGCGACCACACGAACGGTATAACCTCGAACGGCGGCCGAGTCGGATTGCTGACGATCTACCACAATACAATTCTCAATGACCGCACTCAAACCGACGCGATCGGCCTTTTCGAAGACTTCGGCGTCCAACGGAATCGCCATATAATCGACAACCTGCTCGCCGGCGGTGACTACGCCATCTACGCAGGACAGAAGCCTGGTGGGCCGGCTACCAGCAACATCGTGATCAGAGGCAACCAGATAAGCACGAGGTACTACCCAAACGGCGGATATTACGGCTGTGGGGTGAATTTTGACGCAGCTGGGCAAAGAAATACCTGGTCCGATAACGTATGGGACGTTGCAGGCTCGCCGCAATCGCCTGCCATTGCGACGAGCAATAACCGTCGTCGTCAGAAATAACTAATCGGCGCAGCTAAACTCATCGACATGCCAGCCGACCTTGTCGCCGTCATCGTCACTTACAATAGCGCCCATGTCGTCGCCGATCTGCTCGATTCGCTGCCGGCCGCGCTAGCCGGGCTCAGCGCCGATGTGGTGGTCGTAGACAACGGATCGACCGACAGAACGGTCGACCTAGTGTCGGCCCGTGCTGATTGCCGCCTGGTGCGTTCGGCCAACGTCGGCTATGCGGGCGGAATCAATCGCGGTGTCGCGGAATTCCCCGACGCGCGAGCGATCCTGGTGCTTAACCCAGACGTCCTGATGCATCCGAAGTCGGTGCCACCATTGCTGGCGGCGCTGCGCGAACCGGGCGTCGGCATCGTGGCGCCTCAGGTGCGCTCCGCGCAAGGAGCGCTTGAGTTGTCACTTCGGCGCGAGCCCACCATCTTGCGGGCGATCGGCCTCACCAGGACGAAGCTGCCGGTCTTCTCTGAGTATGTGGCCGAGTTCTCCGCCTACGGCAAGCCAGGCACAGTGGACTGGGCGCTCGGCGCTGTCCTAGCCATGTCCCGCAGCTGCTACGACGCGCTTGGCGGCTGGGATGAGTCCTACTTCCTGTACTCCGAGGAGACTGACCTGTCCCTGCGCGCGCGTGACGTCGGATTGCTGACCAGATATGAGCCAGCGGCCGTCGCGACGCACATCGGCGGCCAGTCAGGGCGCAACGACACCACCCACATCATGCAGATTGTCAACCGGGTACGGCTCTACCGGCGGCGGCACGGACCCGTGGCCTCCTGGACCTATTACGCGATCAGCATCGCCAATGAGCTCTCCAGGATTCCGCGCGGACACGCGGAGTCAAGGTCATCGGTGCGTGCCCTGCTCAGGCCGGCCCGCCGCCCGCCGTGCCTTGGCTGCTCCGACCGTCTGGTGCCGCGATGAGCGAGCACAGGTTCGCAGGCCGCGGCTATATAGCCCGCCACCCCGAGGAAGGCGCTCGATTGACATCGTCACCCTGGCACCTAGGTCGACCGACGCTGCCGACCTCCCGTGCTGGCGTACTCGCCGCGTCCCGCGTAGATGCGGTGACGGCGCTCACCTTCTTCGTGTTTTTGCTGATGATCATCCCGTCGCCGCTGATCGTCGGGGCACTCGGCGCGGCCAGCCGCCGGCGATGCTACTCGCAGCCGCCCTGCTCGTTTGGTATCTGCTGGCCAAGCAGCACCCTTCGATCGACCTAGACCGAGGTAGCCAGCCCGTCCGGGCCGCTGCGATCGGCCTGTGCTGCGCCGTGCTCGCGTCCTATGTGTCAGCGAATCGGGCAGCCTTGTCCACTACCCAAAGCAACGCCGCCGATCGCGGACTGATCCTGCTCGTCGGGTGGCTCGGCGTGCTGCTGTTCGCGGCGGACGGCATCGCCAGCGAGGATCGGCTTGCGACGCTGCTGCGCCGGATCGTTCTCGGCGCGGCCGTCATGGCGGCTCTCGGCCTCGCCGAGTTCGCCACTGGCATCGACCTCACGAAGTTCGTGATGATTCCCGGCCTGATAGTGCATCAGCAGCCCACCGACTTGATGACGCGAGCCGGGTTGATCCGGGCGAATTCGACCGCTGCCCAGCCGCTCGAGTTCTCCGCCGTGCTCACTATGGCCCTGCCGCTGGCCCTGCACCAGGCCAGGTGTGCGATCCGGCCGAGGCAAAGGCTCGGTGACTGGCTGCAGGTCGGGCTAATCGCGGCGACGATCCCGATGGCCGTGTCGAGGTCAGCGATCGTGGCGCTGGTGATCATCGCGGTCATGCTCATCCCGACCTGGCCGGTCGCTCAACGGCGGCGCGCCTACCTGGCGCTGGTCGCCTTCCCGGTAGGCCTGTGGCTAGTCGCACCCGCCTCGCTCAGGACCTTCGCCAGGATCTTCGGCCAGCTGGGCACCGACACGAGCACTACGTCGCGGGCGGACGCGCTCTCACTCGCCGCACCGCTCATTGCGGCCCACCCATGGCTCGGCCAGGGCCTCGCGACTTTCAATCCGCAAACGAATTTCTTCGTCGACGACCAGTTCGTCACCTCATTGATCGAGACAGGCGCTGTCGGCCTGCTGGCGCTGATCGGCGTCTTCGTAAGCGGCTGGTACGTCACTCGCCGACTGCGGATCGCCGCGGTCGACCCCGAGACAAAGGATCTCGCCAGGTGCCTAGCCGCGTCCCTGGCAGTTGCCCTGACCTGCTTCGCTACCTTCGACGTACTGTCCTTCTCGATCGCCTCCGGGCTCTTCTTCCTGCTCGTTGGCTGCGCGGGCGCCGCGTGGCGGCTAGCAGGTGCCCGGCGATCAGAAAGGCCGACCGCCTGATCAACTAGTCAGCGCAGGTCGATGCCGCTCCAGCCATCAGCTAGCTGGCCAACCCGCTCAGTGCCCTCGCGAACTATCGGCGCTCGCCTGATCTCGCGTCGGCGCAGCCTCGCGTCGATGATCACGGGCAGTCCAAGCGCGATCAGCAACCCGAGTACCAGCGCCACCACGATCGGGCGTGCCATCGCGCCGCCTGCCGGTGCGGCCTGGGGACTGGCTGCCAAAGTGGCCATCGTGATCCGGTCGCGCCGCCGCAGGCCAGCCTGGATTTGCCGCAAGGCGGCCCCGACCTGCGCCATGACGGCGTGCAGCGTGCCTTGGACCGCGATGGGATCGTGCCCAGTGACCGTGATCACGAGCACCGAGCCGGTGGTAGTCGTGGTGTACGTCGGGGGCGCCACGGTGTAGGAGTCGGTATACCCCTCACTCGCCAGTCGCTCACCCACCGCCGGACCAGTAAGCGCGCGGCTGACGACGTCCGCGGTCAGAGAAAGCGACGGCGTGAAACTCAGGTAAGGATTGTCGCCAGTGAGCTTGGCGGCCGACTTCGACGCCAGCAGGACGACTGAAGCCTGGGACTGATACGTGGCCGGGAACCAGACCAGCGTCGCGGCACAGCCAAACAGCGCGAGAACGAGCAGCCCGGCGGTAAGCGCGGGCCGCCGCCGCCAGATCCGAACTACCTCGTCGAAACCCATCTATTCCGACCCCAATCTATTCCAGTGCGGCGTATTAGTGAACGCTTTGCGACTCGATTATGGCAACGGTCAAGCGCAACCCATCTGCTCTTATTATGGCCGACCAGCCATCCTTACCTGATACCTTTTCCATCAAGTCCGCATCGCCACCGCAGGAGCCAAGAGAAGCAGCTAAACCACGGAGATCACATAGTGAGCCTGTTCGAATCCCTAACCGGCGGTGGTCCGCTTCGCGTCATCGCCGTCATATTGATCGGAATTCTTGCCGCCACGGCCGGTGGAGTCATTGCCTTGACTCGTCCTATCTATACCGAGTCCGCGACCGTGATCTTCGCGCTGCCGCGCCAGTACAGCCCAGCCGCGTCCTACACCTGGCAGGCACAGTCCCTTATCTCGACCGGCTCCGTAGTCAGTCAAGTGGTCATGAGCCCGGAGATCGCGAGCCGAATCAGGACAGCGGGCGGCACCGCCAGCTATAAGCTCGCACTAGTCAACCTTTATAATCAGGATTATCCCGATTATAGTTATCCAGAAGCCACGCTGACTGTTACTTCACAATCCGCAGTCAGCACTCGGCATACTTTCCTAATCTCGAAAAAAATACTGACCGATGTGCTCGCCGACCGGCAAGGCCAGGCAGGCGCTCCGGTCGGCGATCGCATTGTCGCCAATGTCACTGACGACTCCGGGCCTAAGGCCGAGGTCGGCTCACTGAAACGATCCTTGGCTGGCCTCGTGCTGCTCACCCTGGTATGCGGCAGCACGGCCTGGAGCATCCTGAGCCGCCATCATCAAGTATTCATCCGGGCCAGCAGGCCGAGGCACCGGGGACCGCGAACCGGCTGAGCCCGGCCGGTTCGCTACGAGCGCGGCCGCGATCCGCTGGCCGGCGCGCCCATCCCACAAGTCCGGCCGACGGGTCACAGCAGGCCCGGCGAGCGCTTGCCTGGCCGCGCTGACGATTCGTTCCTGATCAGTGCCAACTAGCTGGTTGGTACCGTGCGTTATCGTAATCGGCCGTTCGGTGTTCTCCCGCAGCGTCAGGCAGGGCACGCCAAGCGCTGTCGTCTCCTCCTGCACGCCGCCGGAGTCAGTCAGTACCAGCGACGCTGCGGCCTGCAGGGCGATGAAGTCGAGATAGCCAACCGCCGGAATGACGCGCAGCCGCGCTGAGGTACTTGCTTCGGTAAGCCTGCTGGCCAGTCTCGGGTGAGCGGGCAGCACGAGCGGGCACAACTGGGCGACCTGGCCGAGCGCCGACAGCAGCCGGCCAAGGACGGCGAGGTCATCGACATTCGCGGCGCGGTGCAAAGTCACCAGACCGTACTGACCTGGAGTCAGCCCGAGTCGGGCCAGCGTGTCACGGCCGCGCGCACGATCGAGGTTGGCGAGCAGCGTGTCCACCATGACGTTTCCCACCAAATGGATCTGCTCGTCCGGCCGGCCCTCGGCCCGCAGGTTCGCGACGGCGTCAGGTGATGGCGCGAACAAGTGATCACTGCATCGGTCGGTCACAACCCGATTGACTTCTTCCGGCATCGACCAGTCCCAGCTGCGCAGGCCGGCCTCGACGTGACCGAGCGTCGCGCCGGACTTCGCGGCGACCAGCGCGCAGGCCAGCGTCGAGTTCACGTCGCCCACCACTAGCACCAGGTCCGGTCGTACGCTTTCGATAACCGGCTCGAAGGCAAGCATGACGCGGGAGGTCTGGAGGGCATGGCTGCCCGAGCCGGCGCCCAGATAGTGATCAGGCCGACGCAAGCCGAGCTCGTCGAAGAAGACATCGCTCATCGCCTGGTCGTAATGCTGGCCGGTATGGACGAGTACGACTTCCTCCCCCGTCTGCGCCAGCGCGTCCATGACCGGCTTCACCTTCATGAAATTGGGACGAGCGCCAACGACACAGATAACACGCATGAGTCCTTCGCCCTCACAGAGTCTCGACGTTGCTGCCGGTCAGCACGTTCCGGCAATCGAGCACATAGCTCGCGTGCTCACCGATGCCAGCGAGGTCGAACGCATCGTGGTCGGTGAGCATGACCACCGCGTCGGCGCGCGCGATCTCGGTCGAGGTCGACTCGACCCGCTCGATCCTGGCGTGGATCAGACCAGACTCGCTGACATGCGGATCAGCGGCGACCACATCAGCCCCCAGGCCGAGTAGCAACTGGGCGACCCTGGCCGCGGGCGACTCGCGCGCGTCGCCAGTGTTTTTCTTGTACGCGAGGCCGAGCAGCAGAATCCTTGACCCGCGCACCGGACGACCTTGTTGATTGAGCGCCATCATCAGACGGCGTACCACGTAGTCCGGCATGTGATTGTTGATGTCGTTGGCGAGTTCGACGAACCTGAACGTCTGGCCAAGCGCGCGTTCGACCCGCCAGGACAGGTAAGACGGATCGATCGGCAAGCAATGCCCGCCCACGCCGGGCCCTGGCGTGAACGGCATGAAGCCAAACGGCTTCGATGAAGCCGCGCCGATCGCCTCCCACACGTCTATTCCGAGACCATGAGCGCACATCGCAAGCTCATTGATCAACGCGATGTTGACGTGCCGGAACGTGTTCTCAATGATCTTGGCTAGCTCGGCTTCGGCCGGCGAGGACACCGGCACCGTCTGCTCAACGAGCTCGGCGTAGAACGCGCGCACGGCGGCGAGCGACGCCTCGTCGATACCGGACACGATCTTCGGCGTGTTGATCAGCGTCCAGGTCCTATTTCCTGGGTCTATCCGCTCGGGACTGTAGCCAAGGTGGAAGTCGACCCCGGCGATCAGTCCTGAGCCATCCTCCAGCCAGGGCTGCACCTTCTCGCTGGTCGTGCCTGGCCAGGTGGTGGATTCCACGATCACCGTGGCACCCGGGCGAAGGTACCTCGCCAGGGTGCGGCACGCCGACTCGACGTGGGCCAGATCGGGCAGCCCTTCACGCAGCGGCGTCGGCACCGAGACGATCGCCACGTCGAAACCGGCGCAGCAGCGAGCCTCCGACGTGGGCCTGAACGCGCCGCTGCCGATCATCGCCGCAAGCTGATCGGCCGAGACATCTTCAATGTAGGACCCGGTCTCGAGCAGCTTGACGCGCCTCGCATCGGTGTCGTACCCCACTACCCGGTGTCCGACCTCAGCGGCCCTCATCGCCAGCGGCAGGCCGACGTAGCCGAGTCCCACTACGAGCACGTTGCTCATGACGCGTCCCCTCCCGCACGGGCACCGAGTGGTGTGGCCCGAGTAAGCGCCGCCCTGGCAACCAGCGTCATGAAGACCAGGTTGGTGCTCAGGTAGCGGCGGCCAAGTCGAACCGGCTCCTGCGACGCCCGATAGAGCCACTCAAGACCATGCCGCTGCCACCACAGCGGTGCCCGCTTGGTAATTCCGGCGAGGATGTCGAAGGATCCGCCGACCCCGTGCACGACCTTGGCACCGGTGGCCAGACCCCATTTGGCCACGAACAGTTCCTTGCGCGGGGACGACATCCCGATGAACAGCAGATCAGGGGCACAGCGGCGGATCTCAGCGGCGACCTGCCGCTCCTGACCTGGGCTAAAGTAGCCGTCCCGGCTGCCGGCCAGCACTAGGCCCGGGTACTCGGTCTCGACTTTGGCGAGCATGTCAGCCAGCACTTCGGCCTTCGCGCCGAGGAAGTAAACCCGGTAGCCGTGCTCGCACGCCTGGCCAAGCAATTCAGTGAACAGATCGATGCCAGTCACCCGCTCGGGCAGCGGTGCGCCGAGCAATGCCGACGCCCAGACCACCGCCTGCCCGTCGGCCAGCACCAGGTCACACCCCGACACAGCGCGGCGCAAGTGCTCACTCTTGCTCATCGCCACGACCTTCGCGGCATTGACCATGCCGACGCTGAGGTAGCCGCCGCAGTCGACGGCATCAGCGCAGCGCTTGACCGCTTGCGTCATGCTCAGCGGGTGGATGGTGAGGCCGAGCAGCCCGGCAGCAGTGACCGTGGCGCTGGCCGCGCGTGTCATGACGTCGCTCCGCCCAGCCAGGCGTACAGCAGCCAGCCGAGTTCGTAGGGACGGCACTCACGGTCGACAATCCTCGGCGGGAACAGCAGGTCAGCTCCGCGCACTGAGGTACCAGGCCAGATCGCCGTGCTGGCGGCCGCCAATCCGCGCACCAGCTTGCGCGGATCGCCGCGACCCACCTTGCGCCAGATCACCGGCAGTTCATCGACGATCAGCCGGTCGGCGGTCTCCGGCGGGCCCGCAAGCCACCGCAGTCCGGCGCGAATCGCATCAAGCGTGTCGACGCCGCCGGCGTCCGCTAGGTCAAGCAGCGCCATCGGCGCCATCGCGTGCTGATGCACGCTATAGACCGGGTAGCGCTCAACGACAGCGCCTGAGCGGGCGTCATAGTGCCACCACCACTGGCCCATCGAGCCTTGCGCCTGGCAGAGCACTCCGGCCACCTCCTGCGCCACCGCCCGCGCGCCGGGATCGTCGGCACTGGCGTGCAGCCTGGCTAGCGCCTGGACCGGATAAATCTGATCAGCAAAGCTCCCGACGTGCGCCCGGTACCACGGCGGCCTGCCGCCGATCAGATGCGGAAAGACGGCCTGTCTGGAACTCATCAGCCGACCGCGCGCGACGGCCAGATGCTGATCGACATCAACGTGAGCCCTCGCGGCCACGAGGGCGGTGACGACCCAAGCCGCCGAGACCACGTCAAGCTGCCGATCGGGCCGGCCGGGCCAGGCCGCGATCCAGCTCCGATCGAGCGAGCGCAACCGGTCGATGGCATGTGGCAGTTCGCTATGCCCAGCCTCGGCGGCCGCCAAGCAGAAGAGTGCGACATCACCAGTGCTAGTCAGGTCATCAAGTCCTTTGGCAAGCAATCCGAGCAGGTCATCGCAGTCAGCGCCGCCGAGCACCGCGCGCCGGTCCGACACCGGCAGGTACCTCAGGCCGAGGGCGGCTATGGTCGAATACCGCGCGCTCACCCCCACTGGCCGCAGCTGCGATGGCTGCGCCGGCTGCGCTGGCTCCGGCTGCGCTGGCTCCGCCCGCGCCGGCCGTAGCGTGAAGGAGAACTCTTCGCCGACGTATGCCTGGGCCAAAGCGCGCGTCGCTACCGCGAGCAATCTGCGCACGAGGTTGGCGCAGGCAGGATCGCGGCGGGCGAGGTGACCGAGCCGACCGGCACCAACCGAAGGCTGCGCCGCGTCACCGCCGACCATGGCATCACCACCGGGACGCCCTGACCGCCATTCATGCATCTGAATTCCCTTTCTTGGCCGGATCAACCGGATTAAGGGCAAAGGTAGCCAATACAAGCGGTGGCTGGCTTAGCTAAGCATTTAGGAATGGAATGTTGCTTGCTATCTAGTGTCGCTAAGAGTGTAGCGGGCAAGCGTTCAGTCGTCTTACCGTATTCACATGGAGCCACTCGATTTGGAAGGTGCCTGGCTGTGCGTGCCGCGAATTCATGCCGATCGACGCGGGATTTTCCATGAATGTTTCATTAATGCCGAGATCGAAGCCCATCTGGGTCATGGCCTCTGCGTTGCCCAGGCAAATTGCTCAACGTCAAGGCGCGGCGCGATCAGGGGCATTCACTTCAGCGACGTCCCACCAGGGCAGGCGAAGTACGTCCTATGCTCAAGCGGTGCCATCCTTGACGTGATTGTCGATTTCCGTGTAGGTTCGCCGGGATTCGGTCGCTGGGTGGCGGTCAGGCTCGACGCGGAGAACAGGCAAGCCGTATATATCGAGGAAGGCCTAGGACATGCATTCGCAGCCCTGACGGACGATGCGACGGTCCTTTATCTTTGCTCCACCCCTTATCAGCCTCTTCGCGAGCACGGCGTGCACCCGCTAGATCCCGATATTGGCATCGATTGGCCTGCGGACTTCGAGCCGATATTGTCAGACAAAGACGCGGCGGCACCATCATTGGCAACCGCTATCGCCGATAAGCTGCTGCCTGACTATGCGCAGTGCCAGGCCCTGGCGCGCACCCAGCGAGCCCAGCGCTAGCCCGGGCCAGGTTCTTTTGGCCGGGCCAGGTTCTTTTGGCCGGGCCAGCTTCTTGGCCGGGCCAGCTTCTTGGGCCGGGCTAGCTTCTTTGGCCGGGCCAGCTTCGCCCGGTCCTGCTCAGGCTTGCCCCGCCGCCAGGGTGGGCCAGGCCTGGCGCAGCGCCAGCCGCCACTCGCCGATCGGCGCAAGTTCGGCCTGGGCATGCCGATCATGGCCAAGCACGCTGTAGGCAGGGCGCGGGGCGGGTCGAGGTACCGCCTCGCTCGATGTCGGCCGCACTCGCCGCGGATCGGTGCCGAGCAGACCGAAGACCTCCGCGGCCAGGCCGAACCAGGTGGTGTCGCCCGAGCTGGTGGCATGGTAAATGCCGGTCGCGCCCAGCACCGTGAGCGCGATCACCTGATCAGCGACGTGCGCCGTCCAGGTCGGCTGGCCGCGCTGGTCAGCCACGACATCGACGGTCGGCTGGGTCCCGGCCAGCTTGATCATGGTACGAACGAAATTCGGCCCGCCTTGGCCGTACAGCCAAGCCGTCCGCAGCACCAGGCCCGCCTCCGGCAGCAGCGAGAGCACCGCTTGCTCGCCGGCCAATTTGGTGCGGCCGTAAGCGGTTCGCGGGGCCGGCTTCGCGTCCTCGGCGTACGGCCGGGTGGCGGTCCCATCGAACACGTAGTCGGAGGAAATGTGCGCCATCCGCGCTCCGACATCGGCGCAGGCGCCAGCCAGGTTCTCAGCGCCGCGTCCGTTGACCGCCAACGCCGAATCCTCGTCAGCCTCCGCAGCGTCGACAGCCGTCCAGGCCGCGCAATTGATGACGATGTTCGGCCGGTAGTCGCTGATCAGCGACTTGACCGCAGCGGAATCTGTGATGTCGAGGTCTTGCCTGCGCACGCCAAGCACCGTCTCGTGCCTCACCCGCAAGGCGGCCAGCACATCCTGGGCGAGCATCCCGCCCGACCCTGTGACCAGCCACCGGGTCATCGCGCTGATCGCTCCGCCGTCGGCGCGGCGGGCCCGACCGCGGCCGTCATCGCGATGGCAGCCGCAGGGCCGGCGCTCGCCGCTTCCCGCAATGGCTCCCACCACCGCCGGTTTTGCCGATACCACTCCACTGTGCTGGTCAGTCCCGGCCCGAACTGCGTGGCCGAGGCATACCCAAGCGCGCGCAGCTTGGAGTCATCGATGCTGTACCGGCGGTCGTGCCCTTTCCTGTCGGCGACCGGCTTGACCATGCCCCAGCCGACTCCGCAGCGATCAAGCACCATCCTGGTCAGTTCAATGTTGGTCAGTTCGATGTCGCCAGCGACGTGGTAGATGCCGCCCGGCTCGCCATCGCTGAGCACGACCTGAATACCGCGACAGTGATCATCGACATGCAACCAGCTCCTGACGTGCTTGCCGTCTCCATAGAGCGGCACCGGGCGGCCGTCGAGCAGGTTCGTGACGAAGAGCGGTATCACTTTCTCTGGGAACTGATACGGGCCGTAGGTGTTGCAGCCCCTGGTGATCCGCACATCCAGGCCATGCGTCTTCGCGTAAGCGAGCGCGATCAGCTCACCAGCGGCCTTGCTGGCCGCGTAAGGCGAACTCGGGGCGATCGGCGCGTCCTCGGTCACTGAGCCTGACCCCACGCTGCCGTACACCTCATCGGTGGAGACGTGCAGCAGGCGACTGACCCCGGCGTCGAGACACGCTTGGGCAAGTGTCTGGACGCCGTTGACGTTGGCGACAACGAAGTCAGCCGCGTGGCTAATCGATCGGTCCACATGCGTCTGCGCCGCGAAGTTCACCACGTAGTCGTGCCCGGCGACGACCTTGGTGAGGGTGTCAGGGTCGCAGATGTCGCCCTGGACGAACCGCAGGTTCGGATGACGTGCGACCGGGTGCAGGTTGTCAAGATTGCCGGCATAGCAGAGTTTATCGAGTACGGTCACTTTGGCCTGCTCGAATCCTGGGTAGCCGCCGGCCAGCAGAGTCCGCACGTAATGCGAGCCAATGAACCCGGCACCGCCAGTGACCAGTAGTTTCATGAGCTGACCTGCACCTTGCTGTGATCGCCGAGTACGAAACGATGCGCCCGCGGCACCGGCGGCGCCGATGTCACCTCGACGCCCTGCCCGATCAACGACGCGTCTATCCGCCTCACCCCGCGGATGGACGCGCCAGGCAGCACGATGGAGTACTCGATCTCGCTATCGGCGATGACGCAGTCTTGGCCGACCGACGTCGACGGGCCGATGTAAGAGTTCTCGATCACCGCGCCGGCGCCGATAATCGCCGGGCCGACGATCCGCGACCCGCGCACGCGGGCACCGGCCTCAAGCACCACTCGGCCGATGAGCTCGCTCTCGGTGTCCGCCGTGCCGTCCAGCCTCGCGGCGACTCCTTCGAGCACCATGCGATTGACCTCAAGCATGTCCGTGACGTTGCCGGTGTCCTTCCAGTAACCCGAGATCATCGTGGCGCGCACCTTCAGACCAACCTCAGTCAGCCATTGCAGTGCCTCGGTTATCTCCAGCTCCCCTCGGCCCGACGGCACTAGCCGTCGCACCGCCTCATGAATGGCGGGGGTGAAGATGTAAACCCCGACGAGCGCGAGGTCGCTCTTCGGCTGGCTGGGCTTTTCTTCAAGTCCGATGACATCGCCAGCCGCGTCTAGCTCGACGACACCGAACTGCCGAGGATCAGATACCTGGGTGAGCATGATCTGAGCATCGGGACGGCCAGAGATAAACTCATCGATGAGTGCGGTAATGCCACCGACAATGAAATTGTCGCCAAGATACATGACAAAATCGTCGGCACCTAGATAATCGCGCGCGATCAGTACGGCATGAGCAAGGCCAAGCGGTGCGTCCTGCTCAATATAGGTCACGTCTAGGCCGAACGTGCGACCGTCACCCACAGCGGCCCGAATCGACGCGGCAGTATCGCCAACCACTATGCCGACGTCACGTATGCCTGCCGCCGCGATCGCCTCAAGACCATAAAATAGGACTGGCTTATTGGCTACTGGGACAAGTTGCTTAGCCGAGGTATAAGTGATTGGACGGAGCCTGCTGCCAGAACCCCCGGCCAGCACCAGAGCTTTCATGGGCTATGAATCTACCGGCTGAGCGATACCGCAAGGGACGGCACCGAGAAATTCGCGAAATAAATGACGGCGAGCGCCTGACGCCGCAACGCAAAATACGCCACTCCGGTCTGGGTTAACCGGAGTTATCACCTTAACGGCAAGGTGCATAATTACCTTCGCACCGAAGCGCGTGACGTTTGACGCGACGGGTACTGGAGCGCACCTGACCGACCACCGGGCCGCAGGAATTGCGGGAGCGACCGAGTATCGCTCCGATCGGCGCTAGCTTGGGCGGGGAGCCGACCTGCTGAGCATCGGAGAAGATGAGGTATGACCTGCACCGCGCACGTCGCCTGGACCGACCGGCTGACCCGGTATGACTTCGGGCCTGCCCATCCGCTCGCGCCGATCAGAGTCGAGCTGACCATTGAGCTGGCCCGTGACCTCGGCGTCCTTGATGCCGATGGCGTCACCGTCAGCCCGCCGGCGCCAGCGAGCGATGCTGAGCTCGAACTCGCCCACAGCCCCGGCTACATCGCGGCCGTCAAGCGGGCCTGGCGGCCAGCAGCCGGTCGCCTTCCCCGCTTTTGGCCTCGGCACCGCTGATGACCCGGTCTTCACCGGCATGCATGAGGCGTCGGCGCTGGTCGCCGGGGCTACGCTGGCCGCCGCCCGTGCTATGTGGGCGGGCGAGGTCGATCACGGCATCAACATCGCCGGCGGCCTGCACCACGCGATGCGGAACTATGCGAGCGGGTTCTGCATCTACAACGACCCGGCTATCGCCATCGCCTGGCTACTCGGCCAAGGTGCCGAGCGGATCGCGTACGTCGACATTGACGTGCATCACGGCGACGGGGTCCAGGCCGCCTTCTACGACGATCCTCGGGTGCTCACGATCAGCCTGCACGAACATCCGTCGACGCTCTTCCCTGGCACTGGGCGGGCCAGCGAGACCGGCGGGCCTGACGCCATCGGCTCGGCGGTCAATGTGGCACTGCCGGCCGGCACCGGCGACGCCGGCTGGCTGCGGGCCTTCCACGCGGTGGTGCCGCCGCTGCTGCGCCAGTTCCAGCCGCAGTTCCTGGTCAGCCAGCATGGCTGCGACTCGCACTGGATGGACCCGCTAGCCAACCTGCGGCTCACGATCGATGGCCAGCGCACCGCACACGCCGCGATCCACCAGCTCGCGCACGAGGTGGCAGGCGGTCACTGGCTGCTCACCGGGGGCGGCGGTTACGAGCTGATCCAGGTGGTGCCCCGCACCTGGACGCACCTGCTGGCCGAAGCTACCGGTCATCCGATCGATCCAGCCACGCCGACGCCGTCGGAGTGGCGCGATTTCGTCCGCAGGCGGACCGGGCACGCGGCACCCGAGCTGATGACCGAGGAGGCACCGGCCACCTTCAGGTCGTTCGAGCACGGTTATGACCCTGACGATCGGGTCGATGCGGCCATCATGGCCACCCGCAAGGCGATCTTCCCTAGCCACGGCCTCATGCCGTAGCGTGCGCCTGCTGCCCTGGCTCGGCCGCCGGCTGCGGCGGCAAGACGCGCGCGGCGACCAGATAGGCAGTCACCACGGCCACGATCACTAGCGGCATCACCACCAGCCCGGCCGATGCCAGCAGCAAGGTGGCCAGCAGCACCGAGGTCAGCGGCAGGCCAAGCATCACGGTGGCCATGGCGCCGATCCCCATCGCCGCGCCAGGAATGGCAGGCAGCCCCGGCAGCTGCGAAGCCGCGAGCCCGATGGCCGCCCCAATGAACATCGAAGGAAACACCGGCCCGCCACGGAAGCTGCTCATAGACACGCTGTAGGCCAGACCTTTGCAGGCAATCAAGAGCAACAGCGCCAGCCCGGAATAGCTTGCGCTGCGGGTGATCAGCGGTCCGAGCGCCTCCTGCCCAGAGAACAGCACTTGGGAGCTCGCCTTGCCTGAGCCCGCAGCGTAGGCGATCGCCAGCCCAGCCACCACCAGGCCGGCCAGCGGCAGCAAGGTCATCGTCCGCTGGGCCGCGTAGCGCCGTAGGAATACGGCCGCTCGCCGAATTCCCGAGCCGACGAAGGCGCAGCCGATCCCGATCACGATCGCCCAGCCGAACTCAGCCCCGGTCGGCGTCCCCACCCGCGACAATCCGTGGATGGCCAGCGAGAAGCTGCCAAGGCCGGTCCAGGCATCAAGGCCAGTGAAGATCAGTGCGCCAATCCCGGCCGCCAGCAGGCCAGGTACCAGCACAAGCCCGAGCATCGGACCGCCCAGTCCGGACGCCTCCATCAGCAAGAACGCCCCGACGATCGGCGAACCAAGCAAGGTGCTGACGGCCGCGAAGCTGCCGCTAGCTCCAATCACGGTCACGGCCTGCTCAGGCAGCTTGCGAGCTACCTTGCTGGCGAGGACCGCAAGACCGCTGCGAGCAGGATCAGCGGCATTTCCGGTCCGAGCACCATGCCGAAGGTCAGCGTGGCCAACGCCGCGAGCACGACTCCCAGGCAGTGGGCCGCAGTCGGCGGCGATGCAGGTGAAAGCCGTAGGCAGGCGACGGCCCTCCGTCGCCGGGCAGGAAGATTAATGGCCAGGCCAGCAGCGATCGCACCGACGAACAGCACCGGCAGCGGCCACCACATCGGCTCGGCCGTAAACCCGAGCGCCTGCGGCAGCCGGGTAAAGATCTCCTTTTGCAGGTAGCTCACCAGTGCCAGGAACCCGTACGCGGCCGCTGAGATGGGAATTCCCAGAACGGCAGCAAAACCGAGCAGCATCAGATAGCTGCGCGAGCGCAGCAGCGCGACCGGGTCGGGCTTTGTCACCCGACGAATTGTCGCGGCCGCCGCCCGGCCCGGATTCATCCGGCGCGGGTGAATCTCGCGGGCCGGTGTCAGGAAAGGCACAATGTTTGCATGCCGGATTCCACTGCACCGAATACTTCAACCGCCCGCGAGGTCGCCGACCGGTATGTCGCCGCCCTCGCCGATCTCGACCCGAACTTGGCGACCAGGCTCGGCATCAAGCCGG
>CAWFPK010000007.1:0-465562 GCA_963817625.1 uncultured Actinomycetota bacterium
GTTGATCGGGGCGGGGTGCTGCCGGTGTCGTTCGCGCAGGAGCGGTTGTGGTTCCTGGATGCGATGTCGGAGCGGGGGGACGGGTACCTTCTGGATGGTTCTCCTGGCGGGTGCGGGGCGGCCTGGATCGGGCTGCCTGGCAGGGGGCGCTGGATGACGTGGTGGCGCGGCATGAGGTGCTGCGGACGGCGCTGGAGGAAGTGGACTGGCTGCTGGGTGCAGCGGGTGGCCGCCGAGGGCGAGCATCCCGCTGCGGTGGCGCCAGGCGCCGGCCGGGGGGCACGGAGGCGCAGCGGCTCGCGGCTGCCTGCGCCGAGGCCGGTGAGTTCGCCCGGCAGCGGTTTGACCTGGCGTCCGCGCCGCTGGTGCGGGCCGGGGTGTGGGTACTTGACCCGCAGGACTGCGTCGCGGGTGGCCTTCCACGACGTGGCGACCGACGGCTGGTCGGGGCGGATCTTCTTCCGCGAGCTGACGGAGTTCTACCAGGGCCCGCTGGCCGGGGCGCCGGCGGCGCCGGCGCCGCTGCCGGTGCAGTACGGGGACTTCGCGGTGTGGCAGCGGCAGTGGCTGTCCGGCGGGGTTCTCGAGCAGCAGCTCGCGTACTGGCGCGAGGCCCTGTCCGGGGCACCTCCTCGGGCTGCCCTGCGACCGGGCCAGGCCGCCGGTGCGATCCGGGCGCGGCGGCGGCGTCGAGCTGACCTTCCCGGCCTGCCTGGTGACCAGCCTGGAAGAACTCGGCCGCCGCCACGGGGCGACCCTGTTCATGGTGCTGCTCGCGGTCTTCCAGGTGGTACTGGGCCGCTGGTCCGGGCAGCGGGACTTCGCGGTCGGGATGCTGGCTGTCGGACGGGGCCGCCTCGAGCTGGAGGACCTGATCGGGTTCTTCGTCAACACCCTCGTCATCCGCGCCGACCTGTCAGGAAACCCCACCTTCGCCGAAGTCCTGCACCGGGTCAGGGAATCCGTCCTCGGCGCCTTCGACCACCAGGAAGTGCCATTCGAGCGGCTAGTCGAAGAACTCCGCCCCGAACGCGACCCCAGCCGCAACCCACTCTTCCAGGCCTGGCTCGCGCTGCAGAACTTGCCCTCTGGCCCCGGCCGACGATCTGAAGGGTCCGAGCGGCTTCGAATACCTAGAGCTAGAGCCGGACGAGGGTTACGCGCCGTTTGACATCTCCCTGATGGCATACCCCGATCCGGCGGGCGATGGAATGGTTGGCCAGTTTACCTACGACAGTGATTTGTTTGATGAGCTGTCGGTGGTGCGGCTGGCCGGGCACGTGCGCCAGGTGCTGGCGGCCGTGGCCGCCCATCCGGGTCAGCGTGTCTGGCAAGTTGGCCTGCTGTCGCCCGAAGGACGATCCGAGCTGCTGGACCTCGCGGGCCAGGACGCCGGCCAGGATGGCCCCGGGTGCTGCCGCTGGTCTTCGCGCTGCCCGCCGCCGGCCCCGCCCTGGCCTGCGGCGACCAGGCCGTGTCCTACCCCGAGCTGGAATCCATGGTCAGCGGCCTGACCAGCGAGCTAGCCGCACGCGGCGCCACCCGCGGCACCCGCATCGGCGTCCTCCTCACCGCGGCATCTGGTCCATCGCCGCCATGCTCGCCACCTGGCGCGCCTGGCGGCACCTACATCCCCCTGGACCCCGCCTTCCCCCCCGACCGCCTCCGCCACATGATCAGCGAGGCAGCAATCACCTGGACCATCACCGACGCCGCCACCACCGCCACCGCCACCGCCCTTCACGCCCGCCCCGTCCCCGTCGAGGCAACCCACCCCGCCCCCGGAACCCCCGGCACCCCCCCCGACCCCCGCGACCTCGCCTACGTCATCTTCACCTCCGGCACCACCGGACCCCCCAAGGCAGTAGGAATCGAGCACGCAGCCCTCGCCCGCCACATCACCGCCGCCCGCGACCACTACGCCATCACCCCCGCCGACCGCGTCCTGGCCTTCGCCTCCCTGACCTTCGACGCCTCACTCGAACAACTCCTCACCACCCTCGCCACCGGCGCCCAGGCCATACTCCGCCCCGACGAGCAATGGACACCCCAAGCCCTCGGCCGCCCAGTGCTCCGCGACCGCCACGTCACCGTATGGAACTCACCCCCTCCTACCTCGCCGAGCTCACCACCCGCCTCGACACCCTCGCCACCGACCTCGCCAGCCTGCGGCTCCTCATCACCGGCGGCGAGGCCCTGCCCCCCGCCACCACCCGCACCTGGCTCCAGCACCTGCCCGGCGTCCCCATCACCAACACCTACGGCCCCACCGAAGCCACCATCTGCGCCACCACCCACCACCTCACCACCCCCGCCACCACCCGCACCGTCCCCATCGGCCGGCCACTCCCTGGCCGCCGCGTCTACATCACCGACCCCCGCGGCCACCTCCTGCCCCCAGGAGTACCCGGCGAGCTCCTCATCGGCGGCCCCGCCCTCGCCCGCGGCTACCTCAACCAGCCCGCCCTCACCGCCCGCAAGTTCACCCCCGACCCCTACGCCGGCCACGGCGACCGCCTCTACCACACCGGCGACCTCGCCCGCTGGCTCCCCGACGGCACCCTCGAATACCTCGGCCGCACCGACAACCAGCTCAAAATACGCGGCATCCGCATCGAACCCGGCGAAATCGAAGCAGAACTCGCCCGCAGTCCCCTGATCGCACAGGCGGTCGTAGTAGCACACGAACACCGGCCCGGCGACATGCGGCTCATCAGCTACGTAGTGCCAGCGCCCGGCGTCGCCGACCTTGATACCGCCGCGCTCCGGACCTGGCTCGCTGCCCGGGTACCTGACTACCTCGTGCCATCAGCCTTCGTGGCAGTTCCGACCATCCCACTGACGCCCAACGGCAAGGTCGACCGCGATGCCCTGCCAGCACCTGAGTACCGCGGCTCCGTCACCGGTCGGGCCCCAGCTACGGCGGTGGAGGACACGCTATGCTCCTTGTTCGCCGAGGTACTCGGAGTCGGGCCGATCACCGTCGACGACGACTTCTTCGGCCTCGGCGGCCACTCCCTCCTCGCCCTCCGGCTGGTCAACCGGGTGCGCACCGCCCTCGGCCTTGACCTCTCCGTCCAAGACCTGTTCCTGGCCCCGACCGTCGCCGGACTCGCCACCCACCTCCGTCCGGTCACCCAGCCGCGTCCGCCAGTAACCCGCAACGCGGGAGCTGGCATGATTCCGTTGTCTTTCGCGCAGCAGCGGCTGTGGTTTGAGGTCCAGATGGAAGGGCCGAGCGCCACTCTCAACGTGCCGGTGCTGGCGAGGCTGACCGGCCGGATTGACACCGATGCGCTGCAAGCGGCGCTTAATGATCTGGTCGCGCGGCACGAGGTGCTGCGCACCATGATCGGCGTGGCTGGCAGCGTGCCTGAGCAGCTGATCCTGCCTGCCGGGCGGGCCAAGGTGACCTTGGACCTGGCCACTGCCCGCCCCGGCGAAGCCGAGCAGCACATCGCAGCGGCCATGAAGTACGTATTCGACGTGACCGCTGAAATCCCGGTACGCGCCTGGGTGATCTCCACCACTGGCGACGAGCACGTGCTCGTACTGCTGGTGCACCACATCGCCGTTGACGGCTGGTCGATGATCCCCCTGCTGCGGGATCTTGGGCAGGCATACACGGCGCGGCTGGCTGGCACCGCGCCGCGGTGGGAACCGCTGCCTGTGCAGTACGCCGACTACACCGCCTGGCAGCATGAGCTGCTCGGCGACGAGCACGACCAGGACAGCCTGGCCAGCCGCCAGCTCGACTACTGGCGCCGCCAGCTCGCCGGCATCGCGCCTGAACTAGCGATTCCCACCGACCGGCCTCGGCCCGCAGCGGCGAGCCACCAATGTGGCCAGCTCACCTTCGGCGTCCCCGCCCCGGTCTACGCACGACTGACCCAGCTCGCCCGCGACACGCAGGCAACCATGTTCATGGTCATCCAGGCCGCGCTAGCGGTACTGCTGACCCGCCTCAGCGGCGGAACTGACATTCCCATCGGCACAGCCGTAGCCGGCCGGTCCGACGACGCACTCGATGACCTGGTCGGGTTCTTCCTCAACACTCTTGTGCTGCGCGCAGACACCGCAGGCGATCCGACCTTTCGCCAGCTCCTTGCCCGCATCAGGGACACCGGCCTGGGTGCGCTCGCCCACCAGGACATCCCCTTCGAACGAGTCGTCGAGCTGCTCAACCCGCCACGATCAGCCGCCCGCCACCCCCTCTTCCAGACCATGCTGCATTTCAACAACGCCGACCAGGACTCGCTCGACCTTGCCGGAGTGAAGGCCATCGTCGGCGGCGGCGACCAGCACTGGGTGGCGACCGCGAGATTTGACCTCACCCTGACGGTCACCGAGACCTCAGGTAACCGTTCGGCACCGTCCGAGCTGCGCGGACACTGGATCTACGCCTCGGATTTGTTTGATGCGGCGACAGCGGAGTCCATGTCCGCGCGGTTCCTGCGGCTGCTTGAGTGCTTCGCGGCGGACCCGGACCAGCCGATTGGGCAGGCCACCTTCCTCAGCCCGGCCGAACGGCAGTTGATCATCGCGGACTGGAGCGGCACCACCGAACCAGCACCGAGCGCCACGCTGCCAGATGCCACGCTGCCCGATGCCACGCTGCCCGGCCTGCTCGCCGCCCAGGCCGCCCGCACCCCCAGTGCCCCTGCCGTCATCTTCGACAGCCAGCAGCTGTCCTACGCCGAACTCGACGCCGCGGCCACCCGCCTGGCCCGCCTGCTGATCAGCTACGGAACCGGGCCTGAAACCCGCACCGCGGTCTTCTTGCCCCGCTCACCCGAACTCGTCATCACCCTCATCGCCATACTGAAGACCGGCGGCGCCTACGTCCCGCTCGACCTCCACTACCCGCCCGCTCGCACCGCCCGGATGCTCGACGACGCCGCCCCCGTCCGCATCATCACCACCCGCGACCTAGCGGCCGTCCTACCCGCTGGCCATCCCGGCGGCACCGAAGTCCCCCGCCTGCTCATCGACGACCCGCACACCCTGGACGCACTCGCCAGGACCCCAGCCGCGCCGTTCCGCGACACCGAACGACTCGCCCCGCTGCGCCCTGCCCACCCCGCCTACATCGTCTACACCTCCGGATCCACCGGAGCACCCAAAGGCGTCATCACCACCCACCGGGGCGCGGTCAACTTCCTGGCCGCCATGCGCGCGATCACCGGAATCTCACCCGATGACCGGGTTCTCGCCATCACATCGTCGAGCTTCGACCCCAGCGTCAGCGAGCTGTTCCTGCCCCTGACCAACGGCGCCGCTGTAGTAGTGCTCAGCGACGACGAACGGCGCGATGTCCGCGCCGTCGCCGAGGCGATCCGCACCAGGGCCATCACGCTGACCCTCGGCGGCACGCCAACGTTCCTCACCCCGGTCGCTGAGGATCTTAGCCGCGGTCACCCGCATGCCCTTCGGCTCGCGATCAGCACCGGCGAGAGCGTGACGCGGATCCCAGCCGAGTGCCGCGAGGCGTTCGGTCACCTGGTTAACATGTTCGGGCCGACGGAATGCACCATAACGACGACCTTCCGCGATTGCACCGCGGATCCGGCGACCGGCCCCGACCTGATCGGCCGCCCAATCCGCAATGCCCTCGCGTACGTACTTGACGCCAATCTTCAGCCGGTTCCCGCCGGGGTCTGCGGGGAGCTGTATTTCGCCGGGCCGGCCTGGCGCGGGGGTACCTGGCGCAGCCGGGGCTGACGGCGGAGCGGTTCGTCGCCTGCCCACTGCGGGCCGGAGGCGATCGGATGTACCGTACCGGCGACCTCGCCCGCTGGCACCCAGACGGCAACCTCGAGTTCCTCGGCCGCACCGATGACCAGGTCAAGATCCGCGGTATCAGAGTCGAGCCCGACGAGGCGGCAGCGTGCCTGCTGGCGCATCCATCGGTCAGCCGGGCAGTGGTGGTGGCCCGCGAAGACCAGCCCGGTGACCTGCGGCTAGTCGGCTACTTCGTGCCGGCGGAATACGCCGAGGCTGACCCCGCCGCACTGCGCGGCTATCTGTCCGCCCTGCTGCCCGACCATCTTGTCCCTGCCGCCCTGGTGGCGCTGCCGGCGTTGCCGATTTCGCCCAATGGCAAGCTGGACCGCCGAGCCCTGCCCGCCCCCGACTACCTGGCCTCATCCACCAGCCGACCGCCGGCCACCCCGGGCGAGAAAGCTCTTTGCGACCTTTTCGCTGAAGTGCTCGGCCGGGACAGCGTGCTGGCCGGCGACAGCTTCTTCGACCTGGGTGGCCATTCCCTGTGGGTCGCCCAGTTGCTGGCGCGGGTGCAGGACGTCTTCGGCGCCAGGGTGACCTTCCGTGACTTCTTCAGTCACCCGACCCCAGCGCAGCTCGCCGCAGTAGTCGAGGAACTCGCGCTCGCCCAGCTATCGCACCTGTCCGAGCAAGACCTGCGGGCCCTGCTCGACGCTGAGGAGGAAGGCAGGTGAGCACCGAGGACAGCGGGCTCACATCCGCCGACTCGCTGCGCCGGGAGATCGTCGCGCGTCGTCTGGCCGGGTCGACAAGGGCGCGCACGGCCAGGATTCCGCCGGTTGATCGGGGCGGGGTGCTGCCGGTGTCGTTCGCGCAGGAGCGGTTGTGGTTCCTGGATGCGATGTCGGAGCGGGGGGACGGGTACCTGCTGTGGTTCTCCTGGCGGGTGCGGGGCGGCCTGGATCGGGCTGCCTGGCAGGGGGCGCTGGATGACGTGGTGGCGCGGCATGAGGTGCTGCGGACGGCGCTGGAGGAAGTGGACGGGCGCCCGGTGCAGCGGGTGGCCGCCAGGGCGAGCATCCCGCTGCGGTGGCGCCAGGTGCCGGCCGGGGGCACGGAGGCGCAGCGGCTCGCGGCTGCCTGCGCCGAGGCCGGCGAGTTCGCCCGGCAGCGGTTTGACCTGGCGTCCGCGCCGCTGGTGCGGGCCGGGGTGTGGGTACTTGACCCGCAGGACTGCGTCGCGGTGGTGGCCTTCCACCACGTGGCGACCGACGGCTGGTCCGGGCGGATCTTCTTCCGCGAGCTGACGGAGTTCTACCAGGGCCGGCTGGCCGGGGCGCCGGCGGTGCTGGCGCCGCTGCCGGTGCAGTACGGGGACTTCGCGGTGTGGCAGCGGCAGTGGCTGTCCGGCGGGGTTCTCGAGCAGCAGCTCGCGTACTGGCGCGAGGCCCTGTCCGGGGTCCCCGTCCTTGAGCTGCCCTGCGACCGGGCCAGGCCGCCGGTGCGATCCGGGCGCGGCGGCGGCGTCGAGCTGACCTTCCCGGCCGGCCTGGTGACCAGCCTGGAAGAACTCGGCCGCCGCCACGGGGCGACCCTGTTCATGGTGCTGCTCGCGGTCTTCCAGGTGGTACTGGGCCGCTGGTCCGGGCAGCGGGACTTCGCGGTCGGGACGCCGGCCGCCGGACGGGGCCGCCTCGAGCTGGAGGACCTGATCGGGTTCTTCGTCAACACCCTCGTCATCCGCGCCGACCTGTCAGGAAACCCCACCTTCGCCGAAGTCCTGCACCGGGTCAGGGAATCCGTCCTCGGCGCCTTCGACCACCAGGAAGTGCCATTCGAGCGGCTAGTCGAAGAACTCCGCCCCGAACGCGACCCCAGCCGCAACCCACTCTTCCAGGCCTGGCTCGCGCTGCAGAACTTCGCCCCGGCCGACGATCTGAAGGGTCCGAGCGGCTTCGAATACCTAGAGCTAGAGCCGGACGAGGGTTACGCGCCGTTTGACATCTCCCTGATGGCATACCCCGATCCGGCGGGCGATGGAATGGTTGGCCAGTTTACCTACGACAGTGATTTGTTTGATGAGCTGTCGGTGGTGCGGCTGGCCGGGCACGTGCGCCAGGTGCTGGCGGCCGTGGCCGCCAATCCGGGTCAGCGCGTCTGGGAGCTTGGCCTGCTGTCGCCCGAAGGACGATCCGAGCTGCTGGACCTCGCGGGCCAGGACGCCGGCCAGGATGGCCCCGGGGTGCTGCCGCTGGTCTTCGCGCTGCCCGCCGCCGGCCCCGCCCTGGCCTGCGGCGACCAGGCCGTGTCCTACCCCGAGCTGGAATCCATGGTCAGCGGCCTGACCAGCGAGCTAGCCGCACGCGGCGCCACCCGCGGCACCCGCATCGGCGTCCTCCTGCACCGCGGCATCTGGTCCATCGCCGCCATGCTCGCCACCTGGCGCGCGCGGCGGCACCTACATCCCCCTGGACCCCGCCTTCCCCCCCGACCGCCTCCGCCACATGATCAGCGAGGCAGCAATCACCTGGACCATCACCGACGCCGCCACCACCGCCACCGCCACCGCCCTTCACGCCCGCCCCGTCCCCGTCGAGGCAACCCACCCCGCCCCCGGAACCCCCGGCACCCCCCCGCACCCCCGCGACCTCGCCTACGTCATCTTCACCTCCGGCACCACCGGACCCCCCAAGGCAGTAGGAATCGAGCACGCAGCCCTCGCCCGCCACATCACCGCCGCCCGCGACCACTACGCCATCACCCCCGCCGACCGCGTCCTGGCCTTCGCCTCCCTGACCTTCGACGCCTCACTCGAACAACTCCTCACCACCCTCGCCACCGGCGCCCAGGCCATACTCCGCCCCGACGAGCAATGGCTGCCAGCTCAGCTGCCAGCACTCATCAGCCGCTACGAGCTCACCGTGGTCAACCTCCCGCCCGCCTACTGGGCCGAACTGGTCTCCACGCTCACCCCGCAGGCAGCGGCAGAGTTGGCCACGCTGCGTCTGCTGATCCTCGGCGGAGAAGCTGTCCCGGCCAGCTTCCTGCCCGCATGGAAAGCGCTGGTCCCCCACGTCACGCTGCTCAACGCCTACGGCCCGACCGAGGCCGTGGTAACCGCGACCGCCTGCGACATCACCCAGGCAGCCGATGACCGCAGCGTCCCCATCGGCCGGCCACTCCCTGGCCGCCGCGTCTACATCACCGACCCCCGCGGCCACCTCCTGCCCCCAGGAGTACCCGGCAAGCTCCTCATCGGCGGCCCCGCCCTCGCCCGCGGCTACCTCAACCAGCCCGCCCTCACCGCCCGCAAGTTCACCCCCGACCCCTACGCCGGCCACGGCGACCGCCTCTACCACACCGGCGACCTCGCCCGCTGGCTCCCCGACGGCACCCTCGAATACCTCGGCCGCACCGACAACCAGCTCAAAATACGCGGCATCCGCATCGAACCCGGCGAAATCGAAGCAGTGATGTCACAATGTCCCGGGGTCGCGGCCGCCGCCGTCGCGATCCGCGCGGACCGACACGGCGGTCAGATCCTGGTCGGGTACTACGTGTCGCAGTCAGCCGACCAGGTTCCAGCATCGGTGGTGCGGGAATGGACTGCCCGCTATCTCCCTGACTTCATGAGACCGTCGCAGGTCGTGGCGCTTGCCGTCCTGCCGGTGACCGCAGGGGGCAAGCTCGACCGCGCGGCACTACCTGAGGTGACACCAGACCAAGCCGCGATCAGGGCCGGGTACGTCGCACCGCGCGATGAAACCGAGCGGATGATCGCGCGAATCTGGACCGAAGTGCTTGGCGTGGACCAGGTCGGCATTGACGACGGCTTCTTCGACCTGGGCGGACATTCTCTGCTTGCCACGATGGCCGTGTCCAGGATCGCCGCGCGGCTAGGCCGTGAAGTGCAATTGCGCGCGTTGTTCGAAAATCCCCGCATTCGCGACTTCGGCCCGCTGGTCGCCGCCGCCCGCAGGACCGTGACAGCCAAAGTGGTCCCGGTTGATCGGGGCGGGGTGCTGCCGGTGTCGTTCGCGCAGGAGCGGTTGTGGTTCCTGGATGCGATGTCGGAGCGGGGGGACGGGTACCTGCTGTGGTTCTCCTGGCGGGTGCGGGGCGGCCTGGATCGGGCTGCCTGGCAGGGGGCGCTGGATGACGTGGTGGCGCGGCATGAGGTGCTGCGGACGGCGCTGGAGGAAGTGGACGGGCGCCCGGTGCAGCGGGTGGCCGCCAGGGCGAGCATCCCGCTGCGGTGGCGCCAGGTGCCGGCCGGGGGCACGGAGGCGCAGCGGCTCGCGGCTGCCTGCGCCGAGGCCGGCGAGTTCGCCCGGCAGCGGTTTGACCTGGCGTCCGCGCCGCTGGTGCGGGCCGGGGTGTGGGTACTTGACCCGCAGGACTGCGTCGCGGTGGTGGCCTTCCACCACGTGGCGACCGACGGCTGGTCCGGGCGGATCTTCTTCCGCGAGCTGACGGAGTTCTACCAGGGCCGGCTGGCCGGGGCGCCGGCGGTGCTGGCGCCGCTGCCGGTGCAGTACGGGGACTTCGCGGTGTGGCAGCGGCAGTGGCTGTCCGGCGGGGTTCTCGAGCAGCAGCTCGCGTACTGGCGCGAGGCCCTGTCCGGGGTCCCCGTCCTTGAGCTGCCCTGCGACCGGGCCAGGCCGCCGGTGCGATCCGGGCGCGGCGGCGGCGTCGAGCTGACCTTCCCGGCCGGCCTGGTGACCAGCCTGGAAGAACTCGGCCGCCGCCACGGGGCGACCCTGTTCATGGTGCTGCTCGCGGTCTTCCAGGTGGTACTGGGCCGCTGGTCCGGGCAGCGGGACTTCGCGGTCGGGACGCCGGCCGCCGGACGGGGCCGCCTCGAGCTGGAGGACCTGATCGGGTTCTTCGTCAACACCCTCGTCATCCGCGCCGACCTGTCAGGAAACCCCACCTTCGCCGAAGTCCTGCACCGGGTCAGGGAATCCGTCCTCGGCGCCTTCGACCACCAGGAAGTGCCATTCGAGCGGCTAGTCGAAGAACTCCGCCCCGAACGCGACCCCAGCCGCAACCCACTCTTCCAGGCGATGTTCGACCTGGAGGAGAGCGCTACTCCGGCACCGCTGATCGCCGGTCTCGAATTTGGGTCGGTCAGTTTGCCGTGGGAGATAGCAAAATTCGACCTCACCGCGACCTTCCAGGCTAGCGGCGGCCAGCTCGCACTTGAGATCGAGTACGACAGTGATTTGTTTGATGAGCTGTCGGTGGTGCGGCTGGCCGGGCACGTGCGCCAGGTGCTGGCGGCCGTGGCCGCCGATCCGGGTCAGCGCGTCTGGGAGCTTGGCCTGCTGTCGCCCGAAGGACGATCCGAGCTGCTGGACCTCGCGGGCCAGGACGCCGGCCAGGATGGCCCCGGGGTGCTGCCGCTGGTCTTCGCGCTGCCCGCCGCCGGCCCCGCCCTGGCCTGCGGCGACCAGGCCGTGTCCTACCCCGAGCTGGAATCCATGGTCAGCGGCCTGACCAGCGAGCTAGCCGCACGCGGCGCCACCCGCGGCACCCGCATCGGCGTCCTCCTGCACCGCGGCATCTGGTCCATCGCCGCCATGCTCGCCACCTGGCGCGCCGGCGGCACCTACATCCCCCTGGACCCCGCCTTCCCCCCCGACCGCCTCCGCCACATGATCAGCGAGGCAGCAATCACCTGGACCATCACCGACGCCGCCACCACCGCCACCGCCACCGCCCTTCACGCCCGCCCCGTCCCCGTCGAGGCAACCCACCCCGCCCCCGGAACCCCCGGCACCCCCCCGCACCCCCGCGACCTCGCCTACGTCATCTTCACCTCCGGCACCACCGGACCCCCCAAGGCAGTAGGAATCGAGCACGCAGCCCTCGCCCGCCACATCACCGCCGCCCGCGACCACTACGCCATCACCCCCGCCGACCGCGTCCTGGCCTTCGCCTCCCTGACCTTCGACGCCTCACTCGAACAACTCCTCACCACCCTCGCCACCGGCGCCCAGGCCATACTCCGCCCCGACGAGCAATGGACACCCCAAGCCCTCGCCGCCCAGGTCCGCGACCGCCACGTCACCGTCATGGAACTCACCCCCTCCTACCTCGCCGAGCTCACCACCCGCCTCGACACCCTCGCCACCGACCTCGCCAGCCTGCGGCTCCTCATCACCGGCGGCGAGGCCCTGCCCCCCGCCACCACCCGCACCTGGCTCCAGCACCTGCCCGGCGTCCCCATCACCAACACCTACGGCCCCACCGAAGCCACCATCTGCGCCACCGCCCACCACCTCACCACCCCCGCCACCACCCGCACCGTCCCCATCGGCCGGCCACTCCCTGGCCGCCGCGTCTACATCACCGACCCCCGCGGCCACCTCCTGCCCCCAGGAGTACCCGGCGAGCTCCTCATCGGCGGCCCCGCCCTCGCCCGCGGCTACCTCAACCAGCCCGCCCTCACCGCCCGCAAGTTCACCCCCGACCCCTACGCCGGCCACGGCGACCGCCTCTACCACACCGGCGACCTCGCCCGCTGGCTCCCCGACGGCACCCTCGAATACCTCGGCCGCACCGACAACCAGCTCAAAATACGCGGCATCCGCATCGAACCCGGCGAAATAGAAGCAGTGCTTCGTGCCTTCCCCGGCGCGCGCGGCGCGACGGTGCTAGTCCGCGAACTCCACGGCGAGCCGAGCCTCATCGGATACGTCGCCGGTTCAGGACTCGACACCAGCGCGCTCAAGGCATGGTGTCAGCGTTCGCTGCCGGACTACATGATTCCGGTTGTCTTGACGGTGCTCGACACGCTGCCGCTGACCGTGCAAGGGAAAGTGGACACCGGCGCGCTGCCCGTGCCAGAACTGCTCGCCGCTGCCGAGTACGTTGCCCCGCAGTCGCCCACCGAGGTAGTGATCGCCCAGATCTGGGTGGAGTTGCTCGGTGTTCGCCAGATCGGTCTGCGGGATAACTTCTTCGCTCTTGGCGGGCACTCCCTGCGCGCGGTCTCGGCCGCCTCCAGGCTGCGAGCCGCTTTCGGCTGCCCAATCGACGTACGGCACCTGTTCGAGCATCCGACCGTCGAAGACCTCTCGGCTGAAGTGGAGCGGCTCTTGATCGAGCAAATCTCCGCCATGAGCGAGGAGGACATCGGTTTGTCCCTCATAGCGGACCCGCCGAACTGAAGGTCCCGGTTGGAGGAATCATAGTGGCCTCGCAAGAACGCGCCGCGGCCTCGCGCGACGCGCTGACTCCCGCCGCCAGGCGGCTACTCGAACAGCGCCTTCGCGGCGGGGCTGGTGCCGCGAGCATCCCGCGACTTAGCCCCCGGCCGGACTGGGTGCCACTGTCCGCCGCCCAGCAGCGCCTGTACTTCCTTTACCAGCTCGAACCGGCGAGCACCGAATACCTCATGCCCGCCGCGTGGCGGCTCACCGGCCCGCTCGACGTCGCCGCGCTCGCCGCGGCGGTATCCGACCTGATCCGTCGGCACGAGCAACTGCGCACGTTGTTTTCCGCGGCGGACGGCGTCCCGCGCCAGCGGGTGCTGCCCGCGGACGGCCTGGGCCTGGAACTGACGGACATCAGCGAGGCCACCTGCGCTGACCAACCACAGCGGATTGTGGATGCCGTGCTCGGCGCGGCGACCCGGCCCTTCGACCTGGAGTCAGAGCCCGCCTTCCTGGCGACCTTGCTGCGCGTCGCGGCCGACGACCACATCCTGGTGCTGGCGATGCACCACATCATTACGGACGACTGGTCGCTCGGCATTCTCGTCCGCGATCTGCAGGAATTCTTCCAGGTCCGCCGCCGCGGTCGCAGCCCAGAGCCCCCCCAGCTGCCGATCGAGTACACCGACTACGCCGTCTGGCAGCAACACCTGGGACAGACCGACGAGGCGCGGGCTGAGCTCAGCTACTGGCGCGATGCGCTGGCCGATCTCACCCCGCTCGAATTCCCGGTCGACTATCCCCGGCCAGCTGCCCGTCGTCACGACGGCAGCGACTACTCGGTACGGTTGTCCGCCACGCTCACCAGCGCACTGGACGAGGCCGACCGGTTGGCAGGCGCTACGCCGTTCATCACCATTCTGTGCGCATTCCAAGCCATACTTGGCTTCCACACCGGCCAGGACGACGTGGCGATCGGGACGATCGCGGCTAACCGCGACCGGCCAGAAGTCGAGCAACTTGTCGGGTTCTTCGTCAACACCCTGATCGTGCGCGCTGACCTGTCGGGTAATCCCACGCCAGCTCAACTGCTCGCCCGGACCAGGCAGGACGTTCTTGGTGCGCTGAGCCACCAGGGCCTCCCATTCGAGCGGATCGTCGCTGAGCTGAACCCGCAACGCGACCTGTCGCGGAACCCGCTGTTCCAGGTCCTGTTCACCTACGCCCAGACGGGCGACGAACCGCTGGTGCTCGGTGCGGCGACCGGTGAGCCTTTCCCGATCGACCTCACCACGGCGAAGTTCGACCTCTCGCTGCATGCCAGCCGCGAGGCAGACCAACTCCTGCTTTCTTTCAACTACCGTCCAGATCTGTTCACCGAAGCCTCCATCTCCCGGCTGGCCGCGCACACCGTGGCGATGCTGACCGCGTTCACCGAGTCGCCTCAGGTGCCCGTCGGCGACCTTGACTTGCTCACTGACCAGGAACGTGACCTAGTGCTCGGCGCGTCAGTCACTGCTGGCGCGTTCCCGACCGCCGCACCGGCGGTTCCTGACCTAGTCCTCACACGGTTCGCCGAGCACGCGATCAGAGCCCCCAAGGCGGTTGCGGTCACGTCGGCGGACCAGTCGCTCACCTACGCCGAACTCGCTGAGCGTGCCCAGTCGCTGGCCCGTCGGCTGCGCACGCTCGGCGTGGGCCGCGAGTCCCTGGTCGGCGTCTGCCTCGCCCGATCGGCCAGCCTGGCAACCGCCGTTCTCGGCGTCTGGCAGGCGGGCGCCGCCTACTTGCCGCTCGATCCTGGCTACCCGCAAGCCAGACTCGGCTTCATGATCAGCGATGCGCAGGTGTCACTGGTCATCGCGGACGCCGCCGGCCAAGCCGCGATGGCTCACCTGCCAGTCCGCGTCATCCCGCTCGAAGCCGCCGAGGCGGCCAGCGACGCGCAGTACCCAGCCGAGCCAGAACTCCTCGGGGGGGATCTCGCTTACGTCATCTACACCTCGGGGTCGACCGGACACCCAAAAAGGCGTCGAGATCTCACATGGCAACGTCGCGTGGCTATTCGATGCCGCCGACCGGCATTTCGACTTCGGCGCTGACGACGTATGGACCTGCCTGCACTCCTTTGCCTTTGACTTCTCCGTCTGGGAGCTGTGGGGCCCGCTGACTACAGGCGGACGGGCGGTCGTACTGACCGAAGCGCAAGCGCGCGATCCCGAAGCGCTCTACCCGGTGCTGCGGGATCAGGCAGTGACGGTGCTGAATCAGACTCCCGCCGCCTTCAAAGGGCTGCGGCAGCACGTCACCGCGACCGGCCGGGACTTTTCCCGGCTTGAGGTGCGCACGGTGATACTCGGCGGCGAAGCCATTGACGCGCGCGATTACCACGACTGGTTCGACCAGCCCGCCGATCAACGGCCTGAGCTGGTCAACATGTACGGGATCACGGAGACGACCGTGCACGTGACCTACCGACCCCTCGGCGCGGCGGATCCGGCATCGGCCGTGTACTCGCCGGTGGGCCGCCCGCTGCATGGCCAGCGTGGCTATGTGCTCGACCGGCACCAGCGGCTTGTCCCGCCTGGGACCGTTGGCGAGCTGCATGTGGCCGGTGCCGGTGTCGCGCGCGGCTACCGCAACCGGCCGGCGTTGACCGCGGATCGTTTCCTGCCTGACCCTCACGGCGCGCCGGGTGATCGCATGTACCGCACCGGCGACTTGGTGCGAGTCCTGCCTGAAGGTGACCTCGCCTACGTCGGACGGGCCGATCACCAGGTGAAGATCCGCGGCTTCAGGATAGAGCCAGGTGAGATCGAAAGCATGCTACGCACCTGCCCTGGGGTGGCGGACGCCGCGGTCGTGGCCCAGCCAGGCCGCAGCGGCGGCGCGCGCCTCGTCGGACATCTAGTGGCGAAGGCTGACAACCAGCTCGATCCGGCGATGCTGCGCGAGCAGCTGCGAGAAGGCCTGCCTGAGTACCTGGTCCCGGCCTTGTTCGTCCAGCATTCCGAGCTGCCGATCACCGTCAACGGCAAGGTCGATCGCGCCGCCCTGATCGCGATGGAGGCGAGCGGCGGCGGGACAGCGCGAACATACATCGCGCCGCAGTCGCAAGCGGAGGCCCAGCTTGCCGAGATCTGGGCGGAGGTTCTTGGCATCGAGCGGATCGGATCCGGTGACAACTTCTTTGACCTCGGCGGCGACTCCATCCTGGCGCTACGTGTCGTCGGACTCAGCCGCTTGGCTGGCCTCAACCTGTCGGTCGCCGACCTATTTCGCGCCGCCACGTTGGGTGACCTGGCGGAGCGAGCCGCCGTTACCGACGGACAAGATCCGATCGCGCCCCCGCGTCCGCCGTTTGACCTGCTCCGCCCCGTCGACGCGGCCCGGCTTCCCGGCGGACTGGACGACGCCTACCCGCTGACGATGCTGCAGGCCGGGATGATTCACGAAATGCTCGCTGACCCCCTCCGCGCCGCCTACCACAACGTCACCTGCCTCAAGCTCGTGCTTCCCGAGGGCTTGCACCTGCGCAGTTTCCAGGCGGCCGCGGACGCGGTCGTGCTCGCCCATGACAGCCTGCGGACATCCGTCGACATGGCGTCCTTCACTGAGCCGGTGCAGCTGGTCCATCACGCCGCCGCGCTGCCGGTTGGCTACACCGACCTGCGCGACCGGCAGGCCGACGAGCAACGCGCGGCGCTGCGACAGTTCGTTGACGACGCGGCCACGGCCAAGTTCGACCTGGCCATTGCGCCACTGATACGCCTCCACCTGCACCAGCTCACTGACACCGAGCTGCGGATCACGATCACCGACTGCCACATCGTGCTCGACGGCTGGAGCCTCACCTCGCTCGTTGCCGACCTGCGTGAGCTACACCGGCAAGCAGTAGTCGAAGGCCGGGCGCCGAGCCTGCCACCGACCCCGCCGTTCGCCGAATACGTAGCGCTCGAACGCGAGGCGATCAGCTCCGGCGCGAGCCTCGATTTCTGGGCCGCGACCCTACGCGACCTGACGCCTGTCCGCTTCATCCGGCGTGATCCGGCTGGCTCATCGCAGGACCACGAACCGTGGGTCTACGAGTGCCGCCGCTCCTTCCCCGAGCTCAGCGAGTCCATCGGCCAGCTGGCCAAGCTCGCGGGAGTTCCGCACCGCACTGTGTTTCTGGCCGCCTTTTACCACCTGATGAGCCTGTTCGCCGAACCTGGCGGCGCGCACGCCATCGGCCTTGTCACCAATGGCCGGCCCGAACGTCCTGGCTCGGACCTCATGCGCGGCCTCTTCCTGAACACCGTTCCTTTTGGCGTAGTAAACCCGACGCGCAGCTGGCTCGACTTGCTTCGCCAAACCTTCTCGGCTGAGCAGGAGCTGATGCCGCACAGGAGGCTGCCGCTGGCACAGCTCCAGCGAACATGGTCGACTACCGCGAAATTGGTCGAGGCAGCCTTCAACTACGTCAATTTCCACCGCCTAGACGCGGAGGCCTGGGACGACTCTCTTGAGGTCGCGCGGACCTCCTTCCCGCTCGCGGTCACAGCCAACACGGACGGGTTCGAGCTTGACGCCGACGCCGCGTACTTTGAAGCAGCTACCGCCGAACAGCTCGCTGATCTGATGCGAGAGCTGCTTGATGAGATGGTCGCTAATCCCAGCGGTCTGGTCACCGCGCCAGCACCTCGAAGCGGCGCTCAGACCCAGGAGCTGGCCAAGTGGGCTAACGGACCCGTCGCGCGGAGCGGCCGGCTCATGCTCCACGAGGTAGTGAGCGAGCACGCCTGCGCCCGGCCGGACGCGATCGCTATCGCGCACGGCGACTCGCAGGTCACCTACGCGGAGCTGGACAACGCCGCCGAGCGCCTGGCCCGGCGACTGCAGTCGCTCGGGGTGGGCGCAGAGGTGGCGGTCGGCATCTGCACCGACCACGGGCCTGACCTGGTGTGCGCGGTGCTAGCAGTGCTCAAGGCTGGCGGTGCGTTCGTTCCGCTCGACCCGAACTATCCCACCGACCGGCTTGCCTACATGGTCGCTGACAGCGGCATGATGGTGCTGCTTGCGCAGGCCGCACTGGCAGACCGCATCCGCTTCAGCGGCCACACGGTACTCATCGACCAAGCCGAGGCGGGCGAGTACTCAGCTCAGGAGCGGCCTGGATCACCAGGCACCGTCGCTGGTGCGGACAATGCCGCTTACCTGATCTACACCTCTGGCTCGACCGGGCGGCCCAAGGGGGTCGTAGTGCCGCACCGCGGCCTGACCAACTTGCTGCAAGCGCAGCGTGACGTGCTCAAGCCCACCGCAGCCGATCGGGTCTTGCAGTTTTCATCGTTCAGTTTCGATGCCTGCGTCTTCGAGTTGACCTGGGCACTTGCCAACGGAGCTCGGCTATGCACGGCGCCCAGCGAAGATCTGCGGCCAGGACCTGACCTGACCAGGATCCTCCGCGATCAGCAAGTGACCGCCGCCGTGCTGCCACCCACTGCCCTCGCGATGATGGATGCCGACGGCCTCCCTTGCCTCGCCACGCTGATGGCAGCCGGAGAGACCTGCACCACGGATCTCGCGGACGCCTGGTCCGACGGTCGGCGATTCTTCGACGGTTACGGCTTGACCGAATCGTCGGTATGGTCCAGCTTCGCTCTCTGTCGGCCAGGCGGCGGCCGACCGCCGATCGGCTTGCCGATCCGCAACACGCAGGTCTACGTGCTCGATCAGGATCTGCAGCCGGTGCCGACCGGAATTCCTGGCGAGATCTACGTCGGCGGCGTTGGCGTAGCCCGCTGCTACCTGAACCGTCCGGCGCTCACCGCAGCCGCGTTCGTGCCGGATCCGTACGGAGAGGCTGGCGGCCGACTCTTCCGCACCGGCGACCTGGGCCGCCGCCGCTGCGACGGTGCGCTGGAATATCTCGGTCGTCGTGACAACCAGGTGAAGCTGCGAGGGCTGCGGATCGAACTCGGCGAGGTCGAGAACGCGCTGCGCGAACTGCCAGCAGTGCGGGCCGCAGCGGTGCTGCTCAGGGACGATCTGCCGGGGGAACCTAAGCTGGTCGCCTACCTGGTAATCAAGGACACGGCCGAGCCAGATTCAGCGCGGATCAGGCAGTTTCTGCGCATGCGGATTCCTAGCTATATGGTGCCTGGCAGATTCATGGTCCTTGCTGAGCTGCCGCTCACCAGCAACGGCAAAATTGACCGTAAGGCTTTGCCGCCACCGGCCTTCGACCGCGCTGAGCTCAGCATGACCTACTCCGCGCCGACCACCCCGACCGAGTTGATCCTCGCCGAAGTATGGCGGGACGTGCTCGGGCTGCCGGAGATTGGCGTCAATGACGACTTCTTCGAACTCGGCGGCAGCTCATTGTCGACGGTGCGGGCCACCGCCACGGCGGCCGCCCGTGGCGTGCAGGTGACGGTGCACGACCTGGTCGAAGGGCCCACGATCGCCATGCTGGCCGCGCGCGCCGACCAGGCTGTGGGGCGGACGGCCAGCGAGGTCACCTCGGAAGTCCGGTTGCGCGAGGGGCCGGCCCCCCGCTGTACTGCGTGCATCCCACCGGGGGCAGTGCCACCTGGTACATCCCGCTGGCCAGGGCATTGCCGCCAGGCCCGCCGGTGCACGCTTTCCAGGCCCGCGGACTGGTGGGCGGACTTGACCCCTACACGGTGCCGGAGATCGCCGCGAACTACGTGGCTGAGCTCATCCAGCGCGAGGAAAGCGGCAACCGTTGCCTGCTCGGCTGGTCGATGGGCGGCAACATCGCACTTGAGATGGCCGCCCAGCTAGCCGCCAATGCGGACCAGCCGACCACGCTCGTACTACTTGAGCCGTACCTGCCCGAGCAGGCGGCCGAGGTGAGGCTAGCCGACGTGGCCGCGAAGCTAGCGGACGCCCTGCTGCTACGGGACCACGCGCGTCAGCTGCCACCAGGTTCGCCCGATCGAGCCACGGCCGTGGCCAGCCTGACGACCCTGCTGCTCGGCGCTGGCATGTCACTCAGCGAAGCTGACCTTGCCGAAGACGCGCCGATCGAAGTCTGGCACTCGCTGCTGGCCGCGCTGGCCAGCTATCAGATCAAGCCCTATTCAGGCCACGTCCACCTAGTCATGGGCGAGGAATCCGCCAACCTGCCGCCGAACGAACCGATGCCGGGCCTGGATGTCTCCTATCCGACCTACCTGGCGCGCTGGCGGGAGCTCGCGCAGGGTGGGCTGACGGTCTGGCTGACGCCTGGCAATCACCTGACGATCCTCACCGAACCGCTAGTACGCGACTTCGCCGCCATTCTGGCGTCCATAAGCGGAACGGAGCCCTCGCGATGACCAGGTTCGCCGATCGGTACCTCCTCGATCCCGCCGTCAACGCTAACCCGTATGACTACCTCAATGCGCTGCGTGAGTACCAGCCGGTGTATTGGAGTGCCGTGCACCGGGCCTGGCTGGTGACCGGATACTCGCACGTCGTGCACTGCCTGAGGGAACCCGCGATATCCGCTAGCCGGGTAAAGCCGATCATGGAACGCATTCCGGAAGGTTCGCGCGGCGATGAGGAACGAGCATTCGAGATACTGTCCGGATGGATGGTATTTAATGATCCGCCCGTTCACCGCAGACTGCGCGCCGTTTTCCAGGAGCAGTTCTCCGCGCGCGCGATCAACCGTTTCCGCCCGGTCATCGAAGCGACGGCCCGCGGGCTGCTTTCCAAGCGCGCGGTCTCCGGTAATGTCGGCGACGCCGTAGCTGACATAGCCAAGCCGCTGCCCAGCCTGATCTTCGCCCGGTGGCTCGGCGTGCCACGCCAACACAGTCCAGCCTTCTGGTATTGGGCCGCACGGGTCAGTGAGCTGATACTTGGTACCACCCAGGGAGAACCCGAATACCGCACCTCCATCGAGTCATTACTCCACCTTTATGACTACCTGGCTGACCTCCTGCGCCAGCGCCGCGCCGAACCAGGTGATGACCTGATCAGCTCGGTACTCGCGACTGGTCAGATCGGCGAATCGGTGACTGACGATGAATTCATTGGAATGCTCGCCCATCTCGCGTTCGCCGGCGGCGAGACCACCAGCAACCTCATCGCGAACGGCGTGCGCGCCCTGCTGCGACATCCAGGGGAACTTGACGAACTACGCAGGAACCCTGACCTGCTGTCGGGCAGCATCGAAGAGATGCTGCGCTTCGATGGCCCCTCTAAAATGTCGATAAGAATCGCCGCGTCGGACGTCAAGCTTGACGGGTCGGCCATTTGTGCCGGAGACAGGATCTATCTGATAACTGCCGCGGCCAATCGGGATCCGGCGCAGTTCCCCGATCCAGACCGCTTCATTGTCGGCCGCAGCAACACCATGCATCTCGGGTTCGGCTTCGGTGAACATTTCTGCATCGGCGCGCCCCTTGCCCGCCTGGTTGCCAGGGCCGCCATCGCCGGCCTGGTGCGCGACTACCCGAACCTGGAGTTGGTTGACGTGGAACACACCTGGCACCTGTCCTTGCTCAACCGGAGCCTGACGATGCTGCCCATCCGGTATTGACCGATCCCCTCCCATTCGGCGGCCAATTGCGAGACTGAATTATGGCGGCAACGTTAGCTGGCGCAAGCTCACGGCTCTGGGCACCGGCCCGGGTCCCATCGTTCCGCAGGTTGTGGCTCGGTCAGTCCTTCTCGCTACTGGGCGACGGGTTCAGTTACATCGCGTTCTCCTGGATCACCTTGAGTCTCACCCGATCCACGCTTGTGCTCGGCTACGTACTGGCCATGCAGGCGGTGCCGCGGGCCGCGCTGACGCTGGTCGGCGGTTCGCTGAGCGACAAATGGTCACCGCGAGTCCTCATGATGCTCTCAAGCTGGGCGCGGACCGTAGTCATGACCACCGTCGCAGCTATCGGTTTCGCCCACCTGCTGAGCGTCTGGATGCTGGTGGTCTCGGCGGCCGCGTTCGGCGCGGTCGACGCCTTCTTCCAACCCGCGCGCGCGTCGATCCTGCCTGATGTGGTGGACGAAGACCTCCTCGCCCCGGCCAACGCGCTGCTGAGCGTGGGCAGCAGGATCGCGGCCGTGCTCGGCCCGGCGATTGGCGGCATCGTGGTAGCGGTCAGCGACGCCAGGTTCGCCTTCCTCGTCGATGGAGTGTGCTTCGCGTTGTGCGGGCTGTGCGTGGCAGGCGTCGTCCCACTCCGCAAGCCGAGCAGCGACGAGAATCTCGAAGCGGACTTGCCCGACGACGCAGCCGCACCGGACGCAGAAACCACGCTGCTCGCGCGGATCCGGACAGGGCTGAAGTATGCCTGGCAAGATCCGCGCATCCGGACCATGCTTGCCGTCGACACCGCGGTGACCTTCTGCTATGCGGGTCCTTTCACTGTGGGGTTCGCTGCCTTGGCGAAATTCCAGCTGAGCGGCGGTGCGGCGGCATTGGGAGCGCTCGACGGCGGTCTGGCCGGAGGAGCCATGCTCGGCGCGCTGGTCGGCGGACTGATCGGAAAGAAATTGCGCGTGGGTCTCCTGGTGGCCGGGCTGGCTGCCTGGCTCTCGGTCAGCATGATCGTGCTCGGGATCATGCACAACGTGGTCGCGGCGGTCGGGGTCGTAGCGGCCATGGGCTTCGCCATCGGCTTCCAGAGTGTCTTCGGCCTGAGCTGGATCCAGCGGAATGTCCATGGCTCGGTGCTCAGCCGGGTGATATCGATCGACATGGTGTTCGGCTACATAGCCGCCCCGATATCCCTTGTGCTCTGCGGCGCTCTCGCGCAGGCGCACCTAGAAGAGATGTGTGGCGGCGTCGCGCTGATTTTGGCGATCACCGCACTGGGCATACTCAGCTCTAAACCGGTACGGGAAATGAAATAAGTCGATTAGCTGCCGGACGGCGCGGCTGGGACCGCCGATCAACCAGAGGTCAACGGACAAAAGTTCTAGCCCGAAGGTCCATCTTTCGATAAGTGCTCGCCATGGGACGATGAGACTTATGCCGGTTTTACCGTTAGCGACCATATTCTAGGCAAGCATCCAGATTGATATTCCGAGTGGACACTTGGGGAATTACCGGATGGCGCAAATGCTGGACAGCTATCTTATCGTTCGCACTACTGACCAGGCGGAAGCGCACGACTTCCTGGAAGGTGTGCTCGGAAAGCATCATTTGGCTATTTCCGATGGCGATCAGGCTGACATCAGCCTGCACTCTTGCCAGCTCGGCTCGGTGATGCTGAGCTACCTGTCACTCGGTGCCGGCACGCAGGTCGAGCTGAGCGCTGGCCGGCCCCGCTATCTCGTGCAGGTGCCCCTGGCCGGCCGCGCTTGCGTACATCTTCGCGATGAGTGCCTGATCGTCAAGTCGACGAGGGTGGCGGTGCTGCCACCGGATGAAGCCGTCAAGATCGAGTTCTCGGCGGATTACGGACAGCTCATCATAGGGCTCGACCGGAACAGCCTGGAAACGCACCTGCGCAGTCTGCTGCACACCCCAGTTGGGGCGCCGCTGCGGTTCGAATTGGCGATGGACGTCACCTCAGGCGCCGCTAGAGACTGGCATCAGTCGCTAATGTCATTGGTCCGCTTAACGGACAGCCACCAGGGCCTGCTCCGTCATCCGCTCGTCGTCGCCGACGTCGAACGCGCCTTGATGACCGGCCTGCTCGTAGCGCAGCCCAACTCCTACAGCCGTCTGTTTCAAGCGCATGTGAGCGATGAGGATCGTACCCCGACGGACGCGGTTATTGCCTTGATCAATATGCATCCGGAGCGCGACTACACGGTCGTGGGACTCGCGCAGATGGCCGGTGTGAGCGTCCGAACCCTGGAGAAGCAGTTCCGGCAGCGGGTAGGTCTTTCGCCTAGCTCCTATCTCAGCCAAGTAAGGCTGGAGCGAGTGCGGGAAGAGCTCACGGTAACGACGGGCGCAGATAAGAAGGTGAGTGAAGTCGCCGCCCGGTGGGGAATATATCATTTCGGGCGATTTGCCAAAAGATATTTTGATAAATACCAGGAGATGCCGTCGGAGACGGTCCGACGCATCAGATCCGCGCGTACCACCTGACCTCCGGGCCGCGCAAGGCGACCTGGGCCGCGCGCCTTTCAGCATGACCAGCTACGACGACTTCACCGCCGAGATTATCCGGCGCCGTCCAGGGCAGCCTGCAGGGCGTTCAGGTACCAGGTCGACGTCTCCAGTCGTAGCAGCGTGCCCAGGGCGATGTCGTACGCGCACCGCGGTTCGCGTACGACTGCCGGGACTATGACATTCCTGAGCCACGCGGGTCCGTGACGAGAGTCGATCTGGATGTGCAGTGAATGGTATCGGTAGGCCGCTTCAGGCAGGTCGAGGCGTTTGCACCCAGCGACGAAGGACCGGAACCGCCGGGGGGTCAGGTATTCTGTCACACCGAAATAACCGATAATTTTGAAGTAATGCCGTCTCGAAAGAGCTAGCGCGGCCGAAACGTTGCCGCAGATTCTGGACTCCAGCATTATATTGTCCGCGATGAAAGATGCGGAGACCCCGGCGGCGTCGAGCGTACTCGCGAATACCGCCGCATGAGCGTCGGCCGGGTTACCATTTCCTACCTCGTCCCAGAGATTGCTGGTGAGCTCCATTTTCTCCGATCCATCGGTCCCCATGATCATGAGCGCCAGTATGTCGTCAAGTCGTGGATCGAGAGAGCTTTCCTGAGCGAGGTAGAATCGCATATCATCCGGGGACGCTCGATTTTCGAGGAAGTCCCTGTAGAACGGGTGGTTGCTGGCCTGATGGATGCTGATGAAGTGGCGGTACCAAGGCAGGAATGACTTGCCGTCACTTGGAATGTTCGCCAGCAAGCTACTATCTGTCCGCGCCTTGATGGCTGCGAGCATCGCGGCGAACATCGCATTCTCAAGCTCGATGCGGATATCATCAAGCACCACGCTAAGCATGGTGTCTATATGCTCGACTGAGGGCGCGGAGAAATACCAGTCATAAATCTTGCCCAAGGCGAGATGCGCCTGCCGCAAAGCGATCTCGCTCTGCTGCGTAAACGCCAGTTCAGCTAGAGCGCGAGCGGACTGCGCGACCGTTTGCCGGTAACTGTAGTCAACGGCTCGCGCGTTAAGTAAATCACCGTCATCATGTGCTAGCAAGTCATCCACGAACCCAGGCAGGTCGGTCACGACTCCGGTATCATGAGTGATGCTCAATAGCGTATCCTTCTCGGCGATCTACCCTAGGCGAACATCGCGTCCATGGTCTCGTGCGTGACCGGCTTCTTGGTGTCAGTCTCGCTCGCCCAGCAGGTGTTGAGTATGATGCGAGTGGCCGCGCTGTTCAGCGGAATGGTGCGGTGCAGTGTGGTGTCCGACCGCAGGAAGTACAAGTCGCCAGTGGCATTTGCATAGGTGCGGATTGGATTTGCCAACAGGTACTCGTGAACCCGTGGGTTTTGCTTGTCCCAGTTGGTGTGCGGGATGCATTGCAGCATGCCGCCGGTCTCGGGGCCGGGGGCCTGTATGATCCAAATTACCGTGAAACTGAAGTCACCCCAGTGCCAGCCGTGTGTGTCACCGGGCTGGTCTTGGCGTATGATGACGTACTTTTCCCCCTCCCACGGACAGGAGTACAATTCGGCATCAGCGATCTGGCCGAGAACGTTCTTGAGGCTGGCCGAATTATAGATGGCGGGGATAAGCTTGGAGTCGCGTGATATTTCGGCCGCGCTGACCGTGGACATCTTCCTCGGCGTCCCGCCCGTTTCCTTGATCTGAATATCGATTCGCCTGGCGTGCTGCGCCAGCAACTCAGACACCTCATCGGTTACCTGCGCGAAAAGACTGTCAGGGATCAGACCGCGGAGCTTTGTATAACCTTCCCGGCGGAACTGCTGAGACTTCTGACGGAGGTTCCCTTGCTCGGAGAATTCCTTGATATGAAAGTCGAGGGCTTCCTCATCCAGCGTGTGCATGGAATTCACGGACGAGTCGTATGTCATCGATACTTCCTAATCGGGCGACACCGAATTGCGGCTCGGACAACCGTTCAAAAGAGAGCATTAGACCCTCCTTTGACCATACCAGAATATACTTATCTTGAGACCGCCTCAATCCGATTTGCGAACCGAGCCTAGCCGTTTCGCGCAATAGGACCTTGGCGCCATTGCATCAGTCCCCTGCACGTGCGCTAGAAATAGCGTTCGAGAAACATATCTGGAGCCTGCGGTAGCTGAACGGTGGAAGTCCCGACGACCTGCGGTCGGTCTATTTCGCTGGCTGGTTCTTGTCCCCTGCGGTCTGGCCAGGAACCTTGACCCCAAAGGTGTCTAGTACCCATTGGCCACCGGCGGCCACGACGGCTGAACATGCTGCCACGAAGATCACAGTGCCGACGCAAAGACTGGAGACAAGCCCGACGGCCAGGTCCGTGCCCGCCTGCTGATAGGCAACCTCGCAGGAGACGCTGTACCACGCTCCGCAGGTCGCGATATTTGCGATGTCGTTCACGCCGGTGATGACATCGCTGGCAGCACTGACGGCATGGCCTGCGGCGTCGCCCGCGTAGCCGGCCAGTCCTTCGGCGAAGGCGGTCGCGCCTTGCTTGACGACGTCCCAGAGGGACTGGCCGGTCGGATCATCGAAGACGGTGGGCTGGTCGGCCGCGTACAAGTAGGGCGAGAGCTGCGGCGAGGGTGCGGGCTGGGCGAGCGGGTCGATTGAGAGGAACGAGCCGGTCGCCGGGTCCAGGTCGCGTGCCTGCAACTGGTACAGGCCGTCCGGGTCCATGAGCTGGCCATCGAACAGCAGCGGTATCGCGGGCGCGGAGCCCACGACCTTGTCCTGCGAGCGGATGTTGCCGTAGGGGTCGTAGGTGAAGGTGGTGTCGGTCGCGCCGCTCGCCGAGGTCAATGCCGCAGTGGAGCCGAGCGCGTCGTGGGAGACGTAGTAGTCTGCCGCGCCCGTGCGCATCGAGAGCAGCAAGCCGTCGCCATACACGAAGCGGTCGGTCTCGCTGCCCGACTGGGACACCTGGGCGAGTTGCGGTACCGGGTTGTCCAGGTCGAATGTGTAAGTGGTGGTCGTCCCCGAGGTCGTGGCGCTTACCCGGGTGCCGTCCCCGTCGTAGCCGTACGTCGTGGTCGTGCCAGAGACGTCGGTCGAGGTAATCTCACCAGCGGCGTTCCAGGTGTAGCTGCTTGAGCCGGCCGAGGTACGTTCGCCGTCAGCGTTGTAGGCGTAGCTCGTCGTCGCCGCTCCGGTCGTCGCCGAGGTGAGCTCGTCGCCGGCGTTGTAGGTGTAGGTCGTGGTCGCCGAGTTGTCGACCAGCTGCGTCCTGTTGCCGTCGGCGTCGTAGGAGTAGCTGATCTCGCCATCGGCGCAGGAGGTGCCGTAGCAGGCCTGGGTGAGGAAGTCCCTGGCGTTGTAGGCGTAGGTATCGGTCTCGCTCGGGGTCACGACCTTGACCGGGTTGCCGTCATCGTCGTCGGTGTAGGCGAAGCTCGTGATCACCCCTGAGCCGCCCGAGTCCGAGACCGAGGCGAGTCGGTCGGCGTCGTCGTAGGTGCGGGTCTCGGTCACGCCATTCGGCATCGCGATGGAGGTCAGGTCGCCGTCGGCGTCGTAGCCGTAGCTCGTCGTCTTGCCGTCAGCGACCACGGTGGCGAGCCGGTTGTCCTTGCCGTAGGTGTAGCTGACTACGGTGGCGTCGGGATAGCTGCGGGCGGTCACGTCACCATCAGCATCGTGGCTGTAGGACCAGCTCCCCTCGGGCGAGGATAGCGACGTCAGCTCGCCCCTGGCGTTATAGCTGTAGGTCGTCTTGCCGCCGCCGTCGGTCATCTGGACGCGGTTGCCGTCGGCGTCATAGCGATAGGTCACCGCTGGCGTGCTGTCGGAGTAGGCAACCGAGGTCAGCTCGCTGAGAGCATCGTAGCCGTAGGTCGTGGTGTTGCCGTCGGCGTCTTTCTTGGTGAGCACGTTGCCGTTGGCGTCGTAGGTGTAGCTGATCACCTGGCCGAGCGCGTTGGTGACCGAGGTGAGGTTGCCGTCCTTGTCGTAGCCGTACTGGCTGGTGTTGTTGTCGGCGTCGGTGATCGATGTCCTGTTGCCGTTCCCGTCGTAGCTATAGCTGGTCTTGGCGCCGCCAGGGGCCGTGACCGAGGTCAGCTCGCCGCGACCGTTGTAGCCGTAGCTCGTGGTGTTCCCATCGGGATCGGTGACCGAGGTCCTGTTACCGTCCGCGTCGTAGCCGTAGGAGGTGACGTCGCCATCGGGGTCCGTCTGCGATGTCAGGTCGTCCTCGGCGTTGTAGGCGTAGCTGGTGGTGAAGTCCGTCGCGTCGGCACCAGCGGCATTGCCGCGCGGGCTGGTCATCGTGATCGTGCGCCCAGCCGGGTCGTAGGTATAGGTCGTCTCGTTGCTAAGCGGGTCGGTAACCGAGGTCAGCTCGCCGCTGGAGTTGTAGCCGTAGCTGGTGGTGTTGCCCCTGGCATCGGTGAAGGAGGCCGGGAGCCCGGTTGCCGCGTTCACGGTCCACGACAGCGTCGAGCTATCGGGAAGCGTCTCGCCGACCAGGTCGCCGACGGCGTTGTAACTGTAGGTCGTCGTGTTGCCGTCGTAGTCGCTGGAGCTCGTGACGTCGTTCATCGCGTCGTATTCGTACGATTCGGTGGCGTTGAGTGGGTAGGGCTGCGTCTTCGTCAGCATGTCGCCGGCCGCGTTGTAACTCATCGTGGTGGTGTTGCCGTCCGGGTCGGTGACCGCGGTGACATCCAGGTTGGAGTCGTAGCTGTAATCAGTGGTGCCGCCGCTGGGATCGGTGCGGCTGATGAGTACGTCGCCGTCATAGGTGTCGGTCCACTGTCCGCCGTCGGGGTCGGTATAGGTACAGGTGCTGTTGGCAGCGTCATAGGAGAAGGTCGCGGTCTGATTGAGCGCGTTTACCTGCGAGATGACCTGGCCGGCGGCGTTGTAGCTGTTGTCGACGAGTTGGTTGCCGTCCTGGTCGGTGACGGTCGCCAGCAAGCCGGCGGCATTGTAGCTGTATGAAGTGGTGCCTCCCGCCGCGTCGGTCACGGAGGCGAGATCACCGCCCGCGGTATAGGTGTAGCTGACAGTGCGAGAAGGCGGGAACGTCAGCTGGGTGAGCAGCCCCGAGGCGTTGTAACTGAAGCTGACGGTCTGGCCCGCGTAGGTGACGACGCTGGCGAGCTCACCGTTGCCGTGGTAGGACAGGGTGAGCCCAATCCCGTTGCGATTGGTCTCCGAGCTGAGCTGGCCGGTTGAGTTGAAGATCAGGCGCGTCTGGTCCTGGCGGACTAGAAGGTAGTCGCCGTTCGGCTGCCGGGTCAGCGTCGAGAAGACGCCCGCGCCTGCTGGGGTATAGGTGCCGTCACCGTTTGCGGTGAAGCGCACCTGCTGGCCGTTCTCATCGCTCACGATCACCGTCGAACCCGAAACCGTAAGGAAGACGTTCATCGAGTCAGTCCAGCCCGTCCCGAGCGGGCCGACGTAGGTGTTCGATGAGGTGTACGACCGGGTGAAGGCGAACGCGATGCCGGCGCTGGCAAGCTTGGCATCCGTCTCGGTGCTTGAGTATGCCCCGGTCGCGGTGTTGACCGGCTCGGCGAAGTAGCCGGAAGGGTTCGTGCCGTCGTACCAGGAGCCACTGCCGTAGGTCTGGCCTTCCGTGATCACCGGTACGGGGCAGCTGACAATTGCCTGGGCGGCCTTGGCAGTGGAGTTAGCGTCCCAGGACGCACCGGACGGAAGCGTGCCGCCGGAGATGTTCTGGATGGTGCCAGAGATGGCGCTGGCCGTCACGACGGTCACGGTGGCGCCGCAGACTGGGCTGTAAGAGCTATCGGAGAAGGAAACGTAGAGTGAGCCGACGGCGGCGGTCCCGTCGGCCGCGAGCTGGCCGAAGTTCGCGGTCCCGTCGAGCTGGATGGTGCCTGACGGGGTCGGCAGTGCGGCTGCCGTCGCCGTCACTGCCGATGGGATCTCAAGAATCCCCCCAGCCAGATCAAGGGTCGGGATCGTGACCGAGACGGTCGGCATGATCGTGCCAGACACGTCCTTCAGTGCACCCGAGCCGGAGATCGAGGTGCCAGAGCCGAGGTTGAGCAGGCTTCCGCTCTGGATGTCCAGAGCTCCTGATGACAGCCCGAGCATCGAGGTGCTGTCCACCGTCAGGCAGTTGGCTGACCCGCTGCCGCTAAACGCGACCGTGTTACCTGACCCCGGCGCGATGTCGAAGGTGCCTGAGTTGTCCACCGCCGCCGTCGCGTGCTGGCTGTTGCAATCAGCGTAGACCGAGGAATTCTCGCTGAAGTTCATTGTCCCGTCGTTGACGACCGTGGTTCGCTGATCAATATCAAGCCCGGAATTGTCGTCCAGCGTGGCAATCCCGTTATTGACGACCTCGCCGCCGGTGACCGAGGTGCTAGCGACCTCCCAGCTGGCACCGCTCGCGATCGTCACCGTGCCAGGACCTGCGAACGTGCCATCGCCTTCGGTCAGCGCCGAGGTCACGGTCAGGCCGCCGGTGCCGGTGACTGTCCCCGAGTTCAGCTCGAGCACCGACACCGAGGAACTGGCGTTCACCATGATGGTGCCTGCGTCTTCTAGTGTCCCCGACCCGCTGAAGCTGTTCCCTGAGTCAAGGTTGAGCGTCCCGCTTGACAAGTCAAGGGTTCCGCTTGCCAGGTCCACCGTCCCGCTGTCGGCGACGGTCAGGCAGTCGCCGAGCGAATTGGTACCGGTCTTCGTTGCCGCGACCGTTATCGTCCCGGTGTTGACCAGCTCAGGCGTGGCTGGACACGCGTCCTGGTCACCGTCGATCGCGCTGTCGGCGTCCATCGTCAGCGAGGCGGCGTTCGATAGCTGCGCGCCCGGCTCGATGTTCAGGTCGGCGTTCGCGCTCAGGGCAGCCGTGCCGTCGTTCACGATCGTGCCACCGTAGATGCTGGTCGACTGGATTGACCAGGCGGCACCGCTGCCAATCGTCACTGTCCCAGGGCCATTGAACGTTCCGCCGATGGAGTTCAGCGACCCTGTCACCGTGAGTGGGCTCGATCCGGTCAGCATCCCTGCGGCCTGCACCGAGGCGATCGACAGCGTGGTGTTGACCGACACCTTGCCCTCGAATTCCAACGTACCCGACCCGCTGAAACTCGTCCCAGAGTCCAGGTTAAGCGTCCCGCTCGCGACGTCGAGAGTTCCGCTCGCCAGGTCGACCGGCCCGCTGTTGGCGGTCGTGAGGCACTGGCTGAGTGAGTCGGTACCGGTTCGCGTGGCGGCTACTGTCACCGTGCCCGAATTGACGAACTCGGCGGAGACCGCGCAGGCGTACTGGTCCCCGTCTATCGCGCTGTCGGCGTCCATCGTGAACGAGGCCGTGTTGGATAGCTCCGCGCCCGGCTCGATGGTCAGGCTATCGTTCGCACCCAACTCGGCCATGCCGTCGTTGACGACCGTGCCGCCGTTCAGCACCGTCGACTCGATCGACCACGACGCACCGCTCCCCACCGTCACCGTCCCAGGGCCATCGAACCTCCCGCCGTCGGAATCCAGCGACCCGGTCACCGTCAGCGGGCTCGAACCAGTCAGCGTCCCGTCATCGGCCAGCGACGAGATCGACAGCGTCGTGTTCACCGATAGCGTGCCCTCGAACTCCAGCGCCCCCGACCCGCTGAAGCTGGTACCCGAGTCCAGCGCAAACGTGCCGCTCGACAAGTCAAGGGTGCCGCTCACCAGGTCGATCGGCCCGCTGTTCGCGACCGTCAGGCACTGGCCGAGCGTGTCAGTGCCGGTACTCGTTGCCGCCACCGTGAGCGTGCCCAAGTTCGCGAGACCCGGCGTGGCCGAGCAGAGGTACTGATCCCCGTTTAGCGCACTGTTACCAAGGAGTCTTAGATCAGCATCATTCACGAGCGTGGCACCAGACATCAGGGCCAGGCTGTCGCTCGCCTCGATGGTAGTGGTGCCATCGTTGACGACCGCCACGTCCTGCAGCTGGCCTCCCTCGACTGTCCAGGTTGCCCCGCTGCCGACCGCGACCGTGCCAGGTCCGGAGATGCTGCCGCGCTCCAAGTCCAGTGTTCCGGTCACCGCGATGGCATCCGCCAGCGTGAGCGAGCCGTAGATCGTCAGGGTCCGGCCACCCCCGATTGCTTGGCACCCCAGATCGTGAGCGAGCCGTCGACCTCCAGGCTCCCGCTGTCGGTCAGGCCCGAGACGTTCTCGTCCTCGCCACCAGAGACCAGCACAGGCTCATTGCTTCCGCCCGCCGAGATGCACGCCCAGTCTGAAGCCCCCGGCACCTGAAGCGAGCTCCAGTTAGCCGGGTCATTCCAGTCCGAGCTATCCGCGCCGGTCCAGCTGTCCGTGCAGGCCGGGGCCGCGTCGACGGTCAGCGTAAAGTCCTGCGTGGCCGCCGTCCCGATCCCGTTGCCGGCCATGAAAGTGACCGAGTAAGTACCGGTTGTGCCTGCTGCGGGCCGCCCCAGAGGATCCCGGTCGACGAGTCGAACGACAACCCAGACGGCAGCGGCCCAGACTCGGTGACCTTCGGCACCGGGTAACCCGATGCCTGTACCACGAACGTTCCGCTCACTCCGACCGAAAACGTCGCCGCGTTTCCCGAGGTGATCGCCGGCGCCTGGTCGACCGACAGCGTGAAATGCTGGACGGCTGATGACCCGACCCCGTTACTTGCCGTGAACGTGATCGGGTACGTCCCGCCGGTGCCCGTGGCAGGCGTCCCTGACAGCACGTCGGTCGATGAACTGAACGACACTCCCGATGGCAGCGCACCCGACTCGGTGACCGACGGGGCCGGACTCCCCGCCGCCTGCACAGTGAAGCTGCCGTTCTGCCCGACCGAGAACGTCGCCGCAGCGGCCGAGCTAATGGCTGGGGCCGCATTGATCGTGAGAGTGAAGTGCTGGGTCGCCGCCGCTTCTACCCCGTTGCTCGCTGTGAAGGTGAGGGCGTAACTGCCGACCGCTGACGCGGCCGGCTTACCGGACAATATCCCGGTCACTGAGTTGAATGACACTCCCGACGGGAGCGCACCTGCCTCTGAGATGGCTGGCGCTGGGAACCCGGTCGCCTTGACCGTGAAGCTGGCGTTCGCCCCAACCTGGAACGTTGCCGCATCACTCGACGTGATCGCCGGGGCCTGCTCGACCGACAGCGTGAAGTGCTGCGTCGCCGGTGACCCGACCCCGTTGCTCGCCGTGAACGTGATCGGATACGTCCCGCCGGTACCCGCCGCCGGTGTCCCTGACAGCACATGCGTCGATGGGCTGAACGACACGCCGGAAGGCAGCGCACCCGACTCGGAGATGGCCGGGGCTGGCGACCCCGTTGCCCTGACCGTGCAAGTGCCGTTCTCGCCGACCACGAACGTGGCCGTATCAGCCGAGGTAATGACCGGGGCACCCGGCTTAGGGCTCGTTGTAGCCGTGACTGAGGCGCCTTTGGCGTAGTGCGGACCGCTGCTGAAGGCGAAGACCGAAAACGAATAGGTCGTCGACGCCGCCAGGTCCTTGGCCGTGATCGTCCTTCCGGGCTTCTTGACCGTCCCGACCAGAGTCCCTGAGGTCGGGCTCTTCGGCGGCGTCTTCCCCTTCGCCGCCCTGACCAGCACGCCGGCGAATGAGCTAGCAGTCGGGTTGACCCACGAAAGCGCCACCGACGACGCGGTCACCTTCGTCGTCTTGACCGAGGTCACCGGTCCAAGTGCCAGTGCGGTCGCACTGGCGGCGACCGGTGACCACAGCACTAGCCCGAGGGCGACTGCCACCACCCAAGCGCCAGCCCGTGCCCGCCGTCGGGGCGTCATTATCCCAGTTCGTTCAGCAGCCATCGCAGACCGTTCAGCAGGTCACGACTGCCTGGGCGGCCGTGATGGTTGATTGCGCGTCCCAGGCGGCACCCGGCGGAAGGGTGCCACCTGAGATGCTTGAGAAGGTGCCGGAGACCTTGCCGGCGGTCGCGACCGCGACTGTGGCGCCGCACGCCGGGTCGAAGGAGTTGTCGGAGAAGAAGACGCGCAGCGAGCCGATCGCGGCGGTCCCGCCGACGGCGAGCTGGCCGAAGCTCGCAGTCCCGTCGAGTTGGATGACCCCGGAGGGGGTCGGCAGCGAGGTGATCGTTGCCGTTACGGTCGGCGGGATCTCAAGCGTCCCGCCGGTGAGGTCAAGGGCAGGGATCGTCACCGACTCGGCCGGCATGATCGTGCCAGCCGAGTCCACCAGCAGGCCCGACCCCGAGACTGAGGTACCTGAGTCCAGCCGAAGCAGGCTTCCTTCCTGGACGTCAATGCCGCCGGTGGACAGCTCAATCGCGGCCGTATTGTCCACCGTCAGGCATCCTTCGTACTCGCCGCGGAACGGGACCATGCTTCCGGCCCCGGTCGCGATATCGAAGGTGCCCGAGTTGTCCAATGTCGCCGTCGCGTTCTGGTCACTGCACGCACCGAAAACCGATGATTCCGGATCGAAGGTCATGGTCGAGTCGTTCACGACTGAGGCACCTTCGTAGATCGACAGCGAGGAGCCCTGATCAAGGGTGGCTGGCCCATCGCTTCTGACCTCGCCGCCGGTAACCGAGGTGCTGGCGATCTCCCAGCTGGCCCCGCTCCCGATGGTGACCATGCCAGGCCCGGAGAACGTCCCATTGCCTTCGGTCACCGCCGAGGTCACGGTCAGGCTCCCGGTCCCTTTGACCGTCCCGCCGTCCAGCTCAAGTACCGACACTGAGGAAGCAGCGTCCACGCTGATGGTGCCCTCGACCTGCAGGGTCCCTGACCCGCTGAAGGTGTTCCCCGGGTCCAGGTCAAGCAGCCCGCTGGCGAGGTCAAGCGTGCCGCTCGCCAGGTCCACCGCCCCGCTGTCAGCGACTGTCACGCAATCGCTGAGTGAGTCGGTGCCGGTCTTGGTCGCCGCGACGGTCAGCGAGCCGGAGTTGGCTAGCTCAGCCGGGGCCGGGCAGGCTTCCTGATCCCCATCGATCTCGCTGTCGGCGTCCATCGTGAACGAGGCGGTGTTGGACAGCTCAGCGCCGGGCTCGATGGTCAAGTCGTCGTTCGCACCTAGCTCAGCCGTGCCGTCATTGACGACCGTGCCGTTCCTGATCACGGTCGACTCGACGGACCAGACCGCCCCGCTCCCGACCGTCACCGTCCCCTGACCATCAAACGACCCGCCGTCAGAGTCCAGCAACCCGGTCACTGTCAGCGGGCTCGAACCGGTCAGCGTCCCGTCATCGGCCAGGGATGGGATCGACAGCGTCGTGTTCACCGACAGCGTGCCCTCGAACTCCAGCGTCCCCGACCCGGTGACACTCGTCCCCGAGTTCAGGGCAAGAGTCCCGGCGGCCAGGTCGAGCGTGCCGCTCGCCAGGTCGATCACGCCGCTGTTCGCGACCGTCAGGCAGGGGTAGTAGTAACCGTTCAGGCCGAGGCTGTCCGTCCCAGTGCTCGTCGCCGCCACCGTTAGCGTGCCCGAATTGACGAATTCCGGCGAGACTGGGCAGGCATACTCGTTCCCCGTGATCGCGCTGTCGGCGTCCAAGGTCAGCGACGCCGTGTTGGAGAGCTCAGACCCCGGCTCGATGGTCAGGTCGTCGTTCGCGCCGAGCTCGGCCGAGCCATCGTTGACGACGGTGCTGCCGTTGATCGTGGTCGCCTCAACCGACCAGGTCGCTCCGTTCCCTACTGTCACCGATCCCGTGCCCTCGAACGTGCTGCCGTCCGTGTCCAGCGATCCGGTCACGGTCAGCGGGCTCGAACCGGTCAGGATTCCGTTTTCTTCTAGCTCAAGCGAAGCGACCGACAGCGCCGCATTCACTGCCAGCGCGCTCTGCGACTCCAGCGTCCCCGGCCCGCTGACACTGGTCCCCGAGTTCAGGTTCAACGTCCCGTATGCTAGGTCGAGCGTTCCCGACGACAGGTCGATCGGCCCGCTGTTCGCGACCGTCAGGCACGGGTAGTAGTAACCGCTCAGACCGAGGCTGTCCGTGCCAGTGCTCGTCGCTGCCACCGTCAGCGTCCCTGAGTTAACCAGCTCAGGCGACACCGGGCAGGCATACTCGTTTCCCTCGATCGTGCTGTTGCCGAGCATCGTCAGGCCGGCGTCGTTGAGAAGCGTCGTCCCCGGCTCGATGACGAGCGTGCCGGCCGCCTCGATGGTGGTGGTGCCGTCATTGACGACCTCGGTGTCATCGAGTTGGCCGCCCTCGACGGTCCAGGTGGCGCCGCTGTCGATCGTGACCGTGCCGAGCCCGGAGACGCGACCGCTCTCCAGATCAAGCGTCCCGGTCACCGCGACGGCACCCGCCAGCGTGAAAGTGCCGTACACGGTAAGGGTGCCGCCCACTGTTGACTGCTGCGTCCCCCACAAGGTCAGCGACCCGTCGACCTCGAGGCTCCCGCTGTCAGTCAGGCCCGAGATGTTTCTCGTCCTCGCCACCTGGGACCATCACCGGCTCGTTACTTCCGCCCGCCGGAATGCACGCCCAATCCGACGCCCCTGGCACCTGTGCGGAGCTCCAGTTTCCCTGATCATCCCAGTCCGAGCTATCCGCACCGGTCCAGGAATCTGTACAAGCCGGCGCCGCCGTCACCGTCAGGGAAAACTCCTGCGTCACGGCATTGGCGCTGAAGGTGACTGGATAAGTACCGGTCGTGCCCGCAGCGGGCTTGCCCGACAGGACGCCAGACGAGGCGTCAAACGTCACTCCCGCAGGCAGCTCGCCCGACTCGGTAAGAGCCGGAACCGGGTACCCGCTCGCCTTCACCGCGAACGTCTCGCTCATTCCCACCGAGAAGGTCGCCGCAGCGCCCGACGTGATCGCCGGTCGCTGATCCACCAGCAGCGTGAAATGCTGCACCGCTGGCGATCCCACCCCGTTGCTCGCCGTGAAGGTCACCGCATAAGAACCACCGGTCCCCGCCTGCGGTGTGCCCGACAACACCCCCGTCGACGGCTTGAACGAAACTCCCGCCGGCAGCGCGCCCGACTCCGCAATCGACGGAGCCGGCACCCCAGTCAGGCGCAGCTGAAAACTGCCACTCGACCCGGCTGAGAAGGTCGCTCGATTCGCAGAGGTAATCACCGGACCGACCAACTTCGCGCTCGTCTTCGCGGTAACTACCGCACCCCGCGCATAATGCCGACCTTTACGATAGGAGAACACCGCGAACGAATACGTCGTCGATGCTGCGAGGCCCTTCGCCGTGATCGACCTGGCCGGCTTACGCACCGACCCCACCGCAGTCCCGGCAGTGGGCGATTTCGGGGCCGCCTTTCCCTTCGCCACCCGGATCACAACGCCCGCAAACGAAAGCGAATCCGGATCCACCCACGTCAGCAATACCGACGATGAGGTTACCTTCGACGCCTTTACCGACGTCACCGGCTTGAGTGCCAAGCTAGATGCGTGAGCGGCGGCCGGTGACCACACCACCAACCCCACCACAACGGCCAAAAACCCCGCCCAAGTGCGCTGTCGCACAATCCCCCCACATGCTCGGATGACCCAATCCGACTTGTCAGCAACTTAGGAGACAAGATGGGGGAGCGCAAGGGGAACTACTGAGCTTGATTCACCCCGATCGGACTGACCGACTCATTAGTGCAGATCAGCTTCCACAATGGCGTATTAAGCGGTGTTAAGCGCCAAACACAAGTTGAGGCCGGTCGCTGCCCGTCACCTCAGGTGGCCGAATCGTAGTGGCGTGAGTACTGACAGTGCCGACCTTGCGACATTCGCGGCAAAGCATGCTTGTCTTCCGGCATTTTCACTACCCGGGGGCAGGTCCGCTGGAGCGGGCTACTTCTTAGGCTGCGGGAGACTGCCGATGGCCGGTCGCCAGTCCGGTGCCTCGAACGCCGCTAAGGAGGTGCTTGGCCCGTCACTATGACAGAACCACCGCTCAAGGTCCTGTGCATCACTGGCTGGTGCCGCAATGGCAGCACCATTGTCGGCAATGTACTGAACGAACTGCCCGGTTTCTTCCACGTAGGAGAACTTCACTTCCTGTGGAAGAACGCCGCGGGCCGGGGCGCGAACAACCTGTGCGGTTGCGGCCGCCCGCTACCCCAGTGCGCGATCTGGTCGCAGATCCTTCCGGTCGGCCGACCGGCCGGGATCTCGGCGCAGGCCTATGCCGACGTGGTCATCGCTCGGCAGCGCGCCTATGTCAGGACGAGACATACCTGGCGCGTGCTGCGCCGCGGACTGTACTGCGACGGTATCCTCGAACACGCTCATCTTATGGGGCAAATTTACCATGCCGTAGCAAAACAGACAGACGCGGCTGTGCTCGTGGACACCAATAAGCTCCCGGGCGAATCGGCCCTGCTCTCGCAGCTCGCGGGCATCGAATCCTATTACGTTCACCTGATTCGCGACCCGCGGGCGGTGGCCGGATCCTGGCACCAGCCGAAGGACTACGCCTACGCCATGTCATCGAGCAGGAGCACCGCATACTGGGATGGCTTCAATCTGGCCGCCGCGGCCCTCACCCGGCGCCATTCGACGCGGTCGCTGACCGTGCGCTACGAGGAGTTCCTCGCCAACCCGGCTGCCACTCTGACCGCCATACTGCGGCTCTGTGGCACCGAATCCAGCGTCATTCCGCTTCAGGGCCGGGTAATTGAGCTTGGCATTAACCATACGGTGACCGGCAACCCCGACCGGTTCCGCAGCGGCACCACGGTCATCAGGGACACCGATGACTCCTGGAAGGCCAGCTTGCCCACGTCGGCCAAACTCGCCGCGGCTGCGCTGTCGTGGCCGCTGTTCTGGCGCTACGGCTACCGCTATGCATCGCATCGGTAAGGGGGCCTAGTGGACCTAGGGCTGGCGAATAAGGTCGCATTGGTCGCGGGCGGCTCGAGCGGCCTGGGCCTCGCCATGGCGAAGGAACTGGCGGCCGAAGGCGCGCATGTCGCCATCGGCGCCCGGGATCACGGTCGGCTCGCCGCAGCTGAGCGGGCCGTCAAAGCCGTGGCGCGCGGCGAGGTGACGGCCACGAGAGTCGACATCACGGACCAGGCCGCATCCCGGCGGTGGGTGCAGGAGGTGGCCGCGCGGTTCCACGCGCTCCACATCCTCGCGGTCAGTGGAGGCAGTCCGCCGGTCGGCGCGGCTTCGCGATTCTCGCTGACCGACTATCAGGCCGCCTTCGACGAGTCGTTCCTGCCTGCGGTTAACCTCGCCTTGACCGCACTGCCCCATCTGAGGGCGGCCCGATGGGGCCGGATACTTTTCGTGGCATCGGAGACGGCCGTCGTCCCCATGGCCACGCTCGTGCTGTCGGGCGCGGCTCGGGCCGGCCTGACGCGGTTCGCCCAATCCCTGGCCGCCGAGGTGGGCCGGGACGGCATCACCGTCAACATACTGGCGCCAGGGGCCACCAGGACCGAGATGCTGGAACGCGCGGCGGCGAAACTGGCCGAGGACGGAGACATCGAGGCGCCGCTGCGGGCCATCGGCGATCACAGCGCGATAGGCCGCATCGGGCGGCCCGACGAGTTCGCGGCGGTGGCCACCTTCCTGGCCAGCGAGCGTGCCTCTTACGTCACCGGCGGCGTGCACCTGCTGGATGGCGGGGCCAGCGTGCTCGGACACCCGGTGACGCAGTACACGTCCGTTCCGAAGGACACCTACACATAACTGGGAGAGGACTTTCGAATGTCAGTGGCCAGCCGCGCCTACACGGAGAACGATGTGGAGCAGTTCTTCGACCAGACCCTGCGCAACTATCTCAGTTTCTGGGACACGGACGGCATCTTGCACACTGGCTACTTCGCTGGTGACAACCACGATGACTATCGCGGCGCCGCGCACCATACGTCCGAGGTGCTAGCGACGGAAGCGATGATCGACAGCTCATCCCACGTACTCGACGTGGGCAGCGGCTGCGGCAACTTCCTGACGTACCTGGCCAGGCAATACGGCTGCAGCGGCGAAGGACTCGACCTGAGCGAGGAGCGAGTCAAGTTCGCCGCGGACAGGCTCGCCGGCGAGAAGGACTTGCGTATCACGTTCCGGCACGGATCTGCTACCCAGATGCCCTATGAGCCCGGCACCTTCACGCACGTTGTCAGTCAGGATTCGCTCTGCCTGGTGCCGGACAAACCACGCAGCCACGCCGAGATCGAACGCGTGCTAGCCCCTGGCGGAATCTTCGCCTTCTCCGACTTCCTCCAGCCGAAGGAGCACGTCAGCGAGCGCGCCCGCAGGCACGTCTTCGACCGCGTGCGCTGGAACGGCGGCTACTCCCTTATCGGATATCAAGAAGCGCTCGATAGCCGCGGGTTCGAGATCCTGCTCGCGCGCAATCTGCGCAGCCACCTCCGGCAGACCTACCACGTGCTCGGGAAGACGGCGACAGAGCGGGCGGAAACCGTGCCGGACCAGGCGGCACGAGATTGGATGCTGGCCTTCGCCGAGTCGTGCGTCCAGATGCAGATCGCCATCGACGACGACGAGTTCAGCTGGGGGATCTTCGTCGCGCGCAAGCGGAACGGCAGGAGCGCAGCATGAAGGAAACCATGGCGGAAGTACTCGCCGAGCGGAAGGCGCAGATGTCGCCTGGCCGGATGTTCGCGCAGGCGTACGCCGCCGATGGCTTACAAGCCCGCGTGGAGTACGACACGACGATCACCGACTCGCTGACAAGTTCGCGCCGCAAGCGGCGCTATCCGGCCCGCAACATGATGAAGATCGTCGACCTGTCCAGGAATCCCCAGCAGTTTTACTGGCACGAGAGCCCACCGGAGCCCGGCGATCCCGACGTGACCGAAGGCGGTATGCGAAATGAGCTGGCCCACCGCTTTCATCGGTCGCCGGTCCCTGAACTGCTGGCCACGACCGCATGGGTCCAGATCCCTGATGGCCTAGCCGACGATGCGGAAGCGTTTGAGCTCTTCTTCAACTACCGGCTCGTCGCTCGCCTCAGCACGGCTGAAAACCACACGATCATCCGAGGCGAGGGCGGGCTGCTGAACATCGAGGGGATCGAGCGCATCACCTCGAAGGGCCCATTCGCCTCGACGATCCTGGCCGCGGCCAACGCGGCGGAGCAGATGGGCGGCACCGCCGATGGCCTGATCATCAACCCGGCCGACTACTACCTGTTCATGGGGCAAGGCCAGCTCATGGCTGATCTAGAGCGGAATGGGGTCTTCATCGTGCGGACCCGCCTAGTCGAGCAAGGAACGGCCATTGTCGGCGACTTCGGCCATGGTGCCATGCTCTTTGACTCAGGACACACTGTGGTCCGCTTCGCCGAGCCGCCTGCGGGGACGTTCGCCACACCTGGCGTCGCGATCGTCGCCCAGATCCGCGAACGGGTCGTGATCAACCTTCCGAGGAACTTCTACGTCGTGACCCTGTAACACCACGCAACGCCGCTAGCCGAGTCCTGGGTGCCGTGGCGGCTCGGGCCGTGGCGAACAGCAGGATGCCCTGCACGCTTGTCGGCGAGATGCCGGCGAGTTGCTCCACTCGGTTGAGGCGATAGTCGAGCGTGGAGCGATGGACGCCAAGCCGACGGGCCGTCCGGCCGCGGTCCAGATCGGCCTGGTAGAGCTCGCGAAGCGTCTGCCACAGATCTGGCCGGGAAGCCACATCCGCGACCCGCTCGGCCAACCGCTGCCGCAGCCCGTCGTGCGAGCCGACCAAGATGTCGAGCGTTATCTCCTCACTGAAGGCGACGCGGCAGCGTCGGTCAGAGCACGCCAGTATGGCGGAAATATCGACGGCTTCACGTGCGGCCTGACCAACCGTGGCCGAGGTATCGTTCATGGCCAGCCCGGCCACGAAAGCGTGCCCATAGACGGACTCGCAGGCATCGACCGCACGTTCTGCCAGCTGCTTCACGGCCCGCACCGAGGTCCCCACTGAGGCCGGCGGTATCCCAATTACCGCAGCCAGCACCGACCGTTCCCAATTCGGGGCGCACAACGTGCCGGGGACATCACTCAGCACCTCAAGCACGCCTCCAGGTGGCGTGGTAAACGAAAAGCCCTGGTCGGGACCGCTGCTGTCAGCGCAGGTGAGCGCAAGCACGGCGCAAGGTTCAGGCAGCCGCCGACCGACCGCACACGCGACCGCTGCTGCGTCCCCGCCGTCGAGCAGCGTTCCGATGACGATGTCGTCATCGCGGCGCCCGCCGCCAAGCCGCCGGATTTCGTCGATGTACGCGGCGCGCAGCGCAGCCAGGGCAGTGGGCAGCGTGTCCGCGGCCCACCGGCTCAGCTCCAGCATGCCGGTGCAGTTGCCGGGCTCGCTCGTCTCCCAAAGCACCTTGCACACGCAGCCGAGCACGATCTCGCAGGCGCGTTCACACTCATGCAATGGGACCCAGTCGCGGGCGGCGCGCCTGGCCGCGTCCGCCAGCTGGCCGCGGCTGCCGCCATCAAGCTCAGCCCGGGCGATAGCCAACTCCAGGACGGCAGTGATTGCCGACGGCAGCAGCTCAGGCCAGCAGTACTGCCGTCCAGCAGCCGCCAGGTTCGTAGCGATCAGCTCCTGGGCTTGGAGGGCGATGGGCTCCACGATGGGATATACGGTGCAAAGATCCACCCTTCCAGCATGCAAGAGCATTTAGACTTGGTCTAGGGTTAAATCCCGTTTCGCCTCTTGAGTCACATTGACACCATCGTGCATGACTATTGACTTTACGTCGCGATCATGCTGCTTCCCGCACAACTTTCCATAGTGACGTTATGCAGCTATTTTGTTATCTTTACTAGGCATCCAGTAGCAACTCAGGGGCAGGTAATGGAGGCCGAACCCGAGGCCGCGCTGTGACCGGGCGGCTGTGGTGACCAGTGAGCGCCCAGACAGCCATCTTGTCCCGCTGCCTGGCAGCGGGTGGACGGTGTGGCGGGACGCGCAGCTCCGGTCCGCCGGATTCCCCGCCGCAGGCCTGGATCGGTTCTGCGCACCGGAGTGCGCCGCAGCGGCCGACGCCTTCCTCGACGCGCGAGCCGAGCTGGCAGATCTGGAGGCAGCCTATGCCGCGGCCGTTGCGCACGACAGCAAGGTGGTCGCGGAAATCGCCGCTGACCCGCTCTTTCGTGAGGCGCTCACCTGGCAGAATCCTGGTGCCGCCGCCCGGATCGCGACGGCGACTCCGGCCGGCCAGAGCGGCTGGCAGCAAAGAAACCGGAGTAAGGCCAAGGACAATCTGATCATCCGGTATTGGCAGCGCTATTGCGCCAAGAACGACACGATCGGGTTCTTCGGCCCGGTCGCCTGGGTCAATCTCGACCCGGACGCACCCGCCGTGCGCGTACACCACGGTGAGCGGTTAGTCAGAGACCGCACCGTCTACTTCGAGTACTGGGCGCTGGAAGCTTTTGCCGGCCAGCTCGCCGCTGACCCGCTGATCCGGCCGTGGCTCCCCGTTGGCCAGTGGCCGCACGTCACCGTGACCGGCCATCAGGTACTGATGCCAGGGCGAGATCCCCTGGCACTGACCAAGGCCGAGGCGAATCTGCTGGCCAGCTGTGACGGCCGGACCTCCGCTGCGGCGCTGGCCGGCGGCCAGGAGCACAGTTCGGCGCTAGCCCTGCTCGACGGGCTTGCCGCACGGGGCGTGATCTGGTGGGGGGTGAACATGCCACAAAATCCCACCGCGGAGAAAGTGCTGCGGGCCACCGTGACCGCGATCGCCGACCAGGCGGCGCGAGCCCGGGCACTAGCGTGGCTCGGCCGCCTGGACGCCGCCAGGGACGCGGTGAGCGCGGCGGCAGGCGACGCGGACAAGCTGGCCGCGGCGCTAGGCCACCTGGATGCGGAGTTCACCAGCATCACCGGGGCGCAGGCTGAGCGTAGGCACGGGCAGATGTATGCGGGCAGGAGGATCTGTTACGAAGAGACGGTCCGCGATCTCGAGGTGACCTTCGGCGGACCCGTGCTCGATGCGATGGCGCAGCCATTGGGCCAGGTGCTGTTGCCAGCGGCAAGGTGGCTGTCGGTGGCCGTGGCTGACGCCTACACACAAGGCTTCCGCAAGCTGTATGCGGAGCTTGGCGGGTCAAGTACGGCTGGGATTCCGCTCGATCGGTTCTGGGCTGCCGCCCTGCCGTTGTTCACCGATCCAGGGCCAGTTGTCGGCGGCGTCGCCGCCGAATTCACCACGCGCTGGGCCACCCTGTTCGGCTTGGACCAGCTCCCGCCAGGCACCAGCCGGGTGACGCTGTCCAGCGCCGAGCTGGCCGGGCCGGCGGCCGAGCTCTTCGCCGCCGTCAGGCCGGCCTGGGCCGGAGCGCGGATTCACAGCCCGGACCTGCATATCTGTGCCGAGAGCGTGACGGCGCTCGCCCGTGGTGACTTCACGATCGTCCTCGGCGAGCTGCACGCGATGTGGCCAACGCTGGACAATGCGTCGGCTGCCGACCGCCACCCCGAACTGGCCAGGCTGCAGGCGGCCGCGACCGCCGATCTCGGCTCGCAGATCGTCCCGTTCTACGGGAGCTGGTGTCCGCAGTTCACTCCGCGCATGGCGTCTGTCCGGTCTGATGACTACCAGCTCGCCCTCACGCCGGAGTCAGGTGCCGACCCGGCTTGGCTCCTCCCGGCGATGACGATCACCGTGATCGAGCAGAGGGGGGACGAGCACGGCGGGGAACTGATCGCAGTCGCCAAGGACGGCCGCCGCTGGCCATTGCTCGCGATGTTCGCCATCCCCATTGCCTGGTCGGGCTCTGACCTATTCAAACTGACCAGGCCCGGCCGCCATATCCCCAGAATCACCATTGACCGGGTGGTGGTGGTCAGGGAGAACTGGCAAACCACCGTCGCGGAGGCCTGGCCAGCCAAGTCCGGCGGCCTGCCCGAATATCTCGCCGTTCGCCGACTGCGGCTCGCGCTCGGCCTGCCTGAGCGGCTTTTCGTCAAGATCAAAACCGAGGTCAAGCCGGTCTACGTCGATCTCACCAGCCCTCGTTATGTGTCCGCGCTTGCCACGATGCTGAGATCCGCCCGGGAGCGAGCAGGAGCGCAGACCGAGGTAACGATGACCGAATTGCTGCCTGGTCCAGACCAGGCCTGGCTCCCCGGCCCAGGCGGCCAGCGCTACTTCAGTGAGCTGCGGATGCACGTGCGGGACCCGGAACCGGCCGACGGCCTTAACGGCATGGAGGAACGATGAACGAGGTGACCCAGGCTCATCAGGCGTACTACCAAGCCGGATGGTGGCGGGGCGGGACCTTACTCGACGACCTGGATCGCCACGTGCGAGAACGGCCTGGCAAGACGGCGGTAGTCGGGCACAAGCTCGCTACCGGGCGGACGGAAAAGATCGACTACGCGGAGCTGGCCCGGCTGACCGACCGGATGGCCGCCGGCCTGGTCAACCTCGGAGTGCGTCCTGGTGAGTGCGTCGGCGTTCTGCTGCCCGACAACTGGGAGATGGTCCCGCTCGTCCTGGCCTGCATCAAGACAGGGGTACGAGTTGTCCCGATCCCCCCAGAGTTCGGGCGGGCCGAGGTGGAGTTCGCGCTCCGCCTGACCGATACCCGGCTGCTCATCGCGGCCACGGAGACGTTTGGGGGACGCTCAGCCGACTTGGCGCTGGCGCTCTCCCGCGACACCGGCCTGCCCGAGCGCGTCGTGGTCTATGGCGATGACCGGCCGCCGGGCACGCTGTCATTCGACGAGCAGTTTCTGCACAGCGAAGGTGAGCCGGTCGACCGCCGCCTAGGCCCGGACGAGCCATTCCTGGTCCTATTCACCTCCGGGACGACCGGTACCACCAAAGCCCCCGTGCATAGCCAAAACACCCTGTACGCCGAGATCCGCGGCTACACCGAAGCACTCGGCTTCGACCACACGCTGGTCAACACCACGGCGCACAGCAACATGTACCGCGCTGGCCTGGTGACTCGGCTGCTGACCTCGCTGGTTCTCGGCGGCACCGCTGTCTGCCTGGATACCTGGGATCCGGCAGCGAGCCTTGAGCTGATAGTGCAGCACGGCGTCACTACCTTCTACGGCTCACCGCACTTCGTGCGTGAGCTGCTGGCCGCCGCCCGGTCTCGGCCGCCGCAGCCCACCAGGCTCGCCAGCATCGTGACCGGTTCAGCGCCGGTGCCACCGCAGCTACTCGACGAGGTCAAGGCCGCGCTCGGGGTGCGGATGTACTCGCTGTGGGGCATGACCGAGAACGGGGCGGTCACGTGCACCCAGCCGAGCGATCCCGACGACTGGCCGACGCGCAGTGATGGACGGCCCACCGGGGGAATGGAAATCAGGATCGACCCGGTGGATGGCCTGGAGGAGGGGGAAGGCGCGCTGTGGGTCCGCGGTCCTGCGCAATGCCTCGGCTACTACCACCAGGACGACATCTACGCCGCCGAACTCGACGCGGACGGCTGGTTCAAGACCGGCGACCTGGTCCGCGACGACGGTCGCGGTGGTATCCGCATGAGCGGCCGGACCAAGGACATCATCATCTTCCAGAGCGCGAACGTACCGGTCGCCGAGATTGAGGCCGCGCTAGGAAAGCACCCTAAGGTTGCGGACGTCGCGCTTATCGGCATTCCGAATCCGGCGACGGACGAACGGATCTGTGCGGTAGTGACGACCGCAGCCGGGTCCCCGCCGACGCTGGATGAGCTGAAGGACTTCCTGAGCGAGGCCGGGATCAGCGAATGGTACTGGCCGCAGCAGCTCGAGGTCCTCGATGACATGCCGCGGACGCCGATGGGCAAGATTCGCAAAGCCGACCTACGGAAGCGTTATGCGGCACCCTGACTCACTGCCCGGCGCGGTTTCGGTAAACGCGGATCGTTATGCGTCACTTGAGTACCAGGCCATTTATCTACGCAATGAGTGGGGCGACGTCCTCTTCCCTGACCTGCGCCCTGACGATGCCCAGGCTTGCGCGCAAGCGGAGTCGCTGAAACCGGACGAGCTCATTGGCGATGGCCGACCAGGGCGCTTCTACCAGCGAGCCGCGGCCATCACGGCTACCTGGGCCGCGGGCCTGGGCATCACCGCGCGCCGGGTCTGTGACGTCGGTGGCAGCACCGGCCGCCTGCTGCACGACCTGGCCAAGCGCCTGCCCGACGCGGAGGAGCTGGTGCTGGCCGAGCCGTCGGCCGCCTTCTGCGTATGGGCCAGGCGATTGCTGCTTGGCGAAGATTTCGACCGGTGGGTGCCCATGCCTGGCCCCACCTTGCGGGCCGACCACCGACAGGTCGAGCCGGCCTTCCTGCCCGAGCCGATACCGCAAGCGCTGATCTACCAAGTCACCGCGTCGGACGTGCCTAGGCCCGAAGGCTACTTCGACATCGTGACGTGCACGAACGTTCTCGACCGTGTGGACGACCCGGCGGCGTTCGCGGGCGAGCTGACCCGGCTATTGCGGCCGGGTGGCCTCCTGGTCATCGCGAGCCCGATGCATTTCGACGAGCATTACACCAACAGGGACCGGTGGATAGGTGACGTACATGAGATCCTCGATCCCGCTTACTGGCAGGTGGACGACCGCGAAGTAGACGTGCGCTACGAGGTCTGGCAGACGCGGCGCCGGATCATCTCTTATCTCAGCCAGGTGGTGGGAGCGGTCAAATCAGCCGGCTGACAGCTTGCGGCCGACTCCGGCCAGGATGCCCCCGCCATCAGGGAGGGAAGGCGAGGCCGTGCGGCCGGGATGCCACTGTCGGGCATCCACCAGGCCAGGGCCAACGAGCTCCAGTCCGGCGAAGAACTCCGCGATCTGCGTCGGGGAATGGTTGAACAGCGTGCCTGCCTGGTAGTCGCGATTCGGCGTGCCGCCGCTCTCCTCAGCTCCTGAGCTCACACTCATCACCAGGTAGCTGCCTGGCGCGACGGATTCCGTCAGCTCAGCGGCGACCTTGTGAGCGGTGCCGAAGTCGAAGAAGTGCAAGACCAGGGCGAGGATGACCGCTACCGGTTCCCCAGCAAGGAACAGCCCGGTACGTGCGGCGGCAGCGAGCACGGCGACCGGATCGCGCAGGTCCGCTTCAAGAGCGGCCACCCCGGTGCCTGCCAGCAAGGCTTGCGCGCGCGCTACGACCGCCGGGTCATTGTCCGCGTATACGACCCGGCAAGCCGAGTCGTATTCCTGTGCGACCTGGTGGGTGTTGCGGCCAGTTGGCAATCCCGAGCCGAAGTCGAGGAACTGCCGTATCCCCTGCCCAGCCAGCCAGTCGACGGCCCGTGACAGGAACAGCCGGTTCTCGCGCACTAGCGCGGGCATCGAAGGGAAGCGCTCAATCATCCGCTCCGCTTCACCGCGGTCGACGGCGAAGTTGTCCGTCCCGCCGAGCAAGTAGTCGTAAACCCGGGCGATGCTCGGCCTGGTCGCGTCCTGTGCCGCGACCACGGGGCCAGCGCTGTCCTCGTCCTCGCGTGTTGCCATTTACGCCCCGTCATCGCATTCCGCACGGCCACCGACAGCGAATCAGATATGCAGGAAACGTGCAAGACCGATACTTTCCTATCCTTTTAGATAGTGCCGTGCCGTCAAGATTTGGTACCATTTGCCAGAAGGGCATGCACTATGTGAGGGAGTCGCCTTGACGCTGACTCATCTTCAGGACCTGGCCCAAGAGGACATCCCGTATTACCCGATGACCCGCCCTGCGAGCTGTCCGCTCGACCCGGCGCCCGCGCTCAGCGACCTGCAAACTAAGGCACCGTTTGTCCGGGTCCGGCTGTGGGACGACAGCACGGCGTGGCTGGTGACCAGGTACGCCGAGCAGCGTGCCCTGCTGGCCGATCCGAGGGTAAGCGCGGACCCATATCGGCCGGGCTACCCCTTCCAGAGCCAGGGCCTGCGGGACATCACCGGAGAGTCGCAGACCTTACTCAACATGGACGATCCCGAGCATGCGCGGCTGCGCCGGATGATCGCCGGCACGTTTACCGTCCGGCGGATCGAGGGGTTACGGCCCGCGGTCAGCAAGATCGTCGACGATCTGATCAGCGACCTGCTGGCCAGCTCGAGGCCGACCGATCTGGTGTCGCGGTTCGCGCTGCCCGTTCCGGCCCTAGTTATCTGCCATCTGCTCGGTGTTCCTTACGCTGACCGTGACTTTTTCCAGCGCACCAGCGCGACGCTCATTAGTCGTGAGACCTCCACCGCAGCCATGAAGGACACCATGGCGCAGGTGAGCGGTTACCTTGAGCAGTTGATCAGCCGCAAGCTTGCCGCGCCTGCCGACGATCTGCTATCTCGCCTGGCCAGCGAACAAATTCAGACCGGGCAGCTGACCCATCATGAGCTAGTCAAATTGATCTCGCTGCTGCTGCTCGCTGGGCACGAGACCACTGCCAATATGATCGCGCTTGGCGCGCTGACCCTGCTGGCTCATCCTGGCCAGCTCACCCAACTGCGCAATTCTGATGACCACGGGCTCATCTCCAGAGCTGTCGATGAGCTGCTTCGCTACCTGTCCAATGTCCACACCGGCCTGCGCCGACTGACCCTGGCAGACATCGAGATCGCCGGGCAGGTGATCCGCGCCGGCGAGGGCCTGATCATCCCCATCGAAACCGCCAACCGCGACGAGACAGTATTCCCATCCCCTGGGATGCTCGATCTCCATCGTGACGCCCGCAAGCACATCGCGTTCGGGTTCGGCGTGCACCAATGCGTCGGCCAGCACCTGGCCCGGCTGGAACTCCAGATTGTCTACGCCACCTTGTGCCGCCGGATCCCGACGCTGGCCCTGGCCGTCGATCCCGCTGATATCTCGTTCAAGCAGGGTGGGCTCGTCTACGGCGTCGATGAACTCCCCGTGACCTGGTAAATAACGTGACTGGTCATGGTGCTGCCGCCAAGGCGGCCAGGCAGGCGGCGCGGATCGGCTTGCTGCCAGCTAGCACCGCGACCAGGCTGAGCAGTCCAGCGCAAACCGGTACCACGAAGGCGTAGTCCACCCCGAGCGGCGCGATTGTGGCGCCGGCCAGGAAGCTGCCCGCGGTCATGCCGAACGCGAGCGCCGTCGTGTCCCAGGACATCGTCTGGGTCAGCATGGTGGGCGGCACGACGCGCTGCATGACCTCCATAGCGGTAACCGTCGCCGGCGCCATCGCCACACCGGCGAGCGGTAGCAGGAAGATCAGGGAGATCAGCCCGCGTGCGGCGAGCAGTGGAATTCCAGCTGCCGCGAACAGCGCGACGCTGACGGCCAGCCGACGATGCAGTGGCATCTGCTCTTTCAGCGCGCCGTAGCCGAGCCCGGCGATCAGGCTGGTCACGCCGTATAGTCCAAGAAATAGGCCGCTGAAGGCGCGACCGTGGTGCGCGGTCGCGAACGCGATCAGCGATACGGGCATCGCGCCGAACACGGCGCCGACACAAAATCGCGCCGCGTAGAGCGCCTGCAGCGCAGGGATGCGCAGCGACGTGCCAACCTTGCCGCCCACAGCCCGGCCGACTGGCTCTGGCTCAGTGCCGCGCTGTGCCGCCAAGGCCAGCGTTCCGCCGAGCGCGCAGGTCAGCACGGCGGCCAGTCCCGCCAGCGGTCCGATGCCGGTGACAAGCGCCGTGACCAGGATCGGCCCGACGATCTCAACAGTCTCGATGGTGGCGCTCTCAAAGCCGTAGGCGATGCGAAGCTTGTACGTGCCCTGATAGATCTTGGTCCACCGAGCCCGCACCAGCGGGCCAGCCGCCGGCATCGGCGCGCCGGCACCAGCAGCCAGCACGACAAGCAGCCACTCCGGCTCGCGCGCCTCGACAGCGACCGTCAGCAGCAGCATCAGCACACCGAAAGCCAGCGTCATGGGGACAAGCACGCGGTGCTGTCCGTACTGGTCGATCAGCCGACCGAAGACCGGAAGGGCCAGGCCAGCGGCCAATGTGAGCGCCGCGATCACCGCCCCGGCCGTGGCGTACCCGCCGCCGCGTTCGGTGATCGCGAGGATCAGGCTAACGAACACCATGGACGAAGTCAGCCGCGAGACAAAGCCGGCGGCCACGAACCCCCTGGTACCGGGCTGGTCAAACAGACCGACGTAGGCCCGCAGCATACGTAACGGCGTTCGGAACCCGAAGCTCACATAGCGAGCATCATGGATCACGATGACCAAGTCAATACCACACCAAAACGTAGTGATTGACGTAAATCATGATCGGCGGCGGCCGATGCGGATCAAGATCGTTTCCGGCGGTAGACAAAGAATGCTCGTTCCGACTCATCGCTCGGCGTACCTCCGGCGGAGTCGGCGAGTTCCATTAATTCGAAGCCAGCTGACATTGCTTCCTGTACCTGACGGATTCCTACCGCGAGCTCGCGGAACTGACTACGATAGAGTCGATACTGGTCGTCGCTCACATGCTCAAATATCCGCAGCTTCCACTCGAAGATTGAGTGCTCTTCGGCGCCGATGTTTATGATGACCGTGTTGCCGTCGAATTCATGTAGCTGAGGCTGTTCCCGCACCACCGTATTTAGGTGGCCAACCGTATTGACGTCAAAAATGAACAGTCCATCGTCTGTCAGATGTTCGCATGTACACGCGAAGCACGAGATCCAGCGATCAAATTCCGTCAGGTGGTTCAGGACGTCATAGGTGCAGACGACAACATCGAATTTGCGCCTCAGGTCAAACGATGAAATGTCGCCCTGGATAAATTGCGCGTCAGGAAGCCTGGCCCGTGCGACGTCAAGCATATTGGCCGAGATATCCATGCCGACCAGCGAGCCGACAGCCGAGAGACCGGCAAGCACTGCGCCCGTACCGCAGCCGAGTTCAAGGAGGGATGAAGCGTCCGGGCCATAACGCTCAACGCAACGCATAATCTGCTTGCTTCTGATCGATGAGTCACTCATAAGCCGGTCGTAGAATTTAGCAAGCAGATCGTAATCGGCCATATGCCAATGGTACGCGGTTCGAGTATCCAAGGTCACCGGCGCGCGAGTGTCCATCGATGGCGGCAACGAACGGGGCGTCTAGCCGATCAGGTTCGCGAGCGTCCGCACCGTGGCCAGTCGCTCATCGTGCCGAGGCGTGAGCAAATGCACCTTGATCGTCGTGACGCCAGCTTTTCGCAGCGCGTCCAGCCGATCCTGGACGACACTCACCGGCCCTATCAGCGAGGTCGCCAGGACGAGGTCTTCTGGGATGGCGTGAGCTGCTTCGTCCTTGCGGCCGGCAAGATAGAGGTGCTGGATCGTTGCCGCCTCAGCGCCGTAGCCGTAGCGCCTGGCCAGGTCGTTGTAGAAGTTCCGACCAGGCGCGCCCATGCCACCGATGTACAGCGCGAGTTGCTCCCTGGCTGCCTTCATGCAACGGGTTGTCTCAGCGACGGTGCTGGTGATCATGGCCGGCAATCCGACTGAGATGTCGAGCTTGCCGAGCTCAGGGTCGCGTTGAGCGAAGCCCGATTCAAGCGACGCGCCCCAGACCTCCTGTGCCTTCTCTGGCCAGAAGAAGATAGGCTCCCACCCTTGCGCCAACTCGGCAGCCAAAGCGACATTCTTCGGCCCGATCGCCGCGATCGTGACCGGGATGTGCTCGCGCACCGGGTAGTTGATGAGCTTCAAGGACTTGCCGAGGCCGGTGCCCTCACCAGGCGGCAAGGGGATGCGGTAATGCTCGCCTTTGTAGCTCAGTTTGTCGCGACGCCAGACCATCCGGCAGATCTCCACGATCTCTCGCGTCCTTGCCAATGGCGCGTCATAGCGGACGCCATGAAACCCCTCGACTACCTGAGGTCCTGACGCTCCGATGCCGAGAGTGAAGCGCCCGCCTGATACGTAGTCGAGCCCGGCGGCAGTCATGGCAGTGAGCGTCGGCGTCCGGGTAAATAGCTGCATGATCCCAGAAGCCAACTCAAGGCGCGAGGTGCGCGCGGCCAGGTAACCGAGTTGGGAGATAGCGTCGAATGAGTAGGCCTCAGCGACGCTTACCGCGCTCAGGCCGACTTTTTCGAACTCGGCGATCCGGTCGGCCGCCCGACCATCATGCTGACCGGCCCCACGCCAGCGGTAGGCAAGGTGCTCGACGTCGCCGGCCTGGCCATCGACGATATCGACTTGTTCGAGCTCAACGAGGCGTTCGCGGCTGTCGTACTGAAATGGATGAAGGACCTGAAATTGCCACCGGAGCAGGTCAACGTCAACGGCGGTGCGATTGCCATGGGGCATCCGCTTGGCGCGACCGGCGCGATGATACTCGGGACCATGGTGGACGAGCTTGAACGGCGTCAGGCTAGGCGAGCGCTGGTGTCCTTGTGCATCGGCGGCGGAATGGGCATCGCGACGATCATCGAGCGGATGTGAATGTGATGACGGACATCATCGCCTGGGACAGCGACGAAGACGGCATCGTCACCCTGACACTCGATGACCCTGGGCACGCTCAGCCGGGTTCGCGGCCCGCAGCCGCGAGCTGGCTGACCGGTATGGTGCCCGCTTCAACCCGCCGCCGTCGATAGCCGCCGGAGGCTGATGCCTCACCAATCCCGTCCGCGAGGACTCTAGCGACCCCGTCACCCTCGTCACCGGCACTCCAGCGGCCTCATCCTGACGCACCTGTTGGACTGATAACTTCGGCCGGCTCGCGAGGCACGAGGCAAGATCTGTACAGTGCGGCCCGCGAACCTTGGGCGCTAGTCACCAACTGGCCCACCTGAGGACGGTTGAGGGCCGGGAGGAGACTGCTGTGACCGATAGCGAGCCGCCAGCGGCGGGGTCTCTATTTACCGGACGGACCGCGTGGGCCCGGAATCTGCAGACGCCGTTGCGGCTCTTCCTGCGCACCGAGACCGGCAGCGCTGCCGTGCTGCTGACTGCGGCGCTGGCGGCGCTGGCGTGGGTGAACATTGACGCATCGTCGTACGCGGCGGTCTGGGATGCCCGGCTGTCGGTACGGCTGGCCGGTGCCGGGGTGTCGCTTGACCTGCGGGAGTGGGTCAACAGCGGGCTGATGACGTTCTTCTTCTTCGTCTTCGGCCTGGAAGCCCGCCGCGAGTTCGACATGGGCGAACTGCGGGAGCGGGCGCGGCTGGCGCTGCCAGTTGCGGCGGGGCTGGGCGGGCTGGTGATCCCTGTAGCCATCTACCTGGCCGTGAACGCCGTCAGCCCGGCGGCTCACGGGTGGGGCACAGCCATGTCCACCGACAGCGCGTTCGCGCTCGGGACGCTGGCGGTGACCGGGCCCCGGTTCCCTGACCGGGTACGCGCGTTCTTGCTGTCGGTAGCGGTGGTGGACGACCTGACATCGCTGATAGTGATCGGCACCGCCTATAGCAGAGCTGTCGCCATCGGCCCGTTGGCTGCGGCGGCCGGGATCTTCGCCGTGATCCTGGTCGTGCGCCGGGCCGGGATCCGGCACGGGACCATCTATGCGCTGCTGGGCATCGCGGCCTGGGCTGCCGTGCTGGAGTCCGGTGTCGATCCGGTCGTCGTCGGGCTGGTCCTGGGCCTGCTGACCTTTGCCTACCCGGCAGGGCGGACAGACCTCGAGCGTGCTAGTGAACTGTTCCGCCGGTTCCGCGAGCAGCCGACCCCCGGCCTCGCGCAATCAGCGCGGGCCGGCCTCGCCAGCGCGCTGTCACCGAACGAGCGGCTCCAGCAGCTCTACCATCCCTGGACCAGCTATGTCATCGTCCCGCTGTTCGCGCTCGCCAACGCCGGCATCGTCATCAGCGGCAGCTTCCTGGCCCGTGCCTACACCTCGCCGATCACCCTGGGGATCTTGATCGGCTACGTCGCGGGAAAGCCAGCAGGCATCGTCGGCGCGTCGTGGCTGCTGACCCGGCTCAGCCGCGGACGGCTACGACCGCCGGTGGGCTGGGCCGCAGTGGGCGGCGTCGGCGCGATCGCGGGGATCGGGTTCGCCGTGTCCATCCTCATCGCGACTCTCGCCTTCACCGGCACCCAGCTGCAGGAGGCGAAGCTGGGCATCCTGTCGACCGTGGTGGTCGCCCCGGCAGTCACCTGGCTGGTGTTCAGGTCCGTCCGCCTGCTCCCGGCCCGGCTGCAGGTCAGGGCCGCGCTCGGCACCGCCCAGGTCATCACCGACCTCGGTGCACCGGTCGACCAGGATCGCGACCGGATCCGCGGTCCCGCCAGGGCACCAGTCACCATCGTGGAGTACGGCGACTTCGAGTGCCCCTACTGCGGTCAAGCCGAACCCGTACTGCGGGAACTTCTCGCCGACCATGGCGACGTCCGGTACGTCTGGCGGCATCTGCCGCTCACCGACGTCCACCCGCACTCCCAACTCGCCGCCGAGGCCGCGGAGGCGGCCGCCGCCCAGGGCGCGTTCTGGGAGATGCACGACCTGCTCCTTAGCCACCAAGACCGCCTCCAGCTGAGCCACCTCACTCGCTACGCCGACGAACTCCACCTCGACGTCCAGCGATTCGGCGAGCACCTACGCGCACGGGTCGGCGCCGCGAGAATCGCCGAAGACATCGACTCCGCCGACCTCAGCGGCGTCTCCGGTACTCCCACCTTCTTCATCAACGGCCGCCGCCAGCACGGCAGCTACGACATCACCTCACTCACCACCGCCGTCCTCGCCGCCAAAGCCGCGGCCCCAGTCACCGACCGGCGACCCCACAAAGTGAAGCGAGGCCAACCGAACGTGTGAGTCGGCTACCAGTGTCTGACTTCGGTGGCATCTCGGCAGCAAGTTTATTAATGCGCATGAGCCTCGGCATTGACGTCTGGTTGGCTCTGGATCCTTTACTCTTACGGTAGCGTTATAGAGTAGACAGCACCAGAATTGTCATTCTTCAGCCGGGCGCCGACAACTGCGATCCGACCCGATATGGCCACCGCTGAGCCGAATTCATCATTGTCCACACATTGGGGATCCGCAATGACATCTCGCTCATTCCAGCGCGAGCGAGAGTTGGCGTAGACGTATGCGTTACCGCAAGCTTTGGCACCATCGTCGGGAGCGCCGACCAGAAGGAATTGGCCTTGTATGGCGACCGAAATCCCGAAGCCAGCTGGATCTACTCGATCTGGGTTAACTATTTTATCTTGCAATTTCCAGACCGAACCGTCGTGGGAATAGGTGAATACTTCGCCAGCGAAGTCGGCGGCGTTGTCAGCTCCGACAACGAGAGTATTGGAGGCTAGCGCCATAGCTGATCCAAACCATGCATACGACTTACGGGCTGGAGAAGAAATTATTGACTGACGACGCCATGTACCCGCAATGCGCGTAAAGACATATGCCGTCCCAGGGCCAATATTAGGAGCCCCAACTACCGCAGTGACGCTTTTGATCGCGACTGACATTCCGAACAGGCCGCCCCGGTGAGCATTCGGCGCGGTTAGCCTAGTCTTGAAGTGCCAGCCAGTGCCGGAGTGAGTGAAGATGTAGGCGGCGCCGACAGCGGGCTTCTTGGCCCAGAATGCATCAGCACCCACAATTATTGTGGATCCTGAGATAGCGACAGAAGTGCCGAAGTCGGCTCCGCCGGCAGGACCGTGGTCGGGGTCAGTCAGTACTGCTAGCTGGTGCCAGGAACTCCCAGAGCCGCCATATACGTAGGCGTCGCCCTGTCCGGCCGCTCCGCCCGGGTCGCCGATGACTGCAAGGAAGCTGGAGCCTGCTCTGGTGATTGCGACGCTGGCGCCGAACGAAGGACCGCCAGAGTCGAATGGCATAGATATCTTCGCTTTTCGGTGCCACTTGTTGTGCGAATGGACCAGTATGAGAACGGCTCCGGTAAAGTCATTGAAGTCCGGAGCGCCAACCAGAACTGTGTTTCCGTAGATGGCCATTGAACTGCCGAGTGTGCCGAGGCTTGGGCTTTGCACCGGACGAGACTCAAGTCCGGTGGCGGGTTGTTCGGACGGTGTAGCCGCGGAAGCTGCACTGATGGTCCAGCGGGGCACCACGCATATCCCAAGAAGAGTTAGCGCGACCATTTGCGTCATTAATGGGCGCGATAGCCGCAAACGGGGCATACAGGCTCCAGGTGGGCGAAGGTACGGGCGGTGATGTCGGCGTTGGCGCTGATGCCACTGGCCTTCAGACTAATGGATGGTCGCGGATGGCGAGGATATCTCCCTATTCGCAACATTCCACCGGCGGAAGGACAAGCTCATCCGGCCGGTCTGGAAGGTTGGCAGTCGCGGTGAACTCGCGCGGCTGCGGACGCGTTCTTCCTTTAGTCATGACGGCTAGCGTTGCGGGATGGAGGCGCGATGGGTGCGGTGAAGCCCGCGGCGGACGACGCGCCGCCGGCGGTTAAGCCGGAGGACGAAGAACTGCTCGGTGCGGCTAGATCCGCGAAGCGGCCGGCTCTGCGTGCGTCGGTCCTTGGGCCGCTCGCCGCCCGCTTGCGCCCGCTGGGCTCTCGCCTAGCCGGTGAGATCTACGCGTTCCTCATCCTGCTGCTCAGCATCGCCGTGTCCCGCACCTACGGCTCGTGGGTGCTGGTCATCGGTGCTGCCCGCTACATGCTGCTGCTGGCGGGCTGGCTGGTGCCGTGGCTGGCCGCACCGCTGCCGCCCCGGTTCTGGCGCAAGGTCGTGGCCGCGGTCCAGGGCATCGTGCTCACCGTGGCCGTATCCGGGGTGCTCGACCGCCTCGTCGGGATGGTGGCGGTCGCGATCGCGCTGCTGCTGCTGGCCGAATCGTACGGCCGTGACGTGATCTGGCTGTACCGAGCCGGGGTCAGGCCGCGCACCCGCCGGGCTGTGCTGCTGCCCGTCACCGTGCTTTCTGTCGCGCTCGGGTGGGGCGTACTCGTCGCGCCTGACCGCATCTTCCAGCTCACCCCGGCCGCCTTTGCCCGCATCCCCATAGAAGGGCTGGTCCTGGTCGCTGTCGCGCTGGTGGTGCCGGCCAAGGCGCGGCGGATCGTGGCGGCCGTCGCCGGCATCCTGTTCGGCCTGCTCACTCTCATCAAGATCTTCAACATGGGGTTCTACGCGGAGGCAGGCCGCCCGTTCAACGTGGTATTCGACTGGGGCAACATCGGCCCGGCGGTTGGCGTGGCCCGCGACGCGATCGGCACCAGGTCCGCGGACGTCGCACTCATCGCGCTCATCGTCGTTGCCATTTTGATCATCGGCGCGATCACGGCATCGGCGATGCGCATCGCCGCCGTGGCCGCGCAGCACCGGCGCGCCGCGGTTCTGGCGCTCGGACCCCTCACCGCGGCTTGGGCGCTGTGCGCGGGCCTGTCGTTGCAACTCGTCCCTGGGCTCCCGGTCGCCTCGACCAGCGCCGCCGGCCTGGTCGTCGCGCAGGTGCGCGCGACCGCGACCGCGATCCACGAACAACACCAGCTCGAGCAGGTCCTCCGCGCCCCCGACGCTACAGCCAGGATCCCCGCTTCTGATCTGCTTACCGGTTTGCGCGGCAAGGACGTCGTCATCGCCTTCGTCGAAAGCTACGGGAAGGTCGCCGTCCAGGGGACGAGCTTCTCGCCCGGCATCGATGCCCTCCTGCGGTCGCGGACCGCCTTGCTGGCCCGGGCCGGCTGGTCCGCGCGGAGCGCCTGGATCGTCTCCCCCGGCTTCGGCGGTATCAGCCAGCTCAGCCATTCCACCTTGCTGTCGGGGCTGTGGATCAACAGCACGCAACTGTATGCCGAGCTTCTCCACAGCCACAGGTTCACCCTCACCGACGCGTTCGCCAAGGCTGGCTGGCGCACGGTCAGCGATGCGCCATCAGACGACGACTCCTGGCCTCCCGGCTCGTCCTTCTACCATTTTGACAAGCTCTACAACCACGACAACGTGGGCTACCGTGGCCCGAGGTTCAGCTACGCCAGGGTGCCTGACCAGTACACCCTGGCGGAGTTCCAGCGGCTCGAATTCACCCCTGGCCACCAGCCGGTGATGGCCGAGATCGACCTCGTCTCCTCGCATACTCCGTGGGCACCGTTGCCGACCATGGTGCCGTGGGACAAGGTCGGGAACGGCTCGATATACAAAGCCATACGTGCGCGGGCCAAATCCGTGCCCGCGGTCTGGCGTAGCACCAGCATGGTCCGCCGGTTCTTCGCCCGGTCGATCCGGTACTCGCTGACGGCCCTCACGTCCTGGGTGACCGAGGCGAAGGACCCGAACCTCGTGCTCATTGTGCTCGGCGACGAGCAGCCCGACAGCGTCATCAGCAGCAATCTGGTCAACCACGTGGTGCCGATCTCGATCATCGCCCGCGACCCGTCGGTGTTCAGGCACATCGCCTCCTGGCACTGGCAGGACGGGCTGCTGCCTGATCCCAAAGCTCCGGTCGAGCCGATGAACGCCTTCCGCGACCAGTTCATCGACGCCTTCAGCACCTCAGTTGAACGGCCGAAGTACACCCCATTGACCAGGTACCGCACTCACGATCGCGATTGAGCGCCGTCGGCGGCTGTGATCGTGCCGACAAGTCAGCTGGAACCGTGCGTTCGAGTCACCCGACGTGATCGAAGCGCTCACTGCCGATCACCGCGCTAGACAGCGGTGCACGGCAATGGCCAGTGGACCAGCCGGAAAGGCAAGATCGTGGCCCAATCGCCGCGTCGCAACAGCAGCCCGGCTTCGGCCAGCTGGTCCGCCAGTTCGGCCGCTAGCTGCGGGACATCGCTGAGCCGAACCGCATCGGCAAGGCACAGGAACGCCTCGACGGCAGCCGGGTCATCGAGCACGAACCGGGCCGCGTTGCTGGCGTCCCGCACGTCCACGATGTGGACGAACTGCGGTCCAAGCCGGTAATAGCAGTGCGCGAAGCCATACTGACCCCGCCATTGGCCCGCGTACCGCGCCGCCGGGTCAGGCCCCGCCGCCGCTGGCGGCGGCAGGTGGCAGAGCACGCTGACCTCGGCCGGTCCCGGCGTCGCCAATTTCCATTCGACCTCAAGCAAAGAGGAGAGAGCTAGCCGGATGAACCTGATGAAACGGACATCGAATTCCGGCTCGGCACCGAACGCGATCGGCTGGCTGAGCGTGACGGAATGACAGCCTCGAGCCCGGAACTCAGCGGGATCCAAGCGGGCGAGCATCGGCGCGGTCAGGGTGGCGGTGACCTGCTCGGTGTGCTCACCAGGATGGACGGTAATCGCCGAGATCGTCATTGTCACGCCACCTTCGTCGGGATGCTCCAGGTCGCGAGCGTGACGCAGTAGTCGCCTTCTCGCCAAATGAGACCGGCCCGGTCCAGTTCGTCGATCCAGTCCGTCACCATGGCCGGGTCGAAGCTAAGCCCTTCGTCGTCCAGCAGGGCCAGCAGTTTCGCCGCGGAGCGGCCGTGCTCAAGGTGCAGGTAGGCGCGGACCAGCACGAGGTGGGTGATATCCACATCACGGGCCGCCCAGCCCGCTCGCCGATCCCTGATGTGTATCCCCTGATCATCAACCGTCCTGGACAGCGAACTCACCCGGTAGCGAGCGGTCCAGTCGGCGGTCGCGGCTTGGAGTGCGGCCTCGACATCGGCCCCGATGCCCGCCTCAGCTGTGTCGAATAGGTACACCAGGTCATTCAGTTCGCTCGCGGGCAGGTCGTAGCAGTGCTGGTAGGCATGCGCCGGGCGGCGAGTACCGAAACCCAGTTCCGGTCGGTCGAAGTAGGGACTGAAGCGCTCAAGCAACATACGGGCACTCGCCCCAGGCGGCTGCAGGTGCACGATGCGGGGCACTTGCCGCAGTGCCCGCTCGTATTCGCCGGGATCTTCGCCAGGGAAACCGTAGAGCCAGTTCCACGACACCGTGACCTGCTCGGACTCCAGATCGCGAAGCGTGCGGATGTTGTGCGGTGCCCTGACGCCTTTGTCCATGAGCCTGAGCACTCCTGAACTGAGCGACTCGATCCCGGGCTGGACGCTGATGATGTGCGCTTCGCGTAGTTTCCGTGCCTGCTCAGATCGGATATTTGATTTAATTTCATATTGAATAAGAAGGTCCCAGTCCAGCTTGGCCAGCATTGGGAAGACATCGGCGAAGTAAGAGTTATCGGCGATATTGTCGACCATGACAATGTCCAGGATCTTATAGTCACGGACGGCGGATTCGATCTCGGCGATCACCCGGTCGGCCGATTTGCTGCGGAACTGCATCGAGCGTGCCGTTCAGCCCGCAGAAGGTGCACTGATGGGCTTCGCCCCACCAGCAGCCCCGCGCCGACTCCAGTATGATCGACGGCTGGATGTACTGGCGGATCGGCGAGACGTCGAAGCGTTCGACCCAGTCCGAGTAGTCCGGTGCCGGGATGCGGCCAGGGGGCAGTGGCTCCAGTTGCTCGGCATTGACGATGCAATTGCCGTTCTCCCGCCAGCACAGCCCCCGTATGCGCGCGAGTCCGCCACCGCCGACCGATCCCTCCCCGCCGTCCAGTGCGGCGAGCAGAGCGGGAAACGCCTCTTCGCCTTCTCCTCTGACCACGAAGTCCACGAACGGGTAGTTCCGGTGCAAGGCCGCGCCCATCGGCCCGTCACAGTTGCCGCCACCCAGCACGATCCTGACGTTTGGGGCGAGTTCCTTGATCCGCCGCGCGAGCGCCAGGCTCGGCACGTTTTGCATGAATGTCGTGCTGATCCCGACAACGTCCGGCTCGGCCGCGAGGATCTCGGTGGCCGCCACGGAAATGAAATCACCGGCAAGGCTACGCATCTCACGGCTCTTTCCCGGATCGAATCCGGCCTTGCGGAGATAATCGAGAAAAGACTGATAGCCGAAAGTTTCGTCACGGTGCAGCACGCCGGCGAAAATCCAGTCGCCAAGGGAATGGAAAATACCGGTGTCGGCTACGTAGTCATAGTCGGCGGGCGTAATGGCCTGACCGGTCATCTCGAGCAGGAATTCCGCCCACCGCAGGCTGCCGTACCAGGTCTGCGGTACCGGCAGGCCCCGCTCCCGGCAGGCTGTTCGCAGCAGGCCGAGCGGCAGCGACGGTGACGACAGCGCCTTCCATGGCATCACGCCGAGCACGACCTTCTGGTTACTCATACTTGACCTCCCGCCAGCCGGCCAGACAGGCTTGCCACGCATAGCCCGGCGCCGGCGATCGCGAACGTGAAGCGGGCGCCGACCACCATGGCCGCACCCCCGGCCAGGTAGCCGGCGAGCTGGCTGATCATGTCGGCCGCCACCCAGACCCCGGTCACCGCGCCGAGGGACGGTCCGGCGGCGCGGCGCTGCATCAGGCCGCGGACGATGGTGGACTGGAGGCCGAAGCCAGCGCCAGCGAGGCCGTAAGGGAATAGCGCGACGATCAGGCTGCCGGTCGCGGCGACGCCGATGATGCCCGCTCCCGCGAGGCCGATCCCGGCGACCGTCATCAGGGCTGGCCGCCAGGCGTCGGCTCGCGGCGCCACGAGGGTCCCGCCGATCATGCCGGCGAACCAGGCCGAGCTCAGCACGGCGAAGCCGAGGCTGCCGGTGCGCAGCACGTCGCGGGCGAAGAAGACCTCGGCGACGCCGATCATGGACACGCACAGGTTGGTGACGACGACGCAGGCAAGGAGACCGGTCAGGACGCCATCTTGCCTGATGCGCCCGAGCGCGGCCGTGATCGTGCGCCCGCGGCGGCCAGGAGCTGGTGCTGGTTCGGGCGTTTGCTGAGTTACCCGGAGGGCGAGTACGGCAAAGCAGACGCCGGCTATCACGAACGAGGCGCACTCAAGTGCGAGTGCGGCGGCAGGGACTCCCAGCGCGCACAGCGCGCCGCCGACGACCGGCCCGGCCGTCCAGCCTGACCAGTCCGCGCTCCGAGTGAGCGAGTTCGCCCAGGTCAGGCGACCAGGGTCGACGAGGCTAGGGGTGAGCTGTAGCATGGCGGGCGCGGTGACGGCCAGCCCGCCGCCGATGACGGCGACCAGCAGCAACGTCAGGGGCGCGCTCCGGAAGAAGATCAGCGCGACAGCGGCGGCCGTCTGGCAGGCGGAGACGCCGACCAGGGCGGGGCCGAGCCGGGTCCGGGCGAGGACTCGCCCGGCGAACGGCGCGAGGATCACCGAGGGACCGAGGATCGCGAACAGCAGTGCTGTGATCGCCCAGGTCGGATGATCGGCCCGGTACAGGCGCAACATGAGCGTGACGATGGCGGCGCCGTCACCTAAGGCAGCCGACCCGGCTATCGTGCCTAGCAGGACCATGACAGGCAGCCGACTCGCCTGGGCAGCCTGCCGTGATCGGTCGCCAATCGCCGCGATCACCGCGGGATGACCTCAAGTGCGAATCCCCTCGGGGTAAGCGTTCGCCGGGTGTCCGGGCGGACTTCGCCGCGCAGGCTCAGCCTGGTCCGCCTGGCCAGCACGGCGACCACCGCGGCCAGTTCGGCCCTGGCCAGCCGCTCGCCAGGGCACCACCGCGGGCCGCCGCTGAACGGCAGATATTCGCCTGGTCTCGGCGTCATAGCCAGCCACCGATCCGGGTCGAAACGCTCCGGGTCACGGTCGGCATAGCTGGGACAGACCCGGTGCAGCACCCACAGGGGGACGATAATCGTGCTCCCGGCCGGGACCTGATAGGGCCCGCAGGTGGCCTGCTCTCCGGCGATCCGGCTGAGACCCCACGTCGGCGGCCAGAGCCGCAGCGTCTCGTCGACGAACCTGCCGATCAGCGGTGGCGGCGCGCCGGTGCCATCCCAGCGGCTGGCCGCGTCCGCGAGGTCATCTTGGGCCTTGCCGGAGCCGGCGAGTTCACTCACGGCCCAGGCGAGCGCGGAAGCGGGGACGTCGTGCGCCGCCAGGAGCAGCGACCGAAGCACGGCGACCAGTGCATCGTCAGGGCACGAGGTGCGCAGTGATGCCGCGAGGCTGAGATTGTCCGACGGCTTCGTCAGTTCCGAGCGGAGCACCGCGTGAAAGTCATGGAGTGCGCGCTTGACTCGCAGTTCACTAGGCTGGAAGCGGCGGATGATCTTGGGCAGTCGGAAGGGGCTAGCGAAAATCGGGAACAACGCGTCGAGCAGCTCCTGTGCCGACGACGGCAGCCGCTCGCCGGCGCTTTCTCCCAGGCAGAATACGGTGATCGAAGCCGCGGTCAGGTGCTCGAGGTCGGGCCGCAGATCGCCGATCATCCGCTGACGCAGCCAGTCGGTAGTGAACGCCTCGGCGCGCGGCATAAACCACTCCATGTGCCGGCGAATCCGCTCAGGCGTCATCTCGGCAACCGTGGCTCGGCGAGCCGCGAGCCAGGCTTTCTCCGGATCGGAGCCTTGTTCTGGAGCGAGCTCGCGGTTCAGGAAGTCACGGTCGAGGAAGAACTCCGTTCCGGTCGCTCTGAGCACCGACATCGCCTCCGACCGTCCGGTCACCATCACGGTGCCTGGGCAAAGCTGCACGACCGGGCCGTGCGTCCTGGCGTTGCCCAGCAGGAAGTTCAGCGGGTCCTCGTCGTAGGCGACGGCGACCTTGGCTTTGCTCAGGCAGGCCTCGGGAAGCTGCACAGCGATCTCCTCGGACGACTGGGTGCCTGACGGCTTGGCCCGGCGGGCCGGATCGGTCCGGCCCGCCGCACAAGCGGAACTACGCCCACTTGCAGAAGTGCGACAAACTCGCCGTCGTCAGGTTCGCTTTCGCCGCGATGATCAGCTTGGTGCGCTTGAGCATGGTGCCTCCTCTCCTGGCTGTTCACGGGTTCGCAGATCCAGCGTGTCCAAGCGCGCTAACAAGCCACTAATAGGTCCGTAACATCCCGGCTATGGATAGCAGCGGATCAATCGCGATTGGCCGCTCACCGGCGATGCGGTTCGCGGTGCTCGGGCCGCTGACCGTCACCAGGGACGGCATCGAGATAGTGGTCTCATCGCCGGTGCACCGGGTACTGCTCGCGATGCTCTTACTGCATGCGAACAAGCCGGTATCGGCTGACCTGCTGGTCGAGGCGATCTGGGATGGCGCTCCACCGGCCACGGCGAAGGCTTCGCTGCACAACCACGTGATGCGCCTGCGCCGGACCTTCAGTGCCGCCGGCGAGCGGCTAGTGACCAGAGCGCCTGGCTATCAGCTTGAGGTCGGCGCCGAAGAACTCGACCTTGACCGGTTCACGAGGCTGCGCGAATCTGGCCGGGTCGCCGCCCGTCAGCGGGCCTGGCCGCAGGTCGCGGCTGTGCTCAGCGAGGCCCTCTCGCAATGGAGCGGTGAGCCCATCTCGAATGTCAGGACGTCGGCACCGCTGGCGGCTGAGGCACAGCGGCTGGCCGAGCTCCGGCTTCAGACGGTGGAGTTACGGCTCGAAGCCGAGCTCCAGCAGGGCCAGCCCGCCGACGCCGTCGGTGAGCTCAGGTCCCTGACCGCCAGCCACCCGCTTCGGGAGCGGTTCCGCGAACAGCTGATGATAGCCCTCTACGCCGGTGGCCGCCAGACGGAAGCGCTAGCTGTGTACCAGGACACCAGGCGGACCCTGGTGGAGCAGTTTGGCATCGAGCCTGGCCGGCGAATTCAGCGGCTGCATCAGCAGATCCTGGCCGCCGATCCGGTGCTCCCGGCGGAGTCGCCGGCCGATCCCTCGCCTGCCGAGGTGGTGGCGCCCCAAGTCGTGCCGCGTCAGCTTCCGGCATCGGTGACCTGGTTCGCGGGCCGGGAAGCCGAACTCAGGCAGCTCGACCGGTTGCTCGGCCCGCTGGCGGACGACGGTCAGACCCCGCCAGTGATCGTGGCGATCTGCGGCGCCGCCGGGGTGGGCAAGACCACGCTCGCGGTGCACTGGGCCCATCGAGTGTCCTGGCTGTTTCCGGGCGGCCAGATCCATCTCGACCTGCTCGGGTTCGCTCCGGCCGGCCGGCCGGTTGATCTATCCGATGCGATCCGCTGCCTGCTCGACGCGCTCGGCGTGCCCGCCGAGCGGATCCCGGGCAGCACCGCCGCGCAGGTCGGCCTTTATCGCAGCCTGCTCGCGGAGCGCGAGCGGACGCTGATCCTGCTTGACAATGCCAAAGATGCCGAGCACGTCAGGCCCATGCTGCCAACCGCGGCCGGCTCGCTGGCGATCGTGACCAGCCGGAGCGATCTCACTGGTCTGGCCGCGGTCGGCGGAGCCGAGATCGTGAGCCTCGGCGTGATGGCCGACGCGGAGGCACGGGACCTGCTGGCTGGCCGGCTGGGCAAGGATCTCATAGTCGCCGAGTCCGCCGCGGTCGCCGAGCTGTGCGTACTGTGCGCCGGGCTGCCGCTCACCCTCACGGTCGCGGCTGCTCGGGCGGCCCTCCCATCCGGTCCGACCCTCAGCCAACTGGTCGCCGACCTCAGGGACGTGCGCAGGCGACTGGACGCGTTCGACACGGGCGACCAGGCCAGCAGCATCAGAGCCGTACTGTCCTGGTCGTACCGCTGTCTAAACGCGCCGACCGCGCGCATGTTCCGGCTACTCGGGCTACAGCAGGGGCCCAATATCGGAGTTCACTCCGCCGCGAGCCTGGCCGGAGTGGACGCTGATCAGGCCAGCCGACTGCTGATCGAGCTGACCAGGGTGCACCTGCTCACCCCGTACCCGGCTGACCGGTTCGGCTTTCATGACCTGTTGCGGGCTTACGCCGCCGAGCGGGCAGCGGCCGAGGAGGGCGAGCACGTCAGGCACGCCGCGCTGAGGCGCCTGTTTGACCATTACCTGCACACCAGTGAGACGGCCAGCCTGCTGCTCAATCCAGCTCGCGACCGGCTGGCTCTTGGGCCCCCTGCCCCTGGGGTGGTGCTAGAGCGATTTGCCCTGCCCGCGGAGGCGACGGCCTGGTTCGAGGCGGAACACGGCGGGCTGCTGGCGGCTGTCTTCCTGGCCAGGGCGGCTGGCTTTGGCGAGCACGTCTGGCAGTTCGCCTGGGTGTTGTCCGACTTCATGGAACGCGGCGGGCACTGGGCGGAGTGGGCCAGGGTCCAGCGGGCCGGCCTGGCGGCCGCGGCCGCGGTGGGTAATGCGGCCGGGATCGCGCGGGCCCACCGCGCACTCGGTGGCGCATTGATCCAGCTCGGCTCACCGGAGGAGGCACGCAGCCACCTCGTCGCGGCCCAGGCCGCGTACCAGCAGACCGGTGACCGGGTTGGGCAAGCCAGGGTGAGCCTGGACCTGGCGATGCTCGCCGAGCAGGCCGGCCAGGACCGCGGCGCCCTGCCGCACGCCGAGCACGCCCTGGCCCTCTTCACCGAAGTCGGGCACCGGGCCGGCCAGGGCCGGGCGCTCAACGCGGTCGGCTGGTATCTGGCCAGGCTCGGGGATAGCGGGCGGGCCATCAGCCTGTGTGAACGCGCTGTCACGCTGTGCGCCGAGCTTGGCGACCAGGTAGGCGAGGCCGCGGCGTGGGACAGCCTTGGTTACTGCCACCGGCAGCTTGGCGCCCACCACGCCGCGATCGCCTGCTGCGAGCGCGCGGTCGAGCTCACCACCCGCATCGGCGACCGCTACCACCAGGCCGCCGCGCTGGTCAGCTGCGGCGACGCACATCAAGCCGGCGGAGATGTGGCTGCGGCCCGCGTCGTCTGGCAACATGCGGCCGAAATCCTAGCCGAGCTGCGGCACCCCGACGCCGAGGCAGTGCGAAAGAAGCTCGGCGGGCCGAACTCGTTTCCGACGTCCGAACGCCACTAAGCCATGCGGGCAGTTCGACCTGGCTGGCCGGGACGACGGTCAGCGGGTCGCCTGGCTAGCGGCAGGGATCGAAGGGGTGCAGCGCAGCTGGGCGTTCGCCCTTGGTGATGTACTCGGCCAGCAGCCGACCGGTCGCTGGCCCGAGGGTCATTCCCCACATGCCGTGACCACCGGCCACGTAGATGCCTTGGTGCTTCGTCCTGCCGATCAGCGGCAGGCCGTCGGCTGTTACCGGACGAGGTCCGACCCAGCGGTCGCTGATCGACGACCAGTCCACGCCTGCAGCTCGACCTGCGGGGAAACGACCCCCCGCACCCCAGGCGACTTCAAACAGGCCGGTCGCTGAGCGTACGATCGCGTCGATCCTGCGCTGGTCAACAGGTGCGTCGGCGGAGCGGAACTCCATCGTTCCGGCCACCCGCATGCCTTCGGGCGCGGGCGTGCAGGCGACTCGCAGCGCCGGAAGATAGAGCGGAACGCCGAGCGCCGTCTCGGTCTTGACGGTGAAGGAATAGCCTCGTCCGGCAGCCAGCGGCACTCTGATCCCGGCGGACTTACCTCGCCGGCTCAGCCAGGCACCGCAGGCAAGCACGACGATATCGAAGCTCGCCTTCGTCCCCGCCACGGTGACTGATGCCCTGCCGCCGCTGGCCGGCTCGACCCGGTCCACCCGGGCACCGAGGCTGACCTGGCCGCCTCGAGCCCGGAAGGATTCGGCCAGGCTCCGGCTGTATTCCAGCGGCTGCAGGTAGCCCTGCCCATCGAGCCGCAGGCCGTGGCGCGCCTGGTCGCAGAGCAAGGGGCACTGCGACCGCAGCTCACGCTCGCTGAGCTCGCTGACCTGGTAGCCGCTCGCGGTTGCCCGTAGCTCATGGATGACCGGCGCCGCCTCGGCTGCGCTGGTGAATGCCATCAGGATCGGCGCTGGGCAAACCCGCGCCGTGACGCCTGCGCGCTCCTGCAGGTCATAACTGCTCTGCGCCAGGGCGCAGATGCCAGCGAAGCTCGCTACGCCGCGATCCCATTTGTCTTGCGTGCAGTTCAGCGCGAACAAGCCCAGGAACCGGGCGGTGCCAGGCAGCGCTGATGGCGCCAGCCGCAGCGGAGCGTCCCGCCTGATGAGGGAGCGCAGCGCATAGCCAAGGACGCCGGGCTCCGCGAGCGGTGCGACCATGCCGGGGGTGATCCATCCGGCGTTACCCGCCGACGCGCCGGCGGCGATGTCCCTGGCGTCGAACACCGTGACATCGAACCCTTCCTCCTGGAGGAACCAGGCAACCGACAGCCCGACGATGCCCGCCCCCACCACTGCGGCCCTGCTCACGTTGCCGCCACTACCGACAGGGCGAGCCGCGAGGCGTGCTGGCCGCCGTGGTAGATGGTCTGCCGGACGACGATCGGGGGCGCATCGCCGGCATAGCCGAGGCCGGTGTTGGGGTTCGGGTGATAGTTCGGCGCCAGCGACGAGCTGACCACGATCTCCAGCGACTCCCCTGGAGCAAGTTCAAGCGCGATGTCATTCACCTCGACTTCGAGCTGGTAGATCTCGCCTGGCTCGAGCAAGCTGACCACTTCAAGCGAGTCGCGCATCGCGGCCCTGATGATGCCGTCCGCCACGATCGTGGTCGAGCCGTCGGCGCGGACAAAGCCGAGCGAGACCACGAAGTCGGTGTCAGTGCCGGTCGTGGACGCGTGCAGGATGGCCAGCATCGGTCCGGCAATCGACAACGAGGAATCGACGGGCGCCGTCCGGTATCTGAGCACATCATCGCGTCCGTCGATGAGGACCGCCTGCCGCGGCGCCCATTCCAGCCGGTCCCGATTGTGCAGCGTCAGCATGCTCAGCACCGGACGGCTCGGGTCGTACTCATATTCCCTGACCGCTTCGGCCGCCGCCGGCTCCAGGCTCGCCGATCCGTCGGCCTGCAAGTAAAGGACGTATTCGTCGCTGCCGACGGGCGGCCACTGACTGGACTCGCGCCATTCGTTAACGCCAAGGCTGTAGTACCGCACCGCGGCCTCGCCGCAGGCGGCGCTGGCCTCGTTGCCCTTCAGCCATCGGGCGAACCAGCGCTCCCAGACCAGGCGCAGGTCAACGGTGCCCTGAGCGCTGATCGCCAGGTCGCCACCAACGGCCTCCCCGGTGACCACCGCGCCATGATGATCCCACGGCCCGACCAGCAGGGACTGCCTGTCAGCGGCCGGTGACAGCTTCCGCATCTGGTGGAAATGGTGGTATTCGCCAGGCGCGCAGCCATCGAACCACCCGGTCACGTGCAGGACCGGGATGTCCATCTGCTCATAGCCGCTGATGTCGAGTGAGTGCCAGTAGCTGTCGTAGGTTGAGTGGTCGAGCGCCGCCTGCCAGGCCGTCAGGGGGCGTCCGGTGTCTGAGTCCAGGCTGCGCAGGCTGGGGTGGTCAACGAGCCAAGCCCAGCTGGGGAACGGGACCGGCTGCACGACCCGGCGAGCGGTGCGGTTCAGCCACTCCAGGTAGTCGGCGGCGAACAAGGCGCCGAACCGGTACGGCCAGTCCCTGAACCAGCGCCCTGGGCTGCCGCTGGTCACCATTGCGGCCAGGTGGGCCGGATGGCGGGTGGCGGCCGCCCACTGCACCCAGCCCTCGTAGGATCCGCCCAGCATGCCCACCTTGCCGGTGCACCAGTCCTGACCGGCGATCCACTCGACGGTGTCGTGCCCGTCGCCGAACTCGCTGATCCACGGCTCCCAGTCGCCGTCGGAGTCGCCACGGCCACGAACGTCCTGGGCCACGACCGCGTAGCCGTAGTCGGCGAAGAAATCGGCCCAGGCCAGGATGCGGTCGTTGACCTTCGAATACGGCGTGCGGATCAGGATGGCTGGGCAGGCCCCGGTGGTGCCTGGCAGTATCACGTCAGTCGCCAGGCGGACGCCGTCCGCCATCGGCACCTGCTGGTCGAAGAGTCGTACGGGCCTCATCGCGCCCACACCTCGCCGAAGACCCGCAGGAAGTTGCCGCTGGCTATCCCGGCGATCTGCTCGGCGGTATAGCCACGGCCAGCCAGCCCGGTGCCGATGTTGCGGAGATCGGCGAAACCCGCGATGCCCGGCGGATAGGTCCACGGCGGCCGGGGATAGGTGTCCTCCTCGTAGCCGAAGTAGTCGTAGTCCTCTTCTGTCTCAGTGGCGAAGTCCATGCCCAGGCCGACATGGTCGGCGCCGACCAGGCTCGCCAGGTAGTCGACGTGGTCAAGTACCCGGTCCAGATTCGCGTCGGCGGCGCAGACGAACCCAGGAAAGGCGCAGACCCCAATGACCCCGCCGCTCGCGGCGACCGCCTTGATCTGCTCGTCGGTGAGATTGCGCCGGCTGTCGTAGACGCCGCAGGCGTTGCCGTGGCTGGCGATCACCGGCGCCGCGCTCGCCTCGATTACCTCCAGGCTGGTCCGCCGGCCGACGTGGGCGATGTCGACGACGATGCCGAGCTCATTCATCCGCGCGATGGCCGCCCGTCCGAGCTTGGACAGGCCGCTGTTAGCGCGCTCCAGGCAGCCGTCGCCGAGCCGGTTCCTGGCGTTGTAGGTGGGCTGGATAACCCGGACCCCAAGCGCGTGATAGGCGTCGAGCAGGTTGACGTCGGCCTCGATCGGATCGCCGCCCTGGAAATGCAGCACGACCGCCAGGTCTCCGGCCGCGTGGGCCACGTCGATGTCGGCTCTGCACCGGGCGATGCGAAACGGCAGCGCCGACTGGCGGTCAAGCGACAGCCACTGGGCGAGCACGCCGAGCGCGTGCCTGGAGTCCTCAATCGAAGCGACCGTCGCCAGCACCGTGGTCACCTCACCGGCCCGCAGGTCAGGCAGCAGCTTCTCCAGATCCCTTGGCTGGATCAACGGGCAGGCGGCATCCAGGTAGCCAGTCATCAGCAAACCCCAGGGGTTCGTGCGGTCGTCAACTGAAACCTACCGTAATAAAACCTTAGGTGTAAGATAAGCACTCTGGGTCACTTCGCGAATAGAGCGGATGGGGGCGCGTGCCGATGCCGGTCAGCCAGCAGGTACTCCAAGATCAGCTTGGCGAGCTCGTCACGAAATACCGAGTACCCGGAGCAGTCGTCGCCGTCTGGCACGACGGCGAGCTCAGCACCGCGGCGGCCGGTCTGGCGAACCTCAATACCGAGGTTCCGATGACCGTCGACACGGCGTTCCTCACCGGCTCGATCACCAAAGTGTGGGCGACGACGATGTTCCTGACGTTCGTTCGAGGAGGGGCTGCTCGACCTGGACGTGCCGATCGTCAAGTACGCGCCCGACATCCAGTTCGGCGCGGATGCGGCCGTGGCGAACTCGCTGACCTTCCGCCACCTGGTCAATCATTCGAGCGGGGTGGACTCATCCGACCTGTTCGTGGCGACGCGGCCTTACCCAGAGGGCGTCGAGGACTACCTCGGGCCGTTGGCACGAGCAGGGAAGCTGACCGAGCCGGGGATCGTCTCGTCCTACAACAACGCCGGCTGGATCATCGCCGAGCTCGTCCTGCGCCGGCTGACCGGGAAGGACTTCGTCCAGCACCTAGACCAGCGGGTAGTTCAGCGACTCGGGTTGCGGCGCACCGTCTTCTCCGCCCGGGAGGCGATGCTTTACCTGACGGCCATCGGCAGCTACCCGGAGGCTGACGGCACGCCCGCCGCCACGACGCAATTCATGTATCCGGACACCTGGGCCGCGCCGGGCACCATGACGATCACGACCGTCGAAGACACGATCGCGTTCCTGCGGCTGCACCTGGACGACGGGGTAGCACCGGATGGCACCCGGCTGCTGAGCCACGAGTCCATCGCGGCGATGCAGACGCCAACCAGCCCGGACCCGACCGGCCAGGAGAGTGGTTTCGGACTGGGCTGGATGTACAACGAGCACGACGGCACCCGCGTCTTCTCCCACGGCGGCGGCTCGCTCGGCGGAGTAGCGCACGCGCAGATCTCGCCGGAGGACAATTTCGCGATGGCGTCGTTCGTAAACAGCAGCATCGGCCGACAGCTCCACAACGACCTGGTCGAGCTGGTACTGCCCGAGCGGCCATCGCCGCTGGCCCCAATCACCGGGGAGATCAACCGCGACGTGCCGCTCCAGCCGTTCACTGGAAGATTCAGCCGCGTGACCGACCGAACCGAGATAACCCGCAAGTCCGATCATCTGTTGGTGCGAAGCACGGAGGTGGCGGCGGAACTCGTCGGAATCCACAGCGGCAACCCCGGCGCGACCACCGAATTCCGCGCTGTCCCTATTAATGCGAACACGCTGGTTTCCTGCGACGAGTTGTGGGCGGGCCCCAGGCACTGACGTTCCACGAAGAAGCCGGCGGAGCTTTCCAGCTCATGTACACGGGCCACAGGCTCGCCCGGCGGGTCGCATGACCCTCCTGCTCAGCGCCAGCGCTATCCGCAGGCTGGCAACAATGAGTGAAGTGATCGACGTCGTCGGTCAGGCGGCAAGAGAACGCGCCGCCGGAGGCCTCATCGCGGCGCCACGGGTGGCGCTGCCGGGCGGAGTGACCTTGCTGATGGCGGCCGAGTCAGCCCAGCGTGGCGGCGTCGCCACCAAGGTCGTATCCGTCGCGCCAGCCAACCGCGCTGATGGGCTCACCACGATCCAAGGGCTCGCGTCGTGGCTCGATTACACCACTCGCCAGCCGTTGCTGATCGCCGACGCCACCGCCGCCACGGCGCTACGTACCGGAGCGCTGTCGGGTGCCGCGACCAAGGCGCTCGCGCCGCCGGGGGCGACCGTGCTGGCCATGGTGGGCACGGGCGGGATGGCGACCTCACTGGTAGAAGCCTGTGCGGCCGTCCGGCCGATCAGGCAGGTGCTGGCGGCCAGCTTGCACCGCGAGTCGGCCGAGAAGTTCCGTGGCCGGCTCGCCGAACTGCACCCGGAGCTGGACGTCCACGTCTGCGCTAGCGTCAGCGAGGCAGTAAAGGACGCGGATATCGTCTGCCTGGCGACGACCTCCGCCGCCGCGCTGGTGCAGGACAGCGACGTGCGGCCCGACGTTCACATCAACGCGATCGGAGCCTACCGCCCAGACATGCGTGAACTCGGAGTCTCGGTCCTCCGGGCGGCGACGCTTGTCTGCTCGGACGATCCGCCCGGCGCGCTTCGGGAGGCGGGCGACCTCATGGATGCCGTGGCCGCCGGCGCGCCAAGCCCGGAATCGATCCTCGACCTCGGCGCTCTCGACGGCTACAACCTCGCTGAGCGCAGCGGCCTGACGATCTTCAAATCCGTCGGGACGGCCATGGCCGATCTCGCCTTGCTTGAGCTTCTCTGGCAGCGCGCCGCCAACGACGACGCGATCCCCAGCTTCGAGTTCTCGGCATGACCGCGAATCCCCGGCTGACCGCCGGCTTCGGCTGGGAGCAGCACTGCTGCCTGCCACTGGAAGCAAGCTGCGACATCGCACCCTTGGACCGATACCGGCAGGTCGGAGTCGGCTACGTATCGGTCAATGTCGGGTACGCGCCGCACGACATCGACGCGACCATGCGGGTTCTCAGCTCGTGGCGCAGGCAGATTGCTCGAGCTGGCGGTTCCTTCCAGCTCGTCGGGGCCGCCGACGAGATCGCGGACGCGCGGCAGGCGGGCCGGCTCGTCGTCGGGTTCGATCTTGAGGACACCAACCCGCTTGGCGGCGAGATCGCCATGATCGCGGCCTACTACGACCTCGGTGTGCGGTCGATGCTGCTCACCTACAACGGCGAGAACCTGGCCGGCTTCGGCTGCCATGCGGCCAGGGACGACGGGCTCACCGCCTTCGGCCGCGACGCGGTTGACGAGATGAACCGGGTCGGGATGATGGTCGACGTCTCGCACTGCGGTTACCGGACCTCGATGGAGGCGATTGAGCGTTCGTCGGCGCCGGTGATCTTCAGCCACTCCGCGATGCGCGGGGTCTGGGAGCACGACCGCAATATCCGTGACGACCAGGTCCGCGCTTGCGCCGCCAGCGGCGGCGTGATCGGCATCAACGGCGTCGGCATCTTTCTTGGCGACAACGACGCCAGTGCCAGCGCGATGGCGCGGCACATCGATTACGCGGTGCAGCTGGTCGGGCCCGAGCACGTCGGAATCGGTACCGACTACGTTTTCGACAGCGATGACCTGAGCAAGGAACTAGCCAAGAACACTCAGGTATTTCCTGAGAGTTACCAGGGCTGGGACGCCTACAGGTTCGTCGAGCCCGAGCAGTTGCCCGCGCTGGAGACCGAGCTTCTTGGGCTCGGCTACCGCGCCGCCGACATCGCTGCGATCATGGGCACTAACTTTCTCCGCGTTGCTAAGGCTGTTTGGAAACCGGCCGCTTGACCGACCGGGGCAAGATCTGGACCAGCAGGTGCGATGGGTGTTCGGGGTCGTGGTAGATCCGCTGCCGAGCCGGAATGGGCTCTCCTGGCTCGCCGCCGCGGTTGGTGTTCCGGTCAAACTTGGGGAAGTCAGCGCAGGAGATGTCAACCCGCAGGCGGTGCCCCGCCCGGAACCGGTTCGCCGTCGCCCACAGGTCGATCTCCAGCCGGTAGACCCGGCCAGGCTCAAGGAAGCTCGGCTCGGCGCTTACGTCGCGGTAACGAGTCCGGAGCGCGCCGGCCTGCAACTGGATCGCGCGGCCGTCGGGAAAGACGTCCGTCAGCCGCGCGACGAAGTCGGTGTCGACGGCGCTTGAGCTGGCGTACAGGACCATCCGCAGCGGCCCGACCACGTCCAGGTCCTCGGTGAGCGGTTCGGTCGTGTAGGTCAGCACGTCCGGCCGCTGCTGGACGTCACTGACGTCAACGCTGCCGGGCGGGTACACCCAGGAGACGATGCTGCCGCCCTTGGTCGGCGGCGGATCCTGCGGGTCGTAGGTGTAGCCGTCTGGCTCGGCCGGCGACTGCGGCTCCTCGCCGGACAAGGCACCGTCCGGGCCGAGGTAGAAGCGAGCCGGCTCGGCACCGCGGATCGGCCAGGAGTCGGCCGCGCGCCATTCGTTGGCCCCCATCAGGTAATAAATGACGGTCGGCCAGTGCTCAGTCGTGCCGTCCCGCACCGCCTTGTACCAGCGGGCCTGCATCTCGATGATGCCGGCGGTCCGGTACGGCCGGTCGAGTTCGCTGTGGCCTTCCCGGCCTTCGTGGTACCCCGCCACGGCATGGGCACTCGGGGCGATGACCATCCGATTACGGGCGCGAAGCGGCTCGGGCGCGGCTCGGTCAAGCAGGTCCCAGGTGGCGAGCAAATCGTTCAGCCCCCAGTCGTACCAGCCGCTGACCAGCAGCGCCGGCGCGTGCACCGACCGAACTACCGCTGCCATATCGGTGTGCGGGAGCGTGTGCCGGTCGTGCGAGATCGTGGGTCCGAAGATCGCAGACAGCGACTCGACTTCCACGATGGTCACATGCGGCGCGCCGGTGAGCTCCTTGACCAGCTCCACCCGCTCGGCGTCGGGCAACGAGCAGTAATAGGCCCACAGGCGTTGCTGCGCCGCGTAGGGCGACAGCTGCGCTAGCTCGGGTACCCGCTTGAGCGCCGCGTCTGGCAGTGGCCTGAATAGGGGCTCGTTGAAGTAGCCGGTGGCGAGCGTCTCGGGGAGCATGATCCCTTCGAGATCTTCATAGGAGACGTCTTGCAGGTCAGCGCTGTTGCCCATGGACTTGGCGTAGGCGTTCAGGAACATGTGCAGGTGGAGGGTGTTGATCCCGATGCCCAGGCCGCTGACCTCGGGCACGATGGCCGACATCGCCGGGTGCATGGCCATGCACCACTGGGTCTGCCCGACGTACGAGCCGCCGGTGGAGCCGATGAAGCCGTCGTACCAGTCCTGGTGCGTGATCCACTCAACGAGGTCGTAGCTGTCCTGCGGCTCCCGCAGGTAGTAGTCCCAGAAATCCGGCTCGCTTCCGCCGGTCCCCCGGCAGTCCTGGGAGACCACGGCGAAACCGCGCCGCGCGAGGGACATGAAGGCCCCGACATTGGCGTCCTGGTCCCGCTCGTAGGGAGTCCGCATGACGACAGCAGGGGCGGGCGTTCGCGGCGGCAGGTACAGATCCGTCGCGAGCCGGATGCCGTCTCGCATCGGGACCATGACCGTGCTGATCTTGATGTCCGGCACGGTGAATTGGGGAGCGGCCATCTTGGCCGGCTTCCGCAGCAACTGGGCGAACTCTGGTGTGATCTCCGCCATCGCTTCGCTCCTAGTCCTTCGTCCAGACCGCGTCGAATACGCGTAGCCAGTTCTCGCCGAGAATTCCGCGCACGTCAGGCTCGCTGAAGCCGCGCTCAAGGAGGCGGCCGGTCAGGTTCGGCAGTCCGGACGCATCGTCAAGTCCGCTCGGATAGTGCCAGGGCGGCGGCGGGTAGCTCTCCGGTGTCCAGGCGCCACTGTCGATGAGCTGGTCATAGTCCGCCCTGGGCAGGTCGCGGGTGGTGTAGTCCAGCCCGATTCCGACGTGAGCGGGCCCGACCAGGTCGGCGATGTAGGCCACGTGATCGATGTACTGGTCCAGCGTTGGCTGGTCGGCGGCCGCGACGAAGGCCGGGTATCCGTTGATGCCGATCACTCCGCCGCTGCCCGCGAGCGCCCGGATGAGATCGTCTTGAAGATTGCGCCGGCTGGGATAGACCGCCGCCGCGTTCGAGTGGGAGGCAATGACCGGGGCCGTGCTGGCTTCGACAGCGTCCAGGCTCGACTGGTGCCCGGTATGCGAGACGTCGACGACGATCCCGAGGCGGTTAAGCTCCGCCACGAGCTGGCGGCCGAACCGGCTGAGCCCCGCGTTTCCTGGCTCCTCGCATCCGTCCGCGGCCAGGGCGCGGATGTTGTAGGCCAGCTGGACGACCCGGACTCCGAGCCGGGCGTAGATCTCGGCCAGGCCCAGGTCGTTCTCGAACGGGCCGGTCCCCTGGAAGTGCAGCACCACCGCGAGCTTGCCGTCCCGCTTGGCCGCGCGGATCGCGGCTGCGTCGGTGGCCAGGCAGAGCTCTTCGGTGTGGTTGACCAGCCGGAATACTTCGCCGAGCCGGTCTAGGGTCTCGCGGCAGCCTTCCAGCGACGCGACGCTGACCACGCAGGCGCTGGCACCGCCGGATGACCAGGTTGAGAAGGCTTCGCGCCAGTGCTCGCCCGGGCAGGTGCCGTCGATCACGATGGCGTCGGAATGGACCGAAGGGCCAGGCACGGGCGACCTCCACCAAATGTTATGTGTGATACCTTAGGAGCCAACGTATATCGCGTCAAGCCTTGGCGTGTGAGAGCATTAGGCAACAAATCCACGACCTGGGAGGCTGGCCGCGTGACTGGCCACGACTCGATTTCCGACGGCGGCATCAAGCTCCAGGCGGACAGCCTTCGAGACCAAGCGCTGCGCGTAATCCGCGCGAGAATCATCTCCGGCGCCATGCGACCTGGCCAGCTGTACGCGCTCGGGGCGACCGCGAGCGAACTCGGCGTGTCCGTTACGCCAGTACGGGAGGCCGTGCTCGAGTTGGCCAGGGAACACCTGGTCGAACTCGCACGTAACCGGGGCTTCCGGGTCAGGGAAATGAGCGAGCATGAGCTTAACGAGATCGTTGAGTTCAGGAGGATTGTCGAGGTCGGCGCTGTGCGCCTGGTGGCCGAGCGCAAGCTGCTTGGCGAGACGAACGATCTGCAGGCACTGGCCAGCGCCACCGAGGAATACGCCGCCGCTGGCGACTGGGTGGGGTTCTTGGATAGCGACCGCGACTTTCACCTGGGCATCATGAGACACCTGGCGAACGAACGGCTTCTCCAGGTGGTGGGCTCGCTGCGGGACCAGAGCAGGCTTTACGGTCTCGACTACGTGGCCGGGACGGACAGCCTCACTCAGTCGACGCACGAGCACGCCGCCCTGCTCAAGGCGATCATCGCCGGTCAGGCTGACGAAGCCGCGGTCATCATGGACAAGCACCTGCAGCACGCGCGGGGGATCTGGGCCGGGAACGCCGAACCTGGCGGCGACAAGGCCGCACAGGCCCGCAGGTCATAGCCGGATTTCAGGCACCTCGCGGTCTGGCACCCAGTGATCGGTGCCTAGTTTCAGGCTGCCTGCCCGCTCTTGCGTACACGAAAGTCCTGTTCAGCACGCCTTGACGCTTCTGTCGCCGAGAGTAATATAAGATGCCTTAGGTATCGACATATCACCTGTCCACCACATCGGCAGGTCAAAGGGGTCACTGTGCTACCCAAGTCGAGAAGGATGTTCTCAAGAATTGCTGGCCTGTCGACAGTCGGCGCGATGCTCCTGGGCAGTTGCCTGCTCGCAGCTTGCTCCTCAGCAAGCTCAGGCAGTACTGGTTCGTCCAGCAGCGAGATTCCCCAGTTCACGGTGGGATTCGACCCAGCCGTCTCCACGCTTAACTACGCCAAGAGCAACATCGGCTATCAGCTCGGCGGCCTCGTCATGGAACCGCTGTTGATAGCGTCCAAGACCGGCCAGCTAGTGCCGTGGCTGGCCCAGTCGTGGAAGCAGACGAGCCCGACCACCTACGTGTACAACATCAGGCACGGGGTCAAGTTCTCGGACGGCGACCCGCTCACTGCCGCAGACGCCGCCTTCTCGCTGAACTACTACCACTCGACTGGCTCGCTCGACGCCTACAACTTCCCGACCACGCTGAAGAGCATCACCGCCACCGGCCCGGAAACCCTCACGGTAACCCTGACCAAGCCGGACGCGGCCTGGGCGGTCGTACCGGCCGGGGACAACCTTGGAATCTTCGAAAAGAAGTGGTTCGAGGCGCACAAGTCCACGTTCGGGCAGCCGGGCACCGGCGTCATGGGCACCGGCCCCTGGGTGCTGGGGAGTTACAACGGTACAAGCAGCGCTGAGCTGACGGCGAACCCGCACTACTGGGGCGGGCCGGTCGACATCAAGAAAATCTCGGTGCAGTTCTTCTCAAGCGAGACGAGCGAGGCCCTCGCGTTCCGCGATGGTGAGATCAACCTGGCGTTCCCGCTTGACAACAAGTCCTTCGCGTCGACCTCAGGACAGCCGCTGACCACGGTTCCCAGCTATGCGGTCCAAGGCGGCTTCTTTATGAACGTGCTGCAGAAGCCCTTTGACAATGTCCACGTGCGCCTGGCCGTGGCCTACGCGCTGAATCGCGCTGCCCTTATCAATGCCTGGGGCGGGTACGCGACGCCGGTCTACCAGTTCCTGACGGCCGGACTGCTTGAGAACATCGGCAGCGCCGCCCAGGTCAAGACCGCTCTGGCAGCGGTCCCGACGTACCCATTCAACCTGGCTAAAGCCAAGGCGGAGATGGCCAAGTCACCGTATCCCCACGGCGTTAACGCAACGATCAGCGTCGAGAACGCTGGCTCTTATCCGAATGTGAGTCAGGCGATCCAAGCCGAGCTCGCCAGGATCGGGATACACCTCAGTCTCAAGGTCATGACCGCCGATGCGCAGACCGCCAACATGACTTCGGCCAACCGCAAGGCCATCTTGACCAACTTCACCTACAGCGGCTCGGTTTCCAGGGACCCGGGCGAAGCCTTCGATTACCAGATGGGAAGCGCCAACATCAGCGCCGGCAACTGGAACACCATGAACTGGGCCACGCCGTCGATGGACAAGCTGATCAATGAGGGCTTCGCCACCACGAACAACACCGCTCGCCTCAAGATCTATCAGCAGATAGACACCGGGTACGCGCAGGCGTCTCCCTTCATCCCGCTCTTCAACGAGGACGCGACCATGGCCCTGTCGAGCGATTACACCTGGCCCGACTTCAACGGCTACTACTACGACCTCGGCCCCTGGCTGCTTGGAGTGCACAAGAAGTGATCGGTAGCCACGCTCAAGCCCCCGGCACGAAGGTGGTGGCGGGGGCTTGAGCGGCGGGAGATTGCTCGTCTTCGTCCTGCGGCGGCTCGTCATCCTAGCCCTGCTGCTCGTGGTGATCTCATTCGTCACCTTCACGCTGCTTGAGCTCGCGCCGGGCAACCTGATCGACATCCTGCTCGGGCCCAGACCGCATACGGCGGCGACGGTGCGGCTCTTGACCAGGGAATACCACCTCAACCGGCCGTTCCTGGTCCAGTACTGGCTCTGGCTTCGCCAGGCTGCGCTGCTGCACTTCGGGACTTCGATCCAGACTTCCCTTCCGGTCGCAAGCGAAATCGGCGCGCGCTTGCCGTTGACGCTGTTCCTTGGCATCTATTCCTTCGTCTTGACGATGGTGCTCGGGATCGGCCTTGGCGTAGCGGCGGCTCTGCGGCGTGGCGGCATCGTCGACCGAGCGCTGACCGGCGCGGTCATGCTCGGCCTATCAACCCCGGCATTCGTGGCTAGCGTCGCGTTGCTCTATCTCTTCGCGATCAAGGTCCGTTGGTTCCCCGCCTACGGGACCGGTTCAGGATTCTTCGACGAGTTCTGGCACCTCACTCTCCCTGCGGTGGCCCTGGCCGTGACGACCGTGGCCTATGTGTCCCGGCACACCAGGGCCGCGATGATCGGCGTACTCGATCAGGACTACGTGGTGTTCGCACGAGCACGCGGACTCTCCTCCAGGCGGGTGCTTTATACATATTTGCTACGAAACGCACTCATCCCGGTGATCACGATCAGCGGCGTCATCTTCTCTTCGCTGATCGTCGGCGTTGTCCTGGTCGAAGTCGCCTTCTCGCTGCCTGGTCTCGGCTCGCTTCTCGTCACCGCGGCGACCGCCAAGGACATCACGGTGCTCCAGGGCGTTGTGCTGCTGTTCGCGGTCGTCATCGTGGTCGCGAACCTGCTCGCCGACGTCATCTACATGGTCGTTGATCCGCGCATCCGGGTGGGAGAGCGCTCGACATGACGGCAGATCCTGCTATGGTCCTGGCCGAAGAAAGGCAGGTGCCCGGTGCCGGCGCCCGCCGCCGGCGAGGGTCCCCCATCGTCTGGCTATCCATCGTCGTGATGGCCGGCGTGCTGGCGATGGCGCTCTTCGGCGCTTTGCTCGCCCCGCTCAGCCCGTCCGCTCAGCACCTGTCCATCATTAATGCCCCGCCGTCGGGAGCGCACTGGCTGGGGACCGACGCGCTGGGCCGGGATGTGTTCTCGCGGGTCATCGCCGGGGCGCGCAGCGCCTTCTTCGGACCGCTAGTGATCGCTGCCGCCTCGTTCTTCCTTGGCAACCTCCTGGGCCTGTTCGCGGGTTACCAGGGCGGGTTGGCCGACGCTGTGATCATGCGCTGGGTTGACTTCATGTGGTCTCTGCCTTCCCTGGTCATCCTCGTCGTCGTCGCCGGAGCGGTCGGCAGCAGCTACTGGCTGGCAGTCCTCGTGCTCATCATTCTCACCGTGCCCTTCGACACGCGCGTGATCCGGGGAGCGGCGCTTGAGCAGCGACCGCGCCCGTACGTAGAGGCGGCGCAGACCCTCGGAGTGCCCCGGTGGAAGATCATGGCCTTCCACGTCTGGCCCAACGTCTCCCCGGTCGCTGTGGCGAACACCTGCCTGGTGTTCGCCGGTTCCCTGGTGACCTTGGCCGGCCTGGAGTTCCTCGGGCTCGGCCTGCCGCCCGGCACCCCGGACTGGGGGCTGATGCTGTCCCAGAATGAGGCTCTTCTGTTTACTAATCCGCTCGCCACTATCGCCCCTGGCGTGATGATCGTCCTGACGGCAATCTCCATGAACCTGATCGGTGACTGGCTTTATGAGCGTCTCGCCAGCCAAGGGGGCGGCCGGTGATTCCTGAATCGCTTAAGGCAGGCACCCAGGACGCGGCCAACGGCCCGACGATCGAGGTCGAAGGACTCAGAATCGAGCGCGCTCGTTCGGGCCACGGCGACACCATCGTCTCCGCTGTCAATCTCACGCTAGGCCACGGGGAAACGATCGGGATCGTCGGCGAATCGGGAAGCGGCAAGTCGATGACGGCCAGGGCGATCATGGGCCTGCTGCCCGGTGCCCTGGCGGCCAGCGGCACGATCCGCTACCGGGATCGCAACCTGCTCGAACTCAACGAGCGAGGGTGGCGTGCCATCCGCGGCAGCGAGATCGGCCTGATCATGCAGGACCCGTTCACGATGCTGAACCCGGTCCTGACCTGCGGGACCATCCTCAGCGAGTCGCTAAGGCCCGAGCAGCGCCTAGTGCGGGGCGAGCGGCGGGCTGAGGTGGTACGCCGACTGGCAGAGGTAGGAATCCGGGACGAATCAGTGGCAGACCGCTATCCGTTCCAGCTATCGGGCGGAATGCGGCAGCGGGTGGGGATCGCAGCGGCCCTAGCCCGTGATCCGCGCGTCCTGATCGCCGACGAGCCCACCACCGCACTCGACGTCACCACGCAGCGCGAAGTCCTCGCGCTGATCAAGGGCATTCAGGCCGCAAGGGGCATGAGCCTGATCCTGATCACGCACGACCTGCGAGTAGCTTTCGCGGTGTGCGATCGCATTTACGTGCTCTACGCCGGATCCCTGGTCGAAGTCAGCAGCTCGGCCGAGCTCGACGCCGAGCCGTTGCACCCCTACAGCCTCGGACTGCTTCTCTCCGAGCCGTCGGCCGAGCAACGCGAAGGCGAACTGGTCGCCATCCCGGGTTCGGTCCCAGCCCCCGACGACGTGGCGGGCTCCTGCGTGTTCGCCCCGCGCTGCAGTTGGGCCGCCGCGACCTGCCGCGAGCAAACCCCGCCACTGGTCGAAGTCGCGCCCGACCGCTTTTCGGCCTGCGTCCGCCTGCCCGAGATCCGCGATGAGATGGCGGCCATGCGACTCCGTGGTCAGTCCGAGTACTCTCCGCGCGCTGCGGTCCGAGTAGAGTCGGCGGCGCTGATAGCCGTCAAGGACGCCAGGAAGGTCTTCAGGAACGGCAAGCGCGCGGTCACCGCGCTCGACGGCGTCTGCATCGAGGTCGGCGAGCACGAGAGCGTGGGGATAGTCGGAGAGTCCGGCTCGGGGAAGACCACCCTGGCCCGCATCCTCGTCGGCCTAGAGCAGGCCACTAGTGGCCAGATCGCCATCGACGGCATCAAGGCCGACAACTGGGCGAGCCTGAACGCACGAGACCGCCGCAGGCTGCGCAACACGGTCCAGATTGTTTTCCAGGATCCTTACTCCACACTCAATCCGATGCGCAGTATAGGCTCGATCCTGAAGGAAGCAGTAGCCATCGGCGAGCCGGAGCGGAAAGATCGTGACGCCGAAGTCAGCAATCTGCTCCGCTCGGTCGGTCTCCCCGCCGATTACGCCGGGCGCAAGCCAGTCGCCCTGTCCGGCGGCGAACGCCAGCGCGTCGCCATAGCCAGGGTTCTCGCCGCCAAGCCCCGCATCCTCATCTGCGACGAGCCAGTCTCAGCCCTCGACATGTCCGTCCAGGCTCAGATCCTCAACCTGCTCATCAGCCTGCGTTCAGAACGTGGCCTCGGCTATCTGTTCATCACGCACGACCTCGCCATCGTCCGCCAGGTCACCGAGCGCATCTACGTGATGCATAACGGCAGGGTCGTCGAGGCCGGCCCGACCGATGAGGTACTCAGCAACCCCCGCGACCCCTACACTGCCACGCTGCTCAACTCGGTACCACGGCCAGAGCCAGATTGGCTCACCACGTCGAGCTAACAGGCGTAGCAATGGCCTCATCCAGCGTCGCCGTGGGCGACTTCGCTGACGGCCAGCTCACCAGCGGCAAGCTCGGCGTAGAACCGATAGTCGTCGTCGACCCGGTTCAGCTCGTCGTATGCCGCCTGGAAGTAAAAGCCCACCCGCCCAGTCAACCGCTTCAGCGGGCGCTAGGGGAACGCTAGGGGAACGCTAGCTGCGAGCGCGATCGTATTCGCGGATAGCCGAGATCCGGTGTTCCAGAAGGGACCTTCGTATGCGACGAGCACCTTTTACCGGTTTTGCCCTGGTGCTTGCGGCGGGAGCCATGATCGTCATTGGTGGCGCGCACCCTGCCAGCTTCAGCAGCACCGGTGCACGCCACGCCCGCAGCATCGGCTCAAGCCAGGCCTGCGGACAGTTCCACCATCACAGGTTCGGAGGGCGACGGCAGTTGCAGCTTCGGCTGGGCAACGAAGGGATACGTCAGCCGGTATAATTACGAAACCATTCAGGCCTGGCTGACGTCATCGACTTGCGGTGCCAATGCGGTTACCATTGAGGCAGGCGTGACCTGCTGGAATAGCACTTACACAGTGTCCGTCAACCTGTGGGGCTCCCCGGACAGCACGGTCGGTTCCAGCTACTTCAGCCAAGCCGCCTGCTATGGCAGTTACCCGTACTTCCTCGGCGGCGGCGGTTATAGGTCCTATTACGATGGGTCATGGCACTACCACACAGAACTCTATTAACAAGATACGAATAGAGTAAGCTCAGTTAAGCGGTGTAGCTGCCGGCTCTTGTCGGGCCGGCAGCTACTTTTATTTAATGGCGTTCACTCCTCAGCCAGGAGTTGTCGACAAAATGATCACCTTCGCCGTGCACGACGCCCGGGCCGAGGCCATCAGCGCCGCCGTCACCCCCGGTGCCACCAGTGCCATCCGCGCCGGCGGATACCCCGCCTGCCCAGACATTCACCCCCGTCATGTCGCACCCGGCGACTGAGCGAGGAACGAAGCAAACGGGTGCGACTGCCCGGCATCACCATCGACGGCCGCCGGATCACGATCGAGCCCGGGCGGCACCGTCCATGACGCTCCCGTGGCCCTTGCCGCCCAAGAGCACGGCATGACCCTAGCCACCCGAGACGCCAGGGCACGCGGCACCTACGACGCAATCGTAGTCAAGATCATCATCGTCGCCTGACCCAGGCAGGATCAAGCCCTCGCGAGGAAATGACCGAAAGACCCTATTTCCGTTCTTCGGTGCTGCGAACAGATAGGGATGAAACGACATTATTATACCGAGGACCGATTGCATCGTTCTTTCACGTGACGGGCCGACCAGCCGATATGTCCCTAGTGAGCGGGGATCTTCATCAAGCCTGATTAACGCCTGCCAGCTCAGTTCTGACGTATTCGCGCAGCTCAGGCTAGCCTATTCGACCGTTTTGGGAACAGTTAGCATTACGTTGCCTTAGAGTGAGGATTCCGCCTCTGGTAATGGATTCGATCCAAGGTTACAGTGTGCCTTGGATATGCTGGAGTTAGTTTCGGCCTGCTTTAGCGGGCCGTTTTTCTGGGGGGGTTGACAAGAGCCTTGCTCTCGCTCTTGTCGGCAGTTATTTCCTCGGCTTGAGTTCCCGGTTAACGGTGAAGTGCGCCGTGAGCCGGGGGTCCTTGCGTGTCCGCGTTCGGCCGCAGCGCGCGGATGTCAAGGTGCCCGCCGGGTCCCGCCAGCGTCTGCGGACAGACCCGAAGGGGTACCTGCCCATGTTCACGCCATATCCCATTGACCCGCCGCGCGCCCGGCTGCGCCGCCGGCTCGCTGCCGTGGTCGCCGCGGCCGCAGTCGCCGTAACCGGCCTGGTCGCGCTGGCCGCGCCCGCGTTCGCCTTGCACGTGGCCGGCACGCCATTAGCTTATGTCGTCAACAACGGCGCCAGCGGCTCGGTGTCAGTGCTCGACACGGCCTCCAACATGATTGTCGCGACCATTCCGGTCGGTTCTTATCCGGCGGGCATCGCGCTGAACTCGGCCGGGACCGAGGGCTATGTCGTCAACGACGGTGCTGGTACTGTCTCGGTCATCGACCTGGCCACGGACGCGGTGACCGCGACCATCGGTGTCGGCGCCAACCCGCTGTACGCGGCGGTGACTCCAGACGACACCCAGGTCTTCGTCACGAATGACGCCGATGGCACCGTCTCGGTCATTGACACGAGCAGTAACCAAGTGACCGCGACCATCCCGGTCGGGAGCCACCCCAACGAGGTAGCCGTCAGCCCGGACGGGACTCAGGCGTTCGTCGCCAACGGCGGCGACGGCACCGTCTCGGTCATCAGCACCAGCAGCGACACGGTGACCGGCACCATCCCGGTTGATCCTGGCGCGTACGGGGTGGCCTTCGACGCGTCCCACGGCACCGCCTACGTCACCAATACCAGCGGCACCGTCTCGGTCATCGACACCGCCAGCGACACAGTGACCGGCACCATCACCCTCGGCGGCACTCCGTTCGCGGTCGCCGTCAGCCCGGACGACACCACCGCCTACGTCACCGACACCGGCACCAGCACCGGGCTCAACAGCGGCCCCACGACCGTCTCGGTGATCAGCACCAGCAGTAACACGGTGACAGCGACCATCCCGGTCGGCAACGGCCCCTACGGCGTCGCCCTGACCCCGAACAGCTCCACCGCTTATGTCACCAACGTCTTCGACGGCACCGTCTCGGTGATCGACACCGGCAGCGATACCGTCACCGCGACCGTTCCGGGCGTCAATCTCGCCTACGGGATCGCCATGCTCGACTTCCCGGCCCAGCCGGTGGTGACCTCAGTTAGTCCGGCGACCGGACCGGTGGCCGGCGGCACCACCGTCACCATCACCGGAACCGGCCTGGCCGGCGCTACCGCGATCACCTTCGACGGGCCTTCCTATTTCTTGCCCGCCCCTGCCACCAACGTCTCATGCTCTCAGGTCTCCTGTACCGCCACCGCCCCGGCCGGCCCCGCCGGTGCCGTAGACGTGCAAGTCACCGCCCCTGGGGGTACCAGCGCAACCGGCAGCGCTGACCAGTTCAGCTACGTCGCCGCTCCCGTCATCACCGGGATCACCCCGACGGCAGGCCCGCTGGCCGGAGGCAATACCGTCACGATCGCCGGGACCGGCCTGGCCAACGCGACGGCCGTGACCTTCGGTGCGGCGGGCGCAGCCACCGACGTATCGTGCACCGCGTCATCGTGTACCGTCACCGCCCCGGCGGCTTCGGCCCGCACGGTCGATGTCACCGTCACTACCGCTGGCGGGACCACCGCCGTCAACAGCTCAGACAAGTACACCTACACCACCGCTCCAGTCATTGACGCGATCAGCCCCTACCAGGGCCCGCTGGCCGCCGGCACCGTGGTAACGATCACGGGGAGCAACCTGGCCGCCGCCACCGCGATCACGTTCGGCGCGGACGGCCCGGCCACCAGCATCTCGTGCACCCAGACCTCCTGCACCGCCACCGCACCGGCCGGAACCGCCGGAACTGTCGACATCAAGGTCACCGCCCCGACCGGCACCAACGCCAGCAACGACCCGGACAAGTACACCTATCTTGCCGTCCCGGTGGTCACGGGCATCAGTCCTAGCGCCGGCCCGCTGGCCGCCGGCACCACGGTCACCATCAGTGGCACCGGCCTGTCCGGCGCCACCGCGATCACCTTCGATCCGCCGCTGTCTTTCGGGACCAACCCGGCCACCAACATCAACTGCACCGCGAAATCCTGCACCGTGACGGCTCCAGCGGGCGCCGCCGGCACCGTGGATGTCCAGGTCACCACGATCGGCGGGACGAGCGCCACCAGTAGTGCCGACCAGTACACCTACACCGCCGCGCCCGCCGTCACGGCGGTCAGCCCGAGCGCCGGGCCGATCACCGCCGGCACCATAGTCACCATCACCGGCACCAACCTGACCGGCACTACCGCGATCACCTTCGGCACCGCGAAGGCCACCACCGTCTCCTGCACTGCGACCGTGTGCACAGGCAAGGCCCCAGCGGGCGTCGCGGGCACGGTGGACGTCCAGGTCACTACGCCCGGCGGGAGCAGCGCTACCAGTAGCGCGGACCAGTACACCTACCTCGCCGCGCCCACTGTCACCGCGGTCAGCCCGAGCGCGGGCCCGATCACCGCCGGCACCACAGTCACCATCACCGGCACCAACCTGACCGGTGCCACCGCGATCACCTTCGGCACCAACGGGGCGGCCAGCGGCATCTCGTGCACGGCCACCTCCTGCACCGCCCTGGCCCCATCTGGAGCCGCCGGCGCTATTAACGTCACCGTCACCACTGCTGGCGGCACCAGTGCCACCAGCAGCGCCAGCAAATACACCTACACCGCGCCACCTGTAATCACCAAGGTCAGCCCGGCCACCGGCAGCGTCGCAGGAGGCACCACGGTCACCGTCACCGGCACGAACCTGGCCAGCGCAACCGCCATCACCTTCGGACCTGGCAACAACGCCACCAGCATCACGTGCGGCGCGAAGTCCTGCACCGCCACCAGCCCGTCCGGCATTGCCCCCGGCACCGTGGACGTGCAAGTCACCACTGCAGGCGGCACCAGCGCCACCACCGCAGCCGATCAGTACACCTACACCGGCATCACCTTCGCGCCCTTCACGCAAACCAGGCGCTTCTTCGGTTAGCCACTAACGCCGGGAGCCGGTGCCACGCGCGCCGGCTCCCGGCGATCGCTGGAGCCCGACCTCCTGGCCGAGCGACACCTCAGCGACAAGGCGAGCAGCTTCAGGTTCCTGATCCGCGACCGGGACAGCAAGCTCACGACGGAGTTCGATGACGTCTTCGCAGGCAACGGCACACGAGTGATCAGGACGCCGGTCCGGTCACCGCGAGCAAACGCTCGTGCGGAGCGGTTCGTGGGCACGTTGCGCCGCGAGTGTCTGGACCACATGCTGGTCCTCGGCGAGCGGCACCTCCGCCTGGCCCTCGCCGGCGCGGAGCTGGCGCAGCAGCTCGGAGGCGGCCTGGTTCGAGACGCCGAGCCGGGCGCGCAGCGCGTCGCGGGTGATCGGCTGCCTGCGGGCCCCCTGGTGGGACGGCGGTCACGATGCGGCCCCAGGCCGTCGGCTGCGCCTGGGCAAGGTTCGCGGCCAGGCTCAGCAGTATCCCGCCCGCGAGCACCGCGGTGGGCCACAATAGCCGCCGGGTGACGAAGCCCTGCTGCTTGTCGCGCTGCCTCTCGCGGGCGGCCATCACCAGGTCAGGTCGATTTCTCTGAACTAACCGCTTTATTATTATTTGTCACTTTTTCGGATCGGCGCTGGTGGCAGTTCTCGTCGACGTGCTCAATTCGCGGTGCTGTCGGCGTATTTGATGGCGAGGTCGATGACGGGCTGGTATGCCCGGGTGCGCTGTGGCGTCCATCCTGTCGGCCCGAGGGCCGCATCGTCGGTGGCGATGCGGTAGATCAGGGCCCGGACCAGCATCTGGCCCCAGGACGGCAGGTGCGACCATCGGGCCGCCAGCTGAGGCGGGGCCTGGTGCCAGCAGAGCGCGTCGGTGACCGCGACCGCGTATGCCCACGAAGCGGGACGCCAGTATGCGGGCCAGTCGATGATCGCCGGCGGCAGGCCGTTGGCGAACAGCACGTTGCTCAGCAGGTCGCCGTGGACCACTTGCGGGGCGAGGGCGACCGGGCGGCGGGCAAGGACGAGCGCTTCCAGCAGCTCGAGGGCGGCCGGGCATGCCTGGACGGGCAGTTCGTCCCAGGCGACGCGGTCTCCGCGGGACCATGGGTCGTCGCGCCGGTCCAGGAAGGCGGGGCGGGGCAGGCCTGCGATGGCCGCGTGGAAGGCGATCGCGGCGCGCAGCACGTCGTCTTGCCGGCGTGTATCCGGCTCGCCCTCGACAAGACGGCTCGCTTCCCAGCCCTGGGCCGTCCAGGCCCCGCTCAGCGTCCTGACCGGCCGGGCGACGCGGAACTCTGCCGAGTCCGGCAGCCCGTCGAGCACCTCGGCGCGCCATAGTGTCTCGGCCGGGAACTCCACCGGCTTGAGGACCAGCTTGCCGGCGCGCCACGTCCCTCCTTTGCCTCCGGGCAACGGGACCGGGGCCTCCGTGGCCCCGAACGCATTCAGCGCCGAGTCAGGGGGGTTCCCGGCATTCGAGGTCACGCTCACGATCGTAGGGCTTCCCTGGACTAGCCGACTTGCCGCCGTTTGCCTGTTTTCGGATCCGCATGGCCGGTCGCGTGGGCGATGGCGCTGACGACGAGGCTGGCGTTGCGGCGGTCGATGCCGGGCAGGGCGTCGTTGAGGTTGACCGGGGTTCCGGCGGCGATGCTGGCGGCCAGGAGGAGCATCCGCCGTTCCCCTCCGCTGGCCGGGAGTTCGCCGGCGTGCAGGGCGGCGACGGCGGCCTCCCTGTCTGACCCCGCCTGCGGCTGCAGTGCCGCCGGCAGCGAGAGAGGCGCGCCCCGGGCGGGCCGGGGCTCCTCCACCTACAGAAATCGGGTCTCCGAGGCTTTTTCACCTTCAGGCCCGAAGTCAGGTGCCAGAGGGGCGAAGTTTGCCGACAGTTACAGGAGTTCCGTGTACCTTTCCTGGTCCTTTCATATACCCCCGATATACCTGGGGCCGCCTTTCCGCCGGTCCCGGCCCTCGCTCGGCGGTGGTCCGCTGACCGTCGCCTTTTACGCGCGGCGCGGGCATGGAAGGCCGAGGGCACCTTGGCCTTGCCCGCGGACGCGGGTTCCCGGCACGCCCTTGCCGGGAGACCGCGCGGCACACGGCGGGCTTCAGGTCCCGCCGCTGGTATTCAGCGCCTGCGACTCCGCCACCCGGAACGCCGCCACGGCGGTCGCGAACAACGGTGCTAACGCACCGCGCCAGGTGACGTCCCAGATGATCGTCGCCGTCGCCTGGAGGGCGTCTTGTTCCGGCTAGTAAGCGACTGTCATTTCGCCGTGTTCTCGCTCGATGACCTGCACGCCTGCGGTCTGGGGCGCGGAATGCGAGTAGATGGTGATGCTCGGCTTGGCCGTGCGGTCGGCCCCCCAGGTGCCGATGTGATTGCAAAGTCGTTCGGCGAGGCTGGCGCCGTTCGGGCCGTGCCCGATGGCACCGAGGCGGGCACCGTGCCCTGGTGCTTCGAGGCGCTGGGCGGTCAGGTAGGCGATGGAGTCGCCTTCAGCCAGAGCCAGGGTGCGCGACCTGATGACCGGGGTGCACAGCCCGCTGGTGACAGCGGCCGGCTCGGCGGAGATCCGGCAGACGGCCGGGTCCGTGGCGGTCGCGCGCAGCCAGATGGGGTCCAGGGATTCCTCCGGCCCGACCGTGACGCCGGAGTCCAGACGCGCTTTCGGCCCGTCGAGGACGCCGGACAACTGGCCGGGTGAGATGTCCTGGTCGGCGTCCCAATGCAGATGAACCAGGTCACCGGAGTCGACGGCCGCGGACCGTTCCCAGTCCTGCCCGATCATCGGGACGAAGCCGCACAAAAAGACGGAGTCGGAGCGCAGCAGTCCATCCCCGCCGAGGACGAATGCGACGGACTGGGTCTGGCCGCGCCAGCGCAGCGGCACGACGAGCCGACCGCCTGGCTTGAGCTGGCCGAACCAGGCCGGCGGGATGTCGAGGCTGCCGATGGTGATGATGGCCCGGTCGTACGGGGCGTTCTCCGGCACGCCGAGGCCCGCGTCCCCGGTGGCGACGTGGACTCCGGGGAACCCGGCTTGTTCGAGGTTGGCTGCTGCCTGGGTGGTGATTTCCGGGTCGATGTCGATGGTGCTGACGTGCCCGCCTGGTCCGGCGAGGGTGGCGAGCAGCGCGGCGTTCCACCCGGTTCCGGCTCCGGCCTCGAAGACGCGGTGCCCGTCATGGACTTCGAGCTGGTCGAGCATGGCGGCGACGAGGTAGGGCACGGAGGCGCACGACAGCGCGGTCCCTGCGGGGCCGCGCTTGGTGATCACGGCCAGGTCGGGGTTGTAGGCGTCGGCGAGGTCGGCACCGGGGACGAACGCGTGGCGCGGCACGGCGCGGATCGCGGCCAGGACGCGGGGGTCGCTGGTGCCGACCGGCCGGGCGGCGGCGATGGCGTCGATCATGAGCTGGTTGAGGTGCTCGGGGCTGGCGGCCGGTGCCGTCACGGTCATCGCTTCTCCTTGATGATGTCAGGGTTCACAGGGTCAGCAGCAGGCAGGCGTCCCACGCGGGCGGTTCGCCGCCTGCCCTGGGCAGGTCGCTCTGCTGGGCGAGCATGATGCCGGATGTTCCTTCGAGGAGCCCGCTGGAGGCCGGTGGGCCTGTGCGGGTGAGCTGGTCTTCCATGCCCCGGCGTGCCGTGCGCAGCGCGGCCTCGAGCGGTCCGCGGTCGAGGGCGTCGCTGGCGGCCCGCCAGAGCGCCTGGACCAGGCCTGCCACCCGTGGCATAGCGAGGCGTCGATCAGAAGCCCGGTGACCGGCCGGTCAAGGACGCACCCGGCCAGGGCGCGCTCGGCGGCGCGCATCCGCTCGTAGTCGCCGAGCGCGAGGCCCGCGAGTTGCTGTGCCCGCGCGTGGCCGGGTGTGCCGTAGCACCAGGAGGGCCTGGCCTGGCGTTCGGAGTTCGCCGTCCCGTTCTTGTACTCGCTGAGGGAGATCAACGCGGGCCACCAGGGGCACGCGCTGCTGCCCTGGCGGTAGCGGTCGAAGGTCGCGCACAGCTCGCTGACCGCCTTGGCGTGGCCTTCGACCAGGATGCCGACTCTCATCGAGCCTGATAGTAGTGCGAGGATGCCGGCGATGCCGTGGGCCATGCCGAGGTTCAGGTGGCCGCCAGGCCAGGCCGGGTCGGGCGTGTCTGCGGGGCCGGTGCCGCTCCACCAGCCGGGCAGGGATACGCCGTGCCAGCAGACCGGTTCTGCGAGCGTGACGAGGTAGTCGAGCACTGCGGCTGTCATCCCCGAGGCTGCGGCCCTGTGGCGGACGAGATGGTAGACCCCGAGGCCGGTCAGCCCGCTGATCAGGTCGTATTCGCTCGGCCGTGTCAGTTCCCCACGGTCGATGCGCTGGTAGGCGGCAGCGAGCTTCTGGGCGGTGAGGTCGTTGATGTGCTCGTCGAGCACATCAAGCATGGCGGCGTATGCAGGGTGCGCTCCGGTGTGCAGGACGAAGGCCACGGCCGGGGCACCGTGGAACAAGCTCGCGGATGCGTTCGCGGTGACGGGGCCTGCCGTCATGGCCCTGATCCACGACCCGGTTGCGCGGGGCGGGAGCCCGGTGAGGCGCGCGCCTGCGATTCGGGCGAGCGCGGTGCCGGCGGCTCCGCGTCCCAGGTCTTGGTGCGATCCGGCCGATGTTGGGTCCGTGCTGGTCACGCGGTCTCCGGGAGGCGGGCGGCGCGGCGGGCGAGGGCGGCCTGGCGGGCGAGACGGCGGCAGGTTGCCTCGCGGTCGCGGTCGATGCCGAGGTAGCGGTTGTGGTGGATGTGCAGGAGGGATTCGAGGATGTGGGTGAAGTTCGCGTCCGGGTCCAGGGCCTTGCGGTAGGCGGCTACGGCCTCGGCGCGGTGCCGCCACAGGGGGGCGAGGTCGGCGGGCAGGGTGCCGAAGCTGCTCAGCTCGCCGTTGCGTGCGAGCGTGGTGACGGTCCGGGCGGTGGCCCGGCTGGCGGCCTTGCCCGGCGGCAGGCGACGGCCGGCCAGCCACTGCGCGCCCTGCTCCGGCCCGCCGCTGAAGGCGGCGGCGATATCGAGCATGCCGAGCGCTGCCAGCGCTAGGGGGTCGATCCCAGGCGGCTGCCGGAGCTGCGCGATGGCCACGGTGGAGTCAGCGGCGAACACGGCCTCGGCCGCGCGCATGCACTCGCCGTAGCGGCCGGTCTCCGGGTAGTAGGTTTCGAGGGTGAAGCGGGCGCACAGCCGCCGGGCGCGCAGATCACCCACCCAGGCGGCCAGCGCGGCGGCACGGTGCGGCGCCTGGCCGTGCCCGGCGGCGATCCGCAGGCGCAGGTGGTCGGTCTCCTCGCGGTTGCGGTAGCGGATGAACCAGACCTCATCCGTTCCAAGGCTCGCGATGAGCGCCGGAAGGTGACCGCTGATGATCTCGTCCATCGCATCCGGTGCCGTGAACAGCTTGGCGCTCTCCCACGCCGCGTCGGCGGCCAGCGGCAACTGGCCGTGCCCGGTACCTGAGACGGGGACCAGTCGCTCGGGCAGTTCGGTCGGGGCGGGAGCGCCGCGCCGGGTGAGCGGGAGGGCGATCTCGTGCGCGTGGCCGCCGATCCAGCCGTAGTCTCCCGGCTTGCGCGCCCGCGTCATGATCGCGGGTTTGTCGTCGTCTACATGCTCGCGCAGGCACAGCGCGTGGAGCGGCTTGTCCAGGTCCAGGCGCAGCGTCAGGTCGCCGTTGTTCAGCTGGACGGTGGCCGGGCAGCCGGTGCGCTCGCGCCAGGCGGCGAGGGACCGGCGCCAGTCGGCAAGCTCCGCGTGCGCGGGCGGGAGGACGCCGACGGTCAGCCGCCACTGCTCGGGGCTGAGGACCGACCGCCGGTACCGCACCGCCGGGAGGTGCGGCAGCCGCCGGAAAGGACCCCAGTCGAACGCGAGGTAGTCCGCAACGAAGGCACGGGGCAGGTGGGCGAGGAACCGGCCGAGCGTCGGCAGTTGCTTCTCTAGATCGAGGGGGTGGAAGACCTGCGGCTCGATCACCTGGCCGGTTTCCCGGTGGACCAGGTGCAGCCCGCGAAGCGTAGCCGTGACCGCGAGATCATCCGGCCCCAGCGGCCTGCTCCCCCCGCCCGGGTGCTCACCGAGCGCAAGCAAGCAGGGCAGGTAAGCCGGGATGCGCCCGATGTTCTGGCCCCGGATGAACAGCGGCGGCACCGACAACTGGACGGGCAGCGCGCCGTCATGGACGGCAGGGGCGCTGCGGTAGATGTCCTCAAGGCCCGAACCGGCGGCAAGCGCGGAGAAGCGGCTGGTCAGGGTGCCGGCGGCGCGGGCCGGGGAGATGTGCAGGATGTACCGGCCCGCGTCCAGGTCCGCCGTGCTCGCCGCCTGCACCCGCGCGGCGATCTCCACGTGCGCGGGCACGAGCCGGGGATCGAACAGGCTGCCCGTCATCGCGTCGATCAGCTCGTCGGTCAGCGTGACCTCGCTCTCGCCCGTGATCATCTCAGCAAGGTGCGCGTGTCGGCCTGCGTCCCGCTCGGCCGGCAGCGGCAGGACGCTAGTCGGGTACCCGGCCGGGTAGCCCAGGCCGATCGCGGGGTTGATCACGTCAAGCAGCGGCACGAGGGTCGCGGTCCCGAACCGCTCGGTGAACCTGCGGTGGTAGTCCTCCCAGACCGGGGAGCCTCCCGGGTTAGGGCTGAGCCGGACCAGTGCGCTCGCCGCCGCAGCCAGCTCTCGGCAGACCGGCTCCGGGAGCGTCACCTCAGCATCCAGCCGCAGGTCGAGGCACAACGGCGTGCGGCCCTCCGCGGAGATCTCCGTGACCGCCGTGCCCAGGCGCTCGCGCATCGCCGCCTGGTGTCCCGGCTCGGCGGCGTTGTGAGCGGCCAGGTCGCGGTGCAGCGCCTCCAACTGTTCCAGCAAGCCCGCCGTCTCAGGGATCTCATGCGCCCCGGCGGCGCGCAGTTCCCCGGTGACATGTCCCAGGGCGTCCGTCGTCGTCATCGCGGGGCGGAGGCTTGTGATCAGGAAACCCAGCCGGACCAGTTCGGCCAGCATCCGGGTGCCCTTATACCCCGAGCCCGGGAACGCCGAGGACAACAGGTCAGCCAGCATGCTGACCTGGACGGGGGCCTGACTGGCATCCCGGACGGCCCGCACCGCCGGCGAGTCCCGGATCACCTGCCGGTCCGGGCCGGCGGGCACCTCCCACTTCCCGGCGTGCAGCACCGCCAGCGACGAGAACACGACGCTCAGGCGGTCGGCGAGCGGCTCGCACGCCTCGCAGCGCTCGATGACCGACAGCAGCCACGCAGCGTCGCACCGTGCCGCCGCCCGGTGTCCCTCTCCGAACCGCGCCGATGCGGGGCCGCCGAACCTCGCCCCGGCCACGCCGGCGAACAGCCCGAACGGAGTCGGACGTCCCGCCGCCCGCAACTGGTACCGCGCCAGGGCGACTGCGGCCGACCGAACCTGCCTCTCCGGAACGCCCCGGCCGTCCGCGATGCGGTCCGCCCGCAGCGCCAGCGAAGGACTCGCGCATGACACCGCCTCGCGCAGCAGCGGGTCCTCCCACACCTTCACCAACCACATCCGAAGCTCCTCGGCGTCGGCCGGGTCGGGCCAGGGCACAAAGGCCGAGTCCAGCGACCGGGCGGCGGCGCGCAGCAAGAGGACATCACTGGCCTGATAGACCGCTTGATCGTGGACCTGAGCCACATCTACCTCCTCGTGGGTCACCGGGCGATCGGCGGGGGCCGGGATTCGGTGCTCCCGGCCCCCGCCTCACATGAGGGCGCTACGAAGCGCTCGTGCAGGACGAGGCACAGGTGGGCGTGCACCCGTCGCTGGTGTCGCACCTGCGCGGTGCGTTGGCGGCAGCGGTGTCGATGACCAGCACCGCGCCGAGGTCGAACGGGTCGTTGTGGGTTCCGGTCGGGTTAGCCGTGTGCATGACTGGTTCCTTTTCCATCGGGATACCTGGTGGTGAACTCCGGCCAGGCGCGCGGTGGCGCGCGGGGCCGGTGGCAAGCGGGCTGTCTGGGGAATCTCCGGTGGCTGGGCCTGTTCATGAAGGCGTCCCAGTGCCGACGGCGACTGCCCAGACGACCTTTCCTCCGCCGTCGTAGCCGAAGTGGCCCCAGCGGTCGCTGAGGGCCTCGACCAGCAGCAGGCCGCGCCTGCTCTCGGCGTCCGCGCCGGGATCGGCCCGCTCCGGGGACAGCGGGCTGGCGTCCCAGATGAAGACCACGACCTGCCGCAGGTCGGAGACCAGCCACATCCGCACGGCGTCCCGCCCCATCGCGCGGGAGGCCCGGACCCCGTTGGTAACCAGCTCTGACACCACGAGTTCGAGGCTGTCGCTGAGCGCGGCCAGGCCCCATTCCAGCTGGACGAGGCGGGTGTGCAGGGGGGCCGACGGCACCGCGCCGGCAAGCGCGCCAAGTTCGAGGAAGGTCCGGTACGGCCACTGTGCCGCGAACGGCGCGGCCCGCGCCGCGCCCGCCGTGGCGGCCGGGGGCCGGTCGTGATAGCGGGGAGCTGCCTGGCCTGCGGCAAGGCGAGGGTGCCCGCCCGTGCGCTGCGTCCGGTTGCTCGTCTTGCAGTGCATGATCGTGTCCTTACTGCATTCCGCGCGCCTGGCCGGCCCGCTCAGTCACCGGCGTCCGCCAGGCCGAGTTCGCGGCGAAGTCGCGAACCGACGCCCACGTCTGCTCCTCCCGCTGGACTTTGACCTCAAGGGCTTCCGGGGAGTCGGCGCGCAGCGTGCACAGCCCGTCGGTGGAGCGAGCGACCAGTTCCTCGCTTTCGCGGCTGAAACGCCAGCCCGGCCAGCGCTGGTGAGCGCCGTCGAGGCCGACGGGCCTGGCGTCGATCGCGGCGCTGATCCGCTGGACAACGCGGGTCAGGGTGTCGTGCTCGGCTGGTTCCAGCGCGCCGCAGTCCAGCAGGTGCCGGGCGGCCTGGCGGGCCGCCGCGAGCTGGCCGCAGGTCAGGTCATCCGTGCCGACCGTGCGCGCCTCCGGCAGTGCGCCGCTCGTGCCGCTCATCTTGCGTCTTCTTCACGGAAGGGTGGCCGCTGCTGATGCCCGGCGAGGTTCAGCCCGGCGAGGTTCAGCCCGGCGAGGACCAGAGCGGCCTCGATCTCGGAGACCCGGCGAGGGCCGACGCCCCGGATCTTGCGGAGCTGGCGGCGGGTGTACAGGTCCATCACGTCGCCGACGGTGCGAGGTTCGGCGAACGGCGCGTCGTAGGCGCGGGTCAGCGGGTTGAAGCTATTCAGCGACAGCACCGTCAGCAGGCACTCGACCGGGCATTCAGGGGTGACCGCCCCGTGGTGAGGAACCTTGCCGCGGGGTACGGTCAGCAGCCGCTCAGCCATGCCCAACCTCTGTGCCTCGATCGGGCGCAAAAGCGACATCGCCCGCGTGACCGGCATCTGGTTCCTTTTCGGGGCCAGCCGTGCCGGCTTCCGCCGGGACCGTGTCGTCCTCGTCTTCCGCGAGCCCGAGTTGCTGCGGGACCTTCGGGCCGGTCGCCGGTTCATCGGGCTGTGCGCTGCGGAGGGCGGCGACGCGCGCCACGTCCAGGGCAGCTTCATGAAGCTGCGCCGCTGCGCGGGCTACCTGCGTGCTTGCCATGACCAACAGGGAATCTCAGCCCCGGCGCGCACGGGAGAGCGTGAAAGGGGGACGGATGTGCGCGCTGGGTGTGTGAATCAGCCTGGACCGCGCACGCAGCGCGTGGCAGTGTCAAACTGACCGTGTCCGTACAGGTAGAAGGAGCAGGCACGTGCCGCGAGCGCTGAAGGAGGAGAACCTCCGGCTACGGTCCCTGCTGGACGAGGCGGCAATGTCCAACAAGGGCCTGGCGCGCAGGGTCGTCGACCTCGCCGTGACCCGGGGGCTGGCCGGCATGCGGTGCGACCACACGTCAGTCCTGCGATGGCTGGCCGGCGAGCAACCGCGCCCGCCCGTGCCCGAGCTGGCCGCCGAAGTCCTGAGCAATGCCCTCGGCCGGAAGGTCTCCGAAACCGAGCTAGGCATGACGCCCAGCAACCTGCCCGTCGACCTCGGCCTGCAACTCCCTACCGGCTGGACGGAAACCATAGCCACCTCAACCGCCCTTTGGAGGGCCGACGTGCAGCGAAGGCGATTCCTGGTCAACGCGGTCTTCACCTCCGCCGCGCTGCCCGCCTCCGCGCTGCGCTGGCTCACCAGCCCGCCCGCCGCCGCGCCCTCCGCCTCCGGCACGCGCACGGTCGGGCATGCCGACATCGACGCGATCCGCGAACTGACCCGCTCCTACCGGGAGATGGACAACCGGCTCGGCGGGGGCAAGCTCCGCACCTCGGTCGTGTCCTACCTGGACGATCAGGTCTCCCGCCTGCTCATCGCCGGCAGCTACCGGGAAGAGACGGGCCGGCAGCTCGCCGCCGCGTGCGGCGAGCTGTCCCAGTTGGCCGGCTGGGTCGCTTACGACAGCGATGAGCACGGCTTGGCCCAGCGGTACCTGACCCAGGCGCTGGCCTACGCGCGGCACGCCGACGACCATGCCCTCGCGGCCGAGGTCCTCGCCGCCCAGGCGCACCAGGCGCTCTACCTGGCCCGGCCGGATGAGGCGGTCGACCTCGCCAGGGCCGCCCAGGCCGCAGCGGTCCGCCACGGGTCGGCGACCCTGCTCACCGAGTGCCTGGTCATGGAAGCCCACGGGCACGCCGCCCGCAACGACGCGCACGCCTGCGGCGCCGCCCTCGCCAGGGCAGAGCAGACCTTCGACAGCGCCGCCCGCGAGGACGACCCGGCGTGGCTGTCCTACTTTGACGAGGCGTACCTGGCCGCCCGGATGGCGCAGTGCTTCCGGGACCTCGGCGAGGCAGGCCACGCCGCCCGGTACGCGCGCCGCTCGCTGGACATGGACGGCCGCTACGTGCGCGGCCGGGCCTTCAACCTCTCCCTGCTCGCGACCGCCTACGCCGCCCAGGGCGAGCCCGTGCAAGCATCGGCCGTCGGGCGGCAGGCACTGGACCTGACGGTCCGCCTCACCTCAGCCCGCAGCGTCCGCTACGTCCGTGACCTCGTGCGGATCCTGCGCCCGCGAGCCGACGTCCCGGCGGTGCGGGATTTCACGGCGGAGGTACGCGAGCGGCTGCCCGCCGCAGCAGGGCATGCTGCACTCCGATGATGGTGATCGCGCCCAGGATGTCGCCCTCGGCGATCATCGCGGGCGTCTCGTCAACCGGCACCCAGCGGACCTCAGCCGTCTCGTCCACCTCCGGCTCCCCGACATGCTCGGCCCCGTACGCCAGGTACAAGTCTTGCGGGTAGTCGGCGTTGCCGATAACCGGCTGGCTGGACATGACGAACTCGATGTCGCGCGGTCGCCAGCCGGTCTCCTCCTCCACCTCCCGGGCCGCTGCGGCGGCAGGGTCCTCGCCGTCGTCCACGTAGCCGCCCGGCAGCTCCCACACCCAGCGATCCACGATGAACCGGTGCCTGCGCATCAGCAGCACTCGCTCGCCCGCATCGTCCAGCACCACGGTCATCGCGCAGCGCCGCATCCGGAAGACGTACTGGGTGAACCGCACGTGGTTCGGGAGCTCGACATCGGCCAGGCTCACGCGGATGTGAGGGGTGTCGTCCACCAGCCGCTCGCCGTGGATCACCCACTTGTGCGGGTCAGTCACGTACGCGACACTACCGGCCCGCGTCACCCAGCCAATACCACCAGGCAAGGTGAACTGGCGGCAGCCGCCTCCGCGCCGTCCTTGAGACTAAAGTTCGATAAAAGAGCCAGAACTAGCTAGATGACCCGCAGACTTCACACCTTGCACTCCGATTGCATATCTGTCAGATATACTGACAGCCATGAGCACAGCGACGATCTACGCCCGGGTACCGGTCACCCTCAAGGAGGCAGCCGACGACTACGCCGGGCAGCACGGGATGTCACTCGCGTCCGCTGTCGCCGACCTGCTTGGCCGCGGCCTGGAGGCAGCACAGAACGAACCGTCCATCCGCGCCCTCGAAGCCCGCGCCCAGGAGGCCGAGGAGGCCCGCAGCGCCGCCCGCGCCATGACCGAGCGCCTTCAGCAAGTACTCGGCAAGTGCGGCTGCGGGCACGAGCTGACAGGAAGCAACCTACTCGTCACCGGCCACTGCCCGAACTGCAAGCGCGGCGTGTCCGGACTCCTCGCCGGGGACACCCCGACCGACGCGACGACGGCCGCCGCCACCGTCAACCGCAGCGAACTCGCACCGTTCATGGCCGGGGTCGGCGTCGCGCTCGCGGTGATCCTCATCGCCTACTCGGCAGGGAAGTAGGCCAGGCACCAGAAGGGAGGGAAGACCGACATGCAGAAGCTCATCATCGGCGCCATCATTGGCGCCGTGGTCGGCGAGATCGCGAAGGACGCACTTGAGGCCATCGGCCTGTCGAAGCACGCCGCCACCGTCGCCGGCGGCATCATCGGCGCCTTGGCTTAGGGCCGTCGTGACAGGGCAGAGCCGCGCCCGCTGAGACCGGGCGCGGCTCTTTATCCATACTGTCACCCTTATCCTAAGCGCCCATTACGGGGTAAGAGGGTCTGCAAGCACCAGCGCTCTCATACCGCGGAGAAGCGCACGCGGTGGGCGGGCGTACCGCTTCGGGGATGAGGACGCGACTCGGCGGCACCAGGACGCCGTCAGCGTCGCGCAGGCCGACCGAGCACGATGCTCGTGCTGCTGGTCTCGGCGAACCGCTGGGGAAGCGCTAGCGGCGGATGGAGCGTTCGACTCCTATGGTCAAGGCGTGCCCCGCCCAGACCAGTAAGTCAGGAAACAGTCCAGGATGCTCCAGCAGTTGACCTCACTTCCGGTCGCCTTTCTCGCCGGAGACCCGGACTGGGGATCGGTGTGCAGAACCGTGGCTTGGAGGTCGCTGGGCTGTCAATGGCGATCCCTTTCCGGTGCGAGAGACAGAGGGAGGCGTCGATGAGCCTGACAGCCGAGGTGCCGCACTGGGTGCCCGGGTCAGAGGACGACCTAGCGGAGGCGATACGCCTGGGCCTACTGGAAGAGGGGCACCACCTCGACCTCAAGCGCGAGATCTCCGTCGGCAGGGCCGCGAACAAGGAGCTTGCCCGCGACCTCGCGTCCTTCGCCGTCGACGGGGGAATCCTGCTCGTCGGAATCAGCGAGGACAACGAGACGGGTGCGCTCTCCCTGGCGCCCCAGCCGCTTGCCGGGCTCGCCGAGAGAATCGAGATGGTGGCGCGCACGATCGCTGACCCGCCGCTCTCGGTGCTCTGCAGCCCGATCCGCTCAGAGCAAGACCATTCCCTCGGCTACCTGGTCGTCCGCGTCCCGCCCAGTTCGGCCGCCCCGCACATGGTGGAGCACAGATACCTGGGCCGGGGCGACAAGACCAAGCTCTACCTCTCTGACGCTGATGTCCGGCGATTTCACGAGCGACGGCAGGCAACCGAGCGGGACGCGCTGGCCCTGCTCCAAGAGCAGTTCGACCGCGATCCGATACCTCCCGAAGACCGTAGGCAGGCACACCTGTTCTTCCTTGCACAACCGTCCGCTCCGATGCCGCAGATGCTCTTGAACCTCGTACACGGCCAGGATGCTCCAGCCAGGCTTGTGAAGTTCGCCCGCTCTGTAGACACGCCAGAGCTTCGGGAGCTTCTGGGCTCGGCGGGGGGCTTCAGCCCGCCTCTCAGCTACGCCAGCGATTTCGCGCTTCGGTCGGCCCGCGCCGCCCTCACCTACGGACTCGCCAGCGACCGGTCGTGGGCACCCGCCAGCCGTGTGTCCCCCGAGGATGTCGTGGAGGTTGAAGTCGATGAAGACGGCGGGCTGCGCGTCTTCATGAGTCGGCTCAGCGACAGTTTGGAATCTGCAGATGCGGCGGCAAGCGGGCAGCGCCTCCTGACGTCCGGCGCAGTCACCTACGCTCGTCAATTCATCGCGCTGACCGCCGCAGCCGATGACGCCAACTACCTGGGAAACTGGATCCAGAGGAAGGCGGACGCTTCTGCCACCCCGCGCTAGCGACAGCCACAGTCCAGTTCGAACCAAGTCACCATCTGCCCGCCACGCCGTCGCGACCCCCACCGCACCGCGAGGGCTGCAACAAGCTGGAGTCCCCCGCCGCCTTCCGCGTCACGATCCGCAGGACGAAGTTCCGGCGTCCCCGCCCCGGCGCGGTCGGTCACCTCGACCCGGACGACGCCGTCCCTGGCCCTGACCGTCTCCCCGGCAGCACCCAAGCCAGGGTGCCGCACGGAATTCCCGAAGACCTCGCTGACCAGCAGTTCAGCGTCATCCCCGCACGGGTGCCCGGGGCCGAGTACCTCACTGACGAACGCACGGGCGGCGCGCGCCCGCTCCGCCCGCCCGGCAAGCGTCACGGTCTCCCGGACCGCTGTCCCCGCCATCAGTGCACCCGCCTTCCCGGCCGCCCTCGTCCCTGGAATCGCGCGGGCCGCTTGGCGGACACAACGGATGCACGCCCAACTCAGCGGCCCGCGTCAAGCCAGCACACGCCCCGGCGCAGCCCATCCGTGGAATACCCAGCGGTTACACCGACCGTGCTAGCGGCACGAATCCCGTCCGCTATGCGCCCGTGGACACCGCAACATGACGGTCCACAGCGCGACAAGATGACACATGACGGGACAAAGCAGAAACCCCCCGCCAGCGCGAGAATTCGCAGCTAGCGGGGCATTTTCCCAGATAGTGGCAGGTGTTGGGTTCGAACCAACGTAGGCTGAGCCGACGGTTTTACAGAGGCCCATCCGCCAGCACCACAGATACCTCCGACCTGCGACGACAGGTCCATCAAAGACCTTGCCCGGCTCCTCTCAACCACGCCTCAACCACCGCGTCAGGCTATGAACGGGGCAAACAGCGAGGCAGCCAGCAGCCTGGAGATGGATGTCGGACTCTCACCACTTCATAGCCTCTTCACCACCGGTGACGCTTGCCATCTGACCTCACGTGACTATAATTCTAGTCATGACGATGATGATTCCCCTGGCGGACGCCAAGGCCCGGCTATCCGCCGTACTCGACGACGTGCGCGACACCCACGACCGGGTCGTGATCACCCGCAACGGCCGCCCCGAAGCCGTCATCATCTCCATCGCAGACCTGGAAACCATAGAAGAAACCCTCGACCTGCTGTCCACCCCGGGCGCACTCGACCAGATCCGTACCGCCGAAGCCGAGATCGCCCGCGGCGAGGCCATCGGCGCTGACGAACTCCAGCGCCTGATGGCAGAGCGCACCCGCAGCGAGCGCGACGCCGGGTGAGCGACGACGCATACTCCCTGTCACTAGCACCGGCCGCCCGCCGTGTCCTCACCGACCCGCAACCGCGCGGCCTGCCAGTCCCAGTCGCGGCAGCGGTGACCGAGTTCCTGACCGGCCCTCTGCTCGACAACCCGCACCGAGTCGGCAAGCCCCTCGCACGCGAGCTAGCCGGATACCACTCCGCGAGACGCGGCGCCTACCGGATTATCTACCGCATCGACGAACGCGCTCATGCCGTCCACGTCGTACGCATAGACCACCGCGCCGACGTATACCGGGCACTATAAAGCTACCCGTACGAACCACAGGCGACTATTCAGCGAGAGAGTTCACGCAAGACATCATTGATGTGATCTGGGTGCCACGGCCATGAGTGACATCTGGGAGAGCGTGTGGGAGAGCATCTGGGCGGCCTACACCCGCCTCTCAGCGCTGCTCAGCTCGGTCTACCCCGCGATGAAGTGGTCTTGCGGTCACAGTGACAACAAGGCGTCGCGTTCGAGCTGGCGCTGCGAATGGTCATCCATCCCTCATCGGCCTTCAACCTGGTGCTGGTACTCGACCGCCCTCTGACACCCGTCAGAGGCCGTGAATCACCGGGAACAGCCACGAACACCCCTGACCGCATACGCGCAGGCCAGAGGCTGTTTCAGCAGGTAGTGGCAGGTGTTGGGTTCGAACCAACGTAGGCTGAGCCGAGGGTTTCACAGCCATCTCCCGTACCGGCTCTGACCTGCGCCGGCGTAGAGAGCCTTCTGGGTTCTCCGGCTATTCTCCGAACGCTCTCGGGCTGCTTCGGGCTCCTCGAGTCCCCTGGCAGCAGGCGGCTGCGGCGTTCCGCCTTGACGGCTATTCAGTGAAGGGGTTGAGCACAGGGACTCCAGCCAGCTCGAAGTCCTTGACGTTGCGGGTGACGATGGTCATGCCGTGCACTCGCGCCGTGGCCGCGATGAGCGCGTCGATGACCGGGAGAGGCCGGACGTACTGCTGGCTGCCCCAGGCAGCGGCGATCGGCAGGGTGACGGGGAGAACCCTGTCTTCGAACCCGGTCTCCACATCCTGGAGCCAGCGCTCAAGAGCGGAGGCCTGGTGCCAGTCTCCCCGGCCGCGGACTCGCGCGATCCCCTGCTCGATCTCGCCCAGAGTGAGCACGGACAGGTGCAGCCGGCCCGGCGGCGTGGCCGCGATCCAGTCGGCTACGCCGGCCGCTGGCTGGCGCTTGCGCGTCTCCGACAGCACATTGGTGTCAACCAGGTACGTCACCCGTCCGCCCCGACGTCGAAGGCACGCCCGAAGTCGGCCTTGCGCCCGGCCTCGATCTCCGCGAAGACATCAGCGGTGCCGTCGTCGAGCTTCGGACCGCCGAGCAGGATGCCCGCCAAGTCCACCGACGGGTGGGTCAGCCTGCGATACTCGCCAATATCGACGACTACCGCGACATCCTCACCGTGCCGGGTGATGACCTGCGGCCCCTCGCTTGCCACCGCACGGATCATCTCGCTGAAACGCTGCTTAGCGTCCTGGATCTGCCAGTGATCCGGAGTTGCTGACGTCATGAGCCACCTCCCAATCCTGTCTAGTCCTGTCTAGGCAGATTACCGCAGCCAGCGGCCGCTTGGGTTCCATAGCCTGGCCGGGTATATCCAGGGAGTCGTCTCCGGGGTGCCGCTCAACGGCTAGGCGTGCCCGCCGCGGCACCGTGTCCCGCGCCGAGCTTCGGCAGATCCTCGCCGCGACCAACCGCCGGGTGTGGCGGCCGCTCACCGAGCGGATCAGGCATGACGGCGTCGTCGTGCCGGTTGGCGGATGGGCAGCCTACGGTGCTGCAGACCTGGTCATGTCGGCTACGAGGCATCTGGATGATCCTGGCCGCGTTCGATCTCGCCGCTGTGCGGGTACCTCACGGCGATCAGCTCGTACTTCCGCTGGCCGTCAGCGCCGTCGTTGCCGTCTGGCGCAACCCGGTGCTACAAGGTGGCCGGAACGGCCAGTTCGGCCGGACCGGGCAAGGTGGCGAGCAGCAGCCCGAGCCGGCCGAGGTCGACGGCCTGCCGGACCAGCGAGTCCGAGACTGGGGAGGCAAGACCGGCACAATCTCCGCCGGGAGATGCCAGACACCGCTCCCACCGGCGATGCCTCGCGGTGCCGTCAATTAGTCTGACCTGCGGACAGGCGCCTCGGACCCGCTACTCACCCGGCGGGTGGTCCGTACCGGGTCCGGAACTTCTCCGCGTATTCTCCGGGTACCGCCCCACCAGCTTGAGCCTCATGTACCGCCCGCCCCCGCTGACCTGCGCAAATGAGTAACGCAGCCGGAGGATGCGGCATTGAGTGCCGAAACGCCGGAAATCGCGGCCGGATACGGCCTCAACAGGCCTGTGACCTGGGGTTTTGCTGGGTGGCAGGTGTTGGGTTCGAACCAACGTAGGCTGAGCCGACGGTTTTACAGACCCACCACCGCAGCGCCGCGACCTGTGCGAACACGTCTTTGCGGAGTAGTTGCGCGCGTATTTGCCGTGGTTTCGTCAAAGGCTGACGTTTCGGTCAAGAGGTCGCGAGTACTTCGGATCGCACGCCACCGAGTTGGTCGAACCCGGCTTTCGCGTCCGTGGTGAGCAGGACGCGACTCGTTGCGGCAGCGGTGGCCGCGATCATCATGTCGTAGGCGGATCTTGGCCGGCCCTTCGACATGGCCTCGACGACCAGGTGCGCATGAACCCGGGCGACATCCAGGCTGTAGGCCTCGATCGGCAGGCTGGACAACAGCGCTTCGACATGGGCGGCACGTCCGGCCTTATGCGCGCCGTCGGCACGTTCGGCGCCCACGAGCAGTTCCATGGCCGTGATCGCCGCGATGCAGGCGTCGTCAGCTCCGAGGGCGGTGTCGACGTTCAGCCTGCCCCGCTCGATCGCGATGAGAACGCCGGTGTCGAGGATTACTCGCCTGGCCATCCGCGCACCTCATCGCTGAACGCAGACCGCAGGTGATCATGAACGGCCGCGAGGTCGTCAGCGAACCCGCCGTCGGCCGGATGCTCCCGCAAGGCGGCCTTGAGCCGGTCGGCGGCCGTATGACGCTCGGGCTCGAGACGCCCGACGGGCACGCCATCGCGTGTGATCACGACAGTCTCTCCGTGCTCGACCGAGTCGAGCAGGCTCGCGAAGTTCCGCGCCGCATGGGTCGCAGTCACTGTCACCACGCTTACATGTTATCAGGGAAACTACATATATACGCATGGCCAGCACGAAACAAAACCGGAAACTGGCCGCCGCCAACCCGTCCAGAGCCAGACGTTACTGGACCAGTAAAAGACCAACCCCAACCGCGTAGTCGCAGGTCAGAGGTTGTTTAGCGAGGTGGTGGCAGGTGTTGGGTTCGAACCAACGTAGACACCCCATGGCGTTAGCTTGTCAAGCAGCCTGCTCGAGTCGGTGCTGCCACGCGGTGGCCCCGTCGTAGGGTGTGCCGGTCTTGAGGCAGCCGTGCAGGATGCCGGTCAGGCGGTTGGCGAGCTGGCGCAGCGCGGCGTGGTGGCTGGTGCCGCGGGCGCGGAGCTGGTCGTAATAGGCGCGGGCGCCCGGGGAGGCGGTGAGCGCGCAGAAGGCCTGCTGGTGCAGCGCGTCGGCGAGGTGGCGGTTACGCACGTACCGGGCGAGCACGGCCCTTTTCTTGCCGGACGCGCGGGTGACCGGGCTGGTCCCGGCATAGTTCTTGCGCGCCTTCGCGTCGGCATACCGTTGCGGGTCGTCCCCGAACTCGGCGAGCACCCGGGCACCGAGGACCTTGCCCAGGCCAGGCTGGGACAACAGGATCTCAGCGTCCGGGTGCCGGCCAAAATGGGACTCCACCTCGTCCTCCATCACCACGATCTGCTCGTTCAGCACGCTGATCACTGCTACGGCCGCCCGCACCGCGGAGGCGTAAGCAGCGGCGACGACTTCCGGCTGAGCCAGCTGCCGGCTGCGCAGCGCGGCCTGGATCTGCCTCGCCTTCTCCGCGACGTTACGGCGCCGGGCCCGCTTCAGGGCCGCGGTGATCTGCGCGACGCCCAGCCGGGCCGCGCTGCCAGGGTCCGGCGCCCTGGCCAGCAGCTCCAGGGCGTCGGGGGCGGCCAGGTCATCGAAGGCCTCCAGAGCAGCGGGAAAGAACTCCCGCAGCGCCGACCGCAGCCGCAGCACATGCCGCGTCCGTTCCCAGACCAGGGACTGATGCGCGCGGGTCACCACCTTGACCGCCTGAGCCTGGCCGCTATCCCCGGCCACCGCCCGCAGCTGATGCGCATCGGCACGCACCATGTCCGCCAGCATGTGCGCATCCCCGGCATCGCTCTTCGCCCCCGAGGTCCCCTGCCGCTCCCTGTACCGGGCCGCCTGCCGCGGGTTCACCGCATACACCACGTAACCCGCGGCAATCAGCGCGGCCACCCACGGGCCACGGTCCGTCTCGATCCCGATCACCACCTGACCCGGCCCCGCATCCGGATCAGCGAACCGGCCGATCAGCTCATGAAACCGGGTGATCCCCGCCACGCCCTCACCCAGCCGTGCCCGCCCGAGCACCCGGCCCGACCCGTCCTGCACCTCCACATCATGGTGATCTTCCGACCAGTCATCACCAGCGAAAAGCACTGCCACCTCCCGCACGCTCCGCACCCTTGCAGCGGCAGCACGGAGAAGAACGCCAGCGGCCTAATGGATCAGTGCTCACGCCAGATACCAGCCGGCACGCCACCCCATCAGCGGTCCTGTCCTCCTCACGGCCAGCGGGGGCACGGTCTACGTTCAGGCATCAACCACTGCCTGGCTGAACAAGTGCTCACCCGCCGGGCGCTACCGGAACCGAGTCTGCACCCTGCGAACCAACCCGGTAGCCCCCATTAGACTGAGCCGACGGTTTCACAGCCATCTCCGATATGGCATCTGACCTGCAACCATGTTCCCACCCGGACGGTTTCTCCGCCTATTCTCCGCAGCCTCTGGCATCACGCTGACCTGCAACTAGGTAGGAGTCAGCTAACGCCCGGAACCGTGCCCAGCACGCCGACGAGGCGTCCGGCGGCCTGCGCCGCCCGGCAAACTACGCTCTGCAAGGTTCCGGCCGAGCAGTGTCGTCCGGAGGTCCGATCGCGACAGATCACTTCCAGGGGTGATTGACACCTGGCGCGGTTATCCTTTCCCTGGAACGAGAGGAGGCCTGCGGATGGCGGCTGAGCACGTGCCGGCTGATGAGCCGTTGATTGCCATGCCCGCGCTCACGCTCGATGCGCTGCGACAGGCGGTAGCGGCCGTGGTGCCGTCCCGGCTGCCGGAGTTCTTCCAGGAGATCCAGGACGCCTTCAGCCAGGCCGGCGATGAGGACAGCGTCTTCCCGATCCGGCACTTCTACCGGCGCTGGGGGGCCACGATCGCGATTGAGCGCCGGCCATCGGTAGCCGCCCGCTTGCACGCGGCCGAGCGCGCGCTCGCCGACCCCGACGCTGACGTCCGGGAACGGGCCATCCGGGAAGCGGCCGAGATCGTCCAGGCCGCTTACCGTGAGGTCGCGGGTGTCTGAATGGCGCTGGGAATGCATCACTGATGACCTGCTCGACGGCCTGCCTCCTGAAGCCCTGCGTGCGGTCGAGCAGCTAGGCAAGGAACTGGCCGTACGCGAATCGATGGTCTTCCTGGACGGCCCGGCATTCACCGGCGATCCGCCCGGACTGCGCACCATCCAGCGAGGCCCGCTGATGCTCGTCTATCTGACCGATGTCCGCGGCGAGCGCGTCGTCCTCATCCAGGTGAACTGGATCGGGTGAGGGCTAGGCCGCTCTGGCCCAGACGAACCTCTAGCCGCTCCGTCGAAGGCCCAGCTTGCTGGCTGCCACCAATCTTTCCATTCGCCATCGTGATCTCAGCGGACTGACGAAACGGGCCGGATCGGCGACCGGGTCGCTTGCCGCCAAATGCGTCGGTGATCCCGGTGACCCCCTCCTCGCGGGCGGCCCGTGTCATGGAGCGTGACTGGTTATGGTCGGCTGACGGAGCGTGAGCAGCGCCCGGCGTCAAGTTGCAGCGCGCGCGGGAAACCGGGCGTAGTCAGGGCCTGCGCTTGCGGGTAGCTAGGCCGAGGATGCGGGCGGGGATGTCATGTTCCTGGCAGATCGAGATAAGGCCTGGTCCGTCGATGAGGTGCAGCGGCTTGCCGTTGGCGAATTCGACGCTGCCTGGGCCGTACCCGGACGTGGTGATCATGATGCCCAGGGTCGCGCCCTCGTGCTGCATCGTGCCGTACAGGTCGCGGACATGGGTCGGCGAGACGATCTTGGTGTAAAGCTTGGCCTGGACCGCGATTTTCATAGGCGCAACAGGATCGGGCTTGTAGGCCATGCAGTCGATGCCCCCGTCACGGCTTGCACGGTACTGGTCGGTTTCGTAGCCCATCTTGGTGAACAAGTTCTGGACGAACGACTCGAACTCCTTCGGGCTCAGGTCCAGCAGGTTAGGCCTCTGGTCCAGGCCTGAGATCACGTCGATGGCCTCGACAACACGCGGATCCGCCCGGCTGAACGGCATCACCGGCTCAACAGGCTTCAGTTCCTCCGGATGCACGGAAATGGCCGCGAAGAAGTGCCGCGTGATAGATGCGACCGCATCAAAACGCGGTTCGGCGAGCACGAGCTCGTCGAACTTCTCTCGTGTCGCCCGCACGGAGATCAGCGTCGGCTGTGTCTTGCGCCCGGTTGCCGGGTCGACGGTGTCGACGCGGCCGTTGAAGACAACTGTGCTGACCATTTCTTCCGGGCAAACGGCAAACACCTCACGGACCGTGCGGACGGCGATCTGGGCGATCACTGCCTTGTAGAGCCGCTGTGCGTCAGCCGCCGGCCGCGCGACCGGCTCCACGGCCTTGCGGGTCTTCACATGCCGGAACTCCTTGTGCTCCGGGACTACTTCGAACGTCGGCAAGTACCACTCGACTGCCAGCAGCGACGACTCGGGCACGTACCCGGCACGCCTCTCAGACGGGAAACTGCGGGGATACGGGGACCTGTCCAGCACCAGCTGCACGTATTCGCTGACGGCGAAACGATCATGCTCGCGGAAACCTGCGGCCAGCTCGTCAACGTGGGCGTTGCGGGCGTCAGCCTCCCGCCTCGCATCGGCAGCCGCCCTATCCCACTCAGCGCGAGCAGCATCCACATCTCGCTGCCTCGCCGCCTCGCGCTCCTGATGATCAGCCTGGGCACTGGCGAACACACGCTCAGCTTCCTCACGGGAAGCCTGGTACCGGCGGCCACCCAGTAACCGGCCTAGCCCTCCGGTCGGCCTCGGCGCATAATCCGCCCACTCCGGCGGCGGCACCGGATCCGCCAGCGCCCCGAGATCCAGCGGCGCAACGGCAGCAGTCACCTTCAGCGACCCGAAACTGATCCGAGGATCCCTGCCAAGCGACGACCGGAGCAAGCCCTGCAGCACATCCACCCGCCGCCCGATCGCCTCGGTCTTGCGGGCAGCATCCTTCACCCGTGCCCGTTCCTCCCCCGCAATACGGTCCTTCTCAGCCTGCCGGGCCCGCTGCTCGCGATCTTTCTGAGCAGCCCGCTCAGCAGCCGCCCACTCCCGGTACGAACCCCCCGACGACCCAGAACCGCGCGCCATAGCCCATCCCGCCGGTAGCCGGAAACAGATTCCATTCGGAACGTAACTTTCCATCGCATCAACTGCAATAAGCTCTGCCAGCAGTCCAGCAGCTTCCGCTAGCACCCGACAAATTGCCGACCCGCGCCAGGCCGTAGACCAGGCGACCCTGCCCGCTTCGCCGAGCACTCATCCGGAATCAGCCAGGTGCCGAATCCGATAGAAACGCGAACGATGAGCAGGTGGCCCGGTTGAGTTAGCCCTCCTTGGTTGTCACGATCGCAACCACTGTGAGCTGTCCCGTCGTTGACAGGAAGTTGGCGAACGAAGCTTTTCCGTCCACGGACTACCAGCGCGCCCGATATCGAGTTGTTATCGGATGCTGGGTTCGGCCAATGCATCTGTTATGTCAGTGATACCGAATTCCGGCATAGTCGTCTGGTGCGGATAAATTACGCGGCCCTTGCGCTTGTCGGGACAGTCTCTCTGACCGCATGCAACTCGGCCAGTTCTAGCCCACAGACTGCTCCAGTCGTCTCCTCTCGTTCCAGTTCGTCAACGGCCGCAGGTCCAGTGGCGGCAGTTTGTAGCGAACTGGACCGTCGACTGCCGTCGCTGACCGCCGCCCTCCGAGCGCGCATCGCTGCCGCACAGGCGGGAACAACTGGCACCGACATGACGCTCGCAATGATCGGCGCCAAGACGGTGGGGCACTGGCAGGTCCAAGCGGTACAGGCAGGCGATAACCAACTCGGCAACGTCTTCCAGAAGATCACTGCCAACCTTCTGCTCGCAGGCTCTCCCCTTGAAGCTCAAGGGGGAAGCCAACTGGCCCTTTCCTGTCTGTCAAAGGCCAGCAGCCTCTGTGCGGCTGCAAGCTAGGCACATACCCGCCGGTCGGGCTGACGATTTGTCGACTGAGGGATTCCTCGCCGTCACGACCGATCCCAAGCGAGCAATCTCACATTGCCTCACGGTGGTGACGGTCTTGCGCACCGCTCTATCTAATCCGAGCATCTGCCGCAAGCGCTACGGAAAGCGAGTTTATAATCGAGGCTATTAGTTCATAACTTAGTCATAGATCGCGAGATGGTCTTTTCATACACCATTCACCCGGACATGGCCGCTGATGGCGCTGGCACTCGTGGTCCGCCTGATTCCGCCGTGGATCGTTGCCTGCGAGGTCTGTGCTAGCCGCGCTCAAGGCAGCGGTGTGTCTCGGCCAGGAGTTCTTGTGTCTCTATTGTCAGGGGATGCTGCGGTCCGAGCACCTGAGTGCGCAGGGAAAGTACTGCGGTAGCTTCAGACTCGGCTTCGTGGCAGCGATCCTGTCTGAGAATTGCCCATGCGAGGCTGTGCCTACATACCAATGTCATCGGGTGTGAGCCACCGATGACGCGGGCTTGAACCATTGCGGTTGCGCGCAGGCCGAGTTCTGCCTCGGAGTACCTGCCTTGAAGCGCAATTAGGTGGAATAGCCTGCATTTGGTGATGAGCGTATGCGGGTGTTCTGCGCCGTAGGCCTCCCCGCGGACGGCCAGTACTTTCCGGTATACCTCTTCGGCCTCTTTGTAATGCCCCTGTCCCTCAAGCGTCCGCCCGATTCCGTGACGGGAGGTGAGCGTGTGCGGATGGGTACCGCCCAGCGTCCGCTCGCTGACTTGAAGGATCTGCCGGTACATCTGCTCGGCCTCTGGCCAGCGACCCTGCTGCCCAATTACCCCGCGCGACCGAGATCCGGGTGGCGATCGTGGTGTGGGTGCCGGCGTCGGGACCGCCGGACTGCCCGTTTGGCTGGGTAATAGTCGTCAGGTCGTTGATCAGGAGCGGGTCAGGGTTCGAGGTGGCATAGCCGTAGCTGGTGACGTTGGCCATCGGGTCCGTGACCGAGGTGAGGTTATCGCCGGTGTAAGCGTAGGTCCACTCGCGGCTCATCGGGTCGGTAACGGAGGTGACCAGGTCCGCCGAGTTGTATCCGATAGTCAGCGCCTGGCCAGAGGCTGCGGTGATGGTCTCGCACTAGCTGGCGGCTGAGGGACAGCTGCCGCTCCCGGGCGCTGGGCTATGGTAGGCCAGATTCAGGGTGTCGCCGGCGGAGTCGGCTTCGCCGGATAGCGATCCGTCGGACGCTTTATAGGTGTAAGTGGTGCCGGGCTGGGGGGTGAAAGTGTAGGTCCCGGCACTGGAGCTGAAGGTCAGTGATGCGCCGATGTCCTCGGGCAGCGCGCAGTACTGGCCGGCGGCGACGTACGGGCTGGTGCAGGAGCCGCCGGACTGGGAGTAGAAGGTGATCTGCGCGCCACCGGGCTGGGTGATGGTGATACCGCCAGGCGCGGGATAAAGGGCGCTGGTGGTGCCGGGTGCCGGGCTGATGGTGGCGGCGGTAGAAGCGGTGACTTCGCGGAGGTGGTTGCCGGCCCAGTCGGTGACGTAGAGGTTTCCGGCCTGGTCGACGGAGACGTCGATGACGAACGAGAACAGGGCGCCGCTGCTGCCGGTGGCGGGTCCGCCGTCGCCGGTCTCGCCTTTGGTACCGGTGGGGCTGCCCGCGACGGTGTAGATGTCGTCGGCGGTCATGGCCGTGCCCCACTGGGTGCCGTTGGCAGCGGGGACTTCCTGGACCCGGTTGTTCTTCGCGTCCGCGATGAACACGTCCCCGGCCGAATCGATGGCCAGGCCGGTCGGCCGGGACAGCAGCGCTCCGGCGCCCGTGGGACCGGTCGCGGGTCCGCCGTCGCCAGTGTCGCCGATGGTGCCGGTGTCCGATCCGGCGATGGTGTAGATATGGTTCGCGGTCATCTGCTGCCCGAACTGCAGGCTGGTAGTGACCGGGATTTCCTGGACGCGGTTGTTCCAGCTGTCCGCGATGTACAGGTCCCCGGCGGAGTCGACCGCGACGCCCAGGGGCTGGTCGAGTTCCGCTGAGGACGCGAGCCCGCCGCTCGCGGTGATACCGCCAATCCCGGAGGTGCTGCCGGCGACCACGTAGATGTGGTTCGCGGTCATCGACTGGCCGAACGACTCGCCGCCGGTCGCGAAGACCTCGCGGACCTCCATCGACAGGTTGTCGGCGATGAACACGTCACCGTGGGCGTCGACGGCGACGTTCTCCGGAGCGTCCAGCTCCGCCGAGGTCGCGGTGAGGGTGTTGCCGGTGAACCCGGCAGTGCCGTTCCCGGCGATGGTGGAGATATCGCCGGTGGAGGCGCTGATCTCCCGGATCCTGTTGTTGCCCTGGTCCGCGATGAACAGATCCCCGGCCGCGTCGACGGCGATGCCGTACGGGCTGTCCAGCAGCGCCGACGTCGCGACACCGCCGTCCCCGGAATAGCCGCCGAGCCCGTACTTCGACCCCGCGATGGTATAGACGTCGCCGCCGGTCATGGAGATGCCCCACTGGGTGTGGGTAGTGGCGGCGATCTCCTGGATCCGGTTGTTCCCCCCGTCGGAAATGTAGATGTTCCCGGCAGCGTCCTCGGCCTGCCCGGCCGGGCGGAACAGCTCCCCGTCGATTCCCGGCCCGCCGTCGCCCATGGACGCCAGGTCCTGGCCGTCGCCAGCGAACTCGCTGATCTTCCACGTCGACGCCGAGACCTCACGCTCCCGGTTATTGTTCGTGTCCGGGATGAACAAGTTATCGGAAGAGTCCAGGGCGACCTCGCCCGGATTATTCAGCAGCGCCGACGTGGCCAGGCCGCCGTCCCCGGAGAACCCGGCTGACCCCGACGACGACCCGGCGATGACGTAGATGTCGTTCGCGGTCATCGTGATATTCCACTCAGTGTGGCTGCTCCGCGCGGCCTCCAGGATCCGGTTGTTTCCCGAATCGGAGATGTACAGCTGGGTGCCGTTCGCGGCCCGCACCCCCACCGGCTCATCCAGCAGCGCCGACGTCGCCGCCCCGGTCCCCAGCGAATGACCGCTGGTCCCGGACTGCGACCCCGCCACGGTGTAGAGGTAATTGGCGGTCATCGACGTGAAACCCCACTGGGCGCCACTGCCTGACGGGATCTCCACGATCCGGTTGTTCACCGTGTCCGCGATATACATGTCACCGCCGGAGGAGAACGACAGGCCTTCCGGGCCGTCCAGCAGCGACGCCGACCCTGTCCCGCTCGCGTTCTCCGCCAGCGTCCCGTTCGCCGACGCGCCCGGCGTCCCGGTAATCGACCCCGCCACCGTGTAAATATCATCGGCGGTCATCGACGTCTGCCCCCACTGACCGCCACTGCTCGCCGGGACCTCCTGGACCCGGTTGTTCCCCGCATCCGCGATATACAGATCCGACCCCCCAGGCGGGAACGCCAGCCCGACCGGCGAGTCCAGGAACGCCGACACCGCCGCGCCCCCGTCACCCGAATGGCCCACGCTCCCGCCCGGATTCCCCGCCACGTCATACAAGTCCCCGGCGGTCATCGAGACCCCCCACTGCGTCCCCGACGCCACCGGGATCTCCATCACCCGGTTATTGCCCGTATCCGCGATATACAGATCTCCCGAGGCGTCGAACGCCAGCCCGCCCGGCTGATCCAGCAGCGAACTCGCCGACCCCGGACCCTCGTTCTGCGTCCCGTTCGCCGACGTGCCATACGCGCCGGTCGGGCTGCCCGCAATCGTATAAATATCCCCAGCCGTCATCGAGATCCCCCACTGCGAGCCCGTCGCGCCCGCAATCTCCTCCACCCGGTTCCCCACCGTGTCACTGATATAGATATTCCCGCCGTTGAACATCGACATATCCGGGTAATCCAGCGGGCTATTCGTCGGCGGACCGCCGTTCCCGTCCGGCACCGCCAGCCCGTCCATCGAATACACATCCCCGATCGACGGGCTCACCGTCGACAACGACGACGCCCAGTCATCCGTCCACCCGTACCCCAGCGGACCTGGCGTCCCCGCCTGTGTCTCCTGCTGCGCGGCCTGCGAGTCGTAGGTCCGCGTGAAATCCAGCGACGGCCCGAAAGTAGGGATCGACAGGTCGTCGAACGAGGTGGTGTAGTCGCCGCTCTCCGTATTCACCCCGCCGTCGAGCGATTGGCTGAGCCCAGGAGCCGCCTCGTTTCCTCCGCCAGTTACTGCGCCAGCTGGTACCTGCCCGCCCGAGGACTGCGCCAGAGCCGCCGTTGCCGCCGAGACCGGCGCGCCCGCCAGCACATATGCCTGCCCGGTCGCCCCGTCGGAGGCCGTGAATGTCGGAGGGGAGGCTGCCGCGTCGTAGGCCAGCCCGTTCAGCCCGGCGGGCCAGGCATTGAATGACTCCTCGACCGAGCAAGCGGGAGCAGACCACGGCCCCAGATCCGCTGCCGTAAGCCCATTGAATTCCGGCAGCGCTACGGACTGCCATGTGTTCACGGTTCCGGCAATTGACGGGCAGGCCGTGCTCTGGCCGGTGACCGTGAATCCTCCTCCGTCGACCGACGCCAGCAGCTGTACCGGCGTCCCCGCCGACGCGGTCTGATACTCGCAGTTCAGCGAGACATACAAACCTGTCCCTGTCCCTGACGCTGCGTCGGCGATAGAGTCCTGCACGAGTGTCGTGGCACCTCCGAGCACAGGAGCTGTTCCCAGCACTGCAATATTTCCCGTGACCGCCGGACCCCAAGTACCCGCATCGGACAACGCAGCCGACGGCACGCCCAATGAGCACGTGCTGGTCGACGGATCCCCGATGATCAGAGCCGAATAGCTCGCGAACTGGGACTGCGTCATCACGATGAGTCAGACAGCCAGGTCAATCACTCAGCCAGCCGATGGGCGAAGAAACTGGCAGACGTGATTAATAGCATCCCTGCCGCTTGAAAATGATCCCTGTGCCGTCGCCATTAAGGGTCAATTCGAGCGTCGTTGGCAGCCAGAACCATTGATCTGATCTCAGAGTCGTAACGGCTGCGCCTGCTCTAGCAGATGCCGAAGCATTTGCAACTGCCTCATCCGGTCACTCTTGGCCCGCCTCGCCTCTCCCGGTAACGGCCCGCAACGTTCGTGAGACGAAATGAGCGGGATCCGGAACCTGGTCGAAGGTGTTGCCGTACGTCTTCACACAGGCCGTTCCGACGCAGAGTACAACTACGCGGCTGTCGGGCCCGCTTTGCCGCGCGGATAGACCGGGAGGCCGGCCAGGCCCGAGCGGCGCATCAGCAGGCTGACGGTGTTCCGGCCGGCGGTGATGCCGTGACCGTGCACCAGCCCCGGCGTGCACTCTCGGTACGCCGTAGGTGCCGTCCGGCGCCTGGTGGACCGCGCTGATCAGGTCGGTGAGCCAGGCCTGGCGGATCGCCCGGGCCGGCGGCAGCCCGCCTTACGGAGAATCTTGACCTCTTCCTCCAGATCGGCGATCCGCCGCCGGGCGGCAGCCAGCTCCGCGTTCTCGGATGAGCTGGTCCCGGCCTTGAGCCCGCGGCCGATCAGGTCCTAATGAGTGGCCCATCGGGAGAAGTGATCCGGAGCTGACTTTCGTTTCAGTCGGCGACCTTACGCAGACGATTCGCGTAGGTCGAGAGCGATTTTCTGAAGCTCGGGCTCGTTGATTTCGATGGTCGGTTGATCTTCGAAGTGGTAAGAGACGTACGCGAACTTGCCGCCTTCGAGTTTACGGTTGAAGAAGTAACTTGCATTGCGCGAGGACCTGGTTGTGCCGCCCATGCGTACCAGCGGCGCCAGCATCAGGACGGAACTGATGTCGTCGTCTCGGCCGACGAACGCGAGGTGACCACTTTCCACGGGCACGCGGGCTCGCAGCTCGAATTCTTCGAAGACGCTGCTGGGCCCGCGCAAGCGCTGGGCCCGCGGGTAGACGTAGAGACCGGAGGCAAGGCGCCCCTGGTCGACCCGGGCCAGGTCGATGGTGTCGAAGCCGGATGCCAGTGCCTGCTCGACACTGCTGAGCAGGGACTCCAGGGAGCCTGTCCACGCCTCTTCCTCGACCGGCGTGAGCAGCCCGCCGTGAGCGCGCTCATTGCGAATTTTCCGCGCCAGGTCGAGCCAGTCCCACAGTTGCTTACGGGCCAGCCTTCCCATGAGTTCCGCAGCAGGGCCTGCCGCCTCGGCCAAGCGTGCCCGAAGTTCAGGTGCCCCCTGGATGCGCCGTATCGATTTGGCAAGGGTACGCCCCAGGTTTATCCACAACCCAAATTCGGCCCGGTCGAAGAGGGTTCGGTCAGGTCCTGCGGCGCTCGTCACATTGCTTCGCTCCCCTGCCAGAAGCCCGGGATCAGCAAGAAGGATGCTCAGCATCACGGCGCAGCTGAACTGACTAGTTGCCTCATAGAAGTGCAGCAGCGCCTCTAGCCGCTCCTTCGGGCCGCGGAGTGCGGTGTGCCGCTGCAGTACGGAGGCCAGCGGGTATGGAAGCGTCTCGAGCCACCGGCGGGCCGGGTCAGCTCCCGCGCTGGCTTCAAGCTCTGCAAGCACCCTCGGTGCATCCTGTGGCCGCCGCCAGAGTTCTTCCGTCAGGCGAGTGACAGTCGCCTGCATGCTCGCCAGGTACGCCGAGCTTCGGGTAGTTTCCACTTGGGCGCTCACCGGCGGCACGGGGAGCCGTAGCATCTCGGCACCGGACACGTTGAGGTGTGGAATTCCTGCTCCGTTCGACGCCGCCTGGCGCAGCTGCTTGCCTGGCGCACTCGACAACAGCCCCGCGACATATTCCGCCAGTGCTGCTCCCGGGTCGAGCTGCACTTCAAGCAGCCTGTAGCCGCGCTTCCCCTCAAGGTCTGGCGGCAGGGTAAGGACATTCCCGAATCCGATTGTCGGCACAAAGACGCAATTGGCAGGCGGGTCGTACGGGACACCGGGCTTAAGCTGCACTGCGCGGACATTGCCGATGTCGGCCAGTGACCGCATCTCGGAGGAGCCAAACATGCGGCTCAGCTCATGTTCCAGCATAAGGGGGCGCCAGCCGCGGAAGCTTTCCGCGCTGGTCAGGATGCCAAGCTGCGGGTCACTGCCATTGCGCGTTTCCATCAGGTTTCGCACAAGGACGGGGATATCCGTGTTCCGTTCCAGCAGGCCGACGAACAGCTGATCTCGGGCCTCACGGGCGAACATTACTAGCGACGACAAGCCCGGCAGAGCGGGCGTCAAGGCGGGGTCAACCGATATAACGGCGCGCAGGTAGAGCCCGCGCTGCGCCATTTCCAGCCATAGGCCACGCCGCGCCGGCGTCCAGAAGAAGTCGTCGATGGCGTGGAAGAGCATGGCACCGTGGTCGGCCACCAGCGGCGTGACCTGCGAGAAAACAAGATCCGCGACGTCCACGAGTTTGCCGGGGCCGCCGGGTTGCCGCGCCACTCGCCGCCTGATGCCGAACGGCGGGTCGGCCAGCACAAAGTCGAAACGCTCGCCCGCCAGGTCGTCGAGCAGCCTCAAGGGATTGCCGGCGCGCCAGTCCAGAGTAGCGATCCGCCGCGCCGACACCCATACACGCTCGTCTGGGACAAGGCCGCAGCTCCGGGCGCTCCCGCTGGCCTCGTGGGCCGCGGCAAGTACCGTCGGAGCCGTGACCCAAGGGTCAAGGACCGACGCCGGCTCCAGCGCGCGTGCGAGTTCCGAGACGAACTCCAACAGCTGCGGGGACCGGGCGGCCGCGTCTCCTTGTTTTAGAAGCGCCAGATCAGCAGCATCGCGCCAGCTTAGCGGCCCCATCCCAGCTGCTTTATCGATAAGCAGCGGAAAGTCAATCGGGAGGCCCTTCCGTGTTTCCTCTGCCGCGAGCATGACGGCATTAAGCGCTTCGCGGTTCATGTCTGCAGAATCCTCATCCTGGGAGTCTTAATGGCCATGAAATTGGGCGACGCGGCAGCCCGCGCCAGTGCCCAGGAGCCGCTCGTCTCTGCGATGAAGCCGGGAGAGCAGCTGGGGAAGCCGTGGCAGCGGCGTCGGTGCCGACGATCCTTGACACGGTGCCCGTGCACTGCCCAAGACGGCCTGCGCGGCAACAAGCGCGCTTCAGTCAACTAGGTAGTGAGCTTCGATATAGGCGACGGTCGAGTCGTAGGGCTCGCCGACCGGCTTCAGCATGTACCGGCGGAAGACCGCTGCGGTGGCGCGGCGGACACCTCGGCTGCGGGCGTCGGCATTGTCCCAGGGGCGGGCAAGGGTACGGGTGACAACCTGGTCGATCTCCTCGGCCAGGTTCCGCTCGGTCACCGTGAGGCCCTCCGGTGCGTGGTCGCGGATGATCCTGGACAGTACGCCGACGTGGTCTTCGTCCATGACGACAGCCTGATCGGGGTTCCTGGCCGCGTCGACGACGGTGCGGGCGACCTTCAGGGCTTCCGCCAGGAAGTCCAGGGCGTCCTGGGCGTTCTGGATGATCCGGTTCCGCAGCTGGCGCAGCCGCTCGGCGAGGGCGGTGTACTTCACCGAGCCCGGCTCGACGCCCTCGTCGAGGGCGGCCTTGATGGCGTCCAGGATTTCCGCCGCGGACGGCGGCGCCTTGGCCTCGTCGCCTGGACTGGCCTTGGGCCGCACGAGGGCCAGCAGCTCCTTCAAGATGCTGATGCCCTGCGCGTCCAGGACGAGGGGCTCTTCCTGGGACGCGACGGCGGTGAAGGAGTGGACGTGGGCATTGATGATCTCCAGTACCATCGGGCCGAGCTCGGCCAGCCGCTCCTTGCGCTCCTCGTCTGAGGACTTCTTGAACAAGGTCGTGTACACCGACCCGAACAGCCCGAACCCGTCGCGGTACTTGGCTGCGCGCGGGTCGGTGCTGATGTGCGGGTACAGCCGGGCCAGCAGCCGGTGGTCGGGGGCGGTATCGCGAGCATGGCGGCGGCCCGCGCCAGGCCGCCATCCAGAACTTGCCCCACAGGTGGATGACCATCAGCGCCATGAACAGCTCGACGCTCCACACGTGCAGGCTGTTGAAAAAATGCCCGACCGGATTGTGATGCCACCAGTCCAGGCCGCCGAGCGCCAGGCCGAACCCGGACACGATCGCCACCCCGAGCGCGGCCAGGGCGCCCACGCCGAACACGTAGATCCAGGACGCGACATAGGCGGGCTGGCTGTCGGGCAGCAGCTTGGCGGGCGGCAGCGTCCGCACCGCGCGGCGCCGCAGCCGGGCCGTCCACATGCCGGCCGTGCCGTCATCGGGCGGCAGCACGGCCACTCCGGCCCCATCGGCATCCACGGCCGGGCCGGCCGCCTCCGCCCGTTCCCCCTTGGGAAACGGAAGCAGCAGCGCGGCCCCGAAGATAGCAACCATGACCGCGATCAGGACCAGGTTGGCGACCGTGACGTTAAAGATCGACCAGTGCACGAAGGTGGCCGGCTGATTCATGTGATCGCCGGGACGGGAACGGCTGACGGGCAGATCCTGACATGAGGCACCTCGGCGCGTGGACGCGGATGACGCCACCGGGATCTGGAGCAGCCGAATGCATGATCTCCGTGCGGTGGCCGCACTCGCCACCATTCCGCGAAGTACGGTACGCCCGGTAAGTCCCGGGGACAAGTGCTCCAGCGTGGAAGGGTGAAACTACGGCTCGTTCTGAAGAAAAGCTTTTAGAATTCCTCGCCAGAACGGACCGTTGCGACTGTTTAATCAGCGCCAAAGCCAGACGAGCGCCGCTTGACGGGGCGAGCAAGAATAAGCGTCAATGTTGACGACGTCGATGACCTTGTTGGTGACGAACTTGCGAACGCCGAACTCGGTGAGCTCGTTGAGGCGGGCTCGTCTCCGGCGCTATGGGGTGGTGAGCAGCCGCCGGGCCTCGCCGGCGATCTGCAGGTCTTCGCGGGCGGCGATGACCAGGGTCCGCACGGTCGCAGTCGCGGCGGTGATGTCGCGGTCACCGCTGGCTTGCCCGTTGCGGCCGGCGTCGACGGCGACGCCGAGGTAGGCCAGCCGCTCGGCCGCCAAGTGCCGGATCACGGCTGAGCCCTCGCCGACGCCGCCGGTGAACGCGAGGACATCGATTCCCCCGGTCGCGGCGCTCATCGCCGCGATGCCGCCTGCCAGCCGGTGGATGTAGACGTCGATGGCCAGCCGTGCGTCCGGGTCGCCGCGGTCCGCCGCGGCCTGCACCTCGCGCATGTTGCCGGTGCCGGCCAGGGCGAGCAGCCCGGACCGCTGCTCCAGTGCGGTGGCGATCTCGTGCGGCGGGAGGTGCTCGTGCTCTTCGAGCCAGAGCACCAGGCCCGGGTCCACGGTGCCGGAGCGGGTCGCCATGACCAGCCCTTCCAGCGGGGTGAAGCCCATGGTGGTGTCGACGCTGCGGCCGTCGAGCACGGCTGCCAGCGAGGCGCCCGCGCCGAGGTGGCAGGTGACGGTCCGCAGGCCGGCCGCCGGGCGGCCGAGCAGCTGCGCGGCCCGCGCCGAGCAGTAGGCGTGCGACAGCCCGTGGAAGCCGTAGCGGCGGATCGCGTAGCGTTCCCGCCATTCGCGGGGCACCGCGTAGGTCGCGGCGGCCGGGGGGATGGTGGCGTGGAAGGCGGTGTCGAAGCAGGCGACCGCAGGCACGCCGGGCAGCAGCGCGGTGACCGCGTCGAGCGCGGCCAGGGACTTGGGCTGGTGCAGCGGGGCGAGGTCGGTCAGGTCCTGCAGCTGCTTCCGTACCGCACCGTCGATCAGGACCGGGCCGGTGAACATGGTCCCGCCGTGCACGATGCGGTGGCCGACCGCATCGGGCTCACCCCACCCCTGCAGGGCCCCGGCGAGGCTGGAGGTGTCGAGTCCGCCGGTCCCGGCGGGCAGGTCAGCGCTGTGCTCAATCGAGTTCTGCTCGTCGAGCAGGCGCAGCTTGAGGCTGGAGGACCCGGCGTTAACGACCAGGACCCGCACCGTCAGCCCCGCCCCGTCCGGCCGGCGACCGCCGTGCCGTCTTCCCGGAGCCGGTCAGGGACATCCTGACGCAGGCGGCCCAAGCGCTCGCGGCCAACCGGGGCGCAGTACTCCGGGGCAGCCACCAGCGACCGCGCGGTGGCCAGGACCTCCCCGGCGGTCACGCCGCGCCGCCGCCCCAGGTCCAGTTGCGGATTTCGGGCATGTCCTGCCCGTGGATGTCGATGTAGTGGTCGTGCTCGACGAGCTTGTCGCGCATCATCTGCCGCAGGTAGTCGCCGGTGGCGCCGAGCTGCGGGAGCCGGTCGATGACGTCCTGAACCAGGTGGTAGCGGTCCAGCCGGTTCTGCACCCGCATGTCGAACGGCGTGGTGATCGTGCCCTCCTCGTTGTAGCCGCGGACGTGCAGGTTGCGGTTGGTCCGCCGGTAGGTCAGCCGGTGGATCAGCTGCGGGTACCCGTGGAAGGCGAAGATGATGTGCTTGTCCCGGGTGAACAGCGAGTCGTAGTCGGTGTCGGACAGGCCGTGCGGGTGCTCGCTGGCGGACTGGAGCTTCATCAGGTCGACGACGTTGACCACCCGGATCTTCAGCTCGGGCAGGTGCTCGCGCAGGATGGAGACGGCACCGAGCACCTCCAGGGTCGGGGTGTCCCCGCAGCAGGCCAGCACGACGTCGGGCTCGGCGCCCTGGTCGTTGCTGGCCCAGTCCCAGATGCCGATTCCCTCGGTGCAGTGCACGACGGCGGCTTCCATGCTCAGCCACTGCGGCATGGCGCGCTTGCCCGCGACGATGACGTTGACGTAGTGGCGGCTGCGCAGGCAGTGGTCGGCGACCGACAGCAGGCAGTTCGCGTCCGGCGGCAGGTAGACCCGGACGACGTCGGCTTTCTTGTTGACCACATGGTCGAGGAACCCGGGGTCCTGGTGGGTGAAGCCGTTGTGGTCCTGCTGCCAGACGTGCGAGGCGAGCAGGTAGTTCAGCGACGCGATCGGGCGCCGCCAGGGCAGCTGCGCGGTGACCTTCAGCCACTTGGCGTGCTGGTTGAACATCGAATCGACGATGTGGATGAAGGCCTCGTAGCAGTTGAACAGCCCGTGCCGGCCGGTCAGCAGGTAACCCTCGAGCCAGCCTTCGGACTGGTGCTCGGACAGCATGGAGTCCAGCACCCGCCCGCTGGGGGCGAGGAACTCGTCGTTGTCCTGGACCTGGGCGTCCCACTGGCGGCTGGTGACCTCGAAGACCGCGCCGAGCATGTTCGACAGCGTCTCGTCGGGGCCGAAGACCCGGAAATTCCGCTGATCCTCGTTGAGCGCGGTCACATCGCGGAGGAACTCCCCCAGCACGCGGGTGTCCTCGGCGTCTGCCGCGCCCGGCGACGGGACGGCCACTGCGCGGGCCCGGAAGTCGGGCATCCGCAGGTCACGCAGCAGCAGGCCGCCGTTGGCGTGCGGGTTGGCGCCCATCCGCCGGTCCCCCTCGGGCGCGAGGGCGCCCAGCTCCGGGATGAGCGCGCCGTCGGCATCGAACAGCTCTTCCGGCTTGTAGCTGCGCATCCAGCTGTCCAGCTGCGCGAGGTGATCGGGATGGTCCGCGTCGACCAGGAGCGGCACCTGGTGCGAGCGGAACGTCCCCTCGACTGGCAGGCCGTCGACGAACTTCGGCCCGGTCCAGCCCTTGGGCGACTTCAGGACGATCATGGGCCAAGGCCGCCGCGTGGTGTCGCCGGTGGCGCGCGCGTCACCCTGAATCTCACGGATGCCGGCCAGGGCCTCCTCCAGCTTGGCGGCCATCAGCTGGTGCATCTCTTCCGGGTCGTCGCCCGCCACGAACAGGGGCTCCCACCCGCAGCCGCGCAGGAACTGCCCCAGTTCCTCGTCGCCGATCCGGGCCAGGACGGTGGGGTTGCTGATCTTGTAGCCGTTCAGGTGCAGGATCGGCAGCACGGCCCCGTCGCTGACGGGGTCGAGGAACTTGTTGGACTGCCAGGCGGTGGCCAGCGGGCCGGTCTCGGCCTCGCCGTCGCCGATGACGCAGGCGACGATCAGGCCCGGGTTGTCGAACGCGGCCCCGAACGCGTGGCTGAGCGAGTAGCCGAGCTCGCCGCCCTCGTGGATCGATCCCGGGGTGGTGGGCGCGACGTGGCTGGAGATCCCGCCGGGGAACGAGAACTGCTTGAACAGCTTCTTCAGCCCGGCCTCGTCCTGGCCGACGTCCGGGTAGACCTCGCTGTAGGTGCCCTCCAGGTAGGTGTTGCCGACCAGCGCCGGGCCGCCATGCCCGGGGCCGGCGATGTAGAACATGTCCAGGTCGTACTTCTTGATCACCCGGTTCAGGTGGACGTAGATGAAGTTCTGCCCCGGCGTCGTGCCCCAGTGCCCCACGACCAGCGGCTTCACGTCCGCCAAGGCCAGCGGCCGTTTCAGCAGCGGATTGTCATACAGGTAAATCTGGCCGACCGACAGGTAGTTCGCCGCCCGCCAGTACGCGTTCATCCGGCGGGCCAGCTCCGGGGAAAGCGGGCCCGCCACCACCGTGTCCAGGGTCGTCATGAGTCAGTCCTCCATCGTCCTAGCGGGCGCATCAGGTCAGGTCCGGGTGGTCGATGTTCACCGGCGGCAGGTCCTGCACCTGCTGCCGGGTGATGTTGAGCTGGATGCCGCCCGCGGTGCTGGCCACGGCACTGATCGGGATGGCTACGTCCTTGCGGCCCCACAGGTGGCCCTCCTGCAGCAGCACGTGGGTCACGTGGCGGCTGCCCTGGTCGATGACGAGGCCCTGGACCCGGCCGATGTCACCGTCGGTGGCATGGACGTAATCGCCGCGGCTCACTTCCACCTCGCCTAGCGGAACGGTGTCACTGGTGATGGTCTGCGCGGGTGCCCCGGCGCCTATCCCGCCGCTGATGCCGAGGCCGGCCACGCCCATCCCGCCGCCCAGGCCGTAGTAAGGCCAGTAGCCCACCTGGTCCGGGAGGTAGCCGTAGCCTCCGTAGCCGCTGGTGGACGGGATGAACTGGGTCTCCTGCGCGGGTCCGAGCTTCTTGAACTGCGCCCGGGTGCACTGGAGCCTTATCTCGCCTGCCGTCTCGTCGACTAGGTCGAGCGGGACGAGCCGCCCGAAGCCGTGCCGGTGTTCCGGTTCGATCACCAGGTGGGTGACTTTCTCGGCGAGGGGATCGACGATCACGCGGCTTACCTTGCCGGCCGCCCCGTCGCTGCAGCTGGCCTCGGTTCCGATCGTGAACTGCGAAGTGTCCGCCATAGCTTTCCTCTTTCTTCGGTATGCGTGGCGCCGTAATTTTTCACTGGGTCGAGGATCCGGTAGGCGGCGAGTTTCACCCGGTCGGTCAGCAGGAACCAGATGATCGCGTATCCCCAGACGAGCGCGGCCCAGTGCCAGCCGAGGGGGGTCATGAAAATCCCGTAGACGGCGATCAGCGTCGCCAGGGCCTGCGTGCCGAGCACCGCCGCCAGCAGAATGCGGGCGGGGCGTACGGACCAGAACGGGCCGCGGGTGCGGGCGATGAAGATCGTCAGGTGCCCGGCCACGGACAGCATCAGGTACATCATCGTCTGGAGCTGCGGGTGGCCGAGGTGGAAGATCCGGTCGCCCAGATAGAACAGACCGAACGCGGCGACCGGGCCGACGGTGCCGAGCACGGTCGCGATCCCCAGGACCAGGCGCATGTTCCACGCCTCAGGCTGGTTCCGGTAGTGCACGTTGTCATAGGCGATAGACAGGATCGCGCCATCGTTGAGCAGCGCCAGCATCACGATCATGACCGCGGTGAGGGGGAAGAAGTTGAAGATCAAGATGACCAGAGTGACGAACAGCAGGACGCGGAGCGTCTCGGCGATGCGGTAAACCGCGTAGCTGTTCATCCGCTGGAAGATCTTCCGGCTTTCGGTGATCGCGTCGATGATCACCGAAAGGCCGGGCTTCATCAGCACGATGGACGCCGCCGCGCGCGCCGCGTCGGTGGCGCCCGAGACGGCGATCCCGCAGTCGGCCTTCTTCAGCGCGGGCGCGTCGTTGACCCCGTCACCGGTCATGCCGACAATGTGGCCCCGCTGCTGCAGGATGTCGACAATGCGGTACTTGTCCTCAGGGAACACCTGGGCGAACCCGTCGGCCTTCTCGATGGACTCTGCCGCCGCCTCCGCGCGGCCGGTGCCGCGCAGGCCGGCGGCATCGAGGATACCGGCGCCCATCCCCAGGGTCCGGGCGGTCTCGGCGGCGATGGCCACCTGATCGCCGGTGACCATCTTGACCGCCACGCCCAGCTGACGCGCCGTCGCGATGGTCGCCTTCGCATCAACGCGGGGAGGGTCGGACAGGGGCAGCACGCCGAGGACCTGCCAGGGCCCGTCCCCGTCGGCGCGGGCCACGCCCAGCGAGCGGAACCCGCGCGCCGCGAAGCCGCCGACCGCCTGGTCCACGGCATCCTTGACCTGGGCGCTGTTCCCGGCCAGTCCCATGATTACCTGCGGGGCGCCTTTGCTTACCCTGAACGTGCTGCCGTCGGCAGCGGTGACAGCCGCCTCGGTGCGCTTGCCCACCGGGTCGAACGGCTGGAAGTGGGTGACCTGGTAGCCCGCCAGCGCCTGGTCGTCAAGGCCGGCCAGGACAGCCAGGTCGATCGTGTCGTCATCGTCGGCGCGGGACGCCAGCGCGGCACTGAGGATCACCTGCCCTGCGGTGACCTTGCCGACGGTGAACGGGTCGCCGAGGGTCAGCTTGTTCTGGGTCAGGGTGCCGGTCTTGTCCGAGCACAGCACATCCACGCCCGCCAGCTCCTCGATGGCCACCAGCCGGCTCACGATGGCACTCTTCCTGGCCAGGAGCCGGGCGCCGACGGCCATCGTCACCGACAGCACCGTCGGCATCGCCACCGGGATCGCCGCTACGGTCAGCACCAGGGCGAACTGCAGCGTGTCCAGGACCGGGTTGCCGCGGACGATCGACACCACGGTGATTACCGCCACCAGGGTCAGGGCGAGCAGGATCAGGAACTTCCCGATCTGCAGCACCGCGCGCTGGAAGTGGCTGACGGTCCGGGCGTCCGCGACCAGCTCCGCCGTCTTCCCGAAGTAAGTGCCCGCCCCGGTGGCGTAGACCAGGGCGCCGGCCTCGCCCTGCTTGATGACCGACCCCGAGTACACGGCGTCGCCGGGCCCCGCCGTGACGGGCAGCGACTCACCGGTCAGCGCGGACTGGTCCACCTGCACCGGGTCGCCCGCCAGCAGCCGCGCGTCCGCCGGCACGATGTCGCCCGTCCGCATCCGGATCACGTCACCCGGCACCAGCTCGCGGGCCGGCGGGGTCACCCACACCCCGTCCCGCCGCACCCGGCACTTGACCGCTAGCTGCGCCTTCAGCGCGTCGACGGCCTTCCCCGCCTGGTGCTCCTCCCCGAACCCGACCGCGGCGTTGGTGAGGAGCAGGACTCCGATGACGGCGAAATCCGGCCAGTGCCGCAGCACCCCTGACAAGATCACCGCCGCCTCGATCATCCACGGGATCGGACCCCAGAAATACGTCAGCAGCTTCAGGAGGGGGTTTTCCTTCTTGCTCTCAATCTCGTTAGCCCCGTAGCTGACCAGCCGCTTTCCCGCCTCAGCCTGGCTGAGGCCATCCGGCGACGACGACAGGCGCTTCTCCACCTCCGGCACCGGAAGGGACTTCAGGTCATCTTTCACGTCCGGCGCCGGACCCGCTCCCGTCCCGGGAGGGCCGCCGCCGGTCTCCCCGTGGGCAGCGGGCGGGCTTACCCTGGCCGCCCGCGTCACCGAGTTTCCCGGTTCTCTCTGGCAGACCGCCTGGAGGCTGCGCCGCGGGCCGTTGTGGAACGAAATCCCCCGCCGGTGAAGACAACCAGGAAGCCAGCCGCAGCTGCTGGCCACTGCAGGACGCGCCGGGCCCAGGTCAGGCGTAGCCGTGTGCGCAGCTGCTCCTGGGCGGGCATCTGCTCCGCTGCGGCCAGCCGGGCGAAGATCGACAGCTTCGACGCCAGGTCGGGATCAGACCGGCGCAGCGCGCGGTCAGCACGCCGCAGCAGTCGTTCCTGGCGGTTGGTCAGCGTCACAGGGCTTCGCTGGCCCGCGCACGAGAGTGCTCGCGATCACTGGGACCCAGGGTGGCGATCAGGCAGTGCCTGGCACGACTGGTATCCGGTGCGGCAGTGAACCTGGGGGTTGTGCGGTGGCCGGGCTGGCCATAAACGCTCATCAGATTGTTCCTCGCGTAACTCGCCTGGGTCACCGAGGTCTAGAGCGGTATTTTTCAGGAAGAACCGTGCATAACCGCCCCAGCGATCTGGGCGGCTCTTTCTCTGACAGTACGCTCCTCCGGCAAGTAGCGGTAGCAGAGAGGCCTCTCCTGGGTGGAGGGTGAGCCATCTCCCGGAAACGCGTCCGGTGACGGTTGTTTTCACTGGCCAGCGCAGTCGCGCCGCGCTGCCGGGAGTCCGCATAATTTGTCTTACGGACATTCCGCCAACCGGAGAGCCCCGATGGAAGCGCCGATCTTTTCGCGCGATCCCGCGATCCCCGCGGTCCTCGGCGGGGTCGGCTGCCTGGTTCACGGCTCGATGACGGCCGTGCGGGATGTCTGGCTTCAGCGTGGTGCCCCCCGCTGGTTGTCCCTGGCTGGCGTCTGCGATGCGCCTCGCCAGGGTGAGCAGTGGGCTGGACGGCCGGGTGGCGGGCCGGGGAAGTCCTGGTCCCGCCCTGTCGCTCTGGCCAGTGATTTTTCCCGCTGCCTGCAGCACCTGCTGTTCTGATTGGCGACGACTTTAGTGATCCAGCTCGGGCTCGGGCTCAAGCGTCTGGTTCACTAGTCCGCTGGCAAGCTCACGGGCTATATCGCTGCTCCGCTCCGCAGCCTGCAGGACAAGGGTCTCGAACTCGGCAATACGGCGATAGGCGTTGCCGTAAGGTCGCTGGGTCTCGATGGAGAGCACAGGGATCTGGAGGCGTCTGACGTCTGCCCGCGGTGTCCCGCTCAGGGTCGAGGTCACCTGTCCGGAAACACGGCGGCTGTCGGCGCCGGAAATCGCGCCTGCGAGAAACCACGGATCCAAGACCCGCGGATCCGGGAGTCGGCGGGCGTTGATGTCGGTGGAGGCGAGCGCAACTGCGGCGTCGAGCTCGGCGTGATGTCGTTCCGCAACTCGCGGAGTGTGTGTCATTGATATTCGGAGACCCAGGTCACTGCCTTAATCGACCCTGAGCTTCCCCCTGTAGCACGGACACCGAGTCGTACGGCCGGGACTTGTGGCTGATTGTGACCGAGGTATCGGACCGGCAGAGGCCCACGGTGATGGTAGCCGCGCCGCCGCTACTGTCGTGGGCATCTCTATCACGCTTGCCGGCCGTAGTGCACCGTCTGGACACACTCCACCTGGCAGGCGGCGGCCACTGGCGCGGCGGCGGTGACGGTGAGGTCATGCCACTTAGGTAAACACTCGCGCTCCCGCGCCCCCGATGACGGGCGAGACAGGCCGCCAGCGACCATGCCCGGCCCCGGACTTGCGCCGCCGCGCGGTTTGTCACTTCATCTGATGCACGATCATCGTCGGTGCGCTGTAGATCTCTGCTCATGTCATCCCCAGCACAGGGTGCCCGAGGCAAAGCCGCCCGGCAACCGTCATCTCTCGTTAGACCACTCGTTCCCATCAGATGCGCCCGGTCTTCTCCCGTCCGGGCACACGGGGATACACGTCCGGCTCACGAGCCGCCAGCGCGGCCCGTTCGTGGCCGTCTATGGAAAAGCGGTTGTCATCCGACCGACCTCGCCACGCTGACGCCGTCCGCTATACGTCCGTGAACCCCGCAACACAACGGTCCATAGCCCGACAAGGTGGCACGTGGCGGGACACGCAAGAAACGACCCACCCAGCCGAGAATTCGCAGCTAGCGGGCCGTTTTCGCAGGTGGTGGCAGGTGTTGGGTTCGAACCAACGTAGGCTGAGCCGACGGTTTTACAGGCTACCCATCCCAACCCATCGGAATAGCCGCTGACCTGCCATTATTCTATGCCGCGCTGACTGAAACGCCGTGCTGTCCGTGTGGCGTCCGTAACTTTTGCGATCTGGCCAGCCAGCCCGGCAGACCTTTTCGATCGCGTCGCATCTTGCCGCGTCGACTCCCGCTAAACACCATTCCCCCGCAGCCCTTCCATGACATCACCCCGCTCGCGCACCGCAGCCTGCCAGGCGAGCAACCCGGGGAGTCTCGCCGTCTGCATGCTCCGGCGCAAAGGCACCCATGGCCACGCCCGGCCCGGCCTTCAGCGAGGTCACACCACAGGGCAGACACCGGTCATTCCGAACCGATCTGAACAATACTGACAACCTTCTGAGTCGCTACACTCAGTTACGGATGGCGATATGCAGAACGCACGCAGAGCCGCCGATCTGGTCGCCAACCTGATCGTCAAGGTGATGTGCTGACATCAGGCTGAACCGGATGATCTGTGTCGCCATGCTCATCGCCCGATGGCGGCCGGCGTCCGGATCTGCCGGCGTGTGCGCTCGGACGGCTCGTGACCCGCGTATGCGCGATGACTTTCGCGGTCGCCGCGCGTCTTGTCTGCCAGATGCTGTCAGCCAGGACGTCCGCCAGACAATGAAGGGACAGCTCATGGAGATCACCAATCTGGGTAAGGCAGACGGGCTTCCGCCGGTGGACTGGGCCGTAGTTGCCGCCAAGCTCGATGCAGGGTCGGCGCCAGCGCCGGACGCGCTGAACTCCCGCACGACGTGGCTGTCCACCGTCAATGAGGACGGCAGCCCGCATGTGACTGCGGTTGGTGCCTTGTGGCTGGACGGCACGTTCTGGTTCCAGACGGGTGCAGGCACGCGGAAGGGGCGAAATGTCGCGCGCGATCCCCGGTGCTCGGTCGCGGTGTCGGTCCGCGACGCGGACGTCGTAGTCGAGGGCGACGCTGCGCGAGTGACTGAGCCGGGCGCGCTGGCCCGTATCGCGAAGGCGTGGGCGGACAACGGCTGGCCGGCCGAGCCCGACGACAGCGGGCCGGGCATCACTGCCCCGTTCAACGCGCCATCGCAAGGACCACCGCCGTGGAACGTGTACCGCATCGAGCCACGCTCGGCGATCGTGACCCTGGCGACGGGGCCGGGCGGCCTGACTCGCTTCCGGTTCTGACGCCGCCGGCCCGCTGGGTCGCCCTCACTCGCGAGGAGAGCGAAGATCATTCCACGGCGTGAGCCAGATCTGGGTGTTCTGCGAGCGGTGCAGACGCCGTCAACCGTGACACCCAGGCTGCGCAAAATCGGCAGGCGCGGATTGGCTACCTGGGCGCTATCACTCACCGTGACTGATGTGGAGATTAGTCGAGTAGCTTATGGCTGCGACGTCCGCCCTAGCCTCACCATCAGCCGCGCTGCGGCTGCGGCTGTCCCAGATAAGGCCCCGGCTCCTACTTCGAGGCCTTCGACGAAGGCGAGGGCGCCACGCTCCGGGCCGCTGAGCACCAGGCAGTCATGTTCTTGCACGGCGACTACTGGGGCTGTCTGCCGTCACATACCTTCACCGGCGACGGCCAGCTCGCGGACGGAACATGGCGGGCGGACGTCGAGGAACTCTGCCCGGGATATAGCTGACAGCGACACCTGCCGCCCCGTCAGTTCACGCCGGACCAGCCGCCGCGAATCCGGCAGCTCCCTCAGACCCTTCCGGACACGATCGGCACAGCGGTCCGCGCCTTCACCTGCCGCGCGGGCCAGCTCGCGGACCCTGGCCGGACCGCTGCGCCGCATCCGCAGCGAGCAGGCGGCCAGCACACCGGGCCGGCTGACTCCTCCCGCGAGCCGGGAATCACCGGCCAAGGTTCTCCGGCACCGGCCCTTGCCGCGCAGGATGGCAGGGTCGCTCCTGCGATGGGCTGTGGTGGACCTGGCCATCGCGGAGTACCAGCCAGTCCTCCCGCCGCAAGGCGGAGTCCCGGACACCGACGGCCGTATCAACCCGGACGCGCCTGCGGAACGGGCGGCGGAACCCGTCGCGCGGTAACCCGACGCCGCCCTGACCCCGATTCCCGTCCGCCATGCGTCCGTGGACACCGCAACACCACGTCCCGCAGCGCTATACCGCGACACAAGGCGAGACAAGGAAAATGCCCCCGCTATCGGAGAATTCCCAGCTAGGGGGGCATCTTCGCAGGTGGCGGCAGGTGCAAGGTTCGAACTTGCGTAGGCTGAGCCGACGGTTTTACAGACATCTCCGATATGCCCTCTGACCTGCGGCCATATTCCGGCTCGGCCGGTTTCTCCGCCTATTCTCCGCAGCCTCCGGCATCACGCTGACCTGCACTCGGCGGGAGCCAAGCTAACGCCCAGAGCCGGGACCCAGCGCGCCGGCGAGGCGTCCGGTCGTCGGTGCCGCCCGGCAAACTACGCTCTCCAAGGTTCCGGCCGAGCAGAATGGTCCGGAGGTCCGATCGCGAGCGATCACTTCCAGGGGTGAGTGACACCTGACGCGGTTATCCTTTCCGTGGAGCTAGAGGAGGCCCTACGGATGGCGGCTGAGCACGTACCGACTGATGAGCCACTGATTGCCATGCCCGCGCTGACACTCAACGCTCTGAGACAGGCGGTAGCGGCCGTGGTGCCCTCCCGGCTCCCTGAGTTCTTCCAGGAAATTCAGGACGCCTTCAGCCAGGCCGGCGACGAAGACAGCGTCTACCCGATCCGGCACTTCTACCAACGCTGGGCCGCCACCATCGCCGTCGAGCGCCGACCGTCGGTGGCCGCCCGCCTCCACGCCGCCGAGCACGCGCTCGCCGACCCCGACCCCGGCCTCCGGGAGCGGGCCATCCGGGAAGCGGCCGAGATCGTCCAGGCCGCTTACCGCGAGGTCGCGAGTGGCTGAATGGCATTGGGAATGCATCACCGATAATCTGCTCGACGGCCTGCCTTCTGAAGCCCTGCGGGCGGCCGAGCAGCTAGGCAAGGAACTGGCCGTACGCGAGTCGATGGTCTTCCTGGACGGCCCGGCATTCACCGGCGATCCGCCCGGTCTGCGCACTATCCAGCGAGGCCCGCTGATGCTTGTCTACCTGACCGATGTTCGCGGCGAGCGCGTCGTCCTCATCCAGGTGAACTGGATCGGGTGAGGGCTGGGCCGCTCTGACCCGGACGAACCTCAAGCCGCTGCCGTCGAAAGGCCCAGCTTGCTGGCTGAGCGGCCGCGAACCCTTCCAATCGCCATCGTGATATCAGCTAACGGACCAAACGAATTAAACGGGCCGAATCGGACTGCCCGCGGCATGGAGCGTGACTGGTTCTGACCGGCTGACGGAGCGTGAGCAGTGCCCGCCGTCCGGGTGCGCGTGCGGGAACCGGGCGTGGTCAGGGCCTGCGCTTGCGGGTAGCGAGGCCGAGGATACGGGCGGGGATGTCCTGTTCCTGGCTGATCGAGATAAGGCCCGGTCCGTGATGAGGTGCAGTGGCTTGCCGTTGGCGAATTCGACGCTGCCCGGGCCGTACCCGGACGTGGTGATCATGATGCCCAGGGTCCCGCCCTCGTGCTGCATCGTGCCGTACAGGTCGCGGACACGGGTCGGCGAGACGACCTTGGTGTAAAGCTTGGCCTGGACCGCGATTTTCATCGGCGCGACCGGATCGGGCTGGAAGGCCATGCAGTCGATGCCCCCGTCACGGCTGGCACGGCACTGGTCAGTCTCGTAGCCCATCTTGGTGAACAAAGTTCTGGACGAACGACGCGAATTCCTTAAGGCTCAGGTTCAGCAGGTTAGGCCGCTGGTCCAGGCCGGGGATCGCACCGTCACGGCCGTACCCGACCTGGCGGTGTCCGGTTCCTCAGCGACGCGCCCCTGCCCGGCCGGTGCCTCTTTGCGCGCGAGCGCGGCTGGCACCTGCGCCGGATCGAGGGTCCGGCCGACGGCGTATTCGGCGTCGACGGCCTCAGCGCCCATCGCGGCCGGGCGGACTAGCCTCGGTCGGCCGAGCCGTCGCTGGTCAGGGCGAGACCGATCAGCGCGTAGGCGGTGTTCCGCTGGATCCCCATGCGCATCGCCAGGTCGAGCGATTCCGCGAACAAACCCCTCGGCCGCGCCCGGCGAGCCCGGCCAGGTACACGGCCAGGTAACCGTTCCAGGCGCCGGTGAAGTCTCCCAGTCACGGTGGACTCATGGAGACACGATCCCGGAGGTCAACATTCCATTACCTGCCTGCGGGCCTGCTCACCGGGCATGGCCGCGGCAGCCAGGCCGACGCGCTCGATGCTCTCGTCGAGGGTCACGCAAGGCAGAAGCTACTCAGGCGGCGTCGCCGGTGGCGAACCGGACGTCCCAGTTGGCCCTCCGGCGGACACGCCATCCTGGATCAGGACATGCGCCGGGCGCTCCGAGGTCGGAATGACGGAGATTCAGCGCGAGGGTGCGATGAGTTCGGCGATCTCGTCGAAGGCGGCGATGGCGAGCCCGGCGACCAGTCCGGCTCCGGCGGCGACAACTGCCCCCGGTAGATGCGCGGTTCCGCTGGCTGCTGAGGCTGTTATTCCGGTGACTGAGATGGTGAGCAGTATCGCGTTGCGGGTGAGGTGACGGGCTCCGAGCGGCGTGGCTGACCGGCCGAAACAACGGCACGGGGCGCGGTTGCCGTGCTGGAGGCTGACTGCGACCGCGCCTGAGAACGCCGCCGACAGCCCGGCGGCCAGCGCGCATCCTGCGATGGCGGCGGCGTGGACCGGGCTGGCCGCTAGGACGATCACCAGCGCTTCGGCCGACACTGTGATGACCGCCGCCGGGGCAGTGGCACGAGAGGGGATCACACGAATGGCGGCGAGCGAGGCGGTGAATTCCCTGAACGCGCCGCGGCGGGCTGCCTTCCCGGCAACTGCGATCAGGAAGATGACGGCAAGGGCGCCGCGGCAGCCAATGGCGATGTACCACACCGCTAGGTTGTTCTTCCTGGCAACCGCGCGGGATCCAGGCATTGTCGCGCGTGAACGTGGCGGCGGGTGGTGGTGAGGCGCGTGATGACGCGCCCGAGTACACAGTCCTGGGGTACCGGGCCGAATGCGCGGGAGTCGTAGCTGTTCTCGCCGTCGCCTCGCAGGGTGACCTGGCCCGCAGCCACTGACGTAACCCGCTTGATCAAATATCCGCCCGGCCCGGGGACGCCACCAGGCAGCCGGCAGACAACTACGTCGCCAGGGCGGGCTGGGCCGGTGATCCACCGCCGAGCGGTGAGCACGGTGTCTCCGGGACGGTAGTCGGGGGTCATGCTGTCCCCATCCACCCGGACAACCAGGAAGGATGCGCGTGTCAGCCCGATCGCGGCGGCCGCGAGGAGGCAGCCGATGGTGGCGCCCGGCCGCCTCGTCATCAGCTCGGGCCCGCTCCTGCAGCGTTGAGCGCTGATGTCACGATGCGGGCCAGCCTTAGCCAATCGCATACTCTCCGCTCTCCTTATAGCCGCCGGGGCGGTAGTAGCCGGCGGCTTGCAGCGCGAACAGGGTGGCGTAGCCGCCGCCCGCCGCAGTCAGCTCACAGTGCGTGCCCTGCTCCCTGATCTGCCCTCCGTCCAGCACGAGGATCAGGTCAGCGGAGGTCAGCGCGCTGAGCCGGTGCGAGATCAGCAGGCTGAGCCGGCCGGCTCGCAGCGTGCCGAGAGTCTGATGCAGGGCGTGCTCGACCTGGGCGTCTAGGCCCGCGCTCGGCTCGTCCAGGATCAGCACGTCGGCGGTGCTGCGCAGGAAGGCCCGAGCTAGCGCGATCCGCTGCCACTGCCCGCCGGACAGCGTGGCGGTGCTGCCGCCCGGGTCGGCCGGGAAGATCCGGCTGAGCAGCGTCTGATAGCCGCCTGGGAGTGCACGGATCGTGTCATCGGCCCCGGCCAGCCGGGCCGCCTCCTGGATGGCAGCCTGGTCGCCGAGCCGGTCGAGCGATCCGAGGCCGATGTTGTCCGCCGCGGTGAAGTCGTAGGCCATGAAGTCCTGGAATACAGCGCTGATCCGCCGCCGCAGCGAGGCCGTCTCCAGCAGCCGGATATCTGTGCCGTCCCACCTGATGCACCCGCGCTGCGGCTCGTACAGCCGACACAGCAGCTTGATCATGGTGGTCTTGCCCGTTCCGTTCAGGCCGACCAGCCCGACTGCCGTGCCCGCCGGCAGCACGCAGGACACCCCGCGCAGCACCCAGGGCAGATCCTCGGCATACCGGAACCACACGTCGTCGAACTCGATCCCCCGGACCAGCGCCCCCGCCTCGCGGCCCGGCGCGGCGGCCGGGACGTCCTGGACCACGGTCAGGTACTGGCCGAACAACAGCACGGCGCGGTACCCGGTGGACGAACTGTCGGTCACGGCGGCGACCGTGGCCTGCAGCGCTGTCATTGCGGCCAGCAATACGGTGACGTCCCCGACAGTGAGCCGCCCCGCGGCCGCCGAGTACGCAGCTACCGCCGCCCCGAACAAGGTCACCAGCCCGGTCAGCAAGGCGATGAGCAGTTGCATGCGGGCAGCGGCACGGTCCACGGCCGCCTCGGCGATGTTCGCCCGGCCAAGGTCCGCAAGCATGCGCCGGGTGAGGAACTGGCCCAGCCCAAACAACCGCACTTCCTTGGCCGCGCGAACGTCGGTGGACAGCACCCGGTAGAAAATCAGGCGGCGGTAGTACGGCGAGGTCTCGAAGAACACATCCGCGCGCCGCCTGGCCAGCCGAAGCTGCAGCAGGCCGGTGGGCACCGCCGCCACGGCCGCGGCCAGCACCAGCCAGGGCGCCAGGACCAGCAGCGTGGCCACGAAGCCCGCCCCGGTGATTGCCGCCTGGGCCAGGGCCATGCCGGCTCCGATGACGCTCTGGGGGGCAGACTCGCCGGCTTCCTCGGCCAGGCGTATCCGGTCCAGCCGCCGCGGATCCTCGAACTCGGCCAGCCCCGGGATGGCGTGGATGCTCTCGAACAGACTGGCCTGGACCGCTACCCGGATATCGCGTTGCAGTACCGTCTCCAGATACGCCTGGATCGCTCCCCCGCCAAGCGCTAGCGCACCGAACCCGGCCAGGGTCGCGACCGGCGGCGCCAGCGCTGGCCACGAGACCGGATGGCGGGCCACGCCGTCCAGGAGGGCACGAACCGACCAGGCGCTGCCTACCGGGACGACACCCTCGATGACCGCGAGTCCCACGATCCCGGCGAAATGCCGCGGCGACGCCCGCCAGCCGAGCTTCGCCGCGGCAATGGCCCACCGCACCGACGTCAACGGGCCGACCCGGCTGGCCTGCACGGTGGTCAGGCGCGGGTCGGCGAATCAGCCGTTACCGACGTCAGCGCGGGCATCATGGCCCCCAGCCCGTGCTCAGCACGCTGGATCACACCGTCCCGTATGAGCAGCACAGCGGGAAACTCGCGGATCTCGAACGCCTCCGCGACCGGGCCGTCGTCCCGCTCCTCGATGATGACGGCATAGCCATCGAGGCGGGCGGCCAGAGGGGCGCAATCCTCTGGCGGCCCGGTGACCACCACGACCGGCCGCGGCGCGCCGCTGGCCCCCAGCTCCCGCAGGGCTGGGACCTGCTCACCGCAGGACCCGCATGTCGTGCTGAGCACCGCGAGGACGCGCTCGGCTCCGGCGAACGTGTCCGCGGTGACCCGCTCCCCATCCACTGACACCGCGTCAAACTCTGGCACCGGCGTACCGGGGAGCGGCAGGGCTCCCTCCGAGACCGGCAGGAACAAATTCACTCGTTCGGTGACCGCCCGCAGCCGACGGGCTAGGACCAGCACCAGGCCGAACGCAGCCAGCGCGACAACCGCGACCACGACCAGCGCAGCGGTCACAATGACCATCGTCTACCTCCGTAGCCAGTCACGTTCCGGGCTTAGTTCGGGCAGTTCACGCCGGTGCACGAACCGCCGGACTGCCATGGCAGGCACACGGTGCCGACCCCAGGACAGAATTTGCAGCAGCGATGCCTGCTGCCGCTCACCACGCAGTAGCCAGTGGTGCAGGCCTGTGCCCGGGTCGAGGGAAGGAGCAATTCCAGGATCCTGCTGCCCGTCCTGCCGATTGACTGCCGCATAACGACCTCCATTCAGAAAGCGGATCACCCGATGCAATGGCCTGTTTCCGGCTCACTGCGCGGGTGTTACCGGTCGGGATTGACGTACGTCACTCTCATGCATGGACTCGGTCAGGCCAACCGATGCTGCACAGTCCTGCACAACCCTGCAGTCCTGCACCCGTCGGCCGTCCGCATCCTGTCGCTGGCAGGCCTTCGGCGGAAGTTACCCCGGAGGCCTGTTCAGGGGAGGCGCAGCCGCTGGGTGACGTCACGCAGGCCGGATTGGACCGTGATCTCCAGGCTGCGGTCGCCAATATCCTTGGCCCTGGCGATCGCTTCAAGGAAATGGCCGCGTGCTTCGGAGTAGCGGCCGAGCTGCATGCATGAGGCAGCTAGGGCGGCCGTGGCGTTTGCCTGGGCCGACCGGTCGCCGATACCGGCGGCGGCCGCTTGCGCTTTCTGCCCGAAGGCGGCCGCGTCCTGGTACCGGCCAGCTAGCTGGCAGATGCGGCTGACGTTACACAAGGCATGTGCCTCGCCGACCCGGTCGCCCAGTTCCCGGGCGAGCGTGAGTGCCCGTCGGGCGTTCTCCAAGGCCCGTTGGTAATGCTGCTGCTGGGCGTATACCGCGGCCAGGTTGCCGATGATGCGCCCTTCGGCCAGCCGGTCAGCGAGCTGCCTGGCCAGCATCAGGGCGGCCTCGCACTGTTCGCGGGCGGTCTTGAGCTGGCCGAGGCATGCGTGCACGGTGCCCAGCCGCAGCCGGGCGCCGACCTGGGTCTGCAGGTCGCCAGCCGACCGGGCGCCGGCCAGGGCCTCGCGGGCGTGCACGAGCGCCTCCTCAAGCCGGCCCAGGCGGAAGCAGGCGGTAGCCAGACGGACCTGGGCGGCGTGCCTTGCCGTGACATCGGAGATGCCCGTCGCGCAATTGTGCACGGTGAGGGCGTCGTGATAATGGGCCGCCGAGTCCAGGTAAGAGTCCAAGGCCGCTGACAGCCTGCTGGCGTAGCCGGACAGTCCACGGCCGGCCGCGGCTACAGCCACCGCTACCAGGTTAGGACGCTCGGCATCCAGCCACGCCCGGGCCAATCCCGCGTCGGCGAAGGCGGGCTGGATGAGGTAAATCGGAGCCGCGGCATCTGAGCTGTCCAGGCCAGAAGATGTCTCGCGTGCCCGCGGCACCAGATGGCTAGCTGCCTCTTCCGCGGACAGCGCGTAGTAGCCGGCTAGGCGGACAAGCCCCGCTTCCCTGCTCTCATGATCGTCGCAGGACGCCGACAGTTCGGTCGCGTAAGCGCGGAGCAGGTCGTGCATGCGGAACCGGGGTCCGGGCCCGCGCTCAACGAGGTGGCCGCGGACCAGGATATCGATCAGGACGACCGCGTCACGGGGCGCAGTGTTCAGCAGCGCGGCCGCGCTGCGGGCGTCGAAGTCCTGGCCAGGGCAGCCGCCCAGAGCGCGGAATGCCCGGGCAGCGTCAGGGTAATCAGCGGCCAGGCGCCGGTAGCTCCACGACAGAACCGCGCGCACGTCGGCCCGCTCATCCCCGGCCGCTGCCAGCACGGCTAGCCGCTGCTCCTGGATCTCGTTCACAATCGCCGCCAGCGGCTCCTCTGACCTGGCTGCTACAAGCTCGGCGGCCAGGCGCAGGGCGAGCGGCAGGCCCGCACACACATTTGCCAGTGCACGCGCCGACTGCTCCTCAGCCCGCACCCGGTGGGCGCCGAGCAGTGCCTCCAGCAGTACCAGCCCTTCATTCCAGGTCAGAGGGGGCAAAACGATCCGATGCGCGCCATCTCGCGCGACCAGTCCGGCCAGGTCGTCCCGGCTGGTTACTACCACGAAACACGACGGCGCCGCGGGCAGCAGCGGCCGCACCTGATCCGCCGAGAATGCGTTGTCCAGCACAATCAGCATCCGCCTGCCGTCAGCCAGCGTGCGATAACGGCTGACCCGCGTAGCCAGCCCTTGGGGCAATTCGGCGTCGGCCAATCCCAGGCTGCGCAGCAGGACTCCCAGCGCCTCATGCGGGTCAAGAGGCTCATTCGGGTCATAACCTCGAAGATCGACGAAGAGACAGCCATCCGGGTACCGCACCCGCGCCCCATGTGCCCACGCCAGCGCCAACGCCGTTTTCCCCACCCCGGCCATGCCCGCCAGCACGCACACCACCGCGGCTCCCGCTGTCCGCTGGCCTGCCTCAAGCTGGCCCAGCTCAGCCAGCGGGCCGACCCGCCCGCTGAAAGGAGTAGGGGTCGGCGGCAGTTCCCGCACCACCGGCTCCGTCGGCCTTCGCCTGGCATCCTCCACCCGGTCCCGGGCACTGCGCAGCACTTTGGCCTGCTCAGGGGGGATTTCCAGCAGAGGGAGCAGCCGGTCTAGCACTTGATACGGGATCAGCGTCGTCCCACTCAGATATGCATACACGCTACGCACCGACACATTCAACGCACCTGCCAGCCGCCGCCGCGACATCCCCCGCCCGCTGCGCCGCTCAAACTCCCGCAGCCACGCCCGCAATCCAGCCGCCAACTCCACCGCAGTGGAAATCGGCGAAGAATCCCCGGCGACTGCCTCCCCTCCGGGCAGATTCAGCAGGTCTGCACGCCCGAAGGAATCCCGCCGATCGCCAGACATCACACCCCGTCGCCCTCTTGCGACATCAGCATTTACGACACGGCCCGCGGGAGCCCGGCTTCTGACCGACCGACTAGGAGGGCCGTGCTCATCCACATCAGCCTCGCAGAAGTGGCGACAGCGCTCGCGGCATTTGACCGGGGAACAAACCCGCTCGCCGTGGACGCAGTCTCGATTTAGTCAGCCGTATGATTATGTTCTCTGGTGTTGAGCTGCTTGCCTAGTAGTGGCTGATCCGGATCGAAGGCGACCTGCCAGGGCAGCCGGCGCAACTGTGACGCCGCGGCAGGGCCGAGACGGCGAGCGCACGGCCGACGAGCACGATGCGCCGCGGTTGCCCTGCACGACGCGCAGAACGTGGGTACGGGCATCGCCACGGGCCTGGTCGTCATCACATGGGTCGTCGTGGACTTCCTGCTCGCTGTCACATATGGCATCTATCGGCTGGCAACCCGGTCTGGCGGGCTGGCGCTCGACCACCTACCCTGCGTGGATGGGAACACATTGGGAACCATGGCGGTCCCAAACTGGCAGTACCGGCGGCCTGCCGTCGCTGACCTGCATCAAGGCAACCCGGCAATCTTATGGGGAGCGGTCTGCAAACCGCTCCCCAGACACGCAGCAGGCAGGTCCCTCACACTAGGTCTGACCTGGGCTTTGAACAAGGTGGCAGGTGCAAGGTTCGAACTTGCGTAGGCTGAGCCGACGGTTTTACAGACCTCATTCTCGACCCGCTGGACCCTGCGTAGACACCGTCAGATATCTGAGCTTTGGCACGTATTCGGCACGATCTCAGGAAGCCGCGCTTTAGGCATAGCCGGAATCTGCGTCCAGCTGACCGGAAAGATCTCGTCTCAGGCGACCTCGGCTCAGCGCCCAAGGCCGATACAGGTGAGTCAGGCGGCTCGCCTGCTGCCGGGCCCGGCTGGTCCAGGAGGATGCGGCAGGTCGACGAGGCCGGCGAGCATGTCCGTCATCGGTCCCAGATCACCGCGATGGGCGGCGGCGCTGGCGACGTTATTGCGGTCCGGGTCCATGCGGACCCAGTCGATGTGATGCCCGGCATCGTGGGCAAGCTGCGAAAAGAACGCCCGCTGCGTCCGCCCGCTGCCCTCCCGGAACGGGTGCATCGCGTTCACGTCTGCCAGGAACCCGGCGAGCTCCGCGATGAACTGCTCACGATTAAGGCCCCGCAGCCGGTCAGCAGCAGCCAGCCGCCCGAACACATCTAAACCGTACGACGTCAGATGCTGAGGAAGACAGAACACCGACCCCTTCGCGATCGACACCGTCCGCAGCTCCCCAGCCCAGTCATACAGATCGCCGAGGATGTACCGGTGGAACGCCCGCAGATGATCCAGGTCATAACCGCCCGCCAGCCGACTCCGCTCCAGGTCAACCAGACGCGACGCCGAAAGAGCCGCCTCTACCCGGGCCAACTCGGCGGCATTGGTAATGCCCAGCAGGTTACGCAGCACCCCGCTAGCCGGATCAAGATACGGATCCATGCTGACAGCCCGGCTCAGCCCAGCGCGCCGCCGCGATACCGCGACAGAACCCGCTCCCGCAGCTCATCGGTCGTCAGCTCGCCAGCGGCCACACCGACGAACAGCGCCAGATCCTCCGCGCCCGGCTCCAGACCCTCCGCCCGCACAGACGCCAAAGCTGCCGCGACCGCGTGCTGACGCTCCGACGTCTCCAGCAACGCCTCATACTGCTCCACCGACACCAGCACCGCCTCCGCCCTGCGATGAGAACCCACGTACACCACATCCGCCGGCGACCGCCGGACCCGGTCCAGCGCACCAGCAAGCCCGACCCGGAACTCCCGGAAAGACAAAACCACCGGCACCGCCACACCTGAAGCGTACACCAACGCGTACACGTCGCTCTTTCGCTCCGTCTAACTGGTTCACCGGGCAACTACCGTGACCAACACCTCGCCCGATCAACGACGTGAGCGTCGATCATTCGAGAAGAATGACCGACTGATATCGGTTTGAACCCTGAGGCTGCGCACAGCCACTCTCACACAAGACCGGGGCGGTACACCGAGCCTGAGCCCATCCGAGTGCTTCGAGGACTATGCGGCTCACCTGCTGCGCGAACTCGACAGCAGCGCCGACCGAGCCATAGCCGCCGCCCGGGCAGTGGCCACCGACTCGGCCGACAAGACGGCTTACCCGATGCTGTGGCGCCAGGCTGCGCTCGCCGTCGAGCTATGCCAGCGAGCCGCCGAAATCACGGGCCGGATCCTGCCCGGCTCCTACCGGCCAGGAAGCCGAGCCGATACTTTGACCCGGCAATGACAGCGCGCATGTTCGGCGCAGACCGCTCATCGACAGATAAAGTCCGCGACAGGCAAACCGCGGTCCCCAGCCGGGTCACGATCCGACTTCAACCACACCAGCGAGCAGGTCGCGTACGGGCTGCGGAGCTATCAGCTACCAAGAGCCGCATACCTTGCCGCCGGATTGAGGTTCCACCTTCAGCGCGAACCTGTTCCGTCCCTGTTCCGAAAACACCCGTCCGCGGCCGGGAATCACCGGGAACATACCGTGAACCCAACAAGACAACCCCTGACCGCGTACGCGCAGGCCAGGGGTTGTTTAGCGAGGTGGTGGCAGGTGCAAGGTTCGAACTTGCGTAGGCTGAGCCGACGGTTTTACAGACATCTCCAATATGCGGCCTGAACTGCGCTTATGTTCTAGCTCCGATGATTTCTCCGGCTATTCTCCGTAACATCCCGGCATCTCGCTGACCTGCGCTCGGCGGGGAGCCAGGCAAACGCACCCTGCCCGGCGGCAGGGCCTACCGTACCTTGCCCAGCGCTGACGCCGGACGAGTGCTAGCGGTCACGAAAAAATGCGGGTGTGCGGTCAGTTAGCTCCAGGTTCGCGGCCATCGTTTCTCCAGCCCTGCGGCCATTGATGGTCTGGGTGGCTTGGTGTTGTTCTCTTCCCCGGCGTCCGGCGTGTCGTGATGCTGTCGGTCCCTCCGGTGTGGATGGGTTTGAGGTGATTCGCCTTTCCCATCGGTGTCCGGAGGGACCCATGACCAAGTCTGGCAGGGAAGTTATGGAGATTTTCGAGGCGTATGACCTCACGGGTACGGCCTGGTCGGCTGCGGAGCTGGCCGGGTGCGATGCGAAGACCGTCGCGCGGTACGTGGCGGTCCGCGACGCCGGCGGTGATCCGCTGGCGAGAGTTGTCCGGCCGCGGCTGATCGACGGGTTCATGGACAAGGTCGAGGAACTGGTCGACCGGTCGAAGGGGAAGATCCGGGCGGACGTGGCGCACCGCAAGCTCGTCGCGATGGGCTACCCGGGGTCGGAGCGGCCGGCCCGGCGGGCGGTCGCGGAGGTGAAGGAAGCCTGGCACGCGGGCCGGCGAAGGCGTTACCGGCCCTGGATCCCGGAGCCGGGATGTGGCTGCAGCGGGGACTGGGGGGACGGGCCGCGGATCGGCGGGCGGAAGACGCAGCTGTTCGCGGCGTGGCTGGCCTGGTCCCGGTTCCGGGTGGTGATCCCGGTCTGGGACCAGCAGCTCGGCACCCTGACCTGGTGCATCGACCAGGCACTGCGGGCCGTCGGCGGGACGCCGACCTACCTGCTGACCGACAACGCCCGCACCGTCACCATGGACCACGTCGCCGGCATACCCGTGCGGCATCCCGAGATGGTGGCGCTGGGCCGGCACTACGGCGCCAAGGTAGAGACATGCGTGCCGTCCGGCCCCGAATCCAAGGGCGGGGTCGAGGCCACGGTGAAGATCGCCAGGGCCGACCTGGTTCCCTCGGACGCGAACCTGCTGCCCGCCTACGGCAGCTTCGCCGATCTCGAGGAAGCGTGCCGGGAGTTCGGTGACCGGGTGAACGCCCGGGTGCACCGCGAGACCGCGGCCGCCCCCCAGGTCAGGCTCGCGGCCGAGCGGGAGCGGCTGCACCCGCTGCCGGAAGAGCCGCATGCGCTGGCGCTGGGCGAGGAACGCCTGGCCGGCGATGACCAGACGGTCCGGTTCGGGTCGGTCCGCTATTCCACCCCGCCTGGCCATGCCGGGACCCGGGTGTGGTGCCGGGTCGCCGGGGACGAGCTCGTCATCACCGCCCGGACCGGCCGCGGCGCGGCCGGGATCACCCGGCACCGGCTGTCGGTCCCGGGCAGCCCGTCGATCCGCGGCGAGCATTACCCGCATCATCCGGGCGGGAACGGGCCGCGCCAGCCAAGGCCCCGGCCGCGGACCGAGGCCGGGGCCGCGTTCCTGGCCATCGGCGACGGCGCCCAGCGGTGGCTGGCCGAGGCGGCCGCGCCGGGTGCGCAGCGGATCCGGTCCAAGATGGCCCGCGCGGCCGGGCTCGCCACCGTGGTCGGCGCGGACCAGGCCGACGCGGCGCTCGGCCTCGCGGCGATCGCGGGCCGGTTCGCCGACGGCGACCTGGCCTCGATCACCGGCCACCTGGCCGCCGAGCGCGACACCGTCGGGGTCGTCATCGCGGACGAGGAGCACTCGGTCCAGCCCGGCACCTCCGGCTGGGCCCGGCTCGGGACGCAGGCGGGACAATGACGCTCCGCCAGCCGCACCAGGACGCGGTCCTGCAAGCCGGGGACGCCGCCCGCATGCGCCAGGTCCTCGCCGCCTGCTCACAGCTCCTGACCTGGGCAGGCAAGCACTACGGCCCCCAGTTCGCCGAAGCGGCGCAGGACGCGGCCGAAGCCGCCGGCCTGCGCAGCGCCCCCGGGGCCCTGGCTTATGAGGTCAGCCTGGCCATCGACACCCTGGACTTCTCCCGCGCTGCCGGGGAGAACAGGTGACCGGCCCCGCGGCCCCGCCGCTACCGCCCGAGCTCGACGCTCTGCTCCGCCGGATGCGGCTGCCCTACCTGCGCAAAGCCGCCCCCGACGTGCTCGCTGCCGCCCGCGCCCAAAGGCGGGAAGCCGCCGAGGTCCTCCGCGTCCTGCTCGCCGAGGAAGTCACCGGCCGTGACGCCGCCACCCGCCGCATGCGGGCCAAGACCGCCGGGTTCCCCTCCGGGAAGACGTTCGCCTCCTGGCAGCCCCGCGAGTCCTCCATCTCCGAAGCCACCCAGAACGCGCTCGCCACCCTGGAATGGATCAGCCGGGCCGAGAACCTCGTGGTCGCCGGGCCGTCCGGGACCGGGAAATCGCACCTGGCCGAGGCCCTGGCCCACGCCGCCATCGACAAGGACCTCCGCGTCGCCTGGTTCACCCTCGAAACCCTCACCACCGCGATCAGCCGGGCCAAAGCCGACGGATTCGTCGCCCGCACCGTCACCCGGATCTGCCGCAGCGATCTCATCGTCGTCGACGACATCGGCATGCTGCCCGCTGGGCAGGACGCCGCCGAAGCGTTCTACCGCATCACCGACGCGGCCTGCGAACGCCGCTCCGTCGCCGTGACCAGCAACATCCACCCCTCAGGATTCGACACCATCATGCCCAAGACCCTGGCCACCGCCACCGTGGACCGGCTGCTCCACCACGCCCACCTCGTCCTGACACAAGGCGACTCCCACCGGCTCGCCGAAGCCCTCACCGGAAAAGGAGTGATCCCCCTGGCACCCTAATTCCGCCCCGCCGGGGAGAACACGCGGCCACCAGCCTGGAAAACTGGTGGCCGCCAGCCCGGAGAACACCAGGCCACCCAACCGGATTTCCCAATGACCGTTGACAGACGAGCCTGACCTGCGGGCCGGAATCATCGAGGCGATCTTCCGGGGAACCCGCTTCCGGTAGAGCAGCGACAAGCGACAGTGCGCAGCGAGTTGCATCAGCCTTCCGGGCTGGCGGCCGCTGCCCTGGAGCGGCTACATCGAGAACCTGGCGGAGCACGTGCAGGGCGGCCGCGGATCCCGGCACCAGCCGCGGCAAGGTGGACCGGCCTGACACGCCGTGGCACCCGGGCCTCCGGCCGACGTAGGTCCAGTCACGAGAACCGTTGCAGCGGCGTTCACCCAGCACGGACATCACGCTTCCGGCGGATGTCACATTGCCTTACCGCTTGCCGTCAGCGCGGAAGCTTTACGGCGCCGCTGTCAAATGCGCCCTCTTGCAGCAGTTCCGGTGTGATCATCACGCCGAACATCGCTGTCATCAGCGCGGCCGCCGCAGCGCACGGATCGCCGGTGCGGTCATCGGGACCGAGCACGGTCATCCCAGCCCGGCGCATCAGGTCCGCTGGACCTTGCTCACCACCGCCATACAGCGTGCCGGTGCCTATCCACAGGCTGAACTCGGTCTGAACGACGCCGTCAACTGCCCACTTGAGCCAATCCTGACCCAGGTTGTAGTGGAAAGCCAGAACCTCACCGCCACGCCCGGAAAGACGAGCAGCCGATTCGTAGCTACTGATTCCGGGACACTCCGCCCCCAGAACCAGACCCTCGATAACCCGGCCGTCCTTGCCGAGCGCCTGCGCCGCACCGACCAGGCCCCAGCCAGGAGGGCTCTCCCGGGAAAGGGCAGGCACTCCATAGACCGTCTGAAAGGGCGGCAGCGCGCCGGCCAGCCTGAGAAACCTGTCCGGAGAATCAATCCTGGCGATGGTAAGGCCAGCTACGCCAGCGAGATTCCCCTCGTCAAGAAACCATCCTTCAAGCCACTCATAGTCAGGCCTATCACTTTCCCGCGAAGACATAGAAGGCATCGCCCCTCAGGACCCGGTTATGCCGATAGAAGGCCGACAAGATAACTCCCTGATTCTGGTTCTCGCGCAGTGGAACCCACTGGATAATCCTGTCGATTGGAGGCAAGCTCATGCCGCCTTCGACCGTCGAGGCGAAGGGGTACTCATCACAGGAGGATCCTTTCGGCCTCGGGAGGTGCTTCGGGCACACCAGGCGCCGGTTGTGCTTCGTTGCTACCGCGCTGGAGGCACGGTGCAGCGGATGGCCGCCACCGGGCCGGCCGACATGGCCTCCCCGTCCCTGCACCCTGCTGATGCCCCGGGTTATATGCGGAAGTCCGGACATGTCGACAGTTGGAGCATAGCCGGGGAACACGCAGCCGGCTTTCCAGAGCCCGGGATACATGTGATCGCACCGGATAGCCGGCATGACCGGCCACGACACTGTGTTGGATTCGTATCCGCCGTACCCGGCGAAGAGCGAGATCACCGGAGACGGCCAGACAACCTGGTTGGAAGGTGCGTCTACCCCATTACTATTCTTACCCGCCGCAACCTGGGGCGTGCCCACCGCAAGGAGTTGTGGCGACGTATCCCGGCAGGGCTGGTCACACTGCGACGTGACGGTGATGGTCGGGTCCAGTCCAGGGTCATCGCCTGTCGTTGTGAGCCCTACCACTGCCACGCTTTCGGCGAACCTGGCTGACGTCGCGGACAGGTCCACGATGGTCTGGACGCCGAACTTGTAGACTTCATCGCCCACAGGATCCCCGTTCTCTAACTGGACGACCGTGACCATCGCCGGGAATACCAGGCATAAGCTCTCTCTGTTGGATCCGATGATCGGGGGGAGGCACCCGCCTCCGTCCGACCCGGCGGATGCGCCGGAAGAGCGCTTGGGCTTGCCGGCATGGACCTTCACCTTGTAGACCTTCGCCATCTTCGCGACGGCAGCAGATCCATCGCGAAGAACGCCAGCCTGCGCAACAGCCGATTCAGCCATAAGGCACGCGACGAGCGAGGTTCCGGCTGCCACAACAGCTAAATGCATGAAACGCCTGAACACGGCCATTTCCGAGTACCTTCCGTCTCCCGTCTATGCCAGAGTTTCGCGCAAAGGCCGGATCCACGGACATAGGTTCCCAGCATATTCATCATAATGAACTCATCGAAGTGGCCTGGAGCCGTTTTTCCGCGCGGCTCAGAGCACGTGCCCGTTGTGCAATGTACCAGCTAGGATACGTTCTTTGTGATCTCGTAACTAGATAGGTGCCGGATGCGCGTGGCGGGGTTTCCGGGTGATCTTGTGAGCCGGCTCGGCGTGGCGTGTTGATTACACTGTGCCGGCGGTGGTCGGGTGTGTTTCGTGCCGGATGTCCCGCCTGAGCCTGATGAGGCCGCGCTTCGCGCGGCCAATGCCAGGTTGCGCGAGGTGGTCGGGGCTAAGGACACCGAGAACGCGGTGCTGCGGGCGCAACTGGAGGCGTATCAGGCCCAGCTGGAGGAGCTGCGGGCTGAGGTGGAGGCGCTGCGTGCCCGGCTGGGCCAGAATCCGCGGAACTCCTCGAAGCCGCCGTCGTCGGAAGGGCTGGCCAGGCCGTCTCCGAAGTCACTGCGGGAAAAGTCCGGGCGCAAGCCGGGCCGTCCGAAGGGCCAGCCCGGGGCGACGCTGGAGATGACCGGCCGTCCGGACAAGGTGCTGTGGCATGAGCCGGGCCGGTGCTCCGGATGCGGTGCCGGGCTGTCCGGCGGCGGGGTGGCCAGGATCGAGCGGCGGCAGGTGACCGACCTGCCCGAGGTGATCCGGGCGCTGGTGACCGGGCACCGGGTCATCTCCCGCCGCTGCCCGTGCGGGGCGGTGACGTCCGGGTCCGCACCGCCCGGGGTGCGCGCGCCGGTGCAGTACGGGCCGCGGATAACGGCGGTGTGCGCGTACCTGTGGCACGGCCAGTTCCTGTCCCGTGACCGCACCTGCCAGGCAGTGCGGGAACTGTTCGGCGTGCCGGTCTCGCCCGGCGCGGTCGCCGGCATGATCCGCCGGATAGCCGGGTCGCTGGACGGCTGCCTGGAGGAAATCCGCAAGGTCCTGGCCGCCGCTGACGTGGCGCATTTCGATGAGACCGGGTTCCGGGTGGCCGGGAAGCTGGCCTGGGTGCACTCCGCGTCGTCGGGGAAGTTCGCCCTGATCACCGTGCACCCCAGGAGGGGACGCCAGGCGATGGACGCGGCAGGCGTCCTGCCGTTCTTCGCCGGGATCGCCGTGTTCTCTAAACTTCAAAATCTCCTGATTCGCCGGATTAGGGCGTTATGGTCGACCGGTGCCGGGTCTCCGGGATGGCGCGGCCCGGGACGGTAGCGGGTGTGCCGGGGGCTCCTGGGCGCGTGGTGCTCGATGCGGTCCGGCCGGTCGCGTCATGGCGGATCCTGAACCGCGCCGGCACGGCCCGCGATGTCGGCGAAGGCTGGCATGCCGAGGTGGACACCGGTGCGGCGGGCTGCTATCTGGCTCATCTGGGCGAGCTTCTGGCCGGCGGCAGCCAGGCTGACTTGCAGGCCCTCGGCCTCCCCGAGCCAGCCCTGGAGCCGGGCCTCGGCGATCCGGCTGGCCAGGTTGCTGCGGATCTCGGCGAGGCGGGCGTGCTGGGCGGGATCAGGGCGCAGCAGCGGGCACCGGATGCAAGAGTGCTCGCGGATGCAGGGGGAAGCGTAGGACCGCCCGCAGGTGCCCAGTGCGAGCTGGCGCCGCTCGAAGTGGCCGAGGAACTCGTCCCACTCCTCGTCGGTCGGAGTGCGGTACTCCTCTCCGGGCCGCAGGGCACGGCGCCGGGCGATGAACGCCCTGTGGCCGGTGATGACTTCCTCGGGGTAGACGGCCTTATAGCCGATTGTTGTGTTTATATCCTTATGCCCGGCGACGAGCTGCGCAATGTGCGGAGGCATGCCGTGCATGATGGCATCAGTGATGAAGATCCTGCGGAAGTCATGAGGCGAGAATCGTGGCGCGGCGCTGGTGGCGTCTGCCGTGCCGGCCAGGGCAGCGTCGAGCATCCCGCGGATGGCGGCGTGGGGAATCGGCCGGTTCTCAGCGCGCAGCCGCCGCTGGAAGAGCAGCGGCGCCGGCGCGTTCCAGATCTTCTCGTGCGGGTCGTAGGCCACGACGAGCGGCACGGCTCCGCTGGTATCCCGGATCCGGCAGATGATGGCGCTGAGCACATCTGCCAGTTCCGGGCTGATCACAAGGAGCCGTTCGGCGTCGGTCTTGGATGGCGCGATCTGAAGCAGCGGGACGAGCTCTCCGGTCGCGGGCAGCTGGTACTGGATCAGGCTGTGATGCGAGAGCTCCGCCAGTTCCTCGATTCGGATGCCCGTATGGCGGAGCACCTCCACCGTCGCCCAGGTCCAGAACGCCCGGTGCTCTTCCAGCGTCAGGTCACGGCGCCGGCCGGTTGAGGGATCTTCAGCCCAGATCCGCGCGCTATCGGCAGTCGTCAGCACGGGCCGCCGCAGTGCCTGCCCGCCGGCGGTGAACATCTCGCCGGGCCTGGTCCTTCCCGCGGCGGCCAGCCGCTCCCCGGCGTCCCGGCTGGCGCGCAGGGTCGCGGCGATCAGGAGCGGGAGGACCGGCATCCGCTCGCGGGTCCGCTGGTCCATGCGCGCCTTGCGCTGAGCCAGGTGCTTCCCGCGGGCCAGCTGCTCAGGGCGGACCGGGCACGGCGCGGCCCACGGCCCCCACCGTGCCGGGTCGTCCGCCGCCCACTCGGCTATGTCGAGGTAGAAGGCCCGGACTCGGGTGAGGTGGTTGTGCACCTCGCTGCGCGAGGCGAGGGTCTCGGTGATGTCCCCGCCGGAGGTCGTCCTTGACCTGATCGTCTTGGTCAGGAGGCGCTCTCGCCATGCGACGGCGACAGCTCCCGGCAGGCGCAGGGAGCTGATTCCGGGGTGGTGCAGCTCCAGGTCCCGCCAGAACAGCTTGCCGAGAGTGTGCGCGATGCCGCGCAGCGTCGCGTAGTCCACCCCGAGACGGCGCTCCCTCAGGTAGTTGACCAGCAGGTCGCGGACCGGCTGGCATTCAATCGCGTAGCAGTCGATCAGCTGCCCGGCGCTGCGCTGCCCGCCGGCGCGAAACGCCCGGACGGTCGGCGAGGCCGCTGCCGGGAGCATGCCCGCCGTGCGGAGCAGTTGGCAGAAGTGCGGGCTGCGCGGATGCCGATCATCGATTTCCCCGCCCAGGGACAGCAACTCCAGGCAGTCACCAGCGGTGATGTCCGCGGCCATGCCTCCCTTGGCCGCCATGATGACCGCTATATGGCGCAAGGCGACCCGCTGGGTGTCGCGGCTGGTCGGGTCCGCGCGGCATACCGCGGCCAGGAGGGCGAAGCCGCCGGGGTCGCGGGCCCGGCCCATCTCGGCGGCCGCATCCCTCAGAGTCCGGGTCGTCATCAGCCACCGCAGCCCGGGCCGGAGCACGTCACCGCAAACCAGCGGCAGCAGCCCGCCTCCGATCGCCTGCCCGGCCCGCTTGCGGCCCGGGGACATCCGGCCCGTGTCCTTCAGCCACCGTGCCACGACGGACCGCCAGTCGGCGACGCCCGGAGCCTCTGCGCCGCCGGCGGCCCACCGCTCCTGCCAGGTGCCGCCCGATTGCGCTTGCAGCCAGTCCAGGATCCGGTCCAGGCCCCGCTCCCTCTGCCGCTGGCCTTCGAGCCCGGGCAGCGAGAACGGCGCGGCGGTGAGCCGGGCCGTCACCTGCGCACGGGTCCGGGTGGTCTCCTCCCAGACCCGTGCGCAGGGGCGAGGCGGATACCGCGCGGCCAGGGCCCGCCACAGCCGGCCGCGCGCCTCCTGCTCGGCGTCCTGCTCGCTGGCGAGCACGGCCGGGGGTGAGACACCGGGCCGGGCCGCGCCCGCGCTGGTGATCACGGCCTGCCGTTCCCGAACAAGATGTCCAGCGTCTCGCTGCGGTATCCCGCCGCCAGCCGCTGTTCGGGCGGCGCCGTGCAGTCGGCCCGGCGGGCATGGAAAGCCAGCGCGCTGGCGATCACATCCTCGGGAACAGGAGTGACATACAGCTGGGTCGTGGACATCTGGGCGTGGCCGAGAACCCACTGCACGTCGGTCAGAAGCATGCCCGGATCGCGCGCCATGCGGTAGGCGGCTGTATGCCGAAGGTCATGAATGGTCCAGTTGGCGCCCAGGGCGGCGTTCGCGCGGACGAACATGGCGCGGGCAGCGTGGTAGCCCAGCGGCCGGAACGGCCGCCGCAGCGTCCACCACAGCGGATCATCACGGCCAGCGGGCACCAGGCCCCGCATCTGCTCCTGATACAGCCGCAGCCAGACGAACGCGTCCGGCGACGCCGGCAGCTGCTGCATGGCCCGCGTCCCCTTGCGGATGACCGTGATCAGCTGCTGCCCCGGGTCCGCGCCGGCGCACCTGGCCCCGAGCAGCTCCGACGCCCGCGCCGCAGCCGACACCCAGAAGGCCACCAGCGCCCGGTCACGGTGCGACGGCAGCCGGGCAAACAGCTCATCGAACCTCGCATCGGGGATCTGCCGCGGCGCGCGCTTCGCCGCCCTGGGCCGGTACAACCCCGCACGCTCGTTCCGGTATGGCTCCATCGGATTGTGATGCGCGTTCGCCCGCCCGCCCCGGCGATCACGCGCCAGCGGGAAAGGATTCACGATCGGCCCGCTGCCAGCCTCCACATGAAAATCATAGAAATACCGCAGCACGGTCTCGCAATGCCGGACAGTAGAAGGCGCATAACCGCGTCCCGGCGACGGCTTGCCAGTCACCGCGTTCAGCGAACCCGGCGCGCTCCCCGGCCGACCAGGCTTGTCAGCGACCTGGATCCAACGGCAGAAATCCCGGGCCTCTACCCGAGTCGCCTGCTCCCACGGGACGCCAGCCGCCCAGCAGAACCGGAGCCACCGAAGAAGATCCATCGCATATGACCGCTGCGTGCTGGCCGACCGGCCGCGAGCCTGCAAATCCCGCAGGAAACTCGCGACGCCCGGCACGGCCACGCCATCAGGATCAGCAAGCCGGAACGGCTCGAACATATCGCCAGTCGCAGCAAGCGAACCAGCCAGCGGCACGACCAGCAACGCCAGGTCCCGACCCCCATCCCATGCAACTGTCACGGGGCAGGACCGTAGCCCCGCACCCTCCGGCCCGTCCCCTGAACAGGGAGAACACTTCCCGTAGTTCAGTCAACAAGACGATCCCGCCGAAGGACGGAAGGACCCCGGCGGCGTCCATGCCCTCCCTGCCTCGCCTGGGGTGGACGGTGATCAGGGCGAACTTCCCGGCGGAGGCGGAATGGACCCAGGCCAGCTTCCCGGCGACCCGGAACCCGGTCTCGTCGAAGTGCGCGGCGGGCGCGGCAGCGACCGCGTCCCGGATGGCTTCCAGGGCCGGGGCGAGCGCGGCGGCGACCCTGGTGGTCATCGCGGTGACCGCGCCCGGGGAGACGGTGACGCCGGACAGCTCGGCCAGGGCCTGCGCGGTCCGGTTCCGGGACAGGAACTGGCCGTGCCACAGGTACGCGCCGATCGCGGTCAGCCGCGGCCCGTACTGGACCGGCGCCCTCACCCCTGGCGGGGCCGGCGCGGCGGTCACGGTGCCGCAGCCGCAGCGGCGGGCGATCATCTGATGCTCGGTGACCACCGGCCGGACCGGCGGCACGTCGGTCACCTGCCGCCGGACTGTCCCCGCCGGCGGCGCGCCGGCCAGGCCCTTCCCGCAGCCCCGGCACCGGACCGGCTCGTGAACGATCACCTCATCCGGCGCGGCCGCGAACTCCATGGTCGCGCCGGGCTGTCCCGGCGGCCGGCCTGGCTTCCGGCCGGACTTGCCGCGCAGTGACTTCGGCGCCGGCCGGGCCGGGCCGTCCTGCGACGGCGGCTGCGAGGAGTTCCGGGAGTTCCGCCGGACCTGCGCCCGCAGCTCCGTCACCTCCGCGGCCAGCACCGCCACCTGCGACCGCAGCACATCCAGCTGCACCTGATGCGAGGTCCGCAGCGCCGCGATCTCCGTGTCTTTCGCCTCGACCACCAGCCGCAGCCGGGCATTAGCAGCCCGCAGCGCGGCGGCTACCTCATCCGGGACAGGCGGGACATCAGGCACAACCCGCAACACACCACAGCCGGCACACAGTAGTCAACACGACACGCACGGCCGGCTCACAGCAACCGGCAGGAAATAAGCACCCGCCAATCCCAAGGCACCTATCCAGTTACCCCGTACGAACCACAGGCGACTATTCAGCGAGAGAGTCGATTACCTCCTCAGCTGCATTAGCGGGCGGCTCTCAATGGCCGCTAGCAGATACCTCGTACTTGAGTACCATTCCAACGGGCAACGAGGACGCGGCGTCACTCTAGGAGAAAGGTGCAGTCGGCACGCGAGCATCGCGCAGAGTCCTGACGAGATGGCAGCGCTACCTACCGATCGTGGTCAGCTCAAACCTTTAGCCAGATCGCGCGAGGCCCACGTACCAGCGTCGTTGGGACGGAATACTCATCAGACGGGACGCGGAATGACCACCGAATGTCCCACCATCCTCGTAGCATGATGCTATGCCAGGAGATATCAGCATCGACGAGGTTGACTGGCTGTGCACCGAGAATGCCCGATCGCACTTGGCGTCCTGCACCTTGTGTACGCGCGTCGCCTTCCGGCCGACGTGCAGGCCCTGCTCGTCGACAACGAACAATGCATAAGTCATTCAGGGGGACACGTTAACCACACGATTCGCGATAGCGCCGACTTGGAGTCCGGGCGATTCCCTGGGTTTCCGTTACCGTGACTATGCCGAACGCGGATGCCTGGGAGTTGGCCGGCTTCCCGGGTCGCCTCGACGTCGCTGCGTACCTGACCGCGGACCAACTGGCGTCGCAGTACCGCGTGCTCGTCGATGTGCTGCTGGACGCGCAGGAGCACTCACTGACCGGAGTCGGCCGGGATGAACTTCTCGCCGCCGTCCGTGATCGCATCACTGACGCCACCGACGCAATGATCGCGGAACGCCTGACCCGCCCGGAGTCCTTCGATCTGGATGCCCGGATGCGCACGCTCCAGGACTGGAAGGTGATCATCCGCTGGCAGGACAAGGCGAAGACCGAAGCCGACTTCATCCGGACCCGGGACCGCTACCAGTTGACCAGCGAGGCCGCGGACCTGCACCGCTGGCTGCGCCGGAAGATCGACGAGGACGCGGTATCGACGAGCGCGGCGGCGTTCGCGCCGGCCATCATCGCCGAACGGCTCGACGACACGATCGGCGCTATCGGGCAACGGGACCCCGGGCAGGCGGCCCAGTCCTGGGCTCAGGTACGCACCACGTTGAAGGACATGGCCGAGGCGGCGTCAATCTGGCAGTCCCGGATGGCGTCGGCGCTAGCCGGGGCACCCGACGCGGACAAGATGAGCCGATTGCGTGAGACCCTCACCGCTTACGTCGCAGTCTGGGGCGCTGGCGTCGATACCTACAGCCCGCGCATCCGGGAGGCCCTCAGGCAGCTACGGCAGATCGTCACTGACGACGATTGGCGGGCCATGGCGCTATCCGGAGTCGACGCGACAGCCGCCGAGGAAACCGTCCAGGCGATCGCGCAGGGCAATCGGGACGCAGCCGACACACTATCCGTCTGGTTCGGAGAACGGGCCGGCCAGGCGCTGCGCCTGCGGCGGCAGGTACGAGACGCTGTAACGCCCCTGCTGCGCGGGTCGCGGGCGCTGCTCGCCACCGGCGGCCGCGTTACCCGCCGGGCGGAGCTGCTGCGCCTGGCTGCGGCGGTCGAGTCGGCGGACAGTGACGCCGACGCTTGGAGAACGTGGTGCGCAGCCACCGGCCTGTGGTCCGCCCGGCATGTATCCGGTGTCCCGGAAGAGCCAGAGGTGCCGGCCCGGACTTCCTTCTGAACGGCTCCGGCAGCACCGGTAGACGTGAAACTTCGTAAGCGCGGCGCCCAGTCGGTCAAAGGGAGACCCGCTCAGGTCCCGAACCGTCGCGACGCTCGCCGGGCGGCGCGGGAGGCCGCCCGGCGGCAGCGGGAACGGGCCGAGATCGCCATGCGAGCGCTGGCGGCACGTTCTGGTGAATATCTCGCCGACTGGGCGCCGATCGCCAGCGATGAGGAGGCGGCCATCGTCTGGGACCTGCTGACGGCCGTGCTCCGCAGTACGCCCGGTGACGATGGGACCCGGGCCGCTCTCACCGAGGATGACCAGTGGCTCGCCATCGCGTATCCCTCCGCGCCGGAGCATCCATCCGCCGTCCTGAGCCTGCCTGAGGGATACCTCGCCTGCGAAAACTGGCGGATCGAGGTGACTCGGGCATGACGTCCGAGGCGACCGGCCTCACCGCGCGCGCGGATGCCCAGGACACGTTCGTCGCTCTGCTGGCTGCCCCATTTATCTCCGCCCGCGTAGCGCCCGCGCGCTTCGCGGCGGTGCTCCAACACCGGACCCAGCTGACTGAGTGGACGGGAAGGCTCGCATACCGGCTGGTCATAGCCGGGAGTGTGGCGCGGCTGCACCGGGATCCTGCGGGACCGCAGCGAACCGCCGCCCCCGCGATGGGGGCACCGTCGTCCCGCCGGACGCTCATGCTCATGGCCCTGACAGCCGCCGCGTCCGAGGACGCGGACATGACGACGACAGTCCAGGCCCTGTCCGACGACGTGAGAGCCATCTCCGCCGCGCCCGCCGCCCGCCTCATGCCCTACAACCCGGATCGTCGGACCGAGCGCCAGGCGTTCCTGCGCGGGGTCAATCAGCTGGCCGGGCTGGGCATCCTGCTGCGCCGCACTACAGACGAGGCGCTCCTGCGCCAGTGGGAAGAGGACGGGACGGGAGTCGGCGCCGGATTCGAAGTCGACCGGGACGCCTTGCTCCAGTTCACTGACCCGCACACGGTGGCGCTGGCACTCAGCCAACCCGAAGTCGAAGAAGACGGTAACGATAATGACGGCCTGAAAAGCACCCCAGGGATGCGGACTGCCACCCGCAGCCAGCGAATGCTCCGCACGCTGGTCGAGGACACCGCGCTGCTCTACGCCGATCTGCACCCGGAGGACGCCGAGTATGCCCGGGGCCAGCGTTCATGGCTCGCCGGGCATGCCAGCGACATGACCGGCGGCACGGTCGAGATCCGCGAGGAGGGCATGCTGCTGCGGCTGCCGCCGGATCGCCCGGCCAGCGCCGCGGCAACCGTGGCCTTTCCGGCTGCGACGGCCATCCCGTGGTTCGCGCTGAAGATGCTCGAAGCCGTCGTCACCGGCCGCTGCCCTGACGATCACGGGCGGATCCCGCTCACGCCAGACGAAGTCAACACAGCCGCCGAGCGGGTGTACGCCGCCAATTTCGGCGCCCTGACGAACGACCTTAAGAAGTCGCCAAGCGTAATGCTCGCGGCCGTCGAGCCTGTGCTGACCGAGGCCGGCCTGGTCCGGGTGAGCGACGCGGGCTGGACTGTCCTTCCCGTCGCGGGTCGCTATCGCGATCCGATGGCCGTCTGGGAACCCACGCTAGAGACATGATGCATGATGAGGCTTGAGGAGCTTACTTCGTGGCGCGTAGCGGCCATCGAGGGCAAGCTGCCCGAGCCCGTGCGCTCCGACCGCTGGCAGCCGCTTCGCGCTGGCGTGGTGAACCTGTGGGAATACGACGCCGCCGAGGTCTGGTACGCCGACGGCCGGATGCAGTTGCATGGAGCAAACGAGTCCGGCAAGTCAACGCTCATGACGTTGACCACCCTGCTCCTCCTCGCGGGTGAGATCACCAGCCACAACATCGATACCCTGGGCCAGAACGACAAGCGCTTCCGCTATTACGTCGAGCCTACCGACCACGCCCTGGACCGGCGGGACACCAGCGCACAGAAGAACCGCGGCTGGGCCTGGCTTGAGTTCGGCCGGGCCGCCCAAGGCGATCAGGCAGCTGATTTCTTCACCCTGCTGCTCTTCGCCGAGACGCGCCGGGCCGACACGAACCTGACCGTGAGCTGGTGCACCATCGGCAGCGGCCAGATCCGAGTCCGCTCCGGCCTCTCGCTGACTACGGCCGGTTTCGTCGCGGATCCCGCAAGGTTCAAGGAGGTCCCGGGGTTCCTGACCCATCCCACCGGGACCGCCTACCGCGAGATGATCGCCCGTGTCCTGTACGACACGGATGAGGCCTGGCTGAACCAGCTGAACCGGATCCTTCGCGTCGTCCGCACGCCGCAGATCGGGCACAAGATCGACCTGAAGTTCCTGATGCAGGCATTCCGCACCGCGCTGCCCCCGATCGCGCAGGACGAGGTCAACCAGCTCGCGGACGGCTGGGAGCAGCTGCAGCGCCTGCGGGACGAGCGCGACGAGGCCGACCAGGCGCTCGCCGCCGTCACCGACTTCAGTCGACGATCCTGGCGGCCCTGGGCGGATGCCGTCATCCGGGCCGCCGCCGACCCGGTGACCACCGCGACCAGCGCCCTGACTCAGATCACCCGCGCCGAGAGCACGGCCCGGGAAGCGGTCAAGACACTCACGATCCATAAGGAAGACCTGGACGGGCAGCGAGGTCGGGCGGACGCGACACAGCGGACCGCCATCGCCGAGAGGAACGCCCTGCAGGAACAGGACGCGTATCGCGATGCGATCAGCGCCGTCGCCAACGCCCGGCTGCTGGCGGACCAGGCGGGCAAGGCCGAGAAGGTCGCGGGACGTTCGCGGCAGCGAGCGGGCGAGGCCCAGGCCAAGGTCTTCCCCGCCCAGCAGCGGCTGGAGGAAGCAAAACAGAATCTTGGGTCCGCCGAACGCTCTGTGGTGATTGCCGCCGGCCAGGTTTCCGCCCAGGCCGCCGAAGCGGGCCTAGTGGACATTACCAGCCAGCGCCTGCCGGAGCGCGACACGGCCCGCATGCGGCAGGCCGCCCGGCTACGGGAGTCCGTAGCCCGTCAGGCGGACAAGCTGATCGAAGCCCACGCAACGGCGCTGGGCAAGGCGGACGCCGCTGCGGCTGAAGCCGCCGCTGCGCGGATCCGGCTGGGCGACGCCGAGCGATCGGCGGCCGACAGGGACGCCTTCGTCGAGACCGCGATCACGGCCACGGCCGAGACGCTGGCCACCTGGATCCACAACCTCGGCGAGCGGATCCGGCCGTCCGCCGAGACGGCCGAGAACTGGGGATCCTTGGTGGCGGGACTGGTCGAGGCGGTGTCTCCGTCCCCGGTACTGGCCATGGCAATCGGCCGGGACCACCTGATCCCCGTACGCCGACCCCACGAGAAACGCAAGGCTGAGCTGGAAACGGCCATCGGGATCAACGTCGGGGACCGCAAGGGACTCCAAGCGGAACTCGATCAGGTCGATAAGGAACGAGACCCGGTACCCTCCGATCCGGAACTCTGGCTTCGCCGTCAGCGACCCGAAGGGGTCATGGCAACGAGACGGTCTGGACAGCGGAGGCCAGTACCGCGCCAGCGGCATCCTCGCTGCGCGCTGTGCTCCGTCCGGCTGACGACGCCGGAGATTTGACGCCGATCGTGGACCTCCTGCTCAGGCGCGTCGCATACGGCGAGGAAGCCCTGACCAATCCGGTGGCCGTGAGCCCGGACGGACGGTGGCGGCACGGGGAACTCGCGGGCACCGCGGCTCCGCTTCCGGAGAGCCCGAAGCTGCTCGGCGCCGCCGCACGGGCCGCTGACCGGGTCCGCCGAGCGGAACGGATCCGGAAGCGGATCTCGGACCTGGCTGATGATCACGAACTCATGTCGCTTGAGCTTGATGATGTCGCCGGCCTGCTCGGCGCCCTGGATAACGCGGGCGAGGACCTGCCGTCGGACGGCGATGTCGTTGCCGGAGTGCTGGCCGCACGGGACGCCGCTAAGCGGGTGACCGAATCCAGACGGTGGCCGAAGACACCGACAAGATAGCCGATGGCGCCCGGAAGGCGGCCGATGCCACGGCTGCGGCCGTGGCGGTCCACTGCGACGAGCACGACCTTCCCCGCACCCAGTCCGCAGTGGCCGACGTGCTGACCGCGCTGTCCGAGTACGTCTCGGCGATCGCCGCTCTCGAGGGCAAGATAAGCCTGATCGAACCGCTGCTCAGCGCGGCAACGCAAGCCGAGGAAGCCCTGAACGAACTGCTGGATGCAGCGGTGACCGCGGCTGCGGACGCCGAGGAGGATAAGGCGACGGCCGGCACGCTCCGGTCCGAGGCCGACGCCGCGAACAGGGCTCTGTCCAAGAGCGCCCAGGAAATCCTGGGGGAAGTCAGACGCCTTGGCCAGGTCATTGAGGACGCGGCCCAGACCGTTGAGCGTCTGGGCGGGGAACTCCTGGACCTGACCGGGAAGCTGTCGCGCGCGGTGACGGTCCTCGAGGAGACTGAGGGCAGGCGTGAGAAAGCCGAAGATGAGCGTGCGACCGCAGCCCAGCGCTGGTGGGACTGCGTCGATTCCGGACTCCCCCGGCTCCGGAGCGTGCCAGACCCCTCGGTCCGGCACGTCACCGCCACGCTGGAGAACGCCCGGGCCGCGCGAACGTTGATCAGCCCCCGGAACTGGCCCGACTCCGATCAACCGCACCTGTTCGCGCAGGTGGTGCAGAATCGCTGGGCCTCCATGGTCAACGACAGCAGCGAACTCCGCCCGAAGCTGGAGTTGCTCGGTGGCCGCACCGTGCAGGTGAGCTCGCCCGGCGAGGGCCGCGAGGACTTCCCTGGCAGCGTGAAGCTCATCGTCGACTCGACGGGCAGCGCGTTCGCGCCGCCGACGGCTGCCGAGCGCCTGTCGGCACTCCTGGAACAGTTGCGAGCGGACTACGACGACGAGCTGACCAGGACCATCGACGAGCTTCTCGGCAGCACTTTCATCGAGCATCTGCGCGACCGTCTCGCTGAGGCAGAACGGCTTCGGGAGGATATCAACTACAAGCTCGCGCAGAACCCAACCGCGATCTCGGGAATCACCCTGCGCCTGCGGCGGATCCCTCTCACCGAGGAACAAGCGGCGAACGACGTGCTGGACACGCTGGAACAGCACTTCAACATGCTGCCGAAGCCCTCTCAGGATCGTATCCGGGCTTTTCTCGCCGAGCGGATCACGAACGCGCAGGAGGCCGCCCGGGTTTCAGGCGACCGGAACTGGCGGTCAAGGCTGGGGGAGATCCTCGACTATCGGCGCTGGTTTGAGTTGCGCCTGGAGTACCGCACGCCTCGGTCCGAGTCGGGCGACCGGCCGGGCGGCGGCTGGCGGAGCCTGGAGCGCGGCGACCATGGGCTGCTGTCTGGCGGTGCCAAGGTTGTCACCTTGATGCAGCCGTTCATCGCAGCGTTGCACGCCATATATGACCAGGCAGGCTCTGGTCCCCGCATGCTCTGGCTGGACGAGGCATTCGGAGGCGTGGACGGGACCAACAAGGCAAGCATGTTCCGTCTGCTGACGTCCTGCGACCTGGACTGGCTGATCGCCGGCCCGAACATCATTGCGAACTCCGCCGCGGTCCCGATGGCCGCCATCTACGAAGTACGCCGGGCGCCGCAGCCGCTGCCAGGCGTCTCGCTGGAACTGGCCGTCTGGGCTGGGAACGAACTCACCCACGTGATGGCGCCCGACCCGCCGATCTGAAGGACATGGCTGCTCTTGACACCGCTGACGAAGACGATGTCCTGTTTAAGGTTGCCGAAGGTGGATGACCGCTTGCTGACCTGGGCCCGGCTGCCTGGTCCCCGAAAGGTACTGGCCGCCGCCCGGCGGCGCCTGGAGGCCGGGCGTGGTCTAGGCGGAAGTCCCCTGCGGGTCGATCTGACAGCAGGCGAGCGCTCGGAGATCGGTCAGTTGCTCGGCCTGTCCTGGGAACGATCGGGACGTGCGGTCGGGGCGAAGGCGCTCGCCATGTCGGTCGAAAACTACGGCACCACCGTGACCGGACTGCTGGTCGCTACGGGTGATCCAGTCCGCGACCGTCGTGCTGCGAGGGAAAGCGCGCTGAAGAACGCGGCTGCCGAACGCATACGCGCCGGAGCCGCATTGCATGACGTGGGAGTACCCGCGATCACCGCCTCGGCGTGGCTTCACCGGCGTGGTCTTCCTGCGGCGGGCACAGGCCAACTGCTCGACCTCGCCGAGCGATGCGCCAGGATCTGGGCAGCGCTTCCCCAGCAAGAAAGCGGACGGATGCTGCTGACTGTCCTCGCGGCATCGGCACTGGACGATCCGCATGCACTGGACCGGGGAAATTCGACCGCCACGGCAGTACTGCGGCTGCTGGGCCACGAACTGCCGAACTCGGCCGAAGCGTGGCGGATGGCATGGGATGAGCACGGGATCGACTGCGACCCGGTGTCGTCTCGGGTCCTCGTCCTCAACTTGCCGATTGCCGGCGACGCGCCGTGCGTACAGCTCGCGCTGGCAGCTGGACCCGAACCCCTGTGGCTAACGCTCCGCTCCCTCACCGGATCATTCCAGATGGCAGTGCCTGCATCGGACGTGTACGTATGCGAGAACCCTTCAGTGCTCATCGCCGCGGCCGATCAACTCGGCGCGTGTTCTCGTCCGCTTGTCTGCACCAACGGGCGTCCTTCGGCCGCCGCGCTCCGCCTGCTCACAGGCCTCGCCGAAAGCGGGGCCGCAATCCACGTCCGTGCCGATGACGACGCCGCAGGCCACGCGATAGTAGCGACCGTGCGCAGCGTCATTCCCGACGCGGAACTGTGGCGCTTCGAAACCCAGCCTGCTACCCAGCCTCGCTACGAAGAACAGGACCTACCTCTCCTCCTGCACGACCTGCGCCGGACGCACACCTGACATAGCCAACCCGTGGGAGCGTGAGGTACCAGACGGCGGTCGCTCACCGGCTTGGTTGCGCGTGTATTTGCCGTACGGGTTGATGCTCAGGGATCGCCTTATACTCAAACTGTGAGTGCTATGCGCGAGGAACTGCATCACCTAGTCGATCAGCTCCCGGAGGCCGACCTCAGGCCCGCCCTGCAGCTAATCCGCGGTCGCCTCGATAGCGAGGGACACGGCGGGCGGAGCCTGCCGTTCTTCGGCTCGTTCGAGGCCGACCCGGATCTGGGCGAACGATCCGAAGATATCTTGCGCGCTGAGTTCGGCCGCTGACTTGCTGCTGTGCGACACGGGCGTGCTGCTGGCGGCAGGCAACGTCAAAGATCATGCACACGACGCGTGCCTGGCGCTCCTACGGTCAGCCCCGGGTCCGTTGCTCGTGCCATCCCCGGTGCTGGGCGAGGTGGGATACCTGCTGCAATCCCGAGTCGGCCCGGCGGCGGAGGTGAGGTTCCTGCAATCCTTCGGAGACGACGGCTTCCATGTGGCCGAACTCGCGGACGAAGACGTACCGCGCATGGCCGAACTGGTCGATGCCTACCTTGATCTGCCGCTGGGTATCGTCGACGCCGCCGTCATCGCGATCGCTGAACGCCTCGGGCTGAAGGAAGTGGCGACCCTGGATCACCGTCACTTCTCGGTCGTACGGCCACGCCACGCGCCGACGTTCACTCTCCTGCCGGGTTAACTTTCCGGCTGCCTGGGCCTGATCCTGACGTAGACGCCCACATTGGGCTCACTGGGTGGCTGATCTGACGCAGGATGAGGCGGTTGATCGGGCTCGGGCTATCGATGTCGAGTCGTATGACGTTTCTCGACCTGACGGCCGAGCCGGCGCTTTCCAAGACCGAGGTCCGGTTCCCTAGCTGCGGCCGGACACCAGCACGTTCGCTGAGCTGCGCACGCAGGCCGTGCGCGGCATGACGCTCGGCCGCGCGAACTTATGGCAGCGACAGCTGCCTTCTGCAGCGGATCTGATCGTTACTGGTCGTTCGGGATGACGGGCAGGCCGGGGTTGTATTCGAAGTAGTGTCGCGGGCATATCCAGAGGAATTCACCAGATGATGCCTGGACTCGGCGCAGGTCGCCGAATGCGCGGGCGGGGTCGTGTTCGAAGATCAGCTCTCGTGCGGCTCGCCATGCTTGGCCCTGAGCGGGGGTGAGCTGGCTGCCTGGCCGCGCGATGTCTGCTTCCGACGTTGGCGGGATGCTGGCGGCTGGCAGTGCGTCGATGAGCGCGGTGGCGAGCTGAATCTCGTTCTGGGCGTCCTGCATCTGGCCAGGGGTGAGCGCGAGTCCAGCCGCGGCGGAGGCGATCGGAGCCGCAAGCTGGAGGATCTTGAAGACGATGATGGCCGCCGGGGCGACGCGGATGATCCAGTCGGCCGCCTGGGCGATGTAGTAAGTGGCGGACGGCCATGGGTGCCAGTGCCCAGGGTGCTCGCACCACAGGAGGAGGCGGTAGTGCTTCTGCCCGGGCTTGAGCCGGTCGATGCCAGTGGGGTCGCGGGAGGTCAGGGTAAACAGGCGCGGGCAGTCGGTGATCTCTGTCGTGACGGCCCGCAGGATCAGGTGCATCAGGTTGGCGGTCTGGGCGGCTGTGGTGGTCAGCGTGGCGATCTCGTCTTTGACCTGGGTGATGCCGGCGTGGATCTGGTTGAGCTCGGGTCCGAGTTCCTGGCCGGGGAATCCGGTCAGCAGGGCGGATATGTCATGGCGGGTCCGGCAGCGCACGCACAGGTACCGGGTTTCGCCTTCCTCGCGGTAGACGCGGAGGTCGTCCATGGGTATGGCTGCGGGGCATCTGCTGCCTTCCGCGCTGATGGTCGGGCAGGCGACGAGCAGCTGGTAGCCGAGGCCGGGCCAGCGGCGGGTCATCAGGTCTTCGACGCTGTCGCGCAGCACGCTGAAGAAGTAGTCGGGGGAGGGCGCCCGGACGTCGATGCTGAGCAGGTCGGGGGCGATCAGCTCGATGAGCGCTTCGGAGGCGTAGGCGGTGATCGGGTGGCGCAGGAACATGCCGGTGCGCCAGTGCAGGCCAGCGGATGCCCGGTGGTGGCGGACGGTCAGCCAGCTGACCAGGCCTGGTACCGGTTCGCTGAGGCGGCAGAGCAGCGCTAGCCGGCGGACACTGGCGGGCGGCCTGGCCAGGGTGTCCCAGGGCAGGTCCGGGCGATTGCGGGGGGTGAGCTGAGCGACCAGGCTGCGGTAGCTGTTGTCATCGAGACGGTAGGAGATGTCGAATTTCTCCATCAGGCGCAGGAAATACGGGTGGTATCGGTCGGGGTAGCGGGTTCCTTCCGGCGGGTTCTGCCATACCTGCCGCAGCCGGGTGTGATCGAGTATCCCGCCGGCCCGGCGCGTGGGGATGTCTTCGAGGACATAGCTGATTGCCTTGGTCAGCCACTCGGGGTTCAAGACCACGAAGTCCCGCAGGCCGTCGTCATCCCCGTAGTGGACGATGCGGCCGGCGATGTGCAGCAGGGCCGCCAGCGCCGCCGCCTCGTCCTCGCTGACGCCGTGCGTGAGGCAGATTTCCGTGAAGCGGTCGTAGGTGATCTGCGGCTCGGACTCGCCCAGGGCGAAGATCGCGTCGCGGGCCGCGATCCACTGCGGGCTCAAGTAGCTGGCCCATCTGCGGCAGTTGCGCCGCCTCGGCGGCGATCGTCTGGCGCAGCTGCGCGACCCCCTGGCCAGTCTGGTTGTCGACCTCGAACTCGCCGCCCAGCAGTATCGGGAAAGCGCGCTCGAGACTGGCGTAATCCAGATCCGGGTGCCTTGCGCCAGCGCAGTGCGTGGCCACGACCAGCGCCCGGGCGTCGTCGCGGACCCTCAGCCGGATCCGGCGGAGCCAGCCTTCAACTTCGTTCTGCTCCTGGCCTTCCCGCGGCTTCCACACGACCAGGTACAGGGCGTCCGGGCTGAAGAAGAACTGATGGCTTACCCGGTAGACTTCCTGCCCCCCGAAGTCCCAGGCCCGCACTGACAGCGTCACGTCCTGACGTGGATGCGGCAAGTCAACCGACCGGACCGCGATGCCATGGGTGGTGGGCCGCCCTTCGGCGAATGGATCTCCCCGCAAGGCCGCGACCAGAGACGTCTTGCCGACATTACCCTCGCCAACTAGCAGGACCTTCGCCTCGTACTGCGGTATCCCGTGCTCCAGGCTCCGCAAGTAGCCAGCCAGAATCAGTGGTCCCCGTTCCAGCAGCTCAACAACGGGGCCGCGGAACGGATTGCCGTCGATGTTCAGGGATAGTCCTGCCTCTGTCTTCTGTGCAAGCTGCCACGGCAGTGCCGTGAGCCGGTTGCCGCGAAGATCCAGCGACACCAGGCTCCTCATCTCGCCGATCTCAGGCGGTATCTCGGTGAGCTGGTTCCCGTCCAGCGGAAGAATCCGCAACCGGGACAGCTGGCCGATCTGAGCGGGGAGGGAGGTGAGCCGATTGCCTGCGAGATTCAGGAGCCGCAGTCGTGTCAGCTGGCCGATCCCGGCCGGGATCGCGGTAAGCCGGTTGTGATCCAGATACAGATCGATCAGCCGGACCATCGCGCCGATGCCATCAGAAACGCTGGTCAGCTGATTGCCGCTCAGCGTCAGGGCGTGCAGCTCAGGCAGCCCGGCGAGGACAGCGGGCATCGTGGTGAGCTGGTTGCGGCCAAGATTCAGCGCGCGCAGGTGCGTGCACTGGGCGATGTCCTGCGCCAGTGCGGAGATCTGGTTGTCGCTCAGGTCCAAGGCCACCAGCGCGGTCAGCCGCGAGATCGGGGCGGGCACGGCGGTGAGCTGGTTATGGTCTAGATTCAGCTCCCGCAAGCAGCTGAGGCGGCCGATCTCGTCAGGCAAGGCGGTTAGCTGGTTGCGGCCCAAGTCGAGTGTCTCCAGCGCCGTGAGCTGGCCGATCTCCGGCGGTACGCACGTTATGCGGTTCGCGCCCAGGCCCAGCGTTTCCAGGGACGTGAGCTGGCCGATCTCCGGTGGCACAGCGCTGATCTGGTTTCCGGTGAACTCGTCTCCCCGGTAGGAAATCACTCCGGAAGCCTCGTAAGCCAGCCTGGCCGGCGACTGCCTGACATTTCTGCCGATGGCTGCGGTGCGTTTGCCTCCGAGCCACAGTTTCCGCATTCCTGTAAGCGTGAACAGTTCCGGTGGCAGCGACTCGATTTCGTTGCCGTCCAGCCACAGAACCCGCAGGCTGGCTGGCCAGCCCCGCAGGCGGGGCAGCCCGGAGAGTGTTGGCGCCGAGATCGAGCTCCTCCAGCGCGGTCAGTCCGCCGAACTCCGACGGCATGGTGGTCAGATGGTTGCCGCCCAGCCATAGCCTCCGCAAAACAGCCAGGTCACCTATGCCGGACGGAAACGCGCTGAGTTCGTTGCCACTGAGATCCAGTTCTTCCAGGGCCGTCAGCTCCCTGATCTCGGGTGGCAGCGTGGTTAGCCGGTTCCGGCCGAGCCGGAGCGCTCGTAGCCCGCTCAGCTGGCCGATCTCCGGTGGCACAGACGAGAGGCGGTTGCTGTCCAGCCGGAGCTCTTTCAAGGCTGGCAGCTGCCCGATTTCCGGAGGCACTGAGCCGAGCTGGTTGCCGCTCGCGTCAAGCAATTCGAGGGATTCCAGCCGTGCTATCTCGGCCGGAAGGCTCGCGAGATCGTTCTGCTCAAGAAATAGCTCGTGCAGGCCGGTCAGGCCGTAGATCTCCGGCGGCACCTCGGTGAGTTGGTTGATGCTCAGATCGAGTGACTGCAAGTTCGCCAGGCCGACGATCTCAGGCGGCACAGACCGCAAGCTGCAGGACGCGAGCGTCAGCTCGCGCAACCCGGCAAGCTTGGTGATTGCCGTCGGTACTTCGCCAAGGCGGCTGGAGAACAAGCCCAGGATCTCCAGCCCGGTCAGCCGTCCGATCTGCGGTGGCAGCATGGTGAACCGGTTCCCGCCAAGCTCCAGCTCCCGCAAGCCGGCCAGATCACCGATCTGCGGCGGGACAGCGACGAGGTGATTGTCGCCAAGATCTAGCCGCCGCAGTCCCGTCAAGTCAGCGATCCAGGGCGGAACTTCGATGAGCCTGTTCCCCCGCAGCTCAAGCTCCCGCAATCCGGACAGCCCGCCTATCGCAGCCGGCCAGGCAAGAAGCTGATTCTCGCTCAGATCAAGAACCTCAAGACAGGACAGAGCGGTGATCTGCGGCGGCACCGAATCAAGCTGATTGGCACTCAGCCGCAACTCGCGCAACCCTGTCAGCTGGCCAATCCGGGACGGCAGATCGCCGAGCTGATTGCCGGCAAGATCCAGCACCTTCAGGTCCCTCAGCCCGAAGATCTCCGGCGGAACCACAGTGATCCCGCGGTTCGACAAGTCGCAACGGCCAGTACGGCTGATCTCGTCCAAATCAGGTCCAGTCAGCGAAAAACTTGCAGCGAGATCCAACTGCCAACCTCCAACCGCGCACGTCTCAGGACCAAGGACGAATCGCTCAACGCCAAAGCTCGACAGACCCGCTCAGTTGCCCGGACAAAACAGTCAGCGAACCGGCTATGCCTGCGATCCGGCACCAAGCGCTCACGCGCTAGCCCGCGCGTTTCGACCCGACGCGGGCATCGCAGGTAATGAAACGACCAGCACAGCCGACATCTCACGCCAAAGGAGCCGCGAACAGGCCAAGTCTTCGTCAGTACCGGGCACGCTGACGGCGCCGACCATGCTTGCCGGCAATCGTCGCGCATGACCTGATTGTGCACCACAAAGATCACGAGACCGCCCACCCGTAGCCCCATGCCGTTCCGAGACGAGGCCGACCTAGCCAGAGTCTGCGCTGAGCACTTCGGCGAACCGCGGCAGGAGGGCACGTCGCACAAGGTCTACAGAACGCTCTGGCACGGCGATACTCGCGTGAACATCCAGCGCGGCAAAGACGGCAACGCCAAGGCATATCAGGTGCGGCAGGTACTCGACGCTATCGGAAGGCTGGAAGCCGAGAAGAACCAGGAGGACGACAACGATGCCTGAGCCAACGCACTACACCTACCGGGTCACCTGGTCCGCTGAGGATGCCGAGCATGTCGCCACCGTCGCGGAGTTCCCGTCACTGTCCTGGCTGGCGCCGACCCCGGCCGAGGCGCTCGCAGGTATTGCCGACATCGTCCGCGACATCCTCACCGACCTCGCCGCAGCAGGCGAGCCGATCCCAGAGCCATTGTCGGAGCGCGCCTACTCGGGACGGTTCGTCGTACGCGTCCCCGCGGACCTTCACCGCCGCCTCGCCCGCGAGGCCGCCGAACAGCACGTCAGCCTCAACCGTCTCGTATCCGACCGGCTGGCCCGCGCCTGACCACCACAAGCGGCAAGCACTTGGTCTATCGCCATCAGACAGCACGCCGAATGGCGCTCGGCGCACTTGGCGCACATGGCATCGAGCCTAGCCCGCTTCGCGCCGCTGGCCTTGGCGCGAAGCGGGCTAGGCGGCTAAATCCGGGCTCGCTGGAGACTTCGCTGCGGTGGTCGCTGAGGGCCGGACACTTCCCTATTCGAACTCTCCCGCCTTCACACCCCGGCGTTGAACGCTTCCCACTCGCCAGCCGTGAAGACGAGCACCGAGCAGTCAGGGTCTTTGGGAGTCGCGGACAGCCCGGCGACCGCCGGGGAGTGCCGCAGTCTCGACGCAGTTGCCGCTGCTGCCGTAACTGTAGGCGGACTTGCGCCAGAAGAACGGGAAATTTACCCATTCTCGCGTCCGCTCGGCTCGGTAGGTGCCCAGCCGTCTGGAAGATCGGCTCCGGCTTCGCGGTAACGATCCAGCACATCCAGACCCAGCACTGTGAGTGACCAGCTCTGCTCCGGCGCAAGATCAACGAACCAGGTGGAGTTCAACAACGGCGCATCGTCGCGCCACGGCTTACGCCGCTCGATCTCCTCCCACAAGTTCGTCATTGTGACAATCGCGATGTCGTCTTGCATGATCAGGCCGTGCCGCCGGAGAGTGCCGAGCAGGCTGTGCACCACGTGTTTAAGGTGCGGACGCTTACGGCCAATCTCATCCTCTGTCCAGTCACGCGGGGGATGGTTAGTAAGCAATTCGAGCAAGGACAGATCGAGAGCCTCGATCTCGGCCATCGCCGTAAGGATGAGCATCTCGGTATCGATCGTCGCCTCGTCTTCGGCCAGGAGCCCGGATGCCAGCGCCCGACCGAGCACTCGCACTTTCGCAGGCCATACCGTCCGGGAAGCAGCCGAGATGACAATACCGGCCTGTAGTCGCGTCAGATCAGAGGCCAAGATCCGCTCGCCCAGCTCTTCCGGCTCGCAATCCAGCGCCTCGCAGGCAGCCGCCAACGCCTCGCTTGCACGCCGCCTGCCGTCTGCGCTCAGTTCGTCCCAGACCCTTGCCGCCCACGGTTCCAGCATCGGGCCGAGCGCCGCACCGACGACCGCTCCGGCCGGGCCGCTAAGAACCACGCCGATCGCGGCTCCCGCTCCAACAGCCATGCCACGCTGAAGGCGTTCCCGGCGCTTGTCGTCGTCTCGGTCGCTCACGCCCGCCACCATAGCTGCTCGTGACGACATCAGACGGTCGCAACCAGGCCCAACGGGACAAGCGACTTCCGGGCAGGCCGTGGGCTTACCGACTCGCTCAGCTCATAGCCTGAACCCAAGCGCACTGTCAGCGCCCGATGCTCATCTCGGCCCACCAGTCTGCGGCCTCTTCCATCAACTCGTTCTCGACAGTGCTGACAACGCCGAGCGCGCGGCTTTCGAGTTCGTTGACATCAATGAGGCCGAAAGCGAGGCCGTCACCCGCCGCAATCCACAGTTGACTGCCGGGCAGTGCCCTCAAGGAACGACTCCAATCCCCTGGCACGGCATAACCGCCTTCAAACTCAGCCTCGTCAAGGTGCTCAAGAGCGTTCCGAAGGTCCGCGAGCACCTGGTCACGAGGCGGCGGCTCATCAGCCCGTTCCTCGGCGAGCCTCCGAGCCCATCGCTCAACCTGGTGGGCAGCCCACACTAGCGCCTGCTCTTCTGCCCACTGCGCACGAAAGCTCCGGGCAAGATCGAGTACGTCCGGACTCCAATCTTCCATCCGCTCGTAAGCGCGGCCGAGTCTACGAGCCTCTTCACGAATCTGACGGACACGCCCAACCTGGCGCATGACCGCCTCCGCCCACATCTGGACAAAGGACCGGCAGGTCTCCTCCGCTTGTTGCACAGCGTCACTGTACGGGTCGTCGCTGAAACCCCGGCCTCACTTCCTTCTTGAGAGGCCGCCGGCGGTAGCCACCAGCGGGCGTTTCACGGCCCAAGGCCGAGGATCCGCTCCAGTGGGACGGCCGGCGAGAACGGGGTCAGAGTGCGCTGCCCGGTGCGCTCATCGGGAAACGAGCACCTTGCCGAGCTGACCATACTGAGTGCCATCTCCCGCGCTGCCGACGAACGCCACGGCCGGCCACGGTCGCGCGGTGGCCAGAGCTGCGGGGATCGGGTTCGTCGAGAAGGGACAACAGCCTTACTGAGATAGTGGGTCTGCCTGGGAGCGCGTTCGCTAGACTTCCGGCGGTCCCAACTCCCGGTACAGTCGCTGCGCTTCCTGGAATGCCTCCTCGGCACCTGGGATATCGCCGGTCATCAATCGTGCCTTGCCGAGTTCAATCAGGGTGTTAGCCTGACCGGAGCGGTCGCCAATGCCCCGGAGGAGTTCCAGGGCTTTCGTATATGCCCGGACGGCGCCGCCTTGGTCGCCATTCATCAGTCGGAGCTGGCCGATGCCGTTCAGGGTGTTAGTCTGACCGGAGCGATCGCTGAGATCCCGGTACAGTCGCAGTGCTTTCCGGAATGCCTCCTCCGCGCCAGCAGTGTCGCCATTCATCAGTCGGAGCTGGCCGAGGCAGTCCAGAACGTAAGCCTCGCCAGAACGGTCACCGAGATCCCGGAACTGCTCCAGGATGTCGATGATGACGGCCTCGTGCTCGACGCCATCGCCGACTGCGGCGCGGGCCTGGCCGGGCTGTATCTGGTCGAGGTTGTTCACGGCGGGGACCACGCCGGGCTGTCCGGCGCGGGACCGGTCCTGGAGCAGTTCCAGGCCGTCGTTGTGCGTCTGCGCGGCACCAGCGATGTCGCCGGCATCCAGCTGTGCCTCGCCAAGGGCAGTCAGGGTAGCGAGTTGCCCCAGACGGTCACCAATGCCCCGGAGAAGTTCCAGAGCCTTGGCGTGCGCCTGCGCGGCGTCGACGTAGTCGCCACTCATCCGTCGGATCCGGCCTAGGTCATTTAGCGTCCCAGCTTGGCCGGAACGGTCACCAATACGATGTGCGGCTTTGGCGGCTCGGGTATGCAGCATGACGGCATCGGTCCATGGTCCCTGTGCGACTAGCAATCCCGCGATGGCGGCGGTCAGGTCCACCACGGCGGCATCGTCGTTGTGCAAGGCGGCGTATTCGATGCATGCCAGCAGGTTTCCGCGTTCGGTTCGCTGCCAAGCGTGGACTGCTTCGCGGCTTGGCTCTTGCCCTTCACATGTGCCGAAGCGGTTCCGGTAGAAGGTCAGCAGTCGGTTCAGGGCCGGTGTGCTATCCGCGTCGTCAGCAGCCAGGGCGGCAGCGTGTTCGCGCAGCAGGTCGTGCATCTGCCACCGATGGAGGGCGACGGTCTCGTCAAGCAGTCGGTGGTCATCCAGATTCATCAGCAGCCTGCGCGCCGCCGTGATGTCGGATTCCAGCAAAGCGGTGGCAGCCTCCGGTTCGAAGTCCACCCCTGGGTGTGCGCCCAGCAGCCGGAACAGGCGCTGCTGAGCGACCGAAAGGTCCTCATAGGACCGATCGAACGCGACGGCCACGGTCCGGTCCAGGTCGGATAGCGCCTGCAGCCGGCTGTCAGCGGCCCGGAAATCCTCGATCAGATCGGCTGGGGTCCAGGACGGGTGGTGCCGCAACCGCGCGGCGGTCAGGCTCACGGCCAGCGGCAAGTATCCGCACAGCGCGATCACGTGCTTGACGTCGGGGTCCGCGGGGTCAAGCCCTGACCTCCCGGTGACAGACACAAACAGATCGGCGGCATCACGGGAGCAGAGCACGCCCATACTGATCGGCACTACATCGTCCAGGCCCGTCAGCCGCCTGCGGCTGGTGATCAGGACGAGGGATTCAGCGGATGCAGGCAACAGCGGACGAACCTGGGCGGCATCGGCGGCATCGTCGAGCACCAGCAGCATCCGACGCCCGGCAGTACGCTCGCGCCACAGCTGCTCGCGGCCAGCCGACTCAGTCGGGAGCTCAGAGGGTTTCAGCCCGTCGCCCAGCAGAAGTGAGCCGAGTGCGGCCTCAACTGTGAGCGGAGTAACGCCCGCAGTGTGAGCGTGCAGCGGCACGAACAGCGAGCCGTCGGGAAACCTGTCCAACAAGCGGTGCGCGGCGTGTATGGCGAATGCACTCTTGCCCACCCCGGCCATGCCGTCGACTACGTGGATCGCCAATACACCTCCGGCGGCGGCATCGACGGCGGCATTCAGTCGCTCAAGCTGTTGACCGCGCCCGGTGAACGTCGCGATATCCCTTGGAAGCCCTCTCGATACGGCGGGTGACGTCGTCGTCGGAGCTGGCGGCCGAATGCCCTCATCAGATCTTATCTCACCTGACAGAATCTGCTGGATGGCACGAACCAACCGTTCTGCCTGAGCCTGGTAGTCCGGGCCGAAGAGATCAGCGCGCTGAAGTGAGTCCATCGTCCGGCCTCCGCCCAGATCGAACAGAGGAAGGCTGCACCCGTCGAAGCGGACCGGAATCAGCCAAGGCATGCCTGGCCGCCGGCGTCGCATCTGCTCCACGGCCAGGCCGACTTCTTCGTTCTGATAGCTACTGACCTTATCCTGGGTGTTCTCGGAAAAACACGCGAGGAAAACCATGCTGCCTTCGGTTATCGCCTCTCGTATCGCAAGCCTCCAATCCTGCCCAGGCCCAATGTCTGCGGTGTCACGCCAGACCCTGATTCCAGCCAGTTCCAGGATCTGTCGCAAACGGTCAACCCGCTGGGCATCTTCACGAACATACGAAACGAAAACATGACCCCGCACATTCGCCGGCAACCGCTTTCTCCAATCACTGATTCTCCAAATAACTGACCGGATCGCAGCATGCGAAATGAAGAAAATGTTATCAAATAATATTAAGCTATCCGTGGAAAGGTTCGTGCTCACGGCCCGGACCGAGGTCACCGACCGGATGCTGATCTTCGGCCAGAAGCATCCGCGGACGATCCTGGCCCAGCACGAGGCCCATGACAACCGGCGCCGTCCCCATCGCAGCCGCCAACTTCACCCGCCCCGGCCTGACCACCCTCCCGCTGAACTCTCCCAGAAGCAGATCCAGCGCCAGACCGTCCCTGGCGGCCTCATCAATGAATACGAGCGAGCCGCCTAAAATCCCAGGTCAGGACTAGTGGCCGAGTTCTGGAACCCCACAGGAGCGCGGCCAGCGAGATGAAGTGGCTGACCTTGCGAACTGATCTACGTGCTCACACGGCTCTGTCTGTCACGACAAGACGCCGGGCTGACAATGCGGCAATTTCCTCGCTAGTGATATCTCTTATCTCTGGATTCCCCCATCCGAATACCTTGCTGTATGGCTGAACGGAACCATCGGCCAGCAGGCAAGTGGTGGTCTCGTGGCTCCGCATGTCGTTGTGCCAGCTATCACGCCGCAAGGCCCATCCATACTGAGTCTTCCTCTTCGGCCGGCCCATGAATCCTTTGGCATTGGCAGTGATCGGCTGCGGATGACGGCCCGATTCCACCATGGCTCGAGCCACATCACGAGATGAAAAGCCCCGGACGTGCGTTCCATTGAACTCGGCAGACCCGGAAGCGGTCCTCAGGTATTCGGCCAGCATTGCCAGTGGCATCTGCGGAAGAGCGGCTATTCTGGCGATTTCGTCCTGTTTCTGACGTTTAGTGGCGAGGTTCGCCTGAGTTGCATCATCGATCGCTTGCTCCTGGCACTCACCGCATCCATTGATAACCGGACCGTAGGGCCATGGAGCGGTGGCGTAATAACCCGGCCTCGAAGCCGAGCTATGGGACCTGCAGAAAGCGTGGCCGCAATACCGGCATCGACCCTCTGCGGTTACGCCACAGTTACGGATCTCGCATCCCACTGCCATCGCGTTAGCTCCTCGCATGTTCGAATGCTTCGAGGCCTTTAGTCCCACTGTAACGGTACACTTTCTGAGTTATTCGTTGACGGATGGCGCGGACGGTTCGCGAAAGCGAATCGCCCATATCGATCCGGCGGGCGGGGATAACCTATAAAATAGGCCGTAAAACGGACATTGCGCTCGGCTTAAAGGCCTAGTAGGGCAGCATCAGTTAGTGATCTCTTTCGCGGCGCCGTTTGTAGTGGCATTGGCGGGCGATGGCCTGGTGGCGGCGGCGCCATCGTGACCAGTGGAGATGGTGTTCTGGCGGGTGGGCCGGGCAGCAGAATATGACGTGCACGCGGCGGATCTCGTTGAGGGTGAGGCAGGTCAGCGGCGTTCCGTCGCTTCCCGTGGTCAGGCGGTTACCGTGGCGAGGGTTCGGGCCGGATGGTTGTCCACAGGTCAGGGTCCCCCTCTCTGGCCCGGCCGCTGCTGCCGGGCCCGCCGCCGGGTGGCGGGCCGGCCCGGGCTGCGGTGACGGCGAGCCAGGCCTGGGCGGCCAGCGCGAGGGTGACGTGCCGGTACCAGGCGACGTGCTTTCTGACCTGGTAATGGTCCAGCGCGGTCTCGTTCTTCGCGGCCTGGAACGTTTCCTCGACGGCCCATCTGGCCCCGGCCACCCGCACCAGCACGGCCAGGCTCGCGGGCTGCGGGGACCAGCACCGGTAGAAGGCCAGCTCACCGCAGGTCAGCGAGCGGCGGATCAGCAGCTGCGCGCCGTTCCCGGCCGGGGACAGCGCCCAGTCATACAGCCGCTCGCCCTTGGACCCAGGCCCGCACGACATCCGCTGCCAGCCCCGCCCCGGCACCCTCGCCGCCAGCCGCTCCGCCCGGATCGTCCGCCCGGTCCCGGCCGGGACCAGGGTGTCCCGCGCCACGGCCACCACGTAGCCGATCGTGCTGTCTTCCAGCCATTCCCGCAGCTTGCCGTTATCGCCGTACGCCTCATCGGCGGTGAACCAGGCGAACGGCAGCCCCAGCTCCCGGACCCGCCCGATCATCGCCTTCGCCAGCTCGGGCTTGGTCGCGAACCTCACCTCCCCGCCGATCCCTGCTCCCCTGCACCGGTCCCGGTCACCGGTCCACGATTTCGGGACGTACAGTTCCCGGTCCACCAGAACCCGCACCCCGGCAGCCGGGACCGCATAAGCCAGGAACACCCCGACCTGGCAGTTCGTGATCTTCCCCGCCGTCCCCGTGTACTGACGCTGCACCCCCGCCGAGAGCCTGCCTTATGCCGGGCTGGTGGTTATGCCGCGCCCGCCCGGCACGGTCTGGCTGGCGGTTCTTTGGCCGGGCAGGGCGCGGCATAACTTCGGGTGGCTGGTCAGAGCTGGGTGAGGAAGGCCAGGAGCTGGTCGGGTGGCTGGTAGCGTCCGGGCGGGGTTCCGGGTGGCGTGGTTCGTGCTATGGCTTGTTCTTTGAGTGCCATGTCGGCGTGGAGGTAGACGCGGGTGGTGGCGGGGTTTTCGTGGCCGAGCCATAGTGCGATGACGGTGATGTCGACGCCGGCGTGGAGGAGGTTCATCGCGGCGGTGTGCCGCAGGGTATGCGGCGTTATCTTCTTTGCTTGCAAGGTGGCGCAGGTCTGGGCCGCGGCGGCGGCGTGCCTGGTGACCAGGTGCTCGACGGCGTCGCGGGAGAGCGGGGTTCCGGTCCTGGCGGGGAACAGGGGGCTGGCCGGGCTGGCCTGCTGCTCGGTGATCCATGGGCGGAGGGTTGCGGTGGTGTGCGGGGTGAGGGGGGTGGCGCGGTCTTTCCGGCCTTTGCCCCGGCAGTAGACGTGGGGGCCGGTGCCGAGGCGGGCGTCGTGAATGGTGAGCCCGGTCAGTTCGGAGACCCGCAGCCCGGTCTGGGCGGCGAGGACGAGCAGGGCGTGGTCGCGGCGGCCGTGCCAGGTGGCGCGGTCGGGGGCGGCGAGCAGCGCGTCGAGCTCGGCTGGGGTGAGGTAGCTGACGATCGTGGTGACGGTGCGCTTGGGCTGGATCTGCAGGACGCGGCTGATCTGGTCCGCGTGCTCGGGGGCGCGGAGGCTGGCGTAGCGGAACAGGGAGCGGATGGCTGCGAGCCGGGCGTTGCGGGTGGCCGGGGTGTTGCCCCGGACGGTTTCCAGTTGCTGCAGGAACGCGCCGATCGCGGGGGCGTCCAGGTCGGCCAGGTCCAGCTGGGCGGGCAGCTTGCCGGTCTGCTGGTGGAGGTAGCCGAGCAGCAGGGTGAAGGTGTCGCGGTAGGAGGCGATGGTGTGGGGGCTGGCGCCGCGCTGGGTCATCAGCCGGTCGGTGAAGAAGGCTTGCAGGACCGGGGCGAGCGCGGTCATGATGGGCTGCCTTCCTGGCGATCGCTGCCGGGGGGTTTGAGCCGGGCGGCGGCCAGGGCGAGCAGTTCGGGTGTGGCTTGCAGGTACCAGTTATTCCGACCTCGGAATAACTGGTATTACTCCGATTCTCGGGTTATTCCGATACCTGCTCCCTTGCACGCGTGATGGTCCTGCGAGCTGGGATGACGTGCTCTCGTGACTGTCGCTTGTCGGGATAATCCGGTGGGTGAGGTCTGTGCGCATGGGGCCTGTTCCCTGACGTTCTCGGCCCATGGTGATGATGCCGCCATGTTCGTCCGAACCGGCGGCTTCACCGGATGAAGGGGACAGTGCCATGGGGTCGATGGTGTCCGGGCTGGCTGATGCCGTGCTCGGTGTAGTCCGAAAGCGTGGGCTTGTCGGGCGACACGGTTGCTCGCTACGGCAAGTGCTGCGAGGTGGTCGCGGAGTTCTGTGACCGGCGGGACTTCGACGCGCTGTCAGTCAGCGTGGTCGACGAGTTCGTCGGGTGCCAGCAGGAACGTGCGCGGCGCGGTGAGATCGGCCGGAACAGGCGGAACGCCCTGGTGAAGACAGCCCGCATGATGCTGGAGTTCCAGCGGACCGGCCGGGTGACCTGGCGGATGATGAGCCCGGGTCCTGGCCTCAGCGAGAGCTCCTGTGAAGTCCTGGAACAGTTCACCGCGGCGGCCGGCCTGGAGCGTGGCTCCGGGATCGGTGCGGTTGCTGGCCGGCGAGATCCGCCATTTCCTGGTCTACCTGGACCGGATCGGCCGGAGTGTTCCCGGCGCGGTCACTGTGGACGACGTCCGGGTGTTCATGGTCGAGATGGCGCCCAAGCGGCCCGCGGGCACCGGCAACGTGGTGTGGTCGCTCAAGAGGTTCTTCGCCTTCCTCAACGCCGCCGGGCTCAGCGACGTCCGCATCGATGGCCTGCTCGCGCTTGCCGCGCCGCGGCGGGTGCGGGCGCTGCCGTGCTTTACCCGTGAGGAGACCGGCCGTCTCCTTGACGGGATCGAGACCGGGACCGCGTGCGGGAAGAGGGACTACGCGATGGTCGTGCTGGCGGTCTCGACCGGGCTGCGCTGCTGCGACATCGTCGCACTGCGGCTGGACGAGATCGACTGGCGCCGCGACGAGATCCGGCTGGTCCAGGCCAAGACATCCAGGTCGCTGGTGCTGCCGCTGCCGGCACTGGCAGGCAACGCCGTCGCCGAGTGGATCTTGCACGGCCGGCCAGACTGCGGCGCCCCGGAAGTGTTCGTCCGGCTCCAGCCGCCGTACGTGAAGCTGGGGAACTCGGCCGGCTCGACCCTCATGCGCCGCCGCCTGGCCCGGGCAGGCATCGATCACGCGGCCGGCGACGGCAAGTCGTTCCATGCCCTGCGGCGCACCACCGGGACAAGGCTCATCGAGTCCGGGGCCGGGCTGCCGCTGACCGCGCAGATCCTGGGCCATGCCCGCATCGACTCCTCCCGCCGCTACCTCGCCCTGGCCAGCGAGCAGATCCGCCAGTGCGCCTGCCGCTGGCGGACTTCGCCTGCACCAGGGAGGGGCTGCGATGAGCACGTTCACCAGCAATTTCGCACCCCAGATCGAGGCGATGCTCGAATGGCGGACCGCGCTGGGACACCCTGCGCGACATGAGGAACGCGATGGCCGGCTTCGACAGGTTCTGCGCGTCGCATCACCCCGGCGAGACGGCGCTGACCCGGGAACTGGCGACCGCGTGGTGCCGGGACACGGCGACGGGCACCTGGGGCGCGTACCGGAGCCGCGCGGTGCGTGAGTTCGGCAAGTACCTCCAGCTGACCGGGGCGGAGGGGTTCATCGTGCCGTCGGCGTGGATCGCCAGCCCGGCCCGCAGCTTGCCGCACATGTTCACCGATCACGAGCTGGCCGCCTTCTTCCGGGCGGCCGACTCCATCGACGCCGAGTACCGCAGCCCGTTCCGCGAGTACACGATCCCGGTCATCTTCCGGCTGGTCCTCGGCGCGGGACTGCGCCCGCCCGAAGCCCGCCGCCTGCGCCGCCACGACGTTGACACAGGCAACGCGATGGTGATGATCGAACGCTCAAAACGGAACAAGGACCGCCGTGTTCCCGTGACCGGGGACCTGGCCGGGCTGCTTTCCCGCTTCGATCACCTGGCGGACCTGCGGCGCCCGGACCGGGAGTGGTTCTTCGAGGACCAGCCTGGCCGCCAGTACTCCCCGGCCTGGCTCATCGCCAGCTACCACCGCTGCTGCGAGGTCGCGGGCGGGATCGCGCCGGCCTCAACCCCTTACACGCTGCGGCACAATTACGCCACCCGCACCCTGATGCGCTGGGTCGAGGAAGGCAAGGACATCGAGGCCTGGCTGCCCTACCTGGCCACCTACATGGGACACCAGAAGTACTCCTCGACAGCGTGGCACGTGCACCTGCTGCCCGAGCGCCTCGCGGCGACCGGCCTGACCTCCGCAGCCGGCATCATCCCGGCGGTGACGCCGTGAAGACCCGCCAGCAGGCCGCGGACGGCTTCTACCGGCACCTTCGCGAGTGGTTCACCGCGTTCCTGCCCCGCCAGCGCGGCGCAGCCGGCAACACGATCACGTCGTGCCGCCAGACCTGGAACATGCTCCTGGGCTACGTCGCCGAACATCACCACGTCGCAGTTGAGAAGGTCACCTTCGTCATGGTTGACCGGGCCACCGTCACCGGGTTCCTTGAGCACATGTGGGTCACCAGGTCGTGGACGGCCTCGACCCGCAACCAGCGCCTGGCGTGCATCCGGTCGTTCTTCACCTACGCGGCCGCCGCCGAGCCGATGCTCGCGATCTACCTTGCCGACCTCGCCGCCATCCCCCGGCTCAAAGGCCCGGCCGCGGCACCGGTGACATACATGAGCACAGACGCGATGACGGCGCTGCTCGCCACCCCAGACGCGGGCACCCGGACCGGGCTGCGCGACCAGTTCTTCATGATCCTCATGTATGACCTCGCCGCCCGCGACGCCGAGATGCTCGCCCTGAACCTCACCGACATCGACACCAGGCGACTCACCGCGGACCTGCTCGGGAAAGGCTCCAAACCCAGGCGCCTGCCCATTACCAGCGAGACAGCCCGGCACTTCGGCCGCTACGCCGCCGTCCTCCACCCCAGCCCCGAACCGGCGACCCCGATGTTCTACACCATGCGGAATCACCGTCCGGCGCGGATGTCTGACGACAACGTCGCCAGGTTCATCCGCCAGCACGCCGCTGTCGCCCAAGCCAGCTGTCCCGACGTCCCGGCCCGGGTCCACCCGCACATGCTGCGCCACTCACGGGCGATGCACCTCTACCAGGCCGGCATGCCCCTGGCCCTGCTCACCGAATGGCTCGGGCACGCCGACCCCGAGACCACGCTCATCTACGCGCACGCCGACACCGAGATGAAGCGCCACGCTCTCGAGAAAGCCAACAGCGCAACAAGCCAGAGCCCCCTCCCCGCCCCGTTGTGGCACGACCGCGAGGACATCATCCAGCGCCTGTGCGGACTCAAGGAGTGACACCGGATTATCCCGACAAGCGACAGTCGCGAGAGCACGTCATCCCAGCTCGCAGGCCCATCACGCGTGCAAGGGAGCAGGTATCGGAATAACCCGAGAATCGGAGTAATACCAGTAGGTGGCTTCCGGGCTGGAGTGCCCGAGGTAGGCCGACAGGACCGGGAGGCGGGCTTGCACGTCGGCGCCGTCCCGGTACCAGCCGGTCAAGGTGGTGACCGCGAAGGTGTGTCTTTAATGCGGAATTCCGCATTAAAGACATTATGCGGACGGCTGGGTTATGCGCCCTGGCGTGGCGTTTCCGCTGGCAGGGGCGGCGGGGCTCGTGCTGCAGGCCGCATAATCCTCCTTGGGCTGGGGTCAGCGGCCCAGCGAGTCGAGCAGGGAGGGGTGGCTGTCAGCGCCGCTGGGCGCATTGACCGCGCCGGCGAAGAATCACCTTGTTCATTCCGTCTCCGAGCAGGGGTGATTGTCATGGGAGAGGCAGATGTCAGGGTCGCCTCGGGCGTTGTCGTGACGGCGTTGCGCGAGGCCGGGAGATCCGAGGGCACGATCCGGCGCTACCAGGTTGTGCTGGACCGGTTCGTGGCCTTCCTGGCCGGCTGCGGCCTGAGGACGGCGAGCGACCAGGCGTGCGTGGACTTCATCGCCGGCCAGACCGGGACCAGGCTAGGAACGCTGCGGGAGCCGGTCGCGGACAGGGATGTCAACGCGGTTCGCCGGCCGGCGGTCCTGATGGCGGACGCGCTGGCGGGCCGGGCGGTCGTCATCGGCCGGCCGGTCATCGCGGCGAAGGACGGCTGCCCTGTCCGGTTCCGGCCGCTGCGGGACGACTATGTTGCCTCGTGCCGCGCTCGCGGCAACGCGGAGGCGACCCTGGTCGCCAAGGACAAGGCGGCCAGCCGGTTCCTGGGCTACCTGGACGAGACGGGCACCGGCCTGGCTGCCCTGAGCGTGCGGGACGTGTCGGGTTTCCTGCTGCGCCAGCGCGGGCTGGCCCGCAAGACCGTCGCGGGGCTGAGGTCGGCCCTGGCCGACTTCCTGGACTTCCTCGCCGCCGCGGGCCGGGCGCCGCAGGGTCTGGCCGGCCGGCTGCCGCCGCACCGGCACCTGCGCCACGAGTCCGAGCCGCACCTGTGGACCGCTGAGGAGATCCGGCGGCTGCTGGCCGTGATCGACCGGCAGTCCGCTGTCGGCAAGCGCGGCTACGCGATGATCCTGCTGACCGCGCGGCTCGGCCTGCGGGTCTCTGACCTGCGCCAGCTCGAGCTCGGCGACCTGGACTGGCGGGCGAAAACTTTGAAGGTCGTCCAGCGCAAGACGGGCCTGCCGCTGAGCCTGCCGCTGCTGGACGACGTCGGCTGGGCGGTCATCGACTACGTCCGGCACGGCCGCCCCGAGACCGCCTGCGCCAAGGTAGTCGTCAAGCACAGTTATCCCTTCGACGCGTTCGGCTGCTCCTCCTCGGTCGCCACCCGGCTGTCGCGCTACGCGGCCCGCGCGGGGATCGGGTTCCCGCCCGGCCAGGCGTCCGGGATGCACTCCCTGCGCGGGGCGCTGGCCGTGGCCATGATCGGCAACGGCGCGCCCATGCCGGTGATACCGGCCGTGCTCGGGCACGCCTCAACCGACACGACCCAGGCCTGCTACCTGCGCTTCGACGTCGAACGGCTGCGATGCTGCGCGCTGGACGTCGAAGACGTCCTGGGCCGGGCGGGAGCGGGTGAGCGCAGTGCCTGAGACGACGCTGCAGGACCTGGCCGACGAGCTGACCGCCTCGCGCCACGCCGGCGGGTACAGGTTCAAGGTCCCGGAGCGGGTGCTGCGCCAGTTCGCCGGCTATTGCCGGCGGGAGGGCTACCCGGACGGGTCCATCACCAGGGAAGCGGCCGGCGGGTTCCTCTACGGCCGTCACCTGCGGGCCTCCACCATCCGGCGCAACGAGCTGGCGCTTCGCCAGCTCGCCGAGCACGCACAGGCGGCCGGCTGGGACGCCTTCACCCCGGCCGCGGCAACCCGGGTCCGCGTCCGCCACCAGCCCCCGTACGTGTTCACCGACGAGGAGGTGCGCCGCCTGTTCACCGCGATCGACTCCCAGCCCATGTCCAGCTTCACCAACAAGGCCATGGCCGGCCCTGTCCTGTTCAGGGTGCTCTACGGCGCCGGGCTGCGGGTTTCCGAGGCGATTCACCTGACCCTGGCCGACGTGGACACGCGCAGCGGGACGCTGCGGATCCGCGATTCCAAGAACGGCGAGAGCCCGGACCGTGCCGGTCACCGCCCGGCTTACCGCGACCCTGGAGGGCTATATCGCGGCCGCGCACCCCGCCCCCGAAACCAGCGGCCACGTGTTCTACAGCGTCGCGCCCGGCCGGCCGGTCAACCAGTCGACCGTCTACCTGCGGTTCCGCGGCTACCTGGCCGACGCCGGCATCCCCCACTTCGCAGGCGGCCCGCACCCCCACTCGCTGCGCCACGGGTTCGCCGTCGCCAACCTGCGCCGCTGGGCCGCGGAAGGCGCGGACCTGGCCGTGACGCTGCCCTACCTGGCGTGCCACATGGGCCACGCCGACCTCCGCGGCACCCAGTACTACCTGCGGCTGACCGCGGACGCCTACCCCGAGGTGATGGCCCGGGCCCAGGTCCGGTTCGGCTACGTCATCCCCGCCCTGCCCGGGGACGAGCGGTGAGCCCGCGCCCCGCGCCGCCGCCGGACCTCGCCGGGCGCTGGCTGTCGAAGTTCTTCACCAGCCACCTGGCCGGGGAGCGCGCAGCCTCGCCGAAAACCGTCTCCTCCTACCGCGACGCGATGAAACTGCTGCTCACCTGGTTCAGGGACGTAGAGCGCATACCGCCGGAGAAGCTGCGCCTGGCCGACATCGACCGGCCCCGCGTCCTGCGGTTCCTGGACTGGCTGGAGGCCGGGCGGGGCTGCTCGGCCGCCACCCGCAACCAGCGCCTGGCGGTGATCAAGTCGTTCTGCCGCTACACCGCCGTCGAGCAGCCCGACCAGCTCGGCCAGGTCACCCAGGTCCTCGCGATCCGGCAGAAGAACACCCCCGCCCCGCAGCCGGGCCACCTGACCGGCCACGAGGTCAGGACGCTGCTCGCCGAGCCCGGCACGGCCACCGCCCGCGCCGTCAGGGACACCGTCCTGCTCGCCCTGGCCTACGACACCGCCGCCCGCGCCCAGGAACTCTGCGACCTCGACGTCGCCGACATCCGCCGCGGCAGCCCGATGACCGCGGTTATCCACGGGAAGGGCTCCAAGATCCGGTACGTGCCCGTGATGGACCCCACCGCCCGGCTCGTCGCCGGCTACCTCGACCACCGCGACCGGCACCCCGGCCTCGGCGCCGACGCCGACCCGCTGTTCACCGGGCCGGGCCACTCCCGGCTGACCCGGTCCGGGGTCGCCAAGCTCCTGGCCCGCCACGTGCGCGCCGTCCGGGCCCGGGAACCCGGCTGGGCCCCCGGCCTGCCGGTCACACCGCATACGCTCCGGCGCAGCCGGGCCATGCACCTGGTCCAGGCCGGCGTCAACCTGATCTACATCCGCGACCTCCTCGGCCACGCCGACGTCTCCACCACCGAGATCTACGCCAGAGCCGACGCCGAGGCCAAACGCAGAGCGATCGAAAACGCCTACGAACCACTCACCCCGGACGCCCTGCCGGACTGGACCTCAGACTCGTCCCTGCTCGGCTGGCTCGACTCGCTGGGCCGCTGACCCCAGCCCGAGGAGGATTATGCGGACTGCAGCACGAGCCCCGCCGCACCTGCCAGCGGAAACATCACGGCAGGGCACATAACCCAGCCATCCGCATAATGGCGAAGGTCATGGATGCGGGGCCGGCGCCGTCCGGGCGTGGTGGCGATGCCGGCCAGGGCTGTGAGCCGGGCGAAGGCTTCCTGCGCTCCGCGCTGCCCGGCCCGTTGCCCGGTGCTGGTGATGAAGAGTGCCGGGCAGGCCGGGCGCGGGCAGAGCCGGTCCCGCCGCCGGGCATAGCTGCCGAGCATGGCGGTAGTGGTGGCGTGCACCGGCACGAGGCGGGCCTGGCCGTTCTTGCCGGTCACGGCGAGCGCGCCGGTATCGGGGCCGGCGTTACCGCGGTCGAGGGCCAGTGCCTCGCCCAGCCGCAGCCCGGTGGCCGCGATCAGGCTGATCAGGGTCTGCATGGTGGCCGATGGCAGGGGCGCGGCGATGGTGCCGGCGGCGTGGATCAGCGCCGCGATCTCCTCAGCGGGGTAGATGTATGGCGGCGGCCGGTGCGCCGGGGCTATCAGCAGGTCGGGCGGGGGGACCTGGCAGGCGGGGTCTGCGGTGGCCAGGTAACGGGCGAAGCCGCGGACCATGGTCAGCCGCCGGCGCCACTGGGCCGGGGCGGCATCCCGCGGCTCGGTCGCCCAGGCCAGGGCCGCGGCGACCGTGACGGTGGTCTCGCCCTCCTCGTCCAGGCGCGCGGCGAAGCCGGCCAGCATCCGGCCTTCGCTGCTCAGCTTGAACCCGAGCGAACGGCGCACGGTGAGGTAGTCGCTGAGGCTGGCGGTCAGGCTCATCGCGCGGCTCCTTCCGGGCAGGGCACGGCCAGCTCGGCCAGGCGAGCCTGGTCGACTTTGGCGTAGATGGCGGTGGTGCGCTGTGGGCATGGCGCAGCAGCTGGCTGATTTCCTCCATCGGGGCGCCGGCCGCGAGGAGGCCGCAGGCCGCCGCGTGCCGGACCCGGTGCGGCCCGAACCGGGGCACCCCTGCCCGCTCGCACGCCCGCCACATCACTCCGGTGACCGAGGACACCGCCAGCGCGCCGAACGGCGCCTTCAAGGCGACGAACAGGTTCGGCGACGTCGTGGCCGGGCGGGCGTGCAGCAGGTAGTCCGCCATCGCCTCGCCGACGTCGGCCGGCAGCGGCAAAATGTCGGTCCGGCCGCCTTTCCCTGCGATCCTCAGCTCCCCGGACCGCCAGTCCACGTCGGCCAGCCGCAGCCGGGCGGCTTCCCCGCCGCGCAGCGCCAGCCTCGTCAGCGCCAGGACGATCGCGTAGTCACGGCGGCCGCCCGCGCTCTGGCGGTCGCAGGCGGCCAGGGCCGCGCGCAGGTCATCAGCCGAAGCAGCGCGCGGCAGCCCGGGCTTCCAGCTCCGCCCGGCCGGGACCGCGCCGGCCAGCGGCAGGCAGGTACGGCCCGTGACATGCAGGTAGCGCAGCAGCGACCGCAGCGCCGGCAAGACCACCAGGTCCTGCGGCGCCCCGGCGCGCCGGCGGGCGCGCTCCAGCACATACCCGGTGACCTGCCCGGCGGACAGCCCCGCCAGGGCCTGGCCCAGCGGCCCGGCCAGCCCGGCCAGGAACGCCCGCGCGTAACGCAGGTAATGCCTGACCGTGCTCGCCGCCAGGCCCCGCTCGGCCTCCAGGTAACGCTGGTAACCCGCCAGCAGCACGTCTGCCTCGGTCACCGGCGCCGCCGGAACCGGCGGCGGGACCACTCCCGCCCTGCGCAGATACCCCAGCACCGGCGCGAACGCCCGCGCGCTTATCCCGGTCCGGTACCCGGCAGCCCTGCGCTCAGCCACGCACTTCCAGGCCGCCTCTTCGGTGAGACCGGCCGCGGTCAGGCCCTGGCCCGCCAGCCACCCGCTCAGATCCGCCAGCCGGTGCACATGATCGGTGACCGTGTCCAGCGCATACCCCTGGCCGGCCAGATCCCGGCGCAGGCCATCAGCAAACACCCCCAGCGGACCCGGCACCACGATCCGCCTCGCCTGCCTGGGAAGGAAAAACGAGCCCATTCACCTCTCCTGTCTGATCGATCGGACACACCGACCAGACAGCAAGCACAAGATCACCACAGCCAGATCAGCCGAAGTTATGCCGCGCCCTGCCCGGCCAAAGAACCGCCAGCCAGACCGTGCCGGGCGGGCGCGGCATAACCACCAGCCCGGCATAAGGGTCGTAATGCCGACATCGGCATTACGACCCCGACTTCAGGAAACCCGTCTCATCGGCGATCAGGATCCCGCCCGGATCTCCCAGCTCCGCGCTCACGTAGCGGACCAGCCGGTCCCGGACGGCGCCCTGATCCCAGACCGCGGAGTTCAGCAGCCGCTGCATCCCCAGCGGCGTCTTGTCCCCGGCGAACTCCGCGATCGTCCACCCGTTCTTGCGCTCCAGCCCCGACACCAGGCCCAGCAGATACGACCTGGCACGCAGCCGCGGCTCCCGCCGCCCGAACGCCGGCGCCACCACCCGCGCGAACAGGTCATCAAAGCAATCCAGCCACCCAGCCGGATCAATATCCCCTACACTCGGCACCGCGGCCGCTACGCGATTCATCAGGACTGTCACAAGCCAGATGATCACGAAGCGGCCGTTCCCATGTCACCACGCCACGCCGGACCACCTAACGAACTGATGCTGCCCTACTAGGCGCGCATGGCCGGATCCCGGTATCAGCTCAGGACAAGGCGTGGACTACCGGACGAAGGTCGCCTCGGTATACATGGCTGATGAGGCCCGGCAGCCTGGCAGATGGCGCGTTCCGCATGCCTGCGACCATTGGCCGGGGCGTCCATATGTTTGGGCTCAAAGTGCATCCGCGCGTGTTGAGTCCTGAGGAGATCCGCGTACGAGCGGCCGACAAGAGCTACCGGCGACCAGTCGACGAACCGTAGTCGCTGTCGAGCGCGCGCGAGTTGGTAATTGTCACCTGACTTAGGCCACGGTTTGGCTCTGATCGACTTCGCGGGGCGCTGACCTGCTGGTTCGCTTTTTGGTGATGGGCGGAAGTGCACACTAGCCGGGGGCTCTAGGGTGGTCTGGCGTCCCCGTATGTCCGCACCGTGAAGACGTCGTCAGGCGCAACGGCGGTGTAGATTCGGCCTGATCAACGACGGGACGGGCCTGCGCGACGCGCGGCATCTTGACCTTTCGGTCAACAGCCGCCGTCCGCCGCGCGAGAAGGCGACAGTCATTGACGAGCTCGTCGAACTGGAACGGCGCGGCCTGGTTCAGCGCCAGCCGGGCGGTCCTGGATACAGATGGAAGATCACCGATGCTGGCCTCAGCTCCCTGGACTGACCAGCGGAGGATGCATCCGGTACGGCGCCGACAACGGGCCAGGACAGTGCCGCAAGGACGCAGCGGCCCGGGCGGTCCGAGGCTCGCTCACTTGCCCGCCCGGCCCACGCCGTGATGGCGGGTGGCCGGCACGACCCTTGGGACGACCCGGCATAGACGTTGTGCCGCGCATGATCACCGATCAGCCCAGACACCGAAAAGTCAATATGCGCGCCCAGGCAACGATATGCCTATCAAATTAATAGGGATTCAGATTCGGCGATATCGCAGCATTCACGTGCGCGGCGATGCGCGCTGGCTGATCACCGTCGGTGACCGATCCGGTGCGTGCGCTGCCGCCGTTGTGGTGGCCCGCCAGCCGTTCCGTGACTAGGTACGGGGTGCGGAGAGGTGATTCTGAGCTGCCTGGGTCATGTCGTGGTCGTGCTGGCTTCAGTTCGGTGGCGACTGTGTCAATGGACGCCAGGGGACCTGGGCTGCGGGGGCCTGCGGCTGGGTTACTTCCAGGCGGAGCCGTTCCAGTGAATGATCAGCGTCTTGCCTGCCGTGGTCTGGCCTGGCGGCCCAGGCGTTCCGGGCTGAGGTAGCGGCCACGCTGTCCAGGTAGCTGATGCCCGGCGGGACAGGAACGTTCTTCCACGCGGTGCCGTTCCAGTGCATCACCAGCGGGCGGTCCGTGGAGTAGTGGCTGCTGTCGCCGACCGCCCAGGCGTTGCGGGCCGAGGTGGCGGTCACGCTGGTGAGCTCCCCGCTGCCGGGGTGGGCACCTGCCGCCACCTGGTGCCGTTCCAGTGCAGGATCAGCCGCCTGTCCCCCGAGTTCAGCTGGTAGCTGCCGACTGCCCAGGCGCTGCGCGGCGACAGGGCGGTCACGCCGAACAGGTCGCTGCCCGCCACGGGGCTGGGGTCAGGGACGGGCACCCGCTTCCACGCCCGGCCATCCCAGCCGAAGATCAGGGGGACGTCGAGCGCGGTGGAGCCGACTGCCCAGGCATTGCGGGCCGAACTCGCGGTCACGCCCGCGAAGACGGCACCCTTCAGGCCGGGGACGGGGACCTGATGCCACGCCCGGCCGTTCCAGCACTGGATCAGCGGGCTGCCGCCCGAGGTCTGGCCCACTGCCCAGGCGCTGCGAGCGGAGGCGGCGGCCACGCCCAGCAACGCCGAGCCCGCACCGGGGATATGACTGGGCACCTGCTTCCAGCCGCGGCCGTTCCAGTGCGCGATGACGGCCGGCCCCAGCGCGACGCCCGTGTTCCCCACCGCCCAGGCATCGCGGGCCGACGTGGCAGCCACGCCGGCCAGCGCCGCCTGCCTGAGGCCAGGAACCGCTGACTGCTTCCACCGCGTGCCGTTCCAGGCGGCGATGACCGGCCTGGAGCCGATACCTCTTTCCTCGTCGCCGCCCACTGCCCAGGCCACCCGCGCGGACACGACCGCCACGCCCGCCAGGCCGCCCGGAACGGACAGCGACGCAGCCGGGCCGGCACCGGCCCGCGCCGCCGCGGCCGCCGGCGCCGCGGCCCACGCCGCCGTCCCGGTGAGTAACAGGCCGGCCAGGATCCCGGCGCGCTGCGCGGTACATCGCCGCGAGAACATACCTGCCTCCACTTCCGATCGTCAGTGACCTTGCCGCCCCGATCCTGGCACGCCCGCCATCCCCCGCCGCAGAGCTGACATACTCAACGCCGCTAAGCCGAACTACTCAGCCCGCACGCAAGGACCGGTCCAGTGCCCGGCGCGCACGCGTTCGCAAAGCCGCCGGCTCATCCGCCTCCGGCTATCGACCGACCCCCGCCGGGCCTCCGGCGCGATCCGCCCGCCCAGACCCAGCAGCGACGGATGCATACCAGATAAGCTGCGCGCTTCAGGAACCAATTTTCTGCCAGCTCGATAGGAATTCAGATTCGGCGATACGCGCGACGCGCGTGCCGGGGATTGGTTCAACGGTCTTGATCCCGGTGAACGGCTCCGGGTTCGTGTTCCATCCGGTGGCCTACTCGATGCTGTTCGGCGCGCTGCGTAGGCCTTCAGTCTCAACCAGGCGGTAATACAGCTGGTCATGCCGTCTCGGTCAGCGACATGCGCACCGCTCACCTCCGTGCCGAGCGCGCCTAAGCGCTGAGATCTCGACGATCACGGTCTTAGCCACAACTCGCATAGAGTTTGGCCGTGAATGGACCGGGCGGCAGTGGCGGGCATGTCTTCATCTCGTACGTGCGCGAGGACGCGCAGCGTGTGGACTGGCTTCAGGCGATTCTCGAAGACGCTGGAGTCGAGGTGTGGCGGGACACGGCTGATCTGTGGCCTGGCCAGGACTGGCGTTCTATGATCAGGCACGCGATTACTGATGGTGCCCTGGTTTTCCTTGCGTGCTTCTCGGGAAACAGCGTTAACCGCGTTACGACCTACCAGAACGAGGAACTCACCCTGGCTGTCGAGCAGCTCAGGCTGCGCAGGCCCGACGAGCCATGGCTGATCCCGGTCCGGTTCGACGATTGCAAGATCCCAGATCGTGACCTCGGCGGCGGCCGGACGCTTGCCTCAATCCAGCGTGCGGATCTGTTCGGCGAGGGAACCGAATCTGCCGCCATCCGGCTGGTCAAGTCGATCCTGCGGATACTTGGCCCGGGAGTGCGGTCAGCCGGACCTGCAGGTCCGGCTGACCGCCATAGTCCGACTGTCGAGGTAAGCATCGCCAGCCCAGATGCCAGTGATGCCGGGCTGCAAGTTCCGGTCCGCTCGGTAGTCGTCGTGAAGGCGGGCGGCGAGCGTATTTCGAGGGTTGACGCCTCCTATGTGACTGATCCCGACAGGGGTGGCACGACGAGCACGGGGTACGCACCTCTCCAGGTGTCCACGAACGCCTGGCGCATCCGAAGCGTGCATCAGATGCGGTCCCTCCGGGACGTGATCATCGGCTATACGGTCAAGAGCGCGGACGGCGACGTGCGGCGGTTTCAGTGGGACGGGTTCGACCACGAGTATGACTGGACCCCTCCTGGCGCGGATGGCTCGCACTTGAGCGCGCTGCTCCAGATCCGAAAGCTGCTCGCCAGTCCCAGCGCTGTTCAGCAAGCCACGGACAGCCTTCCGCCGGCCGCTTCTTGGCAGTCCGACTCTGAAACGTTCGACCGGTGGGTCACCGATGGCTTCCGCTTGGACGACATCCCGCTGCGCCAGATGCTCTTCGATGCGCACCGCCAGGCAAGGTCACTCCTTGCTGACAGGGACTTTACCGCGCTTGACACCCTGCTAGATCGCCTCGCCAGCATCGGGGCCTTGGCTATCCAATTCGGCCGGGCCTGGTGGCTTCAGCGCGTCCTCAAGACGCTCGTAGCTATTTACGAGCTCGGCTTCGACCCCGCCGGATACGAAAAGAGCGATCCGGCGTTCGCGCAACTCTGGTTCGCGCTGGCAGCACGTATCCACGCCCTAGGAGGCCTTGCGGTTCGGCTAAGGGACTGGCCAGCGGTCCGTGCTCTCGCCACCCAGAGCCCCGACAGCGACTCGCTCAGGCACGACTTCGGAAGCTGGCTCCAGCACGCCCCAGTCATGGCAGCGCGAGCAAACCTCCTCGACCCGCCCGGCGAGAAGGAAGCTGGCATGATAAGCAAAGCCGTCCGCGTCGCCCGCACAGTCAGCTCGCTCCACCCGGACCGTGGACCTGATGACGAAGCGGTCGTGAGCAGCATCTGCCAGTTCGACGTCCTCGCATGCCTGGCCGTGATCGACAATCGCCAGAATCTCGCACCGGGTAACTTCTTCCCCAGCTTCATCCGCTACCGGTCACGACGCGCAGAACCCGCCTTCCGCGAAATCGTCAGCGATCCCGAAATACGAAGAGCGATATTCCGCGGCGACGACCAGCTACTCGCCGACGCGCTCGGCGAGCTACTAAGATACGCGAACATGCAATCTTTCTGGCATCCCGCATGGGACGGCATGAACGATCCGATAGCGCGCCGATTCATCACCGACCACCGCACCTCGGCACCGAACGTCAATTCGAGTGCTTCATAGTACACAGGTCAACCCAGCGGTACGCAAGGCCGACCTCAAGCCCGGCTAACAAACGACCCGCTGTAGCTCGGCCTGCGCGACCCGGTAGCTGACAGCACCATCCGATGCGGCACCCTGAAATTGAAAATGTGCGCCATATCGAGCATAAGGCGACTTTCAGATCGCACGAGTACATACTGAACGCTCGGTTCGGTCGCAGAGCTCGATCACCCTCCGTGATTGCCTCAACTGGAAGGTCACGCGCATGTGGCCGACGCCTTGCAGCACGACCTAGAAGAGAGCATTGCGCAATCGATAACCGGCCATAACCGTCAAGCCCAAGCCGTCGCGTATGTAGCGAAGAGCCTGACCGATGCATGCCAGCGCGAACTGAGTCCTATCTCGGCGACGGCCGCCGAGGGCGCCAGCCGTTCGACCAGTTTCCGGCCCTGGGAAGCGCGAGCATTGGCACAGGTTGCCGAAAACCTAGCCAGCAGCGGGCAGCACGACCGAGCGCAGCGCTTGACCCATCTCATTCAAGACCCGGATATGCAGGCCCAGGCCCTAGCCGATATCACAGAACGGCTGGCCGAAGCGGGACAGCACGACCGCGCCGAGGAAGTAGCTCATTCAACCGCCAACCCCAATCTGGGGGCAATAGCGCTCTCACGCTTGGCGCTGACCTTGATAAAGGTCAGCGATTTCACTGCCGCGCAACGCGTCACAGCGCGAACACTGGCGATCGGCGAAATGGGCGGTAGGGGCCGTACCGGCAATCGCGTTCGATCCAAAAGCATGGTCTCGCCTCGCGCCACATCTCTAGCAGAGATGCGGCCATCACTGCTGCGGGTAAAAGCCGCATACCATGTTGATCATGGAACTGATGAAGGCGTTCGCGTGACTGAGACCGTATTTGTAAGGGTCGGCTCCCTCGTTCTCCTCCATGGGCCCGAGGGGACTGAAGTCGAGGAACTGCTGGCTGCGTTCCGCGACGACATGCTGGTTGCAGAAGACATTCGTCAGGCCGGGCCTGCCAGGGAGTCCGGCGGCCGGCCGGGCGGAACTGCGTGCCCCCGGAGGCGAGATGGCTGACCGGCTGGACGTGATGGGCCTGGACGCCCGCAGCCTTTTGGCGGACCTCGATGACCTGCTGCGATCCGAAGCTGATGGCTTGCTGGATGAGGCGTTCCTCGCCGAGTACCCGGACTGCCGGGAAGAAGGCGAGCTGTTGCGTTCAATGACCGGACCGGACTGGGTCGCACGGCTGGCGGCGACGCCCGACGACCCCGAACTTGAATACGATAAACGCCTGGGCGGTCGCTACTGGCTGATGGAATTGATCGCCGAATGGGATGCCCGTCGGCGCCTCCGCGCCGTGCTTCTCGCTTTCCCGGACGCCGACGTCATCGTCGATGTGTCCTGGTGGGAAGAGGACGGATGGATCGATTGCGGGCCCGGATCGCTGGCATCGACTTGCCAGCGGATCACGTGGCAAGCTGCCGCAACCCATGTACCCATGATCGTCCTGCCGTAAGGCAAGACGGATGCGGAATTCCTGGCCGATGGGCTGGCCGTTCTGTACCCGCACCTGACCGATCTTGTCCGCTTTCTCGACTACGAGCGCCGGCCCGAGGGCAGCGTCGGCGCGCTGCTGAATATGGTGCGGGCATTCGCCGCAGCGGGAATAGCGAACCGGATCGTGGCCATCTGCGACAACGACACCGCAGCCTCAGACGCGCTGCGCAGCATCTCCAGCACTGCGCTGCCACCCAACATCCGGATTATCCAGTATCCAGAACTTGACTTCGCGAAGACATACCCGACCCTCGGGCCACCGATAGCCGACGGTCAGCAGTCATCATCAGCGGTAGCCGACGTGAACGGACTCGCGGCCAGCATCGAGCTCTACCTGGGCCGGGACACGCTCATGAGAGCTGACGGAAGCCTCCGGCCAGTTCGGTGGAAGGCATTTATCCCCGGGGTAGGCCGATACCAAGGTGAAGTCACCGAGAAAGCCGAGATTCATAAAGCCTTCCGCACGAAAGCCAGAGAGGCCCGATCCAATCGGAGCGCCATCAGCAGCCAAGACTGGGAAGGCATACGGCTCATACTCGACGCCTTGCTTTCAGCGTTCTTCAGCCAGCCCTAGCGGGTACTTCATCCACAACCCGGTTCCAGGCGAGCGACAGATGGCAAGCAGAATGGAATATCTGCGCAGCACATGTTATCCGGCAAGAAACTTGAGCACGAATACAGAGTCGGCAGGGAGGATAGGCCGCCGAGTCAGACCGTTCGCTGTTGCTTCGTCTGGAAACCCTGCACGGCCAATAGGCGGCTTCGGGACCTGCATAACAGATGTGTACCGAACCCGGAACAGGATGCGTTTAGCGCTTCTCGCAGTTCTTCAGCCGCTGCTCTTCTGAACAGAGCTAAGCCTCTCGTGGCCAACACAGTCAGAAAAGGTCTTCGCGTTACAGCTCCATGAGGTGGCCTTGCCTGCATCGTTAGCACGCCTTAGGATGCGCCATGGTCGCGAGATCGGCGGAGTTGTCATATTCCGCTCGGATGCGCCGCCGCGATAACCGATCCAGTTCGGGAGCATGATCGATGAAGATCGCCATTCCAGCAGTCATCACGTCGGTGACGGTGGCGGTGCTTGCTGCGGCATGTGGCTCCTCGCAGGTCAGCGTGGTCCGCCTGAAGCCAGACGTCAAACGTATCGAAGCGCTCGACAACGCTTACGGCAAGGCTCATCCCGGTCTGGTCTCTTGCGAAGGATCTGTTTACGCCACGCTCTCAGAATCTTATCTCTTCGCCAAAAAGGGCCTGCAGATCATTTCTCCTGGTTACATCATGCGGAGCGGACGGGTAGCCGCCGATACCGATCCAGTCACTCGCAAGGTTTACGCCTACTTTTATAACCCACTCAGCGACTATCTGGCGATCCACGGTGCGCATGCCAGCGGTGCTGTCGTTCTCGCGGAGATCAGCGGGCAGGGATCTGGATACGCAGTACGGCACGGGAAGCTACGCCTGATTCCCAGCAAGCTCGGCAATGCCTGCCTGAAAGCGCTGAAAGGCGACAGCTATCCGGCGACCGCTCCCTATCCGACTATCAGTCCCGAGACCAGCGCACCAGCGGGTTGCCCAGGGTCAGCGGCCCTGGCCACCGCATGGAAGACCGCGCCGGCCGGAGCTTAGGGCGCCAACCCGAAACTACCCATCACAGGATTCAACGACATCACCTGCTGGCACGGCTGGGTGGTCGCGAACCTTCTCGCGAACGCGAACGGCATGATCGTCTTCTCCGACCACGACGGAGTCCACATGCTCTCGAACGCGGAGTTCCGGCAGTTCAACGAAGCCGTCTGCTCATCAGGCAACGCCCCCGCCGCCTGGAAGGGGCCGGAAGCCGGCCCGGCAACCTGCCCGTGAACCACCCGGCCGCACTTAGCAACCAACATCGCCGGCACTGCTCCCTGTCGTCTTGCAGTACCGGCAGCTGGCCGGACAGGATCTGCAGTTAGCCACGCTCCGATCTCCTGCATGCGCGGGATTGGCGCACGCCTGCGCAAGCCGGTCTCTGGAAATCCTCGCCACGGATTCGGAGGCCCGGACACGCCCAAAAACTGCCTATGCGCTCTGTCGATTACATGAGAGTCCGCGACCCGTCGATCATCTGACAGTCCGGTACGCTGCCGAACAACGACGGCGCCGAAAGGACAATCTGCATCCTTCTCAGCGGTGACAGCTCTGACCGGCGATGCGCAAATATTCGGCGATATCGCACCACTGACCTGCGCAGCAATGCCCGTTAGCTGATCACTCTGGTGATTGACCTGGCGTGCGCACTCCCGCCGTTCGGGGCGAAAGCTACCATCGGCGAGTCTGTTCAGCCTCAAGACAGAATGGTTTTCCCGGATGTCCGAGAGGGGATTCGAATACTCGGCTAAGTCATAGCTAGAACCTTTAACAGCCGGAGGATCAGTCAGCTCTCTAAGTTGTCAGGGACGGCGCCGATCCAGCTACCGACTGTGACCATCGCAGGCAAAGGGGTGGCGATAAATATACCGATCTGTAGGCTTCATAACAATTACCTTTGTAGTGCCATTCGAGCACATACGTGCTACCGGTCGCTGCGTGTTAGCGAAGATTGCACCTGCGGGAGCAGCACTGGGGCCATGGTCGCCAGAGTAAGTGTGACATGGAGTCACATGGGTGGGCTTGTGTGACAAACTTCCTGGTGTGAGAGGAACGTGTTGATCGGGCTAGTCGGCGTTAGGGCGAAGCGCTGCAGATCCGGCAGGCCGAGGCCGACGCATGCCGGCAGGTTGCCGAGAGTACTGACTCGGTGCACGGGCAGTGCATGTCTCGCCTTGACCTGCGCGGCTCTGTTTACGAGTGTCGTGGCCAGCGCTGCTGTTGCAGGCGGCGGCTGGGCTATTCAGACAACTCCGGACCGAGGCACAGCATCGCTTCTGAACGGAGTGTCATGCTCGTCACAGGTAGCATGCACTGCGATCGGGACGTACCAGACGAGCTCCGGAGCGAACAGGGCTTTTGCCGAGCGGTGGAACGGCCGGAAGTGGACCCGGCAGCCGACACCTGGTCTGCCGCATATCGATGCCGTGCTTCTGGGCGTGTCGTGCCCCACGGCAAAAGAATGCTTCGCGGTCGGGTCGGCTGCAGACGAAAAGACCCTAACCGAGCAGTGGAACGGACGGACCTGGCATGTCCAGGATTCAGGATCCGGTCATAATGGTCGGCTTACGGCGGTGTCTTGTTCCTCGTCGTCGGCGTGCACTGCAGTTGGATCGGCGGGGTCCAGGGGGGCACTGGGCGGCCGGGCGCTGGCCGAACGCTGGACTGGGAAGAGGTGGGTGGTCCAGCACATGCGGAGCCCTTCCCGCAGTTCCTGGCTGACCGGGGTCTCGTGTTCGTCGGATAAAACCTGCATGGCGGTCGGTAACATTTCCGGTAGCGGCGGAACCTTCGCAGAGTATTGGACTAACGGCAGCTGGGCACTTGAGGCTACCTCCAACCCAACCGGTACCTCATTCCTCTATGCCGTTTCCTGCTCGGCGCCTGGGACCTGCACGGCTGCCGGATACTACGAGAACACCCGACCAGAGATCGAGAAGACCCTGGCCGAGAGATGGAATGGCCACGTCTGGATCCAGCAGGCCACTCCGCCATCCGCGGCATTTGGCGCCAGTCTCGTCGGCGTCTCCTGTCCGTCATCCTCAGATTGCGTCGCAACCGGGTCCGAGGACAGAGGCAGCGGCGCGCGCGTGCTAGCCGAGCGCTGGAACGGAAAGCGATGGACGGTGCAGCCTGCCCGGAATCCGAGTGGACGAATCCCGGCGCAGCTCAATGCCGTGTCTTGCTCGTCAGCCGCCGACTGCACCGCTGCAGGCTACTACCTCAGCCCCCGGGCCGGCCTGGAGGAGAGGACCTTGGCCGAGCGGAGACAAATCTGATACCGGTAAATTCGCGGTTCGCCCCGCTGCGGGGAGTGTCGTCAGTTGCGGCAATGACTCTGCGGCAAAGCAACGAGGCACCGCCAGATTATGTAGCTGGCGCGCACCCAGGCTGAGATATGCCAAAAGCCCACAAAGCATGGCTTTGGTGATGGTCGGCCGCCGCGCGCACCCTTCCTGGCCACTACGTCTGCCCGGCTAGTGCGCGTCAAACTCAGTACGTCGACGCGGGGACCAAGACCGTGGCCAGCGCGCTGGCCACCGCATCGACTCGGTCCTGGGTGAATTCAGTCAACAGGGGCGTGGCCCGCAGCCATGTGGACTGATTCGGCAGTTCGCTGACTTCGTGGAAGGCTCCGCTGGCCGTCAGCGCCGTGGGTCCGCCGAGCCGCGCTGTCAGTTCGGGTGGGGCGATTGTCACCCAGGAGAACCTGTACAGGAGATCTCTGTCGGAGCTGAGCATTCCGGAACCGGCCGCCCATCCGGGCTTTTGGAACACGGTGTCCGGGGGCCAGTCTGGGTACAGCGCCTTCTCCAGCCCGTAAGGTCCTAGCCGCCTGGTCATCATCCCGGCGCTCGCGCCGACCCGTGAAGCCTGGATCTTGGTGAACTGAGCCCACCGGTCCTGAACCTGGCTTGACGGCTTCCAGTCTCCGGGCCCTGGCTGGGCAGTCTCGATCTCAGACGAGTCCCGCTCGACGATCTCGGGCTCGGCTCCTCCCCGCCAACTCCGCACCTGGACGACGGGGGCGTCCGGCTCGGGCCTCTCGGCCAGGTGCGCCCGCCACCGGAAGATCGCCGGGGCGAAGAACCTGAACCGCACCCATTCCGGATCGAACTCCGATCTCACGACAGAGACGCTTGCCGAATCCTGACTGAGATACCCGTCCGGCCCGACTATCTGAATCGAGAGCAGCACTGTCAGAGGCGATTCGTCGAGCGACGTGAGCGTACGCTGCCACGACTTCTCGCTGTAGAGCACCGACCGGCGCCGGACTGAGTCGTTCGCCCCGACGAGAATCTCACCGCGCACGTCGCCCGGCGCGCCGTACGGCGCGTCATCGATGTTCCGGCTCACCGCCCTGGCTGATGGACGAGTCCGCAAGCCTTCGAGCAGGTCAGGGAACACTTCGTTCAGCACCCCATCCAGCCACCCCCGCGCCGCCTCCGCATACTTCCCGCCAGGCGGGATCTCGGCCATCAGGTCCGTCACCATCACTGAGTCCTGCATCGTTCCCCTCTCGCTCGGCGAGCGTGGCCGGTGTCGACCGGGATAAATCAGCCGCCCTCCGGTGCCGCTTCCAGGGCAACCTTGGCCAGTGCCCATATGATGGCCTCCCAGGTCAGCGTCCCTGCGAGAACGGCCGCGATTCCCTTAATAGCCTCCCGGACCATCTGGGCGACCGGCACATATTTGGGAACCTTCTTACCTTTGAGGTCCTTGTAGCTGATCTTTTCGTATGTGATGGCACCGGTGTTTCCGGCTCCTGGCACAGCATTCTCGATGGTCATCCCTCCAAGCCATTTCGGCAATGTCATTTCATTGGGGTCGTTGAGGGGGATACCGGGATGGCCGTCCTGGCCTTGCGCCCTGAGTCCGGCGACATATTTCTTGACCTCTTCAACGATCACTTCTGGCTTGTAGCCGTTCGATTTAATCTCCCACACCCAGATCGTTCCGCGGTAAGTGAAGGTCAGGTCCGCGTAACCATTCAGCCGACCCTTGACCTTCTGGACACCTTTGATGTACAGGTTTGTCACGAAGTCTTTCAGGAGCTGGTGGACGCTCAGGCCGAAGTCTTCGTGGAATTGCATGCCCACGTTGAAGGCGGTTGCGGATACGGCCAGGTCGTGCTCGTGGTTGAGCCAGCGCCACCATGGGAAACCTCCGGCACCTGTCGCGGGCAGTGGGGCGGGTAGGCGGTCGTGGTGCGGTGATCCAGCGTCACCGCCGTCCAGTCCGGTGGGGTCGGTCTGGCTGACTGGGTCACCGGCGGTGTACGCATATGGCTGGAGGGTCTGGTCGACAAGGGGATCTAGCGAGGTGAACTGGCCGGTAGCCGGGTCATAGTAGCGGTTGATGAGGTAGGAAAGCCCGGTTGGGTCGGTGTAGCTGCCGGCGAAGCCGAATGGCGTCGAGGCAGTGAGCCCGCCTGAGGTGGCCGGATTTCCCCAGGCGTCGTAGCTCGCCGTACCTGTCAGCGCTCCTGAACTGCTGACTGTGCCCCGGACGGATCCGACGAGGTCGGTCACCAGGTATGTCACTGTTCCGGTGGCAAGGTTTACCTGTTCAGCTGGGGAAACGCCGTTTGTGTAGACGTATGCGTTGGCGCTGTCCATCAAGAGGGACATGTTGTCGGAGGTGGGATCCCATGTGTAGTTCTCGGTCACCGGTGACCCGCCGGATGGCGTGAACGTGGCCGAGGCTCGCAGTCCTTCTCCGTCATAGGCCGCACCGGTCATGCTGCCCGCAGTGCCCGTGTAGCTGGTGAGTTCTCCGGCCCCGTTCCATGAGCCGCTAGCGATAGTGGAACCGCCCTGGATTTCGGTGAGTCTTTCTCCGTCGGCGTTGTAGGCGTCGTTCGTGGTGATGCCGCTCTGCACGCTTGAGGTGAGTTCTCCGGCGTCGTCATAGCCGCTGGTTGCGTTGGCGCCGGTGGGCAGGGTGGTCAGGTTGCCGGACGGGTCGAACCCGTAGCTCATGGCGGTTCCGCCTGCGCTGGTCATGGAAGTGACCCGGCCCTTGGCGTCATAGGTATAGGCGGCGGAGGGCGTAGAGCATGAGGGAGCGGTATCGCACTCTGACAGGATCGTGCTCGCTGGCGCGTCGGAGTAGCCGAAAGATTGCAGCGTGGTGCTGGAGTTAGCGAGGCTGATAAGTGACGGAATATCTGTGTTGTCGTAGCTGGTGGTGATGGTGTCTCCGGTGGATCCGAGGTTCGCCGAGTCCGGGAGGCCGTCGGCTGTGTTCCCCAGGATGATCGGATTTCCGTTGAAGTCCGTGACCTTGGTCAGGTAGTCGGCGTGATCGTAGATGTAGTTCACTGTGCTGCCGGTGGCCCAGGTGGCTCCTGACGGCAGCGGGTAGGTGATCGCCGTGGTATTGCCATCCGTGTCATAGCTATATCCGACGGTTTTGCTTGAACCGTTCTGGGCAGAGGTCAATTCTCCGAACGGGTCATAAGAATAAGTCGATGTCCCGGTGGTATCGGTCATCGAGGTCATGTTTCCCTCGGCGTCGTATCCGTAGCTGGCCGAATGAGCGGAAGACCCAGAATAGGAGATGCCGGATTGAGTTCCCGCCGCCGTATAGGTCATCGTCGCCGTGACGCCGTCAGGGTCGGTTGTGGTCAGCAACTGGCCGGAAGGGTCATAGGTGTACGTCGTTGTAGCTCCGTGGGGCGCGGCCGTCGTGGCCGGTCGCGTCACCGTGACGAGCTCCCCGGCGGAGTCGTAGCTGTAAGTGGTCTGATAGGACGCCTGTGTGGGGTAGCCGTGCGGGTCGACCGCCCAAGGGGATGATGACTCGCACTGGGCGATTCCAGAGGTATTACCGTCCGGGTAGACGACGGAAGTGACATCGCCGTCGGGGTCATAGCAGTAGGACACGGTCGATGCGGCCGCAGTGCCGTAGCCGGTCGTCTCGTACCAGAGTTCGCCGGCCGAGTTGTAGTGGTCGGCGGTGACCTGATTCGGGCCTATGGGTGCCGAAAACCGGTGCCACCTGTGCAGATGCGTCATCTATTTCGCTGGTACTCGGTCCGGTGTCCGGTACCTCGCTGGCGGGTCCTGGCACCGCCAGACGTGCGATGATGTTCGGCTTGTGGGCTTGAAACTGGTCTTCCTGGTCGTTACCCGGGCGGTGTCCCTGCTGGGCTTGTCGCGCCGTGAGTCGTGGTGGAAAGACGCCGAGATCCTGATGCTGCGCCATCAGCTCGCTGTGGCCGAGCGCGAGCATCCTGGTGCTCATTCGCGGCTGGCATGGCCGGACCGGGCATGGCTGGCGCTGCTCGCCGGAACGCTGCCCATGAGGAACCTGGCCGTGATGCGGCTGATCGTGACTCCGGGTACGATCTTGCGCTGGCACCGCGACATCGTCCGCCGCCGGTGGGTGCGCCGGTCGCGTCAGGGAAAGTCCGGTCGGCCGCCGACGAGCCGCCACGTGCGCTCACTGGTGCTGCGGCTGGCGCGGGAGAACGAATCATGGGGCTACCGGCGAATCCACGGCGAGCTGGCCGGGCTCGGTGTCACCGTGGCGCCGTCCACGGTGTGGCAGATCCTCAAGGACGCAGGGATCGACCCGGCGCCGCGCCGAAATGGGCCTGGGTGGCCGGAGTTCCTGCGGTCTCAGGCGCAGGGGATCCTGGCCCTGGACTTCTTCACCGCCGACCTGCTCAACGGCGCCCGGGTCTACGTCCTGGCCGCGATCGAGCACGGCAACCGCCACGTGCGGGTTCTTGGTGCCACCGAGCATCCGGTCCAGGCCTGGGTGGTGCAGCAGGCGCGGAACCTGCTCATGGACCTAGAGGACGCCGGGACGCGGGCGAAGTTCGTGCTGCATGACCGGGACGCCAGCTTCACGGCCGCGTTCGATGCGCTGTTCCGAGCTGCTGGCGTTAAGGTCATCCGCTCCGCCGTCCAGGCGCCGCGGATGAACTCGGTCATGGAGCGATGGATCGGCAGCTGCCGACGTGAGCTCCTGGACCGGACCCTGATCTGGAACCAGCGTCACCTGATGAACGTGCTGCGCGACTACGAGAATTTCTACAACACCCACCGCCCGCACCGCACCCTGAAACAAGCCGCCCCGTGCCGCCCGCTGCCCGACGGCGCTGCCGACCTGGACCATTTCCACGTACAGCGGAGGGACCGCGCCGGGGGCGTGATCCATGAATACCGCCTGGTGGCATAGGTTTTCGGCACCCACAGTCTAGCTACGAAGAAAATCCGCCGTGGCTTGGTCTCACGCCGTTGAAAAAGTGGATCCGCCAGCGTGTGCTTGAGCTTACCTATGACGCGTGGGATATTGAGCCATTCGCACGCCGCCTTGGGGACGAGGGATCACCGTTTCGCTGGGACAGTGAGAGACGGGCGCTGGTACGCGCCGAGCTTGACGCCGCGTACTTCCATGTGTACGGCCTGGAAGCCGATGAGGTTGGCCACGTGATGGAATCGTTCGAGGTGCTGCGGCGGCGTGAAGAGAAGCAACTAGGCGAGTTCCGCACAAAGCGGCTGATCTTGGAAAGGTACGACGCGATGGCCGAGGCCATTCGTACTGGCACTGATTATCAGACGGTTCTTGACCCGCCGCCTGGACATGGCCCCCGGCATCCGGAGCGACCAGCATGAGCACGGGGGTCGCTCCGCCTAGCGACCGAGTGCGCTACGCCCTAATTATCTGGGAGGCCTTGCGCGTTCTGAGAGATGCAGTAGAGCCACTCTACATTCATGATGTAATCTACGGCGTCGAGCAGCGCATCCAGCCGACTATTTACGAGTCCCAGAGCGCGAAGAGCGGCGGCGTTCGCTGGGTCACCGCACTCCATTTCCAGACTGGTGATGCCGCCACTATTGGCTGGATGAGCAAGCGCGACGGTTGGTCAATTACCGATGAGGGCCGTGCCGCGCTCGAGACGTTCACGACTCCAGAACTTCTCTACAGCGAACTGAAGCGCCGCTACCGGGAGGTTGACCAGCAGCGTAAGCGGGCTATGCAGGCGCTGAACGACGTGCACCAGTTCGTCGCGGACGCGCTGCAACTGGTCAGGGCCGGGCAGTGGACCGCGCATGATGACCTAGCCGAGCTGGCCGGGACTACGCCCACCGAGATTGCTCATTTCCTAGCAAGCTGGCAGATCAAGCTACCTAATTCCTATCGCGTGCTCAACGCGGACGGGAGCCTGCCCGACGAGGGGATGCTCAACGCTGCCTACCGTGGCACCGACCTGCGTGGGCAGCTTGCCGGCGAAGGCATCGAGTTCGATCCGCAGGGTCGCGCGGCGCAGAATCAACGGCTCACCGCCAGCATGCTCGAAGATATTTTTGTCACCGGTCTCGCCAATGAAGTGGACGTCCAGGAGTCGCTGCCGAAGGCGTGGATGGTGCGCGGGTCGAACGTCGACGGCCACAATCTGGTCCAGCATTGGCTCGACGACGGATATGTATCGCTGAACTCGGCTCAGCTTGGCGCTATCGATCCTGATGCGTCGACGAGCGAGTTGCGGCAACAGGTTGAGGCTAAGTACGAGCACAAGTCGTACGCGTACCGGGCGCAGCGGCTTGAGGAGTTCGATCGATTCCTGCGGCGGATCCAGGTCGGGAATCTGGTGCTGACCACGATGGGCGGTCAGATCTATCTCGGCCGGGTGAGCGGCGCTGCTTACTTCACCGAGTCCGCGGACGGGTTGTCGAACCTGCGCCGCGATGTCGCCTGGTTTGAGTCACAGCGGCCTATCGGGGCCGCTCAGCTTGAGGCGCCAGTGCCTGCACTCCTGCAGAGTCAAGCGTACGTGGTTGACCTCACGGAGGCTTACCAGCAGCTCGCTGTCCTGTTGACGGAAGAATTTAAGTCTTCTGACCAGCCCGCTACGGCGGTCGCGGTTCCGCAGCGGGAGCTCGCGTTTCATCCGGTCACCGATGAGCTGGCCGAAGATCTACTGCTCGGCCGCGGCGAACTGGAGACCATCTCTGAATTGCTGTGGGAGCGCAAGCAGATCGTGCTGTTTGGGCCGCCGGGGACCGGGAAGACGTGGTTGGCGACCAAGCTGGCGCGGCACCTGACCGATGAGGGGTCGGTCAAGCTGGTGCAGTTCCATCCGTCATACACGTACGAGGATTTCTTCGAGGGGTTCCGGCCAAAGCCAGGTGGCGACGGGACGTTGACCTTCGAGCTGAGGGCCGGGCCGTTCCGTGACTTCGCTGAGGCAGCGAACGCAAATCCGAGTACGCCGTTCATCCTGATCATCGACGAGATCAACCGGGCCAATCTCGCCAAGGTGTTCGGCGAGCTGTACTTCTTGCTTGAGTACCGGGACGAGCCTGTGACCCTGCAGTACTCGCCGGATCGGGAGTTCACGCTGCCGAAGAACCTGTTCATCATCGGCACGATGAACACCGCTGACCGGTCGATCGCCCGCATCGACGCGGCGATGCGGCGGCGATTCGCGTTCGTGGAGCTTGATCCACGGGTGGCCCCGGTGCGGGGGTTGCTGGCTCGATGGCTGGCCAGGCACGGGTTGCCTGGTGACGCGGCGTTGCTGCTGGACGAGCTGAACCGGCGGATCGAGGACGCTGATGCGGCGATCGGGCCGTCGTATCTGATGGACGAGCGGATCTACCGACGGGGCGACGGGCTTGAACGGGTATGGCAATATTCGATCCTGCCGTTGCTTGAGGATTTGTTCTATGGGCAATCTGACTTGAGCGAGCGGTACGGGCTGGCCAGCCTGCGGGCCGGGATGCGAATCTTGCTGACACCGAGGTAGCGGCTGATTAGCAGTGCTCCAGATCGAGATCAGGGAGACCGGACCCGGCCAGACTGCACCGATCAGCGCTGACCAGGCGATATTGCTGAGTCGGTCGGGAGCCGTGAACGCTGTCCTGTCGACGGTTCGTCCTGGATGGTGGCAGGTCAGCGGGACCGGAAAGGTCGGGGCGGCGCGGATCGGCGACGTCGCGGTCTACATCAGGCCGAAGGTGCCGATCGCGCGGCTGCTGTTCCTGGCCGGGTATGCGGAGTTCGGTCCCGCCTGGCGGATAGAGGACGTGCGGGTCGATAGTGCGGCCGACCTGGTGCCGGCCATGGCGGATGCGCTTTGGCGGCAAGTCGCACGGGCCATTCACCAGGGACTGCTGCCCGGCTACCTGGTGGTCGAGGAGTCTTCCTCGGTGCTGCGCGGGCGACTTCGCGAGAGCGAGCAACTTCGGCGGCACCACGGCCTGCCGCTGCCGCTGGAGATCAGGCACGACGAGTTCACCATCGACATTGCCGAAAATCAGATCCTGCGGACTGCTTGCGAGCGAGTGCTCAAAATACCGGGAGTTGGCGATGAGGCATCGCTGAGGCTGCGGCGGCTGCTGCGCGAGTTCGCTGATGTCACGCCGCTGACGCGGCGCGATCCTATCCCGGCGTGGCACGCCACCCGGCTTAACGCTCGCTATCATTCTGCGCTCCGCCTGGCCGAACTGGTCCTGCGGGCGACGTCATTTGAGCATGTGCCGGGCGACATCGCGGTGAACGGATTCTTGCTTGATATGCCGGTGCTCTTTGAGAGCTTCGTTACCCGGGCACTCAGCGACGCGCTCGCCAGCAAGTACGGCGGCAGGGTCCACCCGCAGGATTGGAACCCGTTCGACGTGGCCAGTCGGGTTCGGCTTCGGCCGGATCTGGTCTGGAAAGTGGCTGGGGCGCCGGTGGCTGTTGTTGATGCCAAGTACAAGTCCGAGTCGCCTGCCGGATATCCGAACGCGGATCTCTACCAGCTCCTGGCTTATTGCACCGTGCTGGGCTTGCGGCACGGGCACCTCGTCTACGCCAAGGGTGACGCTGAACCAGCTCAACATACGGTCCTGGGAGCGGGCATCAAGATCCACTGCCACGCGCTGGACCTGGACGTCGAGCCTTTGGCCCTAGTAGCTCAGGTCGACGAACTAGCTGACGATATCGCCCAGCAGTCGCGATCCCCCGAGCTGTGACGGCATGCCACGAGGCGCACTCGAACAACCAACTAGCAATTGGGCACAACCCGACGGAGCCCAGCACGCGAAAGACCGGATCGCTAGCGGATCCACGCGATGTCGAATATGCGAATCAGCTCGGCAGCTTCGTCCGCTCGAAAGGTGAGCAGTCCGTAGCCTTGGCCGAAGAAGGTCTGCCGATAGGCAGGATCGCCACCCTCAGTCATCAGGACCGCATCCCAGGGTGCATCGACAAGATCAGCCACGCGCTCGACGAGGGCGTCGAAGGCGGCCAACGGCAGCCCGTTGAGCTGAACTAACGCCTTGCCTTCGAACCGAACCTGGAAGCTCACCCGGCCGCGCGCCGACGTCGTGCGGCCGCGACTCTCTCGGCCCAGTCGGGGACCAGTTCTTCGATCGGCGTTCCATCGTTAACACCGGAGCGAGCCGCCTCGAGTCTCGTCTCAAAGTCAGGGTCGGCGTAGGCGACAGCCCGCAGTCTCCAGAGCCTGAGCGTCTCATGCAGATGGTGGTACTGCTCGGGCCGCCGGGCGTTAGCCGCAGCCGCGTCATACTCGGCCAGGAACTGCTCGTGGTATCGGTCCGGCAGGACACGCAAGATCTCCACCGGGTCGTCCGGGTCGTAGTCCTGCACTGGCTGCGCACTCATGCACCCATCATCTCCCATCGGCGACCGAACTTGCCGCAAGACCGGCGCCAGCCGACCGATCCTGCACCATGCAAGCAGTTCTTCGAGTGCGGCAAGTACATGGTAGCTTTGATTTTGTGGCACTCATAGGACTTCGGTTAGGCAGTCAGGCGTCTGCTCAGTACCCGCCCGTAGCTTGTCGACCCCCTGCTGCACGTAACTGCAACGCGCGCAGTGAGTGCCGTCTGGAACTGGCGGTGCCTACATGACTCGCCGCCCTCGTCCTGACCCTGCCGGTATGGAGCCGTTGTTCGCTGAGGACTGGTGGGTCGCTGATCAGCAACTGTTCCAAGATTCCGTGTCCCGGCGCCCAGCAAGCGCGACGGCATCCGCCAGGCCCCGTCGCCGGGCTACGCTTCGAAGACCGGGCGCGGAGAACCGCTCGGACAATGTTCAGGCGATGCTTCCGTGGTTCGAGGACCCTGATCACGCTGGTGAGGCTGATGAACCAGTACGGAGTGATGGCGCAGGAGCACTGGGCTCGGTGGCTGCCGACCCGGTACGCGGCGATAACGAACCCGGGCAGCTTCTTCTCGGACTTGGGGCTGAGGGCGGAGCAGCGGATCGACGGCCTGGCGCTCCAGTTGGCCGGGGACGACCCGCCGGGCGAGGCCTACCTCGACAAGGCGGGCCGTCTGGGCGAAGCGAGGCACCGGGCCGAGCAACTCGTCCTGGCGGAGGAGGTCTTACTGACGCCCGAGCCGGGAGTCGACGAGGACGAGACTTCCGACAGCCAGACCGGTCGGCCGTGGGGGCTGGATTTCCTGTACTCGGCGGATCCGCAGGACAGTTAGGCGAGTCGAGGTTCCGGCCGTCAGGCCAGCGGGACCTCGCCCCGTCGGGCGCGGTTGGCCGGGTCCGGGCGAATCTGGCGGCGCTGACGACCTTGCGGTCGGTCGAGCGTGATGGCCGCCGCGCATCTTCTGATGAGCAGCGGGTGCTGGCGCGCTGGTCAGGCTGGGGTGCTGTGCCGGACGTCTTCGATCCGTCCAGGCTTGAGTACTCGCGGGTGCGCGAAGAACTGGCGGAGCTACTTTCCCCTGAAGAATTAACAGCTGCCGCGCGGAACACTCTCAATGCCCACTACACCGACGCCGCGATAGTTCAGGCGATCTGGACAGCCGTGCAGGCGCTCGGCTTCGCCGGCGGCCAGGTGCTGGAGCCGGGCTGCGGCAGCGGCAACTTCATCGGCTTCGCCCCGTCCGGGGCACACGTCACTGGCATCGAGCTTGACCCGGTGACTGCGGCGATCGCTGCTCAGCTTTATCCGGATGCGGAGATCCGGGCGGAGTCGTTTGCTGAGACCTGCGATCCGGCTGGCTTGTATGACCTGGTGGTCGGGAACGTGCCGTTCGGCAAGGTCGCGCTGCATGACCGAGTGCACAATGCTGGCGGTCATTCGATCCATAACCACTTCATCCTGAAGAGCCTGCATCTGACCAGGCCGGGCGGGCTGGTGGCGGTGCTGACGTCGCGGTACACGATGGACAGCCGCAATCCCGCTGCCCGGCGCGAGATCGCGGCGCTCGCGGACCTGGCGGGAGCTGTCCGGCTGCCGAGCGGAACGCATCAGCGGGCGGCCGGCACGAGCGTTGTCACTGATCTGCTGATTCTGCGCCGCCGCGAGCCCGCCCGGTCCCCTGACCTGACGGCGTGGGAGCGCGCTCCGCTGACGACGATCGATGACCGGGAGCTGCCTGTCAATGAGTACTTCCTCGCGCATCCCGAGGCCGTGCTGGGCCACCTACGGGCAGAGCATGGTGCTTATGGCGCTGACGATCTGGTCGTCGCACCCGTCGCCGGCGCGATTTCACCGGGACGGTGTTGCCTGCCGCCCTGGCGGGAGTCGTGGCGAACGCCAAGACCAAGGAACTGATCTGGCAGCCACCTACCGCTGGGACCGCCACCCGGCTCCGGCTTGAACGCTCGGCGCAGGCTGATGGTCATCTCGGCATCGACAGCAATGGCTGGTTCACCAAGGTGATCAATGGCCGGGCCGAGCAGATCCCGGTGCCCAGGAGCCAGGCGGGCGAGCTGCGCGCCTTGCTTGGCCTGCGGGACGCGGCCGTCGGCCTGCTCGACGCGGAAGCCAGCTCGTCGCAGGACACGGCCGAGATCGGCCAGCTCCGCGCCGAGCTGAACCACCGCTACGACGGCTTAGTCCGCATCTTCGGCCCGCTGAACCGGTTCACGCTGCGGCGTACCGGCCGCACCGATCCGGAAACCGGTGCGGACAGGCTGGCCAGGGTCCGGCCGCCGCAGGGCGGGTTCCGGGGTGACCCGTTCGCTCCGCTGGTGTATGCGCTGGAGATCTTCGATCCGGTCGGGCAGCGGGCCGCGAAGGCGGCGATCTTCACCCAGCGGGTCATCGCGCCGAGGACGCCGAGCCTGGGCGCGGACACGCCGGCGGATGCGTTAGCGATCTGCCTCGATACCTGCGGCGAGCCGCGCCTGCCGGAAATCGCCCGGCTGCTCGGCACCGATGAAGCCGAGGCGCGTACTCAGCTCGGCACGCTGGTCTTCGATGACCCGCAGTCGCGGCGCCTAGTCCCGGCGGCCGAGTACCTGTCCGGCAACGTCCGCGCCAAGCTCCGCGCCGCCGATCAGGCCGCGGCTGACGATCCGCGTTTCGCGGTCAACATCGCCCAGCTACGGGACGTCATCCCGGCCGACCTGCCGCCGGGTGATATCGATGCCCGGCTCGGCGCCGCCTGGATCGACGCCCGCTACGTGCGCCAGTTCCTGGCCGAGATCCTGGCCGATCCGAGAGTTCAGGTCGAGCATCCGGGCGGCCAGATCTGGGCGGTCCGCGCCGCCGACCACACCGTGCTCGCGACCTCGACCTGGGGAACCGGCCGCTTCCCGGCACCGCAACTTGCCCAGGCGATCCTGGAGCAGCGCAAGATCGAGGTCCGCGACCAGGTCAAGACCGCCGAGGGCGACCGCAGCGTCATCAACCTCGACGCCACGCTCGCGGCGCAGGAGAAGGCCCGCGAGCTGACGGACCGGTTCGCTGACTGGGCGTGGGAAGACCCAGCCAGGGCGATCGACCTAGCCAGGACCTACAACGACACGTTTAACAGTCTGGTCCTGCGCAGCTACGACAACGCGAAGCTGTCGCTACCCGGCCTGACCGTCGCGTTCCGGCCGCGTCCGCATCAGGTCGCCGCAGTCGCACGGATGATCGGTGAGCCAGCGGTCGGGTTGTTCCACGAGGTCGGCGCGGGAAAGACCGCCGAGATGATCATGGGCGTGACCGAGTTGCGCCGGCTCGGCCTGATCCGCAAGCCCGTGATCGTCGTGCCGAACCACATGCTCGACCAGTTCGCCCGGGAATGGCTTCAGCTCTATCCGCAGGCCAAGGTTCTGGTCGCGCACCGCGAGGACTTGCAGGCTGGCGGCCGCCGCGAGTTCGTCGCCCGGTGCGCGACTGGTCAGTGGGACGGCGTCATCATGTCCCGCTCGGCGTTCGAGCGGATCCCGCTCAGCCCGGCCGAGCAGGCCGCTTACATGGAGCGGGAGCTGAGCCAGATGCGTGACTGGCTCACCGCCGCCCGGCAGAACGGCGGCGGCCTGACCGTCAAGCGCCTGCAAGGCGCGCTGCTGCGCGCCGAGGAACGGCTGCGAGCCAAGCTCGACTCCGCCAAGGACCCCGGCGTCACCTTCGAGGCCACCGGCATCGACTACCTGTGCATCGACGAAGCCCACGGCTACAAGAACCTCCGCACCCCTTCCAACATCACCGACGCGGCGATCGACGGGTCGATGCGCGCCTCGGACCTGGACATGAAGATCGACTACCTGCGGCGGCGCAACGGCAGCCGGGTAGTCACGTTCGCCACCGCCACCCCGATCGCGAACTCGATCACCGAGGCATACGTAATGCAGCGCTACCTGCGCCCTGACTTGCTCGAAGCAGCGGGCATCATGGTGTTCGACACCTGGGCGGCCACCTTCGGCCAGGTAGTCACCCAAGCCGAGCTAGCCCCCGAGGGCGGTGAAAGCTTCCGGGTCAAGAGCCGGTTCGCCAGATTCAGGAATCTTCCTGAGCTGATGACCATGTGGCATGTCTTCGCCGACGTCAAGACCGCCAGCCAGCTCAACCTTCCCGTCCCGGCCATCGCCCCGCGCCCCGGCGACGGCAAGCGCGTGCCTGAGACCGCGATCGTCGAGCCGTCGCCCGACCTAGTCGACTACGTCGCGGAACTCGGCCGGCGAGCTGACGCGATCCGGGTGCGCTCCGTCGCTCCCGAGGAAGACAACATGCTGAAAGTCTCCGGTGACGGCCGCCGCGCCGCGCTCGACCTGCGCCTGGTCGGCCTGAACCAGGACACGCCCGGCAAGGCCGAAGCCGCTGCCGCCCGCATCGCCGCGATCTGGCAGGCCCACCGCGACGACGAGTATCACGCGCCCGACGGCACCGCCTATCCGGTGCGCGGGTCGCTGCAGCTGGTGTTCTGCGACCTGGGCACTCCGCGCGAAGGCTGGAACGTCTACGACGAACTCCGCGACCAGCTCACCGCCCGCAGCCTGCCCCGCGACACCATCCGCTTCGTCCACGAAGCCACCACCGACGCCGACCTCGCCCGCCTCTTCGCCGCCTGCCGGACCGGGCACGTCGCGGTGCTCGTCGGCTCCACCGAGAAAATGGGCGTGGGCACCAACGTCCAGGACCGCGCCATCGCCCTGCACCACCTCGACGCGCCCTGGCGCCCGGCCGACGTCGCCCAGCGCGAAGGCCGCATCATCCGCCAGGGCAATCTCAACCCCGAAGTCCAGGTCATCCGCTGGATCACCGCCGGGAGCTTCGACGCCTACATGTGGCAAACCCTCGAACGCAAAGCCCGGTTCATCCACGACGTCACCGCCCGTTCCCCTGACATTCGCGAGATCGCCGACATAGGCAACACCGCCCTATCGTTCAGCGAGGCTAAAGCACTCGCCACCGGCAACCCGCTCCTCATCGACAAAGCCGAAGCCGACGCCGAGCTGACCCGCCTCCAGCGAGCCGAACGCGCCCACCACCGCAACGCCGACACCCTCCGCCACGCCATCACCCGCCACGAAGGCAGCATCCTCACCTTCCACCAGTTCGCCGGCCGGATCGACGCCGCCATCGCCCGCCGCCACGACACCCGAGGCGACCGGTTCGCCATGACCATCGGCGAACGCCGGACGACAAGCGCGCCGAAGCAGGCCACCACCTGGTCCGCGTTCTGCTGGCCGAAGCCGCCACGCTCAAAGCCCAGCCCAGCCGGTCCATCCAGCCTGGACAGCTCGGCGGGTTCACGCTCAATGCCCGGCTCGACCGGGTACCCGTCTCGGCTGCCATCAACGTCACCCTGGAACTCGACGGCGCACCCGGCACCGACATCAGCGTCCCGGCTCAAGAACTCGCCGAGACGGGATCCGAGCGGACTGATCACCCGCCTGGAACACCGGCTCCAGCGCCTCGACGAACGCCAAGCCAGAGCACTCGCCGACGCCGACCACGCCCGCAGCGAGATAGACCACGCCACCGCCGCCCTTGGCAGGCCATTTCCCCGCTCAGCCGAACTCGCCGAAGCCCGCGACCGGGTCCGCCAGATCGACGAGCAACTCGCCCAGCTAGCTGAGCAGCAATCAAATATGCGAAACGAAAACCAACCAGCGACTCCCGGCACCGAAGCCGCGATCCTTCCTCGGCGACCGGAGCCAGCCGCACCACGGATCGGCCAGGTTGCGGCAGCCGCCCGCTGGGTGGACCGCGAAGTCGACTTCGAGGCAGGTCAGTGATGGCAGATCGGCTCTCGTCCCGCCGGGTCCGCTTCGACTCTCGGCGAGTACTCCGGGTGTCAGAATCGATTACAGAGAGGTGCAGCGATGCCTGAATCCACGATGGACAGCCCGACATTGACCAGCCGCTTCCAGCGAGCGTTCACACTGGCTAGCGAAATCCACGCCACCCAGCTCCGCAAAGGGACGACCGTCCCCTACATCGCCCACCTCATGTCCGTTAGCGCCCTGGTGTTGGAACACGGCGGTGATGAGGATGCCGCGATAGCCGGACTGCTGCACGATGCTGTCGAAGACTCCGGCGACGGAGCCGCGACCGCCGTACTGATCCGCCAGGCGTTCGGCGAGCACGTCGCGGACATCGTGCTGGCCTGCTCAGATGCAATCGGCGTCGAAGGCCAGCACAAGCCGCCCTGGCGCGAGCGCAAAGCCAGCTACATCGCCCACCTGGCCGGACAGACCGACCCGGCTGTCTTCCTGGTCTCAGCCTGCGACAAGCTCCACAACGCGAGATCCATCGTCTCCGACCTGCGCGCAATCGGCCCAGCCCTGTGGAACCGGTTCGGCGAACACGACCCGGCCGCGCACCTCTGGTACTACCAGTCCCTCGCGAACTGCTACGTCGATCACGTGCCAGCTGAGCTGTCAGACGAACTCATTCGCGTGGTCAAACTGATGCGGTCCCTGGTCGGCAATCAAGCCACCGACATCAGCGCCGCAGCTCAGGAATCTCCGAAACCGATCCCAGTGGACTAGTTCCTCGCCCGGAGTACGGTCTGCAGCGACTCGAAGACGAACGGCCTTTCCTGCTCCGCCGAAACTCACTGCAGTCCACGATCACGGCCGTTAGTCGAACGTCACAACATACTAGTAGCTATGTTATTCTGACACAGACAGTTATACGGTTATTGGCGTAGCGGCTCGATTGCACAGCGAGGCATCAATTGACCAGCAGCAGACCCCACCAGGCTCAAAACAGAAATGCACACGGCGGCTCTCGTCACCAACGGCACCAGTTATCAGGCAGGCAGGTCACCAGTCAATGCCCCCTTCACCGGGACAAAGTGTCCGCCGACCTGCTGACCATGGCCGAGGTACTCGCCGAATTGCAGATCGCGCGTAGCACCTTCGACACCTGGCGCACCCTCGGCACCGCCCCGGAGTGCATCAAGCTCCCGAACGGCCAGATCCGTGTCCGCCGATGCGCCCTCGACACCTGGCTGACCTCTCATTCCGATAAGGAGTCGACCTGACGATGGCTATGTCTCATGACGTCAACATCTGGAAGATCGCCGTCCGCAAGAACCGCCATCGCGGACATGGCGTCCGGTGGTCGGTAGCGGGCAACGAATTCTCTAAGTGGTTCACTGCCTATGCCCTGGCCGACAATTACCGGGCTGGCTTGCTGCGCGCGATCCGGCAGGGCGAGGCCTTTGACGCCGAGTCGGGACTGCCCGAGTCGGCCATCAAGGAACAGCAGCAGTCGGTCACCTGGTTTGATCTCGCCTGCCGGTTCGTCGACATGAAGTGGCCGGACCTGGCGGCGAAGAGCCGCATGTCCATAGCCGACGCGCTAGCGACGATCACACCGGCTTTGGTCACTACCACCCGAGGCATGCCGGAGCCGCAAGTCCTCCGCGGCGCTCTGTACAAGTGGGCCTTCAATCGGGAATCGCGTGCAGCAGGCAACCCGGATGAGACCACGGCCGCAGCCATTGCCTGGATTCCGCGCCAACTCCATCGACGTCTCAGCGCTAGACGACAAGGACCGGCGATCCGAGCTAGTCCGCCGAGCCCTCGACGCCCTTTCAGTAACGATGGAGGGACAGCCAGCTGCTGCGACGGTAGTCGCCCGCAAGCGTGCCGCCTTTTACTCAGCCCTCGGCTATGCCGTAGAGCTGGACTTCCTTCCCGCCAACCCACTCGACAAGGTCCGCTGGAAGGCACCGGAAACCGCCGACCAAGTCGACCGCAGGGTCGTGGCCAACCCTGCGCAGGTCGCCAAGCTCCTCAGCGCAGTCGCTGTCGACAGACCCGAACTGGTGGCCTTCTTCGCCTGCCTCTACTACGCGTTCCTTCGCCCAGCCGAGGCAGCCGCCCTCACGACCGACAACTGCCACCTCCCGCCCAAAGGCTGGGGCAAGCTCACCCTGACCGGCTCAGCCAAGCGAGTCGCCGCCGGCTGGACCGACGACGGAACCGATCTCGACCAGCGCCAGCTCAAGCACAGAGCACGCAACGCCGTCCGCGTCGTCCCGATCCCGCCAGTGCTCGTCAAGATCCTCCGCCAGCACATCGACCAATTCGGCACCGCCGAAGACGGCCGCCTCTTCCAGGTCATCCGGGGCCAGCGCGGCAAGGGCGCCGTCATCACAGCCAAAATCTACGGCCCCGTCTGGCAGAAAGCACGCACCGCCACCATGACAAAGGCCCAGCAGGCCTCACCACTAGCCGGCCGCCCTTACGACCTCCGCCACGGCGGCGTGACACTGGCTCTCAACGCTGGCGTCCCGGCCCCTGAAGTCGCCAGCCGAGCCGGCCACAGCGTCGAAGTCCTATGGCGTGTTTACGCCGGCTGCATAGACGGCCACGAACAACTCTGGAACGACCGCATTGATGAAGCCCTCAACCAAAGCGAGGCTGTCTAGCCTGGCGTCTCGGACACTCCTCGGCCTGAGCGATCTTCTATGTCCTCGGTATCGGGCCGAGCACTGCGACAGTCATGACCTAGAGCGGCGGCGAAGGCGAGGCATGGATTTTCTATGCCCTCGGTGTCGGGCTGAGCATTGCGACGGATGCCTGCTCGTAGGCCCCGTGACCCACGTGTTTCGGTCGTTTTGCACTGTCCTCATACTGAGGCTGGCCGAAACAAGTTTTGGCACTCCTTAAAGCAAGTCGTAATTGCTCTCAGAGGCCGCCGAGACAGCCGAGCCGCAGTGCTTGCTCGCGAAGAGCAGCGATCTCAGACGGCTGGGCGCCGTCCATCGCCCTCAGGATGCGCTGTATCTCATGGCAGAAGTAGAACGGGGAATTTGTTGAGCGCAGGAGATGTGCGAGTAGGCGTGCTATCGCTGATGGTTCCTGGTGTATCCGCTCGTCGGTCAGTTCGTGCAGCAGGCGTGAGTGGGGGGTGATGGCGGCGGGGTGCGCTGTTGCGAGATCTGTGGCTTCCTGGAGGAAGCCGGTGAGGTAAATGGTCCAGGTTGCCATCGCGGATGCTTCGGGGGTGGTGAGCTGGATGGGATTGCTGGCCAGCCGTTTTTGCCAGTACTCGCGCATCCAGCGGTTCCATTGCTGCTCGGCGGTTCCTTCGGGCATGTGGCTGAGGGCAAATCCGATGTGGTTCATCCAGCCGACGCGGGTTTCGAGCGGAATGGTGCTGGTGAGACGGCTAAGCCATCCATTTGCTAGCACGTCGATTCCGCTGCGCAGCGTGATGTCGGCGAGGTGGCCGTACAACTGCGGGCGAAGACTGTCTGGCAGTTCGCTGGCATGGGCACCCGCCTGGACGTAGTAGTCGAGCAGCCCGTCATTGAGCATCCGGTCGGTGAAGCGCCCGTAGGTGAGGTAGCCCTCCCAGGCTCGCACCGCGCGGTCCTGGCTTGCAGCCCAGTCCAGCAGCGGAAGAATGTGGTCGCGGGAGAACTGCAGGTCGCAATTGTGGAAGAAGTACAGCTGGCTGGCGAAGATAACTTCGGCCATCCAGCCGCGATCGTCGGCTGTAGAGAGCATCCGATTGACCTGTTCGCGGATGTCTTCCGGTATCCCTTCCCAGGTTTCTCCGGCGTCGGCCCAGTCCCCTGCGAGGGCCTGAACCCAGAACTGGGCGAGTTGGCCGGCGGGATGGTTGAGTGCGCGGATCATCCAGTCAAGCTCGGCGACGGAGCCGACAGCGTCGCCGATCATCTCCCATATCCTGGCCGCCAACTGGCGGGCTTCGGGGATCTGGTGCCACGCAGTGGGTTCCGGATCGCGCTGTCCACCGCCAGCTAGCATCCTGGCCACGTCCCCTGCCACGGCCGAAAGATCGGCTTGGGCGAGGCGTCCGACGATCTTGCGTGCTGTGGCTGGGTCTGCCTGGGCAGCTTCCCAGCCGCGGATAATCGCGTGGAAGATATCTGGCGTGCTCCCGTTTTCCGTGTCAAGGACGGCGATACCATCGTCTGGCCATTCACGCGCCACGTCGGCGAGAACGTTCAGGGCGCCTTCCCAGCTCGGGCCATCAAACCACGAGGATGCGCCTTCGTACTGCCGCAGGTCGGTAACCGCCGAGGCAGGGTTCTTGAGGATGAGGCTGTGGAGCTCCGGCGCGCTCATCGGGGGTCGCGGCCTGACCCAGCCTCCCCCCATCCACGCATTTAGGTCCGGGTACTGGCGTTCCTCAAACTGAGGGTTGGCAGCTCTCGCGCGGTCGAGCGCGCCGGCCGCGCTTTGCAAGCCGGGCGCATGCTTGGCGATCCACACCAGTGCGTTGAAGGACTCGTAGTCGCGGTGCTCGGAGCCTGCCGGACCTCTCTCAGCGTCTGCCACCAGGGCACCTGCAGCTTGTGCGTCCGCGTCGGGGAGAGCGGCAGCGATCAGTCCGAATACTTCGTGGCGAAGCTGGTGGTCGAACAGCCACTGACGATCACTCAGCCAGGCAAGCTTCGCTGACCCGGTCACATCCGTGCGCCGCGCCCACCCGTACACGGCCAGCCGGCGGAGCAGCGGCACATCTGAGTCAGCCCACTCCCGCAGGTAGGCACAGCCAGTGTCTGTGTCTTGGTCCAGCAACGCGTCCAGGCAATCGCGGGCCGCGTCGATGAGAAGGTCGGCCGGCTGAGGCATGTCATCTTGGGGATGTGGCTCGATCGCTGACCGGGAGAAGCTCGCAGGATCCCAGCCCGGGCGGGCAGCATCAGCAGCACACAGCAGGTGCCACATACGGCGAAGGTGATGGTCAGCAACAACGATGACGTCTGACGCCGCGTCCTTAATATTCAGACGGAAAATCTTCTCCCATGCCTCCCGGAGTTCGTATTCCTGCCCGCGCAGCCGGATCTCGATACGCGTCCCAGTCGCAGCTGCGAAAGACGGCTCGTAGGCAAGTCGCGGTGCAGCAAGTTCATCGAACAGCAGCAACCCTGCTGCCCGGTCTTCCGGCCATCTTGATTTGAGCAAGGCGTACTCCAGCCATGGCGGCGAAGCCATCTCCGGCGCGCTGCCGATAAGCAGCACCAGCCATCCGCTAAACCAGCCCGGCAGCGCAGGCAGACGGTGCAGGCGGAACCCGATCTCCGACCACAGGACAGGCGACAGCCTGCCTCCCACAGCTCGGACTAGCGCCAATGCCTGCTCGGACATCTCCTCGTCGCAGACATAGAAGCTGGCGAACCACCCCGCAAGAGCATCCGCCGAGCCGGGCGGCTCCGGCCAGGCAGGATCAAAGAGCAGACGGAACTCCGGGCGCTCGCTTGCCCATGCCAGCCACTGCGGTCCGCGAGCGAACTCAGCAAAGAACCCGGCGGTGTCGTTGTTGGCCAGAACCGCTTCGAGATACGACACCTCCTGGGGCACCTGCGACGGCGGGGCTGCCAGCAGGTCCTTGATGTAGGCACGCTGCTCCAGCAGCCCCATCGCGGCCCGTGACGCCCAGTTGCGAATCGCGGTGGTAAGAGCGCTGTGCGTGCGGTCAGTGTTCGGGTAGGAGATCGGCGTGATCCGCAGCCGCCGCCAGTGCGAGGACCCTGCATCATCGGTCAGCGCGAAACGATCGCTATCAGGTCTTAGGCCGCGGGCCAGGTACGACATGACAACGTCTTTATGGCTGTAGCCGATGAAAAGCACCTTATAAGTGCTGAACATCCTCTCCAAGAACTTCGTGGCCCAGGCATCACGAAGGTATGCCTGCCCGAAATCAGCATCGGTCACCACGAGCCGCCGATTAGGCCCGCTCAGAGATCCGTGCAAGTAGACAATGCCGTCGAAATCGTCGCCCAACGGCAGCGCCGGGCCCGCGTACTCGGTAAACGGCTTCCCCAAAGACCTGAGCGTCCGGGACAAATGCAAGTCGTAGTTTGTCGTCACGATCCGGATCGCCAGGCCCGGCCGAAGCTAGCTCTGCGATGGCCTCATGCAGTTTGTTCGGCCGGGAGCTCGTCACCCCGACGATGCTGGCGACCCGCAGGTGGACATCCACACCGTGCCGGTCCTCGAGATCGCCCAGAAGAATATCTGGCTGGTCGAGTTGCTTCCGCTTCGGTCTCACTGAAGCGTCTTTGGCGATGGCGGCCGTCAGCGTGCGGAAGTCCGGCAGAGAGGACGGCGGTCCCATAGACGCCCCTGCGCCAACGAAGATGACCAGTCTGCCTGCTCGCTGAGCCTCGACAAGTGCGAGCGGAACGTCGGTATCAGCGAACCACACAAGACCGAGGCTATCCCTTGATTACCCGGGCAACTGCGACACGCCCATTTAGATGAAGAGTCCGCTGAACTCGTCGTCGGCCATCTCATGCGCAGGCATGTCATTCTGAGCGGACATGCTTGGTCTCGCCAACGGTCATCTGACCACTTCATCGGACGGCCACAACGCCAGTTCCGGCAGACGAACAAAGATCATCCCGGCCAAGGAACCCCTCGGAACCTGTTCCGTCCCTGTTCCGAAAACACCCGTCAGAGGCCGGGAATCACCGGGAACGACCGTGAACTCAACAAGACAACCCCTGACCGCGTACGCGCAGATCAGGGGTTGTTTAGCGAGGTGGTGGCAGGTGCAAGGTTCGAACTTGCGTAGGCTGAGCCGACGGTTTTACAGACCCAGCACCACAACGCTCTGACCTGCGCGAACGCACCTTCGCGGAGCGGGTGCGCGCGTATTTGCCGTACGCCGGAAAACCTGGCTCTCGGGTCCGCCTTCCTGGTTGCCGAGCGACAGGTGAGGACTTTCACGAGGCTAGCCGTAACTCACTCTGGGTAGTATCGTTATTGATACTGTTCTAATGTGAGCAAGACAGCGAAGATCATCGAGCAGATGCGGCGGTCACCTCAGAACGTCCGGTTCGACGACCTAGCCAAGGTCTGCTCCGAGCACTTCGGCGATCCCCGGCAGGAGGGCACGTCGCACAAGGTCTACAAGACGCCCTGGCACGGCGATCCCCGCGTCAACATCCAGCGCGGAAAGGACGGCAACGCCAAGGCCTATCAAGTGCGGCAAGTACTCGACGCCATCGACCGGCTCGAAGCCGACAAGAACCAGGAGGACGACGACGATGCCTGATCCAACCCACTACACCTACCGGGTCACCTGGTCCGCCGAGGACGCCGAGCATGTCGCCACCGTCGCGGAATTCCCGTCACTGTCCTGGCTCGCAGCCACTCCGGCCGAAGCACTCGCAGGCCTCGCCGGCATCGTCCGCGACATCCTCACCGACCTCACCGCCACAGGCGAACCCATCCCAGAGCCTCTGTCGGAACGCACCTATTCGGGACGCTTCGTGGTACGCGTCCCGGCCGACCTCCACCGCCGCCTCGCCCGCGAAGCGGCCGAACAGCACATAAGCCTCAACCGCCTCGTATCCGACCGGCTGGCCCACGCCTGACCACTAGAAACAAACGCACGTTGACCGGCCAGCACCCAACAGCACGCCGAACAACGCGCCTTCAGGTACCCCCCGTTCCGCGGACCAAGGTGTCCGTCCTACGGGGGAAAGCTCAGTCGTCGGCAGGCCGTGGAGCTGAACTAACGCCTTGCCTTCGAACTCGACCTGGTAGCTCACTCGGCGGAGCGCCGACCTCGTGCGGCTTCGATCCGCTCGGCCCAGTCAGGGACCAGGTCCCCGATCGGTGTCCCGCCGCTACTGCCAGAACGGGCCGCCTCAAGCCGAGACTCAAAGTCAGGGTCTGAGTAAGCGGCAGCCCTGAGCCGCCAGAGCCTGAGCGTCTCGTGCAGGTGGTGATACTGCTCAGGCCGCCGGGCGGTCGCCGCCGCCGCGTCATAGTCCGCGAGGAACTGCTCGTGGTAGCGATCCGGCAGGACACGCATGATCTCGACCGGGTCGTAGTCCTGGACCGGCTGCGCACTCATAGATCTCATCATCTCCCAGTACAACTGGACTCGTCGCAAGACCGGCTTCCTGAGGCTCACTCGGTCAACCTGCCGTCGGAGTGCCAGCGCAGCAGATGGCGAGGACAGCTATGAGCAGTGGAGATGCTCACCGCGCGCGGAAACGTCGCGCGCTCGGTGACCGTCATGAGCGGCAGCGAGAGTTACTTTCAGCGCAGGCGAAACGTCGGAGAGCATTCTCGGTTAGCCGGACGACCGGCCGACCTGATGACGATGGCGGAGGTCCTGGCCGAACTCCAAGTAGCGCGCAGCACTTTCGACACCTGGCGAGCCCTCGGATCCGCCCCAGAATGCATCAAGCTGCCCAACGGCCAGATCCGCATCCGGCGATGCGCCTTCGACTCGTGGCTGACCTTCCACTCCGACAAAGATGCGAGCTGACCGTGGCGAAGTCACATGACGTCAACGTCTGGAAGATCGCGGTGCGGAAGAACCGCCATCGTCGCCACGGAGTTCGCTGGCGCGTGGCCGGTGAGGAATTCTCCAAATGGTTCACCACCCACGCCCAGGCGGACAACCACCGAGCCAGTCTGCTGCGAGCCATCCGGCAAGGCGAGGCCTTCGACACAGAATCCGGCCTGCCAGAATCTGCCATCAAGGAACAGGAATCGGTGACCTGGTTCGAGCTGGCCTGCCGGTTCGTCGACATGAAATGGCCCGACCTTGCGGCCAAGAGCCGCATCTCCGTCGCCGACGCTCTCGCCACCATCACGCCAGCTTTAGCCACGACCACACGCGGCAAGCCAGACCAGCAGATCCTGCGAAGCGCCCTCTACGGCTGGGCCTTCAACAAGGAATCACGGGCAGCCACCGAGCCAAGCCCAGACATCGCGGCCGCGATCACCTGGATCCGAAACAACTCGCTGAACGTCACGGCACTCGACGAGAAAGACCGCCGGTCCGACCTCATCCGAGGAGCCCTCGACGCCCTGTCGGTCACCATGGAAGGCAAGCCGGCAGCCGCCACCGTCGTCGCCCGCAAACGAGCCGTCTTCTACTCCACCCTCGGCTACGCCGTCGAACTGGACATCCTGCCTGCCAACCCCCTCGACAAAGTCCGCTGGAAAGCACCAGGCACCGCCGACCTAGTCGACCGCCGCGTCGTCGCCAACCCGCAGCAGATCTCCAAACTCCTCGACGCCGTGGCCATCGACCGGCCTGAACTCGTCGCGTTCTTCGCCTGCCTCTACTACGCCTTCCTGCGCCCAGCCGAAGCCGCCGCGCTCACGCTCGACAACTGCGCGCTGCCCAGGAAAGGCTGGGGCAAGCTCACCCTGACCGGCTCAGTCAAGCGAGTGCCCGCCGCCTGGACCGACGACGGCACCGACCTCGACCAGCGCCAGCTCAAGCACCGCGCCCGCAACACCGTCCGCGTGGTCCCGATCCCGCCACTGCTAGTCGGCATCCTCCGCGCGCACATCGACCAGTTCGGCACCGCCGCCGACGGCCGGCTATTCCAGGTCATCAGAGGCCAGCGGGGCAAAGGTGCCGTGATCACAGCGAAGATCTATGGTCCCGTCTGGCAGAAGGCCAGAATTACCGCGCTCACCTCCGCGCAGCAAGCGTCGCCGCTAGCCGGGCGACCCTATGATCTTCGCCACGGTGGCGTCACCCTCGCGCTGAACGCCGGCGTACCAGCTCCAGAGGTAGCCGCCCGCGCCGGCCATAGCGTCGAAGTCCTCTGGCGCGTCTACGCCGGCTGCATCGACGGCCACGAACAACTCTGGAACGACCGAATCGACGAGGCCCTCGACCTCGACCAAGGCGCTTAACAAGTCGCTATCTTGTCGCATTCATCGTCGACTGGGGGCGATGGTTTGCTGCTCGGACGACTTCGGTGTCTCTGCTGCGACGTGTCGCTTGCCATGGAGGTGTCCGGGTTCGCTTGGTGAGGCGAACCCGGACGCGCGTGTCTGGCTGTTAGGCGGTGGCGTCTATGACTCGCATGGTTGATTTTCTGAGCTGGCGGTCGATTCTCCAGTGCCATGCCTGATGCTGGGCAAGGTCGCCTATCAGCGCCCCGCAGTCATCGCATATGCGATGTCCGGCTCGTTCTTGTTCTGGCTCCGGGCGTGGCGGGGTTTCTAGTTCAGGGGCGGGAGCGGGAGTGGGGTGCGGGCTGGCCGGGGCCGGATTCAGGTAGGGTGTTCCGTCAGGCTGTCTGAGCGGCTTGCGCTGGTCGAGTGCCTGAACCCAGAGGTTCCGCCATTCGGTGTCGATCCGGCCGGGAGGGACTCCCATGACGGCCAGGATGGCTTTGACAATGTCCCACCGGGGAAGGGCGCGCCCGGCGAACACACGCGAGATTGTGGGAACCGAGCAGCATGCATGCTTGGCAAGGTAGTCGTAAGACGGATCGCCCGCCATGCGCTTGGCGTGGCGCAGTGTGAGGGCAAATTCCGCGGTGAGGTCTGCGGGCACGTTTCCGGGCTGCTCAAGTCCGGGTTCTCGGGTGCGGGGTCCTGGTTCTGGCTGACTGATCAGGATGTCAGCGATGTCATCTACTTCGCTGAGGCAGATAGCTGCGTGCGCGGAGATAAGCCTGATCGCCTTGCGTCGCTGCCCCTGAGCGAGGAGTTCACGGACGCGGGCTTCGACTTCGGCCGGAAGCAGCTTGTCATGCGAGGCGGGCATCTCAGTTTCCTTCCTGTCCGTCGCGGCCATCTTGGGTGTTTTCGTGCGCCAGTTCGCGGAGTGAGTTCTTGACCACCCTCGGGAGCGTTGTCTCCTGCTCCGGCGTTATGGCGTCCGGGGTGGAGGGTGCCGTGTTGCCTGCGGTGAGCACGCGGCGAGCGACGTCTGCTGCCGCCAGGAATGCGGCTGCAGCGCCGGCGATCGCCGGCCACAACCTGTATCCCAGGATGAGCAGCAGAGCCGCGAACAGCAGATACATGACGAGAAGGCCGATAAACGCGGCCGGACGAGGTGCCCCGGAATGGCGTCCCGAAGGGCAGGGCTGTCGGCTAGCCCCTGAGGCATGAGCGGTGCGGATCACCGAACACCTTCTTCACTATTTGACCTGGACGGGCAATGAAATCTGGCCGATCCGCCGGATCCCCCGATTCGCAGCCGGGGGGGCATCGCGACACAGCCTGACTTTATTTTGCGCCGGCGCGGATCGTCGCGCAAGCCCCCCGGCGTTAGGTTTACAGCCAAAGCGGTACGCGCAGGCCCGGAGGCCGCGAGAAGCGGAACCCGATCTGAACCACTACGGATACTGAAATGGTGCAGCAACATTAAGAATAATGATCTACCGATAGAGAATGGCATGCCGTGCCATGAATACGAAAGGGCCCCCTGCTGCGAACAGGAGGCCCTTTCTGTTCCGGTGCCCGTCCAGGTCAAATAGACAGCGCTCGGAACAGGGAAGCGGTTAAACCGCTTCCCAGTTTGCGGAAGCTCTCATTCGGTGATTATCGGACCGGGCGAGCCCAGGCGAAACGGCCGACGCGTACTTAACGGGATCTCTCCCTTGCCCCGGGTAACCGGATACACGAGCATGCCGAGCTGAGCGGACCGGGTCGGCTGCTCGGCGCTGGTCCTGGCCTGCAGGCCCGAGCCTGGATGGCGCGACCAGGCCTGGGCCTGGGGCCACGAGCCGCGCGGTTTCAGGGAGACCGGAGGCACGGGTGCGAGCGACAATGAGATTAATGACGATATGCGGCTGCATCTCTTGGCCTCCTTCCCCTCTTATCCATCACCCGTCTGGCGAGTGCACTTCATGATGCACGGATGAGTAGAAGTTCTGACACGGCAGAAGCATGTCAGCTTCTGATCAATTTGTTTCATATCACTGTCATCCCATGTCTCCGGCCAGCCCGCGAAGGCAGCGCGGAGACCGTCACCTCGGAGCGCAACCCGCCTGCGGGAGATATTCTAAATTGAATACCCGACCCGGAACCCGAGATATGGAAGGCTATCGCAATTTGCTTATCTCCGATTTCACGGATCGTTTTTCTGCATATAACCCGGCGGCTGGTGCGCCGTCTTTTCTGGCCAGCAGAACCAGCAGCCGGCAGCGGTAGAACGGAAAGGCTCTTCACCGGGACGCATCAGTCGGGCAGGTCCGCGCCGACCCTGCCAAGCTAGACACGTCGCCGGCCCAGTGTCCGCTCAGGGCAACTTCGCTGCGGACTCGCTCCCTGCCTACTCCAAGACACAGACTCGCTCGCTGGACTGTTCTCTGCCCACTCACGGTGTCATGATGATGTCGGTATCTCCGCTCTGAAACATTTTGAAATGATTTCCGTCATCTGTCATCCATCGCTTTCGACGTTCGGATGGACCTATGACCAGATCAGGTCTGGCGGGCCGCTAGTAGAGATTTCGGGGCGTTTGAGTTACGGGGACGGCCTGGTTGGCCGGGTGCGACGCGAAGACGGTCGCTCATGACGTGGCATTGCCGGATGGCGGGTGATCTGCTGGCGGGAGCCGTCCGGTCGCGACTGATCGACAGGTTCATGTACCAGGCCGGGGAGCTGGTGGCCCGGTCGAAGCGGAAGATCTGTGCTGACGTGGCGAACCGCAAGTTGGCCGCGATGGTTATCTGGGGGTCGACGCTGCGGCGGTCGTGGAGGTGAAGGAGGCGTGGCAGGCTGTCGGCGGCGGCGTTACCGGCCGTGGGTTCCGGGCTGGGGACGTGGCTGAGGCGGACGGTGCGAGGCGCCGCAGGCAAGTGACCCGGCGGAAACCAACTGTGTATCTCGTGCCGCTGGCAGCCGAGTGGGAGATGCTGCATCCGGTACCCGGCCACTCGTATGCACTAGCGCGGGCGAGGCCCGGCTGGTGACCGACGACCAGACGGTCCAGTTCGGGTCGGTCCGCTACTCCATTTCACCCGGCCATGGCACAAGAGTATGGGTGCCGGGACCGCCCGCACTGATCGCGGCGCCACCGAGATCGTGCGGCACCGGCTGTCGATCCCTGGCAGCCCATGGATCTGCGACAAGCGCTACTCGCATCACCCGCCGAGGAACGGGCCGCGCCAGCCCAGGCTGCAGCCGCAGACCGGGTCGATGAGGCGCTCGGCCTAGCGGTGATCGCGGGCCGATTCGCTGACGACTTGACCTTGATCATCGACCACCTGGCTGCCGAGGTCCTCTGCCTCCCGCTCACCGAGGAAGTCTCCGTCCGAGACACCGCCACCATTGCCGTAACTAGCGCATTTACCCGTCTGCCTTCGACACCATCATGCCCAAGATCCTCGGCACCGTCGGTCGGCTTCTTCGCAACTCCACCTCGTACTGACCAAAGGCAACTCGCGCGCCTCGCCAAAGCCCTGACCGGCAGAAAGTATCTCGTTGAGGACCTAACAACCTCCGCCGGAGAACGCGTGGCCCACCAGTCCGGAAAACTGCTGGCACCGCTTGATTCATTGGGCACTACCGCTGTGCGCGATTCCTAATTAATCATGATAAATAACACGGCCGCCTTGCTTTACTCTGCTGTCCAGTTACGGTTGATCGGTCGTCGCTGCGAGCGTAGTCACACCGCCTGGCCATGGCTAGCCAGCCTCAAGTAGCCGACTGGCTGGAGCCCGCTGAACAAAGGGTATTTGGGGGCGGGAGGAGTATCGGCAAGGTCGTCTGTGCGGGTTCAGGGCTGGCCATGGGTGCTGGCGCGGTGGTCGCTCTTGGCGCCGGTACCGGCCTGCGGGGGTGGCTGGCGATGGGTGGTGCGGGCTGGCCGGTCAGGCCAGGGCCCACGCTCCTGTCTGGTGGTCCAGGCCGCGCCTGACGAGGTTGCGCAGGTTGAGGGCGGCGGTGCGGGTCTGGAGCCAGGCGTTGTTCCTGGTAGTGCCGAGGTGGCGGAGCTTGACGCGGTGCTGGCCTCTAGTGGCGATCTGGGCGATGATCCGTTCGATGTTCGGCCGATGCTTACTGTATTCATCGCGCAGGGCGGGATGCCCGGCCCATTCCGCGCGGGCGGCGCGCAGCACGGCGTCGTGCTCATGCAGGACCGGGGAACGGCCGTCCTTGCGGGTAGTGCAGCGTGCAAGCAGCGGGCACCCGCGGCAGGCGACGCCGAAGGTGACATTCCGGCGAGCCGCTATGCGCCTGGTGATGTCGGCCGGGCATGTCATCGTGGCGGCAGCCTCATTGAGGGCCTAGTCGTCCAGGGTGAACCCGCCAGGGTGAGAGAGTGCGGCTTGATCACCGCCTGATGACCGGCCGCGGCCAGGGCGGTCCGCCGCTCCCCGGTCCCGTAGTTCGTGTCGCCGTAGACACGGGCCGGGCCGGGCTCGGCAGCGATCAGCTCCCCGGCCACGGCAGCGTCGCTGTTGTTCTCGCCGCTGGCCATGGCCAGCCGGGGCGGCGGTGATGATTCCCCGGCTCGGCGATCGCGTGGGCGGTACCCATCGCGGCGGGCGCTGGAGCTCTTGCGGGTATGACACTCTCGCTGGTCATGCACCGAGATGACCCGGTCCGACGATATCCTGCGGGCGATCTTCCGCCGCCCGTCCGTGCCGTCGCTGCCTTCGGCAGGCTCGACATCCTGCCCGGCCACCAGGGCCAGGAGGCCGATCGCCGCAGCCGCAGCCTCGTCCAGCCCGGCGCCGGCGAACGCGCCCACCACCAGGTTCGCGTCGTTCACCAGAGCCGACACCAGCGCGTCCTTCGCCGCCGGATCGGACCAGTCAATCCGGGGCTTGCCCGGGGAACTGTAGTCATGACCGGTGCACGCCGACGCGATCACCCCCGCAGCGCCCGGCCGCACCGGCGGACCGCCGCCGTCAGCTGTGTGACCGTGTCCTGCGTCGCCACCGCATCATCGAGCACCGTCGAGTCCGCCGCCCGCCGCCGCCTCCCGCGCAGCACCCCGGTCTCTCGCGGACTACCTCCGCGACCGCGTGGCCGATCCGGTGCGGCAGGCTCGAGGCCGCCAGCCGCCGCCAGTACAGCAGCGTCGACGGATCAAACCCTGGATGATCCAGCGGAAACCCGCACGCCGCCTCCACCGAAGGTCACACCGCGCCGCCTCAGCCGCCTCCGCGTCGAAATAGTCGTGCAGCACCAGCACACACGCCATCACGCTCGTCGGCACCGACGGCCGCCCCGCCCGACGGGAACAAATCCGCAAATTCCCCGTCAGCGAACAGCTCCAGGCGATGAGCGGCCAGGAACGCGAACACGCTCCCGGCCGGCACCAGATGACCCACCAAAGCCTGCGCATCCAGCAACTGCCGGTCCCCGCGCTCCTTACCCTGCATACCAAGATCATCCCGGCAAACCGAACACTGTCGGCAACCACGCCCATAACCTAGACCTTTACTCAGCGAGCAGCTTGGCAGGGTCGGCGCGGACCTGCCCGACTGATGCGTCCCGGTGAAGAGCCTTTCCGTTCTACCGCTGCCGGCTGCTGGTTCTGCTGGCCAGAAAAGACGGCGCACCAGCCGCCGGGTTATATGCAGAAAAACGATCCGTGAAATCGGAGATAAGCAAATTGCGATAGCCTTCCATATCTCGGGTTCCGGGTCGGGTATTCAATTTAGAATATCTCCCGCAGGCGGGTTGCGCTCCGAGGTGACGGTCTCCGCGCTGCCTTCGCGGGCTGGCCGGAGACATGGGATGACAGTGATATGAAACAAATTGATCAGAAGCTGACATGCTTCTGCCGTGTCAGAACTTCTACTCATCCGTGCATCATGAAGTGCACTCGCCAGACGGGTGATGGATAAGAGGGGAAGGAGGCCAAGAGATGCAGCCGCATATCGTCATTAATCTCATTGTCGCTCGCACCCGTGCCTCCGGTCTCCCTGAAACCGCGCGGCTCGTGGCCCCAGGCCCAGGCCTGGTCGCGCCATCCAGGCTCGGGCCTGCAGGCCAGGACCAGCGCCGAGCAGCCGACCCGGTCCGCTCAGCTCGGCATGCTCGTGTATCCGGTTACCCGGGGCAAGGGAGAGATCCCGTTAAGTACGCGTCGGCCGTTTCGCCTGGGCTCGCCCGGTCCGATAATCACCGAATGAGAGCTTCCGCAAACTGGGAAGCGGTTTAACCGCTTCCCTGTTCCGAGCGCTGTCTATTTGACCTGGACGGGCACCGGAACAGAAAGGGCCTCCTGTTCGCAGCAGGGGGCCCTTTCGTATTCATGGCACGGCATGCCATTCTCTATCGGTAGATCATTATTCTTAATGTTGCTGCACCATTTCAGTATCCGTAGTGGTTCAGATCGGGTTCCGCTTCTCGCGGCCTCCGGGCCGGCGCGTACCGCTTTGGCTGTAAACCTAACGCCGGGGGGCTTGCGCGACGATCCGCGCCGGCGCAAAATAAAGTCAGGCTGTGTCGCGATGCCCCCCCGGCTGCGAATCGGGGGATCCGGCGGATCGGCCAGATTTCATTGCCCGTCCAGGTCAAATAGTGAAGAAGGTGTTCGGTGATCCGCACCGCTCATGCCTCAGGGGCTAGCCGACAGCCCTGCCCTTCGGGACGCCATTCCGGGGCACCTCGTCCGGCCGCGTTTATCGGCCTTCTCGTCATGTATCTGCTGTTCGCGGCTCTGCTGCTCATCCTGGGATACAGGTTGTGGCCGGTGATCGCCGGCGCTGCAGCCGCATTCCTGGCGGCAGCAGACGTCGCTCGCCGCGTGCTCACCGCAGGCAACACGGCACCCTCCACCCCGGACGCCATAACGCCGGAGCAGGAGACAACGCTCCCGAGGGTGGTCAAGAACTCACTCCGCGAACTGGCGCACGAAAACACCCAAGATGGCCGCGACGGACAGGAAGGAAACTGAGATGCCCGCCTCGCATGACAAGCTGCTTCCGGCCGAAGTCGAAGCCCGCGTCCGTGAACTCCTCGCTCAGGGGCAGCGACGCAAGGCGATCAGGCTTATCTCCGCGCACGCAGCTATCTGCCTCAGCGAAGTAGATGACATCGCTGACATCCTGATCAGTCAGCCAGAACCAGGACCCCGCACCCGAGAACCCGGACTTGAGCAGCCCGGAAACGTGCCCGCAGACCTCACCGCGGAATTTGCCCTCACACTGCGCCACGCCAAGCGCATGGCGGGCGATCCGTCTTACGACTACCTTGCCAAGCATGCATGCTGCTCGGTTCCCACAATCTCGCGTGTGTTCGCCGGGCGCGCCCTTCCCCGGTGGGACATTGTCAAAGCCATCCTGGCCGTCATGGGAGTCCCTCCCGGCCGGATCGACACCGAATGGCGGAACCTCTGGGTTCAGGCACTCGACCAGCGCAAGCCGCTCAGACAGCCTGACGGAACACCCTACCTGAATCCGGCCCCGGCCAGCCCGCACCCCACTCCCGCTCCCGCCCCTGAACTAGAAACCCCGCCACGCCCGGAGCCAGAACAAGAACGAGCCGGACATCGCATATGCGATGACTGCGGGGCGCTGATAGGCGACCTTGCCCAGCATCAGGCATGGCACTGGAGAATCGACCGCCAGCTCAGAAAATCAACCATGCGAGTCATAGACGCCACCGCCTAACAGCCAGACACGCGCGTCCGGGTTCGCCTCACCAAGCGAACCCGGACACCTCCATGGCACCTGATGGCTCTGGATGCTTTCCATGCCCAGGTAATCGGCCTAAGCATTGGGAGCTTCCCCTACGGTGAGATCAAACCGGCCCCACTAGCCCGACGAGATCCCGCTAAGGGCACGGAACCTGTTCCGTGCCTGTTCCGAAAACACCCGTCAGAGGCCGGGAACAGCCGGGAACCACGGTGACCGCGAAGATCGTCACCCCCAACCCGTCGAACGCAGGTCAGAGGGCATATATCCAGGTGGTGGCAGGTGTTGGGTTCGAACCAACGTAGGCTGAGCCGACGGTTTTACAGCCATCTCCGATATGGCATCTGACCTGCAACCATGTTCCCACCCGGACGGTTTCTCCGCCTATTCTCCGCAGCCTCTGGCATCACGCTGACCTGCAACTAGGTAGGAGTCAGGCTAACGCCCGGAACCGTGCCCAGCACGCCGACGAGGCGTCCGGCGGCCTGCGCCGCCCGGCAAACTACGCTCTGCAAGGTTCCGGCCGAGCAGTGTCGTCCGGAGGTCCGATCGCGACAGATCACTTCCAGGGGTGATTGACACCTGGCGCGGTTATCCTTTCCCTGGAACGAGAGGAGGCCTGCGGATGGCGGCTGAGCACGTGCCGGCTGATGAGCCGTTGATTGCCATGCCCGCGCTGACGCTCGATGCGCTGCGACAGGCGGTGGCGGCCGTGGTGCCGTCCCGGCTGCCGGAGTTCTTCCAGGAGATCCAGGACGCCTTCGGCCAGGCCGGCGATGAGGACAGCGTCTTCCCGATCCGGCACTTCTACCGGCGCTGGGGGGCCACGATCGCGATTGAGCGCCGGCCATCGGTAGCCGCCCGCTTGCACGCGGCCGAGCGCGCGCTCGCCGACCCCGACGCTGACGTCCGGGAACGGGCCATCCGGGAAGCGGCCGAGATCGTCCAGGCCGCTTACCGTGAGGTCGCGGGTGTCTGAATGGCGCTGGGAATGCATCACTGATGACCTGCTCGACGGCCTGCCTCCTGAAGCCCTGCGTGCGGTCGAGCAGCTAGGCAAGGAACTGGCCGTACGCGAATCGATGGTCTTCCTGGACGGCCCGGCATTCACCGGCGATCCGCCCGGACTGCGCACCATCCAGCGAGGCCCGCTGATGCTCGTCTATCTGACCGATGTCCGCCGGCGGCCACGGAGTCGGCACGCTCGATCGGGCCAGCTGGCCGTGGCCGGCCGACCTCATCCGGGCCTTGCGGGCTGTCCGCCGGGTAGTCCCCGTTTATGCTCATCCGGGCGATGATAACCCGCGCAGTCGGATCACCAGAGCGACGGCGAACGTTAGCCCGTTAAGTCAAGTCGCAATTATTGTGACTTAACGAAGGAGTGATATACCTGGCAAAGGCCATCAGACATGGAGTCGGTAAAGCGCCAGTTACCGGAACACGTCCATGTGTGTCGCCGGAAACTGGGCCTTGCGCGGCGGAACCGCGCTCGTTAGCATCAAAGTTGCAAAATGCAACTAAGAAGTTTGACGCCGACCACCTAATCGCGTATATATCCTGGTCAGAGGGGAACAGCCAATGTTCCGCGCCCAGCGCCGCAGCCATTTCGATCTAAATCGCTGCCATTTAGCCGCCCGTACGACCGCCCTGACCCGATGCACGGCGGCCGGAGCGTTTGCATGAGCGAGCGGCAGGCGGGCGCCACCTCCCTGGTCACAGCGGACCTGTCCGGGCTGGCTAAGGCGGTCACCGACTATGTGCCGTTCAACCGGCACCTGGGCGTCCGGGTAGCGGAGCTGACTTCCGAGCGTGCGGTCGCGGTGCTGCCGGCAGCTGAGGAGGTCGGCAATCACGTGGGCACGGTCCACGCTGCGGCTATCTTCCTCGTCGCCGAGGCGGCCGCTGGCGCTGCCTTCGTCGCTCTATGCCGGAGACCTCGGTCATCAGACTGAAGGTCCGGCTGCGCAGTGAACGTGCGGCCGGCGGGCTGTTTGTTTTACCGAGGGTCAGATCATGATGATCAGCATCAGGGCCATGGTGATGCCCATGCAGACGCGGGCGGTGATGGCGGTCCGGTCGCTGAGCAGCAGGTCGGTGACCGGGCTGTTCGGCGGGGTGGCCGGCGGGGTTGTGCTGGGTGAGTTGGTGCCGTTGCCTGGGTCGGGGTCGGCTGCGGCGTTAACGGCTTTTGCCGGAACTGGCCGGGCGGCTGAGGAGATGGCTGCGGTGGCGAACGAGGGCTGGCTGGCCTGCGGGGCCTGCCTGGTTGTCCGGGTCAGCGTGGCGCTGACCTGGTCGAGGTCGGTGATGGCGAGGCCGGAGAGCAGCACGGCGAAGATGAACGCGAGCGTCGGCAGGCGCAGCGTGCCCATAGCGGCGGTGCCTGCCCCCATCGCGCCCATGCCGCCGCTCACGCCGGAGACCGGAGTCGTCACCGCGAGGAACATGTAGAGCATCGCGGCGCTGTGCACCAGGTGCGGCAGGTAGTGGGTGTTCCGCTGCGCCTGGGCGCCGCTCCCGCGCAGTTCGGCCGCGTACCTGGTGCCGAACCAGACGGCCAGGACAGCGAAGATGACTTCCCAGACAGCGGCGGGGAGCGTGCGCAGGCCCGAAGCGAGCATCCCGGCCATGGCGATGCCCATGAGCACGTGCGCGACGTCGATATCGGCGCAGGGCGGCAGCTTGGCCCAGGAGCGGGCCAAGGCCAACCTGGCCAGGCTGACGGCCGCCACGGCGAGCATCAGCGCCGCGAAGATATCGAGCAGCCAGGACGGCGTCATGGCAAGGTCGCCTCTTCCGGTGCGATGGCGGCCGGCTTGCCTCGCTGGGCGAGCGGCCAGTAGCTGAGGGCGACGAGCGCGAGCAGCGGCCCGGAGTTCACGTCGGTGGCACCGCCGGCCAGGATCCCGCCGAGATCCTGGCCGACGATCCAGATGATCAGCGAGATCACCAGGGCCAAGACGATCGCTGCCCGCTGCCGCGGGGCCGGCAGCAGGACGCCGATGGCGATCAACGCCAGCGCGACGGCCAGTACGATCGAGGCGGCCAGCCCGCGATGGGCCACCAGACCGGCGAAGGCGTTGTCGATGCCGGTCAGCCAGCCGGGCTCGCCACCCGTCATGCCGGTGATCAGGGCGTGCAAGCCCTGGGCCGAGCGGTTGGCAGTCGTCACCGAGAAGTAAGCCAGCGAGCCCCACAAGATCAGCCACAGCGCTCTGGCCGGCCAGATCCCGACGGCGCCGGCCGCGACGAAGGGACTGCGGCGGCTCCCGGATCTGGGCCAGAGCAGGACGGCGAGCAGTGCGTAGAGGATCACCGCGCCGGGCGCGCCGTTGAACGGGCTGGCCGCCCCGGTGAGCACGCCGCCCAGTCCTTCGCCGAACCACCAGACGGCAACCGACCAGAGGACCGAGGCGGCCAGCGCTGCTTTCAGCGTCGGCCGGCAGGCGATGCCGACGGCCAGCAGCAACTGGATCGTGGCAAACGCGGCGTTGGTAGCCACCGGATTGTCCGCCACGATGCGGGCGGCCCAGGTGATCGGGTCAGCGATCACGGCCGGATTGCCCGGCCGCCGTACCGGCGAGCATCTGCGCGAAGGGCCCGGTGAACATGAAGGACTGGTACTGCAGGACGGCATCGAGCAGCCAGATGAGTGCCAGCCCGAGCTGCAGCCAGCGCCTGGCATCGCCAGGCTCGAGGCTCCGGCTCGCGCTGACCCTGCTCGGCGGCCAGACCGCTCCGGCTGCCGCCGTGCTGTCGGTTGTCATGACCGTGCTCCAGTTCACGTCCGCCCGGTACCGCACCAGGGCCGCTAGTAACGCCAATAGATTTTCGGAAAGGGTGCGCCGGGGCATCGTCAATTGCGTGAAAGGCAATGAGATAGCGGTCGGCGACCTTCGGCGCACCGAAGTCTAGACGCGCGGCGACGGCATTTGCAATCCATGCTGACCTGCGAAAACGTATTCCTGATAAGCCTTCTGCGGTAACCGGAAACCCCGTCCGGGTATGCGCGATACTCCCGGGGAGTAATTAATAAACCCCAGAGGGGTATTGAGCCGGCGGCAAATTGACACCTCAGTCTCCAAGGTCCCGGCATCGGATCGGCTCCTGCTGTGATGAGCACGCCGTCGGTCGCCTCCAGTGGCAGAATGCCAGCGAATGCGGAGATCGCCGGCGCCTGTGCGTCCGGCTAGCAGTCCGGCTGCGGCGACCAGCGCTGCTGTGCTGACCAGCGAGCTTCTTCCTTTTCCAATCTTCTGAGCTCTTCCTATTGCCATGCCGTCAGCCGTCAGCCGCCGGTTACCGTTAGCCGAGCCCGTGCGCTGCTGCATCAGGGCATCCTGGCGGCGATGCTGTTTCGCGTTGCCCGACCTGGTCATTCGGGATCCGCGGCGATCAGGCGCCGATCAGCGTGGCCAGGCCGGGAAGGTCAGCATGGCAGGACTGCCGGGATCTGGGTCGATCCCATGCAGGGTTAGTCGTTGACGGTGATGTTGGCCGCGGCAGCGCTGTCCCATTTCTGCTCGATCTTGCCGAAGTGCCAGATTGACAGGGCAACGGCCCAGGTGAGGACGAAGACGCCGACGATGACGAACCCGGCGGTGTTGATGTTGAAGTTCTCGACCCAGGTCCAGCCCCCTCCGGTGAGGCTGGTGTCCTGGGCGAGGAGGCCGACGAGCTCGATGGCGCCGATGAACACGGCGACGAAGATCGACAGGCCGGTAATGGTGAGGTTGTAGTAGACCTTGCGGATGGGACGGGCGAAGGCCCAGTCGTAGGCGAAGTTCATGAAGCAGCCGTCGGCCGTGTCGAACAGGCTCATCCCGGCGGCGAACAGGATCGGCAGCGACAAGATGGCGTAGAACGGCAGGCCGCCGACGACGGCGGTGCCGGCCAGCACCAGCAGCGCGACCTCGGTGGCGGTGTCGAAGCCGAGGCCGAAAAGGAACCCGATCGGGTACATCTTCCAGGGCGTGTCGACCCGGCGGGCGAGCGGGCCGAGGAACCGGTTCATCAGGCCGCGCTTGTTCAGCTGGTCCTCGAGCTGCTCATCGTTGTACTTGCCTGAGCGCATCTCGCGGAACACCCTGATGATCCCGACCAGGATGATGACGTTCAGCGCGGCGATGAGGTAGAGGAAGAACCCGGACACGGAGGTGCCGATGATGTTGGTGGTGTTCTGCAGCCTGCGAGCTTGTCGTTCTTGACCTGCTCGTCCAGGCCGCGGATGCCGAAGTTCAGCAGCACGGCGAGCACGAACACGACTGATGGAGTGGCCGAGGGAGAAGAAGAACCCGACGCTCAGGGGGCGCTTGCCGTCGTTGACGAGCTTGCGGGTGGTGTTGTCGATCGCGGCGATGTGGTCGGCGTCGAACGCGTGCCGCATGCCCAGGGTGTAGGCCAGGATGCCGGTCCCGAACCCGAAGACCTCTTTGTTGGTGATGTGGTAATGACCGCCGACAGCGATAGCCAGCATCCCCCAGCCCAGCACGTTAAGGCCGATGATCGTCGCGGCCATGGCGCCGAGACCGCGCCCACTCCCTGGGCGTCAGACCGTCCCGGATTCTCGCGAGGCGTGATCTCGGCTCTGCTACCTGGGCAACACCGGCCATCGGCGGGGACCTTCCGGGTGGGGGCAATAGGACGTAGCCTAAAGTCGTTGCGACCTAGTTGCAATAGCACATCACAAGTAACTGCGTGTCCGTGGAAACTATCGAGCGGTCAGCGGATTGCCTGTTCGCCCTGCTGAGGACATCGGAGAGCCCGGACGGCGCCGCCGCGCGGATCGGCCTGACGGGTCTGGACCCGACCGTGGTCGTGCACTCGACGAGCTGGCGCCACCTCGACGACGGGACAATCGTGCTGACCTACGCGGTGGTACCGGACCCGGCACCTGACCTCGCCGCCGCCCGCATCACCAGCTTCCGGATAGCCAGGAGCGATGATCCCGGCAAGCCCTCTCCGCCGCTGGTCAGCAGTGAGCAGGTCGCGGCGCACGCCGCCCGCCACCTGGCCCTGGTCACCCGCACGGACCCCCAGATCGCCAGCATCCTCTCGGCCTGGCCCGACCTGGCCGGCGCCTTGGCCAGCCTGCCGCACCTGCCCGCGGGCCAACTGCGCGAGGCCTAGCTGCAGCCGCCCCAGGCCGGCCGACTCTGACCGGCCGATACCCGGCCGCCGCATGACCGGTCAGGCCGGTCATGGGACCTGCAGGCAGTTGGCGCACAGCCCGATCACGGCGGACCGGCGGGGGTCGATGGAGAACCCGTAGCGCTCGCGGGCCGCATTGGCCAGGGCATCGAATAGCTCGTCCGGCACCTCGATCATCGAGTCGCACTGGCCGCAGACCAGATGCCCGTGCGCGCCCGCGGCGAGATGATAGGTCGGCCTGCCCGTCGCCGAGATGAGTGCGGTCCACGATCCTCAGCCGCTCCAGCTCGTCGAGATTGCGGTAGATCGTCGACCGGTTCACGTCCGGCGCGTGCGCCTGCACGTCAGCGGCCAACTCGTCAGCGCTGCGATGCCCGCCGCTCGCCGTCAGGGCACCCAGCAGCAGCCGCCGGGCCGAGGTTGCCCGGCCGCCGTGCGCGCGCATGCGGGCCAGGACATCTTCAATCAGGCCCTGGTTATCCGCCGTACGGGCATCTTCGGTCACCGCCTCAGGATAGCCCCGCCCCAATGAAGCAACTTCCGCCACGCTATTGCGACAAGTTTGCGTTACGGGTGAGGCGATGGCCCGAAGCGGGGCCGATCACGCGTCGCCGGAAGCAAGGGCCGACTTGAGCGGGCACATGCAATTATTCTGGATCTCGGTCACGCGAGCGGGCCTGGCCGTTGCCCTGACGCCTTGAGGAGCAGCGAATGGCCGTGTACACCCTTCCGGACCTGCCCTATGACTATGGCGCGCTGGAGCCGGTGATCAGCGGGGAAATCATGGAGCTGCACCACGACAAGCACCATGCCGCCTATGTCAAAGGCGCTAATGACACGCTGGACGCTGGTGAACTGGGTGGACGTCGGCCGCCGGTTCGAGCTAGCCCGGACGAGGCCAGTCTCGTCGGCAGGCTGATGGACGAGCCTGCAGCGGCCTTCCTGAGGGCGGCTGAGACCGCCCAGGCCGGTGCCGGGATTGTCGCGGCCCGGCACCGAGGTGACCTCGCCAGCGCCGATGCACTGCTGGAAGGCATTGAGGACCGGCGGAGGCCGCCGGGTTCCTGTTCCTCGCCGACCTGGCCCTGACACTGCTCGCCCAGGCCGAGGGCCGCCCGGTCGATGAGCCACGACGTAGCCAAGGTGCTCCGCTCCCGTTTCCGGGAACTGGCGGGCGACTACTGACCGCACGCCCAACGCATGCCCGCTGCGCGTGGACATCGGCGAGACGGTCGAACGTGGGTCGCCTTGGCGCCGAACACGGCTGCACGGAGGTCATCGTTACTGCGGAGCTATCGGGGATGTGCTCCCGCTGATCACCGCAGCGCCTGCCAGGGGCTAGGTTTCGAACAAGCGCTGGCCGACCCAGGTGCCCGGCCCCGCCGCCCCTGGCGGGATGGCAGCGATGGCGCTCCCGGTATGAGCGGTGAACTGGTTCAGCGCATCGTTCTCGGCGAGTTTCCTGAAGATAGCGACGAATCCGAGAAGAGGGTTCCGCTGATAGCAGACGAACACGAGGCCGGGCATCTAAACGTTGGCGCGTGCCGGTCACGTCGCCTGATCTCACCGGACGGGTCCGGCCCGCTGGCGCCGTCAGCATAGGCGTAGCTCCGGCGCAAGATAGTCGATCCCCAGTTCTCCTGCGGGGAGGCGAGCCTGACGTGCGAGTCGGCCGGGATGATCAGGTCGCCGCGGTCGTCTGTCGCATCGAGGTCTAGCGGGTCAAACTCGTGCGGCCTGCCGAGCGGCGCCCCGGAGGTCTTGTGGCGCCCGATGACCCTTTCTTGTACCCCGAGATGCTCGGCATCCCAGGCATCGAGCGATATCCTTATGCGCCGGACTACGAGATAGGTACCCCCCGTCATCCACGACGGTCCCTCATAGCCGACCCACACGAAACGATCCAGCTCAGCCGGTGCGCGGGGGTTCATCGTGCCGTCCTTGAACCCCATCAGATTCCTCGGGGTACCGGCGGACCTGCGACCCTCGTTGAAGCCTGCCTGGGACCAGCGGACACAGGCAACGCCGGCGGCGGCCCTGGCGAGCTGACGGATAGCATGAAAAGCCACCTGCGGGTCGTCAGCGCAGGCCTGGACGGTCAGGTCACCGCCCGTCCAGGACGCGCTGAGCTGGTCGCCGGGGAATCGCGGCAATTCCGCGAGCTCATACGGCTGATGCCTGGCAAAGCCGAAACGATCGTAGCCGTCCACTGCGAACAAGGTTGGCCCGAAGCCGAAGGTAACGGTAAGCCGGGCAGCGCCCAGGCCGAGTGCATCGCCGCTGTCCGGCTCGGCCCGGTCGGTGACCGCCGTCAGAGGGCAGGCCGTCCGGCCCGCGCACAACCTGGACGCAAGATCGGTCCAATGTCGCAGCAGGTCGGCCAGCTCCTGCTTGCGATCGGTGCGGACGTCGAAGGCAGCAAGGTAGGTGTGACTCTGCGGCTTGGCGCTGATCCCGCCCTGGTGAAGACCGTAGAAGGACTCGGTGTCGGTCAGTTTCGCGCTCAAGCGCTCCAGCGCCGTGTCCGACGTCAGCACGGCACCCGCTGCCACGGCCGAAGCACCCGCCGCGAGGCTGCCTGCCACGCCGAAGAACTTGCGGCGCGGCACCGGGAGGCTGGCGTCAGTCACCGGCCCAGCAGGCAAGTATCACCGCCGCCACCCCGAGCGCGACGTTGGCCTGCGAACTCGGCGGCGATCCGACCCGCCCGCGCAGGCCGGAGACATTCACCATGAGGACCTTCCAGTCCTTGCGCACGACGACCGAGCCGTCCCGCACCCTGAAAGCAGCCTGGCCGAGACCAAAGATCAGATGGGTCTTGTGCAGCGCCCTCGCAAGCCCGCTGAAGTAGGCATACGTCTGGTTCCAGCTCGAAAGCTCTTTAACTGACAGCACCATAGTTCCCGCTCGGTAGCCGTAACCGCATGAATAGAGATGATTGGCCCACGTCGGAGCGGTGATAGTAGCCTTCGTGCCCAGCAGATCCGTGATCTCCCCAGCTGCCTTCCTCGCGCACACCATCCGGGCGATCTCGGAGGGCGACTTGCCTGCTGGCTGCGGTTCCCCTGCCGATGCCGATGCGCCGCAGCCGACCAGGCCGGGGAGGAGGCTCAGGGCGGCTACGCCGAGGAGCGCTTTACGTCGCATTTCTTATCTGCTTCCTGGCCTCTCTTATCATGAGATGACACGTTTCACGATAAATGTAGTAATCCGGTGCCCTACGCGGACGTAGATGCGGAAAGTCCAGCGACCGGACTCCAGCAGCACATAGTTCACATAGTGATTCGCCGCGATCCGCAGGTGCTGGAGCAGTCGCGGCGGCTGATCACCGAGTGCGGCGGTGACCTTGACCCCGGCTATCACCGCGCCCTGGCGCGGCGGGTAGATGAATAGGTGCAGCTCGTTGAGGCCGGGTGCGCCCGGGTTGAGGTAGACCTGGGCGCTCCCGCCGCCAGCCAGATTCACCGTCGAGATGTCAGGAAGCTCGGGCAGCAGTGACTGGTCCCTGGCTGGCGAAACAGCCTGGCCGAGCACTGTCAGCACCGCGAAGAGCACGACGGGCAGCAACACCGACAGGCCAATGCCCCCGGCACCCCTCAAGAACCGCGGGTTTCGCACATCGCCCAGCCCCGAGCGGCCGATCCTCGCCAGGCGAAGACTGTTCGCGACGACGAGCAAGCTCGACAGTCCCATGGCCACAGCAGCCACGAGCGGGTCGATGAACCCGGCGGCGGCCAGTGGCAGGGCGGCGATGTTGTAGCCCACCGCCCATCCGAAGTTCTGCATCATCACCGCGTAGGTCGCCCGTGCCAGCGTTATGGCGGCCGGCACACCGTTCAGGTCGTTGCCGAGCAGCGCAACGTCGCTGTTGGCCAGCGCGGCCTGCGACCCGCTGCCAATCGCGCACCCGATGGCGGCCGCTGCCAGCGCCGGGGCGTCATTCACGCCATCGCCAACCATGAGCACGGTGTGCGACCTGGCTCGCTCGGATGCGAGCGCCGCGACCTTGGCAGCGGGAGTCATGGATGCGTGCACGTCATCGATGCCAAGCTCGGCACCAACCGCGGCCACGGCCGGCTCGCTATCTCCGCTGAGGATCGCCGTCCGGATTCCCATCTCATGCAAGCGCACGATGCTGGCGCCGGCCTCCGGGCGAAGCTTGGCAGAGACCGCGATCGCGCCCATGACGTGCTCGCCGCGCTCGACGAGCGCGACAGTCTCACCCCGTGCGCAACAGGCCTGCACCGCAAGTGATAGCGACTCTGGCAGGCGCCCCTGCTCGGGCCGGCTCACGCGCACCTGACGCCCGCCAACCATGCCGGTCATGCCCAGCCCGGGAATGCTCTGGACATCCGACCCGCGTTCTGGCGAACTGGCGGCGGCCAAGATCGCCAGGGCGACCGGATGATCGCTCTCAGCTTCGACCGCCGCGGCGACGTTGAGCACCTCGTCCCGGCTGAAACCAGGCGCCGCGATCACCTCGGTGACGACGGCGTGCCGCTCGGTCAGCGTCCCGGTCTTGTCGAACATGACCGTATCGGTCTTGGACAGTCGCTCGAGCGCATCACCATTACGGACGAAGATTCCCAGCGCCGAGGCGCGGCCGCAGCCGACCATCATGGCCATCGGCGCGGCCAGCCCCATCGCGCACGGACAGGCAACGAGCAGTACTGACAGGGCGCTCAGCACCGCCACGTCATGATTGCTGCCGGCGAACCACCACGCCACGAACGTCCCGGCCGCGAACACGAGCACGGCCGGGACGAAAACCCGGCTCACCCGGTCAGCCAGCCGCTGCAACGGCGCCTTGTCCCGCTGAGCTTCCTCGACCAGCCGCTGCAGCCGGGCCAGCACCGACTCCGAGGTCAGCGTCTCGACCCGCACGACCAGCGTGCCCGGGCCGTTGTGCGTCCCGGCCGTGACCTGGCCGCCGGGACCACGGTCGACCGGCATCGGCTCGCCGGTAAGCATCGATTCATCCACCGACGACCATCCGCTGACGACAGTCCCGTCGAGCGGGATCGCCTCATGCGGCCGTACCCTCACCAGTGCCCCGACGGGCACGCTCTCCGGCGCGACGACGTCGCCTCGGTCGCTGTCAGGATCGGCGACCACCTGCGCGGTAGGCGGGCGCAACGCCAGCAGCGATTGCATCGTGCCAACTGCCCGGCGGCGCGCGCCGCCCTCGGCCGCGCGCCCGCTCACGAAGATGGCGACGATGAGCGGCGCCATCGCGAAGTGCAACCGCGCCGCGAACGCGCCGCTGCCACTGCCGAGGTGGACATGACTGCCCCGCAGTGCTATCACTTCCACGGCCTGGACGGCGACCGCGGCTAGCGTGCCGAATGCGGTCAAGGTGTCCATGTTCACTGCGCCATGGCGCAGCAGCCGGCCCGCATTGCGGAGAAACGGCCAGCCGGCCGCGAACTCGACGACGAGAGCGAGTACGAGCACAGTCCATCCAGGACCAGCTGTCTCCGGCACGAGCAGCGACACGAGCAGTGCGGCAATCGCCAGCGGCCAGGCTATGATCGCCCGCAACCCCCAATGGTCGCTGCGAGGCGGCCTCGCCGATGCTGCGGCGGCGTCGACGGTCTCGGCCGCATAGCCGGCGTCGGCAACGGTCTGGCAGATCTCATCGACGCTGATCGCGGAACTGTCGTAGCAGACGAACGCCCTGCCGGTGGCGAGGTTAGCCGACGCGCTGGCTACGGCGGGCAGCCCACCAAGCGCGCGCTCTATCCGCACTGCGCACGCACCGCAATGCATGCCGCCGAGCACTAGCTCAGCGGTAGCGAAAGCCAGCTCGTTTGCTTCCGCCAGCGGTACCTGATCCGGGGAAGTCGTCAGCACCCGCCGATGCTCCTGTCCACTCTCAGTCCGCGAACGCCGCTCCCGCACCGCACCTTGACCAGAATCAAAGTGTGACCGTAAACATGTAGCACATCGCGACGTTACCGCGCAGCCCTGCCACCAGAGCGGACCACGATCCGTTAGGTGACCATCGCCAGCTGGCCTCTCGACAGAATCCAGGGTGGAAGGTATTTGGGAATATGTGCGATCTGAGCCGTGACGAGCAAGGCACCCTGGCAGCCCTGCTGGGCGGCCTGCAGGCCGCCGAGGCTCAACTCGCCGCGACCTACCCGGCCGTGTTCTCCCGCGCCTGGGCCGACCACGAAGCTATGCTCGCCAGTCTGGACGAGCTGACCAGCGCGGCAGACCAGGTGCGAGAATGGGTTACCGCTAAGCACCACTCCGCCAGCTAGCTTGCTGCCCGTCCGCTCGGCCTGACTGGCGATCCGGTTGCCCATAGGACGCGCACTAGCGGCCACTTTGAACTGGGTGCTTCTCGACCAAGATCTTCTCGATCGGGTTCATGACATGCCCCACTTCCGCTGGTCCACGAAGATCATCGACCAGCGCGCCACCGCGACAAACGCCCTCTTCGCCGTGATCCAGCTCCTGATCACCCTTGGTATCGCCTGCCGATCTCGCCGAATACGTACTCGCCGGCAGCGGCCGACGCCGGGCGAGGGCACCGATGCGGCCGCAGCGCCTCCAGATCAGACCCGGAACGGTCGCCAGCCAGTACCGGCTCGTCAAACTGCACCCGCTGCGCCCCGGCCGCCTGCAGCCCGGCCAGCAGGCTGGCGTAGCCATCAAGCAGACGACCAAGCAAGACCAGCGGGCTGAACCCGGGCTCGGCGGCCTTGGCGAGCAGCAAGAAAGACAGCGGCCCGGGCAGCACCGGCCGGGTTCGATGCCCAGCGCCTTCGCCTCGGTGTACTCCCGCACCAGTTTGTTATCAGCCAGTCGCAGGTCGCTGCCCGGCCCCAGCTCGGGCACCAGGTAGTGATAGTTGGTGTCGAACCACTTAGTCAGCTCAAGCGGCTTAGTCAGCTCAAGCGGCGCGATGCCGTCCGCGCCTCTGGCCATGGCGAAATACGCATCCAGCCCGGCCAGGTCAGCGAACCCTGGCCGGCGCGGCATTCACCAGCACGGCCCTGTCCAGCACGTGGTCGTACCAGGAAAGTATTCGATGCAGTGCCGGACAGTCCGGCCTCGCGCAGCGTCTGCCAGGTCAGCCGGCGCAGGTCCGCCCCCGTCCGCTCCGGCTCGGCGGCCGGGATCCGGCCCGCCCAGAACGCCTCTGTTGCCTTCTTCAGCTCCCGCCCGGCACCAATCCGCGGATACCCGAGCGCTGTCGTATTCATGGCCACGTCTCCTCGCCCGGCCATTCACCATGGCCAATGCGAGGAAGACGCGGCGATGCCAAACGGCAGCCGCGCCCCGATCCCCCGAGCGGCCATGGACCACCTCGGGCCGGCTGGCCGCGAGCGGAGGCAGGTCTGCGAATTCGGTCAGCGCCGACTGAATGGCCTTTGCCGACGGCCCGGCGGCAGGCTGACGGCGAAGCGAGCAGTCGTACACGGACGGTGCGAACTAGCCGGGCGAGGGGCACGACGGAGTCAGATAATCCCGCGTTCAGCCAGCACGGACATCACGCTTCTAGCGGATGTCACATTGCCTTACCGCTTGCCGTCAGCGCGGAAGCTTTACGGCGCCGCTGTCAAATGCGCCCTCCTGCAGCAGTTCCGGTGTGATCATCACGCCGAACATCGCTGTCATCAGCGCGGCCGCCGCAGCGCGCGGATCGTCGGTGCGGTTATCGGGACCGAGCACTGTCAGCCCTGCCCGGCGCATCAGGTCCGCTGGAGCGTGCGCACTACCGTGGTACAGCGCGCCGGTGCCTATCCACAGGCTGAGCTGGGTCTGAACGACGCCATCAACTGCCCACTTGAGCCAATCCTGACCCAGGTTGTAGTGGAAAGCCAGAACCTCACCGACCAGGCCCAGCCAGGATGGCTCTCCCGTGAAAGGGCAGGCACTCCATGGACTATCTCAAAGGGCGGCAGCGCGCGGGCTAGCCTGAGAAACCTGTCCGGAGAATCAATCCTGGCGACGGTAAGGCCAGCTACGCCAGCGAGATTCCCCTCGTCAAGAACCCATCCTTCGAGCCACTCATAGTCAGGCCTATCACTTTCCCGCGAAGATATAGAAGGCATCGCCCCTCAGGACCCGGTTATGCCGATAGAAGGCCGACAAGATAAGGCGCCGGTTGTGCTTCGTTGTTACCGCATTGGAGGCACGGTGCAGCGGATGGCCGTCACCTGGCTGGCCGACATGGCCTCCCGTCCCATCAGTCGTGTACACGCTGGCGGCGAGCCGGACGAGTTGCCCCCGGCGCACGCGAATTCTCAGGGTTAGTGCGGGAGTTGCCGGAGCTGAGGCGGGCTCGGCTGGGCAGCGACTTGGACCCTCGAAGAGGTTGCAGAGGAAATGGACCTGCGACGCCGGCGGGCATTCGTGGTGACTCCAAGCATGCCGAGCGGGTGGGAGCGGGGACGCCACACGATGAGCATCGGGCACCGCAAGACGTTGTACGAGATCTGCGGACAGCCGCCCGAGGTTCTCTTTGCTCATCAGGACGCCGGTCTTCGGGCCGCCGCGCCTGCCCCTAGGCTGCGCCCGGTTCCGCGAGTTGCGTGAGTCGCGGCAGTGCTGGCAGAGCGGCCGGGACGCGGTCCACGACCGGGATCAGCGGGCAAGGTTCCCGAGGATCAGGGCTCTGCCTTCTCCTGGGGCGCGGCTTGCGAAACCAATGCGGTGGGCTTGGGCTGGGTCGCTACTCTTTGTGGATGCGATCAAAGGTGATGTGCCTGAAGCCGCGCGCCTTAGCTGCGGTGGCCCTGGCGGCAGCGATCACGATCGTGCTGGGCGGATGCAATAGCGGCCCGGCCACCGATGGGCCGCTCGGCGGCGGTGCGTTCGGCTCGATATCTGGTGGCGATGATTGCGTTCCAGGTCACCCTGGCCGGCCGCAGACTTTCGGGGATGTGAGGTATACCAATCAGGGACATGCCACTGTCGTGCTGGACCGAGTGATTCTGGTGCATCCGATCAATGAGCGCCTGATCGGTTCCTACGCGGTACCGGGTATACGGCTGATTGGCGTGCCGGGTAACTGGCCGCCGAAATATCCCGGTATCGCGGCCGAGTGGAAGGACCGCCAGCCGGTGCACGGGTTCCGGCTTGCACCGGGCAAGTCGTTTAATATGGTCCTGGGCGTGGTGGCCGCTTCCACCGGCGCGGCGCGTTCGCGGGGCATGGCGGTCTACTACCACGACTCCGCCGGTAGCTACCTGCTCACCAATCACCTGGCGATGACCATTGCGGTAAACAGGCCGCAGGGGTGCAACTAGCTAGGACCGGCTAGCTCGCGCAACCAGTATCGCGGCAGTGGCTTCCGACGCGTCGCCGGCTCAGACTCAGCGGCTCGTAGAGCGGGGACATGGCTGGAGTTCGCTTAGGCCATCGAAGATGGTGAAGATATAGAGTTCGGGGCAGTTTCCGCAGTTCAGAACCTAGGAACCGACTGTGGTATGAGCCCGGATTGAGCACGGGCCGTCCGAGATGAATGACAGTTTCGGCCGACCCCATGCGCGATTGGCGCGCGGGGCGCAGGCGCCTCCGGTCGACGGACGAGAGCGGCCACGAGTTGCCGGAGACCTCGGCTGCGTACTCCTGGCAAGCCGGACTCCGCAGGTATACCCGGGGTATATTTGCGTGCTGACCTGCTCATATCTCGGTTGTAGCATGCCCACCTAGGTGCAAGGCAGCTTGCGGACGGGCTACAGGCGGCAGGCCGAACCGGGAATGCGGGAACTCTAGGGCTGGCCGCTGTCGCGCCGACAAGGCGCCGATATGGGCCGAACAGCGTAGCGGAGGATGCCGCGCTGGCCGCTCATAACTCGTCCGGCAAGATAGCCAATTCAGCCGCTGGCCGGGCCCAGATCCGTGGTGCGCGCCCAGTCGCCCACGGTCACCCGGGTCAAATCATCGCGCCGCAAGCTGCACCATCTTCCTGGGAAGTTACATATCCGATACAGCTGCCTTCGGGTTGTCAAACACCGACAGGCATAGCCGCCGACTTTACCGGAAACGGCCTCTGGCTCTTCGCACAAGGAGGAGACTCTGCCGCACCGCTGGATACCGTTTTCTACTGGCGGAGCGACACGCAGCAGCTCACGGCTTACCAGCTTGACTCTGCTGATCCGGGACTGCGGGGCGGTCAGCAGACGCCAATCGCAGTTGACTCGGCCGGCGTCGCGTGGATCGGCGATAATAGGACGCTCGTATCCGTGAACGGCCAGACTGGCGCAGTGTCAACATTCACGCTTCCGGACGTGACGGTCGCCCCGGCCGATAGCGGGCTGCCGCATCCGCCCCCTGTCGGCTCCGCTCAGGCCTACACCGATTCGACGCCATTGCCATTGGCGGTGACGGATTGGTTATCATCGCCCGCCAGTTCGCCACCGAACTGCAGATCTTCGACCCCTCAACAGGCCAGACAACCGCGCTCGCCCTACCCGCGGGCACTAGCCTGGCCGGCCTCGGGAATGACGTCGCCGGGCAAACCGGCGGCGAGATCGCGGCGGTCTTGTACGCCGGTCAGGGCGTTCACGAACTCGGCCAGTATCTTAACGGGCAATGGACGGTCTCCGGGGAGCCATGCCCCGCGTACGCGGTTGCGATGACGGGCTCTGCGGTCGCCGTCACCGGCCCGGGATGCGTGGAAACGGGAAGCGCGCAAGCGAGTGCTGTCGCCGGTTTCACCGATCAGCCATCGTCCGCCACGGCCGGGTCGGAAAACACCGCCTGCGCCGTTCCGCTTTCAGATGGCACGCTCGCGATGTGCTCACCGGACGGGATAGCCATAGCCATGCCAGGGTCGGGAACTGCCGCTGACGTTCCACTTGGGCAGATCGTAAGCGCGCCCTCCTCCGATCCGGACGGCCAGAGCCCAGCAGGCCGGCGAGCTTGTCGCCCTGCCGATAACGCCGGGCTTGATGTCGGCCGGAGCGAACGACAGCCTATGGTTCGTGCCAGCACAGGGTGGCACCACCGTCGGCTTGCTGAGCCAGCCATGAACGGGCGCAGCGGCCGCCGCGCCGCGCAGATAGGCCGCCAGATCCTCCTCGCGGCCATTACTCCGTTCCTCGCGCTAACCTGCGTTTCGTGCAGCCCTGCATCGTCATCCGGGGTGATTGTGGGCGTGGTTGACCTATGCACCGGAGGAGTTACCAGTACGACTCCCGCTGGTCTGACCAGGACGGTCACGCTGCAAAGGGGAGGGCACACGGTCAGGTGGAAGATTGTCTCCAGTCCATTCCACTTCCGGTTTACAGTCAAGCCAGGCCCATATCGCGTACTAGCGCAAGGCGATAAAGCGATCAATGTGCACCTGAAGGCTGGGCGAGTTATCACTGTCCGGCCGGAGACCAAATGCCATCTGGTCGGATAGCCCTTGCACCCGCCCCACGTAGCCGAGAAGCCGGATGGCGCCACCTGAGCGCTTCCGCTCAGGTGCGCGCCGGTACCTTCGCTACGCGACAACAACAGGGCTCCGTTGCTCATCTGACCCGAATCCGCGAGTAGCGTTCTGAGTCGGTCTTCATGGCCGGCGCTGGCGTTCGGAGTGGCTATTCCTGGTGGGCGGGTATCAGTGACTCCCGCCACCTCGCTGAACAACCAGTCCAACCACCTGAGCGGCCTCGGCCGCCGCGAAGACGCCCTGGCCGCCATCACCGAAGCCGTCGCCATCCGCCGCGATGTCGTCCTGGTCGTGCCAGTCCGTCTTCGGCCCACGGCTCCGGTCATCTCTGACTCTGACGGCAGACTTGCTTGAATCTATGGGCAGGCTTCCAGAGGCCGAGGACGCTCGTAGCGAAGCCGAGCGGCATCAATGACCTCGGATAACACCCGGCAAGAAGACCGGCCTGCATCCCACGCATATCCCACGGATAGCGGCATGCAACCGCTCAGAGCGGTATCTAGCTGCATAGAGCGGCACTCGAAGCCAGGCGACAGCAGATAGCGGACCTGGGGATTCTCCTGGTGGCAGGTGTTGGGTTCGAACCAACGCTGAGCCGACGCTGAGCCGACGGTTTTACAGCCATCTCCCACATGCGGGCTGACCCGCGGTTACGTTCTCGCTAGAACGATTTCTCCGCCTATTCTCCGTAGCATCCGGTATTAGGCTGACCGTCGCTCGGCGGGAGCCAGGCTGACGTTCAGAGTCAGGCCCAGCGCACCGGCGTAGAACGAGGCCGGGAACGTGGCGTCCCTGGCGGCGCGACGCTTACCGTCCGGCCCGTTAGCCAGGGAAGTGCTCACCCGCCTGCGCCCGCGTCTGCGGCCAGTTCCCTGTTCCGCCCGCTCGCAGCGGCGACGACGACGAGCAACGAGACCAGCGCGCAGGCACCGCAGACGAGCCACACCACCACGTACGCGCTCTCCCGGGGAACAGCGGTGTGCGCGATCGCGATCGAGGTGAGAACCGCCGCGAAGACGGCGCCGGATACGCTGCGGCCCCCCTTGGCCGTGTTGAACAGCCCGGTGGAGGTCCGCTGCGCACGCTCGGCGAGGACGACGGGAACGCCGGCATTCACGATTCCGGTGCCGAAGTTGGTGACGCGCAAGGTCACGATGAACGCAGCGAGGTTCGCGTGCCACAGGGCCATCGCGCCGCATCCCCCCGCCATGACCGCGCAGCCTAGGTAGAGCGTGGCCTTGTGGCCCCACATCCGGGCCAGCGGGCGACGATCAGGGCGCCGACGACGGCGACGAGCGCGCCAGGGAGCAAGACGAGGGCGACGTGCGTGAGGTCGAGGGTGAAGCCGTACCCCAGGAGCTTGCGCGGGCTGGCCAGAAAGGTGGTCGTCGCCGTCTGCGCGCCGAAGAACGCGACGCCCAGGGTAAGGCTGGCCAGGTAGATCGGCGCGACGCTGCGGCGCGCGGCGACCCGCAGGTCGACCATCGGCTCCCGGACTGTCAGCTCGGTCGCCACCCAGGCGGCGATGAGAACGGTCGCGACGACCAGACTGCCGATCGTCAGGCCCGACGTCCAACGCCAGGACGAGCCCTCCGCGATGGCGAGCAGGAGGATGACGAGACCAGCGCTCAGGGTAAGCGCGCCGGGCCAGTCGACTCCTACTCGAGCGCGGTGCCGGGTCTCCGGCACCAGTGTCATCAGCATCACGACCGACACGGCGAAGAACGCCACCGGGGTCCACAGCACCGCCCGCGTGCTGTGCGAGGCGGAGTAGACCTCGGCCGCGACGACCAGGCCGATCGCGACGCCGCCGAGGAGGCTGGCGGCCACCGAGGTCATCGCGAGCCGCTGGCTGGGGATCGGCAGCCGGTCCCGGATGATGCCGAAGCCGAGGGCGGTGAAGGCCGCGACGGTGCCCTCGAGGACCCGGCAGGCTAGCAGCACGCCGAAGCTCGGGGCCGCCGCGCAGGCGATCGCACCGAGCAGGCAAGCAGCACCGCGATGCGCAGGAGGCGGCGGTGCCCGTACATGTCGCCGAGCCGGGCGAACACCGGCGTGCAGACCGCAGTCGACAGCAGCTGGGTGGTGTTCGCCCACGTCAGGTCCCCGGCCGACGTGCCGAAGAGCAGTCCGATGCCAGGGACGGCGGCGGGGATCAGGCCGAGGATGATGCCTTCGCCGAAGGTCGCGAAGACGAGCGCGCCGATCACGAGGGCGACGGCGCGGGGGCTCAGCGACGGCTCCGTCACCGAGTCGGTGGCGAGAGGGTAATCGTGGCTGCTGGGGATCGAGAAACTGCATCGAGCCTCCGAGGCTGAAACCTTCCCCGCCTGATCACAGCCGACCGGCGGGGGACACGGTAGTGTGCCTGGCGTCACAGTTAACGTATGGTTTACGTACCTCGTCAATGACTTTTATTCTTCGAAAGTCGAACCCTCATGGTCGGACTGAGTACGGAGGTCTGCATGCCGGATACGGATCCCAAGCACGCCGCCTACCACATCGAGGCCCTGGCCCGCGGCCTCACCGTGCTCGGCGCCTTCAGCCCGGAGCGGCCCGAGCTCTCGCTGACCGAGATAGCGGCGGCCGCGAGCACGACGCAGGCCAGCGCCGTGCGGATCAGCTACACGCTGCTCGAGGCTGGTTACCTGATCCGCAACCCGATTACGAAGAAATACCGGCTGGGGCCCAAGGTCCTGGCGGTCGCGCTGGCCACCCTGTCGTCGATGACGCTCCCCGAGCTGGCCGAGCCGTACCTGGTCGACCTGCGAAACCGCACCCAGGAGAACGCCACCCTGGCGGTGCCGTCGGGACCCTACGCGGTCGTGATCGGGCGCATTCCCTCGCGCCTGCACCCGGCGTCGACCACGTTCATCGGCACCCACATGCCGATCCATGCGTGCTCGCTCGGCCGGGCGATCCTCGCCTGGCTGCCGTCGGACGAGGTCGAGTCGGTCCTGGCCCTGTCAGAGGACCGCCGCTACACGAGCAAGACCATCTCGCCTGACAAGGTGCGGGCCGAGCTGGCGCGGACGCGCCGCCGCGGCTACGCGGTCAACGATCAGGGAACCACGGTGGAGCACCGTTCAGTAGCCGCGCCGCTGCTCAATCCCGACGGGCGGCCGATCGGGGCGATCAACCTGTCGGTCTCGGCCCAGCGGATTAGCCTGGCCGAGCTCCAGAATCGGCTCGCACCGCAGGTGGTCGAGTGCGCGGCGGCGATCAGCGCGACGATCCCGCCGCACGTCCACGGTGACGGGCAGCAGCCATTTTCGCTGAGCGAAACTAGTTTCCTGAAACGGTAAGGGGTGGCTAGCGTGGCGAGCGTCCCCGCAGTCAAGCGAGTTGAGGTAACCCATGAAACTCGATCCCGCCGCCCGTGCCTTCAGCGACATCCTCCCGATCGTCGAGCCCCGCCCGAAGCCGCGCCACGTCGGGCTGACCGAGGTGCGCACGCCCGCGATGGGGGTCGGCTATCACGCCAGCTACGCCGAGACGGTCGGGGACTACCTCGACAGCGTGAAGTGGACCGTCGGCACGCAGCGCCTGGTGACGCGCGAGAAGGTCCTGGAGATCAACACCTACCTGCACGAGCACCAGATAGAGGTCTCCAGCGGCGGTCTCTTGGAGTCGGTTATTCCGCACGGCGAGAAGGCCGTGCGGGCCTTCATCGAGGAGAGCGCGGAACTCGGCTTCGACATCATCGAGGTCTCCTCGGGCGCATTGGTGATTTCCCTCGACGAAAAGTGCCAGATCGTCAAGGCGGTCGCCGATACCGGCCTCAAGCCCAAGCCCGAGGTGTTCGGGGCCTCGCCGATTCCCGGCAGCTACGGCCTCGGGAACAGTTACGTGAGCGCGGCCAAGATCATCCGCGAATGCGAGGCGGTCCTCGAGGCCGGCGCCTGGAAGATCATGATCGAAGAGGACGGAGTCTTCGACGGCGGCAACCCCGACAAGTGGAACCGCGACCTCGCCTGGGCGCTCGCCACCAAGATCCCGCAGGAGTACCTATTCTGGGAGGCGAGCAGCATGGCGCTCGCGGTCTGGCTGATCGCCCAGTTCGGCCCGGACGTTAACCTCTTCACGGGCCCGGAGTGGCTCGGGTACCTGGCCTCGTTCCGCCGGCGTCTTCGGCCCGACCGCTGGCCGCATAGGCGGCCTCAACCGCTAATTCAACACCGCGGCGGAACAACGACGGCAGCGAGGTCCGCTACCTGCAGCTGGCCCATAACGGAGGGGACCCCGGCCGCGAAGCGGTCGCGCGGACCCGTTCGACCTGCCTGACGTGCGGGGCGGAGGCGCGCTCGCCGTCTCCGACCGGCCCGGCGATGGTGATCGTCAAGGCACACAAGGGCGAGACGAGCACCGCCGCCGCCGATGCCGTCAACGCCCACGAGACACCGCGGACTACTCGCGGCGGCGTCCTACCGGGAAGAGACCGGCCGGCAGCTCGCCGCCGCGTGCGGGGAGCTGTCCCAGCTGGCCGGCTGGGTCGCCTACGACAGCGACGAGCACGGCCTAGCCCACGCGGTACCTCGCCCAGGCCCTGGCCTACTCCCGGCACGCCAGTGACCACGGGCTCGCGGCCGAGATCTCGCCGGCCAGGCGCACCAGGCGCTCTACCTGGCCCGGCCGGACGAGGCGGTCGACCTCGCCCAGGCCGCCCAGGCCGCGGCCGTCCGCCACGGATCGGCCACCCTGCTGACCGAGTGCCTGGTCATGGAGGCGCACGGGCACGCCGCCTGCAACGACGCCCGCGCCTGTGGCGCCGTCCTCGCCAAGGCGGAACAGACCTTCGAGCAGGCGTCGGCCGTCGGGCGGCAGGCACTGGACCTGACAGTCCGCCTTACCTCAGCCCGCAGCGTCCGCTACGTCCGCGACCTCGTACGCGCCCTTCGCCCGCAGGCAGACGTCCCGGCCGTCCGCGACTTCACAGCGGAGGTACGCGAGCGGCTGCCCGCCGCAGCAGGGCATGCTGCACCCCGATGATCGTGATCGCGCCCAGGATGTCGCCCCGGGCGATCATCGCGGGCGTCTCGTCAATCGGCACCCAGCGGACCTCGGCCGTCTCGTCCACCTCCGGCTCCCCGACAAGCTCGGCCCCATGCGCCAGGTACAAGTCCTGCGGGTAGTCGGCGTTCCCGATTACCGGCTGGCTGGATATGACGAACTCGATGCCGCGCGGGCGCCAGCCGGTCTCCTCCTCCACCTCCCGGGCAGCCGCGGCGGCAGGGTCGCGTCCGCTATGTGTCCGTGCGCCTGGGGGCCGGGTGACGCACGGACAGGCACGGACGGCGCCCCCAGGCGGGTGAGCCTGCACGACCCGGCCTGGCTCTTCTAGCCTTTGAACTGCCACTTTTCAGGATGCCTGCTCCCAGTCGTCTTCTCCCCTGTCGCCGGGCTCGGGTTTGGTGTCCGGGCGCCGGAGGCGTCAAGCACATCGTTACGGGGCAACGGGACCTGGTAGGGGAACGGCGCGGCGCTGGCCAGTGACCTTGGAAGCGGGCAGGCGCCCGGCTTTGGAGGTCCCGGTGAGCGTGTCGCCGTCGATTGTCGCGTCGAAGGTCAGGTTCAGGCGCATGGGCTTGGTGACGGCCTGTTTCCAGGTGAGGTGGCTGCCGCTGAGGGTGACGTCTGTGAGCGGGACTTCCTCGCCCGCCCCGTGGGCGCTTCCGGTCAGTTCTCCCTCCTCGCGGCGGAGCTCTATGACGGCTCTGATCTTGCCAATGGGCGTGGCGATGGCCAGGTCCCAGGTGCCTTCGACGGACATGGTTAGGTTCCTCTTCGGGATAGGCGGGTTACAGGGCGGCGGGGGCAGGCCCTTGGGGGCGCCACACGACGCCGCGCCGCTCGTGGGCGAACAGGGCTTCCACGGCGTGGGCGACCTGTGGCCCTATCTCGCGCTCCAGCAAGTACAGGGCCAGGTCGAGGCCGGAGGTGACGCCAGCGCCGGTGACAAGGTCACCGTCGTCGACGACCCGGGCGCGCACGACGCGGGCACCCGCGGCTTCCAGCAAGTCCACGCCGAGGTGATGGGTGATGGCATGACGTCCCTCGATCAGACCGGCCATGGCTAGGACGAGGGAGCCTCCGCAGACCGCGGTGACTGTTACCCGCGGGTTGTCCATGGCCGCCTTGAGCAGGCTGGGCAGTCCGGTGGATAGCGTCCTGCCCAGCAGGACGGGGATGAAGTCGTCCCGCACCCAGTCCCCGGCCGCTCCTGCCTCCTGGCCGGCGGTCTCGCCTGGCTCGCCGACGCGGCCCGCGGCACCGGGAACGAGGATCAGCCCCGGGCGGGCCGGGTCCAGGCCCGCGGTGGCCCGCAGCGCCAGTCCTCCCGTCCCGCTGACCACCTCCCGAGGCCCTTCGGCAGAGACCAGCTCCACGCTGAGCGCTCCTTCGCAGGCGCGCCCGCCGGCGTACAGCACCTCATAGGGCGCTATCACGTCGAGCGGGTCGAAGCCGTCAAACAAGACGATCTGGGCGTGCATGTGAGGGTCTTCCTGGAGACAAGGACCGGCGCCGGCCGGATCGATGCCTGACGCTATCCGCGTCATCACTGGGCAGCCAGTGGCGATAATGACAGCTTTCAACGGGATAGCGACCCGGTAAGTTCTGGACATGCACACGGTCGCCGTCCTTGCGCTCAGCAAGGTGATCCCGTTCGACCTGGCCACCCCGGTCGAGGTCTTCACCCGTGCCCGCCTGCCGGATGGCCGCCCCGGCTACCAGGTCAGGGTCTGCGCCGAGACCCCGGAGATCGACGCCGGCGCCTTCGTCCTGCACGCGCCCTGGGGACTGGAGGGACTCACCGACGCCGGTACGGTCATCGTGCCCGGAACCGCCGACCCGGCGGCACCTCTCGCGCCAGCCGTCCGCACCGCCTTGCGCCGTGCCGCCGCCACGGGCACCCGCATCGCATCCATCTGCACCGGTACCTTCCCGCTGGCAGCCACCGGGCTGCTGGCCGGCTTGCGGGCCACGACTCACTGGGCCGCCGCCAGCCAGCTCGCCGCCGCCTACCCTGATATCGACGTTGATCCCAGAGTGCTCTACGTCGACAACGGGCAGGTCCTCACGTCCGCCGGCGCGGCGGCCGGACTGGACATGTGCCTGCACATGATCCGCCGCGACTACGGCTCTTCCGTTGCCGCCGGCACGGCCCGCCTGTCAGTAGTCCCGCTGGAACGCGAAGGCGGCCAGGCCCAGTTCATCGTTCATGACCATACGCCAGTGCCCGCCGGATCCACCCTGGAGCCGCTGCTGAACTGGGCCCAGGACAACCTGGCGCGCCCGCTCACCCTCGATGAGATCGCCGCCCACGCTGGCGTCAGCACCCGCACCCTGATCCGCCGCTTCCGCGAGCAGACCGGCACCACCCCGCTGCAGTGGCTTCACCGCGCCCGCATCCGTCACGCCCAGCACCTCCTGGAAGCCACCCAGCACCCCGTCGAGCGCATCGCCGCCCAGACCGGATTCGGCTCCCCCGCAGCCTTCCGCGACCGCTTCAAGCGCACCACTGGCGTCAGCCCCCAGTCCTACCGGCGCAACTTCAACTCCAACCGGACCCCGGAATAGCCGCAGCCTGTCCGTGGAAGCTGACGGCCCGCGCACCGCTCCTACCCCGCCCCCGCCGGGCGGGATCCCGCACTCCGGCAGGCGGTCGGCAGCCAGCAGCAGCAGCCGCCGCAGGTGCGCGAATTTCGTCGCGAGTACCCCGGAGTTCAGCCGCAGCGACACCGCCGCGTGGCTCAGGTCGCAGGGGCGACGGGCCGACGGCGGCCTGTGCTGCCTGCGGTGAGAGCCCTGAACCGGGACATCGCGCGGCTGGAAGACCTCGCCGCCGCCCAGGTCGCCCGCATCCCCGCCTCCTGGGGCGTCGACGCCGATGGCGCCACAGGCCCGGATGCGGCAAGGCCCCGGGCTCTCCCGTGATCCCGGCCATCGCCCGGCTGGACGAGGTCGCCGGCATCGGCCCCGCCGCCATGGCCATCATCGCCGAGTCGGGTAGCCCCGGCGCGTTGCCGCGCCAGGGCCCCCTCAAACCGTGCGTGCCCGTTGTCCGAGCACACGGCTTAAGCAAGCCTCAGGGGCATTGCGGGTGGTAGTGCCGTCTTCCTGCGGTTGCGGGCCTGAAGCTCGCGGCCGCAGGATGCGTGTATCAGGCGGGTTCGGCGGCCGCCCGGCGTGCCATTCCCGTCGTGGTTAACGAGGTGATCGGCGGCGATTGCCCTGCGAGCCGCGCCCTGCCACCAGCGTTCCCATTCCCAGGGGGACTGGGGCGGCTGCTCGGGGCTGAGCAGGTGGTCCACGCAGAGCGGGCAGCGTCCGTCCTGCCTTGTGAGTCAGGCGCAGGTTATAGCTGTCCAGCGGGGGTTTTACCCGCTTCCGCCGGGCGTTCCAGTAGTCGGATCTTGCGAGCACGCGCGGCTAGACCGCTCCAGGGCGGATCGGGATGGACCGGCCGCAGCGAGATGTCAACCTCGCCGAAGCTGCCCTGCCACCTGGTTCCGTTGAGTTTCAAGCCAAGCACGTAAGCCGACCACTGCTGCGAGGTGACCTGACCGTCACCGAGAACGATCGACGCCGTGTGACCGTGAGCGTAGCCGCCGACATCGGAGGCATGACCAAGATCATCGAGCGTCACGCCGGCCAGCCGTATAGCGCGGTCGGCGCACCGACCAGTAAGCGAGTGCTTCCTATGACTGGCAGTCTGCGGCGGCCACGCGAGCGGATCGATTTCTGGCGTGACCGACCGGGCAGTGAATCTCAGACGGTCACCGATCTGGTCATGGGAGACAGAGACTTCGGCAGGAAAGCCTTCAAACTCGGTCGTGAAGCACTGATCGCAGGCGCCAAGGCGAAGCGCCATCAGGACAGCAGAAAGTTCAGCGCCCGGGGCATCGCCGATCGGCAGCAGAGCCAACGGAATCCCGGCCCGAGCCCGCCAGAGGTCACGCGCGGCGCGGTAGCGTTCCAACCGACTCTGACGTTCCTGCCGGGCGCTGCGGTACGTGGCCATCCGAAGTGCGCCACGTTCCAGGCGGATTTGCACGTTGGACCACACTGCCGCTGCGCCTCCTGGGGTAGTTTCAGCGACATCTTTATGAAGCATTCGATATGGGTATTTGTCGTAATCGATCACGGTGGTCGACGCGCTGAGCCCCCGCACCCCGATGTCGGTGTGCCCGTGTTCCTACCGAGATGCAAGGGAGTATGGACTGGCCACTGCTGGGTTTGCCAACCGATTAACGGCATACAGCCACGCAACTCGCAGGCATCGGCTCTCGAAGACTTGTTGGCAGGGTGACGCCCACGCGGCGCACGCCCAGTTCAACGCTGGCTGGCGGGACAACTGTCACGCTGCCTCGACTGTCTCGGCGGCGATCTTCGGATCGCCTTAGCCTCGTGATTTCGCGAGGGAATGGCGGAGTTTGGTCATGTGAATGAGAAAAGTGCCTTTGAACTGGGAGAACAGGGCTTGTCTAGGGTCCTGTCCTGCCAGATAGAAAGGCACTCTTCACGTGAAGACTACCTCCCGCCGCCGCCCTGCGCTGATCGTGTCCGCTCACGGGAAAGGGATCGTCTCGGGCGCGGGCGGGCTGCTCGTGGCCGAGACGCTCCGGGTGACGGGCCTGGGCGCCGGGCTGTCGCAGGGACTGGCCCGGTGGCGGCGGGACCGCGCGGTCCACGACCCGGGGAAGATCATCGCCGACCTGGCTGTCGCGGTGGCCCTGGGCGGGGACTGCCTGGCCGATATCGTGGCCCTGCGCGCCGAACCCGAACTCTACGGGCCGGTCGCATCCGATCCGGTGGTCTCGCGGGCGGTCGCCGGGCTGGCCGCTGACCCGGTCCGGGCAGTGAAGGCGATCCGGGCCGCCCGCGCGCAGGCGCGGGAACGGGCCTGGGCCCTGGCCGGCCCGGCGGCTCCGGGCACTGGCGGCGGCCCGGTGATCGTGGACCTGGACGCCACCCTCGTCACCTCGCATTCACCTGCGCTTGCCACACGTTCCTGGTGCTGAATTCGGTCTTTGCCGAGGTCAGAGGCGTGTTCCCGGCGCGTCGCTGATGTCGAGGAGCGGTCACTGATCGTAAGGTGGCGCCTTGAACATTCAGGGGGGAGCAACGCGGGTGGAGCGAGGCGGGCTGCGAGTCGTCGCAGGCAGGGCGACCGCGGAGGCGGTTGAGGTGTCTGCAGATCCGGAGGCTTTCGAAGATGAGTGCCTGAGGGCGTTCGCGGCGTCCCAGGTTGCCCGGGGGTTCAGCGAGCTGACCATCGTGAACGGGGGCGGGACGCTGCAGCGGTTCCTTGACGCGTGCGGGTGCCCGGCGTGGGAGGTGACGCGCGAGGACGTCGACCGGGTGGTCGGCGGCTTCGCCGCGCAGGGACTGGCGGCGTCGACCCGCCGGCTCTACGTGCAGGCGTTTAAGAATTTCCACGCGTTCTTGTCGGTGCGCAAGGCGGCGGAGATCGAGGCGGCGTTCGGCGTCCGGCTGGAAAACCCGGTCGACGAGTTCAACGCGGCCCGGCACGTGAGCGCGGATTCCCCGGCGGCCAGTCCGCCGCCTGCGCCGGAACGGCTGGAGGACTTTTTCGGGTTCCTGCGCGAACGGATAGCCGGCGCGCGCAAGTACGCGGTCGCCGGGCGGGACTACGCGCTGTTCAGGACGCTGTATCTCGCCGGGCTCCGGGCTGACGAGGCGGCGATGATGGACCGGGGCGACGTTCATTTCGGCCGCGGTCTGTTCGGGAAGCTGCACGTCCGGTTCGGCAAGGGCGCGAAGACGTCCGGGCCGAGGCCGCGGTGGGTGCCGATGCTGGACGGGCTCGACCTGATCCTGCGCTGGTATCTCGACGAGATCCGGCCCCGGATGGGCGGCGGCCCGGCCTTGTTCAGCGATGAGGGCGGCGGCCGGATCCACCGCGGCACGATCCGCAACCGGCTGTCCAGCCTGCTGGAGATGGAGCAGGCGGCAGCGCAGTCCGGGGGCGGGCTCCTCGAGCCGGCCAGGTTCAGCCCGCACACGCTCAGGCACGCCTGCGCGACCCGCAACTACGAGCGGGGCGTGGACCTGGTCGCGATCCAGCAGATGCTTGGACACTGGCATGTCGGGACCACGATGCGGTACGTCACCCCGTCGGCGACGTTCATCGAGGACGCCTACCGCAAGGCGGTCTCCGGCGCCCTCTCCGAGCTGGGAGCGGAGCAGGGTGAAGATTAGGTGGCGGCTGCGCATGGCCGCAGCGCAGCGGGAAGTGTGGACCGGAGCCCACTGCGGCGCCTGCTGGGCGACCGCGCCGGGCTGCACCTGTCGTCAGCCTCGGTATCGGCGCTGCTGACCCGCCAGCCGGCCCAGGTGAAGCTGGAAGCGCTGGCCGCGCTGTGCACCGCGCTTGGCTGCACTCCCAATGACCTCATCGAGGTCGACACGACCCCGGTGCCGACGCCTCGCCCGGTGCCGGCCCGGGAAGAGCCGAAGGCCGCCCGCGGGCGGTCGCTGCCCCCGCTGTGAGCCCCTACCTGCCCTGCGACCGGTGCGGCGCACCGGTCAAGTTCCGGGACCGGGACCTCTGCCACGCCTGCTACTGGCGAGCAGCACGCGAGGCGCTGAAGCAGCCCTGTCCCCGCTGCGGCCGTGTCCGGCACCTGCGCTCCGCGGGCACCTGCGCGATCTGCGACCGCCCGGACGTCCCCCGGCCAGCCAAGACCGTTGCCTGCAGGCAGTGCGGCGAGCAGCGCCGCGATTCCGGCCGCGGCCTCTGGAACCGCTGCAAGCTCGCCGAGCAGGAACGCATCCGCCAGGCAGGGCGGCGGCTGCTCAGCGACGTCACCCTGGAAACCAGGCTCCGGATACTCCGCGACCTCGCCGTGCACCTCTGTGCGTCCGGACAGATCACCAGCTGGACTGAGGTCACCACGGCCGACCTGGAAGCATTCCTCGCCGACCGCGCCCGCAACCGTCACCAGGACACGTACGTGCTGCGCCGCTACTTCGCCTGGGCCCGGCAGCGCAAGCTGATCCTGATCGACCCGGCCCGCCCGCTCCGCCTGGGACCGCAGCCCGGATTCACCGGCACAGTGCTCGACACCGGAACCCAGCGCACCCTGCTGAGCCGGTGGAGCAGCGACGGCACGCACCCGCACGAGCGGCTGGCCGGGCTGCTTGCCCTGCTCCACGCCGCCTCCAGCGCCGAGATCCGCGGCCTGGCAGCCGCCGGCGCCGATGCCCGGACCCGGGCGGCCACGCTGCCAGGACGGCCGTTCCCCGTCCCCGCCGACCCCGCGACCTGGAATGCCGTCCAAGCCTGCCTGCGCCACCATGACCAGCTCGCCACCCTCAACCCGCACCTGATCGTCACGAAAGCGACCAGGACAGGCACCGCTCCCGCTGACGGCACCTACCTCACCCGCCTGCTCGCCCCGGCAGGAGTCACGCCGTCGGCATGCCGGCAGACCAGGATCGCCCAGCTCGTCAACGACCTCGACCCCAAGCTCACCGCCGCCGCGCTCGGAATGCAAGACAGCGGCCTGGTCCGCTACCTCGCCGACAACGTCGACAAGGACCGCCTCCAGCGCCTCGGACCGGGCTGACAAACCTGGGCACCGCAGGCGCCACCTTGCACACCTTCCCGCGAACCCGTGCGAGTTGGACAAGGAGAACGCCCGTGCCACCTGGAAGAAAACTTACGGCTTCCATCCCCTGACCGCGTTCGCCGATCACGGCCCCGGTGGGGGCGGGGAGCCGCTGGCGCTCCTGCTCAGGCCCGGCAACGCCGGGTCTAATACCGCCGCGGACCATATCGAGGCCACTCGGCTGGCGCTGGCCCACTGCCCCGCCACCTGCGGCGCAAGGTGCTGATCCGGGCCGATTCCGGCAGCAGCGCCCACGACTTCCTCACCTGGCTCACCGCGCCCGGCCGGCGCCTGGCCTACTCGGTGGGCATGACGATTACCGAGGACATGCGAAGCGATCCTCAATGTCCCGGCCCGGGCCTGGACCCAGGCCTATGACAGTGACCGCAACCCCCGCCCCGGTGCGTGGGTCGCCGAGATCACCGGCATGCTCGATCTCCCGGGCTGGCCGCAGGGCATGCGGCTGATCGTGCGGAAAGAACGCCCGCACCCGGGAGCGCAGCTGCGGCTCACCGATATCGACGGCAACCGCGTCACCTAATGGGCACATGGACAAGCTACCGGTACACGCCACTGGGGCGCGGGAGCCCTTTGATGTAGATCTCGGGGCCTGTCCGCCAGGCCGACGCCTTCCGTGTCACGGGCTTCCTGCAGGCCTTGAAGCAGATCGGCGGGGCCTGGCAGCCCATGATGACGGCCGGAGGGCCAGGGTCAGCCCTGTCGCTGCGGGGAACCCGCTCCTCGCGATGAGATCGGGTCCGGTCCCGGCCGCCGCAAGCGACGGCACGCCGGCGGGTTGCCCAGGGAATGGCGGCCGAGCCGGTATCGGTGGTCGTGGCCGTTGCCGGCTGCGGGATCGGACCCCTTGACCTGACGGGAGCTTCGGGCTCTGACCAGGACCGGGACCCCGCGGCCAGCTGGGGTCACGAACGGCCAATCGGATGGCGGTGCCTTCGAGCCCTTCCATTAGGGAGCGCGCGTGAACCCGCGTGGCGCGGCCGCTGCCACGCACGAAACATGATCACAGGAAGGGGACTTCATGACTGTGTTCTGCGGGATCGACTGGGCCGAGGATCACCACGACATCGCCCTGGCAGGCACGGACGGCAAGCTGGTGGCCCGCCGCCGGATCAGCGACGACGCGGCCGGGCTTGCCCAGCTGCTGGCCCTGCTGGCCGAGCACGGAGATAGCCCAGGGATCCCGTCCCCGTGGCGATAGAGACCCCGCGCGGACTGCTGACGGCATGCCTGCGCGCCACCGGCCGTGCCGTCTACCCGGTCAACCCGATGGCCGTCGCACGCTACCGTGACCGCCACTCGGTCGCCGGCCGCAAGTCCGACCACGGCGATGCGGTAGTCCTCGCGAACATCCTGCGCACCGACCTGCACGCCCACCGGCCGCTGCCCGCCGACACCGAACTCGCCCAGGCCATCGCCGTGCTGGCCCGTGCCCAGCAAGACGCGGTCTGGGCCCGCACGCAAGCGCAGAACAAGCTCCGCTCACACCTGCGCGAGTACTACCCGGCGTTCCTCGCCGCCTTCGCCGACTCCCGCGGCGGGATCACCCGGCCCGAGGCCCGGACCATCCTGGCCGCCGCTCCCACCCCGGCCGCGGCCGCTGCGCTGACCAGCGCCCAGCTGCGGGAACTTCTCTCGCTGGCCGGACGCCAGCGCGGCATCGCCGTCGAGGCCAGCCGCCTGCGCGAAGCGCTGAACACGCCCCAGATGCGCCAGCTCCCCCTCGTCGAGCAGGCCATGGGCCGCCAGGCTCTCGCCTTGCTCAGCCAGGTCGCCGCCGCCTGCGCCGCCGCGGACGACCTTGAGCAGGCAGCCGCTGAGTCCTTCAGCCAGCACCCGGACGCCGGGATCATCACGAGCTTCCCAGGGCTCGGCCTGCTCACCGGCGCCCGGGTCCTCGCCGAAATCGGCGACGACCGATCCCGGTTCGCCGACGGCAAGGGACTGAAAGCCTATGCCGGAGCCGCCCCGGTCACCCGCGCCAGCGGCAAGACCATCGCCCGTGCTGCACCGCAGAGTCAAGAACAACCGGCTGGCCAGCACCGGCCACACCTGGGCCTTCGCCGCCCTGACCGCCTCGCCCGGCGCCCGAGCCCACGACGACCGGCGCCGGGCCGCCGGTGACCGGCACGCCGCAGCACAGCGCAACCTGTTCTCCCGGCTCCTCGGCTGCCTCCACCACTGCCTCATCACCGAAGCGAAATACGACGAAACAATGGCATTCCACCACCCTGCCACAACACTCCCGCAGGCAGCTTGACAACTTAACCGCATCGGATGTCTACATCGCCACCGGCACCAGACGCGGGCAGCTGGCCGACCTCGAACTCCGGCATCGCCGCCGCGCCCGCTGCGAGGACCGCACCGCTGCGCGAAAGACACCGGCCTGCGGAACCTCCCCTTGCAGGGCTACACCCAGAACCAGATCTGGTGCGAGATCGTGGCCATGGCCAGCGAGCTCCTCGCCTGGATGGCCATGCTCGCCCTCGACGGCCCGGCCCGCCGCTGGGAACCAGACGGCTCCGGCTCCGCCTGTTCTCCGTCGCCGGCCGGCTCGCCCGCGGCGGCCGCCGCCTGCGGCTCCGCCTCGCCGGACGATGGCCCTGGAACCCGCTCATCACCACCGCGATCAGCCGCCTCCAGAACCTAGCCCCCGGCTGACCAGCCGGACCCGACCCGACGACCAGGAAGGACAGGAAACCAGGGCCATCGGAACCCCGCCCACCCGGCGCGACAACCGGGAAACCAGGCACGACCCCAGGCTGAACCGGCCACCGGAGACAGCTCGCAGCCGCAGCCTCAAGCCAGCCGCCCACGATCACGAAAGATGCAGGTTAGGCAGCAGGCACATCTTTTGGCGCGGCCGGATCATCGTCAAGAACGCTGAGCCGACGGTTTTACAGCCCGCGTGCGCCATGAGGCGCACTGTTGTATCGCCCGCGCAGCGGGCAGAGATTGAGAGGAGATGTCTCTGGATCTGATGGCTGACCCGGCCCTGAAAGGGTGAGCGGGGAAAATAGCATGCCAGGAAACCGGCAGTCGTGCCCAGGCGTATGGGGCGGCGTGCCGGGAGATCCGCGCGATAGGGCGAAAGCTGAATTGCCTGAATCCCAGTCTCCAGAAGGTGCAAGTAAACACCTGCCGGAAAGACGCCTGTAACCGGTACCGGTCCCTGCGGCGGGATGGATGGGTCGCCCGCCGCATTCCTCTTGGGGCGCAGGAGCGATGTCCTGTCAGGGCATTGAAGGAGACGAACGGGACGCCTACGTCGCGCTAGCACGTGCAGCAGTGACGAACATGGGATCGCCTAAGGGACGCGAGTCCTACTAGGGCGACGGAGTGCCCGTAGTAGTCGCAGGGGTAACGACCTGCCAATCTGGAGACCGCTAATGACGGTCCGCAGGGCGAAGGGGCACAGGCGCCGAACGGTTTAACTATCACCAGGGATGCGTAATGCAGGAAGCCGAAGTGGTATTAAGCGTTCTCCGCGAGCGCGGCAGGAAGGGCCTGCCGCTGACGCAGTTGTACCGGCAGATGTTCAACAAGGACCTGTATCTGGCTGCTTACGGCAACATCTACTCCAACCAGGGTGCGATGACGCCGGGGGCCCAGCCAGGAAACCGCCGACGGCATGTCCGAGGACCTGATCGATGAGGTCATCGGGCAGATGCGGCGCGAGCGGTACCGGTTCGCCCCGGCCCGCCGCGTCTATATCCCGAAGAAGAACGGGAAGTTGCGCCCTCTGGGGCTGCCGTCGTGGTCGGACAAGCTGGTCGGCGAGGTGGTGCGCCTGCTTCTGGAGGCGTATTACGAGCCGCGGTTTTCCGGCCGGCCGCGGGTTCCGCAAGGGGCGAGGGTGTCATACCGCGCTGCGGGAGATACAAAGCACCTGGACCGGGACCACGTGGTTTATCGAGGGAGACATCTCCGATTGCTTCGGGTCTTTGGATCATGATGTCATGACCAGGATCCTGGCGGAGAAAATCCACGACCAGCGGTTCCTGCGGCTTATCGGCAGCATGCTGAAAGCCGGGTTCCTGGAGGACTGGCAGTATCACAAAACGCTCACCGGCTGTCCGCAGGGCGGTGTGGTACCGCCGATTCTCAGTAACATTTACCTTAGCAAGCTCGACGATTTTGTCGAGCGTGAGCTGATCCCGCAGCACACTCGGGGAGCACGCCGGGCCGACAATCCCGCCTGCCGCCGAGCCGAACGCTCGGCCGGGCGGGCACGGCGGCGCGGTGACCGGGCAGAAGCCCGCCATCTGACGCGGCTGATGCGCACGCTTCCCTCGACCGACCCGATGGATCCCGGCTACCGCCGCCTCAGGTACATAAGGTACGCGGATGATCACCTGCTGGCGTTCACCGGGCCGAGGGCCGAGGCCGGGCAGATCAAGGCCAGGCTGGCGGAGTTCCTCCGGGACGACCTCGGGCTGGAACTCAATCAGGCCAAGACCCTGATCACCCACGCCCGCAGCCAGCGGGCGCGGTTCCTCGGCTACGACATCACCGTGCAGCACTCCAGCACGAAGATCACCAATGGCCGCAGGTCGGTCAGCGGGCAGATCGCGCTGCGGGTGCCGCCGGAGGTGGTCAGGGCCCAGTGCGCCCGCTACCGGCAGCACGGCAAGCCGCAGTCCCGGCCCCGGCTGCAGAACCTGGACGACTACGACATCGTCCGGGTCTGCGGTGCCGAGTACGCGGGCGTCGTCTGCTACTACCTGCTCGCCCAGGACATCTGGCGGCTCAGCAAGCTGTACTGGCATGCCGTGACGTCGATGCTGAAGACCCTGGCCTCCAAGCACCACTCGACCGTCACCAAGATGGCCGCCCGTTACCGGGCGAAAATCATCACCAGGGACGGCCCGCGGAGATGCTTTGAGGCAAGGCTGACGCGCGAGGGCAAGCAGGACCTGGTAGCGCGATTCGGCGGGATCGCCCTGCGGCAAGACCGGCGGGCGGTCATCACCGACCCCGGCCCGGTCCCGGTCCGCCTCCCCCGCAAGGAACTTATCCAGCGGCTCCGGAGGCGGTACTGCGAGCTGTGCGACAAAGGCGCCACGGTGGCATTGCACCAGGTCGCCGGCCTCAAGCAGCTGGGCAAGCCGGGACCAGGCCAGCCCGCGCGGGCCGCGCTCATGGCGACGATGCGGCGCAAGACGCTTATTGTCTGCGCGCCGTGCCACGAGCACATCCACGCGAACCCGGTCGCGCACGCGGCATAAGACGCCGGAGAGCCCGGTGCGGTGAAAGCCGCACGCCGGGTTCGGAGGGAGGCCGTCCGGAAAAGGCCCGGGTTCACCCGAAGTGAACGCGGAACCTCGCCGGGCGGCCCACCCTACCGACAACAACGCCCTGAACTGCGGAAACATCTTTCTGTGGCGAAATTGGGCGTGTATTTGCCTTACGCGTGCACCGACCGCATGCTCATCACCGGCGAACGACACGCACGCCTCATCCTGGCCCAGTACATCGGCTACTACAACACCGGACGCAGCCACCAAAGACACGGAATGGAACTGCGCGCCCCCGACGACGAACCCAACGTAATCCCACTCCCGGCACCACCCCACCGAATCCGCCGGCGACACATCCTCGGCGGGCTCATCAACGAATACCAGCCCGCCGCGTAACAAGCCAGGTCAGACCCTGCAACGGAATTTGAGAAGTACTACAGGCGCCCGGCTGCACTTGGAGCCAACTGATCACCAACACCGCGCCGGCCGCACAGCAGCCAGCGCAGGCCACGACGAACACCAGCGCCAGGCCCACCCGCGCGTCTGCGACCACGTTGCGCGGTATGTGGGGCTTCCACGGCGATCATGCTCCCCATGGCGACCGGCTATTCCAAGTTGGCCGTCATGTGCCGACGGTCACCATGGTAGTCGAGTCGGCCGACCGTCTTGGAACGGCCTTCGCGATCATCGACGAACTGGCCGAGGATCGAGGGCTGGTCACCAGCGAACTCATCCCCTCCAGTTACTACCCCGGGCACCGGCTCTGTGAGTAAAAATGCGCGTTCGGCATAAGCGGTGGTTTGATACCGCAGCGTATTCTGGCACACATGAAATGGCCGTACAGCAAGCGCGTCGACTCGGTTCCGGCCTGGACTCTAGTGGCGGCGGCGCTGGGGATCTGGGGCGTCCTGGCGACGCTCTATGTCGACCATAGCTATTGGCGGTTGTGGTGGCCTACCAATTGGACGGCGGTCCCCCTGGTCATTCTCGTGCTCGGACTGATTCTGGCAACCGTGCCAGTTGTGCGACCAAACGGAATACGAAACTTCCGCGCGAAACGCCGGAAATACCTCAAAGAACTTCAGGAACGGTACAGCTACCTGTACCACACGAACGCCCTGGCCCGCGCGGACGATACCCCGACCCTGCTGCTGCTCCAGGTATTCGTGCCTCAACGGGTACGGGCCGAACGGCCTCCCACCGAACTTCCGCGCGAGGTGTTCCGCAGGCTGATGGCCAATGGGGAGCTAAGCGACCGGGACGCGCCCCAAGACATCGATAGAAGCCAACTCGCCAGGGACTCCAAGGCCTACGCTGACAGTCCGCCGCGCCAGGTACTCGCAGTGGTGTCCGAGCATAAAGGCGGCCGGATCGTGATTCTCGGCGATCCGGGCTCTGGCAAGTCCACGCTCAGCGCTTACCTCGCACTTACTGTGGCCCATCTTCATGCTGACCGGAAGACGCGGACCGCGGCCGGTCCACTCGGAGATCTGGCCCGGTACCTGCCATTCCTGATCGACCTCCGAACCTTGATCCCGGCTGGCGGAGCGGACTACGCCCCGGATGCTGGGACCGATTACCGGATCTTCCTGGACGAGATCGCTAGCCCAAATAAACCGGAACATCCCGGATTTCCGCGGGCGCTGCTCGAGTCCTACCTCAACCGCGATGGGCGAGCGCTCGTGATCTTCGATGGCTTGGACGAGGTTTTCGATTCTCGCCAGCGCCACGACATCAAGTTGCATATCAAAGCATTCGCTGAGCACTACAAGAAGGCTCGCGTTGTAGTGACTTCCCGACTTACCGGTTATGAACGGCTAATCCTCGACACCGGGCGCTTCGCTCACTACACCCTTCAGGATCTTGACAGTAAGCAGATCGCCACTTTTGCTAATCGTTTCTATTCAGCTTCGTATTCGCATGACCGGCCGACGGCCGATTCACTCACAGCGCGCCTGCTTAAGGCCGTAAAGGACTCTCCTGCGGTTGCCGAACTCGCAGGCAACCCGATGTTGCTCACCGCATTGGCATTGCTCGGACGCGGACAGGGACTGCCGCATGATCGCAATGAACTACTGGAACATCTCGTCGAGATTCTCGTGGACCGATGGGACGCGGAAAAATATCTGCAGCAGAATCTGCGACCGCAGTCGGGAGTTCACGACAAAGACGTGCTCAACGCGCGGGACAAGATCACCCTGCTGCGCCTGGTAGCTAGGCGCATACAGGAAGAACAGCCTGGCACCGGTGGCCTGACCAGGAACTACATAGATCACAATACGCTCGTCGAAACGTTCGCCGGATATTTTCATCCGGACACCGACGGACAGCAACTTTCCCCTGAGGAACGACTGCGCGCGCGTGAAGCAGCCGAGGTAACCGTTGATCAACTCATGAAGCGGGATTACATCCTCGCCCAGTTCGGTCGTAAAAGATTCGGCTTCGTGCACCGGGCCTTGCTTGACTATTTCGTCGCTGACGACATTAACTGGCAGTTCAGCAGGCAGGTGATCGACTTGGATTCCATCAAAGATCTGTATCGCGACCGCGCGACTGATCCGCAGTGGCAGGAAATACTACTTCTGCTCACAGCCAAGCTAGAGCCCGACTTGGCGCAAAAGGCCGTCATTGCCGCCCTTGACGCCAATTCGCTCTGGTATCAGAGCAGTGATCCGCTGCCCAGGCACGTACTCCTGGCCGTCCGTTGCCTGGGCGAGATCCGGCCGCTCAGCAAGGCCCGATCAGCGAGCAACGCCGTCATACGAGCGCTCATCGCAATGTTCGAGACGATCAGCGAGCCGACCGACTACCCACTGGCGGTGGCACTGACTCAGGCGCTGAACCGGGACGTATTGCCGGTAGTGGGTCGGTTCGGTCCGGATTGGGTTGGCTGGCCGCAGTACGAGGCCTGGTATCTCGCCCGTGGCCAGTTCCTGCGTGGCGAGGCACCCGGCTTTGCGGCCACTGCGGCCGCCCAGATTTATGCCACGCTGGTCGGCAGCGACCGGCAGTCACCCGATCGCCTGCTGCGGCTAGCCAGGAACGCCGGCTCGGAGATGGTTCGTGGCGCCGCCCTCGAAGTGCTTGCCGCGATCCGGTCCGACCGGCCGGACACAGCCCAGCTGCTCAGGACTCAAGCCGCTGAAGATCCGCACTGGTACGTCCGCCGGGAGGCGGTGCGCACCCTGGCCGAGCGCTGGCCCGATGATGAGGCCACCAAAGACGTGCTTCGCGCGCGACTCGCCAGCGACGACGCACCTGAAGTCCTGGTCACCGCGCTGCGATGGCTGACCGGCGGCTCTAGCGGAGCCGACACCGCGAGCCTGCTTCGTGACATCGGCGCCGATCAGGCGTCGTGCCAGGAGCTGCGCGCGGCTGCGGTGGCCGAACTAGCCGCCAGGTGGCACGACGACGATCAGACCTTCCCCTTTCTTTGGGCTCAGGCAGGCAATGGCAAACCGGGCGTTCGAGTCGCCGCGGTCGAAGCGCTCACGGCCGGCTGGCAGGACAACAGCGAGGTTCACGAGTGGCTGACGAAGCACGCGAACCCAGACGGCGAAGGCGAAGCGCGCGTTCGGATAGCCGCGATTCGAGGGCTGGCTGCTGGCTGGCCGGAAGCCAAAGAGACAGTCGAATTGCTGCGGGAGAAGGTACGGCCAGCCAGTGGCGACTATCCCGGAGTCCGTCAGGCGGCCGTTGAAGCGCTTGCTCTGCGGTCCCGAGGACAGGCGGAGACCGCCCGGTGGTTGCGCGAGATAATCAGCGGCGAACCGGATGCTGACGTGCGGTGCACGATCGTCAGGGCCCTCGCCATGTACTGGCGCTGGGATGAGGCCGCCCACGACGTGCTGGAAGACCGCGTACTTGGGGATTCGGACTGGTACGTCCGCGTCACCGCGATCCAGGAACTCGCAGGCATCCGCAACGACCAGCCGGAGTTCGGTACCTGGCTTCGCGTGCGAGCAGACCAAGACGAAGACATCCGGGTGCGCCGGGCTGCGCTCAGCGTCGCGGCCGCCGGATGGCCAGAAGATGAGGAAACCGCGCCCTGGCTAAGACGCTACGCTACCGACCTGGCGGCTCAGGCCGACATGCGCGGTGCGGCCGCCCGCGCTCTTGCCGCCAATTGGCCTGAACCAAGCACGCTGGAACTGCTCCGGACCTTTGCGGTCGGAACGGCAAGAACGGGATCCGCCCGCCGGGTCGCGGTGCAACTGATCGCGTCGCGGTGGCGCGATGACGCGGAGACCTGGCCCTGGTTGCGGCAACGGGCAACCGACGAAGACGAGGCCCCCGCAGTACGCCGGACCGCGCTGCAATTGCTGGCCGCTGACGCTCGCTGGCGGGCTGAGCCGGACACTTTGACGCTGATGCAGAACCAAGCGATTGCCGATCCCTCTCCCTCTGTCCGCGAAGCGGTCATCCGCACCATCTCAGCAAGCTGGCACGATGACCCGACCGTAGGAGCGTGGCTCCGTGATGTCGCCTACGAGAGCGATGATCCGCGGGTCAAGACGACAGTGATCCGCGCTTTGGCCGCCGACTGGAAGGACGACTCCGCGACGGCCGACTGGCTAGCTACTCACCTTGAGGGCGACCAGAATGCTCAGGGGCGGATGAAGGTCGCGCAAGCTCGTACGCATTCGACCTAAGCAGCTTGAGAAGCTGGGCTTTTCTAGCCGGGTCCGCGGCCCATCTCTCAAGTTGCTCGGCGAAAAATTCCACTGCCCACGTACTGTCAGCCGGATCGGCGAGTTCTCCCAGCACGGCGATCGCCAGCGCAGCCGAGGGCGTGTCAGCCGTCAGAACCGCGGCCACCCCCCGTCGGTCGAGCCCGCGCGGGTAGACCGCTCCCAGAATCGCACGCAGCACTCTGACCTGGTCTGAAACCGACGAAGGGTAGCGCGTTCGGATTGCCGTCGCGAGGTATCCGTTCTCGTACAGCGCAGCGACCGCCGCCTGCCGATCGTGCTCTGATCGTGTCCGGTGGAGAAGCAGCAGGATCGCCTCGTACATCATGTCGGCGTGCGAAGGCCGGATTCCGTGGTCGTCAGCCGCCAAGATCAGTTGACGCGCACTGACCTGGCCAGACCGGAGCCACGCATAGAGCCGATCGGTACCCAGCTGGAAATTTGCTATAATACCCGGCTTGACATCTTCCGATCGGCTACGTCCGATAACTTCGAGCAGCGGATACGGAAGCAACGAGCCGGACGTCCAGGTCAGCGCCAGGTCCTCAACCTCACAGTAGGCCCGGTAGTTCAACGGCATCGTGAACAGCAGGCCCAGCACCGACTCACAGAATGCTTCAGCCAGAGGTACCACTGGCAGCCGGGTCGACAGCAACCCGCCGTCACGCACTATTTCCAGATAATGCTGGCGCTGCCCATCGCTGATGCCGCGATCCGCGTAGATACGCAGCGCGGCAAGATATGCATGGAGCCCCTGCTCATCCCCGGCGCGCAGGGATTCGGCCGAGTCGAGCAAGAGCTTTGCCCCTGGATCGTTGTCGAGCCTGGCCTGCTTCGGCGTGGTCAGGCCCCGCACTCGGGACACGAAGCCAGCAGCAGAAGCCAGCGGGCTGAAACGCGAAGCGGCCCCACTCTCCGGCGCTTCGGGCCCGGTTTCTTCGGCCGGCGGCCCATCACCCGCATCTAGCGCCGCTGCTGGCGATTTGATGGCGGCTGGAACTTCCTCGATAGCGTCCGCGTCCGGAAGATCCACTGATTCGCGAACAGTGTCGACATCCTTGGCCCCTTGCCGAGCGGCAATCACGGCCGCTTCCCGCGCATCGGCCGCCCTGCGCTCAGCGATCTTCTTCCCAGCTTCTCTTCTGGCTTCGGCCTCTCTTCTGAGTTCGGTTTCTTTGCTGAGTTCGGCTTCTTTCCTGATCTCCGCGAGTCTTCTCAGCTCGGCCCTGCGTGCGTTGAGTTCGGCATCCTCATTGGCCCAGGCGGCAGCTGCGACCACGCTGCGCAGTTTCGGCTGTTCTCGGGCACCGATCTCGTTGACTGTCTGCGCCGGAACCCCGGTCTCCACTCCCGAGCCGAAATGGTCAAGCAGATTCTCCGCAAAGGCAGTGATCTCGGTAACAAACTCAGGAACTGTGCGTCGGCCATGGGGTGCGATCGCGATTCTCGGTTCGGTCCCGGCCTGCCTGTTGGCGAGCTTGCGATCTTCATAGCTAGCCATGCCTTGGAGTCTGACCGCCAGGTCGGAAAGCACCGAATTAGCCTGGCACTCGCGGAGCAGTTCGGCGACGCTATCAGCTGACTGATCGAAGATAATCAAGGCAGAGAAGTTCTTTGCGACGTCACCCAGCCGAGTGGTAAAGCCGAGTGCGAGCGCGGCGATGGCGAGGGAGCCGGATCCCGGCCGGGCTGGCCTGGGTCCCATGTCTACGAATCGCACCTCGTAAAAGTCACTCAGCGAAGGAGAGCTGACGAATTCCTGCGCGGTCGCCTCATAGACAGCGTCGAGGAATACCGCGTACTCGTGATACCCGCCGATCACAAGCAGACAGCCAGCGGACCCGGGTGCGCGTGCGCCGGGATCAGTCCCCCGGCTTCTACGTCTGCTCGTCATATGCTCCCACCGTTAAGCGGGTCGTAGCCTGGTGCCCGTTGCACTCTCGTCCCAGAAGTCTGGGTGGGCTGGGTGGTCTGGCTCTGGCCTGGGGGCGGCAACGCTGCCGGTGTCATTGGCACCTGCGGTCCCTGCCCTGGCGATGACGGCGGTGTTTGTGGTCCCTGGCCTGACGGCACTGAAGTCGTCTGGCCATTAGGACTTCCCTGATTCTGGCTGGCCTGGGCAATGAGCTCACGGATCATGCGAGCCCAGTTGTCGATTGCCGACAGGATGTACTCCCTAGTGGCAGTTGCGTACCTCTTGTTGGCCTCTATACGCGTACCCTTTTCCCGACGGATCATGTCCATGCGGACGTCTCTGTCCGCCCGCAGCTCGGCTTGCCTGGCATCGCGGGTAGCCTGCGCCTCAAGTTGCTTAATCTCGGCCCGGAGCCGTTCGGTCGCCGCTTCGCTCTCGGCGATCTTGCGCTTTGATTCGGCCCGGGTTATGGCCGCATCCTTTTCGGCCTTCGTAATCTCTTTGGCCTGGTCGATCGCCGCCAGGCCCTTGGCGATGACGATCGACTCGTAGGCCGTTGCCGGGGCCAGCAGCAGCAGGCTCTTGATCGTAACGGGAAGGATCTCGATCACGAAGAAGAGCGCCGTGACCGTCCAGTGCGCGACGGCGAGGCCCGTGTTCTTGGCACTCGCCGCGTCAAGCGCGTCAATCTGCGCCAGCAGGCCGGTGTCATGCTTGTTTTGCTGGTCGTCCTTGCTGGCCAGCCGGTTAATCCTGGCTTGCTCCTTGGACAATTGTGACTTGAGGCCGCCGAGGGTGCCTTTGTCGGCGGTGAGGTCTGACTTGGCTGTCTTAAGCTCGCCCTTGACCGTAGCGGCGTTCTTTTTAGCAGTGATCCATTGCTGCTTGTCGGCTCGGGCCAGGGGACCGTTACCGATGACCCCTGACGTCCTTCCCAGGCACTCAGGTCCACTGACGCCGCCCGCCTCGCACTGCCATTTGGTGTAGGCGTTCGAAACCTTAGTGTTCGCCGACCGGAGTTGGCTGGTGAACTTGTTGACCGTGTCCTGGTCGCCGTTCACCGTCCGCTTCTGGCTCGCGACCTGTGAGGTGAGCTGCGCTAGTCGCCGCCCATCGGCACCATTTTTAAGACTTATGGCGAATTGCTTGGATTTCTGCTGCTGGAGTATCGGCAGTTCGGTCTTGATGTCTTTAGCGAAAATCTGGAGGACCAGCGGCGTCGCTACGATAAAGGCGATCAGCGCAGCCAGAACCAGTCGGCAGAAAACCGTCACGATCAGTTGCAACTGGCGACCGCGGGTCCCGCTCAACGTGATGATCAAAAAACGGTCAATGGTAATAATCGCCACGCCCCAGCCCAGCGCGAGGGGAATCGCCACCGGAATAACAACGCCGACGCCATGATAGAGCGCGAAGAACATCGACAAGGACGCGACGCACGCCGTGATGATCAGGACGCCGCCCATCGCGGCCGATCTTCCGCGTTCGCCGCTCGGGCTGCCGCCTTCTTCGTCGGCTAGCAAGGCCTTGTCAGCACCGCCAAGTCGCGACACATAGTAGCGCTTAGCCATTGTGGTCTCTCATCTTCCGCGCCGCAGGCTGCCCCGCCGCTTCATCTTGCGGCGCAGCCCCGCCATTTGGCTCTCCGTCTCGTTGTGGATCGACTCGATTAGCGCTCTAGAACTGCCGAAAAGCAGGTTGATGCCCAAATCGGGCGCTTCAGCGGGCGGAGCCGGAGCGAGGTCGCGGAGGCTCTCGGCGACGTCCAGCGGCGGGATGCCCGGAAGCTCAGGGCCTTGCGAATAGGCCGGCGGCCTTGGCAGCGGCCCCAGCGAAAGGGCCTGCACGCTCGGCAGGTCGGGACGCGGCATCTGATCGAAGTCCACGTTCATCGGCGGGATCTCAAAGAGAGTCACGTCGCCGATTGGCCGGGCCACGCTGCCGTAGCGATTGCTGGCGACGAGCGTCACTTGCCCCGAGCTAGGCACCGGGAAGGCGCCTTCGTCGGGATGATCAAACGGGTCGAAGGTCTCCACTGACTGCGGCGGCTCGCCTATGAACACCTCGATATCCTCGGCGTCCTTAATCGTCCAGAGAATTCGGCCGCGCGATCCTGCCAGCACCATCGGCGTCATGAGCTGGGCGCCCACTATCTCCGGAGGCACCATCCGGGGAACGGTCACCCGCTCGAGATAAGCGAAAAGTTCCTTGGCACTCGGCCGGTGCGCCCGATCATCGGACAAGGCCCGCTCGAGCAGTTGAAGGCCCTCGGGGTCGAGGATGCCCGCCAGGCGATCTACCACGAAGGTGGTCGTCGCACCTGCTTCCGCTTTCAGGCACCGGACAATCGCTACGCCCAGCTTATAGACGTCGGTGACCTTGTCCTGTTCCTGCTGCCTGCCGCTGCTGCATTCTGGCGGCACCCAGAAGCTCGTATTTGACTGCTGCTCCCGCTGCGGATCGGCCAGTTCATTGGCCTCGTCACAGTCGATCAGGACTAGCTGCGGCGGATTCTCGGTGAACGCGACGTTCTTGAAGCTCAGATCTCCGAACACCCAGCCTCGCTTATGCAGCCAGGCCACAGCGTAGACGAGTTGCATCATCAGGAAGAGCCGGTCGGTGAGCGTTATGTCAATCGGCTCGCTCTTGTTCCTGATCCAGAACTGCTCCGGCACGGCCAGCAAGTCCAGCGTGCGCAGCTCGTATGCCTGCTTAATTCCATGCCAGTAGAAGTAGTCCGACGACGCCGCTTCCATGACGAAGCCGCAAAGTTCTCCCGAGTCATCCAACACCAGCCGACGTGGCCAGGCGAAATACCTGTCCAAGACCTCTAGCTCAGTACGGAGAAATCGACGGTACATCTCCCTGAACTTGACCGCATGCTCAGCTGACGCACCTGATTTAACGCGGTTTCCCGCACTGTCGAGTTTATACTCCTTATAGACGAGATCACTCGGCTCGCCGGGTGGCTTATAGCGAGTCTGGTACACGGTCCCGTACGCACCGTCTCCGATCTGGACCAGGTTCCGGCCCAGCTCAGATCTGTGTACAGAAGGCACGAGTCACCAGGCTCGGATTCCTCGTCCGGGATCCGGGTCAGGAAAGACATGGTCCGCCTGGCCCGAGGCCATGCTCCGGGCGGTGCTCATTACGATCGACCTCTGGATAATGTCCAGAACCTCCTCGAGCGCATCCTCGATCGTCGCATTCGTCGCATCGTAGGCCTTAACATGACCCGGGTACGCGAGCCGACGCAGAACGTCGACCCCGACATTGCCGAATCCAAAGGGCACGAAGATCGGCTGCAGCCCGCGAGAAGCCATTAGACGGCTAGTCAGCGTCGATTTGAAGCTCTGATGCCAGTCGCCATCACTGGGCTCGGTACAAGTAAGGAAGTACACGCACGGCCGGAACACTCTGTACTCCATGCTCCTGAGTTCGCTGAAATCGTCCCTCAGCCGCTTGGCCAACTCATGGAACGCGACGCCGTAGTTGGCATCATGCGACAGATTCTGGGCGGGGAACTCGGGCGGGTAGTCGTAGGTACTCACTGGCGTCAGCTCCATGAGAACGTCCGCTCGGTCTGAGAATGTGATGACGCCGAAGAACGTCGTATCACTGAGCAGGGGATCGGCCGCTATCTCGCCGAGAAGCTTGCTGACATTGTTCCTGAGCGCCTGCATATTGCGCTGCATCGAAGACGAGACGTCGCAGATCAGGTAGAACGGCATTGCCGTGGACCCTCGACCTTCCGAGGCGTAGTCATTAACCATCAGCCCGGTTCATGCCTCGATTCCGTGTGTGAAGAGCGGGAATACCGGCACCCAGGCAAGGCCAACTACCGCTCCGGGCATTACGGCCGACGCGCGACCCTCCCCGATCGCGACGACTGCGGCGGTCCGCCTTCAGCCGCTCGCCAAGCTCCCCCTCAACGAACCATTATGCAAGAAAACCTACCCTATCAAAGCCAGGCAAGTCACTTCTACCGACAAATGATTCCACTTTGCAGGAGAAATGACTGACATACGTCGCCCGCGTGAGCATCGCCAACGGATCGACGGCCAAGGCATGAAGTTAGACAATCGGCCGGTATAGTCCAAGATACGGCGTGGGCACGCCGTCGGAACTACCGACACTTCTGATAATGCGGGAGATGTCCAGGTATGGTGAACCTCAAAGTCGATTATCAGCTGCTTGATTCGACAGGAGCCACGCTCGGCCGACTCATCGGTGAGTTCGAGAATATTCAGGCCTCAGGCGAGCTTTGAGGGCGTGATGGGTCGGATGCGGTAACGGCCAGGGCCCCGGCATAGTGGCGTGATGTCCGTTTAGCGTCTGGCTAGGTGCTGTGGCGTGTCGCGGAACTGAACAGGCACGGTTTCCAAGATCATGTGGGTGTCGAGTCCCATGATCCATTCGGAACGCCGTGCCTGCCCTATCATTGTCCCTGATCGATGCTGTCCCCGAGCCGGTTTCGCTGCCGGGCTCGTCTTTGTGCCGCTGCCTGGCGGCGGTGCCGGATCCCCGTCATCCGCGCGGGGTCCGGCACTCGCTCACCTCGCTTTTAATGGCGTCGGTGGCCGCTGTGGTGGCCGGCGCGAGGTCGTTCGCCGCGATCGGCGAGTGGGTCGCGGATGCCCCGCCCGAGGTGATGGTGGCGCTGGGGATCAGGCGTGATCCGCTGACCGGCCGGTTCGAGCCGCCGGATGAGGCGACCATCCGGCGGGTGCTGGAGGCGGTGGACCCGGACGCGCTGGACGCGGCGGTCGGGTCGTGGCTCGCCGCCAGGAGCGCTGGCCAGGCCGGGCGTGGCCGGCGGGCCGCGGTGGCGGTGGACGGCAAGTCGCTGCGCGGCACCCGGCATTCAGCCGCTGACGGGCAGGCCGCGCACCTGCTGGCGGCGGCTGACCAGCGGACCGGCGCGGTGCTTGCCCAGCGGGACGTGGACGGCAAGACCAATGAGATCACCCGGTTCGGGCCGCTGCTGCAAGACCTGGACCTGGCCGGCCAGGTGATAACGGCGGACGCGCTCCATACCCAGCGCGAGACCGCCGATCTCGTGGTCACCAGCCTGCGGGCGCACTACATCCTGGTCGTGAAGAAGAACCAGCCGGGCCTGCACGCCAGGATCAGGAACCTGCCCTGGAAGGACGTCCCGCCCGGCCACAGCCAGAAGGACAAGGGCCACGGCCGCCAGGAACGCCGCGACCTGAAGGTCACCGCGGTCGCGGCCGGCCTGGGCTTCCCGCACGCCGCCCGGGCGATCCGCGTCACCCGCCGCGTCCGGCCGGCCTCCGGCCACGGCCGATGGCGGACCGCCACCATCTACGCCATCACCAGCCTGAACGCCGCCCAGGCCACCCAGCCGAGCTCAGCCGGCTGGAATCCGCGGCCACTGGCAGATCGAGGCACTGCACCACATCCGCGACGTCACCTACGGCGAGGACGCATCCCAGGCCAGGACCGGCAGCGGACCCCGCGCCATGGCCGCCCTGCGCAACCTCGCCATCGGCGCCATGAAAACCGCCGGGCACCCCAACATCGCCGCCGCCAGCCGCACGCACGCCCGCGACGCCAACCGGACCATCGCCACCCTCGGGCTCAGCCCGGCATGACCAAAAAGGACATCACGCCACTATGCCGAGGCCCTGGCGCCGACCCCAGGTGCTCGATATCCCGCGACCCGCGATGGGAGGAATACACGATCTGCACCGCCGTCGCGCCCGACGACGTCTTCACAGTGCGCACATACGGGGACATCCGCCCACCATAAGGCCACGCCTAGTGCGCAACTTCGCCGATCACTGACAGCGAACCAGCAGGTCAGCGCACTGCAACCTTGGTCACCGTCAAAAAGTGGCCCAAGTCAGGTCCCTATGGCTCGCCGTCACCAGCTCACCCGCCGACATCACCTTCGGCATGCAGGTGAGGTCAGGTTGAGGTTCCAGGCGGGGCTGATTTCCAGCTGTTTGGGGCATGCCTTTGGCTCCCCGGTTGACACGATGGATAGAACACCTGTTCGCGCGTCAGCGGGCTCTTGCTCAACTCGTCCTGGCAGGTCGTCACGAGGCGGTAGGAGATGTGATTAATTGACCGAAAAGGAGCGACTGACCCTCGGCAGTACCTCATACTTAGCGCGTCGAACGCGGGATCTACTGTTTAGGAGATCATCCCCGTAATGATCGGTACCTGCGAGACGCCGGGTCAGCGAACTTTGTTGCCCTGTACGTGACTGACCGTGAGTCCCCGAGATCCCTGTTGCCATGCGTGCACGTGAGAGGTGGGGTTCGTCAGTGAGGTTCAGCAAGCACCTGGCCGTTATTGCTGTGGTTGCGCTCGTCGGCGGGATTACCGGCCCGGGTATCGCGGTGGCCGGGACAGTTCCGTCCTGGGTGATCCAGGCCACCCCGAGTCCCAACAGCCGCCAGGGCAGCCTATTGCTGGGGGTGGACTGCTCGTCGGCCAGGATCTGCACCGCAGTCGGGGGCTATGCTCCCAGGCCCGGGGCCATTGTGACGCTCGCCGAGCGTTGGAACGGCACGAAGTGGGCGGTCCAGCCCACCCCCCTCGTGAAGAAGGGCGCCCGGTACGGGGGCGCCCTGTATGGCGTGTCCTGTTTGTCGGCCAGGGACTGCACCGCGGTCGGGTATGGCGCCCGGGGGACGCTCGCTGAACACTGGAACGGCAGGAAATGGGTGGTCCAGCCCACCCCGAACCCTTCCCGCCCCAAGGACATCATCCTTCAGGCGGTGTCCTGTTCATCTCCGAAGGCCTGCACCGCGGTCGGGAGATATGGTGCGGGGGCAGCGGGATCTACGCTGGCCGAGCGCTGGAATGGCAAGAAGTGGGTGATCCAGCCCACCCCGAGTCCCGTCACCCGCAACTATGGCAGCGAACTGCTCGGGGTGTCCTGTTCGTCGGCCACCTCCTGCACCGCAGTCGGAGACAGCGACGTTACCGATGACAAGTCCGACACCCTCGTCGAGCACTGGAACGGCAGGAAGTGGGCGATCCAGCCCACCCCGAAGTATCCGCACGGAAACGAGTCTGAGTTAGCCGGGGTGTCCTGCCCGTCCACCAGCGCCTGCATAGCGGTCGGGTTCTCCGGCAACGCCGTCCAGCTCAGGGTCACTCTCGCGGAGCGCTGGAACGGCAGGAAGTGGGTGGTCCAGCCCACCTCGAACCCGTCCGGCTTTGATGGCAGCGAACTGGCCGGGTTGTCCTGTCCGTCTATCACGGCTTGCACCGCGGCGGGGGACTACGACAACAAGTCCGATACCGACCTGACCCTCGCCGAGGGCTGGAACGGCACGATGTGGGCGCTCCAGCCTACCCCGAACCCTTCCGGTGCCGGGGCCAGCATTCTGACAGGGGTGTCCTGTTCGTCGGCAGCGGCATGCACCGCAGTCGGGCCCTCCATCAAGAACTCCGGGGCCGAGCCGACCCTCGCCGAGCGCTACTCATGACGGCAACGGCCGACCCGAAGTCCTAGTTCCTGTCCGTCTTCCCCTGGATCTACGGTGAGAGCGGTCCTCGTGTCAAGGGGCGGCGCAGGCGATCACCTTGGCAACGCCGCAGGCGCCTCGATGTAGTGGCCGCGAACTGGACCGCTACCAGACGGCGGAAGACGGCTGAAAACTGTACCAGCGGGGCATAGCGAGAATAGGCGGCCTTGACCCGCGTCTCGCTGCTGCACCTGCGCTCCCGCTAAGCCGCCGATCCGGCAGTGCCCGTCCAGCGGTGCTCGCCGAGATACGCGACCGAGGCGATACGGGCAGCGTCAAACCTGCTCGGACGCTGTATCACCCAGGGGGGCCTAGGCCGACCGGCTGCGCCCGTCACGCCGGCGTGCTACCCGGTTTCCTGCTCACCCGGCCCAACCACCTCACTGAAACCCAGCGGAGCCCTCCTCGGCGAGCCGACCGGCCAGCTGACCAGCCCCGCCAGCCTCATCTGCTCCTTCGCCGAGCCGCCCGGGACGCGGCCGGGAAGCAGGGCAAAGCTCGGGGATTGGGCTGAGGAAGCGCGGTCCGCCAGCCGACCGAACCTGCACTTCTTTCCCCGCGGAAATCGACCTCGACATCGACGCCGTCACAGCGGCCTTCGGTCCTGCCGCATCACTAGGGCCGGTCCGAAGGCGTGAACACGAAGACGAACATGACCAAACGGCGGATGTACGGCCGCGCCGATTTACCGTCCTCCGCCACCCCGTCCTGCGCCGTCACCACCTAAGTGGGACAGTTGGGTTCGGGACAGTCCCGTTTCCGACCTGGAGCACGCCGACGCCCTCCGCAAACAGCTCGCCGCCCGCCGGGCAAAGAGCGGTTGAACAGGGTGCGGGGTGCCTAAAGTCTGCATACCCCGTGACCTGCAACGACGACAGCCAGTCGGACGGCATTATGATCATCCATGTCCCTGCGCATGCTCTATCTGATCTTCGTCCGGATCTGCAGCTGGCTGGTTCTGCTCGGCCGGTCATCGGCATCCAAAGACGCCGAACTGCTCGTGCTGCGACACGAAGTCGCCGTCCTCCGCCGCGCCAATCCCCGGCCGGAGTTCGACTGGGCCGACCGGGCGGTCCTCGCCGCGCTGATCCGGCTCCTGCCGCCCAGGCTGCGATCGCACCGGCTCGTCACCCCCGGCACCATCCTGCGCTGGCACCGCCGCCTCGTCGCCCGCAAATGGACCTACCCGCACAAGACCGGACGGCCGCCGGTCAGCCCGGAGCTCGCCGCGCTCATCTCCCGGCTCGCCACCGAGAACAACACCTGGGGCTACCAGCGGATCCATGGAACCCCACAGGGTGAATGCCTCGGTCGCCTCCGCTACGGTGATGAACTCGCGTTCGGGCAGGCCGAGGGCGTTTCCTTTGCGCAGCGGCAGAATCAGCTTGAGCTTGCCCGCGTCGAGCACGTCGGCGATCTGGTACAGGTACGGCAGCGCGTGCACAGTCGACCGCAGCACCACGGCTGAAAGGGAGATCGGCAATCCGGCGTCCTGGAAGGCGCGGACGCCGGTCATGACCTTGTCGTAGTCGCCTCGAACCCGCGAGAAGGTCGCGCGGGGGCCGTCGAATCCGACGTTCACGAACGCCACCTTGCCGGTCAAGTGCGGTGCCTGGATCAGCCCGCGAGTCGCGTTGGTCGGCAGGCCGAGGATGAACCCGGAGTACATGTCGATGATGTCGGGCAGGTCGCGCCGTAGCAGCGGTTCGCCGCCTGACAGGAACACCCGCTGCACGCCGCCAAGGTTCGCGCGGATCGTATCGAGCTGAGTCAGCGTCGGGTCGGGCATCTGCAAGGTCTCCGAGCAGAATCCGCAGTTGAAATCGCACCGCTTCGTAACCTGGACGATCACCGACAGCGGTGCGCTGGCGGTGTCACTGAGTTTCGCAACGTCGGCGTGACTGTCGAGCGAGAAGTGATGGCCGGGGGTGAAGGTCACGGGTTCCGTCGCGGTCTGATGGCGGACCCGAGCGGGAACCTTCGGTACGGGTATAACGGTCACGGGAAACTGCCCTTCGCGGTTCACGGGAATGGCGCCTTACGGTCCTAGGGTGACCGCAACGGGCGGGCGCATCACTCCCCGCGCTGGGAATAACTGGTTCCCAGGCCGCTACGCCGTTGGCCCGGTCTCCAGGCGAGCTAGTTCGCTGCGGAGGGCTGACCAGGGGAACAAGGAATTTCCTGGCTCGCCTTCGTTGGGGACGGGCAAGGGGAACCGGTCCGGGTCATACACCAGGCGCACGCCCCACGATCGCAAGGCTGCGATGCTGGCCTGGAACGCCGGGTGCCGGGACAGCATCTGGTTAGGGAACGGGACGGCGATGACCTGCTGGCCTGTCCCGATCGCCTCGTTGAGCAGGCCAAGGGCGAGGGTGTCTGAGATGCCGGCGGCGAGCTTGTTGATCGTGTTGAACGTCGCCGGGGCCACCACGAACGCGTCCGGCGGCGGGAGTACGTCGGGGTCCTCGGGGCGCTTGTAATCGCTGCGGATCGGGTGCCCGGTCAGGCTGGCCAGGGCTTCCGTGTCAAGGAATTTCAGGCCCGATGGCGTCGCGATCACGCAGGTATCCCAGCCGCGATCCTGGGCGTGCCGGACGAACTCGGGGAGGTCAGCCGCCGGCCGGCCGCCGCAGCCGACCACGTAGAGAACTCCTGGTGCCTGCTGGCTGACCATTACGAGGTCGCCTTTACCGGAGCTGCGCAGGCGAGGTCTCTGGTCATCCTGCTCTCCAGTTCAAGTAGTGATCTGTGCCTTGCCGGGCTGGAGGACAGCAGGTGCGAGACCAGTCGGCGCGCGTCGGCGTTGTTGCGGATCTCCCGTGGCGCGGCCTGCTCTGCTTCCAGCAGGGTCGCCGCAGCGGACGCTACGTCGTTGCAAAGAGCGTGCCCGCGTGCCTTACCGGGCAGGAGAAAGGTTCGTCGCTCGGCGAGGAAGGACGGGAGCTGCCCGGCTGGTATGAGGGATGCGCGCCGGACGGCTTCGGTTCCGTCGCCGAGGTCAGCGGAGATGCTGACAGCATGGATCAGCCAGCTCGCGGTGCCGAAGATTGAGAACAAGTCTGCCTGCTCGGACGCGAGAAGATCGGCCGCAACCTTGGCCGAGCCAAGCAGTTCCCATGCTTCTGCTGCGGACTGCGCCTTCGCCGTAGCCTGAGCAGCGGTCGCGAGGAGCGCGCCCCACATGGACGTATGCGACGCTGTCGCCGTCATGACTGGCCTCAGCCGGTCTGCTGCACTGATGGCCAGGATGCGCGCGGGCTCAAGCTGGCCGGCCGAGAGCAAGACATTGGCGAGCCGGTAAGCAGCAGCGCCGGCCAGGAGCGGATCGCTCGCGCGGCTGGCCGCCTGAACCGCCCGGTCGGCCGCGATTCCGGCTAGTTCGAACGCGTCTAGGCTCTTCGCCACTGGGAGTCGACGACAGGGGCGCTGAACATGGCGGCAGCGAGCGGAGCGAGGACAGGCGGTACGGCGGAAGAGTCCAGATCAGGCTGCCAGCCGTCCAGCACGGACGCCTGCTCGTAACGGAGATGGCTTCGGCGTCCTCGCGCGGTCGTCCGCCTAGCCTCCGGACCTGCGTGCTCCTCGGCGTTGCTCGTATCCAGGATGATCCGGTCGGATGGCGGCATCTGCTGGTAGTCGGCCAGGTCGAGGAGATCATGAACTGTTGACGTGTTATAGGTCGCCGACAAGAGCGCCAGGACGAGCGGAGTGGGCCTGCGGCCCGTCGGCTTGCTGCCCGGACCCGGCCAGTTCTCGTATTCGCACAGGTGCGGACCGGTCATTGAAGCGACGCCGGATTGGTCGACGCCAGCATCAGCCGCCCGGCTATTAATGTTGTCGGCCGCCTCCTTCAGCGACCAGCCATAGGCGTTCCGCCAGGCGGCCCGAGGCCGGAAACCATAACGACGCGCGAACTCGACAGCGATCTGCCGGTGGCTCATCCCGAGCGCCCGCATGTCCTCCCGCAGCTTGCGCTGCTCGGCCCGGAGGCTGGTCTTGGGCTGGGTCATCTGGCTTCAACTCCTCTTGGGATCAACGGTAACCCGGTCAGCGCTCGTATAGAGCCGCCCGCCGATCAACTGGGAACAAAGAGAGGTCGCAAATGGCATCGACGCAGGTAAAGGCCATTCGGACCTGGGAACGTCAACTGATCCTGAAATGCGGGAAACACTTGTTCCCAGCACGGGAGTGATCTAACGGTCACTGTTTTGCCAGGCTGAGGGCGTTGCATCTCCCCTTCATTCACCCTCGCTTGAGGACATGACCTCATGACACTGCACGCACCGTCCGGCACCGAGCGGCCGAACATCACCCGCGCCGCAGGCCGAGCCCGAGTAGCGGTTCGCAGTGGAGTCCACCGAGCCGCTGCGAATCCAGCTCGGCTACCGGCGCTGGCCGGCCAGTTGTCGCGACCGTACCTGGAGATGTCCGCGTGGCCCGGAGCGGTGCCGTGCGCACGTCATCACGCGCGGGAGATTCTCCGGGGCGCCAGCCTGAAGGAACTCATCGAGCCGGCCGAGCTAGTCGTCTCGGAGATGGTCACGAATGCCATCCAGGCATGCGGCGGCCTGGATGGCGATGCCGAAGCGGTCGTGCGGCTGTGGCTGGTCATCGTGGACCACGGCGTGCTGGTGATGGTCTGGGATGCCAGCCCGTCCCGGCCGCAACCTCAGTCAGCGGAGCCAGAAGCCGAAAGCGGCCGGGGCCTGCTGCTCGTCGACGCGCTCAGCGATTCCTGGGGGTCATTCGAGCTGGCCGACGAACCAGGAAAGGTCGTCTGGGCGCTCTGCGCCACCTAATCGGCACGCCCTGACCGACAAAGACTTCCGCAGCCCAAGGCCGGCAGCGTTCCCCATCCAGCCGCCCGGCCTGGATCGGCCGCGCCCACTTCATTCCAGCAATCTTCAAGACAGGAGCAACCCATGGCCAAGACAACGGCGGCAGGCACCGCCACGGCACCGGCAACCCGGCTCGAGCCAGACGCTATCGGTGTCGCGCAAGACACCGTGATCGGCATGGCGTCCTCCGCACCGGGTGTCTCGGTCGGCCTGACTCTGGCGGCATTAGCCCTGGCCGCTGCTTACGCTGGCGGCCTGGTGATCGTGCTGACCGCTATACCGATGCTGATCATCGCCAATGCGTACCGCCGGCTGAACATGTGGTCGGCGAACTGCGGGGCGTCCTTCGAGTGGGTCGGCCGGTCGATCAGCCCGTACCTGGGATGGATGACCGGGTGGCTCATGATCGCGGCCTACGTGACCGGGGCTGTGAGCGGCGTCGAGGTCATCGGCCCGAACGTGCTGGCCGTCGTCAGTTCCCGTCCGCCAGGCGGCCCGTGGGCTGACATTGCCATCGCGACCGTGATCACGCTGGTCATGCTCGCGGTCGCCGTGGCCGGCGGACGTCATGACCGCCGCGCCCGCCGCCCGCCGGCCGCTGCCGGGCTGCCCGGCGATCGCCGGCCAGGGCACCGACCTGGACACGGCCCGGTTCACCCTCGTCGCCGAGGACTGCGAACGGGGACCAGACGGCCGGTGGACCATGACGCGCCCGCACCGGCCCCTACTACGAACAGCGACCGCCATTCAGGGAACGTCCGGAATAGCCTAAACCCGGGATTCAAACTGACCCACTACCTGGGATCTCGCTGCTGCAGCCGGGGCCATACTGTACGTTCTTTCTGTGACCCGGCAAAGCGGAAGCCGCTGCCGCCGACCGGCCGGCAAGGTGAAGTTGAGCGCGGCGGGTCACTGGCGGCAGTAACTTCGCTGTGACTTCGACTCCATCACCTGAAGGTCACGTCGGCTTCGCGGTCCTTAACCCACGACTTGAACTCTCCGACGAGGGCATGCGCCACAAATGGACGGCAGCCCTTTCACCAGCCAAGGCATACCGCATCGCGGTCGACAATTACGACAATGCCCCGGACAAAATCCCGAGATTCTGGCCCGTATCGCGGCTCGAGCTAAACCCCGCCGAAGCCCGTCTCGGCTAGGGTCAGTTGCATGAGGCTCACCGTGCTCGGCGGATGTGGTGCCTGGCCCGAGGCCGGCCAGGCCTGCAGCGGATACCTGATTGAGCATGACGGCTTCAGGCTGGTCGTTGACCTGGGATACGCGACCGTGCCCCGGCTGCTCGGGCATGTCGACGCCGCCTCGATCGACGCGGTCTACGTCAGCCACGGGCACCCCGATCACTGCGCCGACCTGAATCCGCTGCTGCGGGCGCGGGTCTTGAGCAATGACCCGCCACCGCCACTGCCGGTCTACGCTCCCGAGGGGGCACTGGACGCGGTGCTGGCCCTCGATCGGCCGGAGACGCTTCGCGGCGGCTACCAGATCCGTGCCGTCGGTGCGGGCGAGACCTTGGAGATAGGACCATTTCGCGCCGAGACGTGGCTGTTGCCGCACTGGCTGCCTAACCTAGGCGTGCGGCTGACCGCCGACGGCAAAGTGCTCGCCTATACCGGCGACACCGGCCCGAGCGAGGAAGTGGTCAAGCTCGGCCGCGACGCCGACTTGCTTATTGCCGAGGCCACCCATCTTGACCCGGTATCGCCGGACGCTCAGCCCTACTCATCCTGCGCCAGGGTGGCCGGCCAGCAGGCGGCCGCCGCTGGCGTAGCCAAGCTGCTGCTGACCCACCTGTGGCCGGGCAGTGATCACGACGCCGCGCGCGCTGAAGCCGGCGCCGCCTACCAGGGCGACCTGAGCGTTGCGACCGCAGACCTGGCCATTGACCTGCAGTAGCGGGAAACCACAGGCGATCTGCAGTAGCGGGAAACCACAGGCCATCTGCGGTAGCAGGAGACCACCGACCTCGCTATTGATCTGCGGTAGCGGGAATCGGCGTCACCTCGACGTCAAGCTTGCCTGCCAACTCGGTGGCGACCCGGTGGACGACGGCCGGGTCCTGGCCCGGCTGCCAGGGCATCCACACGGAGAGCAAGCCGGTGTAGTCGAACCCTCGCGCCCCGGCGACCACATCGGTACCTGGTCTCGCGGTCGCGAAGTAGACCCGGAAGTAGGGCGACATCGCCGCCTCGCCCACGCTGTTGCGCACCACGTGCCCGTTGGCGTAGACGACCTTGGCGCAGACCGTCATCCGAGGTGGGCGGCGCGGGTTCTCCTGAGCCAGGATGTCGGCCACCGGCTCACCGCAGGCGGCCCGCACGTACATCTTGACCAGGTCGATCGAATACACGTCCTTGATGTGCCGGTACGGGTGCCCGCCGGATGCCCTGATGGAGAACTCGATCACCCGGTACCGGCCCTGCGCGTCCTGCCGCAGTTCGGCGTTGAACAGGCACAGCGTCATGCCCAGGCCGGTGATGATCTGGCTGCAGACATCGATGAGCTCGGCCTCATCCGCCGGGGTGTCGAACGGGAGCGTATAGAGGTCTTCATCGAAGAACGGGCCGTCGGAGTGCCGCTTGTCATGGACGCCGCCAAGGATGAAACGACCGTCGAGGATAACCCCGTCGACGGTCACCTCCTTGCCCGGCAGGTACTCCTCGAGAACCGCCCAGTTCTGCTCGTTGCCCTCGTAGTAGAAGAGCTTGCGTGCGGCCGCGATCTGATGGATCTGGTCGAGCGCCTCCCGCAGCCGATCAAAATCGTGGACCAATTCGACGTACTCACTTGCCGCTGCCCTGGTTGGCTTGACCATCAGCGGCAAGCCATGCTCGCGGGCTATGGCCAGGCCTTCGTCAACGTCGCTGACCGGCTGGAACCATACGCTCGGGATATCGTGCTCGCGCAAGAACTCGCGCTGGCGGTGCTTGTCACGGCAGATCGCCGCTGCCTCAACCCTGGCCCACGTATTGCCAAGCTCGGCGTTGGCGGCCTCAGCGATCTCAATGTCGTTCTCAAGGAACGTGATCACCGCAGCGGCCTCCACCTCGTGCCCGCGCTTCACGCACGCTTCGATGAAGTCCTGCTTCGTGGCTGTCGGCGGAAGCTGGGTGACCGAGGTGAACCGAGGGTCCTGGCTCGCCGTATCCGACTCCACCGTGATCAGATGCGTCTCGACGGCCAGGTCAAGCATGGCCTGAATATGATCAACCAAGGACGCGAACCGCGCCCGCAGCACGAGGACCACGCAGCGTTGCCCGACCCGACCAGCGTTCATGCGCCACTTCCTTCCTGAGGCCTGGTGGCCGTGTAGACGTCGTAGTACTCGCCGCTGATCGGCGTCTTTCGTACCCCGGTGAGGCCGAGGCTGGTCAGGATCTCGACTAGCTCGACGTGCTGGAGCGGGCGGCAGCGCCGGCGAAACTCGTAGTCCTGGCCGTCGACGGTTAGCACGCCGTGCCAGGTGCGGATCATGGTGTCCCGGTCGATGCCGATTTCCTCGGCGACGTTGACGACGTGGTCGCCGACGAGCATCGTCGGGTGGACTACCGCGCTGGGTTCGACCCTTTCCAGGTCAGCTGCGCGGGTGATGTCGACGTAGAACCGCCCGCCCGGTCGCAGGCACGCCGCCCACTGCCTGAGCGCCTCGACCATCGCCGAGCGTTCGGCCAGCCCTTCGGCGTCCCAGGCGCCCGCGTAGATGTAGTTGCCGCCGCCCCGGTTCATCACCACGTCGAAGGCGCCGCCGTAGCGCTTGGGCAGGTCCTCCCACAACACCAATTCGGCACCGAGACTTGAGCCGTCGACCCTGGCGTTCCGCCGGAAGTGGGCCAGCATGGCTTCGCTACCGTCGGTGCAGGTCACGTCGTATCCGCGACGGCTGAGCTCCAGTGCGGGAAAGCCGCTGCCACAGGCGCAGTCGAGCACGCGCAGCCCCTCCGGCGGTCCGAGCCAGTCAGCGATGCCGTCGGCGGTCTTCTCCCGGTCGAACTCGAAGTACATGCAGAATTCCCACAGCGCGCCGATGTCCGGCGGTCCGGCCTCAAGGCAGGCGGCGAGCCGGGCGTCAGCCACCACGATGGTCTCGGTCACTGCTGCTGGCTCCTCACGCGTAACCGTAGAGATCGATCATGTCCTGCAGCCGGCGGGCGATGAGCGGTGCCTGAGCCGGGGTGAATGCCTCGCGCCAAGAGCCGATCTGGCCACGGAAGAACGTGAACGCGTCCCGGCTGAACAGTTTCCCGGCCAGGGTCTGAGGGTCCTGCGGAAGCCCGAGAAACTCGACGATCCGGCCCACTGCGGCTTCCTGCGCCTCGTCAGAGCCGCCGCCGCGAGCGCCGACCAGCTCCTCGAACGAGACCTTGCAGACATTGGGGTGGTTGAGCAGCCACAGGCAGCGCTCATGGTCACCGTTGCAAGGAAACGACGGGTCGCTGAGCGCGTAGCTGAGCTTCTCCGGCAGCGTCTCCTTGGTGCTCAGGATGCGGCTGTAGGCCAGGTTCTCGCTGAAATTGCCGAACCCTTGGGCGGTCTTGCCGGACAGGAAGTTCACCATCGACAAGATCACGTCCCGGGGATCGCGATACATGAAGATGATCTTCGGGGCTCCGGTCTCGGTCCATTCCTGCAGGAAGCGACCGTCGACGGCACGCAGGTCCAGCGGCGTGAGCATCCAGCACACGTCCTTGGGAGTGCTCGCGAAGAGCATCGAGGCGGTACGTCTTAACGCCTGCTCGACGAGCGGCTGGTTGATCACGGCAACGCCATACCTGCTGGCCAGCGGCATGCCGAACCTGACCTGCCAGGCCCAGCCCAGTGCCTCCCATGCCTCGTCGGATTCTCTGGTGAAGACGTCGGGGTCGGCGGCGATGATCTTCTCGGCGGCCGGCTCGTCGTGGACCAGGCGGACGATCTCGCGCCGGGTGCCGGCGTCGAACACCGGCCGGATCTCCGGCGGGATCCGGGAGGTGCCGTAGATGCCGTAGCCGAGTGCGACCATCAGCTCCTGGATCAGATGCGTCCCTGACTTCATCAGTGACACCACGATGACGCGTTCGGCGGGCGAGGTTAATTTGTCGGCTGCCATTGCTCCTCCTCTTCGATGACGTTCTCCGGCGGTGTGCCGGGCGAGCGAGGCCGGACTCCGAGCCAGCTCGGGATGATCGCAGTCAGCGCCACGGCGCCGAACACCAGCCAGACGTGACTGCCAAGGACGAGCCACAGGGCCACGCCGCCGGCCGGCCCGATGGCTGATCCGATGCCGAACATGGACTGGGCAGCGGCGATGTAGCGGCCGCGGCTGCGCTCAGGACCGGCTTGCGCCGGGTAGGTAAACATGGTCGGACCGTCGATGCACTCCGCCAGTGACCACGCGATCGTGCCCGCGAAAAAGATGGCCAGCCCTCCGGGCAGCGCGTAGGCGGCCAGGCCGGCGCCAGTGAGTGCGAAGCCAGCCATGATCGCAACCCGGCTCGCCCAGCGCTGGACCACTTTGGTGATCATGAGCTCGAACGCGATCACGATGCCGCTGTTCAGCGCGACCATCGCGCCGTACCAGAAGGTGGCGAGATGCGCCGCTTTCATCGCCAGCGGCAGCACGCCCAGGTACTGGACGTAGACCGAGGCGATGATGAGCTGAGCGAGCAAGAACAGCAGGAACCGGCGGTCGGTGAACGGCCCTGGGCCAGCCCGGCGCGCCCGGGCTACCGCCGGGTCGGCAGGCCGGCCCGCGAGCTCGCCAGGCCCCGACGCAGGCCCGCCGGACCCGCGCGGCAATACGAAGAGCGCGATCGCCGCAAACCCGAGCGCCGCTGCCGCCTCGGTACAGAACAGCAGGTCATAGGAGATGCTCAGCAGAGCGACGCCGATCAGGGGCGCCGAGGTGGTGCCGACGTTCAGCGCGAGCCGCGACATCGCGAAGATCATGGTCTGCCGTTGCCTGGGCGTCAGCTCAGCTAGCAAGGTCGAAGCGGCCGGCCGGTAGAGCTGGCTGGTGCCGCCGACGGCGACGACGGCGACCAGCAGGGCCGGGTAGTAGCCGATCAGCAGCACCGCGATCAGCAGCCCGGCGGTCACGCTCATGCTGGCGATGATCGTCCGGCGGGTACCGATCCGGTCCGTGCACCAGCCGCCGAGCAGCACGCCGCCGACCGATCCGAGTCCGTAGCCGCCGAGCGCTGCTCCCGCTTCCTGGGTGGAGAAACCGCGATGGATCAGGAACAGCACCAGATAGACCTGCATGAAGGCGCCGAGCTTGTTGACTGCGATGCCGGCCAGGATCGCCTTTACCGCCCTGGGCGCCTGCCGGAAGGTGGCGAAGATGCCGGCCGCGCCAGCGCCTTCCGGCGCGCCGGCGCCCCCGCCTTCCGGCTCAGCGTCCTGATCGGTCATCTCAGCGGGTCCTCACCCGCAGGGCAGCTTGGGCCGTGTCCAGGGCAGCGCGGCACTCGTCGAGTGAGCTGGCGAGAACGGTAATGAAGGCGATCCGGCCCGAGACGATCCCCTCCGGCGGCCGCGCGACCAGGTCACCCGGCTTGGCCAGCGGCACGGCCAGGTCCACCGCTGCCGGCAGCGCCGCCTCATCGAACGCCACCGACTCGATGACGGCGTGGTCCTGATCGGTGTAGCAGAATCGCACCCCGCCGTACAGGTCCCTGGTGGGGGTCACCGGCGGCGCATCGCCCACGGCCACCGCCGCCGCGGCGAGGCCAGGGTCGATGCCCGATGCCTGCTGCCCGACGTACGGGATCAGGTCGCCACCTAGCCGGCCGTTGACCTCGATCAGCTTCGGTCCTTCGCTGGTCAGCTTCAGTTCGGTGTGCGTCCAGCCGTCGGTGAAGCCGAGCGCCGCATGCGTCTGGTCAAGAGCGCGCACGATCGCCGGATCGCGGAGCAGCGGGTCGGCGTGACTGACGTAGTGCCCGGTCTCCTCGAAGTAAGGGGCGAACCCGATGTCCTTACGGGCCAGGAACAACGGGGTCACCTGGCCGTGGTAGACGACCGCGTCGACGCTGATCTCCTGCTCAGGCAGATACTCCTCGACCAGTACTTCCTGATCGAAGCGCGGCATGTGCGGGACGGCGGTGTCGTGGGTGTAGCCGAAGCGGGCGCTGAGCTCGGCGTCGTCGTCCACCCTGATCACGCCGTAGCTGGCGGAGGCCGCGCGGGGCTTGAGCACGACCGGGTAGCCGATCTTCCTGGCCGCAGCCAGGGCCGAGTCCAGGTCGGCGACCAGGGCGAAATCCGGCTGCGCCACCCCAGCCGCCGCCAGCGACTCGCGGGTGGCGTACTTGTCCCGGCACCTGGTCACCGCCTGCGGAGTACCGCCAGGCAGGCCAAGCTGGGCGGCGGCATAAGCGGTCTGAATTATTTTCGACTCATCCCAGCTCATCACCCCAGCCACAGACTCCAGGCCGGCCAGCCGCTCAACCTCCGCCACCGCGTCCTGCGTGCGCAGATCAGCCAGCACGCTATGACCGGCCAGGTAGGGCAGCTCCCAGGTCGGCTCGACCAGAGAGATCAGGTGGATGCGGTACCGCGTCGCCATCGAGATGAACAGGTACTCGCGGTAGAGCTTGAGTCCGGCCGAGATCAGGAGCAGCAGCGGACGATCCTGATTGTGCGGCGGCGCGGTCATCGACGCTCCTTGTCAGATTCGGTTGGGTACCTGCGACAGTTCGGTGATGAGCCAGCTGGTCCCGGCGGGCTCGGTTTCTTGCAACCTCGCCACCAGGGCCGCCACCAGGGCCGCGCCGCGCAGCTCAGGCTGCGCGCCGAGGACCGCCGCCAGCGCGTCGAAGCCCGCCGCCACTCGGCCCTCAGGCCCGCCGGCCAGGCAGGCGACCTGCAGCCCGGCCGCGCTGTCACCAGCAAGCTCCGCGAATTCGGGCACGTCACAGTCGTCGGTCACGAAGACCGGCCGCACGCCAGGCGGCCGGCGCGTCGCAATGGCGGCGACACTGTGATGAACGCCCGCCAGCACCACCGCGCTGCCCCCCAGCTCAGCTGGCCAGTCATCAGCGATGAAGACCGGCAGCAGCGCGTGGCCTCGAATCCGCATCGCCAGCTCGCGGCCGTACCGGGTGCCGTCCGTGATCACGATGATGCGGTCACAATCCGGCGCCGCCGCGCACGCGGCCGCGATGGCCGTGACCTGCGCGTTGTCGTCGGGACTCAGTGTGATTGCGAGCTCGCCGGCGATGTCAGGGCTGGTAGCCAGCGGCAGCACTACGGCCAGTCCGGCGTCCTGGTACAGGGGCAGCGCCTCGATCGCGCCCAGGCTATTGAAGTGGCCGATCACCGCAGCGAAGCCACCGGCCGCGATGACCTCGGTCGCTCGCGCCCGAGCCTGGCCGATGTCGCCGCGGTCATCGAAGGTCGCCCAGCGGATGGCCGCCTGCGAGCTGGCTGCGATCCCGGCGCTGAGCAGCTCTCCCCAGGCGGCTCTGGGACCGGTAAGTGGTCCGACGACCGCGACCGCCGGGTACGCATCCGAGCTTGGCATCGGCTTCAGCTTCCGAAGACCAGGCCGCTGAGGTCATCCACCGTGGTACCGGGCGCCGGCGGGACCAGCATGCTCGCGTCGACCCGGCCGCCGGGCGGCACTCCGAGTCCGGCGGCGAGCCTGGATGCCCCGCCGGGCAGGGCCGGTGCGGCCCAGGCCGCCAGCGCGCGGGCGACCGCCACCTGGGCGGTCAGCGCTGTCCGGTAGCGGCCCGTGTCCGATTCGTGTCGCTGGAGGTCACCGAAGTCGCGAGCCAGCCTGACGACCTCATCAAGCAGGTCCACTGCCCGGCGAGGATCGAACCCGGCCAGCGAGTAGGCCTCGCGCAACTCGGCCACCAGCCGCTCAAGCCGGCCTTGCAGCAACGGCCAGCCGGCACCGCCCGCTGACTCGCCCGGCACTACTCCGGTCTCCGCCTTGACTGCACTGGCCAGCTCACTGAGCCAGCCATTCCAGTGCGAATGCAGCCGATCGCGGGCCAGCTCCAGGTCACCACGGGCAAAGCTGGTCTGCCGGCCGTTCGGGCGGCTCCGCATGACGTGATACCGCACTGCATCGACGCCAACCTCAGTCAGTCCTTCGACGGCCCACACGGCGTGCCGGCGGCTGGTGGAAAACTTGACGCCTTCAAACAGGTACAGCTCGTTCACCACGAACGCCGACGCGAGCGGCAGCTTGTCATCCCAGGCCAGGTACAGGGCTGGATGCAGGACGGCGTGGAAGTAGCCGTTGTCGAAGCCGAAGAACTGCACCGGGCCGGTCGCTGGACGTGGCTCACCCTGGTCATATTCGAGCAGGTAACCGGGTGCCATCTCGAACCAGACGTAAATGCGCTGGTCGGTAAAGCCCGGCACCGGTACCGGCACGCCCCAGTCGGTCGGATGGCTGACCGCGATCTCGGGCAGCCCGTCCGCCATCATCGCCCGGCACACGGCTCGCAGGTGCGGCGGCATCAAGGTGCGATCCCAGAACGCCTCAAGCCGCTCGCCGAACGGGGCTAACGGCAAGTACAGCCGGGTCTGCTCGCGCAGTTCGGCCGGGGTGCCACAGGCGCTGCAGTGCGGGTCGATGAGGTTGCCGCAGTCGTTCGGGCGGGCGCAAGCCTCGCAGGCGTTGCCGCCAGAAGACGCGCCGCAGTGCGGGCAGCCGCCGCTGACATACGCCTCGTAAAGCCAGCGCTGGCATTGCGGGCAGTACGGCAGCGGCCTGGTCCTGGGCTCGATAAAGCCGTCGTCATAGAGCTTGCTGAAAAAGGCCTGCACGAAGTCGTTGTAGCCGGGCGTTTGCCAGGGCTCGATGACCTGATCGAATAGGACGCCAGCCTGGCGCCAGGCAGCCGCGATCCTTGGCCCGTAGGTGTCGGCGACCTTCGGTCCTGTCCATCCCTCACGCCGGCCTTGGGCCGGCACGTAGCTTTGATGGGGGTCCATACCGGTGGTCATCAGCACCGGAATGCCTTCAGAGCCGAGATAGCGGCGCAGCACGTCAATCGCGACGTAAGGGCCGGCCATGTGCCCAAGGTGCAGATCACCGTTAGGCGTAGGCGGGGTAGCAGTGAGCCACGCCGGATCGGTCATGAATCGGTCCTGGTCGCCGGCTCGTGCAAGGGCCAGTACACCGAGACCCAGCTCAGGTTGGCGGCGGCGGTACTGCGGACAACATGAGTCCGGTTGCGGGGGATGAGGATCGCCTCGCCGACCGCGATCGATTCGTGCTCACCGTCGATCTCGACGTCACCGGCGCCGGTCAGCGCGACCATGAACTCATCCTGGTCATGACAGTCGGGAGCCGATTGCCCGTCCGGCGGCAAGAAGCAAGCCATTATCCCGAGCGGCAGCTCATCCTGGCCGCCTGTCCACGGCATAAGGCGCTGGCAGACCATGCCGAGTTCTGGCTCGCCGTTCGCCGCGTCGATTCGAAACTTCGCGATCATCATGCCCCTCAGGGTGTGCCGTAGCGGTCAGGTACTCGCGCTCGCCTTGCGGATCGGTAGCAGCGGCGAGGCCGGTTCTGGCTCCAGTTGCGGGTAGGGCCACTTGGCCGCCCCGGACGCAGTGTGCTCGACGACTGAGCGCACGATGTCGCCCGCCCGCACGGCGGCCATTGACAGCAACGATGAGGTGATCCCGTGCGAGTGCTCGGTTCCGCCGCACAAATAGACCCCGGCCAGCACCTCTGGGCAGGCCGCGGCCCGGTAATCCCGGCCGATCGAAAGTCGGCCGTGCGCGTCGCTCCAGAGCAGCGGTCCGACGTCGCCGAGCAAGAGCCGCGGATCGGTCGCGTCATAGCCGGTGGCGCAGATCAGCGCGTCAGCTTCCATGGTGGTGCACTCGCCGGTGTCCAGGCGCCGGATCGTCACCTCGACGTTCTCGTCTTGTTCCCTGGCTCCAGCTAGTTCGGCGACGTTGACCAGGTGCAGGCGTCGCTCGCCTTGCACCTGCTCCTGGTAATCGCGCCGGTACAGGTCCTCGATCAAGTCGAGATCGACCACCGAGTAGTTGGTGTTCGCGTGGTACTGCATCAGCGCCGACTTGACTTCCTCGGGCGCCGAGTAGAAAACGTCGACGCTCTGCGGGTCGAAGATCCGGTTGGCGTACGGGCTGTCATCGGCCTGGCTGTAGCCGAACCTTGAGATCAGGGCGATGACTTCGGCGTTTTCGTAGTGCCGGTGCAGATAGTCGGTGACTTCGGCGGCGCTCTGGCCAGCGCCGAGTACCACGAACCGGCTCGCAGCGGCACCGATCGTCCTGAGCTTCTCCAGCAGGTGGTGGCTGTGCCACACGTGAGCGGACGGCCGCATGCTGTCCGGCAGCCGCGGCCTGAGACCGGGGCCGACGACGAGATTGCGAGCCAGTGCCACGGTTGACTCGCCGGTGCGGATGTCCTTCGCCGTTACCGCATAGTGGGTCACCAGGCCAGCCTCGGTCACCGGCCGGGCGGAGATGACCTGCTGGCCGTACCGGACGAGCCCGTCGACCTGCGTCGCGCACCACTGTAAGTAGTCGTTAAATTCGATACGCGAAGGATAAAGGCACTTGTGATTGATAAAGTCAATTAAGCGATTCTTGGAGTACAGATAAGAAAGAAAGCTGAATCGACTAACCGGATTCCTCAATGTCACCAGATCTTTGAGGAATGTGATCTGCATCGTTGCGCCGTCGAGTAGCATGCCCCGGTGCCAGCCGAATTCAGGCTGCTGCTCTAAGAATAAGGCAGTTAGCGGCGACGCGGCACTGGACTCATTGTGCTCGACAGTGGCAATAGCAAGCGCGAGATTCGCCGGGCCGAAGCCGATCCCCAGAAGATCAACAACGGGACTACCTGGCTCCTGAAGATCCACGTAGTCCTCCTCAAAGGGGGCATCAGGGCACGACAGCGATAGATGGCTACGATACTCGATTCGCAAGTGATCGCAACCCCCTTCGGCCAGGCCTAAATCGGCGTTTAGCTCGGCGAGACTGCGCTCGCCCGAGGGCACCGCCACCTGCCGATATGGTCGGGTTTCCGCCTGGCGATAGCTCAGTCGACGGAACTCTCGGTCGGTCAGGGCGGCTGGAAAATTTCTTCTGGGTGCGAAGTTTTCTGCTTCGATCACCCGACCGCGACTAGGTCGTCCGGGCAGGTCCAGCCGGCTAGGCGCACTGCGACCCGCCGCCGGAGGCGCTGCAAGCGGCGCGCTGACGACCATTCTCCAACTGCTTAGAAATCTTTTGTGAAATAGAAAAACCGGGACTCTAGCCGTGACGGGTGACGCTTGGTCGTGACGATATCTAGCATTGATCGTGGTTTAGCCAATCGAGTGCGCCGTGGGTCGCATCAGCTGCGGGGGCTGGCCCCGGCAGAAACCGAAGTTAGGTGTATTCGGTGAATCGAGTGCGCAAAATGGATCACCATTAGGTCCTTTACCTGCTCTCTGAGTCTTAAATCTGTCAATTTGGCTGATAGTTAAAATTGCCGGTCTCACGACCAGAGGCGATACGCGATACGACATATCGGATTTAGTAAGTTTCGACCGGGAAGGACGGGCCTGCCGGGTGGCCGGCGGCAATTCAAGTGACCGGACGTTTCCTTATTGCCCTTAAGCCGTTTTCTTATCACTGCCGGCACTGCCGCAGATCAGCACGGCGGCAAGTCCGGCGATCAGTCCGACCCGGTGCCGAGAAGCTGAGGCTGTCTTTGCCTGCCCGGGTCAACCATGCTGACCAAGCTCGGCCTGCGCGACGCAGTGCAGGCCGTGGTATTTCGCCTATCAGCACGGCATCGTCCCGGCGCGGCCGTCCTAAATCCGCTCGCGACGCTTTGCATTGGCATGAGTAGCATCGGCGTGTGCGCGAGATTGAGACCGATTATCTCGTCGTCGGGGCCGGCGCTGCGGGCATGGCCTTTACCGACGCGCTGATCGCCGCCAGCGACGCCGATGTAGTGATCGTGGATCGTCGGCACGGTCCTGGCGGCCACTGGAATGACGCTTACCCCTTCGTGCGGCTGCACGGGCCTAGCACCTGCCGGTGCGCCGGCACTGGCGAGTGCCCCGCCTATGACGATCTCGCCATCAGCGAAGCCACCGAGATCGCCAGCCAGTGCTGGCCAAAGCGCTGGGCTGGCCTGCACCGGCCCAGATCTCTGAGGCCCGCGTCACAGCTGCCTGAGGAATGCACATGACCGGGCAATCACGCAAGCTGACATCTCCCGACGACAGCACCCGGCCTGGCAGCGAGAACAGCGTCGCGCCAGCAAGTCCTGATCACCCCGGCCCGGCCGTGAGCCGGCATCAGCTAGGCGCCCGGCTCCGCCAATACCGCCAGGATGGAGGCTTCCGCCTTGAAGACGCCGCCGCCGGGCTGGGCATTGCCCCCAGCACCTTGTCCCGCATCGAAACCGGCAAAGCCCCGGCCCGGATCGCGTACCTGGACGTGCTGATCAACCTTTACCGCATCGACAACCCCGTCGAGAAGCGGCAACTCACCGACCTGGCCCGCCGCGGCCGGGGCAGTGACTGGCACGCCCCCTACCGTGACTTGCTCCCCGCCGGCGCAGGCCCCTATCTGACTCTGGAAGCCGAAGCCGATAGCATCCGCATCCTCGCCACCCAGGCAATACCTCTTCTCCTGGCCACGCCCGCCTACGCCAGCGCAGTCTGCCAGGCAAGCCAGCCTCCCCCGGCTCGGCACCAGATCCGCGATCTGGGTGCCCTCATCGCCCGGCGTCAGGAACTCGCAGACACGACCGGACTAACCCTCCACCTCATCCTTGACGAGGCAACACTGCTCCGCGCGGTCGGCGACACCCAGATTCAGGCCGGCCAGCTCGCACATCTGAACGAACGTATCGCCAGCCCACTGATCACGATTCAGGTCCTTCCCATCGCGACCGCCTGGCCAGCTCTCATAACTCCGTTCAGCCTCCTAACCTTCGCCAACTCCGTCCCGCCAGCCGGATGCACCGTGAGCACTCCACCGCCTCAGAGTTGTGCCGGATGAGCCAGTGATGCTCTGAGACGACAGAGACCAGTGGGCGACAGTCGAGCGGCAGCTCCGCACGGAGCGTCGGAACCGTCTCCTGGACGAGCTAGCCGATCTGGGTTACGAACGCAGCGACTTCCCCGGGTACTCGTGGGCGGACATGTGGGACGAGGTCTTCGACAACGAAGCCGGAAACTATGCCGACGCACTGGACGACGGAGGCTGGACACCCGACGATGACACTGGCTACGGCCCGTACAGCTACTTCCAGCATGCCATGAACAAGGACGACTGAGTCAGCCCAGACACTCCTGGCGAGGCGTGGAAATTGCGTGAAGGCACAGTATGTCGGTGTTCCGTTCTAGAATTGCCGGAATCACTGCCTGTAGTGATCGCGTCGGCCCAAGCGTTCTCCCGGCGTAAGTCCATACCATGAGTAATGAGACACTTCAGCGGGAACATGCCTGCATTCCAACGATGGGCGCCTGCAGTGATGCAGCGTCGCCTCGCACGTCAGCCACGGCAGCGCACGATCTTGGATACTCCGTACGGAACAGCCCGGGGCACGTCAACAACCCTCGGCACAGAGGGTTCGCGGCTGCACATCACGTACGCAGTCGAGACGACGATCGATCAGCAACTGGCCGGCAACCCCGAGGCAATCACTGACGCGCAGATCGCCTTCGCCAACCGGCTAGCCCAAGTCGCTGACCCGAGTCGGGGCTTGTCTGCGGCAGTCAGCGGGCTACCCGACACCCTCTACTCCGCAACCTCCGACAGCTCAATATTCACCGTCCGCATCGAATAAGCCACGACCAGCACGTTCACCCGCTCGACTAGTGCGCGATCCGGTGAACGGGTAGTTCGTCCCTGGAAGCGAATCCTGTTCACGCTCAGACGCGATCGGCACGAGGCAGACGTTTGCACCCGGCGCTGCACGATAGGGTCCGGAAAGTTCTCCTGTATTCACCGGATAAACCGCCGTCTCTGGCTGCCTAGGGGTGTCACGTACCGCACTGACCTGCGAACTGAGCTTCCACCTTCAGCACGGACCACCAGCGGTAATGGGCAGCCGAGTGGACGCTCGCAGCGAGCGGTCCGCTGCGGAGCCGAACAGGCGCACCCGGCTGCCATGGTGACGAGCGGCAGCGGCGATTACCTGCTCTCGCCTGGCGTGTACCAGGTCGTGCAACGGAGACATCCTGTGACCATCCGCCCGCGCAGATTGCGACCTCCTCCGGAGCATAAAGCCGACTCGCTGAACAGCGCGACCTTCCCTGCGGAGCCGCGGACCTTGACGCACTTTGTCGGGCACTCAGTCGGCCTCCGGCCACTACAACTAAGCGGCGCCGCGCCCCGCGACCGGGCGCAGCCCTGGCACCAGTGACCCCCGAAACGACTAGCACGCCCGCACCCGCCACCACGACTACCCCGGTAACCAGAACCCGCCGGCCCAGCAGTTCCTGACGCCCTTCCTCGATCCGCCCCTAGCGGACGGTAACCCACCGATCTCACTCAGCGGGTCAACGATGATCTGTCGTCAGATCTCTCACTATTACACTTGGCGCAAGCTCATGGACCGATTCAATTACTCGGTCAAGATTTATGCGATATCCTCCGGTCGGCCTAGCCAGACCACGAACGTTGTCAAGCGGCGCGCCCAGATCGGAAAAGGACTGAATCTTTCCCGCGGTTGCCAAGGTGTTTATGTCTCCGGTGAGGCCGATGTAGATATTTGGCAACCGCATGCCTCGCCGCCCGAGGACAGTTATAATTTCCTGCCGACGCCAGAAAACGACCTCATCAATGCTGGTCCATGCGACGAAGGAGCTGGAGGTCTTGTATTTCAGCGGATCGCCACCCAGAAAGACACCGTCCTGACTAATGTTAAGCGCAATCATTCGCCTAACGATAGGCAGGCATACAAGCACTAGGCCGAGCCCGCCAGCGAGGATGAGCAACAGGCCGGCTACACCGAAAAACGTGTGCCACGTGAGAGCAAATCCTCCCGCGAGCAGGAATGCCAAGCTCACGGCGAGGACCAGGCCGGTAAAGCGTGTCAGGCCATACCGGACCTGGTAAACCTTAGACGATGCTGTTGTTGATATATCCATATCCCTGACATTTATCCATTGCAGCTGAGGTTGCCCTTGCCCCTATAGCTGGCCCTTAATCCAGAACCAAAGTCCTTTAGCAGCATGTTTCCCATCATTATCAGAGTGCCCGATAGCACTTGCCACTCGCTTGAGCAATGCGGCGGCAGAGTCCCAGCCGATCACATCCATTACCTTACCTATTAGCAGCACTCCGATCTCGGCAGCGGCAGCGAAAATAGCGCCGATAGCGAATCCTCGGACGAAATGGTAGATAACGCCCCAGAATGACGGATTAGACGCATCCCACCAATATGCGGCGGCATCGTATACACCGGTGGCTAGACCCCAGCAAATCCATCCCATCCCATCTTCAGCGGTGAGAGTAGCGCAGAGAGCACCGACGATCGCCGAAGCGCTCAGAGCGAAGCCCTCGCAGAGCCAGTCACAGCGCCCGCTGGGATCGGAATGACTAACGGGATTGCCGCTCGCATAACTATATGGCGCGAGAGTGACGCCGATGGCGGGATCGACAGAGATGAACTGGCCGGTTTGCGGGTCGTAATAGCGGTTAAGCAGATAGATCAAGTCAGTCGAGTCTGTGTAGCCGCCCGCATAGCCAAACGGCGTCTCGGCACTGAGGCCGCCGCTGGTTTCAGGGTTGCCCCAAGCGTCATAGGCGCAGGTGCCGGTGACGGTGCCGCTGCTGTTAACGGTGCCGCGGACTGAGCCGAGCGAGTCACTGACCAGGTAGGTGATCGCTCCGGTGGACAAGTTGACCTGTTCTGCAGGCGCAGTCCCATCGGAATATATGTAGGCACTGGTTGAGTCCATGAGCAACTCTGGGAGTTGACCGGTGGTGCCCCATACAAAATCTTGAGTGCCGGCAGTTGTCGTCGCACTGGCACGCAGACCGGTTCCGTCATAGGTGGCCGCCACCATATCGGCCGCCGGATCGTCATATGAGGTAAGCTGTCCGGCTCCGTTCCAGCTCCCTGACGCGACATTCGTGGACCCTTGGGTAGCGGTCAGGCGCTGGCCATCGGCGTTGTAGGTGTAGTTAGTGGTGGTGCTGGACTTGGTCGATGAGGTGAGCTCTCCGGCCTTGTCGTAGCCCGTGCTGGCACCGGCCGGGAGTGTAGTTAGGTTGGACGAAGCGTCAAAGGTGTAGTTCATCGCAGAGCCGGTGCCGGGGGTCATCGAGATGACCCGGCGTTTGCTGTCGTAGGTGTAAGTGGCCGGCGATTGCGGCGAGGACGGCGTGTCGGTCTCGGACAGGATCGTCCCAGCAGGGGAGTCTGAATAGGTGAACGACTGCAACGTGCTACTGCCGTTCTTCAGCGCGATCGCCGAAGGCATGTCCGTGTTGTCATAAGTGGTCGTGACCGTATCACCGGTCGAGCCCAGGACCGCCGACTTCGGCAGGCGGTCGGCGGTTTGGACTGCCCCGGCTTCCTTGGAGGCTGTGACCTCTGGGAAAGTTGGGGTTCATGGTATCGAGGAAGCCGCATCCCGAAGAGCTGCGGGAACGGGCAGTGAAGATGGTCTTCGAGGTTCGTGCGGAGACAGGTAATGAACGTGGGTCGATCGCCAGGATCGGCCTGTGCTGTGCCAGAATTCGTTCATAGGGGCTGGCCTGGCGTTTCGCGTTCGCTAGGCGGCCGTGCGGTACTCGGTGATGAGGCCGTCCAGGACTTGCCTGCGCGCGATCCGGGCGGCGATGCCGCCGACTTGGCTGGGCTGGCGATGCGGGGGTTCCTGCTGCAGGGCCTGATGCGGCCGGTGGCCGTTATAGTGCCGGGCGTACTCGGCCAGGACCTTGCGAAGGTGCCGCTCGCCCAGGATCAGCATGTGGTCCAGGCACTCACGGCGCAGCGTGCCCACAAACCGTTCCGCGAACGAGTTCGCCCGCAGGGACCGGATCGGCGTCTTGATCACCCGCGTGCCATTACTAGCGAAGACGCCATCAAACGCAGTAGTGAACTTGCTGTCCCGGTCGCGGATCAAGAACCTGAAGCCGCTCGCCCGGTCGCCGAGGTCCATCAGCAGGTTGCGGGCCTGCTGGGCGGTCCAGGCCCCGGTCGGATGAGCGGTGACGCCCAGGATGTGCACCGTCCGGGTCTCGATCTCCATCACGAACAGCACGTAGACGCGCTGGAGCAGCACTGTATCGACGTGCAGGAAGTCGCACGCCAGGATGGCTGATGCCTGGCTGGCCAGGAACTGCCGCCAGGACGGCGAAGCCCGCCGCGGCGCAGGCCCGAGCCCCGCAGCAGCCATGATCCGGCGGATCGTCCCCTCGCCCACCCGGTAACCCACGCCGAGCAGCTCGCCTTGGATGCGCCGGTAGCCCCAGCGCGGGTTCTCCCGCGCCAGCTGCTCCACGAGCGCGCGCACCTCGGCCAGGACCGGTGGTCGTCCTGGCGCGTTCGGATAGGTCCATTTCCTCTTGACCAGGCGACGATGCCAGGCCAGCAGGGTTCCCGGGGTCACGATCCGATGCAGCCGACCGGGCAGCAGCCTGGCCAGGGCGGCGAGCACGGCACGGTCAGCCCAGCCGGGTCTCGGCCGCGTGACCAGCCGTCGCAGCACCGCGACCTCATGCCGCAGCACGAGGATCTCCGCATCCTTGACTGCGTCGCTGCGCGCCAGCAACGCCAGCCAGCCGAAGACCCGGACCATGAGCAGGTAGACCAGACGGATCAGCACGACCGCCGAGCGTAAACCAGCATGTCAAGCCATGCGCGAGGATTTGGCACAGCACACGGAGTGGCCCAAGCTTCGGATCCCGGGTTCATTCGCCAGAACTCCTGCTTGGCGACCGCAGCCGACTGCCAGGGATGACGCATCCAGGTTGCTTGGCAGGGGCGGCCGGAGCGGCGGGTGCGTGGTTGGCTTGGCTAACCCCAGGCGGCTGGCGGTTCACCCCCTTTATCGATTATCGTAATTAATGAAAAACGATAATAACAACGTGGAGGTGCGATGACGATCGACCACAGCGGGCTAACTAAGCCATTGCGCAGGGTTACCTACTTCCTCGGCTGGCCGACGATCGTGATCCTGGCGGCTGGCACGGTGCTGGCCGCAGCCGGGTCGGGCAGCATCTTCGGCTTCGGACAGAGCCAGATCTGCGCTACGAGGCCTCGGTCCAGCTACAGCGAGTCCAACTGGACTAACTATCTCGGCATCAGAGTCCGCCCCAGCGCCACGATTACGATCAACGGAACGCTGCAGGCGTGCACGGCACATCCAAGCTTCGGCCAGCGGGTCCTATTCACACTGACCGAGGTTCCTGAGGCACTGCTCTGGGGACTCGTGCTGCTCCTACTCTGGCAACTGCTCCGGACCGCCGACCGCGACGGGCCTTTCACCGCTCCTGTGGCGACCGCGATGCGGCGACTCGGCTGGCTCATCCTCATCGGCAGCCTGGTCGTTGCATCCGTTCAAGGAACGGCACTCGATGCACTGCTGCGCACCGTGCTGTACAACGCGGGCGGGTACGGAGACGCCGTGCCAGACTTCACGAGCGTGCTGCCAGTTCCGCTGCTGGCGTGGGCGGCTCTACTGAGCTTCGGGCGGATCATCCGGGTCGGCGTGAAGATGGACGAAGAGATCAGGGCCACGGTGTGACGAGCTATTCCCGTGCCGCCGATGAGGACACCGACGGGCCAGGCGGCACGAGCATCGCGGTCCGACTCGATGAGCTACTGGCCGAGCGTGAGATGACCCTGACCGAGTTGGCCCGCCGGATTGGCATCACGATTGTCAATCTCTCCATTCTAAAGAACGGTCACGCAAGGGCCATCCGGTTCACGACACTGGCGGCTATCTGCGGGGCGCTCGGCTGTCAGCCCGGCGACCTGCTCAGCTATAGGCCAGTGACGAGCGAGAGAGCGTCGCCGGGACGCCGGGACCTATAGTTGCACGACGTCCAGCGGACGAGTCGGCCAGCCTCCTTTCGGCGCAGCCGAAATGTCACCTGACGACTACTTATAGAAGTGGCTGTTCCCATTTCCGTAGATCTTCATATTCATATCAGGATATTTATGATCAAAGCACGAGAGCTTCAGCGGCGCGCAGACTTCCCATTCAGCTTCCCGGTATGAATAATGGCCGCCCCTCGCATACGGTCCGTCCTGAAAATAGTAATCCTGGCTGGCGGAGCCGACGATTCCTTCATATTGCCATCCAAGGTCTGAGCCGAGATCAGTGGCATTCGGAATTACGGCCGTTGCCAGGATCGCGGTAATCTTTCCCCAGGCCAGGTCCGCATTTTTGGGCGGCTTAGGGTATCCGCACCATACCTGCCTGAAGGTAGTGGTCCACAAGGTAAGGTCGGAATTGTCCTTGGCGGTGATCTTTCCAGAAGCGTGATACATTTTGTCCTTGCTCGGGCAGCCCTGGTCGTCACTTTGAGCCGGCGTATCGTATGATGTCGCCGGCGCATCGAAGTCAGTCCCGCCAGCCGACGTCTGCATCGTTAGTCCGTCTGACGTCGACTGGGCAGCGGGCGACCCGGTCGGCGTCATCACGGATGTCACCGACTCGCCGCTCCCCTGACTGGCATTGGGAGCCTGCACAAAGGATCCAATATCACCAGATATATTAATGCCTACTTGCGGATCATAATATTGCCCGCCGATGTAGTTCATGCCGGTCGCATCAGCGTATCCGCCGCTATAGCCAAAAGGAGTAACGGCAGTCAGGCCGCCGGCCGCCTCAGGATTTCCGGCGACATCATAGGCGGCGCTCCCGGTCAGCGAACCCGTGCTACTGACCGTTCCGCGGACAGATCCGTCGGTGTCGGCAATAAGATAAGTGATCGCTCCCGTGGCCAGGTTGACCTGCTCGGATGGGGTTAGGCTATTTACCCCGTAGATATAGGCGTTCGTTGAATCCATAAGGAGTTCCGGCACGTCGCTGTCCTGGCTCCATACGAAACTCTGCGTGGCAGGCGAGCCACCTGATGGCGTGAAGGTCGCGCTGGCCCGTAGCCCGGTCCCGTCGTAGATCGCGCCGCTCATCGACCCGGCCGAGCCAGAACTCACCGTGTAGGCGGTCAGCTCGCCGGCGCCGTTCCAGGTACCGCTGGCCAATGTCGTCGATCCCTGCGTTTCGGTGAGGCGCTGCCCGTCCGCGTTGTAGGTGTAGCTCGTCGTCGTGCCCGACAGGGCCGAGGATGTCAGCTCGCTGGCGTCGTTGTAGGTGCCAGTTGCGCCAGTCGGCAAGGTGGTCAGGTTAGACGAGGCGTCGTATCCATAGCCGTCCGGCGCCGAGGTCCCGGGCGTCATGGAGGTGGCCCGGCCCTTGGCATCATAGGTGTAGATAGCAGGGAATTCCGACGACGACGGGGCGTCAGTCTCCTTCAGGATTGTTCCGGCTGGCGAATCAGCGTAGGCGAAAGACTGCAAGGTCGTGGAGCCGCTGTTCGTCAGCGTGATCGACGAGGTTTTGTCGGTGGAGTCGTAGGCCGTGGTAATCGTGTCACCAGTGGATCCGAGTGACTCGGTGGCGGGAAGGCCGTCGGCTGTGCTAGTGACGGTGATGATCTTGCCGTTGAAGTCGGTTGCTGTGGTCAGCTCGTCAGCATGGTCGTACCCGTAGCTGACCGAGTCCGAGGTGGCCCAGGTCGCGGTAGAGGGCAGAGGGTACGTGATCGTACTGGCCTGCCCGTCGGCGTTGTAGGTATATGTAGTCACCTGCCCGGCACCGTTGGTATACGACGTCAGCTCACCGAATGGGTTATATGCATAGTTGGACGTGCCGGTTGCGTCGGTCATGGCGGTGCGATTGCCGTCGGCGTCATAGCTGTAGGACAGGCTGTGAGCTGTGCCGCCCGAATAGGCGGCAGTCACCGGCTCATTCAGCGGGGTGTAAGTGCAGGTGGTCGTCACCCCGTCCGGATCGGTCCGCGTCAGAGCGTTCCCGGCCGCATCGTAGCTCGCCGTCGTTGTCGCCCCGGACGGCGTTGTCGTCGACATCAGATCGCCAACGGAATCGTAGGCGAACGTGATCTGATGGCTCGCCTGCGGGCTGGCGGTCACGGTCCACGGATAGGCAGTCTGGCAGGCGGCCAGGCCGGAGGTGTTCCCGTCGGCGTAGACGACCGAGGTCTTGTCGCCGCTGGGGTCATAGCAATAAGAGACAGTGGACGCGGCCGATGTCCCGCTGCCCGTCGTGGCTGACGCGAGCAGCCCGGCGCTGTTGTAGGTGTCCACAGTCACCTGGCTGCTCCCGCCGTTAGCTGTCGGCGGCGCGGTGGTCGTGAGAAGGTCTCCATCGCCGTCATATGTATAGGTCGTGGTCTCATACCCGGATTGCGTGGCAGGGGCCGGTTCAGTCTCGGTCGTCACCTGACCAGCGGCATTGAACTTGTCCGCAGTCGCGTCCGCAGCTAGTCGGCTGGAGTAACCGGATGGGTACGAGGTCGGGCACGACGAGGCCGTCAGGCTGTTCGCCGCTACGCCGACCGCAGGGACGGTTTGAGCTACATTGCCGTCCCCGTCGTAGCAGGTGAGCGTCGACTGACCGTCAGGATCGGTGGTCAGGACCGCATCGTCGTCGGCGTTGAAGGAGGTGGTCGTCGTATAGCCGCGGCCATCCACGACGGTCGTCCGGTTGCCGTTAGCGTCGTAGGCGTAGCTTGTGGTCCTTGGCGTGTCGGTATATCCGGAGCCGTTGCCCTGGGTGACTGACGTCTCTCGCCCGTCAGCGTTGTAGACCGCGCTGGTGGTGTAGTTCCCTGCGTTCGCGCCGGAAAGGTTGCCGTCCGGGCTGATAATAGTGAGCTGCTCTCCGTCGGCGTCGTAACTATAGGTAGTCTTCGACTGCTCGCCGCCGCTGTTGCCGTCTGGTGTCGAGCTGGCAGTCGTGTCGCCCTGCGCGTCATAGGCAAGCTGCATGACGACTCCGTCAGGACTGATGGTGGCGCACGGCAGCGACAGCGAAGGTGCGTTGACCGCGCATGAGTCATGGTTCGAACCGATGGTCACCGAGTCGTAGTTGAAGAGCTGGTACGTCGTGCTCAGGTACGACGCGCTGGTCGTATTGCCGGCCGGATATACACCCGTGGTGTCGTACAGCGCGTTACCGTTGCTGTCATACAGGGTGAATGTGAGGCCGACCGGAGGCGCGGTCGAGGGCGTTGTGATCGTCAGCGGCACCGACGAGGTCCCGCCCGTTACCACAGCCGGGCCGGTGTCCTGGGTGCAGGTGCTGCCTGAAACAGCTAGTTCGCTGCCGGTGCAGGTCTGGTCCTGCAGCGAGCCGGTGAATGCGGCCGTAGTCGTGCCAGGGGCACCCGTTGCGGATGGCGCGATGGTTGTAATCGGCATGCCCGAGCTGTCGTACTGCATGGTGCTCACGTCGCCAAGACCGTCGGAAGTGGTGGTGTCGAGCTGGGTGCCGGCGCTGTTGCCGCTGTTCGCAGTCTGGTCCGGCACGAAGTCCTGCTCGCTGGTGAGCGTGGTGCCCGTCCAGGTGGACTGAGCACCCAGGGTTCCCTCGGCGTAGTAGTAGACGGTGCTGTTACCGTCGGGGTCGGCGACGGTGATGATGCCGTTGCCGATGGTGGGGTCGAATCCCGCCCAGGTATAGGCGGTGACGTTTCCCATCGGATCGGTTTCAGAGGTGACTTCGCCGGCTGCGTTATAAACGATCGCCGTGTCGGTGCCGGCGTCGGGCGCGCCGGGCTGTCCGTTCGGGCCGGTGATTGTCGTGAGGTTGTTTCCGTTGAGAGGGTTGCCGGTTGAGCCAGCACCGTAGCCGTAACTGGTGACATTCGTCATCGGGTCGGTCACCGTTGTGAGATTCTCACCGGTATATGCGTAGCTCCATCGGCGGCCCATCGGGTCAGTGACAGAGGTGACTAGGCTCGCGGAGTTGTAACCGATCGTTAGCGCCCGGCCCGAGGCTGAGGTGAGGGTTTCGCACCAGTTCGCCGCCGAGGGGCAGTTGCCGCTACCCGGGGCGGGGCTGCCATAGGACAGGTTCAAGGTATTCCCGGCCGCGTCGGTCTCGCTGGCCAGCGTACCGCCGGACGTGTAGGTATAGGTAGTGCCTGGTTCTGGAGTGAATGTGTAGATCCCGGTACCGGAGCTGAAGCTCAGCGATGAGCCGATGTCCTCGGGCAGGCCGCAGTACTGTCCGGCAGCCTTATATGGACTGGCGCAGGTGCCGCCGGATTGGGAGTAGAAGGTGACTTGAGCTCCGCCTGGCTGGGTAATGGTGATGCCACCCGGGGCGGGATACAGGGCACTGGTCGTGCCTGGCGCGGAACTGATGGTTGTGATAGTGGTGGCGGTGACTTCGCGGAGGTGGTTGCCGGCCCAGTCGGTGACGTAGAGGTTTCCGGCGCTGTCGACGGAGACGTCGATGACGAAGGAGAACAGGGCACCGCTCGCGCCCGTGGCCGGCCCGCCGTCGCCGGATTCGCCTTTGGTGCCGGTCGGGCTGCCGGCGACGGTGTAGACGTCGTCGGCGGTCATGGAGGTGCCCCACTGCGTGCCGTTAGCGGCGGCGACTTCCTGGACCCGGTTGTTCTTCGCATCCGCAATGAACACATCGCCGGCCGAGTCGATGGCCAGCCCGGTCGGCCGGGACAGTAGCGCACCGGCGCCGGGGGGGCCGGTAGCGGGCCCGCCGTCGCCGGTGTCGCCGATGGTACCGGTGTCGGATCCGGCGATGGTGTAGATGTGGTTAGCGGTCATCTGCTGCCCGAATTGCACGCTGGTGGTGACCGGGATTTCCTGGACGCGGTTGTTCCAGCTGTCCGCGATGTACAGGTCCCCGGCGGGGTCGATCGCGACGCCGAGGGGCTGGTCGAGTTCCGCTGAGGACGCGAGCCCGCCGCTGGCGGTGTCGCCTGCGATCCCGGAGGTGCTGCCGGCCACGACGTAGATGTGGTTCGCGGTCATCGACTGGCCGAAGGATTCGCCACCGGTGGCGTAGACCTCGCGGACCTCGTCGGACAGGTTATCGGCGATGAACACGTCGCCCTTGGGGTCAACGGCGACGTTTTGCGGGGCTTCCAGTTCGGCGGAGGTCGCCGCGCCGGTGTTGCCGGTGAACCCGGCGGTGCCGTTCCCGGCGATGGTGGAGATGTCGCCGGTGGAGGCGCTGACCTCGCGGATCCGGTTGTTGCCCTGGTCGGCGATGAACAAGTCCCCGGCCCCGTCGACGGCGATGCCGTACGGGCTGTCCAGCAGCGCCGCCGTCGCGGCGGCGCCGTCACCGGAATACCCACCGAGGCCGTACTTGGACCCGGCGATGGTGTAGACGTCGCCGGCGGTCATGGAGATTCCCCACTGGGTGTGGGTGGTAGCGGCGATCTCCTGGATCCGGTTGTTCCCGCCATCAGAGATATAGATGTTCCCGGCGGCGTCCTCAGCCTGTCCGGCCGGACGGAACAGCTCCCCGTCGATCGCCGGGCCGCCATCGCCCATAGACGCCAGATCCTGGCCATCGCCCGCGAACTCGCTGATCTTCCACGTCGACGCCGAGACCTCGCGCTCCCGGTTGTTGTTCGTGTCCGGGATGAACAAATTATTCGAGGAGTCCAGGGCGACCTCGCCCGGGTTGTTCAGCAGCGCCGAGGTGGCCAGGCTCCCGTCCCCGGAAAACCCGGCCGACCCGGTCGCGGACCCCGCGATCGTGTAGATGTCGTTCGCGGTCATCACGATGTTCCACTCCGTGTGACCGGTCCGAGCCACCTCCTGGATCCGGTTGTTCCCCGAGTCCGAGATATACAGCTGCGTGCCGTTCGCGGCCCGCACCCCCACCGGCTCATCCAGCAGCGCCGACGTCGCCGCCCCCGAGTCGCCCGAATGCCCGGCCGTCCCGCTCACCGACCCCGCGACCGTATACAAGTCGTTCGCGGTCATCGAGGAGAAACCCCACTGCGCGCCGCCGCCGGACGGGATCTCCACGATGCGGTTGTTCACGGTGTCCGCGATGTACATGTCCCCGCCCGAGGAGAACGACAGGCCTTCCGGGCCGTCCAGCAGCGACGCCGAGCCCGTCCCGCTCGCGTTCTCCGCCGGCGTCCCGTTCCCCGACGCACCCGGCGTCCCCAGATTCGATCCGGCCACGGTATAGATGTCGTCGGCGGTCATTGACGTCTGGCCCCACTGACCGCCGCTCGATGCGGGGACCTCCTGGATCCGGTTGTTCCCCGCATCGGCGATATACAGATCCGACCCCCCCGGCACGAACGCCAGGCCGACCGGGGAGTCCAGGAACGCCGATGTCGCGGCGCCCCGTCTCCCGAATGACCCACGCTTCCACCCGGGTTCCCCGCAACGTCATACAGGTCGCCGGCGGTCATCGAGATCCCCCACTGCGTCCCCGATGCCACCGGGATCTCCATCACCCGGTTATTGCCCGTATCCGCGATGTACAGATCGCCCGACGCGTCGAACGCCAGCCCGCCCGGCAGATCCAGCAGCGAGCTCGCCCCGCTCGGACCTTCGTTCTGGGTCCCGTTCGGCGAGGTGCCGTACGCGCCGGTCGGGCTGCCCGCGATGGTATAGATATCCCCGCCGGTCATCGAGATCCCCCATTGGGTGCCGGTCGCGCCCGCGATCTCCTCCACCCGGTTCCCGACCGTGTCACTGATATACACATTCCCGCCCGAGAACACCGACATATCCGGGTAGTCCAGTGAGCTACTCGTCGGGGGGCCGCCGTTCCCGTCCGGCGCCGCCAGTCCGTCCATCGAATACACATCCCCGATCGTCGGACTCACCGTCGACAGCGACGACGCCCAGTTATCCGTCCACCCGTACCCCATCGCACCCGGCACACCGGTCTGCGTTTGCTGCTGCGCTGCCCGCGCGTCATACGTCAGCGTGAAATCCAGCGACGGCCCGAACGTCGGAATCGACACATCGGTAGCAGAGGTGCTGTAATCGCCGTTCTCTGTGTTCACCCCGCCATCGGACGCCTGGTCGACACCTGGGGCCGCCGGATTGGAGCCCCCGCCTGCCGCAGCTCCCGCCGGGACTTGCCCGCCGGATGACTGGGACAGCGCCGCCGTCGCCGCTGACACCGGAGAACCTGCCAGCACATAGGCCTGTCCGGTACCCCCGTCCGACGCCGTGAACGACGCCGGCGACACCCCCGCGTCATACGCCACGCCGGCCAGGCCGGCCGGCCACGCATTGAACGTCTCCTCCATCGAGCACGCCGGAGCCGACCACGGCCCGAGGTTCGCTGACACCAGGCCGTTGAACTGCGTGTCCGCCAGCGCCTGCCACGTATTCACCGTCCCCGCAGCTGACGGGCAGCCCGACTGCTGGCCCGTCACCGTGAACCCTCCGCCGTCCACATCCGCCAGCAACGGCACCGCCGTGCCAGCCGATGCTGACGAATACTCGCAGTTCAGCGATACATACAATCCCGTCCCCGAACCCGACGCCGCATACGCGATCGCGTCCTGGATCAGCACCGTCCCGCCCCCCAGCGCCGGCGCTGTCCCGATCACTGCCACGTTCCCGGTCACCGCCGGCCCCCATTTCGCGATCGACGACAACGCAGCCGATGGCGCCGATGATGAACACGAGCCGCCGCTGGACGGATCCCCGATCACCACAGCCGAATAACCCGCGAACCCAGACTCTGACAGCGCCCCCCACGCTGTGGCCGACTCTACTGTCACCGCCAACCCCAAAGCCGCCGCCTGCGTAGCCTCCGCACTCGACGACCCCCCGTTCACCGACGTCGACAAAATCAGTACAGAACCGGACGACGACGCGTTCGCTGGCGGCGCCGACACGACCACCCCGGCGGCAGCCACCGTCACCCCAGCCGCGACAACTACTACCGGCAGCAGGCTCGACGCCAGCTTCGAAGGCACTGTCACCAGCACCCTGAGCCGCTGACCCCGGTACGCGAGCCGACGCACCCGATCGCGCAAGCCACTCCAGGAACGACCACGCCCCGCCACACGCGCGGAAACCGAGTACGCCGAGCCCGAAGTTCCAGCACACGCAGCCAACCCGGCCATAGTTTGCCCTTTTGGTAGTGAACCTGACAAAATGACCGCCAAGCATCGTTACGGCTGCATCAAGGCAGAGTTCGTAGAAGTAGATGAATCACGCACGGCACATCGTGCAAGGTGCGGCCTGCATCCGCAAGGGCGGAACAGTTAAGTCGGGAACACGCACGGTGATACGTCCAGATAGGCGAGCTGGATCTGGAAGTAACTGCTGCAAAGCGGCCGGCGCAACTGAGGCCGAGCAACGTTTCAATGATGAGCCATTCGAAATTTCGACTGATGCCGACCGGGATCCCGTTGCTGCCGCTGCCGGTCAAGGAACAGAGATGCCGAACATCACTGCGCAAGCCATCACGAGATAGGACGTCCATACCCGCAGGCGCATGCACCGGCCATAGCCAACATGTCGGCTGCGAACTCCCCACCTACTGTGATACCAAGATGCCTGGTGACCGATCCACAGCCGGCTGCGGCAGCGGCGTCTCCTTCGTGGCGACGAATGGCAGGCTGGCCTGAGGCCTATGACGGTGCTCGCCATCACGCGGGCCCACCGACGAAGACCGGGCTCCGAACTCGACGCAATCTGGACCAAATTTGGCGGCGCCCGAAGAACACGGCAAGCCGGCCGCGCCGAAGGGCCCGGACCCCTAATGCTGGATGAACACCACAAAGTCCCGGCAGCGGACCGCGGGGCCTGAACGCTGGCCCCCATCACTCTCGGACCACTCTCAGGCCACGAGCGACTGCCCGCGTGAGCCGTTCGGCGTCACCGATAGCGCAATACATGGCCCGCAGATGAGAACCGAGGCGGACCATCTAGGGTGACGGGACTGCTACGGTCGGGATGGTTTCGTTGCGCTTTCTCGTGTGATCAACCAGAGGAGATGCCGGTGCGCTCAACCTTTACTTGGCGCGCCGCGATGGCTGCGTCAGCAGCGGTGCTCGTGCTGGAGTCCGCTGGTGCGATGGCGGCGCCAGCGCCCGGCTGGCACACTGTCGACATCACCGCCCGGCAGGGCACGTTCTACAGCGTGACGGCGGCTGGCCAGCGTGCGTGGGCGGTTGGCGCGAGACTGGACGGGAGCGGCGGGCTCGCGCCGCTCATTGGCAGGTGGAACGGCGTTTCGTGGACGCTGGTCGGCTTGCCGGAGAAGGTACGGTCGCGCCTTGGCCAGATGGTGCAGCTGAAAACGGCTGCAGCTGCCGGGTCGCGCAGCCTGTGGGCTTTCTCGCTCACCGGCGGCTGGCTGCATTACGACGGATCGTCCTGGACCGCCGGAACCGTTCCCGGCGAATTGGTCAGCACGGCGTCAACGGTCGCCGCCGGGAGGTACGCCTGGTCGTTCGGCCTTCGCGACTCCCATCACCAGCCGACCTCGTTCTCGGCCTATGCAAGAGATATCCACGGCAAGGTAAAGTGGACCGATAAGGCCCTACCCAGCGGGGCGGTGATCTACGGCGCGAGTGCCGTGTCCGGCACCGACCTGTGGGCGGTCGGCATCAGCGGGCAGCTGCCCAGCGGCAGCAGAGGCGTGAAAAGCGCGATCGCAGCCCAGGACGCAGCAGCCGACGGAGTACCCGCCGACCAAGTGCCCGCCGCCATGAGCAAGACAAGCAGCGCGACGCCGAAAAGCGGCCTGCTGCACTATTACGCCGACCGCTGGCACAAGGTTGTACCCCTGCCCAACGCCATGGCAAAAGACGTGGCGCCCAGCATCCTCGCGCGCAGCGATACCGACATATGGGTCGGGGGCGCGGTCAGTAACCCCCGGGAAGGCACCACAGAGGCTATCGCCCACTGGAACGGCCGCAACTGGAAGCTAGTGAAGCTGCCAGCCCGCGCGTCGAAAGCGGGTTACCACATAGAATCCATCACCGCCGACGGCTCAGTGGGCCTGTGGGCACTGGCCGGCTGCGAAGGCACGAACTGCCCCGACGGGCAGGCGTCCAGGCTCTGGCACGACCAGGCAGGGAGCTGGACCAGCCCAGCTCAGCCAGCGCTCGCCACGGGACCCACGGTGCTGCTCGGCCTCGCAGCGGCCGGCCAGACCGTCTGGGCCGCAGGAGCCGTCATTCAAGCCAGGCACGACATCCGCGGACTCATCGCAACCTGGAAAACCACACCGGCGGCCCGCCTGAAATGACTATTTTCCCCGGCATTTCGTGTAGATTCAGTTCTTCGCAGCGCTGCTCGCGTGAGGTTCGGCGTCGGATGCTGGACCGACTGCAAAGTCATGTCCGGGCAGGTCCAGCCGGCAGGTCTCAACGACGGGTTGGGGCTGCGGTGATGTCCTCGCGCCGGTAGGTAGCGAACTGGGAGCCGGCTCGGCCGAGATGGGCGGCCTGGCCCGTCTCCGGGGCCAGGCGGTCGGCGGGCCCAAGCATGCGGGCCGTGCCGGGTGCAGGGGCTCCTCATCGGACAGGTCAATCGCGAACCAGTTCAACGACAAGACGAAGCTCTTCCTTACGCACGCCCACCCGCGGTAGCGGTGGCGGGTGACCGTGTGCCGCCCGAATACTCGATTGAGGGGCTAATCTGCGCTGACGCAAGCAGGCTTTACGCAGTGATGGTTGGCTGGCCGAGTGCTGCTCAAGATCGTCTATCTGCTGACGTGCCGGGTCCTCAGCGTAGTTTTCCTGGTGCTCCGCTGCGACCAGGCGAACGCCGCCGAACTGCTGGTGCTCCGGCACGAGAACGCGGTACTCCGCCGCAATGTCAGCCGGATCCGGTACGACCCTGCCGACCGGTTGTGGTTCTCGGCGCTGGCGCGGCTCCTGTCCCGCAGGCGCTGGGCAGAGATCTTCCCCGTGACGCCGGCGACGCTGCTGGCCTGGCACCGCAGACTCGCTGCGGCTAAATACGACACCAGCGAGCGGCGCAAGCCCGGTCGTCCACCCACGGCCAGGAGCATCGCCGGCCTTGTCGTCCGGCTGGCGAAGGAGAATCCGCTGTGGGGATACCGCCGGATCCATGGCGAGCTCACGAAGCTCGGCCTCGCCGTAGCGCCATCCACAGTGTGGGAGATCCTGCGTGCCGCAGGCATCGATCCTGCGCCCCGCCGGTCCGGCCCGGGCTGGCGGCAGTTCCTGCACGCCCGGGCCACCGGGATCCTCGCAGCCGACTTCCTGCACGTCGACACCGTGCTGCTGAGAAGACTGTACGTACTGGTATTCATCGAGCACGGCACCCGCCGGATGCACCTCGGCGGCGTCACTGCCCATCCCACCGGGGAATGGACCGTGCAGCAGGCCCGCAACCTGGCCCTCACCCTAGGTGAGCAGTTCGACGCCATCAGGTTCCTGATCCACGACCGCGGCTCGAACTTCACCGCCTCGTTCGACGCCGTCTTCCAGGCCGCCGGCGTGAAGATCCTCCGCAGCGCGGTGCAGGCGCCGCGGATGAACGCAACCTGCGAACGCCTCATCGGCGCCCTGCGTCGCGAACTCCTCGACCGCGTACTGATCCTCGGCGAAACGCACCTGCGCGCCGTCCTGACCGAATACCAGGCGCACTACAACACCGCCCGGCCCCACCAGGGCATCGCCCAGCGCGTCCCCGCCGACGAACCCGGCACCGCCCCCGCGACCGGAATAACTCCCGACACACGCCAGATCCACCGAAAACCCGTCCTCAACAGCCTGATCAACGAATACACGCACGCCGCCTGACGGCCGGAAGACCTGCAGGTAGGCTGCCAAATCCTATTTTCGAGCGGGACAGGGTGGGGCGAGATGCTGCTCACCCACTCCGAGCCGCGCAGCGGCACCAGCTGGACCGACAACGGCCAGGCCCGCCAGCGCCGCGAGCTCAAGCACCGCGCCCCCGGCGAAACCCGCACCGCGCCCATCCACCCAGAGCTAGTCATACTGTTCCGCGACCACATCAAGCGGTTCGGCACCGGCCCCGGCGGCCGGATCTTCATCGGCCCGAGAGGCGGCATCCTGACCGACCGCGCCTACCTCGCCGTCTTCCACAAAGCCCGCGCCATCGCCTTCACCGAGCAGGAGGAAGCATCCCTCCTGGCCCGCCGCCCCTACGACCTCCGCCACGCCGCCGTCTCCACCTGGCTCAACGCCGGCGTCGCCCCGCCCCAGGTCGCCGACTGGGCCGGCCACAGCGTCGACGTCCTCCTCCGCGTCTACGCCAAATGCATCTCCGGCCAGCAAGACGAAGCCAAACGCCGAATCCTCGACGCCATGGGCACAGCCGAAGACGACACAAACCAGCTCGACGCCACCATTAACAAGGTTCACAGCGAAGAAGACGAAGCCTTTTGACAGCCTCACCGGGCCGACAAGCCGACCTCAAGCGTCCGCATCGAGGAGGCGATAAAGCCGTCTTAGGACATTTAGCGGCTCGCGGCTATGGAAGGAGACGTCTGATAGCCTCGGCTAGGTTCACGACCTCACCGGGCGCCCCGCCGGGGTCAGGCATCCCAGCGATGAAGGACATCTTCCGGATTACTTCCGGCGCGCGGCCACTGTGGTAGCCGACGCCGAACGATTTCTCCAGGTACTCGGGGAACTCGATCAACTCTCCTCCGGCGCAGAGCTTAAACGCGTCTCGGACAGGCTCGGTCTGCTTCATCGCATTCTTGTTGCCGGCGTCAGCGTCCAGGACCGCCAAGTACGGCAAGCCGAGCTGGGCGCAGAACCAAATGTAGTCAGGCAGGTTCCCCTTGCCAGCCACATCTGCGACCGCGACATTCTCCTGTCGCCAATCGATGCCCATCCGCTCCATGAAGGCGATCACCGCCTCCTGGTCGTCTTGGCCTTCGGACAAGATCGCCCGCGCGGCGAACGGGAGCCGCTCATTGCCCTTCGCCTTCAGCTTGCTGATCATCTTTACTCGGCACGCATCATCGACCGGCCACGCTCGCGTAGCTCCATGGTCGTCGCGGGCGAGCCGGACCAGCTTGACGCCCTTGACCTTGCTCAACGGCAGCAACTCCGCTGAATGTGAGATCACCACGAATTGGGCGGCAGCCGACTCAAAATGGGCCGCGACCTTGCGCTGCGCGCTCGGGTGCAGAGCAACAGCGGGCTCATCCAGGAAGACAACCGACCCTGCCTGGTCGCCGAGCACCGCGGCCAGGACGAGAGCCTCCCAGGCGCCGGCGCCAGCGAACTCGATCGGCACCTCGGGCACCAGATCAGATGGGTTTGTCGACACATTGACCGTCACCCACACCGCGGGCACCTGCTCGGGCGGCATTGAATCGCCGTCCGGCCCGGCGGGCTGCGGAACTTCCATCAGGCGCACCTCGCACGAGCGGCCCTGGGTGAACTCGGCGAATAGCCCCCTGAGCCGCTGATATTGCGCACGCTGGGACGGGTCACCGTTCTTCAGGCCGAGCAGCAGCTCGGGCAGTCGCGCCGCGCCGTCACTGATCAATGCCAGGCCCCCCGATGACCAGCTCGCGCCGCCGCCGGGCAGCAACCGCATATCGCTGGTCTGTCTCAGCGCCCTACGCAAGATGACCCGGAGCACCCTGGCCACGGTTACGGTACGGCCGCCGCCTGGGTTGATCAGCGACAAGCCGGACATCTGGGCGAACCGGCGTTGCGACTCAGAGGCCTGCGGAGCCAGCTCGAACGTGCAGCTCATCGTTGGCAAATCGGGATGTGGGAGCAGGTCCAAGAGCTTGAATCCGCTGGGTACAGTCGCCGTCATACCTGGTGGCGGCATGGGACTGCCCGTCATGCGGGTGGCGATGTCGCTGCCGCCCTGGCCGGTGTATGGCACGTCGGCCCTGGTGATACCCGCAGACGGCCAGCCGAGCAGATGCCACCGGTACCTGTGCTCCGAATCGTCGTGGCCGGTCGCGGTGAACTCGTACCAGCACCGCCACTGCCCATCCTGGCTCCCGAGGTGACTCGCGACGATCTCGCCCTCCATCAGCGGCGCGAGCTTCTCCTCGGTGATGTCCGCGTCGGCCCACGCGTCGATCTCTGCCATGTTCTGAACCTGCCGACGCTGGAGGATGGCCCCGGTGACCATGGCCCGGACGAATTCCACCAGCAGCAGTCGTTCCACCGGGTCGGTAAGCCGCACGGCAATGCGGGCCTCGATGGCTGGGGTCTGAGTGAAGACATGCCGCGCAGCGACAAACGAGGCCAGTTGCCGGTCGACATCTCCCGCGCCGCCGTCGCCGCCCTCGACGGCGCGTTGGCAGATGTTCAGCAGCCGCGTAAGGTTGCTCTTCCCGGCGCCGTTGGGGCCGACCACGAACGTCACGCGCTCGCCGAGGTCGAGCGTGAACTGGTCGAAGGACAGCACCCCGCTGCCCGACACGGAAGTGATTCTCACGGGGGCCTCGTCAAGATCACAGACATGGTCTTAGTCGTGGCACCGAGCCAGACTTCGGCAGGTATTCGGCACAGCCAGCCGCATACGGGTGCCTTCGATCGCGCCCAGCCGCATAGGGCAACCTCAGCGCCAGATCCCATCAGCGCAGGTCAGCGGGCGTTTTCGCAGCTAGTGGCAGGTGTTGGGTTCGAACCAACGTAGGCTGAGCCGACGGTTTTACAGACCCACCACGACAACGCCCTGACCTGCGAAGACACTCCTTTGGGACAAAAGTGGGCGTGTATTTGGCGTAGGCCGGAAGATTGGCCTTAGGAGCCGAGCAGGCAGGGCTGACTGGGAGTGGCACGGTATCCGGCATCGACCGTTACACGCGCACCAGGCCAAGCAACATGCCTAGCTGCTCAGCACGGCCGATTTTCGTCGCGGACGACACTAGTTTGATCAAACTCGGGTCTCACCGCCCGGCTTGGCAGCCACATGCGCTTCGAAGGTTGGCTCGCGGGGGGACTGCGCCGTTGCCGGACAGCACCGCCAGTTCCTGCTGGAGGGCAGGTTGTCGGCACGTTCTACATCCCAGGCCGAGCGGGACGGTCGCATCGCTTGACCTGTGCCTGCCGACAGACATGTCATTGGCACGCACAACCGCCTCTGATCCGCACTTTCAGGAGTCAGACCTAACGTATGTGGATCTCGGGACGTAATATTGCCTTATTAATCAGCCGCTCGACAACTGCTACGAGGAGTAGCTAACCTTCCGCCCCCCGTCGGGTGGAGACACCAGGCAGCGACCGTGCCAGGGCTCCGGCAAGCACAGGTCGCCTCCGATGAGTGGTGCCCTCTCGAATGGCCTTGGAGCAACTCAAGCGGCCAATCTCAACAGCATCCGCCTGTAGTCGACCCTAACAACCAACCGACGCTATCTCGACTTAACCACCGACTTTACCGCCAGCCATGCCGAGGCGCTGCGGAAGCTCACCTATCGACCGTAGCCGGTTCCAGGCTGGGACATCGTGCCTACTTGCGGGATCGATCAAGAACGGGAGCATGCCGAGAGACAATGATCCAACGTAATCCGGCTCATAACTATCACCCACGTAAATGGCTTGAGCCGGTGATATTCCGAGGTCCCTGAACGCCCTCTCATAAATCGCAGGATGCGGCTTGCGCCAACCCACATCTACCGATGTTACGACAGCGTCAAAGTATGCCGCCAAGTTCATCGCTTCCAGATGCGCCGGAACGAGATCACGGTCATGAGTATTCGTGATAATGGCCAGACGATACCGGCTCGCTACCAACGGTACAGTATCATAAGTCTCCGCCGGGTAACCAACTCCGGTATTCCACTCTGCCATATAGCTAAGTCTCAACGCGGAGATTTCAGAAGCGCTCGGGACGTGATCGAGAAATCGCAAAAGAAATGCAGTGCACACTTCATCCATGGAGAACTCCCGGCGACTCTCGGCGGTAAGCAAATCAAACTTCGACGCTTCCACCGACCATTCTACGAGAAACTCCTCGTAGTTCAGTCCGATATTCATGCTTGCCAAAAGCGCATGAGTCCGACGATATCCCTGTGCCGTACGGCTATCCGAGTAGGAAACAAGAGTGCCGAAGAAATCAAAAAGCACATGCGTAACGTCAGCAATAAATCTCACGTCGAGACCCCTTGATCGAAGCCCTGCATGGCGCCTCTGAATGCTGAGTGTAACTGTAACGCCAGGTATTGTCTGCCAATTCCAGCTTGACTGCGCCTCGACTCTGAATAATACCGTTAACAAGATCCATCGGCCCGCCAGATCCTCATTAAGATAAGAAATGCACCTTAAGCAACAAGTTGGCCAGAGATGCCATATACCTTAGCAGAACGACAAGAGCCGTGCTAACATCTGAATCTATGGACCTTAGGCGAGAGATCGCGCTGCTTTTGCTCGGCTCACTATGCGGGGCAGGAATAAGCCTAGCCATTGATGCTGTATCCACCAGCCCGAACTCAGGGTCGTCGTGGGTGCTCCCTAGCCTCGTTCTTGTTCTCGCAACGGTGGTCGTAGTCCAGTCCCTCGGGTCCGCCCGTACTCTCCTGGCGTCTCCCGGCGCGTTCAGATTGAACGGCCATTGGTCAGGAACATTCGAGTACGAAAAGGAGGGAAACGAGATAGTGCAGATTAGCGAGAGACTTGAAATAAGTCAAACTGGTCGTCTCGTGAGAGGCTGTTCAAACAGTACGTCAATTCGCGGTAGCTTTCCGCTTCCACAAGCATCGTATAGGTTTAACGCCACAATTGTCGGCGCTCACGTTATTGAGCAGGGGTGTTGCTCACGTAATTGACCAGGACCGGGTCTTGATCTTGTTTACCTGGCGGTCTCCTTTTCTGTCGTGGTGACACGCTGGCCTGGGCGTTTTCTTGGCCTGTAGCTGGGTCCGTTCATGAAGATCTGGTGGCTGTTGTTGATGAGGCGGTCGAGGAGGGACTCGGCGACGACGGGGTTGGGGAACAGCGGGTACCAGTCGGCGGGTGCCCTGTTCGAGGTGAGTGCCAGTGATCTGCCGGTTCTTTCGGTGATGAGTTCGTAGAGGTCGTCGGCCTGGGCTGGGGTGAGCTCGCGCATGGCGAAGTCGTCGAGGATGAGCAGCGCCGGGCGGGCGAGCTCGGCGAGGCGCTTGTTCCAGGTGCGGTCGGCGTGGCCGCCGGCCAGGTGGGCCAGGGCGCGGCTGGTCTTGAGGAACCGGACGTCGGCGCCGTGGCGGACGGCGAGGTGGCCCAGGGCCTGCGCGACGTGGCTTTTGCCGACGCCGACAGGCCCGTAGAGGATCACTGACTCGCCGGCGTGGAGCCAGCGAAGGGCGGCGAGGTCGCGGATCTGGGCGGCGGGCAGTTTCGGTGAGGCGGTGAAGTCGAAACCCTCGAGGGTGACCTGCTCGTCGAACCGGGCGCTGCGGAGGCGGCGGGTGATGGCGGTGCTGGCGCGGCGGGTGATCTCGTCTTCGCACAGGACCTGGAGGAACTCGATGTGGCCGAGTTCCCCGGTTCGGGCCTGGGCGAGGCGGGCCTCGATGGTGTCGAGCATTCCGGACAGCTTCAGGGTTCGCAGTGACTTGTCCAGTGCGGTGGCCTCGATCGCGGTGACCAGGTCCGGGCCGGGTGGCGTGGCCGGGGTGAGCGGGGTCATGATGCCCGGCCCTCGCGGATCGGGATGACGTTGCCTGCGGCGAACGGCTCCGGGGCGAAGAGGGCGTCGGGGCCGTGCAGGAACGCGGCCGCGCCGCCGTCCCCGGCCGGCCTGGTGACCGGGGACGCTTCGGTTCCGGCGGCGAGGATGCCCTTGACCGTGCGGTACGACGGGTCACCAGCGGCGATTGCCGTGGCGCAGGCGGCTTCGAGCCGGCCGGGCTGGTGCTTGTCCGCCAGGTGCAGCACGCCCTGAGCGGCCCGCAGCCGGTAAAGGGCGTTGCCGTCCAGCAGCGCCGCGATCAGCTCGGCGCAGGCCGGCCCGGTTTCCGCGGCTTTCCGGCGGCACCAGGCCGGGGTGCGCATATGGAACGCGATCTTCTCCGGCGGGTAATCACCCAGGTCGGTCTGCTTCCCGGCCGGCTTGCGGACATGGGTCTTGACCAGCTCCCCGCGGTCGAACAGCTGCACCATCGAGGCGGTCGAGCGGGCGTCCAGGGTCACCCCGATCAGCTTCCACGGCACCGAATACAGAGTCTTGCCGACCTTGACGTGGATGTCCGGCCCGACCTTGCACCGCGACCAGTCCGCCAGCACGAACGGGCGGGCCGGCAGCGGCGCCAGGGCTTCCTTCTCCACCGCCGCGAACACCGCCGCCGGAGCGGCCCCGTCCAGCGGCCGGCATGCCCGCTGTCCCGCTACCCCGGCCGACCACCGGACCGCCTCGGCCTGCATCTGCTCCAGCGACGCCCATTCCCGGCCGCGCCAGAACGAGTCCCGGATATACGGCATCGGCCGCTCGACCTGCGCCTTGTCGCGTGGCTTGCGGGACCGGGCCGGGTCGACCAGGCACCCGTAATGCGAGGCCAGCTCAGCATAGGACCGGTTGATCTTCGGGTCATAAAGGCCCGGGCGGTCTACTCCTGTCTTCAGGTTGTCCGGCACCAGCCGGGCCGGCACCCCGCCGAAGAACGAGAACGCCGCGACATGGCACTCGGTCCACGCCCGCTGGTCCATCACGATGACCGGCCGGACGAACAGGTGCCGCGAACAGCACAGCACCATCGCGAACGCGTTCACCACATGACGCCGCCCCGACCGCGGATCGGTCCACCGCCCCAGCTGACCGTAATCAACCTGCGCTTCCTGCCCCGCCTCGGCCGGGGCCAGCCTCAGCACCGTCACCTGGCCCCGGCGCGCCTCTTCCGGCAGGTTCGCGGCCACGTACCGGCGGAACGACGCCACCGACGCCGCCAGCCCCCGCTCATCACGCAGCCGCTGATGAATCGTGGCCATCGTCACCCCCGCCGCCAGCTGCTGAGCGATGTAATCCCGGTGCACCCCGATCGCCGGCCACGTCACCTGCCGCAACCGGGCATCCGCCACCTCCGGGAACCACTCCCGCGCCAGCTCAGCCCACCGCTCCTGGCTGACGGCCGGCCCGCCCGGCATCATCCCCGCCGCCTCCGCCGCCGCCACGTACTTGCGGACAGTGTTCCGCGACAGCCCCAGACTCCCCGCCAGCTCGTTCTTCGACCGCCCCGCATGCCAATGCGACAGAATCTCGCAGATATCCACCACGTCGAACGACCTCCTCGCCATCGGCCCCCGCCCCCTTCGACGGAGGGCAATAATCCTGACTTCCCGATGACCAGGTCCACCCCGACACGCACGCCATGACCATGGTCAATAACGTGATCGCGGTGCTCAATTACGTGATCGCAGCACGCCCCTCACTGCGCAATTTCATGATCGCTGACACACAATACGACCAGACGGAATTCTTGAAGGCAGCTGGCGCAATACGCAGGTCGAGCACCGCTATCATGGCATCCTCCTGGCACGAGTTTCTCGATCTGGCGATAGAATCGACGGTAACTGGATCGGCGTTGAGGACCCCTCCCCTCGTTGGGGAAAATTTACCTGGACCCGTGGCTAATGACTGACGCATCGCGATCGGCGGACGCTCTTCTGCTAGCCTCTCTCGCGAGGCGATATCAGTTAGACCTGGAATCTGTGCATCGCCAAGTTCTGGTCGGCCTAGCAGCTTGTGGCATACGGACTGCAGATCTACGAGATTTTGTTTACCGTCATTCTCTGCCCTTCTTCGTGTTTGCAGAGGCTACCGGGCTTCAGTTGAGCGCTCGCAGCAAGACAGTTGCGAGCGCTCTTCTTGCGTATAGCATTCCCCTCATGATGGTCGACACATATCTTGACAATAGTTTTCCAGCCTTGCGCGACGATGAGGCCATATGGAAAGTCCATAAATCGCCAGGCGATTTGCTTAATCTCGTATATGCCGGCATGCATTTAGCAGCCGAGGAGCCATCCGGTGACCGAATTGTGCGTATTATATCCCGAGAGTCCTCTAATGTAGTAAGTGCAATGGATCGCGATTGGCAAGTCCGGCGTTCCGAGGATCAATTCGAGGTGAGCGAAGCTAGAATACGCTGGTACTGGTTCTCGCCGAACTCGCGACTCTACGGATCACATATTGCCAATCTGATGTTTGAAATTGCGGCTATATGCGGCGGGATAAGCATCGGTCCGTATCAAAGGTGGATCGGAGCTATGATCGGCAAGTTGCGCCAGGTAGCCGATGAACATATGGATGTTGTTGAGGATCTGAGTGAAGGACTGATTACCTTTCCGGTTCTTTGCAGTCTCAATAATGTCGAGGTTGGCGCGAACTTACGCACGGCTATTGAGGAGCTATGGGCAGATAACGAGCAGCCCAGTGGTTCCAAATGGGATGAGATTGTTGATTTGATTCTGGTCGGCGGAGGGCCGAAGCGTGCACTTTCTCTGGCCAATCAACTTTACGATAACGCTTTTCATATCGCGAACAGATGTTTCGCGTGTCCAGAGCCTGTCGTGGCCATGCTAAGTTTGCGCGTTGAGCAGCTTCGCCGTGGAATTAGGCAGAGGCTGAGCGATCCGCCGCCACACGCGACAGTTCCGAGTCTAATTGAGGTGTGAAAATAACGCAAGATTTGCAATTTTCTCTAACGGAACTTAGCGATCCGCTCCGGAGTACCAAGGTCATATATTTCTGTTTTAATGTCGAAATAGCCAACAGGCAGACCGGAGTCGATTATCCACGGCATGAATTCGGCATAGAATTCAAATCTAGCCGGCCTTCCATGGGCGGTTAGGAAGGCATCGAGGAAAGCTAGGACGCGTTCCCGTGAGACGACGACTACTCCGGTGCTCGTGGCGGCGGTAGTTCCCGCCCGCATTGGCAATGAAGTTTGGGATGAAGAGGATTCTAGCGCTTGGACAACGTGCAATTCGCCCTCGTTCACCAGGAGACGTCTGTAATTCTGGGACTCAGGTGAGGTTTCGGTCGTGACGACCCAGGTGATTGACAGTCGTTGATTAAGATGATGAGTGCGTACGGAAGGCAGGACAGAGAATGGGAATATGATATCTCCGGGCACGACGATAACGTCCGTGACGTAAAGGACCTGCAGCGCTCTCCAGACTGCCCATCCTGTGCCGGAAGGGTGTTGCTCCCTTATGATGGTTAAATTAGGTGACTTGTTAGGTCGCCGAATTAGATGGTCGGCCACGGCATCGCCATATTTGTCACTTCGGCTCGTTACGAACGCGATCTCGTCGAATCCGGTAGCCGAGAGTTCGTTTATGATGTAGTCAAGCATTGGCACTGTCCGTGTGCCAGGCCCTTTTGGTCGTATTTCTAGAAGTAGTTTGGGGACTGCCGTTAGCGTCGGGTCGTGCGCGCTTGCGAGCCGCATGCCCTTGCCTCCCGCAAGGACAAGGACACAGTCCCCAGTAAAGACCTCGGTCACTTCATCCTCAACGCTTGGCTATTGTGCTTTATATCTTATCCTTGATTATCTAGGCCGGGCGCGTTACCTTTGCCTGCTGGGTGTTATGGGCTGGTATAACGCTGTCATAGTCTAGCTCGTTACCTTTGTAAACCCATTCACCGCAAATGAGCTCTTGGCCGGTTTTATCGCGCGTCATTTCGTCGACGCTACGGATGGCAAATGTCACGCTCATTCGAGAGTTGTCAGTATTATTTCTACCAGCCGAATGAAATGCGAGACCGTCGATCGCGAGAAACGCCGCCAGCCTTCATAGGTACGGGAACGGCTTGATCAATTAGATGCGCGTATTCGAGATGATCATCGGCCCAGTTTCCGCCACCGCCGTCGGGTGGCATTCCCGCGAACCGCAGAAATTGCGAACCGGGTACGACATGCGTGCAACCGTTATCGACAGTGGCGCTTTCAAGATAGATGATCAGCGTTACGATAGGACGAGACCACTGTAGGATGTCTCGGTGCAACCGGTATGGTATGTCGTCGCGACGGTTGAGGGTCGCGTGATTATGGCGGTTTCTTAGCATTACTATGTTTGGCCCGAGGATCGCGCTGATAAGAGAGGATACGGCGCGTGTTTTAAGTGCTTCGATAAATATTGGATGCCGAATGGAGATCGCATCCAAACGTACGGGAACTCCGCTAGGGTTCGTGCGATATGGTGCTTTGGGCTCGTTGAGATCGCGCAAAATTACGTTTTTCATCTGGGACACGAGATTGACATCGATAGGCTCGGCCGCCCGTGCGAATCCGGCTCTTCTGAAGTGGTCATTGATAGCGACGTCATCAGCAGCGGTGTATGTCATGCCTGGTGTTCACCTCATCGTTGAGAGGTCAAGACATGGTTATAGCTATGTGCTTAACGTGTGCCTTTGACGAGAATACTCGTACCGCACCACTTCGCGCTATCGGCACGCCAAGGCTCGTAGCTGGCAGTTGCGAAGTTCATGTCGTACGTGGGGCAACGGCCAGGATCGCGCGAAACTTGAGGCGCACGATGCCGCGGCTGATCCGCAGGGAGGCGAGGACGCAGTCGCAATACTCGCAGAGCTTGATGCGGTGACGCAGTGCTAGGCCGTCTCCTGCTCGGCAGGCCAACGCCACGATGGCAGTGCCCGCCGCAAGATCCTCGAGCTGGAAGCCGCGCTCGAAGGAGCCGAGTTCTTCACCCCCGCGCACGCCGTGGTGTTCCCTCCTGTTCGCTTGGTGCGACCTGAGCAATAGCCGCGGTCGAGATGACAAGGTCGTGAATTGCTCAAGGTCGGCCATCGGGTCAGCGCATCCGCCATCCGCGGGATCCTCAAGGCGCTGAAGATCCTTCCCGCGCCCGCACGGGATACCGGCACCACCTGGCGGCAGTTCCTGCGCGCACAGGCAGCCACCATGTTCGCCGCCGGCCTTCTTCCCGCCGACTGCGCGGTCACCCTGCAGCGCCTGTACTGCCTCTTCGCGATCGAGGCCAGCCGCGCCAGGCTGGAAGCCCAGCAGAACGAAGAAGACGAGAAGGAGGAGGGCGACGACGATGCCTGACCCCACCCACTACACCTACCGAGTCGCGTGGTCCGCCGAAGACGGCGAGCACGTCGCCACCGTCGCCGAATTCCCGTCACTCTCCTGGCTCGCCCCCACTCCGGCCGAAGCACTCGAGGGCATTGCCCACGTCGTCCGCGACGTACTCACCGACCTGGCCGCAACCGGCGACCCGATCCCGGAGCCACTGTCAGAGCGCACCTACTCAGGCAGATTCATGGTACGCGTCCCGTCAGAAGTCCACCGCCGCCTCGCCCGCGAAGCCGCCGAACAGCACGTCAGCCTCAACCGCCTCGTATCCGACCGGCTCGCCCGCGCCTGACCACAGCCATCACGAGATAGCAACGCTCGCCGCTACAGAGTGTGACCAGTCCCGCCGACCACGCCGCGCGAATAGGGCTTCGTTCTGTCGCGCCCTCGTCGGTGCGATCTGGTCGCCTCCTGCGACACGTAACAGGCAATATGGCTCAAGCTTGGTCTGCCGTTGCCACGGACAGCTCAGCGACTCGACGATGTCGTAGAACACTCCTGCGATCACACCCTGCGGGCATGACGAAGTCCAAGTTCCGTGCCAGCAATCCGCGCACTCACTCAGAGCGCCCGTACGTGTCCTTTGCGTTACTAGTCACCGTCGAGTTCTGTCCACCGCACGATTTCATCGTGCATTTCAGCCAGTCGCGCCTGACAACTCGGCAGGAGAACCGAGGCTTCGTCCCAGCAGGAGTACTCAAGGCTTACATCGTCCCCAAGGACACGCTGAACCTCCGCGAACATGGTTATCTTGGCATTATCGAGAACAGCCCATAGGACGAACCTGCGGTGTCGGCTGTCCACCTTGCTGGTGGCCACGAAATATGAGTCGTCTGGCTCGAAGCCGTCCTCGCTGTTCTGGGGGAACTCATGTTCCACCATCGCTCTGGCTGGTGGCTCTGCGCTGGCTTCATCGAGATCAGACTCATTGCGTATCCACTGGCGGTCATTCGCGAGGTACCGCTCGGCGAGCGCTCGTATCTCGCCATTGAGCGCACTCCGCATAGCCTGGCTACGGCGGCGGACCTGCTCAAGTTCGCCTTCTACAGCGTGCCATCCCCGGCGAAACGCCGAATACGTCGGCCTTTCGACTGTCCCAACTGGGTAGAGCTGCAGCCAGTCGCGAAGCTCGTCGCGGAACTCGTTCATTCGCAGGCGGAACGCCGGGTGGAACTGCGTGGCTGCTTCAAGCACGGGTGCGAGAGCCAGCCCGGCCTCCTGGCCGACTCCCCACAGCGAGAACTCGCGCCCGATGGCGTAGTGGGTGCCATCTGGCGGATACGGCCCGAACTCCGGACGAGCGAGAACGAACAAGGTTTTGGCTAGCGACCAAACGTCGGCGCGAAAGTAGCTGACTCCTTCCTCGTGTCGTCGTGCCTCCGGAGCAAGGAAGTAGGCCGGCCCGACCTTATCGCCTGCCGTCGTTAGATCAGCCCGCCGAGGCCACGTTGCTATACCGAGGTCACCCACGGTCGCTTCGCCGTCAATCCAGAAGAGGTTCGGCGGCTTCAAATCTCGGTGAGCAATGTTCAGGCCGGCCAAGGCGACCAAGGTCGTGGCGACATGCTCGACGGCTTCGACCACTCGGCTCAGGTCCGGATTGCCACCAAGCTGCTCATGGAGCATCTTTGCCCTAGGCATGACGAACCACCGCGGCCGGTCGGCCGGGTCTATGTCGAGAACGGGCAGAATGCCGGCCTGCTTGGCCGCGGTCAAGTCCGCCATCCCGCGGGCCTCCTCTTCGAAGCGGGATAGCGCGATGGCACTCTGGTAACGAGGCTTCTTCAACACCGCATGCCTGCCGGCTGCGTCAGTAACGTCGCGGATATGCGCCTGACCACCCAAGCTGCCACAGTCCGTCCAAGTGCCATACGTGATCGGCGGGCATTGTCTCCCTGGCGGCATTTACCGCTGTCCTTTCAGCTTAGTGTCAGCCCGTCGGAGGCAGTCCCATGGTCGTCAGTACCGGCCCCAGTGCCCCCCGGATGTCGGGAGTGAGGTCGGGTAGGTACCTGCAGACGCCGCGGAGAAGAACTCCTTGCAGATTGCTGTAGCAGATCGCTACGCAAGCGAACGGCGAGTGCTCCCAATCCACCGGGATCGAGCTGAGCCAGGCGGCTAGCTCGGCGTCGTTCTGCAGTAGCCCAAAGCGCGCCGTCGAGACGTCGATGAGAAGGGCTGTCGTGTTCGGCCACCGGCCGCGCCTGCCTTGGCCTTCCTTTTGCTCGATGAACTCTGCGAGTTTGGCTGCGAACTCACTCATGTACTCGGCTGTCGGGCTGAGTCCAGGGTGACTCACACTCACCCGGCCCAAGCCAATCGGCGGACCGGGCTCAGCGACGATGGAGGCGCCGACACCCAGGCCAGGAAGAGCAATGCTCAGTTCTTGCTGACTCGCACGAACGGCGTCCATCAGATCGCAGATCTGGGTGACCAGCAGATTGCGGTTGGCAAACCGAAGCGGCCAGGTGTCAACCGAGAAGCGGATATGAACATCTCGCCGGTCTGCATCGGTTTCAAGATCGGAGCGGAGCTGATCGAAAGCATCAATGGTGGCTCTGGTTACCTCCAGCCAGCCTTCGCCGGACGCGCCGCTCGCCAGACGAAGTCCGGCTGGCCGGGCTGACCAAAGGCAAACGGAAGCTGCTGAACCGCGAGATTAAAGGCACATAGCAGTTCGAGACGCCGGCCGAGGACATTCTTCATATCTGGATCGCGAAACTGAGTGATGAAACCCGCTAGGCCGCTCGGCGCTGAGTTCTGCACAATGAGGGCCATGACCTCCAGCGGACCGAGCATCACGTCGGCGACTGTCGGGCGGCTAACGCCAGGCTCGATAGACGTTAACAGCAATCGCTGCCAAGGATGATCGGGCCCGACACCGGCAAGCCAGGCAGCGATCGTTGGATAGCTATCCGCATGCTTCGGGCCGCCGTTCGGGGCCGCTGCACCGGGCTGACCGCCGGCGGCTGACATGCTTGACACCTTTCAGATGTTCCGGACTCACCACAACATGACTGCGACCTGGGTCTAGACTATCTTCTCTGCTTTGCCTGCGGTTTCCAATCTTCCCGGGACCGCCGGCCTGATCGCCGCCGGCGGGTCTTGCCGCGGGCATAGATAGCTCGACGATCAGTCGATCGGCTCTCAGGCGCTACTTGCAGGGTCCTGGCAGGACTGCGGTGCCGACCAAGGATGAAGGCGGTGTGCCTTGGAGGGCCTGCACGTCGATCCGATTGAATACCTCTGCATTGACGGTTTGCGCTGGGCTGCCGAGGCCGTTTGGGTAGATGTCCACGCTGCACTGGTGTGGTTCTGAGGCCGTGATCTGGACTGCGTAGGTTTCGTAGGCGCCGGAGGCGCAGCTGGGGCTGCAGTTGTTGTAGTGCAAGGTGCCTGTCCCCACAAGGTCGCCTTGGTTTCCGGCCTGCCATTGCAGGCCGTCGATGTAGTTCTGGTTATCAATCCCGATCTTCGTGGGTCCTGTCGGATACTTGTAGAGCGCGCCGGCAGTGAAGGCCGTGTTGATGTAGAGCTCGGCTGACGTGGCTGTCAGATTGATGCCAGCGCCTTGCAGCAGCGTGCGCAGGACCGCGGGCGGCGGCAGGAGAACGCCCGGGCAATTCCCGGGAGCTGCCAAGCAGGTGCCATCGCCAAGGCCCTGGCTGCTCCAGCCTGTGTCGGTGTGCTTGAGGATGGCGTACCCGGTGTCCTGAACGGTGCTGCCATCGCTCAAGGTCAGGGGCTGGTGGATCTCAGCTACCGCCCAGCCACCAGCGCAGGCGTCGGCAACGAGGGTCCGCTGCGGAGCGTTGGCCGGGTCCTTGACAGCCAGGGCGGCGCTGATGGCGGCAGGCGTGCATAGCCCCTGCAGGGCGGCCTTGATGGCGGCGAGGATGTCGCTTTGCCAGACTGGATCGATCGTCTCGGTGAGATGCCAGCAGGTGACGGGCGGCGCGGGTGCCAGATTGCCAGTGCTCTTGCTCAGCCAGCCGGGCACCTGGGTGACGGATACCGAGCCGCAGGGCACTGTCACCTTGCCGGCTCCTGGCCCGGCGTGCAGTGTGCCTTGTCTCGCATCAGCCAGTGCCGAGTCGACTGGCACGGCGATGTCCCCGAAATCCTTGAGCACATATTGCTGGCCGAAGAGATTTGTGGTCACAGTTATCCGGCCCGCGATGGCGTCCACTGGTATTGAGACGGGAAGGAGCGGCAACTTGGTGAGGTCGGGAGAGCCGCTGACCATAGCCTGAGCGGCCGGCGAATCTCGCTGAACCAGCAAGTCATCGCACCACGAGAAGAGCGCGCAGACCGTATCGAAAACCGGCCCGAGCGTCTGCGGATTGGAGCCGGTGTTGGGAGTACCGAGGGTGATGACCAGCCCGATCAAGTTCGGGTCAGCAGCTTGGCCGCCGGGCGCGCAGCTGGGATCTACGGCGCACCTGACGGCCAGACCTCCCATCGAGTGGGCGACGATGATCACCTGCCCGGGCCCGTGCTGCGCGGCGGAGGTATGCGCCAGCCAGGTAATGCACCTGGCCAGCTTCGGGCCGATGAGGGTGAACGTCACCCACAGGCGGCTCCACTTGCTGTAATCGAAGGTCATAACCTTCACCGTGCCGGGAAAGGCGCTGCTGACGGCGCTGGACAGCGTTGGCGAGCCCTCGCCTGAAAACACGGCGGGACTTTCGTTGAAGCCGGGGACCATCAGGACTGGCGCCGCGGTCCCGAGGCGCACGTCGGTTGCGACGCCTGGGCAGGATTCGGGATTGGCAGTATGAGCACCGGGGCTGGCGCCTGCCGGAACGACTGTGGCCCAGGCCAGCACAGCTAGCACCAGCGACGCCACGGCCCAGGCCTTTCGTCCGGCCTCTCTGACTTTCATGACAGCTTCCTCGTGCCGATCAGCAGCCATCGGCCTGCTTCACGAATCAGCACGAGCTGGTAGAGGCCGGCCTGGGGACCTGCAACCGTGGCCTTCACGGTCGCCATATACGGCGACACCGCATGGAAGCTCGCACCACGTATGGACAGGCGCGAGCCGGGAGGGAGCAGTGACCTGCCGTGCTCGATGAACTGGTGCCGGACTTCCTTTGCGACGACGCCTGCCTGGGCCGTGAGCGACCGGGCAGTAATGCCCTTCTCGATGCGGCCCTGTTGCGCTGTCGGCAGGACCGCCGGGCTCGCTGTGGGGCTGGATGCCGATCCGCCGAGCGATATCGCCAAGCCGGTGCCCGCTCCGGCCAACGCGAGCACGGCAACAGTGCCGACGATCAATTTCCAGCGCCGCGTCATTGGCATCCCCTTCGCACCTGAATCAACCGGCTCAGCAAATGAGGTCTCCGCCGCTGATCCTGGTGCACGGTCGGCCAGTTCGGGGCCGCGCCAATCGCACATTCCAGTCCGCGTTTAGAAGCAGCCCGCAGCTACGGCGCTGCCGTGACCCATCCCTAACGCCTCTCCCGGCGATACTCGCTCTTATGGTCGCCTTAGCGGGCGAATAGCGCAAGCGGCACTACAGGGAGGCGATTGCAGATCTCAACTGGTGAACGTTGTTTTGCGCTGATTATCAAGATTGATGATAAAATGTATGGTCCGTCGTCGGTATTTCGGTCATCAAGGAATTCGTCCGGCAGCTACGGTAAGAGGACAGCGAGAACTTAGCCCAGCCGATCAACCCGGGAGCCATCGCGGCTACCGGCAAGAGCCTGGGCGGCTAGTGAAAACCCCAACCGGCCAGCGGCGGACGAGTGTGCGTGACTCAGCAGTTAGCCTCCCCGCAGTCCGAGGGCGAATGCCCATGCCGAGCGCTGGGTACGCACAGCCCGGTCGGAGGTCACCGACCGGATGCTGATCGCCGGGCAGCGGCACCTGCATGCGGTCCTGGAGCAGTACGTCGCGCACTATAGCCAGCATCGCCCGCACCGGGCCAGGAACCTGCAGCCGCCGGAATCACGCTTCCCGCGTTACTGCCCCGGTCTCCGACCCGCCGACAGCGCGGATACGCTGCTACAAGATCTTCGGCGGGCTGATCCACGAATATGAGCGAGCCGCATGACGGTCACTTGCCCGGCTGCAAACGTTGCAGGTCAGAGACAATAACAAGGTTTGGAACCCTTCAGGCGTTGCCCCGCCCGACCCAACATTCCGTTGCCGCGTCCTAGAACCAAGATGATGTGTCGGGCATCTGGCTCAGGGCAGTCTCGATCGCACATAATGGATGAGTTGTTATGTTTGACTCTCGCGCACAGGTGACGACATTATGAGCATGAACTACCGGTTGAACCACTCCCGATACCTTGGGTCCAGAGCGGATGACCCTCTTGACGGTGGTGCGGCGCACGACTACACAGACCCTCCAGTGACACAGAGACCATCTAGCTACAGCGACAGAGTTGAGGCTAGGCGACGACTTCGCCGTGCCTTCAGGAAGGGCAAGATCAGTGCAGCGACCTTTAAGGCGCTTGAGAAGAAGCTGCAGAACATCAAATTTACGTCTTAAATAATATTTCGAGTCACCTAAATAACGTATGGGACATCAAGGACGGGTCACTTAAATTCCTTTTGCCATCTCTCTTCGCAACTTCTCCCAATTACGACGCGAAAGACGATTTGTTGCGCGTCGATCGTAACGAGGATAGGACGGCCGCCACCTACTTACCGACGGGCATGCGCCGCGCAGGCTAGCTTCAGAGGCAGCAACCAGCGCGGCACGCAAACTGCAGGCTTCCTCGTGTTGCGAGGAAGGAACCGCGACACACATAACCCAGAGCTGGGCGACCAGGGCCCGACCGAGAAGAGCCGAGTCCTACAGTCAAACTGCTCAACCTGGATCTCTTGCTCTGCGTTAGCCAGGAACTCTGCAGCCTTGTTTCGCTGTGCATCACTAGCTGGGTTTGCAGGACATGGTGCATGAACTCTGCACAGGCCTGTTCGGACAGCTGCCTCACCCGAGTCATGAATAACTCCCGTCAGCCCATCCGCATAAAAGCTTCCGCTCGTGACTGCCCCTAGGCCCAGCCCCACAGTTTCGCTGCTCTCGGCCTCGCGTATGGTCTCGCTTAAAGGTTTGCCTGGTCGAAACGGTCTAGCGCATCCAGCGGTAGCGATAGCCGTCCCGCACCGATCGTGGACTTAACTCACCAACTGCCTCTCAACGTGGAAAGATTGCCATAATGAGACATACTCCAGCAGACTGACTAGATGATCAGAGCGCTGAACCGGTTTGGGGAGGAATGCCGCTTTGATGAGCTTCGAAGGAACCTCTCTACCCAATGAAAACGCCTTGGAAGCAGCTGTCCGCAAACAGACTGAGGAAAATCTGAGGGTCTACTCCACCAGCCCGACCCGAGTCGACGAAGACGCGGGCCAGGAGATGAACCTTGCGCATGGCGGGTATGGCAAGCGCCAACTGCTCGAACTTGTCCAAAACGGCGCCGATGCTATGATTTCGTCACCAGGCGGGCGTATTGAAGTAGTTCTGACTGCTGATTACCTTTACTGCGCGAACGAGGGCTACCCTGTCAGTGAGGGTGGCATAAAGTCCCTGTTGCATGCACATCTGTCAGACAAGCGTGGCGCAGAGATCGGCCGCTTTGGCCTTGGATTCAAATCCGTTCTCGGCGTGACCGACAAGCCGGGGTTCTACTCCATCCCTGTCTCGTTCGGATTCGATGCCGTCTGGTCTCGCGCTCAGATCGCCCGCGTGGCACCCGGACGCGAACGTTATCCCACTCTCCGACTTGCGCAGCTAATAGACGTGGAGGAAGCGTGCGCAGTTGATCCGTTGCTCGCCGATCTGATGGCGTATGCAACAACCGTCGTCCGTCTTCCGCGCAGAGCCGGCGGATCATCATGGCTCAGCGACGACATAAGGAACTTCGACCCTGCGTTCATGCTGTTCTCACCACACGTCGGTGAGCTGATCCTGTCCGATCGGACCGCGGATGTCCATAGGGAGATCAAGCTCAGCCAAGCTGGTGATGATGTCACCATCCGGGAACGACATGATTCTCGACGTTGGCGTCTCTTCTCTTCCAGCATCCGGCCCTCCCAGGCGGCGAAGAACGAGGCGTGGGAACTCTCAGCTCGTGAAGAGTTGCCCATCGTATGGGCCGTGCCGCTAGAGGGTCGGATCAGTGTTGGGCAGTTTTGGGCCTTCTTTCCTCTGCGCGACGAGACAACCCTTACGGGAATCGCGAACGCGCCATGGCAGATCAATGACGATCGGGTCGGGCTACTTGAGAATAGTCAGCTGAACAAAGAACTGCTGGGCGAGCTGTCCAAGTTGGTCCTAGCAGGCGTTCCAACGCTAGCCAGAGATCGCGACCCTGGCTGGATCCTTGACCTCATCCCGGCGCGCGGCCGCGAAGCACGGTGCTGGGGCGATGACTACCTCACCAGCCGTTTCTATCAATACGCCACGAGTTATCCGCTCATACCCGACCAAGACGGCAGGCTGAGGCAGGCCTCCGGACTGAGGCTACCGCCACCCGAGGCGTCACGCTCCGCGTTGGAAGCCTGGGCTAACTCGCCGCGCCGGCCCGCACAGTGGTGCCATGCAAGCGCCTTGACCACTGCAACGAGGCGATCCCGGGTTGAGCGTCTCTTCGAGAGTGCCGGGAAGAAGGCGGATAACCCGTCCAGCTGGATTGAGTCCCTCGTAACAGCCGGTCATGCCAGCATCGAGGACTTTGCGCACGCGATACGGACAGCCGCAGTCTTCATCAAAGGGCCGGGCCCTAGCGGAGAAGCTAGCCGTCAGTCCCTAATCCGCCAAGCGCAGATCGTCCTGGATGAGAGCGGGAAGCCAAGGTCGCCAGTGCCTTCAAAGATCTTCATCCCAGCGGTCAGGCCCCAGCGTTCTTCCCTATTGCGACTGGTTAGCGACGACCTCATGGCTCTGCCAGGCATAAGCGAAGCCCTTGAAGTTATGGGGATCATGCATGCAACGCCCTCGCTAGAGCTGACCACATTTATTCGGGAGGGACTTCGTGCGGACTCGGCCGCAGGTTGGGATACCTTCTGGTCGCTCGTTCGAGGCTTTGCCGATGTCAACGACGCACTGAAGATTATCGTGGCGGAGTTCGGGAATGGCACCCCTGCAGTTCGAACACTTAGCGGTCATTACAAGCCGTTGTCCAGAACTCTCCTCCCCGGCTTCGTCGTTCCCAGAGATGGCACGCGCGACCGCGAAGTAACGGTAGACGTCGATTTTCACGAGCAAGACCGTGAAATCCTACGACTGCTCGGCGCAGGACAGGCACCTGCTGACGGCTACTCGATCCTCAAGGACGGGTTGGTGGATGCGTACCGCGAACACTGCGTCAACCTTTACACTCGTTCCCTTCCGCCAACGAGCCAGAGGCCAATGGCCGCCAGGATGATCTTTGACCGTAAAACCCATGTCGGGCCTCTTGAACCGCTTAAGTATCTATCTGACGAAGGCAGGGCCGCATTCACAGAGGAACTCGTAAAAGTCACGAGCGACTGGCGCGCGTGGGATATGAAACATGAGACGCAGAGGGGCTATCAGCCGATGCAGTTCCCGCCGGCAGCGATCTGGGCAATCAAGATGGAAGGCCGATTGCGGACAAGCACCGGGATCAGGCGCGTGGAAAACGCATGGGGCCCTACGTTCAAGCGATGGTCGGAAATGGCCAGCGTCGCAGAATGGCTTCCCCATGAAGTGGCCATGCGCCTGGATATTCCGGAGACAGTAGGCCAGCTGAAGCCGCAATACTGGCTACCTGCTTTCAGCAGGCTAGCAGATAGCGCTAACGACGCGGTAATTGGCGACTTTTACGCCTTCGCCGCCAAGGCAGGCGTCGCGGCCCCGCCCACAATTCGGTGTCGGATCGGCGTGACCCACCAGATGCGTCAGCGCACGGCTGTCGCGGTAACCCACGACCGCGCTGCATTCGCTGCGCTCAGAGATATGGAGCGTCCAGCGCTCCTAGTCTCAGCCTCAGAGGATGGCAGGCTCCTCGTCGAAACTTGGAAGTTGATACCGTCTAGTAGCCTTGTCCGGCAGGAAACGCAATGGGTCGAGAGTGGCGCAGCATCAACGCTTGCCGACGCTTTCCCCACTCTTCGTGCGGACCTAGAAGACGCGGGGCTGGCCAGCACAGAGGTTGTGCCCTGTGCAGACATATTTGAGGTGCTCGCGACAGAGCGAGGTACACAGGTAATATCGAAAGATTTTGCCAAGTTCGGGAGTCGCTTTCTCTGGAAGCCCGAGCTGGGCTTGGAAGCAGCCCTGCGACGCATTGCCGACTTCCTGCCGTTCGAATTGAGCGACGAGGAAATGGCCGATCTGGCTCAAGGGCGGTGGGAGCAGGAGCGGCGGGACAAGCTTGCTGAAATCCGAGATCAACCCAGTGACGAAGATCGGCTGCTGAAAGCACTCAGCGAGGACGGTCTTAGGGCTCGCTTGCCTCTGGGACTCTACGAGGCCGTCACCGACATCCACGGTGAACTTGGACCCCGCGACGTTGCACGCCTAATGTTCACCGTATTCGGTGACGATACCCTGCGATATCTGAGGGACGACTTGCGTGAAGCGGGCCTTGAGCCGCCGGATCGCTGGGCTGGGAGCCGGATTGCGCTGACATTCGTTCGGGACCTCGGGTTTCCCGATGTGTTCGCTGGCGCGCCGTCGGAACGGCGCGATCCCGAACTCCTTGTACCAGGACCGCCAAATCTGCCGCCGCTGCACGAATATCAAGAGAAGATCGTTGAGCAAATTCACGGACTTCTGTTCGGCGCAGAGGAGCATCCACGTGGGCTGATCTCGCTACCCACTGGCGCGGGCAAGACGCGGGTAGCAATCCAGGCGCTCGTGAGAGCCATGTACGCACGTTCCCTGGATAGCCCAGTCCTGTGGGTGGCTCCGTCGGACGAACTCTGCGAGCAAGCAGTCCAGACCTGGAGCGAGGTATGGAGAGCGTTCGGGCCCATGAGCGAGCTTCGTATTGGCCGCCTTTGGGGCCCGAACGAAGTACCTGATGCGGTGGGCGGCTATCAAGTCGTCGTAGCGACGCCCGATAAACTCCGTCACCGAGTCGACCGGGCTGACTACAAGTGGCTCTCGGAGGCAACATGCGTCGTCATCGATGAGGCGCACGCAGCTACGACACCTGAGTATACAAAGATCTTGCAGTGGCTCGACATCAGCGCTAGAGGACGCGCCAGGACGACACGCGCCCCCCTTCTTGGCCTCACCGCAACTCCGTTCAGAGGTACGAGCGAGGAAGAGACGAAGCGGTTGATCAACCGTTTTGGACGTCGGCGGCTCGACCAGGTTTTCGGCAGCGACGACGAAGACTACGGTGCCACTTATCGGGTGCTGCAAGAGATGGGCGTACTTTCCCGCGTGGATGGCGAGGAACTTGAAACGGGTACTACAATAGACATCGAGCGCGATCTGTCGCCAGACGAAAAAAGTTCTTTCCAGAGGCTAGGCCTTCCGAGTCTGCCGAATCGCGTTTACGACTCGATTGCCAGAGACGCAGATCGGAATCGCCTGCTGCTCAACTCTATACTAGGCAAACCGCAGGACTGGTCGATCCTCCTGTTCGCTGTCTCTACCGAGCACGCCCACACGATGGCCGCCTTGCTCACGCTGGAAGGAATATCTGCAGCAGCCATCGATCATCGCACTGAGCCATCGATTAGACGGAGATACATCGATCGTTTCCGTCGCCGCGAGCTCCGCGTACTTGCTAATTATGGAGTTCTCACCCAGGGCTTCGATGCGCCCGCCACGAACGCAATCTATGTCGCTCGCCCGACATTCTCGCCGAATGTCTACCAGCAAATGATTGGCCGCGGACTGCGCGGCCCCCTGAACGGCGGCAAGGAGCGTTGCTTGATCGTGAACGTGCGGGACAACTGGATTACATACGGCGACAAGCTCGCCTTTTACGAGTTCGAGCATCTCTGGAAACCGGGCGAGGCATCGTGACCCGTCCGATGGCCGCCGGGGAACTGAGCACGGAACAGATGGAGATCATCAACCTTCCCTTGGACGCGCGCGCACTCGTCACCGCTGCAGCCGGAACCGGGAAGACGCATACATTGGCTGGACGACTAACCAGGCTCATAGAGCGCGACGGTCTGGACGCAGGCGACGATATCCTGGTACTCAGCTTCTCCCGGGCCGCGGTAGCGGAGCTAAGGCGACGGATCGGCGCTCTATCCAGCGATGCGCGATATGTAGGCGTCTTGACGTTCGACTCATTTGCTACTCGCGTCCTGGCTGCAGCAGATCCCGCTGGCTCATGGCGCCATCTTGACTACGAAGGCCGGATTCGCTCCGCTGTCGACCTCTTGTCCACAGACCGGTCATCCGATGAACTGGGAATCGTCCGGCATGTTCTCGTAGACGAGATTCAGGACTTGGTGGGATCACAGGCGCAATTGGTGATGGCCCTGCTTCGGCGGGCTGCAGCTGGTTTTACATTGTTCGGTGATCCCGCCCAGGCCATCTATGCCCACCAAGCAACTCAGGAGCCTGGTGTTGGCACGAAAGGTTCCGACTTTTATGGCTGGATCCGCTGTCACTTTGCCGACAACCTGCTAACGCTGCAGCTAACTCATGATTACCGGGCAACGACGCCACAGACACGGGCGATCGCGGATATCGGCGTGCAGCTGCGTCAACCCGAACCGCACCATGCCACGGTGTCGCATGAACTTCGCACTGTCCTCCTTAACCTCCCCGCGGTCGGCCTGATGGCGGCACGGCGGATGCTAGTCCGCGAGAATACAGAGATCAGCGCACTTCTAACCCGCACCAACGGCGAAGCCCTTCTAATGTCCCGCGCGCTCTTCGATGCCGGGATTCGGCACAGCTACCAGCGACCCGGGCAAGAAAAGGCAGCCCCGGCCTGGCTTGGCGCACTCACTGCGGGGATGAGTGAGACCCGCGCGACCCGGGCGACGCTGGGCGCGCGACTAGAGCAGATCGCCGCAGCCACGTTGGTCAGCCCCGACGAGCTCTACGGACTGCTGCGAAGGCTTGGCCCGGGCACTGGTCGAGAGATTGACCTGCGGCGGATAGCAGACCGGGTACGCGAGGGGAACCTGCCGGAAGACCTAAATGAAGTCCCGCCATCACGGGTAATTGTGTCAACGATCCACCGGGCGAAAGGGCTGGAATTCGATCGCGTGCTCCTGACGGATTGGGATGGCGATCCCGAGGACCAAGGCGAGGCCAATCGGATACTGTACGTTGCTCTCAGCCGCGCGCGCCGGGAGATCTTCCATGTGCACAGGCCCGACACTTCAGGTTTGAAACTGGACCAAGCAACTAGGCGTTGGATCCGGTGCGGATTCGGCCCTGCTCGGTGGAATGTGTGCGAATTTCAGGTCACGGGGCGGGACACGCACTCAGTACACCCTGCCGGCGCCTGGCTGCTTCAGATGGACGTCAGCGCTACGCAGGAGTACCTCAAATCCGCGGTAAGGCCCGGTGACCCGGTCATACTTGAGCTGCTTGACCAGCAACTCGGCGCAGATCATGCGGCTCACTACGGTATCTATCACGCGGGTCATGCCGTAGGCCTGAGCTCTGAGGAGTTCGGGCAAAAACTCGGTCATTTTCTCGGAACGCGCCGCCGATCTGCCTGGCCCCAGCAGATCGACGGCCTGCACGTCGAATTCGTCGACACCGTGGCCGGCGACGCGGCGGCTGGCAGGGCACATGGCTTGGGAGCCTGTGGACTCTGGCTGCGCGTGAGGGTCTTCGGCCTAGGAGTACTTCGGTTCAATACGAGTGAAGGCCAGAGGGGGACTGTCAATGCTCAATGACTATTACCAGTTCAGGAGCCGCCTGGTGGAAGCGCTTGAGCGCGACCTGCTAGGCCCAGCCTCACCTGACGAAGTGATCGCTGACCCGCCAATCACGAAATACATTGTCGGCGTCCTGTTCCCGCGTGATTCGGAGGCCGCCGACCCTGCGCAGGACGTCGGCGAGAACGCCAACTCAGACTCTGACGGCGATGACTCCGAGTCATGGGACCCGGCCGTGGCGATGAGCTACGTCCGCTACCCGTCCTCCATGGGCATGACTATGGCGGTAGACGCGGCCGCTGCGTCACTCATCACCGTCAAAGTCGGCGCGGCCCGCTATGTCCCCGTCGAGCAGGAAGACAGCGAGGCAAAGTCCGCGCCCAGAGGTGAAGGCCAGGCTGAACTGCAGACGCCCGAATTCTTTGGTAGGCGAGCGAAGCCCCGGGAGAACCCCGCATGGCGCAGGATCCCGCTTGAAACGGATCCGGTCGAAGTCGACGTGTCGCAACCTTGCCTGGGAAGGTTCACGCCAATCGCTGAGGGCCTGGAACTGTTCCAGCGCATCCGCCCAGCCGACGAGCTAGGCCGGGCTTCGGTGACTCTGGTGCTCATCAATACGAGAACGTCAGCGTCCTTCGGGCGCGACGCCGACTCATTCTTCCAGGTGACCCTCAGGGCTGAGGCCCCCGGCCGGGAGGCGGTGTTCGTCGACCGGCCCGGAGTCGGATTGGCCGTTGCCGAAGAGGACATCGAGTCGGATCGGCTCTTGTATCGCGATGCTGTATCTATGGCCACTGGCCACGGAACTTCGGTGGACTGGGACGGTGATCCGGCTGTTCCTGGCCGCGCGTCAGCGATCTTCACCTGCATGATCCCGCGCTTCGAGCTCCGCCTAGCGGACAGCAACCCATCGATCGGGACCGCAGCGCTGGGGATGCAGCATCTCGCGCGATCTTCTCGTACTGAGGTGCTGGAGGGACTGGAGGATCTCTGCGGCCAATACGAGCAGTGGATCATCGCGACTAGTGACCAGGTCCCGAGCCTCGATGATGCACTCCACGCCACTGCCAGGCGTCACCTGGACCGGTGTTACCAGGCTCTGCGCAGAATGAGGGCGGGTATCCGCCTGCTCGCCGCTGATAGCGACGCATGGGAGGCATTCCGGCTGGCTAACAAAGCCATGCTGATGCAGCGTGCCCGATCTGATTGGCTTGCGGCCACCGATAAGACGAGCCCGCCCAGCCTTGGTGAAGAGCACAGCTGGCGGCCGTTCCAGATCGCTTTCATCCTGCTCTGCTTGGAAGGAATCGCAAATCCCCATTCGGGCGAGCGGGAACTCACCGACCTGCTGTGGTTTCCGACCGGTGGTGGCAAGACCGAAGCCTACCTTGGGCTACTCGCGTTCACAGCGCTGCTGAGACGGCTCCGCAGCCCTCGCTACGGGCACGGAGTGACGGCGATCATGCGGTATACCCTGAGGCTCTTGACGATCCAGCAGTTCGAGCGGGCTTCCTTGCTGATCTGCTGCCTGGAATCCATTCGCCGCGCAGACTCCCGTTTGGGTGACTCGCCGATAGAGATCGGCTTGTGGGTTGGCCGGGGCGCCACGCCCAACACGCTGGCCGAGGCGAAAGTGTCGATCGATAAGCTTCGCCAGGGGGTCCGCCTTGAGCAGCTGAACCCTCTACAGCTTCATCGCTGTCCTTGGTGTGCGCACCCTATCGGCCCGCGGAACCTATGGATTGCGAGATCGCCGCAACGGCTCGTGACGGCCTGCCGCAACGATAGCTGCGAATTTTCGACCGGCTTGCCCATCTGTGTGGTCGACGAGGATATCTACTCACGCCATCCCATGCTCATCATCGCTACTGCTGACAAATTCGCGAGCATGCCCTGGCGGGATTCCTGCATCAGCCTCTTCAACGGCGACCTTCCCGAGGTCCGCCCGCCTGAGCTGATAATCCAAGATGAATTGCATCTCATATCGGGGCCGCTAGGCACTCTCTCAGGGCTCTACGAGACTGCAGTCGATCTACTCTGCAGCGCGCAGGGCAGCAAGCCGAAGGTCATCGCCTCTACCGCCACTATCCGCCGCGCCGACGCGCAAACGGCATCGCTATTCGATCGGGATGTCCGGCAGTTCCCGCCTGCGGGCATCAGCGCAAGTGATTCTTTCTTTTCGGTGGAGGTGTCGGCTGCCCAGAAGGGGACGCGCCTTTACGTAGGAGTTACCGCACCTGGCACGAGTCAGACCACACTCCTCGTCCGAACATATGCCGCGATATTGCAGGCCGAGGCAGAGCTTGACGGACCTCCAGCCGTGAAAGACCCGTACTGGACGCTTATTGGTTACTTCAACAGTTTGCGGCTCCTGGGTGGCGCGAGGATGCAGGTCCAGGACGACGTCAACGACCGCCTAGAACTTCTCAGCAGCTGGCACAGGACCAATACGCGCGAAATCGAACACCGAATCGAGCTTACCAGCCGGGAGCCTTCCGGTGATATTCCTGATCATTTGCGTCGGATGGCAATTAGCTATCCAGATCCGGATACTCTCGACGTCATCCTCGCCACCAACATGATCTCGGTCGGCGTGGATATCGACCGTTTGGGGCTAATGACCGTGATGGGTCAGCCCCAATCAACTTCAGAATATATTCAGGCAACTAGCCGGGTCGGCCGACGCTACCCTGGCCTCGTAATAACCATGCTCATTGCGGCAAATTCTCGGAACCGCTCGCATTACGAGTCCTTCAGGGACTTCCACGCGGCCCTCTACCGGCAGGTCGAGTCGAGCAGCGTGACCCCATTCTCGTCGCAGGCTCGATCCCGTGCGTTGCATGCAGTCCTGGTCGCGCTAGTCAGGCTGACGGTGCCAGCGCTTCGCGCAAACGACAGCGCGAGCCAAGTCGTCAATATGCTCGCCAGCGTAGAGCCTGCCAAGGTGGCCATCCTTGAGCGGGTGAGGCGGGTCGATGAACAAGAGCTAGAGAACACACGCGTCGAGCTCGATCAAATCATAGGCAAATGGGTATCTAGGGCTAGAGAAGAGCCCGACCTTGTCTACACCAACCCGCGGCATCCGGACAAGGCCCTGCTCGGCGACGCCGGCCTGGCGGGCGAGGACTTCCAGAGCACTTTCCCGACCTTGTGGAGCCTGCGTGACGTGGACCTGTCTTCTAACATCTACCAGGTGACGTGAGCCATGGCGCGTAAAGCCAAAGGTCAGATCCGCAGGAGCCAGCTAATTACGACCTACGGAATCGGCTCGATCATTGCGGTCGAGGACGAGTCTTTCATGGTCGCAGGCATCGACCGTTGGGATCCAGGTCCTCCGAACCTTCATGAGCCCCGTCTGGAACGTAGTCTCCGGGTCAATGGCTTCCGTGTCCCGCCGGCCAGCGAAAGCGGCCTCGACGTTCCCGTGGTGCGTTTTCCAACCTGGGCCCACTGCCCATCGTGTAAACGTCTCGACCGGTATGGCAGGCTCACGAGCATCTTCAGGAATGAATGCAGCGCCTGCGGCATTGCGCTCATCCCTAGCCGCTTCATCACCTGCTGTATCAATGGCCACGTGGACGACTTCCCATATTTCAACTGGGTCCATGCCGGGTCACCGCGGATCGACGGTGAACACCGGATGACTATCGAATCGGCCGGTGACACGGCGTCGTTGGCCGACATCGTCATCAGCTGCACATGCAGGAAGCGCGCGACGATGGAAGGTGCTTTCTACAAGACGGCGCTGAAGGATGTCACCCCGTGCCTGGGACGACGCCCTTGGCTCACCGAGAACGAGGCTTCTTGCGACCAGACACCCAGGACGCTCCAGCGCGGTGCATCGAACGTGTGGTTTTCCCTAACACGTTCGGCCATCTCCATCCCGCCCTGGTCGGAAGGCGCCTTTCTAGTCCTGAACAAGCACTGGGAAATATTGCGCCATTTGCACGATGAGGTTGCCCTGCGCAGTGTCTTGGAGAGCATGCAGCTCGCGGCAGGCACAATCTACTCCACGGACGATCTCGTCGCGGCCATCGTCCAACGACGTGCCAACGAGACGGCCGACGTTGACGACGTCACTCGCTCGTTGAAGAGAGACGAGTACCTGGCCCTGCTCAACGGAAGGCCCGAGCAGTCGAGAGACCAACAATTCGTCTGCGTAGCCGCAGCGGAAGTGCCCGGGTCACTTTCTGGGCTGATCGAGCGAGTGATGCTAGTTAAGAAACTCAGGGAAGTCCGGGTTCTGGAGTCGTTCTCCAGGGTCATACCGCCTGCGGCCGGCCCTGACGCTCCCCGGCCTCCCCTCAGCGATAGCAATCCCGGTTGGCTTCCGGCCATCGAGGTCAATGGGGAAGGCGTCTTCATGACCTTGACTCCTGGAGCTCTTGAGCGCTGGCAGCGAGATGACCGCGTCACGAGACGAGTCAGCCGAGTCAACGACAACTACCGAGCCCGCTTCGCGGCGCACGGAGAAATGCCCGATCGGGAAATCACACCGAAGCTAATGCTCATCCACAGCCTGGCTCATGCACTCATTGACCAGTGGGCGCTGGACTCCGGATATCCTGCCGCGTCCCTGCGCGAGCGGCTCTATGCGGACGAGGACATGGCCGGCTTCCTGATTTATACCGCAACGTCCGACTCTGCCGGGAGCCTCGGTGGCGTCGTCGCCGAAGCCGAGCCGGATCGCCTGGATGCGTCATTCCGTGCGCTGGCGGGCAAGACGTCCTGGTGCTCAGCCGATCCATTGTGCATAGAGAGTCAGCCGAATGGCGTCGACGGGCTTAATCTCGCGGCCTGCCATTCCTGCGCGCTCCTGCCAGAGGTCAGTTGCGAGGAAATGAATCTGCTACTGGACCGGGCGCTGCTAGTAGGCCTGCCGTCAGCGCCCGACATGGGTTTCCTGCATCTGCCCGCTCGAAGAGGCTGAGCGTAGCCGATGGCAAGGATGCTGCCACCAACTGTCCGTGAGGGCACGAACAGCCCGGCCGAGCACGAGATGTTCGCGCACATTCGCGACGAGCTCTCTAACGACTGGATCGTTCTGCACTCGCTTGGCCTCACTATTCATGCGACCAAGCCATGGGCAGAGATCGATTTCGTCCTGATAGGACCGCCTGGTGTCATCTGCCTCGAAGTGAAAGGCGGTCTTATCAGCCGACGCGACGGAATGTGGTACACGACACCCCAACGTGGCCGCTACGCCGGTCGCGCACGAAGGCTGCACGAATCGCCGTTTGAACAAGTCGGGTCAGCCTCTGCTCAGCTCTTCAACTTCATTCAGCAGGCCTGCCCAGCCGCCGCGAGGGCAATCACGGCCTATGCTGTCGCGGCTCCTGACGTGGAGTGGACGGTCACGGGACCCGATATCGACCTTGCACTGGTTTATGATCAACGTGACCGCGCGAGGCCCTTCGCGGAATTCATAGATCGCGTCATGAACCGCTGGACCCAACGCATAGGGCGACCGGGCTGGAGACCCGATACGCTCGGCCGCCAGGCCAAGCAGGCGGTCCTAGAAAGCATTCGCGGCGACTTCTATCTCGTTCCCTCTCTGCGGACCAGCGCAGAGACCGCCGACCGCGAACTGGTACGGCTCACCGACGAGCAATGCCAACTCTTCGCCCGTCTCAGCGCCAACCGCCGCGTTGTTGCCCGGGGAGGTGCCGGCACAGGCAAGACCTTGATCGCCACCGAAGAAGCTAGGCGTCTGGCAGGGCAAGGCAACAGCGTCTTGTACCTCTGCTTCAGCCGCAACCTGGCGTCGCATCTCGCAGGCAAATTTGCCGACGTCCCTGGTGTCGCCGTCCGGACTCTCCATTCGCTGATGACCGAGCTGGTGGAGATCGCTGGCCGCAAGTCCGAGCTGCCCGAAGTCGACGAGAGTGACCTTTTCGCGATTTTCCTTCCCGAGCTGGCGCTAGATGTACTTCTCGAGTCGCCCGACAAGGCTCCCTTCGACGCAGTGATCATTGACGAGGCACAGGACCTGCTGCGCGAGCCATACCTCGATGTCATCGATGCACTCATCGAAGGCGAACTTAAGGACGGCACATGGAGATGTTTCCTCGACGCGACCCAGAACATCGTCGGCGGCATTGCCCCATCAGCTTTGCGCCGCCTGCAAGCTGCGAAGCCGGTCGATTGGCCGCTGACCGTCAATTGCCGCAATACCCAGCCGATCGCAGTCCAGGTGGCGCTCTTGTCGGGCGCGCCCGTGCCCGAAGTACTCGCGCCAGACGGCCCCGCGGCGGAACTCAATTGGTTCACGTCGGCTGAGGATCAGCGGAGCGCAGTGTCGGAAACGCTCCGCAGGCTTCGACGTGAGGGCTTCGCCACTCAGCAAATCGCAGTTCTGTCGCGTTATCGCCTAGAACGGTCGGTGGCTCGTGAAGGGCTGGGAACCCCGCTAAGAGACATCTCGCGTGGGGGCCTCGGCTCTGCTGACGATCAACTCACCTTCTCCACGGTCTCCTCGTTCAAGGGCCTTGAAGCCGAGATCGTGCTGCTCGTTGACGTTGACGATCTTTCATCCGCTGAGGGCCTGATCTCGGTATATGTGGGAGCCTCACGGGCACGAGTCGCCCTGTATGTATTCATTTCCGATCAGGTGCGCGATCAGTTCAGGGAACATGCCCGCGCCTTCGGCCGTCAAGCGATAGAGCGCGCCACCTCCCAACAGCGCCCGTGAGGATCGCGGATGTCGGCGCCAAGCGCAGCGAGTCGGTCTCCGCGACCCCACGTGCTGGAAGTGACGATTGGGGGCCAGTGCCGCCCGGTATGGTTGCTGGACGCTCTTACGGACCTTCATCGCTCGCCACGTGCTCGACAGTTCCCACAGAAGGCGCCCGTCAGGGCGTGGCCCCGCCGCCCTCCCAGTGATCCTCGCTTCCTCGCAGACTTCTACCCGAGAAGACCGGGCGTGGCGAAGAGCGCGCGACACATTGCTAGTCATTGCTAGCTATACTTCTTTGATAAAGATAAGGTGCAGATATGCACATCAGGTCCGGAGTCAGCAATGCTGACGGAGAGGCCGCGAGCAACTCTTCCTCAGGCATCAAGAAGGTTAAAGCACTAGATTTCTTCTGTGGTGCGGGAGGATTGACACGCGGTCTGCTAGACGCGGGCATCGAGGTCCTTGCCGGAATCGACAACGATGAGCGACTACGCCGAACGTACGAGCACAACAATGCCCCAAGCCGCTTCCTGACAGAAGACGTCCGGAAGTTTGATATTCACGCGAAGCGCCGGGAATTGGGCATTACCGATGATGACATCGTCGTCTATGCCGCTTGCACGCCCTGCCAGCCATTCTCTACCCTGAACCAGCGACGCGGGAAAGACGAACGGAAAGAGCTGCTAATCGCGTTCGGCGAACTGGTCGAGGCAGCCCCACCTGATTTCATCATTGTCGAGAATGTCCCAGGTCTCCACAATGCGTACGGACGGGAAATTTATACAAGATTCCTCAACCAGCTCATGCGAGCTGGGATTAGCGACAGGGATGCAGCCAAGCTGGACGCGGCAGACTACGGAGTGCCCCAAGTCCGCAAGCGCTTTATCATGGTCGCCTCCCGCAGAGGTGCCATTAAGCTCCCGCCAAAGAACCAATCGGGTCGGCAAACCGTACGAGATGCTATCGAGAAATTTCCGCCGCCACAGATTGGGATTGAAGGCGCTCACTCCGCGCATGCCGAATCAGCACGGGCGACCCGGATCACGTACCGCGATTTTCCGAATCACGTGACACGCGAACTTTCCGAGAAGCACCTGAAGATCGTGGCAGCAGTACCAAAGGATGGCGGGAGCCGCAAGGACATCAAAGATGAGTCCGTCCTGCTGGATTGCCACAAGAAGAACCCGACGCTCCACAAAGATGTGTTCGGACGAATGAAATGGGATGCGCCAGCGCCAACGATGACCTGCCGGTGCACCGACACTTATTGCGGTAGGTTCGTGCACCCGGAAGAAAACCGCGGCCTTTCCTTGCGGGAGGCAGCGGCCATTCAGTCATTTCCACCTGAATACGAATTCTTCGGGACTTTTCTTCACGCGGCCCGTCAGATTGGCAATGCAGTTCCGGTGCGACTGGCCAACCAACTTGGCTTGCAAGTACTTGAGGCCGCTCGGCGGACGACTGCCTGATTCCCTCCGCGACAATTAGCTCCACATGGGTCTAGAGTCGGAGGATGACCGACGAACTTGCGGATGCGGAAACCGGGGGACGCGAAGAATTCCTTATGCAGTTCGACCCGGGTACTGTCAAGCACCTCGGACTGCATATGTATTCGACATTGCCACCGGTAATAGGGGAACTGGTGTCGAATGCATGGGACGCGGGCGCACGGGAGGTTTATGTATCACTTCCGCCCGATTTCGTTGCGGATGACTCGGTTATTACGGTTGAGGACGACGGAGACGGGATGGATGATGAGGACATCCGTTCCGCTTATCTGATCGTGGGCCGCGATCGACGGAAAGCAGAACAGAGCGATAAGCGGAAGCGTGAGCCGGAGCGCCCGGTGATGGGCCGGAAGGGCATCGGCAAATTCGCGGGGTTCGGCATCGCCGGGCGCGTGGAGATCGAGACCGCGAAGGACGGTATGGTCTCCCGGTTCATCATGGATTATGGCCAGCTCGACAGCCCTGGCGGCCAGCGGGAGGTAAAGTTCCCGCCCCTCGCCCCGACCGGCAACGTCACCAAGGGTACGCGGATCACGCTGCGGGACATCGGCCGATTCAGAACCCGCCGCATCGACATCGTCGGCCTGCGCAGAGGTCTGGCACGGCGTTTCTCGGTCCTAGGTGACGCCTTCACTGTTTACGTGAACGGCCGTCCCATAACCCCAGAGGAACGCGACCTCCTGCGCTACCTGGAGGTAGGCGAGGACGGCCAGAAGTACCTCTGGAAGTACGACGAGGAAGTCGAGCCGAACTCAGGATGGCGAGTCTCCGGCTGGATCGGATCGCTTGACAGGTCGAGCGGCAGTATCGACGGCATCCAACGAGGCATAGTGATCATGGCACGAGGGAAGCTGGTCCAAGAACCATTCGTCTTCGGCGCGTCCGTCGGACAGCAGTATGCGTTGTCTTACCTGGTCGGCGAGTTGCACGCGGAGTTCGTGGACGCCAGCGAAGACACGATCGGGACGACCCGTAACTCGTTGGTCTGGGACGCCCCAGCTAACGAGGCCCTGTTGCGCTGGGGCCGCCGACAAGTAGAAGTCATCGCAAGGCAGTGGGCAGAGCGGCGGCGGAAAGACAAGGAACGGCGCCTAGAGAAGAATCCGAAGTACCAGCGTTTCCGAGAGAAGGCCGAAGAAATCGACAACAAGCGCGCGCTGAAGATCGCCGACAAGCTCGTCCGTGACGTGGTGGAAAAGAATATCGTCGAGGAAGACTCCCAGACAGATGAAGTGATCGACCTGTGCCTCGACTTCCTGGAGTTCGATGCATTCTGGGATCTCGCCGAAGACCTAACAGCCACGCCGCTCTCAGAGCCCTCCACACTGAATAAGCTGTTCCGCGAATGGGAAATAGTTGAGGCCAAGGAGATGGCCAGAGTAACCCAAGGCCGCATCATCGCAATCACCAAACTACAGGAGATGGTAGAAAACAACGCGCTGGAAGTTCCGACGCTTCACCAGTTCCTTAAAGAATTCCCATGGGTACTTGACGCCAAATGGCATCTCGTAGATGACGAGGTGCGGTACAGCGAACTTCTCAGACAACGATACCCCGAATCAGACGAAATTCCCGAGTCAGACAGGCGCATCGACTTCCTGTGTGTTCGCGAGGGCGACGAGCTAGTCGTGGTCGAGATCAAACGGCCCCACAGCAAAGCATCAAGGAAGGAGCTGAACCAGCTCGAAGACTACGTGATCTTCATGCGCACTCATCTCCGCACAACAACTGACGAGCAGTACTCCCCTACCACCGTGGTCGGATACCTCCTGTGCGGCTCAGTTGTAAATGTACCCGAAGTGCGCGAAAAAATGGCCAGCATGGGACGAGACAACATGTACGTGCGAAAATACTCCGACCTGCTCGGGATGGTGGAGAATCTGCATCGAGAATTCCTAGACAGGTACAACTCTCTCCGGGAAATTCGGAAGAGCCAGCGACTTAATATTTAACATCACGCTAACGGGACATCCCTCGGCATGTACCAGGTGCTTGTACATCCGGCCGCACACAGCGAACCGTCCCGTGACTGCCTCCCTTCGCCATGTGCGCGACTGTTGACAGACAGTCATAGTGGCCGACCACGCCAATCCTGTGGGGTGCCAGAAGTCAGCGCGGCATCATGGTCACCCGTGTCCCTGCGCCTGCTCTATCTCGTCTTCGTAGGCCTTCGCCCCAAGTTCGTCGGCCGGCGGCAGAGGTGAGCCGGCGAGCGAACAGAAGACCGCCAGCTCGGCGCGAACCTTTGGCCTGCAGGGAAGGGAGCAGGGACGGCTGAACATTGCCAGCAACAAGCCCAGGGGCCTGTTCGGCAGTAAGCCATCCGCGATCCGGTGCCAGACAAACTTCCGGAGTCAGACCGTCACTCTGCCTCCGGTTCGTCCGCGCACTTGCCGACATATGGTTCCGGTCCAGGCATGCCGTGTCGTTCGACCTCTAGTTCGGCGAGGTCGAAGCCGCGCGGGTAGTTGGCCTCGAAGTAGGCGGCGGCCATGCCGCCAACATCTGCGGTGCTGCGGCCTCGATTTGGTGGTTCTCGGCTTCGTATTCGGCGTTGAGGGGCATGTCGCGCCCATATTTGTGCCGGAAGAAAGCTTTCCATTCCTCTGGATCGTCTTTGGCGGAAGGTTCTGGCTGGCCGCTCTGCAGGGCCTGCCAGGTGCACGCCTCGTTCAGTGCCTGTTCGGCGCCACGGACGCCGACGTCGGCGGGTGCCTCCAGGCGGTCGAGGCCGGGCTTTTTTGTTCGTGCTCCAGTCGCGCCTCGGCGCGAACTCGCTCGATTTCCTGCCGCACTTCGGGCCGGGCACGGTATTGTCGTCCGCGTTCGGCCCACCAGGACTCAGTTTCTCTCTCGCGCTCATATTCGTTAGTCATTTTCTCCGGCCTTCGTCATTTAGGTGGCCCCTTCCGGCCGTTCTGCCAGTAATTCGGCAGTGTTGTGACGGTGATTTACTTAGGCGGCTTTCAGCATCATCAGGCGAAGGCTGGGCGGATCGCGGCGGGCCGTGCGGCATATGCGCGATCGGGCCGGACGCCGCGCTCTCGTCAGAGAGAAAGCGCGAGCTTCTGCCCCAGCGGTTCGTACGAGCCGACGGCTGAGGTCATCAGCCGACGTCCGCTTCCCGGGCTTCCGCAGCGAGACCGGGCATTTTGGAGCCAGGATGCCGGTTGTCCCGATCTCTGCCGAGGATCGCGTTGCGCCAGTCACCCGGGCTATTCGGCTGCCGGTGTCCCGGCGGCACAGTCGCCGGCTCACCCGTCTCAGCTCTGTCAGCTACGGCCTCTGGGACGGCTTCGCGCCCAATAGCGCTCGCCGCCGCAGGCCGACATTCCTGGCGGACCGGCACGCGATAGGCGCCGCCGCCGGTCAGGCCAGGCAGCGGCCTGGGCTGGCGAAGTCCATTGCGCAATCCGGAACGGATGGCGGATCGCGCAGCACTCGCGCTGTGGTCGGCTATGTATCCGTTCTGCTCTGCTGCTGCTAGGAGAGCGCTTTCGGCTGCCTCGTCGGTCCATGCCGAGGCCGCCTCCTCAGCTCCCGGCAGGGACCGGGCGGCCCCGAGGGTAGAGCCGACCCTGAGCGCGGCCGTGTAAATGGCCGTATTCCGGCCGCCGGGCCTGATCGCGGCCAGGTCCTCGGCAATCCCGGTGATCCGGGCATTCACATACGACGCGGCAACATCGGCCCGACCAGGTAGCAGCGGCAGCCGCTTCCACGTAGCCGGGGCTGCCTCCCTCGGCGGCGTCCACTCGGTGACGTAAGCAGCAGGCAGGTCGGCGACGCCGACGCCGGTCACCGGCCCATACCGGGCCATTCCCTGGAGGTCAGGTACCCGGGATGGCGGAGCCATGAGCACCTGGCCGGGCACGCGGAGATCGATGCCTGCAGGCAGCGGGTTCCGGGCGTCCTTGCCGACCCACGCCCGGGTTGTCCAGCCCGGCGGTGTCCGGTAGATCCGGTGAGTGCCATGAGGCGTGGCGTGACCTAATGTCGCCGGCAGCTCACCGAACCTGCCCGCGAGGCTGGCGAGCGCTCGGCGGCCTCCGTCGTCGAAGTCCTGGTCGATGACGAGCATCCCGCGTGGGATCGCGACCATCAGGTTCGCGTCGGCGTACCGTCCGCCGATGGCGAACCGCTGCTCGATGTCCTCATGAGTTCTGCACGCGAGCGGCTTCCACGAGTAGTCATGGGCGCCAGGTCCGGTAGGCACCGAGCGCGGATGCTTGCCGGGCCGCGGGCAGGCAGTTCCGCGCGAGCAGCGGCACGCACCATCGGCCCTGGCTGCCCAGGCAGGTACCGGCAGCAGCCCGTAGCTCAGGTACAGATGCGCGGCCTCCCGAGTCGCCTGGCCAGCGAGCCCCGCCCCGCGCTGGCCCGCGATCCCGTCTGCCATGATCACCAACGCCCGGACCTGCCGCGCCACGTCAATGCCATGCGCATCGGCAAACGCCACGACCTGCGCCAACCGGGTATACGGATACACGTTCGTCCTGGTATCCCAGTCGAACCGCCGTCCTCCGATGGCCTTCGCCTCAGCGACCATCGCCGCGTCCCACGGGAAAGCCAGGATGACGTCCTCCCCCGCACCCGCGCAGGCAACGAAACAGCGGCCGTCATGATCCCGCCCGCCGGGCGCCTTCTTGCCAGGATCAGCCGCGTTCACAGACACCTACGATCTGCTCCACCGTGATCTGCATCACCTGACGCAAGACCGAGGCGTTCATGATGTGGATCCTGTCTTTACCGGCGGGAATTCAGCCGAGCCGCGGCAGGAAACGGACTGGCGTCCTGGCCCGGTGCCCGGTGCGCGCCCAGATCGCGGCACCGTTTCGTCTCATTTGCCATGACCTCTGCCGCCTGTAGAAGCGTTCTCGTCAGCCAGTCGAGCTGCGCGAACACCATCTTGGGATCCCGCTGGCCGAGGTAGAGCAGGCACCATGCCTCGTGCAGCACGTCCAGATAGGCCAGGCACAACGGATGCTGTCGCCAGCACGGCGCGAGCAGGTCGGCCAGGTACCCGTACACGGGCCGGTAGACGTCCTGCACCCAGTCCGCCAGCCGGTCACCCGCCTCCGCGCAGCGTTCATCACCCTGCTTCCACCACGGCGCTGGCTGGTGAACCCGGTACCCATCCCGCTCGTCCGCCCCAGCTTCGGAAGGCCGCATGAGGGCGCCAATCTGACTGGCCATCTTTCTGAGCAGCACGCTGACATCGGCCAGGCGTTCCTCGGTCTCATCAGCCCGCCCTGCCAGGTCCCCCACCGACCCGCACAGGGCCTCGAACCGATCGCGAGCATCCGCGCAGTCCCGGGCCAGCTCATCAATCCGGCTCATCGCCGCATGGTCAACCCGCTCGATCTGCCCGGCCAGGTCCGCCAGCCGCAGCACCGCCGCGACCGTCCCCTCGTCGGCCGCCTCACCGTGACCGTTCACGCCCACGGGTCGTCCCACGCACGTCGCGTCCGCCCGTCAGGCCGCTCATCGGCATCAGGCGGTTCGACCGCAGGCAGCCCAGCCGACCCCCAGCCGCCAACCGCGTCCCCCTCACCAGTTCGGGGCAGCGCCGCAGCCGGCTGACCAGCCATCAGCGGCTCCACCGACACCCGCCTGGCCAGCCGACGAACCTTCCGGTCTCGCCAGATCACCGGCGGCCGACCGACCACCGGGCTCAGCCCGTTCCGCAGCACGAACGCGTATCCGGTCCCGTCCCGCCGCACCGGCAACTGCCTGATCATGTCCTCGGTCATCACCGGATGCCGCGAATCAAACTCCGCCCCCCGCTCCCGAGCCGCGAACGACCCCGACAGCAAGGAGGCCATCTCCAGCGTCTCCGGATCACTCCCACCGGGCAGAAACACCTTCGTCCCGCACGCATCCAAAATCGTCCGTGCCCCGTCCCCGCGCCACCGAGCCCTCAGCTGGGCAACCCCGTGCACCACCGGCATGATCTGGATCCCCCGCCCGCCGGCATCAGCCAGCAGCGACGGCAACGGCAGCGGACACGTCTGCGTGATCTCATCCAGTGCCCACAGCATCGGCGGATCAAGCCGCCCGCCCGGCATCTCCGCCGCCGCCAGCGTCGCCTGGTGATATATCTCGATCACCAGCGCCGCAAACAGCCCCGCGACAGGCGACGGCCGCTCATCCCGCGACTCCGCGATCAGATACAGCGTCCCGCCCTGGCGCACGAACTCACGCGGGTTGAACATCCCCGGCCCCGGCGTCACCGCCTCCCGCAGCACCGGATCGACCATGAACCCCAGATTCGCCGCGATCATGTACCGGATCGTGTCCGTCGTCCGCGACGCCGCCGACGTCATCTGATCCCGGATCAGCGCACCCCACCGCTCCGCCTCCCCGCCCGCCCCCGACATCGACGACAGGAAATCCCGCGGCGTCCGCTGCAACGCCCAGTAATGCACCAGATCCATCGACCCGCCCCGCAACGCCGCCACATGCAGCAACGTCTGCAGCCACAACGCCGTCGCCGACGCCCAGAACTCCTCGCCCTCCCCCTTGAACCCGGCGATCGCGGTCAGCGGCTGCGCCCGCCGGATCGCCGTCGCCGGGTCCTCGCACCCGGCCAGCATGTCCCACCGCATGTTCGACGGCACCTTCGCCAGTTGCTGCGGATTGAACACGTACACCGGCCCTCGCGCCGCCCGGATCTCCGCAGTCAGCTCGTACAGGTCACCCCGCGTCGTCGTCGCCACCACCGCGCCTGGATGCCGCGCGATCTTATGGGCCAAAGTGCCGGTCTTGCCCGCTCGCGGTGGCGCGATGTAGATCACGTGCTCCTCCACTGGAACCCGGCACGCATGCCCGAGCTGCGCTCGGGCCACCAGGACCGACGTCTCGTCCGCACACAGCAACCGGTCAGCTCGCGACAGCGACGGCCGCGACCGCCGGGCCCGTCGCGCCGCTGCGAGCCGCCCCCACCGCAAGTGCAGCTCGAACACGGTCGCCATCCCAGGACCAGGCCGCAGGCGAAGCCGGGCACGAAGCCGCATCTGCCGCACCCGGTTCCTCGGAAGATATTTTTGGGAGAAAGCTTTGCGGGCGACGATCACCGCGACGACCAGGCCGATCGCCAGGCCAGCCAGTGCCAGCACGCTTACGTGGGCCAGCCACCGCACCAGCACCGCGCTGGCCATCACCGCGCCCAACGCCAAAGCCCAGGCGACATTCGGGTCATCCTGCCCGCTCCGGTAACTACTCATCGGCGCCAACCTCCCGCCCGGCCGACCCGCCCGAGGCGGATCCGGACTGCAGGTCACGCACATGCCGCAGCAGCTCCCGCCTAGCCGTCCCCGCGCTGTACCCGATCTCCCTAGCCAGCCCCGTGGCCAGCCCGGACACCTCTCCCAGCGGCATCCCCGCCAGATCCCGCCGCTCGCCCGCCAGGCTCACCAGCCGGTCCCGCTTCGTCGGCATCCCTTCCATCCGGCGCCGCTGGTGCTGACCAGCAGGCGCCAACTCGCGGGTCGGTCCAGGCGTAACGCTGCCTGTCGCCGGAGGCTGGTCTTCCGGGCGGGCTTTCCGGCCCGGCGCGACCGGGCATTCCTCGATGACCCAGGTTCGGAACCCCCGCAGCGTCGACGGCCCGGCCAGCGCCAGGCGCAGCGCCCACAACGTGACCCCACCCAGCGCCCCCAGCAGATCAGGCCCGTCATCCCCAAGCCCCGGCCCGTCCGCCCGCAGCCTGGCCACGGCCTGCCCTCTTACAACGCCGATCAATGTGTCGCTAGCCAGCGCATAGATCGCGGCTGGCATGACCCAGATCGCCAGATCCCGCCACCCGTGCCCGGCCGCCAGCGCATTCATCGCCAGCGACACCGCGATGCACGCCGCGTTCAGCACCCGAGGCCGCACCGCCCGCCTCCCGTGCAACGCCACCGCCACCCCCAGCGCCGCGAAGATCAGCGCCCCCGCATCCGGAATCCCCGCCTCCACCGCAGCGACAACCTGCGCATGCTTAACCCCCAGCACCATCACGTACTGCGCCTGCCAGCTCACCGCCGCCGAAGCCGCCGCCAGCAACCCCAGCACGACAGCGGCTCCCCTCAGCCACCAGCCCGCCTCGCCCGGCCCGCGCCGCCGTGGCTCAGCGGCAGCCTTCCTAGCCGCGTGAGCTATAAGAGAGGGAATGCCGTCTGGCACCACAGCCAGGGATGGTTCGGGCTGCCGAGCATCACCCTTAACGATCGCGAACATCAGATACCGCCTCCTCCCCAGCCTCCGGAACCGCGAGCTGCGCCCGGATCTCCTCCAGGCTCGGCAGAGCCGCATCCAGCACGTCATTCACGACTGCCGACATGCTGCTCGCCCCTAACCCCGCCGCCAGCCGAAGCCGCCGCGCCACCGCCGCGGTCACCCGCGGCGTGATCTTCACTCTCAGATTCATCGGCATCTCCGTGATCGGAACCGGCAGGGCCACCCTGCCGCGTTGCCGACTATACACCATCTACACGGTGATGCAGATCACCACTATAATCCGAAGGCGTCAAGTAACTGGACGCACAACTAGCTGTCAAGTAACTTGACACATAGAAGTGGGGTCATAGCCATACGGTGATGCAGTGCGCTGCGGAGGGTGCATGGTCAAGGGAACGGCTGAACTCCAGCGACCGGTCCCCCTCTACATGCAGGTTGTCCGCCAGCTACGCGCCCAGATCGCCTCCGGCGAACTAGCCGAGGGCGAGCGCGTCCCCTCCCAGCGCGAGATGATGCAAATCTGGCGCATCTCCATGCAAACCGCCAGCAAAGTCATCGGCTCCCTCAAGACCGAAGGCCTCGCCATCCCCAGCGTTGGCCGCGACACCATCGTCGCCCCCGGCGCCGCCGCACGAATCGCCGCCGCAGCGGCAGGCACCGCCCAAGCCGCAGCTGAGCCTTCGCCGGATGCCAACTACGACGTGAGGGCAGTGGCTGGCCTAACTGCCGTTCCCGCCGACATAGCCGAGAAGCTAGGCATCCAATCCGGCCGCCGAGCACTGCGCCGACAAGAAACCTGGTTCAACGACGGAACCCCGGTCAGCGTGACAGTGACCTGGTTTCCCCCGTCTATCACCACGCAAGCACCGCGACTTGCCGACAACAATCCCCTGCCCGCTGGCGCGTTCGCCTACCTCGCCGAAGTGACAGACGGCAGGGTCACCCGGGTTGTCGAAGATCGCGCCGCTCTGCACGCCGACGAGCAGGCATCTCAGTCGCTGCACGTGGCGCCGGATTCACCAGTACTCATGACGAAGGCCCAGCACTTCGACGCCAGAGGTCAGGTCATTGCCTACTCCGAAACCACAGTGGCTGCCGGGATCTGGCGCGCCTTCTCTTATGTCGTCCACCAGTAATTTGGCCGTATTGGTCGGCTTGATCCACGGCCAGCTCACGCAACTGCCATATCGGGCAGCATAGTCTGAACTCCTGATTGCAGGGAGCGTGATGAGAGTCTCGAAAGACGACATGATCTGCGGCTTGCCCGCACCTACGGCCAGGCAGCTTATGCGCGCCTATTTCGACTATCGTTCCCCCAACCTGGCCGGCGAACTGCTTGGTCTCGACCGTGTCCCTGCTGAAGATCAGCTCCGTGCCTTCGAGGAAGCGGGCTATCTCCGGCAGATAGACAAGACGACTGCCGTCGGCGACATGCGATGGACCACCACCGTGCGAGGCAATGCACTAGCGCAGGCTAGCTTCGGCAAACCGATCAGCCGAGCTACGGCCGAGCGTCATCTCACACAGGTCGTCGAGAGAGCCGCGACGTACAACGCGGACGCCCGCCACCTCCTCAGCGTTAAAGAGATCTCCGTATTCGGCAGCTACCTAGATCCGGAAATGGACCGGCTCGGCGACCTGGACCTAGCGGTAACCGCGGTCCGCCGAGAGACTGACGGAGACAAGCACGTCGATCGCGTCCTGGAATACGCGGAGGCTAGCGGCCGAAGGTTCGGGGTGTTCATCGAGCAACTCTTCTGGCCATCGCGCGAACTGATCATGATCTTGAAGAACCGCTCGCCGGCCATCAGCATCACCAACGAAGACGTCAGCCAGCTGACCGATAGGTTCAAGATCGTGTACGCGATCCGCGATGATCCCCGCGCGATCCAGCCACCGCCGGACGCGCCCATCGAGCGCTAACGTCGTCAGGGCTCAATACAGATGTGGTCAATACAGGCCGGACATCGCCCGCGCAAACAGTATCCCGCCGTTTCACAACGGCAACGGGCATCTCCTGGGCACGGACGGTAGCTCCCGCAGCCATGATGATCGGCGGGCGGCTCGATTTCCTCTCCAGTTGCCCAGTCGTGAGCTTGCTTGACGCCTTCCCCCCACTGCGGCGGCGGATACCGGTCGGGCTCGGCGGGCGGCTCGCCTTCGTGTCCTTGCATGATGACGGCGTCGAGATACGTGATCATCTCTTCTTCAATGTTGGCGACGCCATAGCCGACACCGCACAGGGCGACCAGGTCGGCCTGGGCGTAGGGCGGTTCGGGGCTTGCTAGCGTGCCAACCGGGTCGAGCGGGCTCCACTGGCCGGAGAGCGGGCTAGTCGTGGTGTCGCCCAGGACCCAGTCGATGTAGGCGATTGCGCCGCGCAGCCCGGCGGCGTTCATCCACTCGGCTGGCCATTGCCACGGCCGTTCGGCCTGCCAGGTCGGCATGTCGCCCGGGAGGTCTCCGTATTCGGCGAGTCCGTGCCGTGCCCGGTCGCGAACCTGGCGGATTTCGTCGTCGGTCCTGGCGAAGTGGAACCGGGCGCCGACGATCCGGCCGCGACCAGGGTCGAGCAGCGGGATGGCGTCGGCGGCGCCGGTCAGCCAGCGCAGGATGCGGCGGACTTGCTGCCGGTCCGGGTCGGGATCGTTGGCGTAGCGCCAGGGTGGCCAGCCGCATTCAGCAGGCCATCCATCCGTGCCGTGTCTCGTCTCCGCAGCGATCTCGGCCGCAGAAGGCGGACCGCCGGTTCCGGGTCTCATGCTGACCGGGGAAGGCCCTTGCCCTGCCAGGACCCACCGCCACGCGCCTGCCGTCCGACTGGCGGGCGCGCTTTCGGCTAGCGACTGGGCCATGACGGCAGCAACAAGTGGCCTCGGCCGGATGACAGTCGACGGCAGCCTGCCTGGAACCTGGCCCGTCTCCACCGCAGCTACCTCCTGTTCGGTCAGTCTGCTGCTTCTGGTTCTGGTGCGCGATCGGCTTCAGCGGCCATCGCGGCGGCATACGGGACGCGCGGCATCGGCTGGCAGCGCACGGCTTCTCGCTCCCGCGCTTCGAGGTCTGTCTTCCAGGCCGGGACCGGTGCCGCGTCGGCATCGTCCAGGTCAGTCTGAAGTGAGGTGATCTCGGCCGCGCGCTCTCGTGCCTGCCGGGCCTTGCACATGGCGACCTCGTCGAGCCGCTCGCCGATCTCGCGGAGTTGCCCGGCAATCTGGCCGAATCGCCCGGCATCCGGCCTGGTATCTGGCCAGGCGGCCGAACTGGGACTGGCAGAAGCTCCAGCGTCGGCCGATTCGGATAGTGGCTCCGCTGAGCTGGCTTGGAGCGGTTCGATGTCCTGGTCGGGATAACGGCGCCGCAGCTCAGCATCGGCGGCGACAGCATGTTCCCGAGTCGGCGCAGTGGCTCGTTCCCACGCATCGTAGGCCGCCTGGGCGTCGGCCAGCCTTTCTGCGAGATCGCTGGCCATCTCTTCCCATCGAGCCAGAACGGCAGCCCGGTCGGCCAGGCGCTGCCGCGCCTGATCACCGGCGGCGGCTTCGGCGTTGCGGCGAGCGCGATCGGCTTCGATCTGCGTGCGCCGGATCTCGGCCCGAACTGCAGCAAGGTCATCGCCCTTGTACGGCGGCGCCCACGCCATCTCCGCGGCGAACGCCGACCGCCACGCCCACAACCTGCCGTCGCTGTACTCGCGCAAGCTCCCCGGCACGTACCCGAGCGCCTCGGCCGCCACCTGCCACGACGCGCGGGCTTCGGGCGAATGCTGACTTGGCCGGGGTCCGATCGGGTCACGCGGATGAGTCCATCCCCACATCTCCCGGTAGGCAGCAACCTGCCCGGCCCGGTGCTCCCAGTCCGCCCGGTCCAGCGGATGCTCCGGCACTGCGCCAAGAGCCGCCGCCCAGCCGGGCTGATGCTCAGCGGCATGCTCACCAAGCCTGACCTGCCGGGCCTCCATCGCCTCAGCCAACTCGCGGGCGTACCGGTCCATCTCCGCGTCCACGGTCACCGGCACCTGCTCCAACCACGGCCGCGCCGCGACCGCTGGCATCCCGGCGATCTCCTGCCGGATCCGCCAGTCCACCACCTTCGCGACCGACTCGGCATCCTCAAGTGGTCCCCACGCGACCGCACGCCGCAACACGCCCGGGCCGTCGAGCCCGGCGGCCTCGGCCTCTCGCAGCGACCGCCACAGCCAGGTCGCGGCCGGGTCAGCCATCACCTGCTCGGCCTGGACATCGGTGAGCGCAGCGCGGACCGCTGCCTCAAACCGGCTTCGCGCAGCCTGGCCAACGACGTGCTGCCACTGAACACCAAGCACGTCAAGCCGGTCAGCGTCCGACCACGCCGCCTCCCGAGTTTCCGTCGCCGATAGCTCCTGCCCGTCCCGGGCCAGGCACTGCCCGAGCACCTGCTCAGCCGACTCCAAATCGGCAGCTGCATCGGGCCGCCGATCGTGATTTCCGACCGCCTCGCGAACCCGACGGTCATACCGGTCAAGCTCAGCGGCGGGCCGGGGACCAGGACCGGGATCGGCGAGCCGCCACCCGGTGATCACCCACGCCTCGTTCCGGTCCCGCCCCCGCGTCAGCGCGACATTGACCGCTTGCCGGTCTTCCTCGCCGGTAAACACAGCAATCCCCGAATCGACGGTCTGTCCCTCGGCCGAGTGGAACGTCACCGCATACGCCAGTTGCGCGTCCTCCCGCAGGTAAGCCCGCGTCAGCAAGAACGGCGCCGACCACAACTCCTGGCTGGAAACAGCATGGCGCCCGGTCAGCCGCCGCACCTCGACGAGCAACTTGGAGGCACCCGCGGTCGTGCTCTCGACCCGCAGGATGTCCCGGTTCGCCAAGGTCCGGCCAGGCTGCCCCGCCATGATCCGGTTGGCGTTCCTGCGCGCCATGATCCAGTCACCCGCCGAAGCCACCGCCCCGTCCCGCAACCCCACAACCGGCCCGTGACCGACGATCCCCCAAGCCATCAGGTCACCCCGAACCCGGCGAGCCAGCTCAGCGGCCATCGCATCGGTCCCGGCCATCAGCACGGTGTGCTGCCCGTTCAGCCGGTCATGCAGATAAGCGCGGGCAGCATCCTCCAGAACCTCCTCCGCCCGCCCCGCATGCAACCGCCCATGCTCCCGATAATCGGTCAGCACAGTGACATCGCCCTCACGCAGCCGAAGCGACGCCTCCGCCTCCCACTCGTGCCGAAACCGCCCCGCCTCGCTCAGCCGCACGAACCCGAGAACCCGGGCCAGCATCGTCATCCCGCCGCCGGTCTCCACCGCCTGCAACTGCATCGGATCTCCGGTCACGACCACCTTCGCGTCGTGCACCACCGCCCGGTTCACGATGTCGCCCAGATCAGCCAGCGACATCATCGACCCCTCGTCCAGCACCAGCAACGTCCCCGGCACCAGCCCGACCGGCCGACTAGCCTCACCCGGCCGCTGCGACCGCCCCAGCCACTCAGCCGTGTTGTACGCCTCCAGGCCGCCCCCGTGCCGGGCCGCCTCGTCCCGGATCACGTTCCGCGCATTGCTCGACGTGGTCAGCGCGACCACCGGCCCCATCCCGGCCTGCCCCCAGACCTGGGCGATCTCCACCGCCGTCCGCGTCTTGCCGGTACCCGGCGGCCCGACCATCACCTCCGCCCGCCGAGCCGACGTCAGCACGAAGAACGCGGCAGCAGCCTGATCCATCCGCAGCCCGCTCCCGGTCACCTCACTCATCACCGCCGCCGAGGTAACCTCCGGCCGCAGCCGCTCCTCCAGCCGAACCCGCTCTGCGCCGAGCAGCCCCGCCACCACATCCGGATCAAGCCGCGGCCCGCCGACCGCCACCGCCTGAGCCTTGAGCCGCTCCTCCAGCGTGAGCTGAGCCTGGCTCGCGTACCGCTCCGCCCCATGCGGCCGGAACACGCTCTCCCCATCGGATCGGCGCAAGCACTCCGGCACCCGAGGCCATTCCGGAGCATAAAGCATGGCGACCGCTTCCCCCGCCGCGCCCCGAAGCACTCCATCGGCCAGCGACTCCAGCACCGCCCGGTCCGCCATCACGGCAGCGGGAAGCGACTCGCCCACATGCCGGATCAAGTCACTCCTGGTCCACGTGGTCAACCTGGTCTGCACCCCGGCCACGGCCGCGGCCATGACCCGGCGGGCTTCCTCCTCGGTCAGCCCAGAGCTGCCGCACGCGGATGCGCCAGGTACCCGGATCCGCAGCCGCTCTCGCTCCAGGACTCGCTCCCGCTCCTGCTCCTTCGCCCGCTCCGAGCCGACTTGAGCCTGCGCCCGCCCGACTTCGCGCCGCACCCGACGCTGAGCCTGCTCCTCGCGCCGCTCCTGAGCCTCCCACGCCCGAAGGAGCAGCGCCGGATCAGCCGATCCCGCCTCAGACCCGCGCCGGGTCACGAACACGGCGAACCGCTCCATCCGCTCCAGCTCCCGCCGATTCGGAGCGCGGCCATGCCGGCCCGTGAACTCGGCCGCCATGCTCCGCGCCACCCTGCGGGCCGCGCTCGCCAGCTGAGCCTGCTCCGACCCGACACCAGGCAGGCCGCCTGATCCGCCGACCCGCTCCGCGGCTTCCCGTGCCTGCCGCGCCGCCTCCGACACGGCGCCCGGGATCGAAGCCAGCCCACCCAGGTCCTGCTCCCGCGCCTGCGCCTCCCACACCCGCAACTGCTCCCGCAGGTCCAGCGGCCCGGCCAGTTTGGGCGGCCGGGTCCGCAATGCCAGGTCACGCTGGATCCGGTCCATCTGCCGGGCATCGGGCCGACGGCCATGCTCCAGCTCACGCTGATCCGCGATCAGCCGGGCCTGCTCCACGATGGCCTGCCGCCGCGACGAGAACGCATCCATCAGCTCCTGGCTGACCCCGGCGATCTCCCGCCCGTGCCCATCCCGCCGCGGCACCCACGCCACCCCGAACCTCCGCGTCAGCGCCGCCTCCATCACCACCGCCGCCACCGCCGACGCCGCCCCCCTGAACCGGTACAGCGCCTTCGAATCGAGCTTGCGCCACTGCCTGTCCCGCTCCGTCACCACCTTCGCGAGCACCAGGTTGTGCACATGCAGCTGCGGATCACCAGCGCGGGAGGTGTGCTGCCGGAACGATCCGATCACCCAATCCCGCGCATGCTCCCACTTGCCGACCTCAGCCACCGACTCCGCGTCAGTCCCCCGGTGATAGCCAGTCCGGGTCAGCCCCGCCTCATCCTGCAAGTACTCCAGCGCCGCCGCGTTGCCCTCCATGATCGCTTCCCACACCCGGGCGGCCTGCCGCTCCAGGTACCTAGCCCGGCCCAGGTCACCCGCCTCCCGCGCCCGCTCGGCCATCGCCAGCCACCCGCCATGAAACAAGGTGACCGACTTCGACACCGACACCGTCACGTCCCAGAACGGCACCGCATGCCTCGTCTGTGCCCTGGCTAGGGTCTGCAACTCCGCCTTCCGCGCCTCGCTCGCATGCGGCTCCGCCGCCACCAGCTCCCCGTAAATGTCCTTCTCAGCAGCAAACCGCTGCGGCGCCCGCCCCAGCCGACCCTTCCCCGACGAATCGCGCGGATCGACATGCTCCCCGAACAACGGCTCGAACACCGCCCGCTCAATCACCTCTCCTTCGGCGAAACCCAGGACGTCCAGACCGCGCCCGGCCCACAAACCCGGAGGCTCCCCGCCCTTATCGGCCGGCGCCAGGTAGTAATCCACCGCCGACCTGGTCGCCGAATCGCCACTGCCGATCTGCCGCCACGGATACGACGCATCGAACCCCGGACTGACCTTCAGCACAACAGCCAACGGCAACGCCCCTCCCGCCGCGCCCGCAGGCGCGGCGCCCGCAACCAAGATCATTAGTTAATGCCTAGGTGTGAGCTTTACCTCTTATAACAGTGATGCAGATCATACGACATCCTATGATCGCCTCGGCCGCAAGACGCGCATGTCCGTTCAGTTGAGGCTTCGTTGTCCGCGTGACTTCTTCGTCCGAAGCCTCGCCGTCCCACTGGAACTTCGTGTCGCAGTGGGACACGGTGCGCGCCTGAGCCATTGAGCTCCAGGCCTGCGGCGGATTAGTGCTGAGCGATGATGACTGTTATGGCCTGGTCCTAGGCGAAGGCGAGCCGACCGCCGGGCGTGGCCGGTGATGCCACTGGCCCACTTCGCGGGCATGCTCCAGTCCCGGTCCTCGCGCGCGGCTGGGCGGTCGCGGGCAGTGGCGGTGGACCAGCGCAGCGCGGGCGGCAAGACAACTCTTGCCGACCGGATCCAGGGCGCGATCCCGGCGTCCGCCGTGGTGCACACCGATGACATCGCATGGCATCAGGCGATGTTCGACTGGGCCGACCTGCATATCGGCGGGATCCTGGAACCAGTTCACCATCGCGAGCCGGTGAGCTTCCGGCCGCCCGCCTGGCAGGAAGGGAACCGGAACGGCGCGATAGAAGTCCAGCCGGACACCGACCTGGTGATCATCGAAGGCGCCCGGGCAGCACGCCGCGAGCTGAGTCCCATGACCGACACCGTGATCTGGGTGCAATTGTTATTTAAACTACCCCTATTCGCAAATCCTCGTAAATGACTCATACGGAATGTAGACTTTCCATTCTCTACGCATACGTGAGCGACTCGCTATTGAGCATGCTGCACCGAGCAGATGTGCAGGAAGCGCTATATTCCATCGCCAGATCGACGTGAAATTCCAGGCTATAACACTTCTGCCGTCAGGGCTGAAAATCGGCCCGCTTAGAGGGGTGACGACGTTTTCAGTGCGGGCAATTTCGGCCTCCAGTGAACCGCCAATCTGCTTACCCGTTGAGATGTCCCACAGTTGAATCGCATTACCGCCTACCATAACCGCCAAGGTCTTTCCGTCAGGACTAAACTCCAAGCCAGCCGGATAAGGGACCCCGAAAACCAGGGGCACACCCACTCGATGTTGCGTGGCCATGTTCCAAAGGTCTATGGTGTCTCCGTTTTCAATTGCAAGAATCTTTCCTGTTGGATAGTAGGCCGTATTTTCGACGTTATTAACGGTTCCTGCGGCGAAACGTGAGCCGACCGTGAAGGCGCTGATCCGGTGTTGGTTAGCGACGTCCCACAACTGAGCCGTAACGGAAGTTACGACCGTTAGCGTTCGGTCCTGATTGAATGCTATAAGTAGAACCTGGTTCCCCTTACCATTGCTTACATTCAGCGGTCGACCGAGTTCTCGCCGTGCACTTAGATCCCAGAGTTCAACAGTGTCGTAGTTTGCGACGGCGAGAATCTTACCGTTCGAGCTGAAGGCGAAGGCATCTGGTCCTCCTGCAAGTTTAAAGAAGTGCAGAGGCGCGCCTTCGGGGTGGCGAGTGGCGATGTTCCACAGTTGAATATCACTTCGACCGTTGTCTATGGCGAGAGTTTTCCCATTTGGACTGAAGCCTGCCGTACTCGACTCACCGTTGCGGTCACGAAGAGGGAATTCCGCAATGCGACGACCGCTAATAGTATTCCAGAGCTGGACCGGGCTGTCTGACTCGCCGACGGCCATGTAGCGTCCGCCTCTGCTGACATCTACTGCGTTTATTACTTGATTTTGATCCGTGCTGGCAATCATAGGAGCGCCGATCTGGCGCCAAATACTTGTGTCCCAGAGTTGGATTTGATGGTCGTCACCGGTCGCCAGCAGGTTCCCGTGATGACTGAAAGCCACTGTGAGTATCTGGTCGGAGCCTGGCAGCGCGCAGGATGCCGATCTGTTCATGACTGGCTATATTCCACAGGTGCGTCAATCCGTTTCCACCTGAAATGGCCAGCACGGACTCATCGGCGCTGAAGGAAGCCACATCATACATTCCGACCGGGCCTCGCAAGACCGGACCTATCGCTGAGCCGTATTCACGTCCCACAAATCCGTGCCAAGCCCGCTCACTGTGGCGAGGATGTTTCCGCTTCGGCTAAAGACAGCCTCGTCTGGCGCGCTATTGCCGTCTCTCGTCGGAAGAATCAGTCGCGTTTGCGCCGCAATATCCCATAGTTGCGTGCCGTCGGACGTGGCGAGGGCCAGTTTCGTTGCATCCGGACTCAGTGCCATCGACAAGACGCGCACGTCGCCCACTGGCATCGCCGCGCCGACCTCACGATGGCTAGCGATAGCCCATGATCTAATTGTCCCGCGCTTGAAGATGGACAGAACTGGGCGGTCGCTAGCATTGAAACCGAGGGCGTAGGTGCTGCTGCCAGTCCTCAATGGCTTGCCAACCGCGCGATGGGTGGCCAGGTTCCACAGGCGCGCCGTACCATTCGCACTAACAGCTGCCAGCATCGTGCCCACCGGGCTGAAAGCCAGATCGCTAACCTTGCTGACCTGGCTTCCGATATGTCCCAGCCGACGGACCAAGCGGTGTGTAGCTACGTCCCACAACTCGACTGTCGTACCCGCTCCTACAGCGAGAGATTTGCCGTCAGGACTGAACGCGACGACTCTCACACTGTCTGGCCCAGTATTCAACACTGCGCGCTCAGGCTGTGCCATGGCGTCCAGCAAGCTGTCGTGCGCGGCAGCAGTATCGGCGAAGCGTGATGCAGCTGCCGCCAGTAGTGATGCTGCGACGGGATCAGTACCATCAAGGGATTCGCTCTGGGCCGCAAGTTGGTTTGAAACAGCCAAATCACGTTGCCGGTTTGCGGTATGTGCGGAGGACACGGCGATGCCTGCGCCTGCGACAGAGGCGATAAGCAGCAGAACCAGAGCGACCGCCAAAACTCGCCGCTGCCGTCTGCCACGGGCGGCAGCTATCTCACTCGCCAGCAAGAAGCGACGCTCTGAAGTCGTGAGGGCCGTATGGCTATCAGGATCTGCCGACCAACCGATGGCTGCCTGCCGAACAGCGGCGAGCTGCGTGCCGCGGTACAGGAACGAAGAATCCTTGTTCTGGCTGATCCACGCCGCAGAGTCATCAGCGAGCTGACCGTGCAGAATGGACGCAGCCCGGTCCTCTTCAAGCCAGCCACGCAGCCTTGGCCAAGCGGCCGGTAGCGCGTCATGTGCGATCTGCGCGGTGTCACGGTCGAGCACGATTAGGCGCTTGGCGGCGAACGCCTCCAGTACCGCGTCGACTTGTGATTTCTCGATATTCGGAACCACGTAATATAGATCTGCGCGGGCTACCGGGCGCCGCGCGATTCTGCCTTCGCGACCGACGACCACCATGCTTCGCAAGACTTCGCGCGCAATGCCCTGTTGCAAGGCCGACATCGCGTCAAAAGTGCTATCGGCGCTTGTTTGAACTGCCCGGATAAGACCGCCCGCTTGGCCGTAGCCATGACTAGTCAGTCTGTCACCTTCTCGATTCTCCCAGGTCAGTAGCATGGCCTGGGATAGCAGCGGCAATACTCCAACCGTCGGATCGCCTTCGGCAGCCCGCAGGTCGGCCATAAGGACAGTCATCAGAGAAGGGTCAATGCGTAGCCCGGCCGCATCCGCAGGACCGGTAAATGCGAGCCGCAAATCGGATTCGTTCATCGGACCGACGATGAACTGTCCGTGTTGCAGCGCATCAGCGAGATCCGGATAGGCTGCACACTGGTCCCAGAAATCTCCACGCACCGCTATCACGACAAGCGCGGGCGGGCGGCAGTCCGGCCCCGCAGGATGGGTAGCGGCAGCACACAATGCGGATATGAAAGCTCGCCGGTCTGGCTCGCCATCCGGGCCAGCATTCAAGGTGAAGATTTGCTCGAACTGGTCCACGACTAGCAACAGCCTGTCTTCCTCGCCGTCCTGCGCCGACCTTCCCACTGCACGGCGCGCGGAACCGGCCACAACCGCTTGACGGACAGCGAGATGCGCTCTGGACGGATCGCAGACTAGCCCGGCCCGGATCCCCGCCGCGTCTGCGCCTCCAACTACCGCAAGGCAGGTAGCCAATTCAGAGAGCGGATCCCGAGTCGGAGTTATAACCATACGTCGCCAGTATTGAGATCCGGGTAGCTGTAGGCCTCGTGAAAGCGCGGGCAGCAAACCCGCCAGCAGCAGCGACGACTTACCTACGCCGGATGCCCCGGTAACAACGATCGGACCGCCCCTGCTCACGTGTGAAGCCAGCCTGCCTACTAGTTCTGACGTCACACGTTCGCGACCGTAGAATATTTCTGCGTCGGTCTCCCTATATGGCAATAGCCCTCGGTATGGACAATCGCGCGTAAGGTATCTGCCCTGCGCGGGTCGAAATGTCGAGGCATCAGACCCTATGGCAACTCGACGTATCTCCATAGCCGCTACGGCTTCACGCGTGAGCCGCACCTCGGTTAGCTGCATGCCATTCAAGTGGATCAGCGCACGAAGTTTCGCGTCCTGCTCATTCAACGACTCTTGAATTTCCGCCGCCGCCGCCGCGAAATCCGCCAGCAGGAACCGCATCTCCGTGAAGCCGGCTCCAAGTTCCCCGAACGAAGCAACAATTTCACCGTGCACTTTCTCGTTACCGGATTCGACGGCCGCGCACATAGCCGTTTTGCCGACATCAATCTCCTTAAGCAACACGGCAATATCGGACCTAAGGTGGCCCGCCCGCTCATCATTCGCAGCCAGCAATTTTTCGATCTGCAGAGCAATTTCGCGCTCCAGATCCTCCTGCGTTGTCTCCTTTTCAGTCTTCGAGGCCATCCTGTCGATAACGTCGGCTATGGCGTCGCCTAGAACACCACTGCCGACGGATGACGCCACGCCGATACCGGCGGCGGCCACTCCACCAGTTAGCCCGACCGCAGCGGCCACCAGTGGACCGAAGGCAGCCGCACATAGGAGGGACAACAGCGCCGCAGGCGAAGCCTCGCGCAATCCAACTCCGCTGGCCATCGCGACTCGGAGCACCCATCTTCGCACTCCGTTCTGCATCCGCTGCTGCAACGCTCTATCGCCTGGCACGCCAGTCTCGCGCATGTTCTGCACTATCCTCGATGCCACTGCAATAGATGATCGTTTCAACGAAAATTGCGACGCTCGATCTACTCCACGCGATCGTTTCGATGTAAACCGACACTGCCTCATCGGAATTACGGTCAGCCGCCGCGTATCGACAATTTCGTACTACTCAGCCGGATTAATCTCAGACATAAGACTATCTGTGCATAATGTTCAGATTTGCCGCGATAACGTCGCAGCCGAAGTCGGCGACTATGGCATCTAACCCCAATGACCAGAACCAAAGGCTCCTGGGCACATTGCGCTCCTTGCGATTCTGGCATGATGGGCTCCTGGCTCTCGTTATCGTGCCGGAGGCACATTACATTTGCCCGCGCAAGGCCCGGGATGCAGACATTAAATTTGTCCGTCTACCCGGCTCCGCCTCAACCACTGGCCGAGATCCTCGACGCGGTCTGCACCGCCATCGATGCCCTCGGCGGAGCCTTCACGATGCACTACACCACCCTGGCAACCGTCGCACGGGCGTAACGCCACCGAACGCCGCCTCCGCCAGAGCAGACAATGCCGCGACCTAGCCACTGGTGGCCCAACCTCGCCGCCATCTTCCGCGCTGCCCCGCTAGCTGTCGTCCGGCAGTGGCCGTAGTGCGCGCTGATCTCGTCAAGCCGGTCGCGCAGGAATCCATCGATCTCGGCCATCACTCTGCGGGCGGCCAGGATGGCGGTTTCTCGGCGGTTGAGTGTCATCCCAGAGCGCGGTGCGACCCTCGCTTTAGGATTCGATCGAACTCGGTGAGGCTTGCTGGATATCCCGGTAGTTCAGGGTCACGGCACGGTCAGGCAGATGCCGAGCCGACTGGATCGTTCCCGGCGACGGGTTTAGCCTGTACCTCAACTCTTGTGCCGTAAACGCGAGCGGCCTCGAACAGCGTGCTGAGCACTTCCGCGGACCGATCGGGACGGTCGAGAGGGGTCTGGTTGTACCAACTGCTGGTGGCACTGTCGTAGTCGGCGACTTGGCGGAGCTTCTCGGTCTGGGCCTGGAAGTCGGGCTCAGGCAAGCTGGTATTGGAGGTAATGGTCAGCCGCAAGACCGGCAGGCCAGCCGACGTTGTGCTGGCCGCTGGTGCTGTGGTCTGGTTCTCGGGCTTGTTTCGGCGGCGCAGCTTCATCGCCTGGGCTCCCTAAGCGCTGGTAGTGGGGCGGGACTAGGTCGGTCCCTGGTCTGCTGCTTCGTCGAATAGCTGAAGCGTCCGGTTCCGGAGTTCGCCGAGTGCCGCGAAGTTGACCATGCATCCCGGGTCTTCCGCATTGCCGCCGTGCAGTATTAGTCCGCCGGTCACGTCGAGTAGCGCGTTGAGCGAGGCTTGGGCGGGCTGGCACAGGCCGGCATCTGACGGCCCGGCGATTGTGATGACCGATGCCCCGTCCTGCTCTGGCGCCAGCGTCATCCGCAGGCCGTGGGCGGTGGCGTGGACGAGGTGGCTTCCGGTGACGTAGAAGTAGCGCAGGAGGTTCATGTTGGCCTTGGCCTCCAGGCGCTCGAAGGTGAGCGGCGGCCTGATGAGGGCGGCAGCCCAGCCATTGAGCTGCGCGTAGTCGCGACCGTATCGGGCAATGAGGCGATCGCGTTCGTCCTTGAGCGTCCGCATGATCTCGGGGCCGAACGGCTGCCATCCGAGATGAGAACTGGACCGCTGGAAAAGGCGGGCCTGCTGGTAGTGCTCGATATGCGTGTGATCGAGATAGCGGTCGGCGAGATCAGCGTGCTCGGGCGTCCGGCCGTACTCGGCGATCAGGGCGGCAGTGACGGCAAGCTCGTGCAGGGTGCGGTAGCGGCCGTAGGCGCCGCCGGGAAATCCGGCCGCGAGCAGCGCGTGGACTTCTAACGAGGTCTGGCAGGTCCGGGCGTGCAGCAGCCCGAGCGCCGACGAGACCCGGTCGGCTGGAACCTGCGCTTCAGCGCGCCGCCGCGAGTACAGTGCCCCGAATTCGATCGCCGCCATCGTGACCGTGTAGTAAGAGTTCAGGGCAGCGCCCCATACCCCGGCGAGACGCTCTACGCCGGCCTGCCTGCGAGCGGCGACCAACGACCCTTGTTGCTGCATGTGATCGGCTGTGCGGCTTATGAGCAGCTCGACACTGGCGTCTGCGATCTGCTTGAGTGCCTCTTCCTGCGGCATTCCCGCCGCGATGGCGGCCGCGGCCACGTCGGTGATCTCCGACACGCGTGCCATCGTCTCTCCGTCGGCGAAGAACTGGAACTCAGACACCAGGCCTCCTGAGGTCGCCGTCGGGCGGCTGCCTTTGACGATAGAACGCCAGTACGCGCTCGGCCAGATGTCGAGCCCCCGGCGACTGGCTGCAGTCATAGGCCGGCTTCCCAATCGGCTTCGATGGCGTCCCATTCGGCGTGCCAAGCCTCAATGGCGGCCGCGAGCCTGGGGCAATTGTCGATATGGCCGCGTTCGTCTTCGGCTGGGCCGTTGTCGAGTCCGTAGTCGGTGATTGCCTGGTCGCAGGAACCGCATCGCCAGGTGATGGAGCGGTCGTAGACGAGGCTGGTGTTGGGGTGTCCAGCGGCGTAAGTGAAGGCGGCTTCGGCGATGGTGTCGCCTGCTTGCTGGGGGTCGGCGTCTGGGACTAGGTCGAGGGCGGTGCCGATGTCGTGCCAGGTGCAGTCGGCTTGGCGGGCGGCGCGGATGTAGTCGGTGGCGTGCTGGCGAGCTGCGAGTTCGAGGCGTCTGCTCGCTGAGAGTCCGGCGAGCGGGTCCACGTCCTGCACGGTGTGCTCCGAGCCTCGGTAGGCGGGGCGGGTGATGGGCTGGGCGCGGCAGCGCGGGCTAGGTCGAACACGGCGCGGTAGGCCCGGTTGCGAGCTGCCCGGCGCTGCTCCTCGGCGTCGTTCGGGGTGGTCATGCGATTCGCCTTGTCCTTGGCTGACTCATCTGGTTCGGCTGGAAGTCGGGGGCGATGCCGGTTCCGGTGGCGGGGCGGTAGTGGCACCAGGGGCGGTAGCCGCGGTTGTCGAGCAGGTCTTCGTCTAGGCCTGCGCCTGCGGGCCAGTCGCCGCGCTCGGCCTGGCTCCGGGCTCGGGCTGCTGTCCGGCGCTCTGCTGTCGTTCGCTCTGGCGCGGTCTTGTCCCACCAGGTGTCCCAGAGCTGGCAGGCGAGCAGGTGGAAGGGGACGGTGATGGTCTTGGTGTCGCCGCGGATCAGGCGGCGGACGGTGTCGGGTGCGACGTCCAGGGCCTTGGCGATCCGGGTGGCGTCGTGACCCATTGCCACGAGCGACCGCATTCGCCAGGCGGTGCCGTTGGCGTCCATCCGACCGTCGCGGAGCCTGGCCGTGACCTTTGAGTTCGTGCGCTGTTCGGTCATGATTGCCTCCCGATGAGTCCGCTGAGGATCTGTTTGCCAACCCAGGCATCCGGTGAGGTGGAGTCGGCCAATTCCGCTGCCCGTTCGCGCAACGGCGACTGCAGGTTCTCTGAGAGCAGGGACTCGGCTGCCCGAAGCAGCGCCCGGGCGAGGCCTTGAGTGCTGGGGTCGGCTAGCACGTCGGTTGCCATGAAGTGGTCGCCGTTGATGACGTTGGTCAGCAGCAGGTCGCATGCGGTGGCGGTCTCGAACAGGGCGCAGGGCCACAAGCTGGCGACTGCGCTGGCCAAAGCGGCGAACTCGTCGTAGGGCAGTTCCCAGGCCGGGTAGGTCCCGTCTGCGACGGCCGCGACGATGCCCGCCGAGACGTCGGCCCGCGCGGCGAAGGCTGCGTGGTCTTCGTTATAGGTGGTCATCACGGCATGAAGAAGTGCGGATGAGAGGACGGCGATGCGGTGCTCGGCGACGTCTTCCTGAGTGGGCTGGTGATCTAGGACGGGGCGGTGTTCGGGCGCGGAGATCATGCGGACCTCCCGTCGCTGGCCGAGGTACCGGTTGGCTGGTCGGTTACCTGGGCCGGTGAGTCCGCTGGGCGGGCGGGAGAGAACTCCCGGGATGCTTTCTGCATGGAAAGGGGTGTCTGTAACCGTGCCTCCCCCGGCTGGCAGACGCGCAGGCCGGTGAGCCTGCGGACGCTGCGGGCGATCGGACCTCGCGCCTGGTGAGGCAGCCGGCCATGGCGGTCTTCGCCCTGGACGCTGAACACCACCGCGACGAAAAGGACTGCTACAGCGGACGCAATGATGGCCGCTGCCGCGAATGCGATGACAATCATGTGGGTCTCCGTTTGTTGCTGTGCATTTCCTGCTGCACTCATCAAACGGCGGAGAAGGACTAGCCAAGGGGTCTGCGGACTAGCCCCGCACTAGTCCGTTCGGTAGTCCGTCTAGCGAGGTGTCACACCGCTTACCTAGGCTCGTAAGTGTTAGCTCACCTGGCCGGACATGAAGGAAGCGATTAGCGATGACGGGCACGCGGCCGAAGCTGAGGGCCTTACGCGAAGAACGCGGCTGGACCCAGCAGGACGTGGCCGAGCAGATCTCTCGGCTGGCCTGGCTGCGCGAGCACGAGCACGTCGGCATCAACGCCGACATGGTCGCCAAGTGGGAGCGGGGCAACAAGACTCCGAGCCCGCGGTACCGGGAGCTGCTGTGCCTGGTGTTCGAAACGGACGCGCACGGGCTCGGGCTCGGCGGTCCGGCTCCGGTTGCCGAACCTGGCTGGCCCGGCGAGGCGGACCGGAACTCGCTGATGGAGATGCTCTGCGGGACTGCGTCGGTGTTCGACCAGCTCGGTGCCGCCGGGGTGATCTTGCAGCCGCGGATTACCGAGATGTGGAAGGACGAGGTCATGCAGCGTCGTGCCCTTTTGAAACTGATGGGTCTGGCGACGACCGCGAGCGTGCTCGCTTCGCATGAGCGGGATGCCGCCCGGTCGGCCAAGGTGACGCCGGATGATGTGCGGGATCTGGACCGGCTGGCCGACCGGTACCAGGCGCTGTATGCGTCGACGGCGCCGGCGGTGCTGATGACGCCGGTCGTGGCGCACCTGGAGACGTTGCGCGACTTCGTGCGCCAGGGCGTGCCCGCGGCGCTGTACAGGCAGGTGTTCGCGAACCGGGCTCGGGTGGCGACGCTGGCCGGGCGGCTGGCGTTCTTCGACTTGAAGGATTCGCTGGCGGCTCGCGGGTACTACAACCTGGCTTTGGAATCAGCGCGAGAGGCTGGGGATCATCTGCAGGGCGCGGCTGCGCTGGGGCATGTGGCGTTCATCCCGGCTAGCGCGCTGTGTTACAGCGCGGCGATTGATTATGTGCGGGCGGCCTCTCATCAGGTTGGTAAGCATCCGGATGGGCGGGTGGCGTCGTGGCTGTCGGCGGTCGAGTCGGAGATCCAGGCCAATGCCGGGATGCATGCCGAGTCGCTGACCGCGATTGACCGGGCGCGGGAGAGCATGGCCAAGCCCGGGGTGATCGCGGATCTGCCGTGGTTCGACTATTACGACTCGACGCGGCTGTCGGGGTTCGCGGGGTACGCGCTGCTGCGGGCCGGGCAGTTCGATGCGTCGAAGGCCTCGCTGACTGACGCGGCCGGGCATCTGCCTCGGGCGGCGGTGAAGCAGAAGGCCGTGTTCCTCGCTGACATCGCGACCGTGGAACTGGCGGGCGGGGATCTGGACCGGGCGTGCGCGAGCGCGGGCGAGGCGGCCGAGTCGCTGCGGCGGGCCGGGTACGCGATGGGGCTGGGGCGGCTGCGGGAGTTCCGGCGGTCGGTGGACCGGTGGGCCGATTCGGTTCCGGTGCGGGCGCTGGATGACCAGCTCGCCGTTCTGTAACGACTATGAAGGGAGCGGGATTCGTGGCGATCCGGGCGGTCTGGTTCGACGTGGGCGAGACGCTGATCGATGAGAGCCGGGAATACGGGACCTGGGCGGACTGGCTCGGGGTGCCTCGGCATACGTTCTCGGCGGTATTCGGGTCCGTTATCGCGCGGGGCGGGGACTACCGGGAGGTGTTCCAGCACTTCCGGCCCGGGTTCGACCTGGAGAAAGAACGGCAAGCTCGGCTCGACACGGGCCTGGGCGAGTTCCTGAACGGGCACGACCTGTACCCGGACGCCCGGCCGTGTCTCGCTGCCCTGCGGAGCGCGGGCTACTTCGTGGGGGTGGCCGGGAATCAGACGGCACGGGCTGGCCGGTTCCTGCGGGAATTGAACCTGCCGTGCGACGTGCTGGTCACCTCCGATGAATGGGGCGTGGCCAAGCCGGACCTCGGGTTCTTCGACAAGCTCGTCGAAGTGTCCGGGCATGACCGGCACGAAATCGTGTACGTCGGTGACCGGCTCGATAACGACATCGCACCGGCCGCCCACGCCGGATTGGTTACCGCGTTGGTCCGGCGCGGGCCCTGGGGCTACATCTTGCGGACAGCCGACCTGGTTGCTGCCGGGGTACTGCCAGAGCATGCGCCGGATGTGACGGTCGCGACGCTGACTGATCTGGTGACCGAGTTGAACGCGGGGCGGATCGCGGACACGAGCAAACGGGACTTACGGATCGCCTAGCCGTATCGCAGCATCTGGCCGAGGGAGGTGACCTGACTAAATGACGAGCCCGCAACTGCCGCTGAAGGCATTACGCGAGCAGCGAGGCTGGACCCAGAAAGAGGTAGCCGACCAGGTATCGCGAATGGCGTGGCTGCGCCGCCACGAACGGGTCGGCGTCAACGCCGACATGATCGCGAAATGGGAGCGCGGCGACAAGAAGCCGAGCCCTCGCTACCGCGAATTGCTCAGCCTGGTCTTCGAGACCGACGCCCGCGAGCTCGGTATCGGCGGGTCCGTCCGGACCACGAGCAGCGTGTTCGACGACTTCGACGGCAACTCACTGATCGAGATGCTGGGCGGGGCCGCGACGTTGCTCGACCAGCTCGGCGCGGCCGGGGCGATCCTGCAGCCACGAATGTTCGACGTATGGAAGGACGAGCTTATGCAGCGCCGTGCCCTGTTGAAGCTGATGGGCCTGGCGACCGCCGCCGGGGTCGTGCCGACCGCGGACCGGGAACTCGGACCGTCGGCCAAGGTCACCCCGGAGGACGCCGACAACCTCGATCATCTGACTGATCGGTACCAGGCCCTGTATCACTCCACGGCGCCTGCGCTGCTGATGACGCCGGTTGTCGCTCACCTGGAGACCGTCGGGGACTTCCTGCGGCTCGGGGTGTCCGGGCCGTTGCTGCGGCGGTTGTTTGCGAACCAGGCCAGGGTTGCGAATCTCGCGGGCCGGCTGGCGTTCTGTGACCTGAATGACTCGCTGGCGGCGCGTGGGTACTACAACCTGGCCCTGGAATCGGCACGGGAGGCCGGGGATCACCTGCAGGGTGCGGCGGCACTGACGCATATGGCGTTCATTCCGGCGGCGGATCGCGAGTTCAGCGCGGCGCTCGATTACCTGCGTGCGGCGGCTCATCAGGCCGCCAAGCATCCCGATGGGCGGGTGGAGTCGTGGCTGGCGGCGGCCGAGTCAGAGTTCAGGGCCAATGCCGGATCGCATGCTGAGGCGCTGAAGGCGATCGACCGGGCGCGGGAGAAGCTGTCCAGGCCCGGGCTGATCGCGGACTTGCCCTGGCTGGACTTCTACGACTCGACCAGGCTGTCTGGCTTCGCCGGTTATGCATTGCTGAAGGACGGACAGCATGACGCGTCTAAGGCCTCGCTGGCCGACGCCACCAGGCGTCTGCCTCGGGCTGCGGTGAAGCAGAAGGCCGTGTTCCTGGCCGACATCGCGACAGTGGAGTTGGCCGGCGGGGAACTGGATCGGGCCTGCGCGAGCGCGGGGGATGCCGCCGAGACGCTGCGGCAGGTCGGGTATGCGCACGGCGCGTCGAGACTGCGGGAGTTCAGGCACTCGGTGGAGCCCTGGGCCGACTCGGAGGCTGTGCGGATGCTGGACGAGCAACTTGCGACACTTTGACCCAGATCTAGACAGTCGAAATTTCGTTCGATACTCTGCAGCATGTGCGAGTGCAAGTCGAACTACCGGGCTGATGGGGTGACCTCCCAAGTGCTCACGTCCCACTAGCCAGAGCTGGCTATACATGGACCGAGCACCGCGTATTGGGTAAGTCGCTGCTCGTACTTGCGTAACTTTCCCCACTTCCCCGCGTTGCCCCGCCGGGCGAGCAGGTCCCCGGCGGGGTAACGTCATCTAGCCAGACTTGCGACAAGTTAGCCGCTCTGCTGCGACCCGGCGTTGCCGCACGGGACCCGTCCTGCCGCAGGCTCCGGCCGACCAGTGCGGCTTGGGATCTGCGCGGGTTAGTGTTGTCCGTTCAAGATGACGATGCTCTGGGGCTGAAGTGTTAGGCATCCAGGGCGCGCGGCAAGTCGTGCCGTCGGCTGCTGAGAGCTGGTGGTTGTTCTGACATCTGAGCGTGCAGAATCGCCCAGCGATCGCTGCGAGAAAACGGCGGCTTGCCAGTCAGCATCTCGAAGGCTTATGCCGCGAGCGCATATTGGTCAGCTCGGCCATCGACAGCTTTGCCCTCGATCTGTTCTGGAGCGCTCTAATCGGTTATTAATGCAAAATGTACGACCGAATGAGCATGACCGCCGGGAATGCGGCAAACGTTATCCCTGCGACCTGGTAACCCAGCGCGAAAAATGCTATCGACGCTGCGAAGGCTAGGAGATTCAGGCCGACAGCCACTCTCAGACCCATCTTGGCAGTCTCAATCTCGGCTTTCGCCTGCATGTCCTCGATATAGATCTTGCATGTCACGGACCGCTCGACCATGCACAAGATGCGCTCTGCCGTGCCCGGGATGATCTCGTTGTACTCAGCCAGCTTCGCGGGCGACGGAAGCGAATCTGGCGTGCCGCTCTTATCTGGCAGGGCACGACTGGCCGCCGCCAGTACTTGCTCGCGGATGGCGCGCATCTTCGGTTGGTTCGGTGTGGCACCGAACGTGGAGCCCTTCTGCCAGGCGATCCGCAGCAGCAGCCGAACCTCGGGGATGTCAGGCAATCCCGAGCGGCGCAGCATCCACCGCACATGCCAGTCGAGCAACCATCTAGCGTCGGCCCTAACCCGCTTAAGCACCGCTGCTCCCCGCGCTACCGGTCGCGTTCTTCGGGCGTCTCACGCTCCGCTTCGGTCATCCTGAAGCGGAGCGTGTCGATTCCGTTTGCGGCCACGAGCCTGATGTAGTCGCCGCCCTCGCGCTGCACGGCTATCCACCTGGTGCCTGCGGGGATCTGCTCGATCTCCCACCGATCACCGAACTCCCGGTAGAGCTTCGCGTGGCTCGCTTCATCCCGCATGGCAGCGCCGGCCTGAGTCAAAGGCGCCGTGCAGTTCGCGGGCGTCGGCCGTGCCACCGTCATTCAGGTGCCCGGTGTTCAGGTTCCTCGGTCTTCGCGCGCTCGACTCCGCTCATGTTGTAACGGAGCCCCCCGACGTCATGCCCGACGACAATCGTGACGTGGCCTTCCTCCATCTCGCGAAGCACGCCGATCCACTTGGAGCCCGGAGGGATCGGCTCGATTTCCCAGCGATCCGCGAAGTCGCGGTACAACTGGGCAAGGCTCGGAAGACTGAAGTCAGCACTCATGTTCGCCCCCTTCCTGCATGTCGGTCGCGACAGCTTGCCCGGCCGCGCGGACACGGCAATTCGCGAGGCATTGTGCTTGCTTTTCGGCAGAGGCGGATGAGTTGAGCCGCCCGCGCTGGGAATCGGGCCATTAAGTCTCCGTGGCGGCGTTGTGCGTGGTGACGAGGTCACAGAGAGCGTGGCGGTATTCGGCGAGCACGACGAGGAGATCGCGCTTGTTTTCGGGGAGTTGCCCGGTGTTCCTGAGCAGTTCAGCGGCGAGGCCGACATCGTATGGGTGCTCTGCTGCGACGGTTGGCTGGCGGATTCTGAGCCTGGAAAACCGTGATCCGATTCGGGCGGTGACGACGATCGTGCGGGGCGATGGATGAGCCTCCTGACTCTGTCGCTCCCTAGGTCGCCTAAACCGTGGGATGATGTTCATGGGTCCTGCCTTTCTGACTCGGATGCCTTGACACGTTCTCTTCTCCATCTGTGGCGGGCTCTAGCTCCTGCGGCCGGATGGTTGGGTTCCAGCGAAGTTCGAAGTAGACGCAGCGCCCGTACTCGTCCCCGTGCTGTCCCCACCGGTCGGCGAGACACGCGACGATTTCCAGCCCGCGCCCGTTCTCCGAATGGTCATCAAATCCATGCGGGAACGGCATCCCGGCCGACCCCTCGTCACGAACCTCAATCCGCAGCGCACCCGGCAGGTACAGGACGGTGACCTCGAACGTGCCCCCGTTACCTGACTCGGAGTGCTGCAGTGCGTTGGTGCACAACTCAGACGTCAGCAAGACCGCCGAGTCAAGCTGCGGGCATCCATCGAGAACCCCCCTGACGAACGCGCGAGCGCAGGAAACCTGGTCATCTCGCCCGGGGAACCTGCGCCGGGCCGGCTGAGTCACTGCTCATTCCCGCCCGTTTCAATGAGAGCCAGATACACGAAGTTGGCGGTAAGCGGATCACGGCACGCCGCCTGGAGCAGCGCCTGGGCCAGGTCCTCGCCGTTGTCTTCGGCCAGCCACCGCGCCGCAGCATCAACGACCGCGACGCCCTGGACCGGCGTCATCCCCGGCACACGCTCACGCAGCACGGCCATCGCGGCCAGTCGCTGCGCTGCCGATGCCACTGCAGGCTGGTTGCGCGGGCACCTCCGTGCCCCGGCATCCCCCAGCGCGGCCGCCCCGGTTTCAAGACTCCAGGCCAGGGCCCGCTCAGCAGCCTCCGACGAGCGAAGCGTCGCGAACACAACCGCAACCTTCGACCAGTCATCAAGAACGTGCGCCAGGGTATGAGCGCGGGCCGGTGTCATCCGCAGCAGCACAGCCGGAACCTGGCCACCGATCGCCGGGTCTCCGACCGTGCTGCCGTCAGCTTCGACGACCTGCCCGCCTTCAAGCTCCGCGCGGAATGTCTCCGGACGCGGCTGGATAGGGTTCGCCATGGGTCTTCGCCCTTCGCTGTAAGGGTGAGGATCAAGGCTCGGGTCGGTGTTGGCGCACTGGCCCGGGCCGCCTGGTTGTCGATCGTGCCGGCCAAGCTCGCCGGGCGGCAGGTCCGCGAGGCAGTCTGGTTGCGCCCCGGTCGCCTAGTCCGCGGGCTAGTCCCGGCTCCCGTCAGTTGCTGTCCGCGCTCCTTCCACCTGAGTTTTCTGATGCATAACGCATGCTCGGGGTCTTTAGCCGCCTGCCTCAGGACAGTCACGCCCGGCCGGCTGTTCGAGTCCTGCCTCGAACGGCCGTACCGGCGCAGGCATCCACCCGTCCGCACCAGACCGGATGGCCTGATCCCGCCAGTCCGCCACGGCCACGCGGTCCGCGATCGCGAGGACCTGGCCGATGCCCAGCGCGGCCGGCCGATCCGGCCCGGCGTTCTCTGGCCTGGGGGCAACCATCTGATCGAGCTGTTCATCAATGCCCCGGGCCCGCTCGCGAGCCTCGGCCAGCTGGCCAGCCTGGGGGAACGGCTGCCCGACGCTGGCCCGCGCATGAGCGATCTCGCTCCGCGCCCGCCCGACCCCATCGAGCGCTTCCTGCTTGCTGGCCTCCAGCCGGTGCAACCGATTCTCCAGCCGGGCAACCAGCCCAGCCGGGTCAACCGCCCGCAGGTCGGTCGCCGAAAGCCGAAGCCCGCCGCCAGGAACCCCATCGAACTGGATCGTGACATTGGTCTTGCCCAGCGACTGCTCGGCAACGGCCTGCAACGCGAACCCGCCGAGCGACCCCGGATGCACGGCTCGCATCTTCAGTCCGGCCATCTCGTCAATCTCCCGCGCCAGCAGTTCCTTCAGGTGCTGCCCGGCTTCCACCCGCTTGCGATGCTCACGGTCCTCAACGGTCATCACGAAGGCCTCGCCCCGCGTATCTATCCGCCGCCCGATCGCCAGCTCAATATCAGCGGCCCGGACACTCAGCGTCCTGATCCCACGCTCATTGTCAGCAATCGCATGAGCCAGCGTGTCCTGGTTCCGCGACCACGCCCGCTCAGCCCGCCGCAGTCGCGCCAGGTCCGCATCGGCCTCGGCCTTATCCATCAGCAGCGGATTCCCGGTCGCCAGCGCCTTAACCTCACTGAACGAAAGCGCCGTATCGCCTATATCGCTGATCTCACGCGAATCAAGCCGCCCGTGCATCACCTGGCCGATAAAGGTCGCCTTGCGCTCCAGCGTCTGCCACGAGTACCCGTCAAACGACCGCGCCGTGCAGTACCGCATGATCTGCACCTCGCCATTGCGGTTCCCCTGCCGCAGAATCCGCCCTTCCCGCTGGGCCACATCGGCAGGCCGCCACGGCGCATCCAGATGATGCAGCGCAACCGCCCGGTCCTGCACGTTCGTGCCGACCCCCATCTTCTCGGTCGACCCCACCAAAACAGCCACCCGCCCGGCCCGGCACGCCGCGAACAGCTGCGCCTTATCCCGATCCGACTTCGCCTCATGAATGAACCGGACCGCCTCCCGCGGCAACCCCCGCCCCACCAGCTGCTGCCGCAGATCCTCGTACACGCTCCACCCCGGCCCCGGCGTCCCCAGATCGCAGAACACCAGCTGCAACGACCCCCGCACCGGATACACCGACCCATCCGGAGCCCGGTACTCCCGGTCCCGATGCTCACGCCAGATCGCCGCGATCCTCTCGGCCGCGACCCCGACCTTGCCCGGAGTGTCCTGTTCCAGCCCGACCAGCCGCAGGTCGAGCGCCGCCCGCCGGCCGTCGCCGCTTATCTTGAGCATGTTGTCCTCTTCGGGCCCCACCGCCCGGCCCCGCACCTTCTCCGCCCGCTCGCCGAGGTCAGCCACGTAATCCAGCAACTGGTCCGATGGCTCGACGGTCACGATCTCCGGCACCCGGCTGCCGTCCTCCCGCGCCGCGATCTCCGGCACCGGCAGCTTCAGGTCCTCAGCAGTCTTGATGTCGGCGGCAACATGCAGCATCCGCAGCATCTCGGGCGTATTAGCGAACCGCGCGAACCGGGACTTGATCCGGAAGCTGTCCCCGCCCTCCGGCGCCAGCTCAACCTGGGTGACGACCTGCCCGAACGTCGCCGCCCACGAGTCGAACACCGCGATCCCGGCATCTTCTAGCAGATCCGGCCGCAGGTACCGCTGCATCACGTACGCCTCAGTAACCGAATTCGCAATAGGAGTAGCAGTCGCGAACGTCACCACCCGCCGGCCATTCCGCCGCCGCAGGTAACCGATCTTCATGTCCAGGTCAGAAGCACGTTGCGACCCGTCAATCGCGGCATCTGATATGTTTGACGCCGTTCTGAGGTTTTTATACCCATGTGCTTCGTCGATTGCCAGGTAGTCAATCCCGGTCGCCTCAAAGGTAATGCCGGGGTCTTTCGCCGAGTCGAGCTTGGCCTTCAGCCGTTCCTCGGCCCGCAGTAACGCCCCTTCCAGCCGCTTGACCGTCAGGCCCGCGCCTTTCTTCGCGGCGGCTAGCCATTCCCGCATCCCGGCAAGCTCGCGGTCCATGTAGGCCCGCTGCTCGGCGGCCGACAGCGGGATCCGCTCGAACGCCGACCGCGACATGACGATCCCGTCCCAGTTCCCGGTCGCGCATCGCGCCACGAAGCGGCGCCTCTTCTCGCCGGCCAGATCCTCCCGCCCGGCCACCAGGATCCGGGCCGACGGATAGGCCTGCAACCACTCCCGGGCGAACTGCTCCAGCATGTGATTCGGGATCACCACCGCGGGCTTGCGGACCAGCCCAAGCCGCCGCAACTCGGTCACCCCGATGATCATCTCGGCCGTCTTCCCGGCCCCGACCTCATGCGCCAGCAGCACCGCGGGCTCGCCGATCATCCGCGCCACCGCCGCGACCTGATGCGGCCGCGGCCGGAACGTCACCGCCAGCCCCGGCAGCGACAACTCCGCGTTGTCATAACTGCGCAGCACCAGGTTGTTGAACCGGTCGTTATAGGCCCGCGCCAGCGCCCGAGCCCGGCCCGGCTCCTCCCACGCCCACTCCGAGAACCGCTCAGCCAGCTCGCCGGCCTTCTCCTGCGCGGCTACGGTCGCGTCGACGTTCAGGACCCGCCGCTCCCCGTCCAGCGTCTTGACCAGGTCCCGGACCTCGATCTTGCGCTGCTCCATGATCGCCTGGGCCAGCGCCGGCGCCGGATACCGGCTTGTTCCCCAGGTCGAGGTGGCCAGCACCGACACGTCGTTGCCGCGCACCGCCCACACCTGCCCGCCCGGATGCTCAACCCGCACGCCCCGGTCATCCAGCGTTTCCCGCAGGAACTGCTCTACGTATTCGGCATCGATCCACGACGCCCCCAGCCGCGCATCGATCTCACCCGGCGTCAGGTCACGCGGTACAACCTTCCGCAGCTCAGCCGCATTGACCGCGAACCGCGAATCGTCGCTGCTGGCCCGCTCAGCCGCCAGCAGCTTGTCCCGCACGTTCCCCGACAAGTACTCGGCCGCCGGAACCAGCCGCCCCGACTCCGGATCATCGAACACCAGCGTCCCGAGCTGAACCCGAGCCTCGTCCTCGCCGGTCCCGAGAAGACGAGCGATCTCCCCGAGCCGCACTTCACCGCAGGAATCCAGGCAGATCGCCAGGGCATCGGCAGCCGTATCTGCACCCAGCCGGGCCGCCCGAGGCGCGACAACCCGCTCCCGGAAAATCGCCGCCCTCGCCGCCCGCTGCCCGACCGGATCGAATTCTTCCAGCGCGGACACCAGCGGCGCGAACGGATCATCCCGGAACCCGCCTCTCGGCGGCTGAACCTTCGCCATCACCGGCTCGCCGCTCACCGGATCAACCCGCCCAGTACGCCGCAGCGTGAACCGGTTCAGCGGCCCGTAGCTCCGCAGATAGCCGTCGTACACCTTGTTCAGCGTGACCCGCAGCTGGTCGATCTCCGGGGTGTCATCCCGCGAAGCGGCCTCGCGTTCCAGCAAGGCGCGCACCACATCACGCAACCCGATCAGGTGACGCAGCTCGGCAACCTGCGAGCGAGGCACCTCGTAGAACACCTCGCGACCCAGCTCCACCCGCGTGAACACGCCATCCGCCCGAGCCCGAAGGAACCCGTCCGGCTCTGCCGATCGCTCGGCAGGTTCCTGAACCACGTCAGCCGCGAAGGCCGTCGCCCGGCGCCACGTCAGCCCGGCGGAGCGAGCGGCCACGGCAATCGCGTCGAGCTGCCGTCCCAGCGCCGCGGCCGTGTCCTGGCCTGCGGCCGGGCGGACCACAAGGTCATCGGCCCCGTACATGCCATGCGCGGTCCCCATCTCGCCGAGCACAAGCTCCGGATGATCAAGAAAGTACTGATTAACCGTCACCTCAGCGCCGTCCAGCTCGGTCAGCCGGGCCCGCTCCCACTCGACGCCGGCCGGCTCGCGGCCAGGCTCGCGGCGCCGCAGGACCAGCAGGTCCGTCACCACCCCCGTGCCCGCCGCCCGCTGATGCGCACCACTCGGCAGCCGCACCGCCCCGACCAGATCAGCAAGCCCGGCCATCTGCCGCCGCGCCGCCGGATTCCGCGCATCCATCGTGTACCGCGACGTCAGCAGCACCACTAGGCCACCCGGCCGCACCAAATGCAGAGCCTTCACAATGAAATGGTTGTGAATCGCGTGCCCGCTGCCGTTATGCCGCTTGTCTCGCAGCACCGCCTTACCGAACGGCACGTTCCCGATCGCCAGGTCGTAAGTCCCCTCGCCATCGCGAGTGTCAGCAAACGACTCCGCCCTGATCTCGGCCTGCGGATGCAAAGCAGCAGCGATACCCGCGGTCACCGGATCAAGCTCGACCCCGGACATTCGCGCACCCGGCGGCGCGAACGCGATGAAGTTCCCAGCCCCGCACCCAGGTTCCAGCACCCGGCCCCCGGTAAACCCCAGCGACCGGACACCTTGCCAGATCACCCGCACCAGCCGGGCATCGGTGTAGTGAGCGTTCAGCGTCGTCCGCCTGGCCGCCGCCAGCTCAGCATCCGACATCAGCCCGGCCAGCCGCTCCCGGACCCAGCCGAACTCGCCCCGCCCCTCGTCGAACACCCCGGGAACCGCGCCCCACCCCGACCACCGCCCCAGCACCGCCAGCTCATCCGCCGACGCCGACCGCCCCTCACGCTGCAGCACCCGCAGCAACTCCAGCGCCGCCAGATTCGCCCGAACCCGGCTCACAGCCCCCGACGGCGCCAGGTCTCCCTGCCCGCCCGGCCGGAACCCGGCTAGCCGTCCTCGTCCGCTCCCGGCTCCGGCTCCAGCAAGATCATCTCGTGCAGCACGATCTCCTCCGCCTGCCGCCGAGCCTGCCCCAGCCGCCCCACCCGCTCCAGATACGGCTCCCCCGGAGGCTGATCGCCCGCGAACCCGTCCGCCAGCTCCGCGATCCGGTCCGACGCCCGCACCCCCAGCTCGCCGAAGAACCTCTCCGGATCGGAGATCGTCGCGTACCGTCCCGGCAGCCACCTCGCCCAATGCCGCCGCGCCATCGCCCCGTAGTGATTCATCCCCAACTCCCGGCTGATCGTCGAACCACGGCAACATCCCCTGCACAAACCCGGCCTCAGCACCACTGTCCTGCTCCGGCAGGCTAACGGCCTTCCGCGACCGCCGCTCCCGACGCGGAACCTCAGGCACCTTGCCAACAACGGAGTCAACGAACAGCTGCTGGTCTTCCTGCCACCAGTCCTCAGCGAACAGCGGCTCTCCAACCCCATCCCACTTCCGCCTACGCGCCATCAGCGCCCGCCATCAGGCGCTCGGCTGCGGTCGCCACGGCCGGTCATCCTCTGCACGCCAAGCCCCAATCACATATCTTGACGGTGATCTGCATCACCGTTATATAGTAGATGATGCAGCTTCGAGATGACAACCGTCATGGAGGAGCCGCATGGCAAACGCGCAGGGCCGCCGGGCGACCCGCGGGAGTCAAGCCAGGACCAGCCGCAGCGCGGCGACCCCTGACTACTCCCTGCCCGGCAAGCTCACCGTGGACGACATCTGCGAAGACCTCGGCATCAGCCGTCGCACCTTCTACGAATGGCGCGCCCACGGCACCGGCCCGAAGTGCATCAAGCTGCCCAACGGCCAGCTGCGCGTCCGCCGGGCCGACTACGAGCGCTGGCTGGAGAAGCGAGAGGCGGCAGCCTGATGGACGACGAGATCACCTACAAGGTGAGCGTCTACGACAAGCTGGACACGTACGAAGGCAAGAAGCGCACCACCTACTACGTCCGCTGGCGCGTCGACAATCACGAGTGGAAGGTCCCGTTCCACCACTCGGGCCAGGCCGGAAGCTTCCGCAGCTCGCTGGTGACAGCCGCCAAGAAGGGCGAGGCCTTCCGCGTCGCCACCGGCCGACCGGTCTCCTGGCAACGCGACGAACCCGAGGCAGACAAGACCCCTCCGGTCAGCTGGTACACGCTCACGCTCGACTACACGGCCGCCAAGTGGAAATACGCCTCGCCCAACCACCGCCGCTCGATCGCCGAGGCACTCACTGACGCCACCGAGGTACTCCTCACCAGCGACCTGCCGTGCACGCGGCCCGAACTCCGCCGCGCACTCGCAAGCTGGGCCTTCAGCGCGAGGCTGCGAGGCGAGACCCCGCCCGCCGACATAAGCCCGGTGATCGAATGGCTTGAGGACGCGACCATCGCGGTCGAAGATCTCGCCGACCTGGACAACGGCCGCAGCCGCGCCGTCCTGGACCGCATCAGCTCCAAGCAGAACGGCCGACTCGCAGCAGCGAACACCGCGAACCGCAAGCGCACGGTCCTCAACAACCTCATGAAATACGCCGTGATCGAACGGAAGCTCCTAACCGCCAACCCGCTCACATCCATCACCTGGACCCAGCCCCGCAAGCTCAAAACCGTCGACCCCCGCGGCGTCATCAACCCAGACCAGGCCCGCCGCTTCCTCAACGCCACCGGCGACCTCGGACCACGCGGCAAGAGGCTTAAAGCGTTCTTCGGCTGCATGTACTACGCCGCCATGCGCCCAGAAGAAATCACCGACCTGCGCGACGACAACCTGGCCAGCATGCCCGACAGCGGATGGGGCGAATTCCTCCTCACCAACGCCCAGCCCCGCAGCGGATCCCAGTGGACCGACGACGGCAGCGTCCGAGAACGCCGCGAACTAAAACACCGCGCCAAAGACGAAACCCGCACCGTCCCCGTCCACCCCGAACTCGTCACCCTCATCCGCGACCACATCAAGGAATTCGGCCTCGGCCCCGGCGGCCGGATCTTCAGCCTGCAGCGCGGCGGAATCGTGACCGACCGCGCCTACCTCGCCGTCTTCCACCAGGCCCGAGCCAAAGCCTTCACCGGCACTGAAGCTAAGTCCCTGCTCGCCCGCCGCCCCTACGACCTCCGCCACGCCGCCGTCTCCACCTGGCTCAACGCCGGCGTCCCACCCGCCCAGGTCGCCGACTGGGCCGGCCACACCGTCGACGTCCTCCTCCGCGTCTACGCCAAATGCATCTCCGGCCAGCAAGAAGAAGCCAAACGCCGAATCCTCCAAGCCACCAAACCCATCGACGCCGACTCGTCAGGCGGTGGCCAAGAGGAGGGCAATCTCTAGAAAGAGAGCCGACTTCGGAAGATGCATGACCAGACGCCCGAAGTGATGTCTAGACGTAGACCAGACTCTGGCTCGCGGGGCCGCAGAGGGATTCGCGGTCACGGCCAGCAGGCTATACCTGGGACACAGGATGCGGTCTGAGTTCGTTCGAGTCTTTGATCCCCATCATCGTGTCTCGGTGAGGTAAATGAGCAGCAAACCTTCCCCGCGATCACACGGGGTCGTACACTCGCAGCCAACTACCCCCAACGTTCCGATTTGCCTGTGGGTTAGCGTGTTGCCACACGGCGCCGTTCTCGTCGGTGTAATCCTCGGGCTGACTAGGATGATTCACGATCCGGTCATTTCCCTCTCCGATCGAGGGACTGCGAAGCACGATGCGAGTCTCGGATTCCATCAGGCAAGCCTAGTAGGCATCAGCGATCCACTTGGCCTTATACGACGCGAAGCTATCGTCCCGGACGCTTCACCCGACTCGCGTAGATGATCTTGTCGCGTTCGACGAAAGCGAGCTGAAATGCCTCAAATGCACCTGCGCGTCCGAGGACCGCCTTTCCTTCCTCGACATAGAACCTGACGGGCAGGCCTATCCACTCTCCGCAGAGCTCTGCCCGTAGCCGCACTGCCTCGTAGGCGCGAACCGGAGCACCAATAGAGCCGACGTTTCCCTCAGTGAGGTCTCCGAGATTGACGCTCAAGCGCTCGGCAAAGGCAGGTGGCAGGAGCGTTACGTCTGCACCGGAATCCACGGTCACAAGTACTTCTGTTTCGACAGGCCATGAACCAGAAGGCGGGGAAGGATTCCTAAAACGGACAAGCATCTCCGGCGGCTCAATACTACCACCTACCGGCGACATGGCCTTATAAGAGTAAAAATACTTAAATTCAAGGCGTTTTGATGGGCGTAGCTCAGTTTTCAAGATTAGCTACCGTCGACGGCGTGGCTCGACGAAAAGAAGAGTGACATCTCTGTCACGCCACCTGCGCAACTCCTCTCGCGTGTCCGCCAGACCGAGCACTTCGGTGGTATCGGGATCTAGAGCTACCCAATGCCCTTCGAACCCTCTAGCTTCGTCGCTGTCAAGCCACGCTAGCTTGGGATCAGTTTCGTCGCCTGACGGAGACGAAGGATTCACGGGTTTAACAACCGAACCCGACACCGATGATACATTCACAATTGCGTAAAGCGCCGTCGTCGTTCCTGGACCTGTAATAGGGAGATCGTCGACCGAAATAGAACACTCAATCATTGCTCATCCTCTGCTGGCGCATCCGGCTGTGGCATAAGAACGGCGGTCTTAGGCAGCTTCCCAAACCTGCGCTCCCACTCTCCGACAGTCTTCGTGAGCATTTCAGCAAGCACCTTGGCGTGCGTAGGCGACATCACAATGCGACTCACAGCAGTCAGGGCGAGCCGCATCTCCGGCACCGGACTGCCCGGCTCTGGAGCAGCTAGTCCGAAGCCGATCGTCAGATCCCACTGCGACATCCCGATCGTCACGCTGTTGGCATAACGCGGTTCGCTGTCCGCAGGATCGTCCGATTCAGGCCAGATCGGCTGCGACACATGCACCTTCTCTCACGCCGGTCCTGTACTTCTAGCGTACGTTGTGCTAGCGAAAGTGTCTCCCTGCGGGACAGCTCAGGAGCGTACCGGAGTCAGTTCCGGCCAGGTGACCTTCTAGCAGTACGGGCCGATTTGCGAGCGTTCAGTCGCACATCGGCCTGGGCAACTTGGATGCCGACCGTGCTGCGTTCGGCTTACCCTCAGCGGCGACACGTCCTTGCGTTCAGCCCAAGGAGACGCGGCCCGCTAGTCAGTGCCAAGCGCGCTCGCTACGCCCTAACGGTGTGTCCGTACTGCCGACCTGGGATCTCTGTCCCCCTGCAGAGAATGGCTTCTATTGTTCTACCCAGCTCACCGCATCCAGCTCTTGCCAGGCCACGCCCAAGGCCGTGACAGTCTCCGCATACTCAGCGAGGAAGACTTCTGTGAGAGCCGGCTCGTAGTCGCCTGAACGCGGGCCGTCCGTCAGTCTCTTAGCAGACAGTCTCAGCTCGCGGACCAGCGCCGCAAAGATCTCGTCGTGGCCGCCGACCTTGCCATGGCGGGCATAGTCGAGGGCGTGAGCGGCTTCGTGGGCGAGGATTAGAAAGCCTCGGTTCTTGGTGGAGTAGAGCCAACCGGGGCCGATCAGGACCGTAAGGTCCGCGTAGCAGGTACCGTTCGGGCGTTGGCTGCCAGGAATCGCTAGAGCCCCGAAGCCCTGTTCTACGCAATCGATAGGCATCGGCTCGAATGCGACGCATGGTAGATCCGGGTGACGTGCCCGCAGCGCTTCCCAGGCACGACCGACCAACCCGCTGAGATCGGCGTCGAACTTCACGTGGCGGACCATCAGCGACGGATTCCCGACCACACACCGCTGGACAGCGAGGGACTCGCGCAGGTCACTGACGGGGCGGTAGCCAAGGCCTTGCGCGATTCTGACCTAGGCCATATGGATAGGACACGCTGCGCAGCCTACAGCTGACGTAGTGATGAAGCGGCAGGATGATCATGCCGCTCGTATGAATGGACAGCAGGCTGCCGGCGCACGCTAGCCAGTCACCGCCAAGACTAGGCACTCACCTGGCTCGTCGAATTTCGGCGTGTATTCGGCGTGAACACCCGCACACGCTCGCCGCCAGCCACACACAGCCGCACCGAACAGAGAAAACTCCCAACCCGCATACGCGCAGATCAGGAGTAGTTTTCCCAGGTGGTGGCAGGTGTTGGGTTCGAACCAACGTAGGCTGAGCCGACGGTTTTACAGACCGCTCCCTTTGGCCACTCGGGCAACCTGCCGTTGCCGTCCAGCTAGGACGGCACGATGAAGGATAGCGGAACGAAGGCCTCCCGTCACACCGACCCCGGCGACGGACTCCAGAATCGAACTACTCGGCACACACCTAGCCAGTCGATCATTCCAGTCATAACTGATTATAACGTAACAAACATCTCGATCATGGTAGGCGGAGATCGTAGATTACGGCCACTGCCTGGCTGCTCAACCGCGTGTAGTTGGGTAGGCAACAACTGAGGGTCCCTGTCTGACAACAGGGGGTGGCTGTGCGATTCACTGACCGGGCCGATGCTGGACGACGGCTCGCCAAGCGGCTTGAGCGCTTCCGTGGCGGCGATCTTGTCGTGCTCGGCTTGCCGCGCGGCGGGGTGCCGGTGGCGTTCGAGGTGGCTCGCGCACTGAGCGCGCCGCTTGACGTGATTGTCGTGCGCAAGCTCGGTGTGCCCTTCCAGCCTGAGCTGGCCATGGGCGCGATCGGCGAGGGCGGCATCAGGGTTGCCAATGATGAGGTAATCCGTCGCTCAGGGGTCACCGGCGCCGAGTTGGATGCCGTGGAGCGACGCGAACTAACCGAACTCGCCCACCAAGCGGAACGCTTCCGAGCTGGCCGCCCGCACCTCGACCTCACTGGCCGCACCGTGATCATCGTGGACGACGGCATCGCCACCGGGTCGACGGCCGCCGCCGCCTGCCAGGTGGCTCGGCGGCAAGGCGCGGCAACCGTGATCATGGCCGCGCCGATCGGTGCCCCCGAGTCGATCAACGCGCTCCGCGCGGTTTGCGACGAAGCGATCTGCCTGGATGCGCCACCTTTTTTCACGGCCGTCGGCACTTGGTACGACGACTTCAGCCACGTACCCGACGCCGACGTGACCGATCTGCTTGAGCGAGCCGCCGCCGCGCTCGCGCCGCAGCCCGCATCAACTCCGGCACCAAGAAGCCCGGCAAACCCAACAAGCACATTCGTAACGCAGAGCGCGCCACCTACCGCCGGCGTCCAGGCGCGAGACGAGCCGGTGGAAGTCCAGGCCGGTTCGGTGATGCTGGCCGGCCAGCTCACGATCCCGGCGCAGCCGATCGGACTGGTCGTGTTCGTCCATGGCAGTGGCAGTAGTCGGCACAGCCCGCGCAACCGCTACGTGGCCGAGCAACTCAACCAGGCTGGTCTCGGCACCCTGCTGTTCGACCTGCTCACCTCGCACGAGGAACTCGACCGCGCCAACGTGTTCGACGTAGAACGCCTAGCCAGCAGGCTCATCGCGGTGACTGCCTGGCTTCGCCAGCAACCAGGTGCAGAGCAGGTGCCGCTCGGCTACTTCGGCGCCAGCACCGGCGCGGCGGCCGCGCTCTGGGCCGCAACTGACCCGACCGTCCAAGTCGACGCCATCGTGTCTCGCGGCGGCCGGCCTGACCTGGCTGAAGCACGACTCGCAGCCGTCCAGGCACCCACCTTGCTGATTGTCGGCGACCAAGACGAAGCCACCCTCGGCCTCAACCGCGCAGCCCAGCACCGGCTGCGCTGCGAGAACCGGCTGGCTATCGTCCCCGGCGCGACCCATCTGTTCGAGGAGCCAGGAGCACTGCAAACCGTGACCCGACTAAGTCGCGAGTGGTTCAGTTCGGCCTTCCTTGCCCACCGTGCGTCGCTACTACCGCCTGACATCGGCTGACCCACCCCTGCCAGGTCGAACACTCGCCACCCAACACCTCAACGAGGTCGGCGAACGCCGCTTCGTGACGTCCTTGCTGCCTGGCCCGAGACACCAGCGAGGCGACCGTGCCCGCGGTGCGCTTATCCCACTGACTGAGCCTGGCCAGGAACCGCCGGTCGGCGGCGGTTAGCGCTACGCCGCGCAGCGCGGCGTCGAGTTCCGCCCGTGCCCGCTCTTCCCGTCATGAGACCAAGGCCTCCTCCCGCGAACTCTGTCGACGCGAGTATGACGCGCCTCGGCGCCACCGGGTTGACACGCTACGTAATCGAAATCTAGTCGCAACGCTACTGTCCGTTAATTGACTTCTAGGCTGCGAATACCGCACCGATGCATGTGATGGTCATGACGTAATCCGGCACTGGTGCGTAATAGGATGCAGCGAGGTGCCAAGGCAGGCCGCCACCTGCCACGACGCCAGACCCCAAAGGCAGTTTTCCATCAGGGCAGGCCTAGCAGCCACCAGGCAGCCGCTGCCCGGACGGCATAGATCCCGGCAGTGTTGTGTTGCTGTTACGGGATATACGCCCGGGTTTTTGTTGGATGCGCCCCGCCGACGTGGCGCCGCGCCTGAGCGAATACGTCGTCGCCGCACTGCGGTCCTCGACGCACAGAGGAGGCGCTCCGCTGTGACCAAGCAAATCCAGCAGCTTGATCGCGTAATCATCAGATTCGCCGGTGACTCAGGTGACGGCATGCAACTCGCTGGCGACAGGTTTACACAGGAAACGGCGACGTTCGGGAACGACCTGTCGACGCTGCCCAACTTCCCGGCCGAGATCCGGGCTCCAGCGGGCACGCTGCCGGGCGTATCAAGCTTCCAGCTGCACTTCGCTGATCACGACATCCTGACCCCAGGCGACGCCCCCGACGTCCTGGTGGCGATGAATCCGGCCGCGCTGAAGGCCAACCTCGATGACCTGCCGCGCGGTGCCGACATCATCGCCAACACCGACGAATTCACCAAGCGGAATCTGACCAAGGTCGGCTACGACAGCAACCCGCTCGACGACGGCTCGCTCGACGGCTACCAGCTGCACGCCATCCCGATCACCTCGGTGACTGTGAAGGCGCTGGAAGACTTCGACATCAGCAAGAAGGATGCCGAGCGAGCGAAGAACATGTTCTCCCTCGGCATGCTGTGCTGGCTCTACAACCGGCCGGCCGAAGGCACGCTGCGCTTCCTGCAGTCCAAGTTCGCCACCAAGCCCGAGATCATGAAGGCCAACATCGCGGCCTTCCAGGCCGGCTGGAACTACGGCGAGACGACCGAAGAGTTCTCGGTCCAGTACGAGATCAAGCCCGCCGCGCTACCGCCTGGCATTTACCGGAACATCAACGGCAACACCGCGCTGGCCAACGGCCTGGTCGCGGCGAGCCAGCTAGCTAAGCTGCCAATCTTCCTCGGCTCATATCCGATCACCCCGGCCTCGGACATCCTGCACGAACTGTCCAAGCACAAGCGGTTCGGCGTCCGCACCTTCCAAGCCGAGGACGAGATCAGCGGCGTCGGTGCCGCACTGGGCGCCGCCTTCGGCGGTGCGCTCGGCATCACCACGACCTCAGGACCTGGCATGTGCCTGAAGGCCGAGACGATCGGCCTCGCGGTCGCCGTCGAGCTGCCCCTTGTGGTCTGTGACATCCAGCGGGCCGGTCCGTCCACTGGCATGCCGACCAAGACCGAGCAGGCCGATCTGCTGATGGCGCTCTATGGCCGCAACGGCGAGTCCCCCGTCGTCGTGATCGCGCCATCGACGCCCGGTGACTGCTTCGGCACCGCGATCGAGGCGACCAGGCTCGCGCTGAAGTACCGGACGCCGGTGATCATCTTGTCCGACGGCTACCTGGCCAATGGCTCTGAGCCTTGGAAGGTTCCTGACCTGTCTGAATTGCCGGACCTCTCGACCGAATTCGCCTTCGCGACTGGTACCGATGGCCAGCCGTTCCGGCCGTTCCAGCGGGACCCGCAGACGCTCGCCAGGCCGTGGGCCATTCCCGGTACCAAGGGGCTTGAGCACAGGATCGGCGGCATCGAGAAGGCCGACGGCTCTGGCACCATCTCCTACGACCCGGATAACCACGACAAGATGGTCAGGCTGCGCCAGGCCAAGATCGACGGGATCGCCGCCGACATCCCGCTGCTGGAAGTTGATGACCCGGACGGCGACGCCAGGGTGCTCGTGCTCGGCTGGGGCTCCACCTTCGGCTCGATCGGGGCGGCCGTCCGGCGGGTCAGGCTCGCTGGCGGCTCGATCGCCCAAGCGCACCTGCGCCACCTGTCACCATTCCCGGCCAACCTGGGCGAGGTGCTCAAGCGTTACGACAAGGTGCTCGTGCCCGAGATCAACCTGGGGCAGCTGGCATTGATCCTGCGAGGTCGTTTCCTCGTGGATGTGATCTCTTATAACCGCGTACGAGGACTACCGTTCCGCGCTGCCGAGCTGAGCGGCGTCATCGAGGATGTGATCGCCAATGCCTGAGCCGCTCAAGTCGCTTACTCTCGTGCCGCATACCGACGAGCGGCAGACCATGAAGGACTTCAAGTCTGACCAGGAGGTCCGCTGGTGCCCAGGCTGTGGCGACTACGCCATTCTGGCCGCGTTCCAGTCCTTCTTGCCTGAGCTTGAGGTGCCCAGGGAGAACCTGGTCATCGTCTCCGGCATCGGCTGCTCGTCCCGACTGCCTTACTACGTCAACAGCTACGGCCTGCACTCGATCCATGGTCGGGCGCCAGCCATCGCGACCGGGCTGGCCGCCTCCCGGCAGGATCTGTCCGTCTGGGTGATTACTGGTGACGGCGACGCGCTGTCGATCGGCGGCAACCACCTGATCCACGCGCTGCGGCGGAACGTCAATATCAAGATCTTGCTGTTCAACAACCGGATCTACGGCCTGACCAAGGGCCAGTACTCGCCAACGTCCGAGCAGGGCAAGGTGACCAAGTCGACGCCGTACGGGTCGCTTGATACGCCGTTCAATCCGCTGTCACTCGCGCTGGGTGCCGAGGCCAGCTTCGTGGCCAGGACGATCGACTCGGATCGCAAGCACCTGACCAGCGTGCTCAGGGCAGCGGCCGACCACCGCGGTGCCGCGTTCGTAGAGATCTACCAGAACTGCCCGATCTACAACGACGACGCGTTCTTGCCAGTCACCGAGCCGGGTTCGCGTGAGCAGAACGTGATCAGGCTTGAGCACGGCCAGCCGGTCAGGTACGGCCCGGAGTCCGAGCACGGCCTGCGGTTCGGGCGGCTTGGCTCGATCGAGCCGGTGGACGTCGCCGAGGTGGGCCAGGACGGGCTGATCGTGCATGACGCCCACACCGACGACCCGTCCTACGCGTTCGCGCTGACCAGGCTGGATCAGGCCGACTTCGCGCACACGCCCATCGGGGTGTTCCGCTCGGTGGAGCGAGCCAGTTACGACGATCGGATGTCCGAGCAGATCGCCTCCGTCCGCGAGCGTCAAGGCGATGGTGACCTGGCGGCGCTGCTGGCCGGCGCCGACACCTGGAACGTCGGCTAAGAGCCCGCCGAGGTGCCGTGGCGGCCAGCGCCGTCGCGGAAGCTGGTCACGTTCGCGGTCACCTCGGGGTCACCGAGGCTGGCCAGGCCATGTCGATACTCATTGGCCATGGCCGCGTCGTAGTCCAGTGCTGCCGACTCGATCGCGGACAATCGGTCATTGCGCAGGCAGGCCTGCGGCAGCGCGGCCAATTCGGCCGCGAGTTGCTCGGCCGCCGCGCGCACCGTGCCCTTAGGCACGACCCGGTTGGCCAGCCCCATCGCCAGTGCTTCAGCGGCATCGACCGGACGGCCAGTAAGGATCAGGTCCTGCGCTCTGGACAGGCCGATCAGCCTCGGCAGCCGGATCGTGCCGCCATCAATCAACGGCACGCCCCAGCGTCGGCAGAACACCCCGAAGACCGCATCTTCTTCGGCGACCCGCAGGTCGCACCAGAGCGCCAACTCAAGCCCGCCCGCGACGGCGTAGCCAGACACGGCGGCGATGACTGGCTTGGACAGCACCATCCTGGTTGGCCCCATCGGCCCATCACCGTCAGCCGTGACCTGGTTCCCGGCTGGTGTCCCGACTGCGCGCAGGTCCGCGCCGGCGCAGAAGGTGCCGCCTTCGCCAAACAGCACAGCGACGGCGGCACCGGGATCGGCGTCAAAGTCACGGAACGCGTCAGCCAGGGCGGTGGCGGTTGGCCCGTCCACCGCATTGCGCACCTGCGGGCGATCCAGGATGACTGTAGTGACCTGGCCCTGCCGCTCGACCCTTACATTCATGAGGGGTGTCCTTCCAGTTATGCCAGTCAGGCCGAATCACCGCTAGAGTTTTTCCGCTCATCAAAACACGAGGCGGTTGAAACGATGCGAATTCGCCCGTTGCGCGGCGCAGGCCTGACGCTGACGCTCTGCTCGGTACTGACAGTCTCGGCCATCCTTACCGGACCAACCGCGTTGACCGGCATCGCGCGGGCACGGGTCGTGCCGCGAGACAATGGCAGCCAGGGGAGCTCAGGCGTCACCTGCGTCTCCCCTGATGAGAAGTACCAGCCGCTGGCCAAGCGGATGGCCGCTGACATCACGAGCCGGCTGACGGACCGGGAGTCCTCGGTCGGTCTCGCGCTGACTGACAGCGAGACCGGCATCAGCTGCTGGTACCACTCCACGGACCACTTCTACGCGGCCAGCGTGATCAAGGTCACTATCTTGGCCGCGCTGCTGCGCAAAGCGCAGGAACAGCACCGCAAGCTGACCGAGACCGAGTTGCACGAAGCCTGGCTGATGATCACCGAGTCCGACAACGACGCGGCCAACGACCTATGGTTCGACGTCGGCATCCCGTTCATGCAGCACTTTCTCAATCTGGCCAAGATGGCGCAAAGCAAGCTTGACTACCACTGGGGCTTGACCCTGATCACCGCCCACGACGAACTCTTGCTGCTCAAGCTGATTACCGGGCCGAACGACGTGCTTGACCAGGACTCTCGGATCTACGCCAGGTACCTGATGCACCACGTCACTGCCGACCAGCGCTGGGGGGTACCGGCCGGGGCACCGCAGGACGTGCTGGTGCACGTGAAGAACGGCTGGCTGCCGTATCCGGGAAGTCAGTGGGAGATCAACAGCATTGGCACGTTCACTACGGCCCACCGGGCCTACCTGATCGCCATGCTCACCTACGACAACCCGTCCATGGCCTACGGCATCGACACCATTCAGAGCGCGGCCGAGGTCATCCACGCGCAACTCAATCCTGGTAAGCACGCGACCGTGCCGGCGGCCGCGCCCGCGCCGTACTGGGGAACCCCGGATGAGCAGGTAACTCAGCCGACTAGGTAGCGCAGGGCCGGCCCGGCGGGCTAGCGGGTGGCCTTGGCCCAGTGCGCGGCCAGGTAGTGGGCGGCACTGTTGACCTGGGCCGTGGACAGGAACGTGGCGCTACCGCCGATCGCCGGGTACGCCGCCGCCGACCGGGCCTTGATGTGATGATCGGCCGCCATCGCCGCCTCCTCGACCGGCCGAACGCCGCCCTTGAGCCACAGGCTCTGGCCGCCGTCCGCGCTCTGGCTGAACAGGAACTCCTCCCACAGCCTGGCTGCTGCCGGATGCGGTGCGTCCTTGTTGATCGCCTGGGCGTAGAAGTCGCCCACTGCCGCGCCGGCCGGGATGAATACCTTCCACGTGGCCGACGACCGGCCGACGACCGGTGCCGTGTTCAGGTAGTCCCAGTTGAATACGACCGGCGTGGTACCCGCCTTGATGGTGAGCGGAGTCGTCGCCGGGACCGACACCAGATTCCCCGCCGCGGCCAGCTGGTGAAAGAAGGTCACCCCGGCCGAGATGTTGTCCGCGCTGCCACCAAGCGCGAGGTTAGCCAGCATCACGCCGTAGAGCGCGGCGGTTGCCTGAGTCGGGCTGCCATCCAGCGCGACCGCGTGCGCGAACTTGCGGCCAAGCAACTGCCGCAACGACGTGATCTTGCCAAACCTGGTCGGGTCGTAGCCAACTGACATATAGCCGCCGTAGTCCTGTACCCAGCTACCGTTCGGTGCCTTCTGACCAGCCGGAATAGCCGACCAGGTCGCTACTTGATACGGCGCGAACAGGCTCGCGTTCGCCACTGCGACCGGCGTCTCGACGTCCACCACATCGGCCGCCTGAGCTGACCCCTGGTGCTGCTTGATCTGGGTGATCTCCTGCTGACCGCCGACCAGCGGATCGAGTTGGTTGACCTTGATCCCATATTTCTTGCTGAAGTCGGCGATAATGCGCCCGTAATTGGCGTAGGTCGGCGGCAGGCCAATCACATTGAGCGTGCCCTCTTTCCTTGCCGCCTTGACCAGGGCGGCCATCCCGCCACCGGCCTGCGCGGACGTGGCCACCGCCCAGCTCACTGGTGTCGCAGGCGTCGTGGCCGTAGGCGTCGGCGTACTGGACCGGCCCGATCTCGCCACTGGAGTCGCCGAAGGCGAGCTTGCTGGTCCGGACGAACAGCCGACCAGTACTAATGCCAGGGCAACGGCACCGGCTAATAGATATCCACGAGGCACGCCTATAACTGTTTCCAGTTGATCGCTACCTCACGCCTTCACCGCCGAGGTCTACTCAACCCGCCGCCAGTCCGCCGAGGCAAATACCGCAAACTACTCCAATCGCGTCGACAGTCGGGATCAGCTGTCGGACTTGATTGGCGCGCCGGTGGTGCGCACCAGGCCGATCGGGCAGGAGACCCCGGTGCCGTGGTCAGGGCAGTACCCGTACGGGTTCTTGGTCTCGGCCAGGTACTGCTGGTGGTAGTCCTCGGCGAAGTAGAACTCGGTCGCCGGAGTGATCTCGGTCGTGATGGTGCCGTAGCCGGCCTGGTTAGCTGCTCCTGGTACATAGCCGCCGACTCCAGCGCCGTCGCCTGCTGCTCAGGCGTCTGGTAGAAGATGGCTGACCGGTACTGAGACCCGACGTCGTTACCCTGCCGCATGCCCTGGGTCGGGTCGTGCGCCTCCCAGAACACCTTGAGCAGGTCGCTGTAGGTCACGGCCTTCGGGTCGAAGACCACGCGGACGGCCTCAGCGTGGCCAGTGCCGCCGCTGCAGACCTCTTCGTAGGTCGGGTTCGGCGTGAAGCCGCCCTCATAGCCAACCGAGGTCGAGATGACGCCTGGCGTCTGCCAGAACATCTTCTCAGCACCCCAGAAGCAGCCAAGCGCGAACTCGGCTATTTCGCTGCCCGCTGGGTACGGCGGCTTGAGCGAGCTGCCAAGTACCTCGTGCCGCGCCGGGACCCGCAACTCCTCTGATCGTCCACGCAGCGCCGTGTCGGCCGTGACCATCCGAGTCCTGTTGGTGCCAAAGAGTCCCACTGCTCTCTCCTCCCGGCCCGGTGCCAATCGGGCACTCGCGGGCGTGTCGCTCATCTCAGCCTTCGCGGATGGCTTTCCAGCCCCGCAAACGCCGCATGGTTACTAGCGTTGCCAGCCGCACGCTTGTTCCCACCCCCCACCGCGTCAGCAACAGGGGACCCCTGTTGCTGACCTGATGACCACGGGGCGACCCCGTTGCCGTTGATCGCCCCGGAGGGCCGACCCGGCCGGCCGGGCGAGGGGTTAGCTGGTTCGCTCCACCATGAAGTCGCACAGCTCAGCTAGCGCGGCGCGGGCGGGCACGTCGGGCAGCGCGGCGATGTACTCGCGGGCCTGGTTGGCCCAGCGCCGCACGTCAGCCCTGGCCAGGTCCATGCCTGGGTGCTTGCGCAGCAGGTCAAGCGTCTCGTCAAGCAGGTCAGGCTCACTTAGATCGGTGTTCAGCAACTCGATCAGCCGGGCGTCGTCGGGTCCTGCGCAGGCCAGGGCATGCAGCACCGGCAGGGTACGGACGCCTTCCCGCAGGTCGGTGCCTGGGGTCTTGCCTGACTGCAGCGACTCGCTTGTGACGTCGAGAATGTCGTCGGACAGCTGGAACGCGATGCCAAGCGCGGCGCAGGCCGGGGCCATCGCCTCGGTGATCTCGGTGCCCGCATCTGAGTACATAGCGCCGAACTGGCCAGCCGTGGCGATCAGCGACGCCGTCTTGCCAGTGATCACGGACATGTAGTGCTCAAGGGAGTCCTGGCCGGGCCGAGGCCCGACAGTCTCGGCGATCTGCCCGGCTACCAGGCGGCTAAAGGTGTCGGCCTGGATCCTGACCGCCTCGGCGCCAAGCTCGGCCAGCAAGCCAGACGCACGAGCGAACAGGAAGTCACCGGTCAGGATCGCGACCGAGTTGGTCCAGCGGGAGTTGGCACTCTGCGAGCCGCGCCGGACCTCGGCTTCGTCCATCACGTCATCGTGATACAAGGTCGCGAGATGGGTGAGCTCGATCGCAACCGCGGCCGGCACGATCCGCTCATCGTGCGGGTTGCCAAAGTGCGCCGCGAGCAGCACCAAGGTGGCGCGGAAGCGCTTGCCGCCCGCCTCGATCAGGTAAGCCGACGTCTGATCAAGCAGCTCGTCGGACGCTCTGGCCGCCTCGCGCATGCCGATCTCGACCCGCGCCAGCCCATCAGCCAGATCGGCCGCGAGCTCGGCATCTGCCAGCGCCACGGGAACAACAGTGGTCACTTCATTCCCCTATCGCTATGCCTGCCGCCATTGACCCGCCGTCAGCTGGCCGGTTACCAGGTAATCACCACGATAAGCGCACTGACCCTGGTGCCGACGATCGCCAGGGCACCTGATGCCCGACAACTGCCTCATTAGCGGACGAATAGCTGCGACGCCGCGTCGTGAGCCAGTCTGAGCAGCGGCTCTGGCACGATGCCGAGGATGAGCGTAGCAAGTACTCCGATGGCGACCGCGCTGGCGGTAAAGGCGCTCGGCTTCACCACCACTGGACCGTCGACGGCCGGCTCGCTGAAGAACATCAGCACGATGACCCGGACGTATGAGGAAGGCCAGCGATGGCGCTGCTCAGCGCGCCGATCACCACCAGTGGTACCGCTCCACCGCCGATAGCGGCCTGGAACACGGCAAACTTCCCGATGAATCCACTGGTCAGCGGGATACCGGCGAAGGCGATCAGGAACAGCGCGAAGACGCCGGCCACTAGCGGTGAGCGCTTGCCGAGGCCAGCCCAGCTCGACAGGTGCCCGGCCTCGCCGCCTGGGTCCCTGATCAGGGTCACGACCGCGAATGCGCCGATGGCGGCGAAGCCGTAGGCAGCCAAATAGAACAGGCTGCTCGACAGGCCCGCGACCGTTGCCGCGACCACGCCGGTGAGTACGTAGCCTGCCTGCGCGATCGAGGAGTAGGCGAGCAGGCGCTTGACGTCGGTCTGGGTGATCGCGATGATCGCCCCGCCGAGCATGGTAAGGATCGCGATGCCCCACAGCATCGGCCGCCAGTCCCAGGTCAGCTGACCGAACGCGACGTAGAAGACGCGGAGCAGCGCGCCGAAGGCGGCGACCAGCGTGCACGAAGCCATCAGCGCAGTCACCGGCGTCGGTGCGCCTTGGTAGACGTCAGGCTTCCAAGACTGGAACGGCACGGCGCCGATCTTGAACAGCAAGCCCACGCCGAGCAGCGCGATCCCGGCGTATAGCAGCACGGAGTTGCTGGTGTTGCCCGACGCCGCGGTCGCGATCGCGGCGAGCCGCACCGACCCGGCGAAGCCGTACAGCATCGCCACGCCGAACAGGAAGAACGCTGATGAGAACGCGCCGAGCAGGAAGTACTTCATCGCCGCTTCCTGCGAAAGCAGCCGACGGCGGCGGGCCAGTCCGCACAGCAGGTACAGCGGCAGCGACAGCACCTCAAGCGCGACGAACATGGTCAGCAGGTCATTGGCGGCCGGGAAGAGCAGCATGCCGCCGATCGCGAACAGCGTCAGCGGATAGACCTCGGTGTGGCTGATGCCAGCCAGCAAGCCCTCGCGCTCCTCGGCACTGCCCGGCACCGCCGCCGCCTGCGCCGCGAAAGCGCTGACCTCGTGCGATGACTCGGCGATCAGCAGCACGCTGATGAAGGCCAGCACCAAGATCGTGCCCTGGATAAAGAGTGTCGGACGGTCCACGCCGACCGCGCCCTGCGCGGCGATCCGGCCGGGCGCACCATTGCCGAACAGCGAATTGTCCAATGACACCGCGATGGTCAGTACGAACGCCCCGGCCAGGCTGCCGAGGGTAAGCGCCAGATGCAAGGTGCGGCGCAGCGGGCGCGGCGCGAAGGCCTCGACCAGCACGCCAGCCACCGCGGCGCCGAAGACCAGCAGCATCGGGGACAGCAGTCCGTATTCGATGTGCGGGGTTGGAATGACCGGCGCGATCGCGCCGACGTACGCGGTCACGGCTAACTCCCATCCTTAACCGCGGCAGTGACGCTGGCCCGTGAGTGAGCCTTGGCGCCTGCCGCGCTAGCCGGGTGCGGGGGTACTGGGTTGGTCGAGTGCGCCTGCACCAGGGTCTGGTGTACGGCTGGGTTGATCAGGTCGAGCGCCGGCTTCGGGTAGACGCCGAGCACGATGATCAGCGCGATCAGCGGGCCGACCGCCCACAGTTCGCGGGCGCGCAGGTCGGGCATGGACGCGACTTCGGGCCGCACCGGCCCGGTCATCGTCCGCTGGTACATCCACAGGATGTAGATCGCGGCCAGGATGATGCCGACAGTGGCGAGGATCGCGGCCACCTTGTACCTGGTGAACGTGCCGACCAGCACGAGGAACTCACTGACGAAGGTGGACAGCCCGGGCAGCGAGAGCCCGGCCAGGCCGGCCACCAGGAACAGCCCGGCCAGCACCGGGGCGACCTTCTGCACGCCGCCGTAGTCTTCGATCAGCTGGGACCCGCGGCGCGCGATCAGGAACCCGGCGATGAGGAACAGCGCGCCGGTGGCGAACCCGTGGTTGACCATGTAGAAGCGTCGCGCCGGACCTGCCCCTGGCTGGTCATCGCGAAGATGCCGAGGGTGATGAGGCCCGAAGTGCGAGACCGACGTGTAGGCGATCAGCCGTTTCAGGTCCTTCTGTCCGATCGCGACGATCGCGCCGTACAGGATGCCGATCACCGCCAGCGCGATTACCAACGGCGTGAAGTAGTGCGCGGCCGACGGGAACAGGTCGCATGCAGTACCTGATCATGCCGAACGTGCCGACCTTGTCGAGCACGCCGACGCAGCAGCACGGCCGCGCCGGGCTGGGCTGAGCTGGCCGCGTCCGGCAGCCAGGTGTGGAACGGCCACAGCGGCGCCTTGATCGCGAACGCCATGAAGAAGCCGAGGAACAGCCACTTCTGCACGGTCGAACTGAGGGCCAGGTGGGTCAGCGAAGTGAATAGGAACGTGCCCTGGTGGCCGCCGGTGGTCGAGTACACGTACAGGGCGATGACGGCGACCAGCATCAGCAGGCCGCCGAGCAGGCTGTAGAGCAGGAACTTGACCGCCGCGTACTGCCGCTGACCGACGCCGTAGCTGCCGATCATGAAGTACATCGGGATCAGCATCGCCTCGAAGAACACGTAGAACAGGAAGACGTCGGTGGCCGCGAAGACTCCGATCATCATCGTCTCGAGTACAAGCATCAAGATGAAATAGGTCTTGACGCTCCGTCGGGGCGGTGCGGTGCCGGTCGGACTGGCTGACCCATCGGCGTCGTTCCACGAAGCCAGCACCACGACCGGCATCAAGATCGTGGTCATCAAGATCAGCACCAGCGCGATGCCGTCAACGCCAACCGCGTAGTGCACGCCGAACTGCGGGATCCACTGGTAGGTCTGGGTGAACTGGAACCTGGCGCCGCCGATCTTGAAATTCACTGCCATGACGATGGTGACGGCCAGGGTCAGCAGCGAGCAGACCAGCGTGATGCGCTTCACCAGCAGATCACGAGCGCGCCGGTCGGCCTCGCTGCCTGGTGCGGACTTACCAGGAGTGAGGCCAACGGCGATGGCGCCGACCAGTGGTATCGCGCCGGCGACGGTCAGCCAGGGGAAGTTGCTCATCTTGGAATCAGCGCCTCATCTTGGGCTAGAGCCGTACCAGCAGGAGGGCGCCGACCACGAGCACGGCGCCGACAAGCATGGACAGTGCGTACGAGCGGACGAATCCGGTCTGGACCCGGCGGACCCGGCCAGAGCTGCCACCCATCGTGGCGGCGACGGTATTCACCAGCCCGTCGATGCCGCGGCTGTCGAAGTAGACCGACAGCCTGGTCAACCACTGTCCAGGGCGCATCAGCACCGACTCATTGATCGCGTCGCCGTACAGGTCCTTGCGCGCAGCGACCGTGACCAGGCTGCCGCGCGGAGCGGTGACCGGCACCTCGCGGCGGCCGTAGATGAACCAGGCAAGGCCCGCGCCGGCCACTACAAGCACCAGGGCGATGTCGCTGATCGGCGCGAAGAAGCCGTGCGACAGCGGCGGCGTGCCGACGACCGGGGCCAGGAAGTTGATCAGCCGGTTCGAGATCATCAGGAAGCCGCCCGCGCACAGCGAGCCGATCGCCAGTACGACCATCGGCGAGGTCATGATCGGCGGCGCCTCGTGCGGGTGCGCGTGGTCGTCCCAGCGCTTCTTGCCGCCGAACGTCATGATCATGACGCGAGTCATGTAGAACGCGGTAATGACCGCGCCGATGAGGGCGGCGGTGCCGAGGATGGCACCAGAAGTACCGCCCTTGGCATAGGCGGCCTCGATGATCGGGTCCTTGGTAAAGAAGCCGGAGAACGGCGGGATGCCGATAATGGCCAGGTAGCCGAAGGTGAAGGTAACGAAGGTGATCTTCATGACGGTGGCCAGCCCGCCGAACCTGCGCATGTCGACTTCGTCATTCATTTCGTGCTTCACCGACCCGGCCCCGAGGAACAGGCCAGCCTTAAAGAAGCCGTGGGCCAGCAAGTGCGCGATGGCCAGCGCATATCCGACCGGTCCGAGGCCGGCCGCCAGGAACATGTAGCCAATTTGGCTCATGGTTGACCCGGCCAGCGCCTTCTTGATGTCGTCCTTAGCGCAACCGATAATCGCACCGAAGAGCAGCGTCGCCGCGCCGACGATGGTCACGACCAGCCGGGCGTCCGACGACAGGTTGAAAATGGGCGCCGACCTGACGATCAGGTACACCCCGGCGGTCACCATGGTCGCGGCGTGGATTAGTGCCGACACCGGGGTCGGGCCTTCCATCGCGTCGAGCAGCCAGGACTGCAGCGGGAGCTGGGCCGACTTGCCGCAGGCACCGAGCAGCAAAAGCAAGGCGATGGCGGTCACCGTGCCAGGGCGGGCACTGTGCACCTGGCTAAAGACGCCAGCGAAGCTGACCGAGCCGAACTGGGCAAACATCGCCATGATCGCCAGCGACAGGCCGGCATCGCCGACCCGGTTCGCGATGAACGCCTTCTTCGCGGCGACCGGGGGCGCCGGGTTGTAGAACCAGAACCCGATCAGCAGGTAGGAGGCCAGGCCCACGCCTTCCCAGCCGGCGTACAGCGCCAGGTAGTTGTCGGCGATGACGAGCAGCAGCATGGAGGCGATGAAGAGATTCAGATAGCCAAAGAACCGGCGCCGGTCAGGATCGCTGGCCATGTAGCCAGTCGCGTAGATGAGGATCAGCGAGCCGACACCGGTAATCAGCAGCACGAAGCAAATCGACAGCGGATCGATCTGGATTCCGAGCGGCACGACGAACCGGCCAATCCCAGGAATCCAGGTGAAGACGTGGTCATCCAGGCTGCGCTGGCTGGCGGGCCGGCCGAGCATCTGCACGAAGAGCACGACGCCGTACCCGAAGGACGCCAGCGACATGGTCACGCCAAGCCAATGCCCCCAGGCGTTGGTGCGCTTACCGCCGAGCAGCAGGACCGCCGCGCCAAACGCAGGGAACGCGAGCAGCAGCCAGGCCGCGTGCGCCGCGCCGACCGCGGGCAGCGTGCCCGCAAGAGAGCCCGTCACTGCTACCACTCCAATACTCATTCGTCGTCGCGCAGCGACGGTCAGTACTTCAGCAAGCTGGCGTCATCGACCGACGCCGACCTGCGGGTCCGGAAAATAGAGGTGAGAATGGCCAGGCCGACCACTACTTCAGCGGCCGCGACCACCATCACGAAGAACGCGATGACCTGGCCGTCCAGGTTGCCATGCAACCGAGCGAAGGCGATGAACGACAGGTTGACCGCGTTCAGCATCAGCTCGACGCACATAAACACCACCAGGGCGTTCCTGCGGATGAGCACGCCGACGCCGCCGATCACGAAAAGGATCACGGCAAGCGCGACGTAGTGCGCCGGGCTGATCACTGCTCCTCCTGGTTGCCGTCGTGGCCTTCCCAGTCGGGCTCGTCAGCGTCGACCGGCTGGCCGGCCTGGAGCACCTCGGCCCCGATGGCCGTCCGGCTGCCGCTCTCCTGGATCGCGATGGCCCGGTTAGCCAGCACACCGCTGACCGAGAGCCCGGACGCGCTGCCGTCGGGGAGCATGGCCGGCATGTCTACCGCGTTGTGCCTGGCGTAAGTGCCAGGGCCGGGCAGCGGCGTCGGGCGGCCGCTGGCCACCCGCTGCTTGGACATGATCCGCTGGGTCGGCTTGGGACCGGTGCGCTCGCGGTGGGCGAGCACCATGGCGCCAAGGGCTGCGGTTATTAGCAGCGCGCTGGTGACTTCAAATGGGAAGACATAAGTCGTGAAAATGAGCCTGGCCAGATCGCCCACGTTCGATGAGCTGTTACGCGGGCCGCTCGGCGCCGCCGCGCCGATCGCCGCATGCCCGACCACCAGCGCCAGCAGCACCAGCAACGCGATGCCGGAGAGCGCAGCCCACAGCCGCTGGCCCTTGATCGTCTCGATGATCGAGTCAGCCGCGCTGACCCCGACGATCATCATGACGAACAGGAACAGCATCAGCACCGCGCCGGTGTAGACGATCACCTGGACGAAAGCCAGGAACGGCGCGCCCTGCATCGCGTACATGGCCGCCAGGATCAGCATCACGACGGCAAGCAGGACGGCGCAGTGCACCGCCCGCCTGGTGAAGATCATGCCGAGGGCCGCGCCGACCGCCACGATCGCCAGCACCCACCAGGTCGCGAGTTCGGTGAAATTGCTCCCAGGCGAGGCGAGCAAGATCGAATGACTCACTGGTCACCCCCTGCGGCATCGCCGCCGGTCGAAGTCGCGCCATGAGCGTCGCCGCCAGCGTTGCGCACCAGGTCACCGAGAACGTCGCCGGTCGACTGCGCGGCCGCGAACGTCGGACCGAGGCGGTAGTAGTCCTCCTCGTCCTTGCCGAGCCGCATCGGGTGCGGTGGTGCCTCCATGCCCTGGGCGAGCGGCGCGAGCAGCTGCTCCTTAGTCCAGATCAGGCTCTCCCTGCTGTCATTGGCGAGCTCGTAGTCGTTCGTCATGGTCAACGCACGAGTGGGGCAGGCCTCGACGCACAGGCCGCACAAGATGCAGCGCAGGTAGTTGATCTGGTAAACGGCACCGTACCGCTCGCCGGGCGAGTACCGCTCGGCGTCGGTGTTGCTACCGCCTTCCACGTAAATCGCATCGGCCGGGCAGGCCCAGGCACAAAGCTCGCAGCCGATGCATTTTTCCAGTCCGTCCGGCCACCGGTTGAGCTGGTGCCTGCCATGGAAGCGCGGCGCGGTCGGCAGCTTTTCTTCCGGATATTGGACCGTGTCGACCTTCTTGAACATCTGCTTGAAGGTGACGCCAAAGCCCTTCACCGGATTAAGGAAGTCAAGCACCGGTGACCTCCGATACGGTCGCGGTCTGCGTATCTCGGCCCGCCGAGAGCAGCTCGCCCGGCGCGGTGCCGTCAGCGAGCCCGTGGTAATGCGGCAAATCCATGGGCGGCACAGGGAAGGTCTCGCCGAGTTGCTCAGTCAGCTCGGCATCGGCCGCCTCGCGTTGCTCGGCCCGCCGCTCGGCAGCCACGTCGACCGAGAACAGCCAGATCAGCACGGCGGCGATGACCAGGCCGCCGACCACGTAGACGACCACGCCGCCACCGTGCTGCCGGTAGACCCGGAGCGTGGCGATCAGCAGCGTCCAGGCCAGCGACGCCGGGATCAGCACCTTCCAGCCAAAGGCCATCAGCTGGTCGTACCTGATCCTGGGCAGCGAGCCGCGCAGCCAGATGAAGCAGAACAGCAAGATGCCGACCTTGATCAGGAACCACAGCACCGGCCACCAGCCGGAGTTAGCGCCCGACCACACCGAGATCGGCCAGATCGCGTGCCAACCGCCGAGGAACAACGTGGTCGCGAGCGCGGCGACCGTGGTCATGTTCACGTACTCGGCCAGGTAGAACATCGCGAACTTCAGCGAGCTGTACTCGGTGTGGAATCCGGCCACCAGCTCGCCTTCGCCCTCAGGCAGGTCGAACGGCAGCCGGTTGGTCTCGCCCACCATGGTGATCAGGTAAATCACGAAGGATGGCAGCAGCAAGATGGCGAACCAGGACGGGTAGTGCAGGATCACGCCGAAAGCGTGGAAGGTCGCGCCGTTGGCCTGGGCGTGCACGATCTGGGCGGTGGACAGCGAGCCCGCGTACAGGAAGACCGGCACGAACGACAGGCCCATCGCGATCTCATAGCTGATCACCTGGGCCGACGAGCGTAGTCCGCCGAGCAGCGCGTACGGGGACGTGGATGACCAGCCGGCCAGCACGATGCCGTAGACGCCGATCGAACTCATCGCCAGCACCAGCAGCACAGCGACCGGCAGGTTGGCCAGTTGGAGCGGGGTGTGGTGCCCCGCGATCGACACCGTCGGGCCCCACGGGATGATGGCGAAGCTGATGAAGGCCGGGATGGCCGCCAGCGCCGGGGCGAGCCAGAAGAGCACCTTGTCCACGCCCCGCGGGACGATGTCTTCCATCAGGGCAAGCTTGATGCCGTCAAGCAGGGACTGCAGCAGGCCGAACTTCCCCGCCCGGTTCGGGCCTGGCCGCTGCTGCATCCGCCCGATGACCCGGCGCTCGGCCCAGATCATGAACAGCGTGCTGAGCATCAGGAAGCCGAACACGATGATGACCTTCAGCGCCGTCAGCCACCACGGATCGTGGTCGATCAGCGCTGTGCTGCCAGCGCTGCCACCAGCCGCGAGCTGCGCTAGATGGGCCTGCGCAGTCATTCTGCGCTCCTCACCGTCACTAGGGCGCCGTGACCGGCGCCGAGTTGACTTCGCACGGCACAACCCACCGAGTTCGACGGCAGCCAGACCACTCGATCGGGCATCGTGGCGATCTGTACCGGCACGGTGATCGCGCCGTAGCCGGTGCTGACCGTGACCTCGGCGCCGGCGGCGACACCGGCCTCGGCTGCGGTGGCCGCAGACATCTTCGCTACGGCCGCTCGCGCGGTACCGGCCAGGTTCGGCTCGCCGTCTTGCATCCGGCCAGCGTCGAGCAGACTATGCCAGGTCGCCAGCAGTGCCTCACCTGGGGTTGGGTTGGCATGATCGGTGCCGGTGTAGACCGAGCCAGCGGAGCTGGCACTAGCTGGCTGGCTTGCGCTCGGCGCTCCGACGCCGAGCCCGGTGAGTTCGCGCCGGGCGGCGGTCACATCGGGCAGGCCAAGGTGCACGTCCATCGCGTCGGCGATGCCGCCAAGTACCTGGGCGTCGGTGCGGCCCTTGGCCGCGAGCGCGGCACCGAACTGGCCGGACCGGCCCTCCCAGTTGACGAAGGTACCGGCCTTCTCGGCCACCGGAGCGATCGGGAAGACGACGTCAGCCCGGTCGGTGACCGCGCTGGCCCGCATTTCGATGCTCACCACGAAAGCAGCGCGCTCAATCGCGTCGAGCGCGGCGCGCGGGTCAGGCAGGTCAGCGGTGTCCAGGCCGGCGATTACCAGCGCGTCGAGGTCACCGGCGCGGACGGCGGCCAGCATGCCGCTGGTGTCAAGGCCTGGTTCGGCTGGCAGCGATCCGACTCCCCAGGCACTGGCCACTTCGGCCCGGGCGGCGGCATCGTTGACCAGGCGCCCACCTGGCAGCAACACCGGCAGGGCACCAGCGTCGATCGCGCCGCGCTCGCCGGCCCGACGCGGCACCCAGGCCAGCTTCGCCCCGGTGCGGTCGGCCAGCCTGACGGCTGCCGACAGCGCGCCTGGTACCTCAGCCAACCGCTCACCGACCAGGATCACCGCGCCTGGTTTGACCAGCGCGGCCGCGGCAGCCGCGGTCACCTGGTCGGCGCGCGGCACGGCGGCCGGGTCGGCCAGCCGGTCAAGCTGCCCGGCCTCGCCGCCTGGCGGTGTCGGCAGCAATGTCCCTGACATCCGGGCCAGGCTGGCGGTCGCGAGCGCGGCCACCGAGTACACCTCGGTGCCGTGCTTCCTGGCCGCCTTGCGCAGCCGCAGGAACACGATCGGCGACTCGTCCTCTGGCTCAAAACCCGCCAGCAGCACCGCCGGGGCCTGCTGCAAGTCGGTGTAGCTGACCTCGATACCGCGGCCGGCCACAGTCGAGGCCAAGAAGCTGGTCTCTTCCGCGCTGTGCGGCCGGGCGCGCGCGTCGATGTTGTTGGTATGCAGCGCCAGCCGCGCGAACTTGGCGTAAGCGTAGGCGTCCTCCAGCGTGAGCCGACCGCCGGTCAGCACACCAGCCCGGTCCACCGGCGGCGAGCAGGCCGCGCGGCCGCCGCGTCCAGCGCCTCGGCCACGAGGCCGGGCGCAGAGACGCCTCGCTCGTCCCGGACCAGCGGCGAGATCAGCCGATCGGGCGGATAGCGCATAGCTAAAGGCCCAGCGGCCCTTGTCGCAGTTCCACTCTTCGTTGACCGCGGGCGCGTTGCCAGCCAGTCGCCGGTGACCGCGCCGCGCCGGTGGTCGGTGCGCTGCAGGCAGCCAGCGGCGCAGTGCTCGCACACGCTCGGAGTCGACACGGGTCGAACGGCCGGGACCTGAAGCGGTACGACGCGCCGGTGAGCGCGCCGACCGGGCAGATCTGCACCGTGTTACCGGAGAAGTAGGAGTTGAACGGCATCGCCGTCGGCGATGCCGACCTGCTGCTTGCGGGCCGCGCTCAATGAGTTCGATGAGCGGGTCGCCGGCGATCTGGTCGGCGAACCTGGTGCAGCGCGCGCAGGGACGCAGCGCTCACGGTCAAGCAGCACCTGCGTGGAGATGCGCGATCGGCTTGCGAAACTTGCGCTTGGTGCCCGTCGAACCGGGTCTCGCCAGCACCGCTGGACATGGCCTGATTCTGCAGCGGGCACTCGCCGCCCTTGTCGCACATCGGGCAGTCGAGCGGGTGATTCACCAGCAGCATTTCCATGATGCCGCGCTGGGCTTTCTCGGCCACCGGCTGAGGTGAACTGGGTCTTGACCACCATGCCCTCGGTGACACGTGGTGGTGCACGAGGCCGGCGGCTTGCGCTGGCCCTTCGACCTCCACTAGGCACTGCCGGCAGGCCCCGATCGGGTCCATCAGCGGGTGGTCGCAGAACCTCGGGATCTGGATGCCGAGCATTTCCGCGGCCCTGATGATCAGCGTGCCCTTGGGCACGGTGACCTCGAACCCGTCGATGGTGACGCGGACGCCGCCCGGCGGGGGCGCTGGCGGCGTCGGCTGCGCCGGCTGGACGGTCATCGCGTTCTCCATGATTCGCTGAAGGCCGTCGACGCGGCTGGGTCGAATGGACACGCGCCGCGCTTGACGTGCTCGATGTACTCATCCCTGAAATGCTTGATCGAGGAGGCCACTGGGCTGATCGCGCCGTCGCCGAAGGCGCAGAACGACCGGCCGAGTGATGTTGTCGCAGATGTCGAGCAGCTTGCCGAGGTCGGCCTCGCTGCCCTGGCCGTGCTCAAGTGAGTCGAGCACCTGCACAGTCCAGTAGGTGCCCTCACGGCACGGGGTGCACTTGCCGCAGGACTCGTGCTCGTAGAACTCCATCCAGCGCAGCACCGCACGCACCACGCAGGTGGTCTCATCGAAGATCTGAAGCGCCCGGGTGCCGAGCATGGAGCCGGCCGCGCCGATCGACTCGAAGTCGAGCGGCACGTCCAGGTGGTCGTGAGTGAGGATCGGGGTGGATGACCCGCCCGGCGTCCAGAACTTCAGCATGTGGCCAGACCGCACCCCGCCGGCGATCGACAGCAACTCGCGCAGCGTGGTGCCGAGCGGCGCCTCGTACTGGCCAGGGGTGGTGACGTGGCCGGAGAGCGAGAAGATGCCGAAGCCCTTGGACTTCTCGGTGCCGAGCGCGTTGAACGCGCTGGCGCCGCGCTCGATGATGGTACGGCACGCTGGCGATGGACTCGACGTTGTTAACCACAGTCGGGCAGGCGTACAGGCCCTCGATGGCCGGGAACGGCGGCTTGAGCCTCGGCTGGCCTCGCTTGCCTTCAAGTGAGTCAAGCAGCGCGGTCTCTTCGCCGCACTCGTACGCGCCGGCCCCGGCGTGCACCACGATCTCCAGGTCAAAGCCCGAACCCAGGATGTTCCGTGCCGAGATAGCCGGCGTCGTAGGCCTCGGCCACCGCGTGGTGCAGTCGGCGCACCACGTGCAGCACTTCGCCACGCACGTAGATGAAGGCGATGGTTCGCGCGGATCGCGTAGGCCGCGATGATGGCGCCCTCCACGAGCGAGTGCGGCGTGGCGAACATGGTCGGGATGTCCTTGCAGGTGCCGGGCTCCGACTCATCGGCATTGACCACCAGGTAGTGCGGCTTGCCATCGCCCTGCGGTATAAAGCCCCACTTCATTCCGGTCGGGAAGCCGGCCCCGCCCCGGCCGCGCAGTCCGGAGTCCTTGACCGCCGCGATCACCGCGTCTCGGATCGCATCCCCAGCGCCTTGGGCAAGGCCCGGTAGCCGCCCGACCGCCGGTAGCCCGCCAACGTGAACGAGTCGGGCTCGTCCCAGTGCGCGGTGAGCTCGGGGGTAAGCATGTCGTCACTGCTGCGCTCCGTCCGGCGTCCAGCCGTTCTCCTTGGCGATCCTGAGCCCGGCGAGGCTCGGCTGACCCGCGGTGTGGCCGCCGGTCGCCTGGTCGTCGGGGAAGCCGGCCAGGATCATCGCCGCCTCGCGCCAGTTGACCAGCCGTGGCGCACCCCGGGTGGGCGCGACCTCGGCGCCGTCACGCAGCCCGTCGACCAGTTCCTTGGTCGAGTCAGGGGTCATGTTGTCAAAGAATTCCCAGTTGACCATCACTACGGGGGCGTAGTCACAGCCGGCGTTGCACTCTACTCGCTCGAAGCTCACCTTGCCGTCAGTGGTGGGCTGGTCGGGCTCGACACCCAGATGCTCGCGCAGGCTGGTGTAAATGGCGTCGCCGCCCATGATGGCGCACAGGGTATTAGTGCACACACCGACGTGGTACTCGCCGACCGGCTGCCGCTTGAACATCGTGTAGAAGGAGACCACAGCGGTCACGTCAGCCTGCGACAGGCCAAGCTGCTCGGCGCAGTAGTCGATGCCGTCGTTCGACACGTAGCCCTCGCGAGCCTGCACCAGATGCAGCAGCGGGAGCAGCGCCGACCGGGCAACGGGGTACCTGGCGATGATCTGCCCGGCCCGCGGCGCCAACTCGGCCTTGTCCTGCTCGGTATAGGCCATTACCTGTCCACCCCTCCCATCACCGGGTCAATGCTGGCTACCGCCGCGATTATGTCGGCCACCAGGCCACCTTCGCTCATCACCGAGACCGACTGCAGGTTCGTGAAGGACGGGTCGCGGAAGTGCACGCGGTAGGGCCTGGTGCCACCATCGCTGACCGCGTGGCAGCCGAGTTCGCCGCGCGGTGACTCCACGCTGGCGTACGCCTGCCCGGCGGGGACGCGGAAGCCCTCAGTCACGAGCTTGAAGTGATGGATCAGCGCTTCCATCGACTGACTCATGATGTGCGCGATGTGATCGGCGGAATTGCCAAGGCCGTCGGGTCCGAGCGCCAGCTGGGCCGGCCAGCCGATCTTCGCGTTGCCGATCATCACCGGATCATCAGCGGGCCGCTTGGCGGCGAGCCGATCCACGCACTGCGCGATGATCCGCAGCGACTGGTCCATCTCCGCCATCCGTACCAAGTACCGGCCGAAGACGTCACAGCTTGTCTCGGTCGGGAACGTCGAAATCGTAGGTCTCATAGCCGCAGTAAGGCTGGCTCTTGCGCAGGTCCCACGGCAGCCCGGTCGAGCGCAGGATCGGGCCGGTCACGCCGAGAGCCATGCAGCCGGTGAGATCGAGATAGGCGATGTTCTTGGTCCTGAGCAGGTAGATCGGCGCCGCGTCGAGCAGCGCCCTGATCTCGCCGAGCTGGTGCGGCATCACGTCGAGGAACTCGCGCAACTTCTCGATCGCACCAGACGGCAGGTCCTGTGACACGCCGCCGGGGCGTACGTAGGCGTGATTCATCCGCAGCCCGGTGATCAGCTCGAACAGGTCGAGTACTTTCTCCCGCTCGCGCATGCCGTACAGGAAGATCGTGGTCGCGCCGACTTCAAGGCCGAAGGTGCCGATCGCGGTGAGGTGCGAGGCGATCCTGTTCAGCTCCATCAGCAGCACCCGCAGCACGCTCGCGCGGGCCGGGATCTGGTCGGTGATGCCGAGCAGCTTTTCTGTGGCCAGGCAGTACGCGGTTTCGTTGAACAAGGGCGACAGGTAGTCCATCCTGGTGCAGAAGGTGACCCCCTGCGTCCAGGTGCGGAACTCCATGTTCTTCTCGATGCCGGTGTGCAAGTACCCGATCACCGGCCGCAGTTCGGTGACGGTCTCGCCGTCCAGTGTCAGGATCAGCCGGAGCACCCCGTGGGTCGATGGATGCTGCGGCCCCATGTTGACGATGAGGTGCTCCTGCGAGCCCTCCTCATTGAGCTCGTCAGCGGCAGCGACAACCTCGTCCCAGTCCTGACCACCGACGTTGTAGACGCGGCCTTCGGTACCAGTGCTGGTCATTCGTATGACCTCCGCTCATCGGGCGGCGGGACGGTGGCGCCGCGGTACTGCACCGGAATGCCGCCAAGCGGGTAGTCCTTCCGCTGCGGGTGGCCCTTCCAGTCGTCCGGCATCTCGATCCTGGTCAGCGCCGGGTGGCCGTCGAAGATGATGCCGAAGAAGTCCCAGGTCTCGCGCTCATGCCAGTCGCAGGTTGGATACACATCGACCACCGATGGCAGGTGCGGGTCGGCATCAGGCACCGCGACCTCAAGCCGGAGCCGACGGTTGTTGGTGATCGAAAGCAGGTGATACACCGCGTGCAGTTCGCCGCCAAGCTGGGCTGGATAGTGCACGCCCGATACGCCGAGGCAAAGCTGGAATGCCAGGTTCTGGTCATCGCGCAGCCGCTGGCACGACCGCCACGATGTGCTCCCGACGCACGTGCAAGGTGAGCTCGCCGTGGCTGACGACCACCCGCTCGATGGCGGTGCCGAAGTTCAGGCCCGACGCTTCGAGCGCGGTGCCGAGTGGTCGGCGACCTCATCGAAGTAGGAGCCGTACGGCCGCTGGCGTGGACAGCGACGGCGGCTGCCTGACCATGAGGCCGCCGTATCCCGACGTGTCACCGGTGGTCGCCGTGCCGAACATGCCGGTGCGCACCACCGGCTCGCTGATCCGCTCCTGACCAGCGATGGCCGCCGGGTCCTGCTCTTCGCCCGGATTCGGCTGGGTCAATGTTGTGCTCCCGTTCGAATCGCCGCTTCTTGGGCCACGTCTTCGCCGGTCGGCTGGTGCCCAGCCGGGGCCGCTGCCTGCAAGTGCGGCAGCAACGGCAGCCGGCGCAGCCGCGCGTTCTCAAGCTCCGTGATCTCGTTCTCCCTGTGCACGCCGAGCTTCATGTTCTGGATCTTGTCGTGCAGCTTCACGATCGCGTCGATGAGCATCTCCGGACGCGGCGGGCAGCCGGGCAGGTAAATGTCAACCGGCACGATGTGATCGACGCCTTGCACGATCGCGTAGTTATTGAACATGCCGCCGCTTGAGGCACAGACGCCCATCGAGATGACCCACTTGGGCTCCGACATCTGGTCGTAGATCTGGCGCAGCACGGGTGCCATCTTCTGGCTCACCCGGCCGGCCACGATCATCAGGTCAGCCTGGCGCGGCGTGTTCGATGCCCGCTCCATCCCGAACCTGGCCAGGTCGTGCCTCGGACCGCCGGTGGCCATCAGTTCGATCGCGCAGCACGCCAGGCCAAAGGTGGCTGGCCAGACCGAGGACTTCCGTGCGTAGCCTGCGAGCTTTTCTACCGAAGTCAGCAAGATGCCAGCTGGCAGCTTCTCTTCTATTCCCATTGGCTAATCCCATTCCAGACCGCCGCGCCGCCAGACATAGACGTACGCGACTAGCACGGTGGCGACGAAGGTAACCATCTCCACCAGGCCGAACGAGCCAAGCCGATCGAAGGCGACGGCCCACGGGTACAGGAAGATGATCTCGATGTCGAAGACGATGAACAGCATCGCCGTCAGGTAGTACTTCACAGGGAACCTGATCCCAGCCGGCTGACGGGTCGGCTCGATGCCGCACTCATAGGCCTCGAGCTTGGCTCGGTTCCACCGCTTAGGGCCGCTCATTGCGCCCGCTACCAGCGAGAAGACAGCGAACACCGTGGACAGAGCGCCGAGCACAATGATGGGCACGTAGTAGCTCATCGGCTCCGTCACCCCCTTGTCTTTGCCACGCAGCTATCCGGCTGCGCGGCCCCATCGATCGGATCCGTGCGAGACGCACCGACCCAAGGTCTGCTTCGGGCGGTTATGCCGCCGGCGCAATCTTAGACAGCGCATTGACAACGCGGTCCACCGCATCACCGCCGCGCGGTTCGGTCAGGTTTCCTAGCAACTTCATCGTCATCCGCATGACCGCCGGACGCTTGATTCCGTGCCTGGTGGCGAACTTCATGAAGGATGGATTGCCGATCAGCTTCACGAACGTCCGGCCCAGAGTGTAGTAGCCGCCGTAGTTTTCCTTCAGCGCCACTGGGTAGCCCTGCAGCACCAGTTCTACGCCCGCCGCCGTCGGGCGGCCGAGCGCCTGAACGATCGAGCGCGCGGCGATCTCGCCTGACTCCATCGCGTAGGCGATGCCCTCGCCGTTGAACGGGTTGACCATCCCGCCGGCGTCGCCGACGAGCAACAGGCCATTGGTGTAGTGCGGGGTGCGGTTGAAGCCCATCGGCAGCGCGGCGCCGCGCACCGGCGCGGTCCTGTTCTCCTCGGTAAAGCCCCACTCGGCTGGCATCGCGGCCAGCCAGCGACGCAGCAGCGTCCGGTAGTCGATGTGACCGAACGCGTCTGACGTATTCAGCAGGCCAAGTCCGACGTTGGAAGTACCGTCGCCCATCCCGAAGATCCAGCCGTAGCCGGGCAGCAATTGCTTGCCATCCCATAGATCGAGCCAGGCCTCAAGGTAGTCGTCTCGATGCCGCGGGCTTTTGTAGTAGGTCCGCACCGCGACGCCCATCGGCCGGTCATCGCGCTTATGCAGGCCCATGGAAATGGACAGCCGCGAGGAGTTACCGTCGGCCGCCACGACGAGAGGCGCGCGGAAGACCCTTTCAGAATCTTCTGACCGGTTAGCGGCCCGCCCGGCACCTTCCACCGATGACGCGGCGCCCGCTCGCGCGGTGACACCGTTGACCCGGCCGGTTCGCTCGTCGAAGGTGCCGCCAGTGACGGTCGTGTTTTCCAGCATCCTGACGCCGGCTTGCTGCGCGTGCCGCGCCAGGAGCTGGTCAAAGTCCGTCCTTGCCCTGATGGTGCCGTAGCCGGGGAATGACGACAAATCGGGCCAGGCCAGCTCGATCCGGCCGCCGCCGCCGATGATGCGCAGGCCCTTATTTCGCAGCCAGCCATCATCCTCGTCGATCGGGATGCCCATCGTGATCAGCGCCTTGACCGCACGAGGCGTCAGGCCGTCGCCGCAGACCTTCTCCCTGGGGAAGCTGGATTTCTCAAGCAGCAGCACGTCGAGCCCGGCGGTCGCGAGGTGATACGCGGCCGTCGAGCCGGCCGGCCCGGCCCCTACCACGATCACGTCGGCCGCATCGGCCGAGTCCACCGCCGGGGGCCCCTGCTTGCTCACTGACCCGTCCCGCCAATCTTGTGAACGCCTTCACAAGTACAGTTGCTCATAGTCTAGCCCGCTACTCCGGTCGGCGAGCGACGTGCACGGCTACGACCCCGGTTGTGAGGTTCCGCCAGCTCACGCGGGTCCAGCCAGCAGCCTCGATCCGCGCGGCGAGCTGGGCTTGAGCCGGCCAGGCCGAGATCGACTCAGCCAGATAGGAATACGCGCTCGCGTTGTGTGACACCAGCCGCGCGACCAGCGGCAGAGCGGCGCCAAGGTAGCGCTGATAGCCGCGGTCAAGCCAGCCCCGCGGCAGATGAGAGAACTCGCAGATGACCAGCCGGCCGCCCGGCCTGGTGACGCGCAGCAGTTCGGCCAGGGCCAGGTCAGTGTCGGCCACGTTGCGCAGGCCGAAGGAAATCGTGACCACGTCGAACGACGCGTCAGCGAACGGCAAGTCGAGCGCGTCGCCCGCCACGAAGCTGACCCGCCCAGCCCGCTTGCTAGCACCGGTGCGCAGCATGCCGAGGGAGAAGTCGCAGGCCACGCATCGAGCACCGGCGGCGGCGAACGCCCGCGACGAAGTGCCGGTGCCGGCCGCGACGTCAAGCACCAGGTCACCAGGCTTGGCGGCCACTAGCCTTGCCACCACGCCGCGCCAGCGCCGGTCCATGCCGCCGGACAAGATGTCATTCAGCACGTCATAGCGGTCAGCTACCGCGTCGAACATCGCCGATACGTCGGCCGGACGCTTGTCAAGCTGCGCGCGAGTCATGGCCCCAAGCGTGGCACACGCTCAGCTCACCGCTAGACATGACGTACACGAGTACGTGCTCAGGTCAGGCTCTACCAGCGTGACGTCCAAGGTTGTCCCGTCGACCGCGTCGCTCAGCACCTTGACTTGCACGGTGGCCGTCGTGGCGTTGTCGATCTGCACCGATTCAACCTCGACCTGCGCACCCGAGACGATCACGTTCGCCGGCGAGGTAAACCCGCTGCCGCCAGTGCCCGTCAACGTCAAGGTGACGGTGGAACCTGGGTTGACATCGGCGGGTGCCACGTTGAGCGGCGCGGTCTGCGCGGACGTCGTCACCGAGTAGGCGGTCAGCGGCAGCGCAGTCGAGTCGTCGCCGATCAGCAGGTCATTGCCATCAAACACCGGCTGAGCGAACGAGCCGCGTGGCTCCGATGAGATAAAGCGCAGAATCTGCCCGGTGCTTGCCGACAGCAGGTAGACGCCGGATACGCCAGTTGGCGAATAAAGCAGGGGCGCGGCGATAACCCCGGCCCCATCCTCGGCCGGGCTGCCAACTACCCACCCGGTCAGGCCCGTCTGCCACACCGGCTTGCCGGTAGTCGGATTAAGAGCCTGGACCGACCCCGCGTAGCTGGTGCCGTTGATGGTGACCTGGCTGCCGCCACCTTCGATCAGGTAGTGGCCGTCCCAGATCGCGGCCGCATCGCATTCATCGGATTCTGGGCCGGTAGTCGTCACGCCCATCCGGTGCGTCCACAACGGTCCGGCCGCCATGTCATCGGCCCGCAGCGCATAGTAAATGCCATCCTTGTTGCACGCGCCGATCATCGTCGTCGCGACTCCATTCGGATACGCCGTGAAGACCGTGGGCGAGCCACCGAAATCTGAGTCGCCTGCGGCCTGATTCTGCGGCGCCTCCCAGGAACTGATCAGCTTCAGATTCGACCCGTTGAGCAGCACGATCGATTCTGAGTAAGGGATGTTGTTATCGCCTTGCGCGTTGCCTGTGGTGGCCGCCACGTCTCCGTCGGGCAGTACCACGACGCTGCTCCAGACGCTGGCGCCGACCACCAAGGCCGGCAGCGAGTCCCAGTAGGCGACCTTCTTGCCCGAGTGCTGGTTAAACGCGAGCACTCCGGCGCGGACTAGCGGGACATCGCAGTTCGATGCGATGCCGATGTACACCTTGCCGTTGGCAACTGTCGGCGATCCCCACGCGTAGAAATTGTCAATCGTCGGCGAAGGGATCCCGACCACTGACTTCCACAGCACCGCGCCGGTGGCCGCGTCGAGCGCGTACAGGTGCCCGTCGGGAGCATTGACATAAACGGCTGGCTGGCCAGTGACCGGGTCATCGGCCACCGTCGCCGTGGAGATAATGCCGAGGACGCCGTCGCAGGTAGTCGGCAATTCGAGGCCGAGGTAGCGGGACCAGATGACTTGCTGGGTCGCCTCGCTGATGGCGTACATGTAGCCATCCTCAAGCCCGACGTACACCACGCCGTCATAGACGATCGGGCTGGCGTCATCGGTCGTACCGCCCGAGTTCGGCGACGTTGGCGGCAGCCACTGCCAGATCGGCTGCACGTTCGCTACGGAGCTGGCCGACATAGCCGTCGCTGCCGGGTTGAAGGAGGAATGCGCCGCGCCACCGAGATAAGCCGACCAGTCCGCCGTGTAGTAGCTGTAGACGTCGGCCGCCCGATAGGGGCTGACTAGGCCGGACGGATTCTTGACCGTCACCGCGATGGTGGTCGATGAGTCTGAGGCAGGTAGCGCGGGCACGGTCACGTCGATCTTGGTGCTCGAAATCTTGGTGACGTGCGCCGCGACGGCACCGAAGTCGACTGTGGCCTTGGCCGCGAAGTTGCCGCCGTGGATGACGATCGCCGCTCCGCCCGCCGCGGCACCGATCGTGGCCGACAGCGAGGTGACCACGGGCACGCCGTTGGCTGGATCGACCGAGCCGATCGCGCAACCGACTGACTCGGTCTTCTTGTTACCGCGCTGGTCAGCCACCGGGCACAGCGAAACCACCCGGTGTGCCTGGCTGAGCTCGACTACTGCCGGATTGGGGATCCGCTCAAGCACCGGGCTGGTCGCCGCCGGGGCCATCGTCTCGGTCGGGCCGCCGTTCTTAGCCAGCGGCCCGAGCCTCGGATTGACGCCAAGCAGGTCACTGCCGGCAGTCAGGCCGCAGACGTTCGTCGTATTGCTGATCAGGTTGTAGCCGCCGTCAGTGATCTTCCTGGTGCAGGTGGCGAAGGAGCCGGCCAGTATGCTGCCTGCCAACTGCAGCGTCCCGCTCACCCTGGCGATGGCCTGGCGGCCGACTGAGCCGTCGATGGTCGAATCCAGCAGGTAAGCGGTGCCAGTTCCGGCCGCGTCGCCGCTGTCCACAGCCGAGCCCTGCGCAGTCGCATGGTCGGCGTAGAAAGTCGACGTCCTTATCATCAGGATGCCTTTGCCGCTCTCCGCATTGTCGATCGCGCCGCCATGGCTGGCATCGTCGCGAGCGAACGTGGAACTAGCCACGGTGAGACTGCCAGTGCCGGCCGCGTCCGCGTTGTCGATCGCGCCGCCGTATTTCGCACTGTCATTGGTGAACGTCGAGTCGGTGACCGTCATGGTCCCCTTGCCGCTGTCCGCGTTGTCGATAGCACCGCCGTGGTCGCTCGCGCTGTCGTGACTGAAGGTAGAGCGGGTAATGGTCGCCGTTCCCGAACCACCATCGCCGCTGTCGATCGCGCCGCCGCGCCCGGAGTGGTCGTCAGCAAAAGCTGAGCTGGCGACTGACAGCCGTCCCGACCCCGAGGTGGTGCCGATGACCGACCCGCTGTCGATGGCGCCGCCAAAGTAGGTGGAGCGATCAGAGGACAAGGTGGAGCCAGTCACCGTCAAGGCCGCGCCCTTGCCGACGACGACGCCACCACCGACCTGAGCCACGCAGTTGGTGATGCTGACTTTGGTCAGGCTGGCGGTGCCGAGGTCGGCGACCCCGCCACCGCCCCCCACGCTGCTGTTATCGCCAGCGGTGATGGTCACCGATACCAGGCGTGCGAAGACATGGGGATCAACCGTCACGACCGCGCCATCGCAGGCGCTGGTCGGGCATCCCACCTTGGCTGCCGCGTCCCCGTTGATGACGGGCTCGCTGACGCCTGGCGCGGGTTCGAGCGTGACTGGCGACTTGGCCGACGTGTGCGCGGCCGCGATGGTGAAGTTGCCGTAGTAAGTGCCCGCCTTGCCGCTGGTCGCCAGCAGCACCGTGCCACCTGCGCGAACGAGCCCAAGCGCCGCCGTCAGCGTGCATTCCTGACCGGCAGCCGTGGTTCGCGGACAACTGCTCGGCGACGCCGCCGCCCCGTTGGGGTAGGCGTAAAGGCTCGCCGCCGCGGCCGGCCTGACCTCGCTGCCCAATGCGTGGCCAAGGTCAGGAACGCTCAGCAACGCGGCACTGACCGCCATGGAGGTGAGAAGCGAGGCTGCTAGCCGTCCAGGCGATCGGGGCTTCCTGCCGTGCGCGCGAATCATCGCCGGTCACATCCCTCAAGAGAACTCAAGACTGATCTGACGGATTTTAAGGCACAGATATGCCCCGAGCGGGGTCATTCTTCAACCTGGGGACGGCGGCTGGGGAGCGTTGGGACCGGCTTTACTTTGGTCACCCGGCGAGTTCCTTGAATATTTCACTAGTGCGCTCGGCCAGCGGCAGCCAGTCAAATTCCGTCCTGGCCCTGGCCGCGCCAGCTTGGCCGAGCCGCCGGGCCAGATCTTCGTCAGCCAGCAGGCGCCTCAGCGCTTCGCACAGGTCAGCCACGCTGCCGGGCTCGACCAGCAAGCCAGTCCGCCCGTCGAGCACCGAGTAGGGCACGCCGCCGATCCGAGCACCTATGACGGGCAGGCCCATTGCCCCTGCTTCCGCGTACACCAGGCCGAAGCCCTCGCTGCGGTCAGTTGATGGCATCACAAATATGTGCGCGAGCTTGTAGTACTGCACGAGCCTTGCGTCCGACACGTACCCCTCGAAACTGACATCAGCGCCGACGTTCGCTGCGCTGGCCAGATTCTGGTACCGGCGCAGACCGTCGCCTTGTCCGACCACCACAAGCGCCAGCTCCTGGTGGCTGGCTCTGAGCCGAGCGAACGCCGCGATGAGCAGGTCAAGGCCCTTGTGCTGTTGCGAATTATTCAGCGAGCCGACGAAGAGCAGCACCCGCCGTCCGGCGAATCTTTCGGCCAGATCCTGGCTCACCGCGATGTCTGGGTTGAACCTAGCCAGGTCCACGCCGGGAGGCACGATGCTGACCTTGCGCCGATGCGCGCTGAGATATCGCGATTCGCCAACGTAGTAGTCCGACGTAGCGATTATCCGAGTGCTTCGACTAAGAGTGCGGCGAATAAGAGTCAGCTGGATTATCTGGACCAGTATCTTCTGGACCAGCGCTTCCTTGTAAAGATCGTTATGGTAGGTCAGCACAAAAGGAATGGACTTGCTCGCGCGCTGGGCTAGATCCGCTAGATAAGGCACTGGCGTGTGCGCGTTTATGACGTCAGGCCGCTCGGCCGCATAGATTCTGCGCAGCTTGCGGCGCCAGCCCAGGCCCACCGGGGTGTTGGAGACGCTGACGGCCACTGGCAGGTAGTAGACGGCCATCCCGGCGACCGTGTCCCGTCGTACCCAAGCGGGCTTCCCGCCGTCGCGGGTGGTCACGATCACGACCTCCCAGCCAAGGTCTACTAGCTGGGTCGCCAGCTGCCAGGTGTAGGTCTCGACCCCGCCGACCCGCGGCTGGAAATATGGCACCACCATGATGAGCTTCATGATCGACTCAGCTCTGATGCTTGGACCTGGCCGGTCCGACCAGTTGGCATTGTGACTCCGCGTAGGCGGCCTCGTACGCTGCGATAGTGGCCGCCATGCTGTACTGCCGCGCGCCGTCAAGCGCGCCGCGCGACAGCTTCTCGTAAAGCCCATCCTCGGTGATCAGCCGGTAGAACGCGGCCGCGAAATCTTGCTCGGCAAGATCGGCGAGAAGTCCGGTGCGACCGTCAAGAACGATGGTACGAACGCAGCGTATGTTGCTGGCAACCGCGGGAAGGCCCTTCGTCATTGCTTCAAGCAGCACTTGTCCGAACGCCTCGCGGGTCGACGTGAGCACCAGCGCATCGGCTGATTCGTAGTGGCTCTCAAGCGCGTCGCCGACCACGAAACCAAGAAGGCGTACGTGATCGTGCAGCGACAGGTCAACGATCGCTTGCCGTACGCTCGGCATCTCTTCCCCATCGCCGACCAGATCGAGGTGTATAGGCAGCGCGTAGGCATCGATGAATCGGCGCAGCGACCGTAGCAGCAAGAGCACGTTTTTTTGCTGGTCAACGCGGCCGACGAAAAGCAGCCTGAACGGGCTAGCTGGTGCTCGTCGCGGCGACGCCGCAGGCCTGAAGGTGGTGGCATTCGGAATGATCCGCACTCGTTCTCGGGCTACTCCGTACTTCTTAGTGACCAGCTCGACGTCGTCGGGAGTCAGAACTATCACCAGCGCGGCATGCCGGTAGACAAGCTTGAGCACGCTGCGCTGATAGGCCGCCAGCAGGACGTCCCGGACCTTGCTGTGCCCGGCGCTGTCAAGCGCTACCCGGATCACGTAGGGCATCCGGCGGAGCCGACAGATGGCGGCCGTCACCTCCGGGCTAAAGGCCAGCGCTGCCTCAAGATGCATGACGCTGTTCCTTGGCACCTTGAGCAGGGCAGCGGGCAGCGCGAAGATAACCGGCGTGTGAGCTATCTCCCAGCTCGACAGGTAGCGCACGATCAGGTTGCCAGCACGCTCGGTATGCGGGTAAGTCTGCCCTGATGAGGTCAGCGTTTCGACCACCCAGCCGTGAGCCGCGAGGCTGGCGGCCCGATCGCGGGCGCGCATTTCCATGCCGCCCACGTAAGGCGGACTGTAGTGCGGCAGAACCTGAACCAGGCGACGCACTACTGCCCCACCACCGGACAACCGCTCAAGGTAAACCACCATCCGAACGTTGAACCGCGCTGATCACGATCACTGACGATATCCGCAGCTGCCATCCGACTCAGGCGGTTCACTCCGTCGTCAGTCAAAACCGGGTCAGCCAGACATTCCACGCCAGCTCGCATTAGAGTGGGCGAACGGCTAACTCGACCTTCGACGCCGTGCTCGGCACTCCGGCGCGGAGATCGCGACACTCGACATGAACCGATCTGATTACCCCACCGTCGACGGCGAAGCCGGTGATGACACACCACGCCGACGGAGTTGGTGGCGGCTGACGGCCGCTATCGCGGCCCTAGCACTAGCCGCGAGCTTGCTGCTTCCGGTCGGCCGGCACCAATGGGCACTGTCACTCATCCGCCAGCCGACGCGCTATACAGCGCTGGCCTTCAAATACGCCTGGCTACTGCCAGCCAACGCCACCATCGACGCGCGAATACCGGTCTTCTTCACCGTCGCCAACCAGGAAGGCAGCACGCAGAGGTACAGGTATGTCGTACGCGAGATCGACCCGCTGGGGAATTCGCGTACGCTCGGCGGGGCCGACATTACCGTCGCCGCCGGCGCGACCGGCACCGTCGACACCAGCGTACGGCCTACCTGCAGCCTGTCGCCCTGCCAGATCCAGGTCTCGCTGCCAGGTCATCAGGAGACCATCGACTTCGACGTCGTCCTGACCGCCTCGACCCGCAAGCACCGGCGAGGCAACCGGCGTCATAAGCACGGCCACGATCGAGGCCGGACGTGACGGCATGACCACAGAACTGCCTTCGCGGCCTACCGAGGTGGCACGCCGACCCAAACTGCCAGCGACGTTGCCGCGGTACCCGTGGGCAGCCATCGCCGGTACCTGCGTGCTGGTCCTAGTGACCGTGGCTGTCATCGCCGGTGCGTCGTTGCCGCCATTTCTCGGCCCGGCACTCGGATTCTGGCTGGCCGTGATCCAGCCCGGCTACCTGATCTATTCCACCTCGTTCTTTAGCGGCTCGACGTCGGCCGAGCGGGTCGGCTTCAGCCTCGCCGCTATCCTGCTCAGCTTGATGCTGGCCGGACTCGGGGCCGACCTAGTATTGCCGGTCATCGGCGTTGGCCGTCCGCTTGACCCGGTTCCCGTCGTGCTGCTGATCGATCTGCTTAACGGCGCGGCTTACCTGCTCAAGCGGCGGTACCCAGGTCAGGTCCGCGATCATGTCGGCCGCACTGCGCTGGGCGCGATGCTACGTCCGGCCGAGGCCCGGCTGCTCGGCGGATCAGCGCTCGCCCTGGCGCTCGCCGTGCTCGGCGCCAACCGTCTCAACAACAACGCAGGCGACCAGGTGAGCATCGCCGCGCTCAGCGTCGCGGCGCTGTCACTGGTCTTGCTGCTGTGCTACCGGCACCAGGTCAAAGAGCCGGTGATCGCCATCGCGCTCTATCTGGTCGCACTGAGCCTGCTGCTGATGACCTCGTTGCGCGGCTGGTACCTGACCGGGCACGACATTCAGACTGAGTACCAGGTCTTTCAACTGACCAGGGCACATGGGCGGTGGGAGATCGCGCTCTTTCATAACGCGTATAACGCCTGCCTCAGCATCACGATCCTGCCGACCGAATTTGCCGACCTCGGGCACGTTGACGGCCCGTACGTGTACAAGGTCTTCTATCAGATCATGTTCGCCGTAGCGCCGGTGCTGGTCTACACCATCGCCCGCCGGTACTGGCCTATCGCGACGGCGATGCTGGCGGCGATCTTCTTTATCAGCTTTCCCACCTTCTTTACCGATCTGCCATTCATCAACCGTCAGGAGATCGCGCTTGTCTTCGTCTGTGTCGCGGTCCTCGCTAGCACCCAGGATCGGTGGGGGGTTCGGCGCCGGCGCTTGACCTTTCTAGCTGCCTGCGTGGGCGTCGAGATCTCGCATTACTCCAGCATGTACATCTTTCTTGGCATCCTCGTGGTCGCCGCAGCGCTCCAGGCGGTGATGCGCCTGCCGCGCCGCCCGCGCCGGGCCGCTCATGCTGAGCCAGCGCCCTGGGCGCTCGCGCCTCGGGTGGTCGGGTTCGGAGTTGTGCTCGCCGTAGCCGTGCTTACCTTCGGCTGGGGGTTTCTCGCTACTTCGTCGCCAGGGGCAGTGCTGACCGACGCGACGGCCTCGGTGTCTGGGCTGCTTGGGCATACCGCCGGAGCCAGATCGGACAACGTCAGCTACAGCGTGCTGTTCTGGCGGACGCCAACATCGCAGCAGGTGCTCGACGGATACAACCGCTCAGTGCTCAAACTCCGGGCGGCCACGGCGGGCGACACGAGCTATGTCGAGCGGCAGAGCGCCGCGTCGGCTGATGACGTGAAGGCCGTGGCTGAGCCACTGCTCCCGCTGACCACCGCCGGGCGACTGCTCGCGGACGCTGGCGTGCCAGTCGCTGGACTCAATACCTTCATCCGGCTGATCGCCGCCGAAGCCGAGCAACTCTTCGTGCTGGCTGGCGTCATCGCCTTCATGCTCGTGCGCCGAGTCAGGAGGCAGGTCGGCTGGGAGTTTTTCTGTCTGTCGGTCGGCTGCGTGGCCGTACTTGCCAGCGTGACAGCACTACCTGACCTCTCGGTCGACTACGGGGTACTACGGGTCTTCCAGGAATCGCTAATCATGATCGCGCCAATTCTGGTGACCGGCGCCATGGCGGTATTCCGACCGCTGGGAGATCGTTGGGGGCCACGAACCGCCGCCGCGGTAGGCGTCGGCATCTTCGTCTCCACTACAGGGCTGCTGCCGCAAACGCTGGGCGGCTATGCCGCACAACTCAACCTCAATAACAGTGGGTCGTATTACGACAGCTACTACGTGCACCCGCAGGAAGTAGCTGGCACGCAATGGCTATCGCGCCAGGTTGGCGTGCTGCCGTCCGGGGTGCAGGCCACACACGCGTCAAACAGATTCCTCTTTACTTCGCTATCCAAAGTCACCGGCGAGCAATTCATCGAAGACGCCTACCCGGCATTGCTTAGGCAGCATGCTTGGATAATACTTGACTACTCGATATTGCATACCGGACTCGCCAGCGTCTCCTACGACGGAGATATTATCACTTATAAATATCCGGTTAAGATCTTGCGTGATTCGAAGAATCTCGTCTATAACAACGGTGGGATGGAGGTATATCGGTAGCATCCGCTACCACCGCAGGCAGCTAGGCGGCCAGCTGGAATTTGACTGCGGGCTGGCCGCGCCGACGTCCTGCGAACCGGCGTAAACGTGGTCAGACGTCTTGTAGGGTTGAGCGATGCGAAGGCGTATGAGACGTGCTCACTTCCTGCTGCCTGCCGCCGCTTTGCTCATGGGCTGCGCCGTGGGGGCTGGCGTGCTGTCCCACAGCAAATCGGGCGCGACCCCGGTGCGGCAGCGAACCCCCCAGGTGCAGCAGCAGAAAGCCTCGCATCCCGGCACCGCAAGGCACCCAGTCATTTTCGGCATATCCGACCCCGAATTGATCCATCAAAGCGCCCGGACGCAAGCATCCGTCCTTGCCAAGATGCGCTCGATCGGCGTCAACTCAGTGAGGTTTGATGCCAACTGGGACTGGGTCCAATTTAGCGGTCCTGACTCTTTCGATTGGAGCATGCTTGACCGCGAGGTGCACTCAGCCAGAGCCGCGCATATGAGTGTGGACCTAGTAATCGACGGCTGCCCGCCCTGGGCGGCACTTGCTGGCACGAGCAACGATTCCGCACCGCAGCCGGCCTCGGCGCAGCAATACGCCGGATGGGCCGCCGACGTAGCGAAGCGCTACGGGCCTGAGGGCGTCAAGTACTTCGAAATCTGGAATGAGCCCAACGACTCCAAATTCTGGCAGCCGAAAGCGAATCCCGCATTCTATACCAAGATGCTTACCGACTCTTATCGCGCTATCAAGCAGGTCGATTCGACGGCATTCGTAATCGCCGGAGGGCTGGCGCCGGTCAAGTCGCGTAATGGCAGCCTCAGTACCATCACCTTCCTGAAGGCAATCTATGCCGACGGTGCCCGTCCGTTCTTTGATGCGGTAGCTACCCATCCGTACAGCTTCCCCGCACTTCCCGACACCTATGAGCCCTGGTCAGCCTGGTCTCAGATGTCGCAGACGACCCCCTCGCTGCGCGGTGTGATGAGGAGCTACGCCGATTCTGGCAAGCAAATCTGGATCACCGAATTCGGCGCGCCATCGGACGGCCCTAACGGGGTCGGCGCCAATGGCGAGGCCGCCGAGTTGAAGCAGGCCATCGAGCTCGCCAAGTCGACGCCTTGGATCGGCGCCATCTACCTCTACACCTGGCAGGACTTCGGCGCTGATCCCCGTGCCAACGCGGACTGGTTTGGCCTGCTGACCAACCACGGCCGAGCCAAGCCTGCCTTCCAAGCCGTGGCCAAGGCGATCAAGTAGCGGCGACTTCGCTGGCGGGGGTAAGACTCTGCTCGGTCGGCGTGACCACGAACTCGCGATAGCTGGCACCGCGACTCGAGCGGGGCCTGAGCAACATCAAGTTCACGAAGAAGGCATCGAACCAGATCTGCGCGCCGAGAACGCACGTGCCGAGTCCCAGCACCATGACCGACGTGGACAACCCGCCGCGAGCCAGCTCACTGACGCCACCAATCAGCTGGCCAGCGGTGACCGCCAGGCCGATCACCGCAAGCGCGGCACCGAGCAGCAAGCCGCGCTCAAGGGTGAACGTCTGCCGCACCCGCTCGAAGGCACGCCGCCGTTTTCCGTGGATCAGCTCGCCTGCCACAGTGTCGGCCACCAGGCCCAGGGTTAGCAGCTGGGTTCCGACCAGCGCGAGAAGCGCCAGGCTCACCTTCGCGAACAGGACAGACCGACTGCCAGCCAGGCCAAGCAAGGCGAGCTGGCCAAGAAAGCCCAGCGCCACAAGTGAGATGCCTGGACCAATAAAGAGGAAATTAGGCGAAAACATCAGCAAGAATCTCAGATGCCGCCAGCCGTCGCTCAGCGAATTAAGCTTGGATACACCAATCCGCGGATGATAGATGATGGGGATTTCGGCAGTCCGCAAATTAGCCCGAGCAGCCTTGACCACTATCTCTGAAGCCAGCTCCATGCCTTCGCTTTGCAGCTCCAGCCCTTCCAGCGCCACTCTAGTCAGCGCGCGAAAACCACTATGCGCATCGCTCACCCGCAAACCGAAAAGCAGGTTCAATGTCGTTGTCAGCACCGGGTTACCGATGCGCCGGTGGCTCCACGTCATCGCCTCAGGCCGGATCTGCCCAGCAAACCGGGATCCCAGCACGTAGTCGAAGCCCTCGTCGATCGGCTTTATCAGCTCAGGTATGACGGTGAAGTCGTAGGAGTCATCGGAGTCGCCCATGACCACGATCCGGCCTCGAGCGGCGCTAAATCCCGTGAGATAAGCATTTCCGTAGCCGCGCTGCGGCTGATGTAGCACGCGCGCTCCGGCTGCTTTAGCTGCGGCCACTGAGCCGTCAGTCGATCCATTGTCCACGACGATGACTTCGCCGCTCAGGCCGCTGGAGCTGATTCCGTCCCACGCCTTGCGCACGCAGATGCCGACGCTGCGCTCTTCGTTGAGGCAAGGCATGACCACGCTTATACCCAGCGGATCAGGCTTGCCAAAATCATCCAGCAGGTCGCGCACCGGGTCGGATAGCTCCTTGTTGGACGCGGCGAGTTCGGACGGCACTAACCCCCCTTAGCCGGTCCAGGCAGTGCGCCGAGCGGTCGGGAAGCCCGGCTGGCCATGCGCGGATACTCTCATAGCCATCTAGTTCAGGTCCAACTATCTTAGAGCAGGTGAACAATGCCAAGGAGGGTGAAAAGACTAGTTAGTCACGACACCTCGGACCTGAGTTTTTTGGCAGCCGCTGTCCCGGTCAGGGTAAGATGATCTGTACCTTATTGGACGGGATGAGTGATTTACCCGATATGAGCCTTTCCGGGCGAAGAGGTGGGCACGCCGCCCGACCGAGGCTTCTTGCTCGCCTCAAGTCCGATCACATGGTGCGAAACTCGCTCTACCTGATGTTCAGCTCCGCGTTGCAGGCCATGCTCGGCTTCGTGTTCTGGGTCGTGGTGGCCCGGTTGTTCAGCGCCGAGGACGTCGGTCAAGCCAGTTCGCTGATCTCGGCAACTACGGTGATCGGCTACCTTGCCTTGCTCGGGCTTAACAGCACGCTCGTTCGCTACCTGCCGACCGCCGCCAACCGGGATGAACTGATTACCGCCGGACTAGTCGTGGTCGCAAGCGGCGGTGCTGGACTTGGCGCGCTCTACGTGCTGGCGACGCCGCTTATCGCCCCTAGATTGGCCTTTATCGCCCACCATGGCGTCTTGGGTCTCGGCTTCGTCTTGCTCACGGCCTGCGCCAGCGTCAACTTGCTGACCGATTCTGTCTTCATCGGTTCCCGACAGGCAGGCTATTGCGCACTGACGGACGGAGCGGTAGGCGGCTCGACCAAAGTGCTGGTGGCCTTCGGTCTGGCCGGAACGGGCGCATACGGGGTGTTTTCCGCATCTGCGGGCGGTTACGCGATGTCCGCCCTCGTGAGTGTCATCCTGATCCTGACGCTGCTGCGCTGGCGGCCGGTACCGGTCAACCCGCTGCGGACGCTCCGACCGGTGCTCAGGTTCTCTGGGGCCAACTACGTCGCCAACATCTTGAATCTGCTGCCGGTCCTGATCGTCCCGCTGATCGTCTTGGACCGCCTGGGTGCCAGGCCCGCCGCCTACTACTTTGTGGCCTTCCAGATAGCGACCCTGCTGTATTCGGCTGCCTACTCGGTCGGACAATCCTTCCTCGCCGAAGGATCACATGCCGGCGTGGACCGGCGCGCACTGCGGCGCCGTAGCAGGCGGACTTTGATCGCGCTCTACCTGCCTGGCGTGCTCGTGGTCATCCTGGCCGCGCACTGGGTGCTGCTCGTATTCGGCGCTCGATATAGCCAGTTCGGAGCGGCGAGCCTGATCATGCTGGCCATCGCGGCGATACCGATCGCCGCTTGCAACTGGTCATGGACTGTGCTGCGACTGGCTGGCCACCTGACGGCCATAGTGCTCAGCAGTCTCGTCTACACCGTGGGGATCTGCGGTCTGGCGTGGGTGCTCGCGCCACGCGGACTCACTGAGCTTGCTGCCGCCTGGCCGATTGGCGCGTTGCTAGCCGCGGCGATCGCGACCACTTCGGCAGCCGTACTACGGCTTGTACCGGCCCGCCATAGCCGAAGCACGGGCAAACGGTGGGCCACCGGATCTATCGATGGCAGGACACGTGGCAAAGCCTGACCTTTCTGACGATGGCCTGCGAGTGCTGATCGTCTGCGCCTATGCGTTGCCGCATCTCGGCGGAGTCGAGGTGGTAGTGGCTCAGCAAGCGCAAACCCTGACAGCGCTCGGTGCCGAGGTCACGGTGCTGACGAGCAACTGCGGTAAGGCAGCTAGCCCGCCTGACCAGCCCGCAGCTCGCTACCGGATCACCCGGATAGCGGCGTGGAACGTGCTTGAGGAGCGCAAAGGGATCCCGCTTCCGCTGTGGAGTCCGGCCATCGTGTGGGAGCTAGCCAAGCTAGTGCGGCGCTCGGATGTGGTGCACGTTCATGACGTGTACCATCCATCGTCGATCGCAGCCGCCATCGTGGCCCGATGGCATCGGCGGCCGCTCTTCATCACCCAGCATGTCGCCATCGTGGACCATGACCACCGCCTGGTCGAGTTGGCTCAGCGGTTCAGCTACGCAGTGGTCGGACGCCTGCTGTGGCGGTGGGCGACGACAATCACGGCCTACAACCCGATCGTGGCAGCGTTCATCACTGGACATGGCGTTGCGGCGAGCAAAGTGCGGCTGACCTATAACGGCGTCGACACCTCGCTATTTCGACCGGGCGATCCGGCCAAGGCCCTAGCCACTCGGGTGAAGTACGGGCTAGCGCCAGATCGGCCGGTCGTGCTGTTCGCCGGCCGCCTGGTGCCGAAGAAAGGTGCCGACAAGCTCATCGCTGCGGCGAGCTCGGAGTATCAGATAGTCCTGGCCGGACCAGGCAAGATCCCTGACGCTGTGCCGCCAGGAGTGCTGTTCGTCGGCCCGGTTAGCCGGGACGAGTTGCTCAGTCTGTACCAGGCCAGCGACATCTTCGCGCTGCCCGCTGCCGGGGAGATGCTCACGCTTGCCATGCAGGAAGCCATGGCTTGCGGCCTGCCCGTTGTCACCACGGCCCACGAGGCCTACGCCAGGTATGAGCTTGATCCTGCGGGCGTCGCACTGGTGCCGGCCGATTCGCACACGCTCCGGTTGACCTTCCTTGACATTCTCAGCAACCAGACTCGGCGCGATCAGATGCGCTCCTACTCCAGGCAACTCGCCGTCAAGCGCTTCGACTGGCAGCAAAACGCTGGCGCACTAGCGGCCGACTACGACGCCGCGCACGCTGCCAGCAGGACGCAGTGATCAGAGCAGGTCAGGCTGCTGCCACTTGTCACCAAGAACGTGCTCGGCAAGGAAGGCGAAGACGGTCTCGTACCAGACCACGATGTCGCCGGGCTTGAGTATCCAGTGGTTCTCATCAGGGAAGTAGAGGAACTTCGCTGACTTACCCAGGCCGACCAATTCGGCGTACATCCGCAAGGCTTCGCCGACCGGCACCCGGTAGTCCTTGTCACCGTGGATGATCAGGATCGGCGTGCTGATCGCGGCCGCGTGCAGATGCGGTGAGTTGTCCACATAGCGATCCGGCTGGGCGCCAGGGTGCCCAAACTCCCGCCGCCAGTAGAAAGGCCCGTCGGTCGTGCCGAACACTTGGTCAAGCGCCCAGATGCCGGCGTGGCTGACAATGCCGGCGAACCGGTCGGTGTGGCTGGCGATCCAGTTCGCCATATAGCCGCCAAAGGAACCGCCCATCATCGCGGTCCTGTTCGAGTCGATCTCAGGCAGCGCGGTGACCACATCGGTGATCATCATGATGTCGGTGAACGGCTGCTGGCCCCAGGCACCGTAACCGCGCGCGATAAAGTCCTGGCCGTAGCCGGTGGACAGCGCTGGGTCTGGCAGCAGGACCGCGTACCCGCGGGCCGCCGCGAGCCAGGCATTCCAGCGCCAGGCCCAGGCATTCCAACTCGCCACTGGGCCGCCGTGCACCCACAGCAGCAACGGTGCTGGGGTCTGGGCGCTGGCGCCGTCGGGGAGCACCAGCCAACCGCGAACTGTGCTGCCGTCCGCCACTGTCGTGGACATTTCCTTGATCTGACCGGGGACTGGCAGCTCAGGCACCGGGCTGGCGAGCTTGACCGGCAGGGCTGCGCCAGTGCGCGAGATCCGCACCGGCGCCGGCGGTTCGGACATCGACGACCGCAGGGCGTAGATGGCCGAGCCGTCCGCCGCCGGGCACAGGTCGGTGTAAGCGGCGTCATCGGTGCTCAACTGCCGCACTGTGGCGGTGGCGACGTCAACGGCGAAGATCGGGCACCGGCCGTTGTCGTCGGCGGTGAAGTACACCGTGGTCGAGTCTGGACTCCAGACCGCGCCCTTAGGACGGCGGTCGAATCCGGTCAGCAGATCGCGCGGTTCGCCGCCGCCAAGCGGTACCACAACCAGCGTGATGTCGCCGGGCCGCTGATAGTTGTCATGCTCGGCCCTGATGGCCACGACCTGGCTGCCATCAGGCGCGATGACCGGTCCTTCGTAGTCATGCTCGGGCGACGACAGCAACGTACGGCGCGTGCCTGAGTGGACTTCGATCACCACGACCTCGGTGCGCTGCGAGCCGAGCCCGTCAGGGACGGCCCAGCCAGTAGCGGCGAGCAAGCCGTCAGCCGAGAGGCAGAACGCCTGCTCGTCGAGCGCCCGACCGCAATCTCCAGTCAGATCGCTGAGGTCGTCCTCGCTGGCCGGCGAACCGGTGCCAGCCAACAACCGCAGCTGCTCGGGCCCTAGATCATGGTCCCAGTATCTGACGACATTGCCCACGTGCAAGATCGCGGCGACGCCGGCGTCCGTCCGCGCCTTCCGTTTGGCGGCATCGGCCTCCTGATCGGTCGAACCAGCGAAGGTCGGCGCGGTCAGCAGGAAGATGTCGGCGTGCGCAGCGGTGACCACGCTGGCGACGCCTCCGCCTGGCGCGGCCACCCGATGCGCCTCGCCACCGCCCGGCGGTAGCAGCCACAGGGCCGGCTTCGCCGGCCCGTGAGCGGCCGCAGGCGCGATCGAGGAATCTGGCCGGGACGATGCGAATAGCAGCGAGCCGTCCGGCAGGAAGGCCGGATTGCTCTCGCCCTCAACCGACCTGGTGAGCCGTACGGGTGCCGCTCCGCCGGTATCAATACGCCAGATGCTGGAGACGTACTTCTTGTTATCAGGTGACAGCGTCGCTACTACGGTCGCCAGCCAGCGCCCGTCAGGCGACAAGGCAAGTCCCGACAGGCGGGGGATCGCGTTGAACTCATCAAGCTCACTGAAGTAAGACACGGCCACTCCCGTCGCTCGCACGCCGGACTAATGCCTGATTACACATCGATCACGATGCGTCCCAATCTGTGACCCGATGTGGCAAGCTGCACGTCAAGTCATCATGTCAGAATCGCTCGCCATTACTCATCGGCGGGCCTGCTCGCCGCAAAAGCTACCTGCAGGGGCAGGGTGACGCGGCCGGCTCTGCGTGAGCTGACTGCCAGCAATCACCCGGGGAGGGAACGATCCATGCGCTTGAGCCGCGTAGCAATTGCCTTGCTCGCAGTGAGCCTGACGACGATCGGCGTGGCGCAAGCCGACGCCTCGTCACCAGCGCTCACAAATCTGGTCGGACAAAGTCCAGTGACCTGGACACCCAACGTGTCGGCCGGGACGACGATCGGTCAGTCCACCTGCAACACCACCTATTTCGGCAGCGGCGGCTTCTCCTGCCAGTCCGAGGTCTACGACACCGCGTACGTTAATGGCGACGTGATCGTAGCCGGGGCCTTTACCCAGGCCTGCCAGCCCGGCACGCTCGCGCAGGGGCTCTGCAAGCCTGGCACCCAGGTGACGAGAAACGACATCTTCGCCTACTCGGCGAGCACTGGCCTGATCGACCCGAACTTCACCCCGCAGCTCAATCAGGGGCCAGCGTGGGCAGTCACCCCCGGGCCTGCGGGCACCAACACTGTCTATGTCGGCGGTACCTTCACCACGGTCAACGGCACCTCCCACAAGGGCATCGTGCAGTTGCATGTGAATCCAGGCGTCACGACCGGCGCCAGCGCTGACGGCGCGATCGTCACCGGCTTCAAGGCCAACGTCAGCAACATGGTGCGCGACCTCGCGCTCAGCCCGGACGGCAAGGCGCTGTACGTCGGCGGCCAGTTCGCGTCGATCAACGGGGTCGCCTCCACTGGCCTTGCCAGGGTGAACGCGACGACCGGCGCGGTCGACTCGTCCTTCAACTTCACCCTGAGCGACCCGATCAGTGGCCTGCCGCTCAAGGTCGAGGCGATGGACCTGGCCGCTGATGGCAGCCTGCTCGCTATCTCTGGCACCGCGCTCCAGGTCAATGGCCAGTCACGGCCCCGGCTCGCGGTGATCGCCACTGGCGGCACGCTTGGCGCGACCGCGGCGCTGACCGACTTCACCGCGCCGATCCTGGCCAACAACTGCTCGGCTGAGCACGACTACGTTCGCGCGCTGAGCTTCGCTCCTGACGGCTCGTTCCTAGTCATAGCCGACACCGGCTACCTGAATGACGGCTCGATGCCGTACAGCGTCTGCGACGCGGCTGCCAGGTTTAATGTCGGCGCGGCCGGTTCCACCACCACGGGCACTCCGGTCGATGTCGCGCCCAGTTGGATCAACTACGCGGGCGGTGACTCGTTCTACTCGGTGACCATCGCCGGCGGCGTGGTCTACGCTGGCGGCCACAACCGCTGGATCAACAACTACTGCGGCGCCGACTACCTGTGCGAGCAGAACGCGCTCTTCCAGGGCGGCCTGTCCGCCTTCGACGCCAATACCGGCATCGGCCTGGCCTGGTGGCACCCGGTCACGCTGCGCGGGGCCGGCACCATGTACCTGAACACGTTTGGCACCGGTACCTACGACGGCACCCACCAGGGCCTCGCGATGGGCATGGATGACGACGTCGTGGCTGGTAGCTACCACGCTGAGAACGCACTGCTCCCGATCGCCTCGGCAACCACCAAGACGCCATTCGGCACGATCCCTTCCGGCATGTTCAATGAGGAAGGCGGTGCCAACACCAGCGTGCCGATGTGTCTGGACGACCCGACCAACAGCTCGACCGTCGGCACCAGCGTGGCCATCGCCAACTGCCGCAACTTGGCCGAGCAGAACTGGACCGTGCCGGCTACCGGCAAGACCGGCCAGATCCAGATCAACGGCCTATGCCTGGACACCGTGGGCGGCGACACCACTGACGGCACTGGCGTAGTGCTCAACACCTGCTCGACTGCCACCACCCAGCAGTGGAGCCAGGGTGCGGGCAACACGGTGATCAACCAGGGTGCCACCGCCGCTGCGGGCAGCCCGATGTGCCTGGATGACCCGGCGAGCAACACCACCAGCGGCACCGCGCTTGACATCGCTGCTTGCGCGGGCGGCACCAACCAGGTCTGGCCGCTGCCGACCGCGCCAGGCCCGGCGGCTGGCGCGCCGAGCGGCCCGATCTACCCGCAGGAAACCCAGTCCGACACCCAGCAGGCCTGCATGGACGACAACAACGACTCCACCGCGACCGGCAACAAGGTCCAGATCTGGACCTGTCGTGGCGACGCCGCGCAGACCTGGACGGTCGAGCCAGGCGGCACGATCCAGATCGGCGCTTCCTTCTGCCTCGACACCAACGGCGGCGGCACCAGTCAGGGCACTTCGGTCGTGCTTGACCCGTGCAACGGCAACCCCAGCCAGATCTGGACGCCAGGTTCGAGCGACTCTTTGGTGCAGCAGTCCTCAGGCCTATGCCTGGATGACCCGGGCTTCGCCACTGGCAACGGCACTGCGTTGCAGATCTACAGCTGCAACGGCGGCAACAATCAGGCCTGGCGGCTGCCAGGCTGGTAACGCACAAGATGGCAGCAGTTATTCGCGGTATCTGGTCCCGCGTCGGCGCTCGTTCAGCGTCCGGCGCGGGACCGTTGCGCAGTGCCAGCCACCGAAATGTGGTTGATCAGTTACGATGTGTAACGAAACCGACTGATCAGCTTAGCTACCATCGTTCAACACCTATGCTCATGGTTGGGGCGTCTCTCAATCAACTGAGCTGCATCGGGCAGCGCGACCGGCCTGGCCGCTTGCCTGAGTGAGGAGTGCCGCGGATGACCGTGCCGTCAGGGTCGGATTACTTCGATCTGGCTGACTACCTTGGCGTGCTCCGGCGCCGCTGGCTGATGATCGTGGTATTCATCGTCGTCGGTATCGGGCTAGCAGCCGCTTACTACGTCGTCGCCCCCAGGGTCTACGGCTCCACCGTCCTCATTCAGGTCAACGCACTGCCAACCAACGCCAACGCGGTCGGCGGCCGTACCGGTGGCCCGGTCAATATGGACAACGAAGCGCAAATACTCGAGTCAGCCACGGTCGGGGTGATTGCCAAGCATGACCTCGGTAGCGCATTGACCGTCGTGGCGCTGCTGCATCAGATCAAGGTCACGGTCCCGCCGAATACCACCTTCCTGCAGGTCAGCTGCGACGCTGCCAGCCCGGCGTTGGCGCAGCGCTGCGCTAACGCCTTTGGCCGGGCCTACCTGTATAACCGACGGCAGAGCGAACTCGGGCTGCTCACCTCAAGCATCAGCCAGCTCAACGTGCAGGCCACCGCACTGGAGACCAGCATCGAGGCGCTCAAGGTCAAGCTCAAGGACACGATCCCGGCCGGGTCGACGGAGCACGGGATAGCCGAGCTCCAGCTCACCGCGCGGACGACGCGGCTCGACACGATCCAGGCCAAGATCAGCGCCGTCACTCCGCTTGAGGCCAGCTTGACCGCCAAGAACGACTACGTCGGCCAGGTCGTCACCCCCGCCACGAAGATACGTAAACCGGTCAGCCCGGAGAAGAAACTGTTGCTGCCGAGCGGCCTGGCCGGCGGTGCCGTCCTTGGCCTGCTCTTCGCCTTTTTCTGGGACTGGCGGCGGCCTCGCATTACCGAGGTCCGCGACATCCAGCGGCGGGTGGACCTGCCCATCATCGTGAGCCCGGCGGACATGAAGACCGGTGCCCAGTCCTCCTTCGCACCGCCGCGATCCCGCACCGGTCAGGCTTTCACCGAACTCGCTCAGCACATCGGCACCGAACTCGGCGACGGACATCATGTGCTGGTCGTCACCGGCACTTCCACCGGCTCGGCCGGCCCGGTCTCAGCCAACCTGGCCGGCGCGCTGGCCAGATCACGCGGCGACACGGTACTGATCTGCGCCGATCCCACTGGGACGGCCGTGCCGCGGCTGCTTGGCACCAATGACGGACGTGGCTTCGCCGAGTTGCTGGCAGGCACCGCGAGCCTGGCGGACGTCACCCGCCGAACCGCCGACCTGCCACTGCTCCAGGTCATCACTCCCGGCCTTGACGCTGCGGGCGCGGTCTATGACATGCAGCACGACAAGGTGCAACGGCTGATGCGCGAACTGCGCAGGGAAGTCCGCTACGTCGTCATCGACCTGCCGCCCGCCAGCTCGGATGCGGATACCTTCAGCCTGGCCGAATTCTCCGACGGCGCCATCATCGTGGTGCGCGCCGGTCTCGACCGCCCCGCCGACTTGACTGACTGCGTGGCGCGCCTGCATGGGATGCGCACCTCGCTGCTCGCCGGAGTCCTGCTACCGGCGAACGCTAAGGAAAGGCGCGGCCAGGGCAGACGGGATGACTATGCAGCCGACGAGCCACCAGCGCGCTATCAGGCACCGCGACCGGTCCCGCTCGCCGAGCCGGCCGCGCCAGTGCCACCCCCATCGGTCCAGGCTCAGTCACCAACTACCAGGCCAGGCAGTCCGCCGGTGCCGCATCCGCCGATACGGCCGAGCGGAGACGAGGGCAGCAACGCATCCCAGCCGGTGCTGCGACCTGTGCCGGTTCGGCGGCCAGCCAGCCCGACTGGATCCGCCGACCTGCCGACCGTGAGCAGGCATGCCGCATCGAGCTCTGATCTTGGCAGTGCGAGCGAGCCCAAAGAATCGGCCAGCTTGAGTAGCGCCTGGAAGCCCAGAAGCGTGAGCGAGACCTGGCCACTGCCAAGGACCGCGGTCACGGAGGAAGGCGAAGCGCCGGACAACGCTGATCCGCTGCTCGGCGACTGATCATGGCTGGCACGGTAACCTACCGCGACCGGCGACCTGAATCGAGCCCGGCGCCCGGTGCCGACACTGCGCAGGCGGTGCCTGACCGCCAGCCGGCGGCTGCCGCGCCAGTCGGCACACCGTCTGGTCAGCAGTTCCGACGGCGGCTTCGCGGTACGCTCACGAGCCGGGCAGCCGGCGGCTTCTCCGCCCGCCATCCGGCGTGGCCGCTGACGGCCCTGCTGATCGGCTACCCAATCTGGTGGGTGCTCGGCCTGGCTGACTTCATGTGGGTCATCTTGGCGGTGCCGATGATCAGCCAACTGGTGGCCTGGCAGGTGCGAGCGGGCCGCCGGATCAAGACCCCGCCGGGCTTCGGGATCTGGCTGCTCTTCCTCCTGGTCGCGGTGATTGGGATCGGTGCCATCAGCCTGACCGCACCAGGAACCGTCGTCAGCCCGGTCTCGCACCGAGTGCTGTCGTTCCTCAACCGGATGGCCGACTATGGCGGCGTAACCGTGCTGCTGCTCTACGCGGGCAACCTCACCGAGCAAGAGCTGAGCCGACGCCGGCTCGCCTGGATGCTCGGGCTGGTCGGCGTGGTCACGGTTGTTGGCGGCCTCGCCGGCATCGCCATGCCGCACCTGCAGTTCGACTCACCGCTGCTGCATCTGCTGCCAGCTAGCGCCCGGGCCAACCCCTTTATCCAGGCGTCAATGGAGCCAGGCCTGTCGCAAGTGCAGAACGTGCTCGGCAGTGCCGCCGGGCGGCCTAAAGCGCCCTTCGACTACACCAACACCTGGGGTGACTGTCTCACCATCTTGCTGCCGTTCCTATTCATTGGCTGGTGGCGCCGCGACAGTAAGCGGCAACGGATCATTGTCATCTCGATCGTGGTGCTGGCGATCGTGCCGCTGCTGTACTCACTTAACCGAGGTGCCTGGATTGGCGTTGGCCTCTCCATCGGATACCTCGCGGTGCGGTTCGCCTTGCGCGGCCGGACGGCGCTGCTGGCCGGGCTGGCGGCGGTCATCGCGATCTCGGCGTTGCTAGTCGTCGCGACCCCGCTTAAAGGCGTCATCATCGGTCGGCTGCACAACGGAAAGAGCAATAACCTGCGGGCGAACTTGTCATCGCTGGCCATTACCGACGGCTTGGCCTCGCCGATCGTCGGTTACGGCGATACCAGGCAACAGCAGGGCAGCGCTACCTCGATCGCCATCGGACCGTCGCCAAACTGCCCGAGCTGCGGGCAGCTTGAGGTCGGTAGCACTGGTCAGCTCTGGCTGCTGCTGATCTGCAACGGACTCCTCGGGACCGTCCTTTACCTGGGTTTTTTTGGCTACGCCATGTGGTACTACCGGCGCGATCCAAGCCCTGAGGCCCTCATCGGCGTGCTAGTGATCGGGCTGTCCTTTATCTACATGCTCACCTACGACGCCACCGGCGCTCCGTTGGGCTTCACCATGCTGGCGTATGCGCTGATGTGGAAGAACGACATCTTGCGGCGGCAGCAGGCTCGTGCCGTCGCCCAGTGAGCTAGCCCGATCATGAACCGAGCTGATCGGGACCCCGACGCAGACCTTGGCCCACGCCAGAGCGAGTCCTTGGTGTACTTGGCCGAGACCTTGCCAATGCCGGCCATCAATCTCGATGACCCGCCGCCGTCAGCCAAGCGGCCGCCACCGGCCGGGTCCGGGCTCGCGAGGATCGCCCGCGGCGGCGCGCTGAATCTGGCGGGTGCATTCGTCTCCGCGGTCGCCAGCCTTGGCCTCACCGTCATCGTGACGCACAACTTCTCCCAGCCAGTCGCAGGCGCGTTCTTCGTCGCCATGTCGCTCTTCCTCATCGTCGAAGCGATCGCCAACCTGGGTGCCTACAACGGCGCCATTTACTTCATCGCGAGACTCAGGGCGCTGCACGCTGAGCGCCGGATCCCGGCCATCATGCGGGCGACGGTCGTGCCGGTGGTGATCTCGTCGCTAGTCGGAGCGACCGTGGTCATCGTCTTCGCCGAGCCGCTGGCCCGGCTGCTGATCGACGGCCGGTCAGCGGATGGCGTCAGCCCGGCTGCGGTAGCTGCCTCACTGCGGCTGCTGGCGGTGGCGCTGCCCTTCGCCGCGTTGACCGACACCCTGCTCGGCGCGGCCCGTGGTTACCAGGCGATGCGGCCGACCGTCTTCATCGACCGAATCGGCCGCTCGGGTCTGCAAGCGCTCGGCGTCATCGCGGCCGCGTTGGCTGGCAGCTCAGCGTTGCTGGCACCGGCCTGGGCGGTGCCCTACCTGGGGGCGAGCGTGGTGTCGCTGATCTGGCTGCGCCGGATCATGCGGGCGCACCGACGCGACCTCGCGACGGCTCACGACCAGCCCACGGCCGGCCGCCGGGCCGATCCGGCAGCCGGCGATAACCGGCACGGCAAGCCGAACGCTAACGGCTTCTGGCGGTTTACCGGGCCCAGGTCGATCGCCAGCATTGCCCAGATCATCATCCAGCGGCTCGACATCGTGCTGGTGGGCATCATCAAAGGGCCGGTCGACGCCGCCATCTACACCGCTGCCACCAGATTCCTTGTGGCCGGTCAGCTTGGCAATGCCGCCATCAGCATGGCGGCCCAGCCGCAGTTCACCCGGCTCTTCGCGGTCGGCGACCGGACCGGGGCGAACGCCGTCTACCAGGCAACCACCTGCTGGCTGATCCTGCTGACCTGGCCGCTCTACTTGCTCGCGGTGATTTTCGGCCCCACCGTGCTCGCCGTCTTCGGGCATACCTACCACGCCGGCAACGACGTCATGCTGATACTCGGACTGGCCATGCTCGTCGCCACCGCCTGTGGCCAGGTGGACATGGTGCTGATCACCACCGGCCGGAGCAGTTGGAGCCTGATCAACGGGCTGCTCGCCATGGTGGTCAACGTCGGGGTTGACCTGGCACTCATTCCCAGGATGGGAATCACCGGCGCGGCGATCGGCTGGGCGGCAGCGATCGGGGTCAGCAACCTGGTGCCGCTGGTCCAGGTCGCGGTGTCCGCCCGGGTCCATCCTTTCGGTGCCGGCACTGCCGCCGCCTGTTTGCTCAGCACGATCAGCTTCGCGGCGATCCCGCTGGCCGCCAGAGCGGCAGCCGGCAGCTCAGGGCTGGTCTCCCTCGCCTCAGTGCTGACCGGATGCGCGGTCATGGCGGCCGGGATGTGCTGGCTGCATCGCCCGTTGCAGCTCGCTGTCATCCCATGGCCCTGGTTGCTACGCAGGCGCCCCAATCAGGCGGTGAGCTGACCGGTGCACACTTTGATCGGAATCGATGGCGATCGGCGGGATATAGTCCTGCAATCACGAAGGGGGTGCGCATTACGGTGGACAAGTACCTGGCGGCGCTGATCTGGCCGGTCGGCATCGTGATAATCGCCGCCGTCGGATTCATTTTGATTAGGCGGGCACCGGCCAATGACGGGCCTGCGCTGGTCGCGCCAGCCCCTGGGCACCGCCACAAAGCGCACGACAATAATCAGGGTCTGTTGGATCTCGGCTGGGAATCGGTACGGCTCGGCGCGATCACGGTGGTCGGTGCCATTGTCGTCTACGGGCTGATGTGCGCACTCGGACTCATTGTGGTGCATCACGGCCTCACTATTGACCGGCCGATCTTCAACTGGATGCAGAAGCCTGGGCACTCGGTGCATGCGCTCGCTGCGGTCATGAAGCGGCTCACCAAGATCGGCGACACCTGGACCACCTGGGGCGCGGCCGCCGCGGCCGCCGCCTGCCTAGCGGTGACCTGGCGGTCGAAGCGCTGGCTGCCGCCGGTCACCTTCGCCGCGGCCATCGTCATCGACCATTTCACCACGCTCGCCCTGCGGCACACCTTCCACCGGCTCGGCCCGCCCACCAGCCCGCTCGGCACTTATCCGTCCGGCGGCTGCGACCGGGTGATCTTGTTTTACGGCCTGATCGCCTACCTGCTGTGGCGCGAGTTCAGCGGACAGCGCCGTACCGCCATCGCCTTCGGCACCGTGGTGGCGGCACTCGGCTTCAATGAGGCCTTTAGCCGGGTCTACCTGTCGCTGCACTGGACCACCGACGCGCTCAGCGGCCTGCTCTACGGCTGCCTGTTGCTCGCTGTCTTTATCACGGCCGTCCGGCTGGTGGCCGGGCGCTCGCCCCTGCCCAAGGCACCGGCTGGAGCGGCGACCGGAGCGCAGGAGCCGCTGGCCACCGGACCATCACGTTGATGGCGACCAGAGGGACGTCCCGCTGGCGCCTGGGCGCCTTGGTACTGGCCTGCGTCGCGGTCACGGCCGTCGGGGTGCCGGTCGGGCTCGCCTTGGCCGGCGGACCCGGCCGGTCGGCCCACGAGCAGCCAGCTAAGCGAGTACAGCCGACCGCCGACTTCGACGGCCCGCTCGTCCCGGCCACTGGCGCCTACCTCGGTGCCTACGTGGCACCCGCCAACTACACCGCAAGCGCTCAGGTGGCCGCGGTCCGGTCGTTCCAGCGCGCGATTGGCGGCAAGATCAATCTGGTCCACGTCTACCATCCGTGGGATCAGGACTTCCCTAGCCCGGCCGATCGGACCTTCGTGCACAATGGCAAGGTGCTGCTGCTGACCTGGGGCGGCACGCCCGATACCGAGAAGATCATCGCTGGTGCCTACGATCAGCTGATCCTGGCCAGGGCCAGGGCCATCAAGCAACTGCACCGGCCGATCCTGATGGAATTCCGACACGAGATGGACCGTCCGAATTTGCAGTGGGCCGTCCACGGGCCAGCGGACTACATCAAGGCTTGGGACCACATCAGGGCGCTGTTTACCCAAGCTGGCGCTACCAACGTGAGCTGGGTCTGGTGTCCGACCGGCTACGGCTTCCAGGTGGGCCGGGCGCAGGCCTTCTATCCGGGTAGCAACGAGGTCGACTGGGTCTGTGCCGACGTCTACACAGTGCAACCGCACCAGTCGCTGCAGCAGGCGGCCGCGCCGTTCCTGCGCTGGGCCGCGCACACCGGCAAGCCGGTGATCATCGGCGAATTCGCCGACAACGGGCCAGCCTCGTCCTGGGCCTCCTGGCTGACCGCGGCCGGCCGGTTCGTGCTGCGCCACCCGCAGATCAAGGCCATGGCTTACTTTGACGCGAACGGCACAGACAGCAACGGCAAGCCCTTCAGCTACTGGCTAGGCACACACAAGCGGGCGCTCGCCGCCTTCGGCCGGCTAGTTGCTACGCCCTACTTCCAGCCGGCCGGACCACCGAAACTGTGATGGCCGCTCCCACCGAGCCAGGCACCAGCGCGCCGACTCGGCCAGACTCGGTGACCAGTCCGGCCGCCGCCTATCTGGCGCAGGTCAGCCAGTTGCTCTGGCCAGCACCCGCGAGCACCAGGCTGACCAGTCGTCCGGTCAATCTGACCGCCAGCGACCGCACCGCCGACGGCCGGGCGAGCCGCCAGCTCATCGTGCTGCCAGGTGCGAACCAGCCGAGGCTGTTGCTACCAACCGGCCGCAGGGCGAGCGCTGCCGCCATCCGCCGGTACGGCGAACCAGGCTCAGCCAGGACCAGACTGGCGACCAGGGCGCTCGCGTTGCTGCTGGCCGGCGGTCTTGGCCCGGTACTCGGCGACCGGCTAGTCGTCGAGTTGCCCGACGAGGCGCCGACCATCGAGTCATACCTGAGCGGACTGCTTGGCGAGCCGGTCCAGCTCAGCTTGCATCTGGGCGCACCGCGAGCCAATCGCAAGCCGGTGCTCCAACTCCTCACGTCAGCTGGGCACACGGTCGGCTTCGCCAAACTCGGCGTCAATCCGCTCACCGCCGAGTTGGTCAGCGCGGAACGGGCCGCGCTCGACCGGCTCGCCCAGCTCGACCTGCCCAGCCTGCGAATCCCGGCCGTACTGGCTAGCGGCCAGTGGAACGGGCTCCAAGTGCTCGTCCAGCGGCCACTGCCGGTGTGGCACAAGCGCCGGCCACTGTCGCCGGGTCAGCTCGGCACCGCACTCGCCGAGTTGGCGGCGGCGACCGGCAGCACGGTCGCGCCGCTGGCTGGCAGCAGCTACTGCCAGCAGTTGGCGGCTCGGCTTGCGCAAGCCGAGCCCAGCAAGGACCAGGCCGCGCTGATCGCGCTACTCGACCGGCTGGCCGGGCTCGGTGCCGCCGAGCCCATCACCTTCGGCTGCTGGCACGGCGACCTCACCCCATGGAACCTCGCCAGCACCGATGATGGCCTGCTGGTCTGGGACTGGGAGCGATTCTCCGACGACGTGCCGATCGGCTACGACGCTTTGCATTACTGGGTCCAAGGGCAGGTCAGCGACCCGCGCACCGATCCGGTGCGAGTGGCGATCGAGTGCGTCGACTTGGCGCCGACGCTGCTGGCGCAATTCCCGGTGCGGCCAGCAGCGGCCAGGCTGACGGCGCTCGGCTATCTGGCCGAGTTGTCGGTACGCTACCTCGTTGACCAGCAGGCGGCGGCCGGGGCGCGGCTAGGCGCACCGGGCCGCTGGCTGCTGCCAGCCATCGAGCAGCAGCTGAGCTGAAGGCAAGAACTGTGGCGAAGTCAGTCTCACCGCCGGCCAAACGGCTGGCACACGCGGTCTCAGTGACCGTCGGCCGGATCACGGCACCGGCCAGGATGCTGCCAGGCTTCCTGATCGTCGGCGCCCAGCGTTGCGGCACCACGTCGATGTACCGGGCGCTGAGCGCCCATCCCGACGTGCGCAAGGCTGTCCTGCATAAAGGCGTGCACTACTTCGACATGAACTACGACCACAGCCTGGCCTGGTACCGCGCGCATTTTCCGCTGCGGGCCGGGCACGGCGACTGCCTGACCTTCGAGTCGAGCCCTTACTACCTATTTCATCCGCTGGCCGGAGAGCGAATCGCCGCCGACTTGCCTGGGGTCAAGCTGCTCGTGCTGGTGCGCGATCCGGTGGAACGCGCCTACTCGGCCTACACCCACGAGCGGGCGCGCGGCTTTGAGACTGAGTCGTTCGAGCGCGCGATCGAGCTTGAGCCTGAGCGACTGCACGGCGAGGCCCAGCGGATCATCACCCAGCCCGGTTACCTCAGCCACAGTCACCAGCACCAGGCTTACGTCGGGCGCGGCCAGTACGTCGAGCAGCTCGACCGGCTGAGTCAGCTCTTTGGCCGCGACCGCATCAAGGTCGTTGATAGCGGCGACTTCTTCAGCACGCCGGCCCCGGTCTACGACCAGGTGCTGGACTTCCTCGGCTTGCCGAAGTCTGATTACCCGCCATTCGAGCAGCACAACGCGAGGCCACGCAGCCCGATCGGGTCCGCACTGCAGGCGCGTCTGGACAGCCATTTCGCGCCCTACGACGAGCAGCTCGAGAGCTGGCTGGCGCAGCCGCCGAGCTGGCGGCGCTAGCTCGGCGGCTGACCGGACCGCAGTCGGCCCCACCAGCTGGCCGCCAGCAGCCTGAGCGCGAACGGCAGATCTCGGCCCAGGTACCGGCTCGCCAGCCGCCGCGGCTCGCTCACCAGCCGAAACAGCCACTCAAGCCCGACTGCCTGCAACCAGCCTGGTGCCCGAGAAAGCTCGCCGGCGGCAAACGGGATCGCCGCTCCGCAGCCAACGAACCAGGCCTCAGGCAAATCGGCCGTCAGTCGGGCGATGAGGCGCTCTTGCTTAGGGAAGCCAAGCCCGACGAAGACAATCTTCGGCCGGGTGGCCAGCAACTCGGCTCGCACCGACTCGATGTCGCCGTGCTCGGCGTCGAACTTGACCGGCGGTGCGTAGGCGCCCGCGATTACCAAGCCAGGGTAGCGTGCCGCGAGCCGGTCGGCGGCAAGTCGCGCGACCGATGGCCGCCCCGCGGCGCCGGGCAGCCCGCCAAGCAGGTAGACCGGCCAACTGTGCCCGGCAGCGGTTGCCGACAGTGCGTAGATCAGGTCGGCACCAGTGATCCGCTCCGGCAGCGGGCGGCCGGCGATTCTCGCCGCCCAGAGCAGCGGCATCCCGTCCGCCACGACCAGCGTGGCGGCGGCGACCAAGGTCCGGCAGGCCGGATCTTTGCTGATTCGATAGCAGACGTCGATGTTCGGGGTCACGATGGTGCCGCCAGTGCCAGCTGTCGCGGCCAGTTCTACCCGCTCGATCAGCTCCTGCTGGGTGACCGCGTCAAACTCGGCGCCGGCTAGCCGCACCCGCCCAGGCGCGCCAACCGGCCCGCCGGTACTGATCGCCGTCATATCCCGTGTCCGCGCGCGGCGAGCGCCCTGAGCACCCGTTCACCCGATACCGCACCGGCCGCGACCGCCAGGACGACCGGCAGCCGGCGTTCGCGCCAGTTGCTGCGCAGTGCCCGCCCAGCCCACCTGACCGACTCCCGGCGCTGGCCAAGGCAGGCGTAGCCGAAGGCGATCTGGGCGTAAACCCGAGCGGCTCCTGGCCTGCTCGCGGCGAGATCTGGATGGTGCGCGAGCATCCAGTTCAGGCCGGCCACCTTGGTCTGCCACTGCTGCGCGTAGTACGACCCGGCACCCCAGTGCACCAGCACGAGCGGCTGATCTACGTTGGCGATGGGATGTCGGCGGGCGGCCCGCAGCGCTAGGTCCCAGTCCTCGTTTTGGCTGCCTGGGATGGTTTCATCGACTAGGCCGATGCCGTCGAGCAACGCTGGTCGCCTGATCAAGTAGGTCGAGGAATGAATCATGACCATTCTTGAAAGCAACAGTTCTGAGTAACTCACCCGGGTCTGGCCGGCCGCTCGCTCGGTCACCCGGCCGCCCGAGCTGACAGCGATCCCGCAGCTAGCGAACTCGGCCTCCGGGTCAGCCAGCAGTGCGCGCACTTGACTGGTGAGCTTGCCTGGCAGCCACTCGTCGTCGTCGTCGCAAAAAGCTACCAGGTCAGTGGCGAGCGCCAGAATCCCGTGGTTGCGCGCACCGGCCAGGCCGGGGGTCCGCTCATTGGCCAGCACTTTGACCCGGTCGCCGTCGGCCAGGCTGGCATCTGGCTCTGACCGGTCGAACACGACAACCACGCTGAGCTCGCCCGGATAGTCCTGAGCCGCGATGGCGGTCAGCGCGGTTCGCAGCGCTTGCGGCCGGTCATGCGTCGGCACGACCACGCCAACCGATGGCCAGTTGGTCATGCCGCGCCTTTGACGTAGCCGTAGTGGCGTAGCAACGGCAGGGTAAGCGCGGTGACCGTGCGACGCTGACCCGCTGGCATCGCCGTGTGCCACCGGTCATCAGGCTGGATAGCGATCTTCCCGGTGCTGAACCGCATCGGATTCCCTGAGGCTGTGTGGGCCGGGGTCAATTCGGCTGACCGCGACCCTTCGTTGTCAGTGATGAACTTGAAGCCTGATTCGTCGGTCGGCAGGCCGGCGAACTCAGCTATCCGCCGCAGGGTTGACTCGACCTCGGTAGCCAGGTCCTCATAGCGCACCCGCAACACCGGCGTCTGGCTCCTGGCGAGCAATTGGAGCGCCCCATTTTGGAGATTCCACTCACGAGCGGCCCGGATCGGCGAGTACCTGGTCATGAAACTCGGCGCCGCCGCCTCCGGCCGCTCGACTGTGGTGGTCCATGAGAAAGCGACCGCCCGGCTGTCCCGTACCACGTGGATCACCCGCAGGTCGAGGTTGGTTCGGCCAAGGCAAAACGCCAGGGAGGCGTGCTTGCTTGAGTCGACCACCGTGCTGCGACCGCTGGCAGTCGCGATGCCCTGATAAAGGCGCTGGTAGTAGCTGGTGTACTCGGTCAGTTCCCGGCGCGTGACTGGCGGCAGCGACTTGCGCGCGAGCCTGGGGATAAACCGGGTGCGATCGACTTGGGCGCGCAGCTCAGCGATTCGCCCCACGTCCACTCGCGACCAGTCGCCGAAGGCCGCACCGCCCACCTGCGACCAGAAGGGACAGTCGGCGAACGGAGTGCCGCAGCCGCAGCGCTCGTTTTCCACCAGGCCGCGCTGCCACAGGTGCACGAGCTCACCAGCCACACAGACACCGGGGAGTTCGCCGAGCAGCCGCTCGGCCAACGTGCTGCCACTCCGACCGAGTCCGGCCAGGTAGATGACTCTGATATCACCAGAAGTCATGACACCAGCCCTGCGTCGAAGCGGAATAAGTTGTCAGGAAGATTACCATTGTGGCTGGTCACGGGCTTACTTGGGGAAGCTAAGGCAAAGTTAGGCCAGCGCGACATGTAGTTACGATACGTCAGGCATGGGGGCGGATGACCGCAAGTCAAACGACCCGGCTAGCGGCGCTGGTGCGCCGACCAGCCGGGCCGGGAAGGCTGTCGGGCGAATCGCCCGCTACGAGTTAGCTCAGATCGGTGATCATGGCAGCGCCTACGGTCGCGCTGGTCGACTCATCGATGAGGATCATGCCGCCAGTGATCCGGTTTCTGGCGTACGTGTCGGCGAAGATCGGCTGGGTCAGCCGCAGTCCGATCCGGCCGATCTCATTCAGGCCAAGCTGGGTCGCGGTCTCGTCCCTGTGCAGGGTATTCACGTCGAGCCGGTAGGCGATGTCGCGCACCACGGCCTTGACGGTCCTGGTCGTGTGCTTGACCACCAATCTGCTGCGCGGCGTCAGCACCGGAGCGTCAGCCATCCACGACACCATTGCCTGCACGTCCTGGGTGGTGGTCGGCTGGTTGCCCGGCCGGCAGATCATGTCGCCACGCGAGATATCCAAGTTGTCAGCCAGCAGCAGAGTCACCGACATGGGCGGGTAGGCCTCGTCCACCGGGCCGTGCGGCCCGTCGATCCGCTTGATCACCGAGGTCAGCCCGGACGGCAGGTGCATCACCTCGTCGCCAGGCTTGAGCACGCCGCCAGCCACCTGGCCCGCGTAGCCGCGGTAGTCATGCAGGTCGGGGTCAGTCGCCTGATGCGGCCTGATGACGTATTGCACAGGGAACCTGACGTCGATCAGATTCCGGTCGGAGGCGATGTGCAGGTGCTCCAGGTGGTGCAGCAGCGACGGGCCGTCGTACCACGGCATGTTGACCGACCGCTCGACCACGTTGTCGCCGTGCAACGCCGAGATCGGGATGAAGGTCAAGTCACCGATCTCTAGCTTGGTGGCGAAGGCGGTGAACTCCTCCTCGATCTGGTCAAAGGCAGCGGCCTCGTAGCCAACGAGGTCCATCTTGTTCACCGCCAGCACCAGGTGCGGCACCTTCAGCAAGGTGGCAAGGAAGGCGTGCCGCCTGGACTGCTCGGTCAAGCCATTCCTGGCGTCGACCAGGACGACCGCCAGATCGGCGGTCGAGGCACCGGTCACCATGTTCCTGGTGTACTGAATGTGCCCAGGCGTGTCAGCGATGATGAACTTGCGGCGCGGGGTCGCGAAGTACCGGTACGCCACATCGATGGTGATGCCCTGCTCGCGCTCGGCTCGCAACCCGTCGGTCAGCAGCGCGAGGTTGGTGTACTCCTCGCCGCGTTCCTTACTGGTCCGCTCCACTGAAGCCAACTGGTCTTCGAAAATAGCCTTGGAGTCAAAGAGCAGCCGCCCGATCAGCGTGGACTTGCCGTCGTCGACCGAGCCGGCGGTCGCCAGCCGCAGGATGTCCATGACCCTGTCTCCCTTGGGATCGTGCGGCCCGACACCTTCCTGCGCCGGACTGTGCTGGTCCGTGGCCTGCTGGTCAGTAGCACGCTCGGGCACTTGCTGCGCCACCATCAGAAGTAGCCTTCCCGCTTGCGGTCTTCCATCGCCGCCTCGCTGGCCCGGTCATCGGCGCGAGTCTGACCGCGCTCGGTGATCCTGGTGGCCGCGATCTCGGTGATCACCTCAGCCAGCGTGGCAGCGGTCGACTCCACCGCGCCAGTGCAGGAGATGTCGCCAACGGTCCGGTACCTCACCATCGCCTCATACGCCGTCTCGTTATCGGCCCGGTTCGCGAACGGATGATCAGCAAGCAAGATGCCGTCGCGCTCGAACACCGACCGGCGGTGCGCGAAGTAGATCGACGGGATCTCCAGCTCTTCTCTTTCGATGTAATGCCAGATATCGAGCTCAGTCCAGTTCGACAGCGGGAAGACGCGGATGTGCTCGCCGCGCCGCATCCGGGTGTTGTACAGATTCCATAGCTCGGGGCGCTGGTTCTTCGGGTCCCACTGACCGAACTCGTCGCGGAAGGAAAACACTCGCTCCTTCGCCCGCGCCTTCTCCTCATCCCGGCGCGCACCGCCGAATACCGCGTCGAACCGGCTGTCCGCGATCGCGTCGAGCAGCGTGGTGGTCTGCAGCCGATTTCGGCTGGCCCACCGGCCGGTCTCCTCGACCACCCGGCCCGCGTCGATGGAGTCCTGCACCGAGGCCACGATCAGGCGCACGGCGAGCTCAGCGGCCCGGCGGTCCCTGAAGTCGAGCACATCGTCGAAATTGTGCCCGGTGTCCACATGCATGATCGGGAACGGGATCCTGGCCGGCCGGAACGCTCGCTCGGCGAGCGCAAGCATCACGATCGAATCCTTGCCGCCGGAAAATAGCAGCACCGGCCGCTCAAACTCGGCGGCGACCTCTCGCATGACGTGAATCGACTCGGCTTCGAGCACGTCAAGCTGCGATAGCTGGTAGTCAGCGCGTGGCACTGTCATCTGGCGAACTCCGCGTTACTCAGCGCGTAACCAGGGCAAACCCCTGGGCTTGCGCGATCTTACTCGTCATCCTGCCGCACTGCGCTGATCGCGCTGAGCAGCAGACTGGCCAGTGGTACGGGACAGATTAGGATATCCGGCATCCACGGCTGCTCGGAGTTGTAGCTCAGTCTTGACCCGTCAATCCTCGAAGTGTGCAGCCCAGCGGCCCGCGCCACGGCGACAGGAGCGGCCGAGTCCCACTCGTACTGCCCGCCCGCGTGGACGTAAGCGTCGACGTCTCCGGTAATGACGGCCGATGCCTTAGCGCCGGCCGAGCCGAGCGGCACCAGCACGGCACCGAGGTGCTCAGCCAGCTTGGCGACAAATTCGGGTGGCCTTGACCGGCTCACGACCAGTTTGAGTGGCTCGCCTTCGACGGCGGGCTTGGGCGCGGGCGGCGGCTCGGCAGTGCACAAGGTGATGCCCTGAGCCGGCAGCGCGACCGCGCCAGCTGTCAGGTCGCCGCGCTCCCATAGGGCCACGTGCACCGCCCAGTCAACCCGGCCCGGCTCGCCAAACTCCCTGGTGCCGTCGAGTGGATCGATGATCCAGACCCGGTCGGCGGCGAGGCGCTTGGGGTCATCCACAGCCTCCTCGGACAGCACGGCATCGGCCGGCCTGGCAGTGGTGAGCTCGGCCGCGAGGAACGCCTGCGAACCAAGGTCGCCTGCCTTCCTGAGCGCGTCTATAGCACCAGGATCGCCGACCGATTGGGCGCGGATGGCCAGCAATCGCTCGCCCGCAGCAGTGGCGAGATCGCGGGCCAGAAAATCATCAGCAGGAAAAACCAACGTAAGCTCCAGTGTGAGTCGCGGCCGACCGCATCAAGCCTGGGCAGCGGGCTCAGTACGCCCCCGAGCCGCGCGCGACCGCGGCACATGTCTTCCACAGGATCTGCAGGTCAAGCATCAGCGACCAATTCTCAACATAGCGCAGATCAAGGCGAACTGATTCGTCCCAGGAAAGGTCGGATCGACCATTTACCTGCCACAGACCGGTCATGCCTGGTTTGACCGCCAGCCTGCGCCGTACATGGTCACCATACATTGCTGCTTCCTCAGGCAGGGCCGGACGTGGTCCAACTAGTGACATATCGCCGGCAATCACGTTCAGAAGCTGCGGTAGTTCGTCCAGGGACCAGCGGCGCAACCAAATACCCAGCCTGGTGAGCCGAGGATCATTCCTGATCTTGAATAGCGGTCCCTGATGCTGATTCTGGGCGGCCAACTCGGCCTTGCGTGCCTCCGCGTCCGGCACCATGGTGCGGAACTTATAGACCTCGAAGCCGTGTCCGTCCTTGCCGACCCTGGTCTGCCTGAACAGCACGGGCCCGCCGTCAAAAAGCCGCACCGACAACGCGATCACGGCCAGCAGCGGCGCCGCGCAGATCAAGGCGATCAGCGCGAGCACCTTGTCGACCGCTGCCTTGACCAGCAATCGCGCGCCGCTGAACTCCGGGTGATCCATGTGCAGCAGCGGCAGGCCGGCCGTCGGCCTGATCGTGGTGCGCGGTCCGGCCACGTCGAGCAACGCCGGGGCGACGCACAGGTCAGTGCCGGTCTTCTCCAGGTCCCAGGCGAGCTGGCGCAGTTGCGCACCGGCCATCTCAGGACAGGACAACACAGCGACGGTGTCCGCCTCATGCGTCCTGACTACCTCGGGGACCCGGCCTAGCCCGACGATCGCCGGTATGTCGGCAATCGTCATTGGGTCGAGCAGGCCAGTCAGGTCGACCTCATCGGCTAGGCAGGCGGCGACGACGGTGAGGCCGTGATAGGTCTCCCTGCGCAGCATCGTGATGATGTCGGACACCACCGGCGTGTGCCCGACGACCACTACCCGGCGCATGCACTCGCCCCTGGCTCTCGCCCGGTGCAGCCGTTTGCGCTGCGCGTACCGAGCGAGCAAATCGAACAACGTCAAGCACGGCAGCGCGATCACGACGTAGCCGCGGGCCAGGTCGGCCTTGAGCGCATAAGAGAAGATCGCCACCGCGGCGGTAAGAAAGGCGCCGGCATTCAGCACCCGGCGGAACTCATCGGTGCCCACTCCGATGAACCTCTGGTCGTACACCCCTGTCAGCAGCAGGGTCAGCAGCCAGCCGATCGGCAGGCTCAGGCTCACCGCCAGGTACTCACTCGGCTGGTGCCCCGTGCTGTCGAACCTGATCAGATAGGCAAGCAACCCGGCCGCAAGGCCGCAGCAGCCATCAATGATCGCCCCCTGGCGCAGGTAACGAGTCGCCCACGGGACCGCACCGAGCGCGGCCAGGCCAGAGTCGAGCCGTTTCGCGGCGGAACTGACGACGGCATGCCCCGACACCGGACCCTCCCTCCACACCGCCACCGGGTGCCTAGCTTGAGCAAGCGCGATATCCGCGCCGGCCCCCCTCAGCCAGCCACTCCGTACCCCGGCACACCTGCGGTTCAGTAACGTAACCGCACTTAGAAGGCATGCCGGGCACCTCCGATTAGATCATGCTCAACCGGGGCTGATCAGGACCTTACCGTAGTAGCTGCAATACTTTCTGTCAGTGTGCCGACACGTAGTGGTAGTAGGTGTGACAGTTCGCCAGCCACAGGTGGGACCGGCGAGAAGTAAGGCGGGCGACGCAGGCCAGACCCGCTGGTAACGAACCTGACACCGTTCAGTCGCCTGAGGGTGCTATCCCGTTTACGGCGTGGCTCGATTAAAGTCGTTTTGCGCGGCGGCCAGCCCACGCTCAAGCAGCGCCTCGACCGCGTCAGCAGCGCGGTCAATGATCAACGGCAGTTCCTTGCGCTCGGCCGAAGTAAAGTCGGACAGCAGGAAATCGGCCGGGTCGCGGCGACCTGACGGCCTGCCCACGCCGACCCTGACCCGGTTGTAATCCGGCAGGCCGAGTGAGCGAGTGATGGACCGCAACCCGTTATGACCGTTGTCGCCGCCACCGATCTTGAGTCGGATCGCGGCGAAGGGCAGATCGAGTTCGTCGTGCACGACGATCATCCTGGCTGGCGGGATCTTGTAGTAGCTCAGCAGCGACTTGACCGATCCGCCCGACTCATTCATATACGACATCGGCTTGGCCAGCAGCACCGACTGACCGCCGAGCCGAGCCGTCAGGAGTTGCGTCCGAGAGCGATCCCGCTTGAACGCCGAGCCCACCGTTCAGCCAGCAAGTCAGCTACCATAAAGCCGACATTATGTCGATTATTAGCATAACCGGGCCCAGGATTACCGAGCCCGACAATAAGCCATCGATCGTCGGCCATAGCCGTAGGACGCCTTAGCGGAAGGCGCGAGAGAATCGCGCCGTGGTCATCGGATGACTGAGCCGATCCGTCGCGGCGCAGCCCGAACCGCATAGCGACTTACTCGGAGGAGGCCTCGGACTCGCCGCCAGCCTCAGCGACCGGCTCGGGCACAGCACCCTCAGCGGCGGCCTCGGTCGCGGTCTCGCCGATCTCGGCCTCGATCTGAGCGGCGGTCGGTGCCGGGATGACGTGCAGCACGAGCAAGTCGGGCTCCATCGCCAAGGTAGCGCCGTGCGGCAGCTTGAGGTCACCAGCCGTCACGGAGACGCCGACGAGCGCACCGTCGATGTTGACCTCGACGGCCGGCGGGATGTGCGTCGCCTCGGCCTCGATCGACACCTGCACCAGCTGCTGATCGAGCAGGCCGTCAGGGGCGACTTCGCCGATGACCGTGATCGGGACTTCGACCGTGACCTTCTCGCCCCGACGGACCAGGATCAGGTCGACGTGCTCGACGGTGCCCCTGATCGGGTCCCGCTGCACCGCCTTGGGCAGTGCCAACTGGCTACCGCCAGCCAGCCCATCCAGCCGGATCAGCACGTTCGCGGTGCGCAGCGCGAGCAGTACCTCATGGCCAGGAAGGGTGAGGTGCCTCGGCTCGGTGCCGTGCCCGTACAGCACGGCAGGGACCAGTCCGTCGCGCCGCTCACGTCGCGCGGCACCCTTGCCGAACTCGGTCCGCACGGTCGCGGACATTTGTACTTCGGGCACAGCGCGCTCCTGGTCGATGATCGGGAAAGGGCAGAATCTTCGGCGAAGTCTAGCCGATGATCGGGTCTGGTTAGTTCGGTCCTCGCTCGGGACTAGCTCTGGCCGTCGAACAGGCTGGTGACCGAGCCGTCGCTAGAAGACCTCGCTGATCGCCCGGGCGAGCAGCGGCGCGATCGACAGCACGGTGAGCTTGTCGAACTGCTTCTCCTGCGCGATCGGCAGCGTGTTGGTGACGACGACCTCGCTGATCTTGGAGTTCTTGAGCAGGTCCACGGCCGGACCCGGAGAGCACACCGTGCGTGGCCGTGACGATGACCGTAGCGGCGCCCTGGTCGAACAGGGCCTCGGCCGCCTTGGCGATCGTCGCGCCGGTGTCGATCATGTCGTCGACCAGGATGCAGGTGCGGCCCGGCTACCTCGCCGACTACCTCGAAGCACCTTGACCTGGTTGGCCACGTCCGGGTCGCGGCGCTTGTGGATGATCGCCAGCGGGCAGCCGAGCCGGTCCGTCCAGCGTTCGCAGACCCGGACCCGGCCCGCGTCCGGCGCGACCACGGTGACCTGGCTGATAGTCGAGCTTGCCTCCAGGTACGCGGCCAGGATGGGCAGCGCGAACAAGTGGTCAACCGGGCCGTCGAAGAAGCCCTGGATCTGCGCCGTGTGCAGGTCGACGGCCATCAGCCGGTCGGCGCCGGCCGTCTGCGAAGAGGTCGGCCATCAGCCGAGCCGAGATCGGCTCGCGGCCCGCGGTTCTTCTTGTCCTGCCGGGCGTAGCCGAAGAACGGCGTCACCACCGTGATCCGCTTGGCCGAAGCCCGCTTGAGCGCGTCGACCATGATCAGCTGCTCCATGATCCACTCGTTGATCGGCGCGGTGTGGCTCTGCAGGACGAACGCATCGCAGCCGCGCACCGACTCGAGGAACCGCACGAAGATCTCGCCGTTGGCGAAGTCGAACAAGGCGTGAGGCGTCGGCTGGATGCCCAGGTAGTCGCCGATCTCCCGGCCAAGGGATGGATAGGCCCGACCGCAAAAGAGCATCAGCCGCTTGTCGTTCGTACCGGTACTGCCCGCCACCTGGCCCTACTTTCACTTGCCTGGCGCTGACGCGCCCGCGCCGGCCGCCTGCACTGCTCCTGCTACCTGCTCGCCTGCTTCGATCCTGGTACCTGGCAGCAAGTGGGCGAACGGCCCGACCTGCGCACCGTCGCCGATGACCGCCGACTCGCAGACCGACTGCACCACCCTGGCCTCGGCACCGATCACGGTGTCCCGCACGAGGCAGCCAGGACCAACCACAGCGCCAGCTCCCACCGAGGTGCTGCCTTCGAGCTGGGTGCCTGGCCCGACATAGCTGCCGGTCGACAACTCGACGCTGACGTCCACCCAGGTACTGGCTGGATCGGCGATCCTGACCCCAGCTCGCATCGCCGACTGCAGCAGGCGCGCGTTCATCACCCGGCTGACGTGCGCCAGCTGGGCTAGGTCATTGACCCCTTGAACCTCTTCAAAATCGGGGCAATTAACGGTGCTGACCGGATAGCCGTCGGCGCGCAGGACGGAGACGACGTCGGTCAGGTATTCCTCGCCCTGGGCGTTGTCGGTCTTGATCCGCTTGACCGCGTCGGCGAGCAAATCACCGTCGAATGCGTACATACCGGAATTGATCTCGGTGATCGCGGCTTGCTCAGGCGTCGTGTCCGTCTGCTCGACAATCTCAGTGAAGCGGCCGGTACCGTCCCTGATGATCCGGCCGTAGCCGGTCGGGTTGCCCGCCTGAGCGGTCAGCACCGCGCAGGCCGCGTCAGCCCGCGCCCGCTCGGTCACCAGCCGACCAAGCGTGGCACCGCGCAGCAGCGGGGTGTCGGCGTACGTCACCAGCACAGTGCCGCTGATGGTGCCGACGGCCTCAAGTACCACCCGCACCGCATGACCGGTGCCGCCTAGGTAATCCTGCACCACGATGACCGCGTCCGGTGCCTGCTGCCTGGCGTGCGCGGCGACTCGTTCGGCACCGTGCCCGACCACCACGATCAGCCGCTCGGCGAAAGCTCGCCGGCGGCGGCCAGGCAGTGCCCAAGCATGGTCTGCCCGCAGATCCGATGCAGCGCCTTCGGTGTGGCCGACTTCATCCGGGTGCCCTCACCGGCCGCGAGCACGATGACGGCGGCAGGACGCGCTGCGCTCACTCGGCTTGACTCCTTGAGATCGCGGATATCGGCAACGTTCGATCGCGGAACTGGACCTGGCCCGTGCGGAAACTTACCCCCGACCTCAGCAGAATACCTCCGAGATCCCAGCCACGTCCGCTACCAGTCATTCTGCCTGCTTCACGACAAGCTGGTGCACCCTGGCTATCCCTATGACCCCAAACCCAGTCGCCATCGGGCCTGCGACACTGAGGTGTGGCGCTGTGGGTCTTGCACGTCGACCTCGACCAGTTCATCGCGGCGGTCGAGGTGCTGCGCCCGGCCTGAACTCGCCGGCTTGCCCATCGTGGTCGGCGGCGAGCGGCGACCCGACGAAACGCGGCGTCGTCAGCACTGCCTCCTACGAGGCCCGTCGCTTCGGCGTGCGATCGGGACTAGCCCTGCGCACCGCAGCTCGTCGCTGCCCGGACGCTGTCTTTTTGCCGGTGGACCGAGCCGCCTATGAGGCCGCCTCCGCGGTCGTGATGGCAACTTTGCGTCAGCTCGATGCGGTCGTCGAAGTGATGGGCTGGGACGAGGCGTTCCTTGCGGTAAACACCGACGAGCCGGAGACCTTCGCCCACTGATCCAAGCTCGGGTACTGGCCCGAACGAAGCTCGATTGCAGCGTCGGCATTGGCCAAAACAAGCTGCAAGCCAAGATCGCGACCGGCTTCGGCAAGCCGGCCGGTGTGTTCAGGATCACATTCGACAACTGGCTGACCGTGCTCGGCGACAAGCCGACCGACGCGCTCTGGGGGATCGGCGCCCGTACCGCCAAGCGCCTCGCCGCGCTGTCCATACTGACTGTCGCCGACCTGCACGCCGCCGCGCCCAAAGACCTGGCACCGCACTTCGGTCCAGCGATCGGCCCTTGGCTGGTCCAGCTCGCCAGGGGCATCGACCTGTCGCCAGTCACCGACGAGCCTTACGTGGCCAGGTCCCGCAGCCGCGAGGTCACCTTCCAGCAGAACCTCGCCGACTGGGACCAGATCCGCGACGAAGTGGCGAAGATCGCCGCGACGGTCAGCGAAGACGTGGCGCACGAGGGCCGACCGGCGGCGAGGATCGTAGTGAAGGTGCGCTATGCGCCGTTCTTCACCAAGACCCGCGGGCGCAAACTGGCCGAGCCGACCGCCGATCCGGCCACCATCGAGTCGGCCGCGCTGGCCGCGCTCGACGGCTTCACTCGCCACGACCCAGTCCGCCTCCTAGGCGTCCGCGCCGAGTTCGCTGAGCCCTGACCGGCCTGCCCCTACGCGGCGTCGGCGCGCCCGCCTTTTGTCGGCCCCTAGCACTACTGTTCGAATATGGAAACTAAAGAGGCGTCTTTAGCTCAACTGCGTTCCGAAGCCATTGCCTTGCGGCGGCTAGGTAAGTCTCGCCGCGAGATCAAGGAGTCCCTCGCTATCAAGAGCAACGCACAGCTCAATGATGCTCTGCGCGGCGAGCCCCCGCAGCCCTCAGTTAGGCGACCGAACGCGAACGACGAAGCGCGGGCCAAGGCCAGAGAACTGCGAGCGCAGGGCCTCGCATACAGTCAGATCTCGGCTGCGTTGGGAGTCTCTAGAAGCTCGGTCTCGCTCTGGGTGCGCGACTTGCCGAAACCCGCTCGGCTTACTTACGAGGAGTGTCGGCGGCGACAAAATGCGGCCGTCACCGCCTACTGGACCACTGAGAGGCTGCGCCGCGAAGCCGCACGAGAGTCAGCGCGCGCGCTCTCGCGTGACCTGATAGGGCCAGTCACCGATCGCGATCTTCTCATCGCAGGCGTCGTCGCCTATTGGTGCGAAGGTGCTAAGAGCAAGCCGCAACGCCGGGCCGAGCGTCTTAGCTTCATCAATGGCGACCCTGGTCTGGTCCGGCTCTACCTGCGATTTCTCAACTTGATGGAGGTCGCGCCCGATCGCCTTGTCTTCCGGTTGATGATCCACGAGAGCGCTGATATCCAGGGCGCACAGGAGTTCTGGCTGCGGGTAACGAACGCCGATCCGGCGCGGTTTCGCCGACCGACGCTCAAGCGGCACAACCCCATGACCGTCCGGCACAATACCGGCAGCGACTACCGAGGCTGCCTGCGGATCGATGTGCTTGGCGGCGCCAACCTGTATCGACAAGTCGAGGGCTACTTCGAAGGAATCATCGCCGAAGTCGGCCTTCCGGCCCTGGCGACTAAGGGATGCCGCTAGCGCCGCTGCGGATCCAAGTAGCCCCGCCAGGCTGGGGTCGGTATCTTGGATGAGCGCAATCCGCTTGGGGGTGCAGGGCTGCGGATCGTGATCCGGAGCAATACGCCGTGGGTGTGTGCGCGTCTCGGCTCAGTTGGTGTTGCTGCCGGGCCGCCTGGCCTCGCCCGCGGGAAGCCTGGTGCAGGCTGGCTGCTGCCTGCGCAGGGTGAGCGGGCGTTCGCTCACGGTCACTGCGCGGGCGGTGTTGGGCATGAGGAGGTGAGGGGGCCTCTCCGTCGAGCACGGTCGTCGGGCCCCTCGACGGCGAGGCCATCGGCTGGCTCGCCGGCCGCGCGGCGCGCGGGCTGGAGCTCGTTGTCGCTGGATTTTACTGGCAGACGCCGCTCCCCCGGCTGCGCAGGCCCGCCGATCGCTGAAGGGTGGAGGCCTGACGCCTGGGCGGTGTCGACGACGAACCTGATGGCCGTTGTTGTGTCCTTTACTTCGTCAGCATATTGTTCGCGACCAGATGTCCCGTTGACGTCGTCGGGCGACCTAAGACCCTCAGGCTGGAGCTTTTCAGAGAAGTCACGCGGGTCATCGGCGGGCGCGTGCGTCCTACGTTTCACTGACCGTTACCGCGACGCATTCCGGCACGGCCACCAGCCAGGCAGCCCCGGGTGCCCGGATCCTTTTGGCCGAAGACAACAACGTGGCAATGGCCATGGGGATCCCGCCATGATGTTGTTGTGTCTGATCTCGTCAGCATATTGCTTGGCTTCCGATTTCTCGGCGAGTTCCACATCGCCATACTTTCGTTGCCACTTGGCATAGAGCCGATGTTGGTATTCGGCGGTTTCGTAGTCGCGGGCGGGGTCATGTGGTGAGGGTGCTTCTTCGCCTTGCCAAGCTGCCCGTCGATGCCGTCCTGCTTGCGTTTCCCACCAAGCATTACGCGGCAACGCGGGTCCCCTCCTTGGTCACTCCATGTCAAGCTGCCGGGGACTACGGAGTACATCTCTCCCCCGGTACTTTTTAAAGCTAGCTTCTGGGGTTTGCTCCAGGTCATGAGGCTAATGGTTGGCATCGAGCGACATCTCCCTCTGGCGTTGCATGTAGTTCTTTTGGGTGGTATGTTATCTGCGGTAGTATCGCTGACCACCCAGAGATGCTGCTTGTAAACCGTATTGTAAACCGGACGAAGGGTTCAGGGAGACTTGGTTTACAATGCGATTAATAACTCGTTACTTCAGAGTA
>CAWFPK010000008.1:0-401366 GCA_963817625.1 uncultured Actinomycetota bacterium
CACGCCCCGGCTGCCCAAGCATCTGCCGCGCGTTCCCTCCATCGAAGAGATGAACCGGGTGGTGGACTCCGTGGGCGAAGACGCCGCAAGCTGGCCGGCGCGGGATAAAGCCATCCTCGAGATGCTCTACGGATGCGGCATTCGCAATGCCGAGCTGACGGGGCTGAATCTGGAAGACATTCACTGGGCCAACGACGCGGTCTTGGTGCGCGGCAAAGGCCAAAAGCAGCGCTACGTCCCCTTGGGCGACGCGGCGGCCGAGGCGCTGAGGGCCTATCTCGCGGAGCGGGCGGCGCGATTGGCCGCATTCGGCGAAGGGAAGGGAATCGAGACCACGGCGCTCTTCCTCAATCTTCAACTCCGCGGCCTCAACAAGCCCGGCGGCCAGGCCCGGCTCACCACCCGCAGCGTCGCCCGCATCGTCAAGCGCATCGCCATTCAGCGCGGCCTCTCCGCCGACGTGCATCCGCATACGTTGCGCCACGCCTTTGGCACGCACCTGCTTGAGGAGGGCGCCGACCTGCGCGCCATCCAGGAGTTGCTCGGCCACGAGCGGCTCTCTACCACGCAGCGCTATACGCAGCTGACCACGGCGCAGTTGACAGTGGTCTACGACCGCACGCATCCGCGGGCGAGATAGAAGTGATCGAAGCCCGCCCATGCGTGAGTTCCCAAATAGCCGGTCACCCCACAGAATCTTGTCCGTCTCATCGATCAGCGCGGAACTCCTCTGCCGGCATCGCTCACCATAGCGGCGCCACCGGCGCTTCCTGCATGACTGGCTTTGGGCCATTCTGACTGGAGAGATGGATCGCGGCCAGGTAGGGTTTGACTTGCGGATCGTAAGTCACGGTGATGAGCCCGCCCCTCCCCGGCGGCCCATCGGAGCCGTTGCGGCCATCGGAGCCGCTGCTTCCGCTGCTGCCATTGGGAGTTCCTATTCCGCCGGAACCGCCCTGGCCTCCACGTCCGCCTCTGCCCCCCGATCCTCCGGGGCCTCCGTCAGCCTTTACCGTCAGCGAACCGCCCTGAGGGTCCACCAGGTATAGCCTCTTGTGGCCTGCCGCCGAGACGCTTGCCTGGAGGAGAGGATGGCTCCCCGGCAGGAGCGTCACCTGGATCTGCACCGCCGGCGCATCTCCTCCTGACCCTCCATCCTGGCCATTCGAGCCGTCGCCTCCGTTCGTGCCGTTCCCTCCTGGGGAGGGATTATTCGGATCCATGGAGCCGTTGCTGCCGCTCGCGCCGCTCGATCCATCCGTGCCATTCATGCCGCTGGAGCCGGAGCTGCCGGAGAAACTCGAGACGAAGCTATAGTCGTAGCGCAAGGGAATGTCAAGTTCCGCGCGGAGATCCGGATGGCTGGGCACCGTGATGGTGACGTGCGGGAGCGTCCCCTGGCTCTTCCTGGGATCCTTGGAAAGGGAAAGGACGCCCTTCTTGTTGACGGTCACGACGGTTGGCGTGACCACCAGATCCTGCCACAGGACCTTCCCCTTGCCTGCTCCTTCCGTCTGCAATATCTTGCCGTCCGGCTGGGTGACCTCGACTACCAGCGAGGAGTTCTGTCCCGGCCCAATTCCAAAGCCTTTGGGCTGGGTAATTTCGATCGACGCGATGGGGGTCTTGGCCAGGTAGACCTTCATCCCCAGCTTGACCTGCACAGCCGCGCAGCCGCTCAGCGCCAGCAGGGCTACCGCGCCCAGACAAGCGAACAACACGGAATTGCGCCAACTATTCCTAAAGCAGGAAAATGCCAGAGACCGGTACTTGCGCATGTTTGGGCTCCTTACCCTATTGCGAGATGCTCTGGAGGATTAGACACCGAAATAGCCGGCTAGTCTTGTGCCATGTGACATTCAAAGGCAAAGATTCTGAGGATTGCCGGCTCTATCAAGGGCGGGCGACGGGGAAGCCGGAGACTGGCTCATTACCCACAACCCGATGGAGAATTCCGAAGATCGCTTGCGCCATGCCGAGCGCCACTCTGGCCGCACTCTGTGAAATCTTCGCCGAATAGCGGGGTTGCCGCGGGCAATTAATGGCTTCGCCCGTACCCCGAGCTCTCCCTCCCCGGCAGCGGTGTAGTATGAAGCAAAACCCACGGTCGTCGTCCCCGCGATCGACAGCGGGTAATCTCCCCAGAGGACTCATTGGAGGAAGAGATGCTGAAAGGCTTCAGGGATTTCATTTTGCGCGGAAACGTAGTCGATCTGGCGGTCGCGGTCATCATCGGCGCTGCCTTCAATGCCATCGTTACGTCGTTTGTGAAGGACATACTGACTCAATTGATCGCCGCCGTAGTGGGCAAGCCGGACTTCAAGGATGTGGTGCTCATGCTGAACGGCACCCCAATCTATGTGGGCAACTTCCTGAATGCAGTCATCGCGTTTCTGATTGTGGCCAGCGTTGTCTACTTTGCCATCGTGCTGCCGCTGAACACGCTATTGGCACGGCTCAAGAAGCCCGAGCCGGATGCGCCGTCGCCGATGAAGACCTGCCCGGAGTGCCTGAGCGAGATTCCGCTGGCCGCCAAGCGCTGCGCTCACTGCGCACAGCCGGTGGCGTAAACACCTGGCCGGACCGCCGGTTTGCCAACCCGCACACGCTGCCTGAGCGGCGCTGAATCGTCGGCTCCCTTGCGCCGCCCGACAGGCTTTTCAAGGTTAATCAAGTTCCCTCAGCGCCCGTGAAAACGCGAAGAAGCCCAGGTACGACAGCATCGCCAAGCCCGCCATTACTGCCAGCACATGGGCGGTGGGAAAGTAGCGGGAGAGAACGCCGGCGGCGAGCGCGCTCAGAGGCGGGAGTCCCATGAAGCAGGTAGTGTAGATGCTCGACACGCGGCCGCGCATCTCCTCCGAGCAAAGATGCTGCATGGCGATGTTGCTGGCCGAGATCATGGTAACCATCAAGTAACCGAGCAACAGGATCAGCGAGGCCGAGACGGCAAAGCTGGTCGAGTAGCAGAAGGCCACCATCATTGCCGTCATCCCCACGCCGCCCCAGACGACCACTGCGCCGCGATGGCGGAGATGGCCCTTCCAGGCAACTGTAACAGCGGCCAGAACAGCACCGATGCCCATGCTGGTCAAGAGCCACCCCAGGCCCTTCTCGCTGGTGCGCAACTGCATGCGCGCAAAGAACGGAATGAAGGTCAAGAACGGATTTGCCAAGAGGTTGGAGACGGCGACCAGCCTGACGAGCGCAAACAGTTCCGAATGGCCGCGCAGATAGCAAAAGCCGGCGGCCAGGCTGGCCAGCACGCTCTCGCGCCGGGCATCCAGCTCGCGCGGGTAACGCATCCGCATCAGCGCAGCCAGCACCGCAAGGAAGCTCAGGCCATTCAAGAAGAAATTTCCGGCCACGCCGAACAGCGCCATGGCATAGCCGCCCAGCGTGGGGCCCACGATGCGCGACACATTGAACTGCGCCGAATTCAGCGCGATGGCGTTGGTCAGATCCTCGCGCTTGACCAGCCGCGGGGTGATGGCCTGGAAACTGGGCGAGTTCATCGCCTGGGCCGTCCCATTGAGGAAGGCAATCACGGCCACCTCCCAGACTGTAATCACCTTCCAGTAAGCCAGTCCAGCGAGCAGAAACGCGAGGATCATCATCGCCGTCTGAGTGGATAGCATCAGCTTGCGCTTGTCCACGCGGTCGGCAATCACTCCGCCGAAGAGGGAAAACAAGAGAAAAGGAATCGCCCCGGCAAAGCCCACAACCCCCAGCCAAAAGGCTGAACCGGTGAGAGTGAGCACCAGCCAGCCCTGGGCGACGTTCTGCATCCAGGTGCCGATATTGGAGAGAAGGTTGCCGCTCCAGAAGAGCCTGAAGTTGCGATTGCGAAGGGCTCGTACAACCTGGGGAAACCTGCCCGCCTCCAAAGCCGCCAGCGCCTGGGCGTCCGCTTCTTCGGTAGCAACGGACTCCACGCCCACGGCAAGCAGCGGTTCCTCTTCAAACTGCTCCGCCGACCTCAGATCGGACCCCCAGCACATAGTGTAAGCTGTGGCATGATCGCGGCGGCCGGCTTCCGCGGACGCCGGTGCTTCGGATTCATCGAATCTTTATCATGATCGTTGCTCTTCAAAGGATCCTTCGGATGACTGTGTTCAGGCCGTGTGTCCTCCTGATTTTTCTGGCCTTCTCCCCGGCAGAGCTTTCGGCGCAGGATTCTGCGTCGACCACCCCGGCGGTCTTCGGCTACCGCGACTTCGCCACCGAGTCCAGGATCGAGGAGAAATTCCTCGCCGTTCCCGACGCCCAACTCGCCGGCGGGCACCTGAAGATACTCACCGCCGAGCCGCATCTGGCCGCCACGCCCGAAGATCGCAAGACGGCCGAATACGTCGCCCAGCGGTTTCGCGAGGCCGGCCTCGATACCGAGATCGTTCCCTACCGCGTCCTGCTCAACCAGCCCAAGGTGGTGCGTGTCGAAGCCTTCGACTCCGCGGGTCACCTGCTGATGACCGGCCCCAACCGCGAACACGTTCCGGGCGACGCATACCAGGACGATCCTCGAGTGGTAATGCCTTTCAATGGCTCCTCCGGCTCCGGCGATGTGACCGGCGACGCGGTCTACGCCAACTACGGCCGCATTGAGGACTTCGACCAGCTTGCCGCCCAGCACATCGACCTGCGCGGCAAGATTGTGATCTGCCGCTATGGCGTCAACTTCCGCGGCGTCAAGGTTTATCTCGCCGAGCAGCGCGGCGCGGCGGGCGTTCTGCTCTACTCCGACCCGCAGGACGACGGTTACTTCAGGGGCGACGCCTACCCCAACGGCCCCTGGCGGCCGGAGACGGGCGTCCAGCGCGGGTCGGTTCAATATATCTTCAAGTATGCCGGCGACCCCGAAACCCCCGGCGTGGCCTCGACGCTGGAGCTGCCCGACTCGGCGCGCGCTTCGCCGGATGGCAACCAGCCCCGCATCGTCTCCATCCCCTTGAGCTATCACGATGCCGCGCCCATCCTGCAGGCCCTTGCAGGCCCGGGTGTTCCGCAGGGCTGGCAGGGCGCGCTGCCGTTCCGCTATCACTTAGGAGGGGTTGGGGCGCAAGGCGGGGCAAAGGTTCACCTCGTCTCCCAGCAGGACTACCAACGCCGCATCATCTGGGACGTAATCGGGAAGATCCCAGGCTCGGAGTACCCCGGCGAGTGGGTCATTACCGGGAACCATCGAGACGCCTGGGTTTACGGCGCAGCGGACCCCGGCAGCGGCACCGCCGCCATGCTCGAATCGGTCCATGGCATCGGCGCGTTGCTCAGGCAGGGCTGGCGGCCGAAGCGGACTCTTGTCTTCGCCAGCTGGGATGCCGAGGAAGAAGGTCTCATCGGCTCGACCGAGTGGGTGGAGGAGCACGCCAAGACCCTGGAAAACGCCGTCGCCTACTTCAATACCGATGTGGCCGTCTCCGGCCCGGAGTTCACCGCCGCCGCCGTTCCCTCGCTCAAGCAGTTCGTCCGCGAGATCGCGCGCTCGGTCCCCAGCCCCGCCGGGGGCACGGTCTACAGCCAGTGGAAGAACTCCCGCTCTGAAGGCAGCGAGCACGGCGCCTCCAATGCCCCGCAGGCCGTCGAAGACGTCCATGTCGGCGACCTGGGCTCAGGCTCCGACTTCACGCCCTTCTTCCAGCACGCGGGCGTGCCCTCCACCGATGTCGGTTCCGAAGGCCCCTATGGCGTCTACCACTCGGCCTTCGACAACTTTGCCTGGTTCACGCAGAACGCCGATCCGAAGTTCGTCTATCTGCAAGAGATGGCGCGCGTTCTCGGGCTTGAAGCTCTGCGCATGGCCGATGCCGGCGTGCTTCCCTACGACTACGTCGCCTACGCCCGCGATGTCTCATCCTACATTGAGGCGGCAAAACGGAAGGCTGCGGCTACCGGAGACTGTTCCTCCACGAAGGAGTCGAAGACTGGCAGCGAGGGGTTGGGTTGCCTCGACTTTGCTCCCGCCCAGGCCGCTGCCGTTCGCTTCGCCGCCGCGGCCCAGAAGGCGCGCAGCCGCCAAATCGCGGCCAACGGAGACTTGGCCAAACTCAATCAGGCCCTGCGCGAAACCGAAACCGCGCTCCTCTCGCCGGCTGGACTGCCCAATCGCCCCTGGTACCGGCACACCGTCTTCGCTCCCGGCGAGTTCACCGGCTACGCGGCAGTCGTGATTCCGGGCGTCAATGAGGCCATCGACGCCCGGGACTCGAAGCGCGCCGCTCAGCAGTTGGCCGTCCTCGCCGAGGCGCTCGACCGCGCCGCGCATACACTGGACTCCGCGCCCTGATCCAGCGCCGGCCCAATGCCGATCAGTTCCTGGTCCGATGCCCTGCTTGGCGGTCTTGCCAGAGTCTCTCTTCGGCACCGGAACCTGTTTCCTGTTACGAAAGTACCGGGCGATTCATATTTCCAGAAAAAGTACTTTCCACTTCTCCCATTGAGGCGTTATGATCCCACAATTCCGGCCCCTCGAGCCGGAACTGCCCGGAAGGAGCGTGCGCCATGTTCAGTTTCCTGATTGTTGTGGCCTTCGTCGCCATCATCGCCGGCCCCGCGATCCTCGCTTCAATTCAAACGGCCAGATCGCGCGAACAGGACTTCTGAGCCCCTTCGGTGGCAGCGGACTCCCCTGTAATCGCGGCGTCCAAACACCACGGGCAATCCGCGCGGCCTGAGGCCTGTCAGGCGGCTGCGGAGACTTTGAGAAAATCGAGCGCGCGGATTAGATAGGACTTCAGATCGCGGCGATGCACGACGGCGTCGAGGAAGCCCTTCTCCAGCAGAAACTCGGAGCGCTGAAAGCCCTCGGGCAGCTTCTGGCGGATGGTCTGCTCGATCACGCGGGGCCCGGCGAAGCCGATCAGCGCGCCCGGTTCGGCAATGTTCAGGTCGCCCAGCATGGCAAAGCTGGCGGTCACGCCGCCGGTGGTGGGATCGGTGAGCACGCAGATGTAGGGCACGCTCGCGTCGTCCAACTGGGCCAGCGCGGTCGAGATCTTGGCCATCTGCATCAGGCTGACCACGCCCTCCATCATGCGCGCGCCGCCCGAGGCGGCCACCACGATCAGCGGCTTGCGGCTCAGGCGCGCGCGGTCCACGGCGCGGGCGATGGTCTCGCCCACCACGGCGCCCATCGAGCCGCCGATGAAGCCGTACTCCATGGCGCTGAGCACGACATGGTGTGGTCCAAGCTGGCCCACGGCGTTGAGGATGGCGTCGTCCAGCCCGGTAGCCTCCTGCGCCGTGCGCAGCCGCTGCTTGTAGGGCTTCACGTCGGTGAAGTTCAGCGGGTCGGTGGAGCGCAGGCCGCCGTCCACCAGCTCATAGCCCGGCTCGAGCAGCAGCTCGATGCGCTGGCGCGCGCCGATCTTGAAGTGGTGCTGGCACTTCGGGCAGACATTCAGGTTGGCGTCCAGGTCGGCCTTGAAGATGGTCTGGCGGCAGCCCAGGCACTTGATCCACAGGCCCTCGGTGCGAACAGTCTTGCCCGCCGTATCCGCTGCGCCGTCGGAAGCGGCGCCGCCGGCCGCGGCCGCGAACTCGCCATTCTCACGCTTGAACCAGGACATGCAACCTCTCAAAAACAGTGGTCAGTGGACAGTGAACAGTGGTCAGTTTATCTGGTGAGGCGCCAATGGGCTTGACCTCTTGAGAATAACCTCGACATACCGAAGAAGACGCAAACAATTCCACTGTCCACTGTCAGTATTCTATCCCGCGCTGCGCCAGAATGCCTTTCTGGTAGGCATGCTTCACCTCGCGCATCTCGGTCACCGTGTCGGCCAGCTCCACCAGCAGCGGATGCGCGTTGCGCCCGGTCAGGATCACGTGCACCATCTCCGGACGCCCGCGCAGGGCCTCGGCCACCACCGCCGGGTCCAGCATTCCGTAGCCGATGGCGTAGTTGATCTCGTCCAGAATCACCATATCCCACTCGCCGGAGTAGATGGCCTCGCGCGCTTCGGCCCACGCCGCCTCCACCAGGCGAATATCCTCGGGATCGGTCTCCGCGCCGCCCACCTTCACAAACCCGCGGCCCATCTGCTTGAGGACGAAGTTCGCGCCGAAGGCCTGCGCCGCATCCAGCTCGCCGTAGTGCCACGAGCCCTTCAGGAACTGCAGCATCAGCACCTTCATGCCGTTGCCCACGGCGCGCAGCGCCGTGCCCATGGCCGCGGTGGTCTTGCCCTTGCCGGGGCCGGTGTTGATCAGGATCAGTCCTCGGCGCGAATCGGTCATATTCAGTATTCAGTTGTCAGTGATCAGTTTTCAGTTGTCAGTGATCAGTTTTCAGTTGGGAATCACGAGAGGAACGTCAAGAGTTGCCGGTTATCGGCTGGCGGTTCCCAATATCGATCGCTCGTTGGGGGCTGACAACTGACAACTGAAAACTGATCACTGACAACTGCCTTCCGTCAGTGGCCGCTGTGATAAGGGTGGCCAGTGAGAATTGTAAATGCCCGGTAGAGCTGCTCGGCAACCACCAGGCGGGCCAGCGCGTGGGCCAGCGTCATGGGCCCGAGCGAGAGCAGCAGCTGGGCCCGCTCGCGCGCGGCCTCGGACCATCCGTCTGCCGGGCCGATCGCAAATACAATATGCTGCGCCCCCTCGTCCCGGCGGGCGCCTAGCCAGCCGGCAAAGGCCTCCGAGGTCATCTGCTTGCCGCGGCTATCCAGCAAGACGGGCACGGCGGCGGTCCGCCCCTGCTGCCGGCTCAGCCACTCGAGAAGCGCCTCCTCGCTCCGGAATGCCTCAGCCTGGCAGCGCGCAAAGGCCGAGCAGCGATCGAGATAGAGCCGGACGAGGGCGTCGAATCCGTCCCTCGAGTTGGCCCGGGCGCCTATGTGCGCGAGCGTGAGGTTCATGGGAAGGAGGATACCCCACCTGCCCGGAATTCGTCAGGCGGGCATCGCGATGGGATTCCCCAAAAACGAGAGCCGGAACCCATTTTTGGAATATAGGGGAATAATTCTCCGCATTTTCATATTGCGCGTCCAGGAATCGTCCAATTGTCAACCTGTTAAATCATTTATTTTCAGAAAGAAAGAGGGTATTATCCGGATGGTTCAGGATTGGCATGTGTCTTGCAATGCTTATTGAAGCAGGTTGTCCCCAGACTCCCGTGGGCTGCTCAAGCCATCGGGAGATCCATGGCGAAAGCGCCTGACACCAGCTGTACTTTTTACGCAGTCAGTCTTTTTGCATCTCATTTTTCGGCTCGGGCCCACCCCCAAAACCGAGACGCCGAAGTACAACCAGTGGATCGCGACGTTTCTGTTGGAGACCTTTCGATCCCACGCACCCTTTGAAGGAGATTTCGATGAGACGTTGGCTCAAGGATTTATCAGCTCTCGCGGCGATGTTGCTGCTCATGCTGCTACCTTCATTTGCGCAACAGAACTCGGCAGTTCGCGGCAGTTTGAGCGGCGTGGTGTTCGATGCGAGCGGCGCGGTTTTGCCGAATGCAACTGTCCATATTGTGGGACCTCAAGGCAGCTACGATGTCAAGACCAACGACATGGGCCGCTTTCTGGTCGGGGCTCTTGTGCCCGGCGAATACAAAGTCAAGGTGGAAGCGCCCGGCTTCAAGTCATTTGTTTCAGAGAAGAACGTTTTGACTGCCGGAAGCACCTCCTCGCTGGACGTGCATCTGCAAGTCGGAGCGGTGACGGATACCGTGCAGGTGGAAGCCGGCACGGTGCAGATCGACACCCAGAACACGGCGCTTACCACGCCATTGACCAACGAACTCTATGAAACGCTTCCTCTTGCACGTAACGTGTCCGGCATCTTTGCGCTGGCGCCAGGCGTGGTCAGCGGCGGCGCAACCGACACCAAAGGCAACGGCACGAACCCCTCGATCGGCGGCTCCTCCGGTCTTGAGAACCTGTACCTGGTGGACGGCGTGAACGTCACCGACCAGGCCTTCGGCGGCTTCGGCACCTACAACCGCTACTGGGGCGCTTTGGGCACGGGCGTGAACCTGGCCTTCATCAAGGAAGTTGACATCAAGACCACCGCCTTTGAGCCCCAGTACGGCAAGGCCGCCGGCGGCATCGTCGAGATCGTCACCAAATCCGGTTCCAACAGAATGCATGGCGCAGTTGCGGCCTATATGGGACCAGGCGGAATGTGGGCGGCGCGCGATCAGACCTGCCTGCTCGGCTACACGACCCTCGCGCCGGCCTGCCACTATGCTTCGCCCCAATACGACCTCTCCGGCGAGATGGGCGGATACGTCCCGGGCTTCAAGGACAAGATGTTTTTCTTCGGCGCCTTTGACCCGGCGGTCTCAGAGGATCAGTTCTCGGCGCAGCCCGGCTTGCCGCTGGCCGGACAGCAGTTCAGCGAGAACCTGAACGAGCGTAGCTGGGCCGGCAAGATCACCTACAATCCCTGGACGAAGACCCAGATCGAAGCTTCTTCCTTCGGCGATCCTTCCTTTAGCGACGATCTTCTGGCCAGCTACAGCTCGTTCAACGCGGCCAACGTCTCGGGCCGCTATAACTTCGGCAACATCAACTCCGTGCTGCGGGTGAACGAGACCATCACGCCCACCTGGATCGTGAACGCCAGCTACACCTACAACATGTCGCACTTCAAGTACTCGCCGCAGTTCAACAACTACGCGGTTCAGGACCGTACGGTAAGCCCCTTCCTTGCCTACTACGTCGGCGGATATGAGCCCACCAAGAACGACGATTACTCGCTGAACCTCGACACGCAGAAGATCGTTCATTTCCTGGGCCAGCACACCCTCGCGGTTGGCTACACCTACGAGCACACCAACTTCCTCGATACCTATAACGCGCGCACCGGGGCGAGCTACCCGATCCCAGCCAACAACATTACCGGAGCTACGATCAATGTGGGCAGCCATACTGCCGCGGTCGGAAAGATGACCAACGCCCAGCTCCGGCTGTATCCGGCTACCTCCGCTTGCACCTATTGCGCCAAGACAAACACGGGTACCTACGCTTACCTGCAGACCATCCGCGGCACGTACTCCAGCCCGACCGTTTTGGCCCGTTCCCGCTATCACGTGATCTGGGGCAACGACTCCTGGCAGATTGGCCGCCACTTCAACGCCGGTCTCGGCCTACGCTGGGAGGAACAGTGGTACGACGGCACGGTGATGAATTATCTCTTCAACGACAACTGGTCACCCCGCCTGGGCATTAATTACGATCCCAAGGGCGATCGCAAAACCAAGCTCTTCTTCAACTATGCCCGTTACCAGTCGGTTCTGCCGCTCGACGCCGCCATCCGGCAGTTGGGGAACGAGCAGGACGACACCTCTTACTACTTCGTGCCCGACCACGACGCTTCCGGCAACATCAAGTACGATGCCAACGGCGCCCCGGTCGTCATTCCCGATTCGGCGCACGCCCTGAACGGCACTGCAAAGTCCGCAACCGCCAACTTCGGCTCTCCCAGCTTCGCCTCCTCCACCGGTGAAGGCATCCTGCCGGGCACCAAGATGGAGTACGAGAACGAGTACGCCTTCGGCCTGGAACGCGAAATCACACCGGGCACGATGATCGGCGTTCGCTACACCGATCGCCGTCTTGGCCGCATCGTTGAGGACATCGGCTCCCAGTCGCCGGAAGGCTCGCTGATCGACAACTTCTATAACGGGGGTATCGCCAATGTCTCGGCTGGAACGGACATCTCTGTCAATGAGAACGAGGCAGTCTACACGCCCGCGCAGTGGACAGCCGCGAACGGCGCCAATACGCCGGGAACGGTGACGGCCGCCACGTACAAGGCGCCGGTGGCGGGCTGCACCTACGCGGACGACACGTCCGTTGCCCAAGGCGACTTCTTCCGCAAGTACGACGGATCGGCATACAACGGCGCCTGCATCACGAACCTGGATGTTGCCGCCGGCGGCGCACCCGACGGCAAGCCCGACGGGTTCGCCAATCCGAGCCGCAAATACCAGGAGTTCGTCGTGGAATTCGCCCGCAATATGAAGAACAACTGGCAGGCACGCGCCAACTTCCGCTTTGCCCGCCTCTTCGGTAACTACGAGGGCTTCTTCCGCAACGATAACGGCCAGTCGGACCCCGGCATCAGTTCGCTCTTCGACTTCACCAACGGCGCCATCGCCCTGCTTGGCGACCAGACCACGCCCGGCCTGCTCAATACCGATCGCCGCATGGTATTCAATGGGGACCTTTCTTACCTGGTCAACGAGAAGACGCGGTACATCAGCGGGCTTAAGGGTTTGAGTGCCGGCATGAACGTGCGCGGCCAGAGCGGCGCGCCTATCAGCGCCTTCGCCAGTCACCCGATTTACCTGAACACCGGCGAGATTCCGGTCGGCGGTCGTGGCACGAAAGGCACTCTGCCTTCCAGGCGGCAGGTTGATCTTCACGCCGACTACCCCTGGAAGCTGCACGAAAACTGGACCATGAAGTTCGCCTTTGACGCGTTCAACGTAACAGACACGAAGTTAACCGCCAACAGAAACATGAATCTCGATACTTCGCCCGGCGTCTCCAACCCGGACTACAACAAGATCTCCAGCTATCAGGCCCCGTTCTACGCTCGCGCCAGCGTCAAGATCGAGTTCTAGACTTGGCCGGGCTTCCGCTACACTAGAGAGGAGGGACTTATCCCTCCTCTCTTTCTTTCTAGGAGCGGTTCCTTGACCCGATCGCGTTTTTTGTCGCTGCTTCTCTTTGTGATCCTCCCCTCGATCTCCACGCAGAACCTGCAGGCTGCGAACCGGATCAAAAACCTCCCTCAGGTTTACCGGCATTGGGTCGAAACCGAGGTTCCCTACATCATCACAACCGAAGAGCGGAAGAACTTCCTATCGCTGACGAACAATGCGGAATGGGATAGCTTTATCGAGAACTTCTGGCGGATACGCAATCCCGATCCGGGCTCCGAAACAAATACATATAAGGAGGAGCACTACCGGCGTCTGGCCTACGCCAACGAGAACTTCGGCGATCGGCGCTACGAGGATGGCTGGCGGACCGACCGCGGAAAGATGTATATCATTCTCGGGGGCCCGAAGCAGCGCGCCCAATATCACGACGTTGGCAACATCCGGCCCATGGAGATCTGGTTTTACGAATCGCAAACGCAGGCACTGCCGCCCTTCTTTTATCTCCTCTTCTTTAAGCCGGGCGCCAGTGAGGATTATCGACTTTATTCCCCAAGGTACGACGGTCCCGTCAAGTTGTGCAGTACGGGCGAAACGCGCAACGATCCCGTCATGGCGTTAAGCATTATCCGCAAATCTCTTGGCGCCGAGGTGGCCCAGACGGCCATTACTCTACTGCCGAATGAGCATGCGGATATCAACAAATTCGAGCCGAGCATGGAATCGGACGCGCTGCTGGCTGCAATCAACGATTTGCCGGACAATCCGGTGACCAAGGAACGCCTGGACGCCAATCGCTTGCGCGAGCACGTAACCACCAGCATTCTGTCGGGAGAAGAGCCCCCGGAGCTAACCTATACGGTATTCCGGGACGACCAGGGAGGGGAGACCGTCAGCTATCTGCTGAAATCGCAATCGCCGGATCCCCGGCTGATCGGCCCCGATCCCGAAAAGAATCTCCATTATGACCTTGCGCTGCGGACCTCGGTGTTGACCAGCGACGGCAAATCTGTCTACGACCAGGAGGAGATTCTCACCGGCAGACTGACGGAAGCGCAGGCCGAGGTTGCCAGAAAGAAGCGATTCGCCGCGGAGGGCCGATTGCCTCTGGCTCCCGGCAAATACATCGTCGTGGCCACGCTCACGAACAATCTCAATCAGCTTGCCACCCGCCAGCACGCTTCGATTACGGTGCCTGCTCCGAAGAGCAATGGGATCAGCCTCTCTCCGCTGCTGGCTTATTCAGCGCCAGCCGCCACGCCCGATCTCCAAGGCACGCTTCCTTTCAGTGCTTCAAAGTTTCGCTTTACTCCGCGAGAGGCCCAATCGATCGTTCTGCGCCAAGGAGAGAAGCTGCCCATCGTGTTTCAGCTCTGGCTCGATCCTGTTGCGGCCGGTTCCGCGGGAGCGGCAAAGATTCACGTGCGCTATGTCTTTGGCGCCGTCACCGCCTCGCATGAAACTCCGGCGGAGGAGAATGAGGAGATTGACGCCTCCAACCGCGACGCGGCAGGAAACCTGCTCACCGGGCACACCGTGGACACCTCCAGCCTTACGCCTGGAACCTACCGGCTTGTGGTGGGGGCGAATTGGGACGGGACGCAACAGACCGCTTACGAGTCGATGACGGTGCATGTGGAGCCGGCTACAAAGCAGGTTGACGCTTGGACCGCTTACGGCGCAGCGGCGCCTGGGGGAGCGGCGCTCGACGACTTGAAACGAGGCCTCTCGGCCGAGGCGCAGGGAGCCGATGCGGAGGCCCAACGGCTGTACCGCGATACCGGCGACCGCTACCAGCAGGCTCGCACCCATCGATGCCTAGCCAGCGCGTACCACGCTGCCAACTGTGGTGAGCGGGCGGATGCGCACTGGCGAAACGCCCTGGAGATAGGTGCCGACCTTGACCTGAGGGCGGGTCACGGCGCGACCGTGCACTGACTCTCGCTGTCCGCTCCGAACGGCGTGCTTGTCCTATTCGAGCGGGTAAGGACGAATGCTGCGGCGCTACTAGACGGCGCGGCGGCGATTACCCCTGCGGATTCCTGGCTAAGTTACATGTCGTACTGGAACGGTTACCCAACGTGTCCGGTTCACAGAGGCTTAGTAAACCTGGTTCTGACCAGTTGGGATAGATATGTGGCGAAAATACACCGCTGAGTTTCTCGGCACCATACTCCTGGTCTTCTTTGGTGCTGGCGCCGCGGCGCTCATGTTGGGCTACCGCTTGTTCGGCAGCAGCCTGGCGGCCGGCATCGTCGCTGTCGCGCTCACTTTCGGGCTCATCTATGCCGCCTTGGTGTACGTGATCGGTCCGATCTCCGGTGGTCACGTCAATCCCGCAGTGACCTTCGGCGCCTTTATCAGCAGACGGATCGGGGTGATCGAGTTGGTCGGCTACTGGGCGGCGCAGTTGGCCGGCGGCATCGTCGGGGCCTTGCTGCTGCTCTGGATGATGCGGACCTCGCCGCTCTACTCCAAGGCGAGGATCGGACTCGGCGCCAATGGCTATGGGGCTAACTCAATCCTGCACGTCAGCGCTGGCGGTGCCTTCCTGGTGGAGGTCTTGCTCACCACCTTCTTCGTGCTGGTCGTGCTCAGCCTGACGCGCGATGAGGCCAGCGTCGCCGTTTCAGGAATGGGGATTGGCATCGCACTGGCTCTGGCCAACATGATCGGCATCTCGTTCGACGGGGCGTCAGTCAATCCGGCGCGTAGTCTTGGCCCGGCCGTGGTGACCGGCGGGTCGGCCCTGTCCCAGGTCTGGGTTTTTCTTATCGCGCCGCTGGTCGGAGCGGCGCTGGCGGCTGTGCTGCATTTCCTCGTGCACCCGGTGCCGAGCGGCCTCCTTGGTCGCGGCAAGACGGACGAGAAGGCCGCCAAACCCGAACTCAAGACCGACGAGTGACGGTCGCGCCTAGGACGAACGCGGGGTCAGCACGCAGAACTCATGGCCGTCGGGGTCGGCCAGCACTACCCAGCTGACATCGCCTTGGCCGATGTCGACACGCGTCGCCCCGAGCGCGATGAGCCGGTCGACCTCGGCGTGCTGGTCGCCGTCGATGGGCGGGGCCAAGTCGAAATGCAGTCGGTACTTCCCGGTCTTCGGCGTCAGCGGCGGGCCGCCCCAGGTGATCTTCGGGCCGCCGTGCGGCGATCGGATCGCGGTTTCCTGATTCTGGTCCCAGACCAGCGGCCAGCCAAGCGCGTCACTCCAGAAGTAGCCGACCTCGGCCGAGCCCTCGCAGGAAAGCGCGCCGAGGAAGCCGCAGTCGGCGAGGAAGTTATTGCCAGGCTCGATGACGCAGAACTCGTTGCCTTCGGGGTCGGCCAGCACGACGTGGCCTTCGTCAGGGCGCTGGCCGATGTCGAGGTGCCGGGCACCGAGTTCGAGTGCCTTCGCCACGGTGTCCTGCTGGTCGTCAAGAGACTTGCTGGTCAGGTCGAAGTGGAGCTGATTCTGGCCGGTCTTAGGCAGCTGAGTTGGCAGGAACCTGATCCAGAATCCGGTGTCATCGGTCGGCACCAGCACGATGCCGTTCCGAGGATCGGCGACCTCCCAACCAAGGACGCCAGCCCAAAACTGCGCCAGCCGGATCGGGCGGTGTGCGTCGATGGAGAGCGCCACGAGGTGACAGGCCATTGCGAGTCACCCGACCGTCTCGGGCAGCTTGCCCTTAGCGCCGAGCCGGTAGGCGATGATGAGCTCCTGGTCGCTCTTGGATAGCGGCACGCCGGCCCCGGCGATGACGTAGTCGCCATCGATGCTGACGGGGGCGTTCGTCCCGGCGGACATCGCCTTCTTCAGCAAGATCGCCCCGGTGGTCGCGTTGACCGCGTAGAGGTAGCCGCTGTAGGTGGTGGTGAAGACGACATTGTTGGTGACCGCCGTCGCACCGTAAGGCGAAGACGGCAGCTTGTCGTCCCATTCGACCTTGCCGGTGTCCTGATTCACCGCGACCAACTCGCCGGTGGCCTTGGCGATGGAGGCGCTGAATTCGGCCGAGGTGATCGCCGCGCCCTTGACGGTCAGCGGTATCGCGAGATTATTGACCGCGGCGAAGACGGTCGATCCGTTGGTGGCCAGTTGCGACTCGACGCCGCCGAACACTCCAGGCTCCAGGGTGAATTTGGCCGGGAACGGGAAGTGCGACGTCGGCGTATCGTGCTCGGTCAGCACCCCGTCGTTCTCATGCCCGGTGTGCACGCCGACGGGCAGCTTCCACAGCAGCTTGCCGGTCTGGGCGCTGACCTCGACCAGGATGCCGGCCTTGCCGCCGTCGATGACCACAGGCTTGCCGTTGGCCGTGGTCAGCACCGGGGAGTTTTGCAGGTCCCAGTCGTACAGGTCGTGCGGGGTTAGCTGGTAATACCACAGCAGCTTGCCCTGCGGGCTCAGCTTGACGATCGAGTCGGTGTACAGGTCGGGCCCCGGGCGGCTGGTGCCCCATGGGTAGCCCTTGGGCCAGCCGGACTGCCCGATCGGGCCAGGGTTGGCGATGCCGATGTACAGATTGCCCTGGCTATCGAAGGACGGCGGATCCCACAGGCCGCCACCTGAGTTGATGGTCGGGTTTCCCCACAGGTCCTGGACTTCGTCCCAGGACCATTCCGGCAGTCCCGTCCTAGCATTGAGCGCCCACAACGTCGACTTCGCGCCGCCGAGATATTGGCCAGTGGTCGGGTTGACCGGCACCGTCGAGACATAAACGGTGCCGTTGTTGTAGCCGGGGGCCATGTCGATGCCCTCCCGGTCGTTGCCGATCAGGGTGCGGCTCCAGAGTTGCTTGCCGGTGGTCGCGCTCAGCGCGACGGCGGCATTGTCTGTTGCCGTGTAGACCGTCCCGGCGACGACGTTGACCCCGTCCGGGCCGCCATTTGGCGAGCTGTAATTGTGGGTCCACAAGACCTTGCCGGTGGCGAGCCTGATCGCCATGACATTCGACTCCTGGTCCTGCAGGTACGCCACGCCGTCGACGACGACCGGCGTGGACGAGTAACCGTCGGCGAGGCCAGCCTTCTTGGCGTCGCCGGTCGACTCCACCGGTACGCACCACGCCACCCCAAGGGTCGAGACGTTGCCGCTCGTGATCGCGCTTGCGACATCCCTGGTGTTCGCCAGGTTGGCGCCAGGCAGCAGCCAGGCCGCCGCCGCCGGACCGGACGAGCTGACTGGCGCGCTGCTCTCGGCCTTGCTCAGACAGCCGGTCGTGGTCAGTGAGCTGCTGCTGGAGCAGCCGCTGGCCGCTAATCCAGCAACGAGAATAAGGCCGGCGCCAGCAAATCCGGCTCGCTTACCGCAGCACCTCATCGTGCTCAGCTCCGATCAGGGAGGGTCGGGACTCAAGGCTAACTCAGGGTGCCGACGGCGGCTCGCCCTAGACCAGCTCACCGAACACCTTGGTCATCATGTCGCTGACGGCCTTGGCCGTGGCCGGCGGGCCGTCGCGGTCGGCGAAGAGCAGGTGGCCGGTCCCGATCAGCGCAAGGGCGAGGGTTTCCGCATCGGCATTGGCGGGGAGGCGGCCAAGTTCGCGCTCAGTGCGCAGGTAGTCGGTGATCATGACGCTCGCTTCGGTGAGCACAGGGACGCCCCGGTGCCCAGCCTGACGCAACCGAGCGCGCAAGTCGTCGCGGAAGGTGAGCAGGCTCACGATCGCGATCGCGACCGATCCGAACAGGTCGATGAGCACACCGGTGAGGTTGTCGATCACGGTCCCCGTCCCTGCCAGCTCCTGCAGGGCGACGGCCTGGAGCTCAAGTCGGTGAATCCGGTCAAGCACAAGCTCGGCGAGAAACGCGTCAAAGTCAGCGAAGTGCCGGTGCAAGACACCTTTGGCGCATCCGGCCTCGGCGGTGACGGCCCGGCTGGTCAGCGCTTGCGGCCCGGCTTTGCGCAGGACTCGCTCGGCCGCTTCGAATAGCTGCTCGCGCGGGTCGCGAATGGCCACACCGGTCGGCACCGCGCGGTACTCCGTTCACCAGGTCTGGCCGGCTCGATTGTCCGGCCGATTGCCCAAGTGGGCGCATGCCCACTAAGGTGGGCGCATGCCCACTATACCGTCAGCGGCAGGGTCGGAGCCTGCGCTGCAGGCGCACCAATATCGGCAGGTAGCTGAGTCCTTCGGACTGGACGCCGACCGTTACCATCGGACCCGGCCTAGCTACCCGGCGCCGCTCGTCGCCAAGATCGTCGACGCCTGCCCAGGTCCTGACGTCCTTGACGTCGGTTGCGGTACCGGGATCGCCGCCAGGCAGTTCCAGGCAGCGGGCTGCCGGGTGCTCGGCGTCGATGTGGACGAGCGGATGGTCGAGCAGGCAAGGCAATACGGCATCGAGGCCGAGGTGTCGGCTATCGAGACCTGGGACTCGGCCGGTCGGCAGTTCGATGCGGTCATCGCCGGGCAGGCCTGGCACTGGGTCGATCCAGTGGCCGGCGCGGCGAAGGCAGCGCAGGTGCTAAGGCCGCGCGGCCGGATCGCGCTGTTCTGGAACGTGTTCCAGCTCTCACCGCAGCTAGGCGAGGTGTTCGCGGCGGTACAAGCTGAGGTGCTTCCAGACACAGGCAACTTCTGGGCCAGATTGTCACTTGACTTGTACGCGCCGATCTTCGCTAAGGCGATCGATGGCTTCAAGCAGGCTGGCTCGTTTACCGAAGCTGAGCAATGGCGCTTTGACTGGGAGCGCGTGTATACCAGGGATGAGTGGCTGGATCAGGTGCCGACCTTCGGCGGCATGAATCAGCTTCCCGCACCCAAGCTAGCCGAGTACCTCGCCAAATGCGGTGCGGCGATCGACGCCCTGGGAGGTGCCTTCACGATGGGCTACGCCAGCGTCGCGGTGACCGCCACGCGAATCTCGTAGCTGGTGGCAATGCCTTTGGTGATGCCTTGGTCAGACTTGGTGCGGGAAGGCCAGGTGCAGCAATTCGCCGATCGCGGTGAGGATCTCGTCGCGGTGCGTGGGAATGGACTCGTCATCGCCGTCGAACTCAAGCCGGACGCCTCGGTCGGTCATCACATAAAGGCTGCGCAGCGTGCGCATCGCGTTCGCGGCCGCAGCTGGCACCGGACCAGGCTGGCCAGCCTCGAAGTACCGGCGGATGATGCCTAGCCAGCCGGTCGCGTCGATCGCCGAAAGCTCAGGCCGGACCAGCGCGGCGGCCAGCGCGAGCGCGATCCGATCGTCTTCCTGGTGGGCAAACAGGTACTCGGTATCCGTCACCAACCGCACGCTGACCAGCTCAAGGAGCTGAGCGAGTTGGACGCAGCCAAAGCGTGGCGACTGACCAAGCAGCCGGATCACGTCGGCGCCGTGCGCCATGGCGTGCAGCCAGCCGAGTTCGTCGTCCCAGCCGCGCAGGTCGCTTTCGGTTAGCCACCAGTCAGCGAACCGGCTAAGCCAGCCAAGCACGGTGGCGACGTCCACCAGGTCCGCGACGTTGTCGCGGTGAATCAGCCCGGCCAGGATCAGCGCCGCGAAAGTCCGCGCCTGCAGTTGCGGGTGCGTGAACAGGTTTGTGACCTGCTCGCCAAGCAGCGCCAGGTCATCATCGAGCAATCCGGCCTCGATCCAGGTGGCCAGGACGGGATAAGCCTGGTCGTCGCGCACGGCCGGATCGGGCGAGCACAGGTCGGCGAGCAGTTGAGCAACGAGCTCAGGTAAGGCCGCGTCGCTTGGTACCGCGAAATCGGCTTCGATAACCGCTGTCCAATTTGTCACGCCAGAAGTTTAACTAGCCGCCCGCCGCACTTCGGTATTCGCGTCCGGATCGGTGCGAAGGAGGCTATGGAGGTGCGGCGGGCAGCGCGCTGACCCGATAGTGCCTACTATCCCGCTATGACCGAACTCTGGGATCCAGCCGCACCGGGAGTGCTGCGGTTGCCGTCGGGCCGACTGGTTCGTGGCCGGGGGCTGATGCGGCCATTTCCGCAAGGTCAAGAGCCGTCGCTGGGCATCTACTTGCTCGGTCAGCAGCCGCCGGTGGTGACCTGGGAATCGCGGTGGCTGGTCTGGCCGGACTTTCGACTGCCGGTGAGCGCGGATGAGCTGCGAGCGGCGATCACCGAGGCCTGGCGGCGAGCCCCGCACGAGCGGGTGGAGTTCGCCTGCGCTGGCGGCCGGGGCCGGACCGGTACAGCTCTAGCTTGCCTGGCCGTCGCCGATGGCGTGCCAAGCACCGAAGCGGTCGCCTACGTCCGCGAGCACTATGACCCGCATGCGGTAGAAACGCCCGGGCAGCGGCGCTTCGTCAAGCGCTGGCACCCCTAACGCGCCCCGCGCCCTCCCGCCCCCCGCGCTCTGCCGGCCCCCGCGCCCTCCCGCCCCCCGCACCCTCCCGCCCCCCGCGCTCTGCCGCCCCCCGCGCTCTGCCGCCCCCCGCACCCCCGCACCCTCCCGCCCCCCGCACCCTCGCACCCCCTGCATCGTTGAACCCCTATTGCTGTTGGCTTGCCGTGGTGGGCAGCATCGTCGGAGCGGTGCTGCTGCCTTGGCGACATCGCCGCTCCTGCGATGTCGTTGGTCCGGGGGCGGGGTACCGCATCGTTGGAGCGGCGATGGTGCTGGGGCGGGCGCGGGGGGCGCTTCAGGGCGCGAGGTTAGCGGCTCGCCGCCACTACGCCGCGCGGGGCGTGGGGATGCCGCCTGGTGGCGCGCTGCGCAGTAGCCAGACGGGGTTGGACAGGGCGATCACGTTGCCGCCCTCGTCCACTACCTGCATGCGGACGAAACTGCTGTGGTGGTTGTTGACCGACAGCTTGACCGCGCCGCTTGCCAGCTTGGCTGCCGGGTACTCGCCGATGACCTCAGTGTTCGCGGCCAGTGCCGAGGTCCCCGCGTAGTCGACCGCACCTTGCAGGACCTGTACCGAGCCGCGGGCCGGCACCTTGGTGGCGGTAACTGCTAGCTTGCGGTGGCTGGTACGCGAGACGCTGACCGAGCCCATCGGACAGGTGCCATCGGCCAGCAGGTCCAGGCTGCCCCGGTAGGCCGACAGCGAAGCGCACCAGACCCGACCGGCCTTGAGCGCGGCCAGCAATTCGGCTTCCTTGGTGCTCTTCGCCCAAGCCGAGGTGACCCAATTGTTTGTGAGCCCGGCCCAGTTCAGGCCGAAGTGGTCATCGTTGGTGCCATTACCGGTCAAGAACACCGCGTTGCGCGACAGGATGTCCCAGAGCGCGACGTGATGGGCCAGATTCACGCCTTGCCGCAACTGGTAGCCAACCTCAAGCAGGTCAGCGCCGAGCGCGGCCGGTGCCCCGGCCTTGGGCAGCAGTAGCTTGGCTACCTGGGTCAGCATGGCGTCCTGCCGCGACGTCGGCAGTTCGGCGGGATCGCCGTAGCCGAACGGATGGTTGTAGCTGACCAGGCCGCCGGCCGCGTGAATTTGCGGCACGGCTTTAGTCCGCAGGTAAGTGGACCAGGTCCGCCAGGTGGTGTTGCCGTAGTCGGGAATGACCACGTCGCCGCCGAACCAGTTGAGGTGCGGCAGTTGCCAGGACACCTCGAGTCCCTGGCGCTGGGCCACCGAAGGATACTTCGGTGCCAGTGCCGTCTCCATTGCCAACTGCTGGTGCAGGAAGGCTTCGCCGCTGACCTTGCGCTTGAACCGCAGGTAGTCGAAGTAGCCGCCGACCTTGTCGCCATAGCTGGCCGCGCTGAGAGTCAGCTCATACAGGCCGAAGTCGCGGTGATCGAGGTCAGGCCAGAGGGCAGCGATGTCCTCTGATGGGTTAATGGTGACGGTGCCCCACCGGTTGGCTTGGCTGGCTGGCTTGACCGGAATCGTGATGATGCCGGTGATGCCCTGACGCTTGCGCTGGCCGTGGAAGTCAGCCGGGACGAACCGGTAGGACAGCGTGTAATTGCCGGCTTTGCGACCACCGGCCGCCTCGTGATACGAGGTGACGATCTGCAATTCGAGATAGCCGCGAGTCCAGCCGCTGGTCAGCAGCACGTCGATGGTGAGCGACTGGCCGGTGAGGTTGTCGCGGTAGTTCCACCTCGCCTGCTCGCAGTTCGCGTAGTAACCGTATTTGGCGGTTTCGCCGTGGCTCGTGCTCTGTGCTGACAGGTGCAGGCTGCCGCCGGACACTGGGTCGTTCGGCGAGCATGGCGTCTGCACGATGCCGCCGACCGACGCCGAGGACAGCGGGCCGCTGCGCACCGGGGTCCAGATCCAGGCCCTGCCCTGCCCCGCCGCGCCGTGCTCTTTGGTCAGGCTGGTGAAGTGCACATCCTTGCGGTAACCGATGCCGTCCATCCGATAGTCGTGGTCGGTCCACCAGAGCACGTCCACCGAGTTCCTCGCGGCCTGGAACAACTGACTGTCCATCGAACCGCTTTGTTCGCTGAAAGAGGAGTGCACATGCATCGCCATTGAGTAGGCAGAGTTGCCATCGGCGGTGACCGCCCGGGTCGCGGCCCGCGCAGTCGTCGGCCCGAAGCCACGGAACACCACCCCGGCCGCCGCCATAGCGGCAGTCGCGTTCATCACGTCTCGCCTGGTAGGCGGGTGCGTCCGGGCGGTTGGCTGGTGGGTCGCGGCGTGGTCGTCGCACATAGGTCGCCGTTTCCTCCGTCACGATCTGGATGAGCGCTCTCCTGCTGATGATGGCAGCTGGCACCGCGCGGGGCTCGCTCAATTTCCGCTGATTGCTATCAGGCTGACCAGAGTGCGTCGAGCGCGGCGTCCACCCTGGCGGCCAGCGGGGCGATAACCGGCACCACCGACTCGGGCGGCGCGGCCTCGACGGTCTGGCAGACGGCAAGCGCCTCCTGGTGCAGGAATCTGGTCAGCTGTCCGTAGCTATGCCGGTCATCGCGACCGGTCCTGCGGTGGTGCATGCGTAGCGGCGCATATAGGTAGAGGTGGTCTTTTGCCCTGGTCACGGCCACATAGAAGAGCCGCTGCTCCTCCTGCAGGCCAACTGGCGTACTGAGCGCGAGGTCGCTGGGCATGGCTCCGTCAACCAGGTGCGCCAGGTGCACAATCGGCCACTCCAGCCCTTTGGCCGAGTGAATGGTCGAGATGGTCAGGTAGTCCTCGTCCATGCTCGGTGGCCCAGCCAGGTCAGAGGTGGACAGCGGCGGGTCAAGAGCCAATTCGACCAGCGCGTCGTGCAGTGATGGCCGGTTCGCCGCAGCGTCAGCCAGCCGTTGCAAGTCAGCGATCCGTAGGTCGGCATCGGGGTACTTGGCGCGCAGCGGTGAGTCGAGTGCGGCCAGCACTGATTCAGCGAGGCCGGGTGGGCTGCCACCGCTTGGCCTGCTGGCGTCGGCACCGCTGGTCGCGCCGTTAGCGAGCGCTGCGCCGTCGGCCAGGCTGGCAAGCGTGGCCGCGAGGGCGGCCCTGGCCCGGGCCGGGGCCGCGGCCACGGCCTCATTGCGGCGGCTGAACGGGTCGGCCTTCGTCAACTGGAGGGTGGCGATCAGGCGGCGAGCGTGCACCGGGCCGACACCGTCATGCAGCCGCAGCAGCCGGAACCAGGCCACGTCATCGGCCGGATTCGTGATCACCCGAAGGGCCGCAAGAAAGTCCCTCACGTGCGCGGCCTCGGTGAACCTCAGGCCGCCATACTTTACGTACGGGATGCGCCGCGCTGACAGCTCGATCTCGAGCACGTCGCTGTGATGCGCTGACCTGATCAAGATGGCCTGGTCGCGCAGGTCAGTCCCGGCTTCGTGAGCTTCGAGCACCCGGGCGCAGATCTCGCGCGCTTGGGTCGCCTCGTCATAGCAGCGCACGAGCACCGGCATCGGCCCGGCACCACGATGCGCGGTGAGGGTGAGCTCAAGCCCGCTCGTCTGCGGCCTGACCACATTGGCGAGGGTCAGGATCGAGGTCTTCGACCGGTAGTTGGTGGCCAGCCTGAGCACCGCCAGCGCCGGGAATTCACTGCTGAGCGCCCGCAGATGAGCCGGATCAGCACCGCGAAAACTGTAGATTGCCTGCGCGTCGTCGCCGACGCAGGTCAGGCCCGTGCCGTCGGGTCGCAGCAGCCGTACGATGTCGGCCTGCACAGCATTAAGGTCCTGGTACTCATCGACCAATACGGCGTCGAACAGGCCGCGCAGCGCCGGCCCGGCCGCTTGGTCGGCTAGCGCCGCCCGCCAGAGCAGTAGCAGGTCATCGAAGTCCACCAGACCATGCGCCCGCTTGTGCGCGATGTAGGCACGGAACAGGTCAGCTAGCTCGCCGCTGAACTCGCCGCACCAGCCAAATCCAGCTTTGATCACGGTGCTGATGGGCTGCTGGGTATTGACGCACTTGCTGTAAATGTCGGCGCAGGTGGCCGCACGGGGTGCGCGTCGCTCAGTGCCGGTGAGGCCGACGTTGCCGCGCAGGGAGTCAAAGATATCCACAGCGTCGCCTGGGTCGATGACGCTGAACTGCGGTGGCAGCGAGAACGAGTCGGCATGCTGGCGAATGATCCGGTGCGCGATGGCGTGGAAGGTGCCGCCCTTGATCCGCTCAGCGGGCGCTCCCGCTCGTGCGGTCGCCCTGGCCAGCATGTCGTCGGCGGCCCGCCGGGTGAAGGTGAGCAGCAAGATCCGGCTTGGGTCGATGCCCTGACCGCACAGCCAGGCCGCGCGGGCCACCAGCGTCCTGGTTTTACCGCTCCCGGCCCCGGCCAGCACCAGCAGAGGTCCTTGCGGATGCGTCGCCGCCGCTCGCTGCTGCTCATCGAGATCATTCAGTACCACATCCGGTTCGAACACGAAAACGAATCTAGCTGGCCAGGCCGACACTGGCTCGCATCTGCGGACGATTGGACGGCGTGGCGCGTCCGCGGTGGCTGCGGCCGGTCGATCGAGCGGCGACTGACCGCGATCGGTGCGCGAACCCACCCGCGCGAAATAAGCTGACGGTCAGGCTGGCCAGCGCACCAGCCAGATCCTTAGCTGACGCACAAGTCTGGAGGCACCATGTCGGATTGGAATAGCGGCATCATCGATGAGTTCCGTGCGAACGGAGGCAAGGTCGGCGGGCCGTTCGTTGGCATGTCGCTGCTGCTATTGCACACCACCGGCGCCAAGTCCGGTGCCGAGCGGATCAACCCGCTCTCGTATCGCACCGACGGCACCGCCTTGGTGATCTTCGCGTCCAAGGCCGGCGCGCCGACTAATCCCGACTGGTACTACAACCTGCTCGCCAACCCCAAGGTCAGCGTCGAGGTCGGCTCCGAACGACGGGACTTGGTCGCCCGAGTGGCGCAAGGCGACGAGCGGGAGCGGCTCTGGGAGGCGCACAAGAAGGACTATCCCGGCTTCGCTGGATACGAGGAGAAGACCGACCGGATCATCCCGGTCGTCGTACTTGAGCCTGCCGCCTAACAACCCCTCGCGCCGGCCTGATCCTGCGTGACCGAACTAGTCGGCCACGAGGGAGGCGACGCTACCGGTGTTCCAGACGGGCTGGCCAAGGTAGCCGCGCGCGACCATGGTGACGTACTGGTAGACCGCGTCCTCGGCGGGTGACAGTGGCCCTGGCTTGGCGTGCGGTGAGGATAGGCCGCGCTGCACCGACTCGCAGGCGGCCCAGTCTTGCCGATTGGTCAGGTCCCAGAAGTCGATCGCGTAGCTCGGGTCGAAGTCTGGCTGCTCAACTGCCTCGGGCGCGAACGCCCAGCTGCACTCGATCTTCGTCCGGTTCGCGGCGAGGGGCAGCAGCCGGTGCACCATGACATAGTCAGGATGCAAGCTGATCAGCACGTTGGGGAATACGTTCACGTAAATCACGGTGCGCAGGAGTGCTGGCTCCAGGCCGCGCAACGGTACACCCTGGCTGGTCCCGTCAAGCGACATAGTGATCATGCCGTCGCGCAGGTCCATTGTGCCGCCGACCCAGGTGCCAGGCAGGTCGTAGTTCTCGCCGCTCTTGGGCGGGCTCACCTTGCACAGTTCGGGATGGATCGACGGGCAGTGGTAGCACTCATGGTAGTTCTCGGTCAGGATCTTCCAGTTCGCTGTTGAGTCGTATTCGTGCGTGCCAGCTACGACCAGTCTGCTCATCTCGTAGGGCGCGACGACCGCGTCGAGGGTGCTAAGCGCGTCATCGAGCGGCGGGGCCTGGCCGGAGCCGTCAACGAAGATCAACCCATGCCATTCGACCACCGGCAGTTCGGTCAGGCCCCACTGACCGGCGGAGAAGCCTGCCCGGTTCTTGAATCCTGCGGCCGCCCGCAGATCACCGTCGAGGCCATAAGTCCAGGCGTGGTACGGGCAAATGATGACGCCTTGGTTGGCTGATGCACCGCAGGGCAGCAGTTCGTGTCCGCGGTGCCGGCAAGTGTTGGCGAAGGCGTGCAGCACGCCCGCCTCATCCCTGGCGAGCAGCACACTGCCTTGACCGGCTTGCTCAGCGCGCTGGTCGCCTGGGTTAGCTACTTGGTCGCTGCGGCCGACGCATAGCCAGCCACCGCCGAAGAAGTGCTGTTGCTCCCACTCAAAGACGGCCTGGTCAACGTAGGCGCTCCGGGGGAGCATGCGACTTTGGCCGAAGGGTCGCAGTGATTGAGCGAGCGCGGCTTGATCGATCGGAGCGGGCGGTGACACGAACTGACTGACCATACAGTCAATGGTAGGTGGTCGGTCGGAAGGTGTCCAGATGTCACGCTGGCTGACGATTGCCTGCATGTCAACGACGATGGCGCTGCGCCGGCTGCGGGAGACCGCGGCGAAGACCGGAGTTAGTAGGCAGGCCAGCGGGTCGACCCGGGTGAGCTGACCGGCCACGGGCCCGGGCTAGCGTGGTGGCATGAGCACCAGCTTGACCATCAGGGCCGGGGTTGTGGTCAAGGCGAGCCAGCAGCAAGTCTGGGACTTGGCCGTCGACTGGGACCGGCAGCGTGAGTGGATCATTGGGACCTCAGTCCATGGCGGTCATGGCCTTGGTGCCAAGGTGACCGGCTGGACGGGCATCGGCCGGCCGGATTTACCGATCCGATGATGATCACCGACTGGCTGCCGCCCCAGCGGTGCGTGGTGACGCATCTGGGCGCGTTCGTTCGCGGCGACGGGATCTTCGAGGTGCTATCCCGTGCGCCAGTTGATCAGACCGGGCGGCCGCAAGCTGAGTTCCGCTGGACTGAGCGGATCGTGCTGCCCCTGCCGACGCTGATCGGCAAGCCGCTCGCTGCGGTGCTGATCGGTCCGCTCGCTCGGATCGGTCTCGGCTGGTCGCTGCGCCGGTTCGCCCGCATTGCCGGGCTCAGTTCATGATCGTGGCGTAGTGCTCAGCGACTCTGGCCGGTAATTGGCGGCTGACCAGCAGCGGACGATGTCGCGCATCGACAGCAGGCCGACGACCTCGCCGTCGTCGATCACGATCAGGTGCCGGAAGCCGCCGCTGGTCATGGTCTGCGCGGCGTGCGTCAGCGTCCATTCCGGCGTTGCGAAGACGACGTCGTGCGTCCGGTGCTCGGCTACCAGTTCGGCATCGGGATCTTGGTCGGCGCCGATCGCATTCAGGATGTCCCGTTCGGTGAGGATGCCGATGCCAGAGCGATCGGGATCAAGTACCACCGCCGCGCCGACGCGCTGGGATGCCATCATCCGGGCGGCCTGACGGAGCGTGTGTGCTGGTCCGACGCTTAGCACGACCTGGCTCATCCCATCGCGAACCTTCATGATTCGTCCCTCCCCCTCGCGGACCTAACCGACCTGTTACGCCAGGACCCCAGCCCCCGCCGGTCCCGCAGGCGTCGCGCACTTGGTCAGCCAGCCACCCGGTGACCAGCCACCCGGTGACCCAGCCACCTTGTGAACATGTGCGCCACCTCCAGCATCGGGCATTGCGGAGCGGGTTTCAAGATCCGGCTGCCGATGACGGGGCCGACTTGACCGTCAACTGTGCCAGCGCCGCCTCATGCAGCAGTCCGTTCGTGCACAGCACGCTCCCGCCAGACGGCGTGGCGATTCCCGACAGATCAGTAAATACACCGCCAGCTTCGGTGACGATGATCTGCAGCGCGGCGAGATCCCACAGATTGACCACTGGCTCGGTCGAAATATCGACCGCACCCTCGGCGACCAGGACGTGAGACCAGAAGTCGCCGTAGGCTCTGGTCCGCCAGACCGACCTGGCCAGACCGAGGAACGAGTCGAGGCCCGCGCCCCAGTCGTCCAGGTCCGAGTACGACATAGAAGCATCGGCGAGCCGCGACACCGCCGAGACCCGGCACGCGGAAGCCTTGGTCAGCGACTTGCCGGTCCAGGAACCGCCGTCCTGCGCCGCCCACCACCGGCGGCCGAGCGCAGGTGCCGAGGCCACCCCGACCACGACCTGGTCGTCGGCCATCAACGCGACCAAAGTGGCCCACACCGGCACGCCTCTGACGAAGTTTTTGGTGCCGTCGATCGGATCGATCACCCAGCAGCGCGAGCCTGACCCGGTTTGGCCGTACTCCTCGCCCAGCATCGAGTCGCGCGGACGGGCCCGGCGCAGCACATTCCGCAGCGACTCTTCCGTCGCCAGGTCAGCGTCGGTCACCGGAGTAAGGTCTGGCTTCGACTGAACGCTCAGGTCAAGCGCGCGGAATCGGCGCATCGTGATGTCGTCAGCGGCGTCGGCCAGGACATGGGCGAACCGTAGGTCGTCGTCGAAACCCGCCATGGCGCCACACGCTATCGCTAACGGGTCACACTGACTACGACTGGCCGCTAGTCAACCTCGGTGGTGTCCGTCTGCTCGGTCCCTTGCACGCTATGGAGCAACCGTCGCAGCGAGTCGAGCCTGGCCGCCAGCGGGCTGCCTGCGACCGGTGCCAGCGCGCAATCCTGGCCGGAATGGTCGCAGCCTGGTCGGCAGTCCGCGGCCAACTCAGCCAGGTCAGGGAACGCGGCCACGATGCGCTCTGCTGACATGTGGCCGAGTCCGAAGCTGCGCAGCCCCGGCGTGTCGATCATGGCGCCGCCGCCAGGCAACGGCAACGCGACCGCCGATGACGACGTGTGCCGGCCGCGACCGGTGACCGGGCTGACCGTGCCAGTGGCTCGATCAGCGGCTGGGATCAGCCGGTTCACCAGGGTGGACTTGCCGACGCCCGATTGCCCGACGAGCACGCTGATCTGGTTGGCGAGCAGAGCACGCAACTCAGCGAGGATCGCGTCGCGGATCGGCCGCCCAATCACGACGGATCTGAGCCCGAGTGGTTCGTAGATCGGCAGGATCTCGTCAGGACTGGCCAGGTCAGCCTTGGTCAGGCAAAGCACGGGTTCGAGTCCGGCATCGTAAGCCGCCACCAGGAACCGGTCGATCAGCCGCAATCGCGGCACCGGATCAGCCAGCGCCGTGACGATCAGCAGTTGATCAGCGTTCGCGACGATGACTCGCTCGATCGGGTCGGTGTCATCGGCTGACCGGCGAAGCACGCTGTGTCGCGGCTCAATCCGCACGACCCGCGCCAGCGTTCCCGGCGCTCCGCTGACATCACCAGCCAGGCTGACGGTGTCGCCGACGACGATGTTGCCTCGGCCAAGCTCGCGCGCCTTCATCGCGGTGACGGCCCGATCGCCGATCATGCACCGGTACCGGCCCCGGTCAACCCCAGCCACGAAGGCTTCGACGGCTTCGTCATGCGCTGGCCGCCGCCTGGTGCGCGGGCGCGAGCTACGCCCGGCCCTGACTGGGATGTCGTCCTCGTCCATGCGGTCGTACCGCGACGGCGGGCTCACTCGGTAGGTGCCAGCATCGCGGCCCAGTAACGACTGAAGCCCGGGAACGTCTTGCCAACCGTGGCCGCGTTGTGCACTCGAAGGCCAGCGGCCCCGAGGCCAAGTACAGCCGCCGCCATCACCAGGCGGTGATCGTCGTGGCTGTCGAACACCACCCCGTCGCCGTGCAGTGGCGCTGGTGCGATCCGCAGTCCGTCGGCCAGTTCGGTCACGTCGCCGCCCAGCTTGCCGATCTCGGCGGCCAGCGCCGCCAGCCGGTCGGTCTCGTGCCTTCGCAGATGCCCGATCCCGGTGAATTCCGATGGCGAGCTCGCCAGCGCGGCCAGCGCGGTCAGTACCGGGGTGAGCTCACCGACCGCGCTGAGGTCAGCGTCGATGCCGCTGATCTGGCCTGATCCGGTGACTCGCAATCCGACCTGCGTGGGCAGCACGTCCGCGCCCATGGCGCTGAGCAGATCGACGATGCGTGCCGCTGGCTGCACACTCGCGGCTGGCCAGTCGGCCACAGTGACCTGCCCGCCAGTCGCGAGCGCGGCGGCGAGAAAAGGCAGTGCATTGGACAAATCGGGTTCGATAACAAGCTTCTCCGGCGCGATTGGTCCAGGAAAAACCTGCCAGCTATTCGAAACGGATTGTCCAGTGGGCTCGCCCAGCGTCTCGGCAGGCCCCGGTCCCGAGCCGGTCCGCACCTGGACGCCGCAGGCGGCCAGCATCGCGATCGTCATCTCGATGTGCGGTGCCGACGGTATGACAGGTCCTTCGTGCCTGATCAGCGCGCCTGAGGCGAATCTCGGCGCGGCGAGCAGCAGGCCGGAGATCAGCTGAGACGAAGCTGATGCGTCCAGCGTGACCGTGCCGCCGCGCACCAGGCCCTGACCATGCACGGTGAAAGGTACGGCGGCGGCGCCCTCGGTGCTGAGCCGTCCGCCGAGCTCGGTCAGCGCGGTGAGCAGCGGGCCGACCGGTCGCTCGCTGATCCGGCGGTCGCCGGTAAACCGGACGTCGGCGTGGGTCAGTGCGGCGACGGCAGGCAGGAACCTGAGCACGGTGCCGGCGTTGCCGACTGCTATCTGCACCTGGCCGCCGGTCTTTGGCGACGCGCTTGCGAGCGGGCTGACCCGCCAGGCACCCGGTGACTGGTCGATCTGGCAGCCGAGCACCCGCAGGCCATCCGCCATCAGCTGGGTGTCCCTGGCGATCAGCGGGTCGATGATCTCGGTGTTGCTGTCAGCGAGCGCCGCCAGTACCAGCGCCCGGTTCGTCATGGACTTGGAGCCCGGCAGTCGGACGCGCGCCCGCACCGGGCCTGGTGCGGGCGGCACCAGCCACTCGCCAGGCAGGTCGGCCTTATTGGCGGCCGCCGGATTCGTCGCCATGCAGCGAGGGTATCGGGTCCAGCGGGCCGGTGATCGGCCGCCGATGCGGCAACTGATCGCGACCCGCTGTGCGGTAGTTCGGTTCGCTATGCCGCGGCTTGCGCGTTTACCAATGTTTGGCATGGCCACTACTTGGCTATGAACAGCGTCAATCTGTTGTTCGGATAGTGGCTGCCGAGAGCACCGCCCCGTCGGCCGGGCTGAAAAAGCCGCTCTTGATACGAATATGCAGCGAAGGTGATCACATGTGTGGCCGGTACGCGTCAGCGCGTTCGCGCATTGAGCTTCTTGAGGAGTTCAGCGTGCAGCGCGACCGCGTCGATGAGCCGTTGCAGCCGGACTACAACGTCGCGCCGACTAAGCCGGTCTACGCGGTGCTGACCAGGGCACCCAAGCAAGCCGAGCAAAAGCCCGAGCGCGAACTTCGAGTAGTGCGGTGGGGGCTTGTGCCTTCTTGGGCGAAAGACCCTTCGATCGGCAGCCGCATGATTAACGCGAGAGCGGAGACGGTGAGCGAGAAGCCCGCCTTCCGTGCCGCTTTCGCGAAGCGTCGGTGCTTGCTTCCGGCCGACGGCTATTACGAGTGGCAACCGCCGCCGGCCTGGCACTAAGGGCCGTAAACAGCCTTACTTCATCTGCCGGCCTGACCATGGTCCGCTGGCCTTCGCCGGTCTCTACGAGTTCTGGCGTGATCGGTCAAGCGCACCGGAAGAGCCGGCTAGCTGGCTGTGGACCGCCACCATCATCACCACGACAGCGCCTGACGAACTGGGCGAGATCCATGACCGGATGCCGATGGTGATCGATCAGGCAAGCTGGGCGGACTGGCTCGATCCGGGTAACACGGACGTGGCCGACGTGCGGGCGCTACTCGCGCCGGCCGCCTCGACCGGGCTGACCTCCTATCCGGTCGCGCCTGCGGTCAACTCCGTGCGCAACAACGGCCCCGAGCTGATCGAGCAAGCGGACGCCATGCCGCCGGTGGCGCCCGTAGCGCAGGGGACGGGTGGTCGGTCAGATGCCTGATGTCGTGCTGATCAGCACTGCGCTGGCGGACCGTAAGGGCACAGGAGGTCGGTTGAATACAACAGCCGCTCGGACGCGCCTTGAAGGAGTACGGGACGAGCTTGATCGGTCGATCGCCGTGCTCAACGGGGCTCAGCCCGAGCATCCGCTGGCATCGGACTATCCTTCGGATCCAGCTGACTCTGGGACCAATCTGGCCGAGTCCGACCGGGCGCAAGCCATCCTGACCGCAGCGAAGGCCCGCCGAGTGCTGGTCACCGAAGCGCTCGGGCGGCTGGACGCTGGCACCTACGGCCGCTGCGTCGACTGCGGCAAGTCCGTACCTGACGGCAGGCTCGAGGCGAAGCCGGAGGCGGCCCGCTGCGTGGCTTGCCAGGCCAAGCGCGATCGGCTGCGCCGCTAGCGATCTTGGCCGGTCGGCCGAGCGCGGTCGGCTACCGCTGGGATCGGCTCAGCGCGGCCCGAAGTCGCGGGCCGCGGGCGGCGGAATTAAGCTAGCCCGTGGTGTGTTGCAACGCGCGTGCCCACTGCTGGTATAAGCCGATGCGACAGCGCACCGTCCGACGTGACGCGGCGCCTGTCTGCTGATGTTGGGGTAGCCGCACGATCGATGCGTTCGGTCGGCACGGTATCCTCCGCCCGAGGTAGCTGGCAGGCTAGCCGCAGCAGGCTGGCCAAGGCGGAGGGGGTGGGTCCGGTACCCGAGACACTGCAGGGGCGTAATGAGCGCTTCGAGCGTGATGTCCTGCCGTACCTGGATCAGCTATACGCGGCGGCCATGCGGATGACCCGCAACCCAGCTGACGCTGAGGACTTGGTGCAGGAAACGTTCGCCAAGGCATACGGCTCGTTCCATCAGTACCAGGACGGGACGAACCTGAAGGCGTGGCTGTTCCGCATCCTGACCAACACGTTCATCAATACATACCGTAAGCGGCAGCGCGAGCCGCAGCGCTCAGGTACTGAGGAGATCGAGGACTGGCAGCTGGCTCGGGCCGCGTCACATACCTCATCTGGCCTGAAATCGGCCGAGGCCGAGGCGCTCGAAGGACTGCCTGACTCTGACATCAAAGAGGCACTGCAGGCGCTTCCCGAAGAGTTCAGGATCGCGGTCTACCTCGCTGACGTCGAAGGTTTCGCCTACAAGGAGATCGCCGACATCATGGGCACTCCGATCGGAACGGTGATGTCGCGATTGCACCGTGGCCGCAAGCAGCTCAGGGACATGCTCGCCGATTACGCCGCTGAGCTTGGCCTGGCCAAGGCCGCAGCCGAGGCCGGCTCGTCCGCCAAGTCATCAGACGGGGAGGCGCGATGAGCTGCGGAAAGCCGCACGACACGCCTTGTAGCGAGGTGCTTGACGCGGTCTACACCTACCTCGACGGAGAGATGGACCAAGTGTCCTACGCCCAGGTGAAGGTGCATCTCGAGGAGTGCGGCCCCTGCCTGCGCGAGTACGGCCTTGAGGAAGCGGTCAAGAAGCTGGTGCACAAGCACTGCGGGCACGAGCAGGTCCCGCCCGACCTCAGGCAGAAGGTGCTGCTGCGGATTGAGGCCGTGCGCGCCCAGCTTGAGACCAGCTGACTAGCGAGCCGTCGAGTCCTTCCGTTACCCGGTCGTTGACCAGCGAATTAGTGGCTCTATTTCACTCCGCCCCTGCCCAATCACCGCGACAGCGATTTAGGCTGTCCTAGTCTGCAGCGCGCCAACACGGACAGCCCCTAAGGCGTTACTGTGAGTTGCGACACGGCGCGTAGCTTGCGGCAAGGAGGAGCGGAGGTCATGGCCAGACTCTCCTTTGCCTCCTGGATTTATCTAGCCGTCGTCGTGGCGATGGCGGCCTACATTCTCAGTTACGCCCCGATCGGCGTCGCTTCGACGCCCTGGATCGCCTGCTACGCCGTTCTGGCTCTGCTGTTCTTGATCTGCGACTCAACGCCGACAACCCTGGCCGCCAGGCAGTCGGCCTGGTCGCCAAGCTCGGCCGCGACCCTCGCCGCGGTCGTGCTGCTCAACAGCGGCATTGGCGCGGCCATGGTCGGCGCGATCGCGGTGCTCACGCTACGGCGGCACGTGCCGCTGGCCGAGCGGCTGTTCAACGGCGCGATGTACGCGGTGGCAGGCTTTGCCTCTGGCAAGGCCTACCTGTACGTACTGCATATGGCTCGCTCGCCGCTGCCAGGTCACCTGACCGCGTACCAAACCAGGATGGTGTTCGTGCCAGGGGCCGGCATGTTCGCTCACGTGCTCGGCCCATTCGCGGCCGCCGCGCTGGTGCACGTGCTGGTCAACCACGGACTGCTGTGGGGCATGCTGCTGCTCGACCGGCACAGCCGTGCGGCCGCCCGCCAGATCGCCACGAGCCGGGACTTGCCGATCTTGCTCGCCTACGACATCGGGTTCGCCGGACTTGGCCTGGTAATCGTCGCGCTCTGGCCGGTGATTGACGCGTTCGCGGCGGCCATCGTGCTGGTGCCGCTCTATGTCGCTCGCTGGGCCATGGGGCAGTTCGCTGAGCAGCAGCAGGCCCACTCAGCCACGCTGGCCGCCTTGTGCCAGGCGGTGGAAACCAAAGACTTCTACACCAGAGGCCATAGCGACCGGGTGTCCCGTGGCGCTGGCATGATCGCCCGCCAGATCAACATGCCGCCGGGCCGGACGGAAGCCGTGACGTTCGCCGGCATGCTGCACGACGTCGGCAAGCTCGGCGTGCCTACCAAGGTGCTGCAAAAAGACGGTGTGCTCACCGAGGAGGAGTACGCGGCGATCCAGTTGCACCCGATGCGCGGCCTGGAGATCGTCGGCGAGATCGGCTTCTTGAATGAGGCGCTGACCGGCATCATGCACCACCACGAGCGGATGGACGGGCGCGGTTATCCGATGGGGTTCGCCGGGGACGAGATCCCCGAGTTCGCGAAGATCATCGCGGTCGCTGACGCCTTCGACTCGATGACGTCGACTCGCTCCTACCGCAAGGCGCGCAGCGTCGAAGAAGCGGTCGTCGAGTTGCGGAGGGGCGCAGGCTCTCAGTTCGACCCCAAGATCGTCGACGCCTTTATCGCTGCGCTGGCAAGTGGCAGGGACAGGTGGCAGCTGCAGGAGCCTGCCCAGCCGCGCGACTACGAGATCTTGACCTCGCAGGACCATGACGACCCGATCGCACCATTGCGCGTGGTCTCGAGCCGGTAAGGGGGAATGGCGACGGCCGCGCAGCAATCGACCTATCGGGACGGTGAGGTAACCGTCCGGCCAGTGCAACGGTGGCAGAGCTGGCAATCTGTGGATACCGCTCGCCTGGTGCTGCTCGGTGGAACGGCCGGGCTGGTCGCGTACTCGATCGCCTATCTAGTCGGCATCAGGCATGCCGAAGTGGCGATCGCATTTGGCTTGTTTATCGCGTTCGGCGAGTTGCTGCGCCTGGCGCTGCCCGGTGGCCGGGAGGCAGCACCGATCGCGATGACGGCCGCGCTGGCCTTCGCGATGGTGCTCGACGTGCCAACGCCGACCGACCATCAGTTGATCAAGATCACCGCCGCGCAGGTCATCGCGGTAACCGCGCTTGGCATGACGCTCGGTGCGCTGCCGCATGTTGCCGCTGGCCGTCCGGCCGGGGTGACCGGCATGTCGGCCAGGCTGGTCGCCATCGCGTTCGTCGCCTTCATCTTTCGCTCGCTGGTCGCCGATGGCTGGCCGCCCAACTCGCGCTACGACGCGCTGATCGAGTTCGGCGTGATGGCGGTGCTGGTCGCGTTGGCCTGGTTGATCGAGACCGTGATCACCGCGATCATCAGGGCCGAGGACCTGCGAGCCAGGTATTCGGTCACGCTGAAGGACGAGCTTCGGGTGCAGTGGCGACTCGGGCTGGCGGTCGGCGTCTCGGCCATCATCACCGTTTTCGGCGCCAAGGAGATGGGCCTGCTTGAGCTGGCGGTATTCGCGCCGCCGCTGTTTGTCATCCAGCTCGCGTTCCGCCGGTACGCCGGGATTCGTGCCACCTACCTGCAGACCGTGCGGGCGCTGGCGCAGGTAACTGAGGTAGCTGGCTACGTCGACAGCGGACACTCGCGCCGAGTCAGCAAGATCGCCCTCGCGGTCGGCCGCGAGCTTGGCATGTCAGAGCCTGAGCTGCTCAACCTGGAATACGCCGCGCTGATGCACGACATCGGGCAGCTGTCGTTGGTCGAGCCCATCCCCGCCGGGGCCACGATCGACGTGGCTACGCCGACCGCGCGGCGAATCGCCGAGTTCGGCGCCGAGGTGATCAGCCAGACCGGCGTGCTCGATCCTGTGGCCGAGATCGTCCGTTACCAATGGCTGCCGTATCGCGGTGGCGAGCTCAGGCCGCCGATCGAAAGCCGGATCATCCGGGTGGTCAATGCCTTCGACGATCAGGTGGCCGGCTCGGCGGACCGGGACCGCATCGCCGCTGCCATCGCCTGCATCCGCGCCGAGATGGAGCGCGAATACGACCCGTCTGTAGTGGCCGCGCTGGCTACCGTCACCAGCCGTCTGCCCGTCAGTCGCCTGTAGGCAGCAGACGGCGGGCGGTAGGCTGCCGGGGTGCTTGAATCGGTATTGGTGGCCAATCGGGGCGAGATAGCCCGCCGGGTGATTAAGACAGCGACCCGACTTGGCGTCCGGACGATAGCGGTGTACTCGCAGGCCGACGCGGAGTTGCCGTTTGTCGCCGAAGCCGACGAGGCGGTGCTGATCGGGCCGCCACCGGCGCAACAGAGCTACCTCAATTCTGCGGCCATTCTCGACGCCGCGAAGCGGACCGGCGCGAGCGCGATTCATCCTGGCTATGGATTCTTCTCAGAGAACGCGAAGTTCGCAGCCGAGGTCCTGGCCGCCGGGCTGACGTGGATCGGGCCAGCGCCTGCGGCGATTGAGCAGATGGGCGACAAGATCGCGGCCAGAAACCTGATGGCGGCGGCGGGCGTGCCGGTCGCCGCCGGGAGTGCGGCGCCGGTCACCGACGCCGACGCGGCCGTCCGGCTGGCGCAGGAGCTCGGCTATCCGATCATGATCAAGGCAGCGGCTGGCGGCGGCGGCATCGGCATGAGCGTCGCCTTCGACGCCGAGCAACTGCGAGCCGGATTCGAGACCGCGCAGTCGCGGGCCGAGCGATTTTTCGGCAACCCCGCCATCCTGCTTGAGCGGTACCTCGCCCGGGCCAGGCACGTCGAGGTCCAGATCCTGGGCTTGGCTGACGGCCGCGTGATCGCGCTCGGTGAGCGGGACTGCTCAGTGCAGCGACGTCATCAAAAAGTCGCCGAGGAAACACCGTCGCCTGGCGTTGACCAGGATTTGCGTCAGCGGATGCTCGCCGCTGCTGTCAAAGCGGGCGAGGCGGTCGGCTACCTGGGCGCTGGCACCGTGGAGTGCCTTGTCGACACGCAGACCAATGAATTCGTCTTCCTGGAGATGAATACCAGGCTTCAGGTCGAGCATCCGGTTACCGAGCTGGTCACCGGCATCGATCTCGTTGAGCAGCAACTGCTTGTCGCTGCTGGAGACGACGTGAGTTTCGACGTCAACTCCGTTACGCCCGATGGTCATGCTCTTGAATTTCGCGTCTATGCGGAAGACCCAGTACGGTTCCTGCCTAGTCCGGGCCCGATCACGGCGTGGACTGAGCCCGCCGGACCTGGAGTGCGGGTGGATTCCGGCTACGTGGCAGGCAATGTGGTGACGCCGTATTACGACCCGCTGCTCGCCAAGCTGGTGGTACACGGCGCGGATCGGGCCAGCGCGCTGGATCGGGCGCGGGCGGCGGTCGCCGGGTTCGTGGTCTCCGGGCTGAAGACCAATCTGCCATTCCATGCCGACCTGCTCAATAGCGCGGAGTTCGGCAGTGGAGACTATGACACGGCTGTGGTGAGTCAGCTGCGCCCTTGGACAGGGCGGCAGGCGTCATCATGAGGTGCGGTTCGGCGTCGTCGAATCGTGAGGTGCAGGCAGTGAGCGTTGGAGGTGCGCGTGGCCGAGATCCGCGCTGAGATGGTCGCCAATGTGTGGAAGGTCGTCGTCGCCGAAGGCGTGACCGTAGCTGATGGCGACACGCTGGTGATTCTCGAGTCGATGAAGATGGAGATCCCGGTGCTGGCTGAAGGTGGCGGAACGCTCACCAGGCTGGCCGTAGCTGAAGGCGACGTCATCCAAGAAGGCGACCTGATCGCGGTCATCGAGTGAGCGGCGACGAGTCGGTTGGTGCTGGGATCGCCGTCGGGTTGCGCGCATCGGTGACGGCGCAGGTTGGTGACGGCGATACGGCGGCCGCGCTCGGCAGCGGCGACCTGCCCGTGCTCGGCACGCCGAGGTTGCTGGCGCTCGCCGAGGCAGCCTGCGTCGCGGCCGTCGCACCACAGCTAGCGCCAGGTCAGACCACCGTGGGGACAGCCGTGTCGCTTGAGCACCGGCAGCCAAGTCGGCTCGGCAGCTCGATCGAGGTGGAAGCGGAACTGGTCGAAGTGGAAGGCCGCAAGCTGTTCTTCGGCTTCATCGCCTACGGCCCTGGCACAGACGACGAAGCGGTAATCGCGGCCGGCACGATCCAGCGCGTCCTCGTGGACGCCGACCGCTTCCTGGCTAAGGTGGCGCAGCCGTAGCTGCTCGCTAGACGCCCGTGGTTGATCTTGGGTAAGCGATCCGCGGGTCGGTGGCGACGTTGACCAGGTAGGGGACCTGCGCGTTGAAGGCGCGGCGCAGGGCCGGGGCGAGTTGCTCAGGTCGGGTGACTAGCTCCCCGGCACCGCCGAGCGCGGTCACCACTTGGTCGTACCGGCATTCAGGCTGTAGGTCAGCTGCCACGTCGTAGCCGTAGAGCGCTTGCATCGGGTGCTTCTCCAGGCCCCAGATGCCATTGTTGCCGCAGATCATCACCACCGGCAACTGGTGCCGAACCAGGCTGTCCACGTCCATCAGTGAGAAGCCAGCTGCGCCGTCGCCGAGCAGCAGCACCACTTGCGAACTCGGCCGCGCGATCCGCGCGGCCATCGCGTAGCCGAGACCGGTGCCGAGGCAGCCATAAGGGCCCGGATCGAGCCAGTTGCCAGGCTGGCGCGGCTCGATGTACTTGCCCGCGTAGCTGACGAAGTCGCCGCCATCGCCGATGACTACGGCGTCGGGCGCGAGCAGTGCCTGGAGCTCGCCGTAGATCCGCATCGGGTGGATCGGATCGGCTTGGCTGGCGAGCAGGTCAGCGTCACCGGCGAGCGCCGCCGCCCGCGCCGCCTCGAGCTTAGGCAGCCAGTCCTTCGTCCACCTGGCCTGAAGGCTACTCGGCCGGGCGGCCGCGACCAGCCCGACGAAGAACGCGGTCAGCTCACCAGCGGCGCTCGCCGCGAGCTGACCGTGGCTGGAGAGCTGACCAGGTGCGTCGGCGACATGGACGACCTGCGCCTGCGGGGCGCCGCCCTTGCCACCGAACTCGCCGTAGCCGAGCCGGAAGTCGAGCGGCGTGCCGACCACGATCACCAAGTCGGCTTCGCTGAACGCGGCTGACCGCGCCCTGGTCATCAAGAGCTCATGACCGGCCGGGATGACGCCACGGGCCTGGCCGTTCGTAATGACCGGCAGCCTCAGTTCCTCCGCCGCTGCCCTGGCCGCGGCTTCGGCCCCGTCGAGCCAGACGTCGGAGCCGAGCACCAGGACTGGCCTGGCGGCGCCGGCGAGCAACTTCGCGATCTTGGTGATCTGGTCTGGGTCAGGCTGGTCAGGCTCGGCCACGGTGGTCGGCTCGGCAGCTCGGTGGCTCGGTGCGGCCACGTCGGGCGAACCGAATAGCGCCTCCAGGCTCACATCGAGGAAGACCGGGCCGCGGTGCCTGGCCGCTGCCAGCGCGAAAGCGCCGGCGACCGAGTCATGCACCCGAGCCGAGCTGTGCTCGGTAAATGCCCGCTTGGTGATCGGACCGAGCAGTGCTGGGTGATCGAACTCCTGCAGGCTGCCCGAGCCCCAGCGGTAGTCGGGCGCACGGCCGCCAAGCACCACGACGCTCGATCCGTTGAAGTAGGCGGTCGTGATCGCGCTGATGCCGTTAGTGACGCCAGGACCCGCGGTCAGCACGGCGAATCCCGGTGTCCTTGTGAGCCTGGCGGTTGCTTCGGCAGCGAAGACCGCGCTCTGCTCGTGCCTGACGTCAATGATCGGCATCGGCGGATCGGCTTTGACCGCGCCGTCGTAGACAGGGAACACATGCCCGCCGGAGAGGGTGAACATGGTCCGCACGCCAGCCGCACGGGCGGCGGCGACCGCTTGCGCGCCGCCGTGCGTCACAGCCTGGTGATGGGGGACTTGGTGGGGGACCTCAGCCATGGCGTGACGGTATCAGGGCTCAACGACAGCCGGTTCGCACGGCTGCCGGGCGGAGCACTGGCCGGCCGATGCGATGATGGCAACGTGCCCACGCTCAATGACCTCGCACGGCTGGCGCACATCGTGGCCGGAGACCTGGAGTGGCTGCACGCCCTGGTATCGGACTGGGAACTGCTGGCTGACCTGTCCATCGCCGACCTGACCCTGTGGGCCAGGCTGCCAGCCGAATCGGCCTGGATCGCGCTAGCTCAGGTCAGGCCAACTACCGGACCGACGGCCTTTCCTGAGGATCGGGTCGGCACCATGCTGACCGGCGCGGACCAGCCGCTGCTTGAGATCGCCGTGGCCGAAGGCCGAATCTGCCGTGAGGGCGATCCTGAATGGCGACTAGGCGTGCCGGTGCGGCACGAGACGATCCCGGTCTGCCGGGTTGGCCGGGTCATTGCCGTCATCGAACGGTCAACCAACCTGGAGTCGGCGCGAACCCCGAGCCGGATGGATCTCGCCTACCTGAAGTCAGCCGATGACCTAGCGCAGATGATCGCGGCCTGCGTGTTCCCAGGTCCGGCCAGTTCGCCGGCGCACGTGCAGTCACCTCGGGTCAACGACGGGATGGTGCGGCTGAGCCGATCAGGCAAGGTCAGCTACGCGAGCCCGAACGCGCTATCGGCGTACCGGCGGCTTGGCCTGACCGCCGACCTGACCGGCCGCGAGCTTGGCCCGCTGACCGCCAGGCTCTGCGCGAGTACCATGCCGCGCGATGACTCGCTGATGCTCGCTGCCAGCGGCCGGGCCCACCTGGAGACGGAAATGGAGGCGAACGGAACGGTCGTCCAGATGCGGACGATTCCCCTGATAGTCAGCGGCACCTCGGCCGGCGCGCTGGTCCTGTTGCGGGACGTGACCGAGCTGCGGCACCGGGAGCGCGAGCTGATCACCAAGGACGCGACGATCAGGGAGATCCACCATCGAGTGAAAAACAACCTGCAGACAGTGGCCGCGCTGCTCCGGCTGCAGGCACGCAGGATGCGGGTGCCAGAGGCCTCAGCAGCGCTGCAGGAAGCCGTGCACCGAGTCGGCTCGATCGCGCTGGTGCACGAGACCTTGTCCCAGGCGAGCGGCGAAGTGGTGGAGTTCGACGAAGTTGCCAGACAGATCGCTACCATGGCCGGCGAGCTATCAGCTCCTGAGGCCAGGATCACGCCGGTGCTAGCTGGCCGGTTCGGAGTGCTGTCGGCTCAGGTAGCGACACCGCTCGCGCTGGTACTCACTGAGTTGCTGCACAACGCGGTCCAGCACGGCTTGGCTCGGCCCGGCGGGCGGGCGGCAGGCACGCTCGCAGCTAAACGCCGAACGGCATCGAGAGCGGCTCTGCGTGTCAGTGGCAGATAATGGGACCGGCTTTCCGCCGGACTTCGATCTAGATTCGACGACCAGTCTTGGCCTGCAGATAGTAAGGACCCTGGTAGTCGGCGAGTTGGGCGGCACCTTGAGCATTGTGCCAAGGTCCGGGGGCGGCACTACGGTACGGCTGGAATTGCCCTTGCCTGCCGCCGATCAAGCCAGCTGACCACGGCTCGGTCAGCTGGCTCTAGCGAGTCAGGCGCTGACGCCCACGCGGGCACCACGCCGCTTAAGTGCACGTCGCTCATCTTCCGACAAACCGCCCCAGACACCAGCATCTTGGCCGCTGTCCAATGCCCATTGCAGGCAGGCTTCGGTGACCTTGCAGCGCGCGCACACCTGTTTCGCTTCATCGATCTGGAGCAGTGCTGGCCCGGTGTTCCCGATTGGGAAGAACAGCTCCGGGTCGACGTCACGACAGGCGGCGTAGTTACGCCAGTCCATGCAGTCCACTCCTCAATGAGCGCCAACAGGCCCGATCCTGCGGGCCCGTCGCCTCCGTCGTGCTTGTGAACGAATTCACGAGCTATATCGTATGTCTGATCCGCCTAGAAAGCGAATCTCTTTACCGCGGTTTGGGGCACTGTTGGCACCCCTGCTGACTGCCAGACCACGCCCCCGTGGACTTCGCCGCGCAGACATCGCCCGCCTAGCCGCAGCGCCTTGTTCGCGCCTGCCGCCAGGAGCGTTACAACCCTCCCAAGTTATTCGATCAAGCGCAAGACCCTTAGGCAAAGGTTAGGCCGGATTTCGGTGTCAGATGAGTCACATGGTGGGCATGGTCCGTGCGCCGGGTACGGTAGGCGGCGACACCGGAGTATTACCTTGCGTCGTTGTAACCGAATATGGCGTTCATCACGTTAGTCGCCGATTTATCACCTAGCTGCTACGAGATCACTCGGAGCGCGTTCGGCACGGAGCGTAGTCGGATGAACTCGCGCTCGCCCACGTACTCGCCGTCGATCTGGAACGCGACCGGCCGGTCGGTGCTCATGGTGACCTCGCTCTGGTCATGAAACGCCAGGATGCTCCGGCCGCGCAACTGTCGGCCTTTCGTGGTGAACATCTGACTGAGCGCATGCAAGGTGCTGAATGACGACATGTTGCGCAGGGCAAAAACGTCCAGACCGGTATCAAAGCGAGCTTGCGGGTTGGCGTTGACTTCGCGTCCGCCGAGATAGGTCCAAGGTGAAGTATTCGACACGATGCCGAGAAAGACCGGTCCTGTCCGCTCACGGTCGGCTGGCTCGATCCAGATGGCGGGCTGGCTCCGATTGGTCCTGGCGTAGAACTGCTGGACCGCGAGCCTTAGGTAGAGCGACGATGACGCTTGCCTGCCGTGCGCCCGCAACCCTTGGACCGACCTGACCACCTCGGCGTCCAGGCCAAGGCCTGAGTTGAAGGTGAAGTAGCGATCATCGGCGGCGCCAAGGCCAATAGTGCGCTCGCGCTGCTCAGCCAAGGCCGCAAGGACCTGACCGGTAGCGTCGACCGGGTCTCTGGACAGGCCAAGCGCACCGGCGAAAACATTGCCGCTGCCGCCGGGAAGCGCGGCAAGCGCGGGCAATTCAGCCGCAGGCGGCAAAGCGCTAAGATGCTCGCTCGTAGGCTCAGGCGAGCCAAGTATGCCGTTGACGACTTCGTTGACTGTGCCATCACCACCGAGCGTGAGCACCAGGCCGTAGCCGTCGCTGCGGGCACTGGCCGCCAGGGCGGTAGCGTGGCCACGGTAGCGTGTTTCTACGACCTCGAGTTTGACGGCGGACGCTAGGGCCGATGCGATGACATCCCGGCGTAGCCGGGTCGTGGAGGTAGCACGTGGGTTCACGATCAAAAGCGCGCGCACGCGCTCAGGCTAGCGTCGGCTCAACTGGCCAGCGTCAGGGACGTCCGTCGAACGCTCAAGCCCCTGGTCCGCGCACCGGCGCGGAGCGTCCGCCCGGCACCGAAGGCGCGGCCCCTGGCGGCGCGGAGCGTCCGCCGGGTACCGAAGGCGCGGCCCCTGGCGGCGCGGAGCGTCCGCCGGGTGCCGGCCAGAAAGGCACGTCGGGACGGCCGCCGACGATCGCGGCCGCCGCACTCGTCCAGGCCGTGCAGGCGGCCGCCATCTTGCTGGCTGCCGTGCTGGCTGGCGTGGCCGCGATCGAGGGCAAGTCGTATCAGAGCGCTAGCGGGATCGCGATTACGGCGATCGGCGTAGGTACCGCCCTGGTGCTTGGCTACGTTGCCTTGGGTCTCGCTCAGTGCCGCCGCTGGAGCCGCACTCCGGCCCTGCTTACCCAGCTGTTCACCGGGATCGTTGGGATCTACCTGGTGCAAGGCCATCGCTGGTCCTGGGGCGTGCCCGCACTCGTCCTGTGCGTAGCCGGGCTTCATCTTGCTGCTGGTGCCACCGAGTATCAGAGCGCTGACCACGGCGAGCGAGAAGGCTTCCTCGTAGGCAGCTGGGTGGTACTCAATCGAACCGCCAGCCAAGAGTCGTAGCCGGGCCAGTGGCGGCGAGTCCTGGCCACGGCTAGTCTCTGGCGTTGCTCGCCTCCGATCAGTCTTCGGAGGTGAGCCCCTCGCGCAACTGGGTGAGCGTCCTGGCCAGCAGCCGCGATACGTGCATCTGGGAGATGCCCAGCTCGGTAGCGATCTGCGACTGGGTCATGTTCCCGAAGAAGCGCAACAGCAAGATCCGCTTCTCGCGCGGTGGCAAGCGCTCGAGCAGTGGCTTGAGCGACTCACGGTACTCGACGCCCTCAAGCGCTTCGTCGACCATGCCGAGCGACTCGGCCACGGCCGGCGCGTCTTCATCGCCCGAGTCGGGAGCGTCAAGTGACACCGTCGAGTAGGCGTTCGCCGATTCGAGGCCTTCGAGCACATCCTCTTCGCTCATCGATAGATGAGCGGCAAGCTCGGCCACCGTGGGCGCTCGGCCAAGGCGTTGCGCCAGGTCACCGATCGCTTTAGTGAGGGCTAGCTTTAGCTCTTGCAGCCGGCGCGGCACCCGCACGGCCCAGCCCTTGTCCCTGAAATGCCGTTTGATCTCGCCGACGATGGTCGGGGTGGCATAAGTCGAGAACTCGACGCCCCGGCTCAAATCGAACCTGTCGATCGACTTGATCAGGCCGATGGTCGCGACCTGGGTCAGGTCGTCGAGCCACTCGCCGCGATTGCGAAAGCGCCTGGCCAGGTACTCAACGAGCGGCAAATGCAACTCGACGAGCTCACCGCGAATCCGCAGCCGCTCGGGGTCACCCTCAGGTAGCTCGCACAATCGTACGAAAAGCTCCCTGGCATGGCCGCGGTCGCGAACCGCGTGCTGGATCCTGATGGCACCAGACAGCTGCTCGGCCGGATCCGCGCTCTCGACTTCGGTCTCGATCAGGCCTGCGGCGGCCAAGACCTCATCCGCATCGCTGACGGCCTGCCCCCCAGCAGGCTCAGCTGTCATCGTCTCAAACTCTTCGGTCAACGTGACCTCAACTTCCCCCGTCATACTGACCTCGATGAATCACGACTCTTCCGAAGCGCGATCGTGAGCACATCACCAGGACCGACCTGCGCGTCCACACTGCCAGCCAGGGCGGAAAGCACCGTCCAGGCGAAGGTGTCGCCGGCCGGCACCCGTGGTGCCAGGCAGCGGACGGACACCTGGACGGTCATCTCGTCCCGGCCGAGCACGAAGGAGCACTCAAGCTCGCTGCCAGGAATCGCCTGATTAAGCAGCATTGCGCAGGCTTCGTCCACGGCGATGCGCATGTCCTCAATCTCATCGAGAGTGAAGTCAAGCCGAGCGGCCAGGCCGGCCGTCGCGGTTCGCAGCACAGACAAGTAGGCACCATCGGCTGGCATCCGTACCTTGACCTGGTCAGGCGCTGGTGCTCCGGGCTGAGCCTGTGGCTGCTGGATCGCGGTGGCCAGTCCGCCCGGCGATCGGTCGTCGCGCTCGCCAGTTGCGCTCACCGACTCGCCAGCGACTACTCGGTGCTGGGCTATCTGGCTTACTCCGCTTCTCTCGGATATGGGAGAACTAGTAGAACTAGCCCCATTTTCGGTCATGTCTGCTCCTCCAACAACGGCCGAGTGATTCCTGTGGTCACTGCAGGAGTCAACGTCTCCTTGCAATTTATCCTGATCCCCGACCTGCCTGGCGCGACGGCGCGTCGCGGGCAGCTTGGCCAGGTATGCGCGCACCCTGCTGGCTGAGGCGGATCAGCCCCTGGCAGGAGTACTCAACCTTGCTTGGTTTCGGCGAAGATCGTGGCGATTTCGTCGATTTTGGCGAGCAGGGCGTCGGCGGTGGCCGGGTCGGCGCTGCCCTTGGTGCCGGAGGCTCCGGCGAGCTTGGTGGCTTCGTTGAAGAGCTGGTGGAGCTGTGGGTACTTCTCGAAGTGCGGTGGCTTGAAGTAGTCGGTCCACAGGACCCACAGGTGGTGCTTGACGAGCTCGGAGCGCTGTTCTTTGATGATGAGCGCCCTGGTGCGGAATTCGGGGTCGGTGTTCTGCTGGTATTTTTCGCTGATCGCCTTGACTGACTGGGCTTCGATGCGTGCCTGGGCCGGGTCGTAGACGCCGCAGGGGAGGTCGCAGTGCGCGAGCGCGGTTGCTTTGGGCTTGAGAGCACGTGCGAGCAGCCTCATGATGTCCTTCTCTCGTGTCGGATCATTGGATCACGGAATCCGACAGTACAGCGTGAGGCGCGTCGAGTTTCGCGAGGGATAGTCGCTTTGCCGATAGGTGATGATCGTGGCAAAGGGCCGGCTTTTCTTAGTCGATGATCGTGTGGAATCGACATCGCCGCATGATATGGATGCAAGGACAAGTGCTGGTCCGGGTGGTACCCGGCAGGGGGAAACTAGCAAGGGGACTTTTATGAGCACACCAGCATCAGGCGAAAGAATCGTAGTGGGGGTAGACGGATCAGCGCATTCAGCCAAGGTGCTGCGCTGGGCGATCGACGAGGCAAGGCTACGCGGCAGCACACTGCGGGTGATCTACGCTTTTCCGGCGTTGGTATCGCTGGTTGGGGGTACTGCGCACGAGTACTACCCGCAGGTCGAGAAGGAAGCCGACCAAGTGCTCGACCAGGTTCTGGCTGACTTGCCTGCCGAGGAGCAGGCCCGGCTTGAGCGGGTGCTCGTGCCGGGCAATCCGGCCAAGGTGCTGATCGAGGCGAGCGCCGACGCCGGCTTGCTGGTGGTTGGCTCACACGGGCGCGGCGAATTCCGTGGCATGCTGCTCGGCTCGGTGGCGCAGCATTGCGTGCAGCACGCCAGCTGCCCGATTGTCGTGGTCAGATCGGATCACTAGTTGGGGTCGGCTGACCGCGGGCGCTAGCGAGCGAGCCCGCGGTCAGCCGACCGGCAGCGGTCAGGTCAGTGGCGCGGACAGTTCGATCGACGCCTCGGCCTCGACTCGTTCAACGGCCTCCTGCACCTTGCGGCGCGGCAGGCTGCTGTGCACCGCCCAGTAGTAGATGGCGAGGCTGAAGATCGCGACCAGTCCCAGGTCATACCACTCGCCGATGCGCAGGGTCGGATTGAGAGTGAGGCCGAACACCGTGGTCACGCTGCTGGTGTACTGGCCTTGCCAAGAGATGATGCCGAGGCCGAGCAGCCAGGGGACGATCCAGATGGCTGACCGCCATTCAAAGTTCGTGCGTCGCGAGGCCGGGATTACTGCCTGATAAACGCCGAAGATGATCAGCCCGATGATGATGAACATGTACAGCCAGAAGACGTTGCTCCAGCCGGCGAAGTACACGATGCAGTTGGCGAAGATGAAGGCCAGCGGGCACAGGACGGGCGCGGCCGGCAGTCGGTAGTTGCGCGGTCGGTCAGGGTCAGCGAGCCGCAGGCCTGCCAGTGACACCGGTGCCATCGCGTACATCAGCACGGTCGCCGAGGTGACCAGGCCGACCAGGCCGGCCCAGCTTGGGAAGGGCAGGAACGTCAGCATGCCCACCACGAAACAGATGATGATCGATACCAGCGGGACCCCGCGCCGGTTGACTCTGCTGATGCCCGGCGGGAAGTAGCCATTTCGGCCAAGTCCGTAGGACAGCCGCGATGAGGTGCCGAGATAGATCAGGCCGGTGCCGGCCTGCGAGACCACCGAGTCGATGATCAGCAGGGTCGATAGCCAGCCGAGGCCGGCCTTGGTGGCGAGCGTCGCATAAGGGCCATAGGCCCCGACGCCCTTGATCGGGTCGGCCCAGCCGTGCACTAGGTTGGCCGGATTGAGCGACCCGACGAAGGCCACTTCGAGTAGCAGGTAAATAGTGGTACCAATAATCATTGATCCGATGACGGCACGGGGAATGTTTCGCTGCGGATTTTCCGCTTCACCGCCGACCTGTATGGCCTGTTCGAACCCTTCGAGGGCGAACACAATGCCGAGCGGCAGGGCGGCGAAAATTCCGTGGAATCCATACGGGACGAAGCCGCCGCCGGCGCTGAAGTTGCTCGAACGGAAGACAGTGAACAGCAAAGCGAAAATCGTGATCGTCGGAATCAGGATTTTCCAGTACGTCGCGATCGAGTTTGTCTCGGCTAGCCAGCGCACGCCTAGGATGTTGATGATGGTAAATACCAGCATGAATCCCGCGCCGATGCCGATGCCCTTACCGTCGAGCGTGCCGTTGGCATTGATCAGGTCGAGGCTGGGATATTTGGAATTCAGATAACCCAGGGTGGCTTCGACCTCGATCGGCGCGATGGTGACCGCCTGGATCCAGGCCATCCAGCCGCCGGTGAAACCGCCGAGCGCCCCGAACACCATGTAAGGGAATCGGGCGGTGCCGCCGGAGACCGGGTAGGTCGATCCGAGTTCGGCGTGCACCAGTGCGAGCAGCGCCAGCACCATGCCGCCAATCACCCAGGAAACCAGCGACGCGGCTCCGGCCACCTTCGCGGCCGTGAGTGCGCCGAGCAGCCAGCCCGAGCCGATGATGGAGCCGAGCGAGATCAAGGTCAGGCCGCGAAGGCCAATCGCCCGGTGCAGATGATTTTCCGTACTTCCCGGCGCTGCGCCAGGAGCTGAACTGGCCATTACTTCCCCCCGAGTAGTGACCTAGTGTCTAAGAACAGCAGACCCGATCGTTGCCGATCCCCCAAGTGCGATCTGCCGCCAAGAGCACTAGCCCTGGCCGGCGCGGACCATGCGGGCCCGCACCGGCCAGAAGGGCATTAACCTTGCTTGGTTTCGGCGAAGATCGTGGCGATTTCGTCGATTTTGGCGAGCAGGGCGTCGGCGGTGGCCGGGTCGGCGCTGCCCTTGGTGCCGGAGGCTCCGGCGAGCTTGGTGGCTTCGTTGAAGAGCTGGTGGAGCTGCGGGTACTTCTCGAAGTGCGGTGGCTTGAAGTAGTCGGTCCACAGGACCCACAGGTGGTGCTTGACGAGCTCGGAGCGCTGTTCTTTGATGATGAGCGCCCTGGTGCGGAATTCGGGGTCGGTGTTCTGCTGGTATTTCTCGCTGATCGCCTTGACTGACTGGGCTTCGATGCGTGCCTGGGCCGGGTCGTAGACGCCGCAGGGGAGGTCGCAGTGCGCGAGCGCGGTTGCTTTGGGCTTGAGAGCACGTGCGAGCAGCCTCATGATGTCCTTCTCTCGTGTCGGATCATTGGATCACGGAATCCGACAGTACAACTTGGGGTCGTCGACGGTCGCGGAGGGAGCATGCATTGGCCGATATGGCGGATCGCCGTTGCTGAGCGTTCGATGGAGCCAGCTTTGCGGCCCGGTGATTGGCTGCTGGTCTGGCGCGGCGTCGGCGGCGGTCGGCCGATTCGCGTTCGAGCCGGACAGCTAGTGATCGCGCGGCACCCGGAGCGCACTGAGATGTTGCTGGTCAAGCGGGCTGCCTGGCGTGAGGCCGACGGCTGGTGGCTTGACTCGGACAACCCAGCGGCCGGTGCCGTGGACAGCAGCCGATTCGGATTGGTACGGCCGGAGCTAATCGAGGGCCGGGTGCTGCTGCGATACGGCCGGGCGCCAGGCTCTGGCCCGGCTGAGCAACCGCCTGCCCGGCGGTAATGCCTGCGGGCCGGTACCGAGATAGCTCAGGTACCGGCCCGCAGGGCCAATCAGAGGGTCAGACGGCGAGGTTCGACTCGAGTTCGATCGAGGCTTCCCGCTCGACCTCGGCCACAGCCTCTTGGACCTTCTCGGTCGAAAGGCCACTGTTGACGGCGATGAAGTACACGATGAGAGCCATCACAGCGACGACCAGCAGGTCGATCCAGTTCGGCAGGCGCATGGTGGCCGCGAGGGTCAAGCCGAACACCTTGTCAGGGTCGCCGTTGTAGCGGCCGAGCCAGGAGATGATCAGCAGAGCCGCCAGCCACGGCAGGATCCACCAGGCCGAACGGAGGTCAAGCACCGTCCGGCGATCGGTCGGCAAGGTCGCCTGGTAGCCGAGGAACAGGATGAAACCGATCGCGATGAAGACGTCCAGCCAGAAGATCGTGCTGTAGCCGGAGACGTACACCACGATGTTGGCGAGGGCGAACGCGACCGGACACCAGAACTTCGCAGCCGGCAGCTTGTACTTGCGCTCCCGATCTGGGTCCTGCTTGCGCAGGCCAGCTAGGGCTAGCGGTGCCATCGCGTACATGATGACCGTCGCCGACGTGATCAGGCCGACTAGGCCATACCAGTCGGGGAAGGGCAAGAAGGTCAGCATGCCGATCACGAAACAGATTCCGATGGACACCAGTGGCACGCCCCGCGAGCTGATCTTGCTGATGATCTTGGGGAAGTAGCCGTTACGGCCAAGGCCGTAGGACAGCCGGGCCGACGTGCCCATGTAGACCAGTCCGGTACCACCCGGGGACACGACAGCGTCGATCACCAGCAGGGTGGCTAGCCAGCCGAGGCCAGCCTGGGTGGTCAAGCTAATGTACGGGCCAAGCTTGGCGACGCCAGGGAGCGGGTTCGACCAACCGTGGACGATGTCGCCCGGGTGCAGCGCACCGACGAAGGCGACGGCCAGCAGCAGGTAGAAGACGGTACCGATGGCGAAAGCGAGTAGCACGGCCCGCGGGATATTGCGCTGCGGATTCGAGGACTCGCCGCCGATCTGGATCGCCTGCTCGAAGCCTTCCAAGGCGAAGATGACTCCGGCCGAGAGCGCGGCCAAGATACCGTGCGCGCCATACGGAGCAAAACCGCCGCCTGCGGTGAAGTTGCCGCTGTGGAAGCTGGTGAAGAGCAAGGCGAAGATGGTGACCGTCGGGATCAGCACCTTCCAGTACACCGCGATGCTGTTGGTCTCAGCTAGCCACCGCACGCCCAGAGTGTTCACGAGGGTGAAGAACAGCATGAAGACCGCACCCCACAGGATGCCAGCCAAGGTGAGCGTCCCCGATGCGTTGTAGACGTGGAAGCCCGTCGGGAATCTAGCCTCGAGGTGGCTCAGCGACGCCTCAACCTCGATCGGCGCGATGGTGACGGCCTGGATCCAGGCCATCCAACCACCGGTGAAGCCGCCGATGCCGCCAAAGATCATGAAGGGGAAGCGGGCGGTACCGCCGGAGACCGGGTAAGTCGAGCCAAGCTCCGCGTGCACGAGCGCCAGCAGCAGCAAGATGAGCGCCCCGATGACCCAGGTCAGCAGCGAGCCGCCGCCGCCAGCCAGAGTGGCGGCACCGAGAGCCCCGAACAGCCAGCCGGACCCGATGATGGAACCAAGGGAAACCAATGTGAGTGAGCGCAGCCCGACCTTCCGCTGCAGGTGGTACTCAGTCCCACCCGCAGGCGGCGCGGATGCGCCCGTAGGAGTCGCAGTCATGACTTCCTCCAGTGAGTAAGGCGCTAAGGCGGCGGGAGCTTACTAACGCGAACCTAACGCCCGTGAGTAGGCCTCATGGTAATGATCATTCGGGAATGTGAGAAGAAGAGCGTAGGTGTCGGTTCGGTAACACAAGTGACAACTCATCAGCTAAGAGGCGTGCTTATGCCTACTTGACTACTGAGGCGCAGATGGAATAGCTAGCTTGCGGCTGACTGCGCAGCGGGTGCCGTATCGGCGTCGACGCCGTTCGGCTGACCGTGCAGAGAAGTGACGTTGCTCCTGGTAGTGCAGTGGTGGGCGCAATAGCGCCGAGACCGGTTGCTGCTGCTGTCGATGTAGACCCGATCACACGATGCGATCGCGCAGATACCAAGGCGCTCCACGCCAAACTGGCTGAGCTGCAAAGCAAGGCTGATCACTGCCGCGGCAGCATATCTGTCCGTAACCGAGCCCGACTCGGACAGGTGCACATGCCAAGGCTCGCCGTCGTGGCTCACCAAGACTGGGTGCACCGGATGGACCATCATCAGGGCGTTCAGCTTGGCCGCGGCCACCTGGTCGGCACCGCCCACCGCATCGCGGAAGACGGCCGCGAGGTCGGATCGGAGAAGTTTGAGCCGGTCAAGGTCATGCTGAGTGACAGGAACACTAAGGAAAGGCCGGTCAGCCACAAATTCGCGGAACGTCGCGCAGCTACGCAGCGGGTCAGCTTCGGCATCGCAAACGGCCGAGTTGACTAGCCGCACCGCTAGTTCGGCAAATGAAGCCAGATTCACGCCGGTCCTTAGAAAGCTATTGGGGGATCGGAACCAGCCCTTGCGGAGTATGCCACAGCGCGAGCCCTGCGCAAGTGCGTTCCGCGCAACGCAGTATGGATCGGTTGTAGACCGAGGTGCGCAAGCGACCCGCCGGCCACGCTACGGCCGGCTGCCAGCAGCGGCGGAGTCGCAAGACGCTATGGTCCTGCCATGTTCGCAGTCACCGCAGCCAGGCTCAGTCCCGACGATCCGATCTCTGCTCTTGAGCTCGGCGAGCACGCCGATCCGGTGCCGCCGGATGGGTGGACGACCGTCGCGGTCAAGGCGGCGTCGCTCAATCACCACGACATCTGGACGCTGCGTGGTGTCGGCATCTCGGCCGACCGGCTGCCCATGGTGCTCGGCTGCGACGCGGCCGGGGTGGACCAGGATGGCAATGAAGTACTAGTGCATGCCGTGATCGGCAACGCGGCTGGCTTCGGTGGCGACGAGACACTCGACCCGGCGCGGTCGCTGTTGTCCGAGCGCCACGATGGCACGTTCGCCGAATTGGTCACGGTACCTGTGCGCAACCTGGTGCCCAAGCCGCCGAGCCTGTCCTTTGCTGCGGCCGCCTGCTTGCCAACCGCCTACCTCACCGCTTACCGAATGTTGTTCGACAAGGCCGGGCTTGAGCCAGGTAGCACGATCTTGGTCCAAGGTGCCGGCGGCGGCGTAGCCACCGCGCTGATCCTGCTAGGCCGCGCGGCTGGCTACCGGATCTGGGCCACCAGTCGGAGCGAAGAAAAGCGTGCCCGTGCTATCGAACTCGGTGCCGATCAGGCGTTCGCTGCTGGTGCTCGGCTGCCCGAGCGGGTTGACGCGGTGATGGAGACCGTCGGCGAAGCCACCTGGTCGCACTCGGTAAAGTCGCTGCGCCCCGGCGGTCGCATCGTAATCTGCGGTGCCACCAGCGGATCGATGCCGCCAGCCGAACTAACCAGGATCTTCTTTCTGCAACTCTCGGTCGTCGGTTCCACCATGGGCACCAGAGATCAACTCGCCAGGCTAGTCACCTTCTGCGACCAGACCGGCCTGCGCCCACTGATCGACCGCACCATCCCACTCACCGCAGCCGCCGACGGCTTCGCCGCCATGGTGAACGGCGAATTGTTCGGAAAGGTAGTATTCACGCTCTGATTCGTCACTCTCCTCGCCGCCCCGCTGGCCGGTCCGCTGGCCGGTCCGCTGGCCGGCCCCGTGGCCGGCCCCGTGGTCGGTCCCGTGGCCGCCTCGCTGGCCGGCCCCCTGCTCGGCCGGGTGGTCGGGTGGTCGGCCTGGTCGCTCGCCTGGTTGCTCGCCCGCGCCTCCGCAGATCGGTCTCCCGGGCCGGATACCGGGCATCTCCGGCAATCTAAGCCGTCCCGTTTGGCGGTTTCGGGGCTCGGCTGGCGGTTTCGGGGCTGCGCTGGCGTATTCGGGGCTCGGCTGGCGGTTTCGGGGCTCGGCTGGCGGCTCCGGTCCGACTCGGAAGTCGCCACCGCGTGATACGTCGCGCCACCGAACCCACATATCACGAGTTAGCGACCTTCTCGACGCCAGATCCGTCGCCGTATGCCGGTTTAATCATAAATTGGGAAGTCGCTTCAGCGTGATATGTGCCCGTACGAGTGCCACTTATCACGCTGAAGCGACTTCCCGGCCCACCAAGATCGCCGCTAAACCTCGGCTAGCCTGGCCGGATCGACTAAATTAGGCTGTTTGTCCCGGCTCGCATGGTTCCGGTATCGCTGGTGTTGCCTCTGTGTCGCCGCTAGCGGTCGGGTTCGCGTCGGCCGGGGGAGCGTCGCTCGGCTTTGCGTCGGCCGGGGCAGTGCCGCCCGGGCTCACGCCCGCCTTGTCCTGAGATGTGCTCGCCTCGCCCGGGCTGGCGGCCAGGTTCGTGCTCGCCTCGCCCGGGCTGGCGGCCAGGTTCGTGCTCGCCTCGCCCGGATTGTCCGGGCTGGCGGTCGGGTTCGCGTCTGGATCGGCTGGGCTGGCACCCTGGGGCGCGTCTGCCTCGGCTGGGGTCGTGGCGATTGTGGGCTGGTCTGACGGTGCGTCGGGGGGGCGGAAGACTTCGGTCCTGATCTTGTTGAGCGCGTCGCCGAGGATGCGGCCTAGGTTGCCGACCGCGTCGTCGCTCATCGTTTCCGCGTGCTTGGCTACGCCGCGGATTTCCCTGGCGAACAAGCCAGCCAGCTGCTCAAGGTCGGAGACCAGGTCCGCGTGGGAGTCGCGGCGATCCCTTGGGCCGCCGCGCAGCCAGTCTGGGCGGTTGGATTGGGCCCACTGCGCCCAGTCGGCTCGACCGGCCTTGGCTCGGTCACGCCAGTCTTGCTTGCCGGCCCAGTCCGTCCAATTCTGCCGCTTTGCCCAGTCGGCCAAGTCGCGCCAGTCGGTGCGGTCGGCCCAGTCGGCCCAGTCGCGCCAGTCGGTGCGGCGACGGCCTTGGCGGTCGCCGGTGCCACCGCTGGCGGGATCGCCAGCAGGATCGCTGCTCGGCGGGCGGTCGGATGGTGAGCCGCCGTCAGCCTGATCGCTCGGCTGGTCAGCGTCGGAATCCCAGTTCGGTCGCATCTGCCCACGCATCGGCATCGGGCCTGTCGTCATTCTTGGGATTCGCCCACGCGGCCGCGCCCGAGGATGCCGGATCAATTGGCTGACCAGCAGCTGCCGCGCCTCGGCTAGTTGCGGTGCCGCCGTCGGGCGCGCCGCTAGTCGCGGCGCCGCTGTCAGCGTGGGTGCCGCTTGCCCCCGCGGGGGCGTCCTGAACTGCGTCAGCCGAGGTGCCTTGCGAGGAATCGCCGTCGGCCGGTCCTGTGCCTGGACCGCCGTTCGTCGAACCCGTCCCGGCCGAGCCCTCGCCTGCCGAGCCCGCCTTCGCCGAGCCGGCCTTTGCCGAGCCCGCCTTGTCCGAGCCGGCCTTGTCCGAGCCGGCCTTGTCCGAGCCGGCCTTGTCCGAGCCGGCCTTGTCCGAGCCCGGCCTTGTCCGAGCCCGGCCTTGTCCGAGCCCGGCCTTGTCCGAGCCCGCCTTGTCCGAGCCGGCCTTTGCCGAGCCCGCCTTGTCCGAGCCGGCTTTCGCCGAGCCGGGCTTCGCCGAGCCGGCGCCACCTTGGCCGGTGCCCGCCGATCCGCCTGTCCGACTGGCCTCACGAACTGCCCAGGTCAGCTCGTCGCGCAGGTTGCGCACGGTCTCCCTGACGTCGCGGCTGATCTCCTTGGCGATATCGCGGACGGACGCGGCGAGCTCGTCCTCAAGATCAGCTAGGTCATCAAGTCTGCGGTTGAGCTCGGCCCGTCCGGCGTCCGTGATGCGGTAGACCTTCTTACCGTCCACGGTCTCGTGGGTGACCAGGCCTTCTTCTTCGAGTCTGGCCAGCCGGGGGTAGATCGTGCCTGGCGATGGGGAGTACACCCCGAGGAACTTGTCCTGCAGCAACCGGATCACGTCATAGCCGTGTCGCGGTGCTTCATCGAGGAGTTTGAGCAGGTAAAGCCGCAATCCTCCGTGTCTGAACACTGGGCTCATCGCCTAGCCACCCCTCTCCGCTTACCGCCATGCTATATGAGATATATCGCGTCAGCTAGTCCGCGCCAACGCACGGGAGGATCCGGACAGACAGGCCCGGATCGCTCAGTCTTGCTGATACCTAATGCGGATAGGTTAGTCGTCGGCGTCGTCAGCCCGCGCGAGCCATACGGCTAGCCGGTCGATGGCAGCCTCATGCTCGGGATGGACGTCAAGGAACTCGGTCAGCTTCCCGGCCAGCCAGCCAAGCGTTACCTCGTCGTCGCCCCGTCGCTCGGCTAGCTCTTCGATACCTCGGTCGGTGAAATACATCGCGGCACCAGCGGTCAGCTAACGCAGGGCTGAAGCGACGAGCGCGGCATGGTCCTTGGCGTGCGCCTTGGCCGAACCTGACGCCGGTGCGGACGACTCCGGCAGAGCGACGGCCGTCAGGCCGCGTCCAAGCTGCAGCGGCAGTCGCGTCGCCAAATACGGCCAAGCTCCCATGTTGACCGGCTCTTCCTGCACCCAGATCAGCTCAGCTGCGTTCGGGTAGCTCGCGAGCGTAGCCGCGATCTCGCCGGCCGGCAGCGGGTAGAGCCGCTCAAGCCTGACGATCGCCACATCACCGCGCTGGTCGGCATTCCGCTGCTCGACGAGGTCGTAGTAGACCTTGCCCGAACACAGCAGCACCCGACGGACCTGGGCGGCATCGAGGTGGGCAGGATCAGCGACCACCGGGCGGAACGACCCGCCGGTGAACTCGGCTACCGCAGATACCGCTGCCTTGAGGCGGAGCATAGATTTTGGCGTAAAAATGACCAGTGGCTTTATCCGGTTCGACAACACCTGCCAGCGCAGTAGGTGGAAGTAGCTCGCTGGGCTGCTCGGCATCGCCACGGTCATGTTGTCCTGGGCGCACAGCGACAAGAAGCGCTCGACTCGGGCGGAGGAGTGGTCCGGGCCTTGGCCTTCGTAGCCGTGCGGGAGCAGCAGCACTACGCCGGAGCGCTGGCCCCACTTCTGCTCGCCGGATGAGATGAATTCGTCCATGATGGTCTGAGCTCCGTTGACGAAGTCGCCGAATTGCGCCTCCCAGCAGACCAGCGCATCGGGTCGGGCTACCGAGTAGCCGTACTCGAATCCGACAGCGGCGAACTCTGACAATAGCGAATCGTAAGCGTGGAACTTGGCGGTGCCGTTGTTGAGTTCGCGCAGCGGGGTGTACTCCTCGCCGGTGTGCCGGTCTACCAGGCCTGCATGTCGCTGACCGAAGGTGCCTCGCCTGGTGTCCTGACCGACCAGCCGGACGCCGTGGCCGTCGATCAGGGTCGAGCCGAAGGCCAGCAACTCGCCCGTCGCCCAGTCGATCTCGTCCTGCTCCACCATGACTGCCCGCCTGGCCAATTGCGGTGCGAGCCGAGGATGCGGGGTGAATCCGGCCGGGCAGACTGAGCTGGGTGTCGATGACTCGCTTAATGGTCTCGCTGCTGATCGCGGTCGGCACGCTGCTGTGGTCGATTTGCATTGGCTGGGCGGGCGGCTCGGCCAGCACGGCACCCGGCTGCGGCGGCTGGCTGGCCGCTTCTTTTGTCTCGGTGAACGCGCGCTCCAACTCGGCCTGGTAGTCGCGCAAGATGTGCTCGGCCTCGTCTAGCGTGATATCGCCGCGCCCGATTAGTGACTCGGTATAGAGCTTCCTGGTCGATCGCTTGGTGTCGATGATGTCGTACATCAACGGCTGGGTGAATGAGGGGTTGTCCGCCTCATTGTGTCCACGGCGGCGGTAGCAGACCATATCGATCACGACGTCCTTGGCGAACGTCTCGCGGTAGGCGAAGGCCAGCTTGCCGACGCGGACCACGGCCTCAGGATCGTCGCCGTTGACGTGGAAGATCGGTGCCTGAATAGTGCGTGCCACGTCCGTGCTGTAGACGCTTGAGCGCGACGACTGCGGGTCGGTGGTGAAGCCGACCTGGTTATTTACCACGATGTGGACAGTGCCGCCGGTGCGATAGCCGCGTAGCTGTGACAGTTCGAGTGTCTCGGCCACCACGCCCTGGCCAGCGAAGGCCGCGTCGCCGTGGATCAGGATCGGCAGCACGGTGAAGCCCTCAGTGCCAATGTCTAGCAAGTCCTGCTTGGCTCGCACCACCCCTTCGAGCACCGGGTCGACGGCTTCGAGATGGCTCGGGTTGGCGACCAGGCTCACCGGGATGGTGGTGCCATCAGCTGCCTTGTACTTGCCATCGGCACCGAGGTGGTACTTAACGTCGCCAGATCCGTGCGTGCTACCTGGATCGACGTAGCCTTCGAACTCATTGAAGATCTGGCCGTAGGACTTGCCGACGATGTTCGCGAGCACGTTCAGCCGGCCGCGGTGGGCCATGCCGACTACCGCTTCGTGCAAGCCGCCCCGGCCGGCCTCGCCCAGCACCGCGTCAAGCAGCGGGATCAGCGACTCGGCGCCCTCGAGCGAGAACCGGCGCTGGCCGACGTACTTGGTCTGCAGGAACATCTCGAATGCCTCGGCCACATTGAGCCGCGACAAGATCCGCATCTGCTCGTCATGGTCCGCGGCCGAGTGCGAGCGCTCGACCCGCGCTTGCAGCCAGGCCCGCTCCTGCGGGTTCTGGATGTGCATGTACTCAACGCCGACGGTACGGCAGTAGGCATCCCGCAGCACGCCGAGGATCTCGCGCAGCAACATCCGCGGCTTGCCGCCGAAACCGCCGGTAGCAAACTCCCGCTCCAGATCCCACAGCGTCAAACCGTGCTGGTTGATGTCAAGGTCTGGGTGTTTGCGCTGGGTGTACTGCAACGGATCGGTGTCGGCCAGCAGGTGACCGCGCACCCGGTAAGCATGGATGAGCTCATGGACCCTGGCGGCCTTGCTGATGTCATTCTCATGCCCGGCCGGGATGTCACGGACCCAGCGCACCGGCTCATAAGGGATCCGCAGCGAGGCGAACACCGAGTCGTAGAAGCCGTCGTCGCCAAGCAGCAGGCCGCTGATGATGCGCAGCAGCTCACCTGACTGTGCGCCCTGGATGATCCGATGGTCATAGGTGGAGGTCAGCGTTACCGTCTGGCTGATCGCGTCCCTGGCCAGGGTCTCGGCCGAGGCACCCTGATAGGCGGCCGGGTACTCCATAGCACCGACGCCGATGATGCAGCCCTGCCCCTGCATCAGTCTCGGCACCGAGTGCACGGTGCCGATCGTGCCCGGATTGGTCAGGCTGATCGTCGTGCCGGCGAAGTCCTCGATCGCCAGCCTGCCGGCCCTGGCCTTGCGCACGACCTCCTCATACGACAGCCAGAACTGCCTGAAGTCCATCTGCTCGGTGGCCTTGATGCTTGGCACCAGAAGTTGCCTGCTGCCATCATCCTTGCGCACGTCGATGGCGAGGCCAAGGTTGATGTGCTTGGGCTTGACCAGCATCGGCTTGCCGTCGACGTCGGCATAAGACTCATTGAGCTCAGGTGCGGCGGCCAGCGCCTTGACAATGGCGTAGCCGATCAAGTGGGTGAAGGAGACCTTACCGCCCCGGCCTCTGGCCAGATGGTTGTTGATCACGATCCGGTTATCGACCAGCAGCTTGGCGGGCACCGCGCGCACCGAGGTGGCGGTGGGTACGGCAAGACTGGCCTCCATGTTGACCACGGTGCGGGCGGCCGCGCCGCGCAACCGGCTCTGGACAGGGCCGTCTGGCCCTGGCTCCGGTGCCGCCGACGGCTGCTGGCCGCCGTGGCCGTTGGCGACCGCCGTGCCAGCTTGAGCGGCCTGCGGCCGGGCAGCCAGCGGCAGGTCGGTCACCGTCGCAGCCGCAGGGGCTGATGGCTGCGCCGCGGCGGCGGCGGTCGCGGTTCGCTGGCCACCGCCATCGCTCGGCTCGGGCCGGTAATCAGCGAAGAAGTTCCACCAGGCACGATCCACCGACGCCGGATCAGCCTGATAGCGCTGATAGAGCTCGTCAACTAGCCACTCGTTGGCACCGAAATCGGTGCCCGGCTGGTGAGCTGGCGGCGCTTCTTCGGACGCTTGCGAGAACTCGGCAGACACGGCCGACATCGCCTCTTTCGGAGCTTGATTTGCCTGAACGACCCCTGCCGCTAAGGCTACCTGGCCCGGCGGGGCGCGCGGTGCCGGAGCGAGAGTGCTAGCTCGACATTCTGGCCCGGCCGTGCGGCTCGGCCCAGTCAATCTCCGGACCTATCGGTATTATGCCGAACTTACTTCGCTCACCCCATTCGGCGGACTGGTAATAGTGCCGCTTGATCTGAGCGAGGTCAGTGGTCTCACCGAAGCCGGGATGCGTGTAAAGGTCCCTGGTGTATGCCCAGAGTTGCGGATAGTCGGTCAGCCTGCGCAGGTTGCAGTTGAACATCTGGTAGTACACCGCATCGAATCTGGCCAGCGTCGGGTACAACCTGATGTCCGCCTCAGTGAGCAGGTCGCCCAGCAGGAACCGGCGCCTAGCCAGCCGCTCATCCAGTGCGTCCATCGTGGTGAAGACGGCCTCCACCGCCTGCTCGTAGCTGGCCTGGCTGGTCGACAAGCCGGCCTTGTAGACGCCGGTATTCACGGTGTGGAAGATCAACGTCGCGAGCGATTCGATGTCTCGGCGGCGCGACGCTGGATACAGATCGGGCGCGCCTTGCCGGTGGAATGGCCGGAACTCGGTCTCTAGCATCACAGTGATCTGGGCGACGTCATTGCTGACGATCCGACGGGTCTTCAGGTCCCAGATCAGCGGCACGCTGAAGGGGCCTTGGTAACTCTGGTCGGTCGCCCGGTACAGGTCAGATAGCAGCCGCGCACCGGTGAGCGGATCGCCACCTGACTCATCACTGAACCGCCAGCCCCGCTGGTCGGCGACCGGATCAGTGAGCGTCAGACCGATGACCCGATCCAGGCCGAGTAGGCGGCAGACGATCAGCGCGCGTTGCGACCATGGACACGCCAGCGAGGCATAGAGCTGATATCTGCCCGGCTCAGCCGGATAGCCGCTAGAGCCGTCCCTGGTGATCCGTCCGGTGAAGGTGCCTTGGCGGCGGATCAGGCCGCCAGTGATCGCTGGTAGGCTCCCGGTGCTCGGAGGGCCATCGGTACCGCTTTGGTACCCGCCGGGAGGATTGTCGGTAGGTCGGCCGTCATCGGGCCGGGGTCCGCCCGGCTGGGGTCCAACTGGCTGGGGTCCAACTGGCTGGGGTCCAACTGGCTGGGGTCCGACTGGCTGGGGTCCGACTGGCTGCGGCCGTCCGGCTGGCAGACCTGGCTGCGGTGGTGGCGGTGGGGGCGGATGCGGAGCCGACGGAGCGGGGTTGACCGGCCACGGCGGCGAGCCACCGGGTGGCGGTTCGCTCGCCGGCCAGGGCGGTCCGCCGCGGCTACCTGGCTCGTGCGCTGGCCAAGGTGGCCCACTTGATGTGGCAGGCTCGTGCAGAGCCCACGGTGGCGCACCGGCAACGGGCGGCCTGCCTGACATTGCCGGCTGCTGGGAACTGGCTGGCATCGGCGTCTCCTCCCGGAGCCGGGTGCTAGCGGTCGGCTGGTGCGGTTGCGGTGGCAAAGCACTGTCCGACTGATCGCTAGGACGCATTATGGCCAACTAGATCACAGCCGGGGACAGTATCGGGCAGGCAGGTTCGCCGGACGGCGGGCGTGTCGCGGAGAGCGAGGTGCAGCCGGCTTTGGCTGATTTGGTCGCCAGCCTCACGTCTGCACTGCATCACCTGAATGGCTGGGTCGCGATCAGCCTGATAGCGGTGCTGGTGTTCGGCGAGACAGCGATCTTCCTTGGCTTCGTCTTGCCGGGCGAAGCAGCCGTGGTGCTTGGCGGCGTGTTGGCCAGCCGCGGCCAGCTCTCGCTGCCGGTGCTGATCGTCGCGGTTGTGCTGACGGCGGTGGCCGGCCCGCTGGTCGGGTACGAGATCGGCCGTCGGCTCGGCGTGCGGCTCTTTACCGCGGGCATGCTGGCCAGGATGCCTGGCGCGGTCGACCGGGTCAGAGTGGCATTGCGAGATCGCGGCGGCACTGCCGTACTCGGCGGCCGCTTCATCGCGGTGCTGCGCGCAGTGATGCCGGCGGCGGCCGGCGCGGTTCGGATGCCCTACCGGGTCTTCCTGATCAATAACCTGATCGGCGGCGTCATCTGGGGCGTCGGTTACAGCCTGCTCGGATACCTGGCCGGCTCCGCCTACGTAGCGGTGGAACGCAAAGTCGGCGCGGGCGTAGCGATCGCTGCCGTGGTGGTGGTGATCACGGTTGCCGCGGTGCTCGGCTGGCGGCGGCACCGCGCGGCGTGGCATCGACGCGTCGAGCCGGCCGACGAGTTCGACCCGCCTGAGCCTGCCGAAGGCTAACTGACCAGCGGGTTGTCGAGCACTGCCGCGAACAAGTCGGGGCGGCGGTGCTGGAGGCTGGGCAGCGCGTCTCGGACGCGTTTGGTGTGCTCGGTGTCGATAATGCCGACGCTGACACCAGCCGACGAGCCCAGATCAAGCCGGGCTGTGCCCATCGGATCGACCAGCAAGCTACGGCCGACGCCAGTAGGGGCACTGGTGGGTGGTTCGTCCGGGTCAGGAACTTGCCCGGCGGCCGCTATCCAGATGGTGTTTTCGATGGCACGGGCGCGGACCAAGGTCACCCAGTGCTCTTCTTTGAACAATCCGGCCGCCCAGGCCGAGCCGATCGCCAGCAGGTCGGCGTCCAGCAGGGTCAGCGCTCGGGCGAGTTCGGGGAACCTGATGTCATAGCAAGTCAGGATGCCGACCTTGAGGCCGGCTAGCTCGGCGATGACGAGTTCGGAGCCCGGTGCCACGGTCTGCGACTCGCGCTGGCCGAGTGCGTCAAAGAGATGGATCTTGCGGTAGGCGGCCACTAGTTCGCCGGTGGCGTCGATCGCGACGGTCGTGTTGTAGACCAAGGAGTCGCTGGCGACTTCGAATACGCCTGCGGTCAAGGCAACTCCGGTGCTGCGGGCCGCTTGCGCTAGTCCGGTGCAGAAGGGGCCGTCCAGCGGCTCGGCTGCCGCGCGGAGGTCGGCGGAGAATCGCACCTGGCTGCCCTCGGGGAAGATGGCTAGCTCAGACCCCAGCGTGCTCGCGCTGGTCAGGGCGGACTCGATTCGACTGAGATTGACGGCTGGCTGGGTGCTTACCGGCATCTGACACAGGGCCACGCGCATGTACGAAGCGTACTTCGAGGTCGTTCGCAGGCACAGGTGCGGTCCGTCGGTGGTTGAGCGAGATGCGGGCTGGAGTGGTGTGGTAGCCGAGGATCCGGCGGGCGACTCGCTCACCTGGTCCTGGTGCCTCGCCGGACAGGCTGCCCACGGCTTCTTCGTGCAGGCTCGCGAGGCTCACTAGCACGATGGCGATGACCGGCAGGGCAACCGCGACTACGGCGATGGCTGCTACTACGATCCAAAGATGCATCTTGGTGGCTCCATTCACTCCGATGTTCAGACTCATCTAACTCATACCAAACAGTTGGCTGTTTCAAACGATCTGTAAGGGTAGGATCTAGCTATCCAGTTGGTGATGGCGGCCAGCGGAGAAGGGGGCCGAGCATGGCCCAGGCCAAGTACCAGGAGATCGCGGATCGGCTGCGCGACCAGATCGACGCTGGCCTGCTGCAACCAGGAGAGCGGCTGCCCAGCGAGCCTGACCTGGTCAAGCAGTTTGACGCTTCGCGCAATACGGTGCGACTGGCGCTCGCGCTGCTGACGAATCAGGGTCTTGTGGTCACCAGGCAGGGGCTCGGGACCTTTGTGAATGAGCCGCCGGTACCGTTTACCGCGTTGCTGTCCAGGGTGCAGAGCCAGCCAGTCGGACAGAGCCCGTCCACTCTGCTGCCCGAGGTGAGCAATATTGACGCCGAGGCACAGACATCACGGCAGGTGGTGGAGAAGTCGCCGGCCTCGCCAAGCGTCGCTGAGAAGCTGGAAATCGAGGCCGGCGACCTGGTGGTGGTGCGGCGCAGGCATGGCAGTATCGGCGGGATCCCGTGGATGATGATGGCCTCGTTCTTCCCGCTCGACATAGCCGCGGGCACGCCACTTGAGCAGGCTGGTGACATCGTCACCGGCAGCATCAAGCTGCTGGCCGACCTCGGATTTAGCCAGCTCGGGTTCGTCGACGAGATCGGTTCGCGGATGCCGAACGCACGGGAGTTCGCCTTCTTCGGCCTGTCCACAGGAACGCCCGTGCTGGTCGTGAACCGCACGGCCTATTCCCAAGACCGGCCCATCCGGCTGACCAGATACACCTACCGAGGTGATCGGGTCAGGCTGACCCACGAGGTGGGCAGCATCCCAGCGCGGTAAGGCGGTCACCACGCCGGGATGCTACGCCTGCGGCTATTGCCCGGCTTTCCTTGCCAGCGCAGCCAGCTCCGGCACGAACCATTTGGCCGCGATCGTGCCGAGGCCGGAGGCCAGGTCATATCCGCGTACCGCGGCCCACCGGTCACCGTGTACTGCTTGCCACCCTGAGAGAAACTCACTGTGTTATTACCGTGGGTGATGTCGGTGATGCCCTTGGCATGCGCTGCGGCGAGCTGGTAAAGGAGGGGGTCGATCGGGCCGATCGGTCGCTTGGCGACTTGGTCGACCAGGGCAATCACGCCGGCGAAGAGCGGAGTCGCCTCGCTGGTGCCGCAGATGGCTTCAAAGCCGGCGATGCCGAAGCTCTCGTAGATGTTGACCGAATGACCGCACGACGCGCTCATCGAGATGTCAGGCACGCCCCGGCGGCTGCCGACCACCGCAGCGACCCCATTCTGGAAGGCAGGACGTCCGAAGATGGTGGAAAGGCCGCCGCCGCCTGAGTAGGGCACCGGAGCTGGGTCATTCCACACCTGGTCGGGCTGCAGCCGTTGGCCGGCCTTGGTGAGATCCAGGTCGAGGCCGCCGACGGCGGTCACCAGCGGATCGCTGGCGGGCCAGGACGTGACCGGGTGGGTGTAGTAGTCCGTCATATTGTTCTGATAGTCGGTCGCCCCGGCGTCACCCGACGCGCTTACCACGGTAACTTCGTGGCCAGGCTTCGCCGCGGCCAAGTAGGCGCTGCGCAGTGGGCGCAGCTTTCCTTTGGGGAAGGTCTCTTCGGTCGCGCCGAAGCTCTGGCTGATCACGTCACCAAGGTGATGCCTGATCACGTAATTCTCGGCCTTGACGATCTGCGGGAAGCCGCTTGTCCCCTCGTTCTCTGACGTCGGCGTTTCGACCAGCACGATCTTGGCACCAGGTGCCATCACGTGGGACCACTCGACGTCGAGCGTGGTCTCATCAGCCCAGGACGCCATCGCCGAATTGCTCGGATTGAACTTCGGGATCGGACCGGCTGGGTGGATGATCTGCAGCGTGGGCGGCGCGGGCAGCTTGAACCGACGGTCGAAGACGGCTAGGTCGTGCTTGATAGTCGGTGAGCCGAAGCTGTCCACGATCACGATCGTGGTGCCCTTGCCGTTGATGCCGGCGCGCAGCAGCGGATTCACGAAGTAGGCGGCTTGGAGTTGGGCCGGCACGTAGCTGCCTGGCAATGGCTGCGCCGCTGGGTGCGCGGTCGGGATCTTGAGCTGCGGAGCGATCTCGATGGTGGCGCTGGCCGTCCTGGCTGGTGACGGCAGCGGCGCGGTCGCGGCCGACGTGCTGGTCAGCAACGGCGCGGCGGCCACCGCCGGCAGTGCCGTCGCGACCGCCAGTCCGATCCCGGTGCGTTTGATCGCGCGCTTTAGTCGCATCCGCATACTCCCGCTCAGCTCGTCGGTGCCGCATTCGACCGCGCCACCTTAGCGGCTGACCAGGCACGGCACGCGGATATCAGGGCGAGCGGGCCGAAAGCTCAATCCGGTCAGACCGGATGGGTCCGGACTTTAGCTAACGTTTAGGCATGGTCGCCCTGGTCCTCGTCGCCGTCTCTGTCGGACTTGGCAACTTGGCGGCGTCGGTCGGCATTGGGGTGGGCGGCATCAGCCTGGCCACCAGGCTTCGGGTGCTGGCGACGTTCGGCCTACTTGAGGCGGCGATGCCGATCGTCGGGCTGCTGATCGGCCATGACCTAGCAGCCTCGATCGGCAGGCAAGCCAAGCTGATCGCGGCACTGCTGCTGGTCGGGGTCGGCAGCTACGGCATCATCAAGGCTGCTATGGCCCGAGCCAAGCGCGATGAGCGGATCAGCGACCCGGCCGTGGCGGCGGGGCCGGCGGATGAGGCGGCGGGGCCAGGACGCGGTGCTAGGCAGGAGTGGATCAAGCTCACGGTCAGCGGCTTGGCGCTCAGCCTCGATAACTTGATTGCTGGCTTCGCGCTTGGCAGCTATCAGGTCAACTTGGTAGCTGGCGCGCTGGCCTTCGGCGTCGTCAGCGTGCTGCTGTCGCTGGCCGGCTTGGAGATCGGGGCTCGGCTCGGTCCCCAGGTGGGCGGTAGCGGCGAACTCGTCGGCGGAGTGGTGCTCGTCGGCGTGGGCGTCGCCGTCGGCTTCGGAGTGCTCGGCTAGCTGAACTAGCCCCGCAGGTTACTCCGCCAAGGTCAGCGCGGCCTTTGGGCAGGACCTGACTGCGTGCCGCACCGAGTCGACCAGGGCGGCAGGCACCTCGTCGGTCTTGATGTGCAGTACGTCCTCGTCATCGACCTCGAAGACCTCAGGCACCAAGCCAGCGCAGATGGCGTTCGCCTCACAGGCGTCGCGATCAACTATCACCTTCACCGCACGCCTCCATTCACCGCACCACGCGTCGTGCCTACCTTAATGTCATGAACTTTGTCCTGTCACAGGAGCACCGTCGCTCGGCCGAAGCGGCCAAGGGCTTTATGCCACCCGCCGAAGGCGAAGCACTCGCCGCTACCGCAGTTTCCTACGCGCACGCTGGTCCGATCGTGGAAATTGGCACGTACTGCGGCAAGTCCACGATCTACCTCGCCGCCGCGGCCGCGCACGCCGGGCAGCACGTCGTCACTGTCGATCACCATCGCGGCTCTGAGGAGAATCAGGCTGGCTGGGAGTACCACGACGCCAGCCTGGTCGACCCGGCCGTTGGCCTGCTCGACACGCTGCCGACCTTTCGGTCCACGCTCGCGGCTTCCGGACTTGAGCAGCACGTCATCGCGATCGTGGGCCGGTCAGTGGAAATGGCCAGGCTCTGGCAGCATCCGATTGGCATGCTCTTCATCGACGGCGGGCACAGCGATGCCGCCGCGACTGCCGACTACGAGAGCTGGGCACCACTGATCAGCATCGGCGGTGCCCTGGCCATCCACGACGTGTTTCCTGACCCGGCCGACGGCGGCCAGCCGCCCTACCGGGTCTACCTGCGAGCGCTGGCCTCTGGCGCGTTCAAGGAGGTGTCGGTGACCGGCTCGCTGCGCGTACTTGAGCGGATCGGGGCTGGTATTGGCTGAGCGCGCCCAGCGGCTACGGTTTCCACAGCAGCTTGCGCTGAGTCACGCTGGTGTCGATCACGGCGAAGCCGAGCCGTTCGTACAGGCCAAGCGCGCCCGTCGGCGAGTCGGCATCAACATTCAGCGACGCGGTGTCATAGCCCTGCGCCTTAGCTGTCGCGAGGGCCGTGGATAGCAGCGCTGAGGCGATACCACGGCCTCGGCCAGAGCGCCGGGTGCCGACGACATTGAAGTACACCTCGCGCGTTCCTGTCGCCTCGTTGTAGGCCTCGTACTCGCCGCTGAGCACGACGCTGACCGGCTCAGCGTCGAGGTAGCCGATAAAGCTCAGGCTGGGCCGGAAGGAGTTCGAGCCCAGGTAGACCGCCCAGGTCTCTTCGCTTGACTCGGTCGATCCCCAGTGGTCACGGAAGGACTCGTTTGTCACCAGTCGGGCATCAGCCGACCGGTCGGCGGTGCAGTCGAGTACTTGCACGTCGGCCGGTGCGGTAGCGACGGGCGCGGCCGCATGCAGGTCCAGGCGCATCTCGTGGAACCAGCGCGCTTGGGTATAGCCGAGCTTGCCGAAGAGCGCCATGGCCGTGCTGTTCTTTACCAGGCAGCTGCCATTGAGCGCCAACGGTAGCTCGGGGAACCGCGCCTGGTGCAGCACTGGCGCGGCCTGCTCGCACCAAGCCAGCACCTGCGCACCGATGCCGCGGCGCCGGTAGGCCGGATGCACGCCGCCGAACTGTCGCATTTCGTGCTCGCTGTCGGCCGACTCGCGCGTGGCGACGCCGCCGTAGCCGACCATCGTCGCCCCGTCGTAAAGCGCGATCGAGCCCTTTTCGAAGTCGTAGGTCGGATTGTCGAAGTCTTCGAGCAGATCTTGCTCGCTCATGAACTCGTTATCGCCATCAGCGACGCAGATCGCGTTCCACAGTTCGGCCCAAGCACCCGCCTGCGCGCTGGTGAGCGGCCGAGTCTCGAAACCCAGGTCAGTGATCACTATCAGGATTGTTCGCCGGCCACCGTGACCAGGGCAACTGGATTATTGCGCCGCGACGTCGTCCGAGCTAGCCGCGAGCAGCTCGCAGCCGCAGGCTTCATCACCGCTTGCCAGCACCGCCGCCGGATCGGCGGCGACATCGCGGAAGATGCTCGCGGCCGCGGTGGCACCGCACAGCGTGTCGGCGGCGAGTACCATCGCCGCGCCGGTATAGCTGCTCTGCTCGTGCGGAAAATGCCGCTTGGTCTCGTACTGCCAGCCGGTCCAGTACGCGCCGGACGGATCGCGAAGTAGCTGGATCTGATCGAGCAAGTCAAGCGCTCGGGCTGGCTCGCCAATCGCGTCAAGTGCGATCGCCAGTTCGGCGGTCTCGGCGGCGGTCACCCAGGGCTCGTCCCTGACGCAGCGCACGCCGAGGCCAGGCACTACGTAGGTGTCCCAGCCCTGCTCGATCCTGTGCTCAGCGGCCGCTCCGCGCAGCGGCCCGCCAAGCACCGGGTAATACCAGTCCATCGAGAACCGGCTCTTGTCGGCGAACGCCTCTGGGTGGCTGGCCACGGCGTGCCCGAGCTGGCCGACGGCCAGCTCCCAGTCCGGCTGCGGCTCTGCTAGGTACTCGGCTAGCAAGATCGCGCACCGCAGGCTCGAGTACATGCTGGCGCTGCCGGTCAGCAGTGCGTACTCGCCCGGCGTGCCGTCGGCTTCGCGCCGCCAGATGATCTCGCCGCGCGGTGTCTGCAGGCCGAGCACGAAGTCGATCGCGGCCCTAACGGTGGGCCACATTCTGGCCACGAAACCTTCGTCCCGACTGATCAGCAACTCGTGCCAGACCCCGACGGCGCAGTAGGCTGCGTGATTGCTCTCTGTGGTTAGGTTTGTCTGGCCTGGTGGCAGCTGCAGGTACCAGGAACCGTCGGGTCGCTGATTAATCCGTAGCCATTCGTAGGCACGGCGGGCAGCGTCGCGCAGGCCGCACACGCTCAGCGCCATCGCGCACTCGACGTGATTCCAGGCGTCGACGTGGCCGTCGGGCCAGCCGATCGAGCCGTCTGGCTGCTGCACCGCCGCGATCGCGTGACCAGTGCTGACGAGCTGCTCGGCGGTCAAGATGCCAGCCACCTCAGGAACCCAGGCGGCTGCCCTTGGCCGGGCGTTATCCGAGCCGCGCATGTTTGTCCGCGTACACGACGAGGCTCTTGCCGAGCACCGGATTGAGTGCCTGGTCAGCCAGCCTGGTCACAGCCGGCTTGCGCATGATGTCCCACACCAGCAGCTTGTGATAGGCGGCGGCGAGCGGGTGCTCGTCGTTGTGCACGCCGACCGCGCACTTCAGCCACCAGTAGGGCGAATGCAGCGCGTGCGCACGGTGCTGCCCGGTCACGGTCAAGCCCGACCGGCTCAACTTCGTGATGAGCTCACGTCTGGTGAAGATCCGGACGTGGCCGCCAGGCGTGTTGTGATAGTCGTCGGATAGCCGCCAGCACACGCGCTCAGGCAGCCAAGCTGGCACGGTTACCGCAGCCACCCCCCCAGGGCGCAATATCCGCGTGATCTCATTCATCGCGAGCTGATCCGCGGGCAGGTGCTCAAGCACCTCCGCGGCAATCACCTTATCGAAGGCACCGTCAGGGAATGGCAGGCAGGTCGCGTCGCCGAGTACCGCACTGCCACTGGCGCCGTCCGGGATCTCGCCCGCCTGGTCCATTGCCGCGAAAATAGCGGTCACCCGGTCGAGTTCGGAGCTGCTCATATCCACGGCGACGACTCGGGCGCCGCGTCTAGCCGCCTCGAACGCGTGTCGGCCGGCCCCGCAACCTAGATCGAGCAGCCGATCTCCTGGCTGGATCGCCAGCCGTTCGAAATCAACCGTGAGCATGGGCGATCCTTTGACTCGCGGCGGCCGAGATCGCGCCCCGGTATTCCGCGACTGTCGCTTTCGCCACGGCAGTCCAAGCAAATCGCTCCTGCACTCTGGCCAAGGCGATGGCGGCGAGCCGTTCGCGCTCTTGAGGTGAATCTTGCAACCGGGCGATCGCAGCCGCCAACTCCTCCGGATCACCCGGAGTGACCAGCACCGCCGCGTCGCCCACCACCTCGGGCAGCGCGCCGGTACGGCTCGCGATCAGCGGCGTGCCCGATGCCATGTGCTCGACAGCCGGCAACGAGAATCCCTCATACAGCGACGGCACGATCGCCAGCTCAGAACTCGCCACCAACTCAGCGAGTTCGACGTCGCTGATGCCGGTGACGAATCTGACGCTATCGCGGAGCGAAAGCTCACCCATCAGCTTCTCCGTCGGACCGCCAGGGGCCGGCTTGCCGACGACAGTCAGTACCGCGTCCCTTTCTGTAATAAGTTTTGCGAAGGCTCGCAACAGCGTAGGGACACCTTTCACTGGCGAGTCCGCGCTTGCCACCGCCACGATGCTGCCAGGAATCCGGGGATTCTGGCGAGGATGAAAAAGCCGGGTATCTACCCCGAGCGGGATCACCTTGATGTGTTGCGGTGCCACTTTGAAGTCCCGCAAAATGTCGTCACGTGAGGACTGCGAGCCAGTCATCACCACGCCGACTCGACGCGACACCTTGGCCTGCATCCGAACGAAGGAATACCAGCGGCGCTTGGTGAACTTGCCGAATCCGGTGGCCTGCGCCAGTTCGATTCTGCGATCCACGCTGATCGGATGATGGATGCTGGTGACCAGCGGCAGGCCAATTCGCGGCAAGCCGAGCAGGCCGTAGGCGAGTACCTGGTTGTCGTGCACGACGTCGAAATCGTCGCGCCGAGCACGAAGTGCCCGCAGCGCGCGCAGACTGAAGGTGAGTGGCTCTGGGAACGCGGCCGTCCACATCATGGCGACCTCAAGCGTGTCGATCCAGTCCCGGTATTCTCGCAATCCCGGTGTGCGGAACGGATCTTCGTCCCGGTAAAGGTCAAGGCTCGGCAACGTCCGCAGCAGCGGGCCTGGCTCAAGCTCCGGGTACGGCTGGCCGGAAAAGACCTCCACATGATGACCAAGTGCGGCCACCTCGCGGGAAACGTGGCGCAAATAGATACCCTGGCCACCGCAATGGGGCTTGCTCCGATAGGAAAGCATCGCGATTCTGAGGGGTTGATCTTCCGTTGGCGGCATCGGCGGTGTCGTCACGCAGATCTGCCTCCTTAATTCAGAGCGCTCGCCGGACGACGCCAATTGGGGCCGAGCCGCTGGCCTTGCTGCTGCGCTGGGCCGGGATGAGCCCGGCACCCCGCTGCGGGAACAGTATCACTGGCCACATGAACGCCCAGATACCACAGCAGCGGTTCAATAAGCCATGATGTGCCGCACTTATTGGTACGTCTGCGCTGGGGACGAGGTAAGCGGGCTGACATCGGGCAGATATGCTGCCGCGACGTGGAGTAGTCCGGGACGCGGGATGCGACGCCGCTTGACCGGCGATGAGCAGTGGAGGCAGCCCTGACGAGAAGAGCCCTGATCACGGGTATCACCGGGCAGGACGGTTCCTACCTTGCCGAGTACCTGACTTCGGTCGGCTACGAAGTCTGGGGACTGGTTCGAGGCCAGCAGAATCCTCGGGTGCGTCAGCTTAGGCAACTACTGCCTGACGTCCGACTGGTCCGTGGCGACCTGCTCGACCAGGGCAGCCTGATTTCCGCGGTGGAGCGGGTCCAGCCAGATGAGGTGTACAACCTGGCGGCCATTTCCTACGTGCCGATGTCCTGGCAGCAGGCCGAGTTGACCGGCGAAGTGACCGGCCTTGGCGTGTTGCGGGTGCTTGAGGCCATCAGGGTGTGCAGCGGCATCAGCGCGTCGCGCAGCCCTAGCCGCGGCCAGATCAGGTTTTACCAGGCCTCATCGTCGGAGATGTTCGGCATGGTGAGGGAGTCACCGCAAACTGAGCAGACTCCATTTCACCCGCGCAGTCCCTATGGCGTAGCCAAGTCCTACGGGCATTTCCTGACTCAGAATTACCGTGAGTCTTACGGAATGTTTGCCGTGTCCGGCATCCTGTTCAATCACGAGTCGCCCCGGCGTGGCGCGGAGTTCGTGACCCGCAAGGTCTCGCTTGGCGTAGCCAGGATCACGCTCGGCTATGAGCGCCAACTCCGGCTAGGCAACCTGTCGGCCCGGCGGGACTGGGGGTTCGCCGGAGACTACGTTCGGGCCATGCATCTGATGCTCGGCCAAGATGAGCCGGCCGACTTCGTGATCGGTACCGGAGTCACGCATTCGGTAGAAGACCTGCTCGACGAAGCGTTCAAGGTGGCCGGGCTTGACTGGCGGGACCACGTCATCACCGACGCCGCTTTCATCAGGCCAGCCGAAGTGGACAAGCTCTGCGCCGATCCGGCCGCTGCGCGTGACCAACTCGGCTGGGAGCCCAAAATTGGCTTCGAGGAGCTAGTGGGCCTCATGGTCAAGGCCGACCTGCAGCTACTGTCCTCCGGCGGCCACGCTGAGGACAGCTTCGGCATCGACACCTGGTAAGGCGAGGGCTAGAGGATGGAGGAGCCGAAGGCCGCGCCAACGGCAGTGCCAATCGCGAAGGTCAGCCCGGCGGCGGCGCTGGCCAGCAGCAGCTGCCGCATCGCGCCAAACCAGAATCCCCGATTGGTCACGCGTGACACCAGCCCGCCGCCAGCGAACGCGAAGATCGCGGCCAGCACGAGTGCCGCCGGGAGCGATTGGAAGCCGAGCAGGTAGGGGAGCAGTGGGATGAGCGCGCCAACAGCGAAGGTCACCAGCGAGGCGCCGGCCGCCACGTACGGGGAGGGCAACTCCTGGTGGTCCACCCCGAGTTCCTCGCGCACGTGCATCCGGAGCGCCTCTTCTGGCTGGCTCGATACCTGCCTAGCTACCCGGTCGGCCAGGTCAGCGTCCAGGCCACGGTGCCGGAAGGAGGCGGCGAGTTCGCGCCGTTCGGCCTCAGGGTTGTGTTCGAGTTCGTGCTTCTCTTTGGAGACTTCAGCCGCGATTAGCTCGTTTTGCGATGAGACTGATACATATTCACCCGCTGCCATCGAAAACGCGCCAGCGGCTAGGCCCGCTAGGCCGGTGAGCACGATCGCGCGGGAGTGGACCCCGGCCCCGCCGACGCCAGCGATGAGCGACACGTTCGTCACGAGGCCGTCCATGGCACCGAAAACCGCTGGCCGGAGCCAGCCACCCGACACATCGCGGTGATGGTGGCCGTGCGCATCGCCCCGTTGGGATCGCAGGGATATCAATCGCTCACCTTCTCGGTCGGCTGCCCCCGTCGGAGCCGACGCAAACCTCTGGTGCTGCGAGCCGCCCCGACGTACCAGGATATTCGGGCCTGCGGACGGCCAAGGACCCGCACTGACCTTGCAGGCGGTCAGCGCCTGGTCCCTGGCCGTCCGTGGGTGCTCGCCGGCTAGCTCTTGGTCGCGTTGTAGAGGAACAGGTGGCCGATGGCGGTCGGGTAGACGCCAGCGACGTTCTTTGCCCAGGCTGATAGGTAGTTGTAGAAGTACCCGTAGATGATCGGGGTCTGGTCGAGCAACAGGGTCTCGATCTGGCCCGCGATCGTACGCTGAGTGGATAGGTCAACGGCTGCGATGTACTGCGCGGCCAGCTTGTCGTAGTCGCTGCTATTGAAGTGCGCGGCATTCCACGAGCCGGTGCCGGTCTTGGCGTTGATGGTCTGCAGCGGGTTGGTCAAGAAGGCGTTCGGCACGCCGCGGTGGCCGTAGTCCACCAAGCTCATGGTGGCATCTAGCCAGTTGGAGTTGCCGAAGGTGCCTTTGCCGTAATAAGTGGCCGATGGCTGGGCGTGCACCGTGATGTCGACGCCGATCTTCTTCGCGCTGGCCTGCACGATCTGGGCGTACTGCGGGATCTCTTGGACCGCGTTGGCATACAGCGCGGTGGCGAATCCGTTGCCGTGCCCAGCTGCCTTGAGCAGGGCCTTGGCCTGAGCGATGTCCTCGGCTCGTTGTGCCACAGAGGTGTTGGTCGACGGGAACACTGGCGCGAATGGGCTGTCGTTGCCGATGTCGGCGAAGCCGTTGAACAGCGACTTGACGATGTCTGGGCGGTTGAGCGTAAGGGCGATGGCCTTACGGACTCTGGCGTCGGTGAACGGCGCCTGGTCGGTGCGCATCGACAGCTCACGGTGCGCACTCGAGCGTAGCTTGCTGATGTTGTAGTTGCCGTTCAGCAGTTGCGGGCCGCCGGACACCGAGAACTGGCCGAGCACGTCGATCGTGCCGCCGGTGAGGGCCAGCACGCCCGGCGTCTCGGTCGCGTAGAAGGTGAACTCGGTCGCGGCCGGCAGTGCCTTCTTGCCCCAGTACTTCTCGTTGCGCACGAACGAGGCGCCGACGTTCGGGGTGTAGCTCTTGAGCACAAACGGACCTGTGCCGATGAACGTCTTTTGCCAGGTTGCCGGGTCCTGACCGGACGGCAGGATGATCATGTTGTAGTTGTCGGACGAGGTCAGATACGGGAAGTTGCCGTTCGGCGCCTCCAGGTGGAAGGCGACAGTGAAGTCATCAACCTTCTGCACGCCGTCCGGCACCAGCACGCCGGCCAGCGTCGGGTTCGCTGCCTTCGGGTTCGTGAGCGTCTGGTAGGTGTAGACCACGTCGTCGGCGGTCAGTGCATGACCGTTGTGGAACTTCACGCCCTGGCGGATCTTGAAGGTCCACACGGTGGCGGCCGAGTTCGATGACCAACTGGTCGCCAGCACGGGCTTGAGCGTGAGTTGCTGGTCGGACAGGCACAAGTACTCGCCGGTCTGGGCGAGCATGTCGAGGCCGCCCTGGTCATCAACTGTGGCCGGGTTAATGTCACCGGTCGGCGTGATGATCCCGGCCCTGATGGTCGTGTTGGCCCCGGCTGTGGACGAGCCCTTGGCGGGTGTTGGCGATCCCGATGAGCTGCACGCGGCGATGATGCCGCTGAGCACAGGGACGGAGATGCCGACGAGCGCGCCGCGCCTGAGCAGGTCGCGACGGCTCAGGCGGCCGGCGATGAACTCGTCGATGACATGGTTGGCGATCTCGCCCTGACCCGATCGCAACTGATCGAGTCGAGAATGGTCAACGTTCACGGGTTAGCCTCCGTGGGTATTGGTCCAGCCTGGGCGGTAGCACCATGGGCTGTAGCGCCGTCGGTGGCGCGTGGTATCTGTAGCACCGCGTTCGCCGGCCATTTGTTTGCCGGATAGCAGATTTCCTACTTAATCGAAGATTTAAGTCTGGTGCAATCTTGTTAACTAGTTCTGCGGCGCGTGTCCTTCGCTCTGAAGCTGCCGCAACTCATCAAGCGGTATGTGGCAGGAGATGTAGTGGCCCGGCTCGACCTCGGCCAGAGGTGGCTCGATGGACTCGCACACGCCGGTGCTCAGCCGACGGGGACAGCGGGTGTTGAACACGCAGCCCGACGGCGGATTGGCCGCTGATGGGATCTCTCCAGCCAGCCTGATCCGCTCGGTGCGTTGGCCGTCGAGGCTTGGCACCGCGGAGAGCAATGCTTCGGTGTATGGATGATGCGGTCCGCTAAAGACCTGCTCAGCTGGTCCGAGCTCAAGCAACCGGCCCAGGTAGAGCACGGCGATCCGGTCGGACAGGTACCGGACGACGCCGAGGTCGTGAGAGATGAACAGGTAAGTAACCTGCTCCTTGGCCTGCAGATCTGCCAGCAGGTTGAGTATGGCCGCCTGGACCGAGACGTCAAGCGCTGAGGTCGGCTCGTCGCAGACGACCAGTCGGGGCCCGCCACCGAATGCGCGAGCGATCGCCACTCGCTGCTTCAGCCCGCCGGAGAGCTGCCCAGGTCGAAGTGATAGCTGCCGCTGTTCCATCCGGACTGACCTGATCAGGTCGTTCAGCCGCTCGGTCAGCCGCCCGCCGGACAGCCCGGCGAGTCGGCGCAGCGGCTGGCTGATCAGCCAGCGCACGGTACGGCGCCGGTTCAGCGCCGAGTCCGGGTTCTGGAACACAATCTGCAGGGATTTGAGCTGATCGAGCGGCCGGCCGCGAAGTCCTGGCGCGAGCGGTTGTCCGTCAAACTCCACGACGGAGTCCTGATCGGGCTCGATCAGGCCGAGCAATACCCGGGCCAGCGTGGTCTTGCCGCTGCCAGACTCACCGACGAGGCCGAGCGTCTCGCCGCGCATGATCGCCATGTCCACGTGGCTGAGCGCTCGCGCGGCATTCTGACCAGAGCCGAAAGTCTTGCTGAGCGACTTCACGGTCACGATCTGCTCCGCCGCCCCGCCGCCAAGGTCCCCGCCGCCGCCAGCAACACCGCCGCCAGCAACACCGCCGCCGCCAGTCGGCTCGGAGTCCTCCGCTGTCATCAGTGGCAACTCGGCGACCTCACCGTGGCGGTAGCAGCGGGCCGAGTGCTCGGGTCCGACCGGGAACGGCGGCGGTGGGTCGGTGTGGCATTCATTGACGGCCAGCGAGCATCGCTCGGCGAAGATACAGCCAGCCACCATTCGCCCAGGTTGGGGGAGGAAGCCGGGGATCGCGTCCAGCCTGCCGTGGTCCTTGCGCTGGCCCCGGCGCGGAATGCAGCGCAGCAGGCCGACCGTATACGGGTGCCGGGACTGAGCGAACACCTCGTGCGCCGGGCCTTCTTCGACCAGCTCACCGGCATAGAGCACGCCAACCCGATCGCACATCTTGGCGACCACGGCCAGGTTATGGCTGATGAAGAGCACCGAGGTGGACATTTCCTGGCGGAGCCCGGCAACTAGGTCCAAGATCTCGGCCTCGACGGTGGCATCCAGCGCGGTGGTCGGCTCGTCCAAGATCAGCAGCGAAGGCTCGGCAGCCAGTGCCATCGCGATCACGACTCGCTGCGGCCATGCCGCCGGACAGCTCGTGCGGGTAGCGTCCATGACCCGCCCGGGATCGGAGATCTGCACCTTGCGCAGCATGTCTTCGGAGCGGTCCAGCGACGTATGCCGGTCTAGGCCAGCGATCTGGAAGACCTCGGCGAGCTGTCGCCCGGCTCGCATCGACGGGTTCAACGCCCGGCCAGGCTCCTGGTAAACCATCGACACTGTCCTGGCCCGCAGGTCGCGCAGCGCGGTGCCCGACATCGTCAGCGGATTGCGGCCGCTGATGCTGATCGATCCGTTGCTGACCCGGCCGTTGCGGGCCAGGTACCTGGTCAGTGCCAGCGCGACCGTCGACTTACCCGAGCCGGATTCGCCGACCAGGCCATAGGACTCGCGGCGGCCGACTTCGAATGAGACATCCCTGACTACCGGGCGATCCTGGCCGCGCACTCGGTAAGTGATGTCCAGGTGCTCGACCTTCAAGGTCGGCTGGTCGTCCGATCCCGCTTCTTGCGGCGAAGACCCAGTCACGACGAGATCACCTGCTCGATCGAGTCGGTCACCAGGTTCAGCGCCATGACCAGCGAGGCGATCGCCAGCGCCGGAAAAAGGGTCTCCCACCAGTACCCGGCACCCAGCAGTCCGTAGTTAGCGGCGATGTCAGCGCCCCAGTCCGGAGTTGGCTGCTGCACGCCAAAGCCAAGGAATGAGAGCGTGGCGACCGCGAAGATGGCATAACCAAGGCGCACGGTGAACTCGACCACGACAGCCGGCAGCACATTGGGCAAGATCTCGGCGAACATGATGAAGCCAGGTCGTCTCGCCGAGCAGCCGGGCTGCGCGCACGTAGTCCATGCTGTCGTTCGACCAGCACCGCCGGCGCGCACCGTCCGCGCGATCAGCGGGGTGAAGATGAAGCCGATCACGATGATGAGCGTCACTGACGGACGGGCCGAGCGCCACGATGAACAGGAAGGCGACGATCACGAACGGCAGCGCCAGGAAGGCCTCGACGATCCGGCCGAGCACGGGTGTCGACCACGCCGCCGAAGTAGCCCATGACCAGCCCGAGTGCGGTGCCGAGCAGCGTGCCGAGCAGGGTCGCCAACGGTGCGATGAGCAGGATGTCGCGCGCGCCGACAATGACACGCGATAGCACGTCACGGCCGAGCGAGTCGGTGCCGAACCAGTGCGCGCCGGACGGCGCGGTGTTGACTGTGCAGCAGTTGCTGCGCCAGCGGGTCATACGGCGCGATCAGATGCCCGAAGATGGCGCAGGCCAGCCAGAACAGCAAGATCAGCCGCGCCGACATGAAGGTCGGCTTGCGCAGCAGCAGGCGCCACTCGCGCGGGCGGTGCCGCGTCGGCCTGAGCGACGCGCCACCTCACCGGCGTGGCCACTAGACTCGGCTCATCCGGCTCCTCCAACCCGGATAGCCGCGGATTCAGTCACGGTGTAGAAGCAGGTCGGCGATCGAGCGTGGCCACCATGTAGACGACTCCGATCGATCAGCACGCCGGCTTCGAGCATCGGGAAGTCCTTGCTGTTAGCCGCGTTGTAGATCAAGCCGCCCGATGCCCTGGTAGTTGAACAGCGTCTCGACCACGACCAGCCCGCCGATCAGATAGCCGGTCTGGGTCGCGATCACGGTGATCGTCGGCAGCAGCGAGTTGCGCAGGATGTGCCGGCGGATCACGACGCCGCGCGGCAGGCCCTTGAGCGTTGCGGTCCGCGCGTAGTCGGAGTCCAGCGCCTCCACCGTGCCCGCCCTGGCCATCCGGGCGATGTAGCCGAACAGCACGAGCACCAGCGGGATCACCGGCAGGATCAGGTGATCGAGTTGATCACCCAGCGAGGCGCCGTCGCTGGTCGCTGCTGTGATCGGCAGCAGCTTCAAGCCGATGCCGAAGACGATGATCAGCACGATGCCGGAGACGAACTCGGGCACGGTCGATGCGGCCAGTCCGCCTAGTGAAATGACGCGGTCGACCACCCGGCCCGAGTTGATCGCGGCGAGCAACCCCGCCCGGCGATGCCCAGCGGAATGATGATGATCAAGGCGAGCAGTGCCAGCTTGGCTGAGTTGCCGAGCGCGCTGACGATGAACGGCTCGACCGGCGACCGGTAGCTGTACGAGGTGCCCATGTTGCCGTGCAGCAAGCCGCCGACCCAGCTCAGGTACTGCACCGCCAGCGGGCGGTCGACTCCGAGTTGGTGATCGTAGGTCCTGACCGCGCTCTGCGAGGCGAACGGGCCTAGCACCGCGCGGCCGGGGTCACCAGGGAGCACCTGGCCAGCGAAGAAGACAATCAGGCTAAGCAGCCACAAGGTGATCAAGGCCAAGCCAATACGCCTCAGCAGGTACCTGATCACCCGACCTCCCCGACGGCGTCGGCGGACGGCCACTGATCCGCCAAAACACGATTAGCCTAGTTCGGGCGCGCAGTGCCGGCAACGCGAAACCGAATAGGTGCAACCAGTACTCAGTTGGGCACCAAGTCAGGTACCGGGAATCTGACGCATACCGCCGGCTCATCTTGACGTCAGCTGACCAGGTACGGTGCTGCCAAGCAAGCTGGTCACGGACGTGGAAGGTGTCGGCGCTCATGGCGGAACTGCCGGTCATGGCCATCGGTGAGAGCTTCGTCGGTGAAGGTGCCGACGCGGCTCATATCAATACCGTGCTTGGCCGCAAGGAAGGCCCAGTCGGCACGGCCTGGGCGACGGCGCTTGCCACCCCGAGCCAGGGGCATACCCCGTTCGTCGCCGTGATCAGGCCGGGACTACCCGCTAAACCGCTCACCCTTTTTGTGAATAAAGCCCCCATCGCTAACCCTGAGCACGGTGACCTGACCTGGGGCGCGGCGCAAGCCGGAGTCGCCGCCGGGGTGGCTGACGCGGTCGCGGACGGCATCATCGACCGGGCTGACTGCGCTGACCTGGTGCTCATCGCCGCCGTCTGGGTGGACCCTGACGCCGCCGACGCCGCCCGCGTCTACCGCAACAACCGCGCCGCCACGTTCGCCGCCCTGCAGGCTGGTCTGAAATCCGATCCGCAACTTGACGCCGTACTCGCCGCGCGCGACCAGCCAGCTAACCCGTACTTCACCGCGCCCGCGTGAAAATCACCTCGATCGTCCTTGATCGCCTGCGCTTGCCGCTTGATCCGCCGTTCCACCCGGCCTGGGACCCGGTGCCGCGCCCGCATTTCGACGCGACGCTGGTGCGGGTGCAGACCGACGCCGGGATCACCGGCTACGGGTCTGGCGACACCATGGCGGGCTTCGATGCCTACGCCGACCTGTTCATCGGCAAAGATCCGCTCACGATCGCCAGCCACGTGCGCACCCTGGAAGGCATCGCCTTCCACGCCGGCCGCTACTGGCCGGTGGAGGCGGCACTGTGGGATATCGCGGGCAAGGCCTGCGGCCAGCCCGTCGCCACGTTGTTCGGCGGAGCCTTGGACGCGCTGCCCTGCTATGCGTCCTTTGCCGAATCCCGCAGCCCGGCGGATCGATCCGATGCGGTGCTCGCCGCCAGACAGGCCGGATTCCGCGCGGTCAAGATCAGGATCAGCCGCGACGACGTCGCGGCCGGGCTGGCCGCCGTCCGGGCCGCCCGGCTGGTCGCCGGTCCTGACTTCGCGATCCTGGTGGACCTCAATCAGTGGTGGCGGATGCCAGGCGATCTTTCCACCGCTCTCGACCTGCCTGCCGTCCGCCGGATTGCCGCCGAACTGCGCGAACTCGACGTGCTCTGGCTTGAGGAACCGCTGCCCGGCGCTGACCTGGCCGGGATGCGAGCGCTGCGTGAGCAGCCGGGTATCAGGGTGGCCGGCGGCGAGATGGCCCGCACGGTCGACGAACTGCTGACGGCGCTGGCGGCTGGTGCGCTGGATGTGGTGCAGCCCGACGTGGTGCTGGCCGTCGGGCTGTCCAGGGCGAGGACCATCGCCGAGGTGGCGTTGCTTGGGAATCACTGGTTCAGCCCGCACACCTGGACCAACGGCCTTGGGCTGGCGGCCAACCTGCACGTGGCGGCTGGCGTCGGCGGCGGGCCCTTTCTTGAGTTCCCCTACGACCCGCCCGGTTGGACCGAGCAACGGCGTGACTTCTTCTTGACCGAGCCGCTGCGCATCGACGCGGCCGGTTGCCTTGCGGTGCCGCCGGCGCCGGGACTTGGAGTCACGATCGATGAGGCGGCCGTGGCGCGATTTCGGCTGAGCTGACGGGAGCTCCGTGATGAAGGTTGGCTTTATCGGCCTTGGCCACATGGGCGGCCCGATGAGCGCGAACGTGCTCGCCGCCGGGCATGACCTGGTGGTGCATGACCTGCGCAGGGATGCGGCCGCTGAGTTGGAGGCCGCCGGTGCGGTCTGGGCGGACACCCCGCGCGCGGCCGGCGCCGGTCGCGAACTCGTGGTGACCAGCCTGCCCGCACCGCAGCAAGTCGAAGAGGTGCTGCTCGGGCCCGACGGGCTGCTGGCCGGGCTGGCGGCCGGCTCGATCTGGGTGGACATGTCCACCAGCGTGCCCGCGGTAGCCGACCGGGTGCGAGCGCAGGCGCAGCCGCGCGGCATTCGCGTGCTCGACGCTCCGGTGAGTGGGATGACCGCCGGTGCTCGCGCAGGCACGCTGCAGATCTTCGTCGGCGGCGTTGAGGCGGACTATCGCAGGGCGCGGCCAGTACTTGAGGCGATGGGCGACCCTGACCGGATCAAGCACGTCGGGCCGCACGGGGCCGGCTATAGCGTCAAGCTGATGCTGAACCTGCTCTGGTTCGCGCACCTGTGCGCCAGCGCTGAGGTGCTCGCGATCGGAGTCGCCGCCGGAGTTGACCTCGCGGTGCTGCGTGACAGCCTGCTCGCCAGCCCGGCCGCGAGCCATTTCCTTGCCGCTGACGTGCTCTCCGTACTCAAGGACGGCGACTACGACGAAGGCTTCGCGCTGGCTTTGGCCTGCAAGGACTTGGGACTGGCGGTGGATCTGGCCCGGGCCACCGACGTGCCGGCTGAAGTCAGCGCACTGGTCGAGCAGATCTATCGGCGAGCCCGCGCGCAATATGGCGATGCCGGTGGTGAAATGCTGCCGATCAAGCTGATCGAAGATCTCACCGGCACTCCACTCCGGCTGTCCTAGCCAGCTAGCCAAGCCCGCTCCGCCCTAGCTGGCCGCGCATGACAAGGACCGATCATGTACCCAGAACTGGCCAGAGCGTCCCTGGCCATCGCCCCCACCCCCACCGCCCATTTCGAAACCGGTGGCGTGCGCAAACTCGGCACGCTGCTCAAGCGCGACTCGGCGGCGGTGATCATCACCGACGCGGGCTTGGCCACCACGCCGGTACTGACGGCAGTGCACGCCACCATCGATGAAGCTGACGTGGCGGCGACGGTATTCAGCGGCGTCCGCGCCAACCCGAGCACCGATGACCTGGCTGTCGGCGCGGCCGTCGTGACCGACTTCGCCGCCGGTCGTCCGGTCACCCTGGTCGCGGTCGGCGGCGGCTCGTCGATCGACGCGGCCAAGGGCATCGCGCTTGCCGCCGTCAACAGCCAGCGCGGCCGCGACCTGGACTACCGCAACGACTTCCCGGTGCCTGGCCTGCCGATCATCGCGGTCCCTACGACGGCAGGGACCGGTGCGGAAACGAACGCGTTCGGCGTCGTGACCGACCCGGACTCGCGCACCAAGTTCTACGTCGGGCACGCCAGCACCATGCCGGTCGCCGCGATCCTTGATCCAGCGCTGACCGTTGGCTTGCCGCCGCCCGCCACCGCCGCCACCGGGCTAGACGCGCTGACCCACGCCATCGAGTCGCACCTATCGATCCGCGCCAACCCCTGGTCGGATGGGATCGCCCTGCAGGTGATCAGGATGGTCTCGGCGCATCTGCCCAGGGCCTGCGCCGACGGCGCCGACCTTGAGGCCAGGTCGCAGTTGCTGCTCGCCGCGCACATGGCTGGGATCGGCATGGCCACCACAGGACTTGGCCTGGCCCACGCGATCGGGCACGCTCTCGGCGGCAAGTACGACATCGCGCACGGGGTGACTTTGGCCATGGTGCTGCCCCAGGTGCTCAGCTACAGCCAGCCGGTCAGGCAGGACCGGCTGGCGGCCATCGCCTTCGCGCTGGGCTGTGGCGACGCCGGCCGTGGCAGCGACTGGAACGCCGCGGCCGCGATCGACGCCGTCATGAGCCTGCGCGAGGTCATCGGCCTGGCGGTACGCCCGGCTGACTACGGGGTGACGGAGGCCGCCTTCCCGGCCGTAGCCGCCGCCGCTCTAGCCGACGAAGTCCTCGCCAACGCCCCTCGTCACCCCACTGCGGCCGACATCGAGGCGATCCTCCATGATCGTGGATAATTACCTGCCGAAATCGATAAGTAATAGTCCACGATCACGGACTGCAAGCGCGCGGTAGGTTCAGTCTCGTGGCAACTTCATGGGTTCCGCATCCGGTGCGAACCGCTGTGCTGGTCATCGCGACGGCGGCGGCGCTGTCCGCGCTGACCGTGCTCGGCCTGCATTGGGTGACCGCGCCCAAGGCGAAAGCGATGGACCAGGGTTCAGTGCTCGGCTTCGTCCGGCAGGACCGCCTCGCTCCCGAGCTCAGCCTGCCCAACCTGCGCGGCTCGGGCATGCTGACCTTGACCAAGCTGGGCGGCAAGCCGATCGTGCTCAACTTCTGGGCCTCGACCTGCGTGAACTGTAAACAGGAGACGCCAGCGCTGGCCAGCGTCGCCCGTTCGCTCGGCAGCAAGATCACCTTCCTCGGCGTCGACTCGGTCGACTTGCACGGGCAGGCCGTCGCGTTCGAGGCCAAGTACAAGGTGCCGTACCCGAGCATGTTCGACCCGAAGGGCGTCGCCGCGGCCAGATATGACGTGCCCGGGCTGCCGGTGACTTTCTTTCTTTCACCGTCAGGGACGAAGATCCTTGGGGAGAACGTCGGCGCGCTCACGTCGAAGTCGCTCAGGAGCATCCTGCATACGTTGTACGGCACGACCTAGCGCACTACGGAAACGAAGGGCTGGCGATGGCTGCTGCGCGAACTTCAGGTCAGACTCCGGCGGGGGCGCGCCCGGTCAGTGCGCCGCGCGGGCCTGACCTGTCCTGCCAGGGCTGGCCGCAAGAGGCCGCCATGCGGATGCTGATGAACAACCTTGATCCGCAGGTGGCCGAGCATCCGGATCAGCTAATCGTCTACGGCGGCTCAGGTCGGGCGGCTCGCAGCTGGGAGGCGTTCGACGCGATCGTGGGTTCGCTCCGCAGCCTGGCCGGAGACGAGACCCTGCTGGTGCAATCGGGCAAGCCGGTCGGCGTGTTCCGCACGCATGAGTGGGCCCCTCGGGTGCTGATCGCTAATTCGAATCTGGTGCCGCAGTGGGCCACCTGGGACGAGTTCCGTCGGCTCGAATCGCTTGGCCTGACCATGTACGGCCAGATGACTGCAGGGTCGTGGATCTACATCGGCACTCAGGGCATTTTGCAGGGCACCTACGAGACGTTCGCTGCCGTCGCCGAAAAGCGGTTCGGCGGCACCCTGGCAGGCACCATTACGCTGACCGCCGGGCTCGGTGGCATGGGCGGCGCTCAGCCGCTGGCCGTCACCATGAACGGCGGCGTCGTGATCTGCATCGACTGCGATCCGGCGAGCATCGCCCGGCGGATCAAGTTCGGCTATCTTGACGTGGCCGCCGCCGACACCGACGACGCGATCCGGCAGGCCACCGCCGCGGCGCAGGCCGGTCAGGCGCTATCGATTGGCTTGCTCGGCAACGCGGCCGACCTGGTACCCGCGCTGCTCGCCATGGGTGCGCCGATCAACATCGTCACCGACCAGACTTCGGCGCACGACCCGCTCACGTACCTGCCGAGTGGCGTTGCCTTTGCGGACATGGCCGCGCTGCGGGCCGAAGATCCCGCTGGCTTCACTCGCCGGGCTCGTGAGTCGATGGCCGCGCACGTGGCCGCGATGGTCGGATTCATGGATGGCGGTGCCGAAGTCTTCGACTACGGCAATTCGATCCGAGGCGAAGCGGAGCTGGCCGGCTACGAGCGAGCGTTCGCCTTCCCCGGCTTCGTGCCCGCCTACATCCGGCCGCTGTTCTGTGAAGGCAAAGGCCCGTTCCGCTGGGCCGCGCTGTCCGGCGATCCGGCCGACATCGCCACGACCGACCGGGCGATTCTCGAGCTGTTTCCCGACAATGCGCCACTCGCCCGATGGATCCGGATGGCCAGAGAAAAGGTGCACTTCCAGGGCCTGCCCGCCCGGATCTGCTGGCTTGGCTACGGGGAGCGGGACAAGGCCGGCCTGCGCTTCAACGAGCTGGTCGCCAGCGGCGCGGTCAGCGCGCCGATCGTGCTCGGTCGCGATCACCTGGACTGCGGCTCGGTTGCCTCGCCCTACCGCGAGACCGAGGGCATGGCCGACGGGTCCGATGCGATCGCCGACTGGCCGCTGCTCAACGCCCTGCTCAACACGGCCTCAGGCGCGAGCTGGGTGTCAATACACCACGGCGGCGGGGTGGGCATTGGCCGGTCCATCCACGCCGGCCAGGTCTGCGTCGCCGACGGCACCGAGCTAGCCGCCGCCAAGCTGGAGCGAGTGCTCAGCAACGACCCTGGCACGGGCGTGATCAGGCACGTAGACGCCGGCTATGACCGGGCCGAGCAGATCGCCGCCGAGCGCAATGTCCGCATCCCCATGCGCGAGCCGCACTAGTGGATCAGCCTTGGGACAACCCGCTCTGGCAGTCGCTGCTGCCGCTCGGGCGGCAGGTCAACGGCGGATACCGGCGGTACTCGTTTACCGCGGCCGACTCGGCTTGTCGTGACTGGTTCGAGAAAGCCGCAGCAGAAAGGAGGCTCAGGACTGACTGCGACCGGAACGGCAACCTGTGGGCCTGGTGGGACGCCGGAACGCAGGAAGGCGCGATCGTCACCGGCAGTCACCTGGACTCGGTGCCCGATGGCGGGACGTTCGACGGGCCGCTCGGAGTGGCGTCAGGTTTCCTGGCGATCGATGAGTTGCGCGGGCGTGGCTTCCAGCCGGTGCGACCGGTCGGCGTGGTGGCTTTCGTCGAGGAAGAAGGCGCCAGGTTCGGGCTGGCCTGCCTTGGCAGCCGACTGCTCACCGGGGTGGCTCGCCCGGAGGCCGTACGTGAACTCAGTGATGCGAACGGCGTCACGTTCGTTACGGCGATGGCGTCCGCCGGTCTTGATCCGAGCGCGATCGGACCCGATCCTGACCGCCTGGCCGGCCTGCGCGCCTTCGTTGAGCTGCACGTCGAGCAGGGCAGTGCGCTGGACGGGCTCGGCGCTAGCGTCGGCGTCGCCGAGTCGATCTGGCCGCACGGGCGCTGGCGCCTTGAGTTCGATGGCAGGGCCGACCACGCCGGGACGACCAGGCTGGCCGACCGGCGGAATCCGATGCTGCCGTACGCGGCGACGGTGCTCGCCGCCAGGGACGCGGCCACGAGCGCGGCCGCGCTGGCCACGATGAGCAAGGTCGTAGCTGTCCCCGGCGGTGCCAATGGCATCTGCTCGGCCGTCCACGCCTGGCTGGACGCCCGAGCGCCCGATGAAGACACCCTGCGCGGGCTGGTCGACCAAGTACTTGAGTCCGCCCGCCACGCGGGCGATCAGCATGACGTTGCGGTGAGTTCGCGGTGCGAATCTTTCTCGCCGGTTGTTGAATTTGATCTTGACCTCAGGGACCGGCTGGTGGCGGCACTGGCTACCGAGGGCGTGACCGCGCCAGTGCTGCCGACCGGCGCCGGGCATGATGCGGGTGTGCTTGCCGTCGCGCTGCCGACCGCGATGCTCTTCGTCAGGAATCCGAGTGGGGTGTCGCACTCACCGGCTGAGTACGCCGCCCCGGCTGACTGCGCGGCCGGGGTCGCCGCGTTGGCTACCGTGCTCGCGGAGCTGGCCGGTTGATGGACGCCTTGCCTGCCCGCTCCTGGCACGCCGAGCTGGCCTGGCTGCCTGGCGTCGGAGTGCTGCCCGACGTGCTCATCGAGGCTCAGGGCGATCGATTCACGCAGATCACGCCGCGGGTGGAGCGACCGTCGTCGGCTACCAGGTTGACCGGCCTGACGCTGCCGTCGCTGGCTAACGCGCACTCGCACGCATTCCACCGGGCGCTGCGCGGCCGGGCCCAGGGCCGTCCACAGGGTCAGGCGATGGGCTCGTTCTGGACCTGGCGAGAGCAGATGTACCAGGTTGCTTCCCGGCTTGACCCGGATAACTATCTAGCCTTGGCGCGGGCCGTCTATGCCGAGATGGCGCTGGCCGGGATCGGCTGCGTGGGTGAGTTCCACTACGTGCACCACGGCCAGGACGGCATCCCTTACGCCGATCCGAACGCGATGAGCCTGGCTCTCGTGCAAGCCGCGAAGCAGGCTGGCCTGCGGATCACCTTGCTTGACACGTGTTATCTGTCCGGCGGCCTTGATCGGACCGGTGCGCGGCTGCCGCTGACTGGCCCGCAGCCTCGGTTCAGCGACGGCTCGGCTGCGGCGTGGGTTGACCGGGTCAGCCAACTGCCAGCTGATGAGCACGGGCTGCTCAGCCCGACCGCACGGGTCGGCGCGGCGATTCACTCGGTGCGCGCGGTGCCCCCCGACCAGATGCACCCGGTAGTGGCCTGGACTGGTCGGCTCGGCGCGCCGCTGCATGTGCACCTGTCTGAGCAGGTGGCCGAGAACGAAGCGTGCCTGGCCGCGTACCGTAGTACCCCGGCAGCGGTGTGTTTCGACGCTGGCGTGCTCGGGCCGCGGACAACTGTCGTGCACGCGACCCACTTGACGCCGGACGACCTGCGGCTACTCGGCGGGACCGAGGTGTTCGCCTGCGTCTGCCCGACCACTGAGGCTGAGTTGGCCGACGGGATCGGGCCGTTCGGTGACCTGGCGGCGGCCGGGTGCCGCCTGACCGTCGGCAGCGACAGTCAGGCCGTGATCGATCTGTTCGAGGAAACCCGGCGAATTGAGCTGTACCAGCGGTTGGCGAGTCGGCGGCGAGGCACGTTTGGCCCCGAGGCGCTGGGCACCGCGCTGACCTGGGACGGCCACGCGAGCCTAGGCTGGCCAGACGCGGGCGAGATCGCGCCGGGGTCGCTCGCTGACCTCGTCACGCTGTCGCTGGACTCAGTGCGCCTGGCGGGCGTGACCGACCTGAGCGGCGCCGGCGTCCCCGGCCAGCCCGCCGACGCGGGCGGGCCTGGTGTTGCGGGTAGGGCTGGTGGTGCGGGCGGGCCTGGTGGTGCGGGCGGGCCTGGTGGTGCGGGCGGGGCTGGTGGTGCGGGCGGGGCTGGTGGCGCGGGTGGTGCGGTCGGCGACCTGGCGGGGCCTGATCTCGGCGTGCTGGAGGGGGCCATCTTCGCGGCGACGGCTGCCGACGTGCGAAACGTGGTGATCGGGGGACGGGACGTCGTGGTGGATGGCAGGCATGTGCTGGTGGACGACGTCGCCGGGGAGCTGGCGGCGGCGGTGCGCGCGATCCGCGGGTTAGGCGGCCATCGGTGAACCTGGTCGAGCGCGGGGCCGGTCGGAAAGTCGCTTCCTCGTGATACGTGCACGCGCTCGACCCACGTATCACTGATTAGCGACCTTTTTGAGTCGTGAATCGCCCGTCCTGCGACCTTTGGACGTCGCTAACTCGTGATATGTCGTCGCCGCGGTGCGACATATCACGGGGAAGCGACTACACACCCGGACACACGAGTCCGAGACGATCACCATTTCGAGCTATTTATTATAGTTTGCCCGACTACTGATTGCCGCGCCACGGGCGGCTACCAGCCTGGGCGAGTACTCGATCAGCGACTGCCGCACCGGGTGCCTTGGCGGGAGCGGATCCGTCGAGGTTGGTCTGGGCCAGGGGCAGATCGACCGGTCCTGACGTGACAGGATGCGGTCGTGAGTAGCACGCTGATTACGAACATTGGTGAGTTGATCACGAACGTGCCAGATGCGGTCGCCGGATCGACTTCGGGAGGGCCAACCTCGCTGCGCGAGGCGACAACTGGCGACACGGGTTTGTCGGATGCTGCGCTGATAATCGACCATGGGCGGGTTGCCTGGGTCGGTGCCGCATCGCAGGCGCCGGCTGCTGACGAGCTGGTGGACGCCGCCGGCCGGGCGGTGCTGCCGGGGTTTGTCGACTCGCACGCGCATCTAGTCTTCGCCGGGGAACGCGGCGCCGAGTTCGCCGCCCGGATGGCCGGTCAGCCTTATAGCGCTGGCGGGATCGGCAGTACAGTCGCGGCCACCAGGGCGGCCACCGACGCCCAACTCGAAGGCAATCTGCTCACCCTCGCAGACGAGATGCTGGCGCAGGGAATCACCACGTTTGAGTGCAAGTCCGGTTACGGTCTGACCGTCGAGGATGAAGCGCGCAGCGTCGAACTTGCCGCCGCCGCCACGCCGGAAGTCACCTATCTCGGTGCTCACGTTGTGCCGCCCGAGTTCACCGCTGACCAGGCCGGCTACGTGGACCTAGTGTGCGGGCCAATGCTTGCCGCCTGCGCGCGGCACGCGAAGTGGATCGATGTCTTTTGCGAGGATGGCGCCTTCAGGGCGGACGAGGCTAGGGCAGTCCTGCAGGCCGGGCGGGCGGCTGGGCTGCGCCCCCGCATCCATGCCAATCAGCTCAGCTACGGCCCGGGGGTCCAGGTTGCCGTTGAAGTCGGTGCCGCCTCGGCTGACCACTGCACGTTCCTGTCGGACGCCGACGTGGCCGCGCTGGCTGCGTCGAGCACCGTGGCGACCTTGCTGCCTGGAGTGGAATTCTCGACCCGTCAGCCCTATCCGGATGCGCGACGGCTCATCGCTGCCGGGGTTTCGGTGGCGATCGCCACCGATTGCAATCCAGGCTCGTGCTTCACGTCGAGCATGGCGTTCTGCATCGCGCTGGCCGTTAGGGATATGCGGATGACCACGCGGGAGGCGATCTGGGCCGCAACCGCGGGCGGCGCTCGCGCGTTGCAGCGCGACGACGTCGGCCACCTAGGAGTCGGTGCCCGCGCCGACTTGATCATGCTCGACGCGCCGTCGCACGCCTACCTCGCCTACCGGCCCGGCGTCCCCCAGATCGCAGCAGTCTGGCAGGCCGGCCGCCTAGCCCGGCCCGCCTAGCCCGGCCCGCCTAGCCCGGCCCGGCCCGGCAAACCCCGGCCCGGCCCGGCCCGCCAAACCCCGGCCCGGCCCGGCCCGCCAAACCCCGGCCCGGCCCGGCCCGCCAAACCCCGGCCCGGCCGGCCAAACCCCGGCCCGGCTCGCCTAGCCCCGCCCGGCCCGGCCCGGCCCGCGTAGCCCGGCCGGCCAAACCCCGGCCCGGCCCGGCCCGCCAAACCCCGGCCCGGTCGGCCTAGCCCGGCGTCTCGGGGCTGGCTCCTTGTGGCAGTTGCTGCTGGAGCTGCGGGACTTGCTTCGCCTGGGCCGGATTGTTGCGGTTGCTGGCCGTGGGATACCACTAGAGCGGATGCGGGTCGGCGTCGCAGATACTGAACTTCTGCGCAATGCGGTGGCCGGCTAGGCGCACGACTCGACGCGGCATAGGGTCTGCGCATGACGGAAATGCTGCCGCTGTTTCCGCTGGGGACGGTCCTGTACCCGGGCCTGGTACTACCGCTCAACATCTTCGAGGAGCGGTATCGGCAACTGGTGCGTGATCTGGTCGCCGGGCCAGAGCCCAGGCAGTTCGGCGTGATCGCGATTCGGGAAGGCCGGGAGACCGGTGTGACTGGTGTGTCCGCGCTTTACGAAGTCGGCTGCCTTGCTGCGGTGCGAGAGATTACCGAACTGCCCGACGGTCGCTATGAGTTGGCCACCGTGGGCACTGACCGGTTCCGGCTGCACACGATCGATGAGTCGTTGCCGTATCTGCGCGGCGAGATCGAATTGCTGGACGAGCCGGTAGGTGAGGAAAGCGAAGCTGCACTGCTCGTCTCGGCGGTGCATCGCGCCTTTCATGGTTACCTAGATGTGCTCGCGGCAAGAGGCCGGCCACGATCAGCGTGCCGGAATTGCCAGCCGAGCCGATCTTGCTTTCCTATCTGGTGGCAGCCTCGATCATTATCGACTTGCCAGAGCGGCAGGAATTGCTGGCGAAGCCGGACGCCGTCAGCAGGCTCACGGCTGAACGATCGCTGCTGTCTAAGGAGACAGCGTTCCTTCGCTCGCTTGGCTCGACTCCGGCGCCTGACCTACGTTCATCGCCCTACAACCCGAACTGATGCCAATGTCGGCAGGCAGTCGTTCAACTCTGACTAGTCATATTTGAGTAGTCGTGTTTTACTGACGTGGTGAACCCAACCCGACTGTTCGTGCTCGGCGCGCTGGCTAAGCGCGGTCCGATGTACGGTCACCAGTTGCGGAGGAATGCCAGGATCGACCGCGCTGACCTGTGGTCTGACGTGCGCCCTGGTTCGCTCTACGGAGCGCTGCACCGGCTCGCCGCCGAGGGGCTCATCGAGCCGCTGCGCACCGAACAATCAGGCAACTTGCCAGCCCGCACCGTCTACGCGATCACTGCGGAAGGCCAGGCGCGAACTGCGCGCTCTCAGGGCTGAAGCGCTGGCCGAGGTCTGCTTGCGGCCTGATCCGGTCGACCTGGCGCTGGCCACGAGCGCGGATCTGGCCGAGGACACCCTGCGCGGTTACGTCGAGGACCGGATCAAGGTGCTGTCAGCGCACGCGGCCCAGTTCGACCACCACGCCGACCGGGCCTGGCCAGACCAGACCGTTGCCGATGACCTCGTGGTTGAGCATGCGAGGCTTCGGCTACGGGCCGAGTTGACCTGGCACCAGCTCGTACTTGACCGGCTCGGCAAGCTGACCGCCGATGGCGGTGACCGGCTCGACGGCGACCGGCTCGACGGCGGTCGGCTCGGCGGCGGTCGGCCCAGCGGTTTGACGGTCGGTGGCGACGGGCTTGGTGCGGCGTCGTGAGCGAACGGCCGCTGCGCTATCTCGGTGATCCTGTCCTGCGGACGCCGTGTGACCTGGTGACTCGCTTCGATGACGGGCTCGCCCGGCTGGTGACTGACTTGCTTGATACGGTCCAGGTGCCCGGTCGGGCCGGGCTCGCGGCGAACCAGATCGGGTCGAATCTGGCCGTGTTCTCCTACCACGTGGACGGCGAGCTTGGTTACGTGATCAATCCTGTGCTGGCCGAACTGGTGGGCGAGCAGGACGGTTATGAGGGCTGCCTGTCATTGCCCGGCGTCGGCGCGGAGCGGCAGCGTGCCGCCTACGCCGTGGTCACTGGCGTGGACGTGGATCAGCAGCCGGTGACGGTGGTAGGCACCGGCGAACTGGCCAGGTGCCTGCAGCACGAGTGCGACCATCTGCGCGGCGAGCTTTACATCGACCGGCTCACTGGTGCTGAGCGTACGGCGGTGCTTCGCGCGCTGCGCTCCGGCGTATCTGGCTAGTATCTGGTGCGCCTAGTCGATCCAGTAGCGGCGCAGTTTGCCCGGCGGGTGATTGACATCTACCACCGCATCGAGCTGTCCGCCGCAGGCCTCGATTACCGCGATCGATCCGGCGTTGTTGTCGTCGCAGGTCACGAGCACTCGGTCGATGCCGAGCGAGCGGGCCACGATCAGGCCCTGGCGCAGCATCTCGGTAGCGTAGCCACGCCGCCGATACGCGGGACGCACGCAATAGCCGATATGTCCGCCTTCTCGCAGCAGAAACTCGTTGAGCATGTGCCTGATCGAGATCCGGCCGACGATAACGCCGTCCACCTCGGCCACCAGGAAGGTATTGGGCACGAACCGCTCAGGCAGGAAGGCGCCGGCCTGATGATCCCGGCGGGCCTTGAGATACACCTCCCACGGCAGCTCAGGGGAGAACCCGAGTCCGAAAGGAAAGCCGTCGGCTACCTCAAGCTCATCGTGGGCGGCACGGAAGGCGGCCTCATCGGCCGACTGCAAGGGTCGAAGTCTCAGCATGTGCCTCAAGGCTAGCCCGGCCAGCTCAGCGGGCTCCAGTGAATTACGCTCCGGCCAGCGCACGATACCGGCCACGGAATCTGATCAATGGCTGGTCAGCTTCAGCAAGATTCGAAATGGCTAGCACGCGGGCGATCACCAGCAGGTGATCGCCGGGCCTGCGGCTGACCACCTCGCACTCCATCGCCGCGAGTCCGTCGTCGAGCAGCAGCGCGCCTGAGGCGGTGCCCCGATGGTGCGGAACGTCATCAAGCAGCAACCTGGCACCAGGTCGGCCGCTCGCGGCGAACCGTCCGGCCAGCATCCGCTGGCCGGACCCCAGCACGCTCAGCCCGAACCAGTCAAGCCGCCCAAGCACTTCAGCTGGGTACGAGTCGCCGATCAGCGAAATCAAGATCAGCGCTGGATGCCTGGAGACAGGGCAGAACGCACTGACCGTCACCCCGATGTCGTCCCGCCCGTCGGCAATGGTCACCAGGGTGACGCCACTGGCGACCGCGCCGATGGCTGAGTCGAATTCAGCAGGCGAGTCGGCGGCTTGAGCCCGTTTGGTCAATGAAAAGTCCAGCTACCTGGCAGCAGCAGTGGTCCGGACGCCGGGAGTCCGCAACTGGCGGCCGCTTGCCAGACCGGACCCCAGCTTTCGGCTAGCAGGCTGGCCCCGGCCCTGGTCGCGGCGAGTAGCGCCGGGCTGGCGAGCATGGAGCCGCCTTCGATCAGCCCGGTCAGGCCCGTCAGCGGAGTCGCGGCGGTGGCGGCCGTACGCCGATCCTCGCTGTTCGTGGCTGGCCTGATCCGGTCGAGCGGGCCGAGTCGCGGATAGGGCACCAGCGGCGCGGTGGCGGGCAGACCGGCCCGGCGACGCGCGATCGCGGTGGCTTCATCTAGCCCGCCAAGTTCGTCGACCAGCCCGTGCTCCAGCGCGTCGGCACCGCTCCAGACCCGGCCCCTGGCCAACTCATGCACCCGGTCAGCGGTGAGGCGACGACCCGCTGCGACCTTGCCGGTGAAATCGGCGTAAATCCGGTCAAGCCAGCTATCGACCAGCTGCCAGTCGTCAGTTGAGAACGCGCGCGAAGTCGAGAAGATGTTCGCGTGCTTGCCGAGGACGACCGAGTCGGTCGAGATGCCGGCCTTCTCGTGGAGCCCGGTCAGTACCGGCTTGGCGGCGATGACGCCGATCGACCCGGTGATCGTGCCGGGCTGGGCGACGATCGCGTCGGCGGCCATCGAGATGAAATATCCGCCCGATGCCGCGACGTCGCTCATCGACACCACGACCGGCTTGCCGGCGTTGCGGGCCCTGACCACTTCGCGCCAGATCGAGTCGGAAGCTATGTAGGAGCCGCCCGGGCTGTTGACCCTGAGCACTATTGCCTTGATGTGCTGGTCGGCGACGGCGGCCCTGATCGTCGCGGTGATGCTGTCTGATCCCATCGCGGTGCCGCCGCCGATCGGGCCGCCCCGGCCGCTGCGGCCACGGCGGATGGTGCCGGTCGCCCTGATGAGCGCGACCGCTGGCTCGGGCCTTGGCGTGAGCCCGCGCGCGGGCAGTTGCCGCAGCCGGTTGGTCAGCTCCTTGAAGCGCTGATATCTGGCCAGGTAGAGCAGTACAGTCTCGTCGGTCGCCTGCACTCGCTTGCGTACCGCCGTGTAGACCTCGTCTCGGTAGCCGAGCGAGTCGACCAGACCAGTGATGACGGCTTGCTCGGCGAGAAATTGGCCCTGATCGAACAGCGTGGTCACCTCAGCGCTGGTGATCTTCAGCCGCTCCTCGATGGCCGCGCTCAGCTGGCTGGTCACCGACTCGGCCAGCCGCTGCGTCGCCTCCCTGGCCGGTGCGGAGAAGCCGTGCTCGGTAAGCTGCTCGGCCGCGCTCTTGAATTCGTGCCGCGCGCCCACGTCCACACCGACGCCGAGCTTGTCCAAGGTGCCGCGCAAGAAGACGCGTTCGACCGCGAGACCGGTGAGCCAAAGGTCGCCAGATGGCTGCAGATAGATCGTCTCGAAAGCGGTGGCCAGGTAGTAAGGCACATTTCCTGGCGCGAATTCACCGAAGGTCTCGGCCCAGGCGAAAGTCGGCTTCCCGGCAGCGCCGAACCGCTTAATCGCCTCGCGCAGTTCTTGCACCACGGCGAGCCCGAGCGGCTTGCCGCCGAGCTTGACCACGAGTGCTTTGACCCGCTCGTCGTCCTTGGCGAGGCGCAGGCCAACCAGAACGTCGGTGATCGTGGACTGGTGCCGACTCGTGAACGCGGCGAGCGGGTCAGATGGGCGAGCCTCCATCAGTCCGTCGGTTAGGTCAAGCTCAAGGATCAACGGCGCGCTGCGCTGCCGGGAGAACTTGCTGAACGATTGGGCAATGCCAGTGGCAACCATGACTCCAACCTAGTCACTCCGCCGGGCCTGCGGTGCCAACTGCCCGCCCGGTCTGCTGTGATGCCCGTTGGTTGGGGCGCGGTTGGTCGGCTATCGTCGGCGGGGAGATGACGGTGCACGAGAGCAAGGTAAGAGGTTTCCATTTATTGGAGGAACTGTGCCACAGCTCAACGCGGAAGCGCTCGAAGCGCTCTGGGATGCGGGGACAACTGAAGTCGAATGGGCGCAAGTACACTTCGGCCAGGACGACTGGCTTGGCGACTCGTGCGGCTGCCCGGACAACCGCTGCGAAGGACATCACCACAGCGAGGGTGACGCATGCAAGTGCCTCGCGTCGCTTCTAGAAGAACGCCCTGACGCGACGATGAACGTGCTGCACTACCGCCTAGCGCAGACTGAGCACGAATACAGCGAAGCGCTACAGCGCTTCCGTCAGACGCCAGACGATGACGAAGAGGCGTTCGAGGCCTACGTTAACGCGCGAATGAACCTCACATTCGTCACGGCGCTGCACGACGCTGAGGCAATCAGTACAGGCGGGATCGAATGGCCTGACGGGCTTGAGACCCGCGCGTACCTCGCGGCCCTGCGTAAGATCGTTGAGCACCTTGAGTCTGTAGTCAGCGCGCCATCTCAGCACTCGAATACTGAGATGACTTCCCTCGTCGGCCAGTAGCCCGGAATCCCTCGCTGAAGCCCCTGAGCCAAGACGGTCAGGGGCTTCAGGCGTTCATGCGCCTTACGGGTCAGATGACGTAAGTTCCCCGCCCTGCAACCGTCTCGACTAGCTCAGCCTTACGGAGCCATGCGACCGCCTTGCGCGCGGTTGACCGCCCGATCTCAAATTCGTCTTCAAGCTCGGACTCAGACGGTAGCCGATGATCCTTCGGATACTCGCCCGACTCGATACGAGCCTTCAAGATCTCGGCTACCTGAATGTAGGGCGGTTTACGCCCGGTTGGATCGATCCCAGCCACGGAACGACCGTAACCGTGGGCAGGTCAAGAGAAACGATCGCACGCATATGCATACGGCCGCAAACAAGTGATCTAGCATGGACGGCATGACTGCCTTCCGCGACTGGCCGGCCGGCGTGCCGACCGTGACCTGTGCGACGTGCAAATCCACGGAGCATGCGACCGGGCCGACCATGATCGCTGCGATGGTGAGGCGCATGCGCGAGTGCCGGGAGCTTGGTCACAGGGTCCTGGCTTGGAACCTCAGTAGGGAGCCAGCCGATGCCGACTCCTGAAAGCGAACTCGCGTGGTTGCGTCATAACTGGCAGCTCTACGCCGTCACCTACGTGGCCGACGCCACGGAACCCTGGTCCGCTTGCCACATCACCGACCGCGACGCTAGGCGGCATACGGCGCGGTCAGCTTCAGATCTGCATATGTGGCTGCGGAACGACGCTGAGGCTCGTCACACGAGCCAGCTTGAAGCCGAGCGACCTCGGGTTGGCGGCTGGGTTCCGCAAGGCTGAGAAGCGCTCACGGCGCTAAGCGCAGCGTCACCCTTTACAAGTACAGGTAAGGGGCACTGTCAGGACCGCGAATCTCGCGGCAGCGCCTTGCCTATGGCCTAAGCCCGTGGTGGTAACGGTCGCCTGATTTCTTCGCGGTCCTCAGGCGGCTCTCTGCCGTCACGGGCTTTTTTGTGCCCAAGGTGGGAAAAACAATGCGCGAGCAGGATGAGCCAATCGTCTGCATGCCCGATGAAGTCAGGGCTCAATGTCGGCAAGCCGTCGAGTCCGCTGCGTGGAAGGTTCACGCCAATTGGAGATACCGATCTGACGGCATCTGGAATATAGATGACCTGAAGCAAGAGGCATGGGCTATCGCGGCCAACAGGTGGCCTAGGTGGAAAACCAAAGGCTATGCCTACACCGACACGTTCATGCACCTTTCGAATCGCGTGCGCGACCTAGCGCGAGACCAAGAGGGCTTGAAGCGCGACCTGCCCGACCATCCCAAGAATTTCACATCGACCTGCGTCCCGTGGCAACCCGAATGGTTCACCGACACGGAAACAGACCCGTGGTCAGAACCTCGGCGCGGACACAGACCGCATGACGGCCTTAACGTCGGGAATCGCATAGGCCGCAATCGTCGCTGGGCTCGCACGTTCATGCGCCGCTACCGGCAGGCAAGCCGGGATTACTTCGCCCTTGCTCGAAGGATTGAAAGTAAGCCTCCGACGCTATCCAGCGTCGAGCACTCCAAGCGCGTCGAGAGGGCTAGGGCTGTACTGGCACAGAGGTACGCGGAACTTATCTCTGAGGTTGACAGGATCGAAGGGGTTGCGTAACGGGTCCATAACGAACACGTGCCCATGTCCCAGATGTCCGAATATCTTGTATAGCCGCAAACTGTACACAGACGTAGGGCGTTAAGGACGCACCTTGAATACGGAATAGACCCGCCGACGAACTAACCAGCGTCGGAATGAAGCGAAGACCCCAAGTCGCCTTGGTCGGGTGAGCCCAGCGGTAATCCCATGCCGCGACAGTGATGGGAACTGAAAGAACTAAAGAGACTTAAGAGCTTGAAAGCGAAAGGGATCTCTTCCCCCTACCCTTTCAGTGCTTATGGGTCTCTTCGCGTTCTGGTTAGTGTAGAGACTTTCAAACATTCAAGATCGGATTGGCGTACCTAGTGACCATTGCATCTCCCACACTCCCAGCTAACCTACTGGCTCTTACTGATTCTGACTTTGAGTCTGGCGTGGGTTCCTGGGCTCTGGTCACTAACGCTTCGAGCGTGACGACTTCTGCGGCCTGGGCGTTCACGGGCTCGAACTCGCTTCAGTGGACGGCTACGGCTTCGGGTACTACTCAGGTCGGGACGAAGGTTTACAGCGCTACGGTTGGTCTGCCTTACGTCGCCTCGGGTGTTATTAACCCCGGAGTCTCGCGGTCGGTTCAGCTCTTGCTCAGGTGGTTTAACGGCAGCTCGTTTGTGTCGCAGCAGATTTCTGTAGCGGTGACGGCTAACGGTCCTACGCCTTTCAGCGTTAGTGGCGTGTGTCCGGTTGGTTGTAACGGCGTTCAAGTGTCGGCGCGTATCAGCTCGGCTGCCGCTAGCGAGACTGAGCGGCTTGACTTCATGTTCCTCGCGCAGACAGACACTCAGGTCTTGGTTGACTGGGCGAACTCGCCTTTCGGCGCTAGCTCGCAGGCCGGCCAAGCGTTCACGGACCTTACGCCTTTGGTTCGTCTCGATGCGGGGATCTCGTGTGGCCGAGGCCGGCAGGATGCTGTGTCGGAGGTTCAGGCCGGTTTTGCGAGCTTCACGGCTCACAACACCGAGGGTTGGTTTACCGCCAAGGACAATGCGTCTCCCTGGTACGGGAACGTCAAGCTCGGACGACGCCTGCAAATCAACATGGCTGACGAAACCGGAACGTGGCATACGCGGTTCGACGGTCCTTTGTCTGAGATCGATTACGTTATCGATCCGACCGGCGAGGCGGTTGCGCAGATTCAAGGCGCTGACGTTCTGGCGTTCATGGCGCGTGAGAATGATCTGAATTGCTGGACTGTTGAGACTGTTCTAGCTGACGGCCCGGCATTGCATTGGACGCTTGACGATCCGGCTGGGAGTGTGACGGCTGCGGAGACTTCGGGTAACTCCGGTCCCGCGCTTCGCGCACGCTATTACGCGCAAGGCTCGCAGTTTGCGGGTTTGACTTTTGCCAGCGGTCAGGGCGGCGTTGAGACTCAGGCTGACGCTCCGAGCGGTACGGCTCTGGGTTTGTTCAGCTCTCCGCTTCAGTCGCCGTACTGGACGACCGCTGTTGTCACGGGCTCTAATCGGCCACCATCGGTGAACCTGAGTGCCCAGCTACCTAGCTATCTGAATTGTGGAACTGGACCAGGTTGGTCTATCGAGACTTGGGCAATTCTCGACCCTACGGCCTTTGGGTCTGGTGGCGTTCTGAGCCCTAGCGCGTCTCCGCTTTTTCTGGGAACAACGCTATCTCTGGGCGACACGGCATCAGGTCATAACCTTTGCGTGGTTGCGGACTCTAGCAGCGGTGGAGGCAATGCGGTATGGAGTGTCTTCACCAACCAGTACCCGATCAGTCTTGGCGGTGTTAGTCGAGGCGGCTATACTTCGGCGGCTTCGTCCAGCTCGTTCAAGATGCCGACCAACGGGATTCCGATTCACGTCGCGCTCGTCTGTAACGGCAACTCGACGGGCACGCTATATATCAACGGTGCGGCTTCCGTCACGCTTACCAGTGACATTTTTACTGCGAATTACAGGTACAACTGGCTTGACGTCGGTGGTGCTTTCCAAGGCCTCAACGGCTGGCAGGGCAACATCTCGGTTGTCTCGCAGTACAACTACGCCTTGACGTCTGGTCAGGTCACTGCGCATTACAATGCTGGGCGGTATGGCGCCCTATCAGTCTCTTACACCTGCCGTCGCTCAGCGGCTCGGGTTGTTCGCTTCGATTCCGTCTTTCTGGTCGAACCTCGCGAACGCTTCGGGTCTGACGACGACAGAGTATGTGGATCTGTCGCAACAGGACGCTTTGGCGAGCCTTCAACAGTATGAGGCTGCGGAGGTCGAAGGCCTGCTTTACGTGAACGCTGCCGGTCAGCTCTGTTTTGACGGACGTCAGGTCCGTATGGGCGCTGGTGCCCCATCGGTCACATTCCCCGCGGGCTCGTATGACCCTGATATGGGTTTCAAGCAGACTGATCAATATCTGCTAACTCAGGCCGCGATCGATACGCCTGCGGTCGCCAAAGCCGTTACGGCTGTGAATCCTCAGGCTTTGGCGGATTACGGGCCTTATGTTGACGGTTCGGATGATGCGCCAACCGAACTTCCTGTGCTCGGGTATTCTCCGATTTTCGCGACGGCGCAGTCAACTCAGGGTTTCGCGCCGCAGCTTGACCAGGTGCAAGACGTCGCTAACTGGACCGTGAATCGCGGCAGCGATCCGCGTGTGCGGCCGAAGTCAGTCACAATCGATCTGCTGACGAATACGAATCCTGCCGCATCGGATTACGTCGCTATCTCTACCGTGTACGGCATAGACGTGAACGGGACGTTCACGCTTGCCGGCGGAATCAACGCAATGCCGAACGACGCTGGCGCGCTCGATTACTTCGCAGAGGGCGTTGTTGAGTACAAGGATCTGGTTACTCACACCGTCCAGTTCTATACGTCTCCGATGAATCAGAAACGTTGCTGGGTTCCTGGTGACGCTACTTACGGCGTGCTGGACTCTACAGCCGTGATAGGCGTGAGCGCGACAGACGACGGACATGCGATAGCTCCAAAGTCGAAGCTCACCAGCGCCGATCCTGGCGCACCATTCTGGCCACCGACATACTCGACGTCAATGAACTCGGGGGGTCTGAGCGGTAAAGGATTCGTCGGCGCTAAAGATCAGCGCGGTATCTACGGCAATCTGCAAACCATGATGCAGCCACCTATCTGCGTACTCGGTCAGACGTCTACAGTTCAGGTCTTTGCAACTTCAGGTTCGACAGGCATTCAGACGCTCAACTGGGACACCGTATTCATGGATTCGGCGGTGAGTTTCGGGCTATTGCCTGGTTTTCCGAACTTTTACGTTGTCACGGTGGCAGGCTATTGGGAACTTGAGGCGACGATTGTTTGGGCCGCAGGCGGAAGCTCAGCGTCCGGTAGGTTCACTGAGTTTCTGGTTAATCCGCAAGGTAGTTCTGAGGGTCCTCTAGGTTCTCACGCCTTGAATGTCGGAGGAACTCAGAGACGCGCTAACACTGCCCAGGTTCCCGGCATCTCGCTCTCAACTCGTATGTATCTGGGCGTCGGCACGACTGTAGGTCTTCGCGCTTACCAGACCTCTGGCGGCTCGCTATCGCAAAGTATTTCGAACGGCGGCTCGATGATGTCGGTTAAGTTCGCTGGCTTTCAGACCGTGGCTGGCTAAGGATGTCAAGCCTGTTTGATGGCCGTTGTACGTGCGAGAGCGTGTGGAACGGAAAGCCTGACAGACCTAGGTGCCGTGTGCATGAAGGTGCGACTGACGTCTGCCTCTTGGCCATAGGCCCCCCACGGTCCAAAGTGCGAGGGATGTCCGATTAGTCTACGACCCTCGCCGGCCCGTTTACGCCGACACACACAAAGCGCTTCGATGCTCCGTTGCCACTTTGCGCAGGTCACGCGCTTGTGGCGTTTTGCAATTACAGAAAGGAGGGCCGCACGTTGGCCGCAAGAGTCCGTGTGACTCATCGCACTGATACGCGAGGTACCGTCAACGTCGATTACCGTGGCCTTTACGAGATCACGGCTATAGAGGATGCCTTCAAGGCCGGTATTTCCGCCAATCTGCTGCATCCTGCGGGATGGAGTGGCGATGAAGGCGACTTGACAGGCCTTTTCGCTGAGCAGATATACCGTGTTGGCGAGGCTAACTGGACTGCGCTCGATGCGATTGAGCAGCTTTCGGCGCCGATTAATCTTATGCAGCAGACGTGCCGCGGCCTTGGCGTTGATCCTAAGGCCGCTATTCCGTATGGCATGGCTCGTTTCAAGCGTCAGTTGCATGAGGCACGCAAGCTTAACGCCGCGCGGCAGAGCGGCGAGTTGTGCGACTCGCCTTTGCCGCCTGACACTCTCGGATCGGACTGGCCGCAATGGTGAGGCTGAAACCTAAGCAGCGTGAGGCTTTCACGCTGTTGCGCGCCTACCAGCAATCACGCCTTGACGCTCTCGCGTCAACGCCTAGTCACATGATCGACGTAGCGAGTTTCCTCGGCTTGCTGAATAAGCCTTTGGTCACTGAGGCTGAGGCGTGCCGCTGGCCTGAAAGTCAATGTGACGACCTGATAGCGCATTATGAGAGTGGCCGCAGGCGGTATGTGTGGTGAGCGGCTTCACGGGTTTTGACGCGCAACGCCAACCATTCACGGCGTGCTCGGATTGTGGCGTTATCCCGCTGCCTGTCGAGCGTAGGCAGATGCATGAGGCTGCGCGCATTCTGCTTATCGAGCATAACGGCATTCGCCATCCTGGCCGCGACGTTCCTGAGGTTTTGCCGCGCAGAGACCTCGGGCTTGTGGACTGGTAGGGAGGTGTTCTGGTGGCCAAAAAGAGTGCAACGCCTGAAAGTGTTCGTGTCGTCATTCTGGGCGAAGGTGAGACTGATGTCCCGCTAGCCGAGATCTGGCTAGGTTCGGATGACGAAGACGTTTTGGCTATTTACGACTTGGTGTGTAGAGGCGTGCGGGATTTCATCCCGCTGTGCCGGCGCATGTCTGACGGCTTGCTGCTGATGCAGTATTTCAGGGCTGTCTGAATCGACCTTATGCCGCCTTCAAGGCCTTAGGCGGTTCGCGCTGTAGCGCGGCACAAATCTAGGGCTGGCAATTCGATGCGCTCTACGCGCAGCAAGGGAAGAAATCGTGAGATCTTTTGACGGACGTGGCGGCGAGACTGCCGACCTGCTAGCGCTTAGGGGCGGTGTGATCAGCAGCGCCGAATACGAGCGTCGGAACGGCATCACCAACGTTAACGACCCTAGGCACGCGGCCTGGTATGCGGAGCATCGCGCACAGGTTGAGGTTGAGATTCGCGCGCAGAACGCCTCTGGCTATCGGCCTGCTAACGCCGTTCCTGAGGCTGACAGCTATGACGCCTGGGAGCAGGACGTGATGACGCGCGGTATCGAGATGTTGGACCGCGTTTATTCCGAAGATGGTGATCTCCTGTGACTTCGATGCGTTCTGAACTCCTGCGGAATCAACTGGCAACTGCGATCACTAGGGCTGAGCGACGCTCGGCCGCCAGCGCCTTCATGTCGGCGCAGCCGAGCGTTGACGAAGTGCGCGAGCTAACGCGTAGCGATTCTGAGTTGCGGACGTGGATACGTACCGCACGGCAGGGCGCTTTGTACGAGTCTCGTGCTGCGGCCGAAGGTTCGGCTACGACCGGCGGAGACCTAGTCCCGCCCGGCTTCGCGACCTCCGTTATCCGCGGAATCAAGGAATTTGACTCGGTTCTCAATGACTGCGAGGACTTGCCGACTGACCTCGGCTTTACGTTCAAGCGTCCGCAAGTCGCGTCGTTCACTGCTGCGGGTTCCGCTGCGGCTGAAGGCTCGCAACTGTCGGACGGGACGTCAACTCTGATTGCCTTTAGCGGCACGCAGAGTTTTGGCGACACACCGACCTATTCCGGGCTTGGAATTATGAGTTTCCAGATTCTGGACGACTCGAACGTTGGGCTCACCAAGTTGTTGTCAAGCGCTATCGGTGAGGCTATAGGCCGGCAGGCTGCGGCCGACGCGAGTACGGCTCTTTACGGCGCCGCGACCTCGGGCCAAGAGGTAAGCATAGGCTCGATTACGCCGACCAACGTAGCCAAGCTGCTGGCGAAGCTTGACCCGGCTTTTCTGCCGGGCGCGAAGCTGTATGTCAGTCAGGCGGACTATTCGTCTCTTGCGGCCAGCGACCTGACGGCCCTTCGTCACCTTGACGACATTGTGCCGGTCGTTCCTACTCACGCCGTGACGGATTTCGTCACCACGACGGTTTCCGGGCCTGTGCTCGCCAATATGGGCGCCGCTATGACTATGCGTCGCGTGGGCAAGATTCAGTGTCAGGTGCTCAACGAGCGTTACGCAGACAATCTTGAGGTCGGTGTACTCTGCTGGTTTAGGGCAGACTTCGCTTCCACCGGCCGCACGGCTGCGGCGGTGTTCTCGCATTGAGCGCGCATAACTGCGAGACGGCTCAGCCCGTGTACCTCACACGAGATGGCAAAGATGAGCTTTGGTGGCGTGACCGCGAGACGAAAGAGCTTATCGAGCCGATCGGCGTGGCGAGGGAAATGGATGTGCCAGGCATCCACACTCCCGTAATCGCTATCGAGATCAACTCTGCGAGCCCCGAGCAGCAGATAACGAGAATGTGGCCTGAGGGCGGCTGAGCCACCCTAGGATACCGAAAACGCCCGAGCCTGATGAGATTACAGGCTCGGGCGTTTTCGTGTCCCTGCGTGGCTATGTGGGCGTTAGGGCGAGTCCCAAGGTGACTTAATTATCAACTTGCCATCTCGGGACTTGCGGGTGGCAATTCCGGGTTCTGGATAGGCGGTTATTGTCCAAGCCTTCAACGCCGACCTTAGCTCTTCACGATCCATAGTCGCATAAGCTTCTCCTACCGTTCGGCCAGTCGGCACAAGATGTATGCGGTCGGGTTCTATGTCGCGTGACTCAAGTTCTTCAATCTGAGCATGCAGTTGGATAACCGTTGTAATGTCCTTGCGTTCCAAAGCCTGACGTTGGTCGCGCTTAGCGGTCTCAATCTCGTCAGCCCAATTGCTGCCTTTGATGATCTCGGAGCGCATCTCGGGTTCAGTGCTCGACGTAACGAGTGCGATCACCTTCGACTCAACCGATCTGGGGACGCTTAGCCCGCAGCCCAAGCCCGCATCGGAAGGGTTGCCGCGACAACGGTAATGGCGATTGGACAGGTATAGCCTGCCGATGTCGCAGCCTCCGCATTTCATGACCATCAGCGGAGGGTTGGCGGAAGGCCGGCCACCCGTTGATTTCCGTGCTCTCGACGCAACGGTCTTCTGCGCCGTGACGAGCGTGCCAGGCTCGATGATCGCGGGACAGTCGGCGTAGTGCCGTCCGCCGCGCTCAAGGCGTCCCGCGTACGTCCAGCAGTGGATGAGACGCCGAACCTTCGTCTCGTGCCATTTGAGGTCCGTAACGCTGTCGAGCCAGAGAGCTATCTGCGTGAGAGACTTGCCGGCTATGGCCATGTCAAAGGCGGTGATGACGATAGTTCTGAGGTTTTCTTCGACAACGAGGCGCTTTGCGTACTTGTCGCCTTCGACGTTGTAACCGAACGGTGGCCGGCCGATGAAAGAGCCCGTAGCTTCGAGGGATTGATGTGCTCTGACGATCCGCTCTCGCGCCGATTCCCACTCGCGTCCCGCTTCACGTTTCGTGGCCTGCCATTGCCAGTAGTCGCTGTCATCGCGTGCCGGGTAGCGGATGCCGGTCGCGCCGTCAACGATGATGAGCTGTTTCCGCTGCTCGGTCGCCCAGTGTTCGATGCGTGTCCAGTCCTCCTGCTCGCCACGGCTGAGCCGGTCGGTCTTGTAGGCGACAATCGCGTCGAACGTGTGAGGCTGAGCGAGCCATGCGCCAAGCTCTCTGCGATCGACCGGAGCTATGCGACCGGATATCGTATCTCGTGCTACACCGACGATTTCCCAGCCCATGCGTTCGCAGAACTCGCGGGCGCGCTGGTCTTGTGTCTCTAGGCTGTGACCTTCCTTGCCGTCTACCTTGTTGCTCTTCCGCGCTGCAATCAGTGCCCGCATCGAACCTCCGTCGCTGGCTTGACAGAAGTGTAAACCAATGACAGTCTCCGATGGGAACGGCTGGACCCGGTGCGGCCGCGGCCATCGGCATTGGGGCAGGCATGGCGCGGCTGGCCTGCTGCTCGCTGCGCCCGACGAGGCTGGCCTGCCACTGGTGCTGCTACAGCAGCGCAGTTGGTGGGGCAGTCACGGCGGCACCTGGGGACCACCGGGCGGCGCGCGGGATAGTCATGAATCGGAGTTGCATACCGCGCTCCGCGAGGCAGCAGAGGAATGCGCGCTTGATCCGACTGGTGTCACCGTGCACGGCGTGCTCCGCGACGATCATGGCGGCTGGGCGTACCGAACGGTGCTCGCGAACGCGCCAGCGCCGCTGGCGGCCTTCCCGGTCAGCGAGGAAACCAAGGAAGTCGCCTGGGTGCGGGCCGACGACGTCGACTCGTTGCGGTTGCATCCAGGATTCGCTGAGCAGTGGGTCGCGCTCCGGGCGGCGCTCATGCCGCTGACCGTCATCGTCGATGCTGCCAATGTGGTCGGCTCGCGGCCAGATGGCTGGTGGCGTGACCGCGCTGGCGCTGCCAGCAGGCTGCTGCAGCAGGTCAACGACCTGGCCGAGCGCGGCGTGACTAGCCTGCCTGATTCGGTGCCCATGCCGCCGATCGAGCGCTGGTTCCCGCAGTTCGTGGTGGTGCTCGAAGGTGCCGCCAGCGCCGCGCCCGACCCGGTCGCCAGCCCGGCGCTGAGCGTCATCAGGGCGCGCGGGTCAGGTGACGACGAGATCGCTAGGCTCGCGGCCGAGTTGCCAGGTCAGCGGCTGGTGGTGAGCGCCGACCGGGAACTGCGGGCGCGCTGTGAAGCTGTCGGCGCCTGCGTCACCGGCCCCCGCTGGCTGCTTGACCTGCTTCTTCCTGCCTAAGTTCCGGATCGGCCAGGGAAGCTCTGTTGTCAGTGGCCAGACGGCTGCTCGCCCGCATCGGTCGGCGCGGCCGGGGCTCGGTGCAGCGCGGTCGCCGCGTCAGCGTGCACGTTGTGCAGCAGGATGTGGATGTCTTTGAGCAGCCTGGTGCGCTCCTCTTCGGCCTTCAGCCGTCGCCGTCCCTGGCTGATCAGGTGCAGCGTGCCGCCAGCCGCGATGCAGGCGCCGATGTCTGAGGTGACGTTGGTGTAGTTGCCGCCGATCAACTCGGCGTGGGCGCTGACCACGACGCCGAACAACGGCAGTATTACCAGGTAGACGCCGAGCAGGGTGAGAAGCACCACGTGCCCTTTGCTCGACAATATCCGCGGTACCCACCGCAGGACTCGGTCGAATAGGTGCTTGGGCCGCTCGTCAGCTAGGTCCACGACTGACATCGGATCGCTTTGGCTCTGGCGGCTCTGATTGGTCACCGGGATTTCCTGCATCACGAATATCCGTCTCCTGCGCGGGGTCATGAAGTAGCCATAGTGTCGCGAGCGGCGGGATGGTCAGCACGGCGGAGGCCGGCCGCCCATGCCAGGGCTCGACGACGGCTTGCACCGAGCCGTAGTTGCCGACACCGCTGCCGCCGTAATCGGTGACATCGGTGTTGATCACTTCCCGCCAGCGACCGGGCTGCGGCAGGCCGATCCGGTAATCGAAATGCGGATCACCAGAGAAGTTGACCACGCACGCCAGGGCGGGCGCATCGGTATCAAAGCGCAGGAACGACATCACGTTGCCGAAAGCATCGTTGGCGTCGATCCAGCTGAATCCGGCCGGCTCAAAGTCGTCCCGCCAGAGTGCCTCGTGTTCGCGATAGGCGACGTTGAGGTCATCGATCAGTCGCTGCAGGCCGACGTGCAGTTCGCCGTCGAGCGCGGCCCAGTCCAGGCCACGTTCCTGGCTCCATTCGCCGCGCTGGCCGAACTCGGAGCCCATGAAGAGCAGTTGCTTGCCGGGATGTGCCCACATATAGCCGTAAAGGGCGCGCAGCGTGGCGAACCGCTTCCAGTCATCGCCAGGCATCTTGCCGAGCAGCGAGCCTTTGCCATGTACCACTTCGTCATGTGACAGCGGCAGCACGAAGTTCTCGCTGTAGGCGTACATCATCGAGAAGGTGAGCTCGTTGTGGTGGTAGCGGCGGAACAGCGGGTCGTGGGACAGGTAGGCCAGCGTGTCGTGCATCCAGCCCAGGTTCCATTTCAGCCCGAAGCCGAGCCCGCCCAGATGCACCGGCCTGGTCACGCCGGGCCAGGCGGTCGATTCCTCGGCGATCATGACGATGCCCGCGCAGCGCTTGTAGCAGGTGGCGTTCACTTCCTGTAGGAACGAGACCGCGTCCAGGTTCTCTCGGCCGCCGAACACGTTCGGACTCCACTGGCCGTCCTTACGTGAGTAGTCCAGGTAGAGCATGGACGCGACGGCATCGACCCGAAGCCCGTCGATGTGGAACTCCTCCAGCCAGTACACCGCGTTGGCGACCAGGAAGTTGCGGACCTCGGGCCGGCCGAAGTCGAAGATCAGCGTGCCCCAGTCAGGGTGCTCGCCCCGGTGCGGATCTGGGTGCTCGTACAGCGCGGTGCCGTCGAACTTGGCTAGCGCCCACGAATCTTTCGGAAAATGGGCTGGAACCCAGTCGACGAGCACGCCTATCCCGGCTTGATGCAGCCGGTCGACCAGGAATTTGAAGTCGTCGGGCGAGCCGAATCGAGCTGACGGCGCGTAGTACGAAGTCACCTGGTAGCCCCAGGATCCGCCGAACGGGTGCTCAGCTACTGGCATGAACTCGACATGGGTGAACCCACGGTCACGAACATACTTAACGAGCTCATCCCCGAGCTCACGGTAACTAAGCCCGGGCCGCCAGGAGCCGATGTGGACCTCGTACACGCTCATCGGCTCGCGGAGCGGATCGCGATCCTTCCTGGCTGTCATCCAGTCGTGGTCGGCCCAGCTGTAGCCGGACTCGTGCACGACTGAGGCGGTGGCTGGCGGCATCTCGGCGAGCCTGGCCATCGGATCGGCCTTGCGGTGCCAGGTCCCGTCGGGACCGCAGATGTCGAACTTGTACTTCGCCCCGGCACCGACTCCGGGCAGGAAGAGTTCCCACACCCCGGATGAGCCGAGCGAGCGCATCGGGGTCGCGCGGCCATCCCAGTGGTTGAAGTCGCCAATGACCCGTACCCCGCGCGCACTAGGTGCCCATACCGCGAACGCCGTGCCGCCGAGCTCGGGCCTGACCCTGGCACCGAGTGCTTGCCAGAGCTCCTCGTGCCTGCCCTCGCCGATCAGATGCAGGTCGACCTCGCCGAGCGTGGGCAGGTACCGGTACGGATCATCGCCGGTCAGCTCAGGGCCTTCGGCGGCGTAGCTGACCGCGAGCCGGTAGTCGCCGACCTGGGCGGCAGCCGCCGACTCGGCCGGCACGGTGGTGGTAAACACGCCTTCGTGCTGATGCCGCATCGGATACCTGGTGCCATCGGCCAGCACCGCCGTGACCGACCAGGCCAATGGCCGCAACGCCCGGATGGTGGTACCGCTTTGTCCCGGGTGGGCACCAAGTACGGAATGCGGGTCATGGTGGTGACCGGCCAGGATCGCGTTGATTTCAGCTTGGCTGACTGGATCAGTTACCTGATCTTCACCCGTCAACTTCATCTACCGCCTCCGCGATCGCATGCAGTGGAATCGGCAGCCAGCTTGGCCGATGCCTAGCTTCATAGACCGCCTCGTAAACCGCCTTCTGTAGGATCAGTGCCCGCAACAGCGGGCCGCTAAGTCGCGGATCCAGCCCAGTTGCTTCCCCGTACGCCGAGCAGAATGCGTCCTGACAGTCCTTAACCCAAGTCGCGGCCGTGCTGCGCAGACCGCGGCCGGGATCGTTCAGCAACTGATGCCGAGCGGCGTAGTCGAAGGACCGCAGCATCCCGGCCACGTCGCGAAGGGCCGATGCGAATGCTCGCCGCTGGGCCAGCGGCACAGAAGGCTCGCCTTCAAAGTCCAGTATCACCCAGCGGCCAGCCACGCGGAGTACCTGGGCTAGGTGGTAATCGCCATGAATCCGCTGAATCGGTACCGGCGTGGCCAGCTTGGCAAGCTCCGCGTAGCAATGCCGGATGGCGACCTGGTGCTCGGCCAGTTCGGCCACTTGATCGATGGCCTGGTCCAGCTCAGCTGCCAGCCGCTGCGCCAGGTCGGTCATGGCGGTCGGCGGCAGTGAGTCGGCACCGAACGCGGCGGCCAATTGAGCGTGCAGTTGCGCTGTGGCGGTGCCCAGTTCGGCCGCCAGCGCGGTAAAGTCCGGGTCCGCGTTGGTCAGGCTGGCCGCGGCGAGCGACCAGCCGTCGGCGGCGTCCGGGAAGAATTCCGACATAATCGCCGTCACCATGGGCTCATCGGCAGCGTCGGCGAGCTCGATCCAGCCGAGCGGCGCGGCCACCAACCGCGAGCCGGCGCGGGCGAGCGCGGTCGGGATCTCCAGGTCGGGATGAACGCCGGCGAATGGCCTGCGCAGTACCTTCAAGATGGCCTGGTCGCCAAAGACGACGCTGGTGTTGCTAGTCGCGGCCGGCAATCGGCGGGCGGGCGCGGCGGTGTCGATGGCCTCGGCTCGCTCGGCGAGGAACCGCAGCGGCCCGGTCACCAGATTTGAGGCAATGCCGCGTTGCAAGATCGCGGCCAGGTCGGGGTCGCTCATCGCCTCGTAGGCGACTCGCCCGCCGGGCAACTCCCCGATCACCGCGTCGACGGCTACCTCTTGCCCGCTTGGCCGCGTCCCCACCAGCACCTGATAGCTGACCGGGACGTCGCCCGTCGTGACGTCGACGATCAGCAGCCTGAGCTCTCGGTCACCAGTCGCGAGCGGGCAATCGGCAGTGATCGCGACCGCGCGCACCGCGGCCCGGCTCCCGGCGAACCAGCGCTGCCCGGGCAGCCAGGCAGCCAGCAATTCGGCGAGCGAATCGTTGGTCATCCGATGAGTCAAGCACCACCTCGGCGTCAGGTCGATCGCCGGGGTCGGAGTCGGCTTATTGCAGCTAACGACTTGACGTTACTGGCGAGTAGGGCCAGGATCGGGACGAATCAAGAACGGCAGTGATAGGGGTGACGTGGCAGGCGCAAGGATTGGCAAGCTCTCGTCGATCCCGGTCATTTCCTTCGTGCTCGCGGTGGTGAATGCATCGGTCGGGGCGGCGGTTATCTTCGCGTCAGCTGGTGCGAGCGCGCCATTACCCGCAGTTCTGACAGCGCACGTCGGCAAAGTAGCGAAACGCCCGATAAGTGGTCCGCCGTCGACCAATGCGAAGATTCCGCCTGATTGCGGGAAGATGAAGCTGCTTCCTGGCTCATCACCGGCCAACGTGGGCTGCGCTTACGCCGATGGTTATGCGGACGCCGCCAAGCTCGGCTCGGCGGTGGCGCTGCTGCCGGTCTTCGTGAACCTGGACGTGCTGACCCCCAAGCCCTGCCCCAATCAGACCACCGGGGGGACGATCGTATTTTGCGCGGTGGCCAACGCCCAACTCACTAAGCCCTTCCATGCCACTGGCACGTTCCTGGCCTTCGGCTTCGTGCCGATTACGGCGACACTGACCCTCGCTGCGGTCCAGCCGATTCACGTCCAGGTCAGGCAAGACGGGTACTTGCCTAATCCGACCGGCAAGCTGACCGACTTTAAGCTAGTGGCGCTCGGGTTCTTCACCGCAACGGTCTCGCATGTGCTGGTCAACGGCGTGCCGTTGGCAGTCGGGCCATCCTGCGGCACCGGCCAGCCGTTCAAGCTGACTTTGCGCGGGACCTCGCCGCAATACACCAGCGTTTTTCTTGGCGGCCCGCTCTACGGCGAAGCTTCGCTGACTCCGTTCACGCACTGCGGCGTAGGGGAGAATCTCGACCCGCTGCTGACCGCGTCGGTCTCAGGGCCAAAGAACTTCACCAAAGTCACCCAAGGCGAGATCTGCGTACCGCGCACTCCTGGCAAGACTTGTCCGCCAGCAGTACCAGTATTGAGGCGATAACGATAATGGCGAAGCACAGCAGCTCCCGCTCGATCGCGCTGGGACTGCCTGGTTTGCTGGCGCTCGTCAGTTGGCTTGTACTCGTCGGCCCGACAGCCACGCCGACGGCGCTGGCCCAGACCGGGGCCGGTTCGCCTGTCGCCAAGATCGTCGGCACGGTCGACATCGGGATCGGGCCAGCGGGGGTCGCGGTTGACCAGGCCAACGGCACCGTCTGGGTGGCCAACCTGGCGGTTGGCACCATCTCCGAGCTCAGCGAGTCGTCCGACAAGGTGCTCCACACGTTGAGTGTCGGCGGCGCGCCCGAGGCGGTAGCTGCCGATCCCGCTCGCGGCCTGATCTGGGTCACCGACTACTCGGCGGCTGGCAGCGTGTGGGAGATCAGCGCAGCAACGCACCGGGTGCTCAAGCGGATCCCGGCGGGTGAGTTCCCCGACTCGCTGACCGTCGACTGGCGGGCCGGATTGGTCTGGGTAGCCAGCCCGACGATCATCACCGACGGCACCAGAGTCGTCCAGGCGATCAGCGAGAAAACGGGGCGGGTGGTGCACCGGCTCACCTTTGGCACAGTGGCTGAGCAAAGTGCCACCCTCGGTTTGTCGGTCGCCCCGGCAGCAGGCTTGCTCTACGTAAGCTGGATATCTAATCTAAGCCAATATCAGGTATCCATTCTCAATGAGAGCACCGGCAAAATAGCGAAGACTATCATACTTCCCAGCGCCGACATCGCTGGCTATTACGGGCTAGTTGGCGCGACTGCCTCAGGAGTCTGGATCGTAAGGCAAATAGACAGCACTGACTACACGCTGTCCTGGCTAGCCGTCGCGAGCGGTAATCTTACTAAGAAGATCGCATTGCCTGGTGTGAGCAATCAGGGTACTAATAACTTCTTCGGCTCCATTGTCGACCAGCGGACCAGTGAAGCCTGGGTAATTCGCTGTACGAATAAGACCTTTGCCTTGGTAATCGTCAATCTGCGATCAGGGCTCGTCGGTGCCGTGCTTGAGCCGCAGCGCTTTCTGCAAGGACTGGCGCTCGACAGCCAAACTGGCCGTGGCTATCTGACCGAGTACGAGCGCGGCAAGCTGATGGTCATCCAGGGTCAGGCGCCGCCGACGATCACGTCGCCAGCCACTGTGCAAGCCTCGGCCGGCCACAAGGTGCGACTGGTCATCAGCAGCGCCGGATACCCGGTGCCTACCCTGTCGGCGACGGGAGCCCTGCCACCCGGGCTGAGCGACACCACCGGTCACGGCGAGTTGGTTATCAGCGGTGTCCCCGCGGGCGGTGACCGTGGCCGCAGCTACAAGCTCACCGTGACCGCGGTCAATGGCCTGTCGCCCGCCGCCAGCAAGGTGCTGCGGATCGAGGTCCGATGAACGGTGCCCAGTCGCGCTGGCGCCTGCTCGGCGTACTGCCGCTGATGGCAGCGACGCTCACGCTAGCCGGTGGCCAGCCGGCCTGGTCCGGTCAGCCGGCCTGGTCCGGTCAGCCGGCCTGGTCCGGTCAGCCGGCCTGGTCCGGTCAGCCGGCCTGGTCCGGTCAACTGCGTTCTCCTGCTGCGGGCGGCGAACCTGGCCGGCGCACGATCGCAGTTGGCTTCCAGCCCTACGGTGTAGCGGTTGATTCCTCGACCGGCTTGGTCTGGGTCGTCAACTCGGCCGACAGCACGGTTTCTGCGTTCAAGGCGGCGACGGACCGTATGGTCAAGACAATACGGGTCGGTTTCCAGCCGCTCTACGCCGCGGTTGATCCAGCCAACAAGACGGTCTGGGTGGTCAATAGCCAGGCTGAGACCGTCTCAATCATCAGTGAACGCACCGCCAAGGTCACCTCGACCGTCAAGTTCGGCGGCGGCAACTACCCCTACGGAATCGCCGTCGACCCTGAGACTGGTGACGGCTGGATCACCACGAGCAACCCGAGTGGTCTGGTGTCTGAGGTCAGCGCGCACGCGCTGATCGGTAGTACGACTGTCGGTGACACGCCAGAAGGCATCGCCGTGGATCCGGCGACCGGCAAGGTCTGGGTCGCCGACGACGTCAGCGATGCGGTGTCAGATTTCACCGAAGCGGACCCAAGCACGGTCAGCACCGTGCCGGTCGGCACTTCGCCCATCGGTGTTGTCGTCGATCCGACGACCTCGAGCGTCTGGGTGTCCAACTACAGCGACGATACGGTCAGCGAGATCAATGAGTTCCTGGCCAGGGTGGTCACCACCGTCCGAGTCGGCAACGGACCCGACGGCATCGCAGTGGACAGCAAGCGCGGCCGAATCTGGGTGACGAACTTCGCCGACAACACGGTCTCGATCATCGACGACTCAACGAACCGGGTGCTCTGCACCTTGCCGGCCGGGCCCGAGCCGACCAGTGTGGCCGTGGACACCCACACCGGTACCGGCTACGTCACCAACCCGACGGCTGACACCCTTACCGTGCTCAATCCGAGCCGACCCAAGCTCACCTCGCGCTCGAACCTGGCTGTGACGATCGGACAGCGGGTGCGCTTCAGCATCCGCACCTCCGGCTTTCCCGCCCCAAGGTTGACCGCGCACGGCTCGTTGCCACGTGGTCTGCGCTTGACGATCAAGCCCGGCCGCCCGGCCACCATCACCGGCATTCCTTCGTCTCACGATCGGGCGGGCCGCTACGTGATCAAGCTCAAGGCCGTCAACGGCCTCGGCCGAGCCACCCAGCGACTAACCATCACACTCAACTAGCGCTCGTTACGCCCTGCCGGTCCGTCACCCCCGTCACCCCCCCGCCGGCCGCACCGCGCCCGCCACCCGCGCCCGCCGTGCCCGCGCCCGCCGTGCCCACCGCACCGCGCCCGCCCGCCGCGCCCGCCGCACAGCGCTCGCCGTGCCCGTGCCCGCCGCACCGTGCCCGCCCGCCGCACCGCGCCCGCCGCACCGTGCCCGCCGCACAGCGCCCGCCGCGCCCGCCACCCGCGCCCGCCGCGCCCGCGCCCGCCGCGCCCGCGCCCGCCCGCCGCGCCCGCCGCACCGTGCCCGCCGCACCGTGCCCGCCCGCCGCGCCCGCCGCACCGTGCCCGCCCGCCGCGCCCGCCGCACCGTGCCCGCCCGCCGCGCCCGCCGCACCGTGCCCGCCCGCCGCGCCCGCCGCACCGTGCCCGCCCGCCGCGCCCGCCGCACCGTGCCCGCCGTCGCCGCACCGTGCCCGCGCCCGGGCGTGCCTGGCGGTGTCCTGATTGGGTGCCGTTGTCCCATCGCTTGGCATGGACGGCGTATCTTCGGGCATGATCAATATGAGCGCTCGTCGCCGACCTATCAATTTCCGATAAATTTCAGATTATCTTTTATCATAAATGGCTGAAAAGGCGCGCAGGTCGAACTATTCGCCCGAAGATCTTGGCTTACTCCCCTTGCGCTGATTTATGCGACGGTTTATGTTACCGCGTAGTAACGAACTGCCTCGGCCGGCCCCGACCCTGACTATCAGGCGTACGCCGAATGGAGGGAATTCTGTCTATGTAGGCCGGCACCGCATAGCCGGGGCAGGGTAGTTTAAAAGAACGCGCAGCAAGAAAGGGAATTAAGCATGCGCAAGCACATGCTGAAGTTAGCTGGCGCTACGGCGACAATCGCCGCGGTAGTCGGCTTGGGCGCCGGCACGGCGCTGGCAGCCACAACCTTCACCGTCACCAATGGTGGCGCTAACCTTCCGGCGACCCAGCAGGGCAACGCCACGCTGGTGGACGGCAGCAGCACGCTGAAGTGCACCGGTGGTACCGGCAAGGTCACGATCGCCAACGGCAGCGGCCAGAGCGGTACCGACCTGGCGCAGCTTTCTAGCGTCACCTTCAGTGGCTGCACCGGCCCGTTGAGCATCACCTTTACGGTATCCCCTGTGGGCACCTGGGAGCTTAACGCCGCTTCATCGTCTGGTGGCACGACGACCGGCACCATCTCGAACGTGAAGGCGAACCTCAGCGGGACGCTTTGCACTGCTACCGTCGCCGGCACCGTCGATGCCAGCTACTCCAACTCCACCGGCACCCTGACCGTCAGCCCGGACGGCAACCTGCTGACCGTGACGTCGGCTAGCTGCCTCGGCGTGCTGAAGGCGGGCGACGTCGTCAAGTACAACGGCGCCGACAAGCTGAACAACACCCCGTACATCCAGATCTCCAGCCCGTGACCTAGGGCCGGGTAAACCGCGATGGCGCGGTCCGGCCTGATCATGGCTAGTACATAGAGTGCCTTAAGCGCTCAAACGGCGTGGGCCTGGCCAATCGGCCAGGCCCACGCTTTGCATCCGGTGGCGGGCGGACCCGCCACCGGACTCGCTTAGCTGATCGTGATGGTGAGCACCTGGGCTGCTGCCTTGCCGACGCCGTTACTCGCGTCGATGGTGATCTTGTACTTGCCCTTCTTGTCGGACCTACTCACGGTCCCGGTGATCGTAGCGGTGCCGCCCTTACCCGCCTTGAAGCTAAGGCCGCCTGGTAGCTTGCCCGACTCGAGCTTCAGCGTCGGGGCTGGCGCTCCCGACGACTTGATCGTAAAGCTAGCCTTCTTGCCGAGCTTGAAAGTGACGTGCCCGACCGACGTGATCTTGGCGGCCTGCCCACGCAGTACCGTGATCGAGACCTGCTGGCCAGCAGTCCCGAGCACGTTGGTGGCCAGCAGGATCTCGTTCGCCTTGCTGACCGTCTTTGTTGGCGTGCCGGAGAACTTCCCGGCCGCGGAGAACTTCAGGCCAGTCGGCAGCGGCAGCGCCGCCGAATAGGTGGGCGCGGGTGAACCGGATGCGTGTACTGACGTATCTGCCGCCCGGCCGGTGTAGAAAGTGAAGGCCTTACCGGTAGTAAACACCGGAGTTGTGCCCACGTTCAGCGTGAACGACTGAGCGGTTGAGGTCCCGAGCGAGTTGTGCGCGGTTACCTGGATATGGGTCGTGCCAGTCTTCGTCGGAGTGCCACTCAGCGCGCCAGTCGAGACGTCCAGCTTCACTCCCTTGGGCAACGTGCCGGTCTCCGCCCATGTCGGCGCAGGGAATCCTGACGATGTGAACTGGAAGAGGTTCCCGCTCGACGGATTGGTCGCGGACCAGGTCGAGGTCGCCGACGTGATCTTGGGGGTCGATGGCACCAGCGGGAAAACGTTGTCGGCATTGTTGCCCTCCGCGCCGCCTTGCGTCCCGACGATGGACCACACCTGGCCGGTCACCGGGTCGATAGCGGCACCGACCATGCTGCTCTGCGTTGGGGTGTAACTTGCCACGACCGCAGCCGACGATCCCTCGCTCACTTGGTCGAGCGTGCCACCCGAAGTGGCGATCCAGACCTGCGCGGTAGTCGAGTCGACGGAGATGCTGATAGCCCCCCCGTCAATCGTGACCGTCTTGGGTGTGCCAGGACTTGAGTCGGAGAACTCCGAGGCGGTGTTATCGCTGTTGCCGACCCAGACCTCATTGGAGGTCGGGTCAACCGCGATGGCTGACGGATCGTGACCGAGGTTCACGGCGCTGCCAACGGTCGAGCCGCTCTCGGTGTAGGCCGACGCTGACTCGTGGGTCTGCGAGGTCACCCAGAGGTGCCCACTGGACGGGTCCACTGCGATCCCGTCGGCCGCGTCGCTGGCACCCGGGCCGGTCACCAACGGGGACGACGGTGCGCTTGGCGAGGTTTCACTAACTTCGTACACATCGCCGTTGTAGTCGACGAGGAAGACCTTGCCGCTGCTCGGATCAACCGCCATGCCCTCAAGGTCCGGCGAAATCGAACTGAGCGACACGGTGGTCTTGGTGGCAGATGATTGGTTGATCTCGGTCAGCGCTTGGACGCCGCCGCTGACTGCGGCCGAGCTGAGTATCCAGGCTAGGCCGCGACTCGGATCAGTTGCGACGGCGAGGACGCCGTTAGGCGGAGTGAAGTCGGTCGTCGCTTCTGTGCTCTCGTTGATCTCGGTTGCGTGGCTCGTGGTGTCAAGGCCGCCCGGCTGCCCGGCCACCCAGAATGTCCCGGCGGTGCTCCCGTTCTTCGGGATCACCGCAATGGCTTGTGGCACTCCGGCCAGCGACAGGTTGCCTGAGGTCTGCGGCGCGGCCGGCCCCGCGCTGGTGGTGAGGGAAGTTACTGCGGCGCTGGCCGCGAATGCCGGTCCGGCCAGGCTTCCGATGGCGCAAGCCGTGACGGCGGTCGCCGCCACGCGCCACCATGGGGCGTGTCTTATCGCGCTCATAAGCGCACTCCGTTCCTGTGTGATCGTCGGTTTCGCGGCTGTCGCTACTTCGGGACACGGCGAGCCCGGCATTTCACCCGGAAGCTCCTAGTGACGCCGAATTCCGCGCGGCAATTGGTCCGCTATTTGCGCATTGATATCGATAGTCTCTTGCTACTCGCCGGTAACTGTCAAGGCATCAGGTCTTTGCTGGCCTTGACTAAAAGTGACGTTCTGTAGCGCTGAGTAAATTGGTCGGCAAAAACGCTCAGATTATGACAAGTTTTGGCGTATCTAAAGCTGTCCCGGTTCAGTCAGTCGTATGCCAGTCGTTGTCGGGTATGCCGTTATCGCAGGTTGTGCACGCGATCCTGTTGGGCGACCCAAACTCGCTTATCAAGGATTGACAAATAAGCGGGTCGGCCGGAGACAGCTTTCGCTCTGGTCGCGACCACCCACCGGACTCGCGCCTTAGAACTCCAGCCCCAGCCCACATCCCCCGGCGCCGGCCCTGGCGACCGCCCGTGCCCGCGCCCCCGCCCTGCCCGTGCCCGCGCCCTGCCCCGCCCGCGCCCTGCCCCGCCCGCGCCCTGCCCGTTCCCGCGCCCTGCCCCGCCCGCGCCGTGCCCGCGCCTGCCCCGCCCGCGCCGTGCCCGCGCCTGCCCCGCCCGCGCCCTGCCCCGCCCGCGCCCTGCCCCGCCCGCGCCCGTGCCCGGGCCCTGCCCGTCCGCGCCCGCGCCCTGCCGCGCCGAACAGCATCGCCGCTCCAACGACGCGGTACCCCGCTCCCGGCCTAACGACATCGCAGGAGCGGCGATGTCACCAGGACAGCAGTACCGCTCCGACGATGCTGCCCGCCAGGGAGGACCAGCAGCAATAGGGGTTCAACGACGCTGGCGCGCGGGCGCGCCGGCGGCTGCGCGCTCGCTAGGGCTGGCGCGGGCTGGAGCGGGATGGATGGATGGCCTTATACCCGATGTAGCCCATCGATCCCGTAATCCTTGGCCGCGCCCGTCCGTGCGCGACCCGTCAGGTCCGCAATCCATGGGATCAGGTCCGCGGTCCACGAGGGATCAGGTCCGTGCGCGACCCGTCAGATCAGCAATCCACGGGATCAGGTCCGCGGTCCACGAGGGATCAGGTCCGCGGTCCACGAGGGAGGGCGCGGGTGCAGTCGGGCGATCACGCCGGATGGTCACGTTGACCAGGTGCGATCGGTGGTTTGATGCCTGGGGGCTCGAGCACGAACCAGTAGAAACCGTGCCCGGGCAGCGTCAGTAGGTAGCTGAGGTCACCTACCGGTGGGAACGCCACGCCGCCCATGCATTCCACCGGCACGTAGCCGTTGTACTTGGACAGGTCGAGTTCGACCGGCTGCGGGAACTTGGACAGGTTGTTTACGCACAAGATCGGGTTGCCGCTGAGGTCTTCGTCGCTGTCCGCGTCGTACTCACGGACGAAGGCCAGCACGCTCGGATTCGAGCTGCTCAGCTCGGTGTACGTACCGAGGCCGAAGACCGGATGGCGTTTGCGGATCTCGATCATGCGCCTGGTCCAGTGCAGCAGCGAGCCGGTGTTCCGCTCCGCCGCCTCCACGTTGAGTGCCTGGTAGCCGTAGATCGGGTCGGTGTTCGGCTGCAGGTAGAGCCGCTGCGGGTCGCAGATCGAGAAGCCGCCATTGCGATCGGGAGTCCATTGCATCGGGGTGCGGACGCCATCACGGTCGCCTAGCCAGATGTTGTCGCCCATGCCGATCTCGTCGCCGTAGTACATCACCGGTGAGCCTGGCAGCGACAGCAGCAGCGCGGTAAACAGCTCAAGCGCGTTCCTGTCGTTGTCAAGCAGCGGCGCCAGCCGACGGCGGATCCCGATGTTCGCCTTCATCCGAGGATCTTTGGCGTACTCGGAGTACATGTAGTCGCGCTCGTCGTCGGTGACCATTTCCAGGGTCAGCTCGTCGTGGTTGCGCAGGAAGATGCCCCACTGGCAGCCGGAGGGGATCTTCGGAGTCTGGGCCAGGATCTCTGAGATCGGGTAGCGCTGCTCGCGCCGCACCGCCATGAAGATGCGCGGCATCAGCGGGAAGTGGAACGCCATGTGGCACTCGTCACCGCCGACGGTCGCGTCGCCGAAGTACTCGACGACGTCGGCCGGCCATTGGTTCGCCTCGGCCAGCAGCACCCGGTCCGGGTACAGCCGGTCGATCTCCGCCCTGACCCGCTTGAGGTATTCGTGGGTTTCCTTGAGGTTCTCGCAGTTGGTGCCTTCGCGCTCATAGAGGTAAGGCACCGCGTCCAGCCGGAAGCCGTCGATGCCGAGGTCAAGCCAGAACCGCAGCACTTCCAGCATGGCGTCCTGGACCTTGGGATTCTCGTAGTTCAGGTCGGGCTGGTGGTAGAAGAACCGGTGCCAGTAGTACTGCCCGCGCACGGCGTCATAGGTCCAGTTGGATTGCTCGGTGTCGACGAAGATGATCCGAGCGTCGGTGTACTGGTCGTCGGTGTCCGACCAGACGTAGAAGTCGCCGAAGGGCCCGCTGGGGTCATTGCGCGAAGCCTGGAACCAAGGGTGCTGGTCGCTGGTGTGGTTCATGACCAGGTCAGCGACGACTCGGATGCCGCGGGCATGCGCAGCTTCGACTAGCTCGACGAAGTCACCGATCGTGCCGAACTCCGGCAGGATCGCCATGAAGTCGGCGATGTCATAGCCGCCGTCACGGAGCGGTGAGGCGTAGATGGGCAGCAGCCAAAGGCAGTCGATGCCGAGCCATTCCAGGTAATCAAGCCGGGAGATCAGGCCGCGGATGTCGCCGGTGCCGTCGGCGTTGGAGTCGTGGAAGCCTCGTACCAGCACCTCGTAGAACACGGCGTGCTTGAACCACTTCGGATCGCGCGGCTTGTCAAAGGAGAACGAATCAGGCACAGGTTCGTTAGGCACGGCTGAGGTCGTCCTGAACGTGCCGATGCCGGGTCCCCCGACTCCTGGGATGGCCTGCGACGCTGGTTCTTGCGGTGTCGCCACTGCGCTATCTCCTGATTTCTGCCGTACCAAGATTGTGACGTGCCAAGCCAACCGGGCATGCAGGCTGGCTGGCCGCAAGGCGGATAGGACCTACTGCCGTAGCTAAGCTCGCGCTTGCCTGGCGCTGTGTGTCCGTCTGCAGCATAGTTATCGCCGTATTGTGCCCAATGCCGTATCGACCGCGCACACTAGGCCGGCGCTTGTCCCGCCCATCACTCACCGCCCCTTGCCGCCTGGCTGGTCGGTGGACACTGTGAAGATGTGAGCGGGCGCGCTGGCCGGATCTAGCCGGACGTAGTTGGCCTCGCCCCACCGATATGACGCTCCGGTGAGCTCGTCGGTTACGGTGAAACCCGCCGCCGTGTCAATCCCGAGCGCGGCCCCGTCCAACCAGATGGTGGCCTCGCGCGGCTGGTGCGGATCGAGGTTGACTACGACGAGAACCGTATCGCTGTCAGCGGTGCCGTCGGCCGACGCACTCACTCTCTTAGAAAAGCACAGAATCTCGGCGCGATCCGGGAAATGGAAGCGCAGGTTGCGCAGCTGATGGAGGGCGCGATGAGCCTTCCTGATCGCGTTGAGCTTGGCGATAAACGGAGCGATGCCCAGATTCAGGCGCTCAGCCATGGCCCAGTCGCGGGGCTTGTACTGGTATTTCTCCGAGTCCAGGTACTCCTCGCTGCCCGGCCGGAGCGGAGAGTTCTCGCACAGCTCATAGCCCGCGTAGACCCCCCACGACGGCGACAGCATCGCCGCAAGTACGGCACGCACTTTAAAGGCAGGCGGGCCGGCGTGCTGTAGGTAGCCGCCGAGGATGTCCGGTGTGTTAACAAAAAAGTTCGGCCGCATGTAGGCAGCCGCTGGTCCGGACAGCTCGGTCAGGTAATCGGTGAGCTCTTCGGCTGAGTTGCGCCAGGTGAAGTACGTATAGGACTGATGGAATCCGATGATCGCCAGCGCACGCATCATGGCCGGCCTGGTAAATGCCTCAGCGAGGAACAGCACGTCGGGGTCGGTCTTGGCCACCTGCGCCAGCAGCCGGTCCCAGAAGGGCAGCGGCTTGGTGTGCGGGTTGTCCACCCGGAACACCGTGACCCCGTGGCTGATCCAGTAGCGCACGATCCGCAGGATCTCGTCGAAGATGCCTTCCGGGTCGTTGTCGAAGTTCAGCGGATAGATGTCCTGGTACTTCTTGGGCGGGTTCTCGGCGTAGGCGATACTGCCGTCCGCCCTGGTGGTAAACCACTGCGGATGCTTGCTCACCCACGGATGGTCAGGGGATGCCTGCAGAGCCAGGTCGATCGCGACCTCAAGGCCCAGTTTCCTGGCCCTGGCCACGAACGCGTCGAAGTCAGCGACCGTGCCGAGATCGGGGTGGATCGCGTCGTGCCCGCCGGCCGGCGCGCCGATGGCCCACGGCGAACCGGGATCGGCTGGGCCGGCCAGGAGCGAGTTGTTCTTGCCTTTGCGTGCCGTGCTGCCGATTGGATGAACCGGCGGCAGGTACACCACGTCAAAGCCCAGCTTGGCCACGGCGTCGAGCCTGGCGGCGGCCGTCTTGAACGTCCCCGACACGGGCTTACGCCGGCCCAAGGGGTCAATCTGCGCCCCTTCGGATCGTGGGAAAAATTCATACCAGGCGCTGAAAAGGGCTCGGGGCCGGTGCACTACGAGCGGCGACCAGGCCGAATGAGTGACTAGTTCCCGCACAGGGAACTCCGCCAGCAGCGCGGTGACCTCGGGGCTGAAGGCTGGCGCCAGCCGGTCAACCGCCGGCAAAGCAGCGTCGCGCAAGGTTGCGGCGACCGACTCGAACCGCTTCCTCGCCGCCTTCGCCAACCGTTCGGCCGCGAGCCGGGCGGCCCGGTCGAATAGCAGCGCGCCTTCGGCGAGCATGAGCTCGACATCCTGGCCGATCGGCACCTTGATCGCGCAGTCGTGGCGCCAGTGCGCGCACGGATCGCCCCAGGCCTCGACCCGGAAATGCCAGAGCCCTTCGGCGGTCGGCGTGACGTCCGCGCCGTATCGGTCTGTGCCTTCGGCGATCTCGCGCATGGCGACCGGCGGGCAACTGACTCCGGCCGGATCACGAAGCACGACCTGCGCACCGAGCGACTCGTGTCCCTCACGAAACACGGTCGCGGTGACCTGAAGGGTTTCGCCAGCCACGGCCTTGGCCGGGCGGGCACCACAGTCGACTTGAGGTTCAACGTCAAGTATCGGAATCCTGCCGATCACCACGGAAAACTACCCCCGCGTCGTTGGCTGCATGCACGCGGGGGGCGGCGATTGTGCGTTGAGATGTGATCAACGACACGCGCTGCGGTCCGGGTTGCTGATGCCAGTTGCTGGATCACGCATTAGTGTCACTCAGCGTGAGAGCAATCCGTCGGTTCACCATCCATCCCGCCCTGCCCGCTCCGCTCGCCGACCTCCGCGCGCTGATGCTCAATCTACGCTGGACCTGGCATGCGCCCACGCGGGCATTGTTCGCCGACATCGATCAGGCGGCGTGGGATGCGAGCGGGCACGACCCAGTCGGCATGCTCGCGCTGGTCTCGCCGCATCGGCTGATTGAACTAGCCAGGGACACCGATTTCCAGCGGCGGCTGTCCGCCGCTACCGATGAGCTCAACGGCTACCTCACCGGACCGCGCTGGTATCAGACTTCTGGGCAGGTCGCGGCCGGACCAGCCGCCATCGCCTATTTCTCTCCGGAATTTGGAATTACCGCAGCGTTGCCGCAGTATTCCGGCGGTCTTGGCATCCTCGCCGGTGACCACCTGAAGTCGGCTAGCGACCTCGGCGTGCCGCTGATCGGCGTGGGGTTGCTTTACCGGCACGGCTACTTCACCCAGTCGCTATCGCCCGAAGGCTGGCAAGCGGAGCGGTATCCGGCGTCGGACCCGGCCGGGTTGCCGATCGCGCTGCTGCGCGATTCCTCGGGCGCGGCCGGCAAGATTGTCGTCGGCCTGCAGGACGGTGCCGAGCTTGGGGCGCAGATCTGGGTCGCTGAGGTCGGCCGGGTGCCATTGCTGCTGCTCGACACCTACATCGAAGACAACGATCCGCTGCTACGCGAAGTGACCGACCGGTTGTACGGCGGTGCCAGCGATCACCGATTCCGCCAGGAACTGCTGCTCGGCATCGGCGGGGTGCGCGCGGTCAGGCTCTACTGCCAGATCTCCGGGCATCCGCAGCCAGAGGTGTTCCATACCAACGAGGGCCACGCTGGTTTCCTCGGCGTCGAGCGCATCAAGGAGTACCTGGCCGCCGGTGCCTCGTTCGCCGAGGCGATCGAGCTGACCAGGGCAGGGACCGTATTTACCACCCACACGCCAGTGCCGGCCGGGATCGACAGGTTCGCCGCTGAGCTGGTGCAAGCCCAGTTCGGTGCCGACGGCGGCGAGCCTGGCCTCCCGATCGACAAGGTACTTGGTTTGGGTGCCGAGACCTACCCAGGTGGCGACCCCGACGTCTTCAACATGGCCGTGATGGGAATGCGGCTGGCCCAGCGCGTCAACGGCGTCAGCAAGCTGCACGGGCAGGTCAGCCGAGAGATGTTCACAGGACTTTGGCCAGGTTTCGATACCAGCGAGGTGCCGATCGGCTCGATCACCAATGGGGTGCACGCGCCGAGTTGGGTGGCCGGCGAGGTGCTGAACATCGCGCAGAATGGCCATCGGGCCGGTGACCCGCAGTGGCTCGCTGACGACGCCGCCGCCTGGGACCTGGTCTCGGCTGATCCGGTGCGGATCTTCGAGATCCGGCGGGCCTTGCGCGCGCGGCTGGTGCGGCACGCCAGGAGCAGGCTACGCGCGTCCTGGCGGCAGCGCGGTTCCTCCGACGCCGAGTTGGCCTGGATCAGCAGCGCGCTTGATGAGAACATCCTGACCATTGGCTTCGCTCGGCGGGTGCCCTCGTATAAGCGGCTGACGATGATGCTGCATGACCCGCAGCGGCTGACCGCGCTGCTGCTCGACCCCGAGCGGCCGCTGCAGATCGTGATCGCCGGCAAGGCGCACCCGGCCGACGACGGCGGCAAGGCACTCATCCAGCAGATGGTCAGATTCGCCGATGACCCGGCGGTGCGGCACCGGATCGTGTTCTTGCCTGACTACGACATGGAACTTGGCCGGGTCATGGTGCAGGGCTGTGACATCTGGCTCAACAATCCGCTCCGGCCACTCGAAGCCTGCGGCACGTCGGGCATGAAGGCTGCGCTGAACGGCGGGTTGAACCTGTCCATACTCGACGGCTGGTGGGATGAGTGGTTCGACGGGGAAAACGGCTGGGCCATCCCGTCGGCTGACTCAGTCACCGATCCTGACCGCCGCGACGGGGTGGAGGCCGCCGCCCTGTACGAGTTGCTCGGCTCGTCGGTAGCACCGATGTTCTACGACCGCGGTGCCGACGGGCTGCCCAGACGCTGGCTGGAGATGGTCGCCCACACCCTGCGCGGGCTCGGCCCGAAGACGCAAGCCACCAGGATGGTGCGGCAATACACCACCGATCTCTATTTGCCTGCCGCGCACTCGTCGCGGGCGCTGGCTGGCGACGGCAGTGCTGGCGGCTTCGCCGGCGCGGCCGAGCTGACGGCCTGGAAGCAGCGGGTCGTCGATGCGTGGCCGGCGGTCGAGATCGAGCTCGTGGAGACTGACGATGGCGAGCAGTCGCCCGGCGCGAAGCTCAGCATCAGGGCCGGAGTGGCGCTCGGCGCGCTGACGCCCGATGACGTCACGGTGCAGGTCGTCTATGGCCGAGCCGGCGCCGATGACGAGATCATTGATCCGGTGCAATCCGAGCTCGTTCTCGAAGCTATGCCAGGCGCTGACTCGGTGGCGTGGTATTGCGGCGAGGCGATTCTTGGTCAGCCTGGCCCATTCGGATACACGGTTCGCGTTCTGCCAAGGCATCAGCTTCTGGTCGTTCCGGCCGAACTTGGACTGATCCGGCTACCAGTTATCCCCGCTGGATTGGTAAATGGTGACCTTCGTTAACGAAGGTGGCCTGACTAACTAAAGCGTGGGATAGCATCCGCCCGCCTTTCTTGTGCCTCTCGCAATGGCATCAAAGCTCCGGTGAAATTTGTCGTCTTGCTGGTCAGAACGCCAGCAAAGTCGAGTCACATGTGACAAGCTGTGATTCGACGACTTCAAGGAGTAGTGCCAGCACTGGTCACTGTCAGTCACGACGTCACTACCTATGTAGCAACGAGAGGATCTGTCGAAGTGAGAACTCAGATCAAGCCAGACAATAGGCTCCTCACCCCAGCGGAAGTCGCTGCCATGCTCAGGGTCGACCCCAAGACGGTGACTCGGTGGGCACGCGGCGGAAAGCTATCCTCGATTCGCACCCCTGGCGGTCACCGCCGGTACAGCGAATCCGAGGTGCGGGGATTCCTCAACAGCTGGCAGGGAGTCACCCTGCCGCGTGCTGTTGGCGAGTGAATCACCTTTTGTCGTTCGGCTGTGGGGCCTGCCGGGTATTACCGGCAGGCCCCACGCTTATTCTCGGCGGCCGGAGTTGCGTAGGATTTCGGTGCGCGGGCGAACGGCAGGGTAACCGGTGGAGGTGCGGCATGGGTGAGTTCGTGCGGGTCGAGATCGAGCAGGCGATTGCCACTATCAGGCTGGACCGGCCGCCGATGAACGCGCTGAACTCGCAAGTCCAAGCCGAGATCGCGGCGGCTGCCGTGGCGGTCAGCGAGGATGACGCGGTGCGAGCCGTGGTGCTCTACGGCGGCGCGAAGGTATTCGCGGCTGGTGCCGATATCAAGGAAATGGCCGAAGCTAGCTACGTGACCATGGCGGCGACGAGCAGGCGACTGCAGGACTCGTTTACCGCAGTGGCCAAGATCGGCAAGCCAGTGGTGGCCGCGATCACTGGCTACGCCCTTGGCGGCGGCCTGGAACTGGCGTTGTGCGCCGACTTCAGGGTGGCGGGGGAGAGCGCGAAGGTAGGCCAGCCCGAGATCTTGCTCGGCGTCATTCCCGGGGCCGGCGGTACGCAGCGGCTGCCCAGGCTGGTCGGCCCGGCCAAGGCTAAGGACATCGTCTTCACCGGCCGCTTCGTGGCCGCGGCCGAGGCGCTCGCCATCGGGTTGGTCGACCAGGTGGTGCCTGATGACCAGGTGCTCGATGCCGCGATCGAACTGGTCGCCCGCTACGCGAACGGTCCGGCCGTGGCGCTGCGGGCCGCCAAGCAGGCGATCGACAGCGGGCTTGAGGTCGATCTGGAGAGCGGACTTGAGATCGAGCGACTGCAGTTCGCCGCCTTGTTCGCGACGCAGGACCAGCGCACGGGCATGCAGAGCTTCGTGGAAAATGGACCTGGCAAGGCAAAGTTCGCCGGCCGGTAGCAGCACAGGACGGTAGCAGCACCGGACGGTAGCAGCGCGACGGTGGCGGAGCGACGGTAGCGGAGCGGGCAGATGACAGACGGCATTGGTGCGCAATCGGACGATGGCCTGTCGCTGGAACTGGTGATGGCGGCCTTGCGGGCCGACAGTTCCGATATATCCATCTACGCGAAGGTGCTCACCGACACCCTCGGCGACAGCCTGCCCGCCGACTGCCTGACCATCGAACGGGTGCGGTCCATGTCGGATCGGATGGCTAACCGGCCGGGCACGGTGACCAAGATCTCGGTCAAGCTTGGCGAGAAGAGCCTGACGCTGGGCAGCAAGCGCGGCGCACCGGTAGCTGAGATCGCCCACGAGGTGCGTGGCATCGTGCTGTCGCGCAATCAGGTGCCGATCGCCGAGTGGACCAGCGAGTTGGCTAGGGAATTGGTGGCCCACGCGGAGCGCAATGCCCAGGCGGCGACCGCGTTGCGGCGGCTCGTCGCCGGTAGCTAGGCGCGGCCGGCCGAGTCATCGCACCGTCTCGCCCAGGTAGAGGTTACGGAACCATCTCGCATCGCCTGGGTGCGTCCGCCGGGTGCGACCGTAAGCTATTGAGTCATGAAGGTGCAGGACCGCACGCCAGAGCGGCTTGGGCCATACCGCGTGATCCGGCGGCTTGGCCAGGGCGGCATGGGTGTGGTCTACCTCGCGACCGACGGCACTGGCCAGTCGGTCGCTGTGAAAGCCCTGCATCCGGGGATGGCGCAAGAGGAAAACGCCAGACGGCGGCTCGGCCGCGAGGTCGAGACCATGCACCGGGTGCGCAGCCAGTATGTGGCCCAGGTGCTTGGCGCTGACCTGGATGGCGATCCGCCCTACATCGTGACCAGATACGTGCCTGGGCTGACCCTGGACGCAGTGATCGGCTCGGGCGGCCCCATCAGCGGCGCGGCACTGTCCAGACTCGCCTACGGGCTTGCTCAGGCGCTCGCGGCGGTGCACAGCGCGGGCGTAGTGCACCGGGATCTCAAGCCAGGCAACGTGATGATCAGCGATGGCGAGCCGGTCGTGATCGACTTCGGCATCGCTCAGCTTGCTGAGACCACCAGGCTGACCATGACGGGCATGTTCATGGGCACGCCCGGCTACCTGGCACCTGAGGTGATCGAGGGCAAGGACAGCGGGCCGGCCTCTGACGTGCATTCCTGGGCGGCGACGGTCGCGTTCGCGGCGACTGGGCGACCGCCGTTCGGTACTGGGTCATTTGAGGCCATCTTCTTTCGCATCATGCACAGTCAGCCTGACCTGGACACGCTGCCAGCGCCGCTGCGAGCGATGGTGCTGCGGGCACTCGCCCGTGAGCCGGCCCTGCGGCCGACCGCGACCGAGCTTGTGCAGTGGGCCGCGCTGCTTGACCCGGCCCACTTGGTGCCGAGCCCGCCGAGCCCGCCTAGCCCGCTTAGCCCGCCTAGCCTCAACGGCAACTCGGCCAGCGGGTTTACGCCCGCCCCGCAGACGATGGCCGACCAGGCCGGGTGGCGTAGTCCCAGTGCGTGGCCGACATCCACCAGGCCGCTGGTCGCGCTCAATCCCGATGACGTGCGTGATCTGCTGCCGCCGGTCAGCTATGGCGCGAGCGGCGGCGGAGCGGCTGACGCGGGCGCCAACGGCGCTGCCTTCGCCGGGGCGGCCGGAGACGGCTGGCCAGCGAGCGGAGGGCTGGCCGCGAATGGCGCCTTCACCGCCGCGCCTGGTGCTGCCGTGGGTCAGGGCTGGCCCGACGGCAGCGGCCAGTTCCACGGCAACGGCTGGCCCGACGGCAGCGGCCAGTTCCACGGCAACGGCTGGCCCGACGGCAGCGGCCAGTTCCACGGCAACGGCTGGTCGGGCGGGCAGTCGGCCGCCTACGGTCAGCCTGCAGCTGGGCCTGACCTCGGTCAGTACGGCAGCGGGCAAGACTACCAGCGGAGCGCGCGAGCAGGCCGGACCATCGCGGCCATCTCCCCGTGGAGCCCGCTGGTCATCGCCGCCGTAGTGTGCGTAGTCGCGCTGAGCGTGATGGCGCCTCTCGTCGGCACCGCTATCGCATTGGCCCTATTTGTCGCGCTCCGAGCCGCCGCCACCACCGTCCGTCAACTGGCACGTAGGGCCGCCAGCGGTGATCGCCGTACCGGCCGGTCAGCGGCCGCAGTGCTGCTCTACCCGTTCTCGCTACTACGGGCACTGATTGGCTTGGTGCTGCTGGCACCGGTCGCGTTGCTTGGCTGCTGTGTCGTCATCGCCGCCACGATCATCGCGGTGCCTGTGCACCCGCTGCCGCAGGCACTGGCATTCGGCGCCGGGGCAGCGGTCGCGATTGTCGGCCTAGGGCCAGGCTCGGCTGGCAGCCGGTCTATCTTGGCCAGCCTGTTCAGCTGGATCGCGCGTACGCCAAGCCAGCTCGCCGTGGCCTATGTTGGCGTTCTTGGCGTGTGCACCTGGGCGGGCATCACCGCTTGGTATCAGTCGCCCGCCGCCGCCTACTGGCCGGTGATAGGGCTGCACGCACAGCTCGAGCACTTGCCAACGCTGCGCACGTTGGTCACTGACGTGAGGCAAAATCTGCTCAGGCTGGCCCGGCAGTTCGGCCTGTAACCCGGCGGGCGGCCGGGTGTGCCGGGGCTGCCTGGCGTGGTATCGCGGTCGGGGGTGCCGGTGGCCAGTGCACCGCTGGCGTGCTCGCGCTGTTCGCTGAGGTCGGTGATGGCGCACCACCACGCTGGTCGTCTGGCATCTGCGGTTTCGCCAGGCCGAGCGCGATCACCTCGTTCGCTAGCCGGATTCGGCGGTTCTGCCCTTCAGGAATGCGCAGTTTGGTGTAGAGCCGCAGCAGGTGCTGCTTGACCGCGGCTTCGGTGACGACGAGGTCGGCCGCTATCTCCCTGGCGGTGGCTGGAGTGACGAAAGCGTCTTCGGACATCGCCGGGCGGCACAGCGACGCGATAACGTCGAGCTCGCGCCTAGTCAGCTCGGGTGCCACCGACTTGGACAGATCGGCATCACTGATCTCGTCGGCCATGATCCCGCCGATTCGGCACCTGGCCGAGCCGAAGGTCAGCGCGTCTCCATCGCTTAGCAGCCGCCTGGCGATCAGGCGGCCGTTAACCCGCGTGCCGTTACGCGATAATCCCAGGTCGGACACGTAGACGTAAGGACCACGCCGGACGATCTCGGCATGCAGCACAGATACGCTCGGGTCCGCCAGCCTGATGTCGTTATAGCTGCCGCGACCGATTGTGGTCACTTCGGGCTGAAGCGGAACCGTCGCTCCAGTGACCACAATCTGGATGTGGGGGCCTTCCATGACATACCTTCCGCGCCGGAGGCAGCCGCTCCGCTTCACCATGACTACCCTGCTCACTGGAACTCCAATCCGGGCAACTCGGGCAGTCTGTCGTCAGCGCGGGCATTTGTCCCGCCAAGCCCGGTCTGCCGAGTGGCGCGGTCCCTGCGTCACTAACAGATAGGCCGGGAAAGTACACTTTCGAGCAGACCGACCACAGGTCCGCGCCAACGTGGCTGACCTGAGGCGGCGAACGCCAACGAGGGCGGAAGGCAGTAGGTGGCGCAGCGTTACTTCGGACGGCTAGAGCGTGGCCGTAGCACGCTCGTTCGTTCATGAGACATGCCGCACCCAAATCGGGCAAAGCGACCAGCTGGGAGCAGTTGCCTTACGCGCTGGTCGTGACTGGCGTAGTCGTCGCCCTCGGGATCATCATGCTGGGCACACATCACCTCAAGAGCGGTACGTTGGTACTCGCGGGAGTACTGCTCGCAGCCGCTGTCGCAAGGCTCGTGCTGCCCGATCGACTAGCAGGCATGTTGTCAACCCGGCGGCGGTTGCTCGATGTGGCGATCTTCGTAGTGCTTGGCGTCGGCCTGCTTGCCGCAGGACTAGGAGTCGCGGCGCCCGGCTAGCTCGCGTACTAAGGAATCGGCGCGCACAGATAGCTGGCCAGCCGGCCGAGATAGAAGTCGTGAAGGGACTTATTGGCATGTCCAAGATCAAGGTGGCCAATCCCGTCGTCGAGATTGACGGGGATGAGATGACGCGGATCATCTGGCACTTCATTAAAGAAGAGCTGATCTTGCCATATCTAGATATCGAGCTTGACTATTACGATCTGTCGATCCAGAACCGCGACGCCACCGACGACCAGGTGACCATCGACTCGGCCAACGCCATTAAGCGGTACGGAGTCGGCGTCAAGTGCGCCACCATCACCCCGGATGAGGCCAGGGTCACCGAATTCGGTCTCAAGAAGATGTGGCGGTCGCCGAACGGCACCATCCGCAACATCCTTGGCGGTGTCGTATTCCGCGAGCCGATCGTGATCGAGAGCGTCCCGCGCTTCGTCCCCGGCTGGACCAAGCCGATCGTGATCGGCAGGCACGCGCACGGCGATCAGTACCGTGCGACGGACTTCGTCGTGCCGGCCCCGGCACTGTCTCCATCTCCTATCAGCCAGAGGCTGGCTCGTCCGCTCAGCCATTCTCCCTTGAGGTGGCCCAGTTTGATGGCGGCGGCGTCGCGATGGGGATGTACAACTTCGATGACTCGATTCGCGATTTCGCCCGGGCCACTATGCGCTACGCGCTAGATCGGGAGTACCCGCTCTATCTATCCACTAAAAACACGATACTCAAGGCCTACGACGGTCGCTTCAAGGATATTTTCGCCGAGGTATTCGACAGCGAGTTCAAGGCCGGGTACGAAGCGGCCGGACTGACCTACGAGCACCGACTCATAGACGATATGGTGGCGCAAGTCATCAAGGGCGATGGCGGCATTGTCTGGGCCTGCAAGAACTACGACGGCGACGTCGAATCCGACATCATCGCTCAGGGCTTCGGCTCGCTCGGCCTGATGACCAGCGTGCTGATGACTCCCGATGGCTCGTGCGTCGAAGCCGAAGCTGCCCATGGCACGGTGACCAGACACTACCGGCAGCATCAGTCAGGCAAGCCGACGTCGACCAATCCGATCGCGTCGATCTTCGCCTGGACGAGAGGACTGGCCTACCGAGGCAAGCTCGACGAGACGCCCGCTGTCACCGAGTTCGCCGAGACGCTTGAGCGAGTCTGCATCGAGACTGTCATCAGCGGCTTGATGACGAAGGACCTCGCGTTGCTGATCGGTCCGGAAACGCCTTACCTGACCACTGAGGAATTCCTCAGTGCGCTCAACAAGAACCTTCAGGCGGCAGTGGCCTAGGCACCTAGGCACCGCGAGATCCACTAACCGAAGGAGATCATCTTCATGGCTCGTTCTGGCAAGGTCACGGTGGTCGGTGCTGGTTTCTACGGCTCGACCACCGCTCAGCGACTCGCCGAGTACGACATCTTTGACGAGGTCGTGCTGACCGACATTGTCGAGGGCAAACCCGAGGGACTGGCGCTCGACCTGAGCCAGTCGCGGCCGATCGAAGGCTTCGAGACAACCGTCACCGGTCAGACCACCACCGCAGACGGCGAAGGTTACGAGGCGATCGCTGGCTCAAGGATCGTCGTGATCACCGCTGGCTTGCCGCGCAAGCCCGGCATGAGCCGGATGGATCTGATCGGCGTCAACGCCAAGATCGTGCGGAGCGTCACCGAACAGGTGATCAAGCACGCTCCCGACGCGGTGCTGATCGTAGTGTCGAATCCGCTCGACGAGATGACCGCGCTGGCCGCTAAGGTTTCGCAGTTCCCGGCGCACCGGGTGATCGGGCAGGCCGGCATGCTGGACACCGCGAGATTCAGCTACTTCGTCGCTGAGCGCCTTGGCGTTCCGGTCGGCGTGGTCAAGACGCTGACCCTCGGCTCGCACGGCGACACCATGGTGCCAGTGCCATCGGCCTGCCAGGTAAATGGCACGCCACTGGCCGACCTGCTGAGCGAGGACGAGGTCACCAGCCTGGTCGACCGGACCAGGAACGGTGGGGGCGAGATCGTCGCGCTGCTCAAGACCGGCTCGGCCTACTACGCACCGTCGGCGGCGGCCGCCAGGATGGCCAGAGCAGTGGCGGTCGACTCTGGTGAAATCATGCCCGTTTGCACCTGGATGGACGGTCAGTACGGCATCTCCGGTGTGTACCTCGGCGTCGAGGCCGAGATCGGCGCGACGGGCATCCGTCAGGTTGTCGAGCGCGAACTCACCGATTCCGAACTGGCTGGTCTGCGCGAAGCAGCCGAGGCCGTGCGCGCCAAGCAGGCCGACGTCGCCGACCTATAGCAGGTGAGGGCTCCCTAGCACCGGGCTGGCCGATTGACGGCGACCTTCAGCAACGGGGTCGCCCCGTTGTCATCAGGTGAGCAACGGGGCGACCCCGTTGCTGAAGGCCAGTCCGGAGTTTGATCAACTCGTACCGCTCTCCCTGCGGTTTCGTGCCCGGCCAGCGTCGGTTATTAAGCGCTGAGCAAGAACTTGCAGGTCAGGGGCTTGTCCGTGCGACCAACAAGCTCGCCGCCACGCACCGCGTTCTTGTCGCAGCTCGCTCGAGTCGGGCGTTGGCCGGCCTGACGGATCGTCGCCTAGTGCGCAGATTTGATCGCCACCACCGGCCAGGGGCGGCCCTGCGGATCGCTTGACGGCGGCCTTCAGCAACGGGGTCGCCCCGTTGTCATCAGGTGAGCAACGGGGCGACCCCGTTGCTCACGGCCCAGGCCAGCGGGCGAGGCCGGGGCTAGAGGGCGGGGCGGGGCGCGGGCTTGAGGGCGGGGCGGGGGCTAGAGGGCGAGGCGCGGGGCGCGGGCTAGAGGGCGCGGGGCGCGGGGCGCGGGGGGCTAGGTTGTCGCTAGGCGGCGCAGGGCGAGTTCGGCGTAGAGTGCCATCCCGTCGGCGATGATGGCGTCGTCAAAGACGGCCTCGGCCGAGTGATTGAACGGTGCCGTGGCCGCGTCGACCTCTGGCGGGCAAGCGCCGAGCATGACAAAGGCACCCGGTACCTGCTCAAGCACGTAGGAGAAGTCCTCAGACCCGGTGAGCGGATTCGGTGCGGTGATGAACCGGTGCTCGCCGAACACCTCGCCAATGGTCCGCGAGGTAAAGCCGAACTCGGCCTGGTCGTTGAGTGTGACCGGATAGCCGTCCTTGAACTCTACTTCGGCGCTCAGCCCGTGCGCGGTTGCGATCTGCTGCACCAGACGCACCGAGGACTTCCTGATCAAGTCCCGGCTCTGCGGCGAGAAGGTGCGAACGGTGGCAACGAACACGGCGTCATCGGGGATCACGTTGTCGGTCGTGCCGGCGTGGAAGGTGCCGACGGTTACTACAACGGGGTCGAACACATCGAACTTTCTGGTCACCATCGCCTGCAGCGCCATCACGATCTCGCAGGCCACCGGGATCGGGTCGGCAGCATGATGGGGCTGGGCTCCGTGACCGCCGGCGCCGTGCACGGTCACGTGGAGCGTGTCCGCCGCCGCCATTACCGGGCCAGCCTTGCTCGCGGCTACGCCGAGCGGCAGCAATCCGGACGAAACGTGCAGAGCGTAGGCGCCCACCGGGCGCTCGCCGGCCGCGTCGAGCACGCCTTCGTCGATCATCAACTGGGCGCCGCCATTGCCCTCTTCGCCCGGCTGAAACATGAAGATCACATTCCCGGCCAGCTCAGCCTGCCGGGCGCTGAGCAGCCTGGCCGCGCCGACCAGCATTGAGGTATGCAGATCGTGTCCGCAGGCGTGCATCGCTCCCGGCACCGTCGACTGGTAAGCCACGCCGGTGCGCTCGGTGACTGGCAGGGCATCCATGTCGCCCCGCAGCAGGACGGTCTTGCCTGGCTTAGCGCCGCGGAGTACCGCGGTAACCGAGCTGAGCGCCTGACCCTTGCTGATTTCCAGCGGTAGCCCGTCCAGCGCGGACACCACCTTGGCCTGGGTTTTGGGTAGCTCTAGACCTATTTCGGGCTCGGCGTGGATGGCATGCCGCAGTTCGGCTATCTCACCGCTGAGGGCCGCAGCGTCCTGCTGAATCCCTGTCGCCATCGAGTGCCTCCCGTGCCTGCTGGCATGTCATGGATTGTCCGTAGCAGCATCGCATAGCTACGGTCCCCCGGGCCACCGGCAGGCGGTGGCTGGCTGGCTTAGACTGTTCGCACACCGCGCGACCGCGTGGTGCCTGCCAGGACCGGCGCGCGGACAGTGTCAACGCCAAAGCGACCGGCCGGGCTGACCGCCGAGATCAGGGACTGCGACGTGAGTAGCGTCGGCTGGGACATCATCATTGTCCTCGGCATTATTCTCATCGGCGGATTTTTCGCGGCCGCTGAGATGGCGCTGGTGTCGCTGCGCGAGGGCCAGGTGCGGGCGCTCGCCAAGCGCGGCAAGCGCGGCCAGCGCGCGGCTAGGCTTGCCCACGACCCGAATCGCTTCCTGTCCGCGGTGCAGATCGGAGTGACGGTCGCGACCTTGCTGTCTGGCGCGTTCGGTGCGGCCACCTTGGCCAGTGACCTTGATCACGTTCTCGTCAAGCATGTCTCGGCGGAACTCGCCTCCGTCGGCTCCTTCCTGATCGTGACGCTGATCATCGCCTTCATGTCGCTCGTGCTCGGCGAGCTGGCGCCCAAGCGGATCGCGCTGCAACGCCAGATCGCGATCTCGTTGGTCGCCGCCCCGATTTTGGACCGGATCGCGTCGGTAGCTACGCCTGTCGTGTGGCTGATCAGCGTCTGCGTCAACTTGGTAGTCCGGCTGCTTGGCGGTGATCCTAAAGTCGGCCGCGGCGTGATGAGCAGTGATGAACTGCGCGACCTGGTCACCGCGCACCAGACCCTCTCGGCCGACGAAAGGCACATCGTCAGCGAGGTGTTCGATGCCGGCAAACGGCAGCTGCGCGAGGTTCTGGTGCCAAGGACCGAGGTGGACTTCCTGCCAGCAACGATGCCGCTGCCGCAGGCGACCGCCATCATCGCCAAGGCCACCCATTCCAGGTTCCCGGTCTTCGAGGATTCCTACGACGACGTCATCGGCTTCGTGCACGCCAGGGACCTGCTCGATCCGGCAAGAAACGGCTCGGCCACCGTGGGCGACATCGCCAGGCCAGTCAAGATGCTGCCGACCAGCAAGACGGTTATGTCAGCCTTGTCGGAGATGCGCACCGATCGGGCTCATTTGGCGATCGTGGTCGACGAGTACGGCGGGACGGCCGGCATCATCACGCTGGAAGACCTGGTCGAAGAGCTGATCGGGGATATTCAGGACGAATACGACGTCGAAGGCAGTCCGTCACGCCTGCTGCGCACGGGCGAGATCGAGGTCGATGGCTTGATGAATCTGGACGACTTCGCTGAACAGGCCGGCATCGAGTTGCCCGACGGACCCTATGAGACCGTGGCTGGCTTCCTGCTGTCGGCTCTCGGTCACCTACCCCAGACCGGCGAGTCGGCTGAGGTCGCTGGGCGGCGGCTCACGGTGAGTGAACTCGACGGTCGCCGGATCGCGCGAGTCAAGGTCAGCACTTCGAGTTCAGCTAAAGCTCAGCCACCGGCAGGCGGCCAGCCCAGACCGCCCGGCCAGGCCCACCGGCCGATCAACCGCGCGCCGCTGGTGCTGGTCAGGCCGCCAAGTAGGCTGGCGCAGTGCGCCCAAGTGACGAACTACACCACGCCGCCCAAGTCGACCTTGCGGCCGCTCGGCCGGTCGGGACGAAGACTAGTCAGGCGAGCGGCCCGGTGCTCGTGGTCGACTTCGGCGCTCAGTACGCCCAACTGATCGCACGCCGGGTTCGGGACTGCCAGGTTTACTCGGAGATCATCCCGGCCACCACGCCCCTCGCCGACATCTTGGCGCGCAAGCCAGCTGCGATCATCTTGTCCGGCGGTCCGGCTTCGGTCTACGCCGCCGGAGCGATGCCAGCCCCGGCTGGCCTGTTCAACGCCGGCGTACCGATCCTGGGCATCTGCTACGGCTTCCAGTTGATGGTGCGCGACCTCGGCGGCGAGGTGACCAAGACTGGCTCGGGCGAGTATGGTGCGGCCGACCTTGAGCTGGCACCGGTAAGCGGCGAGTTGACGTCGCAGTTGCCTGGCCGCCAGCAGGTCTGGATGTCACACGGCGACACCTGCACTGTCGCGCCGGCCGGCTTCACCGTGACGGCGAGCACTTCAGGCACGCCGGTGGCGGCCGCCGAGTATCCCGAGCGCGGCCTGTACGGGATGCAGTTCCATCCCGAGGTCGCACATACCGAGCATGGCCTGACGATGCTCAAGCGGTTCCTCGCCGCAGCGGGCTGCCGGTTCGACTGGACCACAGCGAACATCATCGATGAGCAGGTCGAGAAGATCAGAGCCAGCGTCGGTAGCGGCCGGGCGATCTGCGGCCTGTCCGGTGGCGTTGACTCCGCAGTGGCCGCCGCGCTCGTTCAGCGCGCTATCGGCGCTAAGCTGACCTGCGTCTTTGTCGACCACGGACTGCTGCGCCAAGGCGAAGCCGAGCAAGTGGAGCGCGACTTCGTCGCCGCGACCGGCGTCGACCTGATGGTGGTGACCGCGCAGCAGGATTTTGCCGACGCACTCGCAGGCGTGAGCGACCCGGAGACTAAGCGCAAGATCATTGGCCGGGAGTTCATCCGCGCCTTCGAGCGTGCGGCCAAGCTGCATTCTGACGCCGAGTTCCTGGTCCAAGGCACGCTGTACCCCGACGTGGTGGAGTCCGGCGGTGGCACCGGCACCGCGAACATCAAGTCGCACCACAACGTCGGCGGGTTGCCCGATGACCTCGGCTTCAAGCTGGTCGAGCCGTTGCGCGCTCTTTTCAAAGATGAGGTCAGAGCTATCGGTGCCGACCTTGGCTTGCCCGCCGAGATTGTCTGGAGGCAGCCATTCCCCGGCCCGGGCCTGGCCATCAGGATCGTGGGCGAGGTCAACATCGAGCGACTGCGGATCGTCAGGGCTGCCGATGCAATAGCTCGGGCGGAGCTCACCGCCGCCGGACTCGACCGGCTGATCTGGCAGTGCCCGGTGGTGCTGCTCGCCGACGTCAGGTCGGTTGGCGTCCAAGGCGACGGTCGTAGCTACGGCTACCCCGTCGTGCTACGGCCAGTCACCAGCGAGGACGCGATGACCGCCGACTGGGCGCGGGTTCCTGACCAGGTGCTGGCGAAGATCTCCACCCGGATCACCAACGAAGTGCCTGAGGTCAACCGGGTGGTGCTCGACATCACCAGCAAGCCACCTGGCACCATCGAGTGGGAGTAGCAGACCTCAGGTGACCCTGGCCGTGGCGGCTGGCAGCTCGGCGTACGACTCATCAGCGGCTAGCTGCCGCAGCCGGTCCATCGCGTCCCAGACGTCGGTGAACCTAGTGGTGATCGCTGCCGGTCCGAGCCGGAGCCGGTCGGGTGTTCGATAGTCGCCGATCACGCCAGCCGCGATCAACGCCTGGCTGATCCGCCATGCGTCCGGATGTGCGAGCGTCACGTGCGCGCCTCGGCGGGCGTCGGCGCGCGGTGAGGCGAGCGCGAAACCGTGCGGGGTCAGCCACTCGTCGGCCAGATGGATCAGGTAACTAGTGAGCGCGATGCTCTTGGCCCTGAGCCGGTCCATCCCGGCTTCGCCGAGCAGCTTGGCGCCTTCGGCGACCGCCACGGTGCCGATAATCTGCGGCGTCCCGGTGGCGAAATGCTCAATGCCGGCCACCGGGTCATAGCCGCGGCCCATCGCGAACTGATCGCTTTGGCCAAACCAGCCCCACACCGGCTGGCGCAGTTGATCTTGCAACTCACGGCGAACGTACAAGAACGCAGGCGGCGGGCCCGGCATTGACGTACTTGTAGGTGCAGCCGATCGCCAGGTCAGCGCCGCTGGCGTCGAGGTCGATCGGCACGGCCCCGACCGCGTGGCACAGATCCCAGAGCATGAGCGCGCCAGCGCCGTGTACCAACTCGGTAATCCGGCTCAGGTCAGCCAGCGCGCCGCTGCGGTACGCCACGTGCGACAAGCTGACCAGCGCGACGTCACTATCGAGCGCCGCCAGCAGCGCTTCCTCACTGACGCCCTGGTCGAGGTCGGTGTGAATCATCCGAAGCTCGCACCCGCGCTGCGCCGCGATGCCCTGCAGCACATACCGGTCGGTCGGAAAGTTGTCGTCGTCGGTCACGATGACGGAGCGACCCGCCTGCCTATCCATCGCTGCATTGGCGAGCTTGAACAAATTCACTGTGGTCGAATCGCTCACTAGCACCTGACCAGGCGCGGCGCCAGTGAGATGCGCTCCGATCAGGTCGCCGGTCTCGGTTGGCAGCTTGACCCAGCTATCCCAGGATCTGACTAGGCCGCTGCCCCACTCTTCGGTCACCACCTCGGCGATCCGGTCCCTGGTGCCGAGCGGCAGCGGGCCGAGCGAGTTGCCGTCCAGGTAGATCAGCGACTCGTCGGCCCGGAGGAATCGGTCACGAAAGTGGGCTAGCGGATCGGCGGCGTCGAGCTGTTCAGCATGAGTCCGGTGCACCGGCAGCGCAGTAGTCACTAACTAACCCTAACTGCGGGGTCAGCCAACTGCGAAGATCCAGTTGGCTAGAGTGGCCAGTCTTCGCGGCGGTAGCCCATGTCAAAGAACATCCACTCATACCGGCTGGTCATCTGGAAATGATGGCGCAGCCGGTCCAGGTCTGCACCCGACGACCCAGCACTGAGCTTGTCGGTCGCCGCGATGACCTCGCCAGCCTCATCGCCGAATTCCGGCGCCGCGTACGTGTCGATCCACTGCTGGTAGCGCGGGTTGACTGAGCCGCGTTCGATCAGGTGCTTGCCAACTTCGGCGTAGATCCAGTAGCACGGCAGTACGGTGCCGACCCCCTCGGCGTAGCTGCCACTGAAGGTGGTGGCCAGCAGGTAACTGGTGTACGCGGTAGTGGTCGGCGCTTCCTGCGCCTGGCCGGCCGCGTGCGGGTCGATGCCGAACTGGGCGAACAGCGAGTTGTGCAGCGCAAGCTCGGCCGAAACAATACCGACCGCGTGCCTGCTGAACATCTCGGTCGTCGCGTTGTCCGGTGCCTTGCTCGCCACTGCGGCGAGCGCTTGCGCGTACTTGCGCAGGAACAGCGCGTCTTGCACCAGGTAGTACTCGAAGGATTCGCCCGGCAGGCTGCCATCGGCGAGCCCGGTGATAAACGGGTGGGCCACAATCGCCGAATAGATGTCGGCGATGTCGTGCCACAACCCAGTGGTGAAGCTCTCGCTCATCACGCTGCCTTCTCCGCTCGGTGGGGTGCTCGGTTTGTCCGCTCAGGGTGTGCGCAGGCCCCGGGGAGCGTCGGGTCTGGGAGCTACTTGTCTGGGAGCTACTTGTTGCGGCGGTGCAGCTTGCGGCGCCAGCTAATGATGATCACGGCGGTCAGGCCGGCCAGGACAGGGACGGATCGTTTCAGCACCGGGCCACCGGCGACGCGCAGTAGGTTAAGTGACTCGTCCCGCTGGCGTGAGCTGCGGCGGGGCATCTGACCTGACCCGGTCTTGGTCGCGCTTGGACCCGAGCCGCTCGCGCTTGCGGCGCTGGGGCTTGCGGCGCTGGGGCTTGCGGCGCTGGGGCTCGCGCCGTTGGCGGCGGCCTTGGTGGCGCTTCCTGACGTTCCTGACGTGGTGCCGCTGGCCAGGCCGGCATTGGCCGCGCTGGTGGCGGTCGCGAGGGTGCGCTCGGCCAGCTTGGCCTTGATCTCGTCGGCTGAGGCCGGGCCGATCCCGTCGATGGCGAGTAGCTCGTCGTGGGACTTGCTGGCGAGCTGTCCGATCGTGGTGATGTTGGCGCGCTGCAGCGCCGCTACGGCTCTGGTGTTCAGGTGCAGTTCATCGACGCTCGCGTCGTCCGCCGGGCTCGAGGTGGCGTCCGCGCCGCCATCCGGGCCAGCGGTCGCCACCTCGGCAGCGGCCGCTATCTCGGCCGGCGCCTCCGCCTCGGACTCGCCGAGCATGTCCGCGAGGTTCTCGGCGAAGATGCCGATGAGCTTGCCGCCGACTTCGTTCATCACGCCGCGACCGAACTGGGCCGGCTTGCCGGTCACGTTCATTGTGGTCAGCACGGTCACATGGGTCTCATGACCGCGATCTTCGAGTACTGAGCGCACCGTGGCCGACGCCGTGCCCGCGCCCCTAGTTTCCTTGCCAGCGGCTTCCAGCCTGACTACGCCGAGCGGCTCGTCCTTCTCCACGATCTCGGCCCGACCGGTGTAGGTCATGCTGATCGGCCCGACCTTGACCTTGATCTTGCCTTGAATGACGTCGCCGTCGACCGAGTCAAGGGTGGTGCCCGGCATGCAGGGCACCACCCTTTCGACGTCGAGCAGCACATCCCAGGCCCGCTTCTTTGGAACCGGGACAGTGAATGAGTGCTCTAGTTCCATCTCGTTAAGCTCCCGCTGCCGCTGCCAATGCTCGGCCGGTCAATACCCGCGCGAGGTGGCGCCGATAATCGGGCGCACCGTGCAGGTCTGCCGGTGGTTCCGTTCCATCGGCCGCGCTGGCTGCCGCCGCCGTGAGCGCGGCTCGATCGGCTGGCACTCCAGCCGCAGCCGCCTCGGCGGCGGACGCTCTGATCGGTACTGAGCTCATATTCGTGAGCCCGATCCTGACCTCGGCTACCTGCCCGTTTGATCGCCTGGCCAGAGCGGCCACCCCGACGATCGCCCAGGCCTGCGCGGTTCGGTGGAACTTCTCGTAACGATATCCCCAGTCCGAGCTGAGCTTGTGCACCCGTACCCCGGTCAGTATCTCGCCGGGCTGGAGCGCCGTTGTCAGATAGTCGACAAAGAACTCGCTAGCCGGGATTTCCCGCTCCCCATTCTGGCCGCTCACCAGCATCGTCGCGTCCATTGCCAGCACCACAGCAGGCAAGTCGCCAGCGGGGTCGCCGTGCGCCAGCGACCCGCCGATGGTGCCCCGATGGCGCACCGCCGGGTCAGCGACGGTGCTTGCGGCCTCCGCGAGCAGGCCGCAGTGGGCGGCGATCAGCGGGTCACCGATGAGTTCGTAGTGCGTCGTTCGCGCGCCGATGAGCAGCGAAGAGCCCTCATCGCTGACGCCGCGAAGCTCATCGATCCCACCGACGTCGACGAGCACGTCTGGGTAGGACAGCCGGAGCCGCAGCAGCGGCAGCAGGCTCTGGCCGCCCGCGATAACCTTCGCTTCCTCGCCGCCATCGGCCAGCGCCTGCACAGCTTCGCCGACCGAGTGAGCCAGGACGTAGTCGAACTTGGCCGGGATCATGCCGCACCTCCGTTGGCGTTGCGCGCCGTCTCAAGTGCCCGCCACACCCGCTCGGGCGAGCACGGCATGGTCACATCCCTGATTCCGAACGGCCGGAGCGCGTCGACGACGGCATTGACCACGGCGGGCGTCGAGGCGATGGTGCCGGCTTCGCCGACGCCCTTGACCCCGAGCCGGTTCGCGGCCGGGCTGACCGTCCGGTCGGTGACGTAGGACGGCAGGTCGGCGGCCGAGGGCACCAGGTAGTCGGCCAGCGTCGTGGTGAGCAGGTTGCCAGCGTCGTCGTAGACGGCCTCCTCGTACAGCGCCTGGCCGATGCCCTGGGCGATGCCGCCGTGCACCTGGCCCTCCACGATCAGCGGGTTGACTACGTTGCCGATGTCGTCGACCGCGACGTAGGACCGGATCTTGACCATGCCGGTCTCCGTGTCCACCTCGACCGCGCACAGGTGGGTGCCGTGCGGGTAGGAGAAGTTGTCAGGGTCGTAGACCGCGTCAGAGTCAAGCGAAGGCTCCACGCCGTCGGGCAGGTTGTGCGCCGCGAACGTGGCCAGCGCGATCTCTGCGATGCTGACCTCCTTGCCGGGCCGCCGACGCTGACACTTGCCCGCCGTCGAACTCGAGGTCTCAGGCGGTGCCTCAAGCATCGCCGACCGCGATCACCTTCGCCTTGGCGATCACCTTGTCGCAGGCGCCGACAATAGCCATGCCGCCGACCGCGAGCGAGCGCGAGCCGTAGGTGTCCATGCCCTTCGGCGATACCTGGGTGTCGCCGTGCAGCACCCGGATGTCCTCGAACGGCACGCCGAGCTGGTCAGCCACGATCTGACTCCAGGCGGTCTCGTGCCCCTGCCCATGCGCGCTCGAACCGGTGACCACCTCGACCTTGCCGGTGGGCAGCATCCTGATCGACGCGGCTCCCAGCCGCCGGCGCCGTAGGACAGCGAGCCGAGCACCCGGGACGGAGCGCAGGCCGCACATCTCGGTGAACGTGGAGACGCCGAGACCTAGCTGCACCGGGATCTCCGCTGGCGCCCGTTCCGCCTGCTTCTGCCCGCAGGCCGTCGTAGTCGAACAGCTCGACTGGCTCTGGCGGTGGCCGCCTCGTAGTTGCCGCTGAGTCGTAAGTGAGGCCGCAGACCGTGGTGTAGGGGAACTCCTCGTGCTTGATCCAGTTACGCTTCGCGCAGCTCCAGCGGATCGATGCCGAGCTCGACGGCGAGTTCGTCCATGATCCGCTCGATCGCGAACGTGGCCTCAGGTCGGCCCGCGCCTCGGTAGGCGTCGGTCGGCATCTTGGTGGTGAATACGCCCGTGCAGCGGAACGAGTATGCGTCCATCTTGTAGATGGCAGGGAACATGAACGCGCCGAGCAAAGGAATGCCGGGCGTAACCAGCATCAGGTAGGCGCCCATGTCGGCGAGCAGGTCGACCGACAGCCCGCGGATCCGGCCGTCGGCGTCGGCGGCGATCTTGATTCGCTGCAACTGGTCGCGGCCGTGGTGCACCGGCCATGTTGCCTTCGCTGCGGGACTCGGTCCACTTCACCGGCTTGCCGAGCTTGCGCGCGATCAGCACGGCGAGCACTTCCTCGGCGGTGACCTGGAGCTTGGAGCCGAAGCCGCCGCCGACGTCGGGGGCGACCACCCGCAGGTTCTGCTCAGGGATGCCGAAGCACGGCGGCGAGCAGCGAACCGCAGCACGTGCGGGACCTGCGTCGCGAGTCCAGAGGGTGACCTCGTCGCCGACCGGCTGGCAGACCACCGAACGCGGCTCCATCGCGCATCGGGATCAGCCGTTGCTGCCGGTAGTCGCGCTCGATGACGATCGGCGCGCCGCGTGAAGGCGGCGTCGAGGTCGCCGTTGGCGAAGACCCACTCGAAAGCTCTTATTGCCCGCTTCATGCACCTTGGGGGAGTCGTCGGTCAGCGCGGCCTCCATGTCGAGCACCGGCGTCAGCGGCTCGTAAGTCACATCGACGCTGGCCAGCGCGTCAGCGGCGGTGTACCGGTCCCTGGCGATGACGCGGCTACGGCTTCGCCGACATAGCGGACTTCGTCGACAGCTAGCGGTGGGTGCGCCGGGATGACGATGTCTGGCGTGACTGGCCAGGCGCAGGGCAGGCTGCCCTGCTCGTCGGCGAAGTCGGCGCCGGTGTAGGCGGCGACCACGCCGGGTACCTCAAGCGCGGCCGACACGTCCACCGAAGTGATCTTGGCGTGCGCATGCGGGCTGCGGACGAAGGCCATATGCAGCATGCCAGGCAGGGTGATGTTGTCGGTCCAGTTGGTCTGGCCGGTGATCAGCCTGCGCGTCCTCCTTGCGGCGGCGGGCCGCGCCCGAGTTCGGCCGTCGGCGGCTCTTGGGTCACGGTCATGGCCTGGCTCCTGCCGACGACGCGCGCCTGACGGCATGGACGATGTTCTGATAGCCAGTGCAGCGGCACAAATTGCCCTCAAGTCCGTCCCGGATCTCTTCGCTCGGACGGATGCGGGTTGTCCCGCAGCAGGTCAGCGCGCGGCGAGGATCATGCCGGGCGTGCAGTAGCCGCACTGCAGCGCGTGCTCTTCCCTGAACGCTTTCTGCAGCGGGTGCAGGTCGCCGTTCGCTAGACCTTCGATCGTGGTGATCGACGCGCCATCAGCCTGTACGGCCAGCACCGAGCAACTCTTCGACCGAAACGTCGTCCATCAGCACCGTGCATGCACCGCAGTTGGACGTATCGCATCCGATGGGTGTACCGGTCTTCCCTAGGACATCTCTGAGATAGTGCACGAGTAGCAGCCTGGGCTCTACCTGGTCGACGTAGCTCACGCCGTCGACGCTCACCTTGATCTGGGTCATTCGCTGGCTCCCTCAACAGGACGGCTGATGCGCCTGATGCCAACTTAGGCCCGCATGGGCGTGCCGCACCAGTCCTATCCGAAGCGACCGTTGACGTAGTCTGAGGTGCGCGGATCGACGGGGTTGTTGAACATCTGCTCGGTCGCCCCGGCTTCCACGATGTGCCCGGGGGTCTGGTCAGTCGCCAGGAAGAACGCGCACTTCTGTGACACCCGAGCGGCCTGCTGCATATTGTGCGTGACGATCACGATCGTGATCTGATCCCTGAGCTCGGCGATACTGTCCTCGATCCGCCTGGTCGATGTCGGGTCGAGCGCCGAGCAAGGCTCGTCCATCAGCAGCACATTCGGGCGCACAGCGAGCGCACGAGCGATGCACAGGCGTTGCTGCTGACCGCCGGACAGCGCGCCGCCCGGGGTGCGCAGCCGGCGGTGCACTTCGTTCCACAGGCCGGCCCGGCGCAGGCTGCTCTCGACGAGGTCGTCTTTGTCAGCCACCTTGATGCCAGACAGCTTGAGGCCGCTGGACACGTTCTCGTAGATCGACATCGCGGGGAACGGGTTGGGCTTTTGGAAGACCATCCCGATCTTGCGCCTGACGTCAGTAGTGCGCTGGCCAGCGTCGTAGATGTCGACGTCGTCAAGTAGCACCTGCCCGGCCAGCGAGGCGCCCTTGACCAGTTCGTGCATCCGGTTCAAGATCCGAAGGAAGGTCGACTTGCCGCAGCCAGATGGGCCGATGAGCGCGGTCACCGTGCCTGGCTCCATCTCAAGCGAGACCCGCTCAAGCACCTTGTGGCCACCGAACCAAGCCGAGATGCCGCGGGCGCTCAGACCAGAGAGCCGCTCAGGTACACCGTTGATCCCGACCGCGGCGTCGACCGCACCATCGACCGCATCCATGACGGCCGTGTGGCGGGCCGCGTAAGGTTCCGTCGGCGGGTCCTGCGGATCGAGTTCCGGTGGGTTGAGTGTCATCGGGAGTTGGCTCCTTGGCCGGTTAGTACAGGTTAGGCAGCAAGGCCGACAGATTCTGGTACAGGTTCCACAGGACGGCAAGTATGAGTGGCGCCGCAGTGAGGTAGGCCAGCCTAGGCGACCAGCGAACGGCCGCCAGCGTGCCGGCGGCTGAGACGATCACCAGGGCCAAGCCCCAGAGCAGGCACATGATCAGTGCGCCGTCATCGCCTGCTAGCGGCAGCTCGGCCGCGCTGACGGCAGGCCGGTCGCCGGGATTCTGCTGCGGTGCCGATACCAGGTCAGCGTCGTAGTAGCAGTACGAGGTGGGGACGACGGCCGAGCAGGCGGTGACGAGCAGCAGCCGGTTCGGTGCCGGGTCCTCGACTAGCCGGCTGCTCGAGCCTTCGGCTTCGACCAGGTAGCGAGCGATCCCCTGGCCGGTGTCGACGGTGACCAGGTCACCCTTCTTGAGCTGGGTCAACTTGCCGAACGGCGCGCCAAAGGTAGCCCGCCGGCCGAAGATCTCCGACACACCGTACTCGCCAGGCAGCGGCGAGGATCGCAGGTGACCAGGTCCGAGCATGAGGTTCTCTGGTGAGGTGCCTTCCACCACGACCATGTGACTGATGCCGATGGCCGGGATGTTGATGATGGCCACCGGGGCACCTGGGGCGGTGGCGTCCAGCGGCGGAGCTTCGCCGTTGTACTCGCCAAGTTCGGCCCGCAAGGTGCTGTACAGCGTCGTCTGAGCGTGGTCCTCTTGAAAGCCGGAGACGCCGTACAAGTAGCCAAGGAGCCCGAGCAGGAAGATGCCGAGCAGGATCAGCCCGAGGCCGACGCTCTGCAGTTGCGGTCGCGCTACCCGAGCCGGCTCGCTGGCCTTGAGCGGCCCATTCGCCTCGGGCGGCTGGCTGGCCTTGGGCGGTTGGCTCGCTTTGGGCGGCTGGGTTGACGCCAGGCTGGCGGTGGCCGGGCTAGCTTCGATCACGTGGTCATCCCTGAGCCTGGCGCCGTCGGCGCCGCAGCCAGCCGCCGAGCACGGGCGGCAGGACGACGGCGGTCAAGATGGCCAGAGCCGTCAGCACGCTCAGCAGCAGCCGGTCAGGTGCGGCCGCCGACACGTTGACCACTTGGCCGGCCACCTGCACCGGCCCGGTGCCGGTAGTCCCCGTTGTGCCTGTTGTCCCTGGGCCGGTGGCCCCGGTAGTGCCCTGGCTGCCGGTGGGCTCTGGCTGGGAGGCACCCGGCGATGCGCTGCTCGAAGGATTCGGGCTTGAGCCGCCGCTACCGCCAGCGACCGCCTTGCCATTGACGACGGTGCAATTCAATGGCTCGCCCACCTTGGAGCATGGCGACGGCTGCGGCGCGTCCTTCAGCAACGTCAAGACACCGTTGGTAAACGTCGGGTTGTCGCAGCCAGCCAGCGTTGTCTGGTTGGGCACAGGCACGTGGCCGGGGATGTGTGCGTTCTGCAGCAGTCCGCCCTTCACCAGGTTCAGCGGCAACGGCGAGTAGCCAAGGGCGGCGATCTGACTTTGGCCAGCGCAGAGCAGGTAGTTGATGAAGGTGCTTAGCGTCTTGCCTTTAGCTGGGTTGAAGTTGGTCGGCAGTTTGGTGCCTTGCCTTGGCACGATCAGGTAGCTGTAGCTGGACAGCGGATAGGAGCGCGGATCGTTGAACGTGTACACACTGTCGAGGTCCTGCTGCAGGAAGTCTGGGCTGGAGGCGTCCTCGTTGATCTGGGCCTCAGTCAGCGCGACGGCGACATTGGAGGCTGTGGGCAGTACGTAATACCCAGCCGGGTTAAGCAGCTGGACCACCGGATAGTGCGAGTTGAGCGCGTAAGCGTACTCGTCGTAGCCGATAGCGCCGTCGCCGTAGCTAGCGGTGATGTAAGTGGCGACATTGTCCGAGCCGTTCTCGGCCTTGGCATTGCCGAAGAGCGGATAGAACTCGGTCTGCGGGCACGGCAGCTTGATCCCAGGACGAACCTTCTGACAGAAGGCATTCCATTGCGAAGGGAACTCATGTGCCATCCACCGCGTGAAGAAGTAGGAAACACCGGAGCCGTCTGATCTGATGACCGGGGTGATCGGCAGGTTGGGCAGTTGCGCGCCGTAGTCCTTGGTGATCCTGGGGTCATCCCAGTTGGTGATCTGGCCGGTGAAGATCTCCATCAGCGTCAGGCCGGAGAGCCGCAGGTTAGTGACCAGGTGGCCGTCTTCCTCGATGTGATACATGAAGGCCGTGCCGCCCGCCGTGTCAGGTATGTAGGAATAACCCTGACTCGGATGCTCGGCGCCGGTGCCGCCGAGTTCGTCGTGACCGTTACGGAAGGGTGGATCTGACCCGGCGAAGTCGTCCTGGTTGGCCATGTAGTCGCCGCGGCCAGCCGCTGATCCGTCCGGGTTGTAGTTGATGACGATGCCGCTCGGGCGCAGGTCTTGAACCCACTGGTCAAGGGCGATCGAGGCCCAGGATGAGCCAGACCCATTGATCTCCACGTAAGTGGTGGCGCTGGCGATCGGCCCTGCGGCCAGCACGGTGGCCGTGCCAAGCAACGTGGCCGCGCCGATCCTCAGCGATACGGCAAGCGGACGCCAGTTCATTGCTCACTCCTTTGCCACGGCAGCCGCAGGCGGCGGACTCGGCGGAGCCGGGTCGCGATGGCTGACCCGGCACTGCCGACGAGAAGGGACGAAGCGCCGCCGAGGGTGGCAAGGCCGCCGACGATCAGCAGAACGGGAAGCGCGTACCGCATCGGGCTCGCGGTCTGCACGCTCTTGAGCGCGATGGTCACGATGCCTTGCCCGGGCGTTGGGGTCGGCGAAGCACTGGGGCTCGGGGCCGGGCTGGTTGGCGCCGGGCTTGACGATTCGCTCGTGCCCGAGGTCCCTGAGCTTGGGCTCGGGTTTGCTGACGGGTCGTTGCCACGCTGGGCTAGCACCTTCGACGCGGCCGCCAGCGTCTCGTCGCGCAGGCTCGCCGGCAACGGCACATAGCCAGGTGGCAGGTCACCGACCTGGAGGCCGGGCTTTTGCCCTGGGCCCGCTGCGTAGTCAAGGAAGCGGGCGATCGCCGCCGCCTTCTTGGCTGAGGTGCCGCTGGTCGGCACCATCGCATAGACCACCATGGTGAGCGGGTAGGAGTCGGCCGGCTCCTTCTTGAAGCTCACCTGCTTGGTGATCTTGTTGCTGCCGATCGGCACCATCGCGTCCGCCGCTGCCAGCATCGCCTTCGCGGTCGGCGCGACGTATCTGCCCTTCTCGTTGAGCAGGCTGGCCGTCGGGAAGCGGAACGCGGCCGCGTCGCCTTGATCGACGATCGCGAACAGGGCACGCTGCCCAGGAATCTCGATCGGGTCGCGCGGATAGTTGCCGGTGAGGTCGATCTCCCAGTCGGTGCCGTTGTTCCAGTTCTCGGCTTGCAACTCGGCGACGGCGCTGAGCGGGAAGTCCGGGCTGTACTGATGGGAGATGACCGGATAGTTGTCTTGACCGATGAAGGAGTCAAGCGGGTACTTGAGCCCGAGGTAGTCGGTGTTGACGTGCATGCCCCAAGGGTCAAAAGAGCCCTTGATGAAGCTGTCGGCCGCCGGGTTCGAGGCGATCCAGCGGGTGACTTCCCAGGTCATGTCGCTGTGACCAGATACAACCGTGGGCACTTGGAATTGGCGTCGTAGCCGGTTGGGGATTGGAGATGCGGGTTGAGCCGCTTGAATTCAGGATCGGTGAAGAGCGAGATCGGGTTGCCGTCGACCGCGTTGTCGCAGCCGATGCCGCGCGGCGGTTTGCCTTGCCCGCAGCCTTCGTTGTCAAAGTTGTAAGACAACGTCAGCAACTTGGCGACCAATCTCGGGTCGAGCTTCAGATCGGTGTAGGGCTGACCGGTCTTGGGATTGTCGATCCAGTAGGCGACCGATACGGCGGAAATAGACAAGGGCGCGTAGGTATAACTTCGGGTCCCGATCTTCGTCGGACCTGGTCGGGTGGTGAGTGCGACATCGCCTAGGCCGAGCGGCACGTCCTGGATCGCCTCTGGCTCAGTAATCGACGGGTTGTAGACGATCGACATGGGATTGGTGCCCGCGCACAGGTAGGCGGTCCAATTCTCGATGGCCCTAGCTAGCATCGGCGAGCCGAGCGCGGTGAAGGCGGCACTCTTGATCGGGCAGTTAGTCGCGGCTTTGATGAAGGTCAGCGGCACCACGATCCGATCGGCCCAGGAGCACTGGTAGTACTGACCGAAGGAGAACTCGCCGAGGGCGAAGCCGCCTTCATCCTGGCTGTGGTCATTGCAGTCCGGTGGCGAGGTGAAGTCGTTGCCGCCCTGGGCGGGCACGATGACTACCGAGCATGGGTGGTCGCGGCCGCAGCCGAGCAGCGCGTTCTGCGCGGAGATCAGGATCTGGATGTCGGCCTCACCGGTGCCGTTCGGTGAGGTGGTGGCGTAGGTGCTATTTAGCGGTCCGTCCGGGCCGAAGGCACCAGCCGTGCCGCCATTGTTAGCGCCATAGCACTCGCTGCGCTTCGTGGGGTGCGCGCTGTTGCACTCGACGATCATGACCGGATAGTTCGTCGCGCCAGGGTCGTAGGGCGTGTTGCTGCTTGGCGTGAACCCGGTCCAGTTGATCTGGATCATCTCGTTCGTCAGGTTCTTGGTCTGGCTGACCGTGACGGTACTGCGGAAGGAGAACTTCCTGTTCTTCTTCGGGTTCCACATCTTCGGCCCGGTGACGGTGGTACCTGGCAGCTTGTGATGCTTCTTGGGCGGCGGGGTGTGGCTCTTCGTCGGCGTCGGAGTTGGCGTCGGAGTCGGCGTCGAAGTCTTGGACGGGCTCGGGCTTGGCGAACCACTGGCGCCCTGGCTGTTGCTGGCGCTCGGGGTACTGGTCGTCCCGGCCGCGCTCGCCGCGGCCGGGAGCAGCATGAAGCCGACGGTGGACGCCGTGATCCCGAGCAGCGCCGCCCACGCTCGCGGGGAACGAGTGATCGTCACGTCGCAGCCGCCTTCCTGGCCAGTTTGCGGCGCTGCCGCTTGGTGAGTTCTCCTGGTGTGCTGCCGCCGATCCGGCGCGCGATGGTAAAGAGCGTGAGCACGACGATGACCAGCACGAAACCGGCACCGAAACCGCGCTCGACGTAGGCCGGCGTGGCTAGCACGTGCACCGAGTCGTAGATGAACAACGGCAGGCTGACCTGCGGCCCGCTAAAGGGATTGAGGTTGAATTCCTTCGTGTAACCGGCGACGAGCAAGACCGGTGCGGTCTCGCCGATGCCGCGCGCCATCGCCAGCACGACTGCCGTGGCGAGACCCGACCGGGCGGTGGGCAAGATGACACCACGGACGGTGCGCCACTGAGTGGCGCCCATCGCGTAAGCCGCTTCCCGCAGGGTGCCGGGTACGACCCGCAGCACGACCTCGGACGCGCGGGCCACGATTGGCATCATGGTGACCCCGATCGCCAGCGCTGCGGCAAGTCCGCAGGCCTGGTAGCCGAGGCTCAAGATCAGCGTGACGTAGATGAAGAGTCCGGCCACGAGGTCAGGCAGCGCCGTCATGGCCTCCACGATGGTCCGTACCACGCGTGCCATCGAGCCGCCCACTTCGGTCAGGTAGAGCGCGGCGCTAATCCCGAGCGGTACCGCGAACACACTCGCCAGCCCGAGCTGCTCAATGGAGCCAACGATGGCGTGCAACACACCGCCGATCGTCATCGGGGTGTCCGGGCCAGCGAATGCCATGGACTGCGTCCAGAAGTTCGCGTGGAACACCGAGTGAGCGCCCCTGGCCAAGGTGTAGCCGACCTGATCGACCACGATCACGAAGGCGAGCACGCCGCCGGTGGCCAAAGCGACTGTCGCCAGCCGGTTCCTCGCCTCTAGCTTGTCCCATTGCATCCTGGCCATGACGAAATAGAGCAGCAGGAAGACCGCATACCAGCACAGCCAGAAACCGAGCACGCCGCTGAACGGCAAGATGCGCTCATAGATGATCCACACCAGGCCAAGAGCCGCGCCTGCCGAGCCGATGAACGTTGCCCGGCCCTCGCTTGAGCCGGTGCCAGTTTTGACCCGCTGCTCGCCAGCATCACTGACCAGCGGTGCCTGCACTGCTGTTTGTCCTGTCATGAGATGTTGCCCAGTCCGCTGCCGTCAGTCCGCGGTCAATACGCCGGATCGAGACCTGCTGATCACGACAGAGGCCAGGCTGTTGACGATGAGCGTGGCAACGAAGAGCACGAGTCCGCAGGCCAGCAGCGCCGCGACGCCCTTGGCGTCGTACTGCCGGTAGAAGTTGGCGATCTCGGCAGTGATGGAGTTACCGCCGCCATTGAGTATGTGCATGGTGAAGGTGAAGGTCGGCGGCGTCAGGATGAAGGTGACTGCGATCGTCTCACCGAGTGCGCGGCCGAGGCCGAGCATGCTGGCCCCGATCACGCCCGCTCGGCCGAACGGCAGCACGACCGTCCTTACCATGCCCCACTTGGTCGACCCGAGGGCGTAGGCCGCTTCTCTCTCGCCTTGCGGTGCTTGCGAGAAGACCTGCCTGGACAGCGAGGTGATGATCGGAATCACCATGAGCGAGACCACGACGCCAGCGGTGAACATTGAGCCGACATAGTTGGCAATAGTATTGGCGAGAGTAAAGTGGAAAAAAGGGATAAAGCCTAGATAGTGGGAAAGCCATTCGTCTGTGCCTAGCATCCGCGGCATCAGGAAGAACAGGCCCCAGAGTGCGAAAATGATGCTCGGGATGGCCGCCATTAGGTCAATGAGCGCGATCATTGGCCCGCGCAGTGAAGTCGGCGCGTATTCGGAGATGTAGAGCGCGATGGCGACGCCCACCGGCAAGGCGATCACCAAGGCGATGACGGCGATCAAGGCTGAGTCAGGCAGCAGTGCGAGGATGCCGAACTGGTTGCTGGTCTCTGGATAGAAACTCTGGGTGGTAAAGAAGCCCAGACCGGCCCGCTGAAAGGCGCCAAGCGACCGGAGCACAAGGAAGATCAAGATCATGGCAGTGATCGCCAGGACCGTCATCCCGGCGAATCTGAGCAGGCCACGGAAAACACGATCGCCACCAGAAACCGAGGAGACGATGGCACGAGGGATGTCGTCTTCAGGGCTTTCGGAAAGGGACGCGGCGAAGTCAGGCGTCAGATCGACAGCCATCCGAACCTGCCTCCCGCGCGCAATCCCAATCTGAAGCGCGTAGTCCGCACAATTCCGCGCCGTTGCATGATGGCCGACATGTCTGACGATCAGCCCCCGATTCTGTTAACTAACGGTAAACATAGGGAGGCGCGACATCGTTGCTGGCTGCGGCAGAACTGCATGGCGCGTTGTGCTGACTAGACCCGTGGGTAGCCGTGACCGCCCCAAGGCCCAGATGGTAGCTAAGCATACACGATAGATAGGAATAGTAGGCAATAGGTGCAAGCCAAGAAGTGGTTCAGGGGCGTCGCCGGCCCGACCGGCCGACGACGCCCCTGAGGTGTTGGCGATGCTGCTTGGTCAGGTGATGGTGACGGAGTAGCTGGCGCTGAAGGCGTTCTGGCCGGCCAGCGTGGCCCCAGCGTTGAAGGCGTTGAAGGTCTTGTGGCTACGCGCGCCGACATAGTGCGAGCCGAGCGCCTTGTTCAGATAAGTGGCGCCGTGCGAGTCGATGGTGAGAACCGAAGCGCTGAAGCTCTCGGTGCCGGTGCTGTTGTTGACCGAGGTGTTGCCGCCGAGGTCCGCGATGGCGATGGCCTTGGTGGTGCCGGCCGGCACGGCGGTGATGGTCCCGGCGAAGTAGTTCAGCTCAAGGTCGGTGAGCTGCACGCTCTTGCCAGTGAGGCCGTCAATGACAGTGAGCGCCCCACCGAGGTCGACGATGCCGCTGAAGTTGGTGTCGCTGCCGTCGCCGCCGGTGACGGTGGTGTTGTAGCCGTCCATGCCCGCATTATCGGAGCTCCACGCTGGGGTCTCAGGGACGATGACGATGCCCCACTTGGCGAGCGCGGTGATGGTCCTGGTGTTGATGGTGATGACGGCGGTGCCGGTGCCATCGGTAGCGTCGGCGAGCGCGGTGCTCGCCGTGGTCAGCGAGAATGCGACAGCGGTGGCCAGGCCCGCGCCCAAGACGGTCAGCGGCGCCCAGCGGCCGATCCTAATACCCATCAGACATGCACTCCTTGCAATTGTCAGTTAGTGAAATATGAGGGAAAAGCGCTGGGCGGCGGCACCTCGGCGTGCCCAAGGTGCCGCCGCCCAGTTCGTGCTTTCGCGGTGTCAGGTACCGCTAGGAGCCGGTGCCGCAGAACGGAGTCGGTAGGAACCCGTAGGCGACGAGGTCCTTAGTCGCGGTTGGGCTCGTGCACAACCAGCCCTTGACCTTGGCGTGCGACGAGCCGAAGAGCGGCTCGAGGTAGGCCGGGATGTTGTCCCTGGTGTTCGCCCAGCGCACCACGTCATAGATCGGGTTGATGAAGTCCGCGCTGAACTTCTGGTTGATGGTCTGCGCCGCGCCCTTGCCGACCGTCGGGCTGGTGCCGTTGATCTTGTTGATCTTCAGGGTGCCGTGCTCGTCGCAGCCGAACTTGACCGCGCCCGCCTTCTTTTTGCCCACGCACGGGTTGGACCGGTACAGCTGGGTGAGGAACTTGGCGACCGAGTACGGCACCAGCTCGTTCGCGTTGTTCAGCAGCTGCGGGTCGGTGCCCTCATTCTGCTGGACGGTGCTGTTTACGCAGCCACCAGGAGTGCCCACGCCGATCGCGGCGAGGAAGGAAGTGCGCAGGCCCGATCCGCTCACCGGCAGGAACGGCTGGATGGTAGCGCTCGAACCGCCATTGACGACCTGGCTCCAGGTCGTGTCAGTGCAGGTGTAGATGGCCGCGAGTTGCGCGGTGGTCAGGTTCGCCGGGGCGTTGGTGCCATTCGAGCCGCCGTTGGTGGCGTAGGTGATGGCGTCCTTGGCCAGGGTCACGAAGACGATGCCGCCCTTGGATTTGGATGGGTCGGTTGAGGGGTTGCGACCGCGCGCCGACCTTACGTAGTCGGTGCAGAACGCCTTGCCGTCCTTGGTCTTCAAGTTCGCGGTGATGGCCAGCGGCCCGCCCTTGGATGGCGAGATTCCCGCCGACGCGCCGTCCGGCCGCGGCTCTACCGTGCAGCCGAACTTGGCCTTGATCGGATCGTTCGCGGCGTTGGTGACCGGGTTCGTAGCGTCCCAGCTGTACAGCCTGGATCCCTTCTTGTGCGCAGCGTTGAAGTCAACCGAGAGCTGATCGAACAGGAACTCATCGGTGTCAGCGCCAACCCCAACGATGTCTACTTCCTTGGGGACGACTGCCTTACCTTGCCCGTTCACCGGGTCGGCCACGGCTGGGCCGGCGGCCGTAGCCAGCCCCGCCGCAATGGTCAGGGCCACGGTCGCGGCCGTGGCCAGCTTCGTGAGGTTGCGCATACGTTCTCCTTGCGGATCTTCCTGCCACTCGGCCACTGACCCTTAGGCCATGTTGGCCAGATTCATCCGACCGAGTGTCCTATATTTCCTGCCAAGATACAAGAGATATAGGGAATCAGGCTTTAGCTGCCCGCAAGCCGTCGTCAGTATGTTGACGGGCCTACCGCGATTTCGGCGCAACGCGGCAAAGCAAAAGCCCCACCGACGGCACAGTGGCGCTGGCGCGCTTCGTGCCGCCGATGGGGCTTGGCGCTTGGCGTCAGGTGATGGTGACCGTGTAGCTGATGCTGAACGCGTCCTTGCCGCAGATGGTGGCGCCGGCGTTGAAGGCATTGAAGGTCTTGTGGCTGCGGGCGCCGACGTAGTGCGAGCCGAGCGCCTTGTTGAGGAAGGTGGCGCCGTGCGAGTCGATGGTGAGAACCGAAGCGCTGAAGCTCTCGGTGCCAGTGACGTTGTTGACCGAGGTGTTGCCGCCGACGTCAATGATCGCGATCGCCTTGGTGGTGCCGGCCGGCACGGCGGTGATGGTGCCGTTGAAGTAGTTCAGCTCAAGGTCGGTGAGCTGGACGCTCTTGCCCGTGACGCCGTCGATGACGGTCAGCGCGCCACCGAGGTCGACCATGCCGCTGAAGTTGGTGTCGCTGCCGTCGCCGCCGGTGACGGTGGTGTTGTAGCCGTCCATGCCGGAGTTGTCAGAACTCCATGCTGGGCTCTCTGGGACGATCACGATGCCCCACTTCGCCAGCTGGGTGATGGTCCTGGCGTTGAACGTGATGACGGCGGTGCCAGTGCCGTCGGTAGCATCGGCCAGTGCGGTGCCCGCCGTGGTCAGCGAGAACGCGGCGGCGGTGGCCAGGCCCGCTCCCAGGGCTGCCAGCGACGCCCAGCGGCTGATCCTCATACCCATCAGACATACGCTCCTTGCAATTCGAACCGGAATCAGTAACGTGCCATATCCGGGTAATTACTTATTTGTGTTTAATTGGTGCGATGAGCCGGTACCTGACGTATCAGGTACCGGCCCACCGCTTCGTTGCCGACGAAACTAAGAGGCGGTACCGCAGAACGGAGTGGGCAGGAAGCCGTAGCTGATCATGTCCTGCGTCGCGGTCTTGCTGCTGCAGACCCAGCCCTTGGTCTTGGCGTGCGACGAGGCGAAGATCGGCTCAAGGTAAGCCGGGATGTTGTCCTTGGTGGCCGCCCACCGCACGACGACGTAGACCAGACGGATGAAGTCGTGGCTGAAGTTCGGGTTGATGGTCTGGTTGGCGCCGGTGCCGACAGTTGGCTTGGTCTTGTTGATGTCGCGCAGCACCATGGTGCCGTGGACGTCGCAGCCAAACCGGTTCTGGCCCTTCTTCGGTGAGCAGACCACGCCCTTGCCGTTGGCGGTGCAGGCGCTGTTCAGACACTTGGCTGAATGGAAGGCCTGGGCAAGGTACTTGCCGATGGAGTACGGGTAGATGACGTTCTTGCCCTGCAGGTACTGGTTAACGCCCTCGTTTTCTTCGGGGAAGTTGCCAGTCGGGTTCTCCGTCGTTGGCGGCTCGCCAGGACTGGAGTTCACGCAGGTACCGGGGGATGAGACACCGATCTCGCCGAGGAAGAACGAGCGGGTGCCTGAGCTGGTCTGCGGCAGCTGGGCGTCGATCGGCTTGCCCTTGGTACCGCCGACCTGGCCCCAGGTGGTGACTGAGCAGGTGTAAATGGCGTGCAGCTGCGCGGTAGTCAGGTTGGCCGGAGCGTAGCTACCCGCGTTGGTGGCGTAAGTGACGGCGTCCTTGCCCAAGGTCACGAAGACGACGCCGCCCTTGCCCTTGGCCGGGTCGGTCGCCGGGTTCCGTCCGCGTGAAGACCTGGCGAAGTCGGTGCAGAACTCCTTGCCGTCCTTGGTCTTCAGGTTCGAGGTGAGTGCGAGCGGGCCGCCGTTGGCCGACAAGATGCCCGCCGACGATCCGTCAGGACGCGGCTCCTTGGTGCAGCCGGACTTGGACTGGATCAGGTCGTTCACCGCACCGGTCGACGGGTTGGTGGCGTCCCAGCTGTACAACCTGGGGCCAGTCTTGTGCGAGGCGTTGTAGTCCACCGAGAGTTGGTCAAGCAGGAACTCGATAGTGTCCGATCCGACCCCGGTAATGTCGGTTTCCTTGGGCGTTACCGGCTTGCCACTACTGCCGATCGGGTCGGCCATGGCCGGGCCGATGGCCATCGCTGTGGCCGACGCCGCTATCGCGACGCCAGCCATCAGCTTTACAAACGTGCGCATGGTTACTGCCCCTCCTGCGTACGAGGACTAGCGCGCCAAGCAGGGCGCGCGATGCTGGCTAATTGGCCAACGGCCATAGCCTTGCCAGCGGGCAGCTTCGCGACAAGGGAACAGGTTTAGGCAGGTAATCGATTTCTTGATGAACGAGATTCAACAGGGTGGTGAAGTCGCAGGTAGCGGGCAGTCTCCCCGATGCTAAGCGGCTCCTTCTATAGCGGCCATCAGCACTGAAATCAGGACGCTGATGACTCGTATTTGTCGGGCGTTCATATTAGTGACGCTTGTTATTCAGGTAATGCGGCTTGGCTGAGCCGCATTACCCGGTCGAAAGCACCTGGAATGCTTCGGCGAGTCGGCCCTCAGGCAGCCCCGCTTGCTCAGCGGAGCGGCTGAGCCAGCCGCGCAGGAATGCCTCGAGATCCAGTTGCGCGGTCTGACTCTGGTGCGCACGCAGCGCGGCGAGCTTGTTTTCGAAGGTATCGGTGACGTCGACGAAGTGGTGCGCCAGCGGGCTCGCCATCAGCCACACTTCGCTCACGGTCCACGGTTCCAGGCCCTCATCGGCCAGCAACTCAGGAAACGCGAACTGATTGCGAGCGTCCGGATAAACCGCGTCGAGTGCCGCCGAACCGACCGCACGATGATCGGGATGGCTGGCACCGACCCGAGCGTAGTTGCGGTCGGGTGAGGGCGAGAGCACCCTGGTCGGCCTGACCTGCCTGATCACTCGGGACAGGTCCCGGCGCAGGCCGATAGTCGCCTCGACTAGCCCGTCCGGATAGCCAAGGAAACGGACATCGCTCACCCCGACGCATTCGGCGGCGGCGCGCTGCTCGGCTTGCCGCAGCACGGTCATATCGGCGCGGCTCACTGACGGGTCGCTGCCGCCGGCGTCGCCGTTGGTGACGATGCAGTACACCACGTCGATGCCGCGCTTCGTCCAGGTGGCGACGGTACCAGCGGCCCCGAAGTCAACGTCGTCGGGATGGGCGGTAATGACAAGGATGTTCGCGACTTCAGCGTCGTCAAGCATGGAACCGCATGCTCCAGATCGTGGTAGTTGACTAGTCCAGCGCCGACATCACGTGCTTGATCCTGGTGTAGTCCTCGAACCCGTACATGGACAGGTCCTTGCCGTACCCTGAGTGCTTGAAGCCGCCATGGGGCATCTCGGCGACCAGCGGGATATGGGTGTTGATCCAGACACAGCCGAAGTCGAGCCGCCTGGCCATCCGCATCGCGCGGCCATGGTCAGTAGTCCACACCGACGATGCCAGGCCGTACTCGGTGCCGTTGGCCCACCGCAGCGCCTCGTCTTCGTCGGTGAACTGCTGCACCGTGATGACCGGCCCGAATACCTCATTTTGGATGATCTCGTCGTCTTGCCGCAGGCCAGCCACCACGCTGGGCTCGAAGAAGAAGCCACGAGAGCCGGCCTGCTTGCCGCCGGTGCGCACCTCCGCGTGGTCGGGCAGCCTGGCGATGAAGCCCGATACCCGCTCAAGCTGGTTGGCGTTATTCAGTGGCCCGAAGTCGGCTTCCACGTCAGGGCCGCCGGTGGTCTGGCCTTGGGCCTGCTCGACCAGGGCGGCGACGAAGGCGTCGTGCACCTGTGGTCCGGCCAGCACTCTGGTCGCGGCGGTACAGTCCTGACCGGCATTGAAATAGCCCGCGATAGCAATCGCCTCAGCAGCCTTGGCGGGATCGGCGTCATCAAAGACGATCACCGGTGCCTTGCCGCCCAGTTCGAGGTGGACCCGCTTGAGGTCAGCTGCCGCCTGCGCGGCGACCTCCTTGCCTGCGCGGACGCTGCCGGTAATGGAGACCATCCGTGGCACCGGGTGCGACACCAGTGCCCGGCCGGTGTCACGGTCGCCGGTGATGACGTTGAAGACGCCGGGCGGCAGGTGCTCGCCACAGATCTCGGCCATCAGCAACGTCGTCACCGGGGTGGTGTCGGACGGCTTGAGCACGACGGTGTTGCCGGCCGCGATGGCCGGGGCGAACTTCCACACTGCCATCATCATCGGGTAGTTCCACGGCGTCACTTGCGCGCAGACGCCGACTGGCTCACGCCTGATCATGGAGGTGAATCCGGCCAGGTACTCGCCAGCTGAGCGGCCTTCGAGCATCCGCGCCGCCGCCGCGAAGAACCTGATCTGATCGACCATCGGCGGGATCTCCTCCGACTTGGTCAAGGCGATCGGCTTGCCGGTGTTCTCCGACTCGGCCGCGACTAGCTCATCGGCCTTGGCCTCGATGGCGTCGGCGATCCGCAACAGCGCCAGGCTGCGCTCGGCTGGCGTGGTGTCCCGCCAGACCTCGAAGGCGTCGGAAGCTGCGGTGAAGGCCGCGTCGACGTCGGCCTGCCCAGAGATCGGCGCGGTCGCGAAGGCATCGCCGGTGGCGGGATTGATGAGCTCGGCGCTGGTGTCGCTGGCAGGCTGACGCCACTGCCCGCCGATGAAGTTGCTGAGCTGCTTCACTGCGGTTCTCCTTAACTATCCGGCTGTGCTGGCGTGCGCTCGTCGCAGTCCCATCCGGACCCGTACTCGGTGAGCAGGTCAAGGAATGGCTCGGCTGGCAGTGCCTCAGGGCCGAGCACGCCGGTGCCCGACCAGGCACCTGAGTCAATCAACTCAAGTGCGACCACCGGGTTGACCGCGGTCTGCCAGACCACCGCCTGCGAACCGTACTCGGCCATCGACCAGGCATTGTCCACAACGTGGTACAGGTACACCTCACGGGGCCCGCCATCGTTGCCAATGCCGGTAACCCAGGTGCCAGCGCAAGTGAGCCCGGACATCTTGTCGCCAAGCTGAGCTGGGTCAGGCAGGCAGGCGGCGACTACGTCGCGGGGCGAGACTTGCTGACCGCCGGCGCTGACCGGCGTGGTCGAGTCAAGTCCCAGCTTGTGCAGCGTCTGCAGCACGCTGATGAACTCCGCGCCGAGGCCGTATTTGAAGGTCACTCGGTTGGCGTCGACCCAGCGCGGGATCAGCAGCACTTCCTCGTGCTCGACGTTGACGCACTCGACCGGTCCGATGCCGGCCGGGAAGTGGAACACCTCGGGCTCGCTGAACGGCGGCGTGGTGTACCAGCCGCGGTCCTTCTCCCAGATGACCGGCGGATTGAGGCACTCTTCGATGGTCGTCCAAATGGAGAAGGTCGGCGCGAAGTCGTAGCCGGCCACTTCAAGGTTGGCCCCGTCCCTGACGCCGACCTCGTTGATCTCACTGAACATGGTGTCCGCAGCGTGCCGGGCGAAGATATCGGACAAGCCAGGCTCGACCCCGATGCCGACCAGCGCGAGCTTTCCTGCCTCTTGCCAGGCGTTGGCCAGTTCGAACTGCTCATCGCCCAGCTTGACACCGGTGCGGCTATAGGGCGCATCCTGATCTGGATGGGACAACGACATGGCCATGTCAAGATAATTCGCATTTGCCTGCAAGGCGGCCCGGTACAGCGGCATGACGAACCGCGGGTCGGTAGCGTTCATCAGGACGTCAGCGGAATGAGCGGCGAGCAACTCAGCCACGGCCTGCTCGTCCCGCGCGTCGAGTTGGACGGCAGTGAAGCGGTCGCTGGCGGCGGCGGCGCGCTGCGCCCGGCCCAGGTCGTAGTCCGCGATGGTCAGGTCGGCGAACGGTCGCCTGGCGGCGATACGGGCGAAGGCGGTGCCAACCCCGCCGGCGCCGACAAGGAGTATTCGCATACGGGCGATCCTAGACCCAGACAGGTCGCGACCCACGAGACCGGTAGTGTTTCTTGCATTTTGCTACTGAAACCGTCGCCAAGAGGCACAATACACGCAGTATCGGGTGGTGTAGGCTCCGCCTGCCCACTGGGTAGATACGCCAGCAGGCCGCATCCGGTACGCGGTCATTAATCAGGAGGCGTGAGAACACTATGGCTACCGCCAACGAGGCCATCCAGTCGCGGGAGCAGGGCCTAGACAAGGGGCTGAAGTCCGGCGCGCTTGGCCTTATCTCGACCACGGTGATCGCGACCGCGTCAGTCGCTCCGGCTTATAGCATCGCCGCCACCCTCGTCTTTGTCGTTGTCGCTGTGGGCCTTCAGTCGCCCATCGTCGCGATCTTCGCGTTCTTGCCGATGCTGCTGACCTCGATCGGCTACAGCGAGATGAATAAGGCCGACCCCGATTGCGGTACCACCTTCACGTGGGCGACGCGGGCGTTCGGGCCTAAGACTGGCTGGTTCGGCGGCTGGGCGATCGTCGCCGCTGACGTCTTGGTCATGGCCAGCCTGGCGCAGGTCGCCAGCCAGTACGTCTTCCTTGAGTTCGGCGCGAAAGGCATCGGCAACGATCCGACCAGCGCGTGGGTGTTGCTAGGCGGCATTATCTGGATCATCTTGATGACCGCTATCTGCTACGTCGGCATCGAGGTATCGGCCAACTTCCAGAAGATCTTGCTATCGATCGAACTCGTCATGCTGGTCGTGCTCTCGGTGGTCGCGCTCGTCAAGGTCGGCAACGGAACGGCGCCGGTCGGGCACCTGACGCCAAGCCTGTCCTGGCTCAACCCGTTCCACATTTCCAGCTTCAGCGCGTTCGCCAGCGGGGTCATCCTGATGGTCTTTATCTACTGGGGCTGGGACACCGCGGTGTCGGTGAACGAGGAAACCAAAGACAAGAACCGCACGCCTGGGCTGGCTGCCATCTTCTCGACGTTCATCTTGCTCGTCGTCTACGCGCTGGTGATCTTCTCGATGCAGTCCTTCGCTGGGATCGGAGCTCATGGTGGCGGCCTGAGCAACGTCGCCAACGCGGGCGACGTGCTGTCGGTCCAGGCCAACGCGATCTTCGGCACCAGCGGCGTCGGCTCGGTGTTCTACCACCTGCTGCTGCTGATGGTGCTGTCGTCGGCTGCCGCTTCCACCCAGACCACGATCTTGCCGACGGCACGCACGACCTTGTCGATGGCGGCCTACCGGGCCATCCCCAAGGTGTTCGCCAAGATCCACCCGAGGTACCAGACCCCGACGATCTCGACGATCGTGATGGGCCTGGTGTCCATCCTGTTCTACGTGGGGGTCAACTTCGCGTCGAACGGCATTGGCGTCATCGGCGACGCGGTGATCGCGATCGGGCTGTACATCGCCTTCTACTACGGCCTGACCGGGTTCTCCTGCGTCTGGTACTACCGCAAGAACCTGACCAGCAGCACGCGGAACCTGCTCATGCAGGGCATCTTCCCGCTCGTCGGGGCGCTGATCTTGTGGTTCCTCGGCGGCTGGAGCCTCTGGCTTGACTACGACGTCAAGACCGCGACCGACTACACCATGTGGACGGTGCCCGGCATCCACTGGCAGGTCGGCGGCGCGTTCGTGATCGCCGTCGGCGCGGCCATCGTCGGCGTGCTCTTCTTTATCTACAACCGGATCGTCAGCCCGGCCTTCTTCAAGAAGCAGACGCTGACCAGAGCAACGCCGACGTTGGTACCCGACAACGACTGATCATTCGTAACTGACTCTCCAGGCTGTGGACGGGCTACGGCCCGTCCACAGGCCGGATTGTTGCGATCTGCTCTTGTCGCGCCGACCTGACACGGCGGCGGTTGAGGCTAGCGGCGATGAGCCGTTTGCGACGACTCGACCGTTTCCATCTGAGATCAGGCCATCCGCGCTGGTCGCAGGTCCTTGGCGGCGTTAGCAACCCGTGCCCGCGCTGTCGGCGGTACCGCCTAGGGTTAGCAGGGTGACCATGATGGCGGCTGACTCCCTGCTTGACGGACTTAACCCGCAACAGCGGGCGGCTGTGCTACACCACGGCAGTCCGCTGTTGATCGTCGCGGGCGCGGGCTCAGGCAAGACCCGGGTGCTCACCCACCGGATCGCCTACCTGGTCGCTGAGCGCGAGGTGGCGCCGTCTGAGATCCTCGCGATCACCTTCACCAATAAGGCGGCTGGCGAGATGGCGGCCAGGGCTCAGGCCTTGACCGGTGCCCAGGCGCGCGGGATGTGGCTGCTCACCTTCCACTCCGCCTGCGTCCGCATCCTGCGCCGGGAGGCCCACAGGTTCGGGTATCCGTCGTCCTTCACGATTTACGACTCGGCCGACTCTGAGCGGCTCATGGGCCTGGTCTGTCGTGAGCTTGACCTCGATCCCAAATACCACCCGGCCAAGGCCATGGCCGGCCGGGTCTCGACGCTCAAAAACGAGCTGCTCGACTACGAGACCGTCGCCGCCCGAGCGTCCGGCTACCGGGAAAAGGCACTGGCTGAGGCTTACGCCGAGTACCAACGGCGGCTGATCGCGGCCGGCGCGATGGACTTCGATGACCTGATCATGGTCACGGTTAACCTGCTCCAGGCCTTCCCCGATATGGCCACCTATTACCGGCGGCGATTCAGGCACGTGCTGGTCGATGAGTATCAGGACACCAACCATGCGCAGTATGTGCTGATCAGGGAGCTCGTCGGTGGCGGGCAGGCGAGCCACCTTGGCGGTGATGACTATCTTCCGCCTAGCGAGCTGTGCGTGGTTGGTGACGCCGACCAGTCGATCTACGCGTTCCGCGGCGCCACCATCCGCAACATCACCGAGTTCGAGCGCGACTTCCCGGCGCCACCACTATTTTGCTTGAGCAAAACTACCGGTCGACCCAAAATATCCTGGCCGCCGCCAACGCGGTCGTGTCGCGCAACACCGGCCGGATGCCCAAGAACCTGTGGTCCGATGCTGGCGACGGGCCGCTGATCGTCGGCTACGTGGCTGACAGCGAGCATGACGAGGCCGCTTTCGTTACCGAAGAGGTCGACCGGCTCACCGATGCGGGCGATGCTGTGCCCGGCGACGTCGCCGTGTTCTACCGTACGAACGCGCAGTCCCGGGTATTTGAAGAGGTGTTCATCCGGGCCGGTCTGCCTTACAAGGTGGTCGGCGGCGTCAGGTTCTACGAGCGCAGGGAAGTCCGCGACCTGCTCGCCTACCTCAGGCTGATCGCCAATCCTCAGGACGAGATCTCGCTGCGCCGGGTGGTCAACGTGCCGCGACGTGGTATCGGTGACCGAGCGCTTGAGTACGTCGCCTCGTTCGCAGTACGCGAGCGAATTAATTTCGCTGCCGCTTTGTCACGACCAGCGGACGTCCCCGCGTTGCCATCCCGGTCGGCGAAGGCCATCGAGGCGTTCAACGAGATGATGACTGAGTTCCGGTCGGCAGTACAGGCCGGAGTCCCGGTCGGTGACCTGGCTGAGGCCGTGCTTGACCGGACCGGCTACGTCGGCGAGCTTGAGGCGTCGGCCGACCTGCAAGATGCTGGCCGAGCCGAGAACCTGACCGAATTGGTGTCGGTCGCGCGGGAATTCGACCGCAATTCTGGGGCCGGCCTGGCCGCGTTCCTTGAGCAGGTATCGCTGGTGGCCGACGCCGATGAGATCCCTGAAGGCAGCGATCACGGTGGCCTGGTGACGCTGATGACCTTGCACACCGCCAAGGGCCTTGAGTTCCCCGTGGTGTTCCTGACCGGCATGGAGGAGAACGTCTTCCCGCACGAGCGGGCGATTAACGACGACCGTGAGCTTGAGGAGGAGCGTCGGCTGGCTTATGTCGGCATCACCAGGGCGCGGCAGCGGCTCTACTTGACCCGCGCGGTCGTCAGGGCGTGGTGGGGCCGGCCGTCCTATCACAAGCAGTCCAGGTTCCTTGGCGAGATCCCGGCGCAGCTGATCGACTGGCGCCGGGACGCCTCGGCGGCGGCCTCGATGCTCTCGCCTGCATCCGAGCGGCTAGCCCGCAGGCCAGGCGTCAACGCGGCAGGCAACCGGCCAGTCCCCTCGCTCAAGCCAGGTGACCTGGTCAACCACGACAGCTACGGACTCGGCCGAGTGCTTTCTGTGGAGGGCCGCGGCGACGACCCTGAGGCCAAGGTTGACTTCGGCGAGGAGTACGGCGTCAAGCATCTACTGCTGCGCTACGCGCCAGTGGAGAAGCTCTAGCAGCGCTAGCTCAGCCAGCCCCGCCGTTCGGCTTCGGCGCCAGCCTGAAAGCGGCTGGTGGCCGCAAGATGACTCATGAGGACAGCCATGTGCCGACGCGCGGTGCGAATCGAGATACCGAGATGCCGGGCCGCGGTCTCATCGGTAGCACCGTCGGCCAGCAGCCTCAACAGCTTCCGCTCGGCCTCGAGCAGCTCGCGGTTGCCGTCCGTCAGCTTGTGGTTCGCGACCATGGTGAGGGGGGCCGCTGAGTGCCAGGCCTGATCGAAGATGCCAGAAAGGACCGAGATAGTGGCCGGCTGGGCAGTCCATAGCGAGTCGTCGGCTGGATCGGTCAGATCGCCGCTGAGGAAAGCGATCCGACGATCGCTGATCACCATGTCAGGTAGCCAGGTTCTGGTGACGCGGACCTCAGCGCCCACCGCGCCGATCTCCGCTGCCGATTGAGCGAGCCGGCGATCACGGCGAGCGGTCTCGCCATAGATAACCTTGACCGACGGCGCGGGCGACAGGTGATCGCCCGCGAACAATGGCCAAGGAAGCCCATCGACCGCGACCCGAGTCCGTGCGATGAGAAGTTCGGCCGTGGTCAGCGTCATAAGATCGGGGGAACGGCGCTCACTGGTGCGATCTGTCTTGTTATCGCCGACGTACATCCTTCAGCCGCCTCCGGGTCAGGGCGGCTGTTTCAGCCGCCCGAGTCCGAGTTCGAGGCTATAGCAAGTGAAAAATCTTGTTAAGCCCAAAATACTCAGATACGTTCCCGGCCGGAAAGATCGCGCCTCACGCTGCGCAGATGCGTGAGGGAGATCGGTTGGCAGGTTCCTGCCATCCTGTTTGTCGGATTTAGCACCATGCTGCCTTTGCTGCGTCTTGATGCGGCGCGCGCTTCTCACGGACTCTTCGGATGGCGGTGTAGTCGCTGCCTTGCGGCCAGCAAGGCGGGATGCCGCGCAGTGATATCGCCATGCGACAGGTGAGGAATGGGTATGCACGGTCGGCGGTCGGCCCAGCGTAACGTCCGGTGTACCGGCGCATTCGCCGCGCTGCGAACTGGTCATGGTATCCGGCGACTTATCGCACTGCTGACCGCGCCGGTCATTGGTATTGGTCCGGGCATCGCTCCAGTGACCGTGGCAGCGGCCACGGGCGCTATCGCTGCGGTGACTCTGACCGCAGCGGCGGCACCGGCTCTGGCGTCGACTTCGTGCGCGGACTCAGGCTCAGTACTGGTGTTTCCCGATAGCGTCAATGGCGGATCGGCATCTGCTGAGGCGACTGAAGCGGCCGCAATCGGCTGCGCTGTCACCATGTTCTCGTCGTCGGATGTAAGTGGCATGTCGCAGGCGCAGATGGTCGCGTATTTCGGCGGATTCGCCGCGATCATCATTGGCGATCCGTCGACCTCAGCCTGCGCGTCAACGGTGCCGTCAGACGCACTCAGTTACGCGTCCGACTGGGGTCCGGCAATCGACGGGAACGTCGCGGTGTTGGGTACGGCACCGGTGCTCGCGGGATCTGCCGGGTCTGCCCTGCTCGACGACGCTCTGACCTGGGTGACGTCTGGCGGATCGACGGTGACCGGCCTTTACGTGTCACTCAACTGCGAATACTCATCGGCAGCGGCTGACACACCAGTACCGCTGCTTGCCGATGTGTCAGGTGGCGGATTCGCGGTGACCGGTCGAAGCGGTAGCTGCCCATCGAATTCTGGGACTATTAACGCAGCGCAGGCGCTGGCGGACTCGCCCTTCATCGGACTGACCGGGACCACGATCGGGCCTTGGTCGTCGCCTGCCTGTGCCCTGCAGGAGACCTTCAATACCTGGTCAGGAGGCTTGACTGGGCTTGGCTATGACGCTGGGGTGACGCCGGCGACCTTCATGGCCTCCAACGCGACGACCGGCCAGCCGTACCTGTTGACCGGCACCGTGTCACCGGCCACGCTGGCGCTGTCACCGTCGACCGGCGGGCAGGTGCCCGGTGACGAGGCCTTTGGCGGCCGGAATCCCGCCGCGCCTGGCGTATCAGCAGCTACGGCCGGAGACCCGGTCAATACCGAAGACGGCGACTTCACCCAGTCGAACACCAATCTTTCCATTCCAACCTTCGGTCCTTCCCTTGACTTCACTGCGACGTACGACGCTCAATTGGCGCGTCAGCAGACGATCGCGGGGGCACCAGTCGGCGACGGGGCACCAGGTTCGATGGGATACGGCTGGACGGACACCTGGGACAGTTCTCTTGCCACCAATCAGCCGGTGCCAGGGGATCTCTATACCGTTGACGGAACGCGAACGGACAACGGTAACGGCGGGGCGCCGACATCAGCTCCAATGGCCGACCCTGGGTCGGTTTACTTGGTAAATAATAATGTCTACATTGCCGATTCTGCGGAAAACCGCATTCTTGAGATTCCTGGTACGTCGGGCACGCAATGGGGCATCTCGATGACGGCGGGTGATGAGTATGTCATCGCTGGCAGCGCGACCGGCTTGGCCGGTCGCAGCGATGGGACACCAGCCTCGAGCTCGCTGCTTGACGATCCTGAAGGCATCGCAGTTGACACTTCAGGCAACCTGTACATCGCGGACACCGGGAACAACCGAGTGGTTGAGGTCCCAGCAGTGTCGGGTATCAATCGCGGTTTCGGCACACTGTCAGAGAACTACCTCTACACCATCGCCGGGCACGGCACAGGTGCGCCAGGCCACGGTGGCGATAATGGGATAGCTAATGATGCGTTCCTCGACCAGCCGTATGGCGTTGCGGTTCAGTATTCTAGCGGTGATCTCTATATCGCTGACTCCGGTAATAACCGGATTCAGGAAGTCCCAGCAGAAGATGGCGGCCAATGGGGCGTGAGCTCGATGACCGCGGACTACATCTATACCGTCGCCGGGAATTCGAGCGGTTCTGCTGGCATCTCAGGTGATGGCGGCAGTGCGAGATCGGCGTATCTCAACCAACCCGACGCGGTCGCCCTCAGCTCAGCGGGCGACTTGTACATCGCCGACACCGGAAACAACCGGATTCAGGAGGTGCCGGCGTCCGCCGGGGCGCAGTGGGGCATCACTCCCTCATTCAGCCAGTACGACATCTACACCATCGCCGGGAGCGCGACCGGAAGCTCGGGCCATTCCGGCAACGGCACCACGAACACCAGTGCCCTGCTCAACGAGCCAAACGGCCTAAAGGTCGACAACGGCACCCAGCTATACATCACTGACCTCGGCGACAATCGGATCGAGGAAGTCGCCCATTCAGGCCACACTGAGTGGGGCATCACGATGACCCAGAACAAGATCTACACGATCGCCGGGACGGGTACCGCGGGATTTTCTGGCAATGGCGGGTCGGCGGTGTCAGCGAAGCTTGACGCTCCGCTCGGTGCCGCCCTTGACAGCTCGTTCAATCTCTACATCGCCGACTCTGGCAACAACCGCATTCGAGAGGTAAGCGAGTCCACGGGCGATATCTCGGCGTACGCGGGCACTGGGACCACGCTCAATGTAGTGGGGGACGGCTCTGCGGCGACGACGGCCGCGGTATCGGCCCCAGGGAGCGTAGCCGCCGATGCCGAGGGCGACATCTTTATCGCTGACGCGGGAAACAACCGCGTCCAGGAGATCTCGGCATCGAACCATACTCAGTTCGGCATCTCGATGACGGCCGGCGACACCTATACGGTGGCTGGCTCTGCCGCCGGAACCGCTGGGCGCACCACCACCGGCGGGCTGGCTACCTCAGCATTGCTCGATGATCCGCAGGCAGTCGCTGTGGACCCTGCCGGTGATCTTTACATCGCTGACACGGGCAATAACCGGGTGATGGAAGTCGCGGCCTCGACCGGCGGCGGCCTGACCGACGGGTACATTTACCTCTCCGCTGGGTCATTGAGCGGTGGCGTCGGCGTATCTGGGGATGGCGGTCCGGCTACTCTCGCGCTGCTGGACTCCCCGGTCGGCCTGGCGTTCGACTCCTCCGGTGACTTGTTCATCGCCGACCAGGGCAATAGCCGGATCCAGGAGATTCCGGCATCATCTGGCGGTGGCATGACCGCGGGATACATCTACACGGTCGCCGGGTCAGCATCGGGAGTCAGCGGCAGCAGCGGGGACCTGGGCCTAGCCACCTCGGCGGACCTTGACGATCCGGCCGGCGTGACGGTGGACTCCTCCGGCGACCTGTTCATCGCTGATTCAGGAAATGACCGGGTCCAGGAAGTGGCAGCGGCTAGTAGCACCCAGTGGGGCCAGTCCATGACGGCAGGCCACATCTACACGGTGGCTGGCAGCGCTGGCGGCGGCTCTGGCAGTAACGGTGACTCAGGCCCGGCCGTGCTAGCGCAACTCGACTATCCGTTCTCAGTGGCGGTGGACTCATCCGGCGATCTGTTCATCGCCGATGCGCTCAACAACCGGGTGCAGGAGGTCGCCGCGGCTGACGGGACCCAGTGGGGCCAGTCCATGACGGCCAACGACATCTACACGGTAGCCGGGAGCGCGACTGGGTCATCAGGCAGTGGTGGCGAAGGCGGCACGGCGAACGTGGCCGAATTCAATGATGTCCGCGATGTAGCGATCGATCCGTCCGGCGACTTCTTCATCACCGATCAAGGCAACAATGAGCTCGACGAGGTGATCTCGGCCGTCAACTCGCCGTTCGGGGTCAGTCCGGCCGGCACCGGAGTGACCGTCACCCAGGCCGACGGGTCCCAGGTGACTTTCTACCCTGAGACCGGCGGTAGCTGCGCTGCTCCCTATCAGTCAGCCGGATCGGGCGGGTACTGCACCCTGAGCCAGAATGTGTCCGCCACGCTGTCGTATTCGTCATCCGGGGGAGGCACCTATACCTATTCTCCCGATCCCGGCGATACTTATACTTATGGCGCAAATGGCGCTCTTGAAACTGAGAGTGACGCGGCCGGCAACACCTTGTCACTGAGCTACGGCAGTCCAGCGCCTGGTTCAGGGAACTGTCCTTCGGCGGCGAACTGGTGTCAGACCGTAACCTCCGCGTCCGGCCGGGCCCTGACCATCGGATACAACTCGGCCGACCTGATCACGTCGGTGACCGATCCGATGGGTCGCGAGTGGACCTATGGCTATAGCGGCTCTGACCTGGTCTTCGCCACCGACCCGATGGGCAACAAGACCAGCTACACCTACGGCGCCGGCTCGACCGGTAATCCGCAACTGGCCAACGACTTGCTGACGATAACTGAGCCGAACGCTCAGCCAGGCGGCCCAAACGCCGGCGACGACACCGTCAATGTGTACGACTCCTATGGTCGGGTCATCAAGCAAACCGATCCGATGGGGTGGGTCACAAACTTTAACTACTGCGTCAGCTCCAATGATGGCGATTGCCTGAATTCGGCCACCGGGACTGGTTCGACTACAGTGACCGATCCTGATGGCAATACCATCGTGGACTCCTACTCACTCGGATCGCTCATCGGTCAAGCGCAGCTCACCGGCGGCAGCACGCTGTCGTCGGCGGAGTCATTCGCCCCTGACCAGACGTCAGCCGGCACCAGCGCGGGCACTCAGCTCGATTCCGCCAGCGTCGATGGCGACAACAACGTCACCACCATGAGCTATGACGCCAACGGGAATCCTGTCACCGACGTGTCGCCGGACGGCGTAGGTTCTCAGCTCGAAACCGTCACGCAGCAGTTCACCGGGCTAAGCCGGAATAATTGCTCGTCGACTGAGTCGACTACCTGCACCACCGCCAGCGGGCCAGCGGCGGTGACGCCAGGAGGTGTGATCACCCCGCCTTCTTCGATACCGCCGCAGGGCATCACCTGGCGGCTATATGACACCAACGGCAATGCGCTATATTCCACTACAGGGGTTTACCAGCCAGGCAGCAGTTCTGCGTCCTACGCCCAAACGACCTATCAGCTGTTCGACGGTAATTCAGTTACCTTGAGCGGTACGAATATCTCCTGTTCTGCGACACCCCCATCGCCGTCCCTGCCCTGCGCGACCATCAATGCTGATGGCGTCGTTACGCAGCTCGCTTATAACTCTGACGGCGATCTGGTGTCGTCAACGACTCCCGACGGCAACGGCTCTCAGCTCGCTACTACGACCTATGGCTATAACGCCGATGGCGAGCAGACATCCGAGGTGAGTCCAGACGGGAACCTAACGGGAGCGAACACCGGCAACTACACAACTAATGCCGTATTCAACGCGGACGGCGAGCAAACGTCGGTGACCGAGGCGGCTGGCACCGGAGCGACGGTGACTCCGCGTACCACTACCTACGGCTATGACGCCGACGGGAACCAGACGACAATGCAGGACGCTCGCGGCTACACCACCACAACGGGCTACAACGCTGACGACGAGCCGACGCTGGTTACTGATCCGCTTGGAAATGCCACGCTGACCTGCTATGACGGCGATGGCAATGTGGCCCAGACGGTGCCAGCCGTCGGAGTGGCTGCCAATAGCCTGAGCGCCGCGTCATGTCCTATGGCATACCCGGCTGGCTATAGCGACCGGCTGGCCTTCGATTCGACCGTCGATACCTACGACTCGGCTGGCGATCTAGTCGAGGAAACTACGCCGGCACCCGCCGGGCAATCCGGCTACCAGACGACGACCTACAGCTATGACGGCAACGGGAATCTGACCGAGACAACTGCTCCAGCCGCAGCGAACGGCGGTTCAAGTCAGGTCACGGTCGACACGTACAACGCGGACAATGAATTGGCTTCGGAGACTACCGGCTCTGGGTCCTCAGTCGCCGCCACGACGTCCTATTGCTATGACCCCAGTGGCGATCTGACGTCAGTGGTCTACGCGGATGGCAACACCGCTGGCATCGCTGCTTGCGAGACTTCTTCGCCCTGGGATGTCTCGGCCACCTCGTATCCGACGCAGGCCGCTTACCAAACTACCTACGGCTATGACTCGGCCGGTGAGCTCGTATCGACCACGACCCCGGCCACGAGCGCGGCACCATCGGGGGCCACGACGACTTCGACCTACGACCCGGCCGGGAACATGCTGACGGCTACCGATCCGAATGGCGTCACGACCACTTGGACCTACACGCCAGCAAACTACCCTGCGACGGTGTCGTACTCAGGTTCTTCTGCTCACTCAGTGAGCTACGGCTATGACGCTAATGGGACAAGAACGGCCATGTCCGACGGCACCGGGTCATCTAGCTATGTCATCGACCCGTTTGGTGAGCTAACTTCGGCTACCAATGGGGCTGGTCAAACTACTGGGTACAGCTACAACGCGGACGGGCAGGTCGCTTCGATCGTCTATCCCCTACCATCCGGCGCGAGCTGGGCCACTTCGGATACCGTGACTTACGCTTATGACCACGCTGACGACCCGACCAGTGTTACTGACTTCAACGGCAACTCGATCACCATCGGTGACACGGCCGACGGCCTACCGAGCTCGCTCGCCCTAGGCTCGACTGGCGACACGATCACGACGTCCTACGACAACACTGATAGTCCGTCGGAAATCTCACTGAAGAACAGCAGCAGCACCGTATTGCAGTCCTTCACCTACACCGACGCTCCCGATGGATCAGTGCTCAACGAGACCGACACCCCGTCTTCGTCGAATTCGCCCGCCGTGTACACGTACGACGCGCAGGGCCGGATAACGTCGATGACGCCAGGTAGCGGCTCGACGTTGAGCTACGGATTCGACCCGGCTGGCAATCTGACCACGTTGCCCGGTGCTGCCACTCCGACCTACGACAAAGCTGGCGAGCTTACTGCAGCTACGCTGAGCGGCACGACCACCAGCTATACCTACAATGCCGATGGGCAGCAACTTACCGGTAAGCAGGGCTCGACCACGATCACGTCAGGTAGCTGGAATGGCGCCGGACGGCTCACCGCCTATAGCGATCCGTCGGCTGCCATGACGGCCGCCAGCTACGACGGTGACGGACTGCGGGCCTCTGCCACGACGTCGGCAGGCACCCAATCATTCAACTGGGACCTGGCCTCCGCCGCGCCGCAGCTGCTGATGGACTCGAACAACGCCTACATTTACTCTGGCGGCGGCTCGCCAGTTGAGCAGGTAAACCTGAGCACGGGTGCGGTCGAGTACCTAGTCACCGACCTGCTTGGCTCGGTTCGTGGGGTCGTATCGAGCTCAGGCGCGCTGACCTCGGCAACCTCCTACGATGCCTGGGGCAATGCAGAAACCACTGGCGGACTGACTAGCTACACGCCATTCGGATTCGCTGGCGGATACACCGATCCAACCGGACTGATCTACCTGATTAGTCGTTACTACAACCCGCTTGCTGGGCAGTTCCTCTCGGTGGATCCTGATCTGGACGAGACGCTCGATCCCTATAGCTACGCGGACGGCAATCCTGTCACTCAGACAGACCCGACTGGCGAGGAAAGCAAATCATACAAGCACACCTTCTCCCGTGATTACGGACACCACTCGGAGACGATTACGAAGGATCTGTGCGAGGACCTAAAGAACTACGGCATACTCGGCACCGTCGCCTGTGTGGTCGGTCAGGTCGTGAATAACATTCCGCGTGGGCGGGTATCAGGCACGGCCGAGTGGGACAAGCAGCAGACTGGGATTATCGGACTTGAAGGCATCGAGGGGGCCTTCCATGTGATCGCCAGCAATAGCGGGTACGACGATCCTCAGTTCTTGTTCACCTTCTTTAGGCGCCGCAACATCCACCATAATCGTCCCATTCTCGACTGGTACTACGTGAGTAACTACGAAGAGAAGAACGATTCGAAATCCTGGAGCACTGGATGGATCGAGACGGGCGGTAAGGACAGCCCGTTGCTATTCAACTCCGGCGAAGTAATGAATGTGATCCTGTTTGCGGAATCTTCGAATGGAACGATCTATCCGGTAAACCAATATCCTTCTGGCGCTTTCTATGTGCTAAATGCCAGCGGGGAATAACCAGCGTCGGCTTCGCGTGATATAGTCTCAGCTATGCCGCATTCTGAGTGCATCTGGGACCTGCGCGAAGCCGGACTGGTGGATTTCCTTAGTCAGATTGCGAGATCGCGCCGGACGGTCTACGAAGGTGACTGGGGTCATGCCACGACCTTGATTAAAGGTGATAGCGGTCGGCAGTTCGGCGTTAACGTCCGCTTTCAAGATGGCACTTCGATAGTAGTGAGCTTTAATCAACAAGGCGACTCGCTCGAGTACGTTGCTGAAATCTCGCGCGGCTTGCAGGTCTTTACTGGACCAACCGGCGTCATTGACGTAGGTGCAGGCATCGGTGCGGCGACCGGTGATATCGATGCCGCGCTGGCTGACATCAAGAAATTTCTCAAGCGCAAATCTGCCATCATAAAGCGTACGATCTAATCCTAGCTCGGGCCGGTCGGCCGGCTCGCCAGCCCGCCCGAGTCTGGTGGCAATCCGGCTGAAGTACGCTGCCTGTGGAGCACTTACTGGTGAAGGGCGCGACGAGCATGAGCAACATCCGGGTCATCATCGCTAAGCCTGGCCTGGACGGGCACGATCGCGGTGCCAAGGTGGTGGCGCGCGCCCTGCGTGACGCCGGCGTCGAGGTGATCTACACCGGCCTGCATCAGACCCCCGAGCAGATCGTGTCGGCGGCGCTGCAGGAGGACGCCGACGCGATCGGGTTGTCGATACTGTCTGGCGCCCACATGACCCAGTTCGCCAAGGTGCTTGACTTGCTCAAGGCGCAGCATGCGACCGACATCGTGGTCTTCGGCGGCGGCATCATCCCCGATGCCGATATCACTGACCTGCAAGCGCTTGGCGTGGCCAAGATCTTCACTCCCGGTGCGTCTACGCAGGAGATCGTGGAGTGGGTGCGTACCGCGCTTGGTGCTAAGGCGGAAAGCCGGACCGGCTGATCGTTGCTGTCCGGTCCGCCCGCTAGGCTCACCTCTGGTTGGCTCGCCGGGCCGGCGATGCCGCGATACCCCCGTGTTGCTAGCGAGCATCACCGCGGAACCTGAGAATACGTGAGCACCATGAAGACAATTGAGAACGGACGCGGACGTGGATCTGTTCGAGCACGAAGCTAAGGAACTCTTCGCCGAGTACGGCGTGCCTGTCCAGGCTGGCAAGGTCGCTCATACGGCGGCGGAGGCGCGTGACATCGCGGCTGAGTTCGCCGCCGCTGGACGCCCGCTCGTCGTGGTGAAGGCCCAGGTCAAGGTAGGTGGTCGCGGCAAAGCCGGCGGCGTCAAGCTGGCCGATGGGCCCGATGAGGCCTTCGCCAAGGCGAGCCAGATTCTTGGCATGGATATCAAGGGTCACACCGTGCACAAGGTGCTGATCGCCGAGGCCTATGACATCGATCAGGAGTACTACCTCTCCTTCCTGGTCGACCGGGCCGGGCGGCAGTTCATGTCGATCTGCTCGGTGCAGGGCGGCGTCGAGATCGAGGAAGTCGCCCACACCAACCCTGAGGCGGTCGCCAGGATCGGCATCGATCCGCTGGTCGGCGTGGACCGCGCCAAGGCGGCCGAGATCATCGCCGCCGGTGGCCTGCCGCCCGAGGCGGTCGACGGGGCGGTCGAACTGGCAACCAGGCTGTGGGCAGTGTTCACCGACGAGGATGCGACGCTGGTCGAGGTGAACCCGCTGGCTCTGACCACCGATGGCCGGGTCGCCGCGCTCGACGGCAAGGTCAGCGTGGATGACAACGCCGCCTTCCGCCAAGACCATGAGCGCTTCGCCGACCCGACGGCGGCGGACCCGATCGAGGCGCGGGCCAAGGCCAAGCACCTCAACTACGTCAAGCTGGAAGGTGCCGTCGGCATCATCGGCAATGGCGCCGGCCTGGTCATGTCGACGCTCGATGTGGTCGCTTACGCCGGGGAGGAATTCGGCGGGGTGCGGCCGGCGAACTTCCTCGACATCGGCGGTGGCGCTTCGGCTGAGGTCATGGCAAACGGCTTGGAAATAGTGCTCTCCGACCCGTCAGTGCGTTCAGTCTTCGTCAACGTCTTCGGCGGCATTACGTCCTGCGACGCGGTCGCCAACGGCATCGTGACTGCGATCGGACTGCTCAATGAGCGTGGCGAGCAGGTCAGCCACCCGATTGTGGTGCGACTTGACGGCAATAACGCCGCCGAGGGCCGGCGGATCCTCACTGAGGCGAACATTGCGGTGGTCGAGCAGGTAGCGACGATGGATGACGCGGCCAGGCGGGCCGCCGAGCTGGCCAGTCTGGCCGCGACGGGAGCATGACATGGCGATCTTCCTGACCAGCGAGAGCCGGATCATCGTGCAGGGCATTACCGGGTCTGAGGGCCGCAAGCACGGCGCGCGGATGATCGCGGCCGGCACCAATGTGGTGGGTGGCACGAACCCGCGCAAGGCCGGGCAGACCGTCGAGCTCGGCGGTTCTGAGGTGCCGGTGTTTGGCACGGTCGGCGATGCGATGGCGCAGACCGGTGCCGACGTCTCCGTTGTCTTCGTCCCGCCCGCCGGCACGAAGGACGCGGTCATTGAGGCGGTCGACGCTGCGATTCCGCTGGTGATCGTGATCACTGAGGGCATCCCTGTACACGACACCGCTGCATTTTGGGCCTATGCCAGCGACCGCGGTAACGTGACCAGGATTGTCGGGCCGAACTGCCCAGGCGTGGCCTCGCCTGGCAAGTCCAACGCGGGCATCATTCCGGCGGACATCACTACGCAAGGCCGGATCGGCCTGGTCTCCAAGTCCGGCACGCTGACTTACCAGATGATGTATGAGCTGCGCGACATCGGCTTCTCCACCGCTGTTGGGATTGGCGGTGACCCGATCATCGGGACGACGCACATCGACTGCCTGGCCGCTTTCCAAAACGATGATGAGACCGATGCCATCGTGATGATCGGCGAGATCGGCGGCGACGCCGAAGAGCGGGCCGCCGCCTTCATCGAGGCCAATGTGACCAAGCCGGTCGTCGCCTACGTCGCTGGCTTCACCGCTCCCGAGGGCAAGACGATGGGCCACGCCGGCGCGATCATCTCCGGGTCGGCCGGTACCGCCCAGGCGAAGAAGGAAGCGCTGGAGAAGGTCGGCGTCAAGGTCGGCCGGACGCCAAGCGGCACCGCCCAGTTGGTGCGGGAGTTGCTGCGCGGCTGACGCGGCTGGTGCCCGCGCACCCGGTGCGCGGGTCTTCCGGCGCGCCTCCACCGGAGGTTGCCTGATGGTTGCCAGTGTGGGGTCTTGTGACGACTTCCGCCGTTCGTACCTCGTCCGCTGAGCAGGACCGAGCAAGCCGTAAGGACGGAGCTCAGCCGAAGCTGGTGAGTTCCATGCCGGTCGCCGCCGTCCGAGCGGCCTGCGCCGCGGCCGGCGCGGGCCTTGCCGTGATGACCATTCTGGTGCTCGTCGGCTGGATCGCGGCACCCCACATCGGACTCGGGCTGGTCGGCGTGCTCCGCACCGCTGCTGTGCTCTGGCTGGTCGCCCACCATGTCGAAGTGCAGGTCAACGGCGCTGGCCGGATCGGGATGCTGCCGCTTGGGCTGGTGGCATTGCCCGGTGCGTTGCTGTGGCTTGCTGGTCGGTCACTGGTACGCGGCCAGCACGTGACAGGACCGAGTCAGGTCACCGCAGCGGCGTTGGCGGTGGCGGTGCCCTATGCGTTGATCGCGGCCGCGCTCGCGGTGGTCAGCAGGTCGGCGCTGGCCACTGCGTCCTTCCCGCAAGCCGTGCTCGCCGGATTCGCCGTCGCGTTCGTGGCGACCTGGTTTGGTGCCGCTCGGGCGCTGGCGCCCTGGCGGCAGCTTGGCGCGCTGATGTCAGCGCGGGCGCGATCGATCCTGGCCGGCGCCGCTGGCTCGCTCGCGATCCTGGTCGCGGCTGGCGCGCTGACCAGCGCGATCGCGATCGCGAACCACGTGCATACGTTTACCACCATGGACGACAAGCTCGGCCCTGGCCTGGTCGGGTCCGTCCTGCTGCTGCTTGCCCAACTCGCCTACTTGCCGAACGCGGTGCTCTGGGCGATCGCCTACATGCTCGGCCCTGGCTTCGCCGTCGGCAGCGGGACCATCGTCGCGCCAACCGGCTCGGTTCTTGGCGTTATCCCAGCCTTCCCGTTGCTGGCGGCGTTGCCAGGGAGCGCACGGGCAGCGGAGCCCGGCTGGCTGGTCGCCGTCATGGTCGCACTGCCCTACCTGGCCGGTATCTTCGGCGGGCTGCTTGTGGTGCGATCCGCGCCTCCCTGCACGGTAGATGGCGCTGCGATTCGCGGCTTCTGTGGCGGCGCGGGCTGCGGTGCCGTACTCGGCGTGCTCGCGGCGTTTGCCGGCGGCCCGCTCGGCAACGGCCGGTTGACAGCGGTGGGTCCGTCGGCTTGGCAGGTGCTGGTCGTCGGCATGCTTGAACTCGGGATCGCCGCCGCGGTGAGCGCCGGCCTTGCGTGCTGGTGGCGTGGCAGGAAACGGAGCGACGCGGTCAGTCAGGTGCCAGGGCGTCCGGCTGGGCCGCCATCGGGCCGTGGCGTCCAAGTGGATCGGGACGTCACTGGTCATGTGATCTTTCTTGACCGCTGGGCCGCAGGGCAAGACGGCACTGGGTCCAAAGACGGCACTGGGTCCAAAGACGGCGGGAAACGCGCGTCAGGGCCGTCAGCCTTGCCGTAGTCAGGTTCGCGGTGCTGGCCGCAGTGGCTTGTCGGCCTGCGCGTCAAGGTGGATCGCGTGGTAGAACCTGGTCATGCAGGCATGCTCAGCTTGTGAGGTCTGCGCTTGACTGAGGCAATTCACATAGTTATTAACCTGAGTCGGGAATGCTAGGTACGTCACCAAGATCGGTAGAGAGATCAAGGCGGCGAGAGCGCCAAGTATTATCCCGCCGACCGCGCCGCGCGGCCGGTACGAGCCCGTCTTGCGCGCTTTGACCACCGCCGTGATGCCGATGACGCAGCCGGCCAAGCCGACGGCGGCGCTGAAGATCAGCAGGTAGACGCCTTTTTTGAGGTCTGTGCCGAGACCGAGCAAGGCCACCAGGCCGACGGCGCCGAAGACCAGCGCGGCGATGGCACGCTGGCGCAGTTCCCGCTCTGGCGGTTTCTGTGGGCGTTGCGGCATCGGGCGCTGCTGGATCGGGCGCTGCTGGATCGGGCGCTGCTGGGTCGGGCCCGGCTGGATCGGCTGCTGGGGCGGACTGGCCTGACCGCCTTGCTGCCAGCCGTTCCCTTGGCCGCCTGATGGCCCGCCCGCCTGACCGTAGCCTGCTGATGGTGGAGCGTAGGGCGGTTGACCAGGATGCGGCCCACGCAACAGCGGCTGGCCATAGGGTGGTCCGCCGCTTACCGGCTGGCCGAACTGAGGTCCACCCGTTGCCATCGGGTCGGCGTTCGTGCCTTGCTGATCAGGGGAATCGCCGAAGAAGGGGCGCGGCCTGTCGTCCTGCACCGGCCGCACTGACCCGGCCGCCTCGGCTGGCTGGCCTGACTCGCCTGGCTGGCCGGTGCTGCCTGGTGCTGGTTGCTGGTTGTCGTCGGCGGACAGGGCAATTCTCCGGTCATCGAGATCGTCGGGCGGCTGGGTCCTATTCCATCACTTACTCACCAGCGATCCGAACCCGTAGCACACGACCGCCTGGCCTGGCAAGGGTACCGCTGAGCGCGGCCTGCGAGCCGGGCCAGGCGATCGAATGTCACCGAAACGTGCCGATCAAGGCCCGCCAGTTGGCGACAGGTTCGCGCTCTGCGAGTCCGACTTCACACCTTGCGGATGCTTGCCAGTAAAGATCCAGGTGACTCGGCTGAAGTACTCGTGGCCGACGTGGTTCGGCCACGACTTCGCCCCCCACAGCACTACCAGGATCGGATAGCTGATGTATTTGCCGGCCGCGCAACTCGGGTTGCAGCTGTTGATCTTGAAAGTGCCGCTGCCAAAGGCATTGGACTTCCAGCTCGTCCAGCTCAGGCCGGAGATGTACTGGCTGGATTGCATGCACCAAGGTTCGAGCATGGTGGCTGGCTTGACCGATCCTTGCCCGTTGCACTGGACCGCTACCACCGACGGTGAGCTGGCGGGGGCCGCTGGCGTGGCGGACGCTGGCACCGTTGCCACGATGACGGCGGTGGCTGTCCCGGCCAGCGCCACCATCCCGGCCGCGATAACGGACCGGGCACGAGTAAGCCTCATGAGGGGCTCCTTTCAGATTGGTCGTGTCTACTATGACGGTCCTGGCGGCAAAACGGACAGCGTCAGCTGGGACTTTCCTTGCTGGCGGCCGCTGGCCGCGGCGGCGACCGGGGTGGGTGCTACGTGGCGCGATGGCACCACGGACAATGTGGCTATGCCCCATCGCCTCGTCGTGCTGGCATCTGGAGTCGGGACGCTGCTTGGGCAGCTCATCGACTCGTGTGCGGATGGCTCAGTCCCGGCTCAAATCGTGGGGGTCGGCGCGGATCGGGACGGCATCGGCGCTCTGGCCCGAGCGCAGGCCGCCGGGATTCCTGTCTTCGTCTGCCGAGTCAGCGACTATCAGGACCGGATGGCGTGGGACAGGGCGCTGACCCAAGCTTGCGCCAGCCTCAAGCCCGACCTGGTCATCTCGGCCGGCTTCCTGAAGCTGTTCGGCCCGGTCTTTCTTGAGAAGTTCGCCGGCCAGACCATCAATAGCCATCCAGCTCTGCTGCCAGCCTTCCCCGGCCTGCACGGCGTCCGCGATGCCTTGGCCTATGGCGTCAAGGTGACGGGCTGCACGGTGTTCTTGGTAGATGCCGGCTTGGACAGCGGACCGGTAATCGCGCAGACGGCGGTGCCAGTTCTTGACGACGACGATGAGGCATCCTTGACCGAGCGGGTGAAGGTCGCCGAACGGGTGCTGCTCACTACGACGGTGGCCAACCTAGTGAAGCGTGGCTGGTCAGTGACCGGCCGGACAGTCCGATACGGGCAGGAGGCAGTGGATCGGTGACTAAGGTGCCAATCACCAGGGCGATTGTCAGCGTGTATGACAAGGCCGGGCTTGACCAATTGGCGACCGCGCTGCACCAGGCCGGAGTCGAGATTGTGTCGACTGGGAGTACCGCTGCCGCGATCGCGGCCGTGGGTATCCCGGTGACGCCAGTGGAAGAGCTGACCGGGTTCCCCGAGTGTCTTGGCGGCCGAGTAAAAACGTTGCACCCTAAGGTCCACGCAGGCCTGCTCGCCGACCTCACCGATCCTGGTCAGGCAGCAGAGCTCGGTGGCCTTGCCATCGCGCCGTTTCAGTTGCTCGTCTCGAACCTTTATCCATTCGAGCAGACGGTCGCCAGCGGTGCCGAGCCGGCCGAGATCATCGAGCAAATCGACATCGGCGGGCCAGCCATGGTGCGCGCGGCCGCCAAGAATCACGCCAACGTGGCGGTCGTGACCAGCCCGGATGGCTATGACGACATTAAGGTGGCGGTGGCCGAAGGCGGATTTACCTTGCCGGAGCGGCGCAGGCTAGCCGCGCAGGCTTACGCCCGCACCGCCAGCTATGACGCCGCCGTCGCCTCGTGGTTCGCGGCGAGCTATGCCCCTGACGACGTAGCCAACCAAACTGGCTGGCCTGACCTGGTCGCCACCGCGTGGACCCGCCGGAACGTGCTGCGCTACGGCGAGAACCCGCACCAGCCAGCCGCTCTCTACACCCCGGCAGCCTCGCTAGCCGCCGCCAGCGCCGGTGGTGTCGCCTTGGCCGAGCAACTGGCTGGCAAGGCGATGTCGTACAACAACTATGTCGACGCGGACGCGGCCTGGCGGACCGCCTGGACGTTCAGCGAGCCGTGCGTGACGATCATGAAGCACTCCAACCCGTGCGGCATCGCGATCGCCGCCGAGATCGCGTCCGCGCACAGCAAGGCGCACGCCTGCGATCCGGTATCAGCCTATGGCGGCATCATCGCCGCGAACCGAACCGTGGACACCGAGCTCGCCGCTCAGGTGGCCGACATTTTTACCGAGGTGATCATCGCACCTGACTATGCATCAGGCGTTATTGAGATCCTGGCTAAGCAGAAGAACCTCCGCGTGCTTCGCGCCGAGCCGCCGGCATCGGCGGCGATGTCGGCGGGTTCGCCGGGTTCGTCGGCCTCCGCAGTGGTGGCACCCGAGTGGCGGCAGGTCGGCGGCGGATTGCTCATGCAGGGCGCCGACAGGTTGACCGAGCAAGGTGACTACGCAGCCAATTGGAAGTTGGTCGCCGGTCCTGTGGCCAGCCCACAGGACCTCGCTGATGCCGAGTTCGCCTGGCGAGCCTGCCGGTCAGTCAAGTCCAACGCGATCTTGCTGGCATCGGGCGGTGCCTCAGTTGGCGTTGGCATGGGGCAGGTCAACCGAGTGGACGCGGCCAAACTGGCGGTGGCCAGGGCCGGTGACCGTGCGGCCGGCTGAGTCGCGGCGAGCGACGCGTACTTCCCGTTCCCCGATGGCCTGCAGGTCCTTGCCGAGGCCGGAGTGCGGGTCATCGCCGAGCCCGGCGGTTCCATCAGGGATGCCGTGGTGATCGACGCCGCTAAGGAGGCCGGGGTGAGTCTGTATTTCACCGGCGTGCGCCACTTCTGGCACTGAGCTTCTGCCGGTGCGGGACCGGACCCGGCGTTGGGGCCGGGCCGGCGGCCGGAACGCTGGCGTCGGGGCGCTGTCGGAGGCGAATGCTACTTGCGAGTAACATAGGGCGCTAGTACGTTGCGGGCACCCGCGATGCGATGCTCAGGTGATCGTTTGGCAGGCTTGCACTTGCCATCGGTCAACGGGGGTCAAGTAGGGCGTAGCGCCGGCTTAGCTGGCGCGGCGTACGGAGTTTTGTTTCTGGAAGAAGGCAGGGAGGTCGGCCGCCGGTCATGAACATCGTCGTCTGCGTTAAGCAGGTGCCCGACACGTGGTCGGAACGCACACTAAAGGCTTCGGACTGCACGCTCGACCGTGATGCCGCCGATGCCGTGATCAACGAGCTTGATGAGTTTGCGATCGAGGAGGGCCTGCGGCTGGCCGAACTACACGGTGGCGAGGTCACCATCGTGTCGATGGGTCCCGAGCGGGCGGCCGAGTCGATCCGCAAGGCGCTTTCCATGGGCGCTGACAAGGCGGTGCACTTGGTCGACGACGCGCTGGCCGGATCTGACACGCTCGGCACCTCGGCCGTGCTCGCCCAGGTAATCGGACAGGTCGGCTTTGACGTTGTGATTCTCGGCTCGGAGTCAACGGACGCCAGGACCGGCGTGCTGGCGGCCATGCTGGCTGAGCGGCTTGGCGTGCCGCAGCTTTCCTACGCGAGCAAGGTCGAGATCGACGGGTCGGACATCACCATCAACCGCCAAGCCGACTATGGCTACGACCGGGTGCAGGCCAGCCTGCCTGCGGTAATCAGCGTGGTGGAGAAGATCAACGAGCCGCGCTATCCGTCCTTCAAGGGGATCATGGCGGCCAAGAAGAAGCCGGTGCAGACCATGAGCCTGGCCGACGCGGGGGTGGATCCGGCGGAAGTTGGCCTGGCGAACGCCGCCTGCGAAGTGACTAGCTTCGCTAAGCGGCCGCCTCGGCAGGCGGGCACCGTCGTCGCCGACGAGGGCGACGGCGGTAGCAAGGCAGCCGAGTTCCTGGTCAGCAGGAAGTTCATCTGACCCGCCGATCCGACCCGTACTTAGTGAAGGGCTGCCGATAATGGCTGAGATCCTGGTACTCGCCGAGCACGACGGCGAGGCTGTCAAGAAGGTCACGTTCGAGCTGATCACGCTCGCGCGCAAGTTCGGTGACGCGGCCGTGGTATGGACCGGCGCTGGCGTCCAGTCCGCCCAGCCCAAGCTGGCCGAATATGGCGCGGCCAAGGTCTATGTGGCTGACGGTGCCGAGTACGACGAGTATGTGGTGGCGCCGAAGGCCGAGTTGCTGGCCGAACTGGTCAGCCAGAAGTCGCCGGTGGCGGTGCTGCTGCCGAGCACGGCCGAGGGTAAGGAGATCGGCGGCCGGCTGGCGGTCAAGACCGGTTCTGGCATTCTTACTGATGTGGTGGGACTGGCCGACGACCTGACCGCCGAGCAGTTGATCTTCGGCGGCGCGATTAACGTGAGCGCCAAGGTCAGGACCGGTACCCCGATCATCGCCGTGCGACCGAACGCGATCGTTCCTGAGGCTGCCGCCGGTCCGGCCGAGATTGAGCCGGTGAGCGTCAGCATCAGTGTCGGCGCGAAGCAGGCGAAGGTGCTAGAGCGGGTGGTGCAACAGCGGGGTGCCCGGCCTGAGCTCACCGAGGCCTCGATTGTGGTGTCCGGGGGGCGCGGCGTCGGCTCGGCCGACAATATGGCGCTGATTGAGCAACTGGCTGACAAGCTTGGTGCGGCGGTCGGGGCATCGCGTGCGGTCACTGATGCTGGCTGGTACCCGCATCAGTTCCAGGTAGGCCAGACGGGCAAGACCGTGTCGCCGCAGCTCTATGTGGCTGTGGGCATCTCGGGCGCGATCCAGCACCGGGCCGGCATGCAGACCTCCAAAACGATCATGGTGGTCAACAAAGACCCGGAGGCGCCGATCTTCGAACTCGCTGACTTCGGCGTCGTCGGCGACCTTTTCAAGGTCGTGCCGCAACTGGTCGAGGAGATTGATAAGCGCACCAGCTGATGCATCAGCGGCGCGCTCGCGCTAGGGCTGTCGTAGCAGGCCATTAGGCTGGTAGCACCATGGCGAATTTTACGTCCCCAAGCAGTGTCGGCCACAGCGCTTCTGGTAGCTCAGGCGCTGTCGGCCGCACGGGCGCTTCCGTCAACGCGACCGCTTCTGGCGGCACGAGCGCGCGTGCCTACCTCGACCATGCCGCCACTACGCCGCTGCTGCCAGAAGCGCTGGATGCCATGGTGGCTGAGTTGACCTTGACCGGCAATCCTTCGTCGCTGCATAACGCCGGACGCCGGGCTAGGCGGGTGATTGAGGAGTCGCGGGAGCAGATCGCCCGAGCCTATGGCGCCCGGCCTAGCGAGGTGATCTTCACCAGCGGCGGGACAGAAGCCGACAACCTGGCGGTTAAAGGCTTCTACTGGTCGCGCCGAGCTGAGGATGGGGCCCGCAACCGGGTGCTTGCGACCGCGACCGAGCATCACGCGGTGCTGGATTGCGTGCGCTGGCTCGGCGAGCATGAGGGTGCCGACGTTGACTGGCTTGGGGTGGACACGCTCGGGCGGCTGTCCCCTGAGGTGCTGCGCGCTGCTATCGAGCGGGACGTTGACCGGGTCGCGCTGATTAGCGTCATGTGGGCGAATAACGAGGTAGGCACGATCCAGCCGATCGCCGAGCTTGCCGCGGTCGCGGCCGAATACGGCATTCCATTCCACAGCGACGCGGTGCAAGCAGCCGGCCAGCTTCCGGTTAGCCTGGCGGCCAGCGGCGCCACCGCGCTCACCATCACTGGGCACAAGATCGGCGGTCCAGTCGGTGCTGGCGCGTTGCTGCTCAGTCGGGGCGAGGACCCGGTGCCCGTGCTGCACGGCGGTGGCCAAGAGCGCGACGTGCGCTCAGGCACGCTGGATACAGCGGCGATCGCCGGCTTCGCGGTGGCAGCCCAGTGGGCTGAGCGCTGCCAGGCCGAGCACGCCGAGCGAATCGGCAAGCTGCGGGATAACCTGATCGATCAGGTCAGGCTAGCTGTACCGGACGCGATCTTGAACGGCCCTGAGCCAGGCATGGACCGGCTGGCCAGCAACGCGCACTTCTCCTTTCCCGGCTGCGAGGGCGACGCACTGCTGATGCTGCTTGATGCCAAGGACATTGCCTGCTCCACTGGCTCGGCCTGCACCGCAGGCGTGGCTCAGCCAAGTCACGTGCTACTCGCGATGGGCGCTGACCGCTCCAGGGCGACCGGGTCACTGCGATTTTCCCTCGGCCATACCAGCACCCAGTCCGACGTGGACGCGCTCGGTGACGTCATCGGCGAAGTCGTCGAGCGAGCTCGGCGGGCGGGCCGATGAGCCCGCGCAAGGTGCTGGCCGCCATGTCGGGCGGGGTCGACTCGGCGGTGGCCGCCGCCCGGGCGGCGGCAGCGGGCCACGAGGTCACCGGCGTGCACCTGGCGCTGTCGGCGAACCCGAGTTCGTACCGCACCGGGGCGCGTGGCTGCTGCACGCTTGAGGACGCCAGGGATGCCAGGCGGGCGGCCGACGTGATCGGCATTCCTTTCTACGTCTGGGACCTGGCCGAGCGCTTCGCGGCCGATGTGGTGGACGACTTCGTCGCCGAGTACGCCCGCGGCAATACCCCAAATCCGTGCCTGCGCTGCAACGAGAAGATCAAGTTCGCCGCCGTGCTTGACCGAGCGGTCGCGCTTGGCTTCGACGCGGTCTGCACTGGGCATCACGCCAGGCTGCTGCGCCCGGCCGACCAGCCGACCGCGAGTCCGACCCTCGCGCGCAGCGTGGACCTGGGTAAAGACCAGTCCTATGTGCTCGCGGTACTGACCGCTGACCAGCTCAGCCGAGCCATGTTCCCGCTGGGCGACAGCACCAAGGCCCAGGTGCGGGTCGAGGCAGCGCAGCGCGGCCTCGCGGTTGCCGACAAGCCAGACAGCCACGACGTCTGCTTTATCGCTGACGGCGACACGCAGGGTTTCCTCCGGCGCAAGCTCGGCCCGGCACCGGGCCCGATCATCGATCCCGACGGTCAGGTGATCGGCAACCACGACGGCAGCTACGGCTTTACCGTCGGCCAGCGGCGCGGCCTGCGGATCGGCACGCCCGCCAGCGACGGCAAGCCCAGGTACGTGCTGGACATCGAGCCGGTGACCAACTCGGTACTCGTCGGTCCGGCAGCGGCGCTTGACGTCACCGAGATCACCGCGGTTCGACCGGTCTGGACGGGCTGCGCTCCGCCGCGGCAGCCGTTGGACGCCCTGGTCCAGTTGCGCGCGCACGGCGAGGTCTATCCGGCCAGCTGCGTGACCGACGGCGACTCGATCCAGCTCAGCTTGCGCACCCCGGCCAGGGGTGTTGCCCGAGGTCAGGCGGCCGTCATCTACGATGGCGACACCGTGCTCGGCTCCGCCACCATCGCCGCGACGGCCAGTCTCGCTTCGGCTTCCTCAGCGCTTAGGCCATCGGCTAGCTGAGCGGTGTCACCACCGGTCGCTACGATGTCCCGGTGAGTGCGGACGGACCAGTGTTTCCCTGGCCAGCGAGTAGTGCGACCGGTATCGGCTCGATGCCGGGCACCGACCCGGCCGAGGCGATGGCTGTCATCCTCGGCGAGCTATCTGAGCTGCCGCACCTGCCCGAGCTGCCCGCTCGCGGTCCTGGTGCAGATCTGCTCGGCCGTACGGCTGCGCTGCTGATCGACCTGCCGGTACAGACCACCGCGACGGGCTGGCGGCTGGCTGGCAGCCCAGGCCGCGAACTGCGCCGGGCAGCTGGCTGGCTCTCGGCTGACCTGGACGCGATGCAGGCAGCTGCGGCCGGCTTTACCGGCACATTCAAGATTCAGGCCTGCGGACCCTGGACTCTGGCCGCGTCGCTTGAGCTGAGCCGCAGCATCGAGCCTGCTCTGGCCGACCAGGGTGCGGTGACCGACCTGATCGGCTCGCTCGCCGAAGGTCTGGCCGGGCACGTCAGCGCGGTTCGCTCCCGATTGCCCGGCGCCACCGTCGTGCTGCAGCTGGATGAGCCTGCGTTGCCCGGCGTGCTGGCCGGCGCGGTGCCGACGGCCAGCGGCCTGCGGCGGGTCCCCGCGGTGGACGACTCGGTCGCCGCCGATGGCTTGCGCACCGTGCTGGCCGCCACCGGAGTACCGACTGTCGTGCACTGCTGCGCGCCGGAAATTCCATTCCATTGCCTAATGAAATCTAGGACGACTGCCGTCTCCTTCGACCTGAGCTTGCTCCGGCGTGGCGACGAGGACGCCTTTGGCGAAGCGGTCGAGGCGGGTACCGGCATGCTCATCGGGGTGGTGCCAGCGACCAGCACAGTGACTGCTACCGGCCCGATGCCTCCTCCCGGCGCGGCGCGTGCTACCGGCACGATGCCACCTCACCAGGAGGCGGCGGCACGGCAGTCGGCTACCGCCGTGATCGAGCGGTGGCTGCGGATCGGCTTGCGACCGGATCGGCTCAGCGAGCAAGTGGTGCTGACTCCGGCCTGCGGGCTGGCGGGCGCGTCGGCCAGCTACGCGCGATCGGCGCTGGCCCGCTGCGCGGCGGCCGCCAGGTTCATCCCAGAGCTGATCGAGGAGGGGATCAGGTGAGCGATCCAGCGGACTCCGTCGTTATCGCCGAGACGCAGGGTCCTGTCCCAGTCGTGCCGCAAGCCGATGAGCAAGCCAAGCATCGGCACGCTGACCTGGCTGAGCAGGTTGCCGAGCACAATCATCGTTACCACGTGCTTGATTCGCCGGTGATTTCTGACGCCGAGTACGACGCGCTGATCAGGCAGTTGCGCCAACTCGAAGATGACTTTCCTGAGTTGCGCACCCCAGATTCGCCGACCCAGCAGGTCGGCGATGTCATCGCCGCCGGTTTCGCGCCCGTGCGGCACCTGCAGCGGCTTTTCAGCCTGGACAACGCCTTCTCGGCGGAGGAGCTTGATGGCTGGTTCGCCCGGGCCGAACGGCTGGGCGGTACCGGGCCGTTCCTATGCGAGCTGAAGATCGACGGCCTGGCGGTCGACCTGGTCTACACCAACGGGATGCTGACCAGTGCGGCGACCCGCGGCGACGGCGTCACCGGCGAGGACGTCACCGCCAACGTTCGTACCATCGCGGCCGCGCCGGCCAAGCTGGCCGGCGCCGACTGGCCGGCCACGCTTGAGGTGCGCGGCGAGGTGTTCTTGCCGGTGGCCGCATTCCATCAGCTCAATGAGCGGCAGGCGCAAGCCGGAAAGCCGCCCTACGTGAATCCCCGCAATACCGCCGCGGGCTCGCTGCGGCAAAAAGACCCGGCCGTCACCGCGACCCGGCCGCTCGGCTTGATCGTGCACGGTGTCGGTGCGATCGAAGGCGAGCAGACCGGCCGGCCAGCCAGCCAGTCGGGCTGGTACGACCAGATGCGGGCCTGGGGCCTGCCGGTGAGCGAGTTGTACCGGGTGGTGCCTGACATCGGCGGGGTACGCGACTACATCGGCTATTACGCCGAGCACCGGCACGATCCGGCCTATGAGATCGACGGTGTTGTAGTCAAGCTCGACCCGATCGTCGTGCAGGAGACGCTCGGCAGCACCAGCCGGGCACCGCGCTGGGCCATTGCCTACAAATATCCGCCAGAGGAGGTCACTACCAGACTGCTCGACATCAGGGTCAATGTGGGCCGGACCGGTCGCGTGACACCCTTCGCCGTGATGACTCCGGTAAAGGTCAGCGGCTCGACGGTGGAGCGCGCCACCTTGCACAATCAGGACGAGATCGGTCGCAAGGGCGTGCTGATCGGCGACATGGTGGTGCTGCGCAAGGCGGGCGATGTCATCCCCGAGGTGGTCGGCCCCGTACTTGACCTGCGGACGGGCGACGAGCGAGCGTTCGACTTCCCGACCAGTTGCCCGAGTTGCGGCACCGCGCTGGCCAAAGAAGAGGCCGAAGTTGACTGGCGCTGCCCGAACACCCGCTCCTGTCCGGCGCAATTGCGGGAACGGCTGTTTCACCTGGCCAGCCGGGGCGCGTTCGACATTGAGGTGCTTGGCTGGGAGGCCGCCGCCGCGCTGCTCGATGCTGGCCTGGTGACCGACGAAGGCGATCTTTTCTGCCTCACCGTCGAGCAACTGGGGCAGTGTCCCTTCTTCGTCACGATCGGCGGCGCGCTGACCGCGAACGCCGCCAGCTTGATGCGCAATCTGGAAGAGGCGCGCACCAGGCCGCTCTGGCGGGTGCTGGTCGCGCTGTCGATCAGGCATGTCGGCCCGACCGCGGCCAGGGCGCTGGCCACGGCATTCGGATCAGTGGACGCTATTGCCGCCGCTCCGGCCGACACGCTGATGCTGGTCGATGAGATCGGGCCGACCATCGCCAGCTCGATTATCGACTGGTTCGGTGTTGACTGGCACAAGGCGATCGTGTCGAAATGGCGGGATGCTGGGGTGCGCCTCGCCGATCCCGATTTCAGCGGCGAGGGGCCAGGCAGCGGTACCGCCGGCGGTCCACTAGCCGGCCTGACCGTCGTGCTCACTGGGACCTTGGCCGAGCTCACCAGGGACGAAGCTGCCGAGGCGATCACCGCCCGCGGCGGCAAGGTCTCAAGCTCGGTGTCCAAGAAGACGAGCTTTGTGGTGGCCGGGGACAGTCCAGGGACCAAGCTCGATAAGGCCGCCGCCCTTGGCGTTCCCGTGCTGGACGAAGCCGGGCTTGGCGTGTTGCTACACGAAGGTCCGCAGGCTGCTGCGGCGACAGCCACCGCCAGTTAAAGCAGAGCAACCAGAGTCTGATGCGGCTCAGGTATTAGATCACGGTAGGTAGCCGATTAACTACGACAAGGCGGCTAGTAACAGATAGTATGCGTTTGGCTGCGTCAAGTGTAGTTCTCGGGTAGCCTGACCAGCAGTGAATCACGCACCGGCTCCCCCCGGTTACTCCGGCGGCTCGTGAGGACACCATGAAAGACGCGAACGACACGCGGAATATCACCCCGCGTCTCGGCTCTCCGTTGTGGCTGTATATGACCGCGATCTCGGTGGTCGGCAGTTGCGCGCTCGGCTTTGCCTTGTTCAATTTGCAAGGACTGCATTCGCTGCTGCATAAGCCGATGTTCTGGGTCGTGGCTGGCATGATCCTGGCCGGGGAGATCTGGCGGATCGCTACTCCTGGCCGCCCCAAAGGTGATTCGGCGGCGGCTTCTCGCTCGATCACCTTCGGCGTGCTGCTGTTCTGGGGATTTCCGATCGCCGCCTTGCTCCGCGCGTCAGCAGTACTGATCGGCGGGATCGCGCAGCGGCATACCGGCCAGCGAATCGCTTTCAATATCGCTCAGCTGACCTTGAGCCTCGGCGCATCCTGGCTGGTGCTGTTCTGGCTCGGTATTGACCCGAAGGTGGACTACCCCTGGGTGCCGCAAGATCGGGACGCCTATATCTTGCTGTTGGCCGGGGTCGCGTATTTCATCGTCAACTTCGCCTTGGTGGCGACCGCCATTTCGGTGCGGACCAGGTCGTCGTTCAAGTCAGTGGTGCGCGCCAATCTGCGCTACCAGGCAGCAGCCTCGGTGGTGTTGTTCGCGACCGCGCCGCTGATCGCCGTCGCCATGCGGACGAACTCGCCGCTGATCGTGGCGCTCTTCGCGTTCCCGCTCGCCACCATCTATCTCAGCGCGTCGATGTCGGTGCAGCGTGAGCATCAGGCCAATCACGACGAACTCACCGGCTTGGTCAACCGCAAGTTGCTGGCCAAGCGTGGTGCCGAAGTACTGGCCAGGCTGGGCGGGTCCGGTGCGAAGGCCGGCTTCTTGCTGATCGACCTGGACCGAGCGACTGGTCTGAAGCAAGTCAATGACACTCTCGGGCACGCGGTCGGCGACCGGCTGCTGCAAGTGGTAGCGCACCGGCTCTCGCATAGCGTGCGGCCTGGGGATGTTGTCGCGCGCCTTGGTGGCGATGAGTTCGCTGTGCTGCTGCCATCGGTCAAGGAGCCCGGCGTCGCCAGAGAGGTCGCGTCCAGGCTGCGCGCGGCGCTAGCCGAGCCGGTTCGGCTCGAGTCGATCATCTTCGAGATCCAGGCCAGCATCGGCATCGCGATCTACCCCGACGATGGCGGCACCTTTGACCAGTTGATGCAGCGTGCCGACGTGGCGATGTATATCGCCAAGGAGCGCGGCAACGGGACCGAGCGCTACAACCCGGACACTGACCGTAACTCAACCGACCGGTTGGCCCTGCTCGGCGACCTGCGCGGCACCATCCAACGCCGGGAGATCGAGCTGTACTTCCAGCCGAAGGTCCGCTTGTCCGACGGGCAAGTGACGGGAATGGAGGCGCTCGCCCGCTGGCCGCATCCGCGCCGCGGCGTCTTGGCGGCCGCCGACTTCGTGCCGCTCGCTGAGCAGTCGCATCTCATGAGCGAGCTGACCGAACAGGTCATCGACAAGGCGCTGAGTCAGGCCGCCAAGTGGCGCGATGCCGGGCTCGGCATCCAGGTCTGCGTGAATTTGCCCGCCAGGGACCTGCTCAGCGGCCGGTTGGTTGACCTGATCAAGCACACGCTGCGGCGGTATGACTTGCCGCCGCAGACGCTGCGACTGGAGATCAACGAACAACTGCTGGCTGGCAAAGCCGCTCAGGCCGCGATGACCATGCAGGCCTTGGCCGACCTTGGCGTCGGCGTGAGCCTGGATGACTTCGGCACCGGCTATTCATCGCTGGCCCAGCTGACCGGGCTCGGAGTCAGCGAAGTCAAGCTCGATCCCGCGCTGATTCGCGGGCTGACCGAGTCCATCGACCATGCGATGACGGTGAAGTCGCTGGTCAAGCTCGCTTCTTCGCTCGGCATCAAGTCGATCGGCGAAGGCGTCGAATCCGAGGCAGTCGCGAGCGCGCTCCGGCTGACCGGCTGCGACGGTGCCCAGGGCTGGCATTTCGCCCGGCCGCTGAATGCGCCGATGGCCACCGAGTGGCTAGCTGAGCACTACCTGCCGCCTGAGGGCGCGCGGTCCAGGCTTGACCAGCCCAAACTGGCTGAGCCACAGCGTAAGGGCGCGCGCGCCGTGAGCGGGTCCGCGCGCGGCGGTGGGCACCTGGACGCGACCGCAGCCGAGTTGGCCGGCGCCGCCCCGGCGCGGCCAGCGCCAACAGCGCGTCCGGTGGTCGCGAGCTAGCCTTACCCGTTTGCCTGATGTCCCTGATTGGGACGCCCGCCGCGGCCGGATTACCTGGACCTGCCGGAATCCTGCGCGGGTGATAGCCGGTGTGGATTGCCGTGATCACGGTAACGACGCAGCTGCCGCACGGTGCGGCCCGGACGGGCCACCCGGCCCCGGGCGCCGCCGCGGGGCCGGGTGGCGCGGCCCCAGGTGGGGCGCCCGGCCCTAGGCGGGGCGCTGGTGCGTCATTACCGGATCGTGCTCGGGAGCGCCGCTAATCCGTTCGGCCCGGCCCTGGTGCCCCTCTAGGATGGCGGGGTGTCCATAACCCGCGATGAGGTCGCGCATCTCGCTTCGTTGTCCAGGCTGGCGCTGAGCGCTGACGAGCTTGATCATTTCGCCGGTCAGCTCGATGTCATCATCGGTGCCGTAGCCAAGGTGCAAGAGGTCGCGGCGGCCGGCGTCCCGCCCACCACGCATGCCGCCGAGCTGGTCAACGTGTTTCGCGACGACGTCGTCGTCACGCCGTTGGCTGCTGACCAGGCGCTGGCGCAGGCACCTGCCGCTGAGCTTGGCCGATTTCGGGTGCCCCGCATTCTGGCGGAGGACTGATCGATGAGCGAAGCAACCGAGCTGACCACGATGACCGCCGCCCAGATGGCGGCAGCGGTAGCTGGCGGCGAGGTGTCAGCGGTCGAGCTCGCGCAGGCCCACCTGGACCGGATCGCGCTGACCGACGTACAGGTCAGGGCGTTCTTGCACGTAGCCGCCGATTCGGCGATCGCCGCCGCGCAGGCGGTGGATGACCGGCGCGCGGCTGGTGCGCCGCTCGGGCCGCTGGCCGGCGTCCCGCTGGTGCTCAAGGACGTCTTCACGACTTCGGACATGCCGACGACCTGCGGTTCGCAAGATCCTGGCGGGCTGGCAGCCGCCGTACGACGCGACTATTACCAAGCGGCTGCGGGACGCCGGGATTGTCATACTCGGCAAGTCGAACATGGACGAGTTCGCGATGGGCTCGTCCACCGAGAACTCGGCCTTCGGCCCGTCGCATAACCCCTGGGACCTCAGCCGCGTGCCCGGCGGCTCATCGGGAGGCTCTGCCGCCGCCGTCGCCGCGTACCAGGCGCCGCTCGGCGATCGGCACCGACACCGGCGGCTCGATCCGCCAGCCGGCCGCGGTCTGCGGCATGGTCGGCACCAAGCCAACCTACGGTGGCTCATCGAGGTATGGCCTGGTCGCGTTCGCGTCCTCGCTCGATACGCCGGGCCCGATCAGCCGCACCGTGCTCGACGCCGCGCTGCTGCACGAGGTGATGTCCGGGCACGACCCGTGCGACTCAACCTCGCTCGACGCGCCAGTGCCGCCCGTGGTCGCTGCCGCTAAGCACGCCGATGTGGCCGGCATGCGGGTCGGCGTGGTCGACCGAGCTCAGCGGCGAGGGCTACGCCCCTGGGGTGCTGAGCCGGTTCAATGAGGCGGTCGAACTGCTTGAGAGCCTTCGGCGCGAAGGTCACCGAGGTGTCCTGCCCGCACTTCAGCTACGCGCTTCCCGCCTACTACCTGATCGCGCCCAGCGAGTGCTCGTCCAACCTGGCCCGGTTCGACGCGATGCGCTACGGCCTGCGGATCGGCGATGACGGCGAGGCGAACGCCGAGGATGTGATGGCGGATGACCCGGGCGGTCGGCTTTCGGCGCCGAGGTGAAGCGCCGGATCATGCTCGGCACCTACGCTCTGTCCAGCGGCTACTACGACGCCTACTACGGTAAGGCGCAGCAGGTCCGCACCCTGATCATCAGGGACTTCGACGCGGCGTTCGAGCAGGTGGACGTGCTGGTGTCGCCGTCCACGCCGACGACCGCGTTCGCCATCGGCGAGCGAGCCGACGACCCGATGGCGATGTACCTGGCCGACCTGTGCACGATTCCGGCAACCTGGCGGGCAACGCGGCTATCTCCAGTGCCCGTGCGGGCTGGCACCGGCGGACGGGCTGCCGGTCGGGCTGCAGGTGATGGCGCCGGCGCTGGCTGACGACCGCCTCTACCGGGTCGCCGCAGCGGTCGAAGCCGCCCTGGATACCAGGCGCGGCCATCCGCTGCTGACGCAGGCACGCGGCCTAGCCGACATTGGCGCGAGCGCGGAGGCGGGACGGTGACGACGACCACGAGCAGGCCGCGTGCCCTTTGACCTGGCTATCAGCAGGTACGACCCGGTTATCGGGCTGGAGACGCACGTCGAGCTCGGCACCCAAGACGAAGATGTTCTGCGGCATGCCCGACGACCTTCGGCGCTGAGCCGAACATCCGCGGTATGCCCGGTCTGCCTGGGCTTGCCCGGCTCGCTGCCGGTGATCAATCGAAGTGGCGATCGAATACACGATCAGGATCGGCCTGGCGTTGAATTGCACGATCGCCTCGTGGTGCCGGTTCGCGCGGAAGAACTACTTCTACCCCGACATGCCGAAGAACTTCCAGATCTCGCAGTACGACGAGCCGCTGTGCTCAGAGGGCTGGCTCAAGGTCGACGTCGACGGCGCAGGAGTACACGCATCGGCATCGAGCGAGTGCATCTGGAGGAGGACACCGGCAAGTCCCTGCACGTCGGTGGCGCCACCGGGCGGATCCACGGTGCCGAATACTCGCTGGTCGACTACAACCGGGCTGGCATCCCGCTGGTCGAGATCGTCACCAAGCCGATCCCCGGCACCGGCGCGATGGCCCCGAGTCGTCGCTCGAGCGTACGTGGCTGAGCTGCGCGACCTGCTCCGCTCACTTGCTGTCTCTGACGTGCGGATGGAGCAGGGCTCGCTGCGCTGCGACGTCAACACGTCGATCGCGCCGCTCGGCTCGACCGAATGGGGCACCAGGACCGAGACCAAGAACGTCAACTCGCTGCGGTCGGTGGAGCGTGCGGTCAGGTCCGAGATCGAGCGGCAGGCAGGCGTGCTGGACGTCGGCGGCCGGGTGATTCAGGAGACCAGGCACTTCCACGAAGACACCGGCGGCACCACCTCTGGCCGAAGCAAAGAAGAGGCTCAGGATTACCGGTACTTCCCCGAGCCCGACTTGGTGCCGATGGCACCGGCACCGGAGTGGGTCGCCGAAATCAAGGCGGCGCTGCCCGAGTTGCCTGCAGCTCGCCGGATCCGGCTGCAGGCCCAGTGGGGCTTGTCCGACCTGGACATGACCGCGTTGCGTAACGCTGACGCGCTAGACGTGGTCACCGAGACCGTCAACGCCGGCGCGCCGGCCGAGCAGGCACGCAATTGGTGGCTTGAGCGAACTGTCCAGGCGTGCGAACGACGCCGGGGTGGAGTTGGCTGACCTGGCGATCAGCCCGGCGCAGGTCGCCGAGGTGATCGCGCTGGTCGCGGCTGGCCAGCTCAATAACAAGCTGGCCAGGCAGGTCGTCGACGGCGTGCTCGCCGGCGAAGGCTCGCCCGCGCAGGTCGTGGCCGCCCGCGGGCTCGCAGTGGTGACCGATGAGAACGTGCTGTCGGCTGCGGTCGCTGACGCGATCGCCGCCCATCCTGACATCGCCGCCAAGATCGCCGACGGCAAGGTCGCTGCGGCTGGCGCGCTGGTAGGCGCGGTGATGCGGGCGACCAAGGGTCAGGCCGACGCGGCCAGCGTACGTGAGCTGATCCTGCAGCGCTGCGGTGCGACGAGCTAACCGGCCGTCGTGAGCACGCTGGTGTGGGTGCCGTTGGCACCCGTGGCTGCCGCGCTGGCTGACATCGCTGACCTGAGCGTGGAGGTCGTCGACCCGGACGCCGCTGATGGGCTGCCGGCGTCAGCCGCACTGGTCGAGTTCTACGTACCGCCGCTATTCCCGCGTGAGCGAGCCGTGATCGCGCTGGCCAGCATGCCGAACCTGGCCGTCGTGCAAACGCTGACGGCTGGCATCGACGTACTCCGTCCGCACCTGCCCTCTGGTGCGGTGCTGTGCAACGCCAGGGGCGTACACGACACCAGCACCGCCGAGTGGGTGCTGACTGCCATGCTGGCGTCGATCAGGAAGATCCCCTTCTTCGCTGCCGAGCAGGCGGCTGGCCGCTGGTCTACCACCTTCACCGGCACGCTGGCCAGGAAGACCGTGCTGATCATCGGTTATGGGTCGATCGGCAGCGCGGTGGAGCGTCGGCTGGCGGGTTTTGACGCCAACGTGATCAAGGTCGCCAGAACCGCCCGGGTCGGCGTGCACGCGAGCACCGACTTGCCCGCCTTGCTGCCGCAGGCCGACGTGGTGATACTGCTCTGTCCGGTGACGGCCCAGACAGTCGGAATGGTTGATGCCAACTTCCTCGCCGCGATGAAGGACGGCGCGCTGCTGGTGAACGGTGCCCGTGGCAGCCTGGTCCGTACCGATGCGCTCCTGCCTGAGCTCGCTGCGGGTCGCATCTTCGCCGCGCTCGACGTAACTGACCCAGAACCGTTGCCTGCGGAGCATCAGCTGTGGACGATGCCGAACGCGCTGATCACTCCGCACGCTGCCGCCACCACCTGGCTGTCAGTGAGCGCAGCGTTCGCATTCCTGCACGATCAGGTCGTGCGGTTCAAGCAACGCACTCCGCTCGTTAACGTCATCAGCGGCGAATACTGAGCGGTCGCTCAGCACTTTGTCGTCGCACCTACTTCTTTCCTCAATCGAAGCGTGACCTGCTGCACGTAGAGTCGTGCTTAGTTGCTCAGCGCACCAGTACCGGCAGGCCGCGGCGTTGCCGTCGGCCGGTGGTGATCGCCGCGACAATCGTCTGGCCGGCGCAGTGAGCGGCTGACAACCCAATGGCGGGGGCACGGACCGTTGGGCCAGCATGCCTGGCGCTGCAATGTCGCAGCCCCTTCGTCGGATAAGTGACCATCGGGGACAATATGGAGGCCAAGGTGCGGACTGAGGCATACCGGGACCGGGCATGAGCTCGGCCACGCTTGCCTGGTCGGCCGCCTGGCTCGTGCTGACCGGCGTGGCGGCGGCGCGGCTCTGGCGAATGTCGAGTTCCCCCGAGCTATTCGTTAAAAATGGTTATCGATGGCTCGCGGTTGCTGCGGTCTGCTTTGGCCTGGGTGCGATCGTGCAGCAGGCGTTTACTGGCCTGATCGGTGGTCCACCGCCACTGCGGGCGGCCGATCTGATCAGCCTGGCTGCTCTGCCTGCGCTGGTCATCGGGCTAGCCACGCTGACCGGTGACCGGCCAGGCGGCGAGCCGGGCGACGGTGAGCCAGGTCGCTGGCGGCGGCATTTTGATGCTGCCTCCCGTGCGTGGCCGCCGACCAGCGGCAGTGTGCTTGACGGCGTACTGGTCGCGGTGTCGTTGTTCGCCATCTTCTTGGTCACCACCTTCGGGCCGGACTACCTGCGGGCTGATACCGGATCGGCCGGGTTCGCGCTTGACCTGGTCAGGCCCGTCGCTGACCTGGCCGCCCTGTGTCTGGTGCTGGCGCTGGTGCCGCGTGACCCCCGGCTGACGCTGTGGCCAGGACTGGCGCTCGCCGCCGTCACCGTCGGTGACACGTTGGCGGTCGCTGGCCGGAGTAGCGACTTTAATCCAGGTACTGGCGCGCACCTGGCCGTGGTGGCCGGACTGGGGCTGCTGGCCGCGACCCAAGCGCCGCAATCGCCAAGCACCGAGCCGGGCGATGGTGAGTCAAGCTCAGAGCTACTCGCGGCCAGTTGGTCAGCTGCCGTCGGGACTGCGGGTCCAGTAGCGGCTGTCGCCGCCGTGCTGGTCATCGCTGGCCTTGCCACCTTCGGGCATCCGGTCGCGCTGCCCGCCGTCGCGATCACTGGCGCGATCGTGGTCATCCTTCTGGTCGCCCGGCTGGTCTTGTTCACCAGTCAGGCCAACACGGTCGCGGCGTCCGCGTTTGCCTCCGATTCGGTCTTCCGTACGCTGGCCGACTCGATCAGCGACACGGTGATCATCTGCGACATGTTCGGCCTGATCGAGTACGTCAGCCCGGCGGGTGAGTTCGGCTACGACCACGACCACGTGATCGGCACTCAGCTCGCCGATATGGTGCATCCCGATGACCGGGCGGCCAGCGTTCGAGCGGCGGTGACCGCGCTGCGCGGATCGGCTGGCCATGCGGCCTTCACCGGCCGGGTGCGGGGTGCCGACGGCTCGTGGCGGCAGGTGACGGCGACTTTGTCGCGATACGGGCAGCCGAGTGAGCCGCCGTCGCTGCTGATCGCCTGTCGTGACGACAGCGAGCTCGCGGCACTGCGCCGCCAGCTCACCCAGCTCACCTTCCACGACGGGCTGACTGGCCTGCCGAACCGGGCCTATCTAGCTGATCGGATCAAGGACCTCGCCCATGACCTGCAGGCCGGCGGGGCGAGCGAGCCAGGTACGGTGACGGCGATCTTGGTCGGCCTGGACGCCGGCCCGCCGACGCTGGACCTGACTAGCCAGCCGGGCGAGAGCCTGGTACTAGCGCAGGCGGGTCGCCGGCTGCGCGGGGCCGCGCCGCCGGGCGCGATCGTGGCCCGCTGGGGCGGCGATCAGTTCGCTGTGCTGCTGCGTGAGCACGGCCCGGTCGATCCTAACGGAGCCGGCCTCGCTGCGGCTCACGAGGTGGCCGAGCAGTTGGCCGGTGCGATCGCTGCGGAGCCGTTCAGCCTGGCCACCAGCGAGGTCTCGATGACCGCGAGCGTCGGCGTCGCGACCGCCCCCCTGCAGGACGCTGACCAGGTACTCGGCAATGCTCAGCTGGCGATGTCGAAGGCTCGGGCGGCGGGCGGCGGCCGGGTCGAGGCATTCAGCGAAGCGATGCACGCGATGGCGAGGCGACGAGTCGAGCTGGCCGCCGCGCTCGGGGCCGCGATCGCCGACTACCGACTGCAGCTGGAGTACCAGCCGGTGGTAGAGCTGGCAACCGGGCTGGTGACCGGGGTAGAAGCGCTGGTCCGCTGGCTCCATGCGGGGGAGCGGATCAGTGCGGCCGAGCTGCTTGCCGTGGCCGAGGACGCCGGCCTGATCTTCCGGCTTGGTGACTGGATGTTGCATGAGGCGGCGCGCCAGCTGGCGAACTGGCGCGAGGACCCGGACGGCAGGACCGCACTTGGCCTGGCGATCAGTTTCTCTGCCCGGCAGCTGGCCGCACCCGGCTTCGCTGATTCCGTGCTCACCGCGCTTGACTCGGCCGGGTTGCCGCCGGAGGCGCTGACCTTGCAGGTGGCCGAACGAGCGTTGATCACCGCCAACGGTCCGGTCGGTGCGGTGCTCGCCGAGCTGCGCGGCAAGGGCGTGCGGCTGACGATCGACAGCTTTGGTGCTGGCTATGCCTCGCTGAGCTACTTGCGGCGACTCGCCGTGGACGGCATCACGATCGATGGCTCTTTTACCTGCGGGCTCGGCACTGATCCGACGTTGAGCTTGCTCACTACCACGATGATCGGCCTCGGCCGTGACCTCGGTATCGAGATGACGGCGGCGGGAGTCAACCGCCCTGATCAAGCCGAACTCCTGGTCGCCATGGGCTGCGCGTTCGGCCAGGGCGACTGGCTTGGCAGGCCGATCTTGGCCGAGTCCATCGAGCCTGCCCTGGTGCGGCAATCGGCAGCCTGGCGGCTCGCGGCTGAGGCGACCGAGCAAAGATCAGCTGACCAGGTCGGCGACCCGGCCTGCAGCCCGGCGAACTGACCGGTATGATCCGCCCATGGGGGATTGCATGCGTTTCGCCGGGATAGCTGGCGATGACGTGCGCTCCGAGGCGAAATTCGCCGTGCGCAGGAGTGTGCCGGGTATCGCTGGGCAGCAAAGAGCGGATTCAACTGCGGCGATCTTGTCGGCAGCTCGGTTGTGCGAGCATCACAGTGTGACCGGCCAGGCATTGAGGATCGAGCGAGCAGCCACTGTTGACTTGCTTATTCGCCTCGGTGCGCGGTCCGCGCTCAGCACGGCGAAGATTTCCGACGACCTCGCCGGGCGAGTATCCGGCTAGGCGCCGCATCCCGGATGACCGGTAGCGACGCGAAGTGGCTGCCGGCGGCCTGCAGACCGGATGGTCAGCCGCACTAATTAATTCGAAGATAGTAGTGCGGACCGTCAGCAGGGACGGTGGCCGCTGCGGGTCACGCAACGGAGCTGGGCTCGTACAAGGGAGGATCTGCGATGAATGACAGGGCTACACCTGAGATCACATTCGATCTGCGTACGTCCGACCGGTGCGTGCCAGATGCGGTACGAGCGGCGATGCTCGAATCGCCTGGCTTCGGGCAGGTATTCACTGACCACATGATCACGCTGCGCTGGTCCGCCGACCTGGGCTGGCATGACGGCAGGCTGGAGCCGTACGGCCCGCTGGTGCTTGACCCGGCGACCGCGGTGTTTCACTACGGTCAGGAGATCTTCGAGGGCATTAAGGCCTACCGGCAGGAGTCCGGCCCGATCGTGACGTTTCGCCCGTTCGCTAACGCCGCCAGGTTTCGTCGGTCGGCCGCCAGGATGGCCATGCCCGAGCTGCCGGAAGATGCCTTTGTGCAGGCTCTTGAGCTACTGGTAACCCAGGACAAAGAGTGGGTTCCTGGCAGCACCGCGCAGAGTCTGTACTTGCGTCCTTTCATGATCGCGACGACGCCGACGTTGGGCGTGGGCAAGCCGGCGAGCTCGTACCTGTTCTTGGTGATCGCCTCGCCGTCTGGCATGGTGTTCTCCGGCGACGGGGTGCGCGCGGTCTCGGTCTGGCTGGCCGAGCAGTACACCCGGGCCGCGCCGGGCGGCACTGGCGCCGCCAAGACCGGCGGGAATTACGCTGCCGCCTTCATCGCCCAGCAGTACGGCCTAGAGCAGGACTGCGACCAGGTGGTCTGGCTGGACGCTGCCGAACACCGCTGGGTCGAAGAGATGGGCGGGATGAATCTGTTCTTCGTCTATGGCTCAGGCGACAGCGCGCGGATCATGACCCCGCCCCTCACCGGTACCCTGCTGCCCGGTGTGACCAGGGACTCCATCCTCACTCTCGCACCGGACCTCGGCATCGAGGCCAGCGAGGGTCCGATCTGCATTGAGGACTGGGAAGCAGGCTGCGCTTCAGGCGAGATCACCGAGGTGTTCGCTTGCGGCACGGCCGCCGTGGTGTCCCCGGTCGGCCAAGTTAAGAGCGCCAGCCGAAGCTGGCAGATCGGCGACGGCACCCCAGGCCCGGTGACCATGCGGCTGCGGGAAGAGTTGCTCGGCATCCAGTTCGGTCAGCTTCCTGACCACCACGGCTGGATCCACAAGATCATCTAGCCGAGCCGACGTTGGTGACCCGTGCCGTAGTGGCGCGGGTCACCACTGAGCCACGGCGGCGGCGGATTGCCGCTCAGTTGCCGTGCCGCGCCAGCCCCGGCCGGGCCCCCGAGCCTTCACTGGCAGCATCGCCGCTCCGATGATGTGGTTACCCGCACCGGGTCCTGCGACGTCGTTGGAGCGGCGCTGTCGTTCTGGCAGCAGTACCGCTCCGACGATGCTGCTCGCCAGGGTGGGGCAGCAGCATCAGGGGTTCAACGATGACGCTGGCGCGACTCGAAGGGCGCTGGGCTAATCCGGCTAACCGGGCAAATAGTCCAGCTCCATCGTGGAGCCTCTGCTTAGCGTGCAGCCTCCGCCGCCGTACCTGCGGTAAAAGCTTTCCGTAAGGAAAGGCTTCACGAAAAGCCCGAGTCCGGATTATTTGCCCGTAAGGCGAGCTGAGCCTCGGTAGCTGTTTGAGTTGACCATGTCTCTTCGTGGTCACATTTCGGATATCGCTTACGTCGATACTCTGCATGTCTCAGCGGGGTTCAAACAACATTAGCGACGAACATTGGGTCTTTTATGCCATAAAGGTAGCTGCGGCTGCTTGAATGGCGTCTCCGAGCGGTGTACCGTCAAACCGTTTTCGGCTGACGGAAAAATTCACTGGCGCCAGGCAGCGCAAACAACAGGCTGACGAGGGGGACGCCATGGGCGGGACCCGCCGAATGGCGGGATTGCTGGCGCTGTATGTGGCAATCGCGGCTTTGGTCATCACTCAGATCACGGCATTTCCACGGCGAGCCGAGGCCTCGCCCATTCCAGTAGCTAAGGTCATGAGCTACGCCTGCGCGAATAACAGCGGGCTTATGAGCTATCTGTCGTGGCCGTCGGCCACGGCGCCCGCCCAGCGCAAGCGGCACGAACGGCCGCAGGCTGGGTCACCGCACTGCGCTAACAATCAGCAACTGGTGGCGGTTACCCAGGGCCCGGTGTACGTGTGCGTCCATCCGAACCACCAGGTCTTCCTGGTCACGGCACCGAGTCAATGTCGTCAGGCACCGGCAGGCCAGACACTGCTCACGCTGCCGCCGTCGCCTGACCCGCTTTACTTCTGCGCCTTGGACGACACGGGCGTACTAAGCTATCCGGCACTGGCGAACCGCTGTCCGACCGGTCAGTTCCTGGCCGTCGTCCTGTCGGCACCAGCGCATCGAAACCGCCCGCCGGTGCTGGCCAATATCGACAAGGGCAAGCTCAGTTATGTGGCAGGCACGCCCGCAGTGCGGGTGACGTCGAGCCTGACCGTGGCGTCACCTGATTCGACCGGACTGGCTGGCGCGACGGTAAAGATCGCTGCTGGCCTGACCGCCAGCGAAGATGCGCTGGTGTTTATCAATCAGGACGGGATCAAGGGCAACTACCAGGCCAGCACCGGAGTGCTGACGCTGACGGGCAACGCGACTCTGGCTCAATACCAGACGGCCCTGCGCTCTGTCAGCTATGCCGATCCCAATGGCACGAATCCGACCACAGGTAACCGGCTCATCGCCTTCCAGGTCAATGATGGCGCGTCCAACGACAACTTGAGCAACGTGGTCACCAGGACAATCGATGTCGGGCCGAACAGCCCGCCGGTGGCCGGCAATGTGTCGGCCACCACCGCTAAGCACACCGCGATCAATATTGACGTGCTCGCCAGCGACAGTGACCCGGACGGCGACCAGTTGACCGTGACGGCTGTGAATACGACCGGCACCCTTGGCACGGTCTCGATCAACCCCGATAACACCGTTCACTACGATCCGAACGGCCAGTTCAACGGCCTGACGGCTGGGCAAAGCGCGACCGACTCCTTTGGCTACACCGTGTCCGACGGTTTCCGCACCGCCACAGCGACGGTCACGGTGACGATCACCGGGCTCAATGACGCACCAGTCATCTCCAACATCGAGACCACGCCGCTGAGTTACCGCGCCCAGGACCCACCGGTCCAGCTCACCAGCACCCTGACGATCAGCGATGACGACGACAACGCGATGAGCGGCGCGACCGTGAGCATCACCGCAGGATTCGACAGTGGCGCGGACACGCTCGCGTTCACGAACCAGAATGGCATCACCGGCAGCTACGACTCAGCCACCGGCGTCCTCACCCTGTCTGGCAGTGCGAGCATCAGCGACTACCAGGCCGCGCTGCAGTCAGTGACCTTCGCCTCGACCGACACCTCGGTGAGCCCGGCTTCGCGCACGGTCTCGTTCGCGGTGACCGACACCGACGGGGGCACCAGCGCCGGTAACGCCCAGCGGATCATCAACGTCACCGAGGGCAATCAGCCGCCAGTGCTGGCTGACATCGAGTCGAGCACCCTGCAGTACGACGCCGGCACCCCGCCGGTGGCGATCACCTCAAGCCTCACGGTGAGCTCAGCCGACACCACGACGCTGGTGGGCGCGACCGTCACGATCAGCTCAGGGTTCGCGGCCACGCAGGACGTATTGTCGTTCACCAACCAGAACGGCATCACCGGCAGTTACGACGCCAGCACCGGCGTGCTGACCCTGTCCGGCACCGCGTCGGTCAGCGACTACCAGGCCGCCTTGCAGTCCGTCACCTACACCGATCCCGACGGCGCGAGCCCGACGACCGGTGACCGGGTGGTCAGCTTCCAAGTCGATGACGGCCTGGCTACCGACCATGTGAGCAACGTCGCATCGAGGACTATCTCGGTTAACCCCAATAGCCCGCCGGTGGCCGGCGACGTCAGCGCATCGACCGACAAGCACACCGCGATCGACATCAACGTGCTGTCCCACGACAGCGACCCCGACGGTGACCCGCTGACGGTGACCGCGGTGAACACCACCGGCACGCTCGGCTCGGTTTCGATCAACCCGGACGGCACCATCCATTACGACCCGAACGGCCAGTTCAACGGCCTGGCTGCGGGCCAGTCGGCGACCGACTCATTCGGCTACACGATCTCGGACGGATTCCACCCCGGCTCGGCCACCGTGACCGTGACCGTCACCGGAAGCAACGACGCGCCGGTGATCTCCAACATCGAGACCACGCCGCTCAGCTACCGCGCTGATGACCCACCGGTCCAGCTCACCAGCAGCCTGACCATCACCGATGATGACGACGACGCGATGAGCAGCGCGACCGTCGCAATCACCAGCGGGTTCAGTTCGGCTGACGACTCGCTGTCCTTCACTAATCAAAATGGCATCACCGGCAGCTATGACTCCTCGACCGGCGTGCTGACGCTGTCGGGCGACCAGAGCATCAGCGACTACGAGACCGCGCTTCAGTCGGTCGAGTTCGCCAGCACTGACGGCTCGGCGAGCCCGGCGGCCCGCACGATCTCGTTCGCAGTGACCGACACGGGCGGGGCCGCCAGCACCGGCACCGCGCAGCGCGTGATAAGCGTAGGCCCGGCTCACCAGCCGCCGGTCCTGGCGGGCATCGAGTCCAGCGCGCTGCAGTACAACGCCGGCGCTCCGGCGGTGGTGATCACCTCAAGCCTCACGGTGAATTCGCCCGACTCCACCACCTTGGTGGGCGCGACGATCACGATCAGTTCGGGCTTCGCGGCCACGCAGGACGTGCTGTCCTTCACTAACCAGAATGGCATCACCGGCAGCTACGACGCCAACACCGGGGTGCTGACGCTCTCCGGCACCGCCTCCGTGGCCAACTACCAGGCGGCCTTGCAATCGGTGACCTACAGCGACTCCGATGGTGCCAGCCCGACCACCGGGAACCGTGCGGTCAGCTTCCAGGTCGATGACGGCCTGTCCGGCAGCCACGTGAGCAACGTGGAATCGCGGACGATCACGGTGAATCCGCATAGCCCGCCGGTGGCCGGCGACGTCACCGCGTCGACCGACAAGCACACCGCGATCGACATCAACGTGCTGTCCCACGACAGCGACCCCGACGGTGACCCGCTGACGGTGACCGCGGTGAACACCACCGGCACGCTCGGCTCGGTGTCCATCAACCCGGACGGCACGATCCACTACAACCCGAACGGCCAGTTCAACGGTCTCGCCGCCGGGCAATCAGCGACCGACTCGTTCGGCTATACGATCTCCGACGGCATTGATACCGCCTCGGCGACCGTGACCGTCACGGTCAACGGCGTCAACGATCCGCCGGTGATCTCCAACATCGAGACCACGCCGCTGAGCTACCGAGCCCAGGACCCGGCCATCGGCATTACCAGCAGCCTGACCATCAGCGATGACGACGACGACGCGATGAGCGGCGCGACCGTGAGCATCACCTCTGGGTTCGACAGTGCCGCGGACGTTCTGTCTTTCACGAATCAAAATGGCATCACCGGCAGCTATGACTCCTCGACCGGGGTGCTGACGCTGTCGGGTGACCAGAGCATCAGCGACTACGAGACCGCGCTTCAGTCGGTCGAGTTCGCCAGCACTGACGGCTCGGCGAGCCCGGCGGCCCGCACGATCTCGTTCGCAGTGACCGACACGGGCGGGGCCGCCAGCACCGGCACCGCGCAGCGCGTGATCAACGTCAGCGAGGCCAACCAGCCGCCGATCGCGATCGACCACAGCTACACCGCCGTCGGCAACACTCCGCTTGGCGTCGGCACGACTCCCACCGGCCCGGCCGCCACCACGACCGGTGGCGTGCTCACCGGCGACAGTGACTCGGACTCCAGCGATCCAGTCAGCCTGACCAGCAACACGAACCCAGCGCACGGCACCGTCACGATGAACGCGAACGGCACCTTCACCTACCTGCCGAACGCTGGCTACTCCGGCACCGACACCTTCCAGTACACGATCACCGACAGCAACGACCCGGCCAACCCCAAGACCGCGACAGCCACGGTCACGATCACGGTCGGGCCGCTGGTCTGGTACGTCGATAACGCCAAGACACCGGCCGGCAACGGCGAGGCGTCGACGCCGTTCAACACGCTGGCGGCCGCCACCAGCGTGGCCGGCTCGAACAGCATCATCTTCCTCTACCAGGGCAGTGCCACCTACACCGGCGGCGTGAGCATGAAGTCGGGCGAGGATCTGTGGGGCCAGCCATTCGGCCTGACTGTCGACGGCTACTCGCTCGTGACGGCTGGCGGGTCGACGCCGACGATCACCAACTCGGGCGGCGATGGTATCGACCTGGCCGAGAATGCCGACGTCGAAGCGGTCAACGTCGCCAACCCAAGCGGCAACGGCGTCGCCGCCTCTGGCGTGGGTGACGCGACCGTCGGCGGTACCGACGCGGTGGCGATCTCGGGTGCGGGAGGCGACGGCATCCACATCAGCGGCGGCAGCGGCAACCTCGACTTCGCCAAGGCGAGCGTCACCGGCAGCACTGGGCACTCGGTCTCCATCGCCAGCCGTACGGGCGGTACCGGCACCTTCGGCGGCAGCATCACCGACCACGGCACCGGGATCAACCTCAGCGGCAACGCAGGCGCGACCATCAACTTCTCCGGCACGCTGAGCGTGAGCACCGGCTCGAACGCCGGCTTCTCGGCTACCGGCGGCGGCACGGTCACTGCGACTGGCACCGGGAGCACGATCTCGACTAGCACCGGGACCGCTCTCAGCGTCCAGAACACGACGATCGGGGCGGGCGGACTGAACTTCCAGAGCATCTCATCGAACGGCGCCAATCCCGGCATCAGTCTCAGCTCCACCGGCACCTCAGCCGGACTGACCGTGACCGGCACAGGATCGGCGGCCTCTGGCGGCACCATTGGTTCGTCGGCCGGCAACGGCATCACCTTGTCATCGACCACCGCACCCAGCTTCACCGACATGGTGATCGAGAAACAATAAGGCCGACGGCATCAACGGCTCGCAGGTCAGCGGGTTGACCTTGGCCAGCTCCACAGTGTCAGGCAACGGCACGCAGGCCAGCGTCTCCGGCGAGAACGACGACGGCCTGGACTTCTCGCCCAACGGCGACGGGTCGCCGAACGGCCTGACCGGCACCGTGGCAATTTCCGGATCTACCATCACCGGCTCAGCCGACAACAACGCGATCATCAGCGACACCAGCGGCAGCCTGAACCTTACCGTCACCGGCAGCACGTTCAGCGCCAACAATGCGACGACCGGTAATGACGGCCTGCACATCGACGCCGATGGGAGCACTAATGCCACCATCAGCGTCACTGGTTCGATCTTCACCAACAACGCGGGCGATCACTTCCAGTTCTCGTCCGACTCGGCGTCCACCGGGACCAACAGCGTCACGTTCTCTAACAACACGCTCAGTACCACCGCCGCGGGCATCCTCGGCGGTGGCGTGGTGATCAGTCCGTTCGGTAACTCGCACACGTCGATCACTGTCAACAGCAACAACATCCAGAAGTCCGTCTTCAGTGGCATCGCGATCGACGAGGACGGCACTACGGGGACGCTCTCAGGAACGGTCAACGGCAACACCATCGGGACCGCCGCTACCTCGAACTCCGGCTCCCAGGGCAACGACATCGGCATTTTCGCAGAAGGCTCGGTCACCGAGACGCTCGCGATCACCAATAACAACCTCTTCCAGTACGAGAACGAGGCCGGGATCAGCTTCCTTGACCGCGAGGGCGCCCCGACCATGAATCTGACCATCACGGGCAACACGATCGCCAACCCGGGAAGCTTCGGCAGCTGGGGCCTGCTCGGCCAGTCCGGTGCCGAAACCGGCGACGACGGCACGGTCTGTGCTGCCGTGTCCGGCAACTCGATCAAGGGATCGGCCCAATCTGGCCAGGGCGGTGCCGATTTCGAGTTCGACCAGGAGTTCAACACCACGATCAAGCTCCCCGGCTACACCGGCACCTCGCAGAACACCAACGCGGTCGTCAGCTTTATCCAGGGCAACAACACCGGCAACGGAACGCCGAGCGGCATCGCCACGACCAGTGGCAGCGGCGGCGGGTTCGCTGGCGGTGCGAGTTGCCCAGCCCCGTAAGGAACTAAATAAAGGAGAGCGCGTGGGCACACCGTTCCTATCCGAGATCCGAGTGATGTCATTCGGATTCGCCCCCAAAGGATGGGCGCAGTGCGATGGGCAACTGCTGCCGATCAACCAGAACCAGGCATTGTTCTCGCTGCTCGGCACCACCTACGGTGGTGATGGTCGGATCAACTTCGGCTTGCCGAACTTGCAGGGCAGGACCGCCATCCATATGGGCAATGGGTACCCGCTTGGCCAGCTCGGCGGTGAGCAGCAGCACACCTTGACCATTGGCGAAGTGCCGCCGCACACGCACTCGGCCCAAGGCACGCCCACCGACGGTGACTCGCCAATCCCCGCCAGCAACCTGCTTGGCGAGGCCGATAACACCTACGGCCCGCCGGGTAACCAGGTATCCCTGCAGAACGGGACGATCAGCAACTCAGGGGGCAGCCAGCCGCACAACAACATGCAGCCATTCCTGGTGCTCAATTTTTGCATCGCCCTCCAGGGCGCTTTCCCGAGCCAGAACTAGGAGCCGTGAAATGGCTAGTCCCTACGTCGGGGAAATGCGGATGTTCGGCGGCAATTTCGCCCCCGCTGGGCTGGATGTTCTGCGCCGGCCAACTGCTGCCCATCTCCGAATACGAAGTCCTGTTCAACCTGATCGGCACCACTTACGGCGGCGATGGCCAGAGCACCTTCGCGCTGCCTGACCTGCGCGGCCGCCTGCCGGTACACCAAGGCGGCGGCCTCACACTGGCGCAGACCGGCGGGACAGAAACCGTCACTTTGAACAGCTCCCAATACCCGATGCACAATCACGCCTTCTTGTGCTCGCTGAATCCGGGCGGGCAGAACAGCCCAGTCGGTAACGTGCCGGCCACCGTCGTCGCCGGGAGCGCCTACGTCCAGGACCCGCCAACCGCGGCCCTGGCGTCAGCCAGCGTCCTGAATTACATGGGCGGAAACGGGCCGCACGACAATTTCCAGCCGTATCTGTGCGTGTCGTTCATCATCTCCCTGTTCGGCGTCTTCCCCTCTCCGAGCTGAAAGGAAGCCCGGTGTCCTCACCGTTTGTCGCGGAAATCAGAATCTGGGCATGCAATTTTGCCCCGACGGGATGGGCCTTCTGCGATGGCCAACTCCTGCCGCTCAGCCAAAACACCGCGCTTTTCTCACTGCTCGGCACCACTTACGGTGGCGACGGGAAGTCCAACTTCGCGCTGCCCAACCTGCAGGGAAATGCCCCGATGTTCTGGGGTCAGGGCCCTGGCCTTAGTGATCATGACCTCGGCGAGACCGGCGGCGAGCCCGCGGTGACGCTGCGGGATCAGGAGGTGCCCCAGCATCCACACTCGCTGATGGCGAGCGCGCACAACGCTGACCTGGACAACCCTGGACCGAACTTCTCGCTGGGGCGCTCCAACCCGCAGCTCATCTACAAGACGCCGGCCGGAGCGGCGAGCCCGCAACCGATGGCGGCGGGCATTCTGACCCCAGCCGGGCCGGCCACTCGCACAACAACATGCAGCCCTACCTGACGCTCAACTTCTGCATCGCGCTGCAGGGCATCTACCCGCCCCGCACATGACCACATCCGCCGAGGTCCTCCTGCGCCCAGCCGCGCAGGAGGACGCAGAATTGCTGTATCTGATCTACGCGAGCACCAGAGAGGCTGAGCTCGCCGCCGTGCCGTGGGACGCCGCCGCGAAGGAGGCGTTCCTGCGCATGCAGTTTGCCGCCCAGGACAGTTACTACCGTGCGACCTACCCGCATACCAGCTATGACCTCGTGATCAGTGGCGAGGACGTGCTCGGCCGGTGCTACGTACACCGCGGTCACCAAGCCTGGCTGGTGCTCGACGTGGCATTGCTGCCTGAGCATCGCGGCAAGGGCATCGGCACCCGGCTGCTCAAGCAGGTGATCGCGACGGCGAGCCTGGCGGGCAAGCCGGTCCAGATCCACGTCGAACGACTGAATCCCGCTCGTCACCTTTACCAGCGACTCGGCTTTAGGCAGGTCGAAGATCAAGGCATCTACCTGCTGCTTGAGCGCCAGCCCTGACAGCTGCCGCGCCGGGCTGGTCTAGCCAAATACCGCTTCATAACGCATAGCGCTTGGCGACTCGCCCGGCTCGGGCGGCTGGTCAGGCCCGAGCGGGACAAGGAACAGTTCGAGCACGCCGAGCTGATCATGCTGAAGGCGGTACGTACCTTGGGGGAGTGCCGGGCCCACAGGCCCGTGGAATAGCACCGAGAAAGGCTTGCGGAAAGACGCCGACCTTTCCCCGGGCACCTCGCTGACATCAGCTAGCTCAAGGCGAAACTCGGCGGGTCGACCGGTCTGCGCCAATTCCATAATCAGCTCAAACTTGCTGCCCTTAGCCACCCGAAAATCGTCGGCGGTCAGCGACTCAAGCGGCTGGCTGTCTGTCATAGCCCCATCTTAGGAGTCGACTTGAGCGAGGCTAGGGTGGATGGATGGACGATAAAGAGATCCTTGGGCACATTGACGAACTCATCAAGACCGAACATGAGCTCCGGGCCAAGCTGGCTTCTGGGCAGTTGACATCTGCGGAGGAGAACGCCCAGCTCAAGTCCACCGAGGAAGCCTTGGACCAGTGCTGGGACCTGCTCAGGCAGCGGCGCGCCCGCACGGAGTTCGGTACCGATCCTGATCTGGCCCACTCGCGTCCCGCTGATGAAGTCGAGGGCTACCTGCAGTAGACCGGGGCCAATGGCCGGTCGGTAGGCTCGAGGCATGCGGATCGCGAGGTTTTCTCACCACGGCGACGTCAGCTACGGCCTGGTGCTCAGCGCGGAACTTGGGGCGGCGAACGGTCACGGCGTCGACTCAGCGGGGCTGGCGGCAGGAGCGGCCGTCAGCGAGCCTGACCAGCTCGTGATCGCTCAGCTAGCCGGGCATCCCTTTGGCAGCACGATCGATGACCTGAAGCTCACCGGCCTGCGCTTCGCACTGGATCAGGTGCGACTGCTCGCCCCGATCCTGCCGAGTAAGGTCATCTGCATCGGCAAGAACTACGCCGACCACGTGGCCGAGATGGGGGGCGAACGGCCAGCCGCACCGATCATCTTCCTGAAGCCATCGACAGCCGTGGTCGGACCAGGTGACCCCATCGCGCGGCCGACCAGCCTGTCGGAGCGAATTGACTACGAGGGTGAGTTGGCCGTCGTCATCGGCCGGGTGGGTGCGGAGGTCCCGGCTGAGCGGGCCAGTGCGGTAATTTTCGGCTACACCTGCGCCAATGACGTGACGGCCCGCGACTTGCAGGCCAGTGACGGACAGTGGACTAGGGCCAAGGGCTTTGACACGTTCTGTCCACTCGGCCCCTGGATCGAAACTGAGGTCGATCCGGCCGACCTTGAGCTGACGACCCGGCTGAACGATGAGATCAAGCAGCAGTCCAGGACCTCGCTGCTGCTGCATGGCGTGCCAGCATTGATCGAGTACGTCAGCCAGGTGATGACGCTGTTGCCAGGAGACGTGCTGCTGACCGGCACCCCGGCCGGAGTGGGGCCGATGGGCAAAGGCGACGAAGTGTCCGTGACCATCGAAGGGATCGGCACGCTGAGTAATCCGGTCACCGACAGGGACTGAGTCGAGATCACGGCTTGATCCCGGCGACTGCAGTCGGGTTGGAGGTAGCCGCTTGGTTCGGCTACACTGCACAGGCGCGAGTGAGTCCGGCAGGGCTCGTTCCGGTGGGGTATGGGGTAATTGGCAGCCCGACGGGTTCTGGCCCCGTTAGTCTAGGTTCGAGTCCTGGTACCCCAGCGACGATCATCCGAGTGCGGGAGTCAGCAATGACGACCATGCTCGAAATGTGAGTCATCGGGTGCGCTAGTCTGACGCCCGGTTTGTGAGTAGCAGTACCGAAGTGCAGTTCCTGGCCCCGTCGTCTAGTGGCCCAGGACGCCGCCCTCTCAAGGCGGTAGCGCCGGTTCAAATCCGGTCGGGGCTACGTTAGGTTGAGGCAGGTCAAGGGCCTGATTGCCGGATGCGGCGGTCAGGCCCTTGATCATTTGTCATTGGTTGTCCTGAGCGCCGCCGCCTGATCAGCCGTACTCCAGGTGGGCAGGTTGGTATCCGTGAAGGGCAGTGTTCGTCTGCCGATCGCGGCGGACCCGCCGCCGACCCGGACTAGCCTGCCGCTGGCCCGGACTAGACGGCCTCACCTTGCAGGATCGTGGCTACTGGGTGGCGCGCGCCGATGCGAGCCGGGACGCTCGTGAGCAAAGCCGTCCCGACCAAAGTGCCGAGTACGGCGAGTACGAGCCACGGCGCGGCCGGGATCGTTCTGATGTTGGCGCCGTTGACCGCGGCGAACAACTCGATCCCGAGCGGCACGCCGAGTAGGGCCCCAGGTAGGGCCGGAATCACCTGAGCCGCCGCCAACCCCAACGTCACCTGGCTGGGGGTCGCGCCCAGCGCACGGGCGAGCGCCGACGCCCGTCGGGCATCGAGCACCGTCGTCCAGGTGGCGCAGAGCGCGTTGAGTGCCGCCAGCGCGACCAGCACGACGGTGAGCACCGCGAGCATCTGCTCGTCCCGCTGCACCACCGGATCGCCGAGCCCGGTCGCTGTGCCGTACCTGGCTTGGTCGGCGGTCGCGTGAAAGGCGAGCACGGTGACGATGCCAGTCATCGTGACCGCGATGCTGGCCGCGCTGAGCAGGGCCCGACGCGGTCGGCGCGCCACTAGCCGAAGTCCGAGCAGCAGCGCGACCGGCAGGCGGGCGGAGATCGCGATCAGCGTGGCCCGGCGTCGTGGGGTGCGGGCCGCATTGGCCAGCGCGCTCACCGTGCTGGTGCTAGCCGCGCGAATCGCTGAGGCGATGGTCGCGAGCAACGTGACGAGCACCGCGGCACCCGCTACCAGGCCGACGATGGCAGGGGTCAGGGCCGGTGCGCCCGGCGAGCCGACCAAGCCCGCACCCGGATTGGTCAGCAGCGGAGCGGTCAGCCAGCCAAGGAGCAGGCCGGCGGCGGCGCTGGTCAGCGCTATCACCAGGTTCTCCGTCAGCAGGACTCGCGTCACCAGCCCAGGGGTGGCGCCGACGGCCTTGAGCAAGCCGATCCGCCGGGTCTGATCGGCCATCCGGCCGCCCGCCAGCACCGCCACGCTGGCCATCGCCAGCAGGCAGGCCAGCCACGATCCTGGTGACAGTACCGACTGCTCGTCTTGCACCAGCAGCCCATCGGCGCTGGCGATGTCCTGCCAGGGGACCAGGACTTGGCCGCCGGCCGACAAGCTGGCGTGGGCGCTGACAAAGCCCAGAGCGCTGGCCAGGTGCTTGAGCTTCAGGTCGAGGAAATACCACAGTGGTGCCTTGACGGCAGCGGCCAGCGCCCGAGCGGTGGGTTCGGTGGCCCAGCCGAAGCCGATGTCGCGCGCGGAGGCCGGCGGATTGGTCAGATCGAAGACCCCGCAAGTGCCACCGCCCGGCGAATAGCACAGATTCGGATAGGGCGGAGCGGCGGCGGTGACTGCGATGCCGGTCACCGTCAATGGGCGGCCGTTCAGCCGGACCCGGTCACCGACCCGCACGCCGAGCGCTTGGGCAAAGGTGCGCTCAAGCACGATCCCGCCGGGCCGCACCCAGGTGCCGGTGGTGACCTCTGGCTGCTCGATCGCAGTCGGTTGCTGGTCGCGCCCTTCGACTTCGATGCCCACGGTGTGGCCGTGGACGGTCAGTCGCGCCGAGGCGACCGGAAATGGCCCGCTGTGGCCGGTCACTCCGGCGGCGTGCACGAGGGACTTGACTTCGCTCGCGACCTGCGCCTTGGAGATCCCGCCCGGGCCGTGCGGCCCGCCACCTTGAGCGCTCGGCCCGGTGCCCGTACCGGCCGACCCAGCGCCCTGGCCGGGCGGCCCAGCGCCCTGGCCGGGCGGCCCAGCGCCCTGGCCGGGCGGGACCGCGCCCTGGCCGGACGGCGGGGGACCTGAGAACTGTGGTCCGGTGCCTTGGCCGCCGAGTTGGGCGACCACGTCGGGACCGTGAGTCGCCGTCTGGGTCTGCTGATAGGGATGGCCGGTCACGCCGTGCAGGGCGAGTCCGAGTGTCAGTACCGTCGTGGCGGTGGTGATCGCCAGCAGCATCAGCACGGCCGAGGTCGGCCGGTGCCGCAGGTCCTTGCTGACCAAGCGGGCGATTAGCGAAAGCCTTCCCATGGCGTCAGCCGTCCAGGCCGACTAGTGCGCCCAAGCTGCCGGTCGTACCGCCGGTCAGCCTGGTCTCATCGGTAAAGACGCCGTCTCGCATGCCGATCAGCCGATCCGCGGTCGCCGCGATCCGCGCGTCGTGCGTGACGATGACGAGGGTGTGCCTGGCCGCGTGCAAGCTCTCGAACAACCGCAATACCTCGACGGTGGCTTCGCTATCGAGATTCCCGGTCGGTTCGTCAGCCAGCACCACCAGTGGGTCGCTGACCAGCGCCCGCGCGACGGCAACCCGCTGGCGCTGGCCGCCAGACAACGCTGATGGCAAGAACCGAGCCCGGTCGGCGAGTCCGACCTGGTCGAGTAGCTCGAGCGCGCGGCTGCGCGCGGCCCGCGCTGAGCGGCCGGCCAGCAGCGCAGGCAGTTCCACGTTCTCGACCGCGCTGAGCTCGTCCATCAAGTGAAAGGCCTGGAACACGAACCCGACGGCAGTTCGCCGCAGCCGAGCAAGCCCGCGCTCACTGAGCTGCCCGAGGCTGTGCCCGGCTAGCCAGATCTCGCCGCTTGTCGGCCGATCGAGCCCGCCGAGCAGGTGCAGCAGGGTGGACTTGCCGCAGCCGCTTGGGCCCATGACCGCGACCGTCTCACCGGCCGAGATTTCCAGGTCGACCTCGTCGACCGCGTGCACCAGAGTCGATCCACTGCCGTAGTCCTTGCGCAGCGCGCGGGTGCGCAAGACCGGCTGGCCGTCGGCCGCGATCATGGTGTGCTCCTTAGGTTGATCCAGTGTCGTTCGCAGGCCTCTAGCCAGCGGATGTCGGCTTGCAGTCGCAAGGCCACGCCCTCAAGTAGCAGCCCGGCGAGCGAGTGGTCAGGCTCGGCTATTGCCGCTCGTTGCGCGTCGCGCAACCGCTGCAGCAATTCCCTTCGCTGGGCATCGACAATGGCGAGCGGATCGGCTAGCCCGGCGGTCGCGGCGGCGACCAGCTTGAGGTGGAAGCCAGCCAGATCTGGCTTGGGCCAGCTCACCTCCGCTAGCCAGTCAGCCACTCGCTGCTGGCCGTTCGCGGTCAGTCCGTACACCTTGCGGTCGGGTCGGTCTGGCAGGCCTGCGGCCTGCTCTGAGGCAACCAGCCCGGCCTTCTCCAGCCGGGTCAAGGTGACGTAGACCTGACCGTCGTTCATCGCATCGCCGAGCGGGCCAAGCGCCTGACGCAGCCGGGCGCGCAGCTCATACCCGTGCGATGGCTCCTTCGCCAGCATCGCCAGCACGACCTCTTGCTGCATCCCTCACCTCTAACGGTTAGCTAATTAGATAGCCGTTAGCTATGGCACGTCAAGTGATCGGCTGGAGTCAGTGCTGCCCTCAGCCGGTAACCTGCGCTCACACGAAACTCACAAGCAATTCGGATCGTGGGCTGAAGCTGAGGTGATCGGATGAGTGTGCTGACAAGGAGTATGGCCGTGCGCGATCCGATCCCTGGCTACCCACGCGATCAGGGACAACTGCTGGTCGTCGATGACGAGCAGTTCCTCCGCGACGCGGTCGCGGCATCACTGCGCTTTCTCGGCTTCGAAGTGACCACGGCCGAGAGCGGTACGCAGGCGCTTCGGCTCGCCCGCGACCGCAGCTTCGATCTCGTGGTGCTCGACGTCATGCTGCCGGACACCGACGGCTTCGAGATCGTCAGGCGGTTGCGCGGTGAGGGCAACCGGGTGCCGGTGATCTTCCTCACCGCCAGGGACACCCAAGCCGACAAGGTCACCGGGCTGACTCTCGGTGGCGATGACTACGTAACCAAGCCCTTCGGCCTTGAGGAACTGGCCGCCAGAGTCCGCAGCGTGCTGCGTCGGACCAGTTCGGCGACCGAGTCAGCCGTCGTGCTGGAGTTCGCTGACGTCGAGCTTGACCAAGACAGCTACGAGGTGCGCAGGAATGGCGAGCTGATCGAGTTGTCGCCGACCGAGTTCCGGTTGCTGCGCTTCCTGATGCTCAATCCAGGCCGGGTGCTGACCAGAGCCGAGCTGCTTGATCATGTCTGGGACTACGATTTCGGGGGGTCGAGCACAGTGGTCGCGACCTACGTGGCTTACCTGCGGCGCAAGCTGGCCCAGCATGGAGCTGACCTGATCCACACCCAGCGCGGCGTTGCGAGATCATCGACCTCACTGACCTGGTGACGGAGTGCGCCGACGAGGCTAGGGCTAGCGACCCGCTACGGGAGTGGCAGGTGCGGATCGATCCCGACCTGACCGTCATCGGCGACGCTGAGCTGCTTTGGCGAGCGATTGGCAACCTGCTGGCCAACATCGGCAGCCACACCCCGGAAGGGACCACGGCAGCTGTCACTGCCGTCCGAACCGGCGATGAGATTGAGATCAGGGTCAGCGACACCGGACCAGGCGTGCCCGCTGACCAACTGGCGCGCATTTTCGACCGATTCTACCGGGTCGCTGCGCCACGGCCAGGCAGCAAGACTGGCTCTGGCCTTGGCCTGGCCATCGTCGCGGCGGTCGCTACCGCCCATCACGGCTCAGTCGCGGCCGCCCAGAACGCGCCACACGGTCTGGACGTGATCTTGACGCTGCCTGCCGCCACCATCCCGGCCGAGCCTGAACTGCCGGACAACGCGTCGGTCACTGCTTCAGTCACGACGGCGTGCCCAAGCCCAACCGCGGTGGCCAGCCGCCCCACCTGACGGGCCACGTCGCCAGGTGGCATAGCCGCGAGCAGTGGGGCGATCGCCCGCAGCGCGGCGACCCGGCCTTCTGACCAGCCAAGCCAGCGGGACCAGCGAGCCAGTTCGGCGTCGAGCACCAAGTCCGCCAGCGGCCTGGTGCCTACGGTCAGGGCTCTGGCCACGGCGCAGGCGCCACCCAGGCGCAGCACCTGCGCCGGATCACTGCCAGGCGGCAACCGCGCTGCCCGGCTGCCCGCCCCGTACGGGCTGAGCACCCGGTAGGCCCTGACTGCCGCCCGCAGCCCAGCCTGGTCAGCGTCAAAAGCGACCAGCACTCCGCTGCCCGGCAGGTGAGCCACTTGGTCGAGAGCCTGCACCTGCTGGCAGGTCAGCACCGCGCCGCACGGCGAGACTGGCGCGAACCGCCCGCCGCCGGCCAGCGCGACCGCCAGCACGTCGAGCGGTCCTTCCACGATGACCGGGCTGGCCCCGGCCGCCAGCGACTCGCGCGCTTCCCACAGCCCGAAAAGCATCAAGCCTTTTTCGTAACGCAATGTCCCAGGGCTATTGAGGTATCTAGGCGAGTCGGCAGCGGCGTGCTCGGCGCGCCGTCCGATGAAGGCCACGATGCTTCCGCGCGCCGTTCGGATCGGCAACATCGCCCGATCCCTGAACAGGTCAGCGAGATAGCCCCTGCGGTCCCGCCGAGCTAGCCCAGCCGCCACGATCAGCGGGTCGGGGTAGCCTGGCCGCCCGCAGTTGCCTGGTCAGCTCATCGCGCCCGGCCGGAGCGTAGCCGACCAGCCAGCGCCGCTGCACCTCTGGGCTAAAGCCGCGCCCGGCCAAGTACTGCGGTACCCAGCTGTCTGCCAGCCGGTCCGCGAAGAACCTGGTCGCCACGTCGTGGATGCCCATGACTTGCTTATACCCACAGACTCGAAAAAACGTTCGAGTAACGAGAAGGCATTTCTTCCGCTTGAATTGGGCTGAGCTCGGCCGGCGCGCCCCTCGCGCGCCGCCGACGTAGCGAAGTGGCAAGCTGCTGATGCGACCTGAGAGGCTGGTGGGTGCAGTGAGCGAATGCGACCTGGTGGTACGCGGCGGCACCGTCGTGACGGCAGGCAGTTCGGCGCAGTGCGATCTCGGCATCATCGACGGCAAGATCAGCCAGCTCGGCGGCGCGCTGACCGGCCGCAGGGAGCTGGACGCAGCCGGTGCCCTGGTGTTGCCTGGCGGGATCGATATGCACGTGCACCTATCCATGGACGAGCCGCCCCCGCCCGGCGAGCCCGGCTGGGTCGACGACTTCGCCAGCGGCTCGGCCGCAGCGATCGCGGGCGGGATCACCACGATCGGCAACATGACCTTCCCGGCGGCCGGTGACAGCCTCAGCCAAGCGTTGGCCCGCGATCTGGAATCGGCTCGGGCCAGCTGCTCGGTAGATTTTGTGTTGCACTCGGTCATGGACGGCGGAATGCCCGATGCGATAGCCGAGCTGCCGCTGCTCGCCGATGCTGGCCACCAAAGCCTGAAGCTGTTCATGACGTCTGAAGGCTTCGACGAGCACGCCGATCACCTGATCGCGGCGGTGCGAACCGCAGGTGAGCTTGGCATGCTCACGCTGCTGCACTGCGAGGACGGGGCGTTGGTCAGATTCGCCGGGCAGCAGCTGCTAGCGGCCGGTCGCGGCCACCTGTCCGACTGGGCCGCCAGTCGGCCAATCGCCGCCGAGCGCGCTGCCGTCGAGCGGGCGGTGGCAATCTGTGAGGCAACCGGCTCGCCTATCTACATCGTGCATTTGTCGTCGCAGGCGGCGTTGGCCGCAGCTCAAGCGGGCCGCGCTCGTGGCCTGCCGGTCTTTGTCGAGACCAGGCCGCTGTACCTGTACCTGACCAGTGAGGTGCTCGCTGAGCCTGATGGCGGCAAGTACATCGGGGCACCGCCGCTGCGCGAAGCCGCCGATGTCGCCGCGCTCTGGGCTGGCCTGGCCGATGGCTCGATCGACACGCTGGGCAGCGATCACGCACCTTGGCTGCTTGAGCACAAAATCGATCAGGCTCAGGACGTCCTGACCGCTCGGCAGGGCGTCGCCGACTTGGAGACGATGCTGCCGATGCTCTACTCAGAGGGCGTCAGGAGCGGCCGGATCTCGCTGTCTAGGTTCGTCGAGCTGACCGCGACCAACCCGGCGCGGCTTTTCGGCCTCTTTCCGCGTAAGGGCACCATCGCCGTCGGAAGCGACGCCGACCTGCTCATTCTTGACCCGCAACTGCACCGCACAATCAATGGCGCCACGATGCGATCGAAGGCCGGCTACTCCACCTACGACGGTCATGAAGTCTACGGTTGGCCACGCTACACCGTCCTGCGCGGCGAGGTCGTGCTCGACCAAGGCACCGTACTGGCCAAGCCCGGCCAAGGCCAGTGGCTCAGCCGCGGCCCCACCGTCGCCCGCCTATAAGCGCGTGCGGCGGTTCGGGGTCGGCGCCGGCCGGAGTCGGTGCGGCCGGGCATTTAGGGTTTGCGGGCGACGCCCGCGCAGGCCATGCCTAGTACCGGATGGTCGCTGACCTGGGGGGTTTCTGGATCCGGCCGCCAGTCAGGCACGAGCACCAAGCCCGGCTCCACCAGCTCAAGATCGCCGAAGAATCCTGCGATCTCGGCCATGGTCCGGAACTGCCCACGGTCCATTCCCGCCTGCATCACGGACTGGATTTCGGCGGTGGCTGGGTCGCCGGACTCGAGCAGATGGTGAATGAATACATAGCTACCGGACGGCAGCGCGTCAAAGAGTTCTCGCGCCAGTTCAGCTGGCTTCTCTGAGTCAAGCAGGTGGTGCAGGATGCCGCAGAGCAGCAGGCCGATCGGCCTGTCCCAGTCCAGATGCGCGCAGATCTCGGAGTTACTGAGTATCTCGTGCGGTTCCCTTAGGTCACCGGCGACCGCGATGGTGGCGAAGTCGTCGGCCAGGATAGCGCGAGCGTGGGCGAGCACGATCGGGTCGTTGTCGACGTAGACCACCCGGCAGGCCGGGTCAATCCGCTGTGCCAACTGGTGCACGTTCTCGGCCGTCGGCAGGCCGGAGCCGATGTCGATGAGCTGCCTCAATCCGACCTCGCTCACCAGGTACCTGACCACCCGACCGAGCACGTCGCGCTGCGCCCGCACGCCGATCTGGATGGTCGGCACCGTCGCGATGATCCGGTCGCCGATAGCCCGGTCGACTGCGTAATTGTCCTTACCGCCGAGCAGGTAGTCGTAGACACGGGAAATGTGCGGCTGTACCGGATCCTTCGATCCAAAACCAGGCCCACTGTCATTCACGCCCCAATCCTACCGACGCGTAACCCCGGCCAAGCGCCGCTCGCCGTCGGCAACAGCAACGGGGTCGCCCCGTTGCTATCCAGACAGCATCGGGGTCGCCCCGTTGCTGTTGAGGTGGGGGAGGGGGCGCCTTTCGGCGGTGCGGTGAGCCAGGTTGCTGAGGCGAAAGGGCGTCGCGCCGGCTCAGATGGCCTTGGCCTGGGTACAGGGGCAAGGGGAGCGGCTATGGCATCGCGGGTGGAGTGGCTTGGCGGACGCGGCGGCAACCGATCTCAGCTTGACCGATAAGGACTGGCCGTGCTCGACTCGCTCGGCGACCAAAGTGGTGGCTGAGCGGTACTAACGCAAGGAAGTGCCTGATGGCGGATCAGCATCCTGGTCGATCTCGAACCGAGCAGATTAGCGACCTGATCGGGCCGCTCCGGGTGGCCCCAGGTGCCACCGTGCGCCTGGGGCGCGACTTCGACCCTGGGTACAAGGCCGGGTTCTTGCACAAGGACGACGCCGAGCAGTTGCTCAAGCAGGACGTCGAGTTGCTGTCCGAATACCAGGCGCGGCTGGCCGCGCAGGAGAGCTACGGCCTGCTCGTAGTGCTTCAATCGCTTGACGCCGGCGGCAAGGACGGGACGATCAAGCACGTGATGAGCGGAGTCAACCCGCAGGGCGTGACCGTGCACAGTTTCAAAGTGCCGTCCGATGCCGAGCTCAAGCACGACTACCTGTGGCGATACGCGTGCAACTTGCCAGCAAGAGGCGAGATCGGAATCTTCAACCGGTCGCACTACGAGGAAGTGCTCGTGGTCCGGGTGCACCCAGAAAACCTGGACAGGCAACGGCTGCCAGCATCGGATCGCAAGGGCATCTGGCACCGCCGTTATGACGAGATCAACAACTGGGAGCGCTACCTCAGCGACAACGGCATCAAGATCGTCAAACTGCTGCTCAATCTGTCCAAGGAAGAGCAGCGGATCAGGTTCCTCAAGCGCCTCGATCTGCCGAACAAGAACTGGAAATTCTCCACCGCCGACGTCGCCGAACGCGAGTACTGGGACGCGTACCAGCACGCCTTCGACGAGATGCTGAGCCACACCAGCACCGCTTGGGCCCCGTGGTACGTGATCCCGGCCGATCACAAGTGGTTCGCCAGGATCTGCGCTTCGGCCATCATCGCGAACGCGTTGATCGGGATCGACCCGCAGTTCCCCAAGGTGAGCGCGAGCGGCAAGAGCGAACTGGAGAAGATCAGGCGAGCGCTCGAGGCGCAAGCGCCAGGCAATGCGAGCGCTGACCCGTTTGAAGCCGGAGCCAAGTCCTAGAGCAGGCAGTTGCTGCCGTCAAGTCGACGCCCGGTTGCGGAAATATAGCGTATTGTGCACATGTGATACTTGATGACGTAAGTGGGGCAACTGGGTCAGCCTCGGCACCCGGTGAGCTGGCGATTCCCGATCCTGCCAGGGCCATCGTGGTCGTGCCAGCTCCCGGGCCTGGCCCCGGTAGCTGGGCCGGATCGCCGAGCGCGATGTGCGTGGACGGCGAGATCTACCTCGCCTACCGGATGCGCACCGCGGCGCGGCGCGGCTACGCCGTCGAGGTCGCGAAGTCCGCCGACGGGGTCACGTTCGAGCCCCTGGTGACCGTAAGCAAAGAGCAGTTTGGTGCCGAGTCGCTGGAGCGGCCAGCTCTGGTCCGCACCGCTGATGGCTCCTGGCGGCTCTACCTGAGCTGTGCCACGCCAGGCACCAAGCACTGGCGAGTCGAGCTACTTGAAGCCGACTCTCCTGGTGCCTTCGATCCCGCGCGCCGCCGGACGGTGCTGCCCGGCGACGCGACCAGCGCGGTCAAGGACCCAGTCGTCGTGCACCACGCGGGCAGTTGGCACCTGTGGGCTTCGGTCCACCCGCTGACCGAGCCTGCCCACACCGACCGGATGACCACGCACTACGCGACGAGCGCGGACGGCATCGAGTGGACTTGGCAGGGCACCGCGCTGGCCCCGCGCCCCGGTGAGTGGGACGCCCGCGGCGTGCGAGTCGCCGACGTGCGGTTCGGCGCCGGCGGAGTGAGCGTCTATTACGACGGCCGGGCCACGGCCGAGCAAAATTGCGAGGAGCTGACTGGCGTCGCTGTCGGCGAGTCCCCCGCCGGGCTTGTCCCAGTCGGGCAGGCGCCGATCGCTCTTTCGCCGACGGCTGGCCTCGGGCTGCGTTACGTGACCGCAGTTGAGCTCGCGGACGGCAGCGAGCGGCTGTACTACGAGCTCACGAACAGTAACGGCTCGCACGATCTGGTCACCGAGCTGAGAGTTCGCTGAGCGGGCCTGCTGACGAATCAGGATGTTAAAAAATCTCTAGGTCGGCCGTTGCGGGCCTGGCGCTGACCGGTTGGCCGCGCTCCAACTAGGCCGCCAGATTCGCCCCGTGGCAGCAGCCAGTTGCGGTAATCCTCCCCAGTGATGGCGGTAAGCAGCTTAATGTCGGATTCGAAGGCCGGGATGAGCGCCTTGCGCTGTTCCCAGGTGAGCGGCCGGCGCGGGGCGGCGTCTTGCTGTAGCAGGTGCTCGAGGCGATCGTTCAGGCCGTTGCCGAGGTGGCCTGGCAGCAGCGCAGAGACCGTGGCGCTGGCGCGGCGGGTGGTCGCGACCGCCCGGTAGCGCAAGGACGGGTGCGGGTGAGCGGTCACGTTCTCGCGCGGCAGATCGCTCAGTTCGCCGGTGGCGACGCCGAGGAACTGACACACCGAGTCCAGAATGCGCACCGGGTCTGTCAGCATCGCGCCGTACCGCACGATGTGCACCTGGTCACGTGGAAACAGTTCGTACAGGTGCGCCAACTGCTCGCCGTACTTGCCAAGGTCGATATACCGCCAGAATTCGGCCCAGCCTGCGGCTATCCGGTCGGGCTCACGCTGGCAGGCCGCGACGAAGTCGCCAACCGGGTCCAGGCCGGTGACCAAAGGTGCGCCCAGTTGGAATGGGCACGTTCGACCGGATCGCGCAGCACGATGATGAGCTTGGCCGCCGGGATGAGTTCTTTGATCCGCTGTTGGGCATCTCGGTTATAGAGGTAAAACGGGGTGGATTCGCCCTTGAGCACTCCACCGGGTGCCGGGTCAAACAACGCCTCATAGTCGCTGCGGCACCAGATGTGCTCGCGGTAGGTTTTCGCGTCACCAGGGCCGCCTTCACTCGGCGGTGGCCCGTCAGTCAAGAAGAACTTCGGCTCTTTGACCGGCGACAGGTACAACTCGGGATGCCGGGCCAAGGCCGAGTGCAAGGCCGTGGTCCCAGCTTTGGGTACGCCGGCGATGAAGAAGTCAGGCAGCGACACCCGACTGCCTTACCCTCCCAACGCTGATTAATCCACGTCGGGCAGGCATCAGTGGGCCGCGGCTGAGGTGGACTGACAGGCTCCCGCGGGTGACAGGTGGCGGTGGCGGGTGGCGGGCTTTTTAATTATCGGCGGGTTGTTGTTAAATGACAGAATGGCCGTTATGGCAAAGGTCGGCTACAGCGAAGCGGACCTGCTCGCCCTCGCCGGTCAGCGCTCTTTTGACCGTGGGACCGGTTACCTCAAGGCAGTCGAGGACCTGGCGGTCCATGGCAACAAGGTGACGGCCAGCGTGTCCGGCACCGACGATTACCTCGTGGTGTTGACGCTCGCCGAGAATGGCGCACTGAGCGGCGCTTGCGATTGCCCGTATGGCCAAGAGGGATTCTTCTGCAAGCACTGCGTTGCCGTGGGTCTGGCCTATCTCAGTGCGACGACGGCGAAGGCGAAGGGCAACGGCAAACCCGCAACTGGCGATCAGGCAGGTACCAGGCTGCAGTCCTGGCTAACCTCGTTTACTAGGGACGAGTTGCTGGTGCTCGTACTCGATCGACTAGTCGAAGACGAAGACTGGCGGCATCAGCTTGAGCTTCGCGCGGCGTCGGCCGTCGGCGATATCGACACCATCGGCAAGCGGCTGCTTGAACTGCTTGATCAAGCCGCCTTTGGCGAGTACGGCTATGTCGAGGAAGGCGAGTCCCGCCGCTACGCCAAGCGGGTCGCCGGGGCTACCGCTGTCGTTCAGGAGTTGATCGGCTCCGGGCGCTCGGCCGACGCCGTGCTGATCGCCGAGTTGGCCATCGGTCGGGTCGCTCCAGCCTGCCATTACGCCACCGATCCGGCCGGCGTGATCTGGATCGCGGCGGCTGAGCTGATGGCCAGTCACTACGAAGCGTGCATGGGCGCCGAGGTTGACCAAGTCGGACTTGCCGACTTCATAGCCGGGCGCACTCTGAGCGACGACGACATGCCGCCAATGGACATCGCGCGCTATCGGGTGCTGCTCGGTGACCTCGGCGTGCGGCGGCTGCGTGACCGGCTGACGGCCGCGCTCACCGGCCCGCGAGCGCAGCGAGCGAGTGAAGCACTTGAGGACTTCCTGCGCGGCATTGGCGATACCGATGCACTGGTGGCCATGCTGGCGGCCAACCTGACCTCGGACGGCCTGGGCCAGCTTCGGATCGCACGCGAACTTGAATCGGCTGGGCGGCGGCCGGAGGCATTGGCTTGGGCGGAGCGCGGCTTGGGCGAGGCGACTAGCCCTGGCCAGCCGCTTGTGGACTTCGTCGCCGATCGTTACCTGGCCGCCAACCGCTTCGCCGACGCGCTGACGGTGCGCAGGGATGCTTTCGCCGCGGCCAGGAACTTGACTCGCTTCGAGCAACTGCGCTTCGCCGCTGAACGGGCCGGTGCCTGGCCTAAGACCAAGCAATGGGCGCTTGGCCTGCTCGCGGCTGACGCGGACGCGCTACGGCTGAGCGGCCGCGGCCTGCGGTACGGGCTCGCGCCGGTGCTGGTTGATGCGCTGATCAGCGAAGGCGACGTCGAATCCGCCTGGGCTGCAGCCGTCGGCATCGCGACGTCGGCCCAATGGCTGCGGCTCGCTGACCTGGTCGCCGTCACCAGGCCAGCCGACGCGCTGACGGTCTACCAGCGCGAGATCGCCCGGCTGAAGCAGGAAACCGGGGACCAGGCCTACGAGCGGCTGGCCAGCTTGTTGCTGCGGGCCAAGGACTGTCACGGCAGGCTGGGTAGCGTTGCCACGTTCGACCAATACCTGCGGGCCCTGCGCGCGGACCAGAAGCGCAAGCGCAAGCTGATCAGCGTGCTCGATGCGCACCAGCTCAGTCCGGCCCGGCCGGTCAAAGACGCATCGGCCCAGCTGGGCTAGCTGCCTCTGGCGGCGGTGGTGCGGCTCGGTGGCGGGGTGGGCTGGCCGGGCGGATGATACGTAGGTGGGTGGTAGGCGCAAGGCCGGCGTAGCGTGCGTGAGGCTTAAGTGGTACTTAGGCTTGGCGCTCGCGGTGGCACTGCTGGTCGGTGCGACTGGGGCGTCGACGGTCGTCGCCGGGACCGGCCAGCCGCGCTCCGAGTCCATTCGCACCCTGCTCACGCAGGCCGCCTGGTCGATGATCAAGCATCACATTCTCGGCCCACGCAAGCACGTGGGCTGGGCTTGGCCAAGTTCCATCCAGGCACCGCAGGTCAATACCGATCGCGATGTCGGCGCGGCCAGCGTCGGCATGGGCTTCATCGCTGCCTATCAGGCGACCGGGGTGCATGCCTTCCTGCACGCGGCGCAGGAGGCGGCCGACTGGCTGGTCGCTATCGCTGAGCCCGCTCGAGGTGGCCTGCACTGGCCGAATAGCGAGTCAGCCACGGCTATCGATCCGACGAGTTACACCTCGTTCGACGATGGCGTCATGGGCATCGCCGACTTCCTGTATCGGGTCTACCTGCTGACTCATCAGTCTCGGTATCTGTCGGTGGCGGAAGCCGGGCTGCGCTGGGAGGAAGCCGTCGCACACAGTCCGCGTGGTTACACCTGTCCGACTCGGTGTTATTGGCGCTGGGACCAATACCGGGGTAGTGGCGTCTACACCGGCATGGGAATGGGTGTCGCCGGCATCGCCTACACGTTCGACTTGTTCGCGCAGCGGCTGACCGGTGCTGGGTTCGAGCGGTACGCGGTCGGTGCCGCCAGCTACGTGCAGAGCCTGATCAAACCGCACCTCAACGCCGTCCCCGAGCAGCCACGACAACCCGGCTGGGACACCGGCTACCTGTCCGGATCAGCGGGCGACGCGTTCATGTTCCTCAGTTTGTATCACCACACGCACGACCGGCGCTGGCTGACCGATGCCCGCCGACTGCTTGACTTCGTGGCGCACTATGGTCACGTCTCCGGTCCCGATGAGTCGTGGCCGATTGAGATCGACCCGTCCGGTCAGCAAAACAACAACGCGATCGCGCTCGGCACCGAAGAGGGGAACGCAGGCATCGGCTGGGTGTTGCTCAACGCCTTCGAGGTGACCGACGACCGACAGTACCTGGCGATGGCGGTGCGGGCGCCACTACCTGCTCGCTCACCTGACGCCGATGCGGGGCGGATTGGCTTGCGTCGAAGACATTGGCGGTGGCAACACGACGTTGTTTCACACCAGCCTCGATAACGGCACCGCCGGGTGCGGCTTCTTTCTGCACGATCTGTCGATCGTCACTGGCGACCCGCGGTATGCCGCTGCCGCCCACCGGATGATCGGCTGGCTGCGGGCCGTGGCCCGCTTCGACCCGCACGGGATCTGGTGGTACGACGCGGTCAACACTAAGTCCAATCGGTGGTTCAGCCCCAAGGAGATGTCCTGGCATTGGGGCCAGGCAGGCATCATCGCCTTTCTGGCCCGGCTGTCTGGCTGGCGGGTATCGATGCCAGTCGAACAGCAGTCGATTGTGCCGCTGCGCCCCGCAGCCGAGGTCCGTGGTCAGTGGACAGGATTCAAGTGCCACAGGTAGGTGGAGCCGTTGTTATCGCCGGTGGCCAGCAGCGGGCCAGTCGGGCTGAAGGCGATCGTATTAACCCCTTGCTGGTGCGGATCGGGCAGTGTCTCGACGCGACTACGGGTGATCAGGTTCCACAGGTAGGTGTTGCCGTTCTCATCGCCCGCAGCAAGGATGTCGGTGTGCGGACGGAAGGCCACCCAGTCGGCACCGTACTGACTGGGGTCATACATGGTCGCCGTGATCTGGCGGGTCGTCACGTTCCACAAGTAGAGGCCGCCCTGGTCGTCGCTGGTCACTAGCGTCGAGCCATCCGGGCTGTAGGCGATTGAGTCCACTTCGCGCTTGCCGCGCCTTAGCGGATCCGGCAGCGTCGCCACGACTGACCGGGTGATCAGCCGCCACAGGTACGTCCGGCCATTGTTGTCACCAACCGCGAGAATGCTGTCGTCAGGGCTAAAGGCCACCGAGTCGATGTGGCTATTCGGCCCGGCGTTAGAAAGCGCGGTGATGAGCTTGTCGGTGTGCAAGTTCCACAGATAGGTCTTGCCGTTGTAATCGCCGGTGGCCAAGGTCGTGTCGCCCGGGTTAAAGGCCAGCGTCTCGACGCCAAAACCGCCCCGGTCGGGAAGAGCCGCGATGGTCTTACGGGATTCTAGGCTCCACAAGTAAGTCGTGGCGTTCCCGTCGCCGATAGCAAGGAGCTTGCCATTTGGCTCGAAGCTGACTGCGGTCACCCCAGCATCGCTGCCGGGATAGTGGAGCTCAGCGATCTTCCTGTCGGTTGTCAGATTCCAGACATCCATGCGGCCCGGCCCGTACGAGCCAACGAGCGTACCGACAGCCAGATACTCGCCGTTCGGGCTGAATGCCACCGACTGCGGTTTATAGGGCGCGCTTGGCAGGACAAGAGGCGACCGGATGCCGGTTGACTCGCTGCCCGCGGGTGAGTTGCGGAGGGCGGCGGTGGTGATGCCGCCGGCGACCAGCAGCATGAGCACGACGCACAGCGCGATGACGAGGCGACGGCGCGGGCGCTGGGGTTGACGGGCGGCGGCGGGCACTGCTCCGGTGAGTTCATGCCGCATCACTTCGCCGGGCAGCGCCACTTGCCCGGCGATGGCGGGCCACGGCCGGGCGAGCACTCGGTCGAGATCGCTGAGCAGCCGGCTGGTGTCGGCGTTGAAGTGGCCTGGGCTGAGTTCGGCGGCCTGCCGGTAGACCAGGGGCCGCAGGCTCTCAGGTAGCTGATCGGCCTTCGGCATGGGGGCACCGACCAGGACCGGGATGACCCGGACGCCCTGATTCAGTGCTGTCTCGATCTCCAGCCTGACGAGGTCGACCGGATCTTGCAACCGGGACTTGCCAGCCTCGTCGGTAGCGGCGAGCCATCGGTCGCCGATCACCGCGAGTAGCACGCTGCAGGTGCCAACGGCCGCCCCGATTGCCTCCACGAATTCGTCACCTGGCGAAATGGAGTCGACGTCCATGAAGACTCGGCCTTCGCCGAAATGAGCGGTGAGCCGATCGAAGAGCCGGCCGGCCGCGAAAGCCGCATCACCGCGGCGATAGCTGATGAAAATCCGGTCTCGCTGCACCTGCGCTGCGTCGGTCATAGCTGGATTCCGTTGGCGATCAATAGAGTCAGCATAGCGCCGTACTACAGCAAAGGGCATGAGCCAATAATCGCCCCACTGCGACTAGCCCCACCTTGCGGACGCCGCCTGAGGCGCTCAGCCGACCAAGGTCTTGACCGAAGCGGCTAGCTCGGCCAGGCCCTTTTTGGCGTCGGCGAAGAACATCGACGTCTTCGGGTTGGTGTAAAGCTCGTTATCGATGCCGGCGTAGCCGTGCCCCATCGATCGCTTGATCACGATGATCGACTTGGCGGCATCCACATCGAGAATCGGCATGCCGGATATGGCCGTGCCCGGACGGCGCGCAGCGGGGTTAGTGACGTCGTTGGCGCCGATCACCAGTGCCACGTCGGTGCGAGCGAATTCGGGATTGATCTCGTCCATTTCCTTGAGCAGCGGATACGGCACGTTGGCCTCAGCGAGCAGCACGTTCATGTGTCCTGGCATCCGGCCAGCTACTGGGTGGATCGCGTAACTGACCTCGACGCCCCGCGACTCGAGCAGGTCAGCCAGCGCCGCTACCTCATGCTGCGCCTGCGCGGCGGCCAGACCGTAGCCTGGGACGATGATCACCTTGGAGGCGTAGGCGAGCTGGATGGCCGCGTCATCCGCCGCGATTGACTGGACGCCAGCGCCGACTGGTCCGCCGACGGCAACGGCGGTGTCGCCCGATCCAAAGCCACCAAGCATGATGTTGCCGATTGAGCGGTTCATCGCGTCAGCCATCAGCTTGGTCAGGATGCCACCGGACGCGCCGACCAGGGCGCCGGCGATGATCAGCGCGGTGTTGTTGATCACGAATCCGGCCATCGCGACAGCCGTGCCGGTAAAGGCGTTCAGCAGCGAGATCACGACCGGCATGTCGGCACCGCCGATCGGCATCACCATCGAGATGCCGAAGATCAGCGCGGCGGCGATGACAATCCCGAGGCCGATCAGGCTGGGCGCGGCGATGAGGTAACCGCCGACTCCCACAGCCACCACGGCGAGCAGCAGGTTCACGATCCTCGCGCCGGGGAAACTGACTGGTGCCGAAGTGATCACGCCCTGCAGCTTCCCGGCCGCGATGATGGAGCCGGAGAAAGTGACTGATCCGATGATCACGTCGAGCAAGGTGGTGACCGAGGTCGCGGCGGCGACGTGGCTGCCGAGTTCCATGTAGTCCCTGATGGCGACGAGTGCGGCGGCGCCGCCGCCGACCGCATTGAACACGCTGACCAGCTGCGGCATTGCGGTCATCTTGACCGTCCTGGCGGTATACAGGCCCAAGCCGCCACCGACCAGCAGCCCGGCCGCGATCACGATCCAGCCAGTCGCGGTGATCACGCCGAGGTGGATGACCAGCGCGCCAGTAGCGACGACGGCCGCCACCATGCCGGCCGTGGAGACCTGGTTGCCCCGTCTGGCCGTGGCTGGGTTATTCATCAAGTGCAGGCCGAGGATGAAACAGGATGCCGCCGCCACATAGATCAGCTGGATGACGGTGTTGAAGGTGCCGGTCATGCCGTCGCCCCGTCCTTGGCGGCGTTGCCGTTGTGGCTCGGGTCGGCGGTCGGTGCCGGTGGCCGCCGTTTGAACATCTTGAGCATCCGGCCGGTCACCACGTAGCCGCCGACTACGTTCATGGCGGCGAAAGCGGCCGCGACGAACGCAAGGATGTAACCGACCGCGTTGTGGGCGGTGGCGGCGATGACGATAGCCCCGGCCAGCACGATCCCGTGGATCGAGTTCGCGGCGGACATCAGCGGCGTGTGCAAGGTGGCAGGCACTTTGCTGATGACCTCAAAACCCACCCACAGGCTCAGCACGAAAATGATGAAGTCGGTCAGCAGCATGATCGGTCTACCTCCAGGTCATTCCGCAGCCGGCGGCGTTTGTTCGGCTGCCTTCGCCGACTTGGTCAGAGCCGGGTGGATCACTTTGCCCTCGAAGGTGATGACGACGCCAGCGACCAGCTCATCGTCCAGGTCTACGGTGAGGGCGCCGTCCTTGACCAGGTAGGTCAGCAGGGAGCTCACGTTTCGCGCGTACATGGCTGACGCGGCTGCCGCCATGGTGGATGGCAGATTGTCGGCACCGATGATGCTGACACCGTTGTCGGTCACGATGGTCTCGCCAGGGGCCGAGCCTTCGACGTTGCCGCCTAGCGAGCTGGCGCCCATGTCCACGATGACCGAGCCAGGTGTCATCGCCTTGAGCGCGGCCCCGGTCACCAGCAGCGGCGGGCGGCGGCCGGGCACCTGCGCAGTCGTGATCACGACATCGTGCCTGGCGATGTGGTCGGCAAGCTCGGCTTGCTGCGCGGCGCGCTCGGCGTCTGTGAGCGCCCTGGCATACCCGCCGGCACCGCTCGCTGGCCCCACCGATGTCAGCTCGATGAAGGTGCCGCCCAGAGACTCGACCTCGGTCTTGGTCTCCGGACGCACATCGTAGGCGCTCACCACGGCACCAAGCCGCCTGGCCGTGCCGATGGCCTGCAATCCAGCCACGCCAGTGCCGAGCACGAGTACTTTAGCTGGCCTGGCCGTGCCGGCCGCGGTGATCAACAGCGGGAAGAACCGTCCGAACGTAGCGGCGGCCAGCAACGCTGCCTTATACCCGGCGATATTCGCCTGCGACGTGAGCGCGTCCATGGGCTGGGCGCGCGACAGCGTGCGCGGGATCAGGTCAAGGCTGATAGCGGTGACCCCGGCGGCAGCCAGCCGCTCCGCTAGGTCAGGATCAGTGAGCGGCGCCAGCAGTCCAAGTACGGCCTGCCCGGGCCGCAAGGCGCTGATCTGCTTATCGCTCGGCTTGCCCACCAGCACTACGGCGTCGGCTGAACCGACCTGGTCAGCGCTAATGAGACTGGCGCCAGCGTCGGTGAAGGCCTCATCGGGAAAGTACGCGCCAGCTCCCGCCCCGCGCTCCACTAGGACCTCATGGCCTGCGGATCTCAGCTTCGCGACCGCCTCAGGGACGAGCGCGACCCGGCGCTCAGCTGGCCCGGTCTCCTTGACCACGGCTACCTTCATCGGGGGCGACCTCACTCCGGCGGCTTCTGCGACGCGGCAGGCCGACCCCGAGTATCCGGTACGGTCTCGTGAGGCCAGCCACAGCTTCCCAAGTATGGACCATACCGCCTGGATCACAGTCCTCGTCCTTGCGGCCTGTCCTAGCGTGGCCCGGCCGTACAGCCGGGGCGAAGTTGGCTGCTCAGATGACGTCTGGAAAGTTGGAGTGGTGAGCGAGTCCGTGCCGCCGGCGCCCGCCGGCGAATCCGCCGAGCTGGCGACTAGCGATCCGCTGGCGGCCAGATTGCTTGCGACCCAGCGCCTGCTGGCCGCTCTCGATCCCGCCTCTGAAGTGCGAATCAGGCTGAATCTCCGGTTCACGGCGATCTGTACGGCCGTCAAGACGCCTGGATCGAGCCGGTCTAGTTGCCTGGACCGACTCGACAGTCTCGCGGCCGAAGCGGAACAGGCCCGACATAACGCCGCTAAAGAAGGCGACTAAAACACCGGCGGGTAGCCGAGCTAAGCGTCGTCAAGTTGAATTTGAATTCGCATGACGACTGGTCCCATTTTATTACTGAATGGCACCCACTTTCAGTAACGACACGCCTCGTTTATTGCGCAGATGATTGTGTGGCGACGCTGCATCGCCTAATTTCAGGCAGGTCAGAGGTCGCGGAGCCCGGGCCGCAAAGGATGTCCGGTCCGCGGACTTCCCGTTGGGGGACCCGCAGGAGTGAGGAAATGAACAAGCGTGACCTGATCGATGCGATTTCGGGCCGGTTGGGGGATAAGAAAACCGCAACTGAAGCCGTGAACGCACTTCTCGACACTATCCAGCATGCAGTCGCCAAGGGCGACAAGGTGGCAATTACCGGATTCGGCGTCTTTGAAAAGACTGACCGGCCAGCCCGCACCGCGCGCAATCCAGCCACCGGCGCATCCATCAAGGTCCCCAAGTCTTCGGTCCCCAAGTTCCGGGCCGGTGCCGACTTCAAGGCCCTGGTGAACGGCGACAAAAAGAAGGTCGCCGCCGCGAAACGGTAACTCGGCCTAGCCCCCAGCGATGGCACGGCGCTGGCATCAGATCCTGCTTGTTGTGCCATCGCTGGGGTTCGGCCCCGGTTGTGCTGCCAGGCTGGCCACGGCCGGCGATTAGTCCGCTTACCGCAAGCCGGTACCCCGAGCCAGCGCGGTTTCCAGCAGGCGGTCGATGACCTGCGGAAATGATAGGCCGGTGGCCTCCCACATCTTCTGGAAATACGAGGTGGGCGACATTCCTGGGAAGGTATTGATCTCGTTGACCAGGATCTGCCCGTCTGCCTGGTAAAAGAAGTCGACCCGGGCGAGACCTTCGGCTGACACGGCTGTGAACGCCGCTGCGGCCAGGTCGCGAATCGTGGCGATAGCCGCGGCCGGCAGCGGTGCCGGAATCAGCATTGCGTTGGCCGAGTCCAGGTACTTCGCCTCGAAATCGTAGAACTCCTCGCCGCCTTCGATTCGCAACTCGCCGGGCAGGCTGGTGTCTGGCGGCGCGCCGTCCAGACCTTCAAGTACGGCTACCTCGACCTCTCTCGCCGTCACCGCCGCCTCGATGAGCACCTTCGGGTCGTATTGCCTGGCCAGGGCTATTGCCTGGGCCAGCGCCTCGGAATCGCTCGCTTTGGAGGTACCTAGGCTGGAGCCGCCTCTGGCCGGCTTCACGAACAGTGGCCAGCCGAGCGCGGCTATTGCTTCGGCTACCCGTCGCTGGTCAGCGTCCGGGGTCGGTCCAGCGGGCCAGTCCCTGGCGTGGACTACCACGAACCGGCCGACCGGCAGTCCTCTCGCCTGAAAGATCAGCTTCATGTACTCCTTGTCCATGCTGACCGCGCTGGCCAGCACACCCGCTCCGACGTAGCGGACGCCAGCGAGTTCGAGCAGGCCCTGGATCGTGCCGTCCTCACCGAACGGCCCGTGCAGCAGGGGCAGCACCACGTCGACGTCTCCCAGCGCGTGCGGCACATGTCCAGGTGCGCTGGCCATGATCTCTGAGTGGCCCTGGTAGGCCCACGGCACGACATGCGCGTCTGGCTTAGCCACCGCCGCGACGCTGGGCAGTTCGCTGTCCATGATCGCCAGTTTTTCTGGCTCGTCGGCGACTTCGAGCCAGCTGCCTTCGGTGGTGATCCCGATCGGGACGACTTCGTATTTGTCCCGGTCGATCGACCGCAGCACATTGCCGGCCCCGAGGCAGGAGACAGCGTGTTCTGGCCCCTTGCCACCAAACACCACCGCGACCCGGATCTTGCGCTTGCCTTCCACCAAACCTCCCGCTTGCCCCGTAGTAACCGCGTCAGGGTGTGCGCCAGTAACTTCCGGCGGCCCGCGCGCAGTTGATCGATGGAGTTATCTTCTGCCGAGCGAGTCGAGGGCGGCCATGGCATCGGCGAGCAAGTCTTCGCCGTCCTCGAGGCCGACCGAGAATCGCACCGAGCCAGGATCGATGCCGGCCGCTGTCAGTGCCGCCCCATCGAGTTGCCGGTGCGTGGTGGACGCCACGTGGCTCACCTTGGTATGCGTGCCGCCCATCGAGGCCGCCACCTTGGCTAGCCTGAGCCGGTCGGCGAAGGCCATCCCAGCTTCGGTGCCGCCGTACGGCGCCACCGTGACGATCGCACCGAACCTGGTCCCCTCCGGCCCCGCATCGAACTGACGACGGGCAAGCTCGTGCCCAGGATGGCCGGTCAGGCCCGGGTAGTACACGGTGCTGACCGCCGGGTGCCTCGCCAGCCCGGCCGCCAGCACCTGAGCGGTCGCGCACTGCCGCCTGACTCGGAGCGGCAGGGTCTCAAGGCCGCGGCGGAGTAGGTAAGCGTCATCTGGCCCGAGCGATCCGCCGAGGTCGATCCGCAGCTTGCGTAGTTGCCTGATCAGTTCAAGCGGGCCGGTCACCACACCGCCAGTGACGTCGGAGTGCCCGCCGAAGTACTTGGTGGCCGAATGCACGACCAGGTCAGCTCCATGCTCAAGTGGCCGGCAAATAACCGGCGGCGCGAGCGTCGAGTCCACCACGAACAGGGCACCGGCCTCGTGCGCTAGCCGAGCGAGTGCCGCCAAGTCGGATACCGCCACCGTCGGGTTCGCCAGGGTTTCCGCGTACAAGACGGCGGTGCCTGGCCGCAGCGCTGCGCGTACTTGACTCAGGTCGGTCAGATCCACGAAATCGGTCTGCACCCCGAAGTTGGTAGCGACGTTGCGCAGGAAACTGTAGGTACCGCCATAAGTCGCCGCTGGCGCGACGACGTGCGCACCGGCTCTGGTGAACGCCCAGAAGATGCTGGTGATCGCGGCCATGCCGGAGGCGAAAGCCTGCGAGACGGCCTGATAATTCAAGTTGACGCCCTCAAGCGCGGCGACTGCGGTACACAGGGCAGTCACCGTCGGGTTGTCAATCCTGCTGTAGCTGAAGCCGGGGGCCGCGTCGGCGAGCACGGCCGCGTACTCGGCGCCGGTCGTGAACGCGAACGTCGACGTACGGTAGATCGGCGTCGTGAGCGGCTGCTGGGTGGGCGCTGGCGGCTGGGGCAGGTGGACCGCGCGAGTGTTCTCGCCGGGCCGCCGACCTTTGCTACGCGATCCGTGATCGCCGGATCTCGGTCCTTCGATTGCCAGCGGCACTTGACTACCGGCCGACGGCGGGACGCCAGCGACTCCGCTGGCCGGTACGGCTTGCATCGGGTCGGTGGTCAATCTCGGGTCGGTGGTCAATCTCGGGTCGGCCATCAGCGCAGGATCGGGAGCGAGCATTGGATCGGTGGCTAGCCGAGGGTCCGTCAGCGGATTGCGGTCCCTGGTCAAGCTGGCCTCAGTGAGTCGGCTGAGCTCAGCCGGCTGGCCGCCATAGCCGGGATCGAACCGCGGCGGCCCGGCTGAACCGACCTGACCAGGCGGCCCAGCCTGACTGACCTGGCCCGGCTGAGCCTGACCCTGGCCCAGGTAGGGCCGCTGGCTCGGCAAGGGCCCGGCTGGATACCTGGGATCTGCCCGGCGCGAACCTGGGGATTGCGGTTCCCGGTAGCGCGGGTCGCCGTAGCGCGGATCGCCTTGGCTAGCTGACGCCGCCGGTCGGCTGGCATAGCGCGGGTCGTAAGACGGCGGCTCGGCCGCTTGGCCGTAGCGCGGATCTAGCCGAGGCGGCGGTGCCCCGCCTGGTGGGCCAGCAGCGGGCCCGCTGCCGCCTTGCGGTCCGCGATAGGAAGCAACCGGCCGCCCTGGGCCAGTAGGGAGTACTGGCGACGACTGGTCAGGGTACCTCGGGTCAGAACGCCGACCGCTTGGCGGTGGCCCGACCTGGCCGCTCTCACTGGGCGGCCAGCCGCTAGCTGGCCAGCCGGTCGACGTGGGGTCGCGGGAGAAACCCGCGCTGTCGTCTGGCTGGGTCGCTATCCGGCGAGTGGCTGGGTTCGGCGGTGGCTGACCGGCGCGTTGGCCACCTCGGCCTGGCCGGCCGTCGGGACCGCCGGGGCCGCCGGGGCCGCCAGGGCCGACTCGGCTGGACTCCTGGTCGCCGTACCGAGGGTCAGGATCTGGCTCGCGCGGGTCTTGCGGCCGCGGCCACTTGTCAGACGCCATAGCGCTCCGGCTTCGCCGACCGGCTGGCCAGCATCAGCACTGCCTGTCCGACATCAAGCCCGGAATGCGTCACGCCAGCGACAACCTCGGAGATAGGCATCTCGACCGAGTGCGCACGCGCCAACTCAAGTACGGACTTCGATGACTTCACGCCTTCAGCTACCTGCGTGGTACTGGCCAGGATTTCATCGAGCGGTATCCCCTGTCCGAGCTTCTCGCCGAAGGAGCGATTCCTTGACAACGGCGATGAACACGTCGTGACCAGATCGCCCATCCCGGCGAGCCCGGCGAAAGTGTGCTGGTCGGCACCGAGTGCCGCCCCCAGCCTGGCGATCTCGGCCAGACCCCGGGTGATCAGCATGGCTTTGGTGTTGTCGCCGAGTCCCATGCCGACCGCGATCCCGACAGCGATGGCGATGACGTTCTTGACCGCTCCGGCGAGTTCGCAGCCGATCACGTCGGGATTGGTGTACGGCCGGAAGTAGGGAGTGTGGCAGGCCTTCTGCAGGTTCTCAGCGGTCTGCTGGTCGCCACAGGCGACTACGGTTGCCGCGTATTGCCGTTGGGCGATCTCGTGGGCCAGATTCGGTCCGGTGATGACGGCGATCTGATCGGACGGCCAGCCTGCCACTTCGGCGACGACTTCGGTCATGCGCTTGCCCGTATCGAGCTCGATGCCCTTCATCAGGCTGACGAGGATCGCGCCTTTGGGGATCAGGTCCACCCAGCCGCGGAGGTTTTGCCTTAGCGTCTGCGACGGTGTGGCGAGGACGACCACGTCCGCGCCTGCCAACGCGTCCGCCGGATCGGCGGTGGCTCGCAACGCTTCGGGCAGCGAGTACTTCGGCAGGTAATCCTGGTTGCAGTTGGTCGCATTGATCGTGTCGGCGAGCTCCCGTCTGCGGCACCACAGCACGGTCGGTGTGCCGGCGTCGCAAAGCACCTGGGCGAAGGTCGTTCCCCAGTTGCCTGCGCCCATCACGGCCGCGGTCACGAGCCGGGCACCTCGGTAGCTGAATCCTCGCTGTCATCGGCGGCCGCGGCTGACTCCGCGGCTTCTGCTTGGTCGGACTGCTCGCTCAGCTTGCGGAGGTCGGCCCTAAGCTGACGGCGCGCGATCGCCGGGTGATAGGGCTGGTCAGGAGGATCTTCGCCACGCAGCTTGGCAAGCAGGGCAGTCACCTCGGCCATGATCTTGTCGGTGGCCGCGCGCATGGTCTTGGAGTCGATCGGCAGCCCGGCGAACTCGCTGAGGTCGACCGGCGGGCCGGCCAGGATCCGCACGGTCTTTCTCGGCACCACGTGCGGCTTGATGCTGCCGTACGGCAACACGTCCTGCGCACCCCAATGTGCGAGCGGGATCACTGGCGCCCCGGTGGTCAGCGCGAGCCTGGCCACGCCAGTCTTGGCTACCATGGGCCAGGAAGCTGGAATCCCTGGTCACGGTCGACTCGGGATAAAAGATGACACACGCGCCGTCCTTGACGCCTTGCTCCGCGTCTCGCAGGACCAGCGCGGCATCGGACTGGCCGCGATAAACGGGGAGCTGACCGAGCCGGACCAGGATTGCCCCGAGGCCGATGATCTTGAACAAGCCTGACTTAGCCAGGAACGTCGGGTACCGGCCGGCCTGATCGCAAAACAGCGCCACGGCCAGCACATCAGCGTAGGAGAGGTGGTTGGCGGCGACGATGACACCGCCCGAGCTAGGGATGTGCTCCTGACCTTGCCAATCCCGCTTCATAACGGCACGGATGGTCGGCCGCAGGATGATCTTGGACACCCCGCGCCATGCGTGTGAGTAACTGCCGTCCGCGCGTCTGCTCATCTATGCACACTCCCGCACCCCATGGTGCCAGTCTTCCCGTTACCGCGACCCCAAGTCGAGGCAAGATCGGATGCTATGGCTGTTGATCCCCCGCTGACCTGGTCCGTGGTGGTCCCCGTCAAGGTACTAGCCCAGGCCAAATCACGACTGGCTGGTTTTGCCGACGCCGATCGGCGCGCACTCGTGCTCGCCATGGCGGCCGACACCGTCGACGCGGCACTGGCCTGCGATCTCGTCGGAGCGGTCGTCGTCGTCACCGACGATCAGGCAGTGGCCGAGCAGGTGCGATCGCTCGGAGCCGAGGTGATCGGTGATAGCCGCAATGCTGATCTCAATGCCGCGTTGGTCGCCGGTGCCGAGCACGCGGCAGCCCGCTGGCCTGGCCACGGCCTAGCCGCATTGCTGGCCGACGTGCCAGCCTTGTCGCCACGCGAACTCGCCGCAGCACTACATGCCTGCGCATTCGAAACGCAAGCGTTCGTGGCTGATGCCGCTGGCAGCGGCACCACGTTGTACGCGGCGCGCCCAGGCAGCAGCTTCTGCCCGAGGTTCGGCCCAGGATCACGGGCTCGACATGACCGGGCCGGGGCTGCTGAGCTTGACCTACCCGGCATCGCCGGACTCAGGCAGGACGTCGATACCCTGGCCGACCTTCGCAGCGCGGCGGCTATTGGCCTAGGTCGTCGCTCAGCCGCGCTGGTGTTCGCCGATCGGGTTTAGATATGTACGATCGGGCAGGTGAGCGTCCTCGTGATGCCTGGTACGCCCTGAATCTGCGCTACCACAAGGCGACCCAGGTCATCCACGTTGTCAGCCTCGGCGCGCACGATCACGTCGTACGGCCCGGTGACGTCATCAGCCTGGGTCACTCCGGCGATCTGCCCGATCGCCGTAGCGACATCGGCAGCCTTGCCGACCTCAGTCTGGACGAGGATATAAGCCTGGACCATATAGGCCTCCCGGTCATAAGTGTGTTCGACACGCTACCGCAGGCGACAACTGGCAGCAGCACGGCCTGCCAGTCGGCCGCGCTGGCTCGCTACGGTCGGGTCTGGCCGCACGGCGCTGGAGGTCGTCATCACTGTTTCTGAGCTGGTGAATTTGGCTTGATCAAAGCCATGACGAGGCAGCTTGCGCAGGTCAGCGCCGGCCAGTTGATCCTTGGCCCAGGTGATGACGCCGCCGTCGTGCGCGCACCTGACGGCCGCGTGGTCGCGACTACCGACCTGTTGATCGAAGGTCGGCACTTCCGTAGGGACTGGTCTTCGGCAGCCGACATCGGCCACAAGGCGGCGGCCAGGAACCTGGCCGATGTCGCGGCGATGGGTGCGACCCCGACGGCGCTGCTCGTGGGCTTTGCCTGCCCTGGTGAGCTGGTTGTCGGTGGGCGCTTGAGTTGGCCGACGGCATCGCCGCCGAATGCGCATTGATCGGCGCGACTGTGGCTGGCGGCGACACCAGCAGTGCCGACTTCGTGCTGCTGGCGATTACCGCCTTCGGCGATCTCGCCGGCCTGGCGCCAGTGACCAGGAGCGGTGCCCGGCCGGGTGACGTCGTGGCGATTGCTGGCACGCTGGGCGGCGCGGCCGCAGGCCTAGCCTTGCTAGAAGCCGGCCCGGCTGGCCTTACTGATGCCCAGGCAGCCGACTGGCCGGCCGAGCTCATCGGCGCCCACCGACGACCGCATCCGCCTTATGCCGCCGGGCCGCAGGCCGCCGCACTTGGCGCGACGTCGCTGATCGACGTCAGCGATGGGCTAGTGGCCGACCTGGGTCATGTGGCCGACGCCAGTCGCGTCAGGATTGACCTGACGACCGAGCTACTAGGTCGGGAACCGGTGGCCAGGATCAGCGCTCTGCAGCAGGCAGCCAACTGGCTAGCACAGCGGGATTGGCTGCGCTGGGTGCTGACTGGTGGTGACGATCACGCGCTCGCTGGCACCTTTCCGCCCGACTGCGAGTTGCCTGCCAATTGGACACCGGTCGGAACTGTGGTCAAAGGTCATGGAGTGGCAATAGACGGAGTGATCTGGGATAATGCGGGCGGCTGGGAGCATTTCCGCGCGTAATTTCCGCTCGTGCTCGGCCGAATTCTTAATGTTACGCACACGGCTAGGTAATGGCTTGATATAACCGCACTGATGTCGCGTCATCGGGTGCATGTAAAGCCACGACACGGGACGCAGCGACGGGGTGCTCAGGTCGGTTGCGGTGTCAGCTTTTATGCTGCCGCGGGTCCTTTTGCGCGCCGCGTCATTGTGGTATTTCGCTGGATTGCCGAGCATGGCGAGTATCGCCGGGTGATCCGCGGCGCATTTTTGGCACCCTGGTTCGCGGTCAGCCTCGGGGTCGTGATCGCGGCGGCGCTGACTGCCGCTGAGCCTTTGACCGCGCTGTCGTTCCCGCCTAATCAGGGCAGCCAGTGCGCGCGATCTGGATGCGCGAACCCGAAGCCTGATCCGGCCAAGGGCAGTGTGCGCTCATCGTCGTCGAGCGGCAGAAGCGGGAGTTCGCGCTTCCCCGCGGTCAGCCAGACGGGTGCAAGGCCGACGCCCGGGCAAGTTCATCGCCATCTTCCTGGACTACGGATTAGCTATGCGGTAGTACATAAACATCGTGACCAGTTCACGGCGATATTTCTGATTACCGCCAGTAGACCGCTAGAGAAATGGACTCTGCAATTCACTTTGATCGGCACGCGGATCGGGGGCATTATGTGGGGCAAATGGGCATTTGAGCGTCCTGACATGATAGTAATTGACGGATCGCCTTCGCCGTGGCCGAGGTCCGCGCCTGACCAGGCCAGGATCGTGGTCTTTGGCACAGGTACGCCGCAGTGGCCAACTCACTGTGTTTACGACGGTGCCCGCTGCAGCTTCGGTGCGCTCGGCCGTTCTCTGAGTGCACCGCACCGGCCTGGCCGTCGTCATCATGGCGGCTGGCAGTATCGGTGGGGCTGAGTAAGTTTTGCCGCCCATAGCCTTGAGCCATGGAGATCACGACGCCGAAGGCCACGAATCCGACGCCGCCGCGAGTGCTGGCCATCGCCGGCTCTGACTCGGGCGGTGGCCGGCATCCAAGCCGATCTGAAGACGATGCTCGCGCTTGGCGTGCACGGGATGACTGTGATCACCGCGGTGACCGCGCAGAACTCAGTCGGGGTGCAAGGCTACTGGGAGTTGCCGCCGGCCGCGGTCCTGGCGCAACTTGACTCGGTGCTGTCCGACATCGGCGTCCAGGCGGTGAAGACCGGCATGCTCGCGTCGGCTGAGATAGTCGGCGTGGTCGCTCAGGCGCTGGCGGAAGTGGCCGCACCCATAGTGGTCGATCCGGTGGCCGTCTCCAAGCACGGCAACAGCTTGCTGACTGAGGGTGCGCTGACTGCAGTCAAATCCGCTTTGCTGCCGCTGGCGACCGTAGTCACGCCCAACCTGTACGAAGCGAATCTCCTTACCGGGCTCACCATCACCGATCAGGCTGACATGCTCACCGCCGCCCGGCAGATCGCTGCATTTGGCTGTGAATGGGTGCTCGTCAAGGGTGGTCATTTGCCCGGCAACCCGGTTGACCTGCTCTACAGCGACTCGGTCGGCAGCGGCGAGACCGTGATCAGCTTCCCAGGGCGCCGGATCGTCAGCCGGCACACCCATGGCACTGGTTGCACGCTCGCGTCAGCCATAGCATCGCAGCTAGCGATCGGCGCGACCGTGCCCGCAGCGGTGGAGTCGGCGAAGGACTACATCACCGGTGCCATTGATGGCGGCTTTCCGCTCGGTGCCGGAATCGGCCCCGTCGACCACGGCTGGCAGTTGCGCCAGCCGGTCAGCGGCGACGCCCATAGGCAATGGTGATCGAGCCGATGTCGGCAACGCGACATCGGCTCGTGACCCAGGCTATGCGACGAGCGGCCTCGTCAGCGGGTGACCTTACCTGCCTTGATGCAGGAGGTGCAGACATTGAGCCGCTTCGGGGTGCCGCCGATGACGGCGCGCACGCGCTGAATGTTCGGGTTCCAACGGCGCGGGGTGCGGCGGTGCGAGTGCGACACGTTGTTGCCGAAGCCCGGCCCCTTGCCGCACACATCGCAGACGGAAGCCACGGGTTACTCCATTGGTGGTAGTCAGATAGGTCAGCAAGCCAGCACAGCTAGCTCAGTCGAACAAGCATAGCCCACCGGCTAACGGGCTAAGCCCGGGTTGACTGGCCGCGCCTGACATAGCCCTTCGTTAGCCTTGCTTGTGGTCGGCAAGCTCTTCGATAGTGAGGTGACGCGGCTTCCATGGCGAAACTGACCGACGGATTGCGCTCGGTTGTCGGCGACAAGGCGGCCAAACGGTTGGCCACCCTGGGCCGCGGTGGCCTGCATACGGTCGGTGATCTGCTGACGTACTACCCGCGCCGGTACGAGACCAGAGGCGAGTTGACCGACCTGGCCGCCTTGCGCGATGGCGAGAACGTGACCGTCCAAGCCGAGATCGTCTCGTCTTCGATCCGGCGGATGCGGAACCGGCAAGGTTCCGTATTCGAGGCAGTGGTGACCGATGGCCGGGGACGGATCTCACTCACGTTCTTTGGCAGAGGTTCGCTCGACTGGCGGCAGCGCGAATTCGTGCCAGGGCGGATCGGGCTGTTCTCCGGGCAGGTGTCGACCTTCCGCGGTAAGCGTCAACTCTCGCATCCGAGCTATGAGCTCTTCGAAGCAGGCGCGGACAGCGCCGCTCGGGCAGTCGAGTTTGCCAGCGAGATCATTCCCATTTACCCGGCCAGCAGCGAGATCACCACGTGGCAAATCGCCGACTCGGTCGTGCTGGCGCTGCAGGCGGCTGATATCGACGCTGATCCGCTGCCCGACTCGATAGCGGCGCGATACGGTCTGCTCGATTACGCGACTGCCTTGCATTCGATTCACCGGCCCGTGCGGGAGGCCGACTGGCGGCGTGCGGCCAAGCGGCTGAAGTGGGACGAAGCGTTCATGCTTCAAGTCGTGCTGGCGCAGCGGCGATGGCTGTCCGCCGAATTCATGACGCGGGCACGGCCGCCGGTCGGCGGTGGGCTGGAGGCCGAGTTCGATCAGCGGCTGCCGTTTCAGCTGACCGCTGAGCAGCAGCAGGCAGGCGAGGTGATCGCCGCCGATCTGGCCAGCGACCATCCGATGCACCGGCTGCTGCAAGGCGAGGTCGGCTCGGGCAAGACGGTGGTGGCGCTGCGCGCCATGCTGCAGGTGGTCGACGCTGGCGGTCAGGCTGCCTTGCTCGCTCCCACCGAAGTTCTGGCGCAGCAACATCATCGGTCAATTAGTCAGATGCTTGGCCCGCTGGCGCTGGCCGGCCAGCTTGGCGCGGCCGACCAGGCGACCACCGTGACCTTGCTGACCGGCTCACAAGGTGCGGCCGTACGCCGGAAGGCATTGCTCGATGCCGCCTGCGGTGCCGCCGGGATTGTCATCGGCACCCACGCCTTGCTAACTGACCAGGTGCAATTCGCCGATCTAGGCTTGGTCGTCATCGACGAGCAGCACCGCTTCGGCGTCGAACAGCGTGAGGCGCTCCGCAGCAAGGCCGTGAGCGGTCGGCCGCACGTGCTGGTGATGACGGCGACTCCGATTCCTCGGACGGTGGCGATCACGGTATTTGGCGATCTTGATATCAGCGAGTTGCGCGAGCTACCCGCCGGCCGGTCTCCGATCGCGACCCACGTGGTGCCGGTCGATGAGAAGCCGCACTACTTGGCGCGGACCTGGGAGCGGGTCAACGAGGAAGTCGCCAACGGCAGGCAGGTCTACATCGTCTGCCCGCGCATCGGCGGCGAGGTCGGCGACGAAGCCGACACCGCTGACGAGCTAAATGGCCCAGGCCAGGCCGATCACCAAGCCCGGCGGCCCGCTGGCGGCGGCGATGATGAGCTAGCCGACGACGGCGGCTTCGAATTTCCCGAACTGGCAGATCTTGACTCAGAGACCGAGCGCCGACCGGCGCTCGCGGTGCTCGACGTGGCCGCCGAGCTCGCCGCCGGACCACTGGCCAACCTGCGGCTCGCCGTACTGCATGGCAAGCTGCCGCCGGAGGAGAAGGACAAGATCATGCTGGCCTTCGCCGCCGGCCAGGTCGATGTGCTGGTCACTACCACCGTGGTAGAGGTGGGCGTGGACGTGGCTAACGCGACCACCATGGTGATCATGGACGCGGACCGGTTCGGCGTGTCCCAGCTCCATCAGCTCCGCGGCCGGGTTGGCCGCGGCGGTCATCCTGGATTGTGCTTGCTCGTGACGTCAGCGACGGCCGAGCCCGCCAGGGAGCGGCTAGCGGCGGTCGCGAGCACGACCGACGGGTTCGCCCTGTCTGAGCTTGACCTTGAGCAACGACGTGAAGGCGACGTGCTTGGCTCGCTGCAAGCCGGACGGCGGTCAAGCCTGAAGCTCCTGCGGCTGACGAAGAAGGAAGACAAGGAGATCATCGGCGAGGCCAGACGAGAAGCCGCCGAGCTCGTCGAGGCCGATCCGGCTTTGGCCGGGCAGCCGGCGCTTGCGGCTGCGATCGGCGCGCTGCTCGACCAGGAGCGCGCCGAGTATCTAGAGAAGGCCTGAGCCGTGGGCGGCCTTCGCCGGGTGCGACCGGGTGCGGAGGTGCGGGGCGTTCCCGGCGGCGGCCTTCGCCGGGTGCGACCGGGTGCGGTGGTGCGGGGCGTTGCCGGCGGCGGCCTTCGCCGGGATCGACCGGGCCTGGCCATGATCAAGATGGGCGGACGGCGGCCGTGACCAGGATCATTGCCGGCGAGGCTGGTGGGCGACGGCTTACCGTCGCTACCGGACGGACGACTCGCCCGACCAGCGACAGGACTCGGGAAGGTCTATTTTCAGCGCTCATGTCGATTTTTGGCACCCTAGCCGGAGTGGGCGTGCTCGATCTGTATGCCGGCTGCAGGGGCGGTGGGGCTTGAGGCACTATCGCGCGGGGCGACCGACGTCGTGCTAGTGGAGTCGGATCGGGGCGCTGCGCAGGCGATCGCGCGCAATATCGAGATCGTCGCGATGCCTGGGGCCCGGCTCATTCAGGACCGGGTTGACCGCGCGCTGCGTCGCGGACCTGGTCACGCTGGGGTCGGGCCGCGGCAGTTGGTCTTCGCTGATCCGCCCTATTCGGCCGGCGCAGCTGAGCTCGGCGCGATGTTGGCCGAGCTCGCCGTCGCGCGCTGGCTAGCACCGGACGCGGTGGTGGTACTTGAGCGGGACGCTCGATCAGGACCGCCGCCATGGCCCGTCGGCTTCGCCGAAGACCGATCCCGGCGATACGGCGAAACGACGCTCTGGTACGGTCGCGCCTGCGGTGATACGCCCGCCGCCACAGCTTCAACGACAGGAGCGTGAGTCGGTGTGATCCGCGTGGTCTGCCCAGGATCTTTCGATCCGGTTACCAATGGTCATCTGGACATCATCAGCCGCGCCGCGAAGTTGCACGACGAAGTCATCGTCGCTGTGCTTCGCAATCCCTCCAAGTCCTCGCTGTTTACCGCAGACGAGCGAGTCGAGATGCTGAGCGAGGTCACCAAGGACCTCGGCAACGTCAAGGTGGCTACGTTCCATGGTCTGACCGTGGACTTCTGCCGTGCGAACGACGTATCGGCCATCGTCAAAGGACTGCGGGCGGTGAGCGACTTTGACTACGAGATGCAGATGGCGCAGATGAACTACAACCAGGCAGGCGTCGAGACCTTGTTCATGACAACGAATCCGTTGTATGCCTTTTTGTCATCAAGCCTGGTCAAGGAGTTCGCCAGGTTCGGCGGTGATGTCACTGGGCTGGCACCTGACCCGGTGCTGCGCCGCCTGGCCGAGCGACTGGTCGCCGAGTAGGTCCCATGGTCACGCAAAACCACCCAGGCGAGTAGGCAAGTTGGGGAAAGGCTCGATGGGCAGGTAAGCTGACCGCCCAGTATCAATCGACATCTGCGCTAGCCATGCCACACGCGAAACTCAAGAGACTTGGAAAGCTAGATCCGCGTAGTCCGCTGGTCTTCGACCTCAGGACACTCGGGTCAGCGTCAGCGCGCGTTGAGCGCAGGGATGTCCCAGCACCGGCTGAGCTTGGTGCGGGGATGATCCGGGTGCCAGCGGGCGAGCCGATGGAGCTTGACGTCCAGCTTGAGGACGTGAGCGACGGTGTGCTGGTGACAGCTGACGTGACGGCACCGCTGATCGGCGAGTGCGCCAGGTGCTTGGATGAGTTCACATCCAGCATCGACGTGCACTTCCAGGAGCTGTACGTCGCGCAGGCTGACGACTCAGGCGACGATGGGTATGTGCTCGACGGTGACCTGCTTGACCTCGAGCCCGCGCTCAGGGACGCGTTGGTGCTCGACCTGCCGCTGTCGCCGCTGTGCGCGGAGGACTGTCAGGGTCTGTGCCCGACTTGCGGAGTCAGGCTGGCCGATGCCGAGCCTGACCACAGCCATCCAAACGATGGCGGGGTCTGGGCAGTACTAAAGGATTTGTTTCCGGCCGACGCGGCCGGAGAGAACGCTGGGACTACCGGTCCCGCTGGTTCGAAGGAGCGCTGAGGTGGCAGTACCCAAGCGGAAAATGTCGCGTAGCAACACCAGGTCACGCAGGTCTCAGTGGAAGGCTGCCGTTCCGAGCCTGGTGGAGTGCTCCCAGTGCCACGAACTGAAGCTGCCCCATACCGCTTGCAAGACCTGCGGTACCTACAACCGGCGTCAGGTAGTCACTCCTTCCTGAGGCGACTGGTCGCGGCAAATCCGTGATCGCGGGAAGGAGGAACGGTGAGCGCACCAGCTGATGGCAGGGCACAAGCTGCCGATACCGCAGTCCTACTTCGCGAGTTGCAGGTGCAGGTCAGCGATGACCTGCTCGATCGGGCGCTCACGCACCGGTCCTTCGCATATGAGAACGGCGGGTTGCCGACTAACGAGCGGCTTGAGTTCCTCGGTGACTCGGTGCTGGGCGTGATCGTGACCGACACGCTCTTTCATCGACACCCGGATCTGCCTGAGGGCAACCTCGCCAAGCTGCGAGCTGCGGTAGTCAATAGCCGCGCCCTCGCTTCGGTGGCGCGTGGGGTGGGCCTAGGCCGCTACATCAGGCTGGGCAAAGGCGAGGAAGCGACCGGCGGTCGGGACAAGTCATCGATCTTGGCTGACACCCTTGAGGCCGTGATCGGCGCCGTCTACTTGGACGGCGGCCTCAGTGCCGCGGACGCGCTCGTGCATCGGCTCTTCGATCCGGTGATCGCCAAGTCGGCCAGACTGGGCGCGGGCTTGGACTGGAAGACTTCGCTCCAAGAGCTCACAGCCGCTCAGGAGCTTGGCGGCCCTGAGTACATCGTCGATGAGAGCGGGCCCGACCACCAGAAGTCGTTCCGAGCTGTTGCCCGCATTGGCGGCCAGGTCTACGGCGAGGGCGAGGGCCGGTCAAAGAAGGAAGCCGAGCAGCAGGCAGCCGAGTTGGCCTGGACTGCGATCAGGGCCGGTCTGAACGCGGCCGAGTCGCAGGCGAGTGCGGGGTCAGCTGGGCAAGCCCAGCGGGCCGGCTCAGCCGACGGCAAGCGGACGGATGGTGCCGCGTCCGATCTCGCCGAGTCGGGTCAAGCCCAGGCCAACAGGCAACGCCGGGCCTAACGAGAAAATGCTGAGCAGACGACAGTGCCTGAACTGCCAGAGGTCGAGAGCGTCAGGGCCGGCCTAGCCGATCACGTGCTCGGGCGCACGTTCGCCGAGATTGAGGTGCTGCACCCGCGAGCAGTGCGCCGGCATCTGGCCGGGCCTGAGGATCTCGCCGCCGCCCTCAAAGGAGGCCAGGTAAACCAGGTCCGCCGCCGTGGCAAGTACCTGTGGCTGGCCGTCGGTGAGGATGGACTGCTCGCGCATCTGGGCATGAGCGGCCAGTTGCTTGTTGTCGAGCCAGGCACTGCGCCAGGGCCGCATCTGCGCGCCAGCTTTACGTTCACCGATGGCGACACCGAGCTCCGTTTTGTTGATCAGCGCACCTTCGGCAATCTGTCGTTCTGGCCAGGCGGTGCCGCTCTGCCGGCGGCGATCGCTCACATTGCCCCTGACCCACTTGAGCAGGCCTTTGACGAGGGGCGATTCGTCGCCCGGCTACGGGCGCGACATACCGGGATCAAGCGAGCGCTCCTTGACCAGTCGCTGATCAGCGGCGTCGGCAACATCTACGCCGACGAGGCGCTCTGGCGGGCGAAGCTGCACTGGGCTCGTGGCACCGACGTACTGACCCGCCGCGACGTTGTTGCCTTGCTCGCCGCCGTGCGCGAGGTGTTCGCTGAGGCGATCATCGCCGGGGGGACTTCGTTTGACAGCCTGTATGTTCGCGTTAATGGGCAAAGCGGATATTTTGAAAGGTCGCTCGCCGTCTACGGCCGAGAGGACCAGCCCTGCCCGCGATGTGGTGTTCCGGTCATCAGGGAAAAGTTCATGAACCGCTCCTCCTACAGCTGCCCCAACTGCCAGCGACGGCCACGGAAGGGACGCTGGTGACCGGTTCCGGTGATGCCGACTTTGGTGCCGAGTTCGATCTTGGCGCCGAATTCGACCTCGACTCCGACTTCGACTTCGACTTCGCAGCCGCCCTTGGTGAATTGCCCGATCTCGGGGAGGCGCGGGAGGCGGCGTCGGCGGCACATGCGATCGAAACTGAAGCCGTGGGGCGGTTGACCGCCTGGGTACGCGGCCGGGTGCAGGGAGTCGGATTCCGCTGGTGGGTTCGCCGCAACGCGCTCGAACTCGGCCTGATCGGCCTGGCCGAGAACCTCATCGACGGTCGGGTCAAGATCATCGCTGAAGGCGAGCGCGAGAAGCTGGCCGAACTGCTCGGACGGCTCGAAGGCCCAGGAACCCCCGGCCAGGTGGCTCAGGTCACCTTCCGCTGGGACAAGCAGCGCGGCGGCTTGACCGGCTTCGTAGAGCGATAGCCCATCGGCGGGGTTGGCGGGGTTGGCGGGGTTGGCCGGGTTGGCCGGGTTGGCCGGGGATGGCGTTGGGCCGGGGTTGGCGTTGGGCCGGGGTTGGCGGTTGGCGGGGTTGGCGGTTGGCGGGTCGGCGGGGTTGGCCGGGTTGGCCGGGGATGGCGTTGGGCCGGGGTTGGCGTTGGGCCGGGGTTGGCGGTTGGCGGGGTTGGCCGCCGTTGTTGGAGAGCCCGGTTGGTTTGACGCGCAATTGGATCGGGCAAATCGGGCGCCGCTCAGGTTTAGCGAACCTGCGGGCGGGTCCTGGGTCAGGGGGAGTCGCTCCATCGTGATATGTCCGCGGGCGCGAGCCACGTATCACGAGGAAGCGACTCATAAACCGGTCTATATCGGTCCAGGTGCGCCCTAGTTGGTGTCGCTGGCGCGTGATACGTGGCGGAACTCGCCGGACATATCACGGGGAAGCGACTCCCTGCATGGCCGGGGCCGGGGCCGGGGCCGGGGCCGGGGCCGGGGCCGGGGCTCCGCGGGATTCGCGGGATTGGGATTGGCGGCTGGATGGGGTGACTTGCGCCGTTGGGGCGATTATGCCGCTTTCTTTGCCCGGCCTTGATCGGGCTTCGGTTTCATCGCCTGTGAACTGCGGAAACGTCAACTTGACCGGATGGCACTTCAGATGGGACCATGGATTCGTTACCTGCGCGCAGCCTGGCGCGTTTTCTGCGAATCCACGCGCGCGCCCACTCTGGTCACTCAGTGTGGAGGACCTCAAGCAATGGCGAAGGCTCTGCTTGGCCATGTTGGCGGGCCTGACCCCCGCATGGTTTCGGAAGTACGCCGTCTGCAGCGGCGAGTGCGTGACCTTGAGGCTGAGCTTGCTCGGCTGCAAGAGGTTAATGACGTGCTCGCTGCCGGAGTCGGTCATGAAATGCTGCTCGACGACCGCGAGCCTGTCCTGACCTAGCAGTACCGTCTCGACGGCGCTCACGCCGCGTGTCAGTTCGATCCCGTATCCGGGCGGTCGATAAGGCCGAGCCGGAGGGTTCAGTGCTGCCGCGATTGCCTGTTGGTGGTCGCGGGCTGGCTGGCGACTGCGGACTAGTCGGCGACCTCGATGGTCGCCGACCTGGTTGGCGAGCAGTGACGTACCGCATTGCGGTGTGTGCCGGGCTGCGGTGCGCGCTGGCCTGTACGGCAGCCCGCGCCGTAGTTTGTCATGCCATCAGCTCAGCTCTCGCCTTTTGCCGCGGGCGGTACGGACGCGAGCCGCGAGTGGCTGTCGCGCGCCCTCATTCTCCCGACGCATGCGCTCTTCAGTTATGGGTAGCTGGGGGTCTACCCAGGGCAGCATTGGTACGAAACATGATTGACCTGGTCAGATCGGCGTCTTGATCGGCTAGGAAGGCCAATCCGCCTCGCCTCGCACGGTAGGGTGCGGTGAAACCTGGCGCGAACTGGTGAGGAGTAGCAGGCCGTGTACCTGAAGACCCTCACTCTGCGCGGGTTCAAGTCATTCGCTTCGGCGACGACGCTCCGGTTCGAGCCAGGCATCACCTGCGTCGTCGGGCCGAACGGCTCCGGCAAGTCCAACGTGGTGGATGCGTTCGCCTGGGTGATGGGCAGCAGGGCGCAAAGTCAATTGCGCGGCGGCAAGATGGAAGACGTCGTCTTCGCCGGCACCGCCGCCCGGCCGCCGCTCGGTCGGGCCGAGGTGACGCTCACCATCGACAACAGCGATGGCGCGCTGCCGATCGACTATGCCGAGGTGACCATCAGCCGGCTGCATGTTTCGCACCGGGCAGAGCGAGTACGCGATCAACGGCGACCAGTGCCGCCTGCTCGACGTGCAGGAGCTGCTCTCCGACTCAGCGGCTTCGGCCGGGAGATGCACGTCATCGTCGGCCAGGGCCAGCTGGACGACAGTGCTCTCGGACGCTGGCCCCGAGGCCAGACGCGCGCTGATCGAGGAGGCCGCCGGGGTACTCAAGCACCGCAAGCGCAAAGAGAAGGCGCTGCGCAAGCTCGACGCGATGCAGGCGAACCTCACCCGGCTGGTCGGACCTGACCACCGAGCTGCGCCGTCAGCTCAAGCCGCTCGGCCGGCAGGCCGAGGTGGCCCGCAAGGCCGCGGTCGATCCAGGCCGACTTGCGCGATGCCGGCTCCGGCTGCTCGCCGACGACTACGTGACGCTGTCGGCCGAGTTGGCCAGGGATGAGGCCGACGAAAGCGTGGCGATCGCGCTCCGGGCCGAGCTGGAGACCGTGCTCGCCACGGCCAGGGACACCGAAGCAGAGCTTGAGGCGGCGGCACATCAGCACGCGCCGCGACTGGCGCTCGCGCAGCAGACCTACTTCGCGCTTGGCGGCCTAGCCGAGCGGCTGCGCGCGGTGGCTGACCTGGCTACCGAGCGGCACAAGCACCTGTCAGCACCGCCGGAGCAGGCCCGACCAGGCCGCGATCCGGACGAGCTCGACCGCGAGGCGGCCGAGCTGCGGGCGCAGGAGCGCGAGCTTGGCGATCGGCTGGCCGCCGCCCGCGACCAGCTCGGTGCGGCGGTAGCGGCGCGAAGCGCGGCCGAGTCGGCGCTGGCCGAGACCGAGCGGAAGATGGCCGCCGACGCCAGGCAGGCGGCTGAGCGGGCCGAGCGGCTGGCCAAGCTGCGCGGGCAGGCCGATGCGGCCACAAGCCGGCTGGCCGCCGCCGAAGAGGAGGCTGGTCGGCTGGCGACCGCGCTGACCGCCGCCAGGGCCAGGGCCGAGCAGGCCCAACAGCAATACGCTGAGCTGCAAGACCACTTCGGCGGCCGGGACGAGGACCGGGCCGCGCTAGTCGCCTCAGGCGAGCAGGCGGCTGCCGAGCTGGCCGCCGCGACCGCGCTCGTCGCCCAGCTTCGCAAGGTCGAGCACCAGCTCAGTGATCAGCGCGCCGGTCTGCGCGCCAGAGTCAGCGCCCTCGCTGAGGCGGTTCGCCGTGGGGCAGACGCGTCGGCGGTGCTGCTCGGCGGCGGCGGGACGTTCCCTGGGGTGCTCGGGCCGCTGGTCGAGCTGATCACCGTCGCCGATGGTGCCACCGAGGCGATCGCCGCCGCGCTTGGCGCGAGTGCCGGTGCGATCGCCGTCAGCGACATCGAGTCGGCCGCTGAGATCCTCCGCAAGCTAAGAGACGAGCAGGCCGGGCGAACCGATCTCGTCATCGCGGCTGCCGACCATGGCGATGCGGGTGGTTCGAGTCGCCGCGACGCGAGCGACGGTCGGCCGGGTGAGTATGACCGGCGAGTAGTTATGCCTGCTCTTGACCTTGTGAAAGCCCCTGGCGAGCTAGCTAAGGCAATCGAGCGGCTGCTAGCGGGCGTCCAGGTGGCACCGGATCTGGCGACTGGGCTTGAGCTGGTCAAGTCAGATCCGGCCATCGCAGTGGTCACAGCTGACGGTGACCTGCTCGGGGCGCATTGGGCTAGGGGCGGTTCGGTCAACGGCCAGAGCCTGCTCGGGCTGCAGGCTGCCGCCAAGGGAGCTGCCGACGAGCTGGCCGAAGCCGAGGTGGCAGCGCAGTACGCCGAGCGCGAGTTGGCCGAGGCCATCGAAGATGAGGACAACGCCAGGCAGGTGCTGGCCCAGACGCAGTCAGGGATGGCCGAAGTCGACGCCGCCGCGGCCGAGATTTCTGGGCGGCTCGGCGCACTGGCCGGCGCGGCCAGGGCGGCTCAGGATGAGGCCAGCCTGCTGGTGGCGGCGATCGCCGCGGCGGATCGTTCAGCCGAGAAGAGCCGCAGCCAGCTCACCGACGTTGAGGCCAGGATCGCCAGTGAGTCCGCTGCTGATCAGGCCGCTGACGGCACGCCCGAGCTGGCTGCCAGCGGGCAAGGCGAGCTCGGCGACGACGACCGCGACGATCACGATCGCGACTGGCAGGCCGAGTCCGAGCGCCGACGGCCAGCGGTCTCGGCTGCCGCGAAGCAAGCGCTGGCCGACAGCGCAGTGGCGGCTCGCAGCTCCGAGATGGACGCCCGTCTCGAGGTCAGGACCGCCGAGGAACGGCTGCGGGCGATCAGCGGCCGGGCCGACGCCCTCGCCTCGGCCGCACTGACCGAGCGGCAGGCGATCACCCGAGCGGCCGACCGGGCCAGGCGTCGCGCCGCCGAAGCGACGGTGGCGGCAGCGGTAGCCGAGGGCGCCAGGCACGCGCTGGTCGCCATCGGCCGGTCGCTGACCCACGCGGAAGCCGAACGGCAGCAAGCCGAAGTAGCCCACCAGGGCCGAGACGAAGAGCTCAAGGTCGTCAGGAACCGGATCAGAGAGGCGAGTGGCCAGCTCGACAAGGTGGTCAACACCGCCCACGGTGCTGAGGTCGCCCGAGCGAGCCGACGGATGAAGATCGAGCAGATCGAAGCCAAGGCGATCGAGGAGTACGCGGTCGAGGTCGAGCCGCTAGTCGCCGAGTACGGCCCGGAAGTGCTGGTGCCGATGCCGCCGGTCGATGGCGAAGAGCAGCCAGGAGTGCGCTACGACCGTGACGTTCAGCACAAGCGAGCCGACGTCGCACAGCGCCAGCTTGACCAGCTCGGCAAGGTGAATCCGCTGGCGCTCGAGGAGTTCGCCGCGCTTGAGGAGCGGCATGCGTTCCTGGTGACTCAGCTTGAGGACCTGCGCAAGACCAGGCGCGACCTGCTGACTGTCGTCAAGGAAGTCGATGACCGGGTGCAGCAAGTGTTCGCTGAGGCGTTCGCTGACACGGCCAGGGAGTTCGAGCACGTGTTCGGCACGCTGTTCCCAGGTGGCGAGGGGCGGCTGATCTTGACCGAGCCTGACGACATGCTGGCCACCGGCATCGAGTTCGAGGCCAGGCCGCCGGGCAAGAAGGTAAAGCGGCTGTCGCTGCTATCCGGAGGCGAGCGCTCGCTGACCGCAATCGCCTTCCTGGTGTCGATCTTCAAGGCGCGGCCGTCGCCGTTCTATGTGATGGACGAGGTCGAGGCCGCTCTCGACGACACCAATGTGCAGCGGCTGCTCGACATTTTCGAAGAGCTACGGGCCAGTTCGCAGCTGATCATCATCACCCACCAGAAGCGGACGATGGAGATTGCCGACTCGCTTTACGGCGTCAGCATGCGGTCGGACGGCGTCAGCGCGGTCATCAGCCAGCGGCTGCGCGAGCGTGAGCCCGCCTAACCAGGCGGGCGTCGAGCCAGGCCCCGTAGTACCCGGCTGGCTCGCCTGGTCGCGTACGTCTGCCAGACTGGATCGGTCATGGAAATACTGCTGATCATCATCGCTGTCGCGGTCGTCGTTGTCGTCGGGGGCGGCGGGGCGCTGCTCGCGCCGAGGCGTCGTCGGCGCCGGGCACCTAGCCAGCTGCCGCCGACCGGCCCAACCGACGGCGCCGGCACCGGCACGATCGCCCCGCCGCGAACGGGCGCCACGGCCACCGAACCCGTGCCGTCGGCTGAGCACGTGCCGGTTGGGCCGACCGCTGAAGGTGCGGTGGTCATCGAGCGGCCGCCGCCGTCAGCCGGTCGGATGGTGCGGCTGCGCGGTCGGTTGGCGAGGTCACAAAACGCGTTTGGCACCGCACTGCTCAGCTTGCTGTCCAGCGGCAAGCTGGACGACGACACCTGGGATGAGATCGAAGAGGTCCTGATCACCGCCGACATGGGCGCCGGACCGGCCGCTCAGCTTGTCGGCCACTTGCGCACCGAGGTCAAGGTGGCAGGCACCAGGGATCTTGATCAGGTCAAGGCGCTGTTGAGGTCCGACCTGCTGACCGAGGTCAACCCTGACCTCGACCGGACCTTGCATACGACTAAGCACGGCGACCGACCTGCGGTCGTGCTCGTGGTCGGCGTCAACGGCACCGGCAAGACGACTACCTGCGGCAAGCTGGCCAGGGTACTGATCGGCGATGGCCAGACGGTGCTGCTCGGCGCGGCTGACACGTTCCGCGCGGCGGCGGCCGACCAGCTCGAGACCTGGGGTTCGCGGGTCGGCGCTGACGTGGTCAGGGCCGACCGGGACGGCGCTGACCCGGCCAGCATCGCGTTCGAGGCGGTCAGCACTGGCACGGCCAAAGGCGTCGACACCGTCATCGTGGACACAGCCGGTCGGCTGCATACCAAGACTGGGCTGATGGACGAGCTCGGCAAGATCAAGCGAGTCATCTCCAAGCAAGGGCCCGTGGATGAAGTGCTGCTCGTGCTCGATGCCACCACCGGGCAAAATGGGCTGCGCCAGGCCAGGGTCTTCGCTGAGGTGGTCGACATCACCGGCATCGTGCTGACCAAGCTTGATGGCACCGCCAAAGGCGGCATCGTGATCGCCGTGCAGCGTGAGCTCGGCGTACCGGTCAAGCTAGTCGGACTCGGCGAGGGCCCCGACGACCTCGCGCCCTTCGACCCGCAGACGTTCGTCGACGCCTTGATCGGCTAACGGACGGCTAGCGGGCATGCGCACCAGCGGATAGGCACAGCAAGGAGTTCTTTCAGGTGTTCGAGACACTCTCTGACCGGCTGACTCAGGTCTTTTCTTCGCTGCGTGGCCGGGGACGGCTGTCGCCTGCCGACATCGACGCGACCACACGTGAGATCAGGATCGCGCTGCTCGAAGCCGACGTCGCGCTGCCGGTAGTGCGCAGCTTCATCGCCGCGGTAAAAGAGCGCGCACTCGAAGCCGACGTGCTTGCGGCACTCAACCCGGCACAGCAAGTCATCAAGATCGTCAACGAAGAGCTGATCGAGATCCTCGGCGGCGAGGCGCGGCGGCTACGGTTCGCCAAGGTGCCGCCGACCGTGATCATGCTGGCCGGCCTGCAGGGCTCTGGTAAGACCTCGCTGGCCGCCAAGCTGGCGCTTTGGCTGCGCAGTCAGGGCAACACGCCGATGATGGTCGCCGCCGACCTGCAGCGACCTAACGCGGTACAGCAACTACAGGTGCTCGGCGAGCGGGCCGGGGTGCCGGTGTACGCACCTCAGCCAGGCAACGGCGTTGGTGACCCGATCGCGGTAGCCAGGGACTCGATCGATGAGGCCAGGCGCCGCCAGCACAACATCGTCATTATCGACACCGCCGGCCGGCTCGGCGTCGATGCCGAGCTGATGGCGCAGGCCGCGCGCGATCAGGGATGCGACGGACCCGGACGAGATCTTGTTCGTGGTCGACTCGATGATCGGCCAGGACGCGGTCAGCACGGCGCAGGCATTCCTCGACGGAGTCGGGTTCGACGGGGTCGCGCTGACCAAGCTGGACGGCGATGCCCGCGGTGGTGCCGCGCTGTCGATCGCGCAGCTCACCGGCCGTCCGGTCATGTTCGCGTCGAACGGCGAGAAGCTCGAAGACTTTGATGTCTTCCATCCGGATCGGATGGCCTCACGCATACTCGACCTCGGTGACATCCTCACCTTGATCGAGCAGGCACGAGCGCAGTTTCGACGAAGACCAAGCCGCTCAGATGGCCAACAGGATGGTCTCGCAAGAGGGGTTCACGCTCGAGGATTTCGTTGAGCAGCTCGCCATGGTACGCAAGCTTGGCCCGATCGGGAACTTGCTCGGCATGCTGCCAGGCGCGGCGCAGAACCGCGACCTGCTGTAGCCAGATCAGCGATAAGGACCTGGACCGGGCCGACGCCATCGTCAATTCGATGACGCCGGAGGAGCGCAAGCAACCCCAAGATCCTCAACGGCTCGCGCCGACTGCGGATCGCCAACGGTTCTGGTGTCACCGTGGGCGAGGTGAACTCGCTCGTGGTGCGCTTCCTTGAGGGCCAGAAGATGATGCGCCAGATGATGGGCGGCATGCGGGGGATGCCCGGCATGCCAGGAATGCCGGGTGCTCGGCGTGGTGGTCAAAAGGCGAAGAATAAGAAAAAGGGTAAGGGCGGCGGGCGGCCCGCTGGGGCCGCCCGGCCAGGCAGCGCTGTCGCCGGTGCCGGCGGCGCTGGATCAGCCGGCCCGGGCGGCCTAGCTGCCGGAGCGCCCGGCGCTGACCTGGCCGGACTGGATCTGTCCAAGCTCGATCCGGCTAGCCTTGACCTGTCGCAACTCGGCGCGAACCTGCCGCCAGGCTTGCGCCGAGGCGGCCGGGCCGACCCGGCCGGGTTGCCCACGTTGCCTGGCGGCAAGCAGTCGAGCAACCAACTCCCGCCCGGACTGCGCGGCCGCGGCGGCAATAAGGGCCGTTAGTCCTGCGCGCTGGGCTGTGGGGGTCGGGCTGTAGGGTCGCGAACGCCGCAGCACGTCGAGATGTCTGGCAGAATGTGAACGCAACCATCGGCTAAGCGAGGCCCTCTCTACTCGTCGTCGCCGTTACCTAGCGGATAGCTGGTCCGGTTCCTCACTCCGAATGACCTGCTAGCCGCATTGAAACTTGCTGGGAGAAGACCACAGCCGTGGCTGTCAAGATCAAGCTAAAGCGCATGGGCAAAATCCGGGAGCCCTATTACCGGATCATCGTCGCCGACGCCCGCACCAAGCGGGACGGTCGCGCGATCGAGGAGATCGGCAAGTACCACCCGAAGGCCGACCCCTCGTTTATCGAGGTGAACTCGGATCGCGCGCAGCACTGGCTCTCTGTCGGTGCGCAGCCGACCGACCCGGTTCGCAAGATCCTTGAGGTGACCGGTGACTGGCAGAAGTTTAAGGGCCTGCCGGGTGCCGAGGGCACGCTAAGAACCGCCGCAGAGAAGACCGACAAAAAGCAGGTCTTCGCTGCCGCGCTCGCGGAGACGCTGACTGAGGGTGCCACTACCTCCAAGGGCGGCAAGGCCAGGGCCGGCGAAGGCCGCCGACGCCAAGGCCGGCGACGCGAAGGCGGGCGACGCCAAGGCGGGCGACGCCAAGGCCGGCCGGTCAGGCCGGTCAGAGGCTGGCAAGGGCAAGGCCGACGCCAAGGCGAAGGATGACAAGCCCAAGGCGGACGCGGCCAAGGCCGACGAGCCTAAGGCGGACGCGGCCAAGGCCGACGAGCCTCAGGCGGACGAGCCTAAGGCCGACGACGCCAAGGCCGAGGCGGCCAGCGGCGATGACGCCAAGGCCGAGTCGGCGCCGGGCGCTGCCGAGACTGCCGAAGTGACCGCCGACGCCGACGCCAAGGCGTCCGGGAGCGGAGATTGACGTGCTCGAAGAGGCACTCGAGCACCTCGTAAGAGGCATCGTCGATTTCCCCGACGAGGTCAGGGTCTCTAGCCGCAATCTGCGCCGCGGTCGCGTGCTCCAGGTGCGGGTGCATCCCGATGACCTCGGCAAGGTCATCGGGCGCGGCGGCCGGACAGCGCGTGCGCTGCGGACTGTACTCGGCTCGCTGGCGGGCGATTCTTATGTGCGAGTCGACCTGCTGGACGCCGACGAAGTTCGTTAGCCGGCATGCAACTCGTTGTTGGCCGGGTCGGACGACCGCATGGTCTCCGCGGTGAGGTCACCGTGGAAGTGCGGACCGACGACCCGGCTGAGCGATTTCGTCCTGGATCGGTGCTGGTCACCAACCCGGCCGACCGTGGCCCGCTTCGCATCTCCAGTGCGCGCTGGCACTCAGGTCGACTGCTGCTCACTTTCGAGGGGTACGACGACCGGGATTCGGCGCAGGACTTGCGCGACACGCTGCTCGAAGTCGATTCGGCTGAGCTAGCGCCGCTGGCCGACCCCGAGGAGTTCTACGATCACGACCTGATCGGCCTGCGGGTCGATACCGTCGGCGGGGAGCAGGTCGGGGTAGTCACCGATGTGCTGCACCACGGTCAAGACCTGCTCGTCGTGGAGGGTATCGGCGGTGCCGAGGTGCTGATCCCGTTCGTGGCGGCCATCGTGCCCGAGGTGGACCTACCCGGCGGACGGCTGCTGGTCGACCCGCCCCCAGGCCTACTCAACCCAGCTGAGTCCCTTTAGTGCCCGATTCCCGCGAAGCGAATAGCAATGGGGTCGCCCCGTTGTCGTCAGGACAGCAACGGGGCGACCCCGTTGCTGTTGGAGTCGAGGGAAGGGCGCCGCGGGGAGGGGACTGTGCGGGTTGATATTGTTACGATATTTCCGGAATACTTCGCGCCGCTGAACGTGTCGCTGATTGGTAAGGCGATGCAGCGCGGTGACATTGACGTTGCCGTGCATGATCTGCGCACGTGGACGCACGACGTACATCGAACCGTCGATGACACTCCGTTTGGCGGCGGCCCTGGCATGGTGATGAAGCCCGAACCCTGGGGCGAAGCCATCGACGCCATCGCTATCAACTCGGCTGGTTCGGCCGAGTTGATAGTGCCGACGCCGGCTGGGGTGCTTTTTAGCCAAGCCATCGCGGCTGAGTTGGCGCGCATCGAGCACCTGGTGTTCGCCTGCGGACGGTATGAGGGGATCGATGACCGGGTGGTGCGGTACGCCCGCGGTCAAATGACGGTACGTGAGCTCTCGATCGGCGACTATGTGCTGGCTGGCGGCGAGCCTGCGGTGCTGGTCATGATCGAGGCGATCGCGCGGCTGATTCCTGGCGTACTTGGCAACGCTGAGTCGGCACCCGATGATTCGTTCGGCACTGGCGACGCCGATGACCCCAGGTCTGCCCTGGTCGAGGGGCCGAGCTTTACCCGGCCCCGTAACTGGCGCGGGCTGGAGGTACCCGACGTGCTGTTGTCCGGCGACCACGGGGCGATCGCCAGGTGGCGACGGGACCAGGCCCTCGTCCGTACCGCTGCGAACCGGCCTGAGTTGGCCGCCCGACTGGCCAGTTCGGCGCTGGACAAGCGCGATCGGCAGGTACTTTCCGAAGCTGGTTTCGCAGTCGACAGGCAAGATGTGGCACACTGAGAACCAATGCCCTCGCCAGCGGAGCTCGCGCGGGCATCCTCGCTGCCCTTTGCGGCGACCAGACCACTACAGCGCGTTCGTAGGCGTGCGCGTGATGACCATGAGGACGACGAGCGATGCACACCGCGATTGCCGAGCTTGAGCAAGCACAGATCCGGTCGGACATTCCGGCCTTCCGGCCGGGCGACACCTTGAAGGTGCACGTCCGGGTGACTGAGGGCAACCGGTCGAGGATTCAGATCTTCCAGGGCATCGTGATCCGCCGTCAGGGCGGTGGTGCCCGCGAGACGTTTACCGTTCGCAAGATCAGCTATGGCGTCGGCGTTGAGCGTACTTTCCCAGTGCATACTCCGGCCATCGAGCAGATCGAGGTTGTGACCAGGGGTGACGTTCGCCGGGCCAAGCTGTACTACCTGCGTTCGCTACGAGGCAAGGCAGCTCGGATCAAGGAGCGTCGCGAGCCCGCTCGCTAACTGGTCCGCAGTTTCCTCGCCGAGGCGACGCGCGTATTGGCGTATCACGTCAGGTTCGTCGGCCCAGTTCGTTATCGAGCCGACAGCTGTGTTGGCCTGATTCCGCGAGTGCGGGAGGTACGCTGCCAACGCGCGGTCGGAATGCGCTTCGCGTTTCGACTGCGGGATTATTTTTTCCAGACTCCGAGCTTGGGGTTTATCCCGCCCGGCGCCACGATGGCCGCTGGACCGGTCAGTTGGCCGTTAGGCTGGATGGTGATGATGAACGACGATCAGCGCATGCACGACGACGTGCTGACCGGAGTAGGTGGTGCTGCCCGCATGCCCCAGTCCGACTCGCCAAGCCCGGCGGACAGCGAGATCGCACCGCAGACCTCGGCCGACGAGCCGGACGATGACGAAGCGGATGAGCCGAGCGCACGTGGCCGGTGGTCGTTCCTGACCGAGATGGTGGTGCTGTTCGCGGTCGCGCTGACGATCGCGCTGCTGATCAAGACCTTCGTGGTGCAGCCGTTCTTTATTCCGTCTGGCTCGATGGAGAACACGCTGCTCATCGGCGACAAAGTGCTGGTCAACAAGGTCGTATACCATTTGCGGCCGATCCACCGCGGCGACGTGGTGGTGTTCGACGGCGCTGGGTCCTGGGATCCGCCAACGCCGGTCAATCCACCATCGCATAACCCGGTGGTCAGGATCTACGACGACACGATCGGTGCGCTCTTGCACTCCATCGCCGGGCTATTCGGCACCGCGCCCGGCCAGACGGACTACATCAAGCGGGTCATCGGCGTCCCCGGTGATCATGTGAAGTGCTGCAATGTGCATGGCCAGATCACCGTCAACGGCGTGCCGCTGAGCGAGAGGTCCTACATTTTCCCTGGCGACCAGCCGTCAGCCGACCCTTTCAATATTGTCGTTCCGCCTGGTCGGTTGTGGGTGATGGGCGATCACCGAGATGAGTCGGCCGACTCAAGGCTGCACGACTGCTCGTATTCCGATCCGCAGGTGATGTGTGTTTCCTACGACCGGAACGGCACGATTCCCGAGAATAAGGTGATCGGCCGCGCATTCATGATCGTGTGGCCGCCGAGCCGCTTCAGGGTCTTGCCGATCCCGTCCACCTTTGCGCAGCGCAAGCTGCTGGCATCAGGGCACCATACTGGGTCGCAGGCCGCTACCCCGCCAGCTAAGCTGGCTGCCTTGGTCAACTCAGGTGCCGGGGTTCCGCTTCGGCCATCGGCACCGTATCTTCCGCTGACGGTTGGCTTCGGTGCCGCCGTCCCGATGACCGTGGCTGAGCGGTGGCTGCGCCTTCGGATCAGGCGCCGCCGCAGGCTCGCTCGCTCAGCTCGGAGGGCGAACCAGCTGTGCCGAGCCAAAGAATAAGCAGAAAATATAGGCGCAGGGGCCGGCGCGACGCGCGCCGGCTGTCGCACTCGCGCCTGTGCAACGCCCGCTCGGTTACACGCCCCGCCGCACCAGTGGCCTGGCCGGCTACGAACGGGTGCTGGTGCGGGCCGGGCTTGGTCCGGTGGCCGGGATCGACGAAGCCGGTCGTGGTGCGTGTGCCGGTCCGCTGGTGGTAGCGGCTGTGGCGCTCGACCGGCCGGATGGCTCGCGCTGGGACCAGATCGCGGACTCCAAAGCCCTGACCGCCAAGGCCAGGCAAGAGGCTTACGAGCACATCGTGCGGTCGGCGCTGGCCTGGCACGCTGTGGTGATCGACTCGACGGAGATCGACCAGCGCGGCCTGCATGTCTGTAACGTGGCCGGGATGCGTGCGGCGCTAGCTGGCCTTGCCACCCGGCCCGGCTATGTGCTGACCGATGGATTCGCGGTGCCAGGACTGACAGCACCCGCCTTGGCGATGTGGAAGGGTGACCAGGTCGCGATCTGCGTCGCCGCAGCGTCGATCGTGGCGAAAGTGACCAGGGACCGGATCATGTCAGGACTGCACACGGTCTATCCGGAGTACGGGTTTTCCCGGCATAAGGGGTACTCAACGCCAAGTCACATGGCCGCGCTTGATCTCCATGGTCCAAGTCCAGTGCACCGCCGCTCGTTCGTGAACATATCCTGCAGGCTTGACGACGGACTGCCAGACAGCGATCTCGCGCGGTGGGAGAGTGGCGACATTGCGCTGGATGAGTCATCGGCTCTGGACTCACGGCGGGATGGTCCTATCGTGGAGTTGATCGCGGGTTCGCTAGCTACCGCACCCGAGCATGGGGCTGGCGCGTACGCGTAAGCGCCCGGCCGCACCCCGAGCGCCCGCCTCATCGGAGGGGAGAACATGAGCGCGGAGGACCTTGAGAAGTACGAGACCGAGATGGAGTTGCAGCTCTATCGCGAGTATCGGGACGTCGTCGGGCTGTTCTCGCACGTAGTGGAGACTGAGCGCAGGTTCTACCTGACGAACGATGTCGACCTTAAGGTTCGCACGGCTGACAACGGCGAGGTCTTTTTTGAGGTCACCATGCACGATGCCTGGGTCTGGGACATGTACCGACCGGCCAGGTTCGTGAAGAATGTCCGGGTAGTTACCTTCAAGGACGTCAACATTGAGGAGCTCGCTAAGAGCGAGCTTCAGTTGCCTGAGGAGAGCTGACGCCCGGCGAGTAACGATGCCCGCCGAGACCTGAGTTCCCCGCCGAGACCTGACGTCCCCGCCGAGACCTGACGTCCCCGCCGAGACCTGACGTCCCCGCCGAGACCTGACGTCCCCGCCGAGACCTGACGGCGCTTCAGCTAAGCAGGCGGCACCGACAGCCCGCGCCCTCAGGGTGGGCCGCTTGTCCACAGTGCGTGACGCACAGCACAGCGTCGGGTTCGCGGGCGCGGGCAGACGTCATCCTCCGGCAGGCTCGATGCCGGAGGTGGGCCGGTGCATCCTAAGGACGAGCTCGGGCAGCGCGGTGAGCAGTTGGCGGCTGAGTATCTGCAACAGCTCGGTTATCGTGTGCTCGACCGGAATTACCGCTGCGCCGACGGTGAGATCGACATCGTCGCCGCCGAGCACAGGACGCTCGTCGTCTGTGAGGTCAAGACGCGCTCAGGCACGCGCTACGGCACGCCGATCGAGGCGGTGACCCCGACGAAGCGACGGCGGCTGAGGCGACTGGCGGTGCGGTGGGTGATGAGCCACGGCGTTATTTTCGACAGCCTGCGGGTCGACGTGATCGGCGTGCTGAGATCACCAGCCGGTGACTTCAGTATCGAGCATGTGCGCGGAGTGGGTTGATCAGGGGCGTCACGTCCGAGGCGTCCGTTGAGTGGTCTGGCCGGGCGAGACCGCGACCGAAGATGAACATCTCGAACGGAGCAGTCGGCAGCGTAGTCGTGCCGTTGTGCAGCGAACCGGTCTCGTTCGATACCGCCGGGACGGCGAAGTACTTGAAGGTGATCGTCGTGGCACCCGGCCGGTCGCCAGGGTCCACATCGAAGATCGCATAGCCGTAAGCGTCACCGGAGTTGGTGGCGGCCGACCACGGTGCGTCCTCCCGCGCGTCAGCGGCGTTCCGTACGAACCCGGTGGCCGGTGATCCGGTGATGGCGTTGCGCTCGGTGATGACCTTGGCTTGAGGCAGCCCGGTCGCGGTGTCGAGTCCATAGGTGTTGGACGGGCCATTAGTGCCGCCGCCACCGAGCACAAGAAAGACGGTCCCCTGCTCGGTGTCCCAGGCCGAGCTGCCGTTGAGTGCGACCGGCTCGGTGGTGACTACGTGCGGGCGGCGGGTGTTGACTGCCGCGCCCGCCGTCTGGTCGGGATTCGGTGACGCGACCGTGCCCGCGTAGTTGGTGTCATAGCCGCGCACGGGGTAGCTGCGTTCGTAGTCATGCTCGTGACCTGACAGCACCAGGTCGACTTCGTACTTGTCGAAGAGCGGTAGCCAGGCCCGGCGAATACCCAAGTCGGAGCCGTTGCCTGGGACCGAGGTCGACATCGCGCACTGGTGCATGAACACCACGATCATGTCCACGCTCGGATCCGTCCTGGCCTCCCGCAGCGTCCGCTCCAGCCATAGGCACTGCAAGTTCGGAGTACCAGTGCTGAAGTCAGGCACCGCCGAGTTGTCGGCTGTGACGATCTTCAGATCGCCCGTATAGCCGTGGTTGTAGGTGACGGTGCCGTTCGGGATCGAGGCACCGGAACTGGTCGTCTCCGGCGCTGCGTTGGGTGCGGAGTTCAAGTAGGCTGACGCGCCGTCTTGGTAGATCACGTCGTCAGCGTCGAGCGAGATGAATACGACAGTGCCAACCTGGAATCGGTAGAAGTTGCCGCGGAGTCGGTTGCCATCCCAGTTGACGACGCCGTTGTCGGGCAGCAGGAAGCGGCTCAGGTAGTGGCCGTAGCCGTAGGGGCCGTTCCAGTAACTGCCGGCGGCTGCTTGGGCACCGATGCCACCAGGGGCGGTGCCTGGGCGGCCGGCGTGATCGCAGGTACCGAACTCGGTCTCGTGGTTGCCGAGCGCGGGCATCCATGGCCGGTTGGCCGCCGACCTGGCGCAGTTGACGCCGAAGTCACGCCACACGCCGGGAGCATTGAAAATGTCCAGGTTGGCGTAGCAGAGGTCGCCGTTCAGCAGGTGGAAGAGCGGTGGCCCGTTGCCGTCGCCTGGGCTCTCAACGGCGTTCACCGCGTAGTAGGAGTTGTCGCACGACTCGTGCCACTGGTTGCCTGACGCGTTCAGATCGTAGGACGGCGTGGCCAGGTCGCCGTAGCTGGAAAAGCGAAACTTGGCCCGGCCGGCCGGCGCGGTTTCGAAGCTTGAGCCCGCCGTAGCTGGGACCGCGGCACCGTCACTGACCTGGTAGTAGTACCTCGTGCCTGGCTCCAGGTCGCGCAGCTCTACGTGGTAGTAGTACGTGCTCTGCGCGTTCAGTCCGTCGACGAAGCTCACCGCCGACGCCGGCGGGTACTGATGCCTGACGTCGAGCGGCTGCGGCTGCGGCAACCGCACGGTCAGGCCGCGGTTGCGGGCGGTGATCGGGGCGCGTGAGTAGGCGAGGGTTGGCGCCGGCTGCGGCACCGAGCCGGGCGACAACCAGGTCACGGTGACCTCGGTGGCCGGGTTGCTTCCCCAGGTCAGCCAGAGCTGTTCGGGCGCGGTCGTGGTGGGCAGCGGCAGCGTTGTGGTCGGTGGCCCGGCCGGGGGCGTTGGCGTGTCGGCTAGCGCCGGCGCGCGACTGAGCGCCTCTTCGGTAGCGGCAGTGGCGAGCCCTAGTGCCGCGCCGACCACGACCACGCTGCTGAGGAAGTGCCGCCGGGAGACGCCGGCCTCTGGGTTCTCCATCGAAGGGTCTGGTCCGAATATGGCTGAATCGTCCATATCGTCAGACGCTATGCAGGGCAGGTAAACCTGCCGTTGCGGGCTGGCGGCTGCGATCTCGCCGGGCCGGTAATTCAGGGCAACGATCCTGTGGGTCGGCGATCTAAGCAGTTGATGCCGACAGTTTCAGGTCGCTGTGCACAGGCTGGTTGTTCGCTCCCACAAGGTGCCACGGACGACTCGCGGGCCGGGCTGGCTTTCGAGAGGGTCAAGTCCGGAGGTGATGTCAGTGGCGCTAGCTCGGGCGCATGCGATCGCGCTGGTCGGGGTGCAGGGGCATCCGGTTGAGATCGAGGTTGACATCGAGAATGGCATGGTTGCGTTGCTGCTCGTGGGCTTGCCTGACACTGCGTTGCGCGAGGCACGCGACCGGATCAGGGCGGCCATCGTCAACAGCGGCGAGAGCTGGCCAAGTCGCAGGGTCACGGTCGGGCTGTCGCCAGCCAGCTTGCCGAAGCGCGGCTCTGGCTTCGACATGGGCATCGCGTGCGCCATTCTCGCAGCGTCTGAGGCAATCCCGGCTGCCTGCCTGGATGGGTTAGTGCTACTGGGCGAACTGGGCCTGGATGGCAGGGTCCGACCGGTGCCAGGAGTGCTTCCCGCTGCGGCAGCTGCGGTCGGTGCAGGGTTTGGGACCGTCGTCGTTTGCGACGAGAATGCGGCCGAAGCGGCCTTGGTGACTGACCTACGAGTGGTCGCGGTATCCACGCTGTCGGCACTGCTGCTGTGGCTGAGGGCCGGTCGCCCAGCCGAAAGCCCAGGCGTGACAGTGCTGGCGCCCGGCCGCGACGGTCGGCTTGAGTTCGCGCTTGGTGGGCTGGCTGGCCATGGGGTCGCTGGCACTGAGGTGGGTCCACCTGAGCTCAGTAAGGACCTGGCCGACCTGGTGGGTCAGCCAGTCGCCCGCAGGGCGGCTGAGATCTGCGCTGCGGGCGGACATCACGTGATGTTGCTCGGCCCGCCAGGCTCCGGCAAGACGATGCTCGCAGAGCGTATTCCGAGTGTGATGCCGAGGCTTGAGCCAGCGGCCGCGCTAGAGGTCAGCGCGATTCACTCGGTGGCCGGCGCGTTGTCGCCTGGTAGGCCGCTGATCAGCGAGCCGCCGTTCTGCGCACCGCACCATACCGCCACCAGGGCCGCGATCGTGGGTGGTGGCAGCGGGGTAATCAGGCCGGGTGCCGCCTCCCTGGCCCACCATGGCTGTCTCTTTTTGGATGAGGCGCGCAACACCAAAAGCACCCAAGAGGCTACCTGAGTGTAACAGGGGTCGGTCGATTGAACAGCGTGTTCGCCCTGGTCAGAGCGATCTGATCTATAGGTCTCGCAGCGCCCGCACGAGTTCAGGAGCGAGAGTCGATCTTTCAGCAGGCGAACGCCGCAGACTGGCGTCCAGGCGCCCCCCAGCATGACTGTAAGCGACTTGGAAGGCTCGGCTCACAAGATCTGCTGCGACAAGGCGAGTGGCCCTGAGTGACTACGGGGCGCGCTCTCAGGTGAGTTGTAGTGCCGTCAGCCGGAATCCCATGGCTGCCGGGCTGACCTTGAACTGACTTGCGAGTTCGACGACGTCGGTGGTTGCCGTTATCGCCCGTCTGACCATCGAGGCTGGCATGAGCAGGTTAGCGGCGAAGTCATTGGCAGATCGCTCGGCGCGCCAGTCGTATCCGGGGTGGCCGCCGGTGGCGTTCGGCGCCAAGTCGCCGCCTAGGTCCAAGTGAAAGGCGTCGGCATGGCGCAGCAGCACATGGCCGAGTTCGTGGGCGAGCGTGAAACGCTGCCGAGTGGCCGCCTGAGCGTCGTTCACCCAAATCACCGACCCAGCTTCAAGCTCGACAACCAGACCATCAATCATGGTCTCGACGAACGGCCAGGGCAAAATCTGCACACCGCAACCGATGACAAGATCGCGAACTGGTACAGGCGGTACCAAGACCTCAGCCGCCTCAAGGAGCGCTTCCGCAGTGTCGCGCGACGCGGCCGGAGCAATCTGCCAACGCGCGGTTGGCTGCGGGAGAGTCTGCGCTCTAACAGCGAATCGCTCCAGCTCATCAGCAAGTTGGCCGGCATCGACGCGGTCGGCGACAGCCCGCAGCAGAGCAGGTACCTGGTGTTGTCGACGCCTATCCGGCAGTAGATCGGAACTTGGCACCCCAAGAACGTGTGCGACGTCCAGTAGATCGTCCAGGCTCAGACCTCGTCGGCCGGATTCCCAGTAGCTGACAGCCGTCTGTGTGCGGTCCATCCGGACTGCCAGGTCCTGCTGCGTCCAGCCACGAGCTTCCCGAACCGACCGGATGCGCTGCCCAACTTCAGCAGCGTTCCCGCTCAAAGTGCCCTCCAGGCGGCATCCGAAGCGGATACCATTTCGTCATGCCCGTATAACCAGATGGTATGCGGCGCAGCTCCACGCGTAAAGAGCAGTGTAGAGCCCATCAAATCCGTTGAGCTGTAGGGGAGCCTGGAAGTTGAGTATCAGAATCACCGCCATCCGGCAAACCGGTGGCAACGGCCACGAGCACATTAGCCACCTCTGGTGGGCCGAGTCGGCCACCGCGAAGGTCGGCAGCAACAGCCGGGCGGAGGTGGTCAGTTGGATCGAGGACGACAACGGCCACGCTTACGTCACTGACAGTCGCGGCGACCAGATTGCCGTTGGGGTAGTCGTGCCTACGCGCGGCTACAAGTACCTCAGGACCCTTGCTGATGGCATCTGGACCAACAACTTGCTGGCCCTTCCCCGCAAGTAAGTAGCAGCAGCCCAGGTTGAACCGCTAACTCGGCTACGCCGGTTGTGGCGACCAGTAAGGAGTAGTAGTGGTCCAGACGCTAGAGTCTGCCGAGGTGCCGGTTGTAGAAGCCGATGAACTCATGCCCTACGGCTCGCTGATGATCTTGCGCAGCAGCGGCCAAGACCATGACCTGGCGATGCAGGTCTTGATCAACCAGATGACCCGGGCGGCCGGTCGGGCGAGGAACGGCGCTCGGTCGGAGGTGATCGCGAGTGGTCTCAACGGCGCTGCTGGCTACCGGCAGGCGGTCAGCGATCGCAGCTTGGACGCGCTGTGGGCCTTTGTCTACCGACGTACCCAGGAGCCCGCTTGGGCGTCGAGCGCGCTTCCTTACGTCGATATCAAGCATGAACTCGGGGTAGTAATCAGGCGGAACGACCTAATCGTGGTGCACTGCCCCCAAGCTCTCCGGACAAGTCTGCAGCGATGGCTCGATAAGCCGCCAAGGCCAGCGTTGGAGCGGGTGGCGCCGGAGACTCTGAACGCGGCGTTCCTTCCGGGAGAGGCCAGAGGTCTATGGCTCAAAGGCGCCCAAGCTCCAACGACGCTAAGGCCAGACACCAAGAACATCGCCGGCCGTCACGTGCAGGACTCGCTGAGTCCCTTTGAGGACGGAGGCTTCGCGCTTAGCTCGGCCAGAGCGATTTTCGACGGCACTGCACGTCAGCAGGCGCTGAAGGGTGTCGTTGGTACCACGCCGCGTGACTCGGTCTTCTGGAGCCGTCCAACGGTCAGCTTCGACGACTTCATCGCATTGGCAACTGACGTGCTGACGCTTGTTCGAGGACATCGAGGCAGCCGGTGGCGGCCTCGATCAGCCGTACCAGGTGCTGGCGCAGCAGGTGACCAGTCTGAACGGCGTCTCAGGTGCGTTCGACATCTCGGTCAGCAGCGCTGACAGCCTGCCGCTCGGTCCGGGCGTTGATGACGAGATGCTGAGCGCGGCCGGGTGGTTGGAGGATGCGACGCTTATCGTCCAGCCAATTGTCGGCTCAGCCGACTTTCGGCTTGAGGTCGGCTTGGCCAGCGGCACTGCGGGGACGTTGCACTGCACTGTTGCCGAGGATGGCGGCGAGTTTCGGCTGACGATCGGGCTTGACACCAACGCCCCCGCAACGAACCCGAAGGTAACGCGCCAGATTCTTGACGCGCTTAATGTGGCTGCTCAGCTGATCAGCGTCTACTACGACACCGGGCATGTACTGAGCGGGCGCAGCATGTACCGCCGCCAGGCCCGGAATAATCCATTCCCCGGCTGGGTCTTCGAAGACTTCGGCGGTTACACCATCACCGACGAGAAGCCGACCAGCGGCGGCCCAAGCAAGATCGACGCGGCCATCGCTGAGGACGGTGACACCTCGCTTTTTGCGTGGGTCGTGCATCACTTTAACGATGGCTGGCTGACCTGCGATGACCGCGCTGGCGAGGTAGCCGACTTTGTGCACCTGGCACCGAACGGCGACCTCAGCCTGATCTATGTCAAGGCGGCAGGCAAGGGCGGTCGGCAAGTGTCCGTCGGGCCGTTCGAAGAGGTTGTTACTCAGGCGACGAAGAACCTGCGCTATCTCGATCAAGGCACTTTGTACGAGACACTGGCCAGGCCGGAGGTTATCGGCCGGGCTAGCTGGACGAAGGGCCAGCGAGTCGCCGACCGGAAGGCGTTCTTGGTGCAGTTGAAGAATCGCAGTGCGCGTCGGAAGAAGACTGTCGTGATCGTGCAGCCGCACGTCAGCGAAGCGATGGTCCAGGCGAGCCAACCGCCAGGCGTCGACCCGGCGGGCATCGACGAACTGCGCCTGATGCTGCTGGAGACCTTGCTGAACGCGAGCGCTTCGCCGGTGACGGGAATTGGTGGTCAGTTGCAGGTTATCGGCAGCCTGCAGTAGCCGCCCGCATCAGCCTGTTCCGCGTTCTAACTTCCTCGCAGTGAGGGCGATGAGCATCCTGGCAGCCCCCGATTGAGCTGGTCAGGATGCTCATCGCCCTACTAGTTAAGGCCGGTAACGCACCGATCATTGTGTCGCGCCGTTTGCGATATTCCCGATTGCGGTCAGGCTGGGCAGGAAGAAGTACTCGCCCGCAGTGACGTTCTGGAGCTGGGCTGGTATCGGGAAGGTTGTGTTTCCGGCTGCCTGGACGAGGAGCACCGGGCTGCCTGTGTCGCCTTCGGCGGCGATTGGGTCAGGGCCGTCAGGTTGTTGTCCCTGGGCCGGTGGCCCATATGGGCCAGGGCTGGGCGGGGGTGTGCCGTTGGGGAAGTTCGGGTCGTTGACCCATTGGCGCTGGACGAATTCGAATTGCTGGTCGAGGTCGGCTACCACGCTGATGAAGTGCAGGCCGCGTTGCTGGCCGTCGTCTGCAGTGGCATCTGGTGGTAGTGGCGACCCGAAGGGGAGGCCGCGCCGGAGCATGCGGTGCAGCTGTGGGTCATCAGTGGACGGTGACGGCGTTGTCTCGTCTCGCGGGTTTGTTTTCCGGATGTGGGCGAAGTGCGGGCAGACGTGGCCATCGTCGTCAGTCGGAGATGCGTTTTTGTACTGGAAAGCGTTGGAGATTTTCGACGGGCCGGGGTCTGAGGCCGGGTTCAGTTCGAGTGGTGCGCCGCTCGGCCAGCGGCCAACCAGGGCAGCGGCCGTTTGGGCCGGAGTAAGGGGCGGGTTGGAACCGGGCACGCCGGTGGCTACCAGTTGGCGGAAGGCCTCGACGTTTTGGATGAGGCGACGGAAGACGACGAACGAGCCGTTCGCCCACAAGGTGCCCTGCGGCACCGCCGTGTTTCCGGCGTTGTCCGGGAAGCCGAGTACGAGCTCGCCGGCTGCCACCGGAGGCGGCTCGTTTGGCGCGGGCGGCGGGTTGTAGCCGGTGATGGCGGGCTGGCTGATCCCGTCCTTGAACCCGAAGTGCTCACGGCCCTTGAGCGGCGGTGGCAGCGTCTTGCCCAGCTCCTGGAACACCACCTGGCAGCCGGTCGCCGATACCTGATTGCAGACGGCAACCACGGCCTCGTCCAGATCGGCGTCGTCATCGGCTGCCACGACTACGCAGAGATGAACGCCCTCGTTCGGCTGGAATGGAGTCAGCCAGTTCGCTGGTGAGTCGAGCGGATCAGTGTCACCGATCTGCAGTGATCGGTTCGCCATGCCGGCCGTGAACGCCGCCGTGCCGGTGGTGGCCGGAAGCGCGCTCGTGGCGACGCCGAGTGCTTGGTAGCCGAGATTTGAAATGAGTACGCCGATCCAGGTCGCCTTGACTGACCCTTCGCCGACGCGGTGCCGGATTTCCGAGAAGACCTGGTTGAAGGTATCGACTTCCCAGGCGTTAGCGGCCCGGGGCGCTAGCCAGTCGAGCAGTTGGCGCCCGCCGGTCGCGTTTCCGAACCTGATGAAGAGTAGTTCCTGGTGGTCTTTCTTGAACCCGGCAAGGCCGAGCCCCTGGATGTCACGAAGCTGCTCGGTGGTGAACGTCTCGGGCATGGCGGGATCTCCCTCGGTGAATTGAACCCAAGACGGGATGCTAGAGGGCGCCACTGACAATTAGCCGTGTGCCACAGATCGGCCGAAATGGATATCTTTCCTATAGGTCAAGTATCATATAGAAAATGGAGAATACTAAGACAGCATTGCTAGCCTGTTCTCGGCGGAGTCTTGCAAGCCAGGATTGACGAAAGGCACTGGGACGGGAGCGCTGTGGTAGCCAGCAGGTCAGTCACTGTCCGGACGCTCGATGGCCTGCGTCTGGTAGGGACCTTGGACACACCCGGGATGCCAACGGATCGAGCTGTCGTCCTCGTTCACGGTGGCGGGGTGACCCGCGACGAAGGCGGATTCTTTAGGCGACTGGCCAGAGCGCTCGTCGAGGCTGATGTGGCGTGCTTGCGCTATGACTTGCGAGGGCACGGTGAAAGCGATGGTCGGCAGGAAGACAACACCTTGACGATTCTCTGAACGACCTCGACGTTGCCGCGGCTTATGTGCGTCAGCAGACCGGCGTGGCTAAACCTAGCTTGCTCGGTGCAAGCTTCGGTGGTGGACTCGTCGCTTACTACGGAGCGAAACGTCCGGCCGCAGTGGAGCGGCTGGTCCTTCTGAATCCGCAACTGAATTACAAAAATCGCTACATCGACCAGAAGCCTTACTGGATTGACGGTCACCTGGATTACGAGGCTGCCCGTCGGCTGTCCGATGACGGGTACTTGAGTCATTCTCCGACAGTCACGCACGGTCGAGCCATGCTCAACGAAGTGTTCTGGATCAAGCCGTTGGATGTCGTTGCCGAGATCACCGCGCCCACGCTTATCGTTCACAGTACCGGGGACACCTTCGTCTCGATCGAAGGCTCGCGGTTGGCGGCGGAACGGTAGCAGGCTGATCATCGGCTCATCGAGGTCGGCGGTGCGCAGCATGGCTTTGCCGTGCATGACGACCCGCAGTATGTGCAGCCACAGACACAGATCTGGCAGGCCCAGGTGATCGACGCTGTGGTGAGCTGGGTGACGGCTGGCAGCTAGCCGTGGAGGGCTTCGCTCAGTTCGCGGGTGGTGGGTCGGGTTCGCCACGGCGCCAGCACCTGGACTGTCCGTCGGAGTTCGCGGGTCGTGCGGCTTGTAACTGGCCGGCCAGTTGGTCGGCCGCCGCTCGTCGACTAAGCGATCACTGCTCCGCGCTCCGCGCCGTGATGCCGACGGGTGTTCTGCGCGGTCGGTAATACTCAGGCTCTTAGCCACGACCCGGCAAAAACAAGATGATTTATGGACATCTATGTAAAACGCACCTGTCGGGGTGTCGCGATGCTGCGACCCCATCCTGATCAGCATATATAACTTCTTGCTCGCCATCGATCACTGAACGCCACCATTGACAAGTCGGGCATAAGCCCCGAACTGTTGTCAGTGCGGTTTTTGTCGAGGATGCGGCATATGTAGTTCTTACTAGTCGTACGTAGTGACTTGCGGAGAGGTGACGTCAGTGGTCAGGCGGTTTCGTCGGTCGCTAGCTGCAGTGATATGTGGGCTGATGGCCTTGGCTGGACTAGCGATGCTGCCGGGTGTGGGCGGACAGCGGGCCTCTGCGGCGCCGTCGGCTCGCGCGGCAGTCACCCGGGCTTCGATAGCTCAGAGTCCGGCGCAGGCTTCGGCGCTGGCGGCCTCGACAGGCGAACCGGTCGAGATTCTCCCTGATCGAACAGACTTCTCGGAGACCTATGCTGAGCCGGACGGTGGCTTTGTCGAAAGCGAGTCATTGGTGCCGCAGCAAGTGCAACAGGCTGATGGCTCATGGATCCCGATTGACACCACCCTTTCGATCCAGCCCGATGGCCTTGTCGCGCCAGCGGCGATTACGACCGGACTGACTTTGTCGGATGGTGGCCTGGGGCCGTTGTTTACCTTGTCCCAAGGCGACCAGTCGCTGGGTGTGTCATGGCCCTTCGGTTCCCTGCCGGTGCCCGAACTGGCCGGGGCGACGGCAACATATTCCGACGTGCTTCCCGGCGTGAATCTGCTCGTGTCCGCTACTCCAACCGGTGTGTCAGACGTAATCGAAGTGACGTCGGCTAGCGCGGCGGCGAACCCGGATCTGACTCAGATCACCTTTCCCACGAGCGGCAGTGGACTGGCGGTGACTGCTGACGCCGAGGGGAATCTGACGGCAAGCGACAGCGCGGGCACCCCGGTGTTCACGGCTCCGGCACCGCAGATGTGGGATTCGGCTGGCGTCGATTCGGCCGCTGTAGCCCAGGCTGCGTCCCAACCCGACGCCAGCACGCAGATCCCGCTGGGAGCGCTCGGCCCAGTTGCTGGTGATGCTCAGGCGGCAATGAGCGTTGCAGCTTCGACTGGAGCGGTATCAGTGACTCCCGCTACCAATGTGCTGGCCGGTTCCTCGGTGGTGTACCCGGTGTTTATAGATCCGACCTGGAACACCTCGCAGTCGTCGAGCGACCCCTCGTGGTCGGACGTCTACCAGACCTTGCAGAACGGCGCTGTCACCGGCACCGGGCATGACTGGGAGGCGTCCAACCCTCAGGGCGGCATCAGGTCGGGTGTCTCGTGTGATGACTCGGACCAGAGCACCGGCGCGTGTATCTCCGGCACGCAGTATGAGATCTATCGATCGTTCCTGAATTTTCCCACTCCGCCCAATGCATCCTTCAATGGCGCTACCTGGGCTGACGCCTGGCTGAGCATTAATGAGTCCTACGCATGGGGCTGTCAGGCCACTGCCAAAGTGACCATGTACGACACTGCCAGCAGTGGCAGCAACGTGCCGTCGACGACGTCGACGACTTGGGCTAATCAGCCGGCGACGGGCGATTGGCTGGACAGCAACACTGAAGCGCACGGCTATGACACCAGTTGCTTGCCCAAAGACATCACGTTGCAGGCCAAGCAGGCCGCGCAGGCAGCAGCTAGTGGTAACTGGTCGTGGTTGACACTGCGACTGTCAGCGACGTCGACCGATGAGACCAATCTCAATCAATGGTCGTGGAAGAACTTCCAGGCCTCAGGTTCCAACGGGATGGTGCTCAACTTCGCCTGGCGTAACGCGCCAAACGTGCCGACGGACTATGGGACTCAAGCCACTTTCGAGGCGGGCAGCGGGCAGAATAGCGGCCACGACTGTCAGCCGGACAACAGCTCGACTCCCGACTACGTCGATACACAGAGCCCGACGTGGCAGGCCACCATCGGCGATCCAGACGGCTCCAACGGCGGATCGCTTCAGGGTGACTTCAATTGGGACGATGTCACAACCGGCAACTCTGGCACGGTTTCGGACCCAACCAATAGAGCCCCAGGTTCACAGTTCACGGTGTCGCGGACTGGCACGGCCGGCGATCAGTACAAGTGGCAGACGTACGGTGCGACGCTAACTGGGAGCGACGGCAATCCTAACGGCAATACCTATCCGGTACTTGATGGGACCCCGACCTTCCCGTGGTGTTACTTCACGATTGATACCGGTCACCCGGAGGCGCCACAGGTGTCGACTAGCTGGACATCGTCGAACCCAATCGGCAGTCAGGCAACTTTCTCGGTAGCAGAGCCGTCCGGTTATACCACGAGCTATACCGAGGGACCGCTGGCTGGAAAGAACGACGTGGTCGGTTATCTCTACGGGATCGATAACTCGACCCCGTCTGTGTATGTCCCGGCATCATCCATGGGCAGTTCAGGCTCGATCAACATCGTGCCGTTCACTCCCTCGGAAATCGACCTCTACGTCCAAGCCGTGGGTGCCGGCGGTAACCCCAGCACCTATGGCGGAAACAACGGTGTGACTGAGTATGAGATCGATTCCGCTCCGTCACCAGGAAATATCACCGGCATGGGCTGGTGGATCCTGAACAATAACGGCAATCCATCGACCGGCGATCCATCGGAAGCCTTGTCTCAAGAAGGCCAGTCCGGTTTCGGCTGCGGGAACCCGACTAACCCGCCGGGTTACACCTGCTCCCTCAGTTTGCCAGGCGCTAATGCCCACGTGGACACCAGACCGGTGGTTGCGCCTGACGGCAGTTTCACGGTGTCGGCTTGGGCTAATCCGGCGGGTTGCGAGCAAACCTACTGTGCCGTGCTATCGGAAGGCGCCAGCAACGTCAGCATCTTTACGGTGGGATACCAGAAGTCGGGCTCAGCTGGCTCGTCAGCATCGTCGGCGGTGCAGTGCCCGTGCTGGTTGTTCGCGATGGCGAAGGCAGACTCAGCTGGGGACGAGTACGACCCGGGCAATCCATCTGGTAGCGGCTGGTACGTCGCGGCGGTACCGGCAAGTTCGGCCACCGGCAACTGGACTCAGTTGACGGGCGTTTTCAACGCATCCCATGGCCAGATCTTGCTCTACGTCGATGGCGGTGACGTCGGGTTGAGCGGCGGTGCGGCCGGCGATGCCGACCCAGCCGCAACTGCCTCAGCGTCGCCATGGTCGACGGAATTTGACCTGAGTTACTTCCGCATCGGCGCCGACTGGACGAGCAGCGGCGGGAATGCGCACTACTTCGATGGTTCGGTTTCGGATGCCTGCGCCTTCTACGGCGTACTTGAAACGTCCGACCTGCAAGCGCTCTACAACGGCAACGCTCAAACGTCAGATGGCTGCGACGTGGTTGTCGGTAATCATCAGCCGGGTTCATGAGCCATCTGCGCGCCGCCTGATACTACGGCGCTGTCCACTGTCGGAATCACGCGAAGCGCAAGGAGCACGATGACCGGGATTGACACCAGGGGCGGACGCCGGCGTATGCGGCTGCTGGCCGCGGCGACGGCGATCGTGGCTGCAGTGGGTCTGATCGTGCCGGGTGCATTGAGCTCAGGGGCGTCCGCTGCGCTGCCCCGAGGCCAGTCAGGCGCCTCGCTGATTCCGCCGGCTCCGGGTTCCGCGGCGGCTGCTGCTCTTCGCGCGAGCCATCACCTCGGAGCGTTGCCGAGGAAGAAGATGGTGCCCGGCTACCACGCTGGACGGATTCGGCGTCCAGTGACAACGACTCCCGGGCAGATCGCGCATCCAGCTCCAGCTCCGATGTGGCCGCAGGCGAGCACCGTCACCGTTACCATTCCTGCCAGCGTTTCCCGGCAAGCGCCAAGTGCTAAGCGAAACCGGACAGTAAAGCAGCAGCAGTGGGTTAGGGCAGGCGATCAGCCGATCCGGCTTGCTGCACCACAGTTGAAACTGGACAGTCGCATCGGTACGCCGATGACGGCATTTCAGGTGTCGCGAGTGCGAGTATCTGTAGTCGCGCATCGACGCGCGGTCGCGGCGGGCGCAGCTGGGCTTCTGTTCACGGTTACGCGAGCCGACGACGCCCGTGTGGCCGGTCAGGTCAGACTGAGTGTCCGTTACGGGGGGTTTGCATCAGCCTTTGGGGCTGGTTTTGGTGCCCGGCTGGCGTTGTTCGCCATGCCGGCCTGTGCCCTGAGCACGCCGAAGCTCAGCAAGTGCCGCGGCATGCGTCCGCTAGCGGCCGTCAATGACTGGAAGACTAAGAGCCTGGTCGCAACTATCAGTGCTTCGCCGGCAGGCCGTCACCCGGTCATCTACGCCGTGTCATCGACGACTTCCGATGGCACTGGCGATTTCAAGGCCACCTCGCTTGCGCCGTCCTCGCAGTGGCAGGTGGGGTTGCAGACCGGGGATTTCTCGTGGTCCTATGCGCTGCGCGCGCCGCCGCCGATTGCCGGTCAGGCTCCGTCACTATCGCTGAACTATGACTCGGGGGTCACCGACGGAGAAACGGCGCAGGACAATTCTCAGCCGGGTCAGATCGGCGAAGGATTCTCGATGGCCGGGGCGGGCGGGTTCATCGAGCAGCGGTTCGTGTCCTGCGGTGACCTGATCACCGGCAAGATCAGCGGATCGGCCAATGACACGGATCAGTCGTATGCCACCGGTGATGAGTGCTGGGATGGTAACAACGCCTACTTGTCCCTTGGCGGCAAGTCGACGGCGATCATCGAAGACTCCAGCACGAAAACATGGCATCTGGCCAGCGATGACGGGTCGACTGTCAAGTTTCTAACCGGGGCTATCAACGGCGCCTACCAGGGCGAGTACTGGGAGATCATCACCCCGGACGGGACACAGTATTACTTTGGACAGAACGAACTGCCTGGTTACCAATCAGGGAACACCCAGACCAACTCGGTCTGGACCATGCCGGTATTCGGCCTGGCGACGGGTGATCCATGTCACAGCTCAACCTACGCTTCGTCGTACTGCCCGAATATGCCGTGGCGGTGGAACCTGGACCTGGTTGTAGACCCGAACGGTAACGCCATTTCCTACTACTACAACCCTCAGACGAACTACTACGCATCTGATTCCTATGTCGACAATGACAACAATGCTCATTACGGCACGGCGCTGTCGTACACGTCGGGCGGGACGCTCACCGATATCTGGTATGGCATGCAGGACGTATCGGCGGGCAGCCCGAATAGCGGCGGGAACGTCTACGCGCACAAAGCATTCAACGTGCATTTCACGTATGTAGACCGTTGCATTGTATATAACAACGACAACACCGACTACACTTCCGCGAACCAGTCAACGTGTAATGCGAGCGAGAACGGCACCGAGTGGCCGGACACGCCCTGGGACCTGTCGTGCGCCTCGGCGAGCGGCTGCACCGGGTCCGGCCATGATGCCCCGGCGTTTTTCGACACTGAGATGCTGGCCACCGTCACGACCTCGGTCGAGCAGGGCTTTAACACTCCGGAGACCGTCGACACCTGGACGCTGGGCTATGACTGGCTGAGCGCGGATGTCAACTCCGACTTGGTTCTGAAGTCGATCGTGCATCAGGGCGATGTCGGCGGCACGAAGAATTTGCTGCCCGTCACCTTCGATTATACGCAGATGAACAACCGCGTCCTGTACGGCGAGGACTTCCCGTCTATGTACCGGTACCGGGTCAGCACGATCATCTCCGAGACGGGTGCGGAGACGCAGATCACCTATAACCCTCAGTCATGTACATCTACGGAACAGGCCGATCCGTCGCAGAACACGCTGCCGTGTTTCCCGCAGTACTGGTCGGCCGGTGACTTCGGCGGCTCGCCGACAGTGCTGTGGTTCTACAAGTACACCGTAGGATCCGTCACAGTAAGTGATGAGACCGGCGGTGAGCCGGCGATGCCGACCTACTACACCTATTGCAACAACCCGGCGTGCACGGCTCCGGGCACTGGCGCGGCCTGGCACTACGACACCGACGTGGATCTGGTGCCCGCCAAGGACAAGTCGTGGGCTGAGTGGCGCGGCTATCAATACGTGCAGGTTGTCACCGGGGCACCATCGGACACGCAGTCCGAGACCGACTACACCTTCTTGCGGGGTATGTCCGGTGACCCGATGCCGCAGTCTGGTGGCGGATTTACTTACCCGACAGTCACCGTCTCTCCAGATCATTCCAGCGGCTCGCTGACGTCGGTCACTGACGCGAACGCGCTCAACGGCTTCCAGTTGGAGAAAATCAGTTACAACGGCTTGAACTCAGCTGTCCAGGTCTCGGATGACATCAGCTGGCCGTGGTTGTCACCGCCTACTGCGACATCGGCGAGTGAGCCCTGGGGCCAGCCGCTGACTGCCGAGCTCACCGGTACTGCCGAGACCGACGACTATGCACCGCTGTCACCCAGTGGTACTCGCCACGTCCAGACCCAGAACACCTTCAACAACACCACCGGCCTGCTCACGGAGGCCGACGATCTCGGTGACCTGTCTGACTCAGAGCAGGCGCACTGCACCAACTACAGCTACCCGTCCCCGCCTTCGAGTGCCGGGTTGCTCGATTACCCGACCGAGGTCAAGACGACAGCCTGCGGTGTTACGGGTACACCGCTCGTATCGGACACCAAGTACTACTACGACGGCCAATCCTGGGGCACGGCACCGATCTCGGGCAACGTGTCGGAGACCGATGTCTACTCTTCCGGCGACACCACGACCTCGGGTAATCACTGGATCGAGCAGTCCAGAGACAACTACGACTCTTACGGCCGCCTGACCAGCTCGGAAGGCCCGCCACCGGGCGGATTCACCACAACCACCAGCTACACATCCTCGTTCGGCACGGGCTATGCCACGACGAGCACGACCGTACACTCGCCGCTGACTGCCTCCACTGGCGAGAACACCGTCACCACGATCAACCCGGAATGGGGAAACCAGTCAAGCGTCACCGACGCCGACGGCGAGGTCACCAGCTACACCTATAACCCGCTTGGCTGGGTGACCTCGACTACGTTGCCCGGAGATTCGGGAACGCCGAACTACACGTACAGCTACAGCATCACCGCGACAGCGGCGCCCTACGTCACGACCACCAGCCTGGTCACCGGTAACGACATTCCCGTCACCAGCGTGCAGATTTATGACTCGCTGCTTCGACCGAGGCAGACGCAGTCGCCTGCCGAAGGCCCGGACGGCGGCATGGAAGTCACGGACACTTTTTACGACTCCCGTGGCAACTCCGTCATCAGCAATGGTCCCTACCCGGCGAATGCCACTCCGTCAGGCAGCCTTTGGATCACCACCGAACCGCAGGTCCCGGACGAAACGCTGGACACCTACGACGGCGCCGACCGAATGACCGAGAGCCAATTGCTCCACGACGGCACCGCGAAGTGGGACACCACCTGGACCTATAGCGGCACTGGCGAGGTTACCGAGGTTCCGCCCTCGGGCGGCACTATCACGTCGACGTACACCGACGCCCTCGGCCGGACCACGGAGATCGATCAGTACCACTCCAAGACCAGCCCGTCCGGCCCCTACGACGCCACAACCTACGCCTACGACCCGGTCAGCCAGCAGCTTGCCTCGATCACTGACGCCGGCGGGAACACCTGGAGCTATACCTACGACCTGCTCGGCCGTGAACTCACCGCCAGTGATCCCGATACCGGCACCACCACAAACACCTACAACGACCTCAGCCAGCTGACCTCGGTCACCGACAGCGCCAACGATCCGGTCTCCTACCGTTACGACGCTGCCGGACGGAAGACTGCCGAATACGCGGCGACGGTGAGCGGTCAGACAACCAGCAACCAGCTCGCTGCCTGGACCTATGACCAGTCCACGATCACGGGCGGCACGACAGTCGCCTACGGGCTGCCATACTCCGAGACGGCATATGTCGGCGGCACCGGCGGTGAGCAGTACACCACGACGATCAACAGCTACGACCAGCGTGACAACCCCACGTCTACGACCTACGCCATCCCCTCCAACTCGGTCACGGGATCCCTTTCCGGCAGCTACACCTTCACCGACAGCTACAACCTCGCCGACGACTCGCTCAATACGACCGGCTTCCCGTCAGCGGGGAAACTCAACGCCGAAACCGTCAACTACGTCTACGACAACCTCGGCAACGGCTACAGCGAATACAGCAACCTGTCGGACTATGCCGAGGCGACAACTTACGACGGCCAGGGCCAGCCCGCCGAAATCGATCTGGGAACAGATACCTCCGCCTTGTGGACGAGGCAGTTGTACTCCTACGACGCGACAACCGCTCAGCTGACCGAAGCTCGTATACAGCGCGAGACCGACGACTGGGCCGACGACAGCGACGTCAGCTACAACTATGACCAGTCCGGCAACATGACCTCCGCTACTAACGCGGTCACCGGCCGAAGCCAGTGCTACGACTACGACTACCTGGACAGGTTGACGGCCGCCTGGTCCCAGTCCTCATCGAGTTGCCCCGCCTCCCCGCCCGCCGCTTCCGGCCTGGGCACTCTCGCGCCTTACGAACAAACCCTCACCTACGGCACTACCGCCGCCACCTGCGCGACCAGCGGCACCACGACCAACATCACGGGCACCACCTTGATTACCGGCTCAAGCCCATCGACCACCACGGCCACCTGCTACAGCTACCCGATCGCCGGCAGCGCCGAACCACACACGCCGACCGGTGCCAGCATCACCGTCAACGGCGGCACCCCGGTGACTACCACGATGAACTGGACGGCACAGCAACACGGCTACCTGACGAGCGTTAAAACTGGCGGCACCACTACGGCCTCCTATAACTGGAACGGATCCGGCGCCCGGCCAGGCCAGCTCGCATCCGCGACAACCGCAGGTGCCACGACTAACTACCGATACGACGCCGACGGCAATCTGCTGGTAGCTCAAGACGGCTCTACGAGCACCTTGTACCTGCCGGGCGAGGAAATCACCGCCACGGGAAGCACCAAAGCCGCCACCCGCTACTACACACTTGACGGCCAGGTCATCGCTGCTCACAACCCGTCCGGCATCGACTGGCTTCTGCCAGACCCCCAGGACACCGCCACCACAATGGTCGACACCTCGACCCAGGATCTAACGCAGCGTTACTACACCCCCTACGGCGAACTGTTGTCCAGCTCCGGCACTTGGCCAGGGCAACGCGGCTTCACCGGCGGCATCACCGATGCCACTACTAGCCTGACCGACCTCGGTGCCCGCGAGTACAACCCGGCCATTCCGGCCTTCATCTCACCAGACCCGCTGCTGAACCCCGACACACCGACCGACCTGGACCCTTACAGCTACGCCTACAACAACCCCGCCAACGACGACGACCCAACCGGTCAGACCGTCAACACCTACCAGGCTTGCGGCACAGACGACCCATACTGCGGAGGTGGCACCTACGACAACGTGAAGTGGGCGCCTTACGGTAGTTGGTCGGACTTTGCAGGTGGTCTGATTAATGCCGGATACCAGCTGTTTACCGGGGCTCTCACCCTTGGCGCTCTCGCGACCGGCGGACCCCAAGCTGCTCGCGCTGTGAACATGACGCTGCCCTCCCGGATTCCGCTCGGCAACCCGGACAGCAGTCTGTACGGAGCAGGCATCTTGGCGCCCATGCTCATTCCTGGTGCTGACGAAGCGGATGCCACAGTCCTGACCGCCGACAGTGCGGGCATGCTCGCAATTGGCTCGGCACCGGAACGCCTCGCCATTGAAGCAGCGCCGGAAAGGCTCGCGCTTCCGCCAGGTGGCCAAGCAACGACGGTGTTCAGGGCGGACACGCGGGAGCCGGAGACTGTCTTCAGCGAGGGTTTCCGCGCCAAGGGTGGCAATATGGATCTATGGGAGCACGTGAACCGAAATCCTCCTAACTCAGGTTTCGTGTCAACAACGCAAAGTTGGTCATCTGCTCAGGATTTCGCGGAGGAAATCGGTGCGGACTACATCTACAAGGCCCGAGGATCAGGGTTCGACGTGAATGCGACCTTTGGTAGCGATTCGCCGTATTATTGGGAAAATGAGATATCGGTCCCGCGTCTGATCCCGCCGAGCGACATCGAAGGAGCCTGGGGGCCAGGCGGATGGAGTGTCAACCCGAAATTTGCGCCGTGAGTTGGGAGCAGGCTGATCTGCCGGCTGTCTGGGAAGGCAAGCCAGTCAGCGTGCATGTCCGGTTCTCTTCCGGGCATGCGTGTGCAGTTGAGGTCTCGGTCGAGGGTCGTCTTGATCTAAGGGGCGACGGATCTGACCTGTTCGAGGCCTTGGTGTCTGTGCGGCGTGCACTAGAGAAGTATGGCGTGATGCTGGTCTGCAACGGCTCGCGTCCGGACGTGTATCCGTCGCCGATGCTTCGGCAGGCAAGCAACGGTCGGTTCGCCTACGTGCTCACAATCCCACGATCCACAGCGAGGCCGCCAGTGGTAGATATTTTCGCGGCCGCGCCGGAGTTCGCACCGTTGGCTTCGGTGGATGAGCAGCGTGCGTGGTACGACAGGTGGGTCCAATCTGGAAGCGGGAGACAAGGATTGCCATGACAAACCGCAGGGATCTGTCTCCTGCTTTGGTTGAGGAGGCTAAGAAGAGGCCAGGAGGGTGGGTCTATGAGATCGTTGGCGATTATAGCTATGACGACGCTGTGCCTCCAACTGCGATTCGTGGGGCATGGAAGGTTGACGATGACGGCCAGATCGTAGGCGATTTCTTGCCAAATCCTGTCTTTGAGTCGACTGCTGACTGAGAGCCTCATGCTGGAATTCAGTAATTTACGATCGGTAAGGCTCGGAACGCTGCGATTTGGGTACCGTTCTTCAACAGGAACCCAGACCTCTTGTTCGTGACTATCTGGCTCGCACAAGATGGTAAATAGCCCTATCGCTGACCTCCTGAAATTGTCGAACTATAAATTGTAGCACTCCGCTGAAATGGGTAGGCCCGTGCCGATTGATATTGTCAGTTAACCTCAGGCAGTGTTCATTCAGCTTTACTGACGTTTCGGCCTCGCGGTGGCGCCCTCGGCCTAGTCAGCTTGCAACTCAGGACCCTGCTGGTCAATCTCCTGATCGCGAGACAGGATTGAGACACCACCGTCCGCTCACAGGAGCACTATGTCGGCCGCACGGACCATCGTCAGTATTCGGACGCTCGACGGGCTGGATTTGGTGGGAACGCTCGTTATTCCATGGTGCGTAGTTGACAGCGCCGTTGTCCTAGTCCACGGTGGCGGGGTCACGCGTGAGGAAGGCGGTTTCTTTACCCGTCTGGCGGCCGGACTGGGAGATGCTGGCGTGGCCAGCTTGCGCTATGACCTTCGTGGCCACGGTGACAGCGATGGTCGGCAGGAAGACAACACTTTGACTATTCACCTCAACGACATCCGCGTCGCACTGGCTCATCTGCTCCAGACAACGGGCGTGAGTCGGATCAGTCTGCTTGGGACAAGCTTCGGCGGCGGGCTGGCTACCTACTACGCGGCCAAGCGTCCCGACGAACTGACGCGGTTGGTGCTGCTGAATCCGCAACTGAACTACAAGAATCGTTACGTCGATCAGAAGCCGTACTGGCACGGTGATTACCTCGACGACGAGGCGGCCCGTCGCCTTAGCGAGGACGGCTACATCAGTCATTCGGCGACGGTCAAGCACGGACGGGCAATGCTTAACGAGGTCTTTCTGGCTCAAGCCGCTCGACGTGATTGCCGATATCAGGGCACCGACGCTTATCATCCACGGGACCAAGGACACCTTCGTCCCGGTCGAGGGCTCCCGCGTGGCTGCGTCGTTGTTGCAGGTCGAACACCACCTCATCGAGATCGATGGCGCCCAGCACGGCTTCGCGGTGCATGACGACCCGCAGTATCTGAATCCGCAGAGCCAAGCGTGGCAGGCGGCCGTGATTCAGATGGTTGTCGCGTGGTTGATGGCGAATTAGCCGGGGTCAATTCGCTCAGCTGCGGAGTGCCTCGCGCAGTTGGCGCGGGGCCGGGCGGCTGCTCCAGGGTGCCAGCACCTTGATCGTTCGTCGCAGCTCGCGAGTGGTGCGCTCAGACTTCACTGAGCTGGCGATCGACAATGCGGCCAAGCCGTCGCGGGCGGCGTCGTCGGGGTCGCCGCTCAAGGCGCAGGCAAAGGCCCGACGGGCACGGAAGTAGCCCTGATCACGACGCGATAGGCCGGTGGCGCTGAGTGCGTCGTCAAAGCAGGCGACCGCCTGGATCGGCTTGCCGGCCTCGATGTAGCAGCTGGCTTCTCTGAGCAGCAAGGCTCCGGCATCGAGGTAAGTGCCGAACTGCGGTCGATCGTCAGGTTGTGCGCCGTCAAAGAGCTGCCGTGCCTGGTCCAAGCGGCGCTCGACGGCGGCTGCTGGCTCGCCGAGCATCGCCCTGCCTCGAGCATCCTGCTGGATAACCTCAACGCGAACGATCGGCGGTAGGTGCCACTGACCGTGATTGGCTGCCTCGGCCAGTGTCGCGACCCGCTGTGCGTCGCGTTCCTCATAGGCCATCTGAGATTTCCTGAGCAGGATGTATCCCTGCATCGCCGTGTCGTTGGCTATCTGCGCCCACTCCATGGCCCGGTCGTACCAGTAGGTGGCTGTGCTCGATGACCGTAGGTCGCGGTACAGCCAGCCTGCGAACTCGGCCGCTTCCGCGCCAACTGCCAACAGCGCGCCTTGTACCTGTGGTTTGACGACCGGCATCTGCTGTTGGATGGCGCCGAGCATGCCCAGCACGACCGGCAAAGCTTTGTCCGGGCCAAGGCGGCCATCGGCCTTTTGGTAATGGCTGAGCTGCCGTCTGAAGTACCCGATAACTGACTCGTCCAGGTAACGGCCGGCCTCGCGCAGTCCGGCGGCAAGGTGGTCCAATTCATCGGCGTTCAGCGGTGCTGTCAAGGCAATCGGTGTCGCCGGACCGATCGAGCCAGATCCTGCCTCGTCATCTGGAGCCCCGGCCTGGCGTGTGAGGTCGGTGAGCAAATCTTCGATCTCGGTTTCCCGAGCTGCTGCTCGGTCGATGGGCAGCGTGACAGGCCGACCGTCGATAATCGCCGAGATCGTCAGGGCTGGTGCCGGGGACCGGAGAGGAGGCGCAGCGTCGGCTTGATCCGGCAAGGCGAACCACAATAGTTGACCGGGAATGCCCAGGATTTGGGCATACCGGATGAGCTTAGTCAGTTCCTCCGGTGCTCGACCATTTTCGATCCGGCTGAGCTGCGCCTGCGTCAGGCCGATCCAGTTGCCGACCGTGTCCTGGGACAAGGCTCGACGATGGAATGGGTGGGTGCGATAAGCATAAATGACCCGACCCATATGCCAGGTGCCCAGGGCATCGCGCATTTGGTCGGTGTCCCAGAATTCGGCGGGAACCGTCGGTGGCCTTACAAGCCCGTCACCGTCGATACGGGAGCAGGCGGCACAGCGCCTCTCACGGTTGTCTTGCGCCAAGCGACCGCCGCAGCGGTCGCAATATCGGCCGAGTGATGTGGCTCGCACGGCGGCTCCGATCAGCGTGCCGAGGGGCGGTAGCCCCTTCTACCTGCTGCGATACGACGCTACACGGCTCGGAGTGATGCGTATACGTCTCATACATGGCGCGCATACCACATCGTCGTAGGCGCGCGACGGGACCGCCGATAAGGCTGCCTGCTGAAGAATCGTCTCTTTGGCAGGAGGCCCGAACAAATGAGCGAGTGCACCATTGAGGAGTTTTTCGACCGGCGAGATCTATGGTCGGCCAGTGCGATCATGCTTCGCGGATTCTTCTCCGGTCCCACCGATCGAACGGAGAACCAGCCGTCGACGTTTATCTCGCGCGAACGACGTGCTGACAAGCGCAGCTATTGGCTGCACGAGACCTACCTCATACTTGAGGCCACGTTTCCGTCGGCGCAGTGCGCGCGATTTCATACTCGGCAGGTACTTCGGGAATGGGGCTGGAGGGACGCGTCCGACACGGTCGAACTGCTGGTCTCCGAACTGGTCACCAACGCCATCCGAGCTTCTCATGCCGCCGCCTGCGGACGGCCGATCCGCTTCTGGCTCCTCGCCGACGATGGCTGCCTGCGCGTGGCTGTCTGGGACGATGTCCTCACCGCGCCCGTGCGTCGGGAGGTGCACGCCGACGATGAAGGGGGCCGCGGCCTGCTCCTGGTTGAGACGGTCAGCGATCGGTGGAGCTGGTACTATCCGCCGAGGGTTGGCGGCAAGGTTGTCTGGGCGGAGATCACGCGCTGAGTGTGATTATTCGGATTCGGTATCGAAGCCGTAGCGCTTGGCGTGCTCCGGATTGGCGGGGTCAATCAGCGGCAGGCTTTGGGCTTGGAGTCGCTTGTTTACCTCGGCCAAGTTGTCTCGCACCATGAGCGCTTCGGCCTTGCTGACCTTACCTTTGTGCGGCTCCCCGGCATGGTCCAACGTGTCGAAGCTCCGCAACGGTTCGCCGGTTGTTGTTCGGTTGTGCGATCGTCGAGCCTGCACGGCTTTGACAAGCGCAGCTCCGGCGATGACCTCATCCATCGGTTTGCCCGCAGCCAATTTGTCGAAGTTGGGCTTGGTGAGAATGTGACGGATTGGAGCTTCCTCACCCGGCATGGTGACGAGCAGTCCGACCGCCGCGATGGAGTACTTGCCGAGATCCTTGACTTCCTCCGGTAAGGCTTCTAAGCGGACCTGCTGGTCCGCTTCCAGGTCCGGATGTTCGGTGACCACTATGTCAACTAACTGTTGTTCCGGGTTTTCGATCCGCTGACCGGACAGGTCCGAGATCCGTATTACTTGTTCACCCATAGCTATACCTCCTTACGGGTTTTAAGCTCCCTTTCTTCGTGGAGCGGCCTGTAATTATGGATGGACAAGGGACTTATTTCAAGGCCGACATGCGCGCAGGCACGGTGCCAGGCATGCTGCACCAACTCCTGTCACGGGGGCACGAGTTGAGCAATTATGGCTTGACTCGTGCGCCGTGTTACCGCATAAAAGAGGGCGGTCGTGAAGGTGCGCGGTCATACATGCGTCTCCGGGCGGACCGCGCTCACGACCATATATTTGGAACTTAATGAGGTGAGGTTGGAGGAGGACGTCATGGTAATCAGTATCGAAGTACCTGTGGGGCCGTGGACGTGCTGCTAATGCTCGGAGTGCTGGTTGCCGGGGCTTTGGCTATCGGCGTGGTGGTGATCGCGCGCTGGTTCGAGGCCCTTGCTTGGCGCCGGAAACTAGTGGCCTATCGTCTTGAGTTGCCCGGCAAACTGACACACGAGCAAGTCAGCGGCTGGCTGGCAGCCGTCGGCGCGGCCACGCGGGAACAACCGTTGGTCCTTGAGATCGTGGCCACCGAGGGCGGTATCGCTCACTTTATGATCATGCCGGACTTTCATGCCCGGCTGCTGCTCGCCCAGGCCCGTTCGATGCTGCCAGGATTGCGGGCCGAGATAGCTCCGAGCTACCTTGCGGACGAGAGCACCATTCGCGCTGCTGGCGAGTTGCGCGTTACGAGCACGTCGCATCCGCTTGGGCAGGAGCGGGCAGCCAGTGCTGCCGGGGCATTGTTAGCGGCGCTGCAACCACTCGGGCGCGGGCAGATGCTTCGGGTGTCGTGGTTGGTTGCGGGCACGCCGACACCCCACCCATCTGGCCTGGTGCGCTTAGCGCCGGATTTGGCCCGCTTCCGGCGCCTGAAGCAGCGCTCGCCGCTGCTTCGAGTCTGCGGGCGCATCGCCGTGAGCGGCGCTCCGCCTCGCATCGCACGATCCTTGGTCTACCGCGTCTACAGCGTGATGCGCGTGCTTGACGGTCCTGGTGCCGCCCTGGTGCGCCGTACGCTGCCCTGGCGAGTGGTCGCGGCACGCGTGCGTGAGCGATCGATCCCGCTCGTCTTCTGGCTGGCCGTGCTCAACACCCGCGAGCTGGCCGGGCTGCTCGGCTTTCCGATTGACAACGTGCAGGCACCGGGGATCAGCCTCAATACGGCTCGGCAACTGGCACCTCCGCCTGAAGCATCGCGCGGCAAGTTGGTGCTGGCCTACTCGAATTATCCGGGCATGGAGAACAGGCCGCTGGGACTGAGTCGGGAGGATCGGTTGCGGCATCTGTGGTTGCTTGGCCCGACCGGCACCGGCAAGAGCACGCGCCTGGCTGATCTGGCAGTGCAGACCGCGCGTGCCGGCGATGGGTTCCTGGTTATCGACCCAAAGGCCGATCTGTGCGAGGAGATCGCTGCACGTTTGCCTCAGGATCGCTTGGACGACGTCATGGTGCTCAATCCGGCCACGACGAATCAGCCGGTTGGCTTCAACGTGCTGCAGGCGGCGCGTGACGAGTCGTCCCGCGAGTTGGTCGTGGACAACGTCGTGCGCATCTTTGCCGAGATCTGGAAGGCGTCGTTCGGGCCGCGGACGGCTGACGTGTTGCGCAACGCCCTGCTGACCTTGACCGCGACACGGGCGCCCGACGGCTCGGCCTTCACCCTGGTCGAAGTACCGGCGCTCCTGGAACAGCCGCGGTTCCGCCGCTACGTCACAAGTCAGCCGACCGTGCCGCAACCTGTCCGGTCGTTCTGGGTCGCCTACGAAGCGATGTCCGTCGCGCAGCGAGGACAACTGATCGGGCCGTCGCTGAATAAGCTGCGGGCGCTGACCACGCGTACCAGCCTGCGCCTGATGCTCGGGCAGTCGACAGGGATCGATGTCAGTGAAGTGTTCACGAAGCGTCGAATCCTGCTGGTGTCGCTGAATAAGGGACTGATCGGCGGCGACGGAGCTGCGCTGCTTGGCTCATTCGTCGTCGCGCTGCTCTGGCAGGCAGCCTTGCAGCGCTCAAGCTTGTCGGCCGAGATCCGGAGACCGGCCTGGGCATTCCTCGATGAGTTCCAGGACGTCTTGCGCCTGAGCGATGACGTGCCGGACGCGCTCAGTCAAGCTCGGGGCCTGGGGCTCGGTTTCGTGTTGGCACATCAGTATCTGGGGCAACTGCCACCCGCGCTGCAGGCGGCGGTTTCCGGTACGGTCCGCTCCTGGATGATTCTCCAGCCGGATTACGACGACGCTAAGGCGTTGGAACGGCGATTCTCGCCGCTATTGACGGCCGACGACTTGATGAACTTACGCGCTCACGAGGTCGCGATGCGTCTATGCCTCGGCGGTCAAACGTACCCGCCGGTCACCGGGCGGACGCTGCCGCTCGGCGAGCCGACAAGAGATCCCTTCGCTGTCGTCCGCGCCAGTCGTGAGCGGTTCGGAACAACGCGAAGTGTGGTGGAGGCTACGCTGCGAGCTCGACTTGACGGCGTAGGAACCGTTAATCGGCTCGGGCGTCGGCAGGGAGTGGACGGGTGAGTGGCGTTGGTATCGGCGTTGGTGCGTGTGGTGGCTATGGGGTGCTCCGGACATCGCTGAATGTGGGATTAGCGACCTCGGCAGTATGGTGCTTGGCTCTTGAAAAGGCGCAAGCATGAGCCGGGCAGGCCGAGGGCCGGAGCGGGTGCGGGGGCCGTATATCGAGCGCTTAGCCGACAGTCTGTCCGATCGCGACTGGGCAATTATCCAGACGTTTGACCGGCTTCGTCTGGCGACCGGACTACAGATTGAACGGCTGCACTTTCAGGACCTCGGCGCGCACAGCCGTAGCGTTATGCGCTGGCGCGTCCTGAAACGTTTGACTGATGCGCGCGTGCTCATGCCGCTTGATCGACAAATCGGGACTGCGCGTCGCGGCTCAAGACAACTCGCCTACACACTCGACTCGGCCGGTCAACGCCTCGCGCGCCTGCAGGCTTATCGCCTGACACCGAACACGCGGCTGCGGCGACCGAGACTGCCCGGTGAACGGTTCGTTGCCCACACCCTGGCCGTCAGTGAGTTGTACGTCAGTCTCTTTGAGCACAGCCGTCTCGGTGGCTTTCGATTAATTCGTTTCCAGGTCGAAGCAGCCTGGCCGAGTGGCCTGGGCGGCTGGTTGCGGCCAGACGCCCTGGTGCAGCTGAGCAACGGCCCCGTCGAGGATTGCTGGTGGTACGAAGCAGACTTGGCGACGGAAGATCTGTCAACGACGATCCGGGGGAAGTTGCTCGCCTACCTGGGGTTCGCGGAGCGTGGACAGTTCGGCCCCTCCGGCGTCGTGCCGCGGGTGCTGATCGGTGTGCCGACGGTGCAACGGCTCGTCGCCATTCGGAAGGTAGTGAACGGCCTACCACCGCCGGCGGAGTTGATGTTCATGGTCGTGATGTTGGCCGACGCTCCCGTCGCCATGATTAGGGAGCTTGGACAGTCGTAAAGCGTCAGGTCAGCTCCCGGCTATCAACGGCTGATCCTAGTAGGAGCCGGGTTGGCGGTGAGGTGGTCACTCTCGAAGAGCGACCTGACTCGGGCAAGCACCTGTGCAAGCAGCCGGACATCAAGGCCTCCTGCGACCCGCTCCACAAGGCTGTGATCGGCCGTAAAGAGCTTGTTGGGTCGAATGTAACTGTCGACCGGCAGTCCTCCTTTGTGGAAGTCAATTGCGGTCACGTTGATGGCAGTCTTACTGGTGAAGGGTTGCGAAGTTATCTGACAAAGTATGAGATCTCCGAATTCCGCCTCGGCCAGCACCAAGGCGGGTCGTCGCTTGCTGGTTCGTAAGTCCGAAAACGGGAACCGGGTTACAAAAACGTCGCCAACTACAACGCGGCCCACGCCTTATCTTCCTCTGGCCGTAGCCAGTCGCGGCTGAGGACCCGTTCGCTGAGCAGTGCGGTATCGCCGGTCTTGACAGTCGACGGCGTCACGGGCGAGATCCGCAGTGTGCCGCTCATGACCCTGATCTCGACGTCCTCTACGATGCCGGTCTCGTCAAGCAGAACCTTAGGAATTCGTACGCCCTTCGACTTGCCTATGGATATTATCGACGTGCGCATAGTAACTACATTATATGTATTTATACGCTATGTGGTCAAGGTCAGGATGACCACGGTATAGGTTGGAATGCGAACTGATCGGCCGTGCCGCACGAAGCTATTCTTCGTATCCAATCTGCCGCAACATTCGGGTCGTGGAATTCTCGTGTCGGTAGTCGACGAGCGCTAGGTCGACTCCCGTCTGATCAGCCTGCCACTGTTTCAAGTCCCGATGCGGATCCCATGAGGCCGCCACCACCGCTGCGGGGCCGAGGGTCCGCCACCTGTCGAGATAATCCTCCGGGTGGTCATAGCGCGGCGGTGGCCCGGTGTAGCCAAAGACGAAATCGACGGACCTGAACTCGCCCACTACCTTCAACCGATCATCGAGCGTCGTGACCGGTCGTCCGTCACCTTTGTTTGCCCGAACCGTCTCGTCGTTTTCAAGCCCGGCCACGATGACGCCGTTGGCGGGCAAGATGCCGCGCGTCGCCTGGAACAGACCGGTGTGGCCAGCGTGCACGATGTCGAAGACGCCTTGCACCAAGAATACGCGCAAGCCCGCCTGGCCCAACTGGCTGATGAGTTCCGGCATCTCATCGAACGGTTGGATTCGCCCCTCTGTGATTCGTCGATCCGGGCTGTCTGAGCAGAATTTCATAGTTGAGTTCGTTCCTAATGGCAATCCTAAATATACCATTAAGGGTCGCAATCCGCGAAACGTCTCGAACGTACATTAACGCACTCCTTCGTGCGCATGGGCACGCAGCCTTACGCCACGCACCATTCCCTGTCGGCAAGGCACAGGTTTACCAATTTCACGATTGACATGTGCGCCGTGTTACGGCATAAAAGATAGTGTTGCAAATGAGTCGGGCAGCGTATTCGCACGTGCAATGTCGTCGGCAAGGCGACGTAGTAGGGAGGAGATAATCTTCAAAAATGAAACGCGTGATTTACAAAATATGCGGAAAGCGCTATGCTGTAATACTAGGTTTAAATCCAAGGTATTATGCAAAACGTCGATCGATCGAGCCGCCCTGATGACGGCGGCAGTCCGTTTGGTGATCTGCTGCGGACCAAGCGAGAGGCAGCCGGGCTGACGCTCACGCAACTCTCGACGGAGTTGGGTATCAGCCGACCATACTTGTTCAGGTTGGAGCGCGGCGACTACGTAAACCCGTCAGCGAAAGTGCTGAATAAGATCATTCGGCGATTGGATATCACGGTCGAAGATGCCTACGCAGTTACAGGCTACACGTTCCCTGAGGAGCTGCCGAGCTTTGGTGCCTATGTACGCGCCAAACACGTTGACTGGCCCGAGGATGTGCTGCACGAACTTGAGGGATTCTACGATTTTCTGAAATATAAATACTCGCTTTAATAATCCATGTGGCGGCTGTGCCGCCTATGCGGTGGGCGCGATTTCGTTGGCCTTGATGGCCGACTTGACTTACTATAAATGTAATAGAGGAAATATCTATGGGGGACATCACACCCAGGTCCGCCGTTCTGAGGGAGGCACTGACTGGTAGTAGTAAGGCTCAGTCTACCGGCGGAGGCATGCTTACCATTGAAGAAGCGTGTCAGTACTTGAGGATAAGCAAGTGGACACTGTATCGGTTGATTCAGAGCAACAGCATCAAGACAATTAAGATTGGCAAACGTCGGTTAGTTCGTATGCAGTCAATTCTTGAGTTTGTCGATCGGCTGGAGGCCGCACTCGGCTAGGCGTATGACGGGCAAGCGAACGAATGGCGAAGGGACGATTTACCGGCGGAAAGACGGACGGTACGAGGCAGCAGCGTACGTGGAGACTGCCAGTGGTGCGCGCAAACGCATCCGCATCTACGCGTCAAGTCGGGCGGCGGTGCATGAGAGGTTGGTGGCCGCCCAGAGGCTGTCACAACAGGGTGTGCCCGTGGCCGATCCGGTCCAACGTCTGGACGATTACCTGGACTACTGGTTGGAGCGCGTGGTCCAAGGCACCAGGCGACCGACCACCTACGCGCAGTATGCGTGGGTCGCAAGGCGCTTTCTGAAGCCCGGCCTGGAGCTTGCCGGTTAGACAGGCTGTCAGTTCAACGAGTTCAGGCGTGGCTGGACCAGAAACGGACCGAAGGGCAGTCAGCTCATCGTGTGCGGTTACTTCGAACCGTCCTGAGCGCGGCACTGACGCGGGCGCAACGGGAGGAGTTGGTACAACGGAACGTAGCCCGGCTTGTCGAGCTGCCTAGATATCAGGCCAAGGAACGCTGGCCCTGGTCAGGCGACGAGGCCAAGCGATTCCTGTCTGTCGCGGTCGACCACGAACTGTACCCAGCGTTCCTGCTTTTGCTGCTCTACGGCCTCCGCCGCGGCGAGTTGCTCGGCCTACGCTGGACTGACATCGACTTCGACGCCCGCGCTATACATGTGCGCAACCAACTGCAGCGCATTGGTGGATCGTTTCGGCAGGGACCGGTCAAGACCCGGGCCGGGCAGCGTGATCTGCCGCTGCTTGGGATTGCGCGCAAGGTACTGCTTGATCATCGAACTGCCAGCCAAACTCTGCAATGGGAGCCGTCGCCGGACGGACTCGTCTTCGTGACCGCTCTGGGTACGCCACTCGATCCGGACAGCTTCAGAGTTACCTTTCAGCGACTGGCGAGACGTAACAGCCTTCGGGTCATTGCCATTCATGACTTACGGCATACCACGGCGACATTGCTGAAGGATCTCGGTGTACCCGCCCGAGACGCCCAACTCATCCTGGGTCACGCTGACATCGTTACCACGCAGCAGATATACCAGCACACAAGTTTTGAAGACCGGCGAGCTGCTCTGGAGCGGATCGAGGCGTCGCTTCAAAGTTCAATCGATAAGAAGCAGAGCAGCAAGTCTGGCGAAGAGCAGGGACGTTGCCGTCAAAATGACGGACGTTGCCGTCAAAACAGTGCTTCTGATATGCGGACAATGCTGCTCGCTACCTCTGTTACTTGTGGTGCGCCCGGAGGGATTCGAACCCCCGGCCTTTGGTACCGGAATTCGTCAAATTGGCGCATGTGGGAGCGCGTAACAGTAGTGGAGGGTGCGGTCAATGTATGGCGAAGGCGGTGGATTTTGGGTCTCGTTGCCGTCAGCGTTGCCGTCAATTTTTAAGGTCGCTCAGGCTGCGATGTCCCGGTGGAAGTCGATCTCGGCTAATCCGGCCTGCTCGGTAATCGATCGGAATGTACCGCGACGCATATCCTTTCGTCCCATCGGAACAATGACCGTACGTCTAGAGGTACCGACGCTACGTAACTTCGCATGCGAGTCGCGTTGACTGACCAAACGGAAGCCATGGTGCAGCAACACCTTGACGATATAAGCAGATGAATAAGTCCTAGGCACTCTGCAGTGTTAGATTAGTTAACTTTGCGTGCGTTACCGGTGCAATCGCGATCTGCTCGTCCTCTTCGAAATATAACTCCAGCGCTTCTTGCAGGTTAGCGAGCGCCTCAATCTCGGTATCGCCCTCACTTGCCACATTGACATTAAGGCACTGGGCAACATAACCATCGTCTTCACTGTAAACCACTACGTCGAGCTTGCGTTTAGCCATGCCATTCTTCCGTTTACCAATACTAACATTATTGCTGCCTCGCCACCACTGGATCATTGGGTTCACGGGCAGCTGTAATAGCTATCCGTGACACCTCCCAATACGCCACATCGCATCCCTTCTGCTTGATCTTTCATGTAAGCGACGTTCGCTGCGGATGCGGTAGCCAAGATATCTAATCATAAAACTATATGGAGAATCAATTATGGAGCATTCGTCTTTTGAGGTCACAGGGCAAGGACCGGATGTTGAAGTGGAGACAGGCGAGCGGCGCGAGCAGTGGTTTCGGTTCGGTCCCTGGATCTTCGATGTAACCGAGGGCCAGGCGATCGTTGCAGCGTCTCCGAGAGAACGTCGGTCTATGCCAGTCGAGCCGTGGGCTCGCTTCTACGGTCTCGCTGAGCGCACATCGGGCTCGGTCCCGTTGTTCGGCAACCGCGATCTTGACACCGACTATGCGCTCACAACCGACTTGAGGGCGCCAGTGCTTGTGGCGACCTTGCGTAACCAAGCCGGTGACGAGTTCCCCCTGCTCGTCGACGGCACGCACCGCCTCTATCGGGCTCACGTCGAGGGGGTGGAGAGATTGTCGGCGGACGTACTGACGGTCGAGGAGACTCTGACCATTCGGGAGGACGGTTTCATCGGCGGCTTCGGCAAGACCGGAAGTGGGGCCGAATGACAGCCCATGAGGAAGAAGCCACAGGTGATGCCGGACAGCTTGCTCCGGTCTACGCCGACGAGAGTGTGACCGTCTATAAACGGGATTGTCTTGAGTTGCTGCCCATGCTGAAAGCTGAGTCGGTGGCGGCCGTTGTAACCGACCCGCCATACGGCCTGGCCTTCATGGGGCGGGACTGGGATACGCCGTGGAAGTTGTCGAAGACCGGGTTCGTGGGCCGCGAGGATCCCTGCTTGCCGAGTTCTGGCGGTTCGCGGCACGTGAAGTGCGCTGGTTGCGGTGGTTGGCGGCGAGGCGCACGGCGCTGTCAGTGCGTAGAGCCGCAGTGGGGTGAGCGACAACCCGTCGGCAACCTCAGTTATCAGCTTTGGTGTCAGCGCTGGGCTCGCCAGTGTTGGCGGCTGTTGAAGCCGGGCGGCCACATGATTGCCTTCGGCGGTGCCCGAACCTGGCACCGACTTGCCGCTGCTATTGAGGACGCTGGCTTCGAAGTCCGCGACAACATTGCCTGGTTATACGGGCAGGGCTTTCCGAAGTCCGTGGATATCGGCAAGGCGATCGATCGCGCAGCTGGCGCCGAGCGCAGCGTCATCTGGCAGCACAGACCCGTACGGCGTATGCCTACCGGCGCGAATGTGATCCGTACGGGAACATGGACGAGAGACGACGGTCGCTGGTTCGAGCCGACGATGTCGTCACCCGCGACGGCCCTGGCCAAGCAGTGGCACGGTTGGGGGACTGGGCTGAAGCCGGCGTTTGAACCAATCATCGTTGCACGCAAACCATTGGCGGCGACGGTCAGAGAGAACGTACTGCGGCATGGGACCGGTGGCCTGCATATCGACGCTGGCCGGGTGGCGGTCGGCGGAGACTGCGCTGCCGATCCAACTGGCAGCAACCCACGGGGCCGGTGGCCAGCCAATATCGTACTCGCGCACGCTTACGGTTGCACGGCGCGTTGTTTGTCGAGCTGCCCGGTCGCGGGTCTTGACGGGCAGAGCGGTCGGTTGCGCAGCGGGGCGAACCCCGTGCGACGCCGCAGTGATTTGTCCCGAGACTGCTACGGGCGTTTCGCCGGTGATCGCCATTGTCAGCCGTATCGCGGTAGCGACACGGGTGGAGCTTCGCGATTCTTCCCAGCCTTCCGTTGGCAGGCCAAGGCCGCCAGACGTGAGCGGCCCCGTATCGACGGGTTCGGTCATCCGACGGTCAAGCCGCTCGACCTGATGCGATGGCTGGTCCGGCTGGTAACGCCACCAGGTGGATTGGTGCTCGATCCCTTCCTCGGTTCAGGCACGACCGCCGAAGCCGCTCGCCTGGAAGGCTTCCCCTGCATCGGTATTGAGCGTGAGGCGAGCTATCTGCCGCTGATCCGAATGCGCCTCGAACGGCATTCAACCAATTGCCACGATCAAGGCACGCGGCCGAGCGACGACCGTGCTCCACCGAACTGAGCCAGCACTGTTGATGAACAAGCTAAACAGGAATCACGATCTATGGAAGGAAGCCCAGAAGACCACGGAGCAGACACACCCGAGGAAGGTGAACGCCTCAAGATCAACAGCATCATTATTCCGGCCGACAACGAGGTCGCGCTGCAGCAGGGCCAGATCGATACTTCGGACTTGCCCAATTACCAAGCCATCACTGGTGGCCCGATCGAGCACGTCGAATTAACCGACCCGCCAGCCAGCATGTATGTCAACGAAGAGGGCAAGCTGCTGCACCTGCCGATGAACCGGCGAGCCACCTTGCTGCTCTGGATGCACAACCCAGCGTTCCGCTATGAGGATTTCGTCGCCGGTGATGCGCTCTTGGTCGGGCCTGGCGACGACAACGGCTACGACACCAACGTGCCCGAGGATCTCGCGCACCTGCTGTTCTCGGCCACGCGCTTCCGGACCGAGGTACAGGTCCATGGCGAAGATGGCTGGCACGGCAACGACCAGCGTTTCAATAACTGGGTGGCTGCCTACTCCCATGTTCTGGAGTTGGGTCATCGCTGGACCAGCGTGAAAGACGTCCGGGTGATCCCGGAGGCGTAGGCGGACATGTGTATGTCGACCTTTGTCTTCTATCTCGGCACCCACGAGCCCGCGTGGTTGGCCCGCAGCCGCGTGCCGCTGTTTGTTTCACACCGGCGCCTGAGCCGCTATCTGCGGTTGCCGGCGGCGCGCTGTCGCTGGGCGCTCGATTCGGGGGCGTTCAGCGAACTGAGCATGTTTGGCTGCTGGACGCTCACACCCCAGGCCTACGTCACTGCGGTACGGCGCTATCGCGACGAGATCACATGCTTGGCTTGGGCTGCACCCCAGGATTGGATGTGCGAGCCGGTCATAGTGTCCCGGACGGGACTATCCGTTCGGGAGCACCAGCGACGGACGGTGGCCAACTTAGTTGAACTGCGAGCGCTGGCTCCGGATCTGCCGATTATCCCGGTCCTCCAGGGCTGGTCGCTTGACGACTACCTGGTTTGCGTGGCGATGTACGCGGCGGCTGGGATCGACTTGGCGAAAGAGCGCTTGGTCGGGCTCGGGTCGATCTGTCGTCGCCAATCGAGCGTCGAGATCGCGGTCATAGTGACCCGGCTGGCGGAGTTCGGACTGCGCCTGCATGGCTTCGGCGTCAAAACGGAAGGGCTGCGCCGCTACGGCCGATACCTGGCGAGCGCCGACAGCATGGCCTGGAGTCTGCGCGGCCGTCATATACGAGGTTGTCAACATCGAAGGCCTGGGCAGCGCCAGGTGGCGTCGGAGGCGAACTGCCGTGGCTACGCGCATGAATGGCGGCGCCGGATCTTGGCCGAAAGCGCGGCCGATCCGGTTAACGGAGAGCGCAAGTTGTGAGTGTTCGTATCGGCTCACTCTGCACCGGCTATGGCGGCCTCGATATGGCCACGCGGACAGCGTTCGGCGGCGAGCTGTGCTGGTGCGCGGACAACGATCGGCATGTCGGTGAGCTGCTGAGTGCTCGATACCCAGGCGTTCAGAACCTTGGAGATATTGCCGCTATCGACTGGTCGCGCGTTGCACCGGTGGACGTCGTTTGCGCAGGGTTTCCGTGCCAGGACATCAGTTACGCCGGTCGCGGCGCGGCATTAAACGGGGGAGTCGTAGTGGCATATGGATCAATATCGTGGCAGGCCTTCGCCTGCTGGCACCAAAGATCGTCATTGTGGAAAACGTGGCCGCACTCAGGCGGCGGGGGCTCGATCGGGTACTCGGCGACCTGGCCACGCTGCGGTATGACGCGGTCTGGACGAGCGTACGAGCTGGTGATATCGGCGCGCCGCACCGACGCGAGCGGGTCTTCCTGCTTGCCTGTCGACCCGAAGCCGCAGAGTTGCTCGTTGCTGCCGACGCCGGTGGCCAGCGATGGAGGTGGCGGTCAGCCGGTCGAGAAGCGTCGGGCCGGCGGTCATCAGGTGGACTTAAGCGACCTGGTGTTGACCCTGTTCCCGGTTGGTCCGCTGTTGCCGACACCGTTGGCTGGTCACGGCACGTCGCCGAGTCAGCGCAGCATCCATGGCACCCCGATGCTGGCCGGAGCGGTAACGCAGATGACGACGGTGACCGAGACGAGACCGCCTGGGGGATCTACGAACCCGCCATCCGTCGGTGGCAAGCGATCATTGGGCGACCGGCACCCCGGCCGACCGAGCGCGGCACCAAGGGACAGACGCGGCTGGCGGCCGCCTTCAGCGAATGGATGATGGGCTTACCGGCCGGGTTCGTGACCGATCTGGGCCTGCCCTACACGGCGCAGCATCGGATACTCGGCAACGGGGTGGTACCACAACAGACGTCTGTTGCATTGAGACAGCTGGTCGGTCTAGCGCTAGCGGAATCTGATGCGCTGGCCGCCTAAAAAGCGGCTCACGCGTCTTGATAGTCGAGCTTGAGACCAACCTTGTCGGCCGTTAGGTGATGCCAGCGTTCGTGGCGGTCGAGTTGACGGATCATGGCCATGCGCTCGGCGTGCTCATCTTCATGCTCCTTGGCCACGACATCGACGAGCGCGCGAATGGAGTCAACGTTTCGGTTTACGGCTTGGATCTCGGCGTGGACAGTCGCTAGTTCTTCGCGGAGATAATGGAAGAGCTTCATGTACTTGTCGTCTTCACCTGACTTGAAGTCTCGTAGCTGGCGTTCGATGCTGGCAGCTTGCTCGGCGAATCGGCCATCAAGGCTGGCGGCCTGCTCGGCGAATCGGGTATCGATGCTGGCAGCTTGCTCGGCGAATCTGGCGTCCAGGCTGGCAGCTTGCTCGGCGAATCGGGTATCGATGCTCTCCGCTAGCTCGGCGAATCTGGCGTCCAGGCTGGCGGCCTGCTCGGTCAGTTTCTGTTCAATCTTGGTATCCTGCTTATCGAAGCGAGCGTCCAAGTATTTCTTGAGTTCGGTTAATTGATCGTCGTTCATATGCAAGCGAGTATGCGCGTGTCGGTGCATATGGTCAAGCGAATTTCATGCGGAGCAAAGCAATAGAGGAGGTGCATTATTTATGGCTAATATTTCGATATCTAGCAGTTCACGCGTCTTGGTAGTCGAGCTTGAGGCCAACCTTGTCGGCCGTTAGGTGATGCCAGCGTTCGTGGCGGTCGAGTTGATGTGTCATGGCTGCCCGTTCGGCTTCATCGGTATCGAGGCGTTTGGCGATGCCGTCGACGCTGTTCTGGACGTGATTTATATCACTCTTCAACTCGTCTTGCAGGCCGTTAAGACGTTCGTCAAAATGCTGGAACATCTGACCGGAGAGTTTCGCCAGCTCTTGGTTGAGAATAGTGCGCAGTTGATCTTCAGTCATAGTGCTTGGCACTATGAGCCGTCACCTTCGGCAGGTCAAGGCCCCTCTCAAGCGGGGCGTCACGTGCATGAATGCAGTGCGGATGTGATTGCAATCCAAAGCTAAATTACGGGAAATCGGAAGGAGGATAGTTCGATGGAACATTTAGATGGCGGTCGCCGGCAAGGTCCCGAGCAGGAGTTTCCCTTGCCGGAGCAAACTAGCATCGAGTTTGGACACCTCGATGCGGCAGAGCCGGAAGACGGCTGGTGGGACGTGTGGGTCATCGCGCGGGGAATTGCTGCTGCCGAGCGGGAGTATCGGAACATTGATGATCGGACGGCCCGGCGCATCGCCGGTCAGTTGGCGGGCGGCGACGCCGCCGCCCTGCAGCGCCTAGCCTCGACCGGCGAAGTCCGACCGGAGCTTCATGACGAGCTGACTCGCGACTTTGATAGCCACCCCGCGCAGGTCCGCAACTGGATCAACTGGCTGGGCTTCTACTGCTCAGCCCGCGCAGACAAAGCTCCGGTAGCCAATTGGAACGAGCCGGTGCCGGTCGCGGACCGCGCTGATCTGGAAGCGCTACGCCGTAACCAGGTCATCGCCCATCTTGATGAGCTGTTCGCCGAGCCCGCGAGCGGGGAGTTAGGCACTGCCGATGAACGCGGCTGGGTGGGCTTGGTCCGCCATATGGGGCGCTCGGGCGGACCGGCCTTCTCCCGAGATGCACACGGTTCCCGGCACATCTGGGAGACAGATTCCGACATCGAGCTGGCGGAGCGTTGGACGGCCGCTTGCGATGAGCGCGCCGCAACTCAGGCCGAAGATAGTGCAACTTCCGACGGCCCAAGCCGTTCCGATCGATTTGCCGATGTGGAGGAGCGCTTAGCCCCGCTACCAGGGCTTGGCGACATTCCACATCCAGGGCGTCGCCTTGACGGTGATTCGGGTTACGAGTGGATAGACAAGTTGAGCCCTGGCTGGCACGTCGAGCCGATTTGGGGGCGGGACGGCTGGAACCTGGTGCCTGGCTGATCGCGGTGGCGCTGTTCATAGACGAGAAGCGTGAACAGTTCGCCGTTGCTACCTACACCGAAGGCGACGTAGCGGTCAGTCGCTACCGCAGTCGCGGTGCGCTCTATGCAGCCGTCAACGAGATCGCGGAGTTTCACTGGCGGCTCGGGCAGTCGCGCGGGCCTCGGGACTTGCCGGATGGTAGCGGCTCTGCTCGCCAAGCATTGCGGTCCGTACTCGGACGCGCGCTGCGAGCGCGAAAGGGCAGCCGAAAGGAACCGGTCGGATGAGTCGGAGGAAGAGCGACAGTAATCACTAAACGGAGCACGAAATGTATGGAACAACCACCAAGCAGCAATCCCGACCCGGAGTCCGGGCGAAGACCGGAGATAGCGGAATCACCAGAGGCGCGGCGGATCAGCGAAGGCATCGCTGAGGCACTGCGTGACGGCACGACGATCGATCACGAGACGGCCTGTCTGATCGCTCGGGCGATTACGCCGGGCAGCGGGCCGCTGGAGCAGTTGGCGCAGAGCGGTGAAGTCAGCACGGAGATCGGGACGGATCTCGAAATCGCGTATGAGGTCTTGCCTGATCTGGCGGATACCTGGGTTGCGGCCTTGGACGGGTACTGCCTGCGGCGCCGACATAAGGAGCCGGTCGTCGGCTGGGGCGCGGGATCGGCCGTCATAATCACGGGCTACGGCGCGGAAGGAGGGACGGAGCATGGAACAGCGTCTGAGCAGATCTGAGGGCGGTGAGCAACGGTATCGAGCACTCTACGGCGAGCTTGAGCCGCTACCGGCTCCGGCTAGCACCAGTTTTGACTTCGGTTACCTGAGCCCGATCCCGCCTGAAGGCGAGTCGTGGGATGAGTGGGTCATTGAACGCGGCATCGCTGCAGCGCTGCGCGAAGGGCGCAGCATCGATAACCGCACGGCGTCCTACATCGCCGCGCAGTTACACGGCGGCCAGGCCTCGGCGCTGTACAGCCTGGCCTCGACCGGCGCCATCGACGAGTCGCTGGTCTATCACGAACTACGCGGCGCAGGCCGTCAGTTGCCCGAGCAGGCGCAGCGGTGGGTCCGTTGGTTGAACGGCTACTGCTCGCTGCGACCCGGAACTGGGCCGGTGGCCGATTGGAGTCGGCGGATAGCCGAGCAGGACCAGGCTGAGGTGGAGGTCGTGAGACGAAATCAGGCGATCACTGAACTGGACAGCCTGTTCGGTGAGCAGCCGGCCGAAGTGATCGGTGACGTCGATGAGCTCGGCTGGTTCGGCTTGGTCCGGCACGAAGGACAGCCTGGCGGACTGGTCTTATCTCAGGACCAGCAAGGGTTCCGACATGTGTGGGAGACCGACTCGGATGACGAACTGCGAGAGCGGTGGACGATCATCGAGGCCGAATACAACGACTTCCTGGCCGAGTAATACGCAGGAGAGCAGACGGAGCACTTTGTTCACGGCTCATTGTGCCGACTGGGTTATCAGTGTCAGCGATCATGAAATTGCGCAGTGAGGGGCGTGCTGCGATCACGTAATTGAGCACCGCGATCACGTTATTGACCATGGTCATGGCGTGCGTGTCGGGGTGGACCTGGTCATCGGGAAGTCAGGATTATTGCCCTCCGTCGAAGGGGGCGGGGGCCGATGGCGAGGAGGTCGTTCGACGTGGTGGATATCTGCGAGATTCTGTCGCATTGGCATGCGGGGCGGTCGAAGAACGAGCTGGCGGGGAGTCTGGGGCTGTCGCGGAACACTGTCCGCAAGTACGTGGCGGCGGCGGAGGCGGCGGGGATGATGCCGGGCGGGCCGGCCGTCAGCCAGGAGCGGTGGGCTGAGCTGGCGCGGGAGTGGTTCCCGGAGGTGGCGGATGCCCGGTTGCGGCAGGTGACGTGGCCGGCGATCGGGGTGCACCGGGATTACATCGCTCAGCAGCTGGCGGCGGGGGTGACGATGGCCACGATTCATCAGCGGCTGCGTGATGAGCGGGGGCTGGCGGCGTCGGTGGCGTCGTTCCGCCGGTACGTGGCCGCGAACCTGCCGGAAGAGGCGCGCCGGGGCCAGGTGACGGTGCTGAGGCTGGCCCCGGCCGAGGCGGGGCAGGAAGCGCAGGTTGATTACGGTCAGCTGGGGCGGTGGACCGATCCGCGGTCGGGGCGGCGTCATGTGGTGAACGCGTTCGCGATGGTGCTGTGCTGTTCGCGGCACCTGTTCGTCCGGCCGGTCATCGTGATGGACCAGCGGGCGTGGACCGAGTGCCATGTCGCGGCGTTTCTCGTTCTTCGGCGGGGTGCCGGCCCGGCTGGTGCCGGACAACCTGAAGACAGGAGTAGACCGCCCGGGCCTTTATGACCCGAAGATCAACCGGTCCTATGCTGAGCTGGCCTCGCATTACGGGTGCCTGGTCGACCCGGCCCGGTCCCGCAAGCCACGCGACAAGGCGCAGGTCGAGCGGCCGATGCCGTATATCCGGGACTCGTTCTGGCGCGGCCGGGAATGGGCGTCGCTGGAGCAGATGCAGGCCGAGGCGGTCCGGTGGTCGGCCGGGGTAGCGGGACAGCGGGCATGCCTGCCGCTGGACGGGGCCGCTCCGGCGGCGGTGTTCGCGGCGGTGGAGAAGGAAGCCCTGGCACCGCTGCCGCCTGCCCGTTCGTGCTGGCGGACTGGTCGCGGTGCAAGGTCGGGCCGGACATCCACGTCAAGGTCGGCAAGACTCTGTATTCGGTGCCGTGGAAGCTGATCGGGGTGACCCTGGACGCCCGCTCGACCGCCTCGATGGTGCAGCTGTTCGACCGCGGGGAGCTGGTCAAGACCCATGTCCGCAAGCCGGCCGGGAAGCAGACCGACCTGGGCGATTACCCGCCGGAGAAGATCGCGTTCCATATGCGCACCCCGGCCTGGTGCCGCCGGAAAGCCGCGGAAACCGGGCCGGCCTGCGCCGAGCTGATCGCGGCGCTGCTGGACGGCAACGCCCTTTACCGGCTGCGGGCCGCTCAGGGCGTGCTGCACCTGGCGGACAAGCACCAGCCCGGCCGGCTCGAAGCCGCCTGCGCCACGGCAATCGCCGCTGGTGACCCGTCGTACCGCACGGTCAAGGGCATCCTCGCCGCCGGAACCGAAGCGTCCCCGGTCACCAGGCCGGCCGGGGACGGCGGCGCGGCCGCGTTCCTGCACGGCCCCGACGCCCTCTTCGCCCCGGAGCCGTTCGCCGCAGGCAACGTCATCCCGATCCGCGAGGGCCGGGCATCATGACCCCGCTCACCCCGGCCACGCCACCCGGCCCGGACCTGGTCACCGCGATCGAGGCCACCGCACTGGACAAGTCACTGCGAACCCTGAAGCTGTCCGGAATGCTCGACACCATCGAGGCCCGCCTCGCCCAGGCCCGAACCGGGGAACTCGGCCACATCGAGTTCCTCCAGGTCCTGTGCGAAGACGAGATCACCCGCCGCGCCAGCACCGCCATCACCCGCCGCCTCCGCAGCGCCCGGTTCGACGAGCAGGTCACCCTCGAGGGTTTCGACTTCACCGCCTCACCGAAACTGCCCGCCGCCCAGATCCGCGACCTCGCCGCCCTTCGCTGGCTCCACGCCGGCGAGTCAGTGATCCTCTACGGGCCTGTCGGCGTCGGCAAAAGCCACGTCGCGCAGGCCCTGGGCCACCTCGCCGTCCGCCACGGCGCCGACGTCCGGTTCCTCAAGACCAGCCGCGCCCTGGCCCACCTGGCCGGCGGCCACGCCGACCGCACCTGGAACAAGCGCCTCGCCGAGCTCGCCCGCCCGGCGCTGCTCATCCTCGACGACTTCGCCATGCGCGAGCTCACCCCAGCCCAGGCCGACGACCTCTACGAACTCATCACCGAAAGAACCGGCAGATCACTGGCACTCACCTCGAACAGGGCACCCGCCGACTGGTACCCGCTGTTCCCCAACCCCGTCGTCGCCGAGTCCCTCCTCGACCGCCTCATCAACAACAGCCACCAGATCTTCATGAACGGACCCAGCTACAGGCCAAGAAAACGCCCAGGCCAGCGTGTCACCACGACAGAAAAGGAGACCGCCAGGTAAACAAGATCAAGACCCGGTCCTGGTCAATTACGTGAGCAACACCCCTGCTCAATAACGTGAGCGCCGACAATCAGTGGCGTCGGTAACTGGGGCGTGGCGGTTACGGCCAGCGACGAAGGTCGAGTACTTTTGATTCGGTCAATCGCGACGTCTGGAGGCCAGAATGGCGCAGAAGATAACGACATCCCTCGAAGACGACATCGACGGCAGCCCGGCGGCGGAGACGGTCCGCTTCGGTCTGGCGGGTGTCGAGTATGAGATCGACCTCAGTGAGCAGCACGCGCATACCTTCCGTGAGCAGCTCAACCCGTTTGTCGAGCATGCCCGTCGAGCCAGTCGGGGCAAGAGCCGTTCGGGCACGCGCAGCTCCAGCGATCGCGAACGGACGACCGAGATTCGGGCCTGGGCTCGCGAACACGGTATTGATATCAACGAGCGCGGGCGTGTCCCAGCGCGCATTGTTGAGCAATATGAGGCAGCCGCCAAGACCAGGTGAGCAGACGTGATGGCCCCGGAAAACGCGGTCTCCGATCCGGAGGCTGACAATATTGTGATCTGCGCTGATCCAGATAACCTGGATTTTCGTGCCCAACCGGAGTCTTCGTCGACGAGAACTCTGGTCCATGCGACTGAGCCTCACCGCCTCAACGCCCGAGTACGGCAAGGATCTCGGCGGCCTGCTCCTTGACGTCATCGATGAGGCCAGGCACTCCAAGCTGCCAGTAGACCGCCGCAAAGATAGCGCCGGTGTCCTGCGGCGGACCATCCAGGAACTCCGCCCTGAGAGCGGAATATAGCGGTTTGGCCAGCGGCGACTCGGCTGCCAGCCGCAGCAGCAACGCGATCGCCTCGACTTCGGCCTTCTTGCTGTTGTTGCAGAGCGCGCTTGCGAGACGCTTCTCGCTCTCGGTCGCCGAAGTGATCAGAAACGCGTTAGCGAGTTGACCGCCGGCGCGGAGCCAGGTGCCCTTCCGAAGGCTCGCTTCCAGATCGACGTCGACTAGGGCAGCTAATACCGCCAGGCTTGCCGAGTCATCCGTATCAGCCAACGCCAACTCATCCTTCCCTCTGGCCGAAACCCGTCGTGACCAGCCAGAAAGTCTTTGCGGACACCCTGCCCCAAGTGCTCCATGGGGGTGAGCCGCAGATGAGCTTTTGCGAGGTTGCCGAGTACGACTGAGGAGTGGTCGAAATGCTCCTGTTCGGATGATTCTCCATGGATTATCGAAAAATTGCCAGGAACGAGACGGAGTGCGGCGGATAGCCGACCAGTGAGCTGCCCATATAGCGGTTGGTAGTTTTCCGGACACGTTCTGCCGTCGCCCGCCCGTATTGACACAATCATCATGATGAGTGAAACTCCTGAACTGTCATGGCTTCTGCGTGATTTACAGCCGATATGCGCGTTATATGCCTGGTAGGAGTGAATTCGGTCTATGGCACTGGCTTCAGGACGCATCGCCATGGTGGTTGTCGCTGGTCTGCTCAGCTCCTCCCTCGCGCTTGCGCCGTCCGTTCACGCCGCACTGGCATCGAGTCCTCCGACAGCGACACCGGTGACGTCTGGACCGTTGACTGCGATGGATGCGGCGTCCGCGTCGGCGCTGGCCGACTCGTCTGGCCAGCCGGTGGAGGTCCTGCCGGATCGCACTGACTGGTCACAGACATTTGCTGAACCCGGCGATGGGTTCACGACGGCCGAGTCCCTGGAGCCTCAGCGCGTGCAGGAAGCTGACGGCTCATGGGTGCCAGTCGATACGACGTTGTCGCTAGGACCGGATGGCGTTGTGGCTCCGGGGCCGATCACGACGGGCTTGACCTTGTCTGACGGTGGATCAGGGCCGTTGTTCACCCTGTCTCAGGATGACGAGAGCCTGGCCGTGTCCTGGCCGTTCGGCTCATTGCCGGTGCCGTCGCTGTCGGCTGCCACGGCGACCTATGCGAATGTGCTGCCGGGGGTCAATCTCCTGGTGACGGCGACGCCGGATGGCGTGTCCGACATTATCGAGGTGATGTCGGCAGCGGCTGCCGCCAATCCGGATCTGATGTCGCTCAACCTGCCTATCTCGACTAATGGCGTGTCGGTTTCGGCGGACAGCACGGGTTCGCTGACGGCGGTGGATTCATCGGGTAACACGGTGTTCTCAGCGCCGCCGGCGCAGATGTGGGACTCGGCGGCTCCGGTGCCGACGGGAGTGGCTGCCCAGGCCACACCCGAGGCGGCCGATACGGGGTTGCCGGATGCTGCGGATGGCCCGATGCCTGGGGATCACCAGGCGGTGATGTCAGTGTCGGCGTCGGCGACCGGCCTTGACCTCACGCCTGTGTCGTCAGTGCTGTCTGGTCAGTCCGTTGTTTATCCGGTTTTCATTGATCCGACATGGACCAGTGATCAATCGAGCGGCAACGGGCCGACGTGGTCTGATGTCTGGCAGAGCGGTAGCGGAGGCACGGGCGGTACCTGGGAGTACACCGATCCGGCAGGAGGAATTCGGGCGGGCGTGTACTGCAGTCCGAACAATAACGGCAATTGCCTTGATTCCACGCCGGACTCGACGTACGGGATCTATCGGTCGTACCTGAACTTTCCGCTGCCGCCGGGCTACCGAAATTCGCAGCCCGACTACACCGATGCCCAGTTGCAGTTGCAGGAGACGTGGTCGTGGTCGTGCTCGCCATCTGAGCTGGACTTGTGGCAAACCGATCCGGCAACCGAGGGCATGACCTGGGCGAACCGGCCGCAGCAGTTGACGGCGTTGGGCTCAGCGACCACGGCGAATGGCTGGGAGCCGAAGACAGGACAAAGTACCTGCCCGGCCTCGCAGGTCAACCTGCCAGCTGGCGCGGCCATGGCGGCCGCCGGAGCCGCTGATTACTCGGCGAATACGGTGACCTTTGAGTTGCGGGCTGACGATGATGACGAGGCCAACTGGCACGTCAACTCCTGGAAGCGGTTCGACGCGTCATCGGTGGAGCTGCTCTTCTACTGGGAGCATGCGCCGGTCACGCCAACGGACTACGGCACTGAAGATGTGTTCAACGCTGCCACCGGCCAGTACGACACGAACTGCGGAAGCAGATCGAGTCCTGACTACGTCGATAACAACCATCCGACCTGGCAGGCCTGGATCGACGACCCTCTCGACCGCGAATACGACGCGCACAACAACTTGTCGCCTCCGCGTCTGAACGGCGAGTTCCGCTGGGACGACGTCACTACCCAGACTTCCAGTGACCCGAACGACCCGGTGACTGCGACGGACAACCCGCAGCCGCTGACCGCTGGTACCGACGGTGGTCCAGTCGGTGGCCGGTTCTACGCCTCGCGGACCGGGACGCCAGGAGATGAATACGGCTGGCAGGCATATGGCCAGACGCTCGACCAGGTGAAAACCGGCATCGGCAATGACACGGCTGCGGTTCTGGCTGGGGATAAGTCAGACGAGTGCTACTTCGTTATTGACACCACCGTGCCATCGGGGACTGTCAATGTGTCCGGGCCGCTGCATCCGGCAATCGGTACGACTGACCAGTACACCTTTACCGATACGACTGACTCCAATGTGGTCGGCTATGACTACGGCATCGGCTCGGCGGGGGGAAACTACGTCGCGGCGGATTCGCAGGGTAAGGCGATCATCACCATGATGCCGTTCACGATTGACCACACCGGCATCTACGTGCAGCCGGTTAGCGACTCCGGCCGCGTCGAGCCGCCCGGATCAGCGAATTTCGTGATCATGCCGACCGTAGCTACGGCAAACATTGCGACCATGGCTTACTGGCCGCTTAATGGCGGTGCGGCTGACGCCTCGGGTAACGGGGCGGCGCTGACGCTGCAGCCATCGGCCTCCTATCAGTGCGGGGCGTTGGCGAATCCGCCCGGCTACACCTGCTCTCTGAGTGGTGAGGCTGATACCGGACGTCCGGTCGTATCCAGCGAGACAGGGTATTCGGTCTCGGTCTGGGTGAACATGGACGACTGCCTGAGTTACTGCGCGGCGTTTTCGGAGGACGCGAACAACGGGAGTGTCTTCCGGCTGGGCTGGCAACCGGATAGCAGTGGGGACGCGGGTACCTGGGAATACCAGATGCTGGCCGCTGACACGCAGACTGCGACGTTGCAGACCGTCTCGTCCGGGCTTCTGCCGCTGAATCACGAGGTCAACGTCTGGCATCAGCTGACGGCGGTATTCAATCCGGATCAGGTTGTCGGTGCTCAGGTCGGGTCTATGACCCTGTATGTCGATGGCGCTCAGGCTGGCCAGATTGGCGGGGTCTCGGCCTGGATTTCCCCGCCGACCGGGCCGGTCTGGCTGGGCGCTGGCTTCCAGGGCGCTAATGCGTGGGGTGGGGACGTGTCCGACGCATGCGTTTTCTACGGTCCGCTGGCGTCTTCGGATGTGGCAGCGCTGTACTCCGGTGGCCAGGGCGACGGCTGTAGCGCGCTTGATTCGACGTATCCGTAGCCGGTCTCCAATCGACCGGATTGATTGTGCTGGCATCTCCTGACGGGACAGGTAATGACAATCAGGGCGCAGGTAATGAATCGGCATGCGGCGCGACTGCTGGCGATCGTGGCGGCGACCGGACTGACGCTGCTGGGGGTCATGCCTGCGTCAACTGCACGGGCGGGGTTGCCGTCCAACCCGAGCCCGCTGGCGTTGCCGGCACCGGGTACAGCTGCAGCTGCCGCACTGCGAGTTGCTCATGGTTTCGGGAAGATACCGGAAGCTCCGGGTGTCCCCGGTCACCTCGTTCAGCCTGGACACCGGCCGGACGCGGGTTCGGGTTCAGTGGCCCGGCCGAAGCCAACGCAGTGGCCGGCAGCTGGAACGGCCACGGTGAACCTCGCGGCAGATCATCCGAGTAACCGTCGAGGGGCACGGCCCCATGCTGCTGGCGTCTGGATTCAAGCGGGGAGCCTGCCGGTCAGCGTGGCTGCACCGGCCGCTGCCTATGGCCATGGCGCCGACGAAGCTGCGGACCGCATCACGGTGTCTGTTGCCAGTCATCGGGCGAGCCTGGCAGCCGGCGGTGACGCCCTGGCTTTCTCAGTTATCCGTCCTGGCCGAATTGTTGCGTCCGATAAGGCTGTCCGAATCCGGATCGACTACGGCAGCTTCGTGGGCACTTCCGGTGGCGGCCTCGGCGCACGGCTAGCCCTGTTCCGCGAGCCCGGCTGTGCGCTGACGACACCGATGGTGTCAGCCTGCCACACTCGGACCCGTGTGCAGGCTGTCAACAACTGGAATACCCGCTCAATCACCGCCACGGTCATGGCTTCGCCGGCGGGCCGTCCGGTCACGTACGCAGTCAATTCGACATCCTCGGATGGCACGGGCGACTACAAGGCGACGCCCCTGACGCCATCATCGCAGTGGAATGTCGGGTTGCAAGACGGTGATTTCACCTGGTCATATCCGCTGCGGGTGCCGCCGCCCATCGGTGGCAAGGCCCCGTCACTTGCCATCACCTACGATTCGGCGGCCTCGGATGGGGAGACGTCGCAGTCGAATTCCCAACCGGGGCAGCTTGGGGAAGGCTTCTCGATGTCCGGCGGCGGCTACATCGAGCGGCAGTACGCGCCGTGCGGCGACATCATCGCTGGGACGATCACCGGAGTCGGGCCGAACAACACCGGCCAGACCGCTGCGACCGGTGACCAGTGCTGGGACGGGTACAACGCCTATTTGTCGCTGGACGGCCATTCCGGCGAGATGATATACGACCCGTCAGGCTCGGGTTCCTGGCACCTTGCCGGCGACGACGGCTCGACGGTCAACTACCTCAGCGGCGGCAACAACGGGTCACATAACAACACCTACTGGGAGATCATTACCCCGGACGGCACGCAGTACTGGTTCGGGCTGAACCAATTGCCTGGCTGGCAGGCCGGCAACGCTGTCACAAACTCAGTCTGGACGGAGCCGGTCGTCGGCCTGAGCGCCGGGCACTCCCTGCAACACGCCAAGTAGCACGAGCCAGCCCAATACTTACTCGCAGTCGGTCTGTGACAATATGCCGTGGCGCTGGAATCTGGACCTAGTCGTCGACCCCAACGGCAACGCCACGTCCTACTTTTATAACCCCGAGGTCAACTACTACGCCTTCGGCTCCACCCTTGCCAACCAGGGCAACACCTGGCTGCAGTACGACTCCGGCGGCACGCTGACCGACATCTGGTACGGCCAGCAGGACGTCTCGTCGACCAGCCCCAACAGCGGCGGCGACGTATATTCGCCCAAACCATTCGACGTCCATTTCAGTTACGCCGACCGCTGCCTCCTGTACGGCAATGACAACACGGACTACACCGATCAGACAACGATCAGCAACTGCGCAGGCAGCGAAACTCCTGGCTCCAAGGACTGGCCCGACGTGCCATGGGACCTGCACTGCGGTACGTCGAGCGGTTGCGGCACCAGCGGTGATTACGACGCGCCCACCTTCTTCGACACCCAGATGCTGGCCTCGGTCACGACGTCTGTCTACGAAGGATCGAACCCGTACCAGACTGTTGACTCGTGGGTACTTGGCTACGACTGGCCCGACGCCTCGGTTGACGCTGACCTGACCTTGAAGACCATCACGCACTCCGGCGAGGTCAGCTCGGCAAGCTTGCCGCCAGTGACGTTCGACTGGGGAGACTCGCCGCTGCCGAACCGGGTGAGCTACGACACCTCTGTCTACTCGGATATGAGCCGCTACCGGCTGAGCGACATCATCTCTGAGACTGGTTCCGACACTGATATCACGTACAACCCGGGCGTCTGTAATCCGGCGAACCCTGGCACCCCGCCCAATCCGCAGACGAATACCTGGCCATGCTTCCAGCAAAAGTGGGGCGACGGCGATTTCGGCGGGACCGGACCGGTGACCACGTCGTGGTTCTATAAATACACGGTCGCCCAGGTCAAGGTCGATGACATGACAGGCGGCAGCCCGCCGCTGGTCACCAGCTACGTCTACTGCAGTGACGCTGCCTGTTCTGATTCCTCCGGTGACGGCGCGGCCTGGCACTACGACACCGACACCGACCTGGTGCCAACTAAAGACAAGTCCTACGGGCAGTGGCGCGGCTACCAGTACGTCCACGTGATCTCGGGCGCCTCGACCGATACTCAGTCGGAGACGGACTACACCTTTCTGCGCGGCATGGATCACGATCCGATCCAGCCGGGAGGCGGATTCACTTCTGCGTCGGTGACGCCGACGCATACCAGTGACCAGCCTCATCCGGTTTCTGACAGCGATGCGCTGAACGGCTTCCTGCTGGAGAAGATCACGTACGACGGCCTCAATACGCAGGCCCAGGTCTCGGACGTCATCAACTGGCCATGGATGTCAGCGGCAACCGGCATGTCGGCTCCGCAGCCATGGGGCGGTACGTTGACCTCGAACCTGACGGGCGTCGCCGAAAGTGACACCTACACCACCTTGGCGTCAGGAACGGTACGCCAGACCCAGGTGAGCAACAGCTTCGACAGCACGACCGGGCTGTTGAAGCAGACGGACGATGTCGGCGACGTGCTGCTGGCGGGCACGCCGAAATCCGAGGAACTCTGCACCACCTACAGCTATCCGTCACCGGCTTCAGCGGCGGGGCTGCTGGACTACCCCGATGAGGTGTCGACCTCCACCCAGGCATGCGGCTCATCGCAGGCTGTCCTGGTGTCCGATACGCAGTACCGCTATGACGGGCAAGCCTTCGGTGCGGCGCCGACCGCCGGGAATGTGACCGAGACTGACGTCTACTCCGCAGGCGATCCCGGCACGGCGGACCACTGGGTGAAGCAGTCCCGCGAGACGTATGACTCTTACGGCCGCGTGACTTCTGACGAGGACGCGGTTGGCAATACGACGACCACCAGCTACACCTCGTCGTATGGCACCGGTCGGCCGACCACCCAAGTCTCAGTCACTAGGCCGCTGACCGCGACGACAACCGCGACCACCACGACCAATCTCGCCGCCGCGTGGGGGTTGCCGACGAGCACCGTCGACGCTGCCGGTGAAACAACCACCTACCAGTACGGCCAGCTCGGGCGGCTCAAGTCCGTCTGGCTGCCAGCCGAGCCGACCAGCAACGATCCCAGCTACAGCTTCACCTACAACGTCTCTGATACTGAGCCGTCCTCCGTCACGACGACCGCGCTCGTGAGCTCGGCGAAGGGCTACTTCTTCACCACGGTGCAGTTCTACGACTCGTTGCTGCGGGCCCGGCAGACGCAAACCACCAGTGATGCCCCTAACAGCCAGCCGACTGGCATGTCGGTCACCGATACCACCTACGACTCCCGCGGCAACGTCAACATCCAGAACGGTCCGTACAGCGAGCCCGACTACCTGCCGTCATCGACGCTGTTTGTTCCGGGTTCGGAGTCGGGAAGTACCCCGAACGAGACGGTGGTGCCGAACGAGACCCTGTTTATCTACGACGGCGCTGACCGGATCGCTCAACAGGACTTCCGCTCGGATAACGTCCCCCAATGGGGAACAACGTGGACGTATCCGGGATCGGACGAGGTCGTTGAGGTACCGCCGACTGGCGGAACGATCACGGCGACCAAGACCAACGCGCTCGGCCAGACATCCGAGGTCGACCAGTATCACTCGAAATCGAGCCCATCCGGGGCATACGACGCCACGGCGTACACCTACGATCCGGCCGGCCAGCTCGCAACGATCACGGACGCCGGAGGCAACCAGTGGACCTACGGCTACGACCTGCTTGGTCGGCAGATCAGCGCCACTGACCCGGACACTGGCCAGACCACCAGCACCTACAACGGTCTGAGCCAGCTCACCTCAAGTACTGACGGCAACGGCAACACTGTCTCGTATACCTACGACGATGCCGGGCGGCCGACTTTCGAGTACAACACCACCGATGGTGCTTCCCAGACTAGCTCCGACGAACTGGCCGCCTGGACCTACGACACTGCGAGCATCACGGGCGGCGGCACGGCCGTCGGCCAGCTAGCCTCGTCAGCGGCCTACGACGGCGGCACAAGCGGCGCCGTCTACAAGACGACCATCAACAGCTACGACCCGTCTTACCAGCCTACCCAGACGACCTACAGCATTCCGTCCCGCGCAGTGACCGGCGGTCTCGGAGGCACCTACGTCTTCAACGCTACCTACAACCCCAACGGCTCAGTAGCGACCCAGAGCTTTCCTGCCGTCAGCAACGGCACCAGCAACATCCTGCCCGCCGAGACGGTGGTGTACGGCTATGACCCGAACGGCCTGCCAGCTGTTACTGCCAGCGCCATCGACGACTACGCGACAGCCACGTATTACACCTTCACAAACCAGCTTCAGGAACTAGATCTCGGCCTCTCTGCGACAGCCCTGTGGTCCCAGGCCGACGACTTCTACAACCAGCAGACGTTGCAACTGCAATCGACCACGATCGACCGGCAATCCACAGGCGAGGCGCTAGACAGTGACCTGACCTACAACTATGACGACGCCGGAAACATCACCTCAGCCACCGACTCCGTCACCGGCGACAACCAGTGCTATCAGTACGACTACCTCAGTCGGCTGACCGCTGCCTGGTCACAGGCCAGCTCCAACTGCCCGAGCCAGGTTCCCAGCGCCTCCGGCCTAGGCGGCCCGGCGCCTTACGAACAGCAGTTGACCTACAACACCACCGGCACGGCGAACAGTAGCACCAACGGCACGACCGGCCTGATAACCAACAACACCCTGATTACCGTTAGTGGATCAACCGCCACCACAACCGCTACCACTATGGGCTACCCGGGCAACGGCAACAGCCAGCCGCATGCGCCGATCAGCGAAGGCATCAGTGTCAACGGCGGCACCCCGTCCGAGCCGACGCTGAGCTGGAATCCGGACGGCACGCTGGCGCAGATCGGCACGAGTTCGACGACTACGCTGTCCAACAGTTGGGGCGCCGACGGGATGATTCCCGGGCAGCTTTCCGCTAGCACCACCCCGAACGGCAGCGGCACCATAGCGACCAATTACCGCTACGACGCCTCCGGCAACCTCCTGATTCGCCAGGACGCCCCGAGCAGCGGCACAACAACGACGACCCTGTACCTGCCAGACGAGGAAATCACCAGCAGCGGCGGGACGCTCGCCACCGCCACCCGCTACTACACCGACGACGGGCAGATCATCGCCGCCCGCACCGGCGTTAACTCGCAGTCGCCCAGCCAAAGCGTGGACTGGCTGCTGGCGGATCCCAACGGCACTGCCACCACCGTTATCGACGCCAACAGCCAGAACATCGCCCAGCGGTACTACACCCCCTTCGGCGTCCCCCTCGGTACTACAGGCACGGGCAGCTTCCCCGGCAGCCGCGGCTATGTCGGCGGCACCACCGACACCAGCACCAGCCTGGTCAACCTAGGCGCCCGCGAATACGACCCCGCCATCCCTGCCTTCATCGCACCCGATCCGCTCTTGGACCCAAGTACCCCGGCCGATCTCGACCCGTACGACTACGCCTATAACGACCCGGTCACCAACGAAGATCCGACAGGTCAGACCGTCAACACCTACCAAGCCTGCGCCAACGACGACCCCAACTGCGGCACCTCCACCGGCACCACCAGCCTCCCCGCTCAGGGCGGCTGGGGCGACTTCTTCGGCGGCCTTATCAACGGCGACTACCAGGCCGCCATCGCCCCTTTCACCTTTCCAAGCGAACTCGCTAGTGCCATATCCGGTCACCCCGCACAATCGCTCCTCCCCTCGCGAATCGATATCGGCAACCCCGACACATCGCTTTATGGAGCAGGAGTCTTGGCCGCCGGTCTGATACCAGGTGCCTTCGGGGACGACGAAGCCGTCGCCGCTGATCTGACAGCCGACGACGCCGGTCAGTTGGCGATTGGTGCGGCGCCTCAAAGGTTGGCTATCGAGGCGGCACCCCAGCGACTGGCCATTGAAGCGGTGCCCCAGCGGCCAGCTATCGAGGCCGCCCCCGCCCCCGAAGACACTCTCGACACAGGGCATGCTCTTGCCACAGTGCGGCGCTTTCTCCGACAAGACGAGTTTGACGCAGTTCAGAAGGCCATCGGCGGTGGAGACCAGGAAGTTCAAGTTGGGCGATATTTCACGTCGGACAACATCTCATCCCCTAGCGCCGCTGCCGAGCAGTTGGCTCTCCCAGGAACTGACACCAACCCGCTTGTCGGATACATTGACGTCCCGGTATCGAGTCTGCCTTCGGAACCTTTCGCCACGTTCGGTCCGCGCTTGGTTAATCCGGCATTTTATCAGTCTGGTGGAGGGCTGGAGATAGAGGTGTCCGAACTTTACGGGCGTCCATTCGTTTCGACTTCCAACCTGAGCTTGGTGGGTTTCTGAATGGTAATCGACCTTGAAATAAACTACGAGCCCGGAACCAGCATCTGGCTAGTCGCGACCGACGAAGTCGAAAGTCGCGACGTCAGATCTGTAGAGGATATGCGAGGAGTGCTCGCCGACAGAGGCGAGTCCTTGTCAGTGGGGCAATGCCATGGGCTTGGCCTACTAACGCCCGTCATCGCTCTCTTCGAGTACGCCGGTCGTTATCGCCCTGACCAACTCGGCAAAGTGCTCGACGCAATCTACTTTCCCGCCGGTAGTCGTGGGCCTGGTCAGGCGTTCTCACGTGGTATAGGGGAGGCAACCTTCTTGTTGCGCCGGGCAGAGGATCTTGAGCAGGCGATCGAGATGCTGGTTGAGGAGGCGCGGAGTGACTTCGGAAAGTTGCGACAGTGAATTAAGGTCTTTCGTCTATTTCCAAGTTTACACGCGACGCGATGCGCCAAACGACCCGGAGTCGGCTTGATAGATGACACGTATTATATAAGCTCGCTCGATAGTGCGTGCTTCGCGTCAGTACGGGAGTCCCAGGTGGTCGGTACGCTGGTCTTCGGCACCGGCTAGGCTGCGGCCCCGAGGATGAAGACTCTGTTCACTCAAGGAGGCTAGCACTGGGTGGTGCGGGCTGGCTAATCGCTCTTCTTCCGTTCGATCGTCTTAGCTTGCTGTTTGGCTATCTCATCGACCCACGCCCAGTCAGGTTCGGAAGTCCGACCGCTGTGAAGCCGTCCGCGATCATCACGAGACCAATCTCTGCCAGCGTTGTCTCGGAACTCTAGCTTTAGTGGAAGACGGTTGTAGGGAACCGTCAGAGCAGTCACGGGCAACTTCAATGTCTCGTGAGGTCCAACCGAAACGACTTCCTCTTCTGACTCAACTATCCCGAGTTCGTTGGTAGCTTGTCCTTATCGACAAAGATGGAGACGTTGACGACCACGTCCCATATAGGTTCATCACTAGCGTTGTGGATAACGGTGAATATACGCAGACCCCGCATGTTGCGGGTATCGAATGATGGATCGTAGGCTCTAACCTCCTTGAATCCATCACCATCGTCCCGCTCAACCAGCAGCCAGGCCGCCACATGTATAGCCTGGCGTCTCTGATCATCGTCGTACTGCCTGCGTTCAAGGTGAGTGGCACGCCGCTCGGCTGTGAGCCCGAGGCCGAGAGCTACGACGGCTGCTGCCGCGGTGCTGCTGCTCGAAGGCGCGTTGCGGTATCGGGTCACCGGCCAGCAATTCGCTCACGGCCACGGGGTATAGGTAGCGCGTGGTCTTACGCCCGGTCAACGGCTCACCAATCTGGCCAGCCAACTCGAACGACGACGAGCCGGTCACGATGACCGCCAACTGCGGCATCGTGTCGTTGATGATCTTGAGCGTCTGCCCGATACCGGGTACGGCCTGAGCCTCGTCGATAGCCAGGACCGAGGCTGAGCCGATATACGGAACGAGGCGAGCACTCTCCGGCACGGATAATGCGGCCTGGGCGCTGAGTTCATCGCCGCGGTACAGGGCCACTGTCTCTGTCGTGCGGTCGATGAAATCGAGGAGCAGCGTTGTCTTCCCGACTCGCCGCGGTCCGAATAGAACCAGTGTTTTACCTGGCTTCAACTCCTCGTCTATTCGTAGGTAACGGGAAATAATCATATATGTATATATAGTACGATGTGAAGATTATGCGGTCAATATTTCCGTGAGTCCGGCTCACCGAAATACGGCTATTTCAGTGAGCCGGGCTCACGGAAGGAAGTAGATACTTTGTTTATCGGTCGCTGATCACCTTGAGACAAGTTTTGTCGACTATGTTCCCTAGCTTGGAAACGAGTCACCGAGTATGAGTCGCCAAAGGCGCTTCGCTTCGCCGTGATTACCAGACCCTTCGGCAGCGATGGCCTTCCGAGCGCGTTCGGCGGCGGTTTCGAAGGACTTCCGAACCTCGGTTCGAGCATTGGACGATAGGTAGCCCGCTAATCGGCCCGGATTGTTGACCGGGTCGTTGACATCGAGATGGTTGTCGCTCCATTCGAAGAAATTCTGTGGGTTTGTTGAGCGGCTATGCACCCGTACCGACGCAACATCGCACCCCGGGCAGCCTGTCTTGCCGGTATCGCTCCCGGGCATCCACGCGCACCGAGCGGCCCGTGGCACCGACCCGGTCGACGGCCAGCCTGCCAGGTGAGGGAATGCCTGCTGTGGCTCAATAGTCGGAGCAGGACGTGCCCGTCTTGGCATCCCGATAGGTCAGGATCTCGCGGAACAGAGCGGAGCAGACAGGAGTCTTCAAACCGTCGCCTGTCCTCCGAGAGGCAGGGTGATCGATGGTCCTCAGGTCGCGCGCTGGCCCCTTGACATCAGCTGCGGTGTGTTCATCGAGTGCAACGAGCGCCGTCACGATGTTGCGATGGTCGAGCCGATAGTGGCCAACTCGCCGAGCATGGCTAGGCAGTTTCGAGGGGCTCGCCCGGCAAGCCACACGTGCTTGGTCTGTTAGGCGATTAGCTGATGCTTAGCGTTTGCTGAACAAATCCCAACCGATTGTTGAGAAGAGCAGGACTCAGCATGAGATCGACTCGAGGCGTTCTACCGGGACTGATCTCGCCGCAATCAGTTCATTGGTCCGGGGTAGATAAAGAACATATCCAGGTATACCGACATATATCGTTCAGTCCATACGCGAGGCCATGACCGCCGTCCTATGCGGTCCACAAGCGCGTAGGCTCGCATCGTGAGATGTGCAGACGGTGTCGCTTTCGGTGAAGTCCTAGTCAGCGACGGCGGCAGGGAGTGGGAGGTGGTAGCAATGCCCGTATACGCACGAGTCACGGAAATGGTTTGCCCGCCGACTGCAGTTGACCTGGGCATCAGGTTCGATCGAGACCATGTGGTCCCTGAAGCCCTCGCACATGACGGCTGTGTTGGACTGCTGTTCTTGGTGGACCGTATGAGCGGGGGTTCCCTTACGATCTCGCTCTGGGCCTCGGAAGATGACCTCGAGGCAAGCGAGCATCTTGGTAACCAGCTCAGAGACTCAAGCGCACAATTGGTTGATGCTCACATCGGTGCCATCCACCGTTACGAGGTTACGCTTTGCACTGGCATCAGTCCACTCGACGCTACGGGTTAGTAGCTAGCATAGCCAAGTATCCGGTGTATAATTTAAAGGGCAGAAAGGGAAATAGCGTGGGTGTGCAATATCAACGGGCATTGCGGGCTAAGATTCGCGAACTGGGCGCGGACAATCTCCATGTTTACTTGACTCCCGATGCTCTCAGTCATGAGTACGAGGCTCATGTTCGGGCCACGCTCGCTCAGGAATCCGTCCGTATCGTCGACAACCCAGCTGATGCAAACATGCATATCATTGGTTATAGCCCATCGATCGGAAGAGCCGGCTGTATCAAAGTTAGCATTATCGAACACCAACTGGTGTTTTCGGGATCGCTGTCATAATGAGTTCCGTAGGCAGCGATCTGAGCGACATCATGCTGCAAAGCAGCCCTGCATCTGTCAGCTTCGACAGCGATCTTCAAGTTGCGATACGTATGGCGGCCGCGCAAGGTATGGCGCAACCTCGGTATCGAAATCTGCATGCCGACGCTGCTCAGTGGCTAGCGGATCTGATCGTCAGTGAACGTATGCAAGCCGTAGTAGAAATAGGTGCGTCGAATGGCTATTCGACCCTTCACCTGGCGGGCGCGGTTACGCAGACTGGTGGCAGGCTGACCTCTTTCGAGAAATATCCTGAGAGGGCAGCGCTGGCCCAAGCCGGGCTTAAGCGCGGAGGGGTTCTCTGCCACGCAAATGTCGTCACCGGCGACGGCGTCGCTCTGATAGGTGAGCGGTCCGACCCCGTTGATCTGCTCTTCCTTGACATCTGGCCTGGCGACTATATAACGGCCGTGCAGAACGCCCGGCGTTGTCTACGCCCCGGTTCTGTGGTCGTAGCCGATAACATGCTTGAGCACAGAGACCGCCAAGGTCGGATACATTCCGCTGCTGGCTCTGGTGCCGAAGAATATCTGCACTTCATGGACCGCCAGCCTCGATGCCGATCTGTTCTGTCGTCCATGGGCAGTGGGCTCCTGGTGACCCGAATTGGTCTGGAGCGCTGAGATGCTTGAAACAGTCGCTCCACTGATAAGCCGACTTGCCTCGGGACAAAGTCTAAGCACCGATGAGATTGCGGATACCTTCGAAATAATCTCGCGTGAGGACTCTGACGGTTACTACTACCTAGCCTTTGCGGTTGGTCTGATGGCGCGCGGCCCAACCACGGCCGAGCTCCTCGGCCTCGTAAAGGGACTCCAGCGTTTTGCTCGGCCGGTACCAACCGATGTGCCGGCCGATCAACTTATAGATGTATCGGGGAGTGGCGGCGACTCGATCAAGACGTTCAACGTCTCGACTGCGACGGCACTTGTGGTAGCGGCCTGTGGCCAATACGTCGTTAAGCAATCGTTTCGCGCATTCACAAGCTATAGCGGATCGTCGGACGTCCTCCAGGATGTTGGCGTCACATTGCCCGAACGAGCGGAGGAAATCGCCCGGCTACTGGATACCGTTGGCATCGCGCCGGTGAACTACGCTACGTCTTACCCAGGGATGGAGCCGCGCTTGGCAGCCACCGTCAAGCTCCGCGAACTCGGGCTACAATTCCCGACGCCGATGCATCCTGTCGCACTCATCCCGTGTCCGGTCAATCTAAAGCGTCGTCTGTACGGACTCTACACGCCGTCGCTACTGCGGCCGATCGCTGAGATTTTCCGCTCCCTCGGCTACTCGCGAGCCATGGTGGTATACGGCGAACCCGGTCTAGACGAAGTGTCGACGCTTGGCCCGACCCATGTCTGCGAACTGAGTGGCGGTGACATATCTGAGTACCAATTGTCGCCAGCCGATCTTGGACTTCGCCGGGCGGTTCCTGAGGAGGTGGCGGTTCCTAGCCGGGAGGCGAGCACTGACGTTTTCCTGCAGGTCTTGATGGGGCGAGCGACTGAACCGCGACTGGATCTAGTCGCCGCTAATGCCGGGGCTGCCCTCTATGTGTGCGGAAGTGCTGACACTCCGAAGATGGGCGTTAGCATGGCTAGGGAGTGCATTGCCAGTGGACGGGCACTTGCGAAACTTCGAACGCTTGTGGTGGAATCTGGGGGCCAGATAGGCCTCGAGAAGTTCGAAGCCCGGCTAAGGAGGGTCGAGCAGGCCTGATCCGGCTCGTTATCCGGCCAACAGGCTGAGTAGCTAGGACAATCTGTCTGGGGCGTCGATGTATGACGACGTGACTGCGCGGGCAATGACGCTCGCATTCGATCGCCACCTTGGCGGTCCGCGGGCACTGCTGGGTGTCGACCATGTAGCTGCGGGGTTGGGAGGTCAGTTCTCGACGCTGGCGATCCTTGCGCTGACCTCTGGCGGCCTGACGATGATCTTCTTTGTGCTGTGCGTCGAGCAGTTGACGCACTTCTCGCGGGAGATGCATGTTCCGTATTCGGCTTCGAACAATGTTGGAACGCGCTTCTACGGCTGTAAGTATCTCTTCGCTCTACTGGTATTGGGTGTAAGCTCTTCCGCGCTTATTGGCGATGGTGTCGTTTCCTTCATGCGAGTTGGCGCGCTGACACCAATGTGGCTCGACATGCCCATCAGTGCCGGAACCGGAGTCCTTGAATTTGCTTGTTGGTCATTCGTTCTCGTTGTCATAGTAATAGGTGTACTGGAGTTCCGGCTTCGACCATATTTCCGGGTTGCCAGATCGAGGAAATTTAGACATTCGGACGGCGATGTAGACGCCAATTTTGACAGCACACTCTTCGCGCGCCTCAGGTCTGGAATGCGTGGCTTCGCGATGTGGACCCGTGTCATAACCGCTCTGGCTGTTGTGGCGTGCGTTGTTCTGCGTCTCCTTAATGAGATGCCGGTCAGTGAGTTCCTTCTTATTTTGCCTGCCAGTGCTGCGGCCGTCATCGTCGTCAATGCAATGTTTTACTCTGGCCTCATTACCTTGTTTTTCATGCAAAGTGGCGCTTTCGTTGTGGTGACTGATGTGAGTATTTTCGAAGCTGCGCCGTCTGGAACGCGTCTCTATCTTCTCTCTAGGCAGACCGAGGATCCGCATCGCAACATGTGGATATTTCCCGGCGGCTTCATGGGCGGCGGTCAGACCAAGGATCCGGTGGGGTATATCAGAGCCAAGCTAGACCTTGCCAATGTCGAGGCCAGAGTTCAAGACAAGCCCTTCTTTCGATACAGCCATCTCATGCCTGAAGAAGAAGTTGCGTATAGAGGTGCTCTATACCGCGCCATTCCCCGGGGCGCTTCTTTCAAGCACCTACCTCGCACGACGGAGGGTAGTCATAGGTTCTGCGCTTTGACCTTTGATCAGATGACGAGTGATCTGATCCCTGAGCTAATCCGGAACTTCGCGGCGGAGTGGGAAAGGCGCTCGGCCGACGAATACGCCTTTCGTTTTGACGCGAAGGAATGAGATAAAAGGTGACGAGGACTGGTATGGTCGGTGCTGGTCAAATGAAGTTATTCTGGAGTCGAAATGTGAACGAGTCAGGGCCATAAAGGAGGATCCCGATGACAATGCCGTCCTAGAGTGTGCCCCGGCCGTTCAGGCTAGCTCATTGTCTCTGCTGAGCACCTATATACTGAAGTAGCCATAATGGTGGCATCGGTGCCACCCACTCGCGAACTGAAGTGCATCGTTGCCAGCGACTTTGATCGGCCCTAGCGATCCGTCGGAGCCGTAGCATGATCAGTTAACTTATAGGAGCACGTGGCGGTGATCGGTCACCTTGACCATCACGGGCGCTGGTATCGGCAAGTCGCCGACAAGCACGGACGGCCTGGGATTGAGTAAAGGGGAGAGTGGGCTGTTGCAGTGTTTGAGGCATGGTTAATCGCGCCAAATTAAGTGATTATCATGTCAAAATGGTATGATAATCAATATTAATGGCGAGATGCTGCTCGGATAGCGACAATGCTTGGCTTGCTCAGCGATGGCCTGCCGCGTAATCAGCGTCACGTCAAGGTGAGCTTTGGCGTGTCGTCTCGGACGGCCAATCGGGTGCTCGATGACGTGTTGGCCAATGGCTGGATCAGCAGACAGGGGCGGGCCTGCGCTCGGGCATACGTCCTGACGCTACGCGGGCGGGTGGACATGCGTATTGATATGGCATCGTACCTGCGTTGTCCGTCGGTGGAGCGGGCGCTTGCTACGGCCGTGAATTTGAGCACCAGATGGTAGCGGCTTCGGCACCAGATAATGATCTTGGCCTGAGCCCCGATGCTCAGGTTGAACACCACCGATTTCAGACCTGGCATCGAAGAGACTGGGCGGCACCTGTCGTTCTCAGCGGCGCAACCTTGGTGCCAATTCGGACGACCACGGCCTGCGGCGTGCGCTGGCTGGTGCCGAAGGTCGTTACCAGGTGGTGCCCGTTATCAAGACCGCAGCCAACCGTGGCACTCCGGGCTGAGAATCAGCCAGCGGTAAGTCCAGAAGTAACAGAGTGCAGTCTCAGCCTCCTCAACGCGGATCTGAAGCTGTATCTCAAACGCCTGACAGATCGTGGCAGTCGTAGTCGGGGTGTCCTGGTTGCCAGATATCTACGATGTCTGCCGGGCTGACGGGGCCGTAGCAGTGGACATCGCCATGGGTTTCGGGCAGCTGCAGGAGGCGACCAACGAAGAGGTTCGCGATCGGCGGGAAGAACAGTGGTGGGCGGGACTGCGCTGCGGGCCGAAGGTTGGTCACAACAATGGAGGGTCTCCCGAGAGTACGCAGACGGTCGGCCACAGCGGTGTGGTCGTGCACCCAGTAGATGGCCTCGCCACCCCACACATCAAGCAAGGGCTCGACGGCACCGGGATCGTCATCAAAGATGGCTCGCCCTATGACCGCGCACACCTGTCCGGGCCGTCCGGTCAGATTGCCCAAGGCGAAGACACTGCCAGACAGGAGGACGTCGCGCTCGCCTGCGGTCAGATGACCGGAGATATAAGCGTTGCGGATTCGGGAGGTGACAAGTTCCTCGGAGAGCGGGAGCAGCCCGTGCCGTCGGATGGCCTCTGCTTCCTCGTCCAGCAGTCGCGTGCTGTGGAAGGCTCGGAGGGACCCGTCCCCAACCAGCGTCATGAACGAGGCTTGCTCAGCCTCGGGCAGGTTGAGGTCGGAGCTGTACTGACTGGTTCCAGCCAAGGCCGCAGCCCAGTGCTCGGCGAAGCTCCGGATGGCTGGCGGCCAGCTGCCGACGTCATCGAGGTCCACAACACTGTCTGGCTTACGCACAGCGAGACCGCAGTGCTGGATAAGACAATGGTTTCCGCTCCACGCTTGCCGCCATGATGAACCGAGGACGTACCGACTCCCAGTAGCCGGCCGGTCTGGCGCAAGTCTACGGTCGACCGGCTGAGCGTACGCGGTACGCGGGCGAGATATCGGCGGGAACGACTATGTCTCAATAGGGACGAAGGACGGAGTTGTCGGGAGCCGCGAGCGTTGGGCGGATAAGCAGCAGCGCTAACCAGTGCCTACGCTGCCGCCTGCGACGGCGTGAGATCCTCTGGGAGAAGATAGCCGTTCTTGTGGAACGTCCCGTCGAAGCCGAAGACGTACTTTGTGTCGTACTCCATCGCTAGGGCCATAACCAGGCAATCTACGAATGACGGGCTGCCACTGCCGTTTTCTTGAAGAACCAGTGCCTTGGTATAGGTGCTCGACTGAGCATGGATGAAATCGAAGTCATGGGCGGTATAGCGGGTTAGCATAGTGCAGCCGACGCGTATTGCATCAAGTCGGCTTACTTTCTTGCCGACGGCATTGAGCGTCTCGGCGAATACTTCGCTCGGAATCAGCACGGACCAACTGCCATTAGTCAAAACCTCATTGAGCTGCACGGCCTGGGCGTGCAGTTGGTCAGCGACGTTGACCAGCGAGATGAGCGCGCTTGAGTCGACGATTGTAACCTAGCTACTCCGGGCCATAGAGATATTCGTCGAGGCGGCTCGCGAAGTCGCTCGGTCCCTTGATACCGAGGTTGGCGAGGTCGCCGAGTCCGTGACCTGCTGGACGGATGTGTTGCTGCCGCCAGTTGACGACACCACTACCGATCAGATCACGTATAACCTGTGCCGTGGGTCGCTTTCTGGCCTCGGCTATCCGCTCGACATCCTTGTATACATCCGTCGGTAAATCTACTTCGGTGTGAATCATATCCCTTCTATTAAACTACATCATGCCTAGTCAGGCAATGCGCGTAGGCCGATTCACTATCGCGATAAGAAAGGTACCGGCACCGTCGTCAATACAACCATTGACGACGGTGCCAAATTATGTTATTGTCAAAACTGATTAAATGGAGACTAAATTGCGTGAGCAGTTTTTTTAGGAGAAAACCAAGGGAACCGACGCATCGAATCCCCGAGGGCTGCCGGGGAGTAGCAGGCGAAATATCCTCAGTGGCTGACGAGGATTATTGTCTTGCCCACTTCGGCGTGAAGTTAGTGACGGGCTTTTCCTGTCCGGGTCTGGACGGAATGAGAGAACTCAACCCAAAGAACTACAGGTGGAGCGACGGAAACACCGACAGACCATATGTCGTGGATCGGCATACAAGAGAAGCTGCCGTCTATATAGCGGCTGCCTGCGCAGAGTGTCAGTTAGGTCCGGCAGCGCAACTCCGCAGAGAGGCGGCTCTGTCAACTAGCTTCTTGGATGAGCTCAATAAACAAAGTGAAATACTTGACAAGCAAATAGAGCTGGCGAGGCTCCAGCGTGAAATCGGACAACAGGCCACACCGCAGGTCATGGGCATCGAAGCGGCATCACCGCCGATCGCTGAAGGATAGGGCTATCATCCGGTTCTTTCCATGTGCATCAAGAGCCTTCTCGTCGTTCAGCGTGCTTATCCCTATAGCGGCGAGGCGCACACGGCAGTCAGGTGCGAAAACCCTCTGATGCTGCCATATTTAACCTCGTAGGCATTTCTGTTGAGAAGATCACCGGTAGCTACTATAATTACCTCCTGCACTGCGGGCAATTGAAGCCGCTTGAGCATTGTCCTAATCTAGCCGTGCCATCTGATGATGCTGAACGCCAAAGCGACAAAACAGATCGCAGCCATTAAGTCTTGAAGGGAGATATGAGCGCTACTCAAGAGGAGCCGATTGTGTACTCGTCAATTAAGAGTGCCAGGGATGGGACTGGGCGATCTAGTCTCGACCTGCTGAGTTTGATCTATCCCTTTAGCCAGATCGGCCTGCTCTCTGCCAGAGACTTTGCCACCGAAGCTGCCAAGCGACGCGATCGGTCCGTGCAACACTTGCCGATGAACGAGCAAGTGCTTGAAGAACTGCATCGCTGCGGAGTCCTTGCCCCGCTGTTCCGGGTGGAGCTTGCCGGTGGCACCCCTCAGCATGTCATCGATGTGTCGCAGAGCTTGACGGCCAGACAGGTCCTTACGACTTTCGTCGGTGAGCTGTATCGCGCCGCTGCGGAGGGACGAGCTGCCGACCCAGCCGCAGAAGACTTTGCGCGATGGCCAACTGAACGCCGCCGCCACCTGTGGCCGACTGTTGAGTCGGGTTATTTGTATTCACGGCACCAGCTTCTTGGCCTTGATGTCAGTGCCTCCTTCGTCTGGAAGTTGAAGCCGCAGCGCTCGGCTAATAGAACGACCTGGCATCTCGCCGAAGCTGATCGCCCCAACGCGCCGACGATGACGGCGCTGGCTTCCTGGCGCTCGCTGGCGATCATCTTGGCCGCACTGGACACGTACTACTGGCCGTTCATGACTCATACTGTCAGCCACGACCTTGTGGCCTGGCGTGCCGCGCGTCAGGCGTTCGTGCCCAGCGAGATGCTCAGTTGGCTTGGCTTGTCGCTAGATCAAATCGCTGCACAAGCCCGGGATCTCCGGATCATGGCGGCGTTCCGAGACGACATGGGCGACTTTTACGATCTCATCCGGCGTGCCAGGCCAAAGTCCTGGGAGACGCTGCGGGGCGATGCTCTGACCGCCATGGACTGTCGTTTGGCGGCTGACATCTTTGACCGCTTTAGCCAGGAGTTGAGCGGTATTACGGACGATCCGCCGAGCCTGCCTGAACCTTTGTCGCATCAAGGGCTCAGTAGCCGTCCGCACTCGCTCGATGCAGCCCTGACTGACCTTCGGCTGTCGCCCTACCCATCACTGGTGATCGGCGTGGAGGGTGCCACCGAGTACCTGCTCGTTCCCAGGGTCATGAAGTTGCTGGAGATCGAGCTTGACCGGAACTGGATCGAGATCGTTGATTTCGGCGGGTCTACGAAGGATCTCACGCTACTTGCCCGCCACGCTGCAGAGCCATTGCTGGGCAAGGATTACGGTGACTCCGTGAGACTTGATCGGCCATATACCCGTTTCCTGGTACTGGTCGATGCTGAGAACAAGTACCGCACGGTTGCGGACCGCCACAGGCAGCGTAAGTCACTGCTTGACTCTCTATCGAAGAACTTGCCGCCCAAGCTGCGCCGTGATCTCTACAGCTATGCGCTACGGGCCCGGACTGTTGAGATTAGGACGTGGGGTCGTCTGCCGTTCGAGTTCGCCCACTTCACCGATGCTCAACTTGCCGACGCGCTATTGCAGCTCGCACGGACGCCCCACCCAGGTGGTCGAGCTGCACTCATCGCCCAGATTAACCAGGAGCGGTTCAGCTCGTCTCCGGATATAGGCGACATCCGCTGGCCCGGCCGCGGCCCGATCTCCAAGCTTTCCCTGGCTGACAAGACCTGGCCGCTACTCGAAGCTCGGATTCAGCGAGCTATCCAAAGAGGGCACCGCGGACCGCCAATCATGCAGGCTGTTCTCCGAGCCTACGAGATGGCCAGCTCATCTGTCCGCTCCACCACGGTTCTGCGTCGGCGATGACTTGGTTATCGCCAGTCAGCGCATGCCGCGCCAGGCCCGGCTGAGCATGATGGGGGTTCTGATCTCCGAGCTGGACTTATCGGCCGTTACCACGAAGCGGTGGTGTTCTAGTCCGTCAGGTCGCTAACCCGAGGGCCAGGTCCCCCGCAGTCGGTCGGCACGCTTCAGGTCCGGTGCCCGCGCAGGTACTCCAACGCCTGGCTGTTGCAGCCGGAAGGATTGCCTTGGCCGTCTGCTGCATAGGTGCCTCTGAGCAATGTGGCTACCTCATTGCCGTCCTGCTCGGCTGCTTTCACCACCGTGAACTTGAAGGTCAGCCTGGCGGGATCGACCTCCGCGTCACACTGGATGGCGTTGTCGTTGAACGTTGCCGTCCAGGTGTCGCCGTGTCGTTCGATAGCGTGTGCTTGGTTCCACTGGATATCCAGGCGCCTTAGAAGGCACCGGGTCGGCGTACAGTGACTGAACTGCAGTCGCATCGGGCCTGAGCGGCACCCGTCTGGTGCATGAACGCACCTCAGGATCGTCCTGCTGACCGTCCAGCCGCCGGCGAGGCTTGCATCGGCCACGCGTTTCGGATCAAACCGTTGCCGGAGCAAACGTCCGAGCTGGCCGCCGAGTTGGCCGGTGAGCCAGAACCCCGCTTCGAGGCAGTCAATGGCTGGCGCGCCGATGACTCCGAACAGCGCTAGCTGCGGATCCTCGCCGAGAATGTCAAAGACGAGCGTGCCAAGATCGAATTCCGCCTGGTAGATGTTGCCGGAGCCGTAGTCTTCATCGACGATGATGGCATCGTGAGCGATGGTGGCGCCGTCGTAGAGGTCTGCAGCTTCGTCGCCGAGCAATGACTTTAGGGCCTTCTGAATCAAGAACGTCTGCGCGGCGGCGATGGCCGATCGGACGCAGTAGGTCTCCGCTTGTTGCAGAGGCATAAGGGTATGAGCGGACAACGCGGCAGCGTGAGCCCGCCTCGCCGTGGCGCGGGCGGATGGCTTGGCCAGGACAGTAATTTCAGCTTGCACGTGACCAGAGTTGTCTTGGGTGTAGCCGCTGTAGGCGTCGGCGTTCTTCGACAGCCAGAGCTCGCCGGACTGCAAGGCCTCGGCCTCGTAGCTCTGTCCGACATAGAAGATCTTCAGCGCCTTGGCGCGAACCTTTGTAGACGTGTAGCTACCGGCTGCGGGCGGTGCTTGGCCAATAAAGCCGATCAGCGCACCCCACTGGGTCGTCTTGGTTTTGGCGCAATAGTTGCAGGCGCCCAGATCCGCCAGGTTAAAGAAGTTGTCCGGCCACGCCTGCTTCGATCCGTCCGGCCCGCTCGTCGTCGAGCCGTCGGTCCAGCTACCGCTCGCTGTTATGCGCAGCGTTTGGCCGGCCCTGACTGATAGTCCAGTGTCAATCCAACGCGTGGCCGCGACCGATAGTTGCTTGGTTCCCTGCGCTGCCGTGGCTTGCGGTGGTGCGGGAGCGAACGCCATCAAGGGGACAACTAGTAGGGCGCACGTCGGGACGGCGGCCAAGCGCACAGCACCACGACGTGCAGCGCCCCGAGTGACCCGCCGAGTACCCAGACGAGCTGATCGTCCTGCGAAGAAAGCTGCTAAGACAGTTCTGCTAGAACGCATCGTGGCCTCGCCGAACCTTTTGGGGCGTTTGCCGATAACAGGATTTCAATAAGAGCACACTGCCGGGGCTAATCGCAATAGCGGCCTCGGCCACACAAGCGAGCGTTTGTAGGACATTTCGATATATTCATTCGCCGTTTGCGGCGAGCTGGTAGTTCGAGCTGCGGCCTTCGACGGAACTGGATCGACCGACACGTCAGGCGGTTGATCAACAGCTCCTTGATCCGTCTTACTTGTTTGGACGTTCCTCTGCGGCACGCCACAGCAGGTGGTCGATAATCTTGACGCTGGCGTGTTGGCCGGTCTCAGTCGCGATGCGTTCATCGAGTGCCACGAATGCCGCCACGAAGTTGCGGTACGCCCCAGGTGCGTCTGGCACCTGCTTTGCTGCCACCGTGCGGAGACGGGACGTCTCCGACTTGTCGATAAACTGGCCGATCGAGGCCTGCGCTCGGCTGTCGTAAATCGGCACCAGATCGCAGTGAAAGTGCAGGTATTTCGAGACGAAGGATTGCAGCCATCGGTCGCCGGTGTAGCGCAGGAGACCCACGGATACCTGACCGTGCAGTTGGATGATCGCCCAGGCCGTGGCCTCATTGAACTGTCGGTCGGCCAAGTCCGCCAGTCCGCTCTCTATAACTTCAGCCAACGTGATCAGGCCGTCGGCGACGGCCGATTCCCGGTCACGCTCGGCGCGCGAACTGCGTGAGATACCGGCCTGGTAAACCCGCCCGATAATGGCTACCTTGGCGTAGACGTCGGGCAGTTCACGCTGGCTGGGGCGACGGCGGCAAAGATTGTACAGTTCGGCGTCGGCGTTCTGCCAGTACTGCTGGTAATTGGCCGCCGCACGGCTGAGGGCGGCCGCAAGATCGACGCCGTGGGGTGTTGGCGATGGCATGGTGCGGCGCGCCCCAAACTCCGTGGTGGACGTTTCGTCCGGCGATAAGACCGCTGTTGCCGGCCAGCGGCTGCGGCGAGTCTATCGCCAATTGACGGAGATTCGCAGGCCCGCCGGCGTTTGAGTGAGCGCGCCCTTCTGGCGGGCCTGCTCCAAGCCGCGGCATTCAAGAGTTGTGGTTATGAACTTCGCTGAGATCGCAGGATAGCGCCGATCGCTGGTTCCCGAGAGTACACGGAGTTTGATCGCGTCGGATTGTAAGACGATGGCGGGGCCTATGACCGAGCACACCCTGTCCAGGCCGTTCGGTTAGGTTGTCGACCGTGCGCTACGGACGGCCCCATGCGGGTCGGTCCCAGCCTCGGCTTCGGAACGCCCTGGCGAGGAAGTAGCGAAGGCCAGAGCAGGGTTTACGCTCATCAACGCGAGCCGCATCTATCCACGCTTCCGGCAAGATCGACCCTCCCAGGCGCATTAAGGCATATTCCAAGCCCAGCAGAAGCCGGCTACTGCATGCTCCATAGATTCCAGGTATCGGTGAACCGAATGTTCTTCATCTAGTGACACTAGTTCCCTGGATATAATCGACTCATCCAGTCCTCGGTAATCCTCCCACTCGGCCCACCACAATTGCTGAGGAAGCTTCTCGGACAGAAACTCAACGCGCATGTCGAGGTGTTGAACCTTCACATGTGCCGCTCGACGAAAAACCGGCGGTGGCGGTTGCCGATAACTACAGATGGCCCAGTAGTCGAGGTAGAGCTCTTCGCCGTAACGCAACGGATGGCGAAAGGTGATATCAACCGCCCACATCTCATCGGTTAGCTGAAGGACCGCCGATGGCTCGCCGCCCCGACGGACGCGAACCTCAACATCTGGTGTGTCGAAGCGGTACTGATAGCTCGTCATTCCCTCGATGAGCGACCGGAGTGTCTGCTGCGTGTGGTGTCGTACAGGCAAGCCATCACGGCCAATGAAATGGTGTTCGAACAAGAGGGTGGTTTCGTGCCGAGCCATCAGGCCACCGGGTGGCGGTTGGAGGTCGCCGACTATCACCAACGGATGGAGGTCGCCTTGGTACAACTCGTGGGCTCGCTGGGCATCGTGCGGTGAAAGCGCGAATGCCTGCTCGAACCAGCGGAGGGTCTCCAGGCTGAGGCCGTCGCCGCTAATACCGCGGCTGACGCGGTCCTTCAGTCCTCTGGCGACCGTGGTGTCGGTCTCTTCCCGCTCACCTGCGTCGTACAGATACTGAGCTATTACCTGACAGACGGCCTCCTGACGGATGCCATCGGGCGAAACGTCACGCGCATACTGCTCCCATTTGTCACGGTACGGTCCTGGGCGAAGCAGCAGTAAGCGAAGGTGCAGGCCGGGCTGCCCGCTGCCCCTGACGCTGCCGTTCAGTCGGAGACATCGGCCCCCCTCATCCATGCGACAGCCATACGACACGAGATCTGTAGCTTGATCGATGAGACGCACGAACCTCTGCGACTCGCTACCGAAGAGAGTCTCAACGGTAGCAGGCAGTAAGCAAGGCATTTGAGAGGAGGTGAGCCGAATGGGCTACGACGTTCAGAGTCAGGGGCCGGACGCAACGGTGAAGGTCAACGCTGGCATTCATCACCAGACGGGCCAGCCTCAGACCGATTTCATTATCACTCAGCCTGGATATCCCAACGAACACCAGCACATCGTCATGGATGTCAACGGGAACATGGTGCACAACCAGGTCACTCCAAACCACTGATCCGGGCGATCTGTTCGGTGACACGCTAACTTAGCGAAAATGAGTAGTCCTGAGCATGACTGTCTCTTCGCTGCCTAAGCGATAGAATATAAACTGCTCAATTTGCTATGCTTGATAGAGATGCTCGAACTATTACCACAAGATCTAGCCGATATGCGGGACGTCGCGAGGTACTGGCGACAGTGTCTCGTCGATCTGGATCAGGGAAGAGATGATCGGCAGGTCGCCAGTCACATGGTGGGCGTCGTCGCAAGCGAGCATGATCGAGATTGGAGCGACAATCCCATCTACGCTCTGGTTTTCGATCTCGCCGCATCGTTGGAGCTACCCAGTGAGTTCACCGGACGTCGCCGCGAACGCTGGGCATGCGTCAAGGCTCTGGTAGCTACACTTGAGGATTTCTGCCCTCAGACCAATTCTGGGCTGTAGGCAAGCCTTTGGGTCGTGGGCGCTGCCCGATCCGATCCCGCTGGGATGGGCAGCCATCGGAGAGTCAGACCTGCCCGTGCGCGTGTCAGCGAGATTTTCCACTGAATGGGCGGTACAGCAGTCCAGTCCCCCCGCCAGCTCCGGCGTCTGACGGCACGGAGGACGCTAGCTGACCGGAGCCGCCAGAGGCTCCGGCGTCTCAGCCTCAAGTGTGGCCCCAAGCCTGCGGGCGCACTGGAATGCGCTGACCTGGTGTGCAACATCCGTTGACCGGCGAGTTCCAGCAGTGACTGCGATCGCCAAGAAGCACGAAAGGCTGCCGCGAAGTTGCGGCAAGGCCGACGGTAGTCCCGGCGCGAGATTGGCTGCCGCGTTTCTGTCGTGGGCGAGCGCACCTTTCTGACGGGCTTCCGTTAGCCTGCGGCATTCAGTGGCTTGGTTATGAACTCGGCTGATATCGCCAGGGATAGCGCTGATCGTTGCGGGGCACATACTGTGTGTGTCGCTGTGTGCGTCGTCCCACAGCCTGAGGGGGTCTGACCTGCGATGACGTCCCCTCGGCCGCGCAGCGTTCAGGGAGCCGGAGAAGAACGACTGACGCTGTCGGAGCGGGAACGGTCGGTCGTCGAGCTGGTTGGCCGCTTCCGGCTCATGACCGCGCAACAGATCCGGGATGTGATTTTTACAACACAGTCCTCGAAGACGCCTTTGGACCGGGCGCTGCAGCGCTTGACGGCGAATGGGTATCTGCATCGCTTGGGTCGATTGGTCGGCGGCGTTGGAGGCGGGTCGGGGCAGTACGTCTATCAGCTGGGGCGGACAGGCTGGCGGCTGCTCGGTCGGGTCGGAACGTATCGGCCGCTGCGGGTGGTCGACCTGCACACGCTGACTATCACCGAGTGCTTTGTTGAGTTGAGCATGCTGGCTGGGACGGGTCGGCTGAGCCTGCTGAACTTCCGGCCGGAGCCGGGCTGTCACGTGCAGGTGGCGGGCGTGCCGCTGACACCGGACGCCTATGTCGACCTCGGGGAGCCGACGCGACGGCTGCAGTTCCGCTACTGGCTCGAAATCGACCGGGGCACCGAGAACATGGACACCATCAAGGGCAAGTGCGTGCGCTACTGGAAGGCCTACCAGGCCTGGCAGGAAGACGTCTTTCCGTTCGTCGTGTTCGTGGTGCTCGACTCAACTCGGCAGCGGGAAATCGAGCGCGTGGTGGCGGCTGGCCCGGCTGAGGCTCAGGCAATATTTCGAGTTTACGAACTCGACGCCTTTGCGGAAGTTATGCACAGGAATATGCGGTAAACAGAGGTAATTAGTATTGCATAACAGAGGTCAAAGGCGGATAATGAAAGAGTCGGATTACTTCGACTGAAACATCAAAGTAGAGCCCTGATTAGCCCAGGGCTCCGGTGATTGTTATATCACCCTCCTGGGCGTTTGGGCAAGGAGGGTTTATTTATGGCAACACTAGTCAAGACGTGTCAATGCGTACTGGTTCTGTGCCAGGCGACGGCAGACGGCTCTCAGGGGCTCTGGGGAGCTGACTAAATGGGCAGCTACATAACTGCGGGGCCTGCCAGAGGCCAGTGCGGCTTGTGCGGCCGTATCCGCTTATCCCATTCCGAGTACTCCTGGCGCCGAAAGAACGGTCTGCCGGTCTGGCGTTGCCAGCACCGGCGCAGCACGAAAGCCGCCGAACGCGAACTCGTCAAAACCGCCTTCCTGATTGTGGTACTGGCGGGAATATGCGTAGGCATTGTCGCGTATCAGTGGATTGGTCAGGGATAGAAGTAACTTCAGCACGTTTCGGTCGGCGTATACTTTGCATTCCGCAGCCTAATCTCATATAATTTCATATGTAAGATATATGAGATTATAGTATGCGCACGTTTGACAACCGCTTCACCAATATGCCACCCAAGATATGGCAAACTGTTGCTCGAATTGATGAAGTCAAGGGCCAGTGGCACAATGACGCGGGTCTCAATGAGCAAGTCTTGCGTCGGCTCAAACGCTCAGTTTCTCGTGACGTCGGCCGGTGCCTCTACCCGCATCGAGGGTGCCCAGTTGTCCGACGAGGAAGTCGAACGGCTGATGCGCGGCCTGAGCAGTCAGAGGTTTACCGACCGAGACGCGCAAGAGGTGCAGGGCTACCTCGAAACGCTCCAGTTGGTCTTTGACTCGTGGTCGAGTATGCCGCTCAGCGAGAACACCATCAAACACCTACATGGCACCCTCCTTCGCTACACCAGTAAGGACGTTCGGCACCGTGGTGTCTACAAGACCATGGACAACCGCGTCCAGATGACTGGGCCAGCGGGCGAAGTGGTCGAAGTATTGTTTGACACGACCCCTCCATATCTCACGGCGAAGCAGATGGGTGAACTGGTCACCTGGACTGACCAGGAGTTGCGTGCTGGCGGGCACCACCCACTGCTGGTCATCGCCAACTTTGTGGTGGAATTCCTGAAGATTCATCCCTTTCTTGACGGTAACGGCCGACTCTCTCGCATCCTGAGCAATCTGCTCATGCTCCGTGCCGGATACCGCTACATGCCATTCGTCTCGCATGAGCACCTCATTGAAGCCAGCAAAGCCGACTACTATGTCGCCCTTCGCCGGAGTCAGATAACCTTCGGAACCGAACGCGAGACGATTGAACCCTGGTCCGCCTACTTCCTTGCCGTCTTACTCGCCCAGGCTGAGCAAGCAGCGGCGCTCCTGAGCCACGAGGCCATCGAGCGTCTGCTGTCGCCCAGTCAACTGCTGGTGTGGCGCTATCTGGGCGCCGTAGGCGAGGCTGCGCCAGGCCGACTTGCGGTCGCAATCGGCATACCGCGGCCCACAGTCTCCCAAGCCCTCGACAAACTATTGCGCTTGGGCGCAATCGAGCGGCTTGGGCTTGGCCGGAGCACGCGGTACCGGAAGTTGCACGAAGAACCAGTCGATGCGACAGCCAACGAACCTTGAGCAGTGGATTGAGTGGTCGACCAAGCCCACCAGTGAGCCGCTGAGATTCACCGATGCTCAATCCAGTTGCTCATGGTGCCGATGGCCGGGTCTCCGCCTCGAAACGGCCGCACGTCTGTACCTATGCTGCGAGCGCCAAGCTTGATCGCTGCCGAGCAGGCATGAGCGCAGATAACTGCGCGGCAACGTCACCGGCCGCAACGTCCTTCCACATGATCCGCACCGACTCAGGCTTAAACCGCCAGCCGTTCCAGAGCGCCGTGCCGCTATGCCCGCCTGCCAGCACCTCGACCCGTTCGACCACGAGTTGGGTGACGCTGCGCCGCCAGTCGAGCGAAGCGGACTCCCACTGCTCGCGCACCCGATCCACCTCACGCAGAACGGCTGCGGCGCTTGCCGGTTGAGGCCGAGGGAGTTGCGACTGGATAGCGGCGATTGCGTCATCTGACGCGGCCAGCAGCGCTTTGAAGTCGGCCGTAGTGACCTCGCCGTGACTGAAGTTATCCAGAATCTCTTGCCTCCGCTGCCTCAGGGCGACGAGTTTGGCAGCGGTCTCCTGAAAGTTGCTGTCCTGATCTTCTTGGCTGAGCGCTTGCTGTACCTCCGGCCTGTCGATACGGGCCAACACCTCTTGCGCCACGTATGCCTCCAGGGGATCAGCCAGCCGGAACACGTGGCCGCAGCCAACGACGTTGCCGTGATTGTCGAACTTCCTACAGCGGTAGCGGCGTACGTACGTGCCGTCCTGCAGACGGCGACGAGAGCCAAAGACGATCCCGCCGCAGACGCCGCAGAAGATGAAGCCACTACACAGATAGCGTCGGCCGTACTTGAGCCCATGCGCCCAGGCCTGGGAACGTGCGTTGAGTTGGGCCATCATGAGGGCGTACTCAGCCTGGCTGATGAGTCCAGGCCAGATAGCCTGGTACTCCTTACCTTGATGTTCCAGAGTGCCGGGCCACTTTGTCGGCTCCGCCGGGTCGAAACTGCCATCCGGATCAAAGATAACGTGGCGCTTGCGGGTCATCGTCCGTTTAAAATTGCCGATCGTCCACTCTTTGCCATCCGGAGAAGGAGTACCTCGGGTATTCAGGTCGCGAATGATCGTCGTACAGCGCTCGCCCGAAATGAGACGAGCGATGGATTCGCGGTAGAGCTTGACCTCGTGATCCACGAGCGCGACATTGATGCGGCCGCGGTTGATCAGGACGCCGTTGTCATCTCTGATCGGTCCCTCGAAGCCGAAGGCCCGGTAGCCACCGAGGTACAGTCCTTTGCTGGCTTGCGTGCGCTTCGCTCGGCTGACGCGCTCGCTGATGTCTTCGGCTTCAGCCGCGTCTTTGGCGGCTAGGAAGCGGGCTATCAGGCGGCCGGAAGATGTATTCAGATCGAACGACGGCGAGGCCACGTAATAGAAGCGAACGCCGTGGTTGTCGGCCAGATCCAGCAGGTCTTCATGCTGCCGAGGTACGCGCGTCAGCCTGCCGGTCGTGTAGGCGATGATTACATTGATATGTCCGGCCTTGGCATCGGCCAGTAACTGCTTGTATTCCGGACGTTCTTTGCGGGCATATTTGCTGCCGCTCAGGTCGTTGTCTTTGTAGATGCGGTATATTGTGGCATTTAGCCGCTGAGCCACAGCGGTGCAGTCTTCTTGCTGGCGGGCAACGCCAAGCTCGCGGCCCTCGCGATCGTCGCTGATTCGGAGATAGATACCGGCCGTTATTTTCTTATACATGCGCAGTCCTTGACATTTGTTATACGCCGATTGATTTCGGTGTCAAGGGTGCTTTTGTGTGTCGTTGGACGAAGCGCCGGAATTTGGCAGAGACGTGCTCGACGGACTGCGCCAGCCGCTGGAGTCGGGCGAGGTCGTCATTGCCAGGGCCAACCTGACCGCCCGATTTCCGGCTAGGTTCACGCTGATCCTGGCCGCGAACCCGTGCCCATGCGCTAGCGCACGGACGGCCAGCAGCGGTTGTGAGTGCACGTCGCTGGCCCGGCGCCGTTATCTGTCGCGACTCTCAGGACCTTTGCTTGACCGAGTGGACGCGAAGATTGAGTTCTTTCCTGTCGGGCGTCAGGAGTTGCTCAGTGACCGTACCTTCACTGAGCCGAGCTTGGTCGTGGCGCAACGAGTGCGTGCCGCCAGGGAGCGAGCGTCGGCACGGCTGGCCGGCACGCCTTGGCGGCTGAATGCTCAGGTGCCAGGCAGCGAACTGCGCCGTACCTTCGCTCCGGCGGCGAGTGCGCTGGCGCCGCTTGAGCGAGCCATGGACCTGGGCCGGGTCAGCGCACGCGGCGTCGATCGCGTGATCAGGCTCTCCTGGACCCTGGCCGACCTGGCGGGCATCGATCGCCCGGGTCTGGCTGAGGTCGGTTATGCGCTTGGGCTCTGGTCGGGGACGCCGCAGTGATCGGCGACGTCATCGACCCGGCCTGGCTGGCGCAGGAGCGGACAGCGCGGGCTGCGCTCAGCTTCCTGGCCGAGCCTGGCGACCCTGCTCTTGGCGAGATGCTGGCGGTGGTCGGCCCGCAGACCGTGCTAGCCGCCGCGACCAGCACTGTGCTGTTCGACCCGGTACCGCTCGACCCGGTGCCGCTCGACCCTGTGCCGCTCGACCCGGTGCCGCTCGACCCTGTGCTGCTTGGCCCGGTGCCGGCTGGCCGTGCCGGTAGCGAGCGGGTGCTCAGGCGGTTGCGATCCAAGCTGCCCGACCTGCCTTCGGTCGGTGAGCTTGACTTGTGGGAGGGGCGTGGCTTTCGGTTGGTCTGCCCTGGCGAGCCGGAGTGGCCGAGCCAGCTCGATGATCTCGGTGCCGCCCGCCCGATCGTGCTGTGGCTGTCCGGGGACGCCGATCTGCGCTTCGCTTGCCTGCGCTCGGCGGCGGTGGTTGGCTCGCGGTCGGCGACTAGTTACGGGTCCGTGGTGGCAGCGGAGCTGGCGGCTGGGGTGGCTGAGCGCGGTGCGACGGTCATCTCGGGTGGCGCCTACGGCGTTGATGCCTGCGCTCACCGCGGGGCGCTAGCTCGGCGCGGGCTCACTGTCGCTGTGCTGGCGAGCGGACTTGAGTTCGGGTACCCGCAGGGGCATCACGAGCTATTCCACGCCATCGGCGAGACTGGCGTGCTGGTCAGCGAGATTCCGCCGGACAAGGCACCGACCAGGCCAGGTTTCCTGATTAGGAATCGCCTCATCGCTGCCTTGAGCCGAGGCACAGTCATCGTCGAAGCGGCCATGCGTAGCGGTGCGCTCAATACCGCTAAGCACGCCCGCGAGCTCAACCGCCCGGTCATGGCTGTGCCAGGCCCGGTCACCTCCGCCCAATCGGCCGGTTGCCACGAGCTGATCAGGAACTGGGGCGCGGTCTGCGTAACCTCGGCCAGTGACGTGATAGAGCTGATCACCCCGCTGGGTGATGATCTTGGCGGCCTAGGCCTAGCCGGCGAGGCGGTGCTGCCAGCTGAGCAGCTTGGTCCGGACACGGCCTCGGTACTCAAGGTCATCGGCGCCCGGGCCGGGCGCGGCCCGGCCACAATTGCCACGTTGGCTGGCGTCGACCTGGACACGGCGATTCGCTGCCTCGGGCTGCTCGCCGCGTCCGGGTACATCGAACGCTGCGACCAAGGCTGGCGAGTGCGTCGGCTCAGCTCGCGCGCCCAAGCCCGAGCCACCCAAGGCGATGTTCATACTGAGCCGGGCTCACCGGCCCGGAAATCTATGCCTTCGGCGCGGTGAGCTTGGTGCGCTGGCGCGCGGGCGCACACTGAAGTGGTGACCTCACCAGACGGGGCGATAACGGCGGCTGAGGATGGGGCTGCTTGGTCGGCGGCTGAGGATGGGGCTGCCTGGGCGGCGGCTGAGGATGGGGCTGCTTGGCCGGCGGCTGAGGATGGGGCTGCCTGGGCGGCGGCTGAGGATGGGGCTGCTTGGCCGGCGGCTCTTGCGGCGCCGCTGCGAGCCTTTGAGCAGCACCTGGCGGCTGAACGCGGGTTGTCGCCGCATACGGTGCGTGCTTACATCGGTGATGTCACGCTGCTGCTTGAGCACCTGCAGCGATGCGGCATCACTGATCTTGCCGACCTGGACATCGCCGTCTTGCGGGCGTGGCTCGCCACGCAACACGGTGCCGGGCAGGCGCGGGCCAGCATCGCCCGGCGGGCGGCGGCGGCACGGGCGTTTACCGCGTTCGGCTTTGAGCGTGGTTTTCTCCGCGCTGATCCTGGCGCTCTGCTAGCCAGTCCTAAAGTCCGGCGCAGGCTGCCTGAAGTGCTAGCCGTCGATGAAATGCTCGCCGTACTTGACCTGACCTCGACCCGGTCCGGGGTGGCTAGCGCGGCTCAAGAAGGTGCACCAGAGCGAGGCCAGCGCGCCGATGGCGCAGCCACAGACGATGACCTGGCCGCGGTTGCCATCGACTTGCGCGACGGCGCGATCCTTGAGTTGCTCTACGCGACCGGGATCAGGGTCAGCGAACTGTGCGGGCTTGGCGCCGATGATCTTGACTACTCGCGTCGGACCGTCCGGGTGCTTGGCAAAGGTGCCAAGGAGCGGATGGTGCCTGTAGGCATCCCAGCTCTTCGTTCGATCGATCGCTGGCGGCAGGACGGCCGGCCTCTGATCGCTACCGAACGATCAGGAACGGCCTTGTTTCTCGGTGTCAAGGGCGGCCGGATCGATCCGCGCACCGTCAGGCGGGTCGTGCATGAGCGGGTTGCCGCCACGCCGTCGATACCCGACGTCGGTCCGCATGGACTGCGGCATACGGCGGCCACCCATCTTCTCGAAGGCGGCGCTGACCTGCGCAGCGTTCAAGAACTGCTGGGTCATGCGTCGCTTTCGACAACCCAGATCTACACCCATGTCTCGATCGAGCGTCTCATCTCTGCCTATCGTCAGGCCCACCCGCGCGCCTGACTGCATCCGGGCGTCGCTGCGGCCGCCGGTGCCGCCCGCAGCGCGGGTGCGAGCGAGCTGAACGCTAAGCGGACACGGTAGATCCAGCTAGATGTAGAATTGCTGACAGGCCTTGGGCTTGCTAGTTGACGCTGGCACGCTCGTAGGCCAATTCGCGCGTCCGCTTGCCTCTGGAATCTACGCACGATTCCGTCGGGACGCACCTCATCGGTCCACGGTGATCCGTGGCGAGGCGCGTACGGACGCTAGGAAGCAACCGACCGCGCCCTGCGTTGATCGCGGGCGCACGACAGGAAGGACACCGGCATGGCCCCGGTCGTCACGATGCGCCAACTGCTCGAAAGCGGCGTCCATTTCGGGCACCAGACCAGGCGCTGGAACCCGAAGATGAAGCGCTTCATCTTCACTGAGCGCAACGGCATCTACATCATCGACTTGCAGCAGTCGCTGCAGTTCATCGATCGCGCTTACGAGTTCGTCAAGGAGACCGTCGCGCACGGTGGCTCGGTACTCTACGTCGGCACCAAGAAGCAGGCCCAAGAGGCGATCGCCGAGCAGGCTCGCCGGGTGGGCATGCCGTTCGTGAACCAGCGCTGGCTGGGCGGGATGCTGACTAACTTCTCCACTGTCTACAAGCGGTTGCAGCGCCTCAAGGAGCTTGAGGAGCTCGACTTCGACGATGTGGCCGGCTCGGACATGACCAAGAAGGAACTGCTCCAGCTGCGTCGGGAGCGGGACAAGCTTGAGCGGACGCTCGGCGGCATCAGGGACATGTCGCGCATTCCGAGCGCGATCTGGGTGGTGGACACCAAGAAGGAGCACATCGCCATCAGCGAGGCCCGCAAGCTGGGCATCCCGGTGGTCGCGATCCTGGACACCAACTGCGACCCTGACGAGGTCAACTACCCGATCCCCGGCAACGACGACGCGATTCGCAGCGTCGCGCTGCTGACCCGGGTGGTCGCCGACGCCGTGGCCGATGGGCTGATCGCTCGGGCCGGCCGGGCGGCCGGCGAGGAGAAGCCAACGGGCGATGGTCAGCTCGGTGCCGAGGAGCCGCTGGCCGAGTGGGAGCGCGACTTGCTTGAGGGTCGCTCGGTCAACGGTGGCCAGGCGGCGAACGGCACGGCCGCGCCAGCCGACGCCTCCACCGGCGCGACCGGCGTGCACGCGGCCGCTGCCTCCGAGGCGGACGAGAAAGAAGCCGAGAAGACCGAAGCCGGTGCCGAGCTGACCACGACCGCCGCCGCCACCAGCCCCGCCGCCACCAGCCCCGACGCCACCAGCCCCGACGCCGCGCCAGCGGACGACCGCGAGTGCCGACAGCGCGAGCGCCGACGCCGCGCCAGCCGACGCCGCGCCAGCCGACGCCGCGCCAGCCGACGCCGAGGCGACTGTCGACGCGGCAACCGAGTAAGCATGAGCGGGCCACTTCGGCCTGGCTAGAGGCAGGTCGGGGCGATGCCGACGGACGTGCCTGGCGGTAACTGACGCCGCACGGCTGTCGGCACCGGCTACCCCGCGAGACGAACAGACTGCGAGAAGAGGACATGGCGAATTACAGCGCCGCAGACGTAAAGCGGCTTCGCGACCTGACCGGGGCCGGCATGCTCGACTGCAAGAATGCCTTGGTGCAAGCCGATGGCGACGTGGAGGCAGCAGTAGAAGCCCTGCGCATCAAGGGAGCGAAGGACGTAGGCAAGCGCGCCGGGCGCACCGCTGGCAACGGCCTGGTGACCTCAGCGCTTGACGGCACCTCAGCTGGAGTGCTGGTCGAACTGAACTGCGAGACCGACTTCGTCGCCAAGACCGACATTTTCCAGCAGGTCGCCGCTGACATCGCGGCGGCCGCACTCAAGGCCGGCGTGACCGATCGGCTTGCCGTGCTCGGACTTACCGTCAGGGACAATCTGACGGCGGGCGAGCTCATCGAGGAGGCGAGCGCCTCGCTCAAGGAGAAGCTCGAGCTTGGCCGGTTTGCCGCCTACCAGGATGGCTACATCGCCAGCTACCTGCATAAGTCGGACCCGGGCCTGCCGCCGACTCTCGGTGTCCTGGTGGACATCGACGATTCCGGGGCCGAGGTCGCGCTCGACGTGGCACACCAGATCGCTGCCATGCGGCCGCAATACGTCACCAGGGACGAGGTTCCCGAGGATGTCGTCAGCAACGAGCGCCGGATCGCCGAGCAGGTGACCCGCGACGAAGGCAAGCCGGAGCAGGCGATACCCAAGATCGTCGAAGGTCGGCTAAACGCGTTCTTCAAGGACGTCGTGCTCGTCGAGCAGCCGTCGGTAAGAGACCCGAAGAAGTCGGTGCAGCAACTGCTGGCTGGCCCGGGTGCCACCGTTCGTGGCTTTGCCCGCTTCCAGATCGGGCAGGCTAGCTGACAGTCGTTGACTGACCGGCTAGCGAGCACGAGAGGTTGCGGTCGCTGACCTGCGGGGCGCGCCGGCAACGAGATCCGAGGGGAGCCCGTTTTGCCAGATAGCACCTTGGCGGGGGACGGTGCTGCAGGCGCTGCGAAAGCTGCAGGCGCTACGACAGCTCCGGACGCCGCGACAGCTCCCGGCGAGGCCGGCGATCTCGATGAGCAGCGCTCGTGCTGGCATCGGGTCGTGCTCAAGCTGTCTGGTGAGGCGTTCGCTGGCGGGGCCGGACTGGGCATCGACCCCGATGTGGTGTCGCACCTTGCGCGCGAGATCAGGGATGCGCTGCGGCTCGGAGTCCAGGTTGCTGTCGTCGTTGGCGGCGGCAATATGTTCCGCGGCGCGGCGCTGTCCCATCGCGGCATCGACCGGGCCAGGGCTGACTACATGGGCATGCTCGGTACCGTGATCAACTGCCTGGCGCTGCAGGACGTGCTGGAGAAGCTAGGCGTGGAGACCCGGGTGCAGACGGCGATCACCATGGGTCAGGTAGCCGAGCCTTACATCCCCCGGCGCGCGATCAGGCACCTGGAGAAGGGCCGGGTCGTGATCTTCGGGGCCGGCCTCGGCGCGCCTTTTTTCTCGACCGATACCTGTGCCGCGCAACGGGCGCTAGAGATCGGTGCCGAAGCGGTGCTCAAAGGCACCCAGGTCGAAGGCGTCTACGACGCGGATCCGCGCCAGTCGCCTGACGCGAGCCTGTTCCACTGGCTCGATTACGGTGATGTGCTCCGCCGGGAGCTCAAGTTCATGGACGCCACGGCAGTTAGCCTGTGTATGGACAATGATCTGCCGATCGTCGTCTTCGACCTGATGGGAAAGGGCAACGTGGTGCGTGCCGTCCGCGGTGAGCGGATCGGCACGCTAGTAGGCAGGAACGGGCACGCGAGGGACGGGCTCGGACGAACTGGGCACTGAGGAGCCGCAATGATTGACGACACTCTTCTCGAAGCCGAGGAGAAGATGGAGAAGGCCGTCGCGGTCGCCAAAGAGGACTTCGCGAATATCAGGACCGGACGGGCGCATCCGTCGATGTTCAGCAAGATCACCGTTGAGTATTACGGCACGCAGACTCCGGTGAACCAACTGGCGTCGTTCCACATGCCTGAGCCGAGGATGGTGGTCATCCAGCCATTCGACAAGGGCTCGTTGGCGGCCATCGACAAGGCCATTCGCAACAGCGATCTTGGCGTCAATCCCAGCAACGATGGCGCCATCATCCGGGTGGTCTTCCCTGAGCTGTCAGAAGAGCGACGCAAGGAGTTCATCAAGGTCGCTCGGCACAAGGCCGAGGACAGCCGGGTGTCGATCAGGAACATCCGCCGGCACGCCAAGGACGCTATCGACAAGCTGGTCAAGAACGGCGATGCGGGTGAGGACGACGGCAGGCGCGCCGAGACTGAACTCGACAAGGTGACCCATACCTATGTCGCGCAGGTCGATGAGCTGCTGAAGCACAAGGAAACAGAGCTTTTGGAAGTTTAGCCAGGCTCAAGGTATAACTTTGCCTCTCAGCAGTGAGCATCTCGCCTCCCGTCGGGCCTCGGGTTGGCACGGGGTGGTGTGATTGCGGCTAGCTGGACAGACGTGCCGACCGGTGCACGGGTGACCGCCAGGACAGCCGGCAGGCGCGAGGGGAAGGCGAGTCGCGTGAGCGAACGAAAAACGATCGAGACTGGCCGTAACCTTCCCGTCGCTCTCGCGGTGGGGCTTGGCCTTGGCGCTCTCGCCTTGCTCACGTTGCTGTTCGTCAAAGTGGCCTTCTTGGTATTCGTCGCCGTGATCGTGGCGGTGGCGCTCTGGGAACTTCACCAGGGGCTGACCGCCCGGCAGATCAACGTGCCCATCATCCCCGTTGGCGTCGGCGGTGCCATCGTGTACGGCGTTGGCTACTGGCAGGGTCCGCTATGGGCGGTCGGAGCACTAGGGCTCACCTTCGTTGCCGTGCTGGCCTGGCGTCTGCCTGGGAGCGTGCAGGGCTACGTCAGGGACGTCAGCGCGGCCATTTTCGCACTGAGCTACCTCTGGCTGATGGCTACCTTCGTCGCGCTGATGCTGGCTAAGCCTGACGGTGCGCACCGCACGCTCGTCTTCCTCATCTTGGTGGTGTGTAGTGACACCGGGGCGTACTTCGCTGGGATCTTGTTCGGCCGCCACCTGATGGCACCCAAGATCAGCCCGAAGAAGACCTGGGAAGGCATGGCTGGCTCGGTATTCGCTTGTCTGGCCGCTGGCTCACTTGGGATGGTCTACTTGCTGCACGGCAAGGTGTGGACGGGGTTGGTACTCGGCGCGGCTGCGGCTGGCGCGGCGACGCTCGGTGACCTGGTCGAGTCGATGATCAAGCGTGATCTGGAGATCAAGGACATGGGCTCGATCCTGCCCGGCCATGGTGGCGTGCTCGACCGGATCGACGCCATGCTGATCGTGGCTCCGGTGGCCTGGCTGCTGCTGACAGTCTTCCTTGCCCGGGGCTGACCGGCGGCTAGGCCTCCAAGCCGCGTCGGACCGATTAGCCGACGACCCAGCTGCGGGACTGCGAGGCCATCTGGTTGATCAGGCTAGCTGAGCCGCGACCCTCGGCCAGCAGCCGCTCCCGGTTCGTGACGGGGATAAGCCACAACCACTTCACCGGCTCGCCCGCCACCGTGAACCCAGCCAAATTCGGCACGTCAGGACCCAGTAGCACGCCCGGGTTGTCGAGGAATAGCACCGCCTCGTTGCCGTGCCCGAGCGGGAATGAGGATGGCTCGTGGTACCAGCGGATGGTCTGTCCGCTGCCGAGCCAGGTCACCTCACGCCACGGATACTGGGCTAGCCACAAGAAGATCCGCGCCGCCTCGTTGCTCGGCAGAGTCGTCGCCACGGCCAATTCAATCCTGGCTTTGGAATTTGCGCCTTTGCCCGTCTGCTCGATGACCGGCATCCGCTGACAGCTCATGCCTACCGTGGTCAGCACCGTGTAAGCGCGGCGGCCAGCTGGCGGCCGCTCGGAGACGCCGACGAGCGGCGGCTTGTTGCCTGAGACGTCCCAGTACCTGGCACCCGGCCCGAGCCGGTCAAGTAGGTGGCCCAACATGCCCTGCTGGAATTGCGCCCAGGCATCCGGGTCGAGCCGCCACCGCCAGAAGTCGTTGGCCTCGGTCACCCGCGGCCCTAGCCCCTCCATCGCCTCATCGAGAGACCAGCCGAACGGGGTCTGGCCGATGACGTCACGGCTGTAGCCCGGCATCCCCTTGGACATGTCGGACCAGCCGGGGATGATTGCCAGCAGTTCGTTGCCCTCGAAGATGGCCACGCCGTCGCCCTCTTCGAACCAGACGGCGCGCAGCGACGACTGACTGAGCGGCGGTCGGCCATCTGGGTGCTTGGTGTGCCCGCCAGGCATCTCAGGCGCGTGCCCGGCATCCAGCAACTCAAGATCAATGTCGGTCGGCGCGCGGCGGTGATTGGCCAGCCAGGTCGCGGCGATCGGCTCGGCCCGGTCATGCATGTAGGCGGCGGTCGTCCAACCGTCGTACTCGACAACCAGGCGCCTGCTGCCGTAAGGGCTCTCGCTATCAAGCAGCGTGACTGGCCGCCCTGGCTCAGCAGATACCCTGGACTGGCCAGAACGAGAACGCGTGGTCGACATAACAACGGAATCTATCGACATTCCACTGCTCGCGTGGCAACAGCCCGGATACTGTGAGGGGTTTGGTTGGAGCTATCGGAGGCAACGGCGCGCCGTCCATCCCGGATGCGCCCTTTGCCGCATTTGGCTGACCTTGACGTAAAGGGTCGGCGGGCTGCGGTGGCTGAGCTTGGCCAGCCAGGCTACCGGGCCGATCAGCTCTCAAGACACTATTTCTGCCGACTGACGCAAACGCCGTCTGAGATGACGGACCTGCCTGCTGACGTGCGCGAATCGTTGGTCCGCTCGCTGCTGCCGACGCTTCTCACCGCAACCAAAGAGCAGACTTGCGATCAGGGACTGACGCGTAAGACGCTGTGGCGTGCGCCTGATGGCTCGCTGGTGGAATCGGTGCTGATGCGTTATCCGGCCAGGGTGACGATGTGCGTGTCATCGCAGGCCGGCTGCGGCATGGCGTGCCCGTTCTGCGCTACCGGTCAAGCTGGCCTCACCAGGAACCTGTCGACCGGAGAGATCATTACCCAGATCTTTAATGGAGCCCAGGCGCTGGCCAGGGGCGCGATTACGGGCGGTACTGGACGGATCTCCAATGTCGTCTTCATGGGCATGGGCGAGCCGCTGGCGAACTACGCCGCGGTGCTGGCCGCCATCCGGCGGCTGAGCGACCCGGTGCCGGCCGGATTCGGCATCTCGCAGCGCGCCATCACGGTCTCCACCGTCGGACTGGTGCCAGCCATCCGCAAGCTCACTGCCGAGCGGCTGTCGGTACGGCTGGCCGTGTCGTTGCACGCACCCGACGATGACCTCCGCGATGAGCTCGTGCCGGTGAACCGTCGCTGGCAGGTCGCCGAGGTACTTGATGCCGCCTGGGACTACGCCGCCGCGACCGGCCGGCGGGTATCAATCGAATACGCGATGATCCGCGATATCAACGATCAGGCCTGGCGGGCTGAGCGGCTGGCCGACCTGCTGGCCGGTCGGCTCGCGCACGTCAACCTGATCCCGCTGAACCCGACGCCTGGGTCACGCTGGACCGCCTCCGATCGTGACGTCGCCGCCGAGTTCGAGGCCAGGCTGGCGCGACGGGGAGTGCCCGTTACCGTGCGCGATACCAGAGGCCGGGAGATTGACGGCGCCTGCGGTCAGCTCGCCGCCGCCGACCGGGACCTGCTGCCAGTCGTGGCCAGCTAGCCCTATCCGCTGGCGAGTGCCGTCGCCATCCCATCCGGCGTGTGCGCGAAGACGTTCTCAAGCAGGTAGCGAACCCGGCACCGCCACGCCCACTGAGCCCGGCTCGCTCAACCATGTCGATCAGCATCGCTGCGGCCCGCTGCGAATCGGCTCAAGATCGCCTTGTCGCGCTCGGCCGCTGGTATCACGGGAAGCGCCCGAACACTGACCTGCTGGCACTACTCTGACGGTCAATGTCTGGAATGCCATCATTGATCCGCTGGCGACGGCGAGTCGCCAGCCGGCTCGTCCATGCCGCCTGGTATCGGGTCAAGGCGGCAGGCACGATCACGGCAGACACGGCGATCGGTGAGCGCTTCGCGGCTTTCGGCACCGGGTCGCTGATCGCGTTTCCCATCGGCACCGTGTACGGCGAGTCGTGGATCGAGGTCGGCGTCGATACCATGATCGGCGAGCAGGCATCCGTCTGCGCTGGCATGATGCCAGGGCACGATCTTGGCCCGGTGCCGGTGCTGCGGATCGGGGATCGCTGCATCATTGGCCGGGGCAGTCACATCGTGGCGCACAAATCGATCGACATCGGCGACGACGTCTACACTGGCCCTTACGTCTACATCACCGATCAGAACCACAGCTACACCGACCCGGACACCCCCATCGGGCGCCAGTGGCCAGTGAATGCGCCCGTCCGGATCGGCTCAGGCACCTGGTTGGGAACCGGGGTGATCGTGCTGCCGGGAGCGGTGATCGGTCGGAATGTGGTGGTCGCTGCGGGCTCGGTCGTTCGCGGTGACATCCCCGACTTGTGCGTAGTCGGCGGCGTACCGGCCAAAGTGATCAAGGACTTCACCCCCGGGGCCGGCTGGACGAGATTCACCGCCCAGCCTGATGCCCAAGTGCCTTCCGCCGGGTAGCTGGTCAGGTCGCTGGGCCGGTGCCTGATGGCCGGCGGACGGCGCGGGCACCGCCGCTGGCCTGGCGTACGAACACCTCGCCGTGCAGTGCGCGCTCGATCAGGTCGGCCGCCTGGGCGGCGGCAGCGAGCCGGCGGCCTTCATTCCGGTAGGCGGAGAGCACCGCTTCGACGGCGGCGGGTGGCAGGTGCGGGCCAAGTTCGGTGCGGGCGGTGCGATAGCCGTTGCGCGCGCCGTCGACGCAGGCGCTCAGGTGATGCCTGGCCAGGGTGGCGAGCGCAACCGGATGGCGTCTGAGCACGCCGTGCAGCAGATAGTCGGTGGGGACCGCTTCCAGCAGCCAGGCGATGGCGGATCGTTCGAATTCTTCGCTGCCGGGCGGGTGGACGCCGGCCGGCCAGCCTGGCGGTACATAAGACGTCACTTGCTCAGCATAAGACAGAATCGAACAAGTGTTCTAGTGTGGATGAGACGGACGATAAGCTGGGCGCGTCAGTGGCCGGTTCCCAGGCAGGAGAATCGTCGGCATGGCTGGAGGCTTCGCGATCCCCGATGACCTGGCCCAGGCAGCTGCCGAAGAGGGACGCGATGACTGGCTTGCCGAGCTGCCAGTTCTGGTGGGGCGGATCGCGGCCGAGTGGCGGATCGAGGTTGGCGCCCCGTTCTTTCCTGGCGGCATGACCGCCTGGGTGGCCGCGGCCCGCGATGGTGCGGGCAACGACCTCGTGCTCAAGGTCGGCTGGCCGCACCCGGAGGCCGCGCATGAGGCCGACGGCCTTCGGACCTGGGACGGAGCCGGGGCAATCCGCATCTACCGTGCGAACGAGCTGGCGGCGGCGACGGTGCTGCTGCTCGAACGGTGCCGGCCTGGGACACAACTGCGGGCCTCGCCGCCCGAGGAGCACGATCTCGTGATCGCCGGCCTGCTGCGGCGGCTCTGGGTCAAGCCCCCTCCCGGCCACGGCTTCAGGCCGCTGTCGGATATGTGTGACTACTGGGCCGACCGGTACGACGAGCGGAGCCCGGCCGAACGGAGCTGCCTCGGGGCACCGCTAGCCAAGGAAGGCATCCGCCTGCTCCGCGAGCTCCCGCGCAGCGGTGCCGATGCCATGCTCCTGCATACCGATCTCCACGCCGGCAACGTACTTGCCGCCGAGCGCGAGCCGTGGCTCGCCATCGATCCGAAGCCCTACGTCGGAGACGCCGCCTACGACGTGACCCAGCACATCTTTAACGGGGTGTTCCTCGAGGGCGCCGACGTCAGCTCGCTCGCCACCCGGATGGCGCGCCTGCTCGATCTCGATCTCGACCGGATCCTGCGCTGGCTCTTCGCCAGGGCCGTCGAGGCATCGCCCTACTGGACCGGAATGGCGGACCTCGCCAGGACCTTGCACTCCTTCCTGACCTGAGCAGCACGCACTCCAACGCCGGATCGGTGTGAACGGATGAGCTTGACTGGGAAGCGCGGCGGTAGGGTGAGCTAGCTGTCAGGTGGGATTTGCCAGGCTTTATTGGCCAGGTGAATGGAGTGGTGATGAGCATGAGCCCAGGCCGAGGATCAGGCTGGCGCGTCGTCGCGGCCGGAGGATTGGCCGCGCTAGCCGCCGTCGCGGTGCCGAGTGCGACGGCGGGCACAGCACTGGCTGGCCCTGTGCTGGCTAGCCCTGTGCTGGCTGGCCCTGTGCTAGCTAGCCCTGTGCCGACGGCCGTCGGGCTGCGGGCTGACCGTGGGTTGGCTAGTCCTGATGCTTATCTGGGCGGCAATGGTCGGATCGCTTTCGTGCGCGGCGGCAACATCTACTCGATCAACCCAGCCGGCACCGGGCTGCGCCAGCTGACCCGCTCTGGTCACGCATCCGGGCCGCGCTGGTCGCCGAACGGCAAGCAGCTTGCCTATCTGTACCGGGGCAATCTGTGGATCATGAGGGCGAACGGCAGCGCCAAGACCGAGGTCACCAGCTCAGCGCCGAGCTTTACTGACGGTCGGCCTACCTGGTCGCCCAACGGTCGCTACCTGGCCTTCGTCAAGACTAAGCAGCATCTTGACTACGGCTATCTGACCAGGTACGACACGGTCACCCATCGGTTCGCTTCGTTTACCGATGTGATCAATCCGCCGCACCTTACCAAGATCGCGATCTTGGCTGGCACCGCAATCGCCTGGGCCTGGGCGCGCGACGCGGGCAGCGGCTACGGGTCATTTCTGCTCTATGAGGGCACCAATGTGCAATGCCAGGGCGAGCGGTTCTGCCTGGACGCGCTCGGCCGGCCGCACCAGTACATGTACCGCAACGGCTATCCCAGTGCCGAGGACGTCACCTCGACCCCAACCAAGCTGAGTGACCCAGATTGGTATCCGATCAACCCCAAGTTCAGCACCGACGTACTGACCACGGTGTCGAACTGTGCGACCACGCCGTGCGCGCGCACTGGGCTAAGCCTGAACATCCTGGCGACGCCGATCCTGCCCGGTGCCTACGAAGGTGTCTTCGCCCCGGACGGCGACCAGATCGCCTACGTGCGGAACGTGCACCGGACGCCGTCGATCTACACCTATGTGATCAGCCAGGTCGCTCGATTCCGCCCGGTTTTCCTCACCGACGGCACGGAGCCCGACTGGCAGCCGACGCCGTTGCCGCCCAACTAACGGCTACTAGGCCCGCGCCACTAGCGCCTGCGTCGGCCGGAATGGGCCGATCAGGCACTCGCCCAAGGTGAAGACCCACGGTCTGAGCACCTCATCGAGCCGGTCAAGGTCGTCGCTCAGCACCGCGAGGCCGGGTGCCGGCACGGTGGCGCCTAGTTCGACCAGCAGCGGCCGCAGATGGGCGTCAACGGCGAGGGTGTGCTGCGGGGTGTCCATGACCAGCAACGGCAAGGCGCAGCTGTCCTGGAGCGCCAGGTTCGGCAGCCGGTCGAAGAACACCTTGAGCAAGCCGGTGTAGCTGCCCTTGCAGGTCGGGCTGGCGACTAGCAGCAGATCGGCCGTGAGCACCAGCTCAGCCGCGTCTTCGACGGCTGCCGACGGCTCGGGCAGCAATAGCCGCCTTGCCAGCACCGAGAGATCGACAAGCTCGTAGTCGCGGGCCACGCCCAAGTAACCAACGATGGCATTAGCCGCTGCCCTGGCCACCTGGAGGGTGCGGGAGCACGGCTCGGGATTGCCGGTGATGACAACGAAGCGCACGGGGTCCTCCTGCGTCAGACGCGGCTGCGGTTGGTAGTGGGCGGCGCCGGCCGCGTCCGGCGCCGCCCGTCTTTGGCCAGCGGATCTGGCGGCTCAAGCGCTGGCCAGCAGCCCACTGAGATCGGCAGGCACGTGGACGTGACCGCGCCGGCGCAGCTCGGGCAGCACGCCTTCGCCGAACCAGTAGGCCTCCTCCAGATGCGGGTACCCGGAGAAGATGAACTCGGTGATGCCGAGTGAGGCGTATTCCTCGATCCGATCGGCAACCTCGGCGTGGCTGCCGACTAGCGCCGTGCCGGCGCCCCGCGAACCAGGCCGACTCCGGCCCACAGGTTCGGGTAGATCTCCAGGTCGGCCGCGGCACCTCCGGCCCGGTACTTGGAATGCAGCGCTACCATCCGCTCCTGGCCGACTGACGACGACTTGGCCAGCGCTTTTTGGGCGTTATTGATCTCGGGCATGGACAGGTCGGCGAGCATCCGATTCGCCTCGGCCCAAGCCTCGCGGGAGCTGTCCCTGCTGATCGTGTGCAACCTGATGCCGAACCGCAGCTCACGGCCAGCCTCCTGGGCCAGCCTGCGCATCCAGGCCAGCTTGCGTGCGACCTGTGCGGGCGGCTCGCCCCAGGTGAGGTAGACATCCACGTATCTGGCGGCGATCGGGCAGGCGGCGTCCGATGAGCCGCCAAAGTAGACGGTCGGTACCGGGTTGGGCGGACTGAGCACAGTCGCGCCTTCGACCTGGTAGTGCGCGCCGGTGAAGTCAGTGGGGACGCCGCTCCACGCACCGCGCACGATAGCGAGGAATTCGCCAGTGCGCTGATACCGCTCATCGTGTGACAGGTGGTCGCCGAACCGGCGCTGCTCAGTGGTCTCGCCACCCGCCACCACGTTGAGCAGCAGCCGCCCGCGCGAGATCCGCTGATAGGTCGACGCCATCTGAGCAGCCAGCGTCGGTGCGATCAGCCCGGGCCTGAACGCGACCAAGAACTTCAGCCGCTGCGTCTGCGCGATCAGTGCCGCTGTCGTCAGCCAGGCGTCCTCACACCAGGTACCGGTCGGAGTAAGCACGCCGGTGAAGCCGAGTTGCTCAGCTGACCTGGCGATCTGAGCCAGGTAGTCGATATCGGGTGGCCTGGTCACCGGGCGGGCGCGCCCGGCCTGTGCGCCCTGCGCATCAGGATCGGATGGCGAGCCGATCAAGGGGATGCTGTGCCCGCCGCCGAAGATGCCGCGGCTATCACCGGATGTCGGCAGGAACCAGTGGAACACCAGGCTCATGACGTGCCTCCGAGAATGTTTTATAGGTCATGACAGCGAAACCGGAGATGATGATCACGTCGTTCCGCAGGATTGTGCGACCTGGCTGATCAGGAAGCCGAGCCCGGCATAGGCGTTGACCTGCGCGGCGACGACGAGCGCGAGCCGGGCCACGCCTAGGCTCTGCCGCAGGCCGACCAGGATCTGCGGCAGAGCGCCAGACAGCACGATCTGGGCGATTGGCTCGCGCCTTCGCAGGTGCAACGCCTTGCCGAGCTCGGCTAGCTTGTTGTCCACCGACCTGCTGCCGGTGATCGCATTGACCGGATTGACGTGGACGAGCGATGGGCCGGAGCATGAGACCGCGATGGCGGCGAGCGCAGTTGTTGATTCAGACACGCGTGCGCTCCCTCCGGTGGCGATCCGGTCCTCGGGCACATGCTGACCCGGCCTATTTCGATGCTTAACGAGTTAACCTAGTAAGTCAAGCGGAAAACTAGAAATTAATCTAAGCCAGAGCCGGGGACTCACTGGGGCGGGGCTCGCTGGGCCGGGGCTCGCTGGGCCGGGGCTCGCTGGGCCGGGCTTGCTGGGGCGGGCTCGCTGGGGCGGGGCTCACTGGGCCGGACTCACTGGGCCGGGGCTCGCTGGGCCGGGGTTTGCCGGGGGCGGGGAATCGGTTGGGCGTCTGGCCGGTTGGCAGCGGGTACACTGGGTTGGCCGATGTTCCGGCGTTTTCCCTGTTCCCAGACGGAGTCTTTCGCATGCCCGCCAGCCAAACTGATCTTGTGACGCAGGTCGCCACTCGCGACGACCTCCGCAACGTCGCCATCGTCGCGCACGTTGACCACGGCAAGACGACGCTGGTGGATGCGATGCTGTGGCAGTCCGGTGCGTTCCGCGCCAATGCCCAAGTGGCCGAGCGGGTGATGGACTCCGGCGATCTTGAGCGGGAAAAGGGCATCACCATCCTCGCGAAGAATACCGCGGTGACCCATGGCGGCCTGACCATCAACATCATCGACACGCCAGGTCACGCCGATTTCGGCGGCGAGGTCGAGCGCGGGCTTTCGATGGTCGACGGGGTGTTGCTGCTGGTGGATGCTAGCGAGGGGCCGCTGCCGCAGACCAGGTTCGTGCTGCGTAAAACGCTGGAAGCCAAGCTGCCGGTGATCTTGGTGATCAACAAGGTGGACCGGCCGGACGCACGGATCGCCGAGGTCGTGGATGCCTGCTACGAACTCTTCCTCGATCTGGATGCGACCGAGGACCAGATCGAGTTTCCCATCGTCTACGCCTCCGCCCGGGCTGGCCGCGCTTCGGCCAACCGGCCCGAAGACGGCGACGCTGCCCGATTCGGCGGATCTTGAGCCGCTGTTCGAGGTCATGCGAAGTACCGTCCCGGCGCCGGCCTACGACCCGACGCCCCGCTGCAGCGCTCACGTGACCAACCTGGACGCGTCCGCCTACCTGGGCCGCATCGCGCTGTGCCGGGTGATCTCCGGCGGACGATTAACCGAGGTCAGCAGGCCGCTTGGTGTCGCCGGGATGGGTCGATCGAGCGGGTAAAGATCTCCGAGCTGTTCCTCACGCAGGCTCTGGAGCGGGTCCCGGCGACCGGTGCCTACGCGGGCGACATCATCGCGGTGGCCGGCATCGGCGAGATCATGATCGGCGAGACGCTGGCCGATCCCGAGGACCCGCGGCCGCTGCCGTTGATCACCGTGGATGAGCCGGCGATCTCGATGACGATCGGTGTGAACACCTCGCCGCTGGTAGGCAAGGGCGGTGCTGAGAGCATTCGGCGCGGGCAGGCGGGACCAAGGTCACGGCCCGGATGGTCAAGGACCGGCTCGAACCGCGAGCTGGTCGGCAATGTGTCGATCCGGGTACTGCCGACTGAGCGGCCGGACACCTGGGAGGTCCAGGGCCGCGGCGAGCTCGCACTGGCGGTGCTGGTCGAGATGATGCGGAGGGAAAGTTACGAGCTGACCGTTGGCCGACCGACCGTCGTCACCCGCGAGATCGACGGCAAGCTGCACGAGCCGGTCGAGCGGTTGACCATCGACGTGCCCGAGGAGTACTTGGGCATGGTGACCACGCTAATGGCGCTCCGCAGGGGCCGATTGAGTAGATGACCAATCACGGCACCGGCTGGATCAGGCTCGATTTTATCGTGCCATCCCGAGGGTTGATCGGATTCCGTACCCAGTTCCTCACTGAGACCCGCGGCACCGGCATCGCGCACCACGTCTTCGAGCGGTACGAGCCGTGGGCCGGGCCGATGCGAGTACGGGCGAGCGGATCGCTGGTTGCTGACCGAACCGGTAACGCGACCGCGTACGCGATGTTCTCGTTGCAGGAGCGGGGCACGCTGTTCATCGAGCCGGGCACCGAGGTGTACGAGGGCATGATCGTCGGCGAGAACTCGCGCAGCGACGACATGGACGTCAATATCGCCCGCGAGCGCAAGCTGACCAACGTGCGCAGCTCGACCGCTGAGGAACTTGAGCGGCTGATCCCGCCCAGGCTGCTCAGCCTGGAACAGGCGCTTGAATTCTGCGCCAACGACGAGTGCGTCGAAGTCACGCCTACCGTGGTCAGGTTGCGCAAGGTCGTCTTGGACGCCAAGGAGCGCGGTCGGGCCCGCGCCCGCAGCAGCCGGGAGTAGGTCATCATTGACGGCCGCTAAGACCGGGCGCTGCTATTTGATGAGCACCAGGTAGATCCAGGCGAGCACGCCGAACACGAAGCAGTAGATGGCAAACGGCGTCAGCGTCCTGGTGCGGAAGTATTTCATCAAAAATCGCACCGAGACGTAAGCGCCGATGCCGGACACGATGCTTCCGGCCAGGATCTGCGGGCGAATGCCGTTGCCCAGGTGGCCGAGCAGGTCGGGCACCTTGAGCACGCCCGCCGCTAGGATCACCGGGGTGGCGAGCAAGAAGGCGAACCTGGCGGCGTCTTCTCTGGATAGCCCGCGCCACATGCCCGCCGCCATCGTGACGCCGTCTCGGCTGATGCCGGCGAGCAGGGCCAGGACCTGGGCCGAGCCGATCAGGATGGCTTGACCGTAGCCGAATGCCACGATCCGCCGATCAGCCTGGATCGCGCTGATGACCTCCTCTTGCCGCTGAGCGCGCTGGCCTGAGGCGTGCGCGCCCGCTCGTCCGGCCGAGCTGACCAGCTCGCGCTCTGGTGCATTGTCCCTGTCAGCCAGCACCTCATCGTCGGCTTCGCGGGACTTGCGCGACCTGAATCGCTCAGCGCAAAACAAGATGATCCCATTGAGCGCCAGGAAGGCTGCGGCTCGGCTGGGCACGCCGAACAAGATACGGAAGGCATGCTCGAAGGCCAGCCCGACCAGGCCGACGGGGATTGTCGCAAAGATGATCATCCAGGCGAGCTTCTGGTCGGGCGTCTCGATCTCCAGGTGCCGCAGCGAGCTAAAGAAGCCACCGAGGATCCTGATCCAGTCCCGCCAGAAGTAGGCCGTGATCCCGATCGCGGTCGCTACGTGCAGGCCGACGATGAAAGCCAGGTACGGCGACTCAGGTTTCGCCACGCTCAGGTCCCGCGCCCAACTGCCGCCCACGATAGCCGGGATCAGCACGTTATGGCCAAGGCTGGAGACAGGGAACAGTTCGGTGACGCCCTGGATGAAGCCGACGATGATGGCCTCGGCGTAGGTCAGGTGTGACATGAGAACCTCTCGCTAGGCGGGCTGCCGAAGCGCCCGCGCAGCAAGGATATTCATGCTGGACGGCCGGTGTGTCCAACTCTCCGTAGCCACGCTCGGCAAGGTCAAGTCCGCACCTCGGCTAACTTCCTTAGGCCTTCGTGACGCCTTGCTCGATATCTGCCTGCAGTCCAGAATTAGCAGGCAGCGATTGGGCTGAGAAGGCAGACAGGGAAGGCGGCCGGCGATGCGTCTACGCCGAGTACTAGTCCCCGTGGTGATCGCGCTTGGCTTGCCAGCGGCGGCCGCCTCGGCTGCCTGGGCTGCCTCGGTGCCGACGCAGGTACCGCAATCGGCACCGAAGTGGACGGTCAGCGGTGGCTGGGGGTCGGCGACTGGGTCGAGCGGAGTTACCAGCGTCGCGAGCGCCAGCAAGACTGACGCCTTCGCGGTCGGCTATAGCTGCGGAAATCCGTGCGCTGAGCACGCGCTGGCGGTACGCCATTGGAACGGCAAGAAGTGGAGCGCCGTCAATCCGCCGACCGGTCTGATCAATGCCACCACCGGCGTGCTTGGCGCTGTGGTAACTACCAGCTCGGCTACGGACACCTGGGTGTTCACTCTGCTCAGCACGTCATCCGGCGGGCATGAGGACGCGCTGCACTGGAACGGCAAGCATTGGTCAACGACCAAGTTCCCGGCGTTTTCTAACATTCTCACGGCGGCTACTTTCGGCAGCAAGGATGCTTGGGCGTTCGGTACTCAAGGCGATATGGCGAAGCCTTACACCCTCCGTTACAACGGTACGAAATGGGTTGCGGCGCATCCTCCCGGTCTCCCTGAGGCGCTCAGTGCCCCGGCCGCGAGCGACCTGTGGGCACTCGGCCCGACCATCAAGACGGTGGACCTGACCGGGAGCAAGCAGCACTACATCGCGCTGCATTGGAACGGCAGCAAGTGGAGCACCCTCGCCTTGCCGCAGGTCAGCAAGCCAGCGCCGGACGATTACGTGGTACCTGGCACCGTCGCTGCTCTCGGACCTGACAACGTGTGGGAGTCCTACGCTTTCTGCAATGCGGGTACCTGTCCGCCGGGAGCGGCACTTGAGCACTGGGATGGCTCGAAGTGGCACGCCGTCAGCATCCCCTACCCGGTGGGCTCGGTGACCAGCATGGCGGCCGATGGCCACGGCGGAATCTGGCTAACCGTGCGCACCGACGATACGCCGCCGTATGCGTACTACCACCTCAACAATGGCCACTGGAGCCGCCAGTTCCCGCCAGCCTTCATCAACGTGACGATCGTCCCGGCTGGGCTGGCTTGGGTCCCCGGCACGGACGAACTGTGGTCAGGCTATCTTGGCTTGGTCACCGGCAAGGGCACCCAAGGCGTGATCTTGGGATACCGACAGTAGGCTCGCCTGCTGCTTCAATGACTTGGCCAGCCGCGGTTCGTACCGCGCTGGGGCGGCCTTGGCCAGCTCGCGCCAGATCGAGGTCGCCTCGGCGCAGGATTCCAGTCCAGCGCTTGCGGTAGCCGCGTCGCGGGCCTGACTGGCGCCAAGCCGGTCCAAGCTCGCGGCCAGGGCGGGGAGATAGCGCTCGGGGCTCGCGACAGCGACGGCGCGGAAGATCGTGGTGGCTTCGTGCATCGCCGCGATAGCCTCGGCGACTTCGCCGACACCGGCCCGCTGGATGCCAAGGTTGCTCAGGGAAAAGCCCAGGCTGGCAAGGTGCCGGTCGGGATCTTCGGCAACCAGGTCGCGGCGCAGGGCGACGGCTTGCTCGATGGCGCGCGTCGCCGCGTCCCTTTGTCCGGCTTGCCAGCAGCGGGTGCCCAGGTGGTGGAGCCAGTACGCACGTAGCGCCGGGTCGGCGTCTGGGCCGAGCTGTTCGGTGATCCGCTGGCAGCTGGCCAGGCCAGCGGAATCCCAGGCTGGAGCCCGGTAAGGCAGGGCGTTGAAGATCTTGGTGAGGGTCGGCACCGGCCCGTCCAGATTGGCGAGCTCAGCGCTCAGCAGACTGATCGCCGGTCCAGGCAACGGTGCCGACGGCAGCCGATCGACGCTGGCACGGCCAAGCAGCCGGGCGGCCGGCAATGCTTGATCCAGCTTGATCCCGCTCAGGCAGTCCTTGGCGAATCTAGCCGACTTGCTCAGTGCGGTGAGTACCAGGGCGTCGGCGAGTCGCTCCGGCAGGGGAGCTGTCGCGTCCTCGCCGCCCAGGAGGTGCTCGCGGGCCTTGGATTGGGTCCAGGTCGACCCAGCGTCCTTGCCGAGCACCGAGGTGAGTGCGCTCAGGTGCAGGTCGAGTACCCGAAGTGGGCCAGGGTCGGTCGCGGTCGTCGGTGGTTCAGCCGGGCGGCCAAGCTCAGCGGCATAGCAGGTCGCCGCCCGAGTCATGACGTCAGCAGCGGTCAGACCAGGCGCCAGGCCGAAGGGCAATTCGATCAACGCCGACCGGGCGGCGCTGATCGTGGCGTAGTCGCTGAGCTCGACTAGCTCAAGTTGGTCGCACCAGCTCCCGGCACCAGTGGCCAGCAGGAGTAGCCGCGCCTGAGGCCGGTCCTGCGTCACCGCCGTGATCAGCTCGGCGAGGTCGGCTCGCTCGTCAGCCCGATCGATGACCAGCAGCAGCTTGCGCGGAAAGGCGATCGCGCCTGGCCTGACCCGGCTCGACCAATTCTGATCCGGGCCCGGCCATTCGATCCGCCAGCCTCGAACGCGCAACTGGCGGGCCAATTCGACGCCCAGCCTGGTCTTGCCGGAACCGGACGCCCCGATCACGATCCGCACCGGCGTGTCCGCCCCATCGGCGCACCAGGCGAGCAGTTCGCCCAGCTCAGCGCTGCGGCCAACGAAGTCGACGACCTCATGATGCGGGTCAAGCAGCTCGGCTACGGTTTTTCGCATATGGAATATTTGCACAAAATCTAATGGCAGGCGTACGTAACTATTGCGACCTGCGAGAGCCAACCAACGTCATGGCTTGGCTTAGCTTGCCTGCTTACCTGGCACCTTGGGAGTGTCCTTGGGCTCGCGCCTGCCGATCTTGTTGCCTAGCCACACCAGCGGGTCGTACTTGCGGCCGACTACTCGCTCTTTAAGCGGGATCAGCGCGTTGTCGGTGATGTGGATGCCCTCAGGGCAGACCTCGGTGCAGCACTTGGTGATGTTGCACATGCCGAGGCCGAAGTCGTCCTGGGCGATCTCGCGCCGGTCGGCGGTATCGGCTGGGTGCATCTCAAGCTCGGCGATCCGCATCAGGAAGCGCGGCCCGGCGTAGGTGGGCAGATTCTCCTCGTGGTCACGGATCACGTGGCAGACGTTCTGGCACAAGAAGCACTCGATGCACTTGCGGAATTCCTGCGACCGCTCGACATCGACCTGCTGCATCCGGAATTCGCCGAGGCCGATCGACGGGTCAGGCGTGAAGGACGGGATCTGCCTGGCCTTCTCGAAGTTGAACGAGACGTCCGTGACCAAGTCACGAATCACGGGGAAGGTCCGCATCGGCGTGACCGTGATGGTCTCCTCAGGCGCGAACAGCGACATTCTGGTCATGCAAGCGAGCCGCGGTCGGCCATTGATCTCCATCGAGCAGGAGCCGCACTTGCCAGCCTTGCAGTTCCACCGCACCGCCAGGTCGCCCGCTTGGGTGGCCTGCAGTCTGTGCAGCACGTCGAGCACGACTTCGCCCTCGTTCGCCTCGACCTCGTAGTCGACCAGGTCGCCGGCCCCGGCGTCGCCGCGCCAGACCCTCAGCTTGACTTTCGTGCCCATGTCAGTGCGACTCCTCAGATGCGGAGGTCTCGGGTGCCGGGGGTAGCTCTTCTTCGGTCAGGTACTTCTTCAGCTCGGATCGCTCGAACAGCGCCAGCAGGTCTTCGCGCATCGGCACCATCGGCTGCCTGACCAGCGTGACCTTGTCGCCGGACGCGCCGTCAAGTGAGAGCACGAGGTTGATCTTCCGCCACTCCGGGCTCATGCCAGGGAAGTCGTCGCGGGTGTGCCCGCCCCGGCTTTCCTGCCGCTCCAGCGCGGCCTGGGCGACGCAGTCCGCGATCAGCATGATGTTGCGCAGGTCAAGCGACAGGTGCCAGCCCGGGTTATACGCGGGGCCGCCCTCCGCTCGCACCGAGGCGGCGCGCTCGCGTAGCTTGCCGAGCTCGGCCAGCGCCTGCTTGATCTCGGCTTCGGTCCTGATGATGCCGACCAGGCTAAACATCGTCTCCTGGACCTCGGCGTGCACCGTGTAAGGGTTCTCGCCGACCGCGCGCTCGAACGGTGCCAGCGCCTCGGCCTGGGCCGCCGCGATCTCGCCCTCGCTCGGCGTCGGGCGCTTCTCGCCAAGTGCGTCCAGGTAGTCGGCGGCGCCCTGGCCCGCCCGGCGGCCGAAGACCAGCAGGTCGGACAGTGAGTTGCCGCCCAGCCTGTTGGACCCGTGCATGCCGCCACTGACCTCGCCGGCCGCGAACAGGCCTGGCACGCAGGATTCGCCGGTGTCCGGGTCGACTTCGACGCCGCCCATCACGTAGTGCTGCGCTGGGCCGACTTCCATCGGCTCCTTGGTGATGTCGACGTCGGCCAGCTCCTTGAACTGGTGATACATCGACGGCAGTCGGCGCAGGATCTCGTCGGCCGGGAGCCGGGAAGCGATGTCGAGGAACACGCCGCCGTGCGGTGACCCCCGGCCCGCCTTCACCTCGGCGTTGTTGGCCCGCGCCACCTCATCACGAGGCAGCAGCTCGGGCGGTCGCCGGTTGTGGTCGGGGTCGGCGTACCAGCGATCGGCCTCTTCTTCGGTTTCCGCGTACTTATCGCGGAACACGTCAGGCACGTAGTTGAACATAAACCGCTTGCCATCGGAGTTCCGCAGCACGCCACCGTCACCGCGAACCGACTCGGTGACTAGCAGACCGCGCACCGACAGCGGCCACACCATGTGCGTCGGGTGGAACTGCACGAACTCCATGTTGAGCAGCTTGGCCCCGGCTAGCAAAGCCAGCGCGTGCCCGTCCCCCGTGTACTCCCAGGAGTTGGAGGTGACCTTGAAGGTCTTGCCGATGCCGCCGGTGGCGAGCACCACGGCGGGCGCCTCGAACACGACGAAGTTGCCGGTCTCCCTGAGGTAGCCGAACGCGCCGGCGATCCGCTCGCCGTCCTTGATCAGCCGGGTGATCGTCGTCTCGGCGTAGACCTTGATCATCGCCTCAGGGTCACCGAGCGCGACCGCGTCCTGCTGCTGCAAGCGCGACGACGCGCTGCTGCAGGGTGCGGATCATCTCCAGGCCGGTGCGGTCACCGACGTGCGCCAGCCGCGGGTACTCGTGTCCGCCGAAGTTACGCTGGCTGATCTTGCCGTCCTTGGTGCGGTCGAATACCGCCCCCCACGCCTCGAGCTCATAGACCCGGTCTGGTGCCTCCTTGGCGTGCAACTCTGCCATCCGCCAGTTGTTAAGGAACTTGCCGCCGCGCATGGTGTCGCGGAAGTGGACCATGCCAGTTATCGTTCGGATTCACGTTGCCCATGGCAGCCGCGCAGCCGCCTTCGGCCATCACCGTGTGCGCCTTGCCAAACAGCGACTTGGAGATGATCGCGGTGCGCTTGCCCTCCTGCCGGGCCTCGATCGCTGCCCGCAGGCCTGAGCCGCCCGCGCCAATCACGACGACGTCGTAGGGAATTCTTTCGATCTCACTCATGACAGTATGGCACCTCGTCTAGAAGAACCGCGGGTCTGCGAACACGCCGCTGGCCACCAGCCTGATGTACAGGTCGGTGAAGCACACGAAGCCGAGCGAGATCCAGGCCAGCTGCATATGCCTGGCGTTCAACTTCGACACCTAGGTCCACGCCTTGTACCTGACCGGGTGCTTGGAGAAGTGCTTCAGCCGGCCGCCGGTGACGTGTCGGCAGGCGTGGCAGGACAGCGAGTAAAGCCACAGCAGCGCCGCGTTGACGATCAGCATCAGCGTGCCGAGGCCCATATGGCCCCACTGGCCGGCGTGATCGCCTGAACGCGACCACCGCGTCGGCCGTCAGGATCACGTTGAACAGCAGCGCGACGTAAAAGAAATAGCGGTGCACGTTCTGCAAGATCAGCGGCAGCCTGGTCTCGCCGGTGTACTTGGCGTGCGGCTCGCGCACGCCGCACGCGGGTGGTGACTGCCAGAAGGCGCGGTAGTAGGCCTTCCGGTAGTAGTAGCAGGTGAATCTGAAGCCCATCGGGCCCCAGATGATGAGGATGGCCGGGGTCAACCCGGACACCCAGGGGATCCAGGAGAAGCCGGCCCCGCTGGTGCACGTGGTCGCCAGGCAGGGCGAGTCGAGCGGCGAGATGTACGGCTTCCAGAAATAGTCGCTCGGCCAGAACGCGGCCACGGTCAGGTAAATGACCGCCAGGGCAAGGAAGGTCGCGTTGATGGCAGGCGAGCGCCACCATGGATCCTTGCGCAGCGTCTTGGCTGCGATTTGCGCCCTAGTCCTGGTGGCCGGCACCTGCGTTACCTGCGTCATTAACGTCTCCGCACTGAACTTCTTCGAAAAGCACTGAAACGAGAGGCTGATCGCTTCGCGCTGCCGCGCTGCGCGCCAACCCGCATCCAGTGGCGCCGCGAGAACCGCAATCCGCGTTGCCACGCAACCTTATTCCAACGGTAATCTCCGCGCCGCCCTGGGTAGAGCTTCCGCTGATGTGACGCTCACTACACCGAAGCAGGCGAGGCCACGCCGAGCGCGGACTTGAGGAAGTCGACCTGCAAGAGCAGCAGGTTCTCCGCGACCTCCTCTTGAGTCGCCATGTGCGTGACGCCGGACAGCGGCAGCACGCAGTGCGGCCGCCCGGCCGCCAGCAGGGCCGATGACAGCCGTAGCGTGTGCGCCATCACCACGTTGTCGTCCGCCAGCCCGTGGATGATCATGAGCGGGCGGGACAGGCCGGCCGCGTAGCCAGTCAGCGAGTTCCGGTCGTAGACCTCGGGATCGGTGTTCGGGTCGCCCAAGTAGCGCTCGGTGTAATGCGTGTCATAAAGCCGCCACTCCGTGACTGGCGCGCCGGCGATGCCGGCCTGGAACACATCGGGGCGACGCAGCACGGCGAGTGCGGCCAGGTAGCCGCCGAATGACCAGCCCCTGATACCGACCTTGGTCAGGTCGAGGTTGGCCAGGCCGGTGGCCGCACACTGCTCAGCCACCGACCCGAGTGCGTCCACCTGATCATCGAGTATGGGGCCGACGAAGTCGCCAGCCACGGCTCGATCCCAGTCAGCGCCCCGCCCTGGCGTGCCTCGACCGTCCGCGACGATGACAGCGAAGCCCTGGTCAGCGAACCACTGCGAGGTCAGGTGGGCGCCAGCCGACGCGAGCGCACGCTGGGCATGCGGGCCGCCGTAAGGGTCCATGAGCACCGGCAGCGGAGTCGAGCTTGGCTGATGTCCGGTCGGCAGCAGCAGCGCGGTTCGCAGCTCGCGCTGGCCGGCCTTGAGCATACGGACGGTCGGTGTGATCATTGGCCGGTCGGCGAGCGAGGCGATGGTGGTGACTGGTGTGGTGGCCCCGGTTGAGTCAGCCCTGAGCACAGTCGTCTCGGTGCCGAGATCAGCCAGTGTGCGGCTGCTCAGCACGATCGTGTGGCCGGCTCCGACGCCGCTATGGACGCCAGGCGATTGCGAGATCTGAGTAAGCCCGGCCGGCCCGTAGGTCCACACGCTGGTTTCGCTCGGCTCGTCGCCGGAGGCGGCGAACAGCACGGTGTCGTCAGTTACCGAGAGCACTTCGCGCACTTGCAGTCCAGGCGGCGTTACCGGCTCGGCGCTGCCGTCAGCCAGCGCGCCCGGCGCGGCTACGATCAGCCGCCTAGTGTCATCGGCTGTGGCTGTCCAGACGACCCGCCCGTCGGCTAGGCGCGCTGGTACGCCCGACACAAGATCAAGCCAAATCGGATCGGAGTCATCACGGAGCGATACCGTTTCGCCGCTTTGAGTGTTGACCGAGAGCAGCCGCAGCGACCGTTGATCTCGGCTCTGCACGACCGCGAGTGGACCGGCCGCATCCCAGTCGGCGGCAGCCAGGTACGGCTGCGCGGCGGCGTCCCACTGCACCGGGGTCACGGTCCCGTCCAGGCTGACGAGCAGCAACGATACGTCGGCGTTCGGAGTTCCAGCGGCCGGGTAGCTGAGCTGAGCCGGCTGTCGCTCCGGGTTCGCCGGGTCGGCGATATACCAGCGCTGCACGGGCGCGTTGTCGACCCTGGCGACCAGCAGCGCCGAGCCGTCCGGTGCCCACCAGTAGCCGCGGAACCGGCCCATTTCCTCGGCCGCCACGAATTCGGCCAGCCCGTAACTCACGTCAGCGTCGTCGCCAGGGCCGATCAACTCGGCGTCGGTGCCGGTTCGCGGGTCGGCGATCCGCACCGCGCCCTCGCATACGTAGGCGATCCGGCGGCCGGTCGGGTCAAGTCGCGGATCGATCGCCGGAGTCGCTGTGCTGACCAGCGTCGCGCCCTTAGCTCCGGCCGCGAGTCGCGCCACGTACACCCGGCCGGCCAGCGCGAAGGTGGCCAGCTCGAACTCGGCATCGGTGCCGAACGCCACCACCCCGCCGGCCGCTTCTCTTGACCGCTCCCGGCGGGCGCGTTCTGCCTCGGGCTCGTCGGTGTCGCCGTCGATAGCGGCCGGGTCGACCACCAGCCGTTCGGCGTCTGCCGCTAGGTCGCGCACCCATAGGCAGGTGACCGGATCGGTGCCGCCTTGACTGCGCAAGAACACGATCCTGCGGCCGTCTGGGCTGACCTGGAACGAGCGCGGTACACCGCAGCTGAATTTCTTGGTCCTGGCTTGCTGGCGGGGGAAGCTGTCGGTCATAACCGTAGATCCTGCCAGTACGCACTTGCGCGCTGCTCGCTATCCTCGCCGCATGGACATCAGCCAAGACGGCAAGCGGTTGCTGCTCGTGCACGCGCACCCTGATGACGAGTCCATCGGCACCGGCGCGACGATGGCCAAGTACGCGGCCGAGGGGGCCGGCGTCACGCTGGTCACCTGCACGCTGGGCGAACTCGGCGAGATCATCCCGCCAGAACTCGCCGAGCTAGCCTGGGACAAGCAGGACAGGCTCGGCCAGCACAGGATCGGTGAACTTGACGCGGCCTGCGCGGCGCTGGGAGTGACTGATCACCGGTTCCTTGGCGGGGTCGGCCGCTGGCACGACTCGGGCATGATGGGCACCCCGTCGAACGACTGGGACGGCGCGTTCTGGCAAGCCGACGTGGACGAAGCCGTGCGGCAACTGCTGGCGATCATCCGCGAGGTCAGGCCGCAAGTCCTGGTCAGCTACGACGCGAACGGCTTCTACGGCCACCCCGACCACATCCAAGCGCATCGCGTGACCGCGCGAGCCTTCGAATTGGCCGACGGGCTGGTGAGCAAGTTCTACGCGACTGCGATGCCGAAGTCGGTGCTCGCCGAGGGTATTAAGGCCTTCCAAGCAGAAAGGGATGCGGCAGCCACTGCCGGCGACGAGCAGCCTAGCCGGGAGCAGGGCGGCTTCTTGGCCGTCGATTCGGTCGATGACCTGCCGTTCGGCGTGCCTGATGACGAGGTGACCGCCCAGATCGACGGCTCCGCTTATCTGGATCGCAAGCTGGCCGCGCTACGCGCCCATGCCAGCCAGATCGCGGTCGATAGCCCCTTTTTCGCCCTGTCTGACCGGGTCGGGCAGCGCGCGTTCGGCATCGAGTACTACACCTTGCTAGCCGGGCGGCGTGGCGCTGGCAGCGGGCCGCACAGCTGGGAGAACGATCTGTTCGCCGGGATTGACTAGCCTGCTAGGGGTGAACCGCATCGGGCCGAACACCGTGGCCAACGTGACCGAGCCGGGCAGCGGCAAGCCGCCGTCGCCGTCCGGCGACTTGGCGATGACGCTGGTGACCTACCTGGCGCTGGTGCTGTTTGGCGCGGCTCAGGGTCTACTTGGCACGTTCTACTACAGCGCCGGGCCAGCTCCGCTGGCCTCGATCGGCTTCGACCTGGCGATCCTGGCTACTTGCGTGCTCGGCGGCTGGGGTCTTGGCCGCCCATCGGGCGGGCTCGCTCCGGCTGCTGGCTGGCTGCTGGCCACGTTCATCCTGGCCAGCGGCACCAGCGGAGGCAGCGTGCTCATCACCGCCAACGGCGCCGGAGAGTGGTTCCTGTTCGGTGGCGCAGCCAGCGCGACAGCAGGCGTAATCGTCGCCTTCACAGTCTGGTCGAAAACCGCCCTAGCCCGCCGATCCCGCCCCTAACCCGCCCCGCGCCCGCCGCTCGCCCGCCGCTCGCCCGCCGCTCGCCCGCCGCTCGCCCGCCGCTCGCCCGCCGCTCGCCCGCCGCTCGCCCGCCGCTCGCCCGCCGCTCGCCCGCCGCTCGCCCGCCGCTCGCCCGCCGCTCGCCCGCCGCTCGCCCGCCGCGCGCCCGCCGCTCGCCCGCCGCTCGCCCGCCGCTCGCCCGCCGCTCGCCCGCCGCTCGCCCGCCGCTCGCCCGCCGCTCGCCCGCCGCTCGCCCGCCGCTCGCCCGCCGCTCGCCCGCCGCTCGCCCGCCGCTCGCCCGCCGCTCGCCCGCCGCTCGCCCGCCGCTCGCCCGCCGCTCGCCCGCCGCTCGCCCGCCGCTCGCCCGCCGCTCGCCCGCCGCTCGCCCGCCGCTCGCCCGCCGCTCGCCCGCCGCTCGCCCGCCGCTCGCCCGCCGCTCGCCCGCCGCTCGCCCGCCGCTCGCCCGCCGCGCGCCCGCCGCTCGCGCGCCCCGCGCCCGCCGCGCGCCCGCCGCTCGCCCGCCGCTCGCGCCCCGCGCCCGCCGCTCGCGCTCGTGGCAACAGCAACGGGGTCGCCCCGTTGTCGTCAGGTGAGCAACGGGGCGACCCCGTTGTCTATTCGGCGCGAGGTTAATGGGGTGAACCGAGCATCTCTTGCTCGGCTAGGTGCTCGGTGAGGCGTTCGACTGCGGTGCGCAAGCGGCGGAAGTAGGCGGCTCGGCTCAGCAGCAGCTTGTTCGCGGCCTCTTCGTGGCTGCGGAGCGGCTCAAGATACCCAGCCACTAGGACGCTGTAGAGCAGCTTCTCATTCTCGCTGTCGCCGAACGCGGCCCGGGCCGAGCCGAGGATCAGCCTGCGTACCGACTCAGCTCGCTCGGCTACGGACTCACCGGTCGCGAGCGGGCTGCGAGCCAAGTCGCGCGGGACGCGGAAGTTCTTGAGCGCGTCCCGTACCGTGTCCAGGTCAGCGATCGGCTTGCGCGGGGCCGGCGCGGGGCCAGGAGCGGCCGGTATCGTGGTCGCGGTCTGATCGCCAGGCAGTCGCGGCGCGCGGTGCTTATGGACCACGGGGTCGACCGGCGGATGCGGCTGGCCGGGCGCGACCAGGCCAGGGACGATGGGACTGACCTGCGCGGCAACCGACGGCTTGAGGGCTGGGACGGCGATCGGGATGGGCTGATCGACCGGCGTCGACGGGGTGATCGGTACCGGGTCGGGAGCCGCAAGGCCGATCTCCGCGTACACCTGGGAGCGCAAGAAGGCAGTCAGACCGCCAGGGCCGTAGTCGAGCCGGTGGCATTCGACTATCTCGCCGCCGATTTCCACGTCTAGTTCGGTGTGGTGCTCGGCACCGATGGCCTGAGCGAACGCGAGCGCACCTGGGTAACTGGCGTCGATCGGCAGGTAGGCGAACCTGGGGGTGGCCGAGCCGCAGCGCAAGACTCCAGCCACGCCGAGCATGGCCTGCACCTTGCCGACGCCAGTGAAATCCACCGCTGCCTGCCACAGCACAGAATCGCCAAGGTCGCTGTGGCTGCGCGCGTGCTCAAGCCACGGGCCCATCAGCGGGTCGGACTTAGCGAATGCTGGCGCGGTGGCGAGGCTCATGCAGGCCATATAGCCGCAGATGGTGTCCTTGACATCGCGTACCACAGCGACCCGATCTGGCGCTGAGGTAAAGAACCGCCTGGTCAGGTGCCACCAGTCGACGTTCTGCCCGACGCGCAGATTCCGTTCGATGGTCTCAGCGTCAAATTCACGCACCGTGTCGACCCGGTAGCCGACATCGCCTTCCCAGCCAAAGCCCCACTTCATAATTGGGTTTTCCACCAGGTGGGCCATGTCGATGATGAGGAGTGGCTCGTCAGCTGAGGCGCGCTCGTACAGATAGTCGATGATGCGGCGGCGCAGGAACCGCTCGAGCTCCTGATTGCGCAGCCGCAGGTCGACAGCGAGCGCCTTGCGCACGAGTTCGTGCAAAGTGACTCCGTCGCCGAGCGGCTCAGCCACGGTCAGCTCGCACAGTTGGCTGTAGGCGGCTTCGCCTTCGCCGCGCGGCAGCACCGCGCTGAGCAACTGGGGAGTCGTCGTCCTCGCGATCGCGGCGATGCAAAGCGCGGACATCCTGACATCGCGCAGCTCAGCGTGAGCTAGCCGATGGATGAGCGACCGCAGTACCTCGGGCCGTTGCAGATCGGTCTCGGCGTTCCAGCCAGCATCAGCGCTCGCGGTCTCGGCCGCCAGCGACAGGGCGAGCGGTGAGCCGCCGGCCCAGTCGATGATGGCCGGTACCCGCTCGTCGCTCAGACCGTGCGCCGACAGCAGTGCCAGCGCGTCTTGTTGACTAAGTCCGTGCAGGTCAAGCCGAGCGGTGAGGGCTTCCCAGCCGCCAGAGAACCAGCCGGGATCTGGCTCACCCCGCCCGGCGATGATCACCAGCGCCCGGTCGGGCAGCGTCGGCAGCAGGTCACGGCGCAAATAGCCGTCGAGCGCGGTCATGCGCTCGTAGGAGTCGAGCAAGATCAGCGGACCACCACGACCAGGTCGGCGCGCCTTGGTGGCCTTGCGCACAGTGGCTTCGAGCACGGCAGTAGCTGGACCTAGCTCGCGCCCGTCAATGGAGGCGACTTCCCAGCCAAGCGATCGGGCTCGCCGCGCGGCCGCGCGCAAGAGCGCGCTCTTGCCTATCCCGCCTGGTCCGCAGATATGCACGACACTCGCCGGCGGATCTTCGCCCATGCAGCGATAAAGGAACGCCAGTTCGGACTCCCGGCCGGTGAATCGACCGCTATCCCGGTCTTCCAGCCTGGCCGCGAGCGTCCGGCGCGATAGGTCGTAAGCCATCTAGCCCCATCACCGCCCCCGGGCGTTTCCGCTCCTAGCGGCGTCGATCAGCCGAGCCGCAGCAGTATCAGCGTACCAAAATGAGACTCCACTGATATTGCGCTCAATCAAGGCCTACCGCACTGTGAAGCACGGTATGCCGAGAAAATTCGGTCTGGTGGCGGCGTGGCGGGGATCGCGCCGCGACACCGGCCAGCGCGTGAGCGCCGTAACGGAATCAGGTAGGAGATATCGGTATGGGAATGATGAAGCGCATGAAGGACATGCGGGAGATGGTGAACGCCGCTCCCGACATGGTCGCGCAGGCCCAGCAGATGGGCGCGCAGGCGCAGCAGATGGCTGCGGCGCAGCAAGCAGCCGCGCAGGCACAGATGGCCGCCTACCAGAACCAGCAGGCCGGGGCAGGTGGGTTCGCGCAGCCGGGCGCTGCGCCAACCGGCCCCGATTTCGAGCCGATCTCAGGTGTCTCACTTGAGCAGTTCGCCGCGATCAGCAAGGGCGTAGCCGCCTACAACTACGACCAGTCCAAGCTGGTCGAAGTCGCCGCCTCCAAGGGCGTCGACGCCGCGTCCTGGGAGGACGCGTCCCGTGGCTGGAATGACCGGATTAAGGCCAACCCAGCCGTTGCCCAGCGGTTCAACCTTCTTTACCGGGCGGCCTGACATGGGAATGTTCAAGAACATGCGCGACCTGCAGAAGATGGGCAGGGACATGGAGGCGAACATGCCTTCAGCCGGCGAGCGGATGGCTCAGGCCCAGTCCCGCATGGCCAACGCGCAGCAGATGATGGCCAACCAGACCGCCGCCGCTAATGCTGCGGCTCTGGCTGCTCAGGGCTTGGCGGATGGCAGCTCGATCCGTTGCACCGCGATCATCAACGCGATGCAGCAGGTCGGCATGATCAACTTCGATCTGATGGTCCAGTTCGATCTGACGCTCATGCAGGACGGCATGCCGCCTCGGCCGGCCGTCATCCAGCAGAACGTAAGCCAGATGCAGATCGGCGGCATCCGGCCGGGTATGAGCGTGGACGCCGCGATGGTCCCGTCCAACCCGGATGCGATCTGGCTCGACCTGTCCACCGTTAGGTGATCGGGGCCCTGTTGGTTGGCCTCACCCAGCGGGGTTCGATCTGATGAGGCGCCGCCTGATTGGCGTCGTCGCGATCGTGGTCGGCGTCGCTGCGTTCACCTCCTTCCTGCGATCCGTCTATACGGGGATGCGGGACGTGATCGCGGTGGACGGCGGATACTGCGCCAGCGGCGGTCCGTATGTCGTGGCCCGGCATTGTTCGGGTACCGACGTACGGCTGCTGCTGGTCGGCATCCTCGGCGGCGTAGTCGCCGCCGCCATCTACGCGATCGGCACCTCAGTGGTAGGCCGATCAGCTTCGTCGGCTGGGCTGACCTGCTGGGTGGTCACGTTCGCGCTGCTCGGCTGGAACTTCATGGACCAAGTCAGCCATCAGGGACCTGGCTCAGGCACCCCGGTCGGCTGGCTGACCAGCGGCCTGGTCTTCTGGGGCCTAGCGATTGGTGGCCTGGTGCCGCTGGTTGGTGGCTTCGCCAGTGACCTGCGTTGAGGCAGCAGACCTGACCCGCGTTACGCCCGCCTCACGCCCGTGGTCCGAGCCGCCGCCCCGACCGGTGGCCTAGACGCAATGCCAGCGCCCGGCGGCTACGCCGCGCCAAGCGGCCCAGCGTTCGGCACCGCCAACGGGTCGGCCTTCGGGTCTGGTGGTGGGTCGGCGATCGGGTCTGGTGGCGGCTCGGCCTTCGGGCCTACCGGTGGGATCGGCTTCGGGCCGGATGGTCGACCGCAGCTCAGTTCGGCCCGCCCGGGCATCGCCATCTGGCTGGTCGCCAGCCTCGCTGGTGCCGCAATTGGCCTGGCACTGAGTTCTGCCCTGCTGACCCTGCTGCGCTAGGCGGAGCTGGGACTCCGCCAGTAACCCTGGACGAACCGGACAGTCAAACGTGCTCCGGGGGACGGAACGACAGCGTGGCCCAGCGCCGCCGTGGTGGGCGGCGGCCTGGGCCACGCTGTTCACCAGTCCGTGCCACCCCCAAGTTCGGCGCAGTCGGCACCCGCGCTGGGGCGCCGTATTCGCGGAAACTCGCGCAGGTTACCCGGTGGCGGAGGATCTGACTCAGTCGGGAGACGGCTGCCGACAGGACCAGATCAGCGCTAACCCGGCAATTCGGGTGCACCAGGCGGGACCGGGCCGCGCGTCAGGCGGGGCGGGGTGTTGGTGAGCAATTGGGTGGGGATGTCGGCCAGGGCGGCGCGGAGCTCTTCGCCCAGTGCCTTGGCTTGCGGGTCTAGTCGGGTGCTGGCGGCGACTCCGCGCCCGAGCAGGCCGACGATGACAAAGTTGAGCGCTCGCAGGTTGGGAAGTCGGTAGCGCTCGACCGGCAGGTTCGCCAGTGCTGGGAGCAGCAGCCTGAGTTGGGTCTCCGTCAGGTAGGCATCTAGCCAGGCGAATTCGGCGTCGGTGCGGGTCCAGACACCGAGGTTGGCGTTGCCGCCTTTGTCGCCGGAGCGCGCGCCGACGATCTTGCCGAGAGGTTGGCGCTCGGTCGAGGCGTTCGCGTGAGGCTCGCTGTGCTGCTTCGGCTCGCTCGGCTGTGGGGGCGCGATCGGCGCGGTCGGCTCGCTCGGCTCGCTCGGCTGTGGGGGCGCGGTCGGCGCGGTCGGCTCGCTCGGCTCGCTCGGCTGTGGGGGCGCGGTCGGCTGCTGGGGGTTGGCCGTCGGCTCGCGGTGCTTGGGGTGCTCGCGGGCATCGCCGCTTGGCTCTACGCGGGCTGGGCCTGACCAGACTGGCTGGCCGTCGATGAATACTTGCGTACTCACCAGCGCGGCCGGAACGGACGTTGGCCAATAGACGCCGTAGGCCGAGGCGTCGCCCGGCGGGGACAGGGCGTAGAAGCCTGGATAGCTGGCCAGTGCCGTCTCCACGACGGCGGCCGAGAAGGCCCGACCAACCTTTGCCTTGTCTTGGTCGAGCACCGAGATCCGCAGCAGTGCCGGATCGGCGCCAACTAGGTCGACGTCGACTGCGTCGAAGCTGGCCTTGCCGCCATCGATTCTGGCCCAGATCGTCTGCTCCGCCAGGTTGGCCTTCGCGGCAACGTCCTGCCCTTCCAGGACCAGCACCATCGAGTTGCGGTAACCGCCGGCGTAGTTCAGCCCGATCTTGAGGTCGGCGGGCGGTGCCTCGCCCCTGACCCCGCTCACTCTGACCCGGTCATCGCCGATCTGAGCAAGGGTAATCGTGTCAAAGCGGGCAGTGACGTCCGGATTGAAGTACCTGGGCGAGCCGATCTCGTACAGCAATTGCGCGGTGATAGTGCCGACGCTGACCAGGCCGCCAGTTCCCTTGTGCTTGGTGATGACGGCTGAGCCGTCGGCGGCTACTTCGGCCAGGGGAAAGCGGCCTGCGCCAGGTCCGGCACCTCGGCGAAGAACGAGTAGTTGCCGCCGGTTGCCTGGCAACCGCACTCAAGTATGTGACCGGCCACCACAGCGCCCGCGAGTTCGTCGAGGTCATCGCCCGTCCAGCCGAACCGCCACAGGGCAGGACCGACGACCAGCGCCGCGTCGGTGACTCGTCCGGTGATGACGATGTCGGCACCAGCGCGGAGTGCCTGTGCGATTGGGAGTCCGCCGACATAGGCATGGGCGGTCAGTGGTTGGACCCGAGCATCCGCGAGCAGTTCGCCGGTATCGGCGTTCGCGAGTTGGTGACCGTCGGCCAGCAAAGTGGCCAGCCGGGGGAGCAGGTCATCGCCGGTGACGTAAGCGATCTTCGGCGATAGGCCAGCCCGCCGGGCGAGTTCGCCGACGGCAGCGGCACAGCCGGCCGGGTCCAGCCCGCCCGCGTTGGCGACGATCTTGATGCCCCGCTCCAGGCAGGTCGGCAGTACCTGTTCGACTTGGGTCAAGAACGTCCTCGGGTAGCCAGGTCGGCCGCTCAGCGTCGCCTTGCCGAGTAGCAGCATGGTCAACTCGGCTAGCCAGTCGCCGGTGAGTACGTCGATCGGGCCGCCCTCGACCATCTCGCGGGCGGCTGACAGCCGGTCGCCGTAGAAGCCGCTGCAGTTGGCGATCCGCAGCACCTCGCGCGCCTGGCCCCCGCGCTCGGTGCCGCCGCTCGCAGTGCCGCCGTGCGCAGTGCCGCCGCGCCCAGTGCCGCCGCGCCCAGTGCCGCCGCGCGCAGTGCCGCCGGGTGTCGGGCTGCCGGTTAGGTCAGGCATCGTGCTTGACCGGCACCCAGGACGGATCACGCTTGGCTATGAACGCGGCCCGGCCCTCACTGGCTTCCTCGCTCGCGAAGAAGCTGCCGGACAGTGCCGCCATCTTGGCTAGGCCGTCGGTGACATTGTCGGCCAGCACAGCTCTGAGCACGTCTTTAGTCGCCGCCAGCGCGCATGGCCCGCCGCGCAGCAGCAACTGGGCGTACCTGTTGGTCTGCTCGTCTAGGTCCTCAGCGACCACTGCCATGGTAATCAGCCCGATCTCGGCCGCGCGCCTCGCGTGGAAGACCTCGCCGGTCAGGAAGTACTCGGCTGCCGCCCTGGGGGACAGTCGGCGCAGGCATGGGACCGAGATGATGGCCGGCACCACGCCGATCCGAACCTCGGAGAAGGCGAAGCTGGCTTGCTCCACCGCGATGGCGATGTCACAAGCGGCGATCAGCCCGATCCCGCCCGCCCGGGCGGCGCCGTTCACCCGACAGATGACCGGCTTCTCGCTTTCCCAGAGCTGCTGAATGATCCCGGCCATCAACGGGGCAGTGGCGGTCGGGTTAACAGCGGCCTCTTTCAAGTCGGCACCGGCGCAGAACACCTTGCCCTCGCCAGTCAGCACGACGACTCGGACCCCTGGATCGGCCATCGCCGCGTCCAGAGCGCCGCGCAACTGCCTGAGCAACGTGCTCGACAGGGCGTTGGCGTTGTGCGGCGAATCGAGCGTGACCGTGCTCACGGCGCCGGTCGTCTCGGTCCTGACCAATGGGGCCGCTTGGTCGCTCAAGAATTCTCCTCGGTCTGATCGCCGGTCACAATGGCGAGCACGTCACCCGCATTCACCTGGCTACCTTGGCCTACCCGCAACTCGGTCAGCACCCCATCGCCAGGCGCGAGGATCTGATGTTCCATCTTCATGGCCTCGAGCACGAGCACCAACTGTCCGGCGGAGACGTGGGCACCAGCGGGCGTCGCGATCTTGGTCACGCTGCCCGGCATCGGCGCCAGCAATGAGCCAGACTCGGCGGCCCTGGCCGGCCGTGGGAGCCGGTCGAGTAGCGTCAGCCGCAACGAACCGAGCGCCGAATCGACCCAGAGCTGGTCATCTGCCCTGGTGAGGCCGAAGCTGTAGCAGACGCCACCGGATTCGATGCTGACCCGGTCGGGCGCTGCGCTGCGCACCAAGGCGTCGCCGATCACGATGCCACGCCTGGTCCACTGATAGTCCACGTCGATCCGCTCATCGCCAGGCCCAGTAAACGAGGTGCGCTGCGGCTGGCTCGGCACGTTGCGCCAGCCGCCAGGAACCGCGGCCGCGACGGTGGCGTCCTGTCGGGCGGTGGCCGCGATAGCGGCCGTGGCCGCCACGGCGCACAGTTGGACTGCCTGCTTGGTGGGCGTTAGCGCGGCGTAGTCGTAGTGGTCGAGCAGCGACGTGTCGGCACCTTGATCAAGGAAGGTGGCGTTACGGAGCACGCTGACCAGCAAGTCCCGGTTGGTGTCGGGTCCAGCGAGCCGCGCTCCGGCGAGGGCGGCGGCTAGCCGCCGCGCCGCGCCGCGCCGATCAGGGGCCCAGGCGATCACCTTGGCGAGCATCGCGTCATAGTGCGCGGTCACCACGCTGCCTGGCCGTACGCCCGAGTCAAGCCGCAGAAATGGCTGGCCGCTGATGGGCAACTCGAACTCGGCGTCCACCTCAGGAATCGCGAAGGCGTGCACCGGCCCGCCCGACGGGCGGAACGCCCGCACCGGGTCCTCCGCATACAGCCGCGCTTCGATCGCGTGGCCGGTCGGCGGTGGTGGCTGATCAGGCAGCAGCATCCCTTGCGCGATCCCGAGTTGCAGCGCCACCAGGTCAAGGCCGTGCACGCACTCGGTCACCGGATGCTCGACCTGCAGCCTGGTGTTGAACTCCAAGAAGTAGAACTCATCGGCCAAGACCAGGAACTCGACCGTCCCTGCGTTCACGTAGCCGACTGCTTGGGCCAGCGCGGTCGCCGCTGCCAGCAGCCGTTCACGCAGTTGCGGGCCGACGGCAGGGGATGGCGTCTCCTCGATCACCTTGGCGTAGCGGCGTTGTACTGAGCAGTCCCGTTCGGTCAGGGCCCAGATCGTGCCGTGCGTGTCGGCCAGCACCTGCACTTCAATGTGCCGGGCGCCGATGAGCAGCGGCTCGCAAAACACGGTGCCGTCGCCGAACGCCGCCAAGGCTTCCCGCTGCGCCGACTCGATCGCCGCCGGCAGGTCGGCTGCCGCCCGAACCGCCCGCATGCCCCGGCCACCACCGCCCGCGGAGGCCTTCACAAGCACAGGGAACTCGGTGACCGACGCCGGGTCGAGTTCAGCCAGCACCGGCACACCAGCGCGGGCGGCCCTTTTCCTTGCCTCAATCTTGATTGCCATCGCCGACATTGCCTTGGGCGGCGGACCAACCCAGGTCAGGCCGGCGTCCAGGACCCGTTGGGCGAACCCGGCGTCCTCGGCGAGAAAGCCGTAACCAGGGTGCACGGCGTCGGCGCCGGCCGCCTGCGCGGCAGCTACGATCGCGGCGGCGTTCAGGTAGGTGTCGGCCGAGCTTGCGCCGGGCAGTCGCACGGCCAGGTCGGCCTCAGCCACATGCGGCGAATCGGCATCTGGGTCAGCGAAGACCGCGACCGTGCTGATGCCAGCCCGGCGGCAGGTGCGCATGACCCGGCGCGCGATCTCGCCCCGGTTGGCCACGAGCAGACGGCTGATCACGGCACCCATTCCTCACATTCTGAATATGCCGAAACGGCTCGCGCCCACCAGTGCGGCTTCTCCAGGCAGTGTCGCCTGGGCCGGTCGAGCGCCGCCGCCAGGCCCCGAATAGATCGCCGCGAGGCACATGCCGAGCACCGCCCTCGTGTCGCGCGGGTCGATCACGCCGTCGTCATACAGTCGCCCGGACAGGAAGAACGCCTGTGACTCCGACTCGATCTGCTCCGTCACCATCGCCCGCATCGCGGCGTCGGCTTCCTCGTCATAGGGCCTGCCCTGTGCTGCCGCCGACTGGCGACCGACGATGGAGAGCACCCCGGCGAGCTGGGCCGGGCCCATCACGGCGGACTTGGCGCTCGGCCAGGTGAACAAGAAGCGCGGGTCGTAGGCGCGACCGCACATGCCGTAATTCCCCGCCCCGTACGAGGCGCCGAGCACGACCGTGAGGTGGGGTACCCGGCTGTTCGCCACCGCGTTGATCATCATCGCGCCGTGCTTGATGATCCCGGCCTGCTCGTAACTGGCGCCCACCATGTAGCCGGTCGTGTTCTGCAAGAACAGCAACGGCGTGCCGACCTGATTGGCCAGCTGAATGAACTGCGCCGCCTTGTGTGACTCCGCGCTGAACAAGACCCCGCGAGCATTGGCCAAGATGCCGATCGGGTGCCCGTGCAATGTGGCCCAGCCGGTCACCAGGCTGGTCCCGTACAGCGGCTTGAACTCATCGAACTCCGAGCCGTCCACGACTCTCGCGATGACCTCGCGCGGATCGAAGGGGATTTTGAGGTCTGCAGGCACGACGCCGAGCAGTTCCTCGGCGTCGTAGCGCGGCGCCAGTACCGGCCGCTGGTCGGATGCCGGGCTGGTCCAATTCAGCCGGGACACGATGGAGCGTCCGAGCCGCAGTGCGTCGTGCTCATTTTCCGCAAGAAAATCGGCGAGTCCTGACTGCCGGGCATGCATGCTGGCGCCGCCGAGCGACTCGTCGTCCGATTCTTCCCCGGTCGCCATCTTGACCAGCGGCGGCCCGGCGAGAAACACCTTCGACCGGCCCTCGATCATCACCACGTAGTCGCTCATGCCCGGCACGTAGGCACCGCCCGCCGTGGAGTTGCCGAATACCAGCGCGATCGTGGGAATGCCAGCGGCCGACATCCTGGTCAGGTCGCGGAAGATCTGCCCGCCAGGGATGAAGATCTCCTTCTGCGTCGGCAGGTCGGCGCCGCCGGACTCGACCAGGTTGATCAGCGGCAGCTTGTTCTCGATCGCGATTTGCATGGCCCTGATCGACTTGCGCAGCGACCAGGGGTTGGTCGAGCCGCCGCGCACAGTCGGGTCGCTGGCGCTGATCATGCACATCGTTCCTGATACGACGCCGATGGCGGTCACATTGCTGCCGCCGACCGGGAAGCCGGTGCCGTACCCGGCCAGCGTAGCTAGCTCAAGCAGCGGCGAATCGGCGTCGACCAGCAGTTCGACCCGCTCCCGCACGGTCAGCTTGCCGCGATCCCGATGCCGCTGCACATACTTAGGGCCGCCACCGCCTATCGCCTTGGCGTGCTCGGCGTCAAGCTCGGCTAGCTTGCTCAGCATCGCCTCCCGCCTGGCCTGATACAGCTCGCTGGCAGTCTCGATGCTGCTCCCCAGAACGGTCACACCGGAACCATATGCGCCCCACCACCGACCCCACCAGCCACCTGGCTCATCCGCCGTGGGCAACCGCCGGTAGCAGTTCTCGGCTAGGAGCCTCATCGTTGGACCAATATTGCTGCTGCCTGCCAGGAACGAACGACAACGCCGCTCCGACCATGTCGCCCCAACAGCAGTAGCGCTCCGACGATGACGTCAGGGCGGGTTGCGGCTACCGCAATGAAGTTCCGGCGATGCGGTGGTTCGGGCTGGTGCTGGCGGGCTAGCGGATGACTGACTCGAACTGGTCGATGGCCCAGTCCAGGTCTTCCTGGCTGATCACCAGTGGCGGGGCCAGCCTAATGGTGGTGCCGTGGGTGTCCTTGGCGAGCACGCCAGCCGCCATCAGCCGCTCAGCGACCTCTCGGCCATTGAGTTCGGCGAACTCGACACCGGCCCACAGACCGCGACCGCGCACTTCGCGGACGATGCTGGCGGGCAGCGCATTGAGCCGGTCGTGCAGATGGGTGCCCAGCTTGGCTGAGCGTTCCTGGAACTCGCCTGTGTTCAGCATCGCGATCACTTCGCGGGCGACCGCGCAGGCGAGTGGGTTGCCGCCGAAGGTTGAGCCGTGCTGGCCTGGCTTGAATACGCCCAGGATGTCGGCTGAGGAGATGACCGCCGAGATCGGCACGATGCCACCGCCGAGAGCCTTGCCGAGTATGTACATGTCGGGCACGACATCCTCGTGCTCGCAGGCGAACGTGGTGCCGGTGCGGCCGAGTCCTGACTGGATCTCATCGGCGATCATCAGGGCGCCGTACTCGGTGCACAACTCGCGCACCCGGCGCAGGAATCCGGCGGGCGGTACGACCACGCCGGCTTCGCCTTGGATCGGCTCGACCAGCACTCCGACAACGCGATCATCCATGGCTGCGGCGAGCGCTGCCGCGTCGCCGTACGGCACGATACGGAACCCAGGGGTGTAGGGACCGTAGGCGTCCTTGGCGTCCGGGTCAGTGGAGAAGCTGATAATCGTGATGGTCCGGCCGTGGAAGTTGCCGTCGAACGCGATGATCACGGCTTCATCGGCTGGCACGCCCTTGACTTCATAGCCCCATTTGCGCGCGGTCTTCAGTGCCGTCTCGACGCCTTCGGCGCCGGTGTTCATCGGCAGCACCATTTCCATGGCTGCCATCGTCGCCAGTTCGGCGCAGAACGGGCCGAACTGGTCATGCTGGAAGGCTCGGCTGACCAGCGTCACCCGCTCAAGCTGCCGCTGCGCGGCGGCGACCAGGCGTGGGTGCCGATGACCGAAGTTGAGTGCCGAATAGGCGGCAAGCAGATCCAGGTAGCGGCAGCCCTCGACATCTTCAACCCAGGCGCCTTCGGCTGTGGCGATGACCACAGGCAGCGGGTGGTAGTTGTGGGCGCTATGCACCTGCGCTTGCGCGCTGAGCTGCTCCGATGTCAAGTACTTAGCCGTCACGCGGCACCTCCAGTTACCTGAGCTCCAGCGTGCAGCACTTGGGACCGCCGCCCGACTTCTTGAACTCCGACAGGTCCACCGGCAGCACCGTGAATCCGGCAGCGGTGACGAGGTCAGCCAGGTAATGCGCTTGGGCGGGGAGCACGACATTCTTCCCGTCGCTCAGTCCGTTCAGCCCAAGCGCCTCGGCGTCCTCGTCCTTGGCTTCGATCAGCTCGTCGAAGTGGGCGGCCAGGGCGGCGCGACCAGCCTCATCGAAGGCGGCCGGGTAGTAGGCGGCTGTGTTCTCATCGAGCACTACCAGCGCAGTGTCGAGGTGATAGTAGCGGGGGTCGACGAGGCGGACGCTGATCACCGGCAGCCCGAACAGCGCCGCGATCTGCTCCTTGGACTGCTGATCGGTACGGAAGCCATGGCCGGCGATGATGGCCCGCCCAGCGAAGACGATGTCACCCTCGCCTTCATTCACGCACTGAGGCTCAGTCACCGGATAGTGCCGGTCGCGGAACCAGCTCATGTACGCGGCGCCCTCAGGATGCCGCTCCGGGTGCTTGAACCGCGAGCCGAGCACCTTGCCGTTGATCACAGTCGCGCCGTTTGCCGCGAACACCATGTCGGGCAGGCCAGGCTGCGCGTCAATCGTGAGCACCGTATGGCCAAGGCTCTGATAGGCAGCCTTGAGGTTGGCCCACTGGCGACGCGCGAGGGCTAGATCAATCGGATCATCAGGATTCATCCACGGATTTATTGCGTACTGCACCGTGAAATAGTCCGGTGGGCACATCAGGTACGTTCGCGCAGCCGTGGTCTCGCGGTGTGGTGTGCCCTTCGGCGTCATCAAGCCTCCTGGTAGCAGGTCACCCTTAGCGTAAAAGCGGGTCAGCTCAAGCGACCCACCTAGCTCATGCGTATCAACAGCGATCTGTTGCGTAAATCGACACGACAGCGTTGATTTATTGCGCGGATCGCCAACCCTGCCCGCCCCGTGACCGCATCTTTGCCCGCCGGCCGGACCTGGTCGGCTGGATCGGGGTGTCCGAGAGGACCTCGAGGTGCCAGCGCGTCGTGGCCGGCGCAGGGGTGGGCTAGCGCTGGCTGACTAGGCGGTTGACTGCGGCGGCGATGCGCTCGTCGGTGGCGGTGAGTGCGGCGCGAACGTGTTGGCGGCCTGCCGCGCCGTAGAACTCGCCCGGTGACACCAAGATGCCGAGCTCGGCTAGCGCTCGCACGGAGTCCCAGCAGTCCCAGTCCTGCCGGGTGGCCCAGAGGTAAAGTCCAGCCTCTGAATGGTCGACTCGCCAGCCGGCCTGCTCAAGCGCGGGCCGCAGCACCTGGCGGCGCCGAGCGTAGCGCTGGTACTGCTGCTCGGCGTGGCTGTCGTCGGACAGCGCGGCGGTCAGCGCGGCCTGGATCGGCCCTGGCACGATCATTCCGGCGTGCTTGCGCACTTCAAGCAGTTCGCCGATCAGGGTCTCGTCGCCAGCCAGGAAACCGGCCCGGTAGCCAGCGAGGTTGGATCGCTTCGACAGCGAGAACACGCCGAGCAACCCGGCAGGTGACGACCCGGCGATGTCCGGATGCAACACCGAGGTTGGCTTGACGTCGAAACCTAGATCGAGGTAGCACTCATCGCTGGCCAGTACCGCACCGGCCGACCGCGCCCAGCCCACGAGCTCGCGCAACCTGGCCGGCTCGGTCACCCGGCCGCTTGGGTTGGACGGTGAATTGACCCAGGCGAGCCTGATCGGTGCGGTTGCCTCAGCCGACTCCGGCTGATCGGTGGCCAGCGGCAGCGCACCGGCCAGGCGGGCGCCGACATCGTAGGTCGGATAGGCCAGTTCAGGAAAGCTGACCGCGTCGCCAGGGCCGCAACCGAGCAGCGTGGGCAGCCAGGCGATGGACTCTTTGGTGCCGATAACGGGCAGCACGGCGTCCGGGCTGACCAGCACGCCGTGCCGACGCGCTAGCCAGTCGGCAGCGGCCGATCGCAGCTCCTTGGTGCCCTTGGTCAGCGGATAGCCAGGGAAGTCCGCTGCCGCCGCGAGGGCGTCGCGAATCACCTCGGGGACCGGGTCGACGGGCGTCCCGATCGACAGATCGACGATCCCGCCTGGATGCTGCGCCGCGACCGCGGCCGAAGGCGCGAGCACATCCCAAGGGAAATCAGGCAGCCTAGCTGCCAGCGATCGGTCACTCCGCCTGGCTGACATGCTCGCAGCGCCGGTCAGTGCTCGGCTTCCTGCGGCGGGAGCGCGGCAACGGTCGGGTGGTCCTTGCCGATCTTGCCCGTCTTCGAGGCACCACCTGGGGAGCCGAGGTCCTCGAAAAAGTCCACGTTGACCTTGTAGTAGTCCTTCCACTGCGCAGGAACGTCGTCCTCGTAGTAGATGGCCTCTACCGGGCAGACCGGCTCGCACGCACCGCAGTCGACGCACTCATCCGGATGGATGTAGAGCATGCGCTCGCCCTCGTAGATGCAATCGACGGGGCACTCTTCGATGCACGCCCGGTCGAGTATGTCGACGCAGGGCAGGGCGATGATGTACGTCACTGACTAACTCCTCTTCCTACCGCGGACGTGTGCCGGTCCGCGGCACTTAGTATCGCGGATCGGCTGAGTTTCGCGAAGCCGGCCCCGGCCTGGCAACGGCAAAGCCGAGAGGTGCCGCCAGCCCGGTAAGTCAGCAGGATCGGCAGGCTATCAGCCGAACGCGACCGTCAGCTTGGTCGACGGCCAACGGCGGCTCGGCCGTGCCTTGACCCAGCCATGCTGGCCACCGGCCGCGGTCCACTGATAGCCGGCGAATCGCACTGTGCCGATGCGATAGCTGCCCGCATGGGTGACCAGCCAGGACGCCACTGACCAGCCGGCCGATGAGCTGCGCACCTTAACGGTCATGATCGGGTCACCGAAATGGCCGACTCGCTGCGGGCCGAAGGCGGTGGTGAGGCCTTGCTCGGCCGCGGCCAGCTTGCCGTGCCTGGTGAAACCGGTGCCATACCAGCACCAGATGGAGCGTCCCTTCCCGCCAGCGAATCCGTCGGCCATCTCGGCGCCCTGCACCGAGTACTGGCTGTAGGCGTAGCCATCCGCGCTGTGCTGCACGTCTTGCGCCGCCCGGTAGACGGGCAGCTTCAGATAGCCAGGAACCTCGGCGAGCGCCTCGAAGAAACGGGTGCTCGCGTAGACCGGGTCAAGCAGTTCGCGCCTGGTACCCCAGCCTTGCGATGGCCGTTGCTGAAAGACGCCGACCGAGTCGCGGTCGCCATAAGGCAGGTTTTCCAGGTCAGACTCCTGCAGGGCGGTCGCATAGGCGATGGTAACCGCCCTGGCTGGCAGCCCTCGGTTGCTGGCCACGCCGGCGATCGTGGCGGCGATCGCGGCCTGACCGGTAGTCAACGGCACATCGAACTGGCTGCCCTTGACCAGACAGCCAGTTCCGATTTGCGGTGCCACGGGGATCCGGCCTGATCTGCTCAGGAACAGGGCGCCGAGGACGAGCACGACGACCAATACGGCTCCGGCCCCGACCCGGCTAGAGCGTGCTGCTGCCATCATCAGAAGGTACCTGTTGTGGCCAATGGTGCACCCGTATCCAGGCAAGCGCTACGAACTGACGGATCGATAAGCTCGCTGGTCATGGACACCACATCGGGAACGAGCAAGATCGACACCCAGATTGACGGACTCTGGGAGCGCCGAGCTGAACTGACGCCAGCCGACGGCGACGCGCGGAAGTTGGTCATTGACGCTGTTGACTTGATCGATGCGGGCGAGGCCAGAGTGGCGTGGATCCACGCCGACACCGACGAGGTGCTGGTCGACGAGCGGGCCAAGCGGGCTATCCTGCTGGCCTTCCGGCTGATGCCCATGGTCGAATCGCAGGTCGGGGACTTTCGCTATCACGACCGGGTACCGCTGACGTCGAACCTTCCCGGCGTGCGGGCGGTAGCCGGGGCAATCGTGCGCTGGGGCGCTTATGTCGCTCCTGGGGCTGTCCTCATGCCCTCATTCGTGAATATAGGAGCGCACGTCGACTCGGGCACGATGGTGGATACCTGGGCCACGGTCGGGTCAGGGGCGCAGATTGGCAAGAACGTGCACCTGTCCGGCGGAGTCGGCATCGGCGGGGTGCTTGAACCGCCTGAGGCAGTGCCCGTCGTCATCGAAGACGAGGTCATGGTCGGCTCGCGCTGCATGGTCGTCATGGGGGCCAGGGTCAGGACTGGCGCGGTGCTTGGCGCTGGCACGATCCTCACCCCGACCACGCATGTCATCGACGTCGAGACCGGGAATGAGCTGCCCAAAGGCGAGGTACCTGCCTGGTCGGTATGCGTCAGCGGTACCAGGACCAGGCAATTTCCTGGCGGCCAGTTCGGTATGCCCTGCGTCCTGGTGCTCAAGCGCCTCGCTGCCGGCGAGCGGCACGACCGGTCCAAGCTCAACGACGTGCTGAGAGATCATGGGGTGGATGCCTGAGCCTCGGCTGCTCTCCGGCCGGCTAGAGCCGCCACGGCGTCGGCATGCGCGCGAGCATGGCACCATGCACATGTGTACCTAGTGCTCTTGCTCGCGGCCGCCGCGATCCTCGGTGGCGTCGTGGTCGTCGCGATGGGACGTGGCGGCGAGATGGCGATCTTCAGCAGCGATGCTCCGATCGCGGTGGCCAGATTCAGGACGCCGGCTGATCTAGCGACCGTGCGGTTGCCGCTCGGGCCGATCGGCTACCGAGTGCAGGCGACCGAGGAAGCGCTGTCCGCGGCGGCGGCCACAATACAGCAGCGTGACGCCGAGATCGCGCAATTGCGCGGTGAGCTCGCCGGCTCATCGGCGGTCAAGCAGCAGCCGAAACTGAGGTCGACGGTCGGCCTTCTGAGCCAGCGGGTGACCAGTCATGAGCGGTATCGGCGCCGCCGCCGGGCCTGACGGCCAACTCCGCTGTCCTTGGGGTCTTGACCCGCCTATCTACGTCAGCTATCACGATGCTGAGTGGGGTCGGCCGATTACTGATGACCAGGGCATCTTCGAACGATTGTGCTTGGAAGGCTTCCAGTCGGGTCTTTCCTGGCTGACGATCTTGCGCAAGCGAGCCAACTTCCGTGCCGCTTTCAGCGACTTCGATCCTGTTGTTGTAGCCGACTTCGGCCCTGATGAGGTTGCTCGCCTGCTGCAGGACGCCCGGATAGTGCGTAATCGGGCCAAGATCGAGGCTGTCATCAACAACGCCAGCGCCATGTTGAGCTTGCCCGGCGGCTTGGCCAGCGTGGTCTGGAGCTACGCCGATCCGGCCGCGTCCGCACCACGGACGACGGCTGATATCCCAGCCTGGACGCCGGCCTCCAAGGCGCTGTCGACCCGGTTGCGCAAGAGCGGATTCCGCTTCACCGGCCCGGTAACCGCATACGCCGCGATGCAGGCGTGCGGCGTTGTCGATGATCACCTGGTCGACTGCTTCCGGCGGAATGCCTACGCTGCGTAATCGCGCCCGATATGCTACCGATCATCGCTTTATAGGCTCGATCGGTGTGACGCGATCAGCGGACTCGGGCTTGGAGCGAGAGCGTCAATGGACTCCGATCGGCGGAACGTGATGGCAGCTGGAGACCAGCCAACGACACCGCATCAACCAGCAGCCAAACGTGCCAAGCCAACGGTGCGGCAGCTTGGCGTCGACCTGGCGAACCTGCGGTGGCAGCGGTCGGGTACGGATGCCGGGTCAATCGAAGTCGCCTTCGTTGGGGCCGAGCCCGATGCGGGCAGCGCTGGCGCGGACTGGGTGCTGGTGCGGGTCGCCGACGATCCGGCGGATCGGGTGCTGATTTACGACCGTGTCGAGTGGATGTGCTTCCTCGACGGGGTGGGCCGAGGTGAGTTCGGCTAGCTCGGTCGCTGGCCCTTGGGACAGCGAGTCGACCGTAACGGGCGCGCGCTTAGTCCCCTTCTGATCGAGTCAAAACCGGATGTATCGTAAAATAATGGACTGCATAACGATTAAGAACGTGACTTGTGAATCACAAATTAAGTGACACTATGGTAGCAATGGTGATCTCGGAGGAGGCGCAGTGGTGAGCGATGACGCTCATGGCGCGACCATCGCGAAGCTGCGACTCGCTCGAAAACTAACCGAGTTGCGCGTCGACGCCGGTTATACCGCGAACCACGTCTGCGACATGCTCAACTGGGGCCGGGGCAAGGTCGGCCGCTTCGAGGCGAACCAATGGAAGCGCCCGGAAATGAGCGATATCCGGGATCTGCTGAGGTTCTATCAAGCCGACGAAGCCTGTGCGGCGGAGACTGAGGCGTTGGCCATCCGCGCCAGGGTCAGGCCGTGGTGGCGTGACTACCAGGACATCTTTGACAATGAGTTTCCCGGGTTCGAGGCCGACGCGACCAGGATCAGGGTTTTCACCCCCCTTGTAATTCCCGGGCTGCTGCAGACGGCCGACTACATAGACGCGCTGATGCGCTCTAGTGGCAAGCCGCCGGCCTGGCGGCGGCGGGCAACTGAGGCCAGGCTCAGGCGGCAGCAGATCCTGGATCGGGAAGGGGCGGCCGCCTCCCAACTTGAGGCGGTGATCGCGGAAGCCTCGCTGCTCTACCGGTGGGGCAGTCGGGCCGAGCGTCGTGAGCAGTTGCTGTTCCTGGCCGAGTTCGGTGAGCGTCCGAACGTCAGGTTGCATCTGCAGCGCTTCGCTGATGGCCCGCCGCCAGGCATGTTCTCCGCGGTCCAGATTTTCGACTATGTCGCCGGTCAGCCCAGCTTGGTCTTTACGGAAACTGATCACGGAATTCAGGAGGTCAGCGATGCCGAGTACGTAACCAGCTACATCGAGGCATTTGACCGGGCGGTGGACGCGGCTCTTGAGCCACGAGATACCGCTCAATATCTCAAACAGCTCGCTGAACGACTGGAGTAAAAAGGGTGACTGACCTGTCTCGGGCTATCTGGCGTAAAGCGGAAGCAAGTTATGCGAATGGCGGCTGCGTGGAGATCGCGGCCAATCTCGGTGAGGTTATCGCGGTTCGCGATAGTACGCGCCCGGCCGATGGCGCTCATATCATCAAGCGGTCGGCATTCGCTGCGCTGCTTGCCGATCTGAAGAGCGGCCGTTACGACATCTAGCCGATTGACCTAGCCCGTCTCGCTCGACCGGGCCTACCAAGCCGGAATCCCCCCGGGATGCAGCCCCGGGGGGATTCCTTGTGACTACGGCCCCTGTCTCAAGGCGCCAGGCGGTAGGCCGCAGAAGCATTACCGCCAACGCAACTCTACACGTCGGCTTCGCCGCCAAAATATTCAATAACCGTGAGATTATGTCGAATCATTACAAGCAGTGGAAACGGTATAAATAGGATAGATCGCCCAATTAGTTTAAACGGGCCGAAACGGGCATGGTTCGGCGGGGCATACTGCCAGGTGACAAAGGCGTGTCTGCTATTTCTGCCAGAGTCGTTGCACGCAATGCTAATTGACTCGTAATCTGTGCATACCAGCTGCGACGTGGGAAGGCGGGGCCAGAATGTTTCTGTCACCCGCTGACGATGATGCAGATGCGACCCGAGGTGCGTCTGTTGCTGGTTTCCACGATGGTGTTGCTGGTTTCCACGATGGCGCTGCTGGTTTCCGCCAGGGCGCTGCTGGTGCCCAGGATGGCTGGCTAGCCGCACCATATGCCGAAGTGCCGTCATTCCCGCCAACAGCTGGTCGACTCGCCCGGGCGCGGGCAGTGGCTGGATCGATTATGGACGATCGGCTACCCAAGGTCGGAATGGCGCACGCCAGCGTTCGCGCCGGCGGCTGCTTCGTCAGGCCGCTGCCGCTCGATAGCACCTGCGCCAGTGCCGCGCGGAGCTTCTTCCGCGAGTCAGTGGCAGGGACCGGCTTGCCTGGTGACCTGATCCACGATGGCGTGACGATGGCCAGCGAGCTCGCCGCCAACACGCTCAACGCGCATGGCAACATCGAGTACGGCGGGCGGGGCCATCGCCCGGTCAGCGGCATTCCTGAGTTTTGGCTTTATGTGCGGACGTGCGGCACTGGCCGCGAGGTCGTCTGCAAGATCTTCGACTCTGAGCCCGGGTGGGACGCGGGTGAGCCAGTGCCGATCGGCGCGGCGGTGCCCGCGGGGCCTGACTCGGTTCGCGGTCGCGGCCTGCAGATGGTGGCTGGCCTGTCAGCGGGAATGTGGGGTCATCACCTCAGCCGCGGTCGGCTCGGGGTGTGGAAGGTGCCAGGCAAGGCGGTGTGGTTCGCACTCCGAGTGCCGGCCACCAGCGAGCTGGCGAGGAGCGAGCGACCGGCGCCACGGGGCTGCGAGGCGATCGAAGAGCTGGCGGCGGCGCTGGCTGATCGCGGTCTGGGCACTGGGCTGGTACCCGTTACTGAGCCAGGTGGCGACTTGGCCGTGCTGTCAGTCAGCCACAACCTCACGGTGTGGTGCCAAGGCCAGCTCATCTGGTGGCGCGAGCCCGACGGCAGCTACGACCGGCTGACGGTGACCGATCTGGTGGAAGCCACCGAGCGGATCGTCGCCGCACACGAAGACCTGGTCGCGGCTAGCGAAGCGGGCCGTACGGTGGGGCCGGGCGCAGCGACCCGCGGCGCGGCTGCGTGCCCAAGGTCGGCGGCCGACGGCGAGGTGCCAGGTGCCAGCGACAATGCCGAGGTCAGCGTCGATTACGGTCCAGTGGACTACGACGCCTTCGACAACGAGACCGGCCGCTAGTAGCGACTGGCGAACGCCTGACCTGCCGCTAGATCGTCACGCTCGGCTAGCCACCCGCGGTCAAGGCCTTGTCCACGAACCTGCCTGCTGCGGGCAGCATCAGCTCAGCCTGAGAGTGGAATAGCTCCGCAGCCGCGATCCCCGGCCAGTCGGCCGGCAGCAGTTCGGCTGGCAATCCAGGATCGATAAACAAGAACTTGCGCCATTCGTGCACGAGTTCGCTGCGGATCGCGAAGATCTTGTCGTCGCCCTGTTGAGCCGCGGCCGACTGGACGAGTTCGCTCGCCTGCCCGATCCACCGCTGATAGGCCAGCGCCAGCCCGTCTAGGTCCCAGGCCCGGGCGGCGAGCCCGCGCGGGTCACCGTTGTAGCGAGCGGTGAAACGCTCGGCGCGCAGTTCCTCAGCGGCTATCACCGCATCAAGCTCGGCCGACGCGCGTGGACTGATCCAAGTCGAGCCGTCCAGGCAGGCATAGCCGAGGTAGCTGAGTGCCGATTTGATCCGGTCGCGCTTCGCTCGGTCGGCCACCCGGTCCAAAGTGACTACATGCCAGCTGCCATCCCAGGCCTGAGCATCGCGCCGATAGATGCGGTCGGCCGCCTGCCGCAGCCTGCTTTCTGCTCGCGGAGTCAGCCGGTAACCAGGGCCGCCAGGGAGCCGAACCGGAACAAGCCAGCCTTGTCTGGCCATCCGCGACACTGCGGTACGAACTGTCGGCGGCGCGATTGCCACCGGCGCGAGCAGCCTGACCAGCGCAGAAACCGGTGCCTGCTGCCCACGTGAGAGCAGATGATCACCGTAGAGATCGAAGAGAGCGGAGCGCGCGTTCACGTTACCCAAGTCTGCATCGCGAATCGTCAGTGATCGACGGAACGTTGATCGATGCCACCAAGCCCAAGGAACTGACCGATAATAGAGGTACTGATTGTTGTCGATGTGGCTTGACGGTACTGGGCGGCAGGTGTCAATCGAATGCTGCGAGGTGGCAGCCAGGTGAGCCATGCGGCCCGCGACTGAGGAGGATGGGGAGGCAGGATGGCGGCGATGAAGCCGCGGACTGGTGATGGTCCGCTTGAGGTGACCAAGGAAGGCCGCGGAATCGTGATGCGTGTCCCGCTAGAAGGTGGTGGCCGGCTTGTCGTTGAGTTGACACCGGACGAGGCCAAGGCCCTGAGCAACGCGCTTGAGTCGGCCGTAGGTTAGGCCGGGGCTGATGCCTGTCACCAGCGCGGTTACTACGCTGAGCCGACCAGGACCTGGTTCGCTCAGTGACTACTTGCACGCGGTTAAATCGGGTGATTGTGATCTAGCCGACCTGGTCGTTGTCCAGGTCGGCAGCGATGGGCTGGTCGTCGCTGAGGCGGAATTGGCTGCCGCGCTCGGCCATCAGGCCAGTCAGTTCGTCGCGGCAGCCAAGCTGACTGGCCGGGCCGGTCAGTCAGCGGTTGCGATAGCCAGGGTCGGCGAGACGGTCATCAACGTAGCGTTGCTCGGCGTCGCCGACCGGTCAGCCGCCGCGCTCCGTCAGGCTGGCGGTGAGCTTGGTCGGCTCGTGCGTGCAGGCGAAGCCGCGGTGACCGACGCGGTCGCCGGGCTCGCCGCTGACCAAGTGCTGGCTTTTACCGAAGGCATCCTGCTTGGTTCTTACCGGTACAGCGAGAAATCCGGTGACCGCGGTGCCCCGGCCAAGACCTCCCTCGTGCGACTGTTGCTCCCCGCCGGGGACGAGGCAGCCGCCAGTGCCGTCAGTCGCGGCGTCGTCATCGCCGAGGCGGTGGCGCTGGCCAGGGATCTCGGCAACACTCCGGCGGCGGTGAAGTCGCCGCAATGGCTAGCCAAGGCGGCGGCCGATGCCGCGGCGGCCGCCGGGCTTAACGTCAGGATCTGGGACCACGACGAGCTTGAGCAGGCCGGATTTGGCGGCATCGTGGCCGTAGGTGCGGGGTCAGCCCGGCCACCCAGATTGATCGAGCTCAGCTATCGCCCGCCTGATGCGCAGCGGCACGTGGTGCTGGTCGGTAAGGGCATCACGTTTGACAGCGGCGGACTGTCGCTCAAGCCCAACGACGGCATGAAGCTCATGAAGACCGACATGGCGGGTGGTGCCGCTGTTATCGCCGCTATGTCGGCACTGGCCAAGCTGAAGGCCACCGATCAAGTCACCGGCCTAGTGGCTGCGGCCGAAAACCTGCCGTCTGGGTCGGCCTTCAGGCCAGGCGACGTGCTCACCCAGTACGGCGGTCGCACGGTCGAAGTGCGCAATACCGACGCCGAAGGGCGGCTCGTGCTGGCCGACGCGATCGCCTACGCTGACGCTGCGCTGGCACCTGACTTGATCCTCGACCTCGCTACGCTGACCGGTGCGGCCAGGATCGCCCTTGGCCGCAGCCACGCCGCGCTCTACGCCACCAGTGACGACTTGGCGCAGGCGCTGCTCGCGGCGGGCGTGGCCAGCGGCGATCGGCTCTGGCGGATGCCGCTGGTGGCCGACTACGACGACGTGCTCGACTCGCCGGTGGCAGATCTCGCCAACATCTCGGCGGGCGAGAACGGGGCCGGCTCCATCGCGGCCGCGTTGTTCCTGCGCGAGTTCGCCAAAGCCAGAGCGTGGGCGCACCTGGATATTGCTGGCCCGGCCCGCAGCACGGCCGATGAGGGCGACATCACGACCGGTGCGACTGGCTTTGGCACCAGGTTGCTGCTGCACTGGCTCGGCGAGCCATAGGCCGGTTGCCGGCGGTCATCGCCGTCAAGCGCCCGCCTGCGTCACGATGGGCGCTTGATGGCGGTGAGCAGTCCGCAGCCGATGGGCAGCAGCAACGGCACCAGGTTGGGGTCGGTGCCTACTAGCTCGCGCAGTTCGCTCATGGCTGCGGTGTCAGGGTCGGCGTGGGCGACGTTCTTGCCCTGATCGGCCCAGAGCGCGTTGTCGAACGCGATGATGCCGCCTGCGCGCAGCAGCCGCAGCGCGGCCGCCAGGTATTCCGGGTACTCGCGCTGATCAGCGTCGCAGAACACCAAGTCGTAGGCACCGTCGGCGAGCCTGGGCAGTACCTCTATGGCCCGGCCGGTGATCAGCCGATAGCGGCCGGCCGGATAGCCAGCGGCACCGAATGCCTCCCTGGCGTACCTGTGATGATCGGGCTCAAGGTCCACGCTGGTCAGCACGCCGCCTGGGCGCATACCGCGTAGCAGCCAGATGCCAGAGGTGCCATAGCCGGTACCGATCTCGACGACTGCCCTTGCCCCGATCGCGGTGCCAAGGAAGCGCAGTGCGGCACCGGTGAGCGGCGACACTGGGACAGCACCGCCCCGGCGCTCGGCGTTATGGCGCGCGGTCAGCAAGGGCTCGTCTTCGGTGACGAATTCGTCGAGGATTTCGGTAACGTCTGCTGGGAAGATGACGACCTCCTTGACCTAGCGGGAACATCCCCGCGCCGCAGCCTAGCGCCAGTGCCAGGATTACAGCGCGCCAGCGCCGGGAACAACGCTGGGTCACTCACACGTTGACGGTGTGCGGGTGCGGCAATGGCGGACAGGTAAGGGGAGGCTGATGCAGACTGAATCGGTGGAAGCCGCCGGTTCGGCGACACCAGACGCCGCCACCTGGACCCCGCCCACTTGGGAAGAGGTCGTGCGCGACCATTCGGCCAGGGTTTACCGCCTGGCCTATCGGCTCACTGGCAATAGCCATGACGCCGAGGACTTGACTCAGGAAGTCTTTGTCAGGGTATTCAGATCGCTGTCGAGCTATAGCCCGGGCACTTTCGAAGGCTGGCTGCACCGGATCACCACCAACTTGTTCCTTGACCTGACCAGGCGGCGGCAGCGGATCAGGTTCGAAGGACTTGGCGAGGAGACGGCCAGGCTCAGCGGAGTTGAGCCGACACCGTCGCAGGCCTTTGATGACCGGCATCTGGACTTCGACATCTCGGCCGCACTGGCCGACCTGCCGCCGGAGTACCGTGCCGCCGTCGTCCTTTGCGACATCGAGGGGCTGACGTACGAGGAGATCGCCGACGTGCTCGGCGTCAAGCTTGGTACGGTCCGATCCAGGATTCATCGTGGCCGCGCGCAGCTCCGAGCGGCGCTTGAGCACCGCAGGCCACGGCACCCCGTCAGCGCGTCGGCGCGGTCGCGGGCGGTGACACCGGCCGAACTCAAGGTCGCCGCCGACGTGACCGGTCCGGCGCAGCCAGCGCTGCTCGGCGAGGTGAGCTGATATGAACCACTCAAACCACCTGGGTCGGTGGCTGTCTGCTCAAGTGGATGGCGAACTCGATGGTGTCGAGCGCGACCGGGTGCTCAATCACCTCGCCGGGTGCGATGCCTGTCGGCAAGAAGCCAGCGCACTGAGGGCGCTCAAGCGGCGGATGACCGCGCTTGGCGATGATGCCACCGACGGCGCCATGACGGGTCGGCTGATCGAGTTGGCCAGCTCAGGTACTGAGGTCGCGACTGGCCCGGCCCCAAGGCCACCTTGGATCGCTGATCATGACGCCAGCGCTGCCGGTACCAGGCTGCAATGGCTGAGCTGGCGGGTCGCGTCCTGCTCGGCCGGCTCGGCGCTGCTGGCGATCGGGGTGCTCGCCTTCGTGCTCGGCGGCTCAGCGACCGGGCAGCCAACTCCGCACGTCTCGCCGGCCGTCGACGCGTACTGGACCCAGCACAGCTACGACACTGGTTACGGCGAAGGCAAGACGTCGAACAGGACGACAGCACCGGCTCCGCCGCCGGCCCCGGTCTACCGGCTTGGCCCGGTGCCCGGACACGGATCAGTCGGCCCGGCTCGGCTTGGCGCCAGCCTGATCGGACCGTCATCCGCTGACCTCCAGCCGCATCCGTCCACTCCGTAGGCCGCCGATGCTGTGGTTCTACTGGCGGCGAGTGCGGATCGGAGTCCTGGTCACTGGTGTGGCCCTCAGCGCGATCGCGGCATTGATGTTCGTGGCCGGGTCGATCGGCCCAGGCGGCAATCGCAACGCCGGTCGGCGAGCGATCTCCGGCAGTGACTCGGGCGCGGATTTCAAGCGCGCCAACCTCGGTACTGGCACCAGTCAAAATGAAGTGCATCGGGGCCTGTCCCTGATGGCCGGAGCGGTCGTTGCCTGCCGCAGCGTGTCCTACCAGGGCGTGCAGATGGTCGACTGGTGGGGTGCCGATGACACCACCGCCTATCTCATCTCTGTCTGGCACCGCTCCGGCGAGCCTGAAGTGGCCGATGGCGCTGGCGGCACCGCTGGGCAGCCAGCTTCCATCGCGCAGCCTGGCGCCGCCGCAGCGGACCACTCAACGGCCGGCGTGCTCAGTGTCTCGGCCTGGATGCTGCACCTGCTGCGCAGCAACTACCAGATTGAGTACGTCGGCCCTGGCTCAGCTGATAGCCGGTCAGCACAGATCGTGGCTGTCCGTCGGCGCGATGGCAGCCTGGCGGCCAGGTACTGGCTCGACCAGGCCACTGGTTTGCCGCTACGCCGCGAGATGTTTGACGAGAATGGCCATCTGGTGAGCGAGGGTGCCTTCATCGATCTCAGCTTTGGTGACGTCGACGGGGAACCTGTGCCACCGCCCGTCGCCTCGGCCTGGAACAGTCAGCCGAGCACTAAGCATCTGACCGAGTTGCGCAGGCAAGGCTGGCCGGTGCCAGCCACGCTGGCAGGGAACATGGCACTAATTGGGGTCAGCCGAGCGTCGGTTCGGTCAGGTGGGGTGCTCGACGCGTCCTATTCTGACGGGCTCTCCGTCGTATCGGTCTTCCTGGAGCACGGTCAGCTCGCTGGCGCCTTGCCTGGCTGGACCAGGGAGAAGGTGCGCGGCTACGCGGTCTACTCAAGCGAGCCCGATCAGCGCAGCCTGGCCTGGTCGGCCGATGGGGTGGTGTACACGGTGATCTCGGACGCGCCGTTGAGCACGGTGGATGACGTCGTCACGCAATTGCCGCATAATCGCGACGCTGGGCTCTGGCAGCGAGTAGGCCGAGGTCTCAAGCGCATCGGCTCCTGGTTCGATCCGTTCGGTTGAGCCGGGCAAGGTTGTCGCCAGGTGCCCGGCTGGCGTTACTCTGGGAAGTGGCGGATCTACGGCCATGCAAGTCCCTAGCCAAGAAGCGCGAGGCCCAGCTTTGTTTGACTTGTCGATAGGCAAACTACTGATACTCGGGATACTTGGCCTGATGATCTTCGGACCCGAGCAGTTGCCGAAAATGGCTGCGCAAGCTGGCCGGGCGCTGCGGGACCTGCGCAGGCTAGCGGAGAATGCCAAGGCTGACCTCAGCGAGAGCCTCGGCCCTGAGTTCAGCGACTTCGACTTCAACGACCTCAACCCGCGCAGCTTCGTACGCAAGCACCTGCTCGACGATCTGGACGACGAGGATTACCGCTGGGCCGGGCCAAGCGGGGCCGGCCTGATGGGGCTTGATACTCCGGTTGGCAGTACGGCCGCTCACGGTGCGGGCGGCAACGGCGCTGGACCGGCGCATGTCTTCGACTCGCCGCCGCCGTTCGACGCCGAGGCGACCTAGACCGGGCTCAGCCCAAGCTGGCGGCCAACCAGGCTCCTTGACCGGTTGGCCAGCTGACCGGCGATCGCGATGAGCGCCTGCGCGGCTGGAGTCGTCGGCTCGGCCAGCACCAGCGGAGTGCCATCATCGCCGGCTTCGCGCAGCCGCAGATCGAGCGGTACTTCACCGAGCATAGGAACGTTGGTGCCGGTCAGCTTGCTCAATGCCGCCGCGACGGCGGCGCCGCCGCCCTTGCCAAATACCTCGATCCGCTCCGCGCAGTGCGGACAGGACAGGTACGCCATGTTCTCGATCACGCCGACCAGGCGCTGATGCAACTGGGCGGCTAGCGAGCCAGCCCGCTCGGCTACTTCGGCGGCTGCCAGCTGCGGCGTAGTGACCACGATCAACTCGGCACCAGGCACCAAGTGACCGGCCGAGATGGCCACGTCGCCAGTGCCTGGTGGCAGGTCGAGCAACAGCACGTCCAGATCGCCCCAGTACACATCGGCGAGGAACTGCTGCAGCAGCCGGTGCAAGATCGGGCCGCGCAGCGGCAGCGGCTCGTTGCCCTTCTTGAGCATGCCGCTGGAGATCGCCTTCACGCCATGCGCTACCGGCGGCATGATCATCTGCTCGACCTGGGTCGGCCGGTTGGTGACGCCGAGCATCCGGGGCACGGAGTGGCCGTAAATGTCCGCGTCAAGCAAGCCGACCTTTTGGCCGGCGGCCGCGAGCGCGACGGCCAGGTTGACGGTGACCGACGACTTGCCGACGCCGCCCTTGCCGCTCGCGATCGCGTACACCTTGGTCAGCGACGCCGAGCTGGCGAATGGGATCTCACGCTCAGGCTTGCCGCCGCGGAGCTTGCCTTGCAGTTCGCGGCGTTGGTCATCGCTCATGACGTCGAGTTCGACAAGCACGTCGCTGACGCCGTCAAGCGCGCCGACGGCGCCTTTGACGTCCCTGGTGATGGTGTCGCGCAGCGGGCAGCCTGAGACGGTAAGGAAGACCGCGACTCGGACCGTTCCGTCGGATTTGACCTCGACGGACTTCACCATGCCTAGCTCGGTGATGGGCGCCGGATCTCTGGATCCTGCACTTGGGCAAGCGCCGCCATGACCTGAGCTTCGGTCGGCACGGCAGAGGTTGTGGACATGCGCCAATGGTAGTAGGCCACAGCCAGTGGATTATTGAGCCATGACAACAGCCGAGCGGGCCAGGCGATCGTGCCTCACAGTGCCGGGCAGCAGCGAGAAGTTTCTGGCGAAGGCCAGGGGACTAGCTGCCGACGAGGTCATATTCGACCTCGAAGACGCGGTTGCGCCCAGCGCGAAGGACGCGGCCCGCGCGCTGGTAGCCGTCGCCGCGAGCGCCGGCGACTGGGCCGCCCCAGTGCGGGCGGTCAGGATCAACGCCGTCACCAGCCGCTGGGCCTATCGTGACGTAATCGAGGTGGTAACCCGAGCCGGCCCGCGCCTGGATTCGATCGTGCTGCCTAAAGTCGCGAGCCCGGCGCACGTCAGCTGGCTCGACCTGATGCTCGGTCAGCTTGAGCAGGAGGCCGGGCTGCCGGTCGGCAAGATCGCCATCGAGGCGCAGATCGAGGATGCGGCCGGGCTGGCCGCTGCGGACGCGATCGCGGCCAGCTCGCCAAGGCTAGCGACGCTGATCTTCGGCCCGGCCGACTTCATGGCGAGCCTAGGCATGCGCTCGCTGCGGATCGGCGTGCCGCCGGCCGACTACAGTGGCGGCGACGCGTTCCATTACGCGCAGCTGCGGATCCTGGTCGCCGCCAGGGCCGCCGGGATCCAGGCCATCGATGGCCCCTATGCGGCGATCAGCGACCAAGCTGGCCTGACGGCCGCCGCCACGAGCGTCGCCGCGCTTGGATTCGACGGCAAGTGGGTGGTGCATCCAGATCAGATCGCGCCGGTCAACGCCGCATTCGCACCCGATCAGGACAGTTACGACCGAGCTGAGCTGATCCTGGATGCCTACGCTCGGGCGCAAACCAGCCGACTCGGCGCGGCCATGTACAACGGCGAGATGATCGACGAAGCTTCACGCAAGCTGGCGTTGGTCGCCGCGGCTCGGGGCCGAGCCGCTGGCCTGCGCAGATC
>CAWFPK010000009.1:0-9984 GCA_963817625.1 uncultured Actinomycetota bacterium
CAAGCAACCCGCGGCCGAAGGCCGGCTGCACGTCACCGTCCTCGGCAGCCCGCTGACGCCGCCGATGATCGCAGCCATCGCCGGCCAGATCGCTGCGACCGGTGCCAATATCGACCGGATCGGCCGGCTAGCCAGGCGTCCGGTCACTTGCATCGAATTCGATGTCTCCGGTGCCGATCCTGATGGATTGCGAGCGGCGCTTTCGCATCAGTCAGTGGCGCTCGGAGTCGACATCGCCGTGCAGCGCGGCGGCCTGCACCGCCGGGCGATGCGGCTGATCGTGATGGACGTCGATTCAACCCTGCTGCAGGGTGAGGTCATCGATCTGCTGGCCGAACGGGCCGGGCGAGCGGCGGAAGTCGCCGCGCTGACCGAGGCCGCCATGCGCGGCGAGCTCGACTTCGCCGCCGCCTTGCACCAGCGGGTAGCCCTACTGGCTGGCCTGCCCGAGTCAGCGATCGCCGACCTGCTAGGCGAACTGCGATTGGCACCAGGTGCCCGCACCCTGCTGCGCACGCTCAACCGACTCGGCTACCGGTGCGGAGTGGTCAGCGGCGGATTCACCCAGGTCACCGACTGGCTGACCACCGAGCTCGGCCTGGACTACGCGGCGGCTAACACGCTGGAGATCGTCGCCGGCAAGCTCACCGGCCGGGTCACCGGTCAGCTGATCGACCGGCCAGGCAAGGAGCGGATGCTACGCGCATTCGCCGCCGAGGCCGGAGTGCCGCTAAGCCAGACCGTCGCGGTCGGCGACGGTGCCAACGATCTCGACATGATCGCGACCGCTGGCCTCGGCATCGCGTTCAACGCTAAACCGGCCGTCCGCGACGTAGCGGACACCTCGGTGAGCGTTCCGCACCTGGATGTGATCTTGTACCTGCTCGGAATCTCCCGCGAAGAAGTCGAGGCCGCCGACGCCGCCGACGAACTCACCCGGCAAAGCGACCTGGCCAGCTCGGCGAGGCTAATACTGCAGCCGTAGTTCGTGCTCAAGTCCCCGCTATAGCAGGTCCCCGACGCGAACCGGCCGCCTGACCGATCCGCCACCCCCAGAACCCAACCCAGACCGCCGGCACCCGCCGCATCGGCCCCAGAACCCAACCCCAGACCGCCGGCACCCGCCGCATCGGCCCCAGAACCCAACCCCAGACCGCCGGCACCCGCCGCATCGGCCCCAGAACCCAACCCCAGACCGCCGGCACCCGCCGCATCGGCCCCAGCCACCCTCTCGCCGGCACCCGGTTCCCTGGGTACCGGCGTTGAGCAGCATTACCGCTCCAACGATGCGGTTCCCGCACCGAAACCAGCGACGTCGTTGGAGCGGTGATGTCGCTCTGGCAGCGGTACCGCTCCAACGATGCTGCCCGCCAGGGAGCAGCAGCAACAACAGAGGTTCAACGATGCCGCGCGCGGGCGGGGCGGGCAGGACGGCCGGGCGGGCGGGACGGCGGGGCGGGCAGGACGGTTGGGGCGGACAGGACGGTTGGGGCGGGCAGGACGGTTGGGATAATCGGAACAATCGGGACGGCCGGGGCGAGCGGGACGGCTGGGGCGGGTGGGACGGCTGGGGCGGCGGGCGCTCCGGTGCACTCCGGCCGCAGGATCGTAGGCTTCGCGTCCAGGCTGCTCGCCGCTGGCACGGAGTCCACGTTTCCGCGATCATGGTCGGCTCGCCCTGACGGCAACCCACGCCGGTGATCGCTGGTGCAAGCTACCGTGGGAGCCGGTGCGTGATCACGGCAGACCGCACGTGCGGCGCGCCCTAGTGGGAGGACGCCCGATCCGGGAAAGGGACGACGGGCCTCCGAATGACGCGCTGGGCCTCTGATTGCGGTACCGCGCCCTGGCACAAGACGTCCAGCTCGATCAAAAGCGCGCCACTCGGAGCACAAGGCGTCTATTCGGTTAAAAACGTCCGCCACAGCTCAAGGGCGGCCAGCCGACGTCGGTCGCCGACGCGCGGGTTCTTGGCGCTTCGGCAACTCGACGATCACGGACGTTTGTGCGGATGCTTGGAAGGGCGGGCCACGGCGGCGCCATCGACGGCGGCCGGCTTGGCGACGGCATCGGCGGCAGCTGACATAGCGGTCGCAGCGGCGGCGGCTGGCTTGGCGTCGTCGGCGGCGGCGGCTACTAGCTCGGCTCTTGTTGAGATGGGTGCTGGCGGCACTTCGATCAGGTGATAGCCAAGCTCGCGGTAGGTCTGCTCGTGCACTCGCTCGAAGTCCAGCGCCTGCGCGTAGCTGATCCTACGGGCAGCGGTCGGCTCGATCTGTCCGAGCGGCCGGACCAGATAGACGAAGCGGCAGTAGAAGGACGCGGTGTCAATCCGGTCGAGTTCGCTGGAGAGCACCGGACCACACGGATGGCCGAGATAGCGAGCGAGGGCAAGAGTGCAGATGGGCGACCGGTCGTAGAACTGAGTCCGCGCAGTCGGCACCACTGGGGCAAGCGCGCGAATGCGCTGAAGTTCGGCAATCTTCTCGGTGAACAGCGGGTCAAGCCAGGGTTCGGGGTCGCCGAGTGCCTGCTGCGCAGCGATCACGTCGGTCGCCGCCTCCGTCACTACCTGATGCCCGCGACCACACAACTCGGTCAGGATTGCCGTTTTCCCTGACCCTGGGGCACCAGTCAGGATGATTCTGTCCATCTATCACCTTCGTATGTCACGATTATCACCTCCCCGGACTGGCACCACGTCGCCGTCGTCGCGGCACCAGCCCGCCTGGCTTCCACTGGTCGGCTCCTAGCAGTCGAGCGCCGGCCGCTACTTGATGAAACTGGCCAGCAACTGGTTGACCTGGTCGGAGTGAGTCCACGAGATCGCGTGCGGGCCGCCATCGATGACCGCGAGTTCGCAGTCCTTGATGAGATCGGGCAGCCGCTTGCCCGTGTTGGGGAAGGGCAGGATGCGATCCGCGTCGCCTTGGATGACCAGGATGGGGACATCCAGCTTCGGCAGGTCAGCCCGGAAGTCGGTCTCCCAGGTCGGGATGCACGCGACGGTGGCGATGGCGGATGAACTGACAGCGGAGTTCCAGCTTGCCTGATAGGCCTGCTCGCTGACCAGCGAACCGCGCAGGACGTCCATGTTGTAGAAGTTGTCCAGGAAGCCCTTGAGCCAGGCCGGCCCGTCAGCTTCCGCGCTGTGGATGAAGCCGTCGAACATACTGCCGGGCAAGCCGTCAGGATTGTCGTCGGTTCGCAGCAGGAAGGGCGGGATCGGGGAGATCAGCACCGCCTTGGTGACCCGGCTCGATCCGTAGCTGGCCAGGTAGCGGGTGATCTCACCGGTACCCATGGAGTGGCCGACCAGTACCGCGTCGTGCAGGTCCAGTTGCTCCATGAGCGTATTCAGGTCAGCGGCGAAGGTGTCATAGTCATATCCGGAGATCGGCTGACTTGACTGGCCAAACCCGCGCCGGTCGTAGGTGATGACCCGATGGCCGGTGTTGAGCAGCGGAGTGAGCTGCTTGTCCCATGCCCGGCCACTGAGCGGATAACCGTGGATGAGCATCACCGGCATGCCGGATCCATGGTCTTCGTAGTGCAACTCAATGGGCGATGAGTTCTCTTGACCGACCCTGATGTAGGGCATGTTCGCCTCCTTGTGAGCATCCCGAGCCCGGTGCGTCGGTTGTGGTGCTGGGCTCGCAAGCACGACTAGGCGAAGTTACGGTGCGCCGGGTTGACCCCGCATCTGGCAGATGACCAGGCTGGTGACCTGGGGTAGCGTTGCTGGTGATGCGCTTGGGGCACCGCTACGGCAACGAGAATCGCGAAAGTCCGAGCCTGACCGGCTCGGCTGTGCGCATGGCTCCCGCAACGGACCTGACTGGGCGTGAGCGTGAGCTAGCTACGCTCAGTGCTCTGGTCCGCCAGTTGCGCGAGGGTCACGGCGAGGCGCTAGTACTGCGGGGCGCTCCAGGTACTGGCAAGTCGGCTCTTCTCGCCGTCGCGACGGGGCTAGCATACGAGCAGGAGACCGCAGTGCGGTCGCTTACTGGGGTGCGCGCCGAAGCAGAGCTCCCCTTCGCCGGCCTGCACCGGCTGCTGCGGCCATCGCTCAGCCTGGCTGACCAGCTACCTGACCAGCAGCGCACCACGCTGCGAGCTGCAATCGGCCTGACCGATCTGAACAAAACCGAAAAGATCGGTACGGAAATTGGCAAAACTGAGCTACTGCAGGTAGGGCTGGCGACGCTCGCACTCATCGACCTCTGGTCGGCGGACGGAGGACTGCTGCTCGTCGTCGACGATGCCCACTGGCTCGATCAGCCGACGTGCGATGTCCTCAGCTTCTGCGCGCGCCGCCTTACTACCACTCCTGCTCTGGTATTGATCGGAGGCCGGGACCCGCAGCCGGCGCCGTTCGACGATCTCGCCGAGCTGAGCTTGGCTGGTCTGCGCGAACCGGCCGCTAGAGCGCTGCTCAACCAGGTCTGGCCGCAACTAGCCCCGGCGATCAGAGAGCGAGTCATCGCCGCAGCCGAGGGCAACCCGCTTGCCCTAGTCGAGTTGCCCGCCGCAATGCCCGCGTCGGCGGCCGGCGACTGCCTCGCCACGCTGCCCGCGTCGGCGGCCGGCGACGGCTTCGCCGCGCTGCCCGACCAGTTGCCGGTGACCGACCGGCTGACGCGGGTGTTTGCCGGACCGGCCGTCGGATTGCCAGCGCCTACCCGCACCATCCTGCTCGCGGCGGCTGCCGACGGCCAGGGCGCACCAGCCGAGATCCTCCGCGCCGCCCAACTCGCGACCGGCACCGCAGCCGACGAACCGACTGGCACCACGCCCGACGCAGCGACCGGCACCGCAGCCGACGCACCGAATGGCGCAGTGATCGGCACTGCCGTCACCGCTGACGCGCTTTGGCCGGCCGTGGACGCGGGCCTGGTGGAGTTGCGGCCCGCCAGATTGTGCTACCGGCATCCGGTGACTAGGTCGGCGATTTATCACAACGCAAGCCCGGCCGAGCGGCAAGCCGTGCACGCGGCCCTGGCGACCGTGCTGGCCGGCCAGCCAGATCGGCGCAGCTGGCATCTGGCGGCTGCGACCATTGGCCCGGACGAGCAGGTTGCCTCGGCACTAGACCAAGTCGCTACCAGGGCCGAGCGACGGGGCGCGGTCACGGTCGCGGTGACCGCCCTGCGACGGGCGGCCGACCTCAGCGAGGACGCGGCTAGCCAAGGCGCCAGGTTGCTGCGAGCCGCCGAACTGGCCTTCGATTCTGGGCATTCCGAGCTAGGCCCCCGACTGCTTGACGGGGCACTGGCGCACGCGGCCCAGGCACTCGACTTGCCGGCCGAGCAGCGAACTTCGCTCTCCTGGCTGCGGCGCAGGCAGGCCGGGGCTGGCTGGACAGTGGCGGCGAGGATCGGCCCGTTTATCACCATGGCTGACCGGATGCGGGCCGACGGTCATCCGGCGCTGGCGGCCGAGGCGCTGTATTCGGCAGCGATGCGGTGCTGGCTGAGCAATCCTGATGGACAGACCCGCGCCGCGGTCACCGCCGCTGCCGAGCGGCTTGACCTGCCAGCTAGCGAGCCGATCAAGCTGACGGTGCTAGCCTTCGCCGATCCGGTGCGGGCCAGGCGGGTGACGACCGAGGTGGCCAGCCGCACGCCCGGCCAGGCCGATCCGGCCGATCCGGCCGATCCGGCCGGCCTGTTCCTGATCGGCTCGGCCGCCACTGCTGTCTGGTCTTATGACCTCGCGGCCGGATTCCTCGACCTGGCGGTCAGCGGCTTGCGCGAGCAAGGTCAGCGCGGACTGCTGGCCCAGGCGCTGGTCGCACAGGCGTGGACAGCCGTCCATCTATCCCGCCCGCGACTGGCCAGGACCGCGGCCAACGAAGCCGCGCGGCTCGCCCGCGAGACTGGCCAGCACCGCTGGGCCACCGAGGCCAGGCTCGCTCAGGCGGCGGCAGCCGCCGAAGCCGGCGACTTCGACACCGCCCAGGCACTCAGCCGCGAGGCCGAAGCGCAAGTATCGACCGAGCGCGACCCGGTGCTGGCGCTTGCCCAGTTCGTTCGTGGCCACGGTGCCGTCGCGAACCGGCGCTACGTCGAAGGCGGCGAGCACTTGCGCCGGATCCTGAACCCAGCCGATCCAGCGCACCATGCGTTCATTGGCGCCTGGGGGCTCGCTGACCTGGTCGAGGCCAGCGCACACACGGGCGATCAGGCGGCTGCGGCGCGCTACCTCGCCGAGCTCGAATCCCTCGCACAGCTCACCGCAGGCTCGCTGCTGGTGGCCGAGGCCAGCTATGCGAGGCCGCTGGTAGCTAGCGACGACGAAGCCGAAGCGTACTTCAAGACCGCGCTTGACCAGGACCTGCTGAACTGGCCCTGCCTGCGCGGCCGGCTGCAACTCAGGTACGGCGGCTGGCTCCGCCGACACCGCCGGATAGCCGAGTCGCGAGGTCCGCTCCGAGCCGCCGTGGACAATTTCAGCACATTGAATTTTGGCGGTCTAACGGACTGTGCCCGCCAAGAGCTGCGTGCCTCGGGCGAGACAAGCAGGCACCGCACGCCGGACAACTGGGATCAACTGACGCCCAGAGAACTCCAGATTGCCCAGCTAGCGGCAGACGGAATGTCCAATCGCCAAATCGGCCAGCGACTGTACATCTCGCACCGGACGGTCGGCTATCACCTGCATCAGATCTTCCCGAAACTCGGCATTAGCTCGCGCAGCCAGTTGCACGCCGCCGTGCTTAGCCTGCCGGGCGGCATCGCCCTATAATTACCCAGATTAGAGACTAAAGCTTAAAACGCGGAGGCAACGATGCCACCATCGCGCCGCTATAGCGCTCGCCTGCTGGCAGTGGCCACCGCAGCAGCCGTTGTCGCGATGCCGATCGCCGCGACAGCCCAGCCGCCCGCAGGCAGCGACCAGCCTGCGGCTCAACCGTCCCAGGTGGCTCAAATCCCGGCTGACCCGCCACCGGCCGTCCCGTACGACGATCTGGTGTTCGCTGGTGCCTCCGGCTTCCTGCATCATTTCAGCAGCCAATATGGCATTGGCGGCGAGCAGTACCTGTGGACTAGTTACGCCACCGGGGCGACGGTGGCCGTACCGCAGGTCGCCGACGCCAGCTACGTCAAGCCCGACGGCGGCGACAGCGTCACCCTTGGCCTACCGCCGGTAAGCGGCGGCAACGTCGACATCTTTGACCTCGCCACGATGACCTGGACCTACCTCGCCGTGCCAGCCGGCAACCGGGTTGATGCGGTGTACGGCAACTCAGTCATTGCCGAAGCCTCCCCCGGCGGCACGCCGGTGCTTCAACTGCTCAGCTACGCCGCTGACGGCTCGCATACGACGACCCAGGTGACCGGATTGCCGGGCGGAGCGGTCCTGCTCAGTCCGGCAACCTGGACTGGCGATAGCACCGATGCCGTACTTGACTACGTCGTCGGCAACGACCACGGTGCTGGCCTGCTCGACCTAGCTACCGGTGTGCTCACGCCCATCGGCTCGCCGACTCCGGATTGGCAAGCAGCGCTGCTGACTCCCACCACGGTCGGGCTTTACGACTCAGATAGCGGCCAGATCAGCGTGTACTCGCTTACCGACCTGGCCGGCAGCCCGCAAACGGCGACCGTGCCATCAGGTCGGGGCACTATCGCGCTTGCGGGTGACGACGTCCTCACCATCCCGACACAGAGCACCTGCGCCGGATGTCCGGTACTGACCGCGCCGGTCACCGATACCTCGCTCACCGGCGCTCCCGCGAGCGAGGCGCTGCCGCAAGCGCAATCCGTCTCACTTGGCCTGATGCAGGCCACCGATGGCTCGGTGGTGGTGGTCGGCGGCACCGGTCCGGCCGACTGGGCCGTGCGCAAGCTCACCAGCAATGGCTCGGGCCAGCTCATCGATTCGGTGATACTGCCGCTGACCGGGCCGCTCGGAACAGCTGGCCTGACCATTTCCCAAGGCCTGGTGCGGCACATCGAGACTGAGCCCACGCCAGCGGGCGCGCCGGAGTACTGGCTCTTTAATCACGCGCTAGACGCCAACACCGTCGAGTACGACTGGCCGCCGACCATCTGGGTTGACGGTGGCTCGCTGCCGACGCCACTGTCCTGCGGCGGCGCCTGTGTCACGAGTGTGGACGGCAACGCCTACGGCACCTCCTACCTGACGCCAGGCACCGAGCCCGGCACCATCGACCTGCGGGAGCAGTGGGCGGCTGACGCCAGTTCGATGTCGCTGCAACTGCCGTCAGCGGGCGGGACGATCGTGGCCGCCTCGCCGGATTTCGTGGTCGTCGACGGCACCAGCCCTGATCGGCAGTACGTCGTCGACGTCGGGCAGCAGCAGGTGGTCGTCACCCGGTCGGTGACCGGTGCGGCGCTCTGGTACGACACCCTATGGAGCGCCGACGGGCCCGGCCGCCTACTAGGCGCGATACCAGGCAGCAAGTCCGGCGGGGAGCCAATCTCGACGGGCGTGAGGTGCACGGCTACCGAGATCCAGGCCAGCCTGCGCTGGATCTACTGGTCCTGCGGCGCGGCTGGCCCGGCTGGGGTCTATGACCTGCGGCACCACGTCGACATCACGGTGCCGGCCGGCCCGATGCTGCTCGGCGACGGCTACCTGGTGCACCAAGACGCCGGCACCGGCGACCTGGTCATGTTCGACGTGCACACCGATGCCGTGACCGGCCCGGTGACGCTGGCGACTAATGTGCAACCGAGCAGCGCGCCCGACACCCGCGACATCACCTGGGCGGTCGACAAGTTCGGCGGCGACGTCGCCTACGTCACCACCGACAACGCGGTCGTCGTGATCGACACCGGGGTCCCGGCGACCCCGACAGCCATCGGGATCCCTGCCGACGTGGCGCAAAGCACCGTCAGCCCGGGCAGCGCCACTGGCTGGTCCGTCGCAATCGCCCTGACCAGGCCGGTCACCTCCTGGAAGCTGACCATCAGGCACGGCTCGGGCGGCCCGATCGTGCATACCGAGTCGGGCGGCGCCGCCAGGCTGGGCATCTGGGTGGATTGGAACGGCAGGCTGGCAAATCGGGCCAAGGCAGCGAGCGGGCCTTATCACTGGACGCTCGCGGTCGTCGCGGCTGGCCTGACGAGCCCGGCCACGGCCGGGACCGGGGTAGTGACGGTGGTGTGCGGCCAGCCGCCGTTCCGCAGCTACGACTGTGACGGCGAGCCTGCCCTGCTGGCGGTGAAGGCCGACGGTCAGGGCCACTGGTTCAACGGAACGCCGACTGGCGGTCTCGCCGACAATGGCTACACCGACACCTGGCAGCTTGGCCACTTCGGCGCCAACGAAGTCTCGGCGATCGTGCCGTTCGGCGACTTCAACGGCGACGGCTTCAACGACCTGCTGGTCCGCCAGGCCAACGGAGTGCTCCGGGCTTATCTGGGCTTCGGCCAGTCTTACTTCAACTCCCAAGTGGTCAAATCCATCAAGATCGGCAGCGGCTGGAGTCGTTACAACGCGCTGGTCGCTCCGGGCGAGCTCGGTGCCGATGGTCACCCCGATCTACTAGCCAGGGACGCCACCGGCAAGCTGTGGCGCTACGCGAGCACCGGGCGCGGCACGTTCAGTTCCCGAGTCATGGTCGGCGCGGGCTTCGGTCGCTACGTCAAACTGGTCGGGGCAGGCGATCTGACCGGGAGCGGCATTGGCGACCTGCTGGCGGTGACCGCAAGCGGGGTCATGTGGCGCTTCGATGGCAACGGCACCGGCGGCTTGGACCGCCCCGTGCGTGTGGGGCCAGGTTGGCAGAAGTACAACACCATCATCGGCATCGGCGATCTGAATCAGGACGGTCGCAACGACCTGGTCGCCAGGGACGCGTCCGGGCGACTGTGGTTCTTCGCCGGCGATGGCCACGGCGGCTTCGCGAGGCGGCGGCTGATCAGCGGTGGCTGGCAGCGCTTCCAGGCGCTCTTCTAGTCACCGTTAGAATTAGGCAGTGACTAATTCGACACAACGACCTATTCGGGTCGG
>CAWFPK010000010.1:0-412759 GCA_963817625.1 uncultured Actinomycetota bacterium
ACCGTTGCAGAGCCAGTACGTTCGCCGGTTGTTCGAGAGCCGAGATGCCTAGGTCGGCCTGCTGGCCATGAGCAGCAGGCTGACCGCCATCGGCAGCCTGTCCTGGGCTGTCCGTGATCGGGATCAGCCGGAGCCAGCGAGAGTACAACGCGTGCCAATGGCCATGCGCGAGACGATCGGTCAAGTGCTTTGACGCCTCGGCAGCTACCGCAGGGCTGGCATCTTCGAGCAGCGTGGTGAGACTGCGCACGCTCCCGTTATGGCTTTCGTGACCTTCGTGCTGCCAGACGATATAGCCGTAGGCAGGGCGTCCGACGAGCAGCATGTCTGCCGTTGTCTCGCGCCACCAGTCACTATGCAGTACCTGGTCAAAATGGTAGCCAGGATGATCGGTATAGAACTGGATGCCTTTCTTTTTAGCCGCCTTTTCCTTATCGGCCAGGCCGCGGTGCAGTGCCAAGTCAAGCAGGACTTTCTGAGCAAGCAAGAGCAGCCACTGGCCGATGATGCAGATGACGGCCCAGCTTCTGGCCCAGCCGGCGGATAGCGGAAAGGCAAGGACAATAGCCAGCACCACGGGCGGCAAAATTGACGCGACGATCAGCGGTGCGCCGGGCCGCACCAGCAGGCCACGCAGCGTTGACCGGTCAGGTCGCTCGATCCCGGCCTGGACGGCCGAGAACAGGGTGAGCACCAGCGCGAGCACTTCGGCAGTGACCCGCCGGGCGGCGAAGTCGGCTGGGTTTTCCCGCAAGAAGAAAGCCAGCACGGTCAGCATCAGCAATGACGAGATCAAGCCGGAGAATCTGGCCACCGAGACATACCTGGAATCCGTCACGGCGAGGTGCAATTGAATCCTGGCTCGGACGGGGGTGCCGCGCAGCTCGGGGTCTTCGATCATCCGAGCCCGCGCCGCCACCACTCCAGGACTGATCGCGTCCGTCGAGGTGAGGCGCTGCATGGATCGGCCGAGCAACTGGCCGTCCTGCCAGTCCTTGGTGAGTCTCGCACGGGCCCCAGCCAGCTCGGTCGCCGTCGCTGCCACGGCTCGGATCGCGGTGCCGAGGTCCGCTACGAGGCCGCGAAATACGGCGCTGTCGTCGGTCGCCTCTTTCCTGGTGAAGGGCTTGGGCTCGACTTGGCCAGGTACGACCTTGGCAGTCGGCACGACCAGATACTCGCGCAGGCAGGCGCGGGCGGCGTCAGCCTTGGCACTCACCAGGTCGGCCAAGCAGCGCACCAGCTGATCGCTACGGGCAGCGTCGGCGGCGACCAACTCTGCGGTGAGGGTGGCAAGGTGAGCGACTGGCGGCGGTGGCTCGCTGTAGATCTCAAGTACGGCACGGCTGGGCAGTGGCAACGAGGGGTCGGGCGAGATGCCATCTGGCAGGTTGACCCTGACCTGCCGGTCGGCATCGGCCGACGGCAGCAGCAAGTCGATCTCGACCGTGGCCCCCGGCAGCACCCAGTCGCGCGGATTCAGCCAGCGCAAGGCATTACGCCTGGTCACCCGACTCTGGCTGGCCGACTCTCGGGATCGCACGTCGAACCAGCTATCGGAAAGGTGGTGCAGCGCCCGGCCAGGAATCGTCACGGTCAGCACCGTCGGCGCGATGCTGGCCTGGGCCGCGACCACGACGACGGCCGACTTGGCGAAGGCCTGAAGGACGTCGACCGCGCGCTTAGTGAGGTCCAGCGCGTCCGTCTCGGCCGGCTCAAGCTTGCGGTCGGGGATCAGTAGCTTGGCGTAGCCGGCCAGCAGGTTATGCAGCTGCTGACGAACGTGATCGAGCCGCAACGACGGACCGTCGACCGGCTCCCAGGCGCGCTCCTGGCCAGCGCGAACATCGTGCGGCACCTCATCGTTGCGTAGCAGGCGGTAGATCGCGGCTGACAACCACAGTCGGTGGTCCCTGGTGACTGTGATGTGCTTATAGCCAGGGACCTGGCGGAGCTCGCCCTGACGAGCGCTGGCGACGCTCAGGATGAACTCCGCCAGCGCTGCCGCCGCCCGATGCCGGACGTCGGCGTGCGGCAGGATCATCATCGGTTCGCCGCTGGCGTTAGTGACCGTGAGCGCCGAGATCAGATCAGGCTCAGGCAGTCGCTGATCGACCGGCGGCAGCACGACAATTGGCAGCCAGAGCAGCTCGGTCCGGTCACGGAAGGCTTCATAGTTCAAGCGGTTGAAATCGGTGTCAATAGTTATATTAGTATCTATAGCATCAGATCGAACAATATCGACGTTCTCGGAGGTGGATCTGATCCACTCGTTGTTGGCGATCAAGAAGAGCAGTTCGCGGCCGAGCGCCGAATCGCGATCGTAATTCGCGTCCTGCCAGTGGAACTCATCCGGAGTGACCTGGCCGATCATGAAGTCGAGCCGACGAGCCACTACCCGCGGATCTTCGCATCTGAGCAACTCAGGTAGGCCATCGTCGGTGGCCTGCTCGCCTTGTGCGCTATTGCTCAGCCGGTCAGAACTCATGACTGAATCCAACCCCGTCCCCCAGCACTATCGCACCTATTGCCCGCGATCATGAAATGATATGCCGTTACGCGTCGATCCGACGAGAAACGAATCATTAACGTTGCGGCTGAGACTAGGAATGCATCGGAGAATGGCGCAAATGCACTTCATGGGCTGGATGAGACTATCGGTACGGATCAGGCGGACGGCGCTGGTACCGGCGGCGGCCGCGCTGCGTGACCGTGCCTTGATCCCCGACGGCGGAGCGGGGCGTGGGGCGAACCTGATTCGCCCCACGCCCCGCTCGCTGGCGAGCTAGCCGGCCAGCTCGAACCGGTCGAGGTCCATGACCTTCGCCCACGCGGCGACAAAGTCACGCACGAACTTATCCTTGGCGTCGTCGCTCGCGTAGACCTCGGCGAGCGCGCGAAGGATCGAGTTGGAGCCGAAGACCAGGTCGGCCCGGCTGCCGGTCCACTTGACTTCGCCGGTGACACGGTCGCGGCCATCAAAGGTGTCTTCGGCCTCGGAGGTCGGATGCCACGTAGTGCCCATGTCGAGCAGGTTCACGAAGAAGTCGTTGGTCAGCGTCCCTGGCCGATCGGTGAGTACCCCGAGGCTTGACCCGTCGTAGTTGGCATTGAGCGCGCGCAGACCGCCGACGAGCACGGTCAGCTCGGGCGCCGTCAGCGTCAGCATGCTAGCCCGGTCAAGCAGCACGTGCTCAGCCAGCTTGGGCGCGAGTTTGCCAGGATAGTTGCGGAATCCGTCAGCGACCGGCTCAAGGACGGCGAAGGACTCCACGTCTGTCTGCTCCTGCGCCGCATCCGTCCGCCCGGGCGAGAACGGGACCTCGACGTCGTGCCCGGCGTTCTTCGCTGCCTGCTCCACCGCAGCCGCGCCACCAAGCACGATCAGGTCGGCCAGTGACACCTGCTTGTCGCCGTGCGAGCCGTTGAACCCGGCCTGGATCGCCCCCAGGGTCCTGAGCACCGTAGCGAGCTGAGCTGGGTTGTTGACCTCCCATTCGTTCTGCGGAGCCAGTTGCAGCCGCGCGCCGTTGGCGCCGCCGCGCTTGTCGGTGCTACGGAAGGTGGACGCCGAGGCCCAGGCCGTCGAGATGAGCTGGGAGATCGTCAGCCCGGAGGCGAGGATCGCGGCCTTCAGCTCGGCGACTTCCGGCGCGCCGACCAGCTCGTGCGTCACTGCCGGGACCGGGTCCTGCCAGAGCTGAGGCTCAGCTGGCACCAAAGCGCCGACGTACCGGGAGACCGGCCCCATGTCGCGGTGGGTGAGCTTGAACCAGGCCTTGGCGAAGGCCGCAGCGAACTCCTGCGGGTTCTCGTAGAACCGCCGGGAGATCGACTCGTAGCTCGGATCCATCCGCAGGGCGAGGTCCGTCGTGAGCATGACCGGCGGGTGGCTCTTGGCTGCGTCATGGGCATCGGCCACGGTAGTCGCCGCCGCCGGATCGGTCGGAATCCACTGCGACGCGCCAGCCGGGCTCTTGGTCAGCTTCCACTCGTAGCCAAAGAGCGTCTCGAAGAAGCTGTTATCCCACGTCACCGGGGTTGGCGTCCACGTGCCCTCAAGCCCGCTGGTGATCGCGTCGCCGCCCTTGCCGGTGCCGAAGCTGTTGGCCCAGCCCAGACCTTGCTCCTGCAGCGGAGCGCCCTCTGGCTCGGGCCCGACGTTCTCAGGAACCGCCGCGCCGTGCGTCTTGCCGAACGTGTGGCCGCCGGCGATGAGCGCGACAGTCTCCTCATCGTTCATGGCCATCCGGCGGAAGGTCTCCCTGATGTCCCGAGCGGCGGCCACCGGGTCAGGGTTGCCGTTGGGTCCCTCCGGGTTCACGTAGATCAGGCCCATCTGAACCGCGGCCAGCGGCTCAGCCAGGTTGCGGTCGCCGCTGTACCGCTCGTCGGCCAGCCAGACGCCCTCTGACCCCCAATTGATGTCCTCGGGCTCCCACACGTCCTCGCGACCGCCGCCGAAGCCGAAGGTCGGCAGGCCCATCGACTCGAGAGCGCAGTTACCAGCGAAGATCATCAGGTCGGCCCAGGAGACCTTTCGGCCGTACTTCTGCTTGACCGGCCAGAGCAGCCGACGCGCCTTGTCGAGGTTGCCGTTGTCCGGCCAGCTGTTGAGCGGCGCGAAGCGCTGCGTGCCCGCGCCGCCGCCGCCGCGGCCATCGCTGATCCGGTACGTGCCCGCGCTGTGCCAGGCCATCCTGATGAACAGCGGGCCGTAGTGGCCGTAATCAGCGGGCCACCAGTCCTGCGACGTCGTCATCACGGCCTCGATATCGGCCTTGAGCGCGTCGAGGTCGACGGTCTTGAACTCCTGCGCGTAGTTGAAGTCCGCGTCCATGGGATTGGCCGACGCGGGGTTTTGCTGCAACAGCTTGAAATCAAGCTGATCTGGCCACCAGTCTCGGTTGTAGCGGCCAACCATGTGGGTCACTGGGCACTTGGTCTCGTCGTCCATGTTGTCCTCTCTTAGCTCGCGCTCGGTTACGTTATGGCTTGGGACTGGCACTGCGGACAGCGGCCCCAGTAGATGACCTCGGCCTCATCGATCTCGTAGCCCAGATCATCGGCCGCCGTGAGGCAGGGAGCTGCCCCGACGGCGCAGTCAACATCGCTGGTGCGGCCGCACCCACGGCAGATCACATGATGATGGTTGTCGCTGACCCTGGCCTCAAAGCGAGCCGGCGATCCAGCTGGCTGGATGCGCCGCACCAGGCCCACATCGACCAGCACGTTCAGCACGTCGTAGACGGCCTGGAGCGAGATAAGTCCGAGCTCAGCCTTGACGGTCTCCGCCACGGCGTCGGCCGTCACGTGCGGCTCAGCCGTGACCGCTCGCAGCACCGCGAGGCGCTGCACCGTGACGCGATAGCCACGCTCACGTAGCAGGTCAGCTGGGTCTGCGGGCACAGCCCGACCTTACCAAATCTGGAGCGATTCAGAGAATCGAACCGCTAAAGATAATGCCTGAGTAGCTACCGGGCGAAGTCAGGCCCCGGCCGGGTGCCGACGCGATAAACGGCCCTGACCGGTGTTATAAACGGCCCGGTCGGGGCAGTAGCTTGCGCATGCCGGTACTTAGGTCAGTCGCCAGGCCCATGCTCGCCTCGATCTTCATCGTGCAGGGATATCAGACGCTGCGCCATCCAGAGACGGTCGCCAAGAAGGCCGAGCCAGTGGTCAGTTCGCTGGCCACGATGACCAGCGCGATCCCCGATGATCCTGAGCAGGCCGTGCGGATCAACGGCGCGGTGCAACTGACCGCTGGCACCTTGCTGGCCCTCGGCTGGCTGCCCAGGGCTTCGGCGCTGGCCATCGCGGCGACGCTAGTGCCCACGACGGCAGCAGGCCACCGGTTCTGGGACGAAGTTGACCCGGAGCAACGGGGACAGCAGCGGATTCACTTTCTGAAGAACCTGGCCATGTTCGGCGGCTTGCTGATCGCCGCTAGTGATACGGCCGGTAAGCCGTCACTGGCCTGGCGCGGCCGTCACCAGGTGAAGTCCACCAGGCGGGAACTGTCATCGGCCGCCAGGGCAGCCAAGCTTTCCGGCCGCGCCGGGCTGCGGGCCGGGCGGCTTCGAGGCCGTCTGCCCGGCAACTAGGTGCCGCCTGCCCGATCGCTGGAGCGGCAGCCGGCGAGCGGATCTGCGATCCCCGGCGGCAGTTCGCTGCGACGACTCACGATCGGCGTCGCGGCCGGGGCCGTGGCCGCCGTCCTGACCGGCCTTTTCTGGACCTGGACCTATGCCGCAGCGATCGGCTGGGACACGGCAGCCTTGATCTACACAGGCTTGGTCTGGCGCAGCACTTGGCCGCTAGACGGGCTGGGCACCGCCGAATGCGCCAAGGCCGAGGACCCAAATCGCGCGGTCAGTGACGTCCTGATGCTGAGCGCGAGCGTCGCCAGCCTGGCCGCCGTCGGCATGGTGCTCGTGGGCGCCCATTCGGCGCACGGCGACGCGGCTGAAGCGCTGGCCGCCTTCGGGCTGGCGAGCATCGCGATCTCCTGGTTTTCGATACACACCGTCTTCGCCCTGCGCTACGCCCTGCTCTACTACTCAGAGCCGGCCGGTGGCGTGAACTTCAATCAGGATGAGCCGCCAAGCTACCGCGACTTCGCTTATCTCCCGCTCACGATCGGGATGACCTTCCAGGTGTCTGACACCAACCTCGGCAGCACTCCGATCCGGGCCACCGCGCTGCGGCACGCGCTCCTTTCCTACCTGTTCGGAGCGATCATTCTCGCCGCGACGATCAACCTGATCGCGGGACTGGGCAGCAGCGGCTCCATCGGCTAACTGGGCCCGCACCGGCTCAACGACGACTCCATAGTTAAGTATTTGCTTGACTATGGTGTCGTCGTGACGTAATACTAAAGCGCATGGTTAACCAACTGGCCGAGCCAGAGCTGGATCGGGTGTTCCAGGCACTCGCCGATCCAGGCCGACGGCTCATGCTGGAGCGGCTCAGCGTCGGTCCAGCATCGGTGAGCGAACTGGGCAGGCCACTAGCCATGTCGCTGGCCGCCGTGGTGCAGCACGTCCAAGTGCTTGAGGCGAGCGGTCTCGTCCAGTCGCGCAAAGTGGGCCGCACCCGTACCTGCAGCATGAACCCGGCTGCTCTTCGCTCCGCCGAGCACTGGATCGCCCAACGCCGGGCGCTGTGGGAGCGCCGCCTCGACCGCCTAGGCGACTACCTCGCCGATAACCCTGGCCTTACCGCGACCGAAGGAGACAGCGATGACTGAGCGATCTGTTATCCACGACACGTTCACGATCGAGCGAAGCTACCCGGTGGCACCGGCACGAGTATTCGCCGCGTTCGCCTCGGCCGATGCCAAGAACGCCTGGGGCGACACCGGTGACCTTGACGAGGCGACGGGTGCGGCCGCCAACTCCGAATTCGACTTCCGAGTCGGCGGCCATGAACGCTTCGGCAACGTCTACCAGGGGACCACTTACCGCTACGACGCCAGGTATTACGACATCGTCCCCGACCAGCGGATCGTGTACAGCTACGAGATGTACGCCGACGACGCGCGGATCTCCGTGTCGGTAGCCACGATCGAATTCACCAAATCGGGTGAGGGCACCAGGCTGACCGTTACCGAGCAGGGTGCCTACCTGGACGGCATCGACGGCGCCCAGGCACCAGCACTGCGCAAAGACGGCACCGCCGAGATGCTCGACGGCCTGCTGAGCTACCTGACGGCCGCCCCCAAGTAAGGGCCGCGCGACCCGAGAGGCCCCGGGGGCAGGTACCCCGGGGCCTACCTAGAGCGCGTCCTTGCGCTGGAGGTAGTTCAGCGCCACCCAGCCAACAGGCACGGGAAGCCAGAAGGTCACCAGCCGAAACAGCAGCACGGCGCTGACCGCCTTCGCGCCGGGCATCCCAGCGGCGACCAGGCCAGCCGATAGCGCCGCCTCCACCGCCCCGATGCCACCTGGCGTGGGCACCACCGAGCCGATCGCGCTACCGGTGAGATAGACCACGGCCACACTCGCCAATGCCACCGATCCGCGCAGCGCCAAGGTAGAGGCGTCCAGGCAGAAGATGTAGGCGGCAGTGAGCAGCAGCGCACCACCGATGCCTTGGGCCAGCTTCACCGGTCGCTGCGCGATGTCCAGCAAGCGCGGGATGATCTGGCCCAGCGCCGGTGCCAGCCGTGATCGGAGCAGCCGGCGACCGGGCGGGATCGCCGCCACGATCAGCACGACGACCGCCAACGCGGCCAGCGCGATCCAGACCCAGGTGGGCGGCCGCAGCGAGTTCTTCGTGCTGGTACGGGTGAGCGTCACGAAGATGATCAGCATGATCAGGTGCAGGCCGAATGCGATCACTTGCGCAACGCCGACGCTAGCTCCCGCATCGGCAGGACTCACATTGGCCTTGCGCAGGTAACGGATATTCAGGGCCACTCCGCCCACGGCCGCAGGAGTGACCAGCGTGACGAATGACCCCGCGATCTGAGCGAGGAAGGTGCGGACCGGGCTGAGTCGCTCCGGTACGAAGCCGGTGAGTTCCAAGGCAGCACCCACATAGGTCAGCACCGATAGCAGCACGACCAAGGCACCCCAGCGCCAGTCTGAGTTCCGCAGGACCGTGCCAAGGCTGACTTTGGAAAGCTGTCCGATCAGCAGGTAAGCAGCGACGACCCCGGCGACGAGAGTGATGACCGTGCGCAACCGCACCCGTTGGAGTTGCACTGGCGCGACTTCGCCGTCCGGGGTCGCGCCGAGCAGTCGCTTGCGCAGCGCCGGTAGCACATCCTTGTGCTCACGGATCGCGATGCGGGTGGAACGGCGTAGCGCCACTGGCTGGAGCAGCGGCACCAGGCTCGCCAGCTCAGCCGCACTGAACTTCTCCGCCGCAAGATTGGCAGCTCGATCAGGGCCAACGACGATGGCCAACTCGGCGAGCAACTGGACCAAATCGAGCCGCAACTGCAGATCACTGGCCGCCACATCACCATCACCGGGCTCAAGCAGCATGATGCTGCCGCCGGGTCCCGCCGACACTTGGCCGTCCGAACCTTGACGGGCAAACAAGATGTGATCAGCGGTCAAGTAGCGGTGCGTGACTCGGCGCCGGTGCAACCTCAGGACGGCGTCCCAGACTTGGCGCAACTGGTCGTCGCTGACATCGCTCGCTTGTTCAGCCAGCGTCTTGCCATCGGGCCGGTCGCTGGCTAGGACGGCCGTCTCAGGGCCGACCCGGACGAGCGCGCGCACCTGCGGGGTCGCGACGCCGGCGTCCTGCACGGCGAATGCGAGCAACGCGCGACGCTCTACCGCCCGCTCCACGGTCAGCACCGCACTACGAGATACCTGGGTTTTCACCCGGAGCCGCTGTACCACTCGAGAAAGCGCGCCGGCGGCTTGCTGATCGCGATCGAAGACCGTGACATCCCGCTGCTGCCCACCGCGTACCGTCGCTACATAGCGACGCGTTTCGGCATGCGCGTCAAGGACTCTGCGAATCGCGATGACCGGCAGGTCGACCGCGCTAATCGCCGCAGCGATCGCCACTGCAGTCGGTCGCTCAGAGGCGGCGCCGAAGACATAGCGCAAGCCAGACCCGACGGCTGAGCCGATCAGCAGCGTGACCAGCAGGGATAGCAAGGTCACGTGCGAATTCCTCGCGTTAGCGAGGCTGGCCAGCACGTAGAACCCCAGCGCCACCCAGTACGCGCTCCGCCAAGGCCGGCCGGACAATCCGATCACGGTGACATAGGCCGCTAGGCTGGCCAGATACCAATCGAGCACTGCCACGTGGCCGCCGGCTGACAGGGTCAGCGCGTTATGCAACGCAGCCGCTGCCCGCAGGCCGAGCAAGGCATTGCAGATCACCACGAGCAAAGCCGCGACCACACCGGCGCCAACGGCTTCGGCCAGCCGCCTAGGCTGGCGACGCACGATCAGCAGCACGGCGAGGGCCAACGGCAACGCCACCAGGGCTAGGTGCGCTAGGACGCCGAGCAGTCCAAGCACACCGGTAAGCAGCTTCCTGTTAGCGAGCTGACTCGCGCCCACGACATTGGTCTCGATCCCGCTGACCGTGGCCCGTGCCAGCAGTCCGATAACTGCCAGCAATGCGATCCCGATGCACGCGACCACACAGCGCAGCCCATCGGCTGGCAGCCGCAGCCGGGACTCCAGCTGATCCTCAACGCTGAGCGCGATCGTCGCCTCAGCCGTGGACACCGTTGATCCCGACGGCGCTCGGGAACTACCTTGATCGCTCGGTGGAGCTGCTTCTGACCCTGTCACTATGCGATCGTGTCACCTTTGCCCCGCCATCGGCGCGCGGCCCAGGGACGTCCGCGCTATCGGCAGTACGCTGACGGCCAGTTGAAGTGCGGATTAGCGCAGAGATGCCTGGTAAGCGGCCCCGCGGGGTGGGCCTACGGCTTTGCCAGGGCCGGCGGTCAGGTCATCAAGGCTACGGCCGGCTGGCTCGGGTAGCACGAAGGTGAGCGCCAGGCCGAGCACGGAGACCCCGGCGGTGAGCAGTAGCGTGCCGCGCAGGCCGAGCGCGGACTGCAGCAGCGGGAAGAGGAACACGCCGATGAAGGCACCGAGCTTGCCGACGCCTGCGGAGATACCGTGCCCGGTGGCTCGCATGCTGACCGGATACAGCTCGCTGGGAAGCACAAAGGTGGTCATGTTCGGGCCGAACTCGGTGAAGAAGTAGCTCACCCCGTAGACGACGAGGAACGGCGCGACGGTGGTCGTCAGGCCAGGCACAGCCGCGATAGTCAAGAAGCAGATGGCCATCATGCCGAACCCGATGAGCTGCAGTTTTCGGTGGCCGATCCGGTCCAGCCGGGCGATGGCCAAGATGTACCCAGGCACCGCCGCCACCACGAAGATCAGCAACTGGAAGGCGATCTTGGTCATTGCCGATGCGTCGGGCGAGATAAGACTGAGGATCTGCGGAGTGGAGATGGTGTTGCCGTAATAGGCGTAGTCGAGCAGGAACCAGCATCCTGCCGTGCCGGCAAGCATGACGAGCCAGCGACGGTTCGTGAGAAATGCCCGCAGTCCTAGGGCCGACTCCTGGTGGCGGATGGGACCGCCGTCGTCAGCGGCAACGGCGAGGTCAGGCAAGGCCTGGACCGCTCGGCCCTGAACCTGGGCCTGGTACCGGGGTGACTCCGGCATTCGCAGCCGCAGGTAGATCACAGCAGCAGCCGGGACCGCACCAAGCCCGAGCAGAATACGCCAGGTCAGGTCACCGCTGGCGCCTGACCCGAGCAGGGCCAACGCGATCAGTGGGCCAATAATCAGACCGAGTGCCTGGGTGCCGAACACCATCCCGACGAGCTTGCCGCGGTCCTTGCGGTTGGCGTACTCGCTTACCATCACGGCGCTCACCGGGTAGTCGCCGCCGACGCCGAATCCGAGCACGAAGCGGAAGGCGATCAGCTCCCAGAAGGACTGAGAGAACGCCGATCCCAGCGCACCGGTGATCATGATCGCGGCTACGAGCCAATAAACCCGCTTGCGGCCAACCTTGTCGGCGTATCGCCCAAACACGAAGGCACCCACGAACGCGGCAGCCAGCATCGTGCTGTTAAGCAAGGCCAGGCGGCCCGAGCTTAGCTGCCAGTCATCGGCAATCAAGGCAGCCGCGATCCCGATGACAAACAGGTCATAGGCGTCGGTGAAGAATCCTACGCCGGAAGCCAGCACTGCCCGCAGATGAAACCTGCTCAAAGCGGCCTCGTCCAGCGCCGCTATCAGGTCGCTCGACCGAGCCTGCGTCACTGCACACCGAACATGATCGCGTCATGGACTTGCCGCATCGTTCTTAGGCACCGGTGTCCCACAGCCGCAACGTATCGAGCCAGGTCGACAGGTAACCGACGTAAAGATGAATGGAGAGCAAACGTATGAAGGCCGCAACCTGGCCGACTAACGTGCGGCGAGTCCGTGCTGGTAGGCGAAGGTGACCGCTTGGGCGCGGTCGCGGGCCTCGATCTTCGCGAGCAGGTGGTGAACGTGGTTCTTGACCGTGCCCTCGCTGACCACGAGGCGCGCCGCGATCTCGCCATTGGACATACCGGCCGCGATGAGCGACAGCACCTCGGCTTCGCGGGGCGTAAGGCCGGCCGGAATGGGCGAGGGGAGTCGCCGACTCTGGGCTGGCGCTCCGGTGACGATCGCATCGACTATGTGCCGCTGGACGGCGGGATCGATGACTGCCTCGTTCTCAAGGACTTGGCTGAAGGCTTGGCGGATCTCTGCGCCTCCCGCGTCCTTGGTCAGGTAGCCGCGCGCGCCAGCTTGTAGTGCGCTGATCACTGACCGGTCATCCGCGTACGTGGTAAGCATGATGACCTTGGCCGCTGGCACGCGCTCGCGCAACAGCCGGGTGGCCTCGACGCCGTCGCAACGGGGCATCCTGAGATCCATGAGGACGATGTCAGGGCGCAGCTCAGCAGCCATGGCGACCGCCTCGGCGCCATCGCAGGCTGAGCCCACGAGTTCGATGTCAGGCAGCAGGCCGAGTACCAGCGCCAGTCCTTCCCTTACCATTCGCTGGTCGTCAGCGATGAGTATCCGCGTCGGCCGACTCACCTCGGCACCCGCAACTCCACTCGGAAGCCACCGCGCGTCATCGCCGTGGCTAGTTCGCCGCCGAGCAGCTCAGCCCGCTCGCGCATCCCGGTCAGGCCATATCCTGAGCCGCGGCTGGCGGCAAGTTTGGGTGCTCGGTCCAGAGCGAAATTCTCGACCCGCAGGCGAGCGTCGCATGGCTCATAGCCAAGGTGCACCTCAACCCAGTCAGGACTGGCGTGCTTGGTGATGTTCGTCAGTGCTTCTTGTGCTACCCGGTAGACCGCGAGCCCTGTTTCTGGCTGGAGTTCGTAGGCCTGGCCGGACACCGTGAACTTGCAAGGGATGCCGTTGACTGCCGCGAACTGCGCGGCGAGCTCGGCCAGCCGACCGGGACCTGGCAGCTCTTCGTCACGCAGCAACCCAACCGCGCGGCGGGCCTCATCAAATCCGAACTTGCCCAGGTCGTGAGCACACTCGATGATTGCGGGCAGCCGGGGGTCGGCGGGATTCTCGGCCATGAGCATCCGGGCACCTTCGATCTGGAGCATCAGCCCAGACAGCGAATGCGCGAGTACATCGTGCATCTCCCTGGCAAGTCGCTGGCGCTCGGCCAGTCCCGCTGCCCGCGCCTCCGCCGCCCGAGTGCCTTCCAACTCGATCAGGAGTCGTTCGGCCTGGTCATTGGCTTGTCCGAGCCTTCTGGCCAGCAATGTCATGCCAGGAAAGCCGATAATCGCGATGGCGCTGAGCAACGCGAGGGATGGCGAGTCGTGGCGAATCGCCGCGAACTCGGCCGTGCTCAGCGCCGACCCCCAGGTCCCGCTCTTGTTGATCCCGGCCAAGCGGGCCTGCGCCGCGGCCGGCCGATCCGGCGAGCTATTCGACACCAGCGGACCATCCCCTCTGCCGTGGGCTACTGACCATCACAGCACACGGAAGGACTCGATGCGGGCTGACCAAGCTGGCCGCGCGTGACCGCGCGCAACTGGTCATCACCGCCTACGACACCGGCCTGGTCCGACCGCCGTCGCCGAGTTAACCGCTCGCTACCTGTCTGTTCTCCCCGTTCCTTTCCGTGCGATGTTAAAACCCCCGCTCAAACACCCGGTCATTCCTCCTGGTCTGGAAACCGCCGGCCGATGACGCTGAAGCTGCGGTTCGAACGAAAGTTTCCATCATGAGGAAAGGACTACAGACAAGGTGAGAATCTTCCATAGGAAGGCCGGACTCGCGGGGCTCTTTATGCTCGTGGCTGCGGCCGTACCGCTGGCGATGAGCGGCACCGCGCAGGCGGTAGTGATTCCGGCGCACGGCCAGGTTTACAACGGCGATAGCCCGCGCTGCCTGGACTCAGGTACGCCTAACGGAGCGCTGCTCTTCAACTGCTCGACGTCGCCTTATCAGCAGTGGGTCTACAACAGCTCATACGAGATCGTGGGCAATTCCCCGACGGGATGCCTGACTGAGGCCGGCCCTACCAACGGAAGCCGCGCCGTTCTGGAGACCTGCACTGGCGCGACTAGCCAGCAGTGGAGCGGGAATCCTTACGGTAGTGGTGAATTCATCAACTTCGCCAGCGGCAAGTGCCTCGACGCCGACCTGGGGACCATCGGCGAGCAGGGCACTATCGTCCAGGTCTGGAGTTGCGGCGGAGCATCTAATCAGATCTGGACATTCCAGTATCCGGCCGAAAGCATAAATCCGCTCCCGCCGCCCAAGTCACCGTGACCTGAGGCCGAAACCGAGGGCTGGTAGCGACGGGTGGTCGCTGCCAGCCCTCGTAGTGAGGTAGGTGAATCTGGCGAGATCGTCAGCTAGGGGTGGCCGATGGCTGGTGAATATCGGTGCAGGTGCTGCCGACTGGAGTCGGCTGGCGACTCAACTGCGTGCCCGCACTGCGGCGCACCAGTTGACGTGCGAGAGCGGACGTCGCCTTCTGGCTGGCTGGAGCCGGGGGCGCTGGTCCGGATGGACCAGTCGGTCCATTCCTCCTTGCATACCGAGAAGTCAAACGGCGCCAGCTCACCCAGAACCACGCGCGCCTGGTAGCGCCAAGGACTGGGGCTAGCCCACGCTCACCGGAGCGGCGTTGCCGTTACTCCGCCCGGGTCCGTCAGGAGTCGAACACCGACCAGCAGATTTCGTTTCGCCGTCGCTGATCTTCCATGACGAGTTCGCGAATCGCATCCGGGAGCTGTTCGCGCTGCCATCGGCACTCGATCTGGCCGGCGCTCGCACGCTCGCAGGCGGGGACCGCCGCACGCGCGGCCTTGATCGCGTAAGCAGCAGCACCGAGCTCGTGCGCGGCGACATGAGCTACCACCGCCGCTTGGCCGGCCGCATAGGCGGCGTGCCGAGCGGCTCCGCTCAAGTCCCTGGCGGCGGCCATGGCATGGCCGCCGGCCGCGCGAGATTGAGACATGCTGATCTCGCCTCGCGCCCAAGCCCGAATCTGTTCGATCGCCAGCCGTGGCCGCGGGTCCGATGGCCGCACCGACTCGAAGAGACACAGCACATGCTCTGCGCACTCGGCAGCCCACAGGGCCAAAAGCCGATGGTCGGAATCCGTGAGCGTCCCCCCGCGACGGATGGTGACGAAGCGGGGGTCACGTTGCTTTGGCAGGATCACGGTTTGACCGTTCCCGAGCGCACCTGCCCAATCTAGTCAATGACCACGTCAGTCGGGCCAGGCCGCGGCCTTCCGGCGCAGCTGGACTCGCTACGAGTATCAGCTCGTCGCGCTGCGCCCGGCTCAGCGCCGCGACAGCGCCGCCTCAGGCCTACCGCGCAAGCTTCGACCTGACCAGGAACGAACCGACAACCACGTCGGCCAGCTGACCGGCTCAGCCAAGGAAGCTGACATGACCACCGCCCGCCCGCACATGAAGCCAATCCGAACCAAGCTGGCCGCCGCTGCGGCCGCTGGTATCCACGGTTGCGGCGACGGCGGGGAAGGCGGAGCAAGCGGGTCGTCGGACTGTGCGCGATCCCGCCGCTGCCCAGCCACCGGCGTCCCAGGTCTAGGCCCGGCAGAGTTTCGCCCGGGCCTGGTCAGCGTCTGGGTGGTGCAGGTCCTCGAGGATAGCTAGTGCTCTGTCCCAGCTGGCTCGAGCAGCTGCGCGGTTGCCGGAGGCCTGGTGAGTGTCGCCGAGGTGGCTGAGTACCTCGGCTTGATGGTGGCGAATGCCAATCTCGCTGGAAACGTCGACGGACTGCTGGTAGTAGGTAATGGCGTCGGCGTACTGCCCGAGCTGGCGGTGGGCGTAGCCCAAACTGTCAAGCGCGGCGGCTTCGATCTGGCGGCCACCGACCTGGCGGGACAGCGTCAGGGCTTCCTGGCAAAGCGCGAGCGCCTGCTCGTAATCCCCGAGCTGGGCGAGGTTCCAGCCCAAGCTGTTGAGGGCGGCAGCCCGTCCGACCCGGTGGCCGGCGGCGGTGTACAGCTTGAGTGCCAGACGGGCGCCCTCGACAGCCAGGGCTGGCCGACCTTGGACGGAGTGCAACGTTGCCAGGCCGAAATGCGCCCATGCCTGCCCACCGGGGTCGCCGACCTGCTGATACAGGTCCAAGCCGTGTTGATAGTGACATTCGGCGGCGTCGAAATGGCTGAGCCACGAGGCGTTATCACCGAGGTACAGGTGCGAGCTTGCCTGCCTGGTAAGGTCGCCGAGCCGCCGCGCGGCGGCCAGCGCTGTGGTCTGCAAGGCCAGCCGATCCTGCCAGCGGCCCCGGTTGCATAGGTAATCGTCGAGCGTCCAGGCGAGATTCCAGGCCCGGCCGTCCTGCCCGGCTGTGAAAGCGTGACCGGCAGCGGCGATCAGCACCTGATGCTCGGCCTCGAACCAGGACAACGCCGCCCGGTCATCAGGCAGTTGCTCAGGTACTGAGCCTGGGCTGGGCGGGTCCACGGTGATCGGGTCCCTTTCTGGGCTGATCAGGAGAGCGGCAGCGTGGCCGGTGTGGAGGTAATGGTCAAGCATCCGGCCCGTCGCCGCCTGGAGATCAGCGTCGGCGTCCGCCCGGCCAGCCTGTTCGGCCGCGTGCAGCCGGACCAGATCGTGCAGGGAGTACCGGCGGCTGCCATCACGGGAGACCAAGCTGGCATCGGCCAGTTCTGCCAGCTGCCGGTCGGCATGGGGGCCAGCGAGGCCGGCCAGGCTGGCCGCTGCGGCCACCGAGATATCCGGGCCTGGATGCAGCGCCAGCAGCCGCAACATTCGGGCCGCAGTCACGCTCAGCTGCTGGTATGAGCTGGTCAGCGCCGTACGGACGCTGGCCAACGGGTCGCCGGAGGCCTGCAGCGCGTCTAGACGGCCGGCGGCGTCGGCCAGCTCGGCGGCCAGTGCGGCTAGCGGCAGCCGGGGCCGGGTCGCACCGCGGGCCGCGGTGATGGCCAGCGCCAGCGGAAGGTGGCCGCACAAGTTGATCAGCTGGTCGGCCGCTTCGGGTTCCGCGGCGACCCTGGCCCGGCCGAGGACGCGGGCGAGCAGCTCACTGGCCTCGGCGCTGGAGAGAACGTCGAGCGACAGCGGAATAGCGCCGTCGACGGCGACCAGCCCGGTGAGCACGCGGCGGCTAGTCACGATGACCAGGCAACCAGGGCTGCCAGGCAGCAGCGGCCGGACCTGGCCGGCGTCGGCGGCGTTGTCTGCCACAATCAGGACCTTCAGGCCCGCCAGCACGCTGCGGTACATCCCGGCCTGGCCGTCCAGACTGGCCGGGATACGCTCGGCTGGTATCTCTAGGGAGTCCAAAGCCAGCCGGAGCGCCTCGGTAGCCGACAACGGCGGCAGTGCCGGATCGAAGCCGCGCAGGTTCACATACAGCTGACCGTCTGGGAATCGGCCGGCCACTTGATGTGCCCATCGAAGCGCCAGTGCAGTCTTTCCCACTCCGGCTGCTCCGCCGATGGCCGCGACCACGCCGGTCAGGTGCTGTCCGGACTCGTCCTCATCGAGTAGCCGGGTCAGGGCTGCCAGCTCCCTGGATCGTCCAGCGAAGTGCCTGGCAGGCGCGGGAAGTCCCCGCGGCACGACTTTCGGCGTTTCGATCGGTGCCGGGATGAGTGCTGGATCATCGTGAAGAATCTGCTGATGGAGCGACTGCAGCTCGGGCCCGGCCTCTGCGCCCAGCTCCTCAACCATCACGTCGCGGGCGTGCTGATAGGCCTCCAGTGCCTCTGCCCGCCGGCCGCATAGGTAAAGAGCGTGCATTAGCAGCGCGTACGAATGCTCGCGCAGCGGCGCGTCCACCGTGAGCTGCTGCGCCTGCGCCACCAGTGCGTTGTGCCTGCCCAACTGCAGGCCGGCCTCGACCAGCAATTCGCGGGCCTGAAAGCGCAGCTCGGTCAGCCTCGCTATCTCCCACCAGGCCGTCTCGCGCAGATCGACGTCACACAGCGCATCGTCGCGCCACCAGGCCAGCGTCGCGACGGCGTAGCCGGAAACCTCGGCCCAGTTGCCCGTCTGGGCGGATCGGATCGCGGCGGTCAGCGTTTGTTCCATCGCGGCGATGTCCAGCTCACCGGGATACACCTGGATCAGGTAGCCGCCGGGCTGAGTCAAGATGCGGTCCCGACCGGTTCCGAGCGCCTGACGAAGCCGCTTGACGTAGTTCTGCAGGGAGGTCGCTGCCGACGGTGGCAGTACCGGGCCCCACAACACATCGGCGAGCTGGTCAGCGGTCACCGTCCGGCCAGCGCGCAGCAGCATGGCGGCCAGCAGCGCTCGCTGCTTGCCCTTCGGTATCGGGACGACCACTCCGTCCACCCGCACAGTCAGAGGCCCGAGCAGGCAGAACTCCATTGCGACCGTCATCACGATCCTCCCTCTGACGAGGTGGCCTCGACCGACAACGGTATAGCTGGTACCGAATACACCAGCTACGCAGGGAACGACCCCACCGGGATGATGGGCTTGAGCGCGGTCCCATCCTCCGCGACAAGCCGCCGACCGTGGCACTGCAGAGCTACGGAGCGATCGCTAACCTCCAGGTGCGGCAGACTCGGTAATGTTTGCCCAGAATCAGGTATTGCTGGCTGGCGTCATACCAGGACGCCTCGCCGCAGCGGATCGGTTTGAGAGGACGGCGCCATGTCGGCAACGGATCAGCTGCTAGCGAACAACAAGCTGTATGCCAGGGAGTACGCAGGTCCGGTGCCCGGCAGGCCAGCACTGGGCGTCGCCGTGGTCGCCTGCATGGACGCCCGGATGGACGTGTACGCGCTGCTGGGCCTGACTCCGGGCGAGGCGCACGTGCTGCGCAACGCCGGCGGCGAGATCACCGATGACATGCTCAGATCCCTGACGATCAGCCAGCATGAACTGGGCACCACAGAGATCATCATGATCCACCATACCCAGTGCGGCATGCAGACCTTCACGAACAAGGAACTCAAGGCCGAACTGGCGGCCGAGACAGGTCACAAGCCGCACTGGGCCTCACTCGCCTTCACCGACCTGGATGAGGACTTGAGGAAATCGATCGCGCGGGTAAAGGAATGCCCGTTCCTCACCCGCACGCGCGAGGTCCGCGGGTTCGTCTTCGACGTCGACACCGGCAGCCTCCGCGAAATCCAGTAGACAGTTAGCCTGCTGAGGCTCGGCCGGCACACTTTTCGGGGATGGGAAAGACCGCAGGTCAGAGCATGTGCGAGACGCGATCGTGCGGGCTATGTGCAGCATCAGTGCTTGACCACTATGGACTTAGGGAGACGTGCGGCCACCAGGTCGATGTCTCCGGGGCGTTAGCGCGATGATCTCGCCACGGCGAAGTCCGCACCATGCGCTGAGCAGAACGGCGGCACGGTATCGCGGTGTGATGGCCTCGATGAGCGCGACGACTTGAGCGACAGAGGCTACCGGCGTTCTTTGGCTCGGTCGGTGCCCGCTCCGGGGATGTTGGCAGGGTTGGTCGGTATCGCGCCGTCACGTACGGCAGTGGCCAACACCGCATGCAAGAAGCGGTAGGACTGCTGAATCGATGTGAGCCCGCCTTTTCCGCGCATCGCCGATGCGTACCATTCACGAATTACTGGCGGATTCACTTTCGAGATCTGGCGCGGGCGCACGGTGCCAGCTACCCGGAATTCGATACCGTTTGTGTCGATCCTCAGCCGCATATCCGTCCGACCTCCTGTGAGTAGATGTAGGATGTAGAACATCCTACATCGTTATAATGCGTCGCCGATCCCGGTGCATCAAGCAGGATGTAGGACATCTAAGCTCTGGGTAGAGAACACTCAGGCAACTACTCACGGCAGGAGCAACACATGCCACTTGAGCCACAGCGCTCGCAGTACCGGCAGCTGGCTGACCTGATCCGTGCTGCCATCACCGAAGGCGACTACCCGCCCGGATCGTTGCTGCCATCAGAGCCCGTGCTCGCGGAGCGCTACGGCGTCAGCAGGCCGACCGTCAACCGGGCGATATCGATCCTGCGCAACGAAGGTGTCGTCCGCGTCGAACGAGGAAGAGGCACAGTCGTGCGAGAGATTCCCGTCATCCACCGCCAGTCGACCAGCCGCTACCAACAAGCGGCACGCGAGCAGTCCGGCGGTCGCGGCGCGTTCGACGTCGAGATTCGCAGTCTCGGGATGACGCCAAGATCTGACACCGAGGTAAGCCGAATGATCCCGCCAGCGGAGGTAGCCCAGGCGCTGGGCCTGCCCGAAGGCGAGCCGAACACAGTCGTGCGCAAGCGGCACATGTACGCCAACGATGTGCCTGTCCAGCTCGCGCCGTCCTACATCCCGGTTGAGATCGCCGAAGGCACCGCCCTGGAGCAGCGGGACTCAGGACCGGGCGGCATCGTGAGCCGGTTCGCCGAACTCGGATACCGGCAAGTCAGGATCTCCGAGAGCGTGCGGGTGCGACGGTCCACCGATGAGGAGCAGGCGTTCCTCAAGCTCGAAGAAGGCGAGCCGGTCATCGAGATCTTCCACGTTGGCTGGACAGCCGAAGACCGGGCAGTAGAGGTCTGCGTCCACTCAGTACCGGCGTATCTGTGGACCCTCGATTACGACTGGTCTGTCACCTGAACCTGTGACAAGTTTCTCTACGGTTTCAAGGGCGGGCTCCGCCCGCCGTCGCCACCTGGCGCGAACGTGACCGATGTTGCAGAAGCCACGCGAGGGAAGCCAGGTTGAACGACCCCGTTGCACGGCACGCGCTCACCGGACGCGAGATTGCGCGTGCAGCACCGAGCGGGCAGAGATGGTCATGAGTCGACTCCGGGCGTTCCGAGCGGGCACGGCCGCCAAGGCAGGCAACTAGGAATCGTCGCAGGTAAGGGAGCATTTGCGCTGCTCAGAGGTGGTGGTCAGGGGCGGGGTCGAACCGCCGACCTTCCGCTTTTCAGGCGGACGCTCGTACCAACTGAGCTACCTGACCAGGCTGCCCGATGACGAGGGATGAACACGGCGACCGCCGCAATCGCCCCGCCGACCGGAGCGGTCCTGACGGGATTTGAACCCGCGACCTCCACCTTGACAGGGTGGCGAGCACTCCGAGCTGCTCTACAGGACCAAGCTTCCTAGCTACCGCCACTCGCTGACTTGAGAGCCAGCCAGTCACGGCTCGAACTAACCGCGCACTGCATACTACGCAATCCTCGGCACTCCTGCTGACGTTCGCCAGCCGTACCCCCAACGGGATTCGAACCCGTGCCGCCGCCTTGAAAGGGCGGTGTCCTAGGCCGCTAGACGATGGGGGCTTAACGGTCACCGCCGCCTAAGCCGTGTGCGCCCGCCGTCGGGGACCGACTCAGCATAGGGGAAGTTGGGCTCTGCCGGCAAAGCGGATCCCTTAACTGGCATCGCCGGGTCCTGCCACCGGGCCGATCCCGGTGCGCGTACCAGACCGTGGCTCGGGTCAACCGCCAAGCCTCGGCCGATTAGCTCGTCCGATTCTTGTTGATCAAATCTTCCGCGATCGATGACTTCTGGCCTTCCTCGGGGATGACGGCCCAGGCCACCAGGTACGCGAGGATGCCGGTGCCGGCGGTGAAGAGAGTCACAAGCGCGAACAGCACCCTGACCAGATTGACGTCCATGCCCAGGTAGTCCGACAGGCCCGCGCAGACTCCCGCGATGATCCGGTTGTCCCGACGGCGTACCAGGATCTTCCCGCTCCCGTTGTTCATGTAGCTCATATCGCCATCATTTCGCATCTATGCACGCTCGTGCGCGCCCTACTGAGGGCTCTACCCCGCCCGTGGCCGGCTACCCGCCCGGGCACGCCCCGCCTTCACCGGCACCGAACGCCGCAATACGCTGGCGGCAGGGCAAGCAGAAAGGGACCACGCCATGCCGGGCTCCACCGAATCTGTCGGCACCGACCTGTTGCGGATCGACGACGAACTGAATGACGAGGAGCGACTGGTCCGCGACACTGTGCGCAAGTTTGCGGCGGATCGGATTCTGCCGCACATCGCTGACTGGTTCGAAGCTGGCACGCTGCCCGCCGACCTGGCACCAGAACTGGGGCAACTCGGGTTGCTCGGGATGCACTTGACCGGCTATGGCTGCGCCGGGATGGGCCCGATCGCCTACGGGGTGACCTGCAGGGAGATGGAGGCGGCCGACTCGGGCCTGCGCAGCCTGGTGTCCGTCCAAGGCTCGCTCGCCATGTTCCCCATTTGGAAGTACGGCTCGGATGAGCAGAGGAGCGAGTGGCTCCCCCGCATGGCCGCCGGCGAGGCCATCGGGTGCTTCGGGCTTACCGAGCCTGATCACGGCAGCGATCCATCGAGTATGAAAACCCAGGCCAAGCGAAATGGGTCCGACTGGGTGCTGTCCGGCAGCAAGATGTGGATCACCAACGGGTCGATCGCCGACGTCGCCGTGGTGTGGGCCAGCACCGAAGAGGGGATTCGCGGGTTCGTCGTGCCCAGAGCGGCGCGCGGCTTCACCGCGCGCAACATTCACAAAAAGCTGTCCCTCAGGGCGTCTGTCACCTCTGAGCTGCACTTCGATGACGTGCGACTGCCGGCTGACGCGGTGCTGCCGGGCGTGACCGGCCTCAAAGGCCCACTGTCGTGCCTGACCGAGGCCAGGTTCGGCATCATCTGGGGCGTCACTGGCGCGGCCCGCACCTGCCTGGAGACTGCGATCGACTACGCCACTACCAGGGAGCAGTTTGGCCGCAAGATCGGCGGCTTCCAGCTCACCCAGGGCAAGCTCGCCTGGATGGCCGCTGATCTGCAGCGGGCGCAACTACTCGCGCTGCATCTTGGCCGTCTCAAGGAGGCCGGCAAGGTCACGCCCCAGCAGATCAGCCTCGGCAAGATGAGCAATGTGCGTACCGCGATCGACATCGCGCGGCAGGCCAGGACCATCCTTGGCGCGAATGGGGTCACGTTGGAATACCCGGTCATCCGGCACGCGAACAACCTGGAGTCGGTGCTCACCTACGAGGGCACAGAAGAGATTCACACGCTGGCCATCGGGCAGGCCCTCACCGGCCTGTCGGCCTACCGCTGACCGAGTCGCGCCGATGACCACCTTCCTGCACGAGCGCCATGGGGAGCGGCTGGCCGAAGAAGCGTTGATCGGCACCTTGCTGACCGACGTCGCAGCTGGGCGGTTCCCGCCTGCCGACGGCGGCGTCACGGTACTGCCGCAGCCATCACGACGTGACTGCGGGGTGCTGGCCTTTACCGCCCATGCGGTGGTGTTCGCTGACGTTGCCCCTGATTTGGGTGCGCCGGCAGCTGCCACCTGGCGACTTGGCCGCGCCACTCAGCCCGCCGTTTCTGCAGGCGCTCGCCGCGGCGACGAACCGGCGGGTGGGCACCATCGACGTGCTCTGCGTAACTGAGTCACTGCCAGGCTCGCCACCGGTCGAGCTAACCGCTGAGCCAGTGTCCACCCACGCCCGGGTGCGGCGGGCGCTCAGCTACCGCGACGAGGTCCAGACCTGGCGCGCTGACGGCGGCGTCGTACTGCTCGGACGCGGCGTCGGCGGGCGGCTGGAAATGGCGGTCGAAGTCGATCCTGACCAGCGCGGTCAAGGCCTCGGCCGACGGCTCATCACGGCCGCCAGGCATCTGACACCGACCGGGACCTCACTGTGGGCGCAAGTCGCCCCGGGCAACGCGGCGAGCCTGCGAGCATTCCTAGCCGCCGGATTCGTGCCGGTCGGGGCCGAGGTGCTGCTGGCCGTTCAGCCAGAACTATGACTTCGCAAACCGGGCGCGCCGATGCGACGATGGGTCCATGAGCGACGCGGTGCAGGTCACTGACGACCAGCAGAACTCGAGGTTCGAGCTGGCGAGCGACGGCTCGGTCGCCGAGCTCGACTATCGCCGCCGGGCCAACCGGCTGGTGCTCATCCACACCGAAGTGCCGCAGTCGCTAGCCGGGCACGGCATCGGCGGCAAGCTAGTCAAAGCGGCGGTCGAACGGGCCGCCAGGGACCGGCTCACCCTCGTGCCAGTTTGCCCGTTCGCCAAGGACTGGCTAGAGCGCCACCCCGACGTAGCAGCGACCATCAACATCGACTGGGGCGCACCGCCCGACGACTAATGCGCGCCCGCGAGTCGACAGTGGTTAGGCCGACGCGAGGGCTTGCATGATTTCGGCCAATTGATCCAGCATGGCAGCTTCTTTGCCCTCGCTAGCCAGGATGCTCCCCCGGCAGCCAGCGATCATGAGCACGGGCGGATCGTGCCGCGCCAGCCAGCGGGCGATGCGGCTGGCTGGGGCGAGTCGCGGTGCGATTCGTTGCGAATAATGAAGTTCGGCATCCGGCCCGAGGGCGAGCAGCGGCCGACCTAGGTGCTCGGCCGCCCGCACGGTTTCCTGGCAGCCGGCGCCGCCGGCCGGATCCACCAGGATCACGGCGTCCGCTAGGTACGCGCAGGCCCAGGTCCGGTTGGCGAACTCCGGGCTGGTCAGCTCATGCAGCCGGGTGCCGGCGAGCGCGGCCCGGCGAACTGGGCTAAGCGGGCCATCCTCCTGGCGGTAGCCGAGCGGGAAGACCAGATGCACTGGCAGGCCAACCTCGACCGCAGCCAGCGCGGCCGCCGTGTCGACCCCGGTTTGGCCGCCGGTGAGCAATAGCCGACCAGGCGAACGGTGCAGGTCCGCCCGGAGCGCGCGCTCTGCTTCAGACGGGAAGCCAGGCGGGCCGGGGTGGGGCGGCATCAGCGGCCAGGTTAACCGGCGCTGTCGTCAGGGCGGTCGACGACGAAGTCGCTTTCTAGCACGGCGATTGTCTCCGGCGACACACCGCTGTCCAGGCAGAACTGCCGTGGTCCGCCGTACTCGGCGCGCAGCAGTCGGACGAACCCGAGAATCGAGAGTTCGTGCAGCAAGATGACCTCTGGCCGGTCCTTGCCTTGATCGGCGTAGAGCGGGTTCTCTGCGAGTTTCTTGGTCACGCGGCGCGCGTTCCTGTTGCTCTGCACGTAATCCATCGCGATCTGGCCGTCGGTGACGCCGACCAGGCTCAGCAGGAGCGCGGCGATGATGCCGGTACGGTCACGACCTGCGGCGCAATGGAACAGCGTAGCCGCTCCGGCCTGCAGGTTCGCCGCGATGATGTCGAACGTGCCAGTGACGGCGGCGCGTCCGCTTTCCAGGTTCTTCAGGTAGACCTTGGCCAGCTCGGCCGGGTCATCGGACGGGAACGGCTCGTGCCCGAGCCGGCCCTCGACGAGCACCGAGAAGCGATAACGAGGCACCGGGAAGTGCAGGTCCTTCGACTCAGTCTCAGCGAGCGTCCGCAGATCGACGATCGTCGCGATGCCGAGCTTGTCGAAGAGGATCTTCTCGTCGGCTGGAGTGATGTTGTCCAGTGAGTCGCCCCGGTAGACAACGCCGGGTCTGGTGAGACGTCCGTTCTTGGTGCGCAAGCCGCCGAGGTCACGGACGTTGTAAGCGCCCTGTAGCTCGATGGCGGTCATTTAGGATATTTCCTCCACAAAATCGCATACCCGCGACCTGCGGGCACACACGTTAGGGTATCCGCACGGCGGTAGTCAGCAGGTGAACGACAATCATCCGACGCCTGCGGACCCGCCGTCCGGGTAACTCCGTACCCGCGCCCGATGTGCTAGCTCGCCGGCAGCGGGGCCACCAACAGCGTCTGCGTCGCCCGGCCGACGGATCCGGTCTGATCGGCCAGGCGGCTAGCGACCAGGCCGGTGCCATCGGGCCCGACCATAGTCATCGCTTCGAGCAGCAGCCAGTCGCCCACCGGGTCACGCTGCAATGCGACCGTGAGATCCACGTTGAGGAAGACGAAGTCCGAAGGCGACAGCACGGCGCCGACCCCATTGCCCGAGTCGGCGATCAGCAGGCTGCGCGCCATCGGCGAGATGCCCTCGCCCGCGAGCAGCGGTATGCGCGGGCGAGCCCAAGCGGATCTCGGCCGCGCATGCGGGCCGGTGGATCCTAGTTGAGCCGATGGTCCGCCGACGGCAGCCGAAGCGGACAACTCCGACTCGGGCTTAGCCACGGCTGCGGCCTTGAAGCGCCACTCGATCATGGACAGGTAGCCCCGATGCTGACTGGCGAAGATCTCGGGCGGTGGCCCTTCCTCGGCGCTGAGTGGCCGCTCTGGCCGCGCGCCATCGGTCACCGGCGGCACCGCACCGGTCGTTCGCTCGATTCGCCAGCCTCTGGCGTGCAGCACCTCGTGGCCGTCGCACTCCATCACGGTCTCCACCAGCGCGACACGCCTCCCCGCCCTGACGAACCTGGTGTTGAGCGTCAGTTTGCCGATCGGGATTGGCCGCATGATGTCGACGCAGACACGGGCAAGGCGCTGCCGTGGATCCGGCTCGTGTACCTCGATGGCGCGGGCCGCCAGCGCCGACGGCGGTCCACCATGCTGCGCATCGGCGGACCACGGCCCCATCGTCGCCGACGTCGCGACGTACGTATCGGGACCGATCTGCTCGTAGAACGCACTCTCCACGAGCCGGATGCTACCGGAGCTAGCTGACAGCGAAGTTGAGCGCCGATCTCGTGGTCAGCACCAGGTACTCAACCTGGAACAGTGATCGCGCCGCGAGAGTTCTTCGTTAAGGTCCACTGAGCGCGAGTCCGCTCGGACTCGGTACGCTTCGTGCGAAGGGCTGCCGCTCCCAAGCGGGAGCTACTGGGGTGCTAGCTCAATGGCAGAGTAGCGGACTTTTAATCCGTAGGTTCCGGGTTCGAGCCCCGGGCGCCCCACCCAGCTTGACCTGCAAGAATGCACTCAGACGCCGACGAACCCGAACGCGCGTGGAAACAGACGTGGAAACAGAGGGCGATGCTCGCTAGGTGCGATTCCGCCTGATGATTGACACCTTGGTTCCGGTTCCCTGGCGGCAGGTTGCGTACGTGGTTCCGGTAGCTGCCTGACGGTAGTTCCGGCTGCTGCCTGACAGTGGTTCCTGCAGGTGGGCGACACTCCGTGCAGCTTCCCCGTTTTCTGCTTGTCTGTCCGGTTCGCTGCGGTCAGGTGGATCGTTGTTCCGGTGGCGGGTGCTGGTGGCCGGTGCTGGTGGCCGGTGCCGTGCCGGACAGCAGCATCGCCGCTCCGTTGCTGCTGCTTGCCGCCACGACGTCAACGACATCAGCGCTCCGGCCATGTCGCCATAGGAGCAGCAGCGCTCCGGCGATGCTGCCGGGCTCTGCGGTTCAGCGACAGCGTCGCGCCAGCGATGCGGTGCGGCCGGGCCGATCCCGGCGAGGCTGACCGGAGGCGGCAAACGCTGGCCAGCCTGACCAGGCGCGATGTCCGTGATCATGCCCTTGGCGACCTGGCGGAACATCGCGCCAGGCCATGACCAGCGCGAACGGTCGTGATCATGGGCTCAGCCAGGAGCACGGAGCATCCCTCGGGGCGGATGCAGAGGTCATCAACGACCGGAACCCCCGCGATCACGGTGGTCACCATGATCACGGGGCACCGAGGCGATTGCTCAGCGGCCCGGGGCCAACCGGCCGTCGCGAACGCATCTGCCAGCAGCGGCCGCCGGCGCTGGCCTTGGTCTCGGTGCGGACCAAGTATGTGCTCGGGCCGGTGGCCAGCCAAGCCAGCTGCCGTTCGGCTCACCCGGATGGCATTGTGGCCTCATGAACGAGTCCGGCCTTCATGACGAAGTGGTGCGACTGCGAGAGTGGGCCGACGAGGACGCGGCCTGGTATGTCGACAGCGTGCGGGATCCGCTGATCCAGCGGTTCACCTCCGAGTCGCCCGCACTAGAGGCTGGGCAAGTGCTCGCTGCGATCGTGCGGCTGCGCGCATCTGATGCTGATGCTGGCTTCGTGATCTGCGATGCGGTCACCGGTGCCCGGCTCGGTAACATCGCGCTGGCCCGGGACGGACGGGCCGGCGAGGTGTCGTACTGGGTGGCCGCCGAGGGCCGCGGGCGCGGGGTGGCGACGCGGGCCCTGGCCTTGTTCAGCGCCTGGTCGTTCCGGGTGGCCGGGCTGGATGAGCTGCGGCTAGAAGTGCACAGGGACAACTTGGCCTCACAGCGGGTCGCGGTGCGCGCCGGATACCAGCGCGACCCGGGACGCGATGAGTCCCGGCAGGTCAAGGGAGTGAGCTGGCCGATGCTCGGGTTCTCGCTGAGCCGTCAGCAGCTCGAACTGGCTGCGGCGGCTGACCTGCCCGTCGGCTCAGCGCAGCGGCCAAAAACGAAGAAATGACCTGGACAGCCCCAGTGTCAGAGGCCGCTGCTTCAATAACCATGCCGACTCCACCCGGTGACCGGCTCGGCACCGGATCCGCAAACCGCGAAGGACGTGCGATGACCAATCCCGGCACCCCGCCAGCACTCGCCACGGCCCTGGCCTACCACCAGGCCTGGACCAGCCACGACCTCGACCAGGCCATGACCTACATCGCCGACGACATCACCTGCGAGGCGCCGGGCGCGCGGATCTCCGGTGCCCAGCAGTACCGGGACTTCCTCGGCGGCTTCCTGGCCAGGCTCACCGGCACCGGCCCCCTGACCGCCTTCGGCGACGACACCACCGCCGTGCTCTTCTACTGCCCGCAGACCGCCATCGTCAGCGACGCACCCGCCGCCGAGCGCTTCACCGTCACCGCCGGGAAGATCACCCGCAGCGTGCTCGTCTTCGACCGGCTCTCGTACGCACCGCCGCAGCCCTGAGCCACCCCGCGGGTTTTACGTCGTTGACTACCCGGCTTGGCTGGGCAGGTCCAGCCGGCACCGGACCTCGGAGGTGTCCACGCCGAGAGCGCCCAGCAGTACCGCGGCGGGGTCTGGTGGCTGGAGATTGAGGATCTGGGCCAGCACCTGCCGGACCGTGATCTGGAGCTTCCGGCTGTTGCCCTTAGACGCGTGCTCCAGCACTTTCTTCGCCGCTGGCGTCATGCGGAGGCGATCTTTCTGCAGCATGAGGTATTTGAGCGTCGGCTTCTTCGGCACGGCGCGCATCGGCAGCTCGGGAGTATCAGCGCCCGGGCCAAGCCCCAAGGCACCCAGGGCCTCCCGATCGAGCGCGTCCTGGGCCTGGCGGGCTTGCTGCAGGCTCACGCCCAGCAGGCCTTCGACCGAGGGATCCTCGAAAAGGGCGAGCAGGATGTGGTCGGTGCCGGCCCGGCGGTCACCCCGACGACGTGCCTCCTCGCTGGCTTGCAGGCAGATAGCCCAGGCGTGAAGTGCCTCTGGCGGTGCGGACTCGGTCGTCATGATCATTCCTTGTTGTATTTGGCGTGCACGGACTGGCGGGTGACGCCAAGGGCGTCCCCGATCTGCTGCCACGACCAGCCCTTTTCCCGGGCAGACGCGACGTGGCTGGCCTCGACCCTCTCGGCCAGGCGATGGAGCGCCAGCGAGGCGCGAAGTCCGATCGCTGGGTCCTCCGACGAGAGATTCGCGCTGAGCTCTTCGACGTCCACGTCTGTCAGTTTAGGCTGACAAGATGACGGTGTCAATCTAAACTGACACGCCAGATCAGCACACCGTAAGACCCTGGATGCCTGACATGTGCCTGATCAGCGTCGAGGTCGAGGCCGTTGAGCGATCCGGCGACTAGGCCTACCTGGCCGGACTGCGCCGGTGACCGGACTGGGGGTCGAGGTCGCCCCAGGGATGAGCGGTTCAGGTGGTTTCGAGTTGCACCAGACAGAACGGGTGTCCGGCCGGGTCGGCGTAGACCCGGTAGGTTTCGTCGTCGAGCACGACCCGCTCCCCGAGCGGGACCGCGCCCAAGGCGCGCGCCCGCTGATCGGCGATCTCGAGGTCGTCGACCCGCAGATCTAGGTGAAGCTGCTGCGGTGGCCCCTGGTCCGGCCAGCCGGGCGGGCGGTAATCGGCGATCTGCTGGAACACCAGGCGTCGTCGGCCGTCGGAGGCGTCCGCGATGTCGACGCAGTCGGCGGTCTCCTGCACCCGCTCCCAGCCGAGGACGGCCGCCCAGAACCGGGCGGAGCTGTCGGCGTCCGAGCAGTCCACGACGATGTTCATGAGCTGGCCGACAGGAGTGTCCACGCGGTGATCTTAGTAGGGCTCAGGCTGGTTGGAGAGTTCCAGGGCCGTTAGCTGACCCTTCACGATCCAGTGTGGTCGCCGCTGCTGCCGCGAGACGCGGTACCCGGCGCGCTAATCGGAGCAGTCTCAAGCAGCCGGATCATGCTGCCTTGTCCGAGGACATCCAGACCGGACACTGCCGAGAAATATTTCTGTGATAGAACAATATTAGTTCTGTTGCAGAAGTAATTAGCTAAAGGCAGGCGGGATAGTGGGAAGTCCGGGGCAGGCGCCCGAGCGGGTAGGCGGCCTGGCGATGCTGCTGCGCGAGCCGATGCGGCCAGCGGTGGTCCGCGAGCACCGGACGGCGCCGTGGCTGGCCGTGGCCACCGTGTGCTTCGGGGCATTCATGGGGCAACTCGACGCGAGCATCGTGACCTTGGCGTTCCCCGCGTTGCAGCGCCAGTTCCATGCCGGCCTTGGCGGGGTGCAGTGGGTGTCGCTGGCGTACCTGTTGGCCCTAGTGGCGCTGTTGGTTCCGGTGGGCCGCTGGTCGGATCGGTTCGGCCGGAAGTTGGTCTACCTATACGGGTTCGTGGTGTTCACGGCGGCGTCGGCAGCGTGCGGGCTGGCGCCGTCGCTGCTGGTGCTGATCGTGCTGCGGGTGGTGCAGGCCGCTGGCGCGGCCATGCTTCAGGCCAACAGCGTCGCGCTGGTGACCACGAGCGCTCCTGAGGGGCGGCGGCGGACGGCACTGGGCATCCAGGCTTCGGCGCAGGCGCTTGGCCTGGCGCTGGGACCGGTGGCCGGCGGCCTGCTGGTCGCCTCGGCGGGCTGGCGGTCAGTGTTCTTCATTAATGTCCCGGTTGGTGTGGCGGCGCTGGCGGCGGGCTGGTTCTTGTTGCCGCGTACTCGCCGCCACGCTGACCGCGAGCGCGCTGACCTGCCTGGGATGGCCCTGCTGGCAACGGCAGCCACCGGCATGCTCGTGGCGGTGTCGGGCATCTCCGGGCTCGGCCTGCCGACAGCCGGGATAGCTGGGTTCGCGGCCCTGGCGGTGCTGGCCGGAGCGGGTCTCGCATGGTGGGAGCGGTGCGCGGGCTCGCCTCTGATTGACCTGCCGATGCTTGCCGCGCGCGGGATCAGGCCGCTGGTCGGCGGCGCACTGTGCGCCTACCTGGTGCTCTTCGGGCCGCTCGTGCTATTCCCTCAGGTCGTGACCGCTCAGGGCGGCAGCGTCGCGCGGGCGGGGCTGATGCTCACCTCGCTGCCGGCCGGGTTCGGGCTGGCCGCCCTGACCGCCGAGCGGATCCTCCCGGTTCGCTGGCCCGACCGCCGCCGCTGCATGGCGGGCGCACTGCTCGCCAGCGGCTGCGCCGCTGCGCTCGCGATCCCCGCACCCACTGCCGTGACAGTGCTGTGGCTGAGCCTTCTCGGCGCCGGCCTGGGCATCTACATCCCGGCCAACAACACGGCGATCATGGCAGCCATCCCGCCCCAGGAGGCAGCCGCTGCGGGCGGGATGGTGAATATGACCCGAGCCCTGGGCACCGCGCTTGGCGTGGCGGTGGTGACCCTGGCACTGCACGTGACCGCGCGTCTCGGCCACGCCACCGCCGGGCCGGCGGCAGCCATGGCCGCGCTGGCCGTCTTCGCCCTGGCCACCGCGCAGGCAGCACGCAGCGCCAGCAGCCATCACTGCACTACCGAGGACGATGACGTGCGTCGGGTCAGATCATGATGATCAGCATCAGGGCCATGGTGATGCCCATGCAGACGCGGCAGGTCCTGGCGGTCCGGTCGCTGAGCAGCAAGCCGGCAGTCGGTCTAGTCAGCACGGCGCTTGGCGGAGTGGGGGTGGGCGAGTGCGTACCGTCGCTCGGGTCAAGGTCGGGTGCGGCATTCACAGCCACTGCCGGAGTTGGCTGGGCGGCTGCGGCAGCGGAGAAGGCTGCCGTGGCGAGCGAGGGCTGGCCGATCTGCAAGGCCTGTCTGGTTGTCCGAGCTAGCGTAGCGCTGACCTGGTCGAGGTCGGCGACGGCAAAGCCGGAGAGCAGTACGGCGAAGACGAATGCGAGTGTCGGAAAGCGCAGCGTGCCCATAGCTGCGGCGCTTGTCGCCATTCCGCTCATGCCACCGCTCGCGCCGGAAGCTGGTGTCATCACCGCGAGGAACATGTAGAGCATCGCGGCGCTGTGTACGAAATGCGGCAGGTAGTGGTTGTCTCGCTGCGCCTCGCCGCCGCGCCCGCGCAGTTCGGCCATGTACCTGGTGCCGAACCAGACGGCCAGGGCGGCGAAGATGACCTCCCAGACGGCGCTCGGAAGCGTGCGCAGTCCTGGGGCGAGCATCCCGGCCATGGCAATGCCCATGAGCAAGTGCGCCGCGTCAATATCGGCGCGGCCGGGCAGCTTGACCCAAGAGCGGGCGGTGAACAGCCTGGCCAGGCTCACCGCGGCAACGGCGAGCATCAGCGCGGCGAAGATGTCGAGCAGCCAGGATGGCGTCATGGCACGGTAACCTCTTCCGGTTCGATGACGGCCAAAGCGCTCGACCGGGCAAGCGGCCAGTAACTGAGGGCGACCAGCGCGAGCAGCGGACCCGAGTTCACGTCGGTAGCACCGCCGGCCAAGATAGCGCCGAGGTCCTCGCCGACCACCCAGATGACCAGCGAGATCAGCGCCGCGAGTACGATCGCGACCCGGAGCCAAGGGGCGGGCAGCAGGACGCCGATGGCGATCAGCGCCAGCGCGACGCCCAGCACGATCGCGGCGGCAAGTCCGCGCTGCGCCACCAGGCCGGCGAAGGCATTGTCAAGATCGGTGAGCCAGCGCGGCTCGCCACCGGTCATGCCGGTGATCATGGCGTGCAACCCCTGGGCCGAGCGGTTGGCGGTCGTCACCGCGAAGTACGCCAAAGAGCCCCACAGGGTCAGCCACAGCGCCTTGGCCGGCCAGATCCCGACAGCATCGGCCGCGACAAAGGGACTGCGACGGTGCCCCGATCTGGGCCAGAGCAGCACGGCGAGCAGCGCGTAGAGGATCACCGCGCCCGGCGCGCCGTTGAATGGGCTGGCAGCCCCGGTGAGCACGCCGCCCAGCCCTTCGCCGAACCACCATACGGCGACCGACCAGACGATCGAGGTGGCGAGCGCTGCCTTGAGCGTTGGTCGGCACGCTATGCCGATGGCTAGCAGCAACTGGATCGTGGCGAATGCCGTGTTGATCGGCACGGGACTGTGGGCCACGATGCGGGCGGCCCAGGTGATCGGGTCGGCGACCACGGCCGGATTGCCTGCGGCCATACCGGCGAGCATCTGCGCGAAGGGCTTGCTGAACATGAAGGACTGGTACTGCAGGACAGCGTCGAGCAGCCAGATGAGTGCCAGTCCGAGCTGCAGCCAGCGCCTGACATCGCCGAGCTCAAAGCTGCGGCTCGTGCTGGCCCTGGCGCGCAGCCAGACTACGCCGCCCGCCGCCGTGCTGTCGGTTGTCATGACCATGCTCCAGTTCACGTCCGGCCGGTTACCGAACCGTGCTGTTAGTAATCCAATAGCTTTTCTGAAAGGGGTGCGCCGGGCATTGTCAATGCGTGAAAGGCAATGAGATGGCCGCCGGTGGCCTTCAGCGCACCGAAGTCTAGATGCGCGGATATATCTTTCGCAACCCTCACTGACCTGCGAAAACATGCGTTCGATAGATCGGCCACGGCGACCGAAAACCCCGGCCGGGTATGCGCGATACCCCCCGGGGGGTAAGTCAATAACCCCTCCGGGGTATTGCGTTTACTAAAGAATTGACTCCGCGATGGCTGGCCTTCAGCCGCCAAGTCGGCTTACTGCTACGGTCGGCAGGCGGCCAATCGCCTGCAGTGGCAGAATGCGAACGAATGCAGGAGATTGCCGGTGCGCGGCTGCGCCCGGCCAGACCGCGATACCGGAGGATGTGACGTGAGCCCGGCCGTGCGGTTGTGCGGATTCTTGCTATTGGTTGCGGCCTTGTTCGTGGCGGCCTTCGCCGTCGGTGCGGTCATTGGGCCGGTGCGCGTCCACGGCCTGTCGCACCCTCCTGGTAGTCCAATGCACATGGCAGGGATGGGTCCGCCCGAGTCCCCGCGGTCGGGGCGGAGCCGATGACCGATGCTCTTGTCGGCTTGTCCGACCGGCCGGCCGGCGAGCTGCCGCAGTCCGAGCCTGCCTTGCTGGAGTTCGCCGTCGGCGGCATGACCTGTGGTTCGTGCGCGGCCAGGGTGGAGCGGGCGCTCAACCGGCTCGACGGCGTGAGCGCTAACGTCAGCTACGCCACCGAGCACGCGTACGTCACTGGCCTTGGCGGCAGGACGGCGACCGACTTGATCGCGGTGATCGAGTCAGCCGGCTACACCGCCGAGCTGCTCAAGGCGGACGGGCCGACCGCTCCGCTGGCCACAGCCGATGCCGGGCACCTTGGCCGGAGGTTGGCCGTATGCGCGCCACTCGCCGTGGCGACCATCGTGCTGGCGATGGTCCCGGCCGCGCAGTTCCCCGGCTGGCAATGGATTAGCCTGCTGCTCGCCGCGCCGGTGGCGATCTGGGGTGCCTGGCCGCTGCACCGGGCCGCCTGGCTGCGCCTTGGCCACGCGGCCGCCAGCATGGACACACTGGTCAGTCTCGGGGTGACTGCGTCCTTCTGCTGGTCGGTCTACGCGCTGCTGTTCGGCGGTGCCGGGGACGTGGGCATGCGCATGCCGTTCGCGGTGACCTTCGGGCCTGCCACCGGACAGCTGATCTACCTGGATGCGGCCGCCGGGGTGACCGTCGCGGTGCTGGCCGGCCGCTATCTGGAGGCGGCAGCCAAGAGGCGGTCGGGCAGCGCGATCACGGCCCTGGCGAACCTGGGCGCGAAGCAGGTGGCCGTGCTCCGTGGCGACGCCGAAGTGACCCTCCCGGTCGAGTCGCTGGCCGTCGGCGATGCCTTCGTTGTCCGGCCGGGTGCGAAGATCGCCGCCGACGGGCTTGTCATCGCGGGCACGTCCACCGTCGATGCTTCGATGGTCACGGGCGAGTCGGTGCCAGCCGAGGTCGGCCCGGGCGACTCGGTCACCGGCGGAACGATGAACCTAACCGGGCGGCTGGTGATCGGCGCCACCCGGGTCGGGGCCGATACGACGCTGGCCCAGATCACCGCTCTGGTCACCGAGGCCCTCGCGAGCAAGGCGAGCGCGCAGCGCACGGCCGATAAGGTGGCCGGTGTCTTCGTGCCGTGCGTGATCGTGATGGCCGCAGTCGCGCTGGGCTTTTGGCTGGGGGCTGGCTTGCCCGCCGCGAGCGCGTGGAGCGCCGCCGTCGCCGTGCTGGTCGTCGCTTGCCCGTGCGCGCTCGGACTGGCCACGCCCGCTGCCCTGCTCGCCGCCCTGGGCCGAGGTGCTGAGCTTGGCGTCCTGATCAAGAGCGCGCAGTCCTTGGAGACCGCAGGCCGCATCTCGACGCTGGTGCTTGATAAGACCGGCACGCTGACCACCGGCCTGATGTCGGTGGATGCGGTGACGACGGCGGACTGCACCAAATCGGAGGCGCTGGCGCTGGCCGGGGCGGTGGAAGACGGCTCGGCCCATCCCATCGGCCAGGCCATCGCGATCGAAGCGTCCAGGTCGGCCCGGCTGCGCGAAGTCAGCGGCTTCGCGAGCGTGACCGGAGCGGGCGTGCGCGGCGTAGTCGATGGCCTGCCGGTGATCGTCGGAAGCGCGGACTTCTTGGCCGATTCCGGGCTCGCGATCCCGGCCGACCTCGCCTCGGCGGCGCTGTCGGCCAGGCAAGCGGGCCGGACAGCAGTGCTGGTGGGCTGGGATCAGCAGGCCCGCGCTGTCTTCTCGGTCGGCGACACGTTGCGGGCCGGCTGCGCGGCCGCCGTCGCCAGGCTTCGCGGGCTGGGCCTCGATGTGTTCATACTGACCGGCGATAGCGAGGAGGCCGCCCTGGCAATCGCCGGACAACTCGCCATCCCGCCTGGTCACGTTTTTCCGGCGCTGCGGCCGGCGGCCAAGGCGCGGATCGTGCTTGAGTTCCGGCAGGCCGGGCGCTCGGTGGCGATGGTGGGCGACGGTGTCAACGACGCCGCCGCGCTGGCTGCCGCCGACCTGGGCATGGCCATCGGGACCGGCTCCGATGCGGCGATCGGCGCGAGCGACATCACCTTGATCTCGGGCGAGCCCGGCGCGATCGCCGATGCCGTGCTGCTCGCCCGCGCCACCATGCGGACCATCAGGATCAACCTAGCCTGGGCTTTCGGCTACAACGTGATCGCGATTCCGCTCGCCGCGCTCGGCTACCTCAACCCGTTGTTCGCCGGGCTCGCGATGTCGGCCAGTTCGCTGATAGTGCTATCCAACAGCCTGCTGCTGCGCCGGTTCCGGCCGGTCAAAGGCACCCAGTGATCGCGACAGGTGCCGCTGCGCCCGGCACAGCGGCACAGGCCGTCAGGGCCGTCGCGGCGCCACTGGCGTGCGGCCTGGCCCTGATCGTGCTGCTGGCGGTCTGGGCGATCGCGGGCGGCGGTGGCATCAGCAGGATCGAGATCCAAGTCACTCAGGCGTCGGTACCGATGAGCGGCTTCGTTCACCCGACCGCGCCGAGCGCGACGGCGATGTACCTGACCATTACGAACCTGACTGGCTCAGCCGACCGGTTGCTGTCGGCCACCAGCGCAGCCGCCGCATCGGTGCAGGTCATCAGCAAACCCGGAGTGCCCGCGCCAGATGGCCTGGTCATCCCGGCCGACCAGACGATCAGCCTGAGCCCATTCGGCGCCGATCTTGAGCTGATCCGCCCGGCGCGACTGCTGCCGGGCCAGCAGGTGCGGCTAAGCCTGCGCTTCGCGCGGGCCGGCCTGGTCACGGTGGACGCGACGGTCACCCCGCCGGGTGCGCCTTAGCCCGACCGGGCCGCAGTTGTCAGCCGACCGGCGGGGTGAGGATCACGGGTGCCGACCAACCAGCTTGTGCCTTTCGCGATCTTCCGAGCTCTTTTCCTAATACCATGCGGACAACCGTCCGCCAGCAAAGTGCCGGGGGTCTTATCAGCGGCTCGCTGACACAATCCACCTGAGCTGTGAAGAAGGCAAACAAGCCCATGCCTGGTATGAACAGCGGCCTCAACATCAACGATCCCACGGTCGTCACGGCGTTCAGGCAAGCGCTGCTGCATCAAGGCTTCCTGGCCATGATGCTGTTCGCGACGCTTGGCCTGCTCTGGGTCACGGCTCGCGAACTGCGATCGGGCGGCCGGATCTCTTGGCGCGGCCAGAGCGACGCCGCCGCCCAGGCCGAACCGAATGCCCGGATGCTGTTGCGGATCGGCTTCGGGCTGCTCTGGCTGTTTGACGGCATCTTGCAGGCGCAGCCGGGCATGGCGGTTGGCCTGCCGTCCCGGGTCATCCAGCCCATCGCGGCCGCCTCGCCCCGCTGGGTACAGCACCTGGTGAACTGGGCCGGCACCAGTTGGTCCTACCATCCCATTCAGGCCGCCGCCGCAGTCGTCTGGATCCAGGTCGGGATCGGGATCTGGCTGCTCGCCGCCAAGGGCCCGACATCCAGGCTGGCCGGGCTGGTTTCGGCGGGCTGGGGCCTGGTCGTCTGGGTCTTCGGGGAGTCCTTGGGCGGGGTGTTCGCTCCCGGGCTGAGCTGGCTGACCGGAGCGCCTGGTGCCGCTCTGTGCTACTGCGCGGCCGGGGCGCTGATCGCGCTGCCGGCGAGCCGCTGGCAGAGCGCCGATACCGGGCGGCTGATGCTGCGCGTCCTTGGCGTGTTCCTGGCCGGGATGGCTGTGTTGCAAGCATGGCCAGGCCGTGGTTTCTGGCAGGGTGAGGTGCGCGGCCAGCCGGGTTCGCTGACGGCCATGACGAAGTCGATGGCTGGGCTGTCCCAGCCGTCCGCCATCGCGGACCTGGTCAGCTGGTTCTCCTCGATCGTCCGGACGCACGGCTTTGTGGTCAATCTGGTCGCGGTCGTCGCGCTGGCGGCGGTCGGGCTGACCTTCGCCGCTGGCTGGATTCGGCTCCTCCGGCCCGCCCTGTTCGCGCTGCTCGGTCTCTGTGCGGTGGTGTGGCTGCTGGTGCAGGATCTGGGTTTCTTCGGCGGGCTTGGTACCGACCCGAACAGCATGATCCCGATGGCGCTGCTGGCCGTGGCCGGATATCTGGCCCTGACGCCGGCACCGGCACCGGCACCGATCACTAGCGCGGCGGGCATTGAGCCTGCGGCACCGCCAGCAGAGCCCGCCAGTGCGCCGGCGAGCTGGCGACAGCGCCTTTCCCCGCCGGCACTGTCCGGGCGGCTGGCGGGAGCGAGGCTCACGACGGTGGCTTGCGTCGGTGCCATGGGCGTCGTCCTGATCGGGGCATTGCCGCTGGCTGCCGCTCAGGCGAGCGGCAGCGCTTCGCCCATCTTGGCCCAGGCCATCGACGGTGCCAGCGCCCTGCTGCGGGCCAACGCGCCTGCCTTTACCCTGACCGACCAGCACAGCCGGCCAGTCTCGCTGGCCAGCCTGCACGGCAAGACCGTGCTGCTGACCTTCCTTGACCCGGTGTGCGTGACGGACTGCCCGCTGATCGCCCAGGAATTCCGTGCTGCCAGGACCATGCTCGGAGCGAGCGCCAGCCAAGTTGAGCTTGTCGCCATCGACCTCAACCCCGACTACCGGACGGTCGCCTACCTGCAGGCCTTCGACCGCCAGGAGGATCTGACTGGCCTGCCGGACTGGCTGTACCTGACCGGGACGCCGACCCAGCTCGCGGCGGTCTGGCGCAACTACGGCGTGGTGTCGCAGACGTTGCCGGCCGGAGCGATGCTCGGCCATTCCGATTCGGCCTTCATCATCGGGCCGGATGGCCGGCTGCTCCAAGAACTTGACTTTGACCCCGGCCCGGGCACGGCGGCCACGAAGTCGTCCTTCGCCGCCGAACTGGCCCAGGCCGCACGACAGGCGATGGGCTCGTGACCAGGGGTGCCGTCCGCAGGCTCGCCGCTGTCGCCGCTGTCGCCGCGATCGTGTGCGCCGCCTGCGGCAGCGCCCGCTCCCCGGCCGGTCATCCGCGAGCAAGCACGCCGGGGGCGCCGACGTCGCTGGCCACCTCGTTCGGGACCGGCGGTACCACCTGGGCGGTCGTGCCGATGGGATCGACTTCAGGGCCGAACCGGTTCTGGCAGCTCTTCCTGCTGGCCGCCGGGCAGCAGTCGTGGCGGCTTGACACGCCGCCGGACATCGCGACGAACGGCGCGCCGGCGATCGCCGTACAGCCAGCAAGCTCGCTCGTGGTCGGGGTCAGGGCAAGCCTGTACCTGGCTTACTCGCCGGTCAGCCGGACGACGAACGACGGGCGTAGCTGGGCAGCGAGCGCCCCGTCAGCCGAGCTGGCCAGCGTGCCTGACGCGCTCTCGGCCACCCCAAGCGGCACGCTACTCGCGCTCAGCCGACTCGGCCAGGTCAGCGTGCTCACCGCGCCAGGAGCCCGGTGGTCGGCCCTGACCAGCGAACACGCACTCGCCAACACTCCGGCCTGCCGCCGCTGCGGCCTCGCCAACCTGACCGCAGTTGCCTACCTGACGGCCACGACGCCCGTCGTGGCCGGCGACTGCAGCAAGCCGGGCTCGACCGGCATCTTCGCCCAGAGTAACGGCGCCTGGCGCTCCCTCAGCCCGCCGCTGGCCGCCGTCGCCGGCGGCGGCGTGGTCAAGGTGCTTCGGCTCACTGCTACCCCGGCCGGCCTACTGGCGCTGCTTCAGGTCGGCACCGGGACGGCGACCAAGATCGTGGCCGCCTGGCTGGACCAGCACGATCATTGGGCCGTGTCGGCACCGTTCGCGCTCGCTGGCCACGCCGTGCTCGCCAGCTCGGTGAGCGCGTCAGGAGCGCTCGCGGTGAGCCTGTCGAACCGGCACGCTTGCATCATCACCGCAGGCGGCCACGGCTGGCAGACGACGCCTTCGCTCCCGCCCGGCGTATCCGTCACGATCGCGCTGACCCCAGGTGGCGGGACCGACGCACTGGTGGCGACTGGCGACCGGCTGACGGTCTGGCGACTCGCGCCATCGGCAACGACCTGGACAAAGGCACAGGTCGTCAAGGTCCCGATCCAATATGGGTCATCTAGTTAACCGCGCCGAGCTCATAGCCTGCTTCGGTGACTGCCGCTCGCAGCGCCTCCTCAGTCGGCACCGGGTCGGCCAGGATCTTGACCGCGCCGCTGTCAAGGTCAACTACCACCTCGGCGACCCCGGGGAGCTTGGAAATCTCGCCACGAACCGCGGTCACGCAGTGCTGGCAGGTCATTCCGGTGACGGTGATGACGATCGTTTCCACAACAGGCACCTCAGCACTAGCGTTGCGGCTGCAGCGCAGCCGATTTGGTATAGACCTCACCTTACGACTACAGCGCGTAGCGTATCGCGGCACTGAAGGGACTCGACGGGCAGATGTCACCAGCGCTCACCGATGACACTTCGGCGCGGCCAAGGAAAGTGCAGCTTTCAATCCTCGGAATGACCTGCGCGGCCTGCGCGGTCAGGATCGAGCGCAAGCTCAACGCGCTGGACGACGTCGTCGCCACCGTCAACCTCGCGACCGAGCGCGCCAGCGTGCTCATGCCGGCCACGATGGAAACCGCCGAGCTAGTACAGGTCATCCGGCAAGCCGGGTATGACGCCGAGCCTGCCGTACCGCGAGTGCAGCCGGCCAAGGCCGGCCACCATCGGTCTGGCCAGCCAGGTACCGCGCCCACGGACCGGGTGTCCGGCCCCCGCGGTGGTGGCGCACGATCAGCGTCAGACGCCGACGTAGCCAGCTACCTGCGGCGCAGGCTGATCGTCGCGGCGGTTTTCTTCATACCGCTCAGCGATCTGTCGGTGCTGCTTTCGCTGGTGCCCGCTGACCGGTTCCCGTTCTGGCAGTGGGTGCTGATCGCGGCGGCGGCACCGGTCGTCCTTTGGTCGGCATGGCCGTTCCACCAGGCCGCGCTGCGTCAGGCCAGGCACGGCACCGCCACCATGGACACGCTGGTCAGCATCGGCATCATCGCCGCCTCATGCTGGTCCGTCTACGCCATGTTCGTGCTCGACCGGGCCAGAACAGCGGCCAGTCCGCTGCATGAGCTGCTGCACGCCTCCGGCGGCGGCATCTACCTTGAAGTCGCGGCTTCGGTCACCACCTTCCTGCTGGCCTGCCGGTTCTACGAGGCCCGGGCGCGGCGCACTGCCGGCGCGGCTATGCGCGAGCTGGCTGCGGCCGGCGGCAGCGAAGCCTGCCTGCTGCACGATGACGGCCGCGAAGAACGGGTTCCGATCAGCGCCCTGGCGGCCGGCCAGCGCTTCATCGTCCGACCCGGCGAACGGATCGCCGCTGACGGGACCGTGCTGTTCGGCACGTCGGCGGTGGACCGGAGCATGCTGACCGGCGAGTACGTGCCCGCCGATGTCGGAGTCGGTGACCAGGTGAACGCGGGCTCGGTGCCAGTAAATGGGCGCCTGGTGGTCCGCGCCGACAAGGTTGGCGAGGACACCAAGCTCGCCCAGCTCGTGGAGCTCGTCGACCAGGCTCAGTCGGAAAAGGCCGCGATCCAGCGGATCGCCGACCGGATCTCGGCTGTGTTCGTCCCGGCCGTACTCGCGTTGTCGGTCCTGACCGCCGCCGGCTGGCTGCTCACGGGCAGCCCGGCCGAGCGGGCGTTCAGCGCCGCGCTGGCCGTCCTGATCATCGCCTGCCCCTGCGCTCTCGGCCTCGCCACGCCTGCCGCCCTGATGGTGGCCAGCGGCCGGGGCGCGGAGCTGGGCATCTTCATCAAGGGCTACCGGGCGCTTGAGTCCTCCCGGTCGGCCGACACGGTGCTGCTCGATAAAACCGGCACCATCACGACCGGGATCATGCGCGTTGCCGACCTCGTGGTCGCGGGCGCGACCGCCGATGAGGTGCTCAGTCTGGCCGGCGCGGTTGAGCACGCTTCCCAGCACCCGATCGCCCTGGCTATCGCCACGGCGGCCAGGTCCGGCGGTGAGCCACTACGTCAAGTCGATGACTTCGAAGGGCTGACCGGGCTCGGCGCGCGCGGGGTGGTGGACGGATCTGAGGTGGTAGTCGGCAAGCCGGCGCTCCTCACCGAGCGCGGGCTTGCCGCCCCGCCGTCGCTGACGCAGGCACTGACCGGCTGGGAGCGATCCGGCTACACCGTCGTCCTGGTCAGTCGGGATCAGGAGGTCATCGGCGCAGTCGCCGTCGCCGACACGATCAAGCCGTCGGCCGCTCAGGCAGTAACCGAACTGGCGAGGCTCAACTTGCGGACGATGCTGCTGAGCGGCGACGCCGAGGCGGCGGCCCGGTGGGCAGCCACCCAGGCCGGCCTCGACGACGTCGTGGCCGGGGCGCTGCCCGCCGACAAGCTCGCCGTGATCTCCGCGCTGCAGGCGCAGGGCCGGTCGGTCGCGATGGTCGGCGACGGCGTCAACGACGGGCCAGCCCTGGCCGCCGCCAACCTGGGGCTGGCGCTAGGCTCAGGCACCGACGTCGCGATCAGCGCCGCTGACATCATTGTGCTGCGCGACGACCTGATGGCCGTGCCGGAAGCGATCAGCCTGGCCCGAGCCACCATGCGCACGATCAGGCAGAACCTCGGCTGGGCCTTCGGCTACAACATCGCGGCCATACCCGTCGCCGCCGCCGGACTGTGCAACCCACTCATCGCCGGCGCTGCCATGGCCCTGTCCTCAGCATTCGTGGTGAGCAACAGCGTCCGGCTCCGCCGCTTCGGCCTCTCGTCACCCTCGAACCGGTGGTGGCACCCGATCCCAGCTCATCGCGCCGCAAGGGGAGCCATCCAGCTGCCCGCAGACCGGGCGGCCGCCCGCTAGATGCCGCCGACCTGTTCGAGCCGTCGGAATGGTCGGCCCGCAGCAGGTACTGGAGGATTCATGCCTATGGACTGGCTTCGAATGGGACCGAGTAGGCGAATGAGAGGCGCGGCGGCCTTTCTCGCGGCCGCGTCGGTACTCATCACCGGACCGGCAGCGCTCGCGACCTCAGAGCGGCGCGAGATCGTCTCGGCACCGGCGCCGGCACCGGCGCCGGGCGATAACTTCGGATATTCGGTGTCGGCGTCCGGCACCACCGCCATAATCGGCGCGCCCGGTGCCTTTCGCGGTGGCGGTGCCTATATCTACGTGCGCACCGGCAGGCACTGGCAGAAGCAGGCAGTTCTGGTCGACCCGCCTAACACCCCGGACGATAGCTTCGGCTACTCGGTCGCGGTATCCGGATCCGTGGCCGTCGTGGGCGCCTGGGGCACCAGGAAGCACGCAGGTGCCGCGTATATCTACGCGCGCTCAGGAGGCCATTGGCACCGGCAGGCTACGCTAGCCGATCCGATTCCTGGCCTAGCCCTGTTCGGCTACTCAGTCGCGGCGTCTGGCCACACCGTCCTGATCGGGACGTTCTCAGCCGAGCGGGCATATATCTACGGCCGAACCGACTCCCGCTGGCACCGGCAAGCGACGTTGGTGGGGCAGGCGGACAGTAGCATCTTCGGCGGTGCGGTGGCGATCTCCGGCAGCACGGCCGTTGTCGGCGCCTGGGGCACCGACAACCAGGCCGGCGCCGCGTACGTCTACGCCCATACTCCCAGCGGCTGGCACCTGCGCGCCTCTCTACCCAGTCCAGGCAACGGCCATCTCAAGGATCATTTCGCCTCGGCAGTGGCCGTTGCCGGTGGGACTGTAGTAATCGGCGCACCGGCAAAGCACAATGGCATCGGCGCAACGTTCATCTATAGCAGATCAGGCTCCGAGTGGCGCCGCCGGGCCGCAATTCGTGCACCGCTGCAGCACGCCAACGACAATTTCGGCTATTCAGTGGCCGTCTCGACCACGAAATCTGGCCTACGAGTGGTGATCGGCGCACCATCTACCGGAAATGCCTGCGGAGCGGCATACGAAATGGTGCCGAAGCGCAATCAATGGCGAAAGCGCGCGACCATCGTCGGTCCGACCTGCTCACCCGAGAACGCAGTGGGCTTTAGCGTCGCCGTCTCAGCCAAGCTGGCGATCATCGGCGCCCCAGGGGAAAACGACGAGGCTGGCGAGGTATTCGCGCTCGACCTACCCTAAAGCTATCAGCCTGGGCCCTTTAGTTGCGCGGGATGGCGGCGGTTTCGACGAACGTAGGGCCCGCCTGGTCCTGGATGGCTGGGGATGGCACATCGATCGCTGCCCTTGGCCTGGCACGGTGGCTGCCGAAGCCGGTCAGGACGGCTTCCAGCAGCGGCAACGCGTGCACCACCTGTTTCGCCCTGATCGCGAGATCCCAGGCTGGCTCGAACTTCTTCCACCCGCCGGCATAGGCCAGATGGCGCATCCGCGCAGGGAAGGTCTCCTGCCTCGCGGCGCCATTCCAAATTGATCCCCAGCGGTAGAAGTCTTTGTAGGCCCGCCAATAGCCGGATTCGAGCGTCTTGGCGTCCATGCCGGCCGGAGAGAAGACGACGTGGCGGGTGTCGTACAGGTCCCAGTCGCTGTGCAGGATGCGGCCCTGCGCGGCCATCCTCGCGTACAGCGCAGTGTCGGGGTATGGCGTAAGTACATGGAAGGTCGCTGTTTCGATCCCCTGGTCAATGGCCCATTCGGTAGTCCGGTCGAATACGTCAGGACCATCGTCGTCCATGCCGAAGACGAAGCTGCCGTTGACCATGACGCCGAGATCGTGCAGGCGGCGAACGGCGGCGGCGTAGTCCCGCCCGATGTTCTGGAATTTGCGCTGCTCGGCGAGATTCGCCGCATTGACCGTCTCGAACCCCACGAAAAGGCTCCGCAAGCCGGAACGTGCTGCCTTCTCCAGTAGCTCCGGCTTTCCCAGGACGGACTTGACGGTCCCTGCCGCCTGCCAGAGCCGCCCCATCCCCCGCATGCCGTCGAACAAGGACGCAGCGAAGTTCGGGTTCCCGAACAAATGGTCATCGAGAAAGTAAAGATGATGGCCGGGCAGCCGGTCGATCTCCGCGAGCGCGTCATCGACCACCTGCGTATAGAACTGCTTACCGCCCTTGAAGAATGCCACCTTGTAGCAGAAGTCACAAACATGCGGGCAGCCGCGCGATACCACTATCGAGTTAGGGACTAGATAGAGGTGGCGCTTGATCAGATCACGGCGGATGGGCGGCAGGCCGACCAGCGTGCGCTGCCGGGATTCGTACCGAGGCCGCGGGGAGCGAGCCCGGTAGTCCGCCAGGAATCGCGGCCAGGTGTCTTCACCGGGCCCCAGGAAGATGGTGTCGGCGTGGCCGGCCGCCTCTTCTGGCAAGGACGTCACATGGAGCCCGCCAAGACATACGTGCGCTCCCCTGGCGCGGTAGCTGTCGGCTATCTCATATGCTCGCCGGGCTGAGGTGATGTAGACCTGGATCACCACGACATCGGGCTCGTCATCGAATGCCAATTTCTCGACGTGCTCGTCTGAGATGACCACTTCGTCGGTGGGATCGAGATAGCTGGCCAAAGTCGCGAGGCCCAGTGGAGGAAACAGCGAGTACTTGATGGGACGGAAGTGCGGGCTGGTAGCTTCCGTCAGGGCTGGCAGGATCATTCGTACGCGCATCGTGTTACTCCGTCTCAGCGAGACTCTCCCTGGCCTGCGGAATTCGGACACTGATAGCGGCGCGACCGGCGGATCGCGGCTCAGGGCGCGCCGTCTGGCAGCGCCGGAATGTTAGACCGCACGAGGTGGGTGATAGCGAGTACCTGCCGCCTGAGCTGGCGCGCGCCGGGAGCTGAGCTCAGGCGAAGTAGGCTGACGATAAGACGGACCGATTGCCGCAGGATGGCCCTCGTCTTCTGCTGATGCTCAGAGTGGTCGTGCATCCAGGCGTACAACATCCCGACGTTGAACGCCCAGAGGAGAAAGGGAAGCTCCTTCGCCAGGTCGTCAGGCACGCGCGGGGTACAGCCGTCGATAATCCTGGCGAAGAGCGCGATGCCCGCATCACGTATCTCCGCGTGGTCGGCGCTGAATGGATTGAGCGGACTTGACGGCGAAGCTGCCGTCGCGAAAAGCGAACCGGCGAAGGCGTGGTACGGGTCGGCCACCGCGAACATGATCTCGGTCGCCCAGGTCAGACGCGACGCCAGCCGCGAGCTCCGTGCCACGACGGCGTCCGCCTGCTCGATGAAGGCGGAGCTGAAGTTTCGGTAGAACTCGACGACAAGGTGCTCCTTCGACGGGAAGTAGTAGTAAGACAGCGCCACGTTGACACCCGCCTGGTCAGCGATCATCCGCATCGTCGTCTTGTCGTAGCCGCGGCTCATGAACAGTTCCATGGCACAGCCGAAAATCCGCTCGCGCGTCCGCTGCGCTTTCGTTTGAGCCGCTGGGGCAGCAGCCGCAGCCGCGATCGTCATATGCCACCAACCCAAAATTGAACGTGTTTAAATATCGTGACACCGCGCGGGCTCGGCCGTCAAGCACCAGCAGCGTTGAGATCGCGGAGGTGGTATGCCAACTGATGTTCTGTGGCTGTTAGCCGCCGGCGACCGACCTGAGCTGACGGCCCTGGCGACCACGCCGCGTTATAGGCCACCCGGCTGGCTTGGGTCGCTCTGCTACGGTTATGTCCCTTTAATTTGAGCTCTCGGGAGAACCTTGAGAATCGCGGTCGTCGGCCCGGCGCACCCATATAAGGGGGGGTCGGCGCAGCACACGACGTCGCTGGCGCATCAGCTCTCCGCCGCCGGGCATCAGGTGACGCTGCTGTCATGGCGCGCGCAGTATCCGAGGCTGCTCTACCCAGGGCAGCTGACGATCGGCCAGCCGGAAGTGGAGCTCTTCCCTGACACGGAGCGATCGCTATCTTGGAACCGCCCAGTTGGCTGGTGGCTGACTGGGCGACGGCTGGCCGCCAGGCGTTTCGACGCGCTGGTGCTGACGGTGTTCACGCCGATTCAGATACCGGCCTACCTCACGATGGCCGCCGCGATCCGACCGAGCGGCTGTGCGGTAGTCGCGCTCTGCCACAACGTGCTGCCACATGAGCGGCGGCGATTTGACGAGCCGATGACTAGGGCACTGCTCCGCCGGGTGGACGCGGTGCTTGTGCATTCCACCGAGGAAGCGGCGCTTGTGTCAGCGCGCACGAGCGCTCCGGTCAAGGTCGCCGCCTTGCCGCTGCACCTGCCGGCCGCCGAACGCCATCAGGACCGGCCCTGGCCGGCCCCCCGGCGCGACCGGCTCCTGTTCTTCGGCATGGTGCGTCACTACAAAGGTCTCGACCTTCTGCTGCGGGCTATGGCCGCAGCAAAGACTGACGTATCGCTAACGGTGGCTGGCGAGATCTGGGACGGCCGGGAGGACCTGGTCAGGCTGATCTCGGAGCTACGGCTCGGGGACCGGGTGACGATGTCGGGTGACTATGTGGCCGCGGATCAGGTCCCTGCGCTCTTCGCGGCCGCCGATGCCCTGGTACTGCCCTACCGATCAGGCACGGCGTCCCAGAATGCGCTGATAGCACTCCAACTCGGAGTTCCCGTCATTGCTACTACGGCCGGTGCCATCGCAGATTCGATCACCGACGGCGTCAACGGCCTGCTCTGCGCTCCCGGCGACGTCGCCGACCTGGCGCGGGCGATCAGTGCGCTTTACCAGCCTGGGACCCTTGAGCGTCTGCAGCGGGGCGTGCGCCCACCGCAGACAGCTCAGGCCTGGGCTTATTATGTCTCCGCCGTCGAGAGCGCCATTTCCACCGCGGGAACCGCAGTGCCACAACGGCGGTCAGCACGTCGGCGGTCGTGAGCAGAACCCGCGACGCCAGCACGACGGCCGTTGCATTCGTCGTGCTCAGTATGCGCGCGAGCAGCAGTAGCAGCAGCACGTCCCGCACCCCGGCCCCGGCTGGTGCGAGCACGACAACGAAACCAATGCTCCAGGCGAACGCGAAACCGCCGACCGCGATCAGGACCGCCTTGCCCGCAGGCGCTCCAAGCCGGGTGGCGAGGATCCAGATCTGCAGTCCGTAACAGCTCCAGGTACCTAGCGCCCAGGCCAGTGCGCGGATCAGCATCCGGCCCTGCAACGGCGCCACCAGCGCCGGCTGTCTGGCCAGCCGAAGCAGCCTGCCCACGACGATGTTGAGCACCCGGGGATATAGCAAAACAGCCAGGACTGGAGCGGCGAGTAGCGCCCAACGGGCGGGCGTCGCGGCTGAAGCGAACGGCAGCATGAGCAATGCGGTGATCAGGCCAGTGACCAGTGTCAGCAGCATCGTGAGCACCGAAGCGCTGACGGAGCGGGACCTTGGCACCTGGTAGCTCGTGCCCAGCTCCATCTGGGCTACGACCGGCCAAATGGAGCCAGGCAAGTACTTACCGAGCTGGCTGACCAGCAGAATCCGCGCGGCCGTGCGCACCGGCAAGGGAGAGCCGAGCGACGCCAAGAGCAGCCGCCACAGCTGGACTGTCGTGGCCAGGGCAGCCAAGACGCTGACAAACGCGGCAGCCGCGGCGGGCAATCCGATACTGCCCAGGGCAGCGCCGAGCCGCAGCCGATTACCGGCGATGGCGTATCCGGCCGCGATCAGGGCAGCAAGGACAAAGGCGGCCCTGATCACCGGGCTTCCGGTCAGTCGGCCGAGCTTCGCCAGGAAGCTATTGCGACCACCTGCCCTGGCGGAATCACTGCTCGTCTGACGGGCTGGCGCGACGTTCGTCGAATCTTCCATCTGCCTCTTGTCAGCGGGCCAAACACCACGAGCAGGGGTACCGGCGAAGCTGGCACCCTAGCGACCCAGCCTACGCAGTCACCGGGCGACTTTAGATCGACTTCCTATTTTCTTAGTCGGAAACTACTTTTACCGGGCTAAGTTGGAAGACGGCCAGTAACCTTTGCCCCAATGAGTACAAAGTCTGTGGCCGGGGTCCCGCTCATTGCCGCGCAAGCAGCCGGGCCGTTCCGGCGCACTAGGGTGCACGTTATCGGAGTCGGAGTCCTAACCGTTCTGATCGGTGCATTCCTGTCGACTTGTGCACTTGTCTACTTCGGGACCTTCCGTGACAGTTCCTACGACCTGGTCATTTTCGATCAGGCCGTCAGGTCCTATGCCCATTTTCATCCCGGTATCTCGATCATCAAAGGCGTCCACAACGGATTCGGCCCGAACTTCTCCGTCCTTGGCGACCATTTCTCCCCGATCATCGCTACTTTGGCCCCGCTGTACTGGATCTACAACGGGCCGCAGACGCTGCTGGTCGCGCAGTCCGTGCTGTTCGCGCTGGCGATCCCGCCGCTGTGGGTGTTCACCCGCCGTGCGTTCGGCGACGGCTGGAAGGCGACGACGGCGGCCTACCTGGCCTGCGTCGCCTACGGTCTGAGCTGGCCGATCGCGGGGGCCGTAGCCTTTGGATTTCACGAGGTCGCCTTCGCTCCCTTGCTCACCGCTCTCGCCCTTGAGCGATTCCAGGCCGGCCGGTTGCGCACAGCGCTGATCGCGCTGGCAGCCCTGCTGCTGGTGAAGGAGGACATGGGCCTGCTCGTGGCCGGGATCGGGTGCTATCTCGCCTGCTCTCGCGTCACGACAGTGCCTAGGCAGCGGCTGGTCGGATTCCTCCTGATCGTCGCCGGGATCGGCTACACGGCGTTCGCTACTTACGTCCTGATCCCGGCTTTTGGCGGGCGGGCCGACTACTACTGGTCCTACTCGACGCTTGGCCAGAACGTTCCTGCCGTCATCGGGCATATAGTCAGGCACCCGCTCGGCGCTGCGCACCTGATGATCAGTCCTCAGGTCAAGCTCACCACCATGCTTTGGCTCTTCGGGGTCTTCTGTTTCCTGCCGTTGCTCTCACCGATCGTCTTGGCTGCGGTCCCGCTGCTCGTCGAGCGGATGCTCAACTCCCGGTACCCGAACTGGTGGGGTACCCACTTCCACTACAACGCCTATCTCGTCGTCATTCTGCTGTGCGCGGCCGTCGACGGCGCCGCCAGGCTGGACCGGTGGGCGACGAGTGCACGGCACTATCTCGCGACCCGCCAGGCCAGCCGATCGGACGGCACCGCACCGGTCGCACGACCCGGACTCGTGGCAGCCGGGTGCGCCACGGCCATGCTCGTCGCGGCCCTGTTCGCCTTTCCCCGGCTGGGCTTGGGTACGGCCTTGCACGCCGATTTCTACACGCAGACACCTCGAAGCCTGGCGGCAGCAGCCGCGGACGCGGCCGTGCCTAGCGGAGTGGTCGTGGAGGCGGCCGACAGCCTAGGCCCTGAGCTCTCGCACCGGGACACTGTGCTGCTCTGGGATGGCGAGCAGCCGCCACTCGGATCGCCGTGGATAATCGCCGACATCAAGCGGCGCGAGATGACGTTCCTCAGCGTGCCTGCTGAGCGTGCACGAGTCGCGCTGCTCCTGCGCAGCGGCTATCAGATCGTGTTCAAGCGCGACGGCTATGTCGTGCTGCACAGGGGCACACCGGTTCGTGGTCCGCACGCTCCAGGAGCACCCAGATGACCACGGACGCTAAGAGCGCGCAGGCCGCGCCGGTGCCGGCCGAGGAGGTCGGCCAGGATAACGCTGCCGACCCGGCAGGCCGAGCATTCCGGCTGCTGACCGTGATACCGCCCCTGCTAGCGATGGCCTGGCTGCTGACCGGCCTGCCGTTGCTGCTCATCGGCCAGTTCAAGCTGCTGCCGATGCTGGTGATCTCGCTGCCACTGGCTGCCCTGCTTGTGACATTCGCGTGGCGCTGGACGCCAGGCCAGTCGCAACCGCTGCTGGCGGCACGTACCGGCGAGCCGGCCAAGACGCCTTGGTGGGCTCTTGTCGCCCTGGTCGCGGTGGCGGTCGCTTTCGGCGTCGACCAATTCATCTACCACTCCCAGCAGATCATCGTGCAGCGCGATCCGGCCTCCTACATCCAGTTCGGCACCTGGATTGCCCGCCACGGCTCACTTCCGATCCCGCAGCAGGCCAGCGCGTTCGGCGGATACCACCACGGGCTCTCGTTCAACACCGCGGCCTTCTACCAGGTTGGCCATTCCATCGTGCCGCAGTTCATGGCGGGGCTGCCGATGGTTCTGGCGGCCGCGTCCTGGGTCGGCGGCGTCAGCGCCGCGACCGCGACCGGCGCGTTGCTCGGCGGCTGCGGCGTGCTGGCGGTCGGCGGCCTTACCGGCCGCCTGATCGGACCTCGCTGGGCCCCGCTCGGCGCGCTGGCTCTGGCATTGTCGCTGCCGGAGGAGTTCACCAGTCGCTCGACTTACAGCGAACCGCTCTGCCAGACGCTATTCATCGGCGGGCTGTGCCTGGTCGTCGACTCCTATACAAGTACAGGGGCGACCAGGAGGAAGGTTGCCGGGTTGGCGGGCCTCGCCATCGGCCTCACCATTCTGGTCCGCATCGACGGGATCAGCGACTTGCTGCCGCTGATCCCCTACTGCGGCCTGCTCGTGCTCCAGCGTCGCCCGCAAGCTTGGCCCATGATCGCCGGAGTGATCACTGGCGCCGCGTTTGGCCTCGCCGACGGCGTGATCCTCAGCCTTCCCTACTTGCAGGAGATCATCGGCTCGCTGTGGCCAGTAGCAGCCGCCGCCGTCTTCCTCTTGGTGACCACCGTGATCGCGGTACGCCTGCTGTCCCGCCGCAAGTCCACTGAGCTGCGGCTGGGCTGGCTGCCTAATGCCATCGCCGTGCTGCCCTTCCTCGTCACAATTGGCTTCGTCCTCCGGCCTTACCTGCAGACTGTGCACGGCCAGAAGACCAAGGTGCAGGCGAACACCATGGCCAAGATTCAACTCGCCGACCACCTGCCGGTCCAGCCCTATCGGTTGTATTACGAGCTCAGCCTGCACTGGGTGTTCTGGTATGTCGGCATACCGATAGTCGTGCTCGCCACCATCGCGGCGGCCGTGCTGGCCCGCCGGTGCCTGCGAGGACAGGCACCGGCTTGGACGTTGCCTTTGATGTGCTTCGCCTGGATTATCGTCTCGACACTGCTGCGACCGTCGATCGTGCCTGACCAACCTTGGGCCAGCCGTCGACTCGTGCCCGCCGTGCTGCCCGGTTTCATCATCTTGGCTATCTGGGCTGCTAGCTGGCTCCTGACCTGGCTTCGCCAGCGCGGCCTGAGCCGCGCGTTGCGCGCCGTCGTCTTCGCGGTCCTGGCGGCAGCCCTCGTCGTCCCCGCAGCGGTTACGACCTTCGGACTCGCGGTCAGCGACGGCGCTGGACGCGGCATCCAGATAGCCGACTCCGGCCTGTGGGATAAGCCCACGTTCATAGGCGAGATCGCGTCAGTGCGCGACCTGTGCTCAGCCCTCCCGCCGAAGTCCTCGGTCGTCTTCATCAGCGCCGCGTCAGGGACACAACTAGCCCAGGCTGTCCGCGGCATGTGCGGCGATCCAGCGGCCGTCGTGGTGAATCCGGATCGCAGGCACATGAGGCAACTAATCGCGGACATTCGGCGAGTCGGCCGTCGGCCTGCCGTACTCGCATCCTGGCCGTACCAACTACGCCGCTACCGGTTCCGCTCCCGGCAGATCGTCCGTCTGCGCAGCCTCGGTGACGAGCACACGCTCGTATCCCCTCCGGAAAGGACGGAGCCATTGAAATTGAATATCTGGATAGCGGAGATCTCATTATGAACATTGTCTCTGACCGAAGTCCCGACCTCGCACCATCGATCGAAGAGGTTTCTCTGACGGTGCCTGAGCCGGCCAACGCATCCAACACAATTCCCGATCCGCACGTCACGATCGTCTTGCCGTGCCACAACGAGCAGGGTCACGTGGTCACGGAGGTGGACCGCATCTGTGCGGCCATGGACGCGAGCGGATATAGCTATGAGCTGGTGGCCTATGACGACGCCTCGACCGACGACACGCTGGCTGCCCTGCAAGAGGCCGTCGAGAAGCACCCGCATCTGAGAATTGTCGCCTTCCACCGAAACGGCGGATCGGGGACCGTACGGCGGATCGGTACCCATCAGGCGCGAGGCGATATTGTCGTCTGGACCGATGCTGATATGACCTACCCGAATGAGCGGATCCCTGAGCTGGTCCAGATGCTGGACCAAGACCCGTATTTGGATCAGATCGTCGGTGCCAGGACCACCGAGAAAGGCACGCATAAATTCTTGCGGATACCGGCCAAATGGTTCATCCGCAAGCTGGCGGAGGCACTGACGAACTCAACTATCCCTGACCTGAACTCTGGCATGAGGGCCTTTCGTCGCGACGTCGCGCGCCCCTACCTCAGGCTCCTGCCGCCGGGATTCTCGTGCGTTACGACCATCACGATCGCCTTCTTGTCCAATCAGCACAACGTGCAGTACGTCCCGATCAGTTATTCGACGCGGGCAGGCCGGTCCAAGTTCCGATTCGTCAGGGACGCGTACCGTTACATCCTTCAGGTGCTGCGCATGGTGATGTACTTCAACCCGCTCAAGGTCCTCATGCCGGTCGCACTGCTGCTGCTCGGATTAGGATTCGCGAAGGCCATCTTCGACATGATCGTCCATCCGCTCCTGTTCGCGGTCAATACCGTCCTGATCCTGGTCAGCGGGCTCATCATCGCAACCCTCGCGCTACTGGCTGACCTGATCGTGCGCTCGAGGGACGATTCCTGATGAGGTGGGGCCCGAGCCCGCGGCCAGCCCGGTTACTGGCCGCTCCGCTTGCGGGCCCTGATCAGCACGACGCTGCCGCGATCATTGGGCGAGCGGCTGTCACCGGCCGCGATCAGCGGGGCAGCGATGAACGCGGCGTTGGGGGCGGCCTTGCCCTTGACCGACGACATGGCCAGGTAGAAGTGCTCGGCATGGCGGCCACGGAACTGATACTCGTGCTCGACGAGGTCGAGCCCGCACTGGTCAAGCAGCGTCGCGAACCGCTCGTGACTATACGATTGCTTGACCGCGTAGCGCCTGCAATGCGCCTCGTAGAGGCGCGGCCATTGCGCTGCCCGGGTGAGGGCATCAGCCGACAGGACGAGCTCCCCACCGGCCACCAGGACTCGCGCCATCTCAGCGAGCGCGGCCGGCCCGTCATCGAAATGCTCAATCGCGCAGATCGACATCACTCGGTCGAAGCTCGCGTCACCGAAAGGAAGCCGCAGCGCGTCCGCCTCCAGCAGTGCCGGGGCCCAGGCCAACTGGGCGCCGAAGATCATCTTCGAGGTGGCCAGGTCGATCGACACGGCCTGCGCTCCGCGCTTGCGAGCTTGCCCGGCCCAGTATCCGTCGCCGCCCGCCACGTCGAGCACCCGCTGTCCCCGCAGGTCAGTCCCCAGCCATTTCAGCAGCGTGCCGGCCTCGCGGTAGCGGCAGAAATGCACCTGGTGACCGACATAAGCGACCGCGGCTCGGAACGTCATATTCCAAGAATAGAACATGCTAGATACACTAGATAATGATATATATAACTTCTGACCGACTTAAAGGATCGGCAGAGGACCGAATGCGCCTAAGGCAATTCGCTCAGCTGGCGCGGTCGGCGACAGCAAGCGAGCTGAGTGCTGGTGCCTGGGCAGGTATTCCGCAGGCACGGTAGTGCCAGCCAGCCGCCCGCCAGGCGTCTGGGTCAAGCAGGTACCGTAAAGTGCGACGCCCTTCGCCAGTTGCCGCGCGTATACGCTCCGCATCTGGTCCTCCGCCCAGGCGGAGGCCACCCCGATGACGATCCGGTCGGGCCGCAACGTGTCCGCTACGCCATGCCCTTCACGCAGGAACTCAGGATTCCAGCACACCTGCACCGCGGCGCGGCAGGCGCGAGCCGCGCCGCTCGGTCAGCGACGGCGGCCGCCGTGCCCGCCGGCACGGTCGACTTGCCCACGATCAGGCAGGTACGGCGCAAGCTTGGTGCCAGAGCGGCGACGCATGCCTCTAGCTGCGACAAGTCGGCACCGTACCCGTCCAGCCGCTGCGGCGTGCCAACGCAGATGAAATGAATGTCACCGAAGTCAGCGGCTTCGGCGTACGAAGAGGTAAACGCCAGCCGCCGTGTCCTGAGGCCATCGCGCAGCAGATCTTCCAGCCCTGGCTCGAAGATCGGCACGTCGCCCGAGTTCAACCTGGCCACTTTCTCAGCATCGATGTCGACGCCGAGTACTTCGAAGCCTTCCGATGCCATGCAGACGGCATGCGTCAGGCCCAGATACCCAGTTCCGAGTACCGTCAGTCGGGGGCGATCCGTCATCAGCGACCCTCCTGGCCATCTGCCTGTCCTGAGCCATCCCGCGTCCGTTCCGCTGGCAATAATCTATATTATTGATCGACTTAATAGTTTTACTACCAACGAGCCCAAGGAGCGGAAGACCGGCAGCCAGCGCGCGACTGGACCTGGCAGTCAACTGAGTCGGCCAGGCATTCGGCTACTATCCTCACCGTAGGGGCGGGCCGGTCATTTCGCGGCCGCAGCGAGGCGTACCTGCTCACACGAATCGTAGGTTCTAGTTCTGTGCCAGTAACTCACACCCGGTCAGTCGTCATCAGCGGTGACCTCGGCAGCGGCAAGAGCGCCATCGCCGCGGCTCTGAGTGCGCAACTGGGTCGGCGCATGATCTCGGTCGGCAGCCTCTATCGCGAAATGGCCGCGCAGCGCGGAATGTCAGCCCTCCAGATAAATCTGCACGCTGAGCATGATGAGTCCATCGATGACCAAGTCGATCAAATGCAAGCTACCATCGCCGCGGCGCAGGACGGCCTGGTTGTGGATAGCCGACTGGGCTGGTACTTCTTCAAGACTGCCTTCAAGGTGCACCTCATCGTGGATCCCAGAGTCGCCGCTGCCCGGGTCATGTCCCGCCAGGAAGCGGTGGAGAAATACAGCTCGATCGACCAGGCAGTGGCTGACCTGAGCAGGCGCAGCGAAAGCGAGCGACTGCGATACCTGCGGAAATATCAAGCTGATAAAACGAACCTCAGAAATTACGACCTGATCTGTGACACTACCAGGGCGGCGCTTGACGAGGCTGTGCAACATATCCTAACCGCTTTCCTTGGCAGCTACCCCAGTGACCCTGGCGAGCACCAGCCGCCATTCCTGCTACTCGATCCGGCCAGGATCTATCCGTCGGCGAGCATCAGCGCCCTGCGCGGTCTTGGGGAAGATGACGCGCCTTTTGTCGATGCCGTCCGCGCGGCCGGCGTCGATGGCATGGAGCCGCTGGCTGTGGCTTACAACGGCGAGCAGTTTTTCGTCGTCGACGGACATCGCCGCCTGAGCGCGGCGCTGCGGAGTCAGTTCAATCTGGTCCCCGCCTGGCTGATCGCCCAGCGGGACGAGCCCGTCGTGGCCGAGATCACGGCCGACGATTACCTCAAGAGCGAACTTCGGCTCAGCGATGTCAACGACTGGGGAGCCGCGCATCAGATCGCGTTGCCACTGCCCCCGCATCTGCGGGCGCTCGCGCGGTGACGCGACATGGAGTCGCTCCAACGTGACATGTCGGCTAGGTGCCGCCACATATCACGCTCAAGCGACAGTCAGGAGCTACCAAACCGGTCGTTTCGACTTGGTCCTTGGCAGTTCCCCGTGATACGTGGCCCGGCCGTGACGACGTATCACGGGGAAGCGACTTAGCAGCCGTCGTAAGGCGCCCAGGGCTGGGTGCCGTCGGCCGCGTAGAGGCGGTCGAAGGCGGCCTTTTGCATGGCCACGGACGAGGTGCCGGCGGTTCCTTGATAGCCGAGCGAGGCCCAGGTCGCGGGCAGGATGCCGAACAGGCCCGCCGATGACGCGGTCGGATTGTCGCCACTTTCCCGCCACGCCACGCACTGCTCGAATGCGGACATGCCGGATTGCAGCGACTCGGTCGGCGCGGCCGCCTGAGGTGCCGTAGCCGCCGCGTTCACCGGCTGTCGGCTGACGGCGTGCTTGACCGACGCGGGCTCGGCGCGGTGACCGGCCCGGCGATCGGCGCTGTGCCCGGCCCGGCGATCGGCGCTGTGCCCGGCCCGGTGATCGGCGCGGTGACCGGCGCGGTGATCGGCGCTCGCCGACGCGGATGGGCGGCCCGGCTTGCGAGTACCGCGGTGCGCGGGTGACTTTGCGGTGAGTTGTCCAGCCTTCAACTGCCTGGCCTGCAGCGCTTGACCGTTCGTCGGGTGGCTGGCGGAGTGAGCGCTCCCGGTGCCGACGGCCGCCCAACTGGACAGGCCGATGCCGACGATGGCCACCGGCGCGAGCACGGCTGCGTGGATTTTCCTGAGTTTCATCGGGGGTTACCTGCCTCGTCCGCCCTCAGCGCTTCGCGGCAGTCCGCGACTAGCAGGTATTGGGCGTGACGTCGTAGGGAGGCGCGCACTCGGGGGGCTTGTGTGCGCCGCCTTATAAACCGCTCCAGCCAACGGTGCGCATCCATCGAGTGACGGATTATGACGTTTCTCACGTATCACCGGACAGGGAATAGGACCGATAAGCTCCCAGACGTGAAGCGTGCGATCGATGTGCCACCGTTTGGCGAGCTGGCCGACCCCAGGGTGCTGGCCGACCTGGCGGCCTTGGCGCAGGACCGAGGCTGGGACGGATTCTTCGTCTGGGACCACATCTTGTACCGGCCTCCAGTCCAGGCGATCGGCGATCCGTGGGTGGCACTCGCGGCCATCGCCGTCGCGACCAGCACGCTGCGGATCGGACCGATGGTCACGCCGCTGTCCCGGCGCCGGGTGCACAAGCTGGCAAGGGAGACCGTCAGCTTGGATCAGCTGAGCTCAGGTCGGCTGATCTTCGGAGTGGGCCTGGGCAGCGCCCGCAATAACGAGTTCGAGCCGTTTGGCGAAGTCGTGGACGCACGCGAACGCGCTCGCCTGCTCGATCAAGGGCTGGATGACCTGACCAGGTATTGGGCCGGTGACTTCCAGCCCGGCCCGGTGCAGCAGCCGAGGATCCCGATCTGGGTGGCAGCCGAGTGGCCGCATCAGCGCCCGCTACGCCGGGCCGCTCGCTGGGACGGCGTGTTTCCCACCCGCCTGCCTGACCCAGCCGCCATGGCCGAGCTGGCCACCCAGCTGCGCGAGTCCCGACCGGTCGGCGCGCCATTCGATCTGGTCGCCTACCTCGCACCCGACCAAGACCCTGAGCCGTGGGCGCAGGCTGGCGCGACCTGGTCACTGACCGATTTCGGCAGCCAGCCCGCCGTTGCGCAGGTGCGTGCGGTCATCGAGGCTGGCCCGCGCTAGCTAGGCGAGGTGCACGTAGTCGTAGTCGAACGGGTGGCCGTTGATGCCGTGCCGGGGTGGCGCGATCCAGGCCGCGATCTTGCCCCGTTCGTGTACCGGCTGCATGAGGGACCTGACGTGCGCCTTGTCGAGGTCAGTCGGCAGCCAGGCGCCCTTACGGCGATCCCAGTCAGCTGCGTCAAGCAGCTCACCGGCTGGACTCGCCTCGATCCCGGCGAACGCGCCCACCTTCCGGTTGAAGGCGATGTGCGGCAGGTACAGCCGCTGTGGCAGCCCTGCCTCGGCGAGGATCTTGTTCCACCGGCTCACCCCGCCCTGGCAGTCCGCGATGTACTGCCGGCGCAGATCGGTGTTCAGCCCGATCAGCGCCGCGACCTCGGTCTGGCCGATGCCGCGCTCCCCGTTCCCGGCGTCGACTAGCGCGTCTACCGCCATCGCATCGTCGGCCAGCCGGTGGTCGTCCTTGCGGCGGTCCTCCATCCAGCGGCCCTTGATCCCGGCTGTGTAGTAGTTGGCGACGTTGGTGGAAGTCTCGCCGCCGAACAAGTCGAGCGACACGCTGTAGTGAAAGTTCAAGTACTTCTGGATCACCGCGAGCGGCACCCCGCCGTGCGGGCCGGCCTCATCAGTGTCGTTCTCGACCATGAGCTGGGCGGTTCGCTCGACCACCCGGTCGACTCCGGTCGTGCCGACCATCATGTGATGCGCCTCTTCTTTGAGCATGAACTCACAGGTGCGCGACAAAGGATCGAACGCCGACTCCTTCAACGTCCCCAACTGGTACTTGCCGTCCCGGTCGGTGAAGTAGGTAAACATATAGAACGACAACCAGTCAGGGGTCTCTTCGTTGAAAGCGCCGAGGATGCGGGGGGACTCGACCGAGCCTGAGTTCCGGCGCAGCAGGTCCTCGGCTTCCTCCCGGCCGTCCCGGCCGAAGTAGGCGTGCAGCAGGTAGGTCATAGCCCACAGATGCCGGCCTTCCTCGACGTTGACCTGGAACAAGTTGCGCAGGTCATACAGGCTCGGCGCGGTCGCGCCAAGGTTGCGCTGTTGCTCTACCGAAGCCGGCTCGGTGTCGCCTTGGATGACGATGAGCCGCCGCAGGTCGGCCCGGTATTCACCGGGCACCTTCGTCCAAGCGGGCTCGCCTTTGTGCTCGCCGAAGCCGATCAGCCGACCAGGATCACGCTCGGCCAAGAAGATGCCCCATCGGTAGTCCCGCATCGGAACGTGCCCGAACTGCGCCCAGCCGTCTCGGCCCACGTTGATCGCGGTGCGCAGGTAGACGTCGCGGGTGGGCAACGTCGGCCCCATCGACTCCCACCAGGTCAGGAAGTTCGGCTGCCAGGACTCCAGCGCCCGCTGCAGCCGCCGGTCGTCGCGGAGGTCCACATTGTTGGGGATCTTCTCTGAGTAGTCGGCGGCGCCGGTCATGATCGCTTCCTCACACTCGGTTCCGGTCAAAGTTGGCTCGCTGGCCGGTGCCGTACATCGCTAGCGCTCCGTCGGGGCCGGAGGCATTAGGCCTGGTGAAGATCCAGTTCTGCCAGGCCGTGCGCCGGCCGAAGATTTTCGTTTCGACTGTTTCTGGTCCAGCGAACCGGTAGTTGGCTTCCAAGCCGGTCAGGGCATCGGGGCTGAAGCTGGCGCGCTCCTGCACCGCGAGCCTGACTTCGTCATCCCAGTCCAGGTCGTCCGGCGCGAAGGTGACCAGGCCAAGCTCCATGGCCTGGTCAGCAGTGAGCGCCACACCGAGCCTGGCCCTGACCTGCACGACGGCGGCCTGGTCGCCGAAGAAGCGGGTCGCCAGCCTGCTGAGGTCGTTGCCCATCGGGAGCACACCGAAGTTGATCTCGGTGGCGGTGATGCAGGCGGGTGCCGCATCCGGGTCGGCGTCTTCGAAGACGCCAGCCAGCTGGAAGCTGCGATCGGCGGCAAGTGCCAGCTCAAGCAACGATCCGGCGAAGCAACTCCCCGGCTCGATCAGGGCGATCAGGCTGCGGCTGGTCACGTCCAGCCGCTTCAGCGTCCGCTTGAGGTAAAGCAGGATCTCGTTCGCCAGCCAGTCATCTCGGTTGGCTAGCAGCAGCCGGTCATAGCTGATTACCTGATCCTGGTCACCCTGGGTGCGGAAGATCCAGGTGCCCAGCTCGGTCTCATTCGTGCGCAAGTCGAGTATCAGGTCATCGAGTTCCCTGGTCATTGCCAGTGACCAGAACTGAGCACCTTGCTCGCGCAGGCCCGCCAGGTCCGTCGGCGCCAGCTCGCCTGGACCGCGCACGGTGATCGCCGCTTGGCCGGTGTCGTGATCCAGCGCTGCCGACACGTACCGGTAGGCGATGACGTCGTCGGTGCGCTTCTTGTCCAGCGGCGTCAGCTCGATCCCGGTCGCTCCCGCTGGCCTGGTCGAGGTCGCGCAAAACTCGGCCGCCCGTGCCGCGACCAGTTCGTCCCACTTGGTGCGCGGCACGGCTTCATCGACCAGCCGCCATTCCACGGCCCGGTTACCGCCGACGCCTTCGGATTTGGTGGCGAAATAGTCGGCCAGGTCACGCCGCACGTGCCGCTTATCGGTGATCCTGGTGAGCCCGCCGGTTCCTGGCAGCACCCCGAGCAACGGCAGTTCTGGCAGCGACACCACGGCCGAACGGTCGTCAAGCAACAGGATGTGCTCGCAGGCCAGCGCCAGCTCATAGCCGCCACCTGAGGCGGTGCCATTCAGCGCTGCCAGGTAGACCTGCCCGGAGAAGCTGGAGGCGTCCTCGATGCCATTCCTCGTCTCGTTAGTGAACTTGCAGAAGTTCACCTTCCACGGGTGCGATGACGAGGCCAGCATCCTGATGTTCGCGCCGGCGCAGAAGATCTTGTCTTTGCCGCTCGTGAGCACCACCGAGCGGACGCCAGGGTGCTCGAAGCGCAGCCGCTGCACCGCGTCGTAGAGCTCAATGTCGACGCCCAGGTCGTAGGAGTTGAGCTTCAGCTCGTAGCCGGAGCGGACGCCGCCGGCTTCATCAACCTCCAGCGCGAGCGTCGCCACCTGGCCATCGATCCTGAGTCGCCAGTGCCGGTACCGGTCCGGGTGCGTCTGGAAGCTGATCATCTGATCGGCGGCAAGGCCAGCTTGAGTTGGTATCATCCACGCCCTCCTGTGCCAGGCACTATCAGGCTAACCCGGTGATGGCCGACAGCGACCGGCAACCGACTGCTTACCAGCGCCGTTCGCGCGGCTTGTCCGTTACCCGAGGTCTGACCACGATCGGTGCACCTCTAGACTCCTAACCGGAATATCGATTCCGGTTCTGGAGGTAGGCATGGCCGAGGCGGTGGCCAAGGAGACGGCTGGCGAAGGCGCGCGCGGGCGGCCGACGGTGACCTTTGCCGTACTGGCGCTCGGAGTGAGCGCTTTCGCGCTGCTGCAGTCACTAGTGATCCCGGTCCTGACGACCGTGCAGCACGAGCTGCATACCTCACAGAGCACGGTGACCTGGATCCTCACCGCCTACCTGCTGTCGGCATCGATCATGACGCCGATCCTTGGCCGGGTCGGTGACATGACCGGCAAGAAGCGGGTCTTCGTCGGCACGCTGATCGCGCTCGCGGTCGGCTCGCTGCTGGCGGCGCTGGCACCGTCCATTGGCGTCATGATCGTGGCCAGAGTGATCCAAGGTTTCGCTGGCGGCATGCTGCCGGTCGCCTTCGGCATCATCAGAGACGAGTTCCCGGCCGACCGGGTGGCCGGCGCGGTCGGGATCATCGCCGCGCTCACCGCCGTCGGCGCCGGTCTCGGCATCGTGCTCGCCGGCCCGATCGTGGACTTGCTTGACTATCACTGGCTGTTCTGGCTGCCGCTGATCCTGACTCTAGGCGCAGCGGTGTCGGCCGTGCTGTTCGTGCCCGAGTCGCCAGTGCGCACCCCAGGGCGGATCAGCTGGCTGCCAGCCGTGCTGCTGTCTGGCTGGCTGGTCGCCCTGCTGGTCGCGCTGAGCGAGGCACCGGACTGGGGCTGGCGCTCAGGTCGAGTGCTCGGGTTGATCGCCGCCGCCGTCGTGCTGGCCGGGGCCTGGCTGTTCGCTGAACTGCACGCGACCACGCCGCTGATCGACATGCGGATGATGCGGCTCACCGCGGTCTGGACGAACAACCTGGTCGCGCTGCTGATCGGCGTCGGCATGTACGCGACGTTCGCGTTCCTGCCTGAGTTCGTGCAGACGCCGACGAGCGCCGGGTACGGCTTCGGTGCCAGCATCACCAAGTCTGGGCTGATGCTGCTGCCGTCGGCGATCACCATGTTTACGGTCGGGATCTTCACCGGCAGGCTGACGCGCCGACTTGGCGGCAAGGTGCTGGTCATCTCCGGCTGCCTGATCGGTGCCACGGCGATGCTCATCCTCGCCTTCGCGCACCAGCATGTGTGGCAGATCTACCTGTCGAACGCGCTGATGGGAGTGGGCTTCGGACTCGCCTTCGCGGCCATGTCGGCGCTGATCGTGGCGGCCGTGCCGCCGTCGCAGACCGGCGTCGCGAGCGGCATGAACGCCAACATCCGCACCATCGGCGGCAGCATCGGCGCCGCGGTCATGGCCAGCATCGTCACCTCGCAGCTCGCGCCGACCGGCCTGCCCAAGGAGTCCGGCTACACCACCGGCTTCGCCGTCATGGCCTGCGGTCTGGTGCTGGCCGCACTAGCCGGGTTGCTGATGCCATCACTGCGCCGCCGCTCAACCGGGGCCGACGAGCTAGATCACGCGGAGCTAGCCATGGTGGCCGGCGGCACGGTGGTCGGTGACGAGAGCGAGTAGCTGAGTCCGTGGCGCCAGGGCAGCTCTCCGAGCCGGGCGCGCTGCCGCGCCCGGCTCGATCGCTGCGGCGCGATGCGGTGCGGAACTACGAGCGCATCCTGACGGCCGCTCGGCAGGTACTCGACGAGACCGGCCCGGACGCGTGCATGGAGGAGATCGCCGCCAGAGCCGGCGTCGGGGTCGGCACCGTGTACCGGCGGTTCGCCAGCAAGGACGCGCTCATTGACGAGCTGCTCGGGCTCGCCATGGACGAGTTGCTCACCGCGGCCGAGCACGCACTGACTCGCACCGATGGCAGCGGCCTTGAGTACCTGCTGCGGGCACTTGGCCGGTCTTTCGCTGACCACGCCAGGTATGCCAACCTGCTGCTTGAGCGTCAGCCCGACCCGGCGGCGACCGCCGCCCTGCGGACTAGCGCCAGTGAGCTCACCGCGCGCGCGGTCGCGGCCGGAACGATTGACGCCGGCATCACCATCGACGATGTGATGACGCTGATCGCCGCCATGCGAGGGCTGGTGCGGCCGGCCAGGGATGCCACCACCGACGACTGGCAGCGGTTTCTCGACATCCACCTGACCGGCCTGCGATCGCGCCGCTAGGGTACGACCCATTCGATGGTGAACGGGGAATCGACCAAGTGGTCGTGGTGGTCAAAGCACTCGACCTCGATGGCGGGGGTCAGATTCGTTGACCAGCTGTCTGCGGTGCACAGCTGCCCCTTGGTGCCCACCGAGTTAATCTGCACGTCGCCGCCCCACTGTGCGTAGTTGCCGCCAGATCCGACCGCGATCACTTCGTAGTCGCCCGTGCCAAGGTGCACGACCGTGATCCTGGCGCCGTGCTTGCTGCTGTACTGCACGACCGGCTGGTAGAGCGCCGCCCTGCCATTCGCGAACGCGTTGGCAACGACCTGACCGTTGATCCCCAGCAAGCTGGTCGTCGTCGCGTAGGTCACCATGAACTGGCGGTTTTGCGCGTGGTGATGGACGTCGTAGCAGTTCACGTAGACATTCTCGCCGCCGTGCGCTGCCGCCGACCAGCTCGCAAGCTGACAGTCGCCAGCCAGGCTGCCATAAGGGGTGACCTTGACCACGCCATGCGTGCCGCTGGATGCAGGGCCGCCGAGCAGCACCCGGTAGTGCCCGGTGCTCAGGTGGGTGACTGAGTTCTCCTTGCGAGAGGAGTTGTACTGATACATCGTCAGCCGGCCGGACGAGCTTGACTTGTAGACCCAGGCGTAGTCGAAGATCCCGTGCGGCGCGCTGGTTGGCTGGGTCACCACCAGATCGAACCGCGTGTCAGCGGCGGCGCCGGCGATCGTGAAGCAGTCGATGATCGCCTGGAATTCGCTGCTATTCCTGCCTGAACTCCAGATGCTCACCGAGCAGTCATTGGCTGCGTCGTAACTAGACACCTGCACGATCGCGCGGCCGGCGACGCGGCCAAGGCCAGCAAAGTCGACCTGGTAGACCCCGGTGTGCAGATGCTTGACCGTCACGGCGTTCGCGCCTTGATTGGCTGAATCGTAGGCATAGTAACTATCGATTTCGCCGCTGCCTGGCTGCACGTCATCGGTGCTCCAGACATCGCCGGCCACAGCGTTCGCCGCGGCCGGCCGGGATGCGGGCACAGCGTAGCTAATCTGCCCGGCCGGGGCAGCGAGCGCGCTGGCCGGCATCGCGAGTGCGGCGACACCCAGCCCTGCCGCTGCCAAGCTCACGGTAAGAAAGGGCAGCTGCCTAGCCCGGCGTACGAGTCTCATCTGCGCTCCGTTTCCGCTGTCCAAACATGAATAAGCTGCGAGGACATTCTCAGTGTTAGCTGAGCGCCACGACTAGACCTGATGAGGTAGTTTCTTCCATGATCGCGAGAGCTTAGGCCGGTCGAATTCCCCAGACGTCGGGGTTGAGCAGGGTCGGCGGGCGCTCGCCTGCCAGGGCGGCGAGCAGGTTGTCGACGGCCAGGTTCGCCATGGCCAGCCTGGTGCTGACGGTCGCTGAGCCCAGGTGCGGCACCAGCACCGCGTTCTCGCAGGTGAGCAAGTCGGGGTGGACAGTCGGCTCGTGCTCGAACACGTCGATTCCGGCTGCGAAGAGCTGCCCAGCACGCAGCGCGGCGGCCAGGGCTGCCTCATCGACGACCGGTCCGCGCGAGGTATTGACCAGTACCGCGGTCGGCTTCATCAGGGCCAACCGCTCGGCGTTGATCAGGTGCCTGGTCTGCGGGCTCAGATTCGTGTGCAATGAGACAAAGTCCGCTTCCCGCAGCAGGTCATCAAGCTCCTGATAGCGCACCCCCAACTGGTGCTCGACGTCAGCGGGGAGCCGGTGCCGGTTGTGGTAGGTGACTGCCATGTCGAAGCCGCGGGCCCGGCGGGCGAGCGCCTGCCCGATCCGGCCAAAGCCCACGATGCCGAGTGTCTTGTGATGCACTTCCTGGCCGAGCATCATCAGCGGTGCCCAGATCCACGGCGTGCCCGAGCGCAGGAAGCGGTCGCCATCGGCGATCCGTCTGGCGGCCGCCATCATCAGCGCGAACGCCATGTCGGCAGTGGTGTCGGTGAGCACATCAGGGGTGTTGGTGGCCAGCACCCATGGCTGGTGCAGGCAGCCAGGTCGATGTTGTCGTAGCCAACGGCGCAGTTCGCGACGATCTTGAGCTGCGCCCCGGCCGCGGCAAGGAACTCATCATCGACCCGGTCGGTCAGCAGCGTCACCGCACCGATCTTGCCTGCCACCGACGCCAGCAACTTGTCTCGCGGCATCGCGCCGTCGCCGTCGTACAGGGTCAATTCGCACTGGCCGACCACCCGGGTCAGCGCCTCTTGCGGCAGCAGCCTGGTGATCAGGACCTCTGGTCGTTCGTCGGTCACGGCTACGCTTCCAGTTCGGGCAGGGCCGCCGCCACGGCGTCGAGCGCGGCCTGGATGGCCTCGATCGAGTTGGCGTAGGAAAACCGCAGGTAGCCCTCACCGTACTGGCCGAAGGCTGTGCCGGACAGCGCGGCGACGCCGGCCCGGTTCAGCAGATGCTCTTCGATTGTCTTCGACGGTACCCCGAACGATCGAACCGAGGGGAACGCGTAAAACGCGCCACCCGGCGAGACGCAGGTGACCCCGTCGATGGCATTCAGTCCTGCCACCATGACATCGCGGCGCTTGGCGAACTCAGCGACCATCTGCTCGACCGGCTGCCAAGGTCCGGTCAAGGCCGCCAGCGCGGCCCGCTGACTGAACGCGCTGGTGCAGGACACCGAATTGATCAGCAGCCGGGTTACCGGCTCCACCAGCGGCGGCGGGAAGACGCCAAAGCCAAGCCGCCAGCCGGTCATCGCGAACGACTTGCTCCAGCCGTCAAGCAGCACCGTCCGCTCGGCCATGCCGGGTACTTCGAGCACCGACGTGTGCGCGCCGTCGTACCTGATCGCCCAATAGACCTCGTCGGACAAAACCAGCAGATCGTTGCGGATGGCGATGTCGGCGACCGCCTCGCAATCCGCCCTGGTCATCGCCGAGCCGCACGGATTGTGCGGTGAGTTGAGCACCAGCAGCCGGGTCCTGGGCGTGACCAGGGATGCCAGTTCTTCCGGGTCAGGACGGAAGCCGTTCTCCTCGCGCAGCGGCAGCGGCACCGGCGTAGCGCCGCAGAACCTCGCGATGGATTCGTACATCGGGAATCCTGGATCGGGATAAATGACCTCGTCGCCCTCTTGGCAGGTCGCCTGGATCAGGTACCACATGATCGGCTTGGCACCAGGGGCCATGATGACCCGGTCAGGCGTGGTCTCCAGGCGACCGATCCTGGCCAGCCAGGCGGCGATCCCTTCGCGGACCTCAGGCAACCCTGGTGCCGGAACGTAATGCGTGTACCCCGCCCGCAGCGCGTCGATCGCGGCCTGCGTGATGTGCGCCGGGGTCTCAAAGTCCGGCTCTCCGATTTCCAGGTGAATGATCTTGCGGCCGGTGGCCTCGAGCGCCCTGGCCCGAGCCAGTACCTCGAATGCTGACTCCGTTCCCAGCCTGGTCATCCGGTCGGCTAGCTTGCCCACACCAATCGTTTCCGACGCACTCATGTCGTCCGCGCCTCCCCTCGTGGGCGAGAACCCCTGAACTCGCTACCCCATGTTGATCTCTCCGGATCAAGTGCGCTAGCCCCAGCTGACGGGCTCGCCATTGCCGCAGGTCAGAGCGCATCGCTTCGGGCTGCTTGGAGGGTACTGCCCGCACCTGACTGGTGTCGTGTCAGGCTGGAAGGGCACCAACTCCCCTTTGAGGAAGGAGCAAGGTACGTGCGTAAGTACCTTTATCTCGCAATGGCAGCAGCCAGCGTCGCGGTGCTCGCGGCGCCAGTGGCGGCCGGTGCGGCTGACACCGCTGGCAGCCATGTTCTTACCATCAGCAAGGCTGGCAGCACCGCAGTCAAGTCCGGCGCGGTGCTCAAGGCCAGCCTGGCCAAGGGAACGTCGGCGATCTTCTCGCTCAAGACGGAGAAGCTGACCTGCAAGTCAGCCAGCTTTACCGAGAAGGTCGGCAATAATCCGGCCAAGCCAGGAAAGGCATCGGCATCCTTCACCGCTCTGACCATCGGCAAATGCTCGATCAAGGTCTCGGGCGTCAGCGGCATCACGGTGAAGAGCGTCAAGGCCAACAACCTGCCGTACAACGTCACGATCAGCGACGCGAAGGGGGACCCGGTCACGGTCGCCGGCACCGCCAAGTCCAAGCCCATCAAGACGACCGTCGACGTTCTTTTCGTGGGGCAGACGATTAGCTGCTCCTACACGTCGACCGGCCTTGTGGGCGCCGCGTCCAATAAGGCCAATACGGTCGCCATGAGCAAGCAGAAGTTCACCGTGACCAAGGGCAACACCAGCTGCCCGAGCACGGCATTCTTCACCGCGACGTTCGGTCCGCTAACGGACTCTAGCGTCAAGGGCAACCCCAAGGTCTTCGTCAACTAACTCACTGGCTCATTCCGGCCCGGCACCCAGCTGACCTGCGGTGCCGGGCCGGCGCATAGCTACAGGTAATCACCGCGCAAAATGCGCTCAACAACTGGACAAGTCACGCGCGGCTAGCGCGTGAGCGGCAGCGGCGCTGGAAACAGGTCACAGATATCTGGGGGAAGGAAAGATCAGCATCTAGACGGGGGAACCGCATGCACCGCAAGCTCGACATCCTGGCCGAAAAAGGTTTCGTTATTCTCCGTGACCGGCCAGGTCCGATGATCCCCGCGACCGACTGGGAATCGCTCGAGTACATGGACTGGAAGAGCGGCGGCGACACTAACTTCGCACCGATCGCGTCAGCGACAGGCGAGATGGACTGCCGTGGCTTCTGGGATCACGGCAAAGCGGACAAAGACGGGATCTGGACCAGCAATCGCGAACTGGCGCCGAACCTAGTCGATTACGTCGAGGAAGTGGGCTGCAATTACGGCCGGGTCCGAGTCATCAAGCTCAACCCAAGCGACGAGGCGACGGCGCTACGTCAATTGCACCTCGACGACAATAACCGGCTCAATCCGCCGGGCACCGGCTGGGTGGTCAGGTCCTGGCTCGAACTGGATGACGCGCCAGGCAGGTCCATGTTCATACTGCGCGAGGACAAGGACGACCCGGCCACCGAGACCCGGATCAGGCTACATACGGGAATGCAGGTGCTGATCGACACCGAACGGCTGTACCACGTGGTGTGGCACCCAGGCCCTGGTCCGCGTTATTCGCTGATCACGTCCTGGGAGACCAGCGATGCGCTTGAGCGCTGGGTGGCTCGTGAGGCGCTGACCGATCGACAGCTCACTGGTCTGCCCTCCTAGCCTGACCTGCGACTAAAGCCGGGTTGGCCCTGGGATATCGGCATTCCGGGGCCGCCCGGCGGCCGTGCCCGGTACTGTCAGAGCACCCCCCATTCACAGGTCGTGATCGACTGTAGGCAGGCAAGCACGAATGGACCTTTCAGCGGCCCCCCATCGATCTTTACAGACAGCTCAGCTCAATTTCCGCGCCGACGTACGGCGTCCCCGACTGGCGATCTCCGGGATTTTCCTACTGGCCGGCTTGATGCTCGGCACCTGGTTTGCCCGGTTACCGGAGCTCCGCCTTCAGCTTGATCTCAGCGATGGCGAACTTGGCGCCGTCCTGCTCGCCCAGATGGCCGGCTTGCTCATCGCGATGCAATTCGCCGAGGCGCTCTTCGTCCGCTTCGGACACCGCTTAGTTGTCTGGCTGACCACCGCCCTGGTGCCCTGGTGCTTGCCATTGATGGCTTCGGTACACGGGCTCCTGCCAGCCACAGCGGGCATGTTCAGCTGGGGCGTTGTGGCGGGGGTAATCGATGTCGGCATGAACGCGCTCGGCGTCAGAACCGAACGGCTGGCCGGCCTGCCCATCCTGAATAGCCTGCACGCCGTCTGGGGTGCCGGTGCGCTGATCGGCTCACTGGCAACTGCCGCGGCCGTGCACGCGGGACTGGCCGCCCGGCCGCACTTCCTGCTGGTCGCCGGGCTGCTGAGCATTGCCGCCCTGCTCATCGGCCGGCACTTGCTCGCTGATACCGCGCCGCTGCCGGCCGACCGCGCCGACCAGCCCAAGCCCCGCACCAGCCTGCGCAGCGGCTGGAGCCGCGCTGTGGTAGTGCTCGGCATCCTCGGTGCCTCGGCGGCCCTTTGCGAGACTTCCATCTCAAGCTGGTGCAGCATTTTCTTGACCCAGCAGCGCGGGGCGCTGGTGAGCCTGGCCTCGTTCGGATACACCGCATTCATCGTCGCCGAGACCGGCACCAGGATGGTCGGCGACCGGCTGCACAGCAGGTTCGGCGCGGTGCTGCTAGTCCGGGTGAGCCTCGCGGTTACCGCCGTCGGCTTGCTCATCGTGCTCACCATCCCGAGCCTGTGGCCCGACCTCGGCGGGTTCGCGTTGCAAGGCTGCGGCATCGCCGTGCTGATGCCGATCATCACTGGAGCCGCTGGCCATGGCGGCGCCAAAGACGGCTCTGACTCGGCCACCAGTCTCGCCATTGCCAGGTACAGCACGCTGTATTACGGCGGCGCGCTAGCCGGGCCTGCCGTGGTCGGCTGGCTGGCGCAGTTCTTTGGCATCACGACAGCGTTCGCTCTGCTCACCGCGCCGATGCTGCTGGTGGCCCTGCTCGCGGACGCGACCGCGCCGGCATCGAAGATGAACTCGGTCAGGATGCCAGCAGCTCAGCCAGGCGGTGCACAGGAAAGCCTGGACTGCGATGACTATCTCGACCGGTCATCGGCCCAGCTGCAAGCAGTGCATTAAGCACGGCCTCTGCTCGGACCCTGGGCGGCTGGCCGGCTTCTGGTCCCGGCCGGGACCAGAAGCCGGCCAGCGATTTAGTCAGGAACCGATTGTGTAGGTGTACGGAATCGCCGCCACGTTGCTCGCCGTCGGGAAGTCGCCCACCAGGCCGTTCGAGGTAATCAAACCCGGGTTAAACGACACCGCCGCGATGTAGAGCGTCCCCGCGATGACAGTGCCGGCCACGCCCGTCGGGTCGATCGTGACCGGGATGGTCACGCTCTGTCCAGGCTGGACCACGTAGGGCGTGACGCCGGCGTTCACGTTCGTGCTGGCAGCCCATAGATCACCAGTCGGCGAGAAGACCGTGCGATCGATCGGCGCCGTCACGGCACTCACCGTGATGTGGGCGAGCGTCGGCTTGGCACCGTGGGCGCCGTCCGGTCCCTTGAGGAATGGCGTGACCGTCCAGTCGCCGTTAGCGATATCAGCGGCGGACAAGCTCACCGACGAAGTCTTGCCGGTCGACGAGATCAGGTCAGGATCGCCGAACGGATAGGACAGGTCGAAGAAGTTTGTCGCCTTGGCACTGACCTGTGCCGACAGCTTCGTAGTCAATGACGGGACGAGGTAGGTCGGGACGATCCCGGCCAGGTTGGGCAGCGCCAGGCTCGACGTGGTCTGGGCGGCCAGCTTCAGCGTGACGTGGCCGCCATTCCGCGCGTCGATGAAGTACTCCTCGGGGAGCACCTCGGACGCGTTGGTGATGGTCACGTCGAAGGTCGACTGCGTGTTCCTGGCAAGGTGCACCGAGGTGTCGTCCGGCAGGCCCGGCGCCGAGACCGGCACTTGGGTGCCGTCCCACTCGATTGCGACGGGCTGCAGCGCCGAGGTACCCGACACCGTGTTGTAGAAGTTCACCACCAGCGTCCAGATGCCAGGCGTCGGGTTAAGCGCGTGTACTTGCGCCCCGTGCAGGGGCTCAAGTACCGGGTTGCCGCCGCCATTCGTAGCGAGCAGGCCGCTGTTCGCTGCCGACACGGCTTCGCCAGACGGGTCGACCAGCTCGGCGAACACCGTGTTGGCCGAACTTTGAGTGAAGACCTGCGCGTACAGCGCAGGCATCGCACTGGTCACGTCCATCTGGTAGTACTCAGTCACCCCGGTGTCGGAGGCCCGACCGTTGCCACCAGTCAGACTGGCGAGGAACTCTTCGCCCGAGGCAGCCACATACGAGCGGAGCGTCACAGGAACGGTGCTGACCTTGGCGAAGCCCGGCTCGCTGGCCGTGCTGCGCAGCACGATCGAGCCCGACTCATCGCCTGGCGCGGACGGCGTGTCGACGGTCAGCGTGAACCCCTTGGACGCACCAGGTGCCAGCGTCACCGAGTTCGTCGACAGATTCCCGAAGCTCTGCCACTTCGACGCCGTCGCCAGCACGGCCGCTTTCAGCGTGCTGACCTTCGAGCTTGGCTCACCGTTGATCAGCGCGATCCAGGTACCTGGGGTCGGGTTAGCCACCTGGCTGTTGCCATAGTTACCGACGCCCTGCGGCAGGTTGTACTCAGCGAACTCGCCCTTCGGGCTGATCAGGCTGAGATTCACCACGCCCTGCAGCGCCACGGAGACGCTCAGCCTGGCTTCCCCTGCGGGCACGCTGAACTTGACCTCAGTGGTGAAGCCGCGCTTGCTAGTGAGCGTCACTGACTTGTTGACCAGAGTCGTGCCAGTCCCCAAAGTGCGGCTGGACAGGTGCTCGGTGACGGTGCCAGCCCCATCGTTAGTCAGCGTCTCGCTGAACTGCTGGCTGGTCGACCGCTCCCCGGCCGCGTTGAACTGGGTGCTGCTCTCCAGTACCCCGTGGCCTTGCGTGCTCTGGGTGCCGCCCTGGTAGGAGCGGGCGGCGAGAACGGCGGCGTAGGCGTCGATCATGCCAGCGCCCTGCTGTTCGGCTGGGGCGCTGATGTCCTCGGCGGTCGAGACGATGATCTTCTTGACCACCGCTGGTGACGGACGGTGCCCGTGGTGGCTCTCCGCGTAGGCCTGGATTACCAGCGCGGCAACGCCAGCGGTGAGCGGCGAGGCCTCGCTGGTGCCGCCTTGCAACTCGACTGCGGCTGGCTTACCTGAGAAATTGGTGCAGGCCGCGTAGAGCTTCGGCTTCGGCGTGCATAGGGCCCAGTTCAGGTCGCCGGGCGCGACCACGTCGACCGTGCCGCCGGCCTGGTCGAACCCGCCCGACGAAAGTCCGCTGATGTTGTTGTCGAGCCAGCCCTTCACACCCGGGGTGGTGATGCCAGCGATCCCGGTCTGCGCGTAGCCGCGGTACGTGGTGCTGGCACCCGCGGAGATCACGTGCGGGTCGGTGGCCGGAGAGCCGATGGTGTTGGTCACCCCGGCGTCGCCGGTCGATGCGGTCACGGTGACCCCGGCCGCTACGGCGGCGTCATCGGCTTCCCTGGTCAAGTCCAGGCTCGCGCTGTCGGGGAACGGGTTGCTGCCGAACGACTCGTTGATGACGTTCACGTGGTCCACGCTGACCGCGTAGTTAACGGCCTCAAGGAACACCGAGTTGAAGGCCACGTTGGCCGAGCCGAAGACGTTCAAGCCGACCAGGCTGGCACCCGGTGCCACACCAAGGATCCTGATCCGGCACGGTACCGACAGGCCAAAGCCGTAGCTCGCCACGTTGTAGACCTCGCGCCCCTGGGCGGCGATCGAACTGGCATCGAGGAAGGCCTCGCCGCCGTCGGTAGGAGCGGCCGTCCCGGTGCCGCTGAAGTCCTGGTAGTCGACGAAGACATGCTTGCCGTTGGCGCGAATGAAGTCAGGGTTGTTGGGGTCGATGCCGTCGGCGATCCAGGCGACCTTGACGCCCGCTCCGGTGTAGCCGAGTGCCTGGGCCGAGTTGCCCTTCCCCGACTGGGTCGCGGCGTGGATCACCTCAACCGCCTCAGGGTCGAGTTGCACTGCCTTTTTGCCGGTCGGGCAGGCGTTGGGCAGCGGCTTAATCCCGGCGGCAGGCCGCGCCGACTTGCTCGGCCGGAACGGCGACGACGACGCGATGGGGATCGGCAGGTCGGGCACGACCCTAGCGACCGCCGGGTTGGTGGCTAGGCGCTTGGCCTCGCCCGCCGAGACCGTCGCGGCGACTGCGTTCACCAGCGAGATGCTCTTGATGTCGCGCGAATGGGTAGCGGTCAGGTCGGCGATCACGCCCCGCTGAAGTGCGGCGACTTCGCTGCCCCGGCGGGCCGAGTTGGCTGGGGTGTCCGGAGTCCTGGTCAGCTGATCCTTCAGCACCACAATGACTTTGTGGGTGACGTTGCGGGAAAGCTGCTTGGCAAGGGCCGGAGTGAGCGGCCGCCAGCCGCTCTGCGCGCTTCCTGCGCGGCTGGAGTCACCTGAAACCTGGCTGGTCGCGCCCTGGGCCTGGGCTGTCATGCTCATCGCGACCAGCAAAGCCGGCACCGCTATTGGTGCGCCGCGCAAGATGCGCTTGTATCTCATCTAGGCTCTCTCTTCTCCCTGTGCATCTGTAGGCCCGTCAATAGTGACGTATCGGTTAATCAACGCGCACAAGTGACCCCAGGTTCAGCTAAATGGAGGCACCGCAGTGAAGGCAGGAAGCACGTGACCGGCCAGGCAGGGGCGGAGCCTGCGCCAGACGCCGCGGCTGCGGCTGGCGAACGAACCGAGCCGCCGGGCAGTCGCAAGATGCCAACTGCCCATCCGCTGGTGCGCTCAGGGTTCATGGAGTACGACCGAGTGGTGTTTTTCTCCGACGCCGTCTTCGCGATCGCCATCACCTTGCTGGCGGTGAACCTTCGGGTGCCTAGCGGCAAGTTCGGGGCCGGGCACCAGCTCAGGCTCGCCATCCCGCACATCACCAGCTTCGTGATCAGCTTCGTCGTGATCGCGCTGTTCTGGGTCGGGCACCATGGCATCTTCCGCTACATCACCGCGCTCGACCGGTCGATGATCATGCTGAACCTGCTCTTTCTCGGCTCGATCGCGTTCTTGCCCTACCCGACCGACCTGCTCAGCGCCTCTTCTGGCCAGATCGCCGCGACCGTCTTCTACGCCTCCTGCGGCGCCTTCGCCGGGCTCTGCGAGACTGCCATCTGGCTGCGCGCGATCACCGCTCATACCAGCTTGGTCAGTCCTGAGACGTCCCGGATACGCAAGCTCTTCCTGCTGCGAATAGCCCGGGTACCGGCGGTGTTCCTGCTGTCGATACCGATCGCCTTTGTATCGGTGAGTGGCGCGATGTATTTCTGGATCCTGATTTTGATCGTCGGCGCGGTGCTGAATCGGCTGGCGCCGCAGCTAGATCCAGTCGAGCAAATCGACTAGAGTCCAGCGCGCGAATCGACTGACTGGCCGGCATGAGATGGCCGATCACGGGTAGTTGGCGACCCCGTGATCCGAAAGGCGCCCATGCCCCAGCTGTCCGTTCCATCAAATCGGCGCGCCCGACTAATCGGGGCCGCCCAGGAAAGCTGGGTCTCGGCGCTGACCGACCTCGGCGGCCGCAACACGCTGCTGTACTACAAGGACCGGCGCTCCGGCACGCTCGATCTGGCCCTCGCTGATCCGACTGCGGCGGAGCAGTTCGTCAGCTCAGGGTCCATCAGGCTGACCAAGTTGTTCCGTGATGTCGACGCCAGGGTGGACGCGATCCGCCGGGTTCAGGTCATCTACCGCAAGGCCAAGGAACTGCTTGAGGAGCGCGGCATCCGAGCCGGCTACCTGGCTATCGGCATGGCCCGCTGGGACGAGCTGTTTTTGCTGCCCGCCGCACCGGTGTTGCTGCGAGGCCTGACCATCGCGCCAACTCGGGCCCGCCACGACGACTTCGAGCTGATACTCGACGACGAGTCCGAGGTCAATCCTGTCCTGCTGCACAAGCTGGCCAGCGTCTATGGCGCGGCTACCGACAAGCTGGCCGATGAGCGCGGCGACCGGCTCTACCAGATGCTGCGCAGGGCCGCGAACGCGGCCGAGGTACCAGGCTTCGAGATCGTGGACCGGCAGGTGATCGGCACCTTCACCTACGCCAAGCTGCCGATGGTCCGTGACCTGCAAACGGCGACCGAGTTGCTGAACGACAGCGATGTGGTAGCCGCCATCGCCGGTGACCCTGACGCCCAGGAGTTGCTATCGGGCACCGACGATGACGACGTCGAGTTGCTGCTTGACTCGCCCGACGCCGACTATTCGGTGCTCGACGCCGACTCATCCCAGCGCAGCGCGATCGCGGCGGTGCAGTCCGGGCACAGCCTGGTCATCCATGGCCCGCCCGGCACCGGCAAGAGCCAGACCATCGCCAACCTGATCGCCGCGCTGGTAGCTCGCGGACGCAAGGTGCTCTTCGTGGCCGAGAAACGGGCCGCGATCGACGCGGTATTGTCCCGGCTCAAGAGCGTTGACCTAGGCGAACTCGTGCTTGATATCCATGAGGGGACTAGGGACCGCCAGCGCATCGCCCGCGATCTTGGCGACAGTCTCGACCTGGCGCACCAGACCGGCGCGCCGGACGATAGCGGACTGCAGCGGCGGCTGGCCGACCGGCAGCGACGACTCACCGATCATGTCAAGGCGCTGCATGAAGCACATCCGCCCTGGGGGTTGACTCCGTTTCAAGTGCAGTCAGCCCTGCTCGGCATCCCCGATCGAGCCAGGAACCCGGTTCGGCTGGCAGCGCCAGAGCGGATCACTGGCGTGGTCGCCGATGACCTGCGGGATGAGCTGAAGGAGTTCGCTCATCTCGGCGGCTTCGCCATGCGGCCTGGAGTGACCCCATGGTTCGGCGCCATGCTCCGCACCGCCGAGGACGTCAGGCAGGCCTGCAACCTGGCCGCGCAACTCAGCTCACATACCCTGCCACGGCTGCTTGACCGGCAGGCCAGGTCAGCCGCTTCGGTCGGATTGCGCGCCCCGGTCAGCTACGCCGACGTGCGCACCAGGATGCAGCTGTACGCGGGGATCGGCGAGACGCTGCGCAAGCTGCGACCTGAGGTGTTTACGACCGGCCCGCGGCTGCTGGCTGACGCGGTCGCCGGAACCGGCGAGCTTTCTATGGGCGAGCGTCGTCGACTTCGAAAAGTAGCCAGGCAGCTACTGCTGCACGACGACAAGCTCTCCAGGGAGGAGTTGACCGCCCTGCTGGCGACCGCCGACCGGCAGCTGACCGACTGGGCGAAGGAGCGCCTCGATGCCGCCAGCTCAAGCGATGAGGCCGGCCTGCTGCCCGCCGGGCCGGCCGACTTCGCTGAGCTCAACGCCTCGCTCGCCGAGTGCGCGCAGCGGCTCGATACCCTGCGCGGCTATATCAAGCTGCAAGCGCGCGACACCGTCGAGCAGCTCGCCGCACTGACCGCCGACCAGGACACCGCATGGAAGCTGCCAAGGCTGTACCAGCTCGCGGCCAAGTTCGAGCAGCTCAGCCTCGGCCCGCTGCTGGATGAGCTGGCCAGGAATCAGGCCACGCCCGAACTGGCGACGGCCGCTTTCGACCACGCCTGGTACTCATCGATCCTGGATCAGATCAGGGTCCGTGATCCGCGCTACGCGGCCGAGCGCGGCAGCTCCCTCGATGAGATCGCGGACGACTTCCGCCAGCGCGATGTCGAGCACCTAATCGCCAACCGGCGGCGCGTGCGGCACGCCTGGGCGGAGCGGGTCAGGGAGGCCCAGGAGCAGCATCCGCTGCAAGCCAGGGTGATCAGGAAGCAAGCCGCGCTGCGGCGCGGTCATCTGCCGTTGCGGCGGCTGCTCGACCAGACCTCGGACGTGCTGTTCGCGCTGAAGCCGTGCTGGGCCATGATCTTCGACGAGGCCAGCCAGATCGTCCCCGCCGATGCCATCCCGGCGATCATGCGCGGCCACCAGATCGTGGTCGCCGGCGATGACCGCCAATTGCCGCCGACCAATTTCTTCCGGCAGGTCGGCGAAGTCGAAGAGGAGCCAAGCGAGAATTACGGCCCCGACGACCTGGATGACGTTGGCGATGAAGATGAGAGCCTGGTGTCGTTCGGCGTCGGATTCGAGTCGGTGCTCGACGCGCTGCGGCCGCTGTTGCCAACCTGGCCGCTTGAGTGGCACTACCGCAGCAGGGACGAACGGCTGGTGGCCTTCTCCAACAGCCGGATCTACGGCGGTGCGCTGACCACCTTCCCCGGCGTCTTCCGCGATGACTGCCTGCGCCATGTCGTGGTTGACCAGACCCCTGGACCCGGGCAAGAGGTCTCGGTGACGGCCGAGGTCGACAAGGTCGTTGAGCTGATCTTGGAGCACGCACGGACCAGGCCGCAGGAATCACTCGGCGTGATCGCGCTCGGCATCAAGCACGCTGAGCGGATTGACTCGGCGTTGCGCGCCACCTTGAGCAGGCACGCTGAGCTTGAGAGGTGCTTTAACGAGGACGCTGCCGAGCCGTTCTTCGTCAAGAACCTGGAGCGAGTCCAAGGCGACGAGCGGGACGCGATCATCTTGTCCATCGGCTACGGCAAGCACACCGATGGCCGGATGCGCTACAACTGGGGTCCGCTGCTGCGGGACGGCGGCGAACGCCGCCTAAACGTGGCCGCGACCAGGGCCAAGCAGCGACTCACCCTGGTGAGTTCGTTCTCCAGCCACGACGTTGACCAGGACCGGCTGACCAAGGCCGGTGCCCGGATGCTGGCCGATTATCTGGATTACGCCGGCTCCGGCGGCTCGGTCAGCGCCGCCTCGGGTGCCAGCGGCGCTGATGAACTGAGCCCATTCGAGGCGGACGTGCAGAGCCGACTGGCCGATTGCGGTATCACCGTAGTGCCGCAATATGGCGTGGGCGGGTACCGGGTCGACTTCGCCGCGACGCACCCCGACGACGCCGACCGAATGGTGCTGGCAATCGAGGCCGACGGCGCTTCCTACCGCCGCTCGGGCACGGTGCGAGACCGGGACCGGCTGCGCAGCGAGCACCTGCGCCGCCTGGGCTGGAGCTTCCACCGGATCTGGTCAACCAACTGGTTCCACGACCCGCAGTCCGAGGTCGCCCGGCTGCGCCAGGCCTACGAAGACGCGGTCACCGAAGCAGACGCCACGTATCAGCCACCACTACCCGAGGCCGCAGTCGAGCCTGAGCTGCCCCCGCCGGCCCCAGCCCAGCCGACGCCGGCCCAGGCTAAGCCGACCCAGCCGGGGCCGGCCCAGGCTGAGGCTGTTGCCGCTCAGCCCAGGTCGGCTGTCGAACGCGGGGTCCGTCCCGAACTGCCTGGCTCAGAGGTTGTTCAGGTCGGCCATCAGCTGGCCCCACGCGAGGTTCGACGGTGACTCACCAGAAGCGGCTAGCCATTCCTGACCAAGCAATACGTACGCCTCGTCGCAGTAGGTGGTGAGGAAGTCCCAGCTCATCGACTGGAGCTTGCCCCAGGTGACGCACCAGATCCGGCCAGGACTGTAGCCAGACAACGGGACGCAATGACCGCCCCAGCTACCCGGCTGAGCGTCCTTGCCGGTAGTCACTGTCCATTCCTCGCCGACTTGACTCTGCGCCGAGATTGGTAGCTGGATGCCGATGTAGAGCCCGCCAAACCAGGCGATCGACTCGCTGACCTGGGCTTGGTCGAGCGGATTGACCGAGGCGTAGGCGGTGATGGTCTGACCGGCCATGCCGGTCGACTTCCAGTACTTGACGGCGTCTAGGACATTGGTGCCCTTGTCCGTGCTCGGGTCGTTGCGGTTAAACCCGGTGATCGCGGTATAGGCGCCAAGCGCGTCCTGCTCGGTCGGCGCGAAGTCGTGCCCAGTCCGGTCGTCCCAGATCTGCAGCAAGTGCGCGTAGCCGGCCTCGACGCAGTCGCCATATTGGTCGTTGCCGAGCACCGCGTAAGGCAGGTCGTGCCCCCAGTGCGCGCGCCGCGGCGGGGTCGCGTTGCCAGTGCGATACCTGGCGTACTGCAGCGTTCTCGGGTCGTGACGGGCTGGATTCTTACCAAGTTTGTATTCAGGCATCGGACCCTCCAATGGCAGCGGCGTAGTCGCTGTCCATTGTGGTTCCTCATCGTCGTCGTGGCGGGCGGTAACGACAACGGGGGTCCCCCGTTGCTGCTGTGATGGCAACGGGGGACCCCCGTTGCTGTTCACTCGGGCGGCCGGAGGGCGGGCCGGAGGGTGAGCGGGGCGGCGGGCCGGAGGGTGAGCGGGGCGGCGGGCCGGAGGGTGAGCGGGGCGGCGGGCCGGAGGGTGAGCGGGGCGGCGGGCCGGAGGGTGAGCGGGGCGGCGGGCCGGAGGGTGAGCGGGGCCGGGGCGGGCTTTGGCTAGGTGGCGCTGAAGCGGACGGTCACGTGCTGGAAGCCGAGCGAGTGCATGAGGCCGTCGAGCATGCCGACGGTGTTCTTTTGCGCTTCGGCGAGCAGTGGGCTGTGCGCGGCGGCCGAGGCGATCTTGTCCTGGGCAACCACGTAGACCTGGTGCTGGTTGTTCGGGTTGCTAGAGAAGAAATTCCCGACGCGGTTCAGCAAGCCCTGCGACTGGGAGAACACGTAGGACCGCTTGACATTCAGCACGGCCGGCGAGCCGGGCCGGCGGCAGCGTGATCGTCACGGCGGTGCGGTGCTTGGAGACCTTGATCGCCTTGCCCTTGAGCCCGCCGAAATTCACGAACGCGATATCTGATCCCGACGCGACGAAGAGCGTGTCGGTACCCTCGATGAACGAGGGCAAGAACGAACTCTTCTTCGCCAGGTCGACGACGACCTGAAAGGACCCGCTCGCGGCCTCGTACCTGGATAGCGCGGTGATCGATTTGAGCAGCGCCGGGCCGGTGTGATTCACGGTGGTCTCGGCGAACGGATTGCGCAGCCTGGGCAACAGCGATGCCGCTGAAAGGGCGAGGACCAGCACCGCCACGGCGGCCAGGGTGATGGCGGCCAAGGCGACACCGCGGACGGCCCGGCCAATGCCACCGCGGCGCCCGGGAGGTGGCTCGACCGCATCACCTTGGCGCTGGGACGGAATCAGCGGCTGGGTGACATTGGCACCAGGCGCCTGATGCTCCCCAGTCGGGGGCGCATTACCCATCTGTTCCTCCGTATGCCGTGCGGGCCTTGGGCGATCGCCTCGTAGCGATCACTCCAAGTATGCGGGCGACCACTATCGCTGCCCTAAACCTACTGGCCTAAACCTTGGCCAGGTGCGCGTCGAACCGGTCATGGCAGCAGGTCAGGGAAGCGTTCCCGCAGGTCGGCGATCCGCCAGTCCTCGCCAAGTTCGGTAAAGATGGCCAGCGCCTGCGCCACGCTGCGCCTCGCCTGCTCGCGCTGGCCGAGCTCAAGATACGACTCGGCGATGTCGGCCAGCCCGGTGGCCTGCTCATGGGCGTCCCCGACCGCGCCAAAGGCGCGGATCGCGTCAGCGTAGACAGGCACGGCCTCGTCGTGCTTGCCCATCCGCCCGAGCACATTGGCGAGATTGCCGATGCAACGGGCCACTCCGCGCAGGTCGCCGAGCGACTCGAACTCGGCCATGGCTTCCCGCGATACCTCGATCGCCCGATCCTGGCGACCGAGTGCCGAGTAGGAGTTGCCCAGATTGGCCAGGCACAGGGCCATGCCGTAGTGATCGTCGAGTTCGCGGAAAATGGCGAGGGCTTCCAGACCAAGCGGGACCGCACCCGCGTAGTTGCCAAGATCGGCTTCGGTGGTAGCCAGATTGCCGAGCGCCTTCCCCTCTCCTTGGCGCCAGCCAACTAGACGAAAGAGCCGCAGCGCCTGCTGATATTGCGCCGCCGCCTCGTCGAACCTGCGCATGGGCCGGTAGGCGCTGCCGAGGTTGCACCTGACCTTTCCTTCGGCCTCGCCGTCGCCGGCCAGCTGAGCCGCGGAGATTGCCGACCGATGGGTCGTGATCCAATCGCCGAAGGTCCGCCGCCGGTCGTAGTAGGGGAACAGCGCGGTGGGCAGCTTCCAGCCGATGTCGTGAAAGCCATTCGAGTTCGCGGCCAAGGCGGTGGCGGTGAGATTGGCGCGTTCCAGGTCACACCAGGTCATCGCGGTCAGCTCGGACTCGAAGCTCAAGGCCGGCACCGGCAGGTTGGCGGTCGGCGGCGACAGCGGCGGCAGGTTCGGATCAAGCGCTTCGCGGGCCGCGCAGGCGCTGGCCAGATACCAGGCAGCGAGCCGGTGAGCGGCATCGCTCCGGTCGGCCGGCGGGTCCTGCTCGGTCACGCACTCCTGGGCGAACAACCGCAGCAGGTCGTGCATCCGATAGCGGCCGGGCTCGGCCACCTCGACTAGGTGCGCGTCGGCTAGCACCGTCAGCAGCCCGGCACACTCGGACTCGCCGCGCCCGGCCAGCGCCGCCACCGCGGTCGTGCCAAGGTCTGGACCATCGTGCAGGCCGAACAGCCGGAACAGCCGCTGGGCAGGCTTGCTCAGCGCGGCATACGACCAGGTGAACACCGCCTGGATGGCCGTTGCTTCGTCGTCGGCTACGGCGAGTTCGCCCAGTCGGCCACTGGCCTGGCTGAGGGCGAGCACGGCGTCAGCGACCGGCCCGTCGCCGAGTACCACCCGCTCGGCCGCGATCCGCAACGCCAGCGGATGCAGACCGCACAGGTTGGCCAAGGCCGAGGTGGCGCCCGGCTGCTCCCTGGCGCTCGTCCCGATCAAGGTGCGCAGCAGCCGCACCGCATCGGGCAGATCCAGGCAGTCCAGGCTGATTCGCTGAGCGCCCTCTCTGACGGCGAGTCCTGGCAGCTTGGAGCGGCTAGTGATCAGTACCCGGCAGGACGGCGAGCCTGGCAGCAGCGGCCTGACCTGCTCGACGTCGCGGACGTTGTCGAGCAGGACCAGCATCTGCCGATCCGCCATCAAGGTGCGGAACAACGCGGCCTGCTCGCTCAACGTGACCGGCAGCTGATCGGCGGCCACGCCGAGCGCGACCAGAAACTGGCTGATCGCGATCTCTGGCGGTACCGGCCGGCCGGACGGGTGGTAGCCCTGCATGTCAAGGTAAAGCTCGCCATCGGGGAAGTTTTCCCGAGCCTGGTAGGCCCAGTGCACGGCCAGCGCGGTCTTGCCGATGCCACCCATCCCGCTGACCGCGCTGATCACCACCGGGGTGCTGGTGTGCCGGTCCCGCAACAGCCGGTCAAGCTGCGCCAACTCAGCGGCACGCCCGGTAAAGCTCTGCGGCGCGGCCGGCAGTTGCCTCGGGCGGCTCGCTACCGACTGGGTAGCGAGGCCAGCGGCGAGTCCGCTTCGGCGCGCCCTAGCGTCCGCCGCCGCCCGTTCCGCGAGCACGACCTCACGCAGCTTGCCCAAGGTGCCGGGGACCAGCTCGAACAACCGCTCGTAACCAGCGAGAACGGAGTCTGGCGGTACTCGCAGGCAGGCTTCGTAGTCGACGATCGCGCTGTGCGACCCGAGGTGCAATGGCCGCAGCAGGTCGCGCTGCGAATACCCGTGGCGTATGCGCAGCGCGCGCAATGCCGCACCGAGAGTCTCGCTAGCCGACTCGGGTCTGTCCGTCGCTCGCATGGGCGATGTTCAGTTTCTTTGCCTTTGGGCGTGGTCCGCATTTGGTCCGGCTTTGGTCGGTGATCTTATCTTCCGCACCGCATTGGCCGCACCATCTTTCCGAGGGAGATGCCCACGTAGGAGGCCATTTCATGCGACCGCCCCGGTGCCTATTGTCGTACTTCGCCGCGACCGCCTGCGTCGCGCTGATCGCCGTCGGCGCGGTCTGGCTGGCGTGGCCATCAGGACCCGCTGTCCCTGGCGCCGATCGGGTCAGGCACTACGACGACGACGCCAGGGCCTGCCTGCTGACCGGCTCAACTGGCCTGGCTGACCCGCTCGCGGCCGCCGCCTGGGCTGGACTGCGAAGTGCGTCGGACGCCACCAGCGCACTGGTGTCCTACCTGCCAGTGCCCGCCCCGGCGACGCCCAAGAACGCCCGGCCGTACCTGGCCAGCCTGGTGCAACGCCAGTGCGGGGTGATCGTCGCTGTCGGGCCAGCTCAGGTGGCGGCGGCCAGCTCCGCTGCGGCCAGATTCGGCCAGGTTCGTTTCATCGTGGTCGCCGCTAGCACCACTGGCACGGCCATCACCAGGGTCGCTCCGGCACCGGTGGCCCAGGTGCACGTCGCCGTCCAGGCCGCCGTCAGCGCGGCGCTGCATGACTAGCCGATTCCGGCGTCCGCGCCGTTCCGCTTCCGCCCACCCGACGATGACAGGGGCCAGCATGCCGACCAGCCGCAAAGCTTCTGGCGCGAGACGAGCCAGCCGCGTCATCGTGATCGGCACGGCGCTGTCGGTCACCCTCGCGATGACGGTGACGCCAGCCATGGCCGCGACGTCCAGCCGCGCCAGCTTCTCGGTGTCGGGCGTCTGGGACTGGCTCACCCGCAGCACCCCGACAGTGCGGGTGCCCACCCAGCAAACCGGCTCGGCTCGCGGCCTACCGCACCACGTACCGGCGTCGGCGACTAGAGCCAAGGGCGGCCACGGGCGACCGCGCGGCCGGGGCAAGGGCCAACTCCCGCCGTTCAAGCTGCATGCACCGCAGCGACGGGTCACCACCACTGGACCCAATATCGGAACTGGCTCGCACAGCTTCAACCCGGCGACGAGCAGGCCAGTCATGTCCCGCGCGACTGCCACTTCCACGCTGTACCTGAACGCCGACGGCAGCTATACCAGGCTGGTCTACAGCCAGCCAACGAACTACCGAACGCCGAACGGCACCTGGCACCCCATCACCACCGCCTTGGCCAAGACGGCGTCGGGACGGCTCGCCGAAGCCGCCAATTCGATGGCGATCAGCCTGGCGCCTGACGCCGCCAGCGGCACCCTGGTCTCCGTCGACTACAGCCAGGACGAGCGGATCTCCTACGCGCTGGCCGGCGCGGCCTCAGTACCGGCGAAGGTGTCCAATTCCGCCGCCACCTACCGCTCGGTGCTGCCGTACACCGACCTGCGGCTGACTACGGTCGCGAGTGGCCTGGATGAGTCGCTGATCCTGCGGTCGCCCCGAGCGCCGAACTCCTGGGTCTTCCCGCTGAAGCTGACCGGCCTGGTGGCCAGCCTGGGCGAGAACGGCGGCGTCAACCTGACCAACGCCGCCGGCCAGGTCGTCGCCATGATCCCGGCCGCCTACATGCAGGACGCCAGCTTCGCCAACCGGTCAGGTAACCATGCCACCTCGACCGCGGTGACCTACCAGCTGATCAGCTACCACGGCCAGCAAGCCATCCAGATGACCGCCGACCCCGCCTGGCTGGATAGCCCGCACCGGGTGTACCCGGTGGTCGTGGACCCGAACTTCCAGGCCTCAGGCACCACCTACACCCAGTACGGCGCCCCTGGCGACTACTCGGACTGGGACGACCTAGAAGTCGGCACCTGGGATAACGGCGGCCAGATTGGCAACTCGTTCCTGGCCTTCTCTGGCCTCGGCTCGTCGCTGGCCGGCCAGCACATTTCGGCGGCCTCGCTGCACCTGTTCGACTACTGGGCCTCAACTTGCACGGCTGAGCCTTTCTACGTGGCACCGGTAACCCAGTCGTGGTCGGTGACCGGCAGCAAGACCTATCCTGGCCCGTCCTACGGAAGCTCGATTGGCTCGGCCACAATCACCCCGGCCACGTCGTCCTGTACCACGAACACCAGCGGCAACACGACGATCGGCAGCTGGATGGCGGTGACCCTGTCCACCGGCACGTTCAACTCATGGACTACCGGCGGCGCGGACGATGGCCTTGCCGTCTACGCCGCCACCACCGGAGACCTGTCCTGGAAGCGGTTCGACTCGGACAACACCTCGAACCCGCCCTACCTGGCCCTGACCTACACCCCGGATGTGCCGCCGCAGATCAACTCGCAGTACCCGCCGGACAATTATCAGTCACCCACGCTCACCCCCGAGCTGATCGCCTCAGGCAGTGACCCTGACAACTGGCCGGCCAGCGCGATCAAGTACGACTTCACCGTCTACACCACGGCCGGGACGCAGGTCGCCACCTCCGGCAATATCGCCGCTGGCGACTGGGTCGTGCCGACCGGCAAGCTCTCCTGGGCGCAGACCTATTACTGGACCGTCCAGGCGTACGACGGCTACACCGACTCCTCCGCGCAAAACCCGAGCTACTTCACCACGCAAGTGCCGCAGCCGTTGATCACCGGGGCGCTGGCGCAGAATTCCGACGGGCACGGCTTTGACCAGTCAGTCGGGAACTACACCACGTCAGCGACCGACGCCAGCGTGCAGACCGCCGGCCCCTCGCTATCGGTGGTGCGCGACTACAACAGCCTTGACCCGAGGATCTCTGGCGCGTTCGGCGCTGGCTGGTCCAGCTTGTACGACATGAAGGCCACCGAGGTCGACAATGCCAGCGGCGGCATCACCAGCGTCGTGATCACCTATCCGGACGGCTCAGAAGTTGGCTTCGGCGATAACAACGGCACCTTCTCCGCGCCACTCGGCCGCTACGCGACGCTGACCGCGTTGCCCAGCCACGGCGGCTACACCCTGACCGACAAGAGCGACACGACCTATACGTTCGCGCAGCTTGGGCCATCGTCCAACGTCTTCGACATCTCATCGATCGCCGACTACAACGGGCACGCCGAGACGTTCAGCTACGCCTCGGGCCAGCTCACCACGGTGACCTCGCAGGTGTCCGGACGCTCGCTGCACTTCACCTGGTCAACGCCAGTCGGCGGTCAGTACCCGCACGTCGCCAGCGTGAGCACCGATCCGGCCACGTCCGGCCAGCCTTCCACCGCCCTGACCTGGACTTACGGCTACACCGGCGACGAGCTGACCTCGGTGTGCCCGCCCACCTCACCGTCCCAGTGCACCGGCTACAGCTACACCACCGGCTCGCATTTCTCCACCGCCGTCCTCGATGCCGGGCCGGCTGCCTACTGGCGGCTAGGTGAGGCATCCGGCGGTACTGCCGTCGACTCGGTGCTGGCCAACGAGGGCCTCTACAACGCCAGCTACTCGAACGTGACCCTGGGCCAGCCAGGACCGCTGCCCGGCTCAGCCGCCACCGCCGCGTATTTTAACGGCACATCTTCCTACCTGCAACTGCCGACCAGCCTGACCAGCAACGCCAGCTACCTGAGCGGCAGCTACCTGAGCATCGCGCTGTGGTTCAAGACCAGCACAGACAACGAAGTCCTATTCGGCTCGTCCAAGGATCCGCTGTCGGCCGGCAGTACGCCGGGCAATTACGTTTCGAATCTATATGTCGGCACTGACGGGAAGCTCCTGGGTGAGCTTTACGGCAGCTCAAGCGCCATGTCGACGACGGCGTCAGTCGCCGACGGCAACTGGCACTACGCGGTGCTGACCGCGGCAGGGAATACCGAATCGCTGTATCTGGACGGCAGCCTGGTCGCGACTCAGGCCATCCAGGTCGGCGTCTCCGGACAGCCCAACGTGTACGTCGGGGCCGGCTATTTCGGCGGCAACTGGCCCGATGAGTCGCACCACGAGCAGAGCGGCGATACCGGATACGCGTCTTACTTCACTGGCGACATCTCCGATGTCGCGCTGTACAGCCAGTACCTGACCGCCCCGACCATCGCTCAGCTCTACGACACCGGGCACACCTCGGTGGGGCTGCTGAGCAAGATCACCGCGCCGTCCGGCAACGTCCAGGCGCAGATCAGCTACAACTCAGTGACCGACCGGGTGACCGCGGTCACCGACGCTCACGGCGGCACCTGGACGCTCGGCACGCCGACCGTGGCCGGCTCATCGGCGGTGTACCGGTCGGCCGTGCTCGGCGCCAACCCGGCCGGGTACTGGCGGCTTGGTGACGCTGGCACTCCAGCTCAGGCCGCGGACGAAGTGCTCGGCGGGCCGGCCAGCTTTAACAACGTCACGCTCGGGACAAGCGGACCGTTCTCCGACGAGACGGCGGCGGCGTTCAACGGCACCAGCTCGTACCTGCAACTGCCGTCGGCGGACGCGCCAAGCACCAGCCCGGCCTCGATCGGGCTGTGGTTCATGATGCCGAAGGGCAGCACGGCGGGCGGCGTGCTCTATGACTATGAGAGCAACGCGCTGACCTCGGCCGGAATGCCGACCGGGCAGTGGGTGCCCGCGCTGTACGTCGGCACCGACGGCAAGCTCCGCGGCACCTTCTGGACCAGCACCGGCTCGAATCACATCGTCACGTCCGCTGGCACCGTCAACGACGGCAACTGGCACTACGTCGTGCTTTCCGCCAGCGCTAGCTCGCAGACGATGTACCTCGACGGCGCGCTCGTCGGCACGGCCGCGATCACGCTGGCCGCCTCGTCAGCGAACTTCGTCTACGTCGGCGCTGGCGAGTCGTCGACCTGGCCGTCCGGGCCGACCAAGACGCTCGGCTACTTCCCAGGCTCGATCGCCGAAGTCGCTTTCTATCGCTCGCAGCTCAGCCAGGGTCAGGTGCTGGCCCAGTACGCGGCGGCGAAGAACTCAAGCGGGCTAGCGCCGACGCAGACCATCACCGTCACCGATCCTGGCGGCAACCCGCTCACCTATAGCTACGACCCGCTTGATGGCGACCGGCTGATCGCCCAGACCGACGCGCTCGGCAACCGGACCAGCTACGGCTACGACACCTCAGGCTTCCTGTTCACGACCACCGAGCCGGCCGGAAACGTGATCACCACGGGGCACGACGTGCGCGGCAACATGGTGTCGCAGACGACCTGCCAAAATCAGGCCGCCAACATCTGCTCGACCGAGTACTACACCTACTATCCGGACGACACGAGCACGAATCTGACCTCGGATCCGCGCAACGACCTGATCTTGACCATGCGCGATGGCCGGTCAAGCGGGCCGACTGACAACCGGTACCTGACGAGCTACACCTACAACGCGGCCGGGAATCAGACCTCAGCCACGACGCCGCCGGTGCCTGGCTTCCCGGCCGGCCGCACCACCACGATGACGTACACGACGGCGACGACGGCCGCGGTAGGCGGCGGCAACACCCCGGCTGGCCTGCTGGCGGCCACCACCACGCCTGGCGGCGGTACCGAGACAATCGGCTACTACTCCGACGGCGATGTCGCCGCGATCACCGACCCGGCCGGCGAAGTCACCAAGTACGGCTATGACCAGCTTGGCCGGGTGATCACCAAGACGGTGGTGTCGAACAGCTACCCCAGCGGCCTCGCCACCTCCTACACCTACAACGGCGCCGGGCAAGTGCTGACCGAGACCGACCCGCCCGTCACTGACGGCGTCACCGGCGACGTGCATAGCCCACTGACCACCAACACCTACGACGTCGACGGCAACCTGACCTCGGTCACCGTGTCCGACCTCAGCGGCGGCGACGCGGCCAGGACAACCGGCTACAGCTACAACAGCGACGACGAGTTGGCGTCCAAGACCGACGCCCTCGGCAATGTCACCACCTTCAGCTACGACGCCTACGGCAACCAGGTCTCGCAGACCGACGCGGCTGGCAACACCACCGACTACGGCTACGACGCTGACGGTCAACTGCTCACCGTGACGCTGGCCGGCTACACCGGCGATCCGGCCAATCCGTCCGCACCGGTCAACCTGGTGGAGCAGTCTCGCGCCTACGACCCGGACGGCCGGCTGGCATCGCTGACTGACTCGATGGGCCGCCAGACCGTCTACACCTACACCGACAACGGTCTCGTCGCCACGGTGACTAAGGCGAACCCGGCCACCGGACAGTCCTATACCGAGCAGTCCAACAGCTATGACGCGGCGGGCAACCTGATTGCCAGGGTCACCGACAACGGCACAGCCACGACCGACTACACGGTCGACGCGGCCGACCGCACCACCGCAAGCACGCTCGACCCAGCCGGGCTCGACCGCACCACCAGCTACAGCTTCAGCCCGGACGATTTTGTGCTCAACACGACGGTCAGCAGCGGCGGCGCGATCGCGGCCGACACCGACGAGACCTACAACGCACTCGGCGCGATGACGTCAAGGACGGTGCACGACGACTCGGCCGGGCATCCGGTCGGCTGGTGGCCGCTCACCGACGGATCCGCTGCTACCAGCAACTACTCGCCGACTTACGCCGCTGATACCTCAGGTGCCGGCAATACCGCGTTTGCCTCGGCGGGCGCGACCTGGGCCACCGGCGCGGCTAGCTTCAACGGCACGAGCGGAATGCTGACCACGGCCGACCCCGCACTGAATACCAGCCAGTCCTACTCGGTCTCGGCCTGGGTGAACCTGGCCGCCGAGAGCACAAGTCAGGGCTACGACGCGGTCTCCCAAGGCGGCAGCAACGCCGGCGCCTTCGAGCTGCAGTATTCGGGCGGCAACGGCGGCTGGTCATTCACCTCGGCCAGTGCCGACAGCGCCAGCCACAGCTACTACTCGGCCCACCTGACCACCAAGCCGCCGTTGAACGCCTGGACGCACCTGGTCGGCGTGTTCAATGCGAGCACCGGCGCGATGAGCCTGTACGTCAACGGGACGCTGGCCGCCAGCGGCACCAACCCGACGCCATTCAACGGCAGCGGCCCGGTCGGCATCGGCGGCCTGCAGACCGCTGGCACCCAATCCCAGATCTTCGACGGCCAGGTCGCCGACGTGCAGCTCTACCAGCGGGCGCTGTCGGCCGCCGACGTCGCGACGCTGTACGCCGACGGCCGGACCGGCGGCGCGCTCGACGCCAAGCCGCTTACCACGACCTGGACGCTTGACCAGCGTGACCTACCGACGTCGATGACCGATCCGGACGGCAACACCACCAATTACAGCTACGACCAGGCTGGCAAGCTAGCGCAGACCAGCGCGCCGGCCATCAGCACCGAGGTCGACGGCGGCGCGCCGGTCACGCTCCATCCGGTGACCAGCTACGGCTACGACACCTTCGGTGAGCAAGTCAGCACCGAGGACCCGGACGGCAATATCACCACGACCAACTACGACGCCGACGGCCGTGCGGTCGCCACGATCTCACCTGCCTACACCCCGCCAGGCGGCGGCGCACCGATCATCGCGACCGCGACGAGCGGCTACAACTCGATCGGTCAGCTGATCTCGTCCGCCGATCAGCTTGGCCAGGTCACTTCCTACAGCTACGACCAGCTGGGCGACCTCACGACCGTGACGCAGCCCGGAGGTGGCGTCACCCACTACAGCTACGACACCGACGGCGAGAAGCTGTCAAGCACCAACCCGATCGGCGCGCAGACGCAGGCCACCTACGACTTCCTCGGCCGCACCCTGACCAGCACCCAGCTCGTGCGCCAGCCCACGCTGACGGCCGACATCACCACCAACGCCTACTCCGACCCGGCCGGATTCCTCTCCGCGACGACCACCCCGGCCGGTGTCACGACCAGCTACGGCTACGACGTCGCTGGCGAGGTCACCTCGGTCATCGACGGGGCCGGCAACGTCACCAGCTACAGCTATGACGCGCTCGGCCGCCAGGTCGTCACCACCTTGCCCGACGGGTCAAGCGCGCACGTCAGCTACGACGAGGCTGGCAATCAAATCGGCACCGCCGACGAAACCGCGGCAGGCACGGTGCTCAAGCAGACCTCAGGCACCTTTGACGGCGATGGTGACCTCACCTCGGCAACCGACCCGCTTGGCGATACGACCAGCTACGGCTACGACGCGCTCGGGTTGCCCACGTCCGAAGTGCAGCCAGTCAGTGCCACCTCAGCGATCACTACTTCATTCGGCTACGACCCGGCCGGCAACCTGACTCGCTACACCGACGGTGACGGCAACGCGACCATTTACACCTACAACAGCTGGAACCTGCCGGAGTCGATGATCGTCCCGGCCACAGCCGCCAATCCTGGCCTGCCTGACCGCACATTCACCACGAGCTACAACGCCGACGGCGAGCCCGTGCAAGTGACCTCGCCTGGCGGCGTCTCGGTCAGCGCGACCTACGACGCCCTCGGCAATCTGACCAGCCAGGCTGGAACCGGCGCGGAGGCGCCGACCGCCACCCGCACCTTCGGTTACGACGCGGCCGGCAACCTCACCTCGGCCAGCACCGCAAGCGGCACCGACACCTTCAGCTATGACGACCGGGGCCTGCTGCTCTCGGCTTCGGGACCGTCCGGGTCATCGTCGTTCGGCTACAACGCCGACGGCGACCTGACGTCGCAGACCAGCCCGCTCGGGCTCACCAGCTACGGCTACGACCGGGACGGCCGCCTTGCTAGTCTGACCGATCCGGCCACCGGCACCGCGCTCAGCTACAGCTACAACCCGGAGTCACAGCTCTCCTCGATCAGCTACGGAAGCGGCGGCGCGGTCCAGTCGTTCGGCTATAACAGCCTGCACGAGCTCACCTCGGACACGCTGACCGCGCCAGGCGGCGGCACTGAGGCATCAATCAGCTACGGCTACGACGCCGATGGCAACGAAACCTCGAAGACCACGACCGGCTTCACCGGCTCAGCGGCCAATACCTACACCTATGACCAGGCCAACCGGCTGACTTCCTGGAACAACGGCAGCACGACGGTCAGCTATGGCTACGACGCGGACGGCAACCGCACCCAAGTCGGCTCCCAGACCTACAGCTACGACGCCAGGGACGAGCTGATCTCCGGCGGTGGATCGACCTACGCCTACACCCCGCGCGGCACGCTGGCGTCGGTTAGCACCGCGAGCGGCACGACCAACTCCACCTTCGACGCCTTTGGCGAGCTCGTCACGCAAGGTTCGACGCAGTTCAGTTACGACGCGCTTGGCCGACTGCTCAGCGATCAGGGTGCCGCGTTCAGCTACTCGGGCACCAGCAACGACGTCACCTCAGACGGCAGCTACGACTACTCGCGCGATCCGTCTGGCGGGCTGATCGCCGTGGCAGCTGGCCTTACGCCAGGCGGCCAGCCGAGCCAGTCCGTGCTCGCGATGACCGATCAGCACAGCGACGTGGTCGGTGAGTTCAGTCAGGCCGGTACCACCTTGGCCGGGTCAGCCAGCTACGACCCGTTCGGCAACGTCAGCGCGAGCGCCGGCCTGCTCGGCGACCTCGGCTACCAGTCCGGCTGGACCGACCCGGTCAGCTCGGACGTCAAGATGGGGGCCCGCTGGTACAACCCGGCGACCGGTCAGTTCCTGAATCGCGATACCGCCAGCAACAGCCCCATCCCGTACTCGATCGCCGCCAACACCTTCGACTACGGCAACGACAACCCGCTGACGACCACCGACCCGCTTGGTACCTGCGGCGGCTTCTTCGGATGCCTGGGGGCTGCGATCTCCAGCGGGGTGAGCACGGTCACGCACGCGGTCACCAGCGCCGTCACGACCGTAGCGACCGCGGCGAGCAATGTGGCCGTCGGCGTCAGCAATCTGGCCACCAGCTTCGGTAACTACATGGCCAAGGCCAGCACGGCCCTGCTGAATTTGGCGATCAACACCGTCCACACCATCACGACAGTGGCTCAGAAAGTCTCCGACGCGTTCAACAGCGTCAAGAACACGATCGTCACCACCTATAACAACGTCACGCATGCCGTCACGACCACCGTGAGCAAGGTGGTAACTGCCACGGCGCACGCGGTGAAATACGCGGTCAGCACGGCCACTCAGTTCGTCCAGAATCACGCTGCGGCGATCGCCTCATTCGCTGCCAGCACCCTCGTGTTCATGGGCTGCGAAGCGGCGGTGACCGCGCTGACGGCCGGTACCGCCTCACTGCCAGGAGCGGTTGGCTGCAGCGCCCTGGCCGGCGCGGTCGGCAATGCCGTGACCTACGCGGTCAACACCCCGCCGAGCAAGTGGAGCCTGGGCGCGCTGGCCAGTACCGCGCTGCAAGGCGCAGCCGTTGGCGCCGCCTCTGGCTTCCTCGGCTCACTTGGCAGCGAACTGCTCGGACCGGTCGTCGACGCTGTGGCCTCCCGCCTCGGTCCTGCCCTCGTGGACGACGCGGCCGACGCGGCAGCGGACGCGGCCGACAGCGCGCTCGACGGTGCCGCTGACGGTGCTGCTGACGACGCCTCGTCGGCGCTGGACGACGCGTCCACGGCCGACAACCCGTCGGCCGGCGACAGCTCGCCGTCGGACGACTCGCCGCCAACCGATCAGTCCGCGGCTCCGGACTCCGGAGCGGGCGATGAGCAGCCGTCGGGTGCGGACGAGTCGGCCGTGGAATGCGGCGGTGAGAGCTTCTCGCCCGGCACGAAGGTGCTGCTCGCGACCGGCCGCACCGTGCTGATCAGCCAGCTCAGGCCCGGCCAGAAGGTGCTGGCCGCCAATCCGCGCACGGGCCTGAGCCAGGCCGAGCCAGTCATCGCCGTCCTGCTGCACTTTGACACCGACGTCTACCGCCTGTCGGTACGCAGTGACGCCGGCGTAGCCACCATCACCACCACCGCCAACCACGCCTTCTGGGACCGCACGGCAAACCGCTGGGTGCACGCCAAGTCGCTGCGGTATGGCGACCGGCTGCGAACCCGAGCGGGCCAAGTGGTCACGGCTGACGGCGGGCGCGCACCAGCCAGGTCGACGGGCTGGATGTGGGACCTCACCGTCCGATCACTGCATACCTTCTATGTGCTGGCGGGCTCGACCTGGGTGCTGGTGCACAACACCGACCCGACCTGCCCGATCGATCTCGGCAACGGCACCTTCCGCCATCCTGATGGCTCGATTCGCGACGCCAATGGGCACTTCGCTGGCACCACCGGAGTGCAGCCAGGCACGACTACCGAGGAGAACGCCTGGGATCAGCTTGAGGCCGACGGCGCGACGGTGGTGCGCCAGGAGACTGGAGTAAACGTCCCTGGCTTCCCGCTGCGCAAGTATGACGGCCTGGTCCTGACCCCAGACGGCTGGTACGGAATCGAAGTAAAGGGCGCGACGGCCGGACTCACTCCCGCTCAGCGAGCCTTCGACGCCTGGCTCAGTACACCGGGCAACACAGCCGTGACGACCAGCGGATATACCCTCGAAGGCGTCCTGAATGTCTGGATACCGAAGGACCCGCCAGTCGAGGTGAGCCCAGCGGAGATCGAGGATTTCTGGTCAAGCTTCCTCGGCGGCGGTGACGGGTGATGGCATCGCACCGTGGTACGCTGCCGCGTCCCGATCACCGACTCGCGGGAGCACGGCGATGAGCTTCGACCTGGCCTTCTGGTACTCGGCGGAGCCGGTGGATGGCACCCGGGCGCTGGAGATCTACCAGGCCATACTCAACGAGGTGCCGGGAGCCACCTCCGCGCACCCGGCCGTTGCCGCCTTCACCGCCGAGGTGACCAGCCAGTTCCCTGACCTCAGCGCGGACAACCTGGAAAGCTCGCCATGGACGTCGCCGCTTTACGCCAGCCCGGAATTCCTGGTCGCGACTATCTCCTGGGCACAGGCAAGGGCGGTAGCACCGGTATTGCTGGCGCTGGCCAGGAAGCACGGGCTCACCTGCTTCGACCCGCAACAGCCAGCGGTGGTGTCGTAGCCAGGCCCGGGGTCGGGTCCTGGTGGAGCCCTATCTTGGCCCACGCCGGGATCGGGCCGGGGCGTGGACGGCTTCAGCTACTCGGGCTCGACCGCGTGGCGACGGACCAGCTTGGTCAGTGCGGCCAGTTCGGCTGCTAGCGCCGACCTGCCCGCACCGGTGATCTGCACCCAGGTGCGCGGCCTGCGGCCTTCGTAGCCTTTGCTGACCTGGATCAGGCCAGCCTCTTCCAGCACAGTCAGGTGCCTGGACAAGTTGCCAGGAGTCAATCCGAGTGCGTCGCGCAAGTAGCCGAAGTCGGCGCTCTTCGCCTCGGCGGTGATAGTCAAAATGCCAAGCCGGTGCCGCTGATGCACGGTCTCATCGAGTCCGGTGGTCGGATGCCGACCTTCGTCCGACGGCTCAGTGACCTCCGCCGCAGGTTCGGCCGAGCTCATGCCGCCCTCCGCTGGCGGCGCTGCACCAGGAACGAGGCCACGCCAGCGACGAGCAGGACAAGCGCAGGCAGCGCCACGTCAGGCAGGCTGGTGAAACGCCACTGATCTCCGGTCGGAGCCCAGCCGAGCCGGAACAGCACGTTTTCCAAGTCGTAGAGGCTGGCCAGCAGCGCGACCCCGGTGTAGATCGCGGCGATGATCGTCAGCGCCCGGCTCCGCTCGGCCCAGGCCAGCGCCCACAAGCCCGCCGCGATGATCAGGAAAGGAAAGGTACCGCGAACGGTCAGATCACCGGGGAGTAGCAGTTGCAGCGGTGTCACCCCGCCAGTCATGGCGACCAGCGGCAGCACGACCGACACCACCAACAAGACGACAAAGGTGATGACATAGGGCCGGGCCGGGGTGCGTAGGCCAACCCGGTGAGCGTGCTGCCGATACCAGAGCAAGGTCAACAGCAGCCCGCCGACCAGCGCCGCCAGCCAGTAGTACTGCAAGCCCGGCTGGGCCGAGAACGAGCCACCGCCAAGCAGCGGCAAAACGGGCGCCCCGTGCCTGAAGATCTCGACCCTCCAGCCAGTTGGGATCGTCGGCAGCAGGTAAAACGGCATCGCCGCCACCGTCAGCAACCCGAACAGCACCAGCGGAAACCAGTACGCGTGCCGCGCCGACCTGGCGTCCGCGCGCAGCTTGCGTACGTCCTGAAGCAGGTCAGCCGCCTGGGCTGGACTATTGGGCCCGGATCGATCACTCACCTCAGGCCCCCCGCCAGCGAACTCACCGCCGGCCCCAGGCCCACCCCCAGCTCCAGGCGCACCGCCGGCCCAGGCGCACCACCCGAACTGGGCGCACCGCCGACCTCAGGCCCACCGCCGGCCCCAGGCCCACCGCCGGCCCCAGGCGCACTGCCCGAACTGGGCGCACCGCCGGCCCCAGGCCCACCGCCGGACCCAGGCGCACCGCCCGAACTGGGCGCACCGTCCACACTTGGCATACCGCCCGAACTGGGCGTCGCTCCGATCGGGCCGGGCGACCCGCCAGGGGAATCGCTGCCCGTGGTCTCATCATGCCCTTCCTGTGTCATACCAATAACTTTGCATAGCAAAGCTATTGGTGCGAGTGAAGCTGGGTAACAAGTTGGACAGGGATTCACTGGCCACCGGCCCGGCCCGGCCCGGGGCGGGACCGGGCTGGGCGGGGACCAGTCCAGAGCGGGGCCGCTCCAGGGCGGGCCTGGGTGAGCCGACCAGGGATCGGGGGGTGAGGCCGACCCAGACCAGGGGTGCGGGTGCCGGTCACCGGCAACCGGAGCATGGCCAGCAGTTTCGGCAAACTCTCCGAGTTAGGCGATTCAGCCCGCCGTAGCTGAGGCTTATCTGGGTGAGGTGGAGCCTTTTCGTGTCGGTCGAAGGGGGTGACCCGGCTTGGCGGAGCCTTGCCGGGTTTCTGGTGGACAGTTCCCGCGCCTGCTCGGAGAGTTACCGCTTTACGGAGTGTTGCGGCGGTCGTGGCGGAGGGATACCGGCGTTCTGGCGGAGGGTTGCCGCCTGGCGGTAACTAGACCGCGCTATACGCGGAGAAGCCTCCGTCAGGCGGCAACTCACCGGCAAGCCAACGAAAACACTCCGACACGACCAGCGTCGACCAACTGGCTAGCGTTGCGGGCAGCTTGGCTGGAGCGGAGCGGGGACGAGACCAGGTCCGGGGCACGGCTTGGCCCGCCGGGGGCGGCTTGGCTGGGAGTCGGTGTCGGTTTGCGCCAAGGTGGGAACGCCAGCCGGGCCGGGACGAGCCCGGGCCGGGACGAGCCGGGGCGGATCCGGGGCCGGGACGAGCCGGGGCCGGGACGAGCCGGGGCCGGGACGAGCCGGGGCCGGGACGAGCCGGGGCCGGGACGAGCCGGGGCCGGGACGAGCCGGGGCCGGGACGAGCCGGGGCCGGGACGAGCCGGGGCCGGGACGAGCCGGGGCCGGGACGAGCCGGGGCCGGGACGAGCCGGGGCCGGGACGAGCCGGGGCGGGATCCGGGGCCGGGACGAGCCGGGGCGGGACCGGCGGATCGGTTAGCGCGTCACTCGGTTGCGGCGTGGAACCGTCATAGGCTCGATCCGGATCGCTCCCGCCGCTGAGCCTGGAGCGCCCACGTCTTGACTGTCCACTTAGGTCTTCCGCGCGCAGGGGAACGTGATCATGACGCCGCCTGGTCTTGACTATCTCACTCACCTCGCCGCCGAATCGGCCAGGTTCGCTGCTGCCCTGGCCGGGGCGGTGCCGACAGCGCGAGTGCCTACTTGTCCCGACTGGAGCGCCGACGATCTGTTTTGGCATCTCGGCGAGGTGCAATGGTTCTGGGGCACGATCGTCAGGGATCGGGTCGACGGCGCGACCGCGCAGCAGCGTAAACCGCCCCGGCCGGCGACCTGGGCTGGACTGATCGAGTTCTACCGCGACGCCAGCGCCGAACTGGGGACCGTGCTCGCCGCCACGCCGCCGGAGACAGCGGTATGGACCTGGGCCGACGACAAGACCGTTGGCTTCGTCCGGCGCCGTCAGGCGCACGAGGCGCTGATCCATCGCATCGATGCCGAGCTCACCACTGGCCATCGGACTGCGATGGATCCTCAGCTCAGCGCCGACGGCGTGGATGAAGCGCTTCGGGTCATGCATGGCGGTGACCTGCCGCCGTGGGGTTCCTTCGTCCCGGACGCCGAAGGAACGCTGCTAATCGATGCCACCGATACCGAGGACTCCTGGCTCGTGGCTCTCGGGCGATTCACCGGTACCGACCCTGACGATGAGCAGGTCTACGACCAGGCCGGCATCCACGTCACGAGCGACGGCCAAGGAGCAGCCGCTGTCGTTCGCGGCACCGCCGCCGACTTGGACTGCTGGCTGTGGCGTCGGCCACTGACCGGTTCGCTCGACTGGTCAGGAGCTGATCGGGTCCGTACTGGTTTCGACGCGATCATCGCACCGGGCGTGAGCTGAGCCCCTAGCCTGAGCGTGAGCAGCGAATGACAGGTGACTTTCAGGGAAGCAGCAGGCGATAGCGGACAGCTGACGCATAGATCGGAGCGGTCACGTGAGTGAGGTGCGGGAGATGGCGAGGCGCGGCTTCGGGGTCGCGACCGAAACGCGAGAATGGGACGGGCCTTCCTATCCACCGGACGCGATCGCCTGGCTGGTCAACAACCTGGGGATCAAGCCTGGCCGGCAAGTGCTCGACCTGGCCGCCGGGACCGGCGCGTTGACCACACTGATCGCCGCGACTGGCGCGGACGTGATCGCGGTCGAGCCGGTGGCCGCGATGCGGGACCGGCTGAGCGCTCGGCTGCCTGGAGTTCCGGTGCTGGCCGGGACCGCTGAAGCGCTTCCGTTAGCTGACCAGTCCGTCGACACTGTCGTGGGGACTGCCGTCTTCCACTGGTTCGACGCGAGGCGGGCGATGACCGAAGTCGCCAGGGTGGTCCGGCCCGGCGGATTCCTGGGACTGATCTGGAACGCGCACCAGCGCGGCATCGAGTGGGCCGACCAGCAATGGCCGATGCCGTCAGCCGGCATCTGGTCGCCGTGGACCGAGGCGACGTTCTTCCATGTGCACTACGGCGCAGAGGGTGACATCGACCTTCCTTACCGGGTTGATGCCCGGTATACCGAACGACTTGGCTAATCCGTCGCGTGGTTACTCGCCGTCATGGAACATTGATGCCCGGCCATGGTGTTAGATGGTCTTGGTTGTAGTCGAAGTTTCGTGCACGTGTCACAGCGCCTGCGAGAACTAGACAGCGGGCGTCCTGGACAGCCGAAAGCGAGCTTTCCGGATTGGGCAGGCGGTCGCACAGCCCGGGAGCCATGTCTTGGGTCCCGAAGATCGCTCATATAGGAGAAGTACATGCCTCAGGGCACCGTGAAGTGGTTCAACTCAAGCAAGGGTTACGGGTTCATCGCACCCGACGACGGCAGTGCCGATGTGTTCGTACATCACACCGCCATCCTCACCGATGGTTTCCGCAGCCTGGAGGAGAACCAGCGGGTCGAGTTCACCGCAGGTCAGGGTCAGAAGGGCCCGCAGGCCGAGCAGGTCCGCCCGCTCTAGATCAAATCGCCTTGGGGCCGTGCGGTTGCCTGCCGCACGGCCACCAACGGCTGCTTAGCGCGCCACTGAGTGCGCTAGCGCTCACGACAGCGCCGCCTCACGACAGCGCCGCCTCATGAGAGCGCCGCTTGCGACGGCATCGCTCAGACACCACGCTGGGCGAGGATCCGGCCAGATGTCGCGGCTTCGTTTAGTGCTGCGTAGTCGCGCTCGTTCGCGTCAGCGTAGACGCTGGCGAACTCGCTGATCGCCTTATCGAAGGCGTCGGAGTTGCCCAGGTAGGACGAGATAGCGATGCGGTCACCTGAGCGTGCGTGCGCTCGGGCCAGTGTCCACGCGCACACTTCGCCGTAGTCGGACAACCCACTCGGTGCCATCGACTGGGTGTCGAACGAGAAACTTCCAGTCCCTCAGTTGACGTAGGTAAAAGTCTCTCGTCACCCCATCAGGTGCCGGATCGATCCGCAGCCAGCCAAGGAAGATGTCGCTGGAGGCTTGCATCAGCCGCTGGCCTTCGACCACGCGCTGACCTTGATTTTCGAACTTGCTGGCACCAGCGAAGTGACTGAGCACCGCCGGGCCTGCCTCCTTGATCTGAAGGAAGAGCGGGTCGGCCGAGTCCTTGCCGAGTGCCAGCATTATCCAGCAGCGGGTGCCGACGCTGCCGACGCCCACGACCTTGCGGGCGATGTCGGCATGGCTGAACTGGTACTGGTCGAGCAGGTAGCGACGGTCGCCCGGCAGCGTACGGCGGTACTTCTCCACCAGCCCGATCAGCTGAGCTTCGAGCCCGCTCCGATCGACCTCCTTGGGCAGCAAACTGGCCAGCGGGATCACCAGCGGCGGATCGGCCACAATCTTCGGCCGACCATTGACGATCCTGGTCAGTTTGTCCAGCGCCTGCATGCTGTCCTTGGTGTGAGCCTTGGCTAGCCCCTTGTCCACCGAGGTGCGCTGGCGACCGCTGAGTCGCGGCGTCAGCCTGCGCCGCATCTCGGCGATGTCGGCGCTGGCGTACCAGACCGACAGGTTGGGCTCGCCGGCGAACATCGCCATGGTGGTCCGGTAGCGGCAGGCGGCAGCCCGCACCATGGCAGTGCGCTGCTTGGGCTTGATGCCATTGTCCCGAGCCGAGATCTCCAGACTGGCGGCGAGTCGCTTGACGTCCCACTCCCACGGGCCAGGCTGCGTTTCGTCAAAATCGTTGATATCGAATATCAGCCGTCGCTCGGCCGAGCCGAACAGGCCGAAGTTTCCGACGTGCGCGTCACCGCAGGCCTGCACCGCCAGATCGGTAACTGGCGTGGTGGCGAGGTCATGCGCCATCGGCAAGGCGGCACCACGGAAATAGGAGAACGGCGAGGCCAGCATCCGGCCGTACCTGATCGGCACCAGGTCGGGCAGCCGATTAGCTGACTGCTCGATCAGCACTTCGATCGGGTCGAAGTCTCGGGCCGCAGGGTCGAAGTCAGCGTGGCTGCTCCTTGGCACCTTGGCCCGGATCTCCCGGCCCCGCTGTACCCGCTCCGCCGACGTCAGGTCCTTGATGGTCGTATCCAGTTGGTAGTGATGCGCTGGTCTGGTCTCCGACTGCTGTGTCTTGGTGACCCGCCGCGCCTCCGCCGGGCGCTTGGCCGCCGGCTTGGCTGCTGCCTTGGCCGGCGTCTTGGCCGCCGTCTTGGCCGGCGTCTTGGCTGGTGCCTTCGCTGGAGTAGTGGCCGCCGGCTTGGCTGGCGTCTTAACGGCGCTCTTGGTTTGCGTCCTGACCGGAGTCTTGACTGGCGCCTTGATCGGTGCCGCCGCCGAGGTCTTGGCCGGAGCTTTGCGCTGCGTTTGCGTTGTGGCGCGGGCCTTGGCCTGAACGGGCGGCGGGGCCGAAGCCTTGGTCTGGCGCCGCACCGGTGCCTTCGGCTGGGTTCCCTTGCGCTGCGCCGGCACCCCGGCTGTCCGGGTGCGGCTCGTTCGCGCTTGCTTCTGGGTGGTCGTCATGCGACCACTGCACTGCGAGCCGGCCCCGATTTCGTCATCCTGCCTGGGTGAAGTCTGATCGCAACGCACGGTAACTGAATGTCCGATGCGCTGCCGCCTGCGCGGTTGCTGCCAGCATCTGGCGGGTACGGTCGGTATCGGGCTGTGAGCTGCGTGTTCTCCTGTCGGGATGGGGCCCGACGGAAACCGGGGGCAGCGGCCAAGCCCGTCGGGGGATCAATGACGAGCACGATCAGTGAGCCGATGACCGGTGCGCGGCTAGCGCCGAGCGCCAGTCTGGTCAGTGGGCTGGCGCCGAGCCGCCGCCGGGTGCCAGTGCCCGCCGTGCCACTGTTGCACCGGCTGAGGCTGACAAATCTTATGCAGAACGCGATCACCAGCCGGGTCACCGTCGTACGCGGGCCGAGCGGATCAGGCAAGACTGTCGCGTGCGCCATGTGGGCGACTGCCGCCTGCGACAGCGACAGTGTCGCCTGGGTGGACCTGGACCCGGCGGACCGGGATCCGGCCAAGTTCGCCCAGAGCGTGTCCGACGCCCTAACTGCCAGCCTGGCGGCCGACGTCATCGCCCCCGAGCTAGCTGACCTGGCCGACGGTTCGTTCGCGCTCCGGCTGGCGGCGGCAGCCGAGCACTTGACCAGGCCGGTTGTACTGGCCTTCGACGACGTGCAGCAACTGGCCGGGAGCGCGGCGCTCGACCAGCTTGAGCTCCTGGTGAAACACGGGCCGCCGACCCTGCGGCTGCTGCTGATCGGACGGCACCTGACCGGGCTCAGCGTCGCCAGGTTGCAGGTGGGCGGCGAGCTAGCTGAGATCAGGCCAGCCGAGCTTGCCTGCACTGCGGCCGAGGCCGCCGACTACTTCGCCATGCTCGACGTGGACCTGCCAGCCGATCAGCTCGACGAATTGCTGAGTCGCACCCACGGCTGGATCACTGGGCTGCGGCTTGCCGCCCTGCGACCGGCGCCACCTTGGCTGATCAGTGGTGATGACCCCCTAGTCGCTGACTATCTGCGCGATGAAGTGCTCGCACCGCTCAGCGCTGAACGGCGCGAATTCCTGCTCATGACCTGCCTCGCCGACCAGATCTGCGGCGACCTCGCCGACGAGCTCACCGGCGGCCAGGAAGGGACGACGGTACTTGAGCAGCTCTGCCGGGAGAACATCCTGGTCCAAGCGATCCCATCGACGGCCACAGCAGCCCAGCCAGCCGGGCCGGCCAGCAGCGGCTACCAGTACCACCCGCTACTGCTTGAGCTGCTGCGGTCTCAGTTGCGGCGCGAGCTGCCCGCGGATTTCTGCGCATTGGCCAGGCGGGCAGCCGGCTGGCAGGCGGCCCACGGCCGACCGGCCGAGGCACTGCGCAATGCCGTCCAAGCGGCGGACTGGGAGCTGGCCGCGACCGTACTTGCGCAGGCTGGACCACAGTTGCTGCTGCCTGGCCCAGCGGCCAAGCTGGAGCCGGTACTCGCGGCTTTGCCTGCCGAAAAGTACGCCAGCGATGCGGCGGTGGCGGCCGCGCTCGCCGCCGCCGGAGTGCGTACCGGCGACCGCTGCGCCACCCAGCTGCATCTGGACAATGCTCGAGCCGCACTCGACGACTGCCCGGCTGAGCGGCGGAATCTCGTCGATACCTGGTTGCTCGCGCTCAGGCTGATGCACGACACGGCGATCGGCCGCGCGGACGCTGACCTGATCGCTGCGGCGACTAAGACGGCCAGCAGGGCCGTGCTTGGCGCGCGCCGACTCGCCGACCATCAGGCGGTCGGGCTGCTCTGGACCGCGCTCGGCGTCGCCGCGCTCGGCGGATTGCGGCTCGCTGACGCCAGGGATGCGCTCGCGCAGGCGGAGCGCGAACTGCACGGCAGCGACATGCAGTTTCGCGCTCGCGCCACCGGTTGGCGCGCGATCGCCGAGGCCATGTACGGCGACCTGGTCACGGCGGGCGAGCTCGTCGCCAGTGCGAGGGTACCGACGGGAGCTGGCGATGAGCCGCCGCCGAGGATGCTCACTGACCTGGCCGCGGCCTACCTGCACCTGGCCAAGGATGAGACCGCGCCAGCCCGGCGGCTGCTCGAGACGTGCGAGCACGCCGACCCTGGCCATGACTATGGCGCCCAGGTTGCCAGGTCGTTGACCATGGTGGCGCGAGCTCGGCTGGCGCTTTGCGATGGCGACCAAGCAGCCGCCCGCCGGCTGATCAGCCGGTTGCGATATCAGTGCCTCAGCCCGGCCAGCAGTCGGTCCCGGCCCTCCTACGGCGCTCTGCCGACCGACCTGGACGCCGCGCTGGCCAGCCTGGATGCCGACGTCGCGCTCGGCGAAGGCAACGCGGCCGGTGCCAGGCAGGCGCTCGCCCGAGCCGAGGAGGCCGAGCCGCGCCGAGCCGACTTGTTGCTCGGCACCGCTAAGGTGCTGCTCGCCGAAGGTGACCCGGCGGCGGCGCTAGCGAGCGCTGAGTCCTGCCTGACTGGCACCGAGATCACGCTGCGAGATCAGATTTCTGCTCTGGTCACGGCTGCGGTCGCGCGCCGTCGGCTCGGCCAGGCCGAGCAAGCGACTGATCAGCTGGGCCACGCACTTGCGCTGGCCGAGCCGCACGGCATGTACCGGCCGTTCATCGACGGCGGGTCGGCAGCCAGGTCCGCGCTGACAGTGCTGATCCGGCCGACCAGTACCGGCGCGGCGGTAGCCGCCAGGATCTTGCAGCGCTTCGACACCCGCCCGGTCAAGCAGGCCGAGCTGCCGGCCGCGGTGCCGCTCACCGGCAGCGAGCTCGCCGTGCTGAGATTCCTGCCGTCGCATATGACAAATCAAGAAATAGCGGAATCACTTTTCTTGTCTATTAATACGGTGAAGACGCATTTGCGGTCGGTCTATCGGAAGCTCGGCGTGACGACCCGCCGCCAGGCGATCACCGCTGCCGGGCGGCTTGGGCTGCTCTAACTGACACCCCGCGCACGTCAGGCGAGCTGTCCGGGGTACAGTGGTGCGATCATGCGGCGCTTCGTACTCATTCTTAGTAGCCGTAGCGGGACCTGATCAGGCAGGCCAGCAACCCGCTACGGGGATGAGGCGCTGGCCGAATGCCGCTAAGCGGGGATCTTGGCAAGGCCGATCCCATCGCAGGTCCCTGGATCGCTCTCAGGACCCGAATCTCCCGCTCGTCAGCTGACGAGCGCGCGGCACCGGCTCCGTCTCCTGCTGGGACGCCTGGCAACTACTGCTCACCAGGAGAAGCGACAGGAGAACGCGATGCGGCAACGCAGCTACCGACAGGTTAAGAGCGACGATTCGACGAACCCCAGTGCGTCCGCGCTGCATGCCGTCCAGGTAGCGCTTGATCGCCGGGACAACGGCGGCGACGCCAACACTGATGACGACGACACCAAGGTGACGACGAGTAGGCCAGGACAGTAAGAGATGGGGAGCGAATCCATGAGCGGCCGCCTGTTCGACAAGGTATGGCAAAGACACCTGGTGGCGAGCCCGGCGGGTGAGCCACCACTGCTCTACATTGACCTGCACCTGGTGCACGAGGTCACCTCGCCGCAGGCGTTCGAGGGCCTCGACCTGGCCGGTCGGCCGGTGCGCCGCCCAGACCTGACCGTGGCGACGATGGATCACGATGTGCCGACGCTCAATCCCGACGGCCCGATCGCTGACCCGCTCGCGGCCGAGCAGATGGCGCGGCTGCGCAAGAACTGCGAGGCCCACGGCATCACGCTGTACCCGCTAGGTAGCGCCGAGCAGGGCGTGGTGCACGTGATCGGACCCCAACTCGGGCTCACCCAGCCGGGCATGACCGTGGTCTGCGGCGACAGCCACACCTCTACCCACGGTGCCTTCGGCGCGCTGGCGTTCGGCATCGGCACCACCGAGGTCGAGCACGTGCTCGCCACCCAGACCCTGCGGCAGACCAAGCCGGCTGCCATGGCGGTGACCATCGACGGTGAGCTTCCGCTCGGCGTCACCGCCAAGGACCTGGTGCTCGGCATCATCGCCGAGATCGGCACGCACGGCGGCACCGGCTCGGTGATCGAGTACCGCGGCGAGGCGATCCGCGCGCTGGACATGGCCGGCCGGATGACGGTGTGCAACATGTCCATCGAAGGCGGCGCCAGGGCCGGCATGATCGCCCCTGATGACACCACGTTCGCCTTCCTCGAAGGCCGACAGCACAGCCCAAAGGGCGCGGACTGGGAGCGGGCGCTCGATGACTGGCGATCGCTCGTCACCGACGATGGCGCGACCTTCGACCGCGAGGTGCGGATCGACGCGGCCACGTTGCGGCCGGTAGTGACATGGGGCACCAACCCGGCGCAATCGGTCGGCATCGACGACGCGGTACCCGATCCAGCGAGCTTCGGCACGCCAGGTGAGCAGCACTCGGCCCAGCGCGCACTTGACTACATGGGCCTGGTGCCCGGCACCGCGATGCGGGACATCAGCATCGACACAGTCTTCATCGGCTCGTGCACCAACGGCCGGCTGGCCGACCTGCGCGCGGCGGCCGCCGTGCTGCGCGGCAGAAAGGTCAGCGACCGGGTGCGCGCGATTGTCGTGCCCGGCTCAGCTCGGGTGAAGGTAGAGGCGGAAGCCGAGGGCCTGGACGCCGTGTTCAAGGCGGCCGGGTTCGAGTGGCGGTCGGCGGGCTGCTCCATGTGCCTGGGCATGAACGGGGACATTCTGGCGCCGCAGGAGCGCAGCGCCTCGACCAGCAACCGCAATTTTGAAGGCCGCCAAGGCCCGGGCGGGCGCACCCACCTGGTGTCACCCGCGATGGCCGCCGCGACTGCGGTCCTCGGCCGTTTCGCCACTCCAGCCGACCTCGAAGGAGCCAGCTAGATGCACGCCGTACGGCAGGTAAGCGGACGCGCGGTCGTGCTTGACCGCGCGCATATAGACACCGACCAAATCATCCCGGCCTCGTGGCTCAAGCGGGTCGAGCGAACCGGATTCGGCCCAGGCCTCTTCAGCGCCTGGCGTACCGACCCCGAGTTCGTGCTCAATCAGCCGGGTGCCGATGAAGCTAAGGTCCTGATCGCCGGAGCCAACTTCGGCTGCGGCTCATCTCGTGAGCACGCGGTGTGGGCGCTGCAAGACTTCGGCTTCGAGGCGGTCATAGCGCCGAGCTTCGCCGACATCTTCCGCGGCAACAGCATCGGGGCCGGGCTGCTGACCGCCCAGGCCGACGAGGCTGCCGTGGCCGAGCTTGGCGCGGCACTGGCGGCCGACCCGGCCGCGACGATCGTGCTCGACGTCGCCGACCGCACCATAGCCGTACCGTCAGCCGGGCTGAGCTTCAGCTTCGCGCTGCCGGACTACGCGCGCTGGCGGCTGCTCGAAGGTCTCGACGATATCGGGATCACGCTTAGGCACGCCGACGCCATCGCCGATTTCGAACAGCGCAGGCCAAGCTGGCTGCCCTCGTCCAGCCCCCGAGCACACGCGACTACCTGATATGCCCTATCGTGGGGGGCGGCGGGCAGCGTCGCCTCCCACGGCACCACTAGCGAAGCCCTTGCCCATTCTCAGACTCATGGAAGTCTTGATCGCCTTGTTCCGAGTACTCCTTATCACCTAGCGCGAGCCCACCCCGACGGGCTCGCGCTAGACCTCCTTGGCCATCGGCCAGGAGGTTTTTTGTTGGACGAGCTGATCACAGACTGAAGAAGGAGCAAATCCCGTGGAAGTGACCGGAGCCCAGGCGCTCGTCCGCAGCCTGGAGTGCCAGGGCGTCGACATCATGTTCGGCCTGCCTGGCGGGGCGATCTTGCCCGCCTATGACCCCATCCGATCATCGTCGATCAGGCACGTGCTGGTCCGGCACGAGCAAGGTGCCGGCCATGCCGCTGAAGGCTACGCCTGGGCCACCGGACGGGTCGGGGTCTGCATAGCGACCAGCGGTCCCGGCGCGACCAACCTGGTGACCGCGCTGGCCGACGCCTATATGGACTCGGTCCCGATGGTCGCGATCACCGGCCAGGTGCCGACCGCGATGATCGGCACGGACGCCTTCCAGGAGTCCGACATCACCGGGATCACCGCGCCGATCACCAAGTACAACGAGCTGGTCACCGATATCCGCCGCATCCCTGGCGCGATCGCCGAGGCATTCCACATCGCCGCTACCGGCAGGCCAGGTCCGGTGCTGGTCGACCTGCCCAAGGACATCTTGCAGGGCACCTGCGGCTGGTCCTGGCCACCGGCATTTGACCTGCCCGGCTACAAGATCCCCGGCGCGCCCGATCCGGCGCTGATCGCCGAAGCCGCGCGGCTGCTGCAGCAGGCCAAGCGGCCGGTGCTGTACGTCGGCGGCGGCGTGGTCAAGTCCGATTCGCACCTCGCCCTGCGCGAGTTGGCCGAGCTCAGCCAGGCACCAGTGACGACCACCTTGATGGCCAGGGGCGCGTTCCCCGACAGCCATCCGCTGGCCCTTGGCATGCCGGGGATGCACGGCATGTACGCGGCAGTGACGGCGCTGCAGGAATGCGATCTCATCGTGGCGCTCGGCGCGAGGTTCGATGACCGGGTGACCGGCAAGCTGGCCGCGTTCGCCCCGAACGCCAAGGTGATCCACGCCGACATCGACCCAGCCGAGATCGGCAAGAACCGCCGGCCAGACGTGGCGATCGTGGGCGACCTGCGCACCGTGATCGGCGAACTGGTGACAGCGACCCGCACCGAGTTCGACGCGCACGGCCCGGCCGACACCGCCGACTGGGTGGCGCTCACCGACGGCTGGAAGCGCAGCTACCCACTCCGCTACAGCCAGGACCCGGCCGGCCCGCTCAAGCCGCAGCATGTGGTGGAGCGGCTGTCCGCGCTAACCGGCGGCGACGCGATTGTGGTGGCCGGGGTCGGTCAGCATCAAATGCACGCCGCGCAGCACTACAGCTTCACCAAGCCGCGCAGCTGGATCAACTCAGGCGGGGCCGGCACGATGGGCTTCGCCGTGCCGGCCGCGATGGGCGCGCAGATCGGCCGGCCAGGCGAGCTAGTGGTCGCGATCGACGGCGACGGCTGCTTCCAGATGACCGCACAGGAACTCGCCACCTGCGCGATCGAAGGACTGCCGATCAAGGTGCTGATCTTCAACAACGGCTTCCTCGGCATGGTGCGGCAGTGGCAGGAGCTGTTCTACGAGGAGCGCTACTCCGAAGTGCACCTGGGCACCGCCATCCCTGACTACGTCAAGCTGGCCGAGGCCTACGGCTGCGTCGGCCTGCGCTGCGACAACGCCGGCGAGGTGGACAGCGTGCTGGAGAAGGCACTGTCGGTCTCTGACGTGCCGACGGTGGTCGACTTCCGCACCCATGACGCCGAAGGCGTTTTCCCGATGATCCCGGCCGGCCACGCCAACGACGACATCGTTCTCGGACCCGAATTCACCGCAGCCGAGCAGCAGGCGGCCACCCGCAAGGAAGTGATCGCTCGATGAGCACCCATACGCTGTCCGTCCTGGTGGAGAACAAGCCTGGCGTGCTCGCCCAGGTGGCTGGGCTGTTCTCAAGACGGGCATTCAACATCACCGCGCTGTCCGTCGGCCCGACCTCGGACCCGCAGGTCAGCCGTATGACGATTGTGGTCGACGGGGCTTCGACACCGGTCGAGCAGGTGCACAAGCAGCTAGAAAAGCTGATCCGGGTGCTCAAAGTGACTGAGCTGCTCGAAGACGAGGCGATCGAGCGCGAGCTGGCGCTGATCAAGGTCAGGGTCAACCCTGACCTGCGAGCCGAACTGCTCGACGTGGCGACGTCCTTCCGCGCGAACGTGGTGGACCTCAGTCCGGACACGATCGTGCTCGAAGCGGTCTGCAGCCCAGGTCGGCTCGACGCACTGCTCGCGCTGCTCGATCAGCACGGCACCTGCGAACTCGTCCGCACCGGGCTGATCGCGATCTCGCGCGGCCCGGAGACGATCACCGATGACATGCCCGGCCCGGTACTCGAACCAGCCCTGGCCAGCTAACTCAATCGAAAGGAAGCACTGACATGGCAACTGTGTACTACGACGACGAAGCTGACCTGGGGCTGATTCAATCCCGCAAGATTGCCGTGCTCGGCTACGGCTCGCAAGGGCACGCGCACGCACTGAGCCTGCGGGACTCTGGCTGCGACGTGCGAGTCGGGCTGCCCGAGGGCTCCAAGTCACGTGCGAAGGCCACGGCGGCCGGGCTGACCGTGGGCACGTCGGCCGACGTCTGCGCCTGGGCTGACCTGGTGATGGTGCTGACGCCTGACACCGGGCAGCGCAAGCTCTACGCCGAGGCGATCGCGCCGTCACTCAAGGCCGGCGACGCATTGTTCTTCGCGCACGGATTCAACATTCACTTTGGCTACATCACCCCGCCGAGTGACGTCGACGTGGCGATGGTGGCGCCGAAGGCACCTGGGCACACCGTGCGCTGGCAGTATGAGGCCGGGCAGGGCACGCCGGTACTCGTCGCCGTCGCACAGGACGCCACAGGAAAAGCCTGGGACCTGGTGAAGTCCTACGCCAAGGCGATCGGTGGCACCAAGGCAGGCGCGCTGGTCACGACCTTCCAGGAGGAGACTGAGAGCGACCTCTTCGGCGAGCAAGCCGTGCTCTGCGGCGGCGTCACTGCCCTGGTCAACATGGGGTTCGAGACCCTGGTCGCGGCCGGCTACCAGCCGGAGGTCGCCTACTTCGAGTGCCTGCACGAGCTCAAGCTGATCGTGGACCTGATGCAGGCCGGCGGCATGACCTGGATGCGCTACTCGGTCAGTGACACCGCTGAATACGGCGACCTGACCCGAGGCCCCAAAGTCGTCGCCGAGCCAACCCGCGAAGCCATGGCGAAGATCCTGGCCGACATTCGCTCCGGCGACTTCGCCCGCGAGTGGATCGCCGAGGACGACGCTGGCCGGCCCAATTTCGAGCGCCTGCGCAAGGAGGCCAACGACAGCCAGATCGAGCGCGTCGGCCGCCCGCTACGCCGCATGATGAGCTGGCTCGATGCCGAAACTGATCACGAGGAGGAAGCCTGATGCCCGACAAAGTATCGAGCTATGTAGTGGCCCACCTCCCAGGCGATGGCATCGGACCCGAGGTCACTGCGGTAGCCAAGGACCTCGTCGACCAGGCAGGCAAGCTGCACGGCTTCACCGTTGACTGGCAGCACTGCCCCCTGGGCTCCGACCACTACCTCAAGACAGGCGAAGTCCTGCCTGACGGCACCCTGTCAAACCTGCGCGAGACGGACGCCATCCTGCTCGGCGCCATCGGCAGCCCCGCTGTCCCACCCGGCGTGCTCGAACGTGGCCTGCTACTGCGGCTTCGCTTCGAGCTTGACCTGTACGTGAACTTGCGGCCGGCGAGAATCCGCCCTAGCGTCACGACACCCTACGGCGGCGCCGGCCTCGACGCGTTGTGCGTTCGCGAGAACACCGAAGGCCTGTATGTCGGCGCGGGCGGCGTCGCCCACAAGGACACCGCCTTCGAGACGGCCACAGAAGAATCGATCAACACGCGAGCTGGCGTCGAGCGCTGCGTCCGTTACGCGGCCGGGCTAGCGAAGCAGCGCAGCGGCAAGCTGACGCTCGTTCACAAGACCAACGTGCTTACCAACGCCGGCGGCCTGTGGATGCGAGTCGCCAAGCAAGTCGCCGCCGACGAAGGCGTGCAACTCGACTACTCGCATGTCGACGCGGCCTGCCTGTACCTGGTCAGCGACCCAGGCCGCTTCGACGTGATCGTGACGGACAACCTATTCGGCGACATCATTACCGACCTCGCGGCGGCGCTGACCGGCGGCCTCGGCCTGTCGGCGAGCGGCAACCTGAACCCGGACAGGACCGGCCCGTCCATGTTCGAGCCCGTACACGGCTCAGCGCCGGACATCGCCGGCACCGGGAAAGCCAATCCGGCTGGGGCGGTGCTATCAGCTGCCCTGATGCTCGATCACCTGGGAGAGGCGCAAGCCGCGGCCGACCTAGACGCAGCCGTTGACGCAGTGCTCACGGCAGGCGGGGCTGCCTCGACTGATGGGTGGGCGAGTGCGCTCTCCGCGGCGCTTAGCCAGCGGGAGGTCGGGCGATGACGAGCGTAGGAGCAGTTGGGCCTGGTAGCCGGGTCGAGATGTACGACACGACCTTGCGGGATGGGTCTCAGCAGGTTGGGCTCGACCTGACCGTCGAAGACAAGTTGCGGGTCGCGCTGGCGCTCGATTCGCTCGGCGTTGACGTCGTTGAGGGTGGCTGGCCTGGGTCGAATCCCAAGGACAAGGAGTTCTTCGCTCGGGCTGGCGAATTGCCTTGGCGGCACGCGAAGCTGGCGGCGTTCGGGGCGACCAGGCGGCCGAATCGGTCAGCTGATGGAGACGGCGAGCTGGCTGTGCTGCTTGCGGCCAATACGCCGATCGTCACGCTCGTTGGCAAGTCGTGGACCTTGCATGTGGACGAGGCGCTGCGGACCACTCGCGAAGAGAACCTGGCAATGGTCGGGGACTCGGCCGGGTTCTTCGTCCGGGCGGGACGGCGAGTCGTTTTCGATGCCGAGCACTTCTTTGACGGGCACGCGGCCGACCCGAGCTACGCGCTCGAGGTGCTGGCGGCGGCGGCCGAGGCCGGTGCCGACACGCTGGCGCTGTGCGACACCAACGGCGGCACCTTGCCCGACGACATCGTCAGGATCGTGCAAGAGGTCATCGGACGGTTCCCCGCGCTGCGTGTCGGCGTGCACTGTCACAACGACTCGGCCTGCGCTGTCGCTAACTCGCTGCTGGCAGTGGGTGCGGGGGCGACTCAGGTGCAAGGCGCCGCCAATGGCTACGGGGAGCGGTGCGGGAACGCTGACATCTTCGCCGTCATCGCTGGGCTTGAGCTAAAGCGGGAGCACGAGTTGCTGCCGCCTGGCGGGCTCGGGACGCTGGCGTCGACCGCCAGGGAGATCGCTGAGCTGGCGAATCTGCCGTTTGATCAGCGGCAGCCCTATGTCGGCTCATCGGCGTTCGCTACCAAGGCCGGGCTGCATGCCTCAGCGATTGCGCGGCGGCCCGACGCGTACTCACATATCGATCCCGCTCTGGTCGGGAACCAGGCCCATGTGCTCGTCAGTGAGCTCGCGGGCCGGAGCAATGTGCTGGTCAAGGCGGCTGAGCTTGGGCTGGATCTGAGCGCTGATCCAGAGCTGGCGACGGCCGTGCTCGATGAGGTCAAAGAGGCTGAGCATCGAGGGTACGCGTTCGAGGCCGCCGATGCGTCGTTCGAGTTGCTGGTGCGGCGCGTGGCTGGGCGGTCGCCGTCCTGGTTCGACCTTGAGGGGTACCGGGTCGTGATCGAGCGGGCCGACGGGGCCGACCGGAGCGAGGCGATCGTGCGGCTACTGCTCGGGGAGCAGCGGGTGGTCGCTGTGGGCGAAGGGGTCGGCCCGGTGCACGCGCTTGACCAGGCGCTGCGCAAGGCGCTGACCGAGTTGTACCCGCAGCTCGCGTCCATTCACCTAGTCGATTACAAAGTGCGAATCCTCGATGGGCGGGCGGCGACTAGCGCGGTCACCCGGGTGATGCTGACTTCGGCGGATCACGATGGTGAGTGGACCACCGTCGGAGTGTCCGACGACATCGTCACCGCCTCCTGGGAGGCTCTGGCCGACGGGATCAGCTTCGGGCTGCTGAGGGCCGGGGCCGACACGCTCGTCGCGGCGAGCACGTGACAGCAACGCCGGCCTAGACGCCGACGATTCGCGAGCAACAATCCGTTTCGCTCAGAAGGGCTTGAATTTCAGATGACGACTCTGCCACGGCCGCGCAGCGGCCCGCTCACCACCGGACCAGCGCGGGCACCGCAGCGGGCGATGCTAAGGGCAGTCGGACTTAGCGAGGACGATCTGCAACTGCCGCAGGTCGCTGTCGCCTCCTCATGGAATGAGGTGACTCCCTGCAACCTGCACCTCAACGGGCTCGCCGCGGCGGCCAAGGAGGGCGTGCGGCAAGCCGGCGCGGTACCGATCGAGTTCGGCACGATCGCGGTATCCGATGGCATCGCGATGGGCCACGAAGGCATGAAGGCCTCGCTGGTCAGCCGCGAGGTCATCGCGGACTCGGTCGAACTGATGGTGCACGCCGAGCGGTTCGACGCGCTGGTCGCCATTGCCGGCTGCGACAAGTCGCTGCCTGGAATGCTGATGGCTTGCGCCCGGCTGAACGTGCCCGCCGCGTTCCTGTATGGCGGCACCATCTTGCCTGGACACGCACTCGGCCGGTCGCTGACCATTCAGGACGTGTTCGAGGCGGTGGGCGCGCAAGCGACTGGCGAGATGTCAGACGCTGACTTGCTCGCGGTGGAGCGAGCAGCTTGCCCGGGGCCGGCGATGCGCCGGCATGTACACGGCCAACACCATGTCGGCCTGCTCGGAGGCACTCGGCATGGCGCTGCCGGGCGCGGCGACGCCACCGGCGGTCAGCGCGGAGCGGACCGCGCTTGCTCGGTTGACCGGCGAGGCTACGGTGCGGGCGCTGGCGGCCGGGTTGCGACCGCGCGACATCATGACCAGGACCGCGTTCCTCAACGCGGCGGCAGTTGTGATGGCCACGGCTGGCTCCACCAACGCTGTCTTGCACTTGCTGGCGATCGCCAACGAGGCTCAGGTCGAGCTCAGCATGGAGGACTTCGACGTCATTAGCCGGCGGACGCCGCTGATCGCCTCGATGCGGCCAGCCGGCCGGTTCGTGATGAGCGAACTCGACCAGATCGGCGGGCTGCCGGTGGTGCTGCGCGAACTGCTTGAAGCCGGGCTCATCGACGGCGACGCGATCGCGATCAACGGCCGGACGCTGGCCGAGAATGTGGCCGACGCCCCCGCACCGGATGGCACCGTGGTCCGGTCGGTGTCCGACCCGATCCTGCCCGAAGGCGGCCTAGCCGTGCTGCGCGGCAGCCTGGTGCCAAACGGTGCGGTAGTCAAGGTGCCAGGACTGGAGAAGCTGCGCTTCGAAGGCACCGCGCGGGTATTCGAGCGTGAGGAAGACTGCTTCGCCGCCGTCACCGGCGGCAAGGTGTCCAAGGGCGACGTCGTGGTGATCAGGTACGAAGGCCCGAAGGGCGGGCCTGGCATGCGCGAGATGCTGGCTGTGACCGCCGCGATCAAAGGTGCCGGTCTCGGCAAGGACGTCGTGCTGGTCACCGACGGTCGGTTCTCCGGAGCGACGTTCGGCGCCTGCATCGCGCACGCCGCGCCTGAGGCGTTCGACGGCGGCCCGATCGCGCTGGTCGAAGACGGCGACAAGATCCTGATTGACATTCCGCAGCGGCAGCTTGACCTGCTAGTCGACGAGTCCGAGCTCGAACGGAGGCGAGCCGGCTGGAAGCGCCCGGCACCGAACTACACCAGCGGTGCGCTGGCCAAGTACGCCGCACTGGTCTCTGGCGCCGATCGCGGCGCGGTCTGCGCTCCGCAGCCGCACTGATCGGGAGAGGACCATAATGGAACACAATCACGCCTAAGGAGCTCAGTTGAGTCCGTTTCGTAAGAAGGATCGTCCTGATCGGGACTACCAGTCCTACCCGTCAGCCAGCGAGGGACTTGATCCTGAGCTGGCCGAGCTGATGGCACTTGAGGAGGAGGAGCGGCTGAACGCCCAGGGCAGCCTGCTGCCACCCAGCCCAAGCGGCTACACCGAACTCGATCCAGAACTCGCCGAGCTGATGCGGCTCGAAGAAGGAGAGCGCGGCCAGGGCGGCTAGAGCTGCGCCCTGAGCAGGCCGCTTTACTTCAACTGCGCTTTAGCTCTTAGGCTCAGATAGCTGGGCAATGAGGGAGAGGCGCGGTTGTGGTGGCGGACGGGTTGTGGTCGGCGCAGCGCCGTGCTCTGACTGGTGGTCTGGTCCTGACCATCACGTTCGTAGCGGCAGAGGCGCTCGCCGTGGTCACCGTGATGCCGTTGGTCGCGCGCAGCTTGCACGGTTTGAGCTGGTATGGCTTCGTGTTCAGTGCGTTCATGCTTGGCACCATGGTCGGCATCGTCGCTGCTGGCCGGGCGGCTGACCAACGTGGTCCCGCCGTCCCCTACCTTGCCGGGATCATGGTCTTCGCGGCGGGGCTGACGATCGCCGGACTAGCACCGTCGATGCCGGTGCTGGTGGCAGGCCGGGCACTGCAAGGACTCGGTGCCGGCGCAGTGCCCTCGGTGGCCTACGCGGCGATCGGCCGAAGCCTGCCAGAACACCTGCGGGCGAGGATGATGGCCATGCTGTCCACCGCCTGGGTGGCACCGGGCTTGGCTGGCCCCGCGCTGAGCGCCGAGGTAGCCAAGCTGTTTGGCTGGCGCTGGGTGTTCCTCGGGCTGTTGCCGTTTATCGCGATCACGAGTCCGTTCGCCCTGCCGGCCTTGATCAAGCTTGGCCGCCCAGCGACACCAGCGGCGCAAGGACACCGGCTGATCGACGGCATCGGCGTCGCGGCGGCGGCCGGGCTAGTGCTCGGCGGCCTCACGCTAGCCGCTGGTGGCGGCAGCGCCGGCGGTGGCGGCAACGCCGACGGTAGCTCGGGAGTGCAGTTGACGGCAGCGCGAGCAGCGGTCCACGGTGTCGGCGCTGGCTGGGCATCTCGGCAGTGGCCGGTGCTTGGCGGTGCGGCACTGGTCATCATTGGCTTGTCGATCGGGATACCGGTGCTGCGACGCCTGCTGCCAGCCGGCACGCTGGTCGCCAGGTACGGGCTGCCGGCCACGATCTTGAGCCGGTCGCTGGTGACCTTTACGTTCTTCGGCGCTGATGCCTTCGTCACCTTGACGATCACCATCTTGCGCCACCACAGCCCGGTCGTCGCTGGCATCGCGGTGACCGGCTCGACGCTGGCCTGGACTGCTGGAGCGTGGGTTCAGGCCAGGATGAATACCAGGTGGCAAGGCCGCCGACTGATCAGGATCGGGCTGTCGGTGGTGCTGATCGGTATCGTCGGGCTGGCGTTCATGCTGTCCGCTCAAGTGAGCATCGTGACCGGCATCATCGCCTGGACGATCGCCGGATTCGGGATGGGCCTCTGCTACTCGCCCATTACCCTGCTGATGCTGAACGCCGCACCGCCAGGCCGGGAAGGCTGGGCATCGGCTTCGCTTAATCTCGCCGACGTGCTCGGCAGTGCGCTCGGCATCGGCATCGGCGGTGCCGCGATCAGCGCGGCCGTCGCCCTGCACCTGCCACTCGCCGCCGGCCTCGGGACTGCCTTCGCTATCACCGCCGCCGCCGGCGTTACCGGCCTGGTCGTCAGCCGCCGCTTGCCGCTTCGCCAGGTGGCACCAACTCGCGAGGCCGACGCGGGTGCAGCCACGGCACCGACCTAACCTGGGCCTGTTGGGCCTGGGCCTGTTGGGCCTGGGCCTGGGCCGGTGCCTGGACGGGGCCAGGGGCGCTGGGACGGCTACGGTTTGGCTATCGCGGCTACTTTGGCGCCGGTGGCCAGGATCAGGTCGTCGGGGGCAAGCTCCACCTGCAGGCCGCGCTGGCCGGCGCTGCAGTAGACGGACTCATGCGCGAGCGCGGACAAGTCGATGACGACGGTCAGGTTCTTGCGCTGGGCGATGGGGGAAATGCCGCCGATGACGTACCCGGTCGCGCGCTCGGCTGCCGCCGTCTGGGCCATTTCTGCCTTCTTGCCGGCCACCGCCTCCGCCAGCGCCTTGAGGTTCAGCTGCCCGGTGACCGGGACCACGGCGGCAATGAGTTGACCGTCCACGCTCACGATCAGCGTCTTGAACACGCGCTCGGCTGGCACGCCAAGCGCGGCAGCAGCTTCAGACCCGTAGGAAGTCGCGCGCTGGTCGTGAGAGTACGGGTGCAGCCGATAGTCAATGCCGAGCATGGTTAGCCGCTGCGTCGCCCGGGTGCCTTGACCCCCCACAATCGCAGAGCATATCGGGAGCGCGGCCATGATCGCGGGCCGAGACCGTAGCCGTCCGGACGCCTTCGAGAAGTCGGCCCGGCGAACTGTGGTTCGCCGGGCCGACTTCGGGTGGCTAGCTCAGGTGGACGCGGGCCTGGTCGGCTACCGTCAGCCAAGGCTCCGGTGCGAGCCGCACTGCCTGGCGGTAGACGGCCTCGTACCCCTCAGCCATCACTTCCACGGTGAACGCCGCCTCCACGTGCTTGCGGCACGCCGCCGGGTCCAGGTCCCTTGCTCTCGCGATGGCGGCCGGGAGTTCGGAAGGATCGTCGACGATGATGCCGGTCTGGCCGTCGACGATCAGCTCAGGAACCGCACCCCGCCGCAAGGCGACGACCGGAGTACCGCAGACCATCGCCTCGATGACGACCAGGCCGAACGGCTCTTCCCAAGAGATGGGGAAGAGCATGCACGCCGCCCTGGAGAGCAGCCGACGCTTGGCCGCTGCGTCGGCGATGCCGTAGATCGTCACGTCCTTGTCGATGCGCGGCTCGATCTCGCGGGTGAAGTACGCCCGCTCGATCGGCTCACTGCACTTACCCGCAAGCACGATCGGCGTCCCGGCCGCTCTGGCCGCGTCGATGGCCAGGTGCGGTGTCTTCTCCGGATGGAACCGGCCAAGGAAGAGCGCGTAGTCGTCCTTCTCGGCGCGGAACGGGAAGGTCTCCGCCCTGATCGCATTGTGCACCCGCGCTGACCAGGGAAGATCTGGAGCATTGGCCCGCTGCGAATCGGAAATGGCGACCAGCTGAATCGTGTCGCCGAGCGCACGGTAGTAGTCACCGGGATCGCCGTGGACGGGACCGTGAGCAGTGACGACTGTAGGCGTCAGCCGACCGCGAGCCATCAGTGGCCCCGCCATCGTGTGATCGTGGATCACATCCACGTCAAGCCGGTCGAGAATGCTGGCGACCTTGGCCGCGTGGACGATCTCCGGCATCGGCTCGCCGAGCCGGTCGGCGGGTCCGACGTCGTACGTCGAGATGAACTGCTGAGCCTTGGTCGAATGACGGCCAGCACCAATCAACGTCACTAGGTGACCACGGTCGACTAGCGCATCGACCAAGTCAGCGACCACGGTCTCGATGCCGCCATATGCCGTCGGCGGGACATCGAAGTACGGCGGCGCCACCATCGCGATGTGCAACTGACGCTGCCCCAGCGAGTCCTGCTGAGTTCGGGTAAGGGTCGAGCCTGTGGTGCTCACAGCGAACGCCTCCTCGCCTGACGGAATCACCGGCGCGGCCCGAAGCGCCAGTGTGACGCCGGGTCCGGCCGCAAATGATCATGCCCGCCGGCCCAGGGCGCCAATGCTAAAGCGAATTAATAAAACGCCAACGGCCTAGTAAAGAGTTTACCTTTTGCTGCGAGTAAAGGTTGCGGTAATTAGCGTTGGGAACAGAGTCTCACCAGCGCACAGCCCTGCGGTAAGTTAATCATCTGGCCAGCTATAGGTCGGAAAAGTGTCACATTCACTCGCTCGTGACCGATCGCGCCGGTTAACCATATGATCAGTGTCTCGCCCAGTTAGGGCTCATCTCATCCGTCATCTGACTCAACTGCCCCACCTAACGCCCGATACTCATCGGCAGGCAGCACTGGCCGGTGGCCCGGGGCGCAGCGGGCGGCTAGCGGCGCATCCGGCGCCACAGCGGGCGCGGGATCAGGCGCAGCACGGTGGCCAGCACGGTCAGGCTGCGTGGCACCCACAACTCGGTCGCGCGGCCGGCTAGTGCCGCTGCTACAGCCGTGCCTACCTGGTCCGGGGTCGATGACAGCGGTGCCTTGGGCATCCCGGTAGTCATCCGGCCGATGACAAAGCCGGGCCGCACCAGGAGCACCCGGATGCCGGTGCCCGCCAGTGCATCGGTCAGGCCGCGGGCGAAGGAGTCCAGGCCGGCCTTCGCCGCACCGTACACGTAGTTCGCCTTGCGCGGCCTGATCGCGGCGATGGATGACAACACCACAATGGTGCCTTGCCCGGCGGCCCGCATCGCAGCCGCAGCCGCGAGGAGCGTGGTGACGTGGCTAGTGAAGTTCACGTCGATCATCCGAGCGGCCAGCATCGGGTCGGCGTCGACGTCGGACTGCGGCGTCAAGATGCCGGTGGCGGCGATCACCAGGTCCACTGGCCCAGCCGCGAATACCTGGTCGACCAGCGCTTGGTGGGTGTCGAGCGCCAGCGCGTCGAATGGCATCGTGGTGCAGCGGAACGGCAATTCCTTGCCGGCCGCCGTCAGCCTCGCATCATCGCGCCCGGCGAGCACCACCTGCGAGTCGGCCGGCGCCCGCAGTGCGGCCAGAATGGCGAGGCCAATCTCGCTGGTCCCGCCGAGCAGCAGGATCCAGCCGGCCTGCCGAGGTTGTCCCACATCGAAGCTCCTTCGCGACCTGTACGCCGGCCGCTCACGACACGTTGCCTGCTCGGGCGCTTATGCGAGCCCGAGCGCGAACAGGATTAGCCACGCCACTTCGCAGCCGATCATCACCGGGTCCCGCGAAATCAGGTCCTCAACCGGCTTGCTCGTCGCCCGCGCGGTCAGCCGGTCGAACCTGGCCAGGGCCCCGAGCAGCGCGATCGAGCTGATCAGGTGGAAGATCCTGGTCCGCTCCACCGGCTCGCTGCTGGCCCAGAAGACATACGACACGATCATCACCACCGACACCACCCGCTGCGTGATCCGCAGCGCTGATGCCGAGTAGCGGCGCATGGCCGGGCGGTGCTTCGCGGCGTCGGCGCCGAGCACGGTCAGCTCGGTGTACCGCTTGGCAACCGCCACCATCAGCGCACCGAGGCTGCAGACCAGCAGGAACCAGCCCGACGGCGGCACGTGCGTGGCGACCGCGCCGCCGATCACGCGCAGCACGAATCCGGACGCCACGCAGGCCAGTTCGACCACCGAGGTGTGCTTGAGACCGGCCGAGTACAGGAAAGAGATGATCAGGTACGCCGCGATCGTCGCGGTGAACAGTGGCTCGCTCATCGCGAACCCAGCGCCGAGAGCCAGCAGCACGAAGAAGACCGCGATGGCCATGGCGTGCCTTGGGTGCAGCCGACTCGAAGCGATCGGCCGGTGCTTCTTGTACGGGTGGCTGCGGTCCCGTTCCACATCCATCACGTCGTTGACCAGATACACCGACGACGACGCGAGCACGAACGCTACGAAGGCAGCCAGCGCGTACCAAAATCCACCTGCGCGGCCCAGCGTGTGTCCGGCTAGCGGCGCGGCGAAGACCAGCAGGTTCTTCGGCCACTGCCGGGGCCTGGTGGTTTGCAATACAGCCTTGAGCCACCTGAACGGGCAGGCCAGACGCGTCGGCGCACTCGGCTGCGGCTCGCTCACCCGGGCCGCTGGGGTTGGCACTGTCATCGGGCGAAGACCGCCGTGAAGTCTCGGTTGGAGGGGTAGTAGTACCGGTCAGGCGGCTGGATTTGAGACGGCAGCAAGTTGACCGGCGTCGGATTGGCTGGATGATTTTTCGCCAGATAGTACATGAACGACATCCAGTCCGGATTGATATCGAGTTCCATCGCTGACACGCAGCCAGCCCGCTTGAGCAGCTCAGCGAGGGTCCGCACGTCTAGCTCAGGCCCGTAGGCATAGATGATCCTGCCATCCTTGGTGATGCCGACGCCGGATCGCCACACGTAGTAGCCGCCGCCGAGCGTCGCGCCCCAGCTGGACAGCACGTCCTGGTCCACGGCTTTGGGCACTTCGCCGTGGCTGACGATGAGATGCAGATTTTGCCTGACCGCCGCGATGTCATGGCTCATGTGCAGCCTGCCGGTCCCCCACGTACCGATTGCTAGCCTTCCGTCGCGGTAATAAACCTCGGACGCGACTCCCTTGATCAGCTTCCCGTCGTAGTGTCCGTGCAGGTAGAAGCCTCCGCCGGAGGCGTAGATCCGGAAGCCGCTGTTGAATGTGGCAATCAGCCCGGTGCGATGACCAGCGGGGATGTCGAGCGGCGCGCCCCAGTGACCAGGGCCAGGGTCCTCAGTACCTGGCCGCAGGTCGAACTTGACCAGGCGCTGGTCCATCGACACGATCCCGGCGTAGTACGACGAGTAGACCTTGCTGAACCTGATGTAGGTCTTGAACACGGCAGGCACGCCCTTGATGCTGACGACTTCGCGCCACTGGCCTTCACCAGCAAGCGGCTTACCGGCCATCGAGCCTAGGTTCGCCGGGATGATCGGCGTTAGCCCGTGGTGCACCTTTTTGCAATGCCGATGCTTGCCCTTGGCGGCACGATGCGCCGAGCCACCGGAGCCGTGCGCTGCGCTGCCGGCCCGATGTCCGGCTTTGCCGTCCTTACCGCACGCCGCGACCGAGACGCCGCCGAGATGGTTGAACGAGACGTTGGGGTGACCGCCCTTCTTAGGCGGGTTGTAGGTCAGCCACTCGCCAAACGTGACCACTGGGCCGAGGTAATGGCTGCGGGCCCATTCAGCGACCCGCTCGGCCGTCGTGCCGCCACCGGGTGCGGTCAGCGCATGGCCAAGTGACCAGCCAGCGACGAACACGACCGTGGTAACCAGCGCGAGCACTAGCCGCAGGAAGAGGCTGAGACCTCGCCGCCTAGCCGGGCCACGCCGCCTGGCCGATCCGCGCCGCAGACCTGGCCCACTTCGCTCGGTGCGATTAGCTGTCACCGGCGAGGTGTGGACTGACGCTACTGGTCGAGCCACGCAATCCTCCTTTGCCGTACCCGGCCCGTCAGCCAGCGGGCTTACCCGGATACGACGGCCGCAACTGCTCCCCGAACGGTCACTCTATGCGAGCTTTACCGCCCGTTGGGCGCACTCTCGTCAGCCCGGCGGTCTTTCGCCGCAGCTTAACCGCAGTGCGCCGGTGACATCCCGATGAAGGCTTACCGGCCAGCAAGAGGCGAGCAAGGGCGGCCGGGGCCGCTAGCCGTTGGCTAGCTGACCTGCGCGCACCCTTCCTGCGGCGGGACTTTCATTGGATCGGGGCGGCGCGCTGGCAGACACCAGCCACGCGGCCAGTTGACCGGTTATTGACCTTGTCGATGACTGGGCTTCAGCCGAACCACAGGCCGATCTCGAATTTGGCCTCGTCAACCGTGCCGGAAGCGTGCACCAGGTTGCGGATCGGCCGCTTTTCCGCGTTCGCGGCGGCCGCGGAATCGGAACTAAACCGGCCCCTGATGGTGGCCGGATCAGCGGTCGTCGGCACAGTGGCACCGCAGAGCTTGCGCACAAGGCTGACGGCTTCGTTCCCGCGCAGCACCATCGCCACGACTGGGCCCTGGGTCATGTAGTCAACCAGCCACCCCTTGATGATCCGGCCGATCGCCGCCGGACTGGAGTCACCGAATACGCCAGCTGGGTCCATCCCAAGCCGGTCGTAGTCCGCCAGCGTCTTGCCGCCAACCGAGGCCAGCCACTCTTCGTCGTTCGGGTAGTGCCGCTCAATCAGCTCAGGGCTGGCCTGCCTTAGCTCAAGCCGGGCAAGCTCGAGCCCGGCGTCCTGAAACTGCTCAATGATCCGGCCGGTGAGTCCACGGGCCACGCCATCAGGCTTGATGACTACCAAAGTCTCCTCAGTCATGGCTTGGAGTGTGCCATAGCTTGGCCCTAGTACCGGCATCGGGACCGTAGAGCGTTCATCACACCCGCGCGACTACGAGTTGCCATAAAAGCCGTGAATAACTAGTTCAGTTCGTTTCTATAACTTTTCCTGGCAGTTACCCCACCGAGAGTAGCCGGAGAGGCCACCGGGCCCGATGTGTGATACCTGAGAGTTATGGAACAGCCGGATAACCAGCCAGACGAGGTGACGCAAGCCGCGCTGGACACCGTCTCAGAGGCGGTCGAGCTAGCCGATCAGGACGAACGCCAGACCGACGAACTGCGTCGGCGTGGCTTGCGCGGCCGGCTTTCCGGCTGGCTGGCCTTGCGCTCGAACCGGGTGGCTGGCACCAGGAAACTCGGGTCAGCGATGCGCGGCGTCGCGGTGCGCAGCGCTACGGTCACCGGCCGCGGTGTCACCAGCGGCAGCAAGTGGCTCAGCGGCCAGGTGCTCGCGATGGCGCCCAGGCTGCCGGTCAGGGATCAGGCCACGCTGCGCCGCCAGTACCCGGACAAGTCGCCTGATGAGCTGGCCGAAGCGCTCATCGAGGGGGCGTCTCGCGCGTCGGCCACGGTCGGCGTCGCGGTCGGTGCCTGGTCGGTGCTGCCCTTCGTGCCAGCCATGGGCGTCGAGATCGCGACCGAGACCTTGTCGGTCGTCGGCATCGAGATCAAGCTGGTGGCCGAGCTGCACGAGGTCTATGGCATCCGCGCGCCTGGCGGCGTCATCGAGCGGATGACCGCCTACGTAGGTGCCTGGTCATCGCGCCGGGGCGTGGCGCTCGCGCCTGGCGGGCTGGTGCTCGCCGCGAGCTCCCCGATCGCCAGGCAATTGCAGCGGAGGCTGGCGGCCCGCGCTGGACGCAGCGTGTTCTCGCTCGGCCCGCTGCTCACCGGAGCGGTGTTCGGCGGGCTCATTAACCGCAGGGAAACCCGCAAGCTCGGCCGGCTGCTGCGCGATGACCTACGTGGCCGCTCACCGGTCAGGGACGGCTGGCTGGCCTGAGCGCTGCGCCACCTCAGCGTCACCAGCCTGACCAGCTTCGCCGACTGGCTTCGATCCGCTGCCGAGCCAGCGATCCAGCCAGCTGAACTCCTCGGCCAGCACGTGCAGCACGGATTCCCTGGCCACGTAGATGTGGCTCTCATGAGGCAAGATCACCAGCCGAGCGGTGCCGCCGGTGCCCTGAATGGCCTGGAATAGCCGCTCGGACTGCACCGGGAAGGTGCCAGAATTGGAGTCCTCAGCCCCGTGCACGAGCAGGATCGGCGCAGTGATCTGGTCCGCGTACCTGAACGGTGACACCTGGTCATAGATGGCCGGCGCTTCCCAGAAGCTGCGCCGCTCGGTCTGGAAGCCGAAGGGGGTCAGCGTCCGGTTGTACGCACCGCTCCTGGCGATCCCGGCCGCGAACAGGTCAGTATGCGCCAGCAGGTTGGCCGTCATGAACGCGCCATAGCTGTGCCCCGCGACCGCCACCTGGGCCGGGTCGGCGATGTCCGCATCCACCAGTGCCTTGATGTGCGCTGTCGCGGCGGCCGTGATCTGCTGCAGGTAGGTGTCGTTTTTGGTCTCTGGCGAGCCAATCACCGGCATCGTGGCATTGGTCAGCACCGCGTAGCCACGCAGCACGAACCAGGCTGGATCGGCTGCCGTCAGCCGGGTGAATCTGGTCGTGCTTACCCGCACCTGGCCAGCCGTGCCAGCACCGCCGAAGTCGTAGGGATAGGCCCAGATCACCAGCGGCAGCCGTCCGTCCCGCTCGCGGTCATAGCCGGGCGGCAGGTAGAGCATGCCGGACAGCTTGACTCCGTCGCCACGGTCAGTGACGACCAGTCGCTTGTCCATCTGAGTCAGCGTCGGATGCGGATCAGGCCAGCTGGTCAGCTGGCGCAGGACTGACCCGCCAGCCGCGGCCACGCTCACTACCCGCAAGTTCGGCGGCTCGGTCTGGCTCTGATGCCAGATCACCAGCTGATCTGTGTCGCCATGGGCGAAGCAGAGCATGGATTCGTGCGCGTCGGCCGGGCTGTGGAACAGCCGAACGGACTCGCCGGTCTCCAAGTCGTAGCGGTCAACGAACGGCCGCTCACCTTCGGGCGTCGCGCCCTCGCCGCGCAGGAAGATGCTCTGGCCTTCCTGGCGGATGGTGTGGCTGCCATCCGGGTGGAGCATGGTCAGCGCGTCACCAGGATCACCGTAGGCGTCATCTTCGGCCAGCTCGAACAGCACCCTGTTTCTGGTCGGGTGCTCAAGCTCGGTCAGCCAGGTGGTCAGCCAGCGTCGGTCCCGGTCGTGCTCGACCAGCAGGATCGGGCAGGCTGCCATAAAGTTGGTCCAGCCAAGGCACCGGTTTTTGACCTTGAAGGCTTCAGTGGGCGGTGCGTCGAACGGCGCGACGGCGTACTTGATCACGTCGCGATGCTCAGCCGACGCGACCGGATCGCCGCCGTCCAGTGCCTCGGTCCAGATCAGCCTGGCTGGCGCACGCTCGTCCCAGGTCACCAGGCGCGGGCCAGTCGGGACGCCCATCATCGGGATCTCATCGCTGACCGGCGAATCAGCGATCACCGCGACCGGCTGGCCTGGATTCGGCCCGCTCGCCAGCCCATCCCACGGCCAGACCTCGATCCGCCGGGCGAACAGGCCGAAGGGCACGCGGAAGGAAAACGGTCGCTGCAGCCGGTAAACCAGCAGGTACTTGCCGTCGGGGGAATCCTCGATGTATTGGTACAGCCCGGGCGGGCCGAGCTGAGTCTGCTCGCCGGTGACCGGATCGACCCGGAGCGGAATCGTGGTCGCCAGCGCTTCGAATCTGTCTTCGTCCGCCGGCGTGCGCAGCAAGTCCTGGAAGGTGGCCATCATGGACTTCTTGCCGATCGCCTCGTCTACCCGTGGCTCGATCGAAGGCGTCTGTCCGGCCAGCGCGCTCGCCGACTCCTGGCCAGCCGGCGAACCGAGTGCGAACAGCCAGCGGCCGGTCCTTGACCAGCCGATCGTGGTGCCCGCGTGCGGCGGCTCGCCGCCGAGCACATCGCGCACCGCGAGACCGGGGATCGGCACCGGGTCTGCCTCCCCGGCCGCGCTGGCGGTCCATACCCCGATCCGGTCGCTCTCGTCGAGGCAAAACGCGAACCGCTCGCCGTCCGGTGCCCACACCGGCAAGCTGACCGATGCGTCCGCTGGCAGCTTGAGCTCGCGCTGGCTGCCGTCGCTGATCCGCAGTACGGATAGCCCGGTAAACCTGCGCGTCCGCTGCCTGCCGTTGATCGCCGGGTCGAGCCGGACCCCAGCGAGCCGCAGCGCGGGCTTGGCCAGCAGCGAGATTGGCGGATGCGCCTGGTAGCTGACTTGCGCCAGATACCGCTCACTTGGCGATGGCACGGTCAGCGGTGTCGGCGGAGCATCGATGATCGAGACAACGTCGTGGTCAGGAAGCGAGAACGGCAACGTGATCCCTTCGGCGGCCCGGGGGTGATCGTCGCGAGGCGACCTTCTGCGCAGCTTAACTTGTCGGTCAGCTCGGCCTGGCAAGCGCTCAGCTGTGGTCAGCTAGGGCGGGACGGCCCGGCAGAACCGGCAGTCGGTACCGTAGCGGCCATGATTGCGGACAAGACACAGCGATTGCTCGACGCCAGGCTCGCCCGCGAGCAAGCTGAGAAACGACTCCCGTCCATCGCGGCCGGCCTGGCCAGGGATGGTGCGCTGGTCTGGACCGGCGGTCGCGGCAAAGTCGGCGATGCCACGCCTGATGCCGACACTCAGTACCGGGCCGGGTCGATCACCAAGACCTTCGTCGCGGTCTCCGTGCTGCGGTTGCGCGACGCCGCTGAGGTCAGCCTGTCCGACGAGCTTGGCGAATACCTGCCGATCACCGACCTGGGTGGCTCGACCGCCGTGGCGAAGATGACGGTGGGCCAACTGCTGTCACATTCAGCCGGGCTGCGCGCGGAAACAGCCGGGCCGTGGTGGGAGCGCACGGCCGGCGGCTCGCTCGCCGAGCTGGCAGCGGCTTCGCTTGGGTCAGATGCGGCCAGATTCCGCCGCGGCCAGCGGCACCACTACTCCAACGTCGGCTACGCCCTGCTCGGCGCCTTGCTGGCAAGCAAGCACGGCCGACCTTGGCACGAGGTAATCGCCGCCGAGATCTTGACGCCGCTTGGCATGACCAGGACGACGATCAGGCCGCAACAACCGCACGCGACCGGCTACGCGGTGCACGCGTACGCCGATGTGCTGCTCGCGGAACCAGAGCACGACGCCGGTCCGATGGCCCCAGCCGGCCAGCTCTGGACCACAGTCAATGACCTGGCCAGGTTCGGAGCCTTCCTGGCTGGCGACGGGGCCGGCATCATCGCCGCCAGCACCTTGGCCGAGATGCGCGCGCCGATCGTGCTGTCTGAGGCGGCCAACCAGCCCTGGACCGACGCCTACGGCCTCGGCATGCAGCTCAGCAATTCCGGCGGCACTAGGTACTACGGCCACACCGGCTCGATGCCTGGCTTCGTCGCCGAGTTGCGGATCACCGATGCACCGGGTGCCGACACGGTAATCTCCGGCTGCAATTCCACCACCGGCTTCGGCTACGAACTAAACAGCGATCTGCTCGCGATCCTGGCCAGCGAAGAACCCTACATGCGGCCGGAATGGCGGCCCGCACCCATCGATGCCGACCTGCTCGACTTGCTCGGTGCGTGGTTCTGGGGCGCGGCACCGTACACCCTGCGCTTCTCCGGCGGCGAGCTCGAGCTCAGCAGGAACGGCGCACCGGGCCGTGGCACCCGCTTCCGACGCGATGACCACGGCAGTTGGCGCGGGCTCGACGGATACATGGCAGGCGAGCCACTGCGGCCAGTGCCCGGACCTGACGGCCAGGTAATAGCACTGGACGTGGCCTCGTTCTGCTACACCCGCAAGCCCTACGACCCGGCCGCACCGATCCCTGGCGGCGTGGCGGCTGATGGCTGGCACGCGCCAGGCAGCGATTAAAGGCCTTACATTCTTAACGGCTCGCGCCGGGTGCTCGCCCCATGAGAGCGAGTCACCCGGCGCGTCCGCCTTACGGCCGATTAGTACCAGCCGTCGTCAATCTCGTGAGCCCAGGCTGCCTTAGGCGAACCGTAGGTCGCCTTGATGTAGCGCATGCCCCAGCGGATCTGCGTCTTGGCGTTGGTACGCCAATCCCTGCCGCACGCGGCCATCTTGTCGCCAGGTACCGCCTGCGGGATGCCATAGGCACCCGAGTACGGGTTGGTGGCGTACTTGTTCCAGCTGCTCTCCCGGTTCCAGAGGTAGTTCAGGTACCTGAACTGCCACTTCGCCTTCCAGCCGAACCAGTGCATGATGTCCCAGGCGATCTGCTTAGCAGTGCGGTGCGGACGCCGCTTGTGGTGCCTCGCCTGGTGCTTGCGGTGCTTTTTGGGCTTGGGCTTCGGCTTCGCTGTACCGTGCTCAGCAGAAAGCCGCCGGCTAGCGGCGGCAGCTGAGTCGGTCACGCGGAGCGCGCGGGAACTGTCCGAACTCACCTGACTGGCCAGGCGGACCTGGCTCACCGGCTGTGCCGAGGCGGTGGCGGTGAATCCGCCGCCGACGACAATAGCCGCGATCGCGAACGCCGGAGCGGCGAGCGCGATGATGATTCTGGTCGGGATCGATCGGTTCAGTAGTCGCTGATCTGACAACGTGAACTTTCGGCCGGGCACGCTTACGCGTGCTCAACTCCACCTGGGCATCTGCCTAGCACGAGCAGGCCCTGCCCATGGGAGCAGAGCCTTATGCCAAGCAGCGGCGTGTCAGCGCTTCGCAGGTTCAGGGCGAGACAATGGCTACTCAAGGCGACGATAACTCTGAGTAACTCACCGAACACGCAAGGTGCTTTCGTCTCTCTACAATGCCCGAACTTCGCGACTCAGGTGCACAGAATGCCGAAATGCTGACTATGAAATGAATCACACTGGGCCTTGGCGCACGTCGCGCCATTAACGCGCAACGCCAGCGCGAAGAGCTGTCAACTACCGCCGGGCAGACCAGCGCCACCGAGGTAAAGCGCGCCAATCTCCGGATGATCAAGCACCTGCCTACCGGTCCCGGTGAGTCGCACCCGGCCATTTTCGAGCACCACGCCACGATCGGCTAGCCGCAGTCCGGCTCTGGCGTTCTGCTCGACCAGCAGGATGGTTTTGCCGCCTGAGTTCATCAGCCGGATCGCCGCGAACACGCTGCGCAGCACCTTCGGCGCCAGGCCAACCGACGGCTCGTCCAAGATGACCAGCTTAGGGTCGAGCATCAGGCAGCGAGCGAACTCCACCAGCCGCTGCTGGCCACCGGACAAGCTGCCGGCCTTGCGATCGGCCCAGCCACCGACCTCGGGAAACATCTCTTCTACCTGCGCGCGGCGACGGGCAACTAGCTGCCTGCCGGTGAGCAGATACCCGCCAAGCTCGATGTTCTCACCAACCGTGAGGTCGCGGAACAAGCTGTGGTTCTGCGGCACGTGCACGACGCCCGCGCGCAAGATCTGGCGCGGGCTCTTGCCGGTGAGCGATTCACCCTGGAAGGTGATCGCGCCGAGCCTTGGCCGCAGCAGCCCGCTGATCGCGGCCAGCAGCGTGGACTTGCCCGACCCGTTCGGCCCGACGATGCAGGTGATCTTGCCTTCGAGCACCTCGAGGCTGACGTCGTGCAATACGTCGCCGCCACCGTAGCCGACGGTCAGTCCGTCGATCACGAGGGCATCAGCGAGCAGGCTCATCGTCATCCTCAAGGTCGCTGTCGGTACCAAGGTAGGCGTCGAGCACGCGCGGATCATCCCTGATCAGCTCGGGTGGGCCCGCTGCCACGACGGTGCCGTAGTCGAGCACGGTGACCTGCCCGCATAGTGCCATCACGAACGCCATGTTGTGCTCGACGATCAAGAAGGTCTTGCCCGCCGAATTCAACTCCCTGATCCGATCGGCAATCAGCTCGATCAAGGTCGGGTTGATGCCGCCGGCAGGCTCATCGAGCAACACCAACTGCGGATCAGCGACCAGCACGTAGGCCAGCTCAAGCAGCTTGCGCTGACCGTAGGACAACGTGCCAGCCAGCGCTTTCGCTTGTCCAGCGATCCCGGCGAACTCAAGCTGGCTCATCGCCCGCTGCCGATCGGCTTGGCCGCCGGCCCGCGCCAGCGGATTGCCTGCCCGCCTGCGGCCGTGCTGGCCACCGTGCTGGGTGGCCACCAGCATGTTCTCAAGCACGGTCAGCCTGGGAAAGATCCTGGTGAGCTGGAAGGTACGGCCGACGCCAGCGGTGAACACCCGCTGCGGCGACGCGCCGGTGATCTCCCGGCCGGCCAGGTAGACCTGGCCAGAATCTGGTCGCTCGTAGCCGGTGATGATGTTGAACAGCGTGGTCTTGCCCGAGCCGTTAGGCCCGATCAGGCCGGTGATGCTACCCGCCGCCACCTCGATCGTGCAGTCCCGTAGGGCCTGCACGCCGCCAAACGCCTTGCCGACCCCCTCAGTGCGCAGCGCGACTGTCATCGATCCGCCCGCCGACGCCGCAGCCGGATCCGCTGGCTGGCCACAATCTCGGCGCCGGTAGGCAGCACCCCGCGCGGCAGGAACAAGATGATCACCAAGAACAGCACGCCGAGCAAGATCTCGGCCAGGTAGTCGTTGGTGAGTTGCAAGGTCAGATACAGCTGAGCAGGCGCGAGCACGACTGCGCCGAGCACCGGCCCGCCGACGGTCCCAAGTCCGCCAAAGAAGGCCATCAGCACGACGGCCAAGTCGAATAGCGGATCAAAGGCGAACTGGGGGAATGCCTGGCCGAGGAAGTAGAACCACAAGCCGCCAGCCGTCCCGGTGATGAACGCCGAGATCACGAGCGCGGTCAGCTTGACCGGCATGGCCCGTACGCCAAGGCTGGCCTCCCGGTCCTCGTCATCCCTGATCGCGCGCAGCTGGAGCCCGAACCTTGACCGTCTGATCAGGAAGGACAGCGCGACTGTGGCGACAGCGATGACCAGCCCGACGTAATAGAACGGATCGTTGAAAGTGGCCGGGTTGAAGTTCGGCACCGGGGCGAGCAGGCCGCTTGAGCCGCCAGTGATCGTCAGGTTGGTGGCGGTGAGCTGGGCGATAAAGAAGAACGCGATCGTGATCACGACGAAGGTGTGCCGCCGCACCCGCAGCGCGATCAGGCCAAGAGGCACCGCGAGCCCGGCCGTCAGCAGGCCAGCCAGCGGCAGCAGCCAGAACACAGTCGGGCCGGTCAGCTGCCAGTCCCTGGCGGCGATGCCAACCGCATAGGCACCGGTGCCGAAGAAGACCGCGTGACCGAGTGATAGGTAGCCGGAGTAGCCGGAGAAGATGTTCCACGCCGAGGCGACCGCGACGAAGATCACTGTCTGCACGGCGATGTTGGAGACCGTCGCATTGCTGAAGACCAGCGGGAACACGACGGCGATCAGCACGACCAGCGCGACGAGACCGGCCCTGAGCGCTCGCCAGCGAGGCTGGTCAGAGCCGGCGGCCGCGGCCGCCGGCTCGGCTGCCCTGGCCGGTTTCGTTTCGGCTGTCATTGGGCTCGAACCGCCTGCCGTCCGAACAGTCCGGCCTGCCGGATGACCAGCACCAGGACGAGGGCCAGATAAAAGACAGCCACGGCCCAGTTCGGCTGCCAGATATCCACCAGCGCCTCGGCGGTGGTCATGAAGATCGCGGCCACCATCGCGCCGCCCACGCTGCCGAGGCCGCCAAGGATGATGATCGCGAGCAGCCGTGAGATCAGGTCGTAGCCGCTATTGGGATTGAACGCGCCGCTGGTAGCACCGAACATCATGCCGCCCACCGCCGTGATCGCCACCCCGATGCCGAAGGTCACCGCACCGACTCGGTTGATGTCGATCCCGACGAGTCGGGCAGCGGTGCGATCTGACATCGTGGCCCGCGCCGCCCGGCCGAACTTCGTACGGTAGAGCAGCAGGTAAAGCGCGGCGATAGCGACCACCGCCAGGCCCGCGCCAAAGAGGTAGATGTCGCCGATGTAAAAGCCGAACATCGCCACGCTCGCGTTCGGCGCCGTGTACCAGGCGTTGAGCGCGACGAAGTTCGGCCCGAATCCCCAGTACAGAATGCCTTCGATGATCAGCGCCACGGCGTAACAGGCGAGCAGCGTCATCGCCGTTCGCTCGCTGCCGCGCAACGGCCGGATAAAGAGCCACTGGATGGCCACGCCGATGACGAACATGGCCGGGATCGTGATCAGCAGTCCGACGAACAGATCGAGGTGCAGGTGCACGGAAAGCAGATAGCTGAGATAAGCGCCGAGCACCACCAAGGCACCTTGGGCGATGTTGATGATGTCGAGCACGCCAAAGATCAGCGTGAGCCCTGCGGCCATCAACGCGTACACGCAGCCGCCGAGAATGCCGTCGACGATCGCCGGATAGATTTGCGCTGCCATCTGCCTTCCGTGCTTGCCGCGCCGTGGTCAGCTTGACCAGTTCGGCTTCGGATAGATGATCTTGACTGAGCCTGCTGCGCCAACCGGCAGGACCTGGACGAAGTTGCCGTTTTGCCACTGGAAGATGAAGGCGATCGCCTTGACGTTCTCGCCCAGGTCGTTGAACAACACCGGGCCTTGCACGCTGGTGAAGATGTGATTGCTGTGCAGGTAGGCGATGATCTTCGAGCCCACCGTGCCGCCAGTCGCCTTGACCGCCTGCGCGGTGACCTGGCCGACCGAATAGGCCTCGGCGACATCGGCGTTGACGTCGGACGGACTGCCACCGTAGGTGGCCACGTACTCCTTGACCATGGCCTTGCTCGCCGCGTTGGGGTAGCCGGGATACCAGGCGTCCGGCACCATCATCCCGTTCGCGTTCGCCTTGCCGACAGCGGAGATGAACGACTGCCCCTGATCTGGGCCGGCCGCTGCGATGAACACCTTCGGGTTGTAGTGCTGCTGCTCGAAGCCGCGCATGAACGCGGCGACGGTCGGCACGTCGGTCGAGCCGAGCACTACCGCCTGGGCCTTGGTCCCGGCGACCAGGTCGGCGTTCGGCAGGTAGTCGGGCACTTCCTCAGGAAAAATCTTCGAGTAGACGGCCTTGATCCCAAGCGGGGTCAGCAGGCTCTGGGTCCGCTGCACTTGGGGCGTCGCGAACGGGTCGTTGGCCATCGGGTAGGCGGCCGTGGCCGGCCGCTGGCCAGCGGGCAGCGACTTGATCCAGTTAGTAAAGGGGTCGAGCTCGTTGGCGACCGGCAGGCTGACGTCGAAGACGTTGTTGAGTTTCTCGCTGAAGACCAGCGGCGCCCCGCCAGCGCCTTCCACGAAGGCGAAGTCGTATCGGTGCGCCACCTCAGCGGCCGGGGCGGTCAGCAGCGACGAGAACGGACCGAAGGTCAGGTCGACATGGTGGACCGTGATCAGGTCGGTGTAGTTGGTGTCGACCTGGGTCGGGCTGCTGTTGTCATTGAGGATGACCAGCTTGACCTTGCGGCCGTTAATGCCGCCGGCCGCGTTCACGTCGTGGGCCCACAGTTCGTAGCCGCGCTTGTAAGCGATGCCGTCGGCGGAGAAGTCGCCAGTCAGCGACAGGGAGGCGCCGATCAGGATCGGCGTCTTCGATCCGGAACCTTGCGCTGGCGAGGAACCACTTGAGCAGGCCGCGAGGCCGGCCACCAGCAGGGCCGCGGTCCCGCTAATCGCCAAGAACCGGGCGCGGTGATTACTCATCCCCGGTCCTCCTTCCGAGTTGATGGGTAACTCGATCAATCGCCACTGGCGGGCGAGAGCCCGTCAGACACCTCCGCGTTCTCGCTGACCAGCTCCAGGCCAGCGGAGCTGGCCTGGAGCACGAGCAGGGCCGCGAAGTCCTCTTCGCCGAACCCATGGCCCACCAGGGCCTGAATGAGCTGGTAGGCCGCCGACGCCACCGGCATCGGCACCTCACGCTCCCTGGCTGCCGCGAGGCCAAGATCGAAGTCCTTGCGCAGCAGCGAGGCGGTAAAGGTCGGGTGGAAATCCAGGTTGACCAGGGCCGGTGACTTATACCTGGAAAAAGTTGAGCCGAGCACGCTGTTGTTAAGGCAGGTCAGCAGAGTGTTACGGGAGATGCCACTGCGCTGCGCCAGCACGGTCACCTCGGCCAGGGACTGGATGATCACGCCGAGGAAGAGGTTGTGGCAGAGCTTGACGATCCTGGCGAGCTCGCCCTCGCCCACGTAGGTCGCACCCGCGCCGAGCAAATCCAGATAGGGCCGCACGGCGGCGAAAGCGGCGGCCTCACCCGATACCGCGAAGGTGAGCCGCCCGGCCTGGGCGACCTTAGGATTGCCCATCACCGGCGCGGCGAGCAGCCGGCAGCCAAGCGCGGCTAGCTCAGACCTGACTAGCTGGGAGTCTTCCGCCGAGACGGTGGAGCAGTCGACCACGATGCCCGGCGCTCGGCCGGCGGCGATCAGGCCGGCCGGGCCGATGGTGGCGTCGATCAGGTCTTGCGACGTACCGACGGTGACGAAGACGATGTCGAGCTCAGCCAAGTCGGCCGCTTGGTCGACGACCTTGGCCCCGGCCGCAGCGAGCGGATCAGCTTTGGCCTTAGTCCGGTTGCAGACGGTGACGTCGCAGCCAGCCGCCAGCAGCCGATGGATCAGGGCGACCCCCATTCGCCCAGTACCGAGCCAGCCAAGGCGCAACCCGCCGTACTCACTCTCGTGACTCACCCCCGCACGCACCTCCCGCGCCCTTTCTCAGCAATCGTTTGCAGTTCAAAACTGTGACCTATCTCACTACCGGCTGTCAATGCGTAATTTTCGGTTGATGCTGGTGCAGCGCAGCGGACTCCATCGGCTGCAAACGTGTGCAATGCTGGACTCGTGGCAGATAGCAGGGTGAGTGCGGCGATCAGCCATTGGGCACCTAGGTTCGTCGCAAACGGGATCGACTACTCCGACTTCATCGCGGTGACCGCCGCCATCAGCTCCTGGGATCAGTGGTGCGAGCGCTGGTCAGCGACCGGAGCCAGGCATGAGCAACTTGGCCGGATCGCGCTGACCGAAGGGCGGACCCGTTCGGCTGGCGCCCATCTAGCGCAGGCAGCGGTCTACTATCACTTCGCCAAATTCATGTTCGTCAACGATCTCGGCCAGCTCCGCCAAGCGCATCGCCGGGCCGTGGAGTGCCTGCAAGACGCACTGCCCTACCTGGCGCCGCCGGGCGAACGAATCGAGATACCTTTCGACGGCTCAGTGATCGCCGCGATCCTGCGACGGCCGGCCACGCCGGGACCGCATCCCATCGTCGTGCTCATCCCCGGGCTGGACTCAGCCAAGGAGGAATTCCGGCCGACCGAGGATCTGTTCCTGAGCCGTGGCATCGCCACGTTGTCGGTGGATGGTCCTGGCCAGGGCGAGGCCGAATACGATCTCGCGATCAGGCCGGACTGGGAAGTGCCTGGCCGGGCCATTCTGGATGCGGTCGGCGAACTGCCGAGCATCGACGCCGACCGGATCGGCGTCTGGGGCGTCAGCCTCGGCGGCTACTACGCCGCCAGAGTCGCGGCTGGCGATCACCGGGTCCGCGGTTGCATCGCCCTGTGTGGCCCCTATTGCCTAGGCGACCTTTGGGATCAGCTGCCTGAGCTGACCCGCGCCGCCTTTACCTTCCGGTCGAAATCAGGCTCCGATGACGAGGCCAGATCGCGGGCCAAGGAACTGTCGCTGGCTGGCATCGCCTCGCAGATCACCGCCCCGTTGCTGATCGTGGCCGGCCAGCGGGACCGGATCTTCCCCTGGCAGGACGCTGAGCGACTGCGCGAAGAAGCGGGCGGACCCGCTGAGTTGCTGCTGCTGCCCGACGGCAACCACGGCTGCGCCAATGTGACCTATGCCCACCGCCACTACAGCGCCGACTGGATGGCCCGCGCACTCACCGCCACCTAGACGGTCGAGGCGGGCAGGGCGGCGGGCGGCGCGGCGGAGGCACGGACCTTGAGGTCCGGGGCTAGATAGAGCACTTCGCCTGAGCGCTCGCCGCCAGCGATCTGGTCAAGTACGAGACGGCCGGCCTGCTTGCCCAGCTCGTAATGCGAGAAACTGACCGAGGTGAGCGATGGCGTCAGCCGGTCCATGAACGGCATGTCGTTGAAGCCGACGACCGAGATATCGCGCGGACAGGCTGACCCGGCCGACTCAAGCGCCGAATAGCAGCCGACGGCCAGCATGTCGTTGGCGGCGGCGATCGCGGTGCAGCCGGCGTCGATGGCCAGCAGCGCGCGGCAACAGCGGTCGCCCTCGTCGATCGAGTAGGCGCTGGCATAAACCACCAGCTCAGGGTCGACCGGCAACTCGTGCGCCGCCATGGCCGCGACGAAGCCTTTATAGCGGCTTAGCCCGGTGGAGATATCCTGCGGGCCAGCGATGTGCGCGATCTTGCGATGGCCGAGCGAGGCCAGATAGGCCACAGACATGGCCATGCCGCGCTCGTTGTCAACCGACACCGAGGGGAATCCGTAGCCTTCCGCGCTCCGGTTGACTAGTACTGCCGGGATGCCGGCCGCCGCCGCCTCGGCCAGCACCGGACTGCGCAGCCTGGCGGTGGCGAATACGAAGCCGTCAACGTGCCGGTCCCGCATCAGGTCAAATACCAGCCGCTCGCGCTCGTCATCAGCGTCAGTGTTACCAATCAGCGCGACATATCCGCTGGCGGCAAGCCGGTCTTCGATTCCGCGCACGATCGGCGGGAAGAGCGGATTATTGAGGTCAGGAATGAGCACGCCAACGGTGTTGGACCGCCTGGTGCGCAGGCTGCGGGCAACGGTATTAGGGCGATAGCCAAGCGAATCGGCTACCGCCAAGACTCGCTCTGCGGTCTCATCGCTGACCAGCGATCTGGTTTCCGGGTTGAGCGCCCGTGACACGGTGGCTGGATGTACTCCCGCCATCGCCGCCACGTCCTTGAGCGTCACTGGCTGATCGCTCACCGGCCGTCACGCTCCGATCTGCGCCTCGTCGCTACCGACCGCTCTCCTTAAAGTCCCCCTACGGCGGGCACGTACCGCGTTTTCCGCTGTCGCGCCCCCTGCTGGGCCGTCTGGAGCATGCTAACCTCAGCCGCGAGAATCGCCAGCATCAGGGCCATTGACCACGGCTAGTAAGCAAAGAGCAGCCAGGACTAGTGCAAGACTGGCGGCGCTGGAATACCATGCGAGCACTCATACCCTGCAAACACCGTATTCCCGGTTCGTGACGTTAGTGTTCTAGCCTTTGCTAGTACTCACCAAGGTCCATAAGGATCTAGGCTCGGTCACAGCACTAACGCCATGCCGCCCTCGCCTGCGCGACAGGCGGGTGCGGGGTGCCGACCCGACCGGCCCGATCGTCCTGGAGCTGCGCAGATGACATTCGCTCTCCGCTACGCGGTCCGCTCTGACGTCGGCTTGCTCAGAGAGGGCAACGAGGACTCGGCGTATGCGGGCCCGCATCTGCTTGCGGTAGCGGATGGCATGGGCGGCTACGAGGCCGGTGAGGTTGCCAGCTCGGCTGTGATCAAGAGCGTCGCCTCGCTCGATAACAAGCTGATGCCGGAATCGGAGCTAGTCGACGCGATCGCTGCTGCGGTCATCACCGCCAAGCAGAGTCTGCGCGGCATCGTCGAGGCCGATCCGGCCGTGGGCAGCATGGGCACGACCCTGACCGCCATGCTTTGGTCAGGAGCGACGGCAGCGATCTGCCACATCGGCGATTCCCGCGCCTACCTGCTCAGGCAGGGCGACTTGTATCAGATCACCCGCGACCATACGTTCGTGCAGGCGTTGATCGATCAGGGTCGGATCCGACCGGACGAGGCAGCAACGCATCCGCAGCGATCCCTGCTGCTGCGGGCACTTGATGGCCGTACCGACGCCGATCCTGACCTGTCGCTGCTGACCGCCGAGCCTGGCGACCGGTTCTTGCTCTGCTCGGATGGGCTGCCAGTCGCGGTCAGCGACGAGCAAATACTTGAAGCGCTCGCCGAGATACCTGAGCCGTCAGATGTGGTTTTGCAGCTGATCGAGTTGGCCATCAGGGGCGGCGGTCCGGACAACATCACGTGCATCGTCGCCGACGTGATCGATACCGATCACAGCAAGTTCTCCCCCACCAGGGCACCGGTGGTGGCCGGCGCCGCGGCGAGCGTCGGCACCGCGCCAAGCGCGGGCAACGCGCAGACCATGCAGTTCAGCCGACCGATGGTGGCTGGCGACCCGGGCATGACCACCGTTGGGGCAGCACAGTCAAGTGGCTGGCCACTCGATCCGGCCGCGGCCGAGCAATCCGCACCTCGGTCGGGCACCCGTCCAGGCACGGTACCGGTCACCGCTAAGGCGGCACCACGCCACGCCGACCCGATGCCTGCCGATGACGAGAGCGACGACTACCCGGCTCGTCGCACCCGCCGGGTGCCCATCATGACGGTGCTGATCGCGTTGTTCGTGGTGCTCATCGGCGGCGGCCTGGTCGTCGGTTACCAGGTCATCAAGAGCCAGTACTACGTCGGCAGCCAAGATGGCAAGGTCGCCATCTTTCGCGGCATCAATGACAAGGTGCTCGGTTTCTCGCTGTTCTCTGTCTACACGTCAACGGACATCCCGGTATCCGGCATCACCGTCGCGGCTAGGCAAGAACTGGCCAGGGCCGATACCGGCAACTTGGCGATGGCCAACCAGTTCGTGACGAACATCCGCAAGCAGTACAACGCCTGCCAATCGGCCCATAAGGCGCTGCGGGCGTGGATCGCCGGCAAGCCCAAGCCAGTGACGATCAAAAAGCGGATTGACGGGCACGTCGTCACCAGGAAGGTCACGCCGCCCTACCACAAGCCCAAGCCGACCATTCCGTCCTATTGCCCGCCGCAATCCGGTACCAGCACCTGAGGCCGCCGGTGACTGATCGGGGGTCGGGCCGGGCGGTACTCGTCACCGGGGCTTCACGCGGCATCGGCCGCGCGATCGCGGCCGCTTTCGCTGCCTCGGGCGACCGGGTGGCCATCCATCATCGCGCTTCGCCCGAGCTCGCTGCTGCGCTAGCCGCCGAACTGCCAGGTACAGGGCACGTCGCGGTCCAGGCCGATCTGGCTGACCCCGACGCCGTGCTGGCGATGGTAGACACCGCCGCGACCGCGCTCGGCGGGATCGACGTGCTCGTGAACAACGCCGGGGTTTTTACCTCCCATCCGATCGCCGAGGTTTCTTATGCGCAGTGGCAGCGGCAATGGCAGCAGACGCTCGGGGTCAACCTGATCGGGGCGGCCAATGTCACCTGGTGCGCTGTGCGGCATATGAAAGCTAAAGGCGGCCGGGTCATCAACGTCTCGTCACGCGGTGCCTTCAGGGGCGAGCCTGAGTCACCCGCCTACGGCGCGAGCAAGGCCGGGCTGAACGCCTTCGGGCAGTCGCTGGCAATCGCCTTGGCGCCCTACCGGATCGCGGTATCAACGGTCGCACCTGGCTTCGTAGCGACCGATATGACCAACGAGCACCTCAAACCGCCTCGGGGGGACGAGATCCGGGCGCAGAGCCCATTCGATCGGGTCGCCGAGCCGACCGAGATCGCGGCGGCGGTGTGGTACCTGGCCTCACCGGAGGCGCAATGGGCCAGCGGCGCGATACTCGATCTCAATGGCGCTTCCTACCTGCGTAGCTAGCTCACAGGCCCGGCCGCCTGGCCAGCAGGGCCAAGCGCGAGCCGCAGGAAAGCCAGCAGATCGGCGGTCTCCGCCACTACCTTCGCCACCGGCTTCCCCGCACCGTGGCCGGCCGATGTCTCAACCCGGATCAGCACGGGCGCGTCGCCACCCTGGGCCGCCTGCAGAGCGGCCGTGAACTTGAACGAGTGGCCAGGCACCACCCGGTCATCGTGGTCGCCGGTGAGTATCAGCGTGGCCGGGTACCGCTGCCCCACCGTCACGTTGTGCAGCGGTGAGTAGGCGCGTAGCCAGCGGTACTGATCAGGATCGTCGGGGTCACCGTAGTCAGCGATCCAGGCCCGGCCGACAGTAAAACGATGGAACCTGAGCATGTCGAGCACGCCAACGCCAGCTACGCACGCACCGAAGAGCTCAGGGTGCTGAGTCAGGCAAGCACCGACAAGCAAGCCGCCGTTGGAACGACCGTAGATGGCGATCCTGCTCGCCTTGGACCAGCCTGATGACTCAAGCCAGCGCGCGCAGGCGCACAGGTCATCGAAGACATTTTGCTTGACCGCGAGACGGCCGGCGTCATGCCAGGCTCGGCCGTACTCACCACCGCCACGCAGGTTCGCCACCGCCAGCACTCCGCCCCGCTCCAGCCAGCCCGCATGCAGGATCGAGAAGGTAGGGGTGACAGCGATGTCGAAGCCGCCGTAGCCGTAGAGCAAGACCGGCTGGTCACCGTTCGGCATCACGTCCCGCCGTCGAGCAAGGAACATGGTCAGCGTGGTGTTATCGGCCGACACCACCTCCACCTGCTCCACGACGAAGTCGGCCGGGTCGATGGCGGCGGTAGACGGCTTGATGAGCCTGATCTGGCCGGTGCTCAGCTGATAGGACCACAGCGAGCCGGACTCGGCGAACGACGTCAGGCCGAAGTGGATGAGGTCGCTGGTGGCCTGGCCGGTGACGCCATCACCTTGCTTGCAGGCATCGGCCAGCGATGAGTAGGCCGGCAACGGGATCTCAGCCACGAACTTGCCGTCGGCCTCATGCACTCGCAGCACCGAGTGGGCATTTCGCAGGTAGTGGCAAACGAAGCGGCCGCCGAAGAAGAATGCGGCGAGCAGTGTGTCAGTTCGCTCACCGACGATCTCCACCCAGTGCTGCCGGCCCGGCTGATCAAGGGCGACCGATACGAGCCGCTTGCGTTCGGCCTGATAATCGGTGACCAGGTAGAAGGTCGAGTCGTCAGTCGACACGAATTCGGCGATCGAATCAAAATCGGCGACCAGCGGGGTCAGCTCGCCAGCTGGATCGGTGAGGTCGAGCACGTGCAGCTGCGCTTGCGGGGCGGTACCCCGATTGGACGAGATCACCAGGAACCGGCCATCGGCGCTCACCCGAGCGGCGCTGTGCCAGTTGGAGTCGGCCGGATTCTCCCAGACGAACGTGTCCTCAGCCTGGTCCGTGCCTAGCTGGTGATACATGATCCGGCGCTTGCCGATCTCGGCCAGGTACTCACTGCCCGGCGGCGGCCGCTCGGCTGAGCTGTAATAGAAGCCCGCACCGTCCTCGCGCCAGGCAGCGGTGCAGAACTTCGACCACTCCACCAGGTCGCCGGTGTCGTGACCAGTGGTCACGTCCCTGACGCGCCAGGTCTGCCAGTCAGAACCGGCTTCGCTGATCGAGTAGGCAAGGAATCGCCCGTCGCTGCTCACGGCGACCGAGCTCAATGCCGCGGTGCCGTCCGCCGCGAGCTCATTCGGATCAACCAGCACCTCGCCGTCGCCGTCGGGTGCGGTAAGCACGCAGAACACCGGCTGATTCTGCTGGCCGTCACCGCGGAACTGGAACCAGCGGCCGCCCCGCTCAAACGGCACCCCGAACATGGGGTAGCTGGCGAGTTGCGCGAGCCTGGCTTGAATCGCCGGCCGCTCGGCGACGTGGTTTAGCACACCTTCGGTGACCTGATTTTGAGCCGCGATCCACGCCACCGTCCGCGGATCAGTCGTGGCCTCTAGCCAGCGGTAGGGATCAGCGACCAGCTCACCGTGGTAGTCATCTGCCGTCAGACCCGTCTTCGTCGGCGGATAGTGAAGCATCATGTGACTGCCTCCGTCAGATCGCCTGCCCTGCCGATGTTAAGCGACGCATGACCAAACCACCCAACCTGACCTTGCTCGCCCGACCGGTCCGTGCTCGCTTGTATCGTCGTCTCGTCAGCACCGGTCCGACCGGACCCGACATCGGAGGAGCTCAGTGACTCGCGACCAGGACACCGACTTGTCGACGACTGGCCAGCAGGCGCGGATCTACACCGCGCAGCGTCAGGACAAGCCATGGGGACACGAGCAGATCTTCGCCGCGGTGGAAGGAAAGTACGTCGGCAAGATCATCTATGTGAACGCCGGCCAATCGCTGAGCCTGCAGTACCACGAGCACAAAGAGGAGACGATCTCGCTGATCTCGGGGACCGCCGAGGTTCAATACGGTCCGGTTGGCGGGGAGTTGACCGAGCGCAGGTTCGAGCCGGGCGACACGATTCAACTGCCGGCCGGGGTGGTACACCGGGTGACCGCGGTGACCGACATCGTCTTCGCCGAGGCATCGACCGCACCGCCCGGCTGGCGCGAGGACGTGATCCGGCTGCAGGATTCCTACGGGCGGGTGGGCACCACCGCACCGTAGTACCGGTTCGGTCAGTTGGCTCTGACCAGGGCGGCCAGGAGCGGCTTGAAGTAGTCAAAGGCCGGCGTCGCCGCATCCGGGTCCTTGGCCTCGTCATCCCAGCGCCGTAGCTGACAGGCCGCCTCCGCATACGGGGTGGCCGCGAACTGAGCCACCTCAGCGTCTCCCATCGGGCCGCCCTGCACACTGAGCGTGTAAACCGACGCCGGGGACAGCGTGCCCGCGTAGTCCGGCTCGATCGCGCACAAGTAGCGTTTGGCTGCCACATGCAACCGAATCGGCTCGGTCACCTCGGGCCCGAACCACTGGGCCAGCCAGGCCGCGCCGGTGTCGCTGTGCTTGTTGTCCGTGCCCCGCATCAGCTCAGCACCACTGATGGCACCGGTGAAGTGACCAACGTCGTGCAGCAGCGCGGCGGCAATCAGCGCCGGCGCCGCCCCGTTCCGCTCAGCGAGCGTGGCAGCCTGCAGCATGTGGGCGGCCTGAGTGACTGGCTCACCGAGGTATTCAGCCGCGCCCTCGCTGTCGAACAGGCCAGCAAGCTGCTGTACCGGGTCGTGCTGTACCGGGTCGGGATTCCTCATCGGTCTGGCCCTTTCGAAGTCCTGCGCAGCACAGCGAGCGCTGACGCTGCTCCGTCAAGATCGGCGTAGCAGCCCTGCAGATGCCGGTCGCCCAGGCTGGCGAACGCCGTTCTGGCGTGCATGACCCTAGTGTTGTCGAAAACCAGGCAGTCACCAGGACTCAGCTTGAACGCGATCGTGAGGTCGGGCGCGGCCAGCACTTCGGCGAAGGCGCGATAAGCGCGGTAAAAGTTCTCCGCGTGGCGCGCGAAGCTCTGCCGGTCCTGCCCGCGACTCGGCGCGAGTGGCAGCAGCGACCGATTGTTGAATCTGACCTGCCGGATCCGGCCCGTGGCGGTCAGCCCGATCATCGGCAAGGTGGCACGGAGTTCGGTCGCCGCATCGACGTAACTGAACGTCACCGGCGTCTTGGTCAGGACTTCGAATGCCGCCGGATCGATCTCACGCAGCCGGGCGGCGGCGGCAAAGCCGTCAAGCAACGCTGAGTCGCCACCATCGGCGGCGCTGGTGAGACAGTGCAGCAACTGGACGCTTGGCACCGGGTCGCGGTACGGATTGTCCGTATGCGGTCCGATCGCGCGGGCGGTGAAAGCGAGATTGGCCGCAGCGGCCGTGACCTTGACGTCAAAGAGCTTGCCGTAGTTGGTCTCCCTGACAAAGCCAATGGCTGCGGCCACATCGAGCACCATTCCGTCCATCGGCGGCACCTGGCGCAGCAGTATGAATCCGTTCATCATCAAGCTGTGCAGGCACTGCTCGCGATGGGCTGGGTCCGCACGATACGTCGCCCAGTTGCCCTCTGGCGGACCGGCGGTGAAGTCAGCGGCCCGCCACAGCCGCTTGGCGTCTTCGGCCCGGTCGTCCTCCCCGGCGGCCGGGCTAGCCGCCGCGCTCAGCCAGGACTTGGACAAGACGGCCTCGTGCCGATCTGGCTCGAAGCGCACCTTCACCGAGTTCGCATCAGCCGCAGTCACCGTGGCGGTCAGCGTCGCGGGCTGATCGGTAATAGCGACGAGCCGCTGGCCACTGTAAGGGTCACGGCAGTGCGGGCACGGACAGTTGGCCCGCAGCCAACTAGCCGGCAATCCGGCAAGCTGATCCTGGCCGCCCCGTTCAACTTGCTCTGTCAGCGCTGTCGCCGTCCCGCCACCCGCCGTCGCCATCCCGCCACCCGCCGACCGCACCCCGTCGCCTGCCGACCGCACCCCGTCGCCTGCCGTCGCCATCCCGCCACCCGCCGACCGCACCCCGTCGCCCGCCGACCGCACCCCGTCGCCTGCCGTCGCCATCCCGCCACCCGCCGACCGCACCCCGTCGCCATCCCGCCACCCGCCGACCGCACCCCGTCGCCTGCCCTCAGCGTCCCGCCACCCGCCGACCGCACCCCGTCGCCTGCCCTCAGCGTCCCGCCACCCGCCGACCGCACCCCGTCGCCTGCCGTCGCCATCCCGCCACCCGCCACGCCGCCTCCACCCGCCCGCTGGCTGCTTCAGTCTGCGGCAGTGCTCACGCGACAGGCAAGATCGTCGGCCGAAGTTCGCTCATCCGACAGCCGCCGTGCGGCCGACGATCATCAATGATCGAATTTGATCTCGACTCGGTCCTCCACCGGCTGGTAACCAAGCTTGAGGTACAGCGCGTTGCTGATCGGGTTGGCCACGTCGGTAAACAGGGTCACCTGGTCAGCACCGCGCTCTTGGGCCAACCGGGAGGTGGCAACTGTGACAGCGCCGGCATAGCCACGGCCGCGGAGCGCTGGCGGGGTATAGACCTGGCCGATCCTGGCGACGCCTTTGAGCACCGGTGTCAGCGAGGCGATGGACCTAGGTTCGCCTGCCACTTCCCACAACACGAACCGACCGGTGCGGAGCTGGTCATCGACGGCAGCCGCAGACGTACCGCACTGCCCGGTTTCGGCGGCGAACTCATCGTGCCAAGCGTAGGCGATCGCCGAATCCGCCGACGTCGCAATCCTGGCCGCGCCATCCGGGCCGGGTACCCGGGGCGTGAGCGTGCCCAGCCGGAATAGTCGCATTCGCAGCACGACCCGATAATCCGCCGCGGTGATCGCCGACCACGCCGACGCGAAGGCGGTGGCGTCAGGCTCGCCGCCGATTACCCCACTGAGCTTGGTGGACTTCGCAGCGACCGCTTCGGCTAGCTCGCTAGCCGCCGGACCAGGAAGATCGCTGATGAGCATCCCCTGCGGCGGCGTGCGCAGCGCCGCCGCCGCCACTACGCCGTCGCGCGTCCACCAGCCAAGAACGGGCGGCAGATCGCCATAGACGTTGCGCCCGTGCTTGGTCAAGCTTGCCAGCACGCTGGCCAGCGCTGTGTAACGCACTGGCTCACCGGCCAGCAGCGGAGCTACCGCATTCGCGTAGCTCGCGATGTCGTCGGTCAGTGTCCAGCCCATGAAACATAGTTGCCGATCGGCTCAGCCCGACGCACGTCATTTTAATCGCCGACTGAGTGAGCGAGCGCGGGGCTGCGCGATCAGGGAGAACGGCGCGTTACCCTACGAATCCGCCCGATGGCCGCCAACCGGTTGGTAGCGTCTCATCGGCAAACTGACCTGGTCGTATTGAGGAGGCATGGTGAAAGGCTTCAGAACGTTCTTGCTCCGCGGCAATCTGGTTGACCTCGCGGTGGCGGTCGTCATCGGAGTCGCGTTCAACGCCGTGGTACAGGCACTGGTGAACGACCTCATCACGCCGCTCATCTCCGCGGTCGCTGGCAAGCCCAACTTCGGCGCGCTGACCTTCAAGATCGGCTCAGCGACGTTCGCCTACGGCCTCTTCCTGAACGCGCTGATCTCCTTCGTGATCATCGCCTTGGTGATCTACTTCCTGGTTGTCGCACCAGTAAGCAAGGTGCTTTCGGTCATGACCAGGAACAAGGAAGCGACCGAGCGGACCTGCCCCGAGTGCCTCAGCCAGATTCCGGTCGGCGCGACCCGCTGCATGTACTGCACCGCCACCGTCCCGCCAGTGGACTCGTCCCCAGCTAAGGCCGCGAGCTAGCCGACTTGACCCGCCGGCCCAGGTACCGGCGCGTGGCAGGGACCGAGTTCCCCTGTTCGGTTCGCTGGCGCGGTGACCGGTGCCCCAGGGATGCTTGCGCCGGTCATCGCCGGTGAGATGTTCCGCCAGGCTGGCAAAACTGCGGACGATCTGCACCCGCCAAGACCGGCCCGAGTACCCAGGCCGACCGCGAACAAGCCCCCGATGGAGACCCCTGGCAGAGTCCCGGGCAGGTGCGGGACCATCGCCCGGCCCGGTCGCCCGCCCCGGTGGCATGCCCGTCGCCCGGCCCGGTCGCCCGCCCATCACCCGGCCCGGTCGCCTGCCCCGGTGGCATGCCCGTCGCCCGGCCCGGTCGCCCGCCCATCGCCCGGCCCGGTCGCCCGCCCATCGCCCGGCCCGGTCACCCGCCCATCGCCCGGCCCGGTCGCCTGCCCCGGTAGCATGCCCGTCGCCCGGCCCGGTCGCCCGCCCATCGCCCGGCCCGGTCGCCTGCCCCGGTGGCATGCCCGTCGCCCGCCCATCACCCGGCTCGGTCGCCTGCCCCATCGCCGGCCCGGTCGCCGGGCCCCGTTGCTAGTCCCGCACGGGCTGGGGCGCGTCTTCGGAGCGGCACCGCCGTCCCCTGCGGGCCAGACGGCAACGACAGCGGAGTCGCCCCGTTGCTACCCCAATAGCAACGGGGCGACCCCGTTGCTGCTCGCGCTGGGGGTGGAGCAGCAGTACCGCTCCGACGATGCCGCCGGCCCGAGCGGGCGGCCGGGTCGGGCGGCCGGCCCGAGCCGGACGGCCGGATGGGACCGCCGACGGGGGTGCGGGACCGGCCCGGTTGGGCGGGTCGGGCAGGGGCGGATCGAACTCCTTCCCAGTGGAGATTGGCGAAACGCCTGACCTGACTAACTTTTACCGCTTATATGATGGTAAAGGCTTCCTGGAGAAGTTCAGCGAAACAACACTGATCACCCGATTCGCGCGGATTCTCCGCGCTCGATCATTCAGGTGCCAGGCACCAGCAACCGGAGCATGGCCAGCAGTTTCGTCCAACTCTCCCTAGAGGCTCAGTTGGCCTGGCGGTGTCCAGATGTATGGCGTCGTGGTTGCGAGGAAGGTGAATCCTAGGCGCTCGAGGATCGGGCGGCTCTGGTCGGACGCGTCCACCATCAGGTATTTGTAGCCCCGTTCAGCGGCCAACTCAGCCCGGACCTTGACTAGCGAGCGGTAGATACCGCGACCGCGCCACTGCGATAGGGTGCCGCCACCCCACAGTCCAGCGAATTCAGTACCAGGCAGGAGTTCGATCCGGGCGGCGGATACCGGCAGGTCGCCGGCGACGGCCAGGAACAGTCCGGTCAGTTCGGGGGCGGCGGAAAGCTGAGCCAGAATCGACGCTGTCAACTCGGAACGATCTTCGCCGAATACAGTCTCCTGGACTGAGCCCATTCGGCCCACGCCGGCCGGATCAGTGACCCGCTCGACTCGCACGCCTTCCGGATCCCTGGTGCTGGCCAGGGCGTCGATCGTGGCATCCACCTCGGCGACCACCAGCGACTCTGGCTCCTCGGCCATCAGACCAGCGGCGAGCAGCCGGTTGGGTAGGTCCGCTGGCTGGTCGTAGTCGAAAAGCTTCCACTCGAACGACTGACTGCGGGAGCTAAAGAAAGCGATCTGCTCGGCGATCACCTCGTCGACGTTGGCCGAGTCAAGATCGGTCCAGGTGATGCCTGAGCCTTCGTGGCCGGGCTGCGCGAGCCGACGGACCAGCCGGTCGGTCTGCTCAAAGGCGGCGCCGGTGCCGTCGGGCACGGTGGCCCGGCGTATCTGCTCGTTGTATGCGGTCAGCACCGCCACGCGATCCATGGCGGGCAGATCACCACATCAGGCCGCTGACTGCAACCGGATTAGCCACCGCCGACTCAGGCCGCTCAACCGTGATAGGCCTGGGCTGGCGCGGTGGATAGGCCTGGGCCGGGGTGGATAGGCCGGCGCGGTGGATAGGCCTGGGCCGGCGCGTGGATAGGGCCTGGGCCGGCGCGGTCAAGGGCCAGGGACTGGGCCAGGTCGCTTGGTCCTGGACAGTCGGGGGATCGAGTGACCACGGGCTACCCGGCCGCGCCGAGTGATGCCTGGTGCCAGGCCATCTGCTGACTCCTGGCCTTCTGCCGGCGCCGAGGCGTCCGCCAGCTCCATGGCGCCCGACCACTCCGGGGCGTCTGGCGACCCCGAGGCCACCGAAGACTCAGGACCGACCGCAGACTCAGGACCGACCGCAGACTCAGGACCGACCGAAGACTCAGGACCAACCGAAGACTCAGGACCAACCGAAAACTCAGGACCGACCGAAAACTCAGGACCAACCGAAAACTCAGGACCGACAGGCGACTGGTCCCCTCCACCGAGGCCGGGTTCAGCCTCGACATCATTGATCGCCAGTTGGTCCGTGTCTTCGGCTGAGCTCGGGTAGGCGCCGGACGCGACTTCGGGGCGTGGCAGCGGCTCGAGTACGTCGGTGGCGTGGATGGGCGGCAACCCTGCCGCGAACGGATCGTCGTCGATGAAAGCCAGGTCAGGATATGGGTGCTCAATCGAAAGCGAGCTTCGGTACTCGGTGATGGCTGCTCGGATCCTGGCTTCCGCGATGGCCCTGGCCGCGCTGGCCGCCTGAGCTAGTGAGCCCGGTGCCACGTCAGGCTCGTCCGGTCCAGAGCCGCCAGCGACAGCCGGTTCGCCCTGGGCTATCTGAGCGCCGGCCGACCCGAGGGCACCGGCCGACCCGAGCGCGCCGGCCGAGCCGAGCGCACCGGCCGACCCGAGCGCGCCGGCCGATCCAGGCGCACCGGCCGACCCGGCCGACCCGGCCGCACGAGCTGGATCAGCATCCAACTCATCACCGTGATCGTCATCGGGTTCGGCGGCTTGATCAGCGTGCTGCCGGACGTCGGCCGCCTCTTTCAGAGCGGCGGCGGCCTGGCGAAACAGCGGCTCATCAAAGTCTTCGACAGCCGCCGGGCCGAACGCCGGGCCGAGCATCTCGGCCAGTGCCGAAGCGGCCGCCAGGCCCAGGTTCTCCAACGGCTGGTCAGCGGAGGCTGGCGGTGCCTGCTTCGGCACCGGGAGCGGGCCAGGCCGGGCGCCCGAGCGGTCGGCCAGGTCGCGGACTCCGGGCACCGCCGCCACTGCCGCATAGACCGGCCCGACGCAATCGTGCCGGTCAAGCAGCGTCGCGAGTTGCTCAGCGTCGTCAGCGGCAAGACCGAAGACCACCCGAGGCTGCCCCCAGGGTTCCTCAAGTGAGTACCCAACGTAACTGGAGACTGTCGGCATCGGGTCAGCGGTCAGACCATGTACTACCCGCCAGCGATGCCATGCTCCCTCTAGCGCCGTTGCCGCAAGTTGAGCTCTGAAAACCAAGTCCGGATCCCGCATGGCGATCACTCCCTCGTCGCGACGGCACGCTGCCCGTCAATTGACGGACCCCCGGGCGTGACTCGCCGCATCAGTCCCCTGTCGTATCGCACGTCAAGTGCGGCGCCAATCCGGCGCACAGGCCTGCGACGTTTCTGCTGCCGCGCTAGCACGGAGCGGCGGCACCGCGACAAGTATGGTCCGGGCAGCGCCTCGAACAGGTGTGATTACTTAAAGTCGTCGAGCAAGCACGATGTGCGATGGGAGTCGGCGACTAGCCGGTTGATTGGCGTTGACTTGGCAGGTGCTTTCCGGCGGATCGCCGGCGTGGCGAATCATCGATCTTTGACCTGCGAGTTAGATTGGATGGCGGATCGACCCCAGCGGTATCGCCGGGTCCCCTACCCCAGAGCCCCCGCTCTGCGTGTTATGGCCCCTTGTGAGTTTGCATTGGTGCGGCAAACACTCGTGCTACTCACATCCGCATTGCTGACTACTTACGCTGTGAACACCTTGTCCCGTTAAACACCGTGTCACCAGCATTCACGCAGCTAATGCCGCGGCAAAATGCCGCTGGAGCCGATCCCCCTGATTATGCGCCGAGCCGCGCCGGGCATGCGCCCACGCGCGCCCGCCCCCGAACTCGGGCGCCAGGCTACGGCCGGGCGTTACTCCGAGCGCTGCTGCGGGATCCCCGCAAGCAGGGCACGAACCTCCGTCTCCCGGTAGCGGCGATGGCCGCCAAGCGTCCTGATGGACGTCAACTTTCCGGCCTTCGCCCAACGGGTGACCGTCTTAGGGTCAACCCGGAACATTGTTGCCACCTCGGCCGGCGTAAGCAGCGGCTCGGCCTCTGGGGTGCGTGCAGACATTGTGACGGCCTCTCCTCCTGGATCCAAATTGCGATCCTGCGTCTGTTATGTTCTTGGCTCCATTTGGAGCCTGCCGTGGATGTCCCATATGGTCTACTGTTACCATATTGCCATCACCAGCGGTGACAAAGCGACCACCAGGAGCAGAAGTTTTTGACGTGTCCCCGTTGCCCCCGTTGATCTGAGTCACGTTGCGTGATCCTACAGACACGCATCGTCGCAACGGGCGGATTCGGAAAAGTCATGTCCGCCTCCTGCTGACTACTGGCCGTGGCCGTTCCTGCGATCTCGATCTGGTGTCAGACAGATTTCACTAGGGCTGCCCGCTGAACGACCCAGCGTCCGGCAAAGATTCCGTCAGCCAGGCCCATTGTGATGAGAGCCTGAAACGCTCAGACTCGATCGCCGCTCACCTCCCTATGACCGGAGGTTACGCACCGTCACAAGCGCGAGGCGCGTCAGCCGGTCGGTGCGCGTGCCGCTTGCGATACCCCCCTGGTAGCGGACTGGCCCATGACTACCGTGGCTATCGGTAGCGCCGGGATAATCCTCCGCAGTTCTACGGCATGCTCTCTGAAGAGGTATTTGCCCCGCACCCGGAGGCTTCATGCATTGCGCGTCGTCAATACTCCTCTGCCGGGCGCCGACATAGGCTTGGATGGTGGATCCCCGGTCAACGAGGACGCGGGGTATGAAATCTGGAGTTACTACCTTGGTGACAGTAAGTGGACAGCCTGCCGAGCGCGAACCCGCCGCTGATCAATCAATCAGCAGCCCGCTGACGGGCCACTCACATGAGCAAATCGTGTTCTGCCAGGACGCGGCCAGCGGCTTGCGCGCGATAATCGCCATCTACTCCACTGAACTCGGCCCCGCACTAGGCGGGACCAGGTTCTACCCCTATCCGAGCGACGATGCGGCCCTGACCGACGTCTTGAATCTGTCCAGGGCGATGGCTTACAAGAACGCGCTTGCGGGCCTGGATCTCGGCGGCGGCAAGGCAGTCATCATCGGCGATCCGGCCAAGCTCAAGTCCGAGGCGCTCTTGCGCGCCTATGGCCGCTTTGTCCAGTCGCTATCTGGTCGCTACGTGACGGCCTGCGATGTCGGTACCTACAGCGACGACATGGACATAGTCGCCCGCGAGTGCGACTTCGTCACCGGGCGAACCGAGCCCTATGGCGGAGCGGGCGACTCGTCGGTACTGACCGCTTACGGGGTGTTCCAGGGCATGCGGGCTAGCGCCGAGCACGCGTTCGGCACGCCTAGCCTGCGGGGCAAGGTGGTAGCCGTCGAGGGTGTCGGCAAGGTGGGCTCGCACCTGGTTGACCACCTGGCTGGCGACGGGGCCGAGGTGCTGATCTTCGATGTGAACGCCGATGCGGTACAGCGCGTCGTCGCCAGGCATCCGGCAGTGGTCGCGGTTGCCAGTCGGGCCGAGCTGCTTTCCGCCTCGATGGACATCTATTCGCCGTGTGCACTTGGCGGCGCACTCGACGACACCACGATCGAAGCGCTCAGGGCCAAGGTCGTCTGCGGCGGGGCGAATAACCAGCTGGCGCATCCTGGCGCGGAGAAGCTGCTCACCGAGCACGGCATCTTGTACGCACCCGATTACGTGGTCAACGCCGGCGGCGTCATTCAGGTAGCCGATGAGCGAGAAGGATTCAGCTTCGAGCGAGCGAAGCAGCGAACCGATCGGATCTTCGACACCACGAAGAAGATCCTGGCCACTGCCGACGAGGACGGCGTACCGCCCGCAGTCGCCGCAGACCGACTGGCTGAGCGCAGAATGTCGGAAATCGGTAGACTCAAGGGCATCTGGCTTAGGCGCTGATCGGCCGATCAGGGTGATCCATCGTCAGGCTGGGCGGATTCGGCACTTCCGCGAACGCTCTGGCCTGCCTTAGGCTGGGCGGGCACTGGGCGAGCGCTGGGCGTTTGCTGATCGGTAAGCGCATCTGGCGAGCACCGCCGGGCGCGCGAGCCGCCCAAAACAGGTACGGTTGTCTATGTACGAAGGCACTAGCCATGCTGCGGGCCATGCGCGGGAACCACAGCGGCTGATGTGACGTGCGATAAATCCGATACCTGTCGGATCAGTGATTCTGTAGGCATCAAACGCGATGACCAGGAACCTGGCAGGGTTCCGTACGTTTCAAGGGGGTCGAGCCAATGGGGCGCGGCCGAGCCAAGGCCAAGCAGGTGAAGGTGGCACGCCAGCTGAAGTACAGCGGTGGCGGCACTGACCTTGACCGGCTGCGGGCAGAGCTGGGCGTCGGCATGGATCAGCGGACTAACGGCGGGCATGACGTCTTCGCCGATGGCGGCGACCGCTACGGGTCTGATGACGATGCCGACGATGATCTGTACGACGACGAAGACGAGGACGACGACAGCGACGACGATTAGTCGAGCGAAGATCATTGGCCTGGCCAAGATCGCGGAGCGAGTCGCCCGAGCGGGACTTACCGGTGGCGTTCGGTTAGCTGTGCGCTACCGGTACCGTCGATTATCTGGGCCTACTTGACTGTCCGGGCTCACGCCTCTTCCACGGCACGGCCAACCGTGCTGCCCTCAAGCAGGTACTTGCCCTGTTCGGCTTCGCTCACCGGCACCGGGTAGTCGCCGTTAAAGCATGCTTGGCACAGCTGGTCGGCCGGCAGCGTGGTGGCCTCGATGAGCCCTTCAAGCGACACGAAACCCAGCGAATCGGCACCGATCGACTCCTGGATCGCCGCGACCGGCAGGCTCCCGGCGATCAGTTCGGCCCGGCTGGCGAAGTCGATGCCGAAAAAGCACGGCCAGCTCACCGGCGGGCTGGAAATCCTTACGTGCACCTGCGCCGCTCCAGCCTCGCGTAGCATCGCCACGATGGCGCGCTGGGTGTTGCCGCGCACGATCGAGTCATCCACGACGACGACCCGCTGCCCCGCGATCACGTCCCTGAGCGGATTGAGCTTGAGCCGGATGCCCCGCTCCCTGATCGACTGGCTTGGCTGGATGAAGGTCCGCCCCACGTAGCTGTTCTTGACCAGGCCCTGGCCGTACTTGATCCCGCTGCCCTGGGCGAAGCCGATCGCGGCGGGCGTGCCCGACTCGGGCACCGGGATTACCAGGTCAGCGTCGACCGGATGCTCGGCCGCGAGCCGACGGCCAACCGCGACCCTGGTCGCGTGCACGCCGCGGCCGCTGATCGTGGTGTCCGGCCGGGCCAGGTAGACGTATTCGAACAGGCAGCCACGCGGTTGCGGCACCGCGAACTGGTCGAGCGCACGCCCCGCTCGTCGATCGTGATCAGCTCGCCGGGCTCAACCTCCCTGACCAATGTGGCACCGACGATGTCAAGCGCCGCCGTCTCGCTCGCGACCACCCAGCCGCGCGGCAGCCGCCCAAGCACCAGCGGCCTGAAGCCCTGCGGATCACGGGCCGCGTACAGAGTGCGTTCATCGGCGAACACTAGGGAGAAAGCGCCGTGCACCCGCGGCAGTACGGCGAGCGCGTTGTCCTCGATGCTCGTCGGGCCGGCGTCAGTCAGCACCAGCCCGCACCGGCGGAGTCACGAACAGCGAGGTGAGGACTTCGGTGTCCGAGGTCGCCGACGGCACGCCGCGCTGCGCGCCGGCCAGGGCTGCGAGTTCCCTGGTGTTGATCAGGTTCCCGTTATGGCTCAGCGCAAGGCTGGCGGACGGCGTCGCGCGGAAGGTTGGCTGCGCGTTCGCCCAGACTGACGAACCACTGGTGGAGTACCGGCAGTGACCGACTGCGATGTAACCGCGCAACGTGTTAAGTACGGATTCGTTGAATACCTGGGCGACCAGGCCCATGTCCTTGAACACCATGATCCTGGTGCCGTCGCTGACGGCGATGCCGGCCGACTCCTGGCCGCGATGCTGCAGCGCGTACAAGCCGAAGTAGGCCAGCTTGGCCACTTCCTCATCGCGGGACCAGACTCCGAATACGCCGCAGGCATCCTTCGGCGGGCGATCCGCGGGATCCAGGTCAAGGGTCAAGCGGCCGTCGGGCGCGATCACCAGCTAAGTCTAGTCAAACCAGGTACTAACCCGGTCAGGCCGGCCGTCGCGGCGTCCATACTGGCAGGTAGCCGCTCAGGTCCGAGCGGGGGCCGCTGGCTCGCAGCGCTCCAATCGCCTTCACGTCGGTCCAGCGCGACCGCCCGGCCGCGAGCGCTAGCCAAGTCCTGGCATCGGTCTCGACCACGTTGGGCGGAGTGCCCCGCGTGTGCCTGGGACCCTCCACGCATTGGACTACCGCGAACGGCGGCACCCGTAGCTCAACTGCCCGGCCGGGCGCGGCCTCCGCCATCAGGCTAAGGGTGTGCAGTACCGCGCCCCGCAAGGCTTGCGGCTGCGGATCAAGCCGAGCTTCGATGGCGGCCATGACCGCGTCAGCGCACGCCGCACCGAGTTGCTCGATCGAACCATCACCGCACCACGGGCCAAGGCCAAGCTCCGCCCGCTGGACCGTGAGAGCGGTGAGCAATCGCTGCGGATCTGGTCGTCTGGCTGGCATTGCCCCAAGATGCTAACCGACCTAGCTGACCGACCGCTCCGCAACGGCCGGCCGCTCCGCCCAAGTCGGCCGGCCGCTCCGCGTCGGAAGGGGCGACCGCGTTGCCATCACTTGTGGCCGCAATGGCGACATACGCGCGATAATCTCGCGCTATGCCACCGCAGCCGATGACGCCGCACCGCGCGCGAGGATCGTGGACGCCACGCCTCGCCGGTGTGGCCGGCATCGTGGTGCTGGCCGGCGGTGCGCTCGGCATTTATCTGGGCACTATGCACCCGCCGCACCAGGCGCCGCCAGTGCGTCATCATCACCCGTCGCTGTCGGGAAAGGTGGTGGCGGTGCAGAGCGTCGGAATCATCGACTTCGGGCCTGACGACGACGGCGAGCCGTGGCAGCACGATCTTGATGATCATCCGCTGATGCTCATGCCCAAGGGCTCAGCCGTTGATTTCACCATGATTCCGCGCCGTGAGCTGTCCTCTGGCACACCTGAGTGGACCGCCGACGCGATGCGGGACGGTAGCGAGATCTTCATCTACGTGCCGACCGGCAAGTGCCTCAGCCCACTCGGCGTTCACCAGCTGCGACTGGCCCACTGCGATCTCGGGCTGGCCCAGCGTTGGCGGCCGGTGCACGCACAGGTCGTGCTCGGACAGGCGACCGCGCAGTACGCCAACGCGAAGACCGACACCTGCCTGACCGCACCGAAGAAACCGGGACTGGCCAGCCTGGTCAAGTGCGGCAAGGCTCGCACCAAGACCCAGGAGATCGCTTTCTGGTGGAGCGCCTGAGCAGCCTTTAGTCAAAGATGGCAGGCAGCGTGCCCCGGTGTACCATCCGCAGCTCGGCTAGCGGAATCGCCAGCAAGTCCTTGACCTCAAGCACGTCGCCGCCGGTCTGCCCGAGCACGGTAGCCGGCACCTGATGGGCGGCGGCCAGTTCAGCGAAGGCAGCCTGCGCGGCAGCGGGCATGGTCACGATCGCGCGCCCGGCTGACTCGCTGAAGAGCATGGTCAGCGGATCGGCCGACAGCGTGAGCTGGCAGCCGATGCCGGCCGCCGATCCCGCCCCGCCCGGTCCGGCCGAGCCGCCAAGCAGGCAGCTCTCGGCCAAGGCCAGGCCGAGGCCGCCATCGGACAGGTCGTGCGCCGAGCTCACCAACCCGGCGCCGGCGCTGGCCGACAGCACGGCGGCCAGCCGCTGCTCGGCAGCCAGGTCCACGCGCGGCGGCCGGCCGCCCAGGTGGCCCAGCCGTTCCTGCGCCCACAGCGACCCGCCAAACTCGGCTTCGGTCACTCCGAGCAGCATGATCGTCTCGCCAGCCGCGGTGAACCCGCTCGGCAGCCGACGTCGCACGTCGGCCAGCACGCCGAGCACGCCCACCACTGGCGTCGGTTGGATGGCCTGGTGACCGGTCTGGTTGTAGAAGCTGACATTGCCGCCGGTCACCGGCACGCCCAAGGCCAGGCAGGCATCGGCGAGGCCGCGCACCGACTCGCTGAACTGCCACATCACTGCCGGGTCCTCAGGCGAGCCGAAGTTCAGGCAGTTGGTCACCGCGAGCGGCACCGCGCCGGTAGCCGCGACGTTCCGGTAGGCCTCGGCCAGCGCCAGTTGCGCCCCGGCGTAAGGATCGAGCGTGCAATACCTGCCATTGCCGTCGGTCGCCAGCGCGACGCCAAGGAACGTGTCCTCATCGATCCGCAGGACGCCGGCGTCGTGCGGCATCGCCAGCACCGTATTGCCGCGCACGTAGTGGTCGTACTGCTCAGTCACCCAGGTCTTGGCTGACCCGGCGGGCGAGCCGAGCAAGGCCAGCAGGTCAGTCCGTAGCTCCGCGCCTGATGGCCGAGCCGGGCGGACGGGCCAGTCGGCTTGCAGCAGATCCTGACTGGCGGGCCTGGCTAGCGGTCGATCATAGAGCGGGCCCTCGGCAGCGCTAGCCGGCGGCAGGTCAGCCACCACGTCGCCGTGCCAGCTGACCTCAAGTCGGCCGGTGTCGGTCACCTCGCCGATCACCGTGGCCGGCACGTCCCACTTAGCGCAGATAGCGAGGAACTCAGCCAGGCTGGCTGGCTCGGCGATCGCCATCATCCGTTCCTGCGACTCGCTCATCAAGATCTCTGGCGGCCCTAGCCCGGTATCGCGCAGCGGCACCCGGTCAAGCCACACAGCCATGCCGACCTGACCGGCCGCCGCCAACTCGGTCGTCGCGCAGGCGATGCCGGCGGCGCCAAGGTCGCCGATGGCGACGACCACGCCGGCCGCGTAAAGCTCAAGGCAGCACTCGATCAGCAGCTTCTCCATGAACGGGTCCCCGACCTGCACGTTCGGCCGTTTGGCCCGCTCGCCGTCGGCCGCTGCGAAGGACGCGCTGGCCAGCACCGAGGCTCCGCCGATGCCGTCAGGTCCGGTTGGCGACCCAAACAAGATCACCTTGTTACCCGGCCCGCTGGCCTTGGCGAACTTCAGGTCGTCGTGCCGCATCACGCCCACGCATAGGGCATTCACCAGCGGATTGCCGGTGTAGCACGGATCGAAGGCCAGCTCGCCGCCGATGTTCGGCAGGCCAAGGCAGTTGCCGTAGAAGGAGATCCCGGCGACGACTCCCGGCAGCACCCGGCGGGTATCGGACGCGTCCGCCGGCCCGAATCGCAGCGAGTCAAGCACCGCCACCGGCCGAGCCCCCATGGCCAGGATGTCACGGACGATCCCGCCCACGCCGGTCGCCGCGCCTTGGAACGGCTCGACGTAGGACGGATGGTTGTGCGATTCGATCTTGAAGGTCACCGCGTAGCCCTGGCCAATATCGACGACCCCGGCGTTCTGGCCGATCCCGGCGAGCAGCGCGGCCGTAGTCGGCGCCTTGTCGCCGAACTGGCGCAGGTATTTCCTTGACGACTTGTAGGAGCAATGCTCGCTCCACATCACCGAGTAGATCGCCAGCTCGGCGTCGGTGGGCCGGCGCCCGAGCAAGGCGCTGATGCTGGCGTACTCGGCATCGGTCAGGCCAAGTGCGGCGTACGGCTGCCGCCGCTCCGGGGTGGCCTGCGCATCGGTGACTGTGTCGGCGAGGATCATGCCGCTGACACCAACCCCATGATTGATTCGAAAAATTTGCGACCGCCAGTCCCGGCACCCACCAGCTGGTCGACCGCATGCTCGGGATGCGGCATCAAGCCGACCACGTTGCCAGCCGCATTCGCGACCCCGGCGATCGCGTCGATCGACCCGTTAGGGTTGTCCTCGACGTAGCGCGCGACCACCTGGCCGGCTGACTCAAGCGCGGCGATCGTCGCCCGGTCGGCGACGTAAGCCCCTTCGCCGCTCTTCAGCACCACGGTGATCTCTTCGCCGTCGCGATAGGCAGTCGTCCAAGGGGTTACGTTTCGCTCGATTTTGATCTTGACTTCCCTGTTGATGAACCGCAGCCCACGGTTGCGGCTCAGGGCACCAGGCAGCAAGTGCGCCTCGCACAGGATCTGGAACCCGTTGCAGATGCCGAGCACGGGCAGCCCGGCATTGGCCGCGGGCACGAGCGCCGAGATGACCGGGCTGAATCTGGCGATGGCGCCGCAGCGCAAGTAATCACCATAGGAGAAGCCGCCAGGCAAGATGACGGCGTGCACGCCGCGTAGGTCAGCATCGGCGTGCCAGAGCGGCACCGGGATACCGCCAGCTAGCCGCACGGCCCGGCTGGCGTCGGTGTCGTCGAGTGATCCTGGGAAGGTAACGATTCCAACTCTGCGGGTCACCGGCATGGTGGCAGGTTACCTTGCGCGGGAAAGTCGGCTAACCGACGTCCTTGAGTGCGCAATCACCGCGGCTGGCAAGCGGCGCGTCGTCCCGTAGTTCGATCCGCTTACGCAGCTGGACCACGGTGCCGAGGCCAGGGCCGCTGCGCAGCGACACGTCGTCCACGCAAGCTTGCATGATGGCCAGCCCGCGTCCGGACTCGGGCAACTGGGTGATGTCAGTGGACTTCAGCCGGCGCGGCGGCCGACGCAAATGCATTCGGCGCGAGTAGCGCAGCCGGCCAGGCTCGAAGCCTTGGCCGTTGTCGAGCACCTGCAACACGCACCGGTTTCTGCCGAGGGTCACCACCACCTCGTAGCGGCGGCCGGGGCCGGCATGCTTGACCACATTGGTGCAAGCCTCGGTGACGGCAAGCAGCAAGTCAGAAACGGAGTCGTCGTCCACTCCAAGGCGCCTCAGCGAGTCTCCAAGCACCCGGCGCATGATCGGAATGCTCAGGGTCTCGCGCGGAAACACCAAGCAGAACCTGACATCCCTGGCCGGCCCTGATGCATGTAGCGCCCGCGGTCGCATTTCGCTCCTGCGTTACCTGAGGTTAGCGATCTACTCTCCTCACATTGTGAGCGTTTCCCGCGCTGGGCCGTGGTAATCATGAACTCGGGCGATCTTCGGACGAACAGTGGCGTTCTGCCAGTTCAACAACTGCTTGCGAAAGCGTGGCAACATCGCGAATCAGCGCGACCTGACCGCTAATCGCACCGGCCGCTCAGCCGCGCCGCAAGCCGGCGATCAACCTTGGTGAATGACGAATTCCTCGATCACCGGGTTGGCGAGCAACTCGGCCGCCAACTCGGCCGTCCTGGCCGCCGGGTCCGCGCCGTCGCCATCGATTTCGACTTCGAACCGCTTGCCCTGGCGCACCGAGCGCACCTCACCGAAGCCGAGCCGGTGGCAGGCACCCGCGATCGCTTCGCCTTGGGGATCGCGGATCTCGGGTTTCAGCATCACGTCAACGACAATCTTGGCCACGTCACGCAGCGTACGCGAGCGGACCACTTGACCGCGCACGTGGATTACTTAGTACTGTCACTGCGGGACAATACGAAGACTGGCCACTCGCCGACGAGGGTTGACTCGCCGACGGGTGGCATGAGCATGGCAAGGAGTGGCACGTGGCCGTCAAAGCTGCCGGGCGAGCTGCCTCCCGAACTCGTAATCACGATGGACCGGACGAGAAACCCGAGCTGATCCAGCTGCTCACCCCTGAGGGCGAGCGGGTCGAGCATCCCGACTATCCGCTTGAGCTGTCTACCGATGAGGTCAAGGCGCTCTACCGGGATCTGGTGCTGGTTCGCAGGATCGATTTCGAGGCCATCGCGCTGCAGCGGCAGGGCGAGCTCGGGATCTGGGCTTCACTGCTCGGTCAGGAAGCCGCGCAGGTCGGTTCGGGGCGCGCACTCGGGCCGCGCGACATGGCTTTTCCCACCTACCGTGAGCATGGCGTGGCCTGGTGCCGCGGGCTTGACCCGGCCAAGCTGCTTGAGTTGTTCCGTGGCGTCAGCCATGGCGGCTGGGATCCGAAGGAGCATAATTTCCACCTGTACACGATCGTGATCGGCGCGCAGACGCTGCACGCGACCGGCTACGCGATGGGCATCCAGCGCGACGGCGCGGTCGGCGAAGATGGCGAGGCGGCGATCGCCTACTTCGGTGATGGCGCTACCAGCCAGGGCGACGTAAATGAGGCGTTCATCTGGGCCTCGGTGACCAACGCGCCGGTCGTGTTCTTCTGCCAAAACAACCAGTGGGCGATCTCCGAGCCGCTGGACCGGCAGACCAGGATCCCGCTCTATCGCCGCGCCAATGGCTTCGGCTTCCCTGGCCTGCGGGTGGATGGCAATGACGTCTTCGCCTGCCTGGCGGTGACCCGCAAGGCCATGCAAGCCGCACGTGAGGGCCAGGGCCCGACGCTGATCGAGGCCTACACCTACCGGATGGGCGCGCACACCACTACCGACGACCCGACCAGGTACCGGCTCTCGGCCGAGTTGGAGTCGTGGAAACTCAAGGACCCGATCGAGCGAGTAAAGCAATACCTGATCAGGTCGGCAATGGTGCCTGAAAAATTCTTCGCTGCCATCGACGCCGAAGCCGACGAGGTTGGCACCAGGACGCGAACCTCGTGCCTGGAAATGCCCGACCCCGACCCTGACTCAATGTTCGACCATATCTACACCGAGCCGAACGCCCTGCTTGCCGGAGAACGAGCGCAGCTCGCCGCTTACCGCAGCTCCTTTGTCGGGGACAACGAGCAGGAGGCTGGGCGATGACCACGCTGACGCTATCCCGTGCGTTGAATGAAGGCCTGCGCAAGGCCATGGAGAACGACGCCAAAGTTCTCATCATGGGGGAGGACGTCGGGAAACTCGGCGGTGTCTTCCGGGTGACCGATGGCCTGCAGAAGGACTTCGGTGAAGACCGGGTCATCGACACTCCGCTAGCCGAATCCGGCATCATCGGCACTGCCATCGGCCTGGCACTGCGCGGCTACCGCCCGGTGTGCGAGATCCAGTTCGACGGCTTCGTCTATCCCGCCTTCGACCAGATCGTCTCCCAGCTCGCCAAGATGGCCTACCGGTCACTTGGCAAGGTCAGGCTGCCGATCACCGTGCGAATCCCCTTTGGCGGCGGTATCGGCGCGGTTGAGCACCATAGCGAGTCGCCTGAAGTGCTATTCGTGCACACCTCGGGCCTGCGAGTGGTGGCCTGCGGCGATCCGGCCGACGCCTACGCGATGATCCAGCAATCCATCAACTGCGATGACCCGGTGATCTTCTTCGAGCCCAAGCGACGCTACTGGGACAAGAGCGACGTCGACTTGCCCGGCGGTCTGGCGGCGGCACCAGCGATCAACAAGGCAAGGACGCTGGCCAGCGGGACCGACCTGACCCTGCTGTGCTACGGCCCGATGGTGCGGACCTGCGCCGAGGCGGCCGCCGCTGCCCAAGCTGAAGGCACCTCGGTCGAGGTCATCAACCTGCGCTCGCTGTCGCCGCTTGACCTGGCCACGATCTTTGAGTCCGTGCGCAAGACCGGCCGGTGCGTGGTCGTGCATGAGGCGCCGGTCACTGCCGGGCTTGGGGCCGAGATCGCGGCTCGGGTCACGGAGGAGTGCTTCTACTCGCTTGAAGCGCCAGTGCTGCGGGTAGGCGGCTACTCCACGCCCTATCCGCCGTCCAGGATCGAGGAGCACTACCTGCCGGACCTGGACCGGGTGCTCGACGCCGTCGACCGTTCGCTCGCGTACTGAAAGGCCCGCCATGGCAGAGCTGAAGAACTTCAAGCTCCCCGACGTCGGCGAAGGCCTGACCGAGGCGGACATCGTCCGGTGGCTCGTGCAGCCGGGCGACACGATCAGCGTCAACCAGATCATCGTCGAAATCGAGACCGCTAAGGCGGTCGTCGAACTGCCAAGCCCGTACGCGGGCGTGGTCACCGACCTGCTGGTGCCCGAGGGCGAGTCGGCTGACGTGGGGACTCCGATCATCTCGGTCCAGGTCGGCACCGGGCCGGTGGCCGGCAACGGCGCGGCCAGCCCGACTGCGGCCCGCTCGACTGCGGCCGGCTCGACCGAGGACGTGGTGGGCGATCCGGCGCTGATTACGACGGAGCCGGTCGAGGGCGGCACCGAGCCTGGTATGTACGGCACGCTTAAGCCCAAGGAGCCGCCTGCTAAAGAAGAGCGGCAAGCCGTGCTGGTCGGCTACGGCGTCAAGCTCGGCGCCACCAAGCGCCGGGCCCGCAAGCCAGCGGGCGGCGCGGCGCCAGCCGCGATCGCAGCGCCAGCGGGCGGCGCGGCGCCAGCCGCGATCGCAGCGCCAGCGGGCGGCGCGGCGCCAGCCGCGATCGCAGCGCCAGCCGCGGTCGCAGCGGCACCAGCCGCCCCGACCGGCACCACGCCAGGCCGCCCGGCTGCTGTCGCCGCGCCGACCAGCCCGGCTGCCCCAGCTAGTACGGACGGCCGAGTCGGCGTGCTGGCGAAGCCGCCAGTGCGCAAGCTGGCCAAGGACCTCGGCGTTGATCTTGGTCAGGTGCTTGGCAGCGGTCAGGATGGCGTGATCACCAGAGCCGACGTCGAGGCTGCCGCCGCTGGCCTGGCCGTCGCCGACGCCCCGACCGCGCTGGCACCAGCGCTCAGGATGGCGGCCCTACCACGGGAGGAGCGGATCCCGATCCGCGGCGTCCGCAAGCACATGGCTGCCGCCATGTCCGCCAGTGCGTTCACCGCGCCGCATGTCACCGAATTCCTGCAGATCGACATCACCGCGACAATGGAGGCCACGACCAGGCTCAAGCAGCTGCCTGAGTTCGATGGCATCCGGGTGTCGCCGCTGTTGCTAGTGGCCAAGGCGCTGCTGGTCGCGGCGAGCCGGAATCCGCTGATCAACTCATCCTGGGACGAGGCGGCTCAGGAGATCGTCGTCCGGCACTACGTCAACCTCGGCATCGCGGCGGCGACCGAGCGCGGCCTGATCGTGCCCACGATCAAGGACGCGCAGGCGATGACGCTGGCTGAGCTTGGCCGGGCCATGCTTGAGCTGACCGACAAGGCGCGCTCAGGCAAGTCGTCACCGGCTGACCTGTCCGGCGGCACGATCACGATCACCAACGTCGGGGTGTTCGGAGTCGACACCGGCACGCCCATCATCACTCCGGGCGAGGCGGCCAACTTGGCGTTCGGCCAGATAAAGGATGCGCCTTGGGTCATCGACGGGCAACTAGCCGTGCGCAAGGTGTGCACCTTCGCGCTGTCATTCGACCACCGGATCGTCGACGGGGCGTTGGGCTCAGCGGTATTGCGCGATGTCGGTGCGATGCTGACCGACCCGCTCCGCATGCTGGCCTGGTCCTAAGCGCGGCCAACTGGAGCGGGAGGACGCATGATCAGGCACATCGTGCTGTTTCGCTGGAAGCCTGAGGCAACTGATGCGGCCAAGGAGCGGGTCGCTGCTGAGCTGTCCGCACTGCCAGGGAAGATCCCGCAGGTAAGGGCCTACCACCTCGGCAGCGACGCCGGCCTCGTGCCCGGCAATGCCGACTTCGCGCTCACCGCCGATTTCGACGACCAAGCCGCTTACCTGGCGTACCGGAATCATCCTGAGCACCAGGCCGTACTTCAGGAGGCGATCAACCCGATCGTGGCTGAGCGAGTGAGCGCCCAACTCGAGTTCTGAAGGCAGAACGCCCCCTGGCTGAGCGGACCGATCAGCGCGTCAGAACGCCCCTTCTGGCAACTCCATGAGTTCGGTGGTGGTGCTTTCCACGATCTCCCGATCGGCGGCGAGCCTTGGCATTACGTGACCAGCGAAGAAGTTGGCCGCCGCTATCTTGCCTTGGTAGAAGGCGGTGTCGTCGCGGCCGCCGCCCGGGGTTGCGCCTCGGTCGAGCGCGGCGATCGCCACCTCGGCCTGCCTGACCAGCAGCCAGCCGACGGTCAGGTCACCAAGGGCGAGCAGCAGCCGAGTCGTATTCAGCCCGACCTTGTTGACCTCGTCGGACTGGTTCAGGCTGGCTGCCAGGTAGCCGTGCATGGCGTTGACCATGGCCTCAACGTTGTCAGCCGCTCTGGCCAGCGCTGCCCGCTCGCGCTTGAGCCTGCCGTTGCCCTCCTCGGCGGCGGCGGTAGCCCGGATCTGACTGAGCAGGTAACCGAACGCCTCGCCCTGGTTTCGCACGATCTTGCGGAAGTACAAGTCGATGCCCTGGATGCCTGTCGTGCCCTCGTACAGGCTGTCGATCTTGGCATCCCTGATGTACTGCTCAAGCGGGTAGTCCTGCAGGTAGCCTGACCCGCCGAGCGTCTGAAGTGACTGCGTGAGCATCTCATAGGCTCGCTCTGAGCCAACCCCTTTGACCAGCGGCAGCAACAGATCGTTCATCGCCGTGGCCACTGGGTCGTGCTTGCCTGCGGACTGTGCCACCTGCTCGGCGTCCTGGAACGTCGCCGCGTACATCACCAGCGAACGCAGTCCCTCGGCGTAAGCCTTCTGCATCATCAAGATGCGGCGCACGTCCGGATGATGCGTGATGGTGACTCGCGGCGCGGTCTTGTTCGCCAGTTGGCTAAGCTCACCACCCTGCACGCGGTTCTTCGCATAGTCGAGCGCGTTCAGGTAGCCGGTCGACAGGGTCGCGATGGCTTTCGTGCCGACCATCATCCGCGCGTATTCGATGATCATGAACATCTGCCTGATGCCGTCATGCACGTCACCGACCAGCGTGGCGATAGCCGGGTGCTCGGCGCCGAAGGTCAGCTCGCAGGTCGTGGAGACCTTCAGGCCCATCTTGTGCTCGACGTTGGTGGCGTAGACGCCGTTGCGTTCGCCCAGGTTGCCATCCGCGTCGACCAGGTACTTGGGCACCAGGAACATGGACAGGCCCTTGGTGCCCGGTCCCGCCCCTTCGGGGCGCGCCAGCACGAAGTGGAAGATGTTCTCCGCCAGGTCGTGCTCACCGGCGGTGATAAACCGCTTGACTCCCTCGATGTGCCAGGTACCGTCCGGCTGCTCGGTCGCCTTAGTACGGCCGGCCCGACATCCGAGCCGGCATCAGGCTCGGTCAGCACCATAGTGGCGGTCCACCGGCGCTCGACCGCCTGCTGGGCGAATCGCTGCTGCGCCGGGGTGCCGATCTCCCAGAGCGCCCGGGCGAAGGCCGACCCGCTTGAGTACATCCAGATCGCCGGGTTCGCGCCCAAGATGAGCTCGGCTACGCCCCACCAAAGTGACCGGGGGATCGCGCTGCCGCCCAGCTCAACGGGGAGTTCAAGACGGAACCACTCGGCGTCCATGAAGGTGCGGAACGACTTGACGAACTCCGGCGGCATCTGGACCGAGCGGGTCGCCGGGTCATAGATCGGTGGAGTCCGGTCGCCAGCCGCGAACGACTCGGCGATGGGTCCACTGGCGAGGCGGTTGACTTCATCGAGTATCCCGCGCGCGGTCTCTTCGTCCAGTTCGCTGTGCGGCGCCACGCCAAACAACTGCTGCCGACCGAACAGCTCGAACAGGTTGAACTCGATGTCGCGCAGGTTGCTCTTGAAGTGAGTCATATCCCGTCCTTTCGCCCGCAGTGCCCGCCTATGTCGCGCAAACTCTGCTCTGGCTCAGGTCCGGACGCGCCCCTAGCCCCGGAGTTACTGAGCAGTAACATAGTCTACTACTGATCAGTAACCGGGGAAAGTCCAGCTAGGGCTACGGCAGGATGTTCACCGCCCGGGCGATCACCAAGATGCCGAGCACCAGCGAGACCACCGACTGGACCAGCATCGTGAGCTTGGCCCAGCGCGCGAATGGCAGCACATCGGTCGGGCTGAAGGCGGTGGCGTTCGTGAACGAGAAATACAAGTAGTCCACGAACCGCGGGCCCCACCCAGGCGGCGTCAGTTCCGGTTCGCTCATCTGGGTGAAAAGCAGGTCGGGGTAAGTCCTGGTGCCCTCAAGCCGAGCCACCGGGCCACCCCGGTCGAACTCCCAGTACCACAGGGCGAAGGCGATCACGTTCGTGGCCCAGATCACCGCTCCGGACAAGAAAAGGTCGATCGCCGCGTGTTGCGGCGACAGATTCCGCAGATCATTGGTGATGATCTCGTGCACCAAGGACACGGCGGACACGGTGTTCGACGCCGTGATGAGGAAGATCAGCATGATGCTCGCCGTCCGCAGCTTTGGCGACATCCGTTCGATCCTGATCGGATTAGCGGCGAACAGAATAATGAGCAGCGCGCCTTCCAGCCCGTATAGCACGAAATGTAGCCATTCCGGGCGGAGCTCGAGTTGCTTGGGCAGCAGGCTCTGGAGTGCGAGGGCGGTCGCCACGATCACCGTGACTGGCCAGCGCGGCTCCGGCCGGTCCTGCCGGTGCAGCCTGCTGACGCCGGCAGCCGAGATCTTCGTGGCCGCATCAAGTAGATGCAGCATCTCAGCGCGCCAGACCTGGTCGGGGTGACCTTCGTGCTGCGGGCTATGCAGCAAATGCAGCCGATGGTGCTCAACCGCCTGCTCTTCTGGCGACATCTCCTCGACCGGTAGGTGCTCTACATGCTCGGCGTGTTCTGCGTACTCGGCGAACTCGGCCCGCTCGGCGTGCTCGGCGAACTCCGCGAACTCGGCCCGCTCGGCGTGCTCGGCGAAGTCGACGCCGGGCCCAGGCTCGGTCGTACCATCAGCTCCGGCCGGTGGATCTTGCTGGCTCATAGGCCCCATTGTGACCGTCTGACCGTTCCGTGGTGCACAATCTCGATCTACAGTGTCGGCACCGGCCGATTTGCCGCGCGAAACTTTGCCTGCGAATGAGGTGGACCCGATGGCGCTTGGCCTGACGCCCGAGCACCTGGAGTTGGCAGCCGCCGTGCGTGGCTGGGCCGGTCGCCACGTCGGCGCCGCCGTGATCAGGGCCGCCATGGACGCCGACGACGCTGGCATGGCGATTTACCTGAGCACCTTGGCACCGGCGCTGGCTGACCAGGGACTGCTGGGTTTGCACCTGACCGAGGCTGATGGCGGTCAGGGCTTTGGCCTGCCCGAACTCGCGGTAGCTACGGAAGAACTCGGCCGGGCACTGCTGCCTGGCGCCTTCCTGCCGACCGTGCACGCTTCGGCGGTACTGGCACTGGCTGGCGGCCCGCCGGCCCTACTCCTGGCAGGCTGGCCGACGGGTCGCTTACCGGTACTGTCGGCCTGGCCAGTGGCCTGGCGGCGGAGTGCGGACAGCGGGAGCCCGATGGCGGACTGGTCATTACCGGCACCGTCCAGCCGGTGCTGGCTGGACCGGGTACCGGGCTGGTCATCGCGCCTGTGCGGCTGGCTGACGGCGAACTCTGGATCGCCTGTGACGCCACTGACCTGGAGCTAAGCGGTCTGGCTGGAGTGGATCTGACCAGGCCGCTGATGAGCGTCAGCGCTGACCATGTGGTCGTGCCAAGCAGCCGGGTTCTCAGCAACCTCAGCCGGGACGACGTGACCAGCCTCGCCGCGATCTTGTACGGCGCAGAGGCCTGCGGGCTAGCGGACTGGGCGGTACAGACGGCCGCCGACTATGCGAAGCTCCGGCACCAGTTCGGCCGGCCAATCGGGCAGTTCCAGGCCGTCAAACACCGGTGCGCCCGGATGCTGATGGCAGCTGAGCAAGCGGCCGCCGCCGTCTGGGACGCCGCGCGAACCGAGCCCGGCCGAGAGCGCGGCTACGCCGCCAGCGTAGCCGCCGTGGTCGCGGTGGATGCCGCAGTGCAGGCCACCAACGACTGCATCCAGACGCTTGGCGGCATCGGCTACACGTGGGAGCACGACGCGCATTTGTACTACCGGCGCGCACTGTCGCTGCGGGCGCTGCTCGGCACTTCAAGTAGCTGGTGCGACCGGGTGGCCGAGCTTGCCATCACTGGCGGGATGACAGCACCGAAGGTCGAGCTACCCGACGGCGACGCCGAATTCCGTGACCAGGTCAGGGCGGAGCTGGCGGAGATCAGCAAGGTCACTGGCAAAGAACGCACCAACCAACTGGCCGACGGCGGTTGGGTCATGCCGCACCTGCCGAAGCCATGGGGCCGCGGCGCCAAGCCGCTTGAGCAGCTCGTGATCGACGCCGAGTTGCGGGCCGCCGGAATCAGCCCGCACAACCTGGCCATCGGCGCCTGGGTCGCGCCAGCACTGATCCAGTACGGCACCCCCGAGCAGCAACAACGCTTCCTACCTGCCACGATGCGGCTCGATTACTTGTGGTGCCAGCTCTTCAGCGAGCCTGGGGCCGGCTCCGACCTAGCCGGGCTGACCACCAAGGCGGAGCGAGCCGAGGGGGGCTGGCGCATCTCCGGCCAGAAGATCTGGACCTCGCTCGCACAGCACGCGGCCTGGGGCATTTGCATCGCCCGCACCGACCCGTCCGCACCCAAGCACGACGGGATCAGCTACTTCCTGGTGGATATGCACTCCCCTGGCGTGCGAGTGAGCCCGTTGCGAGAGATCACTGGGGACGCCTCGTTCAACGAAGTTTTTCTCGACGAGGTCTTCGTACCCGATGAATGCTTGGTTGGCGAGGTCAACCAGGGCTGGCGAATCGCTCGAACCACCCTCGCCAATGAGCGGGTCTCGCTGTCACAGTCCTGGACGTTCGGCGCGGGCGTAGCCGAGCTGCTTGAGGTCGCTGGCGCGGCGGACGACCCACCGCTGACCGAAGTCGGGCGGCTCATCTGCGCCAGCCGCGCGATCGATGTGCTCGGGCTGCGGGTCACATTGAAGCGGCTGTCCGGTACCGAGCCGGGCGCCACCGGCAGCGTGCGCAAATTGCTCGGAATGCGCAACGCGCAGCAGATCGCCGAGCTGTGCCTGGCCATGTCAGGTTCGAGCGGCGCGTTGGGCACCGGCTCCGGCCGACCTGTCGGCCCCGACGGCAAGCCGGATGGCGCTCAGTGGGCCACCCAGACCCTGCAGGTCAGAGCGGTAACCATCGGCGGCGGCACCACCGACATCCAGCTCAACATCATCGCCGAGCGCATGCTAGGCCTCCCCCGCGACCCCGAGCCCACCTAACCGCCCCGCCCCGTCTACCGCGCGGTGCCGATGCGGCGCGGCCCGCCGTGCCGACCAGCCCTGCGAACGGCGCGGCCCGCCGTGCCGACCAGCCCTGCGAACGGCGCGGCCCGCCGTGCCGACCAGCCCTGCGAACGGCGCGGCCCGCCGTGCAGGCGGCCCCGCGGGCGGCGCGGCCCGCGTGCAGGACGCCTCGCGGGCGAGACGCAACAGCAACGGGGCGACCCCGTTGCTGTCCTGATGACAACGGGGGACCCCCGTTGCTGTTGGCCGTGGCCCGAGGCCGGGCTGGCGCACCGATATTGTGGCGACGGGACCCTTTTTGATGCCCGATTTAAGAATAATATTGAAGTATGTTCGGTTTATGGCCAGGCCTGTCGTGAGCCCGCCTGCCGCGACCCGGCTCGTTCTGGTCACGACCTCGCCCTGGCTGGCCGTGCGCCGCAGGTGGAGGATTCCGTGATCGAGGTTTATCCAGGTCACGGCTATCTGCACCGGTCAGGGCCGGGTCAATCCCCGTGATCATGGGCTCAACCATGATCACGGGACTCAACTCGGACGGGTGCGGGCGGTGGGTCGGCGGCAGGGCGGCAAGCGACGAGGTCAGCGGGTGCCGGCAGGATAACGAGGCCGGGATTCCTGCCGGGTCGCTGTCCTGACCGGTCCCTGTCCTGACCGGTCCCTGTCCTGACCGGTCCCTGTCCTGACTGCTTGTGCCTGCTATTCGGACTCTGCTCCGGCCTCCGGCTCCTCCTCGGTGGCCTGCGGATAGCCAGCCGACGGCGCGGCGGGCGGGAACGAGGTTACGGGAACTGCCTGCGGGAACCCGGTCGGGCCACCGGCCTGGGGGCCCGACTGTGCGGGTCCTGCTGGGCTAGGCGACGCGGCGGGCGGGAACGACTGAGCGGCGGGCGGGAACGACTGAGCGGCCGGGCCACCAGGCTGGGCCGCTGGGCCGCCAGGGAAGCCAGCCGGACCGCCAGCAGGCGGGAAGGTCTGAGCGGGCGGGAACGTCTGAGCGGGCGGGAAGGACTGGGCTGCGGGGCCACCGGGCTGAGCCGCACCGGGGAAGCCACCAGGACCACCGGCACCACCAGCACCACCAGGACCACTGGCTGGCGGGAACGACGACGCACCGGGGGCACCGGCTGCGGCTGGGGGGAAGGCGGTCGCGGCAGGCTGGCCAGCACCGGGGAATCCTGGCTGGGCACCAGGACCACCGGGCGCGCCAGGACCTCCGGGCGCGCCAGGACCACCGGGGAAACCTTGCTGGGCGCCAGGACCACCGGGCGCGCCAGGACCACCGGGGAAGCCTTGCTGCGCGCCAGGGCCACCGGCACCGGGACCGCCGTAACCTGGCCCGCCTTGACCGCCGGGGCCGCCATAACCAGGTCCGCCATAACCAGGGCCGCCATAACCGGGACCACCGGGACCACCGGGGGGCATGCCCGACACGTTCGGGTTTGGTGCCGACGGCGAGCTCTGCACGTAGGAACCTGGGCCCATCTGAGCCTGCGCGGCTGCAGCTTGAGCCGCCGCCTGGGCAGTTTGCTGCACTATGTCGATGTTGTGCTGCTGTTCGTGCTGCTGCAACTCAGCTATGGTCCGGTCGATCTCGTCGCTAGTGCCCGGGTTGCCACGGCCCGTGCGCTGGGCCAGGACGGCTACGCCGAGGGTGCGCAGCAATTGGTCTGAACGCCGGTTCACCGGCAGATTGTCAAGCTTGGCTACCCCAGCGTTGGCCTGTTGCACGATTTGGTTCGCCGACGCCTTCAGGTTGTCCATGAGTCCCAAGAAAGGTCACCTCCAAGTCACCGACCTGGGGAAACTCCATCATGAGTCGACCACAGCAAACCCAGGCCTCACCAGGTGCCGAGTCTAGCTCCCGATACCAAGAAGTAGCCGGGAAAAGCGGTCGGTTCCGGCCTAAGTGCGGTCGGAACCTGTGGTCTTTGGCAAGCCGAAGGCATAGACGCCGTTGCTCGTCGCGATGTACAAGTGCCCGTCAGCGAAGACGCTCTGCGCGAAGTCGTAGCCGCCGCGCAGCAGCGTACGCAAGATCTTGCCGGTTTTGGCACTGAGGAGGTAAATCGCGTTCGGCGTCGCTGAGGTGTCGTAGGTGCCGACCGCGATCACCCCAGCACCATCTAGGCTCGGCGTGCCGAGCACGCTATTCGGCAGACCGGTTATCCAGATGCGCCGCCCGGTCGCCGGGTCGAGCGCGGTGATCGAGCCTCGGTAAAGCTTGCCCTTGATCGCGATCTGGTCGGCCCCGATGTACAGGCGGCTGCCGTCGTAGGCGGTGGCCGAGATACAGCGGCCGATGCCGACGCTCTTGCCGAATGACGCACCGATGCGACGCGACCACACGAGTTTGAGCGTGGACCGGTCGAGCACGTACAAGATGCCGTTCTTGTTGCAGGCGGACACGCGCTTACCGAAGAGTGCGGGCGATGCACCGAAGTCCCCGTCCGGGACGAACTGGCCGGTCGGTACGTGGAACGAAGCGACCGGCTTCAGGCTGCGCGGCGCAAGCCTCACCACTGCGTCGGTGTAGCCGGGCTCGCCGAGCCCGGTCGCTGGGTTGCCGGTGGTGACGTATTCATCGCCGCCGCCGCCAACGGCGGCACTGGACCAGATCGAGCCGCCGAGCTGACCGCGAGGCAGCGCGAAGAACGTCGCGATATGGTGCCCGTTCGCCTGGTTAAAGCTGGCCAGGCCGCCCCGGATCATCGGCTTATCGCAGTGCGAGGAGAGGCCGATTACGATCCGGCGATGAGCCACGGTCGGCGACGACCACTGATAGTAATTGCTTACCGTTTTCGACTCGGTCGCGATCACTGATCGCCATTTAATGTCGAGATTTGTGGCGTACAGAGCGAAAAGCACTTCATCGGCACCAGCCACGTAGACCATCGGCTTGCCTGTCGAAGGATCAACAGCCACGGTAGCGGTGGCGATAAATCCGGCTCCGGCCGCGCCGCATTCGCGGCCAGGTATGAAACCGATGTAGCGCTTCGCCATGACCCTGCCGGTCGTCGCGTTGAGCTTGTAAAACCAGCCAGTCTGCGAGCCAATGTAGATGGCGTTGCGGTACAGCACGGGACTTGCCTGGTAGCCAGGCTCTGGCTGGCCAGACAAGGTGGGCTTAGCTCCGAGAAAATGCCAGTCCTGGCGCAGCTGCGATACGTTGGCTGGAGTAATAGCTTTCTCGGTCGCAGCGTAAGAAAGGTGGGCAGGACCGCCTAGGTAAGCGGGCCAATTGGTGGCCGTAGCGCCAAGCGCTGGCATACCAGCGACCAATACAATGCCAGGAACGGCCAGCAGTCCCCACTTAATCCCGACTTTTATCAACCGATTCGAGTACCTCAAAACGCAGCCCCCCGTGGTGATACTTGATCACAGCGAGCCTCATTATGCTCGGCACGGAATGGGGTGACCTATTGACGCGCCGCAGCCAGCTCCCTAGCCGCTCCGCGCCCGATCAATGGCGCGTCCGCCGCCACGTTCACCAGCCTGCTGCCCTGCTCCCGGTAGCGCCGGGCCGTGCTGCCGTCGCTAGCGTGCACGCCCGCTGGCTTGCCCGCAGCCGCGCAGGTAGCCCAGATCTGCTCAAGCGCGGGACCGAGCACCGGGTCATCGGGATCAAGTTCGCAACTGAGCGAGTACGACAGGTCTCGGGGCCCAACGTAGATGCCGTCGACCCCGGCGATCGTCAGAGTCAACGCGAGGTCAGCCATGGCCGCCGCCGACTCCACCATGATTATGCAAAATGGCTCGTCCTGGCTGGTCAGCACGCCGCCGCCAGACCGGTATCCGGCCGGTGGATAGCGACAGGCACTGGCGGCTGCCTGCGCCTGCGCGGCGGACTCGACGTTGGGCACGATCACTCCGGCGCAGCCCAGGTCAAGTGCCCGGCCGATATCGGCCGGGTGCGCGTGCCTGACCCGCGCTACCGGAGTCGCCCCCGCCAGCGCAATCGCCTGGGTCAGCGCGGGCAGGTCCCGTTCGGTCGCACCGCCGTGCTGCAAGTCGATCACGACGTAATCCAGGCCGACGGAGGCCATGGTGCCGACCGCGACCGGATCGGGGATCACCGACCAGCCGCCGTAGAGTGTCTCGGTTCCGCGCAGCCTGGCGGTCAGGGATTCGTTACGCATCTGACAAAGGCAACCACAGCGGTGGCCGGCGCGCGCGCGGCGGCGGCCACCAGCGGACCCGGCGGTCGAGTGCCACTGGGTCCTCGGCCAGCGCGGCGGGCGCGCTACCCTCATGGCGGTGATGTCCCCCGCTATCGCACTATCCCAAGTCTCGCTGGCCACGCCTGGACTGTGGCTGACCGGCGTGCTGCGCGGCATCCTGCTGATCGGACTGGCGGTCGCACTCGGCGGGCTTAGCGGCCAAGGAGTGGCCAAGAATTTCAAGGGCGAGCACCCGGCAGCGCTGCCTGAGCCGTGGCTGGTGCCTGGCTGCCTGATCGGCATGGCCGCGTCGGCCGGGCTGATCGTGACCGCGCTGGTCGACCCGCATCTCGCCGCTGAGCTAGCCAGGCCGGTAGTCCCAGGGCCGCGATCCGCCGCCACCTTGGTGATCGCGCTGGTGGAATTCTGCTGCTTCACGGTGACCGCGTTGTTGCGCCGACTCGGCCGGGCGGGCGGCCAAGTGCCGCTGCTGATCGCAGTGGTGCTGGCCGAGTCGCTGCGTGGGCACCCTGAGGGGCTGCTGCCGCTGGCCGGTGCCTTGCTCACCATCTGCCATCTGCTGCCCGCCGTCATCTGGGTGGGGATGCTGGTCTACACCCTGCAAGCGGCCTGGGCTTGGCGCCAGCATCCACCGGCGATGCAGGCGCTGGTCAGGCTGTATGCGAACACGGCCGGCTGGCTGTTCGCGGTGGTCGCGGTCACCGGGATCGCGGCGGCGGCACTGCTCGTGCCGATTAGCTCACTGCTGAGCACCGAGTACGGCTGGTTCCTGATCGGCAAGTCGGCATTGGTCGCCGTGGTGGCCGGGCTGGCCGTTGCCGGGCGTCGCGCCCTCACCAGACCCGTCGCCGCAGGCACCGGCCCGGCCAGGGTCACCAAGGTGGAATGCGCCACCTTGGTCGCCGTCCTCATCCTGGCTGGCCTGCTGACCGTTATCACTCCGCCGGCCAAGACGATCTTCGGTGGCGGTCCAGGCACCCCCGGTCAGGCGGCCGCCGTAAGCAGCTCAAGCCACCGTCACCAGCCGGTGAGGTTAGCCAGCCGACGGATTAGTCCACAGGCAAAAGGGATGCCCAGCCGGGTCCAAGTAGACCCGCACATCTTGCTGCGGCTGGAAATCGGCGAGTACGGCACCAAGTTCGATCGCGTAGGCACCACTAGCCGCGAGATCGTCCACTTCGATGTCTAGGTGCGCCATCATTTGCTGGTCGCCGGGACCGGCTGGCCAGACTGGAGGCACGTGCTCCGATTCGGTCTGGAAGGACAAGCCCATGCCGCCGCCCGGCGGACGCAGCGTCACCCAGTCAGGCTCATTCGCACCGAGCTGCCAGCCGAGCAACCGCTGGTAAAAGGCGGCGAGACCACGCGCATCAGGGGCGCCTAGCACGGCAGCGGTCATCGTGAAATTAGGTCGTTCCATGCTTCTATTAGACCGGCAGCCGCGCGGTCACAGCCGACGGCGCAGGAAGCTGGTGCTGATCAGCGCCAGGATGGCAGCGCCGACAGTCAGGCCAGCACCGATACGCAGATCGGTGTAGGGCAGGTTGACCGAGCTGTACTTGGATGCGAAAAGCCCGAACCAGATGCCCGCAGCGACCAGCGCGAGTAGTGAAAATAGTCCCGCCAGCAACCGTGACCCGAATACCCCGCCGATGAACACCAGGACCCCGGCGACTACGACAGCGAAGCCAAATGACCGCAGATATGAGCTGGTGGGCAGGTAGTGCCAGTGCAGCAGGCCGGTAAGTGAGGTGTGGTTGATATGGGCTGCGGGCCGCGTTCCCCGGGCGGAGACCCAGGTGAGCTCGGAGCCGATTGCTATCGCAATACCGCAGATCGCGATGAAAAAGCCGACTGCCACGCGGTGTCGCCGTCTCATAGCTGTGATGCTAGCCCGGCTGCCGATGGCGGGAATAGAGGGAGATTTCGTGTCCGAGCAAGAACCGGAAGAATATGACGCGCGAGCCGTCCGCTTGCTTTATGACGATATGGCACCGGACTACGCGGCGCGGTTCGGAGCGGAGCTAGCGAGCGCCGATCCGACCGATCCTGACCTTGAGTTCCTCAGGGCGGCGACGGACAGCTTCGGCCAGGGACCAGTGCTCGACCTCGGCTGCGGACCAGCTCAAGTGAGTCGCTTTCTGATCGAGCGAGGGCGCAGCGCGATCGGCATTGATTTCGCGCCTGGCATGCTGGCGGCGGCCGCGCGCCTGGTGCCGCAGGCTAGCCTGATCGCCGCCGACTTGCTCGCGCTGCCGCTGCGACCGGAGACCTGCGCCGCGGCGATCGCCTCGTACTCGCTGCATCACCTGCCGAAGTCACGGCTCGCCGAAGCGCTGGCTGGCCTGCACGCGGTGCTGCGTCCCGGCGGAGTACTTGTCGTCATCACCCACGGCGGGTCAGGACAAGAGCGGCTCGACAAGCCAGACGGCGAGGTGGTAGTGAGCTACTACCAGCCCGATGAGCTCGCCGATCGGCTGCGGACGGCTGGCTTCGCCGCTGAGCTGATCACGACCAGACCGCCTCGGCCCGGTGAGTATCAGGCCGAGAAGATCAGGATCAGCGCCCGTAAGGCGAGCTAGCCGCGGCTGGATGAGGCTTAGCCAGCTTCATCGATAGGGACGCTGCCGCCACTTCGCCAGTACTCACCGTGATCCCGGCTTAGCAGGCCCTCGTCCACCAAGTACCGGCGCAACGCGACGTAGTCATCGATTTTGGTCCGCAGGATCGCGTTGACCTCGAGTTCGCTGTAGTGCGTGCCGACCTCGAAGGACCCGGCTACGTAGTCAAGCACGGCCAGTCGCTTGGCCCGCTTAGCCGGCATCACGGTGATCCGGCCGTCCTTAACGAAGGCCCCGATCGTCGGCTCGGCCGATCCCGTCACTGGCCCGCCTCCCTGCGTCTGCGTCATCAGCCAGGATGTCCCAGCTGACTGGCGGCCGGGAGATGACTGGGCCGCGCAGCAGGTTCTTATTCCACACCAGCACCCGGTAGCGGACAACTCGATAAACGTGCGCCGGCCGGCCGAAGGCCTGCGTGAGCCCGGCCATCGACAAGCAACCGTGGCAGTACCTGAAGATCACGAACCGAGCGTCGTGCCGGTGCGGGTCATACCACGATGTCGCTGCGTTCCAGTGCGTGAGCACCAGGTGCGGCCCGGCTGTCCGCACCGGCCTGACCCGAACCTGGTCATGGCTATCCAGCGTGACGCTGCTGGCCTCCCAATAGGAGGCCAGACCGTACCGCAGGTGATGGGCGGCCAGCCAGGTGGCGACTCGCTGATTCGGGCTGAATGGCGCTGGCCTGGTCGCGTCGTACAGCAGGAAGATCGAGTAGCAGGCGAGCACGGCCGCGAGCGCGGGAATCAGCCTGGCCCGGACCAATGCGCCGGGCAGGAGCCGACCAGCGAGCACGGCCCCGATGGGCAGGAGCGCGACCGCTTCCCAGGCCCCGAGCCTGAAGCCGAAGCAGAAAGCGACCAGCACCATGATGAAGGAAGCGGTGAGGATTTGCAGGACGAGATTGTCATCAGCCAAGAATCGGCGGATCGCGAAAACAACCCCAGCAGCCACCAGCGCGACGCCGACCAGATGTACGAGCGGCATGACAGCCTCGGCTAGCGAAAGGCCGAAGAAATCCGCTCCATAAAGCACCAGAATATGCTCGACTTTGACCCACATATTGTGATCCAGCCCGGCTGCGCTAGCAAATCCGGCACCTGGAGTCCGCACCGCGAAGCCGCCGGCCAGCCTGATAAAGCGGAGCGCGAACGTCGCGATCACAACGGAGGTGAGCGCCCCGGTGCCCAGCGTCAAGTCGAACCAGCTCTGCGCGATCGGGCCGCGCCGCCGGTAGATCCTGATCAGGCACACCGCGGCCAGCGGCACGGCCGCCTCATACAGCGCCATCGTGTCGGCCACCTGCACCCAGGCCAGGGCCAGGGTGATGACGATCGGCACCCACCAACGCGGCCTGACCCGGTCAAGCAGCAGCCAGCTGGCGAGCAGCGGCACCTGAGTCCCGGTGTGGTCCGGATAGGCGAGTACGACGAACGTCGTGTTGAGCGAGCCAAGCGAAGGCGCGAGCATGATGCCGGTAGCCACCAGCACCCGGATCACGGCTTCCCTGCCGGTGGCCGCGCCCTTGGCGAGGACGCCAACCAGCAGCACGAGCAGCGTGTAGGTGAGCGCGGCGGCAATGTGCACCACTGCGGGCGTGAGCCCCCGCATGAGCTCGACCAGCATGTACTCAGGCAGCTCCGTGGTGTAAAACGACACGTCGGACAGCGACCAGCCGCGCAGCAGCAAGTTGCCGTGCAGCATCGCCCACGCCTGCAGTGCCTGCGACGCACCATCGGACATGGTCGGCATGGTGCGGGCTTGACCTAGATAGAGGAAAAAGAGCACCAGCCCGGCGGCGGTGAACGCCGCCGGCGTGACCCAGACGGCCGGTACCCGGCGGGTGCTGCTGCCCCGGCCGGGCCCGAGCCGGTCAGCGCCGCCAGGACCATGAGCCTCCGGCCGGTCAACGGTGGTGGTCACAACGCCTAGCCGATCGCGTTGCGCGGAAAATCAGTGCCAGCATAATTCCGAGGCTACCGAGATTCTCTAAGCCGTCAGGCGGTAATTCGCATTCACGAATCGTCAGCAAAAGGCGCTCGGTTTATCAGCCGGGAGCTTTACCAATTCTCCGACAATGCCAGCGAACCCAACGGGGTTATCCCGGCTCAGCCGATAGCGTATTGAATAAATGGCAATCAGCACATCACGCACCTGCTGCAACGTAGGCTACTGCCGTAACCCGACGCGGATCGAAGGAGGCACGGCATGGCAGTTCTCCGGCACGCGATGCGGCTAGGTGTCGTCGCGATGACCAGCACGGCGCTGATCATCCCCGGTGTCGCTCTCGCGAGCACTGGTATCGCCACCCATGCGCACAAGGGCATCTTGCCGCCGAAGAACCCGTCCAAGAGCCTCCGGCCCGATCCCAACTTCCTCGACCAATCCTCCTGTTACCCGGGCAAGGACACCACCGCCTGCAACACCTTGGTGCTCAAGGCCATCACTCACGCCAGAACCGTGCTGGAGAAACTGGGCCGCATGTCGTTCTCGCTGCCCGCTTATGAGAAGCTCTCGCCAATCGAGCAACTGTTCGTGAGCGCCGACCTTGAGCGGATCGCTCGCGGGCTGACTCCGGCCGTGGTGCTCACTAAGTCGCTGGACAAGGTGGCTCAGCAAGGTGCCGTAGCTGACGAAGACCCGCCGCTCAGCGAGGTGCCTAACCCGCTGCCTGGCGGCGGCCAGTTCGTCGCGCTCGGCGCCAACTGGGCCGGCGGCTTGGACAATGCGCTCGGCGCCGACTACGGCTGGATGTACGACGACGGACCCGGCAGCGATAACGGTGACTGCACCAAGACCAATAAGACCGGCTGCTGGGGTCACAGGGACAACATCCTTGGCCGGTACAACACCAAGTCACGCTGCGGCGGCGAGCACAACGTGCTCGCGATGGGTGCTGGTCACGTGACCAAGGGCAAGGCCTTCGGCGACAGCGAGACCGAGTTGTTCGCCGGCGTCTGCGGCCCGACTCCTACCGACGTGGTGTTTACCTGGGCGACGGCAACCAAGCTGCTGAAGCTCAAGGGTTAGCAGCGTCAAGCTGCTGTTGTGCCTGCGCGAGTAGGTTGGTGACGTCGCGGCCGAACCGGACGTCGCAGCGATGGTTGAGTTGGCCGGAGCTAGCGTTGGCCGCCAACTCGGCCAGTGCGAGCCGCAACGGCGCTACCGCGTCATCCGATTCAGCTGGCGCCACCGACCGACCGGCCTGTCCCCAGACAAACAGGTCGAGGTAAGCGGCCGCCTGCGTCGCGCTGAGGGTCACGGTCGCCGTGCTACTGACCCCGCCGCGGTGATGCAGCACCAGATGCGTGATGTCGGCGGCACCACGGTCGGCGCGTACCGATTGCACCGGGCCGAGGCTGGACCAAAGCAGCGCGATCAGATGCGGTGCCAGGTCCCAGAGCCCGCCGTGCTCCCGGCGCCACGGTGTATTGAATGGGTTGTCAGGCTCCAACGCGGTACCGAGCCAGACCGCCGCCCCGCCGGCCCAGCCATCGTGGGCGGCAACCTCGTCAAGCCAGTGCCTCACGTCGAGCTGAAACAGCGACGTAAAGAACACCACGGAGGCGACTTGGGCTCGGTCGACAGCTTGCACGAGGGCGTCGGCATCGACCGGCGACAGCGCGATCGGCTTCTCAAGCAGCAGGTGCTTGCCCGCCTGCGCCGCCCGGATGGCGATCGCGCTCTGCACGTCAGGTGGCACCGCGAAGGCCACCGCATCCACATCGGCCAGCAGCGCGTCCACGTCGGGATACGCGCTCGCGCCATGCCGGGCGGCAAGGTCGGTCGCTGCTCGCTGATCGCGGCCCCAGACTCCGGCGAACTCGATGCCTGGCCCGCTGGCTAGTGCGGGCGCGTGCGCGATCCGCGCCCAGTACCCGGTGCCGACCAGCCCGAATCGCAACGACTGCATGGCCAATGTCCTCCCCTGCTCAAGCGGATGCGCAGCACTATGGTGAGGAAAGTCTGACAAGGCAAGGATCCGCCATGGCAAGCAGCGTCATCACCTCCCCGCTACCTGACGACATCGGATCGGCTATCAGGACGGCCAAAGCTCAGCTACGCGATCGGGTCGGCAACGCCGCCGCCGCCTTCGCGGTGGCCGAGCGTGCACTGCGCGCCGAGGTCGAGGCAGTCGTGGCCGCTCGCACCGCTGGCCGCCAGGTCTGGCCGGTGGTCGACTTCGACGACATCGCATCCGGCCAGGTGCCGCCTGCGGTGGCGGCGGCGATCAGGCGGCGCGGTTGCGTCGTCGTGCGCGGCACCTTCGCCCGGCAGCAGGCGGAGGACTGGGACGCCGAATTGGCGGCCTATACCGATCGAAACCGGTTCGCGCAGACTTATCGCGCCATCGATGACCGGGTCTTCAGCGGGTTGATGAATAGCAAGCCTTCGATCTATCCGATCTACTGGTCACTGCCGCAGGTGCAGGCCCGCCAGGACCAGGCCATGGCGATCGTGCGCCGCTTCCTTAACGGCTTCTGGCTGAGCGACTCCGACGGCCAGGTCTGGTTCGATCCCGACCGGGACACGGCCTACCCTGACCGAGTCCGCCGTCGCCCGCCGGGCACCCGCTCGGGCGGGTTGTCACCGCACACCGACTCAGGATCGGTCGAGCGCTGGCTGATCCCCGCCTACCAGGACGTGTTCAGGCACGTGTGGCTCGGTCAGTGGGCGGACTACGATCCGTGGGATGGTGCCTACCGGACGCAGGTGCACGAGTACCCCTCGACGGTGATGTGCTCGTCCTTCCGCACCTTCCAAGGCTGGACAGCACTATCGGAGATCCAGCCATCGGAGGGCGTGCTGCACGCGGTGCCAATCCCGGCGGCGATGGGCTACGTGCTGCTGCGCGCGCTGCAAGACGACGTCGCGCCAGATGACCTGTGCGGCGCGGTCAACGGCGAGGCGTTGCCGATCACCGAGCGCTACCACGCGCTGCTGCTCGCCGCGTTGACGCCAATTCCGGCCGTCGCGCCCGGCGATACCGTCTGGTGGCACGGTGACCTGATCCATTCGGTTGGCCCGGTCAGCAAGCAGCGAGGCTGGGGCAACGTGATGTATATCCCGGCCGCACCGCACTGCGCCAAGAACGCCGCCTACGCGTCCAGTTGCGGTGAGGCCTTCCGCAGCGGCGCAAGCCCCGCCGACTTCGCCGCCGAGGATTACGAGATCGGCTGGGTCGGCCGTGCCAGCGAAGCCGATCTCACCCCGTCCGGCCGCGACCAACTTGGCCTGCCGCCTGGCTAGTGGTTCGCCTCAGTCAACGGTCGGGTCAGGCGGCGCGGCGGCTTGATCGTCGGTGCTCTGGTGCCCCGCTGCCTTGCCGTTCTGCAGTTCTTGCTGCATGCCGGGCCGCAGTCCGATGAATCCGGCGATTGCCGCCACGGCCATCACCACGGCCATGATGTAGAGCACGGTCTGGGTGGCGTAGCTGAAGTCCAGCCGAAAGAAGTGCGGGATGCTCCCGACCCCGCCGTTGCTGCTCGCTCCGCCGCCAGTCAACTGAGACAGCTTCGCGGCCTGCGCCTGCGCCTTGGCGCTTGGCAGCCCATGCGAGATCAGTGACGTCGTGATGTGACTGCGCAGCACGGTGACCAGGATCGTGCCGAGCACCGCGATGCCGAGGCTGGCCGCGTAGTTCCTGACCGTCTGGGTAATGCCGGTCGCTTCACCATAGGACAACCGACTGGCCCGGTTAACCGCATCGGTGCTAGCCGGACCGAGCATGAAGCCCATGCCGGCGCCGGCCAGAATGATGTACCACTGCTGGTCGCTGAAACTGAGGCTGGTAACTTGACCGGCCCAGAGCCAAAAGCCAACTGCCGCTAGCGCGCAGCCGAGCACCACCGGCCGCTTAGCGCCGACTCGGTCAAGCATGCGGCCGCCAAGCTGGGCCGCGATGACAAAACCGATGAAGAAGTACAGCAGGATGATGCCGGCCTGAGACGAGGACTTGCCAAGCGAGATCTGGGCGTATTCGCTACCGAAGAAGAACACCGGGATGAAGACCAGGTTGGACACTCCGAGCACGATGTTCTCGACCAAGAATGGCCGGATCTTGAAGATGCTGACTTGCATCAGCGGCTCCGGCGTGCGGATTTCAGTAAAGTAAAACACCACGAGCAGCGCGAGTCCGGCGACGATGCACAGTCCGATCGCCGGGTTATGCCAGCCCCAGATGGTCGACTGCTGGAAGCCGAAGACGCTCAGCGAAATGCCGGCCGCGATCAGCACCAAGCCGCGATAGTCCATCCGCGCCCGCTGATGCTCAGTCACCGGCTTGGAGATGAAGATCAAAATCAGGGCAATCAGAGCGACAGGAATATTGACCCAGAAGATTGCCCGCCAGGTCCATTGCGTCAGATAGCCGCCCAGTACTGGCCCGAGCGCCGTCAGACCGCCGGCGATCCCGAAGAAGAGCGCCAGTGCCCGGCCGCGTTCCCGCAGGGCGAAGGTCTGCACCACGATCGCCAACGCGGCCGGGAACATGATCGCGCCGCCCGCCCCCTGGATCACGCGGAAGATCACGATCCAGGCTTCAGCGAAGCTGCCCTTTGGGGTCAATCCGCACATGGCCGACGCGGCCGCGAACACGATGACACCGAGAGTGACCATCTTCCTGTGGCCAACCGTGTCGGCCAGCCTGCCGCCAAAAGCGAACAACGCCGCCAAGGACAGCAAGTAAGCGTTGACAGCCCATTGCACGCCAGTAGTGCTCAGCCCGAGTTCCTTCTGGATCTCAGGTACGGCGATAGACACGATCGTCTGATCGATAAAGGTCATCGCGACGGCGAAGATCATCGCCGCGAGGATCAGGCTGCGCGATCGTCCCGCCACAGCGCCGGCTGGCGTCATCGGTCCCCCTCAGTGCTGCCTTGACCCGGTTCAGTTGTCCCGCGTCCGAGACTTCCCCCGCCGGGCTAACCAGGCCCGGACCACGTGTGATTATCGCGTCTGCTGCCACACTAGAGTTATGGCTTTGCCGACGGCGTTTACCCAGCTGTTCTCGTTGCGGCATCCCATTGCCCTGGCGCCGATGGGCGGTGCTTCAGGTGGGGCACTCGCGGCGGCGGTGTCCAATGCGGGCGGACTCGGGCTCGTCGGCGGTGGCCGGCAGGAGCATGGCTGGCTTGACCGGGAACTTGCGGCCGCTGCCGCGCAGACCAGCCGACCGTGGGGGGTCGGGTTCCAAAGCTGGGCGACCGATGTCGCCACGGTGGAGCGTGCGCTCGGCTTTCAGCCAAGCGCGGTCATGCTGTCCTTTGGTGATGCGCGACCGCTCGCCGAGCCGATCAGGTCAACCGGAGCGGCGCTCATCATCCAGGTGACTGATCTCGCCGAAGCCCGGCAAGCGATCGAGCTTGGCGCCGACGTGATAGTGGCGCAGGGCACCGAAGCCGGCGGCCACGGTGGCGGCCGGTCGACGCTGCCCTTCGTGCCGGCCGTCGCGGATCTGGCGGCACCTACGCCGGTACTTGCGGCCGGCGGCATAGCTGACGGCCGCGGCCTTCTCGCTGCGCTGGCCCTGGGGGCGGCCGGAGCACTCATCGGCACCAGATTCCTGGTCGCGCGAGAGGCTCTGGTGCCTGAGTCGGTCACTCAAGCCATCATCACGGCCAACGGGGATCAGACCGAGCGAAGCCGGGTATCCGACCTGGCTCGGGGCGCTCCGTGGCCCGCCAGGTACTCGGCCCGCACGCTGCGCAATCCCTTCTTCGATCAGTGGCGCGGCCGGGAAGCCGAGTTGGCCGCCGATGCCTCGGCGCAGCAGGCTTACCGGGATGCGGTGGCGCGCGGTGACCTGCCAGCCGACCCGATCTGGGCGGGCGAGGCGATCGATCTCATCGACAAGATGGCGTCGGCCGCCGAGATCGTGACCGAGTTGGCCGGGCAGGCTGAAGAGGCACTGTCCAGAATCAGGTGACTCAATTGTCAGTGGCGTGCTCTACCGTGAGGACGGCCACGAAGCCCGGCTGGAGGCAGCGAAGATGACCACACTCAAAGACCGGCCCAACACCGCACTCCTCGTCGTCGACGTGCAGACGGGGGTAGTCGCCGGGAATCACCAGCGCGACGCGGTCGTCGCCAACATCAAAAGCCTGGTCGACAAGGCCAGGCAAGGCAAGGTGCCGGTGGTCTGGGTACGGCACTCCAACGACGGCCTGCCCAAAGGTAGCGACGCTTGGCAGATCGTGGCCGAGCTTGACCCGCAGGCAACTGAGCCGCACGTGGACAAGAGCTACGGCGATTCCTTCGAGGACACCACGCTGGCGACGGTGCTCTCCGAGCTAGCAGTCGGGCGTCTCATCATCGTCGGCGCCCAAACCGACGCTTGCATCCGGTCGACTCTGCACGGTGCCTTCACCAGGGGCTATGACGCCATCTTGGTGGGCGACGCGCACACGACGGAGGACCAAAGCGAATGGGGTGCGCCGGCACCAGCTCAGGTGATTGCCCACACCAACCTGTACTGGAAGTACCAGACCGCTCCTGGGCGCACCGCGGGGACCATCGACACCAAGGATGTCGACTTCAGTACTGCTTCCTGACGTCCTGCTCCCGATGGGCAAGGCACGTTGATGGCTATCATGCTCGCATGAACGAGGCAGCGGACCATGCATCTGGTCATCAGCACAAGAAGCAGAGCAACAAGGATCTCTTCGCCACTGACCTGGTGCCACTCCGGCTCGACTACGGTGCTACGGCGCCTTTCATCTACGAGACGATTACCGCGTTGCAATACCTGAACGAGGAAGGCCCAGTCCGGCAATTCGTCAAGGCCGAACCTGAGGCGCTCAAGGCAGTCCGCGCCTTGTGCACCGAGATAGTCAGGGCGGGCGTCCGGGTACGGGACGGCGGGAAAGCCAAGACCCTCGACGAGCACCTGCGATTCTTTACCGCCGAGGAGATCTGGATGGTCGATCTCGCCGCCGACGTGGTCGCCATGTTCGTCTATGGCGGCGGCATCCGGCCCGAGACTCAGACGAGGGCGCACATCAGCCTCAAGTCGATCGACGAGCACGCGCACGGCATGCATTGGAAGCACGAGGTACACAAGGCCGGGGCAGGCCCGGTCGAATTCCGCGACCTTCGCGCGCACATTCCGCACCACAAGACGCGCGGCTAGGCTTGGGCCATCGAAAACTCAGTGGACGGCATGGACTAGACGCTGCCATTGTGGGCTGCCATGCGGCAGGAGGACATCTGGGACGAGGAGACGGCCCGGCTGTATGACACGCCAGGCACGGGCATGTTCGCCCCTGCGGTGCTCGGGCCGACCGTGGACCGACTGGTCGAATTGGCCGGCGGGGGCCGAGCGCTCGAGTTCGCCATTGGCACCGGCCGCATCGCCGTGCCGCTGGCTCAGCGCGGGGTGCAGGTCACCGGCATCGAACTGTCCCATCCGATGATCGAGCAACTGCGCGTCAAAGCCGACGAGTCTGCCATCCCGGTCATCGTCGGCGACATGCAGACGACCCGGGCCCCGGGCATGTACACGCTGGTCTATCTCGTCTATAACACCGTCTCCAACCTGCTGACCCAGGGCGAGCAGATCGCCTGCTTCCGCAACGCGGCCAGGCACCTGACTCCGGGCGGCCGGTTCGTGATCGAACTGGAAGTACCTGATCTGCGCCGGCTGCCACCAGGTCAGCAGGCGACGGTCTTCACCTCCGAGCCCGGCTATATCGGCCTGGACACCTACGACCTCACGAATCAGCGCCTTGTCTCGCATCACTTCTACTTCGGCGAAGGCCGGCAAGCGCGACTATTCCGCAGCCCGCACCGTTACATCTGGCCGTCAGAGTTGGATCTGATGGCTCAGCTTGCCGGGTTCGAGTTGGCCGAGCGACACGCTGACTGGTCCGGCACCGAGTTCACCGCCGAATCCCGCTCCCACGTCTCCGTCTACCAGCTACCGCCAGCAACCTAGCTATCCGTGCACCTCAGGAGGACAAGGACCTTCCTCGCTAGTTCCGAGTGATCGCGAACCCCGCTGAGCTCGCCGGGCCTGCCCCGATGGCAAAGGCCTTGTCGCCGGCCGGCAGATGGACGCCCACCGGATGGAACGCGGCCACGAAAGTCCCGTCGCCGATCTCGCCGCTATCGCCCTCACCCCAGGCCAACTCCTGTCCGGACGCGGTAATGGCGTAGCTGGTATAGCAGCCGACGGCGATCGAGGACACCCGCTTGCCATCCAGCTGCGCTATCCGCGCTGGCCGACTCACGCTGTGGACCGGCGAAATGCCAAGTTCGCCTACCGTATCGTCGCCCCAGGCCAGGACTACGCCCTTGGAGGTCAGGGCCACAGTGTGTTCGCAGCCGGCAAAGATCTGCACGACCTTGCCGATGGCCGAACCTGGCACGTGGATGAAGATCTCGACCGGCAGGATGTTGACTGGGTTCGGTTGTCCGTCGCCTAGCTGGCCAAGCTGATTGTCGCCCCAGGCGAAGATCTCGCCGTCGGCGCCGAGGGCGAGACTGTGAAAGCAGCCTGCCGCCACCGCCACCGCCTTGAAATAGCGCGGCAACTCGACCCGAACCGGGACGTCGCTGTCGGTCGTGCTGTCGTCGCCCAACTGGCCATACTTATTGTTGCCCCAGGCCAAGACCTCGCCGCCGGTTGTCAGCGCCAGAGAGTGCAGGCAGCCGGCGCTGATTGCCGCGATCTTGGCGCCGCCTGGCATCGGCACGTGGACAGGGACGACTGCGCCGCTGGTCTCGCCGTCGCCAAGCTCGCCTGATTGCCCGCTCCCCCAAGCCCATACCTCACCGGGTGCGGTCAGGGCGAGCGCGAAGGTGCTGCCCGCGCGAACCTGGGCGACCTCGGTGTCGACCAGCCGTGGCAGGTGCACTCGCACCGGGATGCGGCTGCCTGTGCTGCGCCCCACGCCGAGTTGTCCGCCTCGGTTACTACCCCAGGCGAATACTCCGTCTCCGACGGTAAGTGCAAGCGCGAAGTTGCCGCCTGCGCGTACCTGCACCGGCCTGACCCCGGACGGCAATTTCACCGTAATGGGCACGTCGCGGTCGGTCGTCCCGCCGTTGCCGAGCTGACCCCACGCATTCTGCCCCCAGGCGAGCAGCGTCGTGCTGGGTGCGACGGGAGCCGCTGTGGCCACGTCGAGCGGCCCCGCCACCGCCACCGCCAGCCCCGCGATCACAAGCGCCGCGAGTCTGGGCATCCGCCGCCGCGTGGCAGAGCGCCAACTGATCGCCGTCATCTCCACACCTCTCCCTGATGTGATCAAGACCAGATCAGATTCGGCTGGCATGGCAGCCGTCGGAGGTGGTCAAGACAATGGTAGCTAGCGCGATGCTGGCGGTTGACGAAGTGTGAGTGCCACAGGGAGAGTTGCTTCAGCTCCACCGCAGCCGCAGTCCGAGCCGCGTTCCGCCGTCAGGCCAAAGGGAGCCGGAACGGACGACGCAGCCAGCCAAAATCTTTCGGAGTACAAGATGAGCGATTCCAGCACCGGGACCGGCAAGGTGGTCGTGAACAGGGCGATGTCGCTTGACGGCTTTATCGCCGCTCCCGGCCACAAGATGGACTGGGGCGACGGCCGCAAGCTCATTGACTTCGTGACGGCGGACGATGTCGCGGCGATCGCGACGGCGACCGGCGCCATGCTCATCGGGCGACGGACCTGGGAGGTAGGCGACGAGATGGAGGCCGAAGAGCCTGGCAGCGTCGACTATCCCTTTTCCGGGCCTTTTTTCGTCCTCACCCATAGGCCACCTGACCAGCCGGACCCGGATGCCACCTACCTCTCGGGCGACATCGGGGCAGCGGTCGCCACGGCACTGGCCGCTGCGGGCGGCAAGGACCTGGAGATCCTCGGCGCCGACGTGGCCGGCCAGTGCCTGCAGCGAGGACTGGTCGACGAGATCCTGGTGTACGTACTGCCGGTGCTGCTCGGCGACGGCATCCCCTTCTCGTCCCCTGGCCTTGAGAAGATAGACCTGGAGCCGCTGAGCAGCACGCGGTCGGGCACTGCCACCATCCTGCGATTCCGCGTCCGCAAGTAGTCCCACCTGCTCGACACAGCGGAGGTCGCCGTGCGGATGACGCGCCGTGTGCACTCATTTACCGTCGCCGTGGCTGCCACCGGCATGGCGACTCTGGCCCTGGTGCCAGGTGCTGCCCGTGGTGCTCAGGCAACTGGTGCGCCCGCGCGGCCCGCCGTCTCGCTGGTGGCTGACCTGGCACCGGGACGGGCGGGTTCCGACCCTCGGGACCTGACAGCGATGAACGGGACGCTGTTCTTCACGGCCTGGACTCCAGGGCACGGTCGGCAACTCTGGAAGACCAACGGCACCGCGGCGGGCACGATCATGCTCACACAGGTCTCCGGCCCGGCGGGCGCAGACCCGAAGGACCTGACCGTGGCCGACGGCGTGCTGTTCTTCTCTGCCTGCGACCCACGGCACGGCAGGGAGCTATGGAAGAGTAACGGGACCCTGGCGGGCACCACCATGGTCCGCGACATCATGCGCGGGCGGGCCGGATCCAACCCACAGGACATCACCTACGCGATCGGCCAGCAGCTGCCGAACCCGATTCACCAGGTCCTGGTGTATTTCTCCGCCTGGACCACCGCCAATGGTCGGCAGCTCTGGAAGAGTGGCGGGACCGCGGCGAAGACCGTGATGGTCACCGATGTCCATCCCGGCCGGGCCGGCCTGCGTCCTGAGGACATCACGCCGGTGACGGGCACGAGAGCGATGTTCTCCGGGGACGACGGAGTGCACGGCCGAGAGCCGTGGGTGACCGATGGCACCACTGCGGGCACCGCCATGTACGAGAACCTGCGCCCTGGCCCGGCCGGGAGCGACCCGGCAAACATCACGGCAGAGGTCTACTACGTGGGGATTTTGGGCCAATTCCCGCTGTGGTACTTCACCGCCAACGACGGCAGGCACGGCCGCGAGTTTTTCGTCGCTTACGACACCGACCCGCCGGCCGATTCATATGACATCAAACCGGCGCCCGCAAGCTCCGATCCTGGCCCCTTCGACTCGGTGGCTGGCGAGACCGGCTTGCTCGCCGCGACCACCGCGACCAACGGCCGCGAGCTGTTCGATGTGCAACAGCCGCCGCCACCGCCATTCGCCAACGGGCCACAGCCGGGCACCGCGACCAAAGTCGTCGGAGTCGGTCCAGGCAGGGGCTCTAATCCCCTGCTCGGACCGACGAACCAGATCGGGCTCACCCCCCAGCCTGAGCCAGTGGCGCGGACCTACTTCGCGGCGGACCTCGCCGGGCATGGCCGCCAGCTCTGGCAGGCCGACGAGACCATCAGCCTGAGCCCGGGCGAGGGGGGCACAGTTAGCTTTAGCGTTGGCGGCGTGCGGCTTGTCGATGGGACCCACCCGGCCGACCCGAGGGACCTGACGTCGGTGGGAGGGACGCCGGTCTTCGGGACGGACACTGGCACCACCGAACTGTTCAGTGCAGCTGACCGTCGTCACGGCCGTCAGCTGTGGTACTCCGACGGGTGGTCAAGCAACACCCACGTGGTCACGCACCTGCGCTCCGGCCCGGTGGGCACGAATCCTGAAGACATCACCGTGATCGGCCAGCGGGCCTACTTCACCGCCTTTGACCGCAGCCATGGCCGAGAACTATGGCAGCTCACCGTTCCGCCGACACCCCAGATGTTCCTGCTCGGCCCGACCGGCCCGGTCAAAACGCGATCGGCGGTGACTTTTACGGCGACGATGCAGCCCGCCCCCGGCGCTCGGCAGCCTTCAGGCAAGGTGACCTTCTACGAAGATGGCACCAAGATCGGTAGTGCGCCGCTGACGCGCCGGGCGTCCGGCGGGCCGACGGCGTCGCTGACCACTACCGCACGATCAGGGAACCATCAGATAGTGGCCGTCTACGGCGGAGATAGCCACTATCTGCCAGCGACGTCCAACACCAGTCCGGTCACCGGAGACTGAGGCTGGGCTAGCGGGCGCACTTGCTCTGGCCGGGGGTCGGGAGCGGTTCCACCGGCCTCGTTTAGCATCGTTATACTGGTTTCCGATACACCGAATTACGATATAGTGTCGATCATGACTCATGCGGACGAGCCAACGCCTCCGGCCAATACCCGAATCCCCCGGCCATCCAAGGCGAAGGGCTCACGCGGGACCAGAGCGCGCGGGCCTAGCAAGTTTCGCGCGGCAGCGACCTCAGCGTCCGCGCTGACGCTGGCTTGCGTCGCTGGCGTCGCTACCGTCCTGGTGGCCTGTTCAGGTCACTCGCCAACGTCCGGCGTTGCCGCTCCGCCGACCGCGGCCTCACCCGAACGAGTTGGCCGTGTTTATCTGCGCGCCGCTTTCACCGGCAACTGCAGGCTCACGGCCGATCTCACTCTGCCAAACACCTGGAGCTGGTGCGATGACCCCAAACTGCTGGATTATCGGTCGGTCGGAAAGACCTTCTTCGTTCCCGCAGCCGAGGCAGGCAGAAACGAAGATTGCGTCCCCTTCCAGATGTACACCCATGGCAGTTCTGACGGCACCATGCCGACCGGATGGCAGCCGTGGGAGCTGTGCTTTGCATGGACACGCGCTGGCTGGCGACTGTACGACCAAGGTCAGGGCTAGCCAGGCCTAGACCGACGCACGGCCAGAGCCGACCGCCCGGGCGATGCCAGGGCGGGTGGCAACCCACGCGACAGGAAGGAACGGACAGTCATGTACGGGCTTACCGTGCGGTTCACCTGCAAGGACCAGGCCAGCGCCGAGGCGTATGACCGGCTGGTCGCCGAGACCGTCGAGCAGATCAAGACCCACGAGCCGGGCACACTGATCTACGCGGTCCACACCGTGAGACACCAGCCGCTGCAGCGGATCTGCTACGAGCTGTACAGGGACAAGGACGCGTTCGACGCGCACGGCCGTACCCCGCATACCCAGCATTACCTGGCCGAGCGGGACCAGTACCTGGCCTCGACCGAGGTGGACTGGCTCACTCTGACCGGCGGCAAGGGAACGGGCGGGTGAGGCAGACCGCAAGATCGCCGCTGAGCGGCACCGCAGGGGACTGTCACAGCCCGAGCTGGCCCGCCTCATCGCCGCCCAACATCGGAGCGGTGCCGGGCCAGCTCACGTCTAGGTAACTCCGCGCATCTCCGCCTTCGACAGGCCCCGCACCCAATCCCGTTCTGTCATGATAGGGAGATGTTCGGAAAGAAGAAGAGCATGGTCGATGACGCGGCGACGCACGAGTATGTCGTCGAGGATGAGATGGATACCCTCAATCGACTGGCACAGCAGGCGATCGAGGAGCTCCAAGACGCAGAGAATCGTGGGGCTCCACCAGCCGAAATCGACGAGCTCACGCAAAAGGTAAATGACGCCATACAGAGGCAAGAGGACTTGCTCACCCGCATGGAGGAGCAGTAGCTGCCCGTCCTGCCAGCACTTCTAATCGCACGACGGCCTAGAACTTTATTACCTCGACGTCTGGCATCGCGTCGTAATCAGAATCTTGAGTCACGATGGGGACGCCATGGGCGATGGCAGTCGCCGCGATCCAACTGTCATTGATTGGGACTTTTCGGCCCGCCTCGCGCAACCGGGAGACGAGCAAGGCCCAGGCGTCGGATACGGCCTCATCCACGGCGATCGCCTCGAACCGCTGCGCGAGCTGATAGCTAGACAGCCGCCTTGACGCGGCGGCCGGATCGCGCGCCTGCAGGACGCCCAAGCGGAGCTCGCCCAGCGTCACGACCGAGATACCCCACTCGAAATCACCGAACCTGCTGGCATCAAATCGAGATGCCTCCAAGCCGATAAGAACTGACGTGTCAGCCAGCGCCCGCTGGACGTTCACCACGGCAGGTCATCGGTCGTGTCGGTCAGGGTTGCGCGCAGCTCCTCCGCCAGACCGGTTGTGTCAGAACCGAGCCGGATCAGTTCATGGCCGATCTCTGCTGCTGGCAGCCATCGGCGCCGCCGAGACAACGGGATGATCTTGGCTACGGGCCGGTTGTCCCGCACCACCTCGATCTCTTCCCCAGCCTCCACTCGGCGCAGCACCTCTGCTGTGTGATTCCTTAGGTCCCTAGCCGGTATCGCAGTCATGCTACAAGCGTAGCAAATTCCTACACTCGTAGCGAGACGGTTGCCTGCTGGAGGTGGCGCCGTCGGCTCCCGGCATGCGAAGCAGGTCACCGGCCCTGTCCACGGACGGATGCACTGACCGCAGGTATTCGCGGGCCCGCGCTGTTGGCAACCTGCTCACTGCTGCGCATTCCCGACACGATGTCCTGGGGGACCACGTAGTGGAAGCCGCGTTCTTCAGCGCCGAGTGCTGCATAGAGAACGCAGCAGATCAGCTCGACGCCGCCGATAATCAGCCCGTCGATGTCCCAGTCCTCTAGGACCGTAAGGAAGTCGGCCGCTTGCTGGCTAGTCAGCTCGGCCGCGTCCGGCATAACCTGCACGCCCTGGCCATTAGCCAGCATCGCCAGGATCTGGGCGAACATCACCGCCGCTTCCCGCGGATGCCTCAGCCACCGCAGCTTACGGCCTCGCTGCGGGCGTCGAACTTCACGGGCATGAGATCTTCCACGGAAAGAGAGCATGGAGCGCCGTACCCGTTCGCGCCCGCGTCGGTGTATTTGACGATGTCGTCGAAGCCGTTGCTGGCCAGGAAGTCCGCGTGATAGCGAGGGCAATGGACGTGGCTGGTCAACGCCTTCGCTACAGCCGACCCGACCCGCCTCACACGGTAGTACTTCAGCATTTACTTGAGCGGGTGGACGATTGCGTGACCGCGCTCGGCGAGTATGCGCTCATCATCGCTGATGAGGTTGATGCCCAGGCAAGGCACCGTGCCGACTTGGCGGGCTACCGGGACGTAGGGACTGCGGGATACCGCAGCCGCAAGTTGACACGAATAGTGGATACGCTGCATTTCGCACCAAGCAACGCCAGCCGCCTGGTCCAAGCTGCCGACGTAATCGCTTTCCTTTACCGCAGAGTCTTCGCCTGCCAGGAGACCGACGAGCGGTCACGGAAGGCCAAGCTCGCGATGTGGTCGCGTCTAGCTCCCAGGGTCCATCATGAACTGCGCTGGTTCCCGACCCCGACCGTCGACCGACAAGCGCTCTGGGGGTGGGACGTCCGGTAGACGCACAAAGGGCCCGCGCATGGCGGGCCCTAAGGCTGTGCAGGGGGCTATCAGCCAACCCCGCACCCTCAATGCTACCCGCTAGCATGACGATACTCAACAGAAGTTCGGACGCATGTTCGATTTTCATAGCCGCACTAGGCCCCGGGTCGGCTGCTGGCAAATGAGCGCCACGATCTAGCGGCACCGAGGGCGGCGCCGACCAGAACATCACGAGCGCCAGCGACGCCCACATCGCAGCCGAACGTGACGACCAGGCCGACGACGAGGACGGCACGACCGGCGCGCTGGTCCCTGCAGGCTAATTGCACGTTTAATTGCACGGAAGATCAACTAGCCCCAGAAACCAGAGCGGCCCCGGCCGGGAGCACCTCCCTGACCTGGGCCCTTCATCTAAGAGCGGGTGACGAGAATCGAACTCGCACTGTCAGCTTGGGAAGCTGATGTTCTGCCATTGAACTACACCCGCGTCGGCACCATCCTCGGAGACTGCCGCGACGACATCGTACCGGAACCGGTAGGTTGCCGTCGTGCTGCTCTCCGATAGGGACATCCGTGCCCAGATCGAGTCTGGGCGGGTCGGGCTTGAGCCCTTCACGCCTGGGCTCGTCCAGCCGTCGAGCGTTGACGTACGTCTGGATCGATTTTTCCGCGTGTTCGAGAACCACCGGTATCCGCACATCGATCCGGCGATCGAGCAGCCGGATCTCACCAGGCTGGTCGAGACCGAGGGCGATGAGCCGTTCGTGTTGCACCCAGGTGAGTTCGTGCTCGGCTCGACGTTCGAGGTGGTGTCGCTACCTGACGATATCGCCGGGCGGCTTGAGGGAAAGTCCAGCCTCGGCAGGCTCGGCCTGCTGACCCACTCGACGGCTGGCTGGATCGACCCGGGCTTCTCTGGCCACGTGACCCTCGAGCTGTCGAATGTAGCGACGCTGCCGATCAAGCTGTGGCCAGGGATGAAGATCGGGCAGCTCTGTTTGTTCCAGACCAGCTCCCCGGCTGAGCATCCCTACGGATCAGCCGTCTACGGCTCGCGTTATCAAGACCAGCGCGGCCCGACCCCGTCGCGCTCCTACCTCAACTTTTACCGGTCGAAAGTCTAGGTACGCCAGTTCTGCGGCAGCACGCGGCAAGGCGCTGCTGACACTTCGCAGGTAGCGCCAGCGGTGCCAGTGATGGATTCGGGAGCGCTGTGCTTGGGCAAGGCTGGCGTGCCAGTGCCACCGTAAAGTTCCTGCCCGGTCTGGTTGTACGCGGCCCAGCTCACCGGCGTCTGTCCGTGGACCAGCGCGATGGCAAAGAACCGCTGGCCGTCGACGGGGACGGCAGGTACCCGAACCGTCGTGCCGTCCACGATGCGTAGCTCCAGATAGGAAACCGTCGGCTGAGCGGTGCCGAGTAGGTAGCTGACCGCCCAGTGAGGCTTGCCATGAATCACTACCTTGACCCCGGCCGACCGGGCCGAGGTCGGGGACAGGCAAGTACTGCTGAATGGTCCCGCATACCAGCCGTACAGTCCAAGACAGTATCCCCACGGGCCGGCCTGCACCCACGCGTGCCAGCGGTGCTGGGAATGGGCTGGCACAAAGCCGCTGCCGATCCTTTTAGTTACTCGCCGGGGTCCGCGCTGACCAGGACGCAGCCAAGTGACTGGCCCATGGGTCAGATCCGCCCGGCCAAGCAGGGTCCGGCCATCGTAGGCGGTATAGGACTTGGTACCTCCGCCGACCAGTCCGGTCAACTCGCCGACCCAGTGCCGCCCAGCCACCGCGACCGGGTACAGGCTCAGCACCTGACCGTCGAAGTAGCGGACGCTGATCCTGGTTACCCGAGGGCTGACCACGAGGTACGAGCCAATTGTGGCTTCGATGCTCGAGTTATAGAACGTGCCGATGCGGTTGGTGTTCCTTGCGTACTTGAGCGCGCCGATGTCCCAGGTGTTGCCGTGGCCGACCTGCCCGTAGATCTTGCCTGATCGGGTATCCACCCACATCCGCCACCGACCATAGCCGTTCGGGCCGTACTCATCTCCAGCGGCGATCACGCCAGCTCGGGCGGCGGGACCGAGCCTGGTCACGCTCTCCTTCGGCAAGCGCGGTGCGTGATGGCGGCGCACCGGCTTAGCTGGGGGCGTGCGATGCGCGTGCGCGAGCATCAGGCCGGCGAACGCGGCAGCGCCGACCACCACGATTGCGGCACCGGTCGCGACCTGGATTCCGATCCTCATCATCCGCCCTTTCCTAAGTACCGCGGTCACCGGCGGCGGACCCGCGCTGACTTGTCCGAGCAGTCGGCCCAGGCGCTCGTGTAGCTCGAGTTCGTCGTCGGTCAGCACGGCAGGCCTCCGTTCATGAGTTCTGAGCTATCGCGTAGCTTCGCCAATGCGCGGGCGGACTGGCTCTTGACGTTGCCAACCGAGCAGCCGAGCAATTCGGCGGTCGCCACCTCGCTGAGGTCCATCCAGTACCTGAGCACCACCACAGCCCGCTGCCCGACGGGCAGGCTCATCAGCGCCGCCATCAACTCAGATCGCTCATCAAGCAGGCCGAGCTGATCGCCGGTCGCCCACTCCGGCGGTGACCCGGTGAGCTGCTCTGGCACCCGCTTGCTACGGAACCGGTTCCGATTGGAATTGATCATGATCTTGCGCACGTAGGCGTCAGGATCGGCGGCTCGCCTGACCCGCGGCCACGACGCATAAGCTCGGGCCAGTGCCGTCTGGGCAAGGTCTTCGGCCAGCCCGACATCGCCCGTTAGCCCGAAGCCGAACCGCACCAGGCTTGGCCACCGGCCAAGCATGAACTCGGTGAACTCGTCAGCCGCCATGCTCTCCACGGCCACCTCCTCGCCCTTCCAGACCACGCGCCTGGGCAGTGAGGTTGCAAGCCCGACTGAATTACCTCGCGCCGGTGAGCATCAGCCCGGCGAGCCCAGCCGCCAACGCCAGCGGAACGGCGACCACCCCAATCACGCTCGCCCGCGCCAGCCTCGGTGACGCGCCAGCCCGGCGAGCCGCGCGGAGCCAAAGCAGCCACGCCAGCGACCCGGTGACGCACAGATTCGGTCCTACATTCAAACCCAGCAAAAGCGGAAAGGGATGCGCCGGGACTCTCGCCGCCAAAAGCGATGCGGCCGGCAGGTTGTTCACGACAATCGTCGTCGCCGCGGCGACCGCCGCTGTCCCAGTCGAATCCAGCTGACTCAGCAACGTCGCTGGCCCTGACCACGCCCGGCCGAGCGTGCCCAGGGCGACAGCGACGCCGAACAAGCCAACCAGCAGCGGCAGGCCAAGTACGTCGACGACGTCGGCGGCCCGGGAGCGACCGCGCGCGACGTGCCCGGCCGCCGCCAGCACCCCGACCGCGAAGACCGGGATGGCCGGCGCGCGCAAGATCACCACCAGCACGGTCCCGGCGGCGACCACGACAAGGGCCAGCACCTGGCCCACGCCGAACCGGATGGCGGCGGACTCGGACACCGGACGCTCGGACACCGGACGCTCGCCAGGCGTGCCAGACACCGGACGCTCGCTGGGCGGCTCGGGATCGGAGCCGAGCAGCGAGTCGCGCTCCAGGATGGCGATCACCGCCGCCGTGATCACCAGCGCGGCCAAAGCAGGCAGCCACATCCTGGCGATGAACTCCCCGCCCGTCAGGCGCAGGTGGCCAAGCACGATCAAGTTGGTGAGGTTGGCACCGGGGAGCAGGAGCGAGCCGGCGTTCGACAACATGAGGCAGCCGTAGAGCAAGACGGACTCGCCGCCGTGACGGCTACGCGCGGCGTACACCAGGACCGGCGTGAGGAAGGCGACCGAGGTGTCGAGATTGAGCACGGCGGTGACGGCGCCGATCATCAGGACGGCACCGGCGAACAGGATGATCCCGTTTGGTGCCAGCGCGGCCAGCCGCCGCCCGGCAAATGCGAACAGCCCCTCGTCGTCGGCGACCAGCCCGATCAGCAGCAACCCGGCGACGAGCACGAAGGCCGGATAGTCCTGGCTGGCGCTGGCAGCCGCGCTGGCCGGCCTGAGCGCGATGGCGACGCCCCCGCTCACCAGGCCGACCAGCGCCAGCAGCCAGCTAGCCGGGATCCGCACGCCCCGCAGGCTACCCGGCCGCTGGCAATCCATCCGAGCCGGGCAGAGTCAAGCGGCCTAGACCGATCCCGGCGGGCTCTGCATGAGAGCCGCAAGCAGGCGATCGCGGTCGGTTAGGGCAGTCAGCAGCACGTCCCTTTCCGCTTGGAGGGCTTTGACTTGCTCTTCGAGTTCAAGTACGCGGCGGATAGCAGCCAACGTCATCCCCTCGTCGGCGAGCCGGGCGACGTACTGGACGACAGTCACTTCGGTGCGCGAGTAACGCCGCTGACCGCCGGTCGAACGGGTGGGGCTGACGACGCCGAAGTCGTCCAGCCGACGCAGGAAGGCTTGCTGAACTTCAAGCATCTGCGCCACTTGGCCGACCGTGAACAGCGGCAGGTTCTCATCGTCAAACGGCAGCACGGTACACACACTCCAACATCAACACGAGCCAGGCAAGCGCCCTGCGCGACCACGCCATAATTCCGCGATCATGGCTGAGCGCGTGATCCCGGAGATCCTGACCGGTGCTAGCCGGTACCAGGTTCCGTGAGCATAGCTGGCACATGATCACAGACGATCGCACTGGTGGCCGTCGGGGTAACGACGTGCTCAACCGCAGGCGCACAAAGCGAAACCGGGCCGAAGCAAGCGGTCTGCACCACTTGGCCCGGCCCGGCACCTAGATCAACTGCGCTCAGGCGGTGAGCTCCGCAGCACCCGGCCGCTTGATCTCGATCTTGTGCGGCTTGGCCTGCTCCGCGATCGGCAGCACGATGGTGAGCACGCCATTCTCATAGGCGGCCTCCACCTTGGTGGCGTCGACGGTCTCAGTCAGCTTGATCTTGCGGGTGAACGAGCCCATCACGCGCTCGCGCACCACAGCCTTGTCCTGCTCGTCGTACTTGTCGTCCCGCTTCGCGGACACGGTCAGCACCCGACGGTCAGTCGAGACCTCGATGCTGTCCGGGTCGGCCCCAGGCAGGTCGATCCGCAGTACGACATCGGCCTCACGCCGGATGACATCCATCGGCAACGCAGTACGGCCGGCGGTGGTGCCGTCAGCCCAGCCAAAAGTCCGCTGAACGAGCCGGTCGAAATCAGTCACGAACGGGTCGAATGATGTCAGCAGCACAGTGATCCACCTCCAGTGAACACCCCAGGTCCAACTCCGAACCTCGGTTAACTCAAGTTCTACCGGATAAAAACCTCTAAGTCAAGAGAGAGGTTTCCTGATGAGATGCAGCTAGTTAACCTGTCATCCCGATGGACTTCTTGCTGCTGTCAGGGCTTCACATCCGTTCGATTATCGTCGCGTTCGCCTGGCCGCCGCCCTCACACATGGTCTGCAGGCCGTACCTACCGCCGGTTCGCTCAAGCTCGTGCAGCAGCTTGGTCATCAAGATCGCCCCGGTAGCACCGAGCGGGTGGCCGAGCGCGATCGCGCCGCCGTTCGGGTTGGTCTTTTCCAGCGACGCTCCGGTCTCGGCCGACCAGGCGATGAGCACCGGCGCGAAGGCCTCGTTTACCTCGAAGACGTCAATATCGTCGATCTTGAGCTTGCCCTTCGACAACGCCATCTCGGTGGCCGGAATCGGGCCGGTGAGCATGAATACCGGGTCAGCGCCGGTGATGGCGAGCGCGTGAATCCTGGCTCGCGGGGTCAGGTTGTGCCGCTTGACCGCGTCTTCAGAAGCGATCAGCAGCGCCGCCGCGCCGTCTGAGATCTGCGAGGCGGTAGCGGCCGTAAGCTCCCAGCCGTCCCGCAACGGCTTGAGCTCGGCCATCTTCTCCATCGTGGTGTCGCGGCGCGGGCCCTCGTCGGCGGTGACCTCGCCCACCGGGGTGATCTCCCGCTCGAACCGGCCCTCGTCGATTGCCCTGATCGCCCGATGGTGGCTCGCCAGCGCGTACTCCTCCAGCGTCAGCCGCTTGATGTCCCACTTCTCGCACATCAACTGCGCCCCGCGGAACTGTGAGATCTCCTGGTCGCCGTACCGGTCCCGCCAGCCCTGGCCGAATGGGAACGCCATGCCCGCCTTTAGTGGCAGCGAGACCGAGGTGCCCATCGGCACCTGGCTCATGCTCTCCACACCAGCCGCGATGACCAGATCCTGGGTACCTGACAGCACGCCCTGGGCGGCGAAGTGCACCGCCTGCTGAGATGAGCCGCACTGCCGGTCGATGGTCACCCCCGGCACCGACTCGGGCAGACCAGCCGACAGCCAGGCGTTACGCGCGATGTCGATGGCTTGTGGCCCGACCTGGGAGACGCAGCCCATGATGACGTCCTCGACGGCCGCCGCGTCCACGCCAGTCCGCACTACTAGCTCATTCAGCACTTGAGCGCCGAGATCGACCGGATGGACCGCCGAAAGACCGCCGTTCTTGCGGCCAACGGGAGTGCGGACAGCTCCCACGATGTATGCCTGCGACACGTCGACCTCCACTGACGCTCACCTTGCCTGATCACTGGTTTCGAGGTTACCCCCGAGTAAGTCAACCCTCATAGGCAGGCCGGTTCGAGGTCGGTACCTAGCAGCTGGGCTGGCTGCTCTCAGCGAGATTGTCGTTATGCTCATAACGAGGACGCGGTAGGCAATTCCCGCACCGTGCAGGCGAGCAGGGAGGCAGCGATGGCCAATGGCCTCATCCTGCTGGGATTCATCGCCATTGTGATCACCATTGTGGTGTCCAGGGTCAGGCGGCGGATGGGCTTCCCGGTGCGGTCAGGCTTTTATGCCGTCACTATCGCCGGGATCGCCATCGTCGTGCTCATCTTGTGGGCAACGCAGAATCACTAACCGCCGGGATCAGCGCGTGGCCCGCGTGCCCTTCGAGCAACTGTCGATAACTTGCTGGTCGACGCCGCCCTGATCGGCATCTGGAACCAGACCGCCTTGCCTTCTTCTGTCGGCCGTGATCCCCACCGATCGGCCAGCTGATCGACCAGATAAAGGCCGCGGCCGCCCTCGTCGTTCTCGCCAGCCATCCGGATTCTTGGCAACCTCAGGTCATAGTCGAAGACCTCGACCCAGATCGACTCCGCGCCCTTGCGTATGCGCAGGATGAAGTCCTGCGGATTGGCGCTGGCGAAATCCTCATTGAGCGGTGAGTCGACCCAGTCGTCAAGGCTGCTGACCAGACCGCGCCGGGCGGTCGTGCTGCCGATAGGTCCGCTGGTGGCGCCATCGAGCGCGAACTCGTGGCGTGGACTTGGCGCGATCGCGGTGTGCAGCACGACATTGGTGACGACCTCAGAGACCAGCAAGCAGGCCAGATCGGCCTGATCATCATCCATGCCGCACTGCAAGAACATGTCGAACGCGATCTTTCTCGCCTCCGACACCCGGATCGGCTCAGCCTTGAAGCGCTTGTCCCAGGTCTCCAGCTCCTGAGCCGAGGTCCTGACCACCAAGATGGCCATATCGTCGTCGATGTTGCCAGGAACCGCATGCTCGGCGGCCTCCGCGATCCGCTCGACGCCCTCATCAGCGACTGCCTTGACCGCCTCGCTGAGCATCGCCATCACTTCAGCGTCGTCATAGTGACCCGGTCCATCTTCCCTGGCCCGCCGGTCGACCAAGCCGTCGGTGTAGAAGATCAAGGTCGCCCCGGCGGGCAACTCCTTGCGCTCCTCACGATAGGTCGGCAGGCCGGGGATGCCGTTGCCGCGCACGCCGAGCAGCACGCCCTGCTGCTTGAGCTCAAGCGGCCTGACATCACCCTTGGTCACCATCAGCGGTGCCATGTGACCAGCGTTGGCGATGCTCAGCAGGCGCGACCACGGGTCATAGATCAGGTAGGTGCAGCTCGCGGTCGGCGCGTCGGCCTCGTGCTCGTTGCCCTCGGCGGCCATGGTCTCGCACCACTGGTCAAGGCGGCGCAAGATCTCGGCCGGCTCCTTGTCGTCCTGGGCGAAAGCCCGGACGGCTGACCGCAGCTGCCCCATGAAGGCGGCCGCCCGAGCGCCACGTCCCTGCACGTCGCCAATGACGATCCCGACCCGGCCAGCGGACAACTGGATGATGTCGTACCAGTCGCCGCCCACCTGGGTCTGAATGCCCTGGCCGTGGCTCTCCAGCGGTTTGGCCGGCACGTACCGGTAGGCGACCTCAAGCCCGTCGAGCATCGGGGGCTTGTTGGGCAGCAGACTGTCCTGGAACGCGAGCGCGGTCTTGCGCTCCTCTTCGAACAGCATGGAGTTGTCGATCGCGATCGCCACCCGGCTCGCGATCGCGGCGACCAGGTCGCGGTCGTCGGCGACGTAATGCTTGGCATCCCTGACGGTTAGCCCGGACAGGGCCAGGCTCAGCACGCCAAGCCGCTGGCCTCTGGCGGTCAGCGGGGCGGCGATCACCGAAGTAATGCCAACCTCCACGCTCGCGCCCAGGCTTTCGCTGGTCGGCGCCGGGTAGGCCTGGTCGTTGATGTCCTCGATCAGCACGACCTCGTCCTGATCGATCGCCTTCTTGCAGAAGTGGCCCTTCGGGTAGCTGACCTGCTCGCCAACCTGGGCCCATGCGCCTGCTGGCGGCTCCCAGCTCCACGCGCTCATCTGGACGCGGCGAACCAAAGTCTCTGACTTGCGGCCGTCACTGCTACGCAAGTCGATGAAACAGTGGTCAGCGAACTGCGGCACGAGCGTCTCGGCCACTTGCTGGAGCGTGTCGTCAAGCTCGAGTGACTTGGTCAGCCGCTGGCCGATGCGATCAAGCAGGCCGATCCGGTCGGTCGCCGACTCGGTGCCGACTTGCAGCGCCTCTTTGGCCATGATCACCGTGCCGGCCACTTCGCCGGCGCTGCCACGCATCGGCGTCGCGTTCATCCGGACGAAGAAGTTCGAGCCGTCGGTGCGCCTGATCGACAGCGTGCCTTCCCAGTCCCGGCCCCGGCAGGCCTGCCGCTCAAGGTTGGCGACCTTGCTCAGGTCGTCCTCGTCGAAGCCGAGAGCGCGAAACGGCACGTCAGTCAGGTGGTCGGCGTCAGGAAATCCAAATAGGCCAGCGGCGAACTCATTCGCGTAGCGCAGGCAGCCATCGTGATCGACCACGATCACCGCAGTCTCGACCTGGCCGAGAATCTGCTCCGTCGGCAGCATCTGCCGAGACTGACCCGATGGCGCGTCGCCCTGCCCTGGAACCACATGGGGGGATCGCGTCAGGTCATTCACCGCTGGAGCCGCGGCACTGCCATCTGCGTTCATAGGCCTTCTACCCAGGCATTCATGAAGATTCTACGACAAACAGGTGCGAAGCCACGTCGCGCGGCAATGCCGTGCCGAGGCCGTCGACCCTTCCCGCACCTGTCACCCGCACATCGTCGCTGCCGACCACTAGCGTAACCTCGCGGCCGGGTTGTATCCCGATGTTCTTGAGTTTAAGCATTAGCGCGGCATCGCTTTGGAGTTGTTCACTGATCCGCTGAACAACGACGTGCGCGGGCACTGCTTCGGTTATGGCGGTCATTGCCACATCGGGCTCGTGTGCTGCCGCTTCGGCACCGTCGACGGCCGCAGCCGGCACGCCAAGCTCGGCCAGTCCTGGAATGACATTTCCGTGCGGGCAGCGCACGGGAAAATTAAGCAGTTCGGCAAGCCGCCGTTCGACGCTGTCGGAAATAACGTGCTCCCAACGGCAGGCCTCGATATGAACCTCCTCCCAAGGAAGGCCGATCACATCGACGAGCAGGCATTCAGCCAGCCGATGCTTTCGCATCACCCTGGTGGCCAGCGCCTCGCCCGCGCTGGTAAGCGCCAGCCGCCGGTCGCGCTCTACCAGCAGCAAGCCATCCCGCTCCATCCTGGCAACTGTCTCGCTCACCGTGGGGCCGCTCTGGGACAGCCGCTCGGCGATCCTGGCCCGCAACGGCACGACGCCTTCCTCGGTCAACTCGAAGACCGTGCGGAGGTACATCTCCGTCGTATCGATCAGCCCGTGCGTCGCCACTGCGTTGCCTCCCCTCGGGATTCGATGCTACGGCTTCCGTGCACCTGCGCGTACACACAGTAAACGTCTCTTTCGCGACGGCCGTCCGCCCGGGCGCGGCCAAGGGCCCGGGCGGAGCGCCTGCCGACCGGAAAATCAGGGTGCCAGCCGCTCGATTACCCAGTTATCGCTCACCCGGCGATACCTGAACCTGTCGTGCATCCGGTTCGCCCGGCCGTGCCAGAACTCGAAGGTCTGCGGCGTCACCAGGTAGCCGCCCCAAAACGGCGGCAACGGCACTGGCGTGCCATCCGGCCAGCGCTCATCAAGCCGCGCATAGCGCTGCTCAAGCTCAGCCCTTGACCCGATCACAGTTGATTGCCTGCTCGCCCAGGCGGCGAGCTGGGACGCGCGTGGCCTGGTGCGGAAGTACGCTTCGCTGGCCTGCGCATCAAGCTGAGTCACCGGTCCTTCGATGATCACTTGCCGGTGGATGGCATGCCAGCCGAAGAGCAGGCAGGCCCTTGGCACCTGATCGACGTCAGTGCCCTTGCGCGAGGTCCGGTTGGTAAAGAAACTGAAGCCGCTGGCGTCATGGCCCTTCAGCAGCACGGTCCTAGCCCTCGGCTGCCCGGCGGCATTGACCGTGGCCAACACCATCGCGGTCGGCTCAGGCAACCCGGCGGCGACGACGTCGGCCAGCCACTGCTCGAACTGCGCATTCGGATCGGCCGCGAGCATGGTCTCGTCCAGACCGCTCGACGGCCAGCCTGCCGCGTCGCTGACCACCCCCATGGGTACAGATCTTCACACACCCGCTCTGCGCAGAGCCAGTTATTGACGTCGTAAGCTAAACGGCGTTTGACCGGGTTGCCGACGCGGCAGAGTAGGAGACGAAGATGTCGGACTTTACGCCTGGCCTCGAAGGCGTTGTCGCGTTCGAGACCGAGATCGCCGAACCGGACAAAGAAGGCGGTGCGCTCCGCTACCGGGGCGTCGACATCGAAGAACTTGTCGGGCATGTCAGCTACGGCCACGTCTGGGGCCTGCTGGTGGATAACGCCTTCGAGCCCGGCCTGCCGCCAGCCGAGCCCTACCCGCTTCCCGTCCACTCCGGTGACATCCGGGTGGACGTGCAGAGCGCCCTCGCCATGCTGGCGCCCGCCTGGGGCATGCACCAGCTACTCGACATCAGCGACGAGCAGGCCCGCGACGACCTTGCCAGGGCGTCGGTGATGGCGCTGTCCTTCGTGGCCCAGTCCGCGCGCGGACCCGGTCTGCCGATGGTGCCGCAAAAGCGCGTCGACGAGGCCAAGACGATCACCGAGCGGTTCATGATCCGCTGGCGGGGGGAGCCCGACCCCCGGCATGTGAAGGCCATCGACGCCTACTGGGTCTCGGCGGCCGAGCACGGCATGAACGCTTCTACCTTTACCGCCAGGGTCATCGCGTCCACCGGTGCTGACGTGGCTGCCGCCCTCTCCGGTGCGGTCGGCGCGATGTCCGGCCCGCTGCACGGCGGCGCGCCCGCTCGGGTGCTGCACATGATCGAGGAAGTCGAACGTACTGGCGACGCCGACGCGTACGTGAAGCACGCGCTCGACCACGGCGAGCGCCTGATGGGCTTCGGCCACCGGGTGTACCGGGCCGAAGATCCGCGCGCACGAGTACTGAGGCGCACCGCCAGGGACCTAGGTGCGCCGCGCTACGAGGTGGCTGCGGCCTTGGAAAAGGCCGCACTTGATGAACTGCATGCCCGCCGGCCCGACCGGGTCCTAGCGACGAACGTGGAGTTCTGGGCGGCCATCGTGCTCGACTTCGCACAGGTGGCGCCGCACATGTTCACCTCCATGTTCACCTGCGCCCGCACGGCGGGCTGGGCTGCCCACATCCTTGAGCAGAAGCAGACCGGCCGGCTGGTTCGTCCGTCAGCGCGCTACGTCGGCCCGCCTTCACGCTCGGTTCGCGAGGTGCCAGGCGCCGAAGACGTGGTGGACATCAACTGCTGATCCCCGTTGTTGCCCCGCACTTTGATCGTGGCGTGTTAACTCCTGGCGGCGAGCGGGCAGGTGGCGAGTACCTCGTAGTGCGGAGTCGGGCCGGTGGTGCTCTTGATCAGGTGGATCTCAGTGGCGGTCCAGTCCTGGCCAGCGAATCCGCCGAGCGACTTGATGAGATCGGTCACGTTGGACGGTTCACGGCAGCGGGCCAGCGTCAGGTGCGGGCGGTACTTGCGACCCTCATCGGGTGGCGGGGCGCCCGCTCGGCGGGCGCCGGCCGCCACGCTGGCAGCCAGGGCGGCCAAGGCGGCTGGCCGCGCACCGGACTCCCCGGCCGCTTCGATGTGCGTGAGCACCACGCGGGCCTTGGCTGCCGACGGGAACGCGCCGCCGTGGCCGATCCTGAGTTGCTGGCGCGGATGACGAGCGGCCGCTCGGGCTAGGCGGATGCTAAGCGGATCGAGCGTAGGCTCAGCGACCTCGCCGAGGAAGGCCAGCGTCAGGTGCCAGCGCTGCTGGCTGACCCAGCGCAGCCGCGGCCAGGCCGGGCGCAGTGGCGCGACCGCATCGTCCAGTTCGTCGAGCGCGGCCGGTGGCGGGCTGATAGCCACAAACAGTCGCATGGGTCATTGGTACCAGCCGCCGCCAGCCAGGTCGTGCCTAGCGAGCGAACTGGAGCCTGGTCTGCCGCAAGTAGCTGCGCATCGGCACGCCCCGCACGTGGGCGACGAGGAAGCCGACGATGATCGTGGCCAGCACCGAGATGACCCCGCCGGACGCCATGGCCAGCCTGGTGCCGAACTCCTGCGCCACCCAGCCGGTCAGCGGTGCGCCGAGCGGCGCGCCACCGAGGAAGACCAGCATGTAGATGCCCATCACCCGGCCACGCATCTCGGCGGGCGTATTGAGCTGCACGGACGCATTAGCCGCTGTGGACAGGCTGATCACCGCCAAGCCAGTCGGCACCAGCAAGACCAGGAACAACCAGTACGTCGGCATGTAGCCGGCGGCGACCTCGCACAGTCCGAAGGCGAGAGCGGTCAATACCAGCAGCCGCATCCCCTGCTTGCTTCGCCGGGCGGCCACCAGTGCCCCGATCAGCGCGCCGAAGGCGAACACCGCCGAGGCGATCCCGAACTTGCCAGCCCCGGTGTGGAAGACGACCCGTGACATCAGGGCGGTGGTCACGCCGAAGTTCATCCCGAAGGTCGCGATGAAGAAGATCAGCAGCAGCGTCAGCATCAAGTCGGGCCGGGATCTGACGTAGGTCAGACCCTCGCGCAGTTGGCCTTTAGCACGGACGACCCGGTCGGCCGGATGCAACTCCGATGGACGCATCAGCTTCAGGCTGACGATCACCGCCAGGTAGGACGCGGCGTTAAGGAAGAAGGCGGTTGGCGTGCCGACTAGTGCGATTACCAGCCCGGCGATGGCCGGCCCGGCGATCCTGGCCAGGTTAAAGACGGCACTGTTAAGTGCGATGGCATTGGAGAGGTCGGCCTTGCCGACCATTTCGATGGCGAACGACTGCCTGGTCGGGTTGTCCACCACGGTGGCCAGGCCAAGGCCGAACGCCAGCAGGTAGACGTGCCACGGCTGCACCACGCCAGTGACCGCGAGCACGCCAAGGATGAGGGCGAGCGCGCCCATCGTGGCCTGGGTCACGAGCAGTACATTGCGCTTGCGGTAGCGGTCGGCGATGATCCCGCCCCAGAGGCTGAACAGCAGCAGCGGCAGGAACTGCAATCCGGTCGCGATCCCGACGGCGGTGCCGCTGCCATGCGTCAGCTCAAGTATCAGCCAGTCCTGGGCGACGCGCTGCATCCAGGTACCGGAGTTAGAGATCACCTGGCCGGTAGCGAATAGCCGGAAATTGCGTACTTTAAGCGAGCTGAAGGTGCGTCGGCGCATCCGGCCGGTCGAAGTAGCGCCCGGCTGGGCACCGGTCACGACTGGCTTAGCTTCTCCAGGATCGGCAATGCCTCGCGCAGCACTGCCCGCTCCGCCGGAGTGAGGTCCCGCAACCGACGGGCCAGCCAGGCTTCCCTGAGCTGGCGCAGTTTGCGCACCACGTCCCGGCCCTGATCGGTGACTGTCAGCACCACCTGACGACGGTCGGTTGGATGCGGCATCCGCTGGATCAGGCCACGCTCTTCCAAAGAAGCGATGACCCGCGTGATCGAAGGCGGCTGCACTTTTTCGTGCTCGGCCAGCTCGCTCGGAGTCATGGCTGTGTGCTTTTCTAGCGCCGCCAAGGCGGCCAACTGGGTGTCCGATAGCTCGGGCTGCAGACCTTGCGCGACCCGCTCCGCGCGCATCCGGCGTGCGAGCCGGCTGACTGAGATTCGCAGGGACGTCGCCAGACCCGTATCCGACCTGGACTGGGGTGTGCTCATAATCGTTAGCTTTGCTCATTACTTTTGCTAACCGTATACCAGCTAAAAAGATTTCGCCAGTTACGGCACGCGGACGCGGGCAGCAACAAGGTACGTCATGGAGAGCTTGGCCGGCGAACGCTTGCCCGATCCGGCTCAGCTAGCCTTTAGTCTCATGGGAGCGCCGACTCGTGAGCCACGTCGCGAGGCACCGCCTCCGCTTGAGGGCAACGACGTCGTCATCACTGCCGGGTGCACCATCGCCTGGGCGATTGCCCTTATCGTGCTTTTCCTGCTGCGCCATCAGCTGCCAGCATCCAGCCGTTGGTGGATCTGGACTTGCCTGGCCGGCTTCGGCCTCGGCATCTTCGGCCTGGCGTACGTGCCCTACCTCAAGCGGTCACGAGCCAAGGCAGCCGCCAGGCGGGATGCTGCTAAGCAGAAAAGGGAGTCGCTGGCGGCCGACCAGCACCCAGGCTAGAGCAGCTCGTGATCGATGGTCTCGAGCACGTCATCCGACACCGTGGCACCAGCAGTCAGCATGTCGTAGCCGAGCTCATCGACCGTCGGCGCGACCTCGTCAGGCGACTCAGCCGTCGCCGTCACCGCGCCGTCTGAATGCGCACCGCATCCGTGATCGACCGACACCACGCCGCCGTCGTCCGGGGCGAACTCGTTGGCGCAAACACCGAACACCCGACCAAGCGGCCCGTCAAGCCGCACCAGGAATCCGCAGGTGGCGCAGCAGGCCGCGCCGCATTCGCGAGTGGCGACGCAGGCCCGTGCTCGCCAGCGTGCCAGCGCGCGGCGGCCTCATCCCGACCGATCGCCGAGAGTATCCGGCGCGGGTGATGGCCGCCGTTCTCCTCCCAGTCATGCAGCCCAGGGTCGCCAGCCAGGGCGACGAACGGGACCAGTCGCTCGTCGTCAGGACTGGCCGGCATCAAGTCACCGGCCTTGAGGTCACCGGGACGAACTCGCTCAGTCCATGGCACCCAGGCGGGCGCGAGCAGCGAGTCAGCGCCAGGCAGCAGCAAGCTCTCGCTGACCGTGACGACCTTCGACCGGGAAGCCCGGCTCACCGTGACGGCCCATTGCCAGCCGACGTAAGCCGGGTCAAGGCACTCAAACAGGTGCGTGACGATCCGGTCGCCCTCGACCTCGGTGCCGAGATGCTCGCCAACGAGGCTCGCGCCGGCGTCATCAACTGCCGCCTGACGAGCGAGATCGACGGCCTCGACGCAGGCTTGATCAGGCTCAGCGTGTCGGGTCGCGGTAGGGCTCACAATCACTTATTCTCCCGCATCCAACTGACCGGGCGCACCGCAGGTTCCCGCATCGCGACCGAATAGCAACCCAGTGACCTGGCGAAGCGGGCGACTCGGCCGATTTAGTCGCGGACGCGGTGCACTATTGCCGTCGGCTAGGCCCAATACTTGACTTCATGGGGAACTCGGGAGCGGGGCCGGGCACCGGGCCTGGCACACGGACGGGGACGGGTGCTCGGGCCAAAAGAGCTACCAAGTCCTTCGTTTCCGCTTCCCAGTCCGCCGCCCGCGTTAGCGCGTCTGCCGCTAACGGTGCGTCCAGGACGTTGCACAAAGTCACCCACGCCTCTGGTGCTGGCCGCACCGGACTGGCCCACCTGATTGAGCTATCAGCCGCCGGCAGCATCGGCGACGGCTTCGTTGCCGTCGCACTTGCTGGCACCTTGTTCTTCAGCACGTCAGTCACCCAGGCTCGGGGCCGGGTCGCCCTGGCCCTGCTCATCACCATGGCACCGTTCGCGCTGCTAGCCCCGTTCATCGGCCCCATGCTCGACCGGGTTAAGCAAGGGCGCAGGTACATCCTGATCGGCACCGTCCTTGCCCGTGGCTTGCTCTGCTGGGGCATGGCCGGCGCCGTGCAGCACAACGACTCGCTCACCTTGCTGCCGGCCGCGTTCGGAGTGCTACTGCTGCAAAAGGCCTACGGCGTCACCAGGTCATCGGTTACCCCGCGATTGCTGCCAAGCGAGATCACGCTAGTCACCGCCAACTCCAGGTGCGCGCTCGCGTCGTTGATCGCGACCACGATCGGGGTGCCTATCGCGGCCGGCATTGACGCCATCGCCGGCGGCGGTTCTGGCGGTGCCGCCTGGGTACTGCGGGTTGGCACGATCGTCTACCTGCTGGCGATGGTTCCAGGATTTAGGTTGCCCGACGGCGTCGACGAGCCGGCCGAAGAGCACGCCGGCCAAGCCGCGGACGCCAAGCCACCTGGAGCTACCGCTGCTCCGGCCATGAGCGGCGCCGAGAGCGCTGCCGGGGCCGCCGCAGCCGGCACCGCGACCCGGTCGACCGGGCGTAAAGGACCGAAGTGGCGACTGTTCCCGCAGCCTGTCGGGCCAATTGTGACCGAGGCCATCCGCGCGAACATTACCTTGCGCGCTTATTCCGGCTTTATGATTTTTTTCCTTGCTTTTCTACTAAGAACTGTGCATTTCGGCACCGTGCCTGACAAGCTCGCGCTCGGCGAGATGATCGGCGCGGTAGCAGTTGGCGGATTCATCGGTACCGCGATCGGCGCCGCACTCAAATCTCGCGCACCACAGGTAATGCTGTACCTGATGCTCGGATTCAGCACCGTGGCGACGACGCTGTGCGCGGTGTTCTTCGGCCTCTTGGCCGCCATCATCGTGGCGTTCTGCGCGGCGGTCGGGCAGACCCTGGTCAAGCTGGCGCTTGACTCCATCGTGCAGCGCGAGATCAGCCCCGAGGTGCGCTCGTCGACCTTCGCCGCCTCCGAGACCCTGCATCAGCTTTCCTGGGTGCTCGGCGGACTGCTCGGCCTCCTGCTCTCACTGACCAACAGCGGCGTGGCTGGACTAGGCGTCGTGGCCTTCGGCCTGGCGCTGTCACTCGGCTCGCTGCTGCTATCTAGACGGCACCGGATCCTGCGGGCCAGGCAGGCACGCCCCGCAGCGGCTCCCGGCTAGCCGGATCCGACCAGCCGCCCCCGGCCGCGCCGCCCACGGCCGCGCCGCCCCCGGCCAGCCGCCCCCGGCCAGCCGCCCCCGGCCAGCCGCTCCCGGCCGCGCCGCCCCCGGCCAGCCGCCCCCGGCCAGCCGCTCCCGGCCGCGCCGCCCCCGGCCAGCCGCCCCCGGCCAGCCGCTCCCGGCCGCGCCGCCCCTAGTACTCCAGCCGGTATCGGGGTCGCGGGTCGCGGGTCGCGGGTCGCGGGTCGCGGGTCGCGCCAGCATCGTTGAACCCCCATTGCTGCTGCCCCTCCTTGACGGGCAGCACCGTCGGAGCGGTAGTGCTGTTGTGGCGACACCGCCGCGCCGACGGTGTCGTTGGGCCCGGCGCGGGGGACCGCATCGTCGGAGCGGTGATGTGGTTTGACACGGGGCCTGGCGGCGCGCTGCGCAGCAAGGCAGCCAGGCCCTGGCCGACCTTGAGCGCGGTCGACACAGCTCAGCTTCTTGGGTGCGGCTCAGACGTCGATGTCGTCGGCGACAGCCCTCAGTACCGCCGCGATCTTCTTGGCCTCGCGGCTTTCCGGGTGCTTACCGCGGTGGTACGTGTTCGACACGCCGTCAAGCAGCTTGATCAGGTCCTCAACCAGGACCGTCATCTCATCCGTGCCCTTGCGGCTGGCCTTCGCCACGGTGGGGGGCGGATCGAGCGTCCTGACCTGAAGCGCCTGGGCTCCACGACGGCCCTCGGCCACACCGAACTCCACCCGCTGGCCTGGGCGCAGCACTGTGCCCGCCGTCACCAGGGCAGTCGAGTGAACGAAGACCTCACCACCGTCATCACGGGTGAGGAAGCCGAATCCCTTGTCGGCGTCATACCACTTGACCTTGCCAGTAGGCACGAGCGAACCCTTTGCGCGAGTAGAAGCGAGTGAAACCACAACGTGCGGTGCAACATCCAGGCTAGCGGCCCTGGCCAGGCGTCCATCCAGATCGGGATCGAGTCGGTGTGGCCAGCACAGAATCTATCGAGCCGGCCAGTCAAGTCGTGCACTGAACATACCCTGTCCGGTTCGGATGGAACACCCGGTTTTATCGCCTGGTAAAACGACGAGATCAGCCGATTCGATGCGGCAGGTTCCACGGCGGCTGCTTGGGTTTACGGCGCCCCCGGCGCAAGCCCCAGAGCAGGTAGCCCGCCCCGGCAGCCGCCGCCACCCTGGCCAGCCGCTCGGCACCGAGCCAGGCCTCAAAGGCGTAGGAGGAGATCGAGGTGTGCTGACCGCCGAAAACAATGACCAGCACTGTGCCCACGATCACCACGATGACCGGGACCGTGAGGCCGAGGAATTTGTCACGCATGTCCCATTTTTTCGACGGCATCGCGAGCAACGCGCCCAGCAGCCAGATCGGCGGGTAGATCGCTCCGCCGATGCCGAGCAGGCAGACTGCCAGTGCCTCGATCTTGTTGCGCCTGGCAATCCCGATCAGAGCTACCGGCAGCCCGGCGATCACCGCGACGCCTAGTCCGCTCGCTTTGGTCCCCGGCTGGCGCGTCGTCGTCTTACTGGTCAGTCCAGGTATCCGGATCGGCCTAGTGGAAGTGCTATCGCCCGCGGCCGGTTTCGCCCCCTGGCCCGATCGAGATGCTGAGCCCGACCCGGACGCTGAGCCCGACCCGGACGCTGAGCCCGACCCGGACGCTGAGCCCGACCCGGACGCTGAGCCCGACCCGGACGCCGCGCCTGACCCGGACGCCGCGCCCGACCGGGATGCTGAGCCCGGACGGGACGCCGCGCCTGACCCCGACGCCGCGCCTGACCCGGACGCCGCGCCTGACCTGGTTCCCGGCGTGCCTGACCCGGACGCCGCGCCTGACCCGGACGCCGCGCCCGACCGGGATGCTGAGCCCGGACGGGACGCCGCGCCTGACCCGGACGGCGCGCCTGACCCGGACGGCGCGCCTGATCCGGTGCCTGGCGTGCCTTCTGACCCCCGGCCAGGCGCTGGTTCCGGGGCGGCGAGCAGGTCGGAGCCGCCATCCGCGCTGTGCGCCTCAAGTTCGGCGGCCGCACGCTGCGCGGGCACTTGCGTTGGGTCGCTTGGTGGCGCCGGTTGCCTCGCTGACGAGAGTCCGACTCGTTGCATCGGCGCGAGCCTGGCTCGCAGCGAGCGCACTGAATCCGCGAGTGCCGCCGGCTTCGTCCCGTTCGGCTTGCTCGCGTTCGGCTTAGGCTGATCAGCGTCGGACGAGTCTTTGGGTATGTCGGTCCCCTTCACCGCCAGGCGAACGCTGGCCGGTAGCTGTGGCCCACGGGTCGCTACCGCCGCCTCGTTCGCGCCACCTCCAGCCAGTCGGACCTGCACTGCGTCGCCCGCGTCAGCCTGACCCGCCGCCTGTGCGGTACGGCCGTCGCCTGCGCCCATCCTGGATTGCTCAAGCTCCACCAGCGCGATCGGATCGCCGAGTCCGGCCAGCGCCTTCCTGACATCGGCCGCGGTGGCGTTGCTTGTGCCGCCACTATCAGCTTCAATCCGCGCACGCGTCCGGTCAAGCAATGCCTGGCGGCCGGCTGGCGTCAGCTTGCCGTTTGATGCCACCGATAGCCGATTCAGGTAGTCACGGATCAGTTGCTCCGTGCGCGAATTCATGTCACTGATGATCCACCTTCAGTGACCGGTTGAGGAGTCGACGCGCATGATCGCACAAATTGGACTGGCTCAGCGCCCCGCTCGCGACCGGCTGACCGGCCGGCTGACCGGCCGGCTGAGCGCCGGAAGGCACCGGCCAGGTAACGGCTGAAGGCGGTCCCGGCAACAGCCGGGACCGCCTTCAGCGTGTCCTGCGAACTTCTCGTCAGCGAGTGACTAGAAGTCCATGTCACCGCCACCAGGAGCGGCCGGAGCCTTCTCCTTTTCTGGCTTCTCTGCGATGACAGCCTCAGTGGTCAGGAACAGAGCCGCGATGGAGGCGGCATTCTGCAGAGCAGAACGAGTCACCTTCGCTGGGTCCAGAATCCCGGCCTTGAACATGTCAACGTATTCGCCAGTAGCGGCGTTCAGACCGTGACCGGCCTCAAGGTTGCGCACCTTCTCGGCCACGACGCCGCCTTCGAGGCCAGCATTCACGGCGATCTGCTTGAGCGGCTCCTCAAGCGCGCGGCGCACGATGTTGGCACCGGTCGCCTCGTCGCCCGTCAGCTCAAGCTTCTTGAACGCGTTCTTGCCAGCCTGCAGCAGAGCGACGCCGCCACCGGCGACGACACCTTCCTCAACGGCAGCCTTCGCATTGCGCACCGCGTCCTCGATGCGGTGCTTGCGCTCCTTCAGCTCGACCTCAGTGGCCGCGCCAGCCTTGATCACCGCAACGCCGCCAGCCAGCTTGGCCAGCCGCTCCTGCAGCTTCTCGCGGTCATAGTCGGAGTCGGTGTTCTCGATCTCAGCGCGGATCTGGTTGACCCGGCCGGCGATCTGGTCAGCGTCGCCACCGCCATCAACGATGGTGGTCTCGTCCTTGGTGACCACGACCTTGCGGGCGGTGCCCAGCATGTCGAGCTCAGCCCCGTCCAGCTTGAGGCCGACTTCCTCGCTGATGACCTGGCCACCGGTCAGGATGGCGATGTCACCGAGCATGGCCTTGCGGCGGTCGCCAAAGCCAGGGGCCTTGACGGCAACCGACTTGAACAGGCCGCGGATCTTGTTGACCACCAAGGTGGCGAGGGCTTCGCCCTCCACGTCCTCGGCGATGATCACTAGCGGCTTGTTCGCCTGGACCACCTTGTCGAGCAAGGGCAGCAGGTCCTTGTTCGCTGACACCTTGCTGTTAACGACGAGGATGTAGGGGTCATCGAGGACCGCTTCCATCCGCTCGGGGTCGGTGGCGAAGTAGTGCGAGATGTAACCCTTGTCGAAGCGCATACCTTCGGTGAGCTCAAGCTCAAGCCCGAAAGTATTGCTCTCCTCGACAGTGATGACACCTTCCTTGCCAACCTTGTCCATGGCCTCGGCGATCATCTCGCCGATGGCTGTGTCGCCGGCTGAGATGGAGGCGGTCGAAGCGATCTGCTCCTTGGTCTCCACATCCTTGGCCAGCTTGGAAAGCTCCTCGCTGACCCGCTCGACTGCCGCCTCGATGCCGCGCTTGAGCGACATCGGGTTGGCGCCGGCCGCCACGTTGCGCAGGCCTTCGCGCACCAGCGCCTGGGCGAGCACGGTCGCCGTCGTCGTGCCGTCACCGGCGACGTCGTCGGTCTTCTTCGCTACTTCCTTGACTAGCTCGGCGCCGATCTTCTCCCACGGGTCCTCGAGCTCGATCTCCTTAGCGATGGACACGCCATCGTTGGTGATCGTGGGTGCGCCCCACTTCTTCTCGAGCACCACATTCCGGCCCTTCGGGCCGAGGGTTACCTTCACGACGTCGGCCAGCTGGTTCATGCCGCGCTCGAGGCCGCGCCTGGCGTCCTCGTCATACGCGATCATCTTCGCTGCCATAAGGCTCCAGTCCTCCCGGAACTTAATGCCTTGTCCGTATTGCCTACTTGTGGCAAGACCGAGCCGACGCCCGCGACGGACGGCAACCACGGCAGTACGTCCATTGCTGCGCTAAGCGGTGCCTCGTCGCCCCGATCACGCTACCTGAAGTTGTCACTCTCACCCGGAGAGTGCCAACGACCATGTTTAGCACTCTCATGGTGAGAGTGCAAGCTGGACCCCGCAACGGGACCATACCCAGCCGGTCAGTAAGTGATCGTGGCGCGCCAATTGCCCTCAGCCAGCCACCCGAGCGGCGCCGCGAGCACGCGAGTGCGCCACAGAGCGCGCAAGACCCGGCACCCTACCGAACCGGGTACCGGGCCTACCGCGCTAAGCCGCGGAACTTAAACCATGCGGACAGCCTCAGCCTGCGGGCCTCGGTCGCTCTGCGTGATCTCGAATTCGACCCGCTGGCCTTCCTCAAGCGTACGGTAACCGTCCGCCTGAATAGCCGAGAAGTGGACGAAGACGTCCCTACCACCGTCGACCGCGATGAAGCCGTAGCCCTTATCCGCGTTGAACCATTTGACGGTGCCCTGAGCCATGAAACAAACACTCCCTAACTTTTGCTCGGGCTTCGGGTCACGCCCTTGCTACGCGAAACCCGTTGATCGCGGAACGGGCTTGACGTGCTGCGCAAGCTGTGCCTGCCGTTCTCGCCGTACCGACAGCGACCGGACATTACACTACATGCTCACGACGCCATGCGTAGGGCGATCCGATCCAAGGCTCTGGTGTCGTCGCTTACCGATGGGCGGCCGCCGCTGCAGGCGTTTAGCCGCGAGTTCTGCGGCCATTTAGGCCACGTTCAACCCATTTCCCGGCGAATAGCGATCCGTCCGACCTCTGTCGGCTACCGGACGCTGAGCACACAGTCTGGCGTTCATCGCAAAGGTTGCCTAACGCGCCGAACCGGGGCAGGCAGCCAGCGCCGACCGGCGTCTAGTCGACAGTCGGCGAGGCCGTCAGGAGGCGCACTCTCGCCCCAGCAGGCGGCAAGTAACCGCGATGCCCGACAACGCTAAATTCGCCCCTAAACCGATCGGCCGACTTTGCCGACAGGCAATTGCGGCAATACCAGCGACCACCGAGACGGCAAATTCGATTGAACGCTCAGGCAGGAAATGAGCGGCGCGCTGCCTGGCCTACCGCAATCAACCAGAACGCGCACTTGCCTGGTAACTGTCGCGCCCGGCTAACTCAGGCCGCCAGCCGGCAGCCATCGTGATCGGCCTGCGCCAACCTCGTTACCTAGCGTGAAGGGAGAGCCAGGGGCCTGCCCGAGACTGAGGCTGTCGCCCAGCTCGCCCGGCCGGGCTGGATCGACCGGACGGCTGGCTGCATGACTGGCGACACGAGTCGGCTATCAACCGGAGTCATACAGCCGGCTGAACTCAGCCAGGCTCGGCTTGATCGGGTGCGGAATGCTGACGGCGCCGGAGACCGCGTTCAGCGTCTTCAGGCCGTCACCTGAGTTGATGATCACCGTCTCGGCGTCCGGATCAAGCTGGCCCGAGGCGAGCAGCCGCCGTAGCACCGCCAGCGTGACCCCCACCGCGGTCTCGCCGAAGATCCCCTCGGTAACGGCAAGCAGGCCAATCGCGTCGACGATCTCGTCGTCGGGCGCTGCCGCGACCGTGCCGCCAGTCCGGCGCACGACGTCGAGCACGTAGGGCCCGTCGGCCGGATTGCCGATCGCCAGCGACTTGGCGATGGTGTCCGGTTTCACCGGCCTGACCACGTCGAGCCCGGCCTCGAACGCCGCCGCCACCGGCGCGCATCCGCTCGCCTGCGCGCCGAATACCCGTACCGGCTCCGGTGAGCCGCCCGTCGAGGCAGTCCCCGACACCGCGTCGACTAGTCCAAGCGAGCCGAGTTCAGCGAATGCTTTGTCGATTTTCACGAGCTGCGCCCCGGAGGCGACCGGCACGACGATCTGCGCGGGCAGCCGCCAGCCGAGGTCTTCGGCAATCTCGTATCCGATGGTCTTGCTGCCCTCGGCGTAGTAGGGCCGGACGTTCACGTTGACGAACGCCCAGTCCTCCCGCTCCTCCGCCAACTCGGAGGCCAGCCGGTTGACCTCGTCGTAGCCGCCTTCGACCTTGATCAGGCGGCAGCCGTAGGCGGCGGAAGCCAGGATCTTCTCCGGCTCAAGATTGGCCGGCACGAGCACGACCGCCTCGATCCCGGCCCGCGCGGCCGCTGCGGCCACCGCGTTGGCCAAGTTTCCTGTGGACGGGCAGGCCAGCACCCGGTACCCCAGCTCAAGCGCCGCCGCCAGAGCCACCGCGACGACCCTGTCCTTGAACGAGTGCGTCGGGTTCGACCGCTCGTCCTTGACCCACAGCCGTCGCATGCCGAGCGCGCGCGCCAAGTTGTCGGCCCGCACCAGCGGAGTCCGGCCAGGCTCGGTGGTACGCCTGGCCGCGATGTCCGGCGGCACCGGCAGCAGGCTGGCGTACCGCCAGATGTTGCGCGGGCCGGCCTCGATCGCAGCGCGACTGATCGGCGGCAGGCGGTAGCTGACTTCAAGCGGTCCGAAGCACTCAGCACACGCGTGCTGACCGCCAAGCGGGAAGGTGGCGCCGCACTCGCGGCAGGACAGCTCGCTGGCGTTGCCGAATCTGGCGCGGGACCGGGTGCCAGGCTGATCGAAGACGAGCGGGGAAGTAACAACAGACGTCATGTGAGGCCTCTCCTCATCTGCCCTGCCGCCGGTTTGGCAGCAGGCCGGAGTTGGCACCAGTCACGCGCTGGCCTATTGGACGACGACGTCGAATCGGATCAGCGTGATGGTTGCCGGGGCTTCACAGGGCCGTTCCCTCCACCCCTCTGGATGAGCAATATGAAGTTGTATCGCCATGGTAGCCCACTGCCTGGACAAATGTCCGTAGCGGGTAGCTCGGTGCCCGGTCAGCGGGTCGCTGCCCGGCCGGTGACCTGGCGGGCGTTAACCTCACTCGGTGGGTGATGCGATGCAGCGGCGCCGGATCCTGGTGGCGTCCAATCGAGGACCAGTCTCGTTCAGCCGGGCCGAGGACGGCGAGTTGGCGTCCAAGCGCGGTGGCGGCGGGGTGGTATCCGGATTGATGTCGGTGGCCAGTCACGCCGAAATGCTCTGGGTCTGCGCGGCGATGAGCGACGCGGACCGGGCCGCGAGCCGCAACGGCCTGCTTAATCTTGATGATGGCGGCGGCTCGGTGCTGCGGATGCTCGATATCCCACCTGGCATCTTCTACCGCGCATATAACACGGTGGCCAACTCGGTGCTGTGGTTCGTACAGCACATGCTCTACGACACGCCGAATCAGCCGCAGTTCGGCGTCGGGTTCCACCGCGACTGGACGGCCTACACCGATTACAATAAGGCCTTCGCGGTCGCGCTCGCCGAGGCGGCGCAGGCGGACCTGAGCGGAGTACGGGCAGTGGTGCAGGACTACCACCTGACGCTCGTCCCGAGGATGCTGAGCGAGCTGCGGCCGGGCATCAAGATCGCACATTTCTCGCATACGCCGTGGGCACCGGTCGACTACTTCAGGTTGCTCCCTGACCAGGTCGCGATCCAGGTACTTGACGGCATCCTGGGTGCCGATCACGCCGGCTTCTTGACTGACCGATGGGCCAGCGCGTTCCTTGACTGCTGCGAGCAGATCCTGGGCGCGAAGGTAGATAGAGAGCACCGCCAGGTGCTGTACCGAGGCCACCAGACCGGGATCGGCGTGCACCCACTTGGCGTCGACGCCGCCGACCTCAAGGCTCGCGGTGACCAGGCCGATGTGCGGAACCGAATGGCCAGCCTGGCCGAGCAAGTCGGGGATCGCAAGCTGGTTGTGCGGGTAGACCGCACCGAACTGTCCAAGAACATCGTCAGGGGCATGACCGCCTACCGGGAGTTGCTGCTCACGCATCCGTACTGGCGCGGCAAGGTCATCATGCTGTCGCTCGCCTATCCGTCCAGGCACGACCTGCCTGAGTACCGCGAGTACACCGCGAGCGTGCAGCGACTAGCGGCCGCGATCGATGACGAGTTCGGCACGCCGGACTGGACCCCGGTCATGCTTGACACCAGGGACGACTTCGCCCGATCGCTAGCCGGCTACCGCCTCGCTGACGTGCTGCTCGTCAACCCGATCAGGGACGGCATGAACCTGGTCGCCAAGGAAGGCCCGATCTTGTCCGACCGGCACTGCGCCCTCGTGCTCTCCCGCGAGGCTGGGGCGGCAGCCGAACTCAGCGCTGACGCGATTATGGTCAATCCATTCGATATCTCGGAAACGGCAGCAGCCCTGCACGAGGCGCTGATAATGCCAGATTCGGAACGAAAGCGCAGGTGCCAGTCACTTGCCGCAGCCGGTAGCGCCGTCCCGCCATCTGCCTGGTTCGCCAGCCAGCTGGCCGCACTTGACGCGTGAGCCCGGTCCTGCGCGCTTAGTCAGCCGAGCGCAGCCTGCCTCTAGCCGATCGCCGTCGGCGCAGTCTCGCCACCAGCTCAGGATCGAACTTGGCCGCCTCGGGCCGGTCAAGCAGCTCATTGAGCAGTTGGTAGTACCTAGTCGGCGAGATCCCTATGACGCTGGCGATCTGCTGCTCCTTGGCACCGGGGGACCGCCAGACGCCGCGCTCCAGCGCCAAGATCAGCACCTCAAGCTCGCTCAGCGACGGCACCTGGACACCGACCCCTTCTCCCTCACTGCGTCCATCGTAGGCGCAGGTACTGACAAGGGGGCTGGCCTAGCGCACCGACCGGCCTAACACGTACGCTCACAATTTGTGACGTCGTCTGGATGCCTTACCTTCCTCACCGACTTCGGCCTTGAGGACGGCTTCGTGGCCGCCTGTCATGGGGTCGCCGCCCGGATCGCGCCAGCGACCAGGATCATCGACATCACCCACCTGGTCCCGCCCGGCGACGTCAGGCGCGGCGCGGCCGTGCTCGCCCAGACCGTCCAAGCAATGCCGCCATCGGTGCACGTGGCCGTTGTCGACCCGGGCGTCGGCACCACGAGGCGGCCGATCGCGCTGCAGGCCAGGGACGGCGTGCTGATCGGCCCAGACAATGGCCTATTGTCCTGGGCGGCGGACGCACTCGGCGGCATCGTGACCGCCTTCGCGCTGACGAACGACCAGCTGTGGAATCATCCGGTTTCGTCGACCTTTCATGGCAGGGACATTTTCATGCCAGTGGCCGCGCACGTGGCAATCGGGACAGCGCCCGCGCAGACCGGGACCGAGATCGATCCGGCCGGACTGGTCACGCTCGCGCCGCCGACCAACCGGATGCTTGATGGCGAAGCCGAAGGGGAAGTGCTGTCCATCGACCGGTTTGGCAACGTGCAATTGTCGGTCCCTTCGGCAGCCGCGGCCGAACTCGGGATCAACATCGGTTCAGCAATGATGATCAGGTGTAACCGGCGCGAGATCACCGCCCCTTACCTGACCACATTCGGATCGGCAGGACCCGGCGAGCTGATCGCGTTCACCGACAGCGCAGGGCTCATCTCGCTGGCAGTTCGGGGCGGCAGCGCGGCGGAAACGCTGTCCCTGCCACCGGGCGCGAGAGTCAGAATCGCGGCGAATCTCGCCGCCTAGTCGACTCCGAGCAGGCACCTGCTCGCAGTTCCCCGCACTTCCCGATGAACCACAACAGACGTGGCAGAATGTGTCTACTCACACGGAAGGCCGCGACACTTGCCGCTGGGGATTAGTCGACTCGCCAAGGCCGGGGCAGCTATCTGTCTCGGCTGCGCGCCGCTCGTCGCCCTCAGCGTGCCCGCGCTCGCCGACTCGCGCGAGCCAGCACCTAAGTATGAATGGTGGCTCAAGACGCTGCATGTGGTGAATGCCTGGCAATCCGGCGACGCTAGTGGCATCAAGGTGGCGATTCTCGCCGACGGTGTGGCCGCTGATCAGTCCTACCTGGCAGGCTCGGTCATCCAGGGGCCGGACTTCACCCATTCTGGCCGGTCGGAGAGCAGCCCGTATTACGGCGTGCTTGGCACCAGCCTCGCCAGCCTGATCGTCGGGCATGGTGCGGGCAAGTACCCGAGCAGCCCGAGCCGCGCCGTCGATGGAGTGGCCCCCGGCGCGAAAGTGCTGGCAGTACGAGTAACGCTGAGCCCCGGCGACCCGCTCTGGTCCAATAACAAGATCACCTCGCGGCTGCCTGGAGCTATCGCCGCGGGCATCAGGTACGCGGTCAACCACGGCGCCACCGTCATTGACCTGCCCGCCGACCCCGGCGTGCACGATCAGGCGATCGGCAGCGGCTCAGCGGCTGCGGCCGGCGGCAGCACCGCCGAGCGGGCCGCCGTCAGCTACGCCGTGCACAAGAACGTGCTGCTGATCGCGCCGGCCGGGGACAACGCGCTGAGCGGCGACGGCGCCAACTATCCCGCCGCCTATCCGGGAGTCGTCGCGGTCGGCGCCTTCGGACGGACGTTCGTGAAGGCGTCTTACAGCAGTCATCAGCAGTACGTCACTCTTACCGCCGCTGGTCAAGGCGTGGTCGCCGCTAGCCGCAACGGCTTCTTGACCATGAATACGACCTGCGCCGCCAGCGCGATCGTGGCCGGGATCGGCGCCCTGCTCCGATCGGAGTTCCCGAACCTGACGGCGGCCCAGATCCGCAGCGCGATGACCGACAGCACGGTCTACCGGCCCAAAGGCGCGATGCTCGACGGCTCGGGCTACGGCACCATCGACGCGTCCCGGTCGCTGGCTAGCGCCGCCACCATGTCGCCGCCGCACGCCAGGCCCGCCATGCAGGGCGCGAAGCCAAGGACTCGGCCGACAGCGCCGGCCGTACGCGGTTCGGCGTCGACGGTGATGCATCAGATCAGCGGGGACGCCGCGGTTTCTGGTGCGGTCCTGGCGGTCTTCCTGATCCCCATCCTCTTGTATGGGCTCGCGATCCGGCGTCGCGATCAGCGCGAGACGGCAGCGGCAGCCGAGCGCAGCCAGCTAGCCGGAGCCAGGTCGGGCCAAGATGGCATGCTGGCCGACCCCTTGCTCGAGTTCTTCGCCCCGCAGCACGCTAGACCAGTTGATCCGGCCACGGCAGCACGCTCGCCGATGGCGCCGAGGTTCCAGCCACGACCTGGACTGACCGGCCGCTCCACCATGTCGGCCCCGCTGATGGCCAGACCGGGTGGCCCGGGTGGCCCGGCTGGCGCGTCGGCCAGGGTCGCTGGCGCAGCTTCAGCCAGCGGATTCACGCCCAGGCCGACCGGGGCTCACGCCGCCGGAGCGGACGCGTTGCGCATCGACGCTGGCACCGAACCCGGCGCTGGTGCCGGACTCGGGACGGTCGGACTCGGGACGGTCGGTGGCGGGACGGTCGGTGGCGGGACGGTCGCTGGTGGTCGCGCGGCAGGTGGTCGCGCTGCGGGCGGTGGCGGTGGTGTGGCGGGCGGTGGCGGAGTCGACGCCGACGGCGCGGACAACTCGCTGACCAGGCCACCAAGGATCCTTGGCGGCATTGGCACTAATCCGATCGTGCGGCAGGCCCAGGTTTCTGGATCCCCGCCGTGGAAGCCAGGCCAAAGAACCGACCTCCGATCTCCCCTGGGTCGTCGCACCGCAGCCAGGGCCAAACCGGGCGATCGCCGGCACCCAGGAGTCAACGGTGATCCCGCCGCCGCCTGACTCGGTATGGGAGGCACCGGTAGCACAGCGCGGTAGCGGACCACATTCACTGTTCGACCCAGTCCCGCCGTCAGCCAGCGGACCTCGGCCAGCGATAGTGACGTCCCTGAATCCGATTCAGCCGCCGCCAGCGATGATCCCGGCCCCAGAGATGCCACCACTAGCGTCGACGCCATCGGTGACGACGCCATCGGTGACGACGCCATCGGTGACGACGCCATCGGTGACGACACCATCGGTGTCGACGCCACCTCCGACGGGGACAACTACGGCGCGGGGGGACGGGTCTGTGCCACTGCCAATGCGCAAGGTCGCGTCAGCCCGTTCTGCGGCCTCGTCAGGAGAACCACCGTCGCTGATCCCTGGCCGTCCGGCCCAGGCACCGGCAAGCTCCAGTCCGGTGTCGCAACCAACCTCGTGGCAAGACCTGCCGGGCGGTGCGCCTGACCGGTCATCGGTGCGAAGGATCGTTCCGATCGAGCAGAGCCAGGATGACGAGCGCGGACCAATCTTCACCTGGAGCCCCATGGGTGAATCCGACAGCGCCTAGCTCCACCGCCATCAGCAACGGGGTCGCCCCGTTGCTGACCTGACGACAACGGGGCGACCCCGTTGCCGTCGCAGCGCGGCGTGGCGTGGTCAGGTGGCTTCTGGGTGGGTGGCGGCTAGCTGCTCTTTGCGTACTGATGCGTAGATTGGCTCGACGTCTTTCCCTGACAGCTCGCCAATGGCGGTCATCACCTGGTCGGTGACCGCGCGGCGCTGTTTGGCCCCTGGCGGGGCGCCCTTGAACTCATCGAAGGGCAGCGGCTTGCCGATCCGAATCTCGATCCGACCCGGCCTGGGAATCGAGTGCCCGGGCGGAAGCAGCCTGTCGGTCCCCACCATGGCAACGGGGATCACTGGCGCGCCGGAGTGCAATGCCAGGTAGCCGACGCCGGTACGGCCACGATACAGCCGGCCGTCTGGTGATCTCGTGCCCTCCGGATAGATCCCGAACAGGGCACCATCCCTGAGCAGCCCGAGTGCGGCCTCAAGCATCTCCTGCGCGGCCCGACTCGCGGTTCGGTCGACCGACAGTTGCTTGGTGGCGCGCAGATAAGCACCGACGATCCGGTCTTGCGGCCTCGTGCCGGTGAAGTATTCGGACTTCGCGGCGAAAGTGACCGGTCGTTCCAGCATGAAGGGCAAGTAGAACGAGTCGAGCACGGACAGATGGTTGGAGGCGAGGATCGCGGCACCTGACTCAGGTACGTTCTCAGCTCCGATTACTGTTGTCCGCGCGAGCAGCCGCAACCCCGGACCGATCAACACCCTTGATAGCTGGTACTTCACCCGATCCTCCAAGGTTCGCCGCGACTGGTTAGTACCTAGCCAGTTAAATGCCTATTGCCCCGCAGCGCACAGATTAGCCCGCTGCTCCGAGGTCCATCCCGCCACACTCGTGTTGGCTGTCCGCACCACCAGCACGATCGCAAGCGGCAGCGCGACCGGCAACGCCGCTGCCACCACGCTGACTCCAGAGTCATCGGCTAGCCAGCCGAGCACTACCGCGAGCCAGACGGCGAATAGCGCGGGTCGCAGCAGCCGATCATGACTGGCCGCGAACTGGAACGTGCGCAGCCGCAGTCGGCCGGGCCAGCCCAGCATCACGCCAGTCACCACGGCGACTACCGGGATCACCGGGGTAAACCAGGTCTCAGTCAGCGAATGCAGGTTGGAGCTGATCTTGCGGTGCAAGGTGCCGGTGGCTCCGCCATGGATGATCTGACCGACGAAGCCGCCCTGATGCGACGGTCCGATGGCTGGCACCAGGTAGTCGAGCACTGCGAAGGCGGCCACCACAGCGACACCGCTGACCGCGATGAGCGCACCGCGCCGCGCCGTGATCCGGATCTCGCCGATAGCCGCAAGCAGCACGAGGAACGCCGGGACCAGCGCGATCGTGCCGCCAACCTTCGCGCCGAATCCGGGCCAGCCAGATGCGATCACCGTTGCCAGCGCGACCGCGGCAGCAGCCGCGAGCGCAGCCCGCCTTGATCGGTGCCAAGTCACGGCAGCGGTCGCTGCCCACGCGGCGGTGAGCATCGCAGCGACCGCGTAGACGCCAAGTGCGTTATTGCCGACGCCGTAGAATCGGCCAGCTTCGACCAGCGACAGCCCGAACGGCGCGCCTATCTGCAACCTGGAACCGGTCATCACATCAATACCGATCACGGCCAGCGTGACCGCGCAGACGAAGCCAGGCGGCCCGTAGGGGTCTTGGCGCCATGGTCCAGCGAGCGCTCCGATCGCGATCAGCGCGGCCCAGCCGAAGCCAAGCCCGTAGAGCCAGATCGCCGGGTGGGCGTACTGACCCCAGGGCACTAGGCCGGCCAGGAAAGTGCCAGCCGGGAGGGCAGCGCTGAACGATCCGGCCGCCGTGTACCAGGCGATTCGACGGCGCTTGCGCGCATCGTCAGCGCCACGGAAGATGAGCGCGATGAGGGCGAACAGCACCGCCTCGCCTACGCCGTAGCAAAGGAAAAACCAGCCAACGATGGATCGGTAGACCTGATTGGCGGTGTCCTGCCCGATCATCGAGGTAATGGTGGCGGGCAGTGGTCCCCGGCGCAAGTTCGTAATCGCCGCGCCCGCCAGGCCCGCGGGCACGGCGAGCCCGCGCCAACCAAGGATGCTCGGGGTGAGGTCGGTGATCGCGACGACGCCGGGCTGCCTGGTCGAGTCCGAGGTAAGCAGCCCGGCGTGGTAGCCGGGCCGGCCACGATTAGCGCCCTCAACTGCGGGCTGTCGTCGTCGCCCATCCCAGCCAGCGCTATGACGGTGCCGGCGGGGGCGGCCGCCACGATCGCGGCCACCTGCCGGTCAGCAGCGCGCAGCCGAACTGTCCGAGCGGAGCTAACCGGGAGCGAGCCAAGATCAACCATGGTGAACGGGCATCGAGCGAACTCGGCTCGAGCGTCCGACTCGCTGGCGGCAAGTGGCTTAGCCGAGTAGCGCGCGACGTCGCCAGCCCTGTTGGCAAGCGCGAGTCCCGCGCCAGCGCCAATTGCGGTCGAGCATCCGCCGGGTCCCGCTGCCGCGCGCAAGGTACCCCAGTGCGGCTCGTAGCCGGTGCCGTTGTTGTAGCTGATGATGGCGGGCATGCTCGGAATTTGAGCCATCTGGATTGCTCGCCCGGCGCTGGCGAGCACAGGGACTGGCGGGCAGCGTAGCTTCGTGCCTGGCGGCTCGGCGGAGCGGTCACCGGAATTCACCGTGAGCCAGGCGTCGGCCGGGCAGGTGGTGGCATGCACTGTCGTGGTGACCAGTGAGGCGACCGAACCAGATTCAGCCAGCCGCCAGATCGACGGGGTGACCGACTTCGAGATATCGCTCCAGCGCAGCCCGGCGATTCCGATCACGATCACCGGGTGACTCGGAGCGGCCCTTGCCATTGGCTTCACCGGCGCGGCCTGCGCTGATACCGCGGCTAGCGAGGTCAATACCAGTGCGGCCACGCTGGCCACAGCGAGGGCGACGCAGCCAGCCAGGGTCCTTTTCACCCGTCAAAGGTATCGGTCGCCGCGCGTCTGCCGGTCAATAGCCAGGGCAGGAGGCTGGCCCGGCCGCAGCGGCCCGCCGACATCCTTGATCGGGCGGACTAGCTCGCGGTGTAACACTCGACCCAGATGATTCGCTCGCCGCCGGGGGCCGAACCGACTCCGTCCACGTTCACTACGCCAAGCGTCACCTTGTCGCCTGCTGCCAAGCAGGACGGCTGGCCATGAGTGCGCCAGGGCGCACCTGACTTGGGCTGCCATGGCGTCGGCGCGTCCAGCGGATAGGTCACTGAACTGGTCGCACCTTTCGCCTTGAACTGGACGTTCGCGTTCGTGCCGCCCATGCTGCCGTGCACGGACGTCACGGTGCCGACCTCGGACTTCGGTGACACGGAGTTTTGCGGCAGCGCGTAGCCGACGATGACGCCAATGACGATGAGCGCGGCTCCAATCAGCCACGTGCGGAACCGCTGTCCCATATCAGCCACCACCAAGCCGTAACAGGTCGATCACAACAGTTTGATGATCAACTTAGGTATATCCCTAATCTTGGCGGATCGTCCATGCGGCGCACCCGGGCGGGACGCATTGGTAGCTGGTCCGTTACAGATTGCCGAGATAGGCGACGCGCAGCAGTTCGATGGCCTCGCTGTCGAGGTCATCAACGCTGGTCAGCGGCAACCGCAAGTTGACACCGCCACCGGCCGTGTTCGACCCGTCGAGCAGCCGACCGCCCGGCTCGACACCGTCGATCCGCAGGGCGAGATCGACTCTGGTCTTTGTAGTCGGGCGAATGGCCGCGAAGGTGCGGCGCGGCGTGAGCAAGGTCGTATAAGTCTTACGGGCCTGTACGTCTATTTCGCCCAGGGTCATAGCGGCGGCGATGACCGCCTCGAGAATGGCGCGAAGCGGCTCGCGGTCGGCGTACTGCCCGTCAATAAGGTCGTCAGCCGAGGCGAGCAGATACGCCGGGTAGCCGAAGCGCTCCATCACCAGCAGCATTTGCTGATACCCGGTCACCTCGTGGTCGGCCAGCCAGGTCCGCAGTGCGGCCTCGTCGGTCAACTCAGGGTGAGCGGCCACCTGAGCGTTCCACCACCCGACATCGTGGCCGGTCTGCCGAATCAGCCGCTCAGCGATCGATATCCGCATCTCTTCCCAGGTGCGAGGTGTCATGGTGGAGATTTTCGCACGTACGCAGGATGCTCATGTTCCAACCGATCCACCTCGTATGGCGTCATACGAGTGGAGAGACCTAATCTCGCTTGAGCTAAGGGAGCACGACGAATGAAGCTAACCCGAACCGCCGGCCGCTGGATCACCGCAGGCATCGGCGTTGCCTGCGCGGCAGCGCTGGCCAGTACCGCGACTCTGGCCGCCTCTGCGGCCCCCAGCGCCCATGCCCGCCCGGCAGTCCCGGCCTGCAGCGCAGGCAACCTGAGGGTGTGGACCGGCGCGCAGGCCGACGGCTCGGCCGGGCACTTCGGCTACCAACTTGAGATCAGCAATATCAGCCACCACGCCTGCAGCCTGCAGGGCTATCCGGGTGTATCCGAGCTCGGCGGCAACGGCCACCAGATCGGGAAGCCAGCGAACCGCAATCCCAGTTCGACTCCCAATGTCGTGATCCCATCGGGTGGCACTGCCCATTCGGTGCTCATCGTCGTGGACAGCGGCATCGCCTGCCCGAACAGCCGAGTGAACGGCTCAGAACTCAAGGTGTTCGCGCCAGGCGATCTCGGCGCGAACGTGACGTCGTTCGAGATCAGCGTCTGCAAGCACGGTGTCTCAATGTCGGTCGACGCGGTGCACCCGAATGCCGGGATCCCGGGCTACAGCGGCTCCTGACCTTGCTCACTGGCGGCTCGGGCTCGCTCAGCGAGGTGCGCTACTCCTCGAGCGAGCCTGGGCTAGCCGGCACGTCGATGGCATGCTCGCGTAGTACCTCAAGCGGCACGATGTCGAGTGCCCGCTCGTGGGTGGAGTTCAGCACTACATATGCGGCGGCACCGTCCCGGTGCGCGCGCAGCCAGTTCAGCGCGGTGACGCACCAGCGGTCGCCAGGCACCAGTCCAGGAAATTGATACAGCGGCATCGGCGTGACCAGGTCGTTGCCAATGGAGCGCTGGTGGTTTAGGAACTCGGCAGTGACGACCGCACAAATAGTGTGGCTGCCGACATCCTCTGGTCCGGTATTGCAGCACCCGTCTCGGTAGTACCCGGTGACCGGGTCATCACCGCAGGGCTCAAGGTCATCGCCGAGCACATTCCGCTCACTCATCCCAGCAGTATCGCGCAAGGGGGCCGATCGAACAGGCGCAGGCTAGCTAGGCCGGTATCAGGATTGTCCTGGCGAAGCGGCCACGTCGGCGTTGTACACGTTGATTCCGAGGTAGACGAAGCCGTCGGCTTCCGTCTTGTCATCTCCCGTGGCAACGCACTTGGCCTCCGCTCCGACATCCCAGGAGATGATCGAATGGCACGGTGGCGTCGTCAGGCTTCCACGCACCGTCGGAGCGGCGTCGGCTGGCAGGGTCAACTCGAAGGGAAGGTTCTTCGTATCGCCAGGCCGGAGGTCGAGTTGGTCATTGAGCAAGATCTGAGGCGCCACGGCCGTTCCCTCAAGCCCTTTCTTGGCCGGGAGGGTCACGACGAAGGTGACGACGACCTCGGTCACCTTCATCGGGCCGCGCCGGCCGCAGGATGACGTTGCCCGTGACGGTCTGGCCTGGCCGCAGCGTACGGGTCGGCAGTTCGAGGTCAATGCATCGCTCACCCCGGTAGCGAGCATCGGCAGTCGCCTCACTGGCGAAGCGCTCCGGGCCCGCAAGCACCTCGATGGGTGACTCTGCCTGGATGTCGGCACCGTGCCGCCGGTCGATGACCGCCCTGACCGACCAGCTCACCTGATCGGTCGCCGACGGCAGACCGTTCGCCGGAATGCGCAGGTTGACGGCGTGCTCACCCGGTGCCACGTGCCCAGACAAGCTGACCGGCACCTCGGTGATGACAACCGCCTCATGAAGCAGGCTGTCATGAGAGCCGTGGTCCAGCGCGTTCGTCTGGGTAACCCGGTGAATGGCGGTCCGCACCAGTTGCGCCTTGGCGTCTCTGACCTTGCGATCAGCCTCACCTGTGATGGTGACGACAGCGTTGACCGTCCCGCCGAGCACCGTCGGCACTGGTTCGGTCGCGACCGCCACCGTCTGAAGCTCCTCGGCTGACATCGTCGCCCCCCGCTGTCGGACGTGCTCGGTTGCGGCTTTCGCCGGAACTGCGGGATAGCCTAGCCCGAGCCTGGGTCCTGGCCTACAGCACGCCTGGCAGGTAGCGGTTCTGGTCGGTTCGCTGGCCGCCGAGAAAGCCCAGATAGGGGCCGGTAGTATCCGTACCATCACACCCGTTTTGGGTGGTCTTTGCAGTCACTGACCTGAGGGGTCTGGATGTCCGTTGTCGTCGTCGCCACCATTGTGCCGCTGCCCGAGCACCGCGATGAGGTCATCGCCACTCTCAAGGAGACCGTCGACCAGGTGCACGCCGAGGACGGCTGCGAGCTCTACACGTTGAATGAAGCCAAGGATCGCCTGATCATGATCGAGAAGTGGGCAACCCCAGAGGCATTGCGCGTGCACAGCAAGGCACCCGCGCTCGCGGCACTAGGGCCGAAGCTCGCCGGCAAGGTCACCGGCGCTCCCGACGTCGTCGTGCTCCAGCAGCTACCGGCCGGAGACCCTGAGAAGGGGCAACTCTAGTCCGGTAGCAGGTAGTGCCTCGTGGGCTTGCCGCCTCAGCGCGAGGGCTGCCAGGAGGTCGTCGGTCAGGGCGGCCTGGATCTCGATCGTGCGGAGCGGCGGCCGGTCCTAGCGAACTTGCGGATGGACTAGCCGGGCTGCTCGATCGGGCTGCTCGATCCAGCGGCCAACCGCGAGGGCGGCGAACGCGATGATCAGGTGCGGCGGGCCACGGCTGGGTAAAGATATGCCAGTCCGGGTGGTCCTGGCACCGCCGGCGCAGGCGCAGCAGGCGCAGCAGGCGCAGGCGCCGCAGGCGCAGGCCACGGCCACGACCCGTCCTCGCGTCGGCCCGCTCTGCCCCGCGCCTGCGACCAGGGATCGGCCCGCTCTGCCCCCCGCCTGCGACCAGGGACGGCTCTCGGGCGTTGCCGCAGGCTCCGGGGTCGTGCCGGAGGGTTTCTGGGTCGTGGCGGAAGGTTTCTGGGTCGTGGCGGAAGGTCGCGGAAGGTTTCTGGGTCGTGCCGGAGTGTTGCCGCCTGGCGGAGCGCTGCCGCTGCCCTGCCGGAGAACTGTCAGCGCCCTGGCGGAGTGCTGCCGCCTGCCGGAAGCCTGACCGCGCTATATGCAGACAACCCTCCGCCAGGCGACAACACTCCACCCAACCCCTGAGAACTCTCCTTCACGCCACACCAGCCAGCACCAAGGCGGCCAGCACCGGGCCAGCCATCCACGCCGCCCAGCCAGCACCGGGGCCAGCCAGCACCGGTTCGGCACACCGGGGTCAGCCAGCCAGCTGGCTAGCCACGGCAGCGGGCTGCGAGCCGCCTCCAAGATCACGATCTACCGCTGGAGTGCTAAGCGAAGCTGGACAACCAGTTGCTGTCGCGTTAGCTCTTTGCGAAAGCACTTCGGGCCAAGTCCACCATTTGGTGCGCTTCATCGAGCGGGAAGATTTCTCTGTCAAGTAGCGACAGGAGGGTTTTACTCCATTCCCACAGGAAATCTCGCATGGGAGCTGCCGAATCTGCCGCGTCCTGCAATATCTGAAAAATTCCTCGGCGAACGATGAAGCGCGTGCTATCAATCGTGGCGCTTGTAGCCGATCTCATTAGGTCAATGCACCAATCAAGTGCGGCGAGGTCAGCCTTAACTGCCCAGGACGGCGACATCACCGGCACATCTCCAACACCCGCATTAGCTAGCCATGCTGTCGCCGCCGCTTCCGTTGCGCTAGCCAGCAACGACGCAGCGCCACCAGACAGAAACGCGATGCCCATCCCAGCTGGCCCAGCGAGTGCACCAGCAACAGCAGCAGACGTACCAGCGGCCAAAGCAGTTGGAATGGCTCGATTGCGGGCCGCCGTGACGACGTTCCGCATAGAATGCACGATGATGCTAATTCGAGATTCTGCTGGTTGCTCCTCACCCGCAATTTCCCGCTCAGCAGCTTCAACCAGCACGCGAAGCCGCCAGGTGAAGAAAATGAGCTCTTTCCTGGCCTTTGCGCTGTTCGCTGTGAACGTGGCCTCATCTTGACTGGCCGTCAGCAGCCTCTGTACCGACGTCTGCACTAGATCAGTCCAACTCTCGGACGGAGGAGGCGGTTGGTATCCAAGCGCGACGAGGACTTCAGGAATATGGTGAGTAAGCAGTTCGACGAGCTCTGCGCGGCAACGGAATGGATGCGGGGTTCTCTCCAATTCCCGAGCAAATTCGTTTTCGCTGAGCGCCCGAAGCTCCCAGAGGCCGTCGGCATTTAGGATGTCGGTGAAAGAGTCGAGCAAGCCACGACCTGCGGCGGTCAACATTGTCGCGAGAAACTGCTCTCGTTCCAGTTTCGCCTGCTCCTGGAATATCGGCAGATCGAAGGCCGACAATTGGCCATATACGGCGTCAATCTCCAGTGCGACCGCAGCTTTGTTGCTGGACTCCACGAGCTTTCTAGACATTTCAAGTTCGCTAGCCCGCAACTCGTCGATGCGTCTCCGTGCCTCTGCTCGCCGTCTTTGCTCTTTAAGACGCTCTTCTTGCTCCTCAGCTTCGGCTCGCTCGTCGGCTCGTTTGCGCGCCTCAACTCGTGCATCGTCGTCAGCCGCCCTTCTGGCTGCGGCTCGTTGTTGCTCCAAGTGATCATCCGCAGCCGCACGCTTATCGGGCTGCGGCTGCGGAGCAGGCGCGCTTGTCATAGATCCCCCAAGTGAGAGCAAGCCGAGGTGAGGCTGCCCGTCGTATTAAATGGATCGTACTCCGAAGTTAAGGGAGCACGGATGGACGATTTCTTCGCGACCATTGACGAGCGCTGGCCAGCGGGCCGGGAGGACTATCACTGGCACGTCCTGCCGGGCAGCGAAATGCTGCGAGACCGTATCTTGCGTCCGTATCTCCCGATAACCGAGCAACCGGGGCTCGTACCAGTCAGACCGGAATTCCTCCACGTCACGATCCAGCACCTGGCGGCTGTCAGCGAAATCAGCGCAACCGAGCTTGACCGGATTGTCTGGCTGGTGCGAGATCGCTGCGCCAATATCGCACCCTTCGTCGTCACTCCGAGCCGGGCTGAAGCGTGGGAGCACGGCATCGTCTGCCCGATCCGTCCCGGCTACTTGCCCGCCAGTCTCTGGCGGATAGCCTGCAGCGCCTACAAAGAGGCAACTGGCGGCCGGTTCCCGATACTTCCGGCTGTCTTCCACCCCCACCTGTCGATGGCCTATGCCACCGGCCAAGTCGAGTCTGACCCGATTAGAGCGTGGCTCGCTGACTGTGACGCTCCTGAGTTCGCGTTGCCAGTCACGAAACTGGTGCTAGTCGCCCAGCAGCACAACCGCCGCGAGATCACGTTCCGTACGGTCGATGAAGTCCCGCTGGCCGGATAGCAGCGCTGTGACGACCGCAGCGTCGCGGCCGCATGCTACAGGGCGGCCTCGATATTACTCAGCGATCAGGTGGCCAGCGCACGTCAACGGATCTGGAGCCGGTGAGCGGGATCGAACCGCTGACCTGCCGCTTACAAGGCGGCTGCTCTGCCATCTGAGCTACACCGGCGAGGGACGACGGCCATGGTAGCCGAAACCAGGCTGACGTGCGCATCCTGCAGCTGACCTGGGACTTCGCTCAGGGTTCTGGCCATATTTGGTGACGCTGTCCGGCCCGACGGTGTCCGGCTGCCATCGGCCGAAACCGCGATCAGCGGGTGGCCGTGCCCAATGCGTGCCCGAGTTCGTGACCACTCCAGGCACTGCAGGTGTCGAACGCTCGCTCACTGCACCGGTATGGGTGTGTCGTCTGGTCAGCACAGATTGACGGTAGTAACTTGCGGGACCAGACGATGGTTAGACAACAGCCGCCGACATCGCCTCCGGACATGAGCGGGTACCAGCAGTTGCCAGAGTCAGCTGCGCTCGTCGCCCTCGGTAAGAGCTGCGATGATCCTGCGCTTCGCGATGTCGTCTTGGCCTTCGAGGCATTTCGCGTAGACGCGGACCAGCACCTCCACACTGTGGCCGACCCACGCGGCGACCTCGTCGTTGTCATCGCCCAATACCGCTACGCGCTCCATGCGCTGGCCAGTGAACTCTTGAAGGGCGGGGCCGATGGTGCTCATTAGCGACGGCAGGCCGGAAGGCTCGCGGCAACCGGTCATGTCCGCCATCGTTGCCCCGGTGCGCGCAGTCACGTCGGCACCGGTCGCCGCTCCAAGTCAGCTAGGGACAGCGCCAGTGGCGAATACGACGTTCGGTGGCCAGCTAGCGTCAGTTGTCGGGCTTGAGGTGTCGATCAGGCTGGATGCCAATGGTCCGACGGGCGCTAGCCATGCATGGCTCCCCGATGAGAGCGACATGTTTCTCTGTTGGCAGCAGAAGACCTGCATGAGTACGTGGCCGAGGGAGAACGTGCCGATGTGAGCTACTGGCTTGGACGCGCTGTCGAGCAGACACATGGCTTGGGCAGAGGCCGCCAGATTCCTTGATGTTGCGGGGTCTCTGGGCCTGATGCCACCCATTCATACGTGCACGTCCGGCGGTGGTACATCAGAGTTGGCGTGCTTGAACAACCATCTCAGATGGTCGTGGGCTGCTCAGCGTTCTGCACCCTGACCAGCCGGTCCCGCCAGCCTTCCGGCAACGCGGACGTAGTCAGGTCAACACCATCAATCCGGAAGCCGTGCAGCTACTCGAATGGCGAGAACTCCCCGGCAACCCCTTCGATGCGATTCGCGAGCTGCTCGGTTTCTTCGTTGCTGTCGGCGATCGGCAGGATGTCGACCTCGGCCGACATGGTGGCGCGCGCTGGGAGCTCGTCCTCACCGAAGGTGCCCAGGATCGACTGGGAGCCAACAACGATCACCTCGGGCCGGCCAATAATCTGGCAGGCGATCCGTATCGCGTGCTCCAGCTGATCGCGACGCATCAGCCCGCCAGCCTGAGCTCCGTCAAGCGCTCCTCGTTCGGCAGGAGGCCTCCGACCGGAGATACCTCGCGCATCGGCTGCTCAGGCTCTTCGTCGCTATCGGCGATCTTTAGGCCTGGTAGCCGACGATCGTGAAGCCCCCAGGGTCTGCGGGTGGGAGCCAGTTCTGGGCGAGGGTGCAGACCTCGCCACTGATGACGACGGCTGATGTTCCGTCGGTCATGATGGACCCGGTGGGGACGATCACGTTCGACCAGACCTGCGTGCCCGTCGCGACATTCACTGCGGTGGTGAGCGCCTCTTCCTCCGCATTCACGCCAGTGCCCGTGAGAGTATCGCCGACCAGGTACGCGGTGGCGCCGTCCGAGCTGAGGGACGCCGAGTCCAGGACCGCGAACCGTGCGGTGTTCTCGCTGATCCATTTCTGCGCGCCCGTCACTGCCGAGTAAGCGACTGACGCGATGCGTTGCGAACCCGCACTCCCCGGCTTCATGGTCGCAGAGGCGATCACCGTGCCATGGCCGACCGGGCTGGCGACAACCGTGACCGTGCTGAATCCAGCGGTCACCCGGCCGGCACCATTGCGCGCCCATAGTTGCCTGCCGGTGGCGGCGGCGTAGGCGACTGTTGTCAGGATGTTGTGTCCCTGGTGCGTGACGCCGGCCACGAAGACGCGGTGACCGTCGGGACTGACTGCGATCGAGTAGGCACGATCCGAACCGTTGTCCGGGTCGTTGTAGCGCTGCGTCCATAGCGGTTTGCCGGTCTTGGACGCGTAGGCGATAGTGGTGTAGTCGTTACCGCCCGGATATTTGTCCTGGCTGGTTCCGGTCACGAAGACCTTGCCGCCGTCACGGCTGACGGCAATCGCAGAGGCGAAGTCAAAGCTGTTGCGGGTCCCGTTGTAGCGGGCGGCCCACAGCTGCTTGCCGGTGGTGCCGTCGTAGGCGACGGTGGCGTAGTCCGAGTCAGAGGTCTTGCCCACGCTTCCCCCGGTGACGTAGACGACGTCCGCGCGGCTTACGGTGATAGCCGCTGGCGAATCGTCAAGGTTTGCCCGCCCGTTGTAGCTGCTGTCCCACACTTGCTGACCTGATGCGGCGTCGAAGGCGGCCGTGGAGTAGTCAAAATTAGCCCCGCCCGGTCCCTTGCGGCGGGCCGTCCGGATGACGAAGACCGTCTGGCCGTCTGGGCTCACAGCGAGGGCCTGGACGGGCTGGCCAGCAACAACCTCGAAGCTGCCGGCGCTTCGCGAGTGCGTGAAATAGGTGCTTGAGTTCTCCCACGCCTGCGCGCCGGTTTTGGCGTCGTAAGCGACAAGGCTGGAGCCGAGGGCGAACACCAGGTCCTTGGCCGGATCCGCGGCGATGGAATGAACGATGCCGCCATCGTGCGTACTGGTCCACAGCGCCGAACCTGGTGCAGCGCTGCTGGCTACCGGGGAGGCCAGGGCTACTGATTCGGGCGCGATGAGCACTACCGCGAACGTAATCGCGGCTGCCAGCGCGTTCCTTAGCCGGCCTGCTCGCATGCCTCACACTCCCGAGCGTCACCGCACCGGTAAACCTGACGACAATCCATACCAAGGACGCTCAGGGCCATCGACCGGTTTACGTCGCGCCGCCCAAGGGCGTCCGGCAGGCGTCGGAGCTGGGTTCCGCGCTTTTGTCCTGCAGCGACCCGTCCGCAACCTTGTTACGACCCCTGGCAGCTTGGCCCAATCCAGCTCGGCGTGGCTGAGACTTTACATATAGACCCCGTATACGGGAGCCTCAGCGATCCTGCATCCGGAAGCCTCCCGGCAAATCCGGTCACCGAGTTCTGGCCGACCGAGGCCGGGAGCCAAGGTCGCTAACGTCCACCACGCCGCCCACGCGGCTCTAGTGCTGCCACTCCTGCCTGAGCAGCCCGTATAGCACGATGTCGGTGAAGCCGTCGCCGTCGTAGGCCTGTTCGCGCTGGATGCCTTCGAGCACGAAGCCACAGCTTTCGGCCAGTTTCCGCATCGCAGTATTGGTCGCGAGCGTCTCCAGCTCGATCCGGTGCAGGTTGCGGAAGCGGAAGCCGTAGTGGCAGAGCAGCTCAACTATCTCTCGACCGTACCCCTGCATCCGCGCGGCCGGGAGCAGTGAGATACCGATGTGCCCGAACTGGTTGAAGGCGTCAAGGCCCCACAGATTGCACGTCCCGATCACGGTGCCATCGGCGATCGCCTCGGCGGTGAACCTGGCGGTTTGGGCGTCCGGCTCGGCCAGTGACTTCTCCAGCCTGGCCCGGCGGGCTGCGAGCGATTCAATCAGCATCGGGCTGTCGTTGGTAAGCATGTGGTGATCGGGGTCGGACCACATTGCGTACAGCACGGTCGCGTCGTCCGGGACCATGGGCCGCAGGCGCACGCGCTCGGAAGCGAACATCCCGCGAATCTAGCTCACGCGGCAGGCACGCGCCTTCCAATAAAATCTGCTGTCGCATTTCTCGTCTTCATGCCTTCCACGCGCCAAACTTGCGGATAGGGATGGTCTGAGCTACAACTCTGGAGAGTTCCTATTTGGGGTTGGTCACGAACACACAGGTGAGGTGCTGCGGTGGCAATAGGTTCCGATTCGGATGCGTGGAAGCAGTCAGGTAGCGGCCTAACATCCGCGATGTCCCGTCGCGAGGCCATCGCAGTTGGCGGTCTGGCGATCGCCGGTGCGGCCAGCCTCGCCTCAACGTCTTCGGCGCGATCCGGAATCGTTATCGGGGCTGATCGGAGCGGCTTTGTCGGACTCCGGCGCGCGGCACCGCTGGCGGTCGGCCTGCGGTGGTACTTCAACGGAGAGAACGAGTTCCCGCCCGCCTGGCCGCGTCCGTTCCCTGGCACGCACATGACGCTTTCCTTGCGGCCGAATCCCATTGATCTGTTTTCAGGGAAGCTCGACCGCCATCTGAAAGCCATCATCCACTCGGCGCCCGAGAACTCCGAGCTCACCTTCTGGCACGAGAACGTCACCATGAACCCGCTCGGCTATCCAGCTCAGGTGCATAACGCCCGCACCTCGGTCAGGATGCAAGAATACGGACTGAAGCTCTGCCGGGGCACGAATGTGCTGTTCGGCGTTATCACGGTCGGGCCCGTGGCTGGCCAGCTCGACTGGATAGCGCCAGGCCTCGACTGGTACGGCGACGACCTCTACGAGTTCCCGAAGCTGCGGGGCCCGGACAATACGTTCAGCCACGCAAGAGTGGTCGCCAGGCTCAATCAAAATCTCCAGGCTTGGCGAAAGGCATCAGGTACCAGATCGCCGGCCATCCGGATCTGCGAGACGAACAGCCCCTATGACACGCACCGCAGCGAGCTGTTCGGCACGATCGCGGACTGGCTGCCCAATCACAACGGAAACCGGATGCTGACCTACTGGAACGCGAAAGAGGGCCTCGCCCAGGGCGGGCTGTCTGGGCCCTGGCCGCCAAGCGAGCCAGTCATCAAACGGCTTTACTCGCTTTCGAATATGCACGACTGGCGTAAATAGTTACTCGGCGGGTCTCTGCGTACGATTTGCCGGATCAACGATGACGACTCTAATCAACTCGGGTACCAGGCCGTTCCCGCCGACCACGAACCTACCCTGGATAGACCTGGCTCCGAATCCAGGTGTATGCGACGGCGCGGTTGTTTTCCTCAATGTTTGTATGGTCTTCGTCTTCGGTGAAGTGAGCGGTGATATGCGGAATCCGCTCCGCGACCCATCGGCTGTGACTTGGCGGGCATTGATTGTCGGCCAGACCGTGCCAGAGACTGGCCGGAGCGGCGATGGCGTCCAGTTCGAATCCCCACGGGTTGAGGAACGCGCTCCAGTCGTCCCACCAGCCGTCATCGCCACGCGTCCAACCATCGCGCCAGGTCGCTGCGAGGTAATCTGCCGCTTCCTGACCGTGAGCGGCGTCCGTACCAGCCCGGTCGCCCCACCGCCGCAACCAGCCAGCCGGGGTGGACAGGCGGGTAAACATCTCGATGCTTTCGGCCCGGAATTTCTCGCGGGCACCTGTCTGATCGGCGAAGAACATACGGACCTCCTCGCGGTAGGAGTCGTCCATCCCCTCGAAGAAATCAAGGCCCGCCGCGCCATATGGCCCATGAAGAGCAAGCACACAGCATGCCGCGACTGCCTCCGGCAGCAGAGCTGCCGTCGCCAGCGCGTACGGCGCGCCCCCGGAGAATCCCCAGGTGGCAATCTTGCTGATCCCGAAGTAATTCATGATGGCTTCGACGTCGGCCGCGCAGTCTGCTATCACCCGGCCAGGCATTGGCGTCGACCCTCCGTAGGCTGGCCGGTCATAGCTGATCAGCCGGAGGCCCTGGCGATAGGCCTCGCGCACCGCCGCTGGTTCCAGATGACGCGACCCGCCGCCGTGGTGCACCACAACCGGGAACCCATCCGCTGGCCCGGCGTCCTCGGCACAGAGCGTTCTACCGTCAAACTCCACGAAGCGAGGATCAGGAAACATTCAAGGACCCTATCTGCGGCAATGCGTGGACCTTGTCTCGGCCAGCATCGCCGCTGACGACACAGGCTCCCTGGCACGACCGGCGCATCGATCTGGCGGGACCGTCACGGTGCCTTGATCCCGGCATGGCCGAGGCGCTCACGAGCCGCGTCCTCGGTGAGTGCGACGACGGGCTGCCCGACCGCGTGCTGATACCTGGCATCGTAGGCTAGCGTCCAGGCACCGGCTGCCCACGACCGCTGGAGTTCGTCCGCGCTGAGACCCCGGCCGCGCGCATCGCCATACGCGTCGAGGAACTGTTCAGCTTCCCCGACGGTGGCGAGCTCGTCCGCGCTCACGGCGGAGTACAGAGCGGCAGCGAATCCGACGAGGACAGCCTCGCTGTCGGCGGTGACGCTATCCCAGTCGTGAACAACCAGGAGTTCGTCTCCGTTCCAGCGCAAGTTGGCGGCAAGCCAGTCGCAATGCCCGATGACAATCTCGCCTGAGCCGACTCGAAGCCGGTCGCGGGCCCGGCGCCCGGTGTCGTCGATCCATGCAGGACCAGCGATCTCGTTGAGGTTCACGTCAGGGTCCTCTGGATGCGGCCACAGTCCAGGCCCGGCATGATTCCAGTCCGCCCACGACGGCGGCGGGTCAAGGGTGGTCACCTCAGCTAGCTGCGGGGCGAGCCTTACCAGCCGCGCGAACGCTTCAGCGAAGGCTGCGGCTGAGCGGCCCTCGCCCGGTAGCAGGGCACCGCCGGGGATGTAAGCCTCAGCGGTAGCCACGGCATCGCCAAAGCGCTCGACACCGGTAAGCGGCTCGGGGCACGGGTATCCGGATCCGAACAGGCGGCGTTGGACCTCCACGCATGCCGCCAGCCGCACCGACTCGGGACGCACCTTGACCACAACATCCCGGCCGTCATCTAGCCGGAGCCCAATGACGACTGAGAGGTATCCGGACCTGAACAGCTCGCTCGTAGGCCCGCTGCCGAGATATGCCTCGCACCACTGAGCAAGGCGGCCAGGGTCAACGGCTACCACAGGAGGTGACACCAGATCATCTTCACACGAACAGCACTTCATCCCGGTCGGAGTCCTAGTCGCCGGAGCCCGCCTGTCGCGTTCCGCACTGGCGAGCGGCACGCACCCAGTTGGTTATGACAGCCGAACACGGAAGGGATGACTTCGGCCTGTCCCAGGGGGTCGGGCTCATGCTACCGGAGCGCTTTCGGCCTCGTGCCGGAGCGCTTTCGGCCTCCTGCCGGAGAGTTTCGGGCTCCTGCCGGAGAGTTGCCGCCTGGCGGAGCGCTGTCGGCCTCCTGCCGGAGAGTTTCGGGCTCCTGCCGGAGAGTTGCCGCCTGGCGGAGTGCTGTCGCCCTCACGGCGGAGAGATTCCACTGCCCAGGCGGAGGATTACCGCCTGACGGAGCATTAACCGCTCTATACGCCGAATACACTCCGCCAGGCGGCAACTCTCCGGCCGGCCACCGAAATCTCTCCATCACGCCGGGCCGACCGAGGAGCCGGGCCAGGCCGACCAAGGAACCGGGCCGGGCCGACCGAGGAACCGGGCCGGGCAGATGGGAAGCCCTGAGGCTGGGGCAGGGCCGGGTTGGGGCGACCTTCCAGCCGGGGGCAGATTTCCCTGATCACGAACAGGTCAAGTGATCAGGGAAATCTAACCGGTTGATCGGGCCGACTGGCTGCGCTAGCTGCCGAAGGAAAACGATCGGGCGAAGACGTGGGCGGAGATGCCATTCGATGATGAATTGATGCCGCCGGTCAGCCTGAGTCCGGCCGGCAACTTCGACAGCGGGATGAGGATGTTGTTGGCCTTGCTCAGCAAGCCACCCGGCACGTCGCCACTCGTGCTCACCAGGTGCAGCCTGAGGTGATTCGGCCCGGCCGACATGACCTGCCAGGTGGCGGAGGCGCTGACGACGCCGCCGGCCAGGTTGAGATTGGCCTTGATCTCGTTGCTGCCGACCGAGACAACCTTCAGGCCCTCTGAACCTCCACCAAGGAACGACACGATCGGGCCGGCCACGGATAGCGCGTGACCGATAGCGCCGAGACTAATCAAGACGGTGCCATTGAGCGGGCCTGCCGAGCCGCCCTTGAAGTTGGAAGCCAGGTGCACGTTGCTGGCGACCACCCTCAGCTTGGAAACGGTCACCGGACCGGCGGGGAAGCTGCCTGAGCTGATCGTGATCTGATCGAAGTGCCGGGAGATCACCTGGGTAAGGAACGGGAATCCGGCGATCGACACCGTCGGCTTGGTGGGGAATCCATGCTTTTGGATCTGGGTCGCCGCCTCGCTCTCAGCGAAGGCCTTGGCACCAAAGTCAAGCGCGACCAGCAGCACCAGCACGACGATGACCCAGGTAAGCAACTTACGGCCGGTGCGCTTCTGCTTGGGCTGCTGCTGGTAGCTGTACATGTTTCCTGGCTGGTTGCCGTAGTTCTGCTGATTGCCGTAGTTCTGCTGATTGCCGTAGTTGGGCTGAATCGGCTGGTTGGGCTGGAACTGCTGGTTGGGCTGCGTGGGCTGGTTGGGCTGATTGCCGTAGTACGGCTGGTTACCGTAGTTCGGCGGCTGGTCGCCTTGGTTGCCGTACAAGCTGGTCACCTCTTCAGGTCGGGCGTGCCTCGCGCTCAGGGCAGCTTGCTCAGGTCCACAATCTGGATCCGAGCTGAGCCATTGTCAGAAACGAGCAGGAAACGGCCGCCTGGGACGACCGACAACTCGCGTGGCAACTCCCCAGATGGAATATAGCCAAGTAGTGCTGGTTCGCCGGCCAACGCAGCAGAGACGTTCACTACCGCGAGGTTGTCGGCCTTGCCCCCGGTGGTGTTCACGTCGGTGTCAGCGATGACAATCCGCTTGCCGCCGTTGACGAGCAGGAGGCCGATCGGGGTCTGGCCGACCATGACCTTGGCCAGCAGCGCATGCTTCGGGTCGCTGAGCAGTTTGCTGGCAGAGAAGCCGAGCAAGGCGTTACTGCCGCGTGCCGTCACCCAGACCATGCTGCCCGAGGTGATCACCCGAGCGGGCTCGCAGCCAGCGTCAGCCTGGCCGATGAGCGAATCGGCCGTCTTCGACTCCGCCTTGACCACGTTGAGCACGCTGAGCAAGCCTTGTCCAGCGCCCTGGGAGTCGTTCTTCATATAGCTGGTCACGTACAGCTTGCCGCCGCCGGGCGACAGGGCCATGCCAACCGGGCTGCTGCCGACCTTGATCGAGCCGACGAACGGCGCCGAGCCGAAGGTGTTGCTGGCCAGCGCTTGCTGCAGGTTAAATACGGCCACCATGTCCTGCGCCTTCAAGCTGAGGAAGGCGTACTTGCCCTGCTTGGAAACCAAGACCTCCACGGCCTGACCGTTGCCGCTGATGCCGGGCACGGTCATGGTGCCCACATTGATGCTGCCGGCCCCGGCTTCGGCCTCGGCGACGTCGAGCACCAGGATGCTGTTCTCAGCCGCGACCAGCAGGTATTTGCCATCCTTCGACAAAGTGATGCCGGTAGCTGCCTGGTTGGCGATGGTGTAGTTCCACTTGTGCGTGAGCGTCATCCCTGGCCCGAGGCCGTAGACCTCGAGAGTGGTCGGCGTCACTGCGAAGACGAACTTGCCGTCCGGGCTGGCGATCACGCCGAAGGGGTTGGTGCCATTCGGAATCGGGGCGAAGCTGTTCGGCACCTTGAGCGATGACGCGGCCGCCGCCGTCGAAGTGCAGCCGGGCAAGGTGAGCGTCTTCGCCGCCACCGGCGGGCTGCTCTTGTGCAGGGCGGCGTAGGCACCGGCACCAGCGGCCAGCACGATCACCACGATTGCCACGATGATCACGGCAGGAGACCGCCACCTGGGCCGACTGCGACCGCCATCGCCGCCGCCTGCGCCGCCACCGTAGCCAGGCCCGCCCGGCCCGCCTGGCCCGCCGCCCTGCCAGTGCGCGGCGGTCAGGTCCGGCGAGGTGTCCCGCCCGCTGCCGCCCGCCAGTTGGGTCGGCGGACCACCGGCACCAACGACCTGCGTGCCCTGATAACTACCAGCTCCGCCGGAATCGCCCTGACCGGCACCGGGGCCGGCACCGGGGCCGGCACCGGGACCGGCACCGGGGCCGGCACCGACACCGCCGCCAGGTCCGCTGCCCGCGTTGCCCACTAGCTGGGTGGTTGGATGCGATCCGCTCGGGATTGAGCCTGGGCCTGAGTCATAGGGCCGGATGCCCATCGCGTCGCGTAGCGCCTCAGCGAACTCGGTGCAGCTGGCGAAGCGGTCTGCTGGTGCCTTGGCGAGCCCGCGACGGAAGACATCATCGACAGCGAAGGACAGCTCGGGCCGACGGGCGGTCACTGGCGGCGGCGGCTCAGAAAGCTGCGCGTACATGATCGCCATCGCATCGTCGCGCTGGAACGGTGGCCGCCCGGTGATCAGCTCGAAAGCGGCGCAAGCCAGCGCGTACTGGTCGGCCCGACCGTCGACCGGCTTGCCCTCGATCTGCTCGGGGGCGATGTAATCGAGAGTGCCAAGGAAGGTGCCCGTGCCGGTCAGTCCGCTGGCTTGCAAAGCTGCTTTGCTCAGCCCGAAGTCAGACAGGTACACGTGGTCAGGCCGCCCGATGGTGGCACGCGAGTCGAGCAGCATGTTGGCTGGCTTGACATCCCTGTGCACCAGGCCACGGCTATGCGCGGCATCGAGCGCTGAGGCCACTTGCGACACGACCTCAGCGACCCGGCCAGGCGGCAGCGGGCCAAGCTCGCCGACCATGGACCTGACATCGCCGCCGCGGACGTACCGCATCGCGATGAAAAGCACGCCACCCGACTCGCCCGCCTCAAACACCGGGATGATGTGCGGGTCATCGACCGCGGCGGCGGCTCGCGACTCGCGGATGAACCGCTGCCGGAAGGCCTCATCGGCCGCCAGGGCCGGAGCGAGGATCTTGAGCGCGACTGTCCGATCTAGCCGCTCGTCATGGGCGCGGAACACCACAGCCATGCCGCCCTGGCCGATCTGCTCCTCAAGCAGATAGCCAGCAACCCGTGAGCCGGGCCCAAAGCCACCGGGCACCGCGGGATTGTCCTGCGTCACCGTGCCTCCAAGCGGTTACGGTTCGGTCACGTGGTACTTGACCGCCGTATTGCCATTTCCGTATCTTCTGCCAAATTCCTAGAACTCGGACCCTGGGGTCGTGCTCGCCGGAACCATGGAAACCAGGCACGTCACCCTGATGGGGATCCAAGTATCCGGTTTGGCCTTGTCCCGCCGCAACCTACCTGCCCTGCAAGCGCGACGGAAAAGCCCACCTCATGCAGCTTTCCACACCCGCGGCCCGAGCACGACAGCACGCACGCGTACGCCGGCTCGGGCCTGCTCGTGATATCTCTAATAAAGGTAGATAACTGGATAAGCCAGGGCCACGAGGCCGCCAGAAGTCACCCGACCAGGCAACGAGACCTGAACGACACCAAAAGCCCGATACATGCGCAGGGTAAATACGTTCTACAGTTGCCTCATGACGCCTGAGTTCGGTAACTCTCCTGGTCCGGCGCTGCTCGTGCGCACCCCAGATGCGGAGCGCTCGCTTTCCGCCGGCCGGAGCTATTACATCGGTCGGGATCCGCAAGCCGACATCGTCGTGAATGACTCCCGCGTGTCGTGGCGGCATGCGGTGCTGAGGCTTGATGGCAGTACCTGGTTGCTTGAGGACGCCGGGTCCACCAATGGGACCTTCGAGGGCAGCAACCGCATCCAGCGCCTCGCCATCTCGTCAACCTGCGCAGTCCGACTCGGCCACCCGAACGACGGGCCGGCCATGTCCTGCACTGTGTCGGCACCAGCCGCGCGGCCTGAGCCGATCAGGCCAGGTGGCGTCCAGCCGACCGCCTACGCGCCTACGCCTAACGGCCCGCCGCCGCCCAACCCCGCTGTCGGCCGGGTCCGTGCCGACCAGGGACGCGACCAGGGACGCGGTGCCGCCGCCGCGCAGGCGCCATTCGGGCCGCCTGGCGGTTTCGCCGGTGGCGCGCCCGCCGTGCCGCGGTCCATGGTGGAACGGCCGCCGAGCCAGGTGCTCCAACTCCCTTCCCGGCTGCTGAAGATCGGCCGGGCCGCGGACAACGAGGTCGTCGTCGCCGACTTGTCGGTCTCCAGGTACCACGCCGAATTGCGCAAGGACCCGCACGGCGGCTACGTGATCTTCGACCTGGGCAGCCACAACGGCACGTATGTCAACGGCCAGCGGGTTGGGTCGGCCCCGGTCACTGAGCGCGACATCATCGCGATCGGACCAGCGACCTTCCGCCTGGTCGGCGATCAGCTACAGGAATTCCTCGACACCGGCGACATCTCCTACATCGCCAACGACCTGACGGTGACCTTGCCGAGTGGGCGAGTGCTGCTCGACCACGTCACGTTCCCGCTCGGTGAGCGGTGCCTGATGGGCGTGATCGGGCCAAGTGGTGCGGGCAAGTCGACGCTGCTCGGCGCACTCACCGGGATCGCCCCGGCCAACCACGGTGCCGTCCTCTACGACAACCGTGACCTGTATACGCACTATGAGGAACTGCGGAACAGGATTGGCCTGGTCCCGCAGGAGAACATCCTGCATACCCAGCTGACCGCACGTCGTGCGCTTGGTTTCGCGGCCGAGCTGCGGTTTCCCAGGGACACCAGCAAAGCGGAGCGGATGCACCGGATTGATGAGGTGCTCGAAGAGCTCGCGCTGACCAGGCACGCCGAGACGAAGACGGCAGCGATGTCGGGCGGTCAGCAAAAGCGCGTTAACGTCGCGCTCGAGTTGATGACCAAGCCGTCGCTGCTGTTCCTCGACGAGCCGACCTCAGGCCTTGATCCCGGTCTGGATAAGTCCGTCATGGAGCAGATGCAGCAACTGGCTCACGACGGCCGCACCGTCATCGTGGTCACCCACTCGGTCGCGAACCTGAACCTGTGCGACCGGCTGCTTGTGCTGGTACCTGGCGGCAAGATCGCCTTCTTCGGTGCGCCGCAGGATGGCCTGAAGCACTTCAACCAGCCCGGTTGGGCCGAGGTTTTCCAGGCGTTCGAGAGCGAGCCGAACCGCGACTGGCAGGCCGAGTTCCGCAACTCGCCGTACTTCCAGCAGTACATCGTGGCCGGCATGGAAGGCGCGGCGGCCGTCAATCAGCGCGGACCGCGCCAGCTGCCGGCCGCTATACCGGCGTCAAGCAACCGAGTCGCCCAGACCTCGACCCTGGTCCGGCGCTATATGGCGGTACTCGCCTCGGACCGGGGCTTCCTTGCCCTGCTGATCGGCGTCATCGTCGGCCTGGGCGCGATGGTCAGGCTGTTCCCGCTCAAGGGCGGTTTCACGGCGCCGCCTGGCGGGGTCAATACCGGCGCTCAATCGGTCTTGCTCATCTTGATCCTTGGCGCCTGTTTCGCCGGCGCGCTGAACTCCGTGCGAGAGATCGTCAAGGAACGACCGATCTACTCGCGAGAACGGGCGGCCGGATTGTCGGCCGGATCTTATCTGTGGTCGAAGCTGATCGTCCTCGGGGTCATCAGCGCCTTCCAGGCCGTCCTGCTGGTGATCGTCGGCATGTTTGGCACCACGTTCCCGCCGAAGGGCGCGTTCCTGCCGATCCCGCTGCTCGAAGTCATGCTGTCGGTGGCACTCGTCGGCGTCGCCTCGATGGCGATCGGCTTGCTGGTGTCGTCGGCCGTGAGCACCGCCGAGCGAGCCATGCCGCTAGTGTTCCTGCTTGTCATGGTCCAGGTGGTGACGACTGGCGGTATCTTCGCGATTCACGGCAAGGTGGGCATCGAGGAGATCGCCTGGCTAACGCCATCGCGGTGGGGCTTCGCCGCGAACGCGGCCACCGTCAACCTCAACGTCATCGGCGGGTTCACCGCCTCGCATAATGCCGACCCGTTGTGGAACCACACGGCGAAGGCCTGGCTGACCGATATGGGCGCGATGGTCGCGCTCTTCATCTTCTACTCAAGCCTCACCTGGTGGCGGCTAAACAAGCTCGGCCCGCTCAAGCGCGGCCAGTAGCCGAAGAAAGCCGGAAAAGCCGGGGCAGCCGCAACAGGCTGCCCCGGCTTTTCGCTGGCGCGGAATCGTGAGTTACGGACGCAGGTCGAACGGCCGCGGGAACGGCGTCGGCTGGTACCTGGTGAATGCGGCTGGGGTGGCGACCAGCTTGCCGCCGCTGGTGTACACGTTGAAGAACGAGCCAAGCTTGGTGGCCTTGGCGTTCATCACTGCTGGTCGCAGGCCCTGGTTGGTCCAGCGCCCAGTGCGCATCCGGCTCAGCAGCGCCTTGACGGCGGTGATGGTTTCTGCGGGCGTGAAGGCACAGTGGCCAGCGCGCGCGACGAAGACCTGGCGCAGCAGCGCCGACCGGTGGGCTCGGCGAACCACGTTGGCGAAAGCCTGCTCGTTCTCAGGAACGACCAGGCCGTCGCCGGTGGTGTGCATGGTCAGCACCGGGATGTTGATCCGGCCGGTGAAGCTGATGTTCCTGGCCAAGTACCTGGTCGCCGTCCGGTCGGCCGTCACCGCAGTGGCGTGCTGCAAGGTGCTGAGGTCAGTGCTGAGCTTCAGGCCCGCTGCTTTGTACAGCGCATGGACTTCAGCCGAATCGGCCGAGCGGCGTAGCTGCTGGGCGAAGTTGACCCCCGCCGTCCAGGACGGGTTGCCACCGGCCAGCGACTCAAGCTGAGCACGGAAGTCGAAGATGAACGGGAAGTCGACCTGGCTGTCCCACAGGTACTGGTTTGCCTCCTGGCTGGTGTAGTCGGTCTTAGCTGGCTCGGGCGACAGTGGCGTAAACCAGCCTGGGGTGTCGCCGAGTGCGGCCGCCAGCGCGAGCCTGGCCTTGCCTTGGGCCGTGGACTGAGCCGTCGTCAGCGCGGTTTCCGCCGCGGTCAGGTTCGCTCCTGGGTTGGCGATGTTGACCACGCTCACGCTTGGCGCAAGCAACTGCTGGAAGGCGAAAGCAGCGTCAAGCGCGGTGTTCCAGGTCGCGACGCCACCAGACAGCACGCCGCACATGGGCAGCGCGGCGCTGAAGGTGCGCGGGTTGCGCTGGATCAGCCCGGCCGTGATGATGCCGCCGAGCGAATGCCCCCAGGCGATCGTGTGCCTCGGCTGGCCGACCTGGTGATGGAACTTCCGCAAGGTGGCGATCTGGTCGGAGAGCGCGCTGGCGATCGCCCAGCCGGTCGTCGCGTACGACGAGCCCGCTAGTGCGTACCCATGGCTGAGAAGCCAGTCGCCGGTCAGCGGGTCGCCAACGTCGGCGGCGGGGTTGGCCGAGCCCGGCACGACATAGCCATGGCTGTAAAGGAAGAGCGTCTTGTTCCAGTGCGCTGGCACTTCGATCAGATAGGTCGCACCGTCCGCGAGCGAGCCGCACCGGACGGTGTCGCCTGGCACGATCGGACTTGGGCAGCTGGGCGACGATGGCGCGGCCTGGGCCGGACCGGCAAGCGCGACAACGCTAGCCAGCAGCAGACCGGGGGCGAGCGCCGCGATTAGTCTTCGCGGGGAGGTACGCACTGCTCATCTCCTAGACGTGGGGTCGTCCCGTTTCCTTCACCTTCGCAGGACTATAACCCTGACGCCACTTCCCAATGGCAGGCCGAATAACGCCGTTAGAGCCGCTTGGCCTCCACGATGCGGCGCAGGAACCGGCGGGTTCGCTCGTCCACGGGGTCGGTGAAGAGCTTGCCTGGCGGCCCCTGCTCGATGATCCTGCCCTCTTCAAGGAAGCAGACCCGGTGCGCGATGTCCCTGGCGAATCCCATCTCGTGGGTGGCGATCAGCATGGTCATCCCGCCGCTGGCCAACTCGCCGATGACTTCGAGCACCTCGGCCACCAGCTCAGGGTCGAGTGCGCTGGTGACCTCGTCAAGCAGCATGATCTGCGGTTGCATAGCCAGCGCCCGGACGATGGCGACACGCTGCTGCTGGCCGCCGGACAGCCGGTCAGGATAGTCGTTCTGCTTGTCAAGCAGTCCGAACCGAGCCAGTAGCCCACGGGCTTCCTCGGTGGCCGCCGCGACCGGCATCCGCAGCACTTTGGTCGGCGCAAGCGTCACGTTCCGTAGCACAGTCATGTGCGGGAACAGGTTGAACGACTGGAATACGATCCCGATCTGGCGGCGCACCCGGTTCGGGTCGATATTCGGCCCGGTGATGACCTGGCCGAGCAGCGTGATCGTCCCCGAGTCGATTGGCTCAAGCAAGTTGATGCAACGCAGCAACGTGGACTTACCTGATCCCGACGCACCGATGAGGCAGATCACCTCGTGCGAGTCGACGGCGAGGTCGATGCCCTTGAGCACCTCATTGGGCCCGAAAGACTTGTGCAGCTCGTCAATCCTGATAGCAGCCGAGTCGCCGTTCATGCCACTGCCCCAGCGAGCCGCCTGCGCCGGTCACGCTCGATCAGGCGGTCGGTGAAACGGGCTAGTGGGATGGTCAGGATAAGGAAAAGGATCGCCGCGACTGTGAAGCTCGAATAATTGAACTCAAGCGAGGAGTAGATGCTGGCAGCCTGGTTCGCCTCGATCACGCCGAGCACGCCCACCAGCGCGGTGTCCTTCTGCAAGCTGATGAAGTCGTTGAGCAGCGGCGGGATGATGTTGCGCACGGCTTGAGGCAAGATCACATAGCGGAGCGCGGTCTGCTGGGACAGGCCAAGTGACCTGGCCGCAGACACTTGGCTGCGGTGCACCGAGTTCAAGCCGGCCCGGTAGACCTCGGAAACGTAAGCGGAGTAGGAGAGTACCAGCGCGGTCACCCCGTAGACGGCGTCGCTTTGATGCGAGATCACCGGCAGGTTGAGCGCGGGCACACCGAGGCCGAGCGCCAGCACCACGAGCAGCAGCGGCACCCCGCGAAAGAAATCGACGTAGATGGTCGCCAGGATCCTGATCGGAAACAAGGTCGGGTGAGTGGACTGCCGAATGAGAGCGATCAGCAGGGCCAGCGGCAAGATCAGCACTTCGGCCGCGAGGAACATCCTGATGTTGAGCCAGATCGCGGCACCGACCGAGTAGTACCCCTTCTTCGGGTCGCCGATAAAGGCGTGCCAGGCGGACTGCGGATTGAAGAAGGCGTGCCCGACGGCTCGCGCGCCCGGTGCCAGCAAGAAGATCAGCGCCAAGATGGCCAGCACGGCGACTGTGCTCAGGGTGGAGATCACTACCCCGCGCGATCCGCCTCCAGTGAACAGCCTGGGTCCGCGACCCGTGCTGAAACTATCCGCAGCGACGCTCCCGGCGGGCAGCCCGCCACCCGGATCGCCTCCTGGCGGTGGTGGTTCGTCAGTCGCCGGGCTCAAGGCTTGATGGTCGGGAAGCGCAGGTAAATACCGAGGTACTTGTGCTGCAGCTTGGTCAGCGTGCCATTGCTGGTCAGCTTGGCGAGGGCCGTGTTGACGCAGCTGACCAGCTTGTTCCCCTTAGCGAAGACCAGGCCGTAGTGTTCGCCGACGGTCGGGAACTGCGCGACTAGCACAGCGTGCTTGAGCTGCGCCGTAGCCATGTATTGCGCGGTCGGAGTGTCGGTGATCAGCGCATCGATCCGGTGCGCCTCAAGAGCTGAGGCGGCCAGCGCCAGCGTGTTGAACACCTTGGGCTGCGCGGTCGGCTGGATCTGGGTGTTGATAAAGGTCAGGCCTGTGGTGCCGATCTGGTCGCCGTAGTGGTACGTCTTGAGCTGGGCTGGCGAGTGCTTCGTCACGATCGGCGTGCCCTTGAGCGCGACAATCGCCTGCTGCACCGGGTAGTAGCTGTTCGAGAATGTGACCGCCTGGGCCCGCTGTGGGGTGTAGGAGACCTCATTGATGTCGAAGTCGAAGGGCTTCGGCCCGGGCGCGTACACGCTGTCGAACGGCTCGTGCACCCACGTGACCTGGGACTTGCTGAAGCCGAGTTGCGCCGCGACCGCATACGCCACCGCACTTTCGTAGCCCCGGCCGTTCGTCGGCGTGTTGTTGACGAACCAGGGCGAGTAGACCGGGTTATCCGTCGCGACGGTCAGCACCCCGCGCTTGAGCAGCAGATGCTGCACGCCGGACTTCGTGCAGCTGGTCGTCGCCGTGCTTGGGCTGCTCGCGCCGGTTGACGGTGCCGACGAGCTGCCGCACGCTGTCAAGCCGCCCACCAGCACCGTCGCCGCTGCGGTCGCTATCACCAAACGTCGCATGGAACCCACCCGCCCCACAGTTGACACTCGCGCCTGAGGCGAGCGTATATCCCTAGCAGTGAGGCCGAGTATTCTACCGCCGGTTAGCGGCCCAGCTAGATCCCGGCGTCATCTTGGTCAGCACCGATGATATAGATCAAGGTCCCGTTGCTCGGGCTGACGTGGATCAGGTCGTGCAGGAACACCGAGATGTCCAGCGGGATCCGTACGCAGCCGTGCGAGGCGGCGTTCAGCGGCACGCCATCGGAGCTAAATTCCGAAGTCGGGTTCGGCATGCCGTGAATGGCGAAGGTGGTGCCGATGAAAAATACCGGGTTGTACATGTAGCCACCGAAGCTGGCGTCGGCCACCGGGCCGGCGATGAACTCCCAGGCCCGGTACTTGCCGTCGGGGGTGACCCAGCCACAGCCGTCCGGCCGGCAGTAAGCGGCGCTGGAGATATGGCTGATCAGCAGGATCTTCCTGCCCCGGTACACAACCAGCGTGCCGTCATCCTTGTTTACTTCGATGCGGCTCCAGTGCGCGTGCTTGACCAGCACCTTGGGCAGCTTCGGGTGCAGCAGTTGGCGCTGCACGTACGGGGTGACGTAGTCGGCGTGAGCGGGCTCGGGCTCGCCGGTCTGAATCTCCCTGAAGGCCCAGACCGCTTCCATGGTGTCCCAGCCAAAGCTGCCATCCGGCTTGCCCGCGTAATAGTGCAGGTAATTAAGCCGACGCTGAAGCGCCTTGACGGCGCTGCCGTGCATGCCGAAAGTGAGCGTCTGGTCGCTCGGGTGGTACTTGTAGCCCGGCTGGTTGACGTTCGCCGTGACCGGCTTGCTGGCTTGGCTGGTGCTCGCGCCCGCCATCGGCGCCATGGTGATGGCGGTCATGCCGACCGCCGCTACGCTCCCCAGACCGACCAGCCATCGCCGCGCTCCGTGCCCCATCGCTTCGCTCCCGTTCGGTGCGCGCCAGGCGCGCGATTTAACTCTCTTTAGCCCACTGGCAACGTACGGTCGCCCAGAACGTCCGGTAGGCAACTATTCCAGCCCTTAGACTCCGAATGCCACCCTCAGGTTGTGCCGTTATCAAATTTCAAGCTGTTCGGTGCACCCCGGTGACGGGTGTGCCAGTCGTGCGTATGGGTATCTATTCGGCCGTTGTTGCCCGGCGGGGCACCGGGCCGGTTGGCATGACGTTGCTGGTCAGATCGAATCACTTGACTTTATGCAGGGCATCAGCTGAATGACTGTCGCGCCGACTAGTGCCGGAGGTGTTGTAAGCCCTGTGGTCGCCACCGACCAACTGCCAGATGCCGGCGCGGTGCGCGCTCAGCTCGCTGCGCTTGCCGGTGAGCTTGGGCTCAAGCTCCGCCAGCGGAAAAATGGCCGGGTGACGCTCATCCGGTCGGACGGCACGGCGATCGAGCCGTGGCGGGAAAGTTACCCGTATGCCACCAAGCTGCGCCGTAAGCCGTACGAGCACGACAAGCGGCTGCTGCAGATTGAATTGCTGAAGCTACAGCGTTCGGTCAAAGAGCGCGGCGACCGAGTACTTGTGGTCTTCGAAGGGCGCGATGCGGCGGGCAAGGGCGGCGCGATCCGGCGAGTCGTCGAGAACCTGAATCCCCGCGGCGTCCGGGTCGTCGCGCTGGAGAAGCCGGCCGCGCATGAGCAGGGCGACAACTACCTGCGCCGGTACCGGCCGCATCTGCCACTGCCAGGTGAACTGGTGATGTTCGACCGGTCCTGGTACAACCGGGCCGGAGTCGAGCAGGTGATGGGATTCTGCCAGCCCGATGAGTACGCCAGGTTCCTGCACGACGTGCCAGAGTTCGAGGCCGAACTGCTGGCCGATGGCATCACGTTGATCAAGCTGTGGTTCTCGATCACCAGAGCCGAGCAGCTCAGACGCTTTATCGACCGGCACTCCGATCCCGTGAAGGCCTGGAAGCTCAGTCCGATCGACCTGGCCTCACTGGACAAATGGGACGACTACACCAGGGCCAAGGAAGCCATGTTCCGCCATACGGACGTGCCGGAGGCGCCATGGACCGTAGTAAAGGGCAACGATAAAAAACGAGCCCGGCTTGAAGTTATGCGTTACGTATTGTCGTTTTTCAATTACACCGACAAGGCCGGCGAGGTCGCGGGTACACCAGACCCGCTCATCGCCTGGCCGGCCAGAGCCTTGCCCGAGCTCGCGCTTGACGATGACGAGCCCGACCTTGGCCAGGTGCCGGTCGGCAAGCTGAGCCAGAGCTGGCTGGCCGCGGCCGGCTAGCCCTTCGCCGCCGCCCGCAGCATGGCGACCTGGTACAGCGCGATACCGGCGGCCACCGACGCGTTCAGCGACTCAGCCCCGGTGATCGGGATCTTGACCACGGCGTCGCACTGCTGTGCGATCAGCCGGGACAGGCCCTTGCCCTCCGAGCCGATCACCAGCACCAGCGGACTGGTGGCAAGCTCAAGCTCGCCGATCTCGGTGTCGGCGTCAGCATCCAGGCCGACGACAAACAATCCGGCTTTCGCGTAGGAGGTGAGGGCGGAGGAGAGGTTTGAGCCTTGGGCGACCCGCAGCCTGGCCAGTGCGCCTGCCGATGCCTTCCACGCTCCGGCAGTGACGCCGGCCGACCGCCGACCAGGGATGAGCACGCCATCGCCGCCGAAGGCCGCCACTGACCTGACCACCGCGCCCAGATTGCGCGGATCGGTGACCCCGTCAAGCGCCACGATCAGCGGCTGCGTGCCTACCGGGCTGACGCGGAGCAGATCGTCGGGATGGGCGTAGGAATAGGGCCTGATCTTAAGCGCGAGGCCCTGGTGGATCGCGCCGCCAGTCATCCGGTCCAGCTCAGCCCGGCCAGCTTCGACGACCGGGATACCGGCATCGGCGGCTAGCTTGACGGCTTCATTGATCCGGTCATCAGCGTCCAGCCTCGGCCCGACATGCAGCGCGCTCGCCGGTACCGCCGCCCGCAGCGACTCGAGCACTGAGTTTCGGCCAGCCACGATCTCAGCGGCACTGCCCGCGCCGCGACCGGCACCTCTGCCGACGCGGGCGCGAACCGCCTCGCTCCGGCCGTAAGGACGCCGATCGGCATCCTGGCCAGCTCTGGCGCTGCTCGCGGCCCTCGGGCCGCTGGCTGTGCTGGTCGTTCCGGCGCGAGCGCCGCGGGCCGTAGCCGCCGTCGATGCGCTTGCGGCAGCCGCCCGGCGCTGAGCCGGATGGCCGGGACGCTGGTCGGCTGGCGGGGTCGGACCCTTGCCTTCGAGCTTGCGCCGGCCGTAGCCGCCAGTGCCAGGCCTGGGCCTGCCGGTCTTGCTGACGTTGCCACGGCCCGGCTTGGCCGAGCCGCTTTTCCCGCTCATCGGGTGCCTCTCTGCGTTACTTCACTGCCAGTCGGCCGGTGCTGCGCCGACGGCTTGGTCATCTGGCCAGCTCCCAGCGCGGACCGGTCGCGGTGTCCTCGACCACGATGCCGGCCGCCTGGAGCTGGTCTCTGATCGCGTCGGCAGCCGCGAAATCCCGCCGCCCCCTGGCTGCCTGACGCTGCTCAAGCGCGACGCTGACCAGCGCGTCGACCACGCTAGTCAAGTCCGAGTTCCCGTTGGCCGCGAATGGCGCCGCGAACGGATCAAGGCCGAGCACCGCGAGCATCGCCTGCACGGACTCGGCCTGCTTAGCGGCACCAGCCGCATCACCGGCGGCAAGCGCGCTGTTGCCTTCACGCACCGCGTCATGCACCACCGCAAGCGCCTGCGGCACACCGAAATCGTCATCGAGCGCGGCGGCGAACATGGCCGGCAGGCTGCTCGCGGCCGGCAGCCCATTCGCTGCGCCGGGCAGATTCTGCTCAGGCTGAGCCGAATGCGCGCTGGTCGCCCTGGTCAAGAAGCCCTCGATCCGCCGGTACGCCGAGATCGCCTCGTCAAGGGCCTCAGGCGAGTAGTCGAGGTCTGATCGATAGTGCGCCGCCACCAGGTAGTAACGAAGTTCGACCGCACGGACCCGGCTGACCATCGCGTCCACGAGCAGTGAGTTGCCGAGCGACTTGCTCATCTTCTCGCCGTCGAGCCGGACTAGCCCGTTGTGCATCCAGTACCTGGCGAAGCCGTCGCCGGCCGCCGTCGACTGCGCCAGCTCGTTTTCGTGGTGCGGAAACTTAAGATCAAGTCCGCCGCCGTGAATGTCGAAGGTCGAGCCGAGGTACTTGGTCGACATCGCCGAGCATTCCAGGTGCCAGCCAGGGCGGCCAGGACCCCAAGGCGTGTCCCAAGCGGGCTCACCCGGCTTATAGCTCTTCCACAAGGCGAAATCGCGCGAGTCGCGTTTGAAGCTCTCGCCTTCGACGTCGTTGGCGGCGCGCATGTGATCTACCCGCTGGCCAGAAAGCTCGCCGTAGCTGGGATCGGAAAGCACGTCGAAGAACACGTTGCCGCCGGCCGCGTAAGCGTGGCCGGCGTCGATCAGCCGCTGCATCAGCACGATCATCTCAGGCACATGCCCGGTCGCCCGCGGCTCGACGTCGGGCGGCAAGCAGCCGAGCGAGTCGTAAGCCCGGTTGAATGCCCGCTGATTGCGCTCGGCAACCGCCCACCACTGACTGCCCTCGTCAGCGGCGACGCGGATGATCTTGTCGTCGATATCGGTGACGTTCCGGCAGAACGTCACAGCCAAGCCGGTCACTTTCAGCCAGCGAACAACGACGTCGAAGCTCACGCCTGACCTTATGTGGCCAATGTGCGGGGGTGCCTGCACCGTCGCGCCACACAGGTAAAGACCAGCCTGCCCGGGATTAATCGGGACAAACTCGCGGATAGCGCGAGTGGCGGTGTCGTGAATGCGCAACGTCATTCACCCAGGCTACGGGATCATGCCGAGTCGGCACGCGGCTTATTTCCTCGCCTGCGCCTCGCACCGCCTTGACCCGCTCGCGCCCTGCGGGCGACTAGTCCAGGTAGAGCACGACCCGATCAGGCACGATCCGTACGATCACCCGCTCCTCACCTGGACGATCGCCGAACGGTTGGCCGGTGTATTTCAGCGCAAGCTCATTGATCAGTGCCGCTGGCGGGTCGTCGCTGATCGTGGCCGTGCCGCGGATCTCGGCGTACCGGTAAGGATCGTCGGCAGCGAAAACGAGCGCGCTCGCCCGCCCGTCCCTGATGAGATTCGCGTACTTCCTGCGGCCCTTGATCGTGGAGACCAGCAGGTCTTCGCCGTCCAGCTTGGCCCAGACCACGCTCAGTTGCGGCCGCCCGTCCGGGTCGATCGTGGCCAGGGTGATGAAATTCGGCCCGTCGAACAGCGCCCGGGCCCGCTCGGGCAGCCTCACCCGCTCGGCTGGAGGCGTCATCCTCGCGCCCTCTCGGCTTTGGCCCAGTGCCAGGCGTATTCGGGGTCCTCGGCGGCGACCGCCTGTGGAGCGAGCAGCAGCGGACGGAAGGTGTCGATCATGACTGCTGTCTCATCCGTGGCTGGTGCGCCGCCCGCGACGATCGCTTCGACCGCACCTGGAGTGGGCCCATGAGTAAAGCCCGACGGGTGCAAGGTGATTGAGCCGATGCCAACTCCTGAGCCCGCCCTAGCCGAGTAATCGCCGGCCACATAGAACATCAGCTCATCCGAGTCCACATTGTGATGATTGTACGGAATGGGCACCGCGTGAGGATCGAAGTCGAACGGTCGCGGGCAGAAGGAGCAGATGACGAAATTCGGCCCGTCGAAGGTCTGGTGCACGGGCGGCGGCGCATGCGTACGCTTCACGATCGGCTCGAAATCAGCGATGTTAAAGGCATAGGGGTACAAGCAGCCATCCCAGCCAACGACATCGAACGGGTGATACGCATAGGTCAGCCTGGTCAAGCCGCCCCGGTTGCGCACCAGCACCGGCACATCCTCACCATCGGCCAGCAACGGCCCGGTCACGCCGCGCAGATCGCGTTCGGAATACGGAGCGTGCTCAAGGAACTGGCCGGTGTCTGACAGGTATCGCTTGGGCGGCCTGATGTGGCCTCGTGCCTCGATGACCAGCGCGCTCACGGTCTCACCGGCAGCCGGGATCCAGCGGTGAATGGTGCCGCGCGGCACGACCACGTAGTCGCCAGCGGCCGCGTCGATGGCACCGTAGACAGACTCGAACCTGACCCGGCCAGCTTGCACGTAGATAGTCTCGTCGCCAACCGAGTCCCGGTAGAGCTCAGATTCGGTGTCGGCGCGGACAAAGGACACGGTCAGGTCCTCGTTGCCGACCAGCGACTGCCTGCCAAGTACCAGGTCACCGGTGCCGGCTAGCTCGGTGGTCAGGTAATGCCTTGGCAGCAACGGCTGATTGGGCACCAGATTGGCGTAGCTACCTGAGTCGGTGACCGATTCGCTCTTCACAATCGCTGTCGGCGGATGCCGGTGATAAAGCAGCGAGGAATCGGACGAGAATCCTTCCTCGCCCATCAGCTCCTCGGCATACAAACCGCCGTCCGGGCGGTTGAACCGGATGTGCCGCTTTCTAGGAATCTCGCCTGTGACCCGGTAGTACGGCATATCGTCTCCCTTGACGCCATGATCGCTAACTTGGGCGCGAAGCCGCAGGTTGCCGACTCGCCCGTGGTGCCAAGCCAAGCCGGACCCTGGGAACCGCCGGTGGCACCGGAGAATCCGGCGACTCCGCGCGATCCCGTCCGCGCGATCCCGGCAGTTCCGGCAACCCGAGCCAGCCTCGCCGGGCGATGCGGCGCGATTCTTGCCTGTCATCCCCGACTATATGACTGCATGCTGAGCAGGAAGGAATGTCGTGGCTAGGAGGAATGACCGGAGCAAGGCTGACCAGCCAGGCCCGCCAAGCCGACCGGCCGACCAAGGGAGCGTTACCATGTCCGCAGGCCAGGTCGCCGCATCCGCAGGCCAGCCAGCCACGCCCGTAGGCTTGGTGGCCGGCCCCGCAGGTCAGGTCGGCGCGCCGGCGAGCCAGCCCGCTGGCCAGTCCTCCGGCCAGCCCGCTGGCCAGCCCTCCGGCCAGCCAGCCCAAGGCGATCGGGCCGGCCGGGTGCTCCGGATCCTCGCGCTCGTCGCCGTCGTTACCGGCCTGGTCGCGCTCACGGCCGGAGCCTGCGTGCTCTCCTATTCAAGCGTGCACGCCTTCGCCCTGCAGGCCGCAGTATCGACATCCCTGGCCAGGATCTACCCGGTCATCTGCGACGCGATGCTGGTAGTGGCCGGTTGCGCGGTCCTTGCCCTGCGCGGCGCAGGCCTGATCAGCAGGATCTACGGCTGGCTATGTTTCGTCCTGCTGCTCGCCGCGCTCGCCGCGAGCAGCGTGATGCACGCGGCGGGGCTACACATTCCCGCCCGGCAAGCTGAGATCACCGCAGCGGTGCTCCCTTGGGCACTGGTCCTGGTGGCGTTCGGCCTGCTACTGGCCCTGCTAAGGCACGCTCGCCGTCGTCGCCTGAGCCACCGAACCCCCGGCCCCACCCCGGCACCGCTAGCCGACCAAGCCCGAACCTCGCTCCCTGACCGCCCGGCCCTGGCCTCCCCGGCTGCGCTCACTCCGGGCGCGCTCACTCCGGGCGCGCTCACTCCGGGCGCGCTCACTCCGGGCGCGGTCACTCCGGCCTTGGCTCCGCCCGCCGCAGCGCAGATGCCTGCTCCCGCGCTGGAGTCCGCCACTACCGCTGTTGCCGCGCTAGCGCCCGCCGCCGACCGACCAGCCATCGAATCGCCAGCGCCACAGCCAGCCGCAGAACCAGCCGCAGAGCCAGCCGCGCAGCTAGCGCCACAACCAGCGCCCGCCCACAGGCCGCCTCATCAAGCCCCGCCGACCGCTCCCTCGCCGCCCACAGCTCAAGCCCCGCCGACCTCAGGTCCACGCCCAGGCCCAGGCCCTGGCCCGGCACAGCCTCAGACTCAGCCGACCGCACCAACCGCAGCACCAACTCAAGTGCCGACAGGCCAACCGCCTACTCCCACGCACGCACCGCTGCCGACGCAAACGCCCGCCCCTGGCCAGACTCCATCCACTGCTCGGCCTACGTCGCCTGCCTCACCTCCGCCTACTTCGGCTCAGCCGCCGACAACATCGCCCATCCCGGTGCCTTCGGCTCAGGGATCCGCACCTTCGCCGAGTCCAGCACCCGCGCCGGGAAGCACAACCCAGCCCTCACCGGTAAGCACAACCCAGCCCATGCCGGTAAGCACAACCCAGCCCATGCCGGTAAGCACAACCCAGCCCTCGTCAGGAACCGCAGCCAACGAGCCTTCTCGTGGCGGGAGCTCGCACGGCACCGCCGCACCAGGCCAGCCCACGCCAAGCTCCGGCAGCCCCACTGTCCCCATCCAGCGGGTCGAGCCAGGTGCCGAGACGCCGCCCCGGCCGGTCGCCCGCCCAGTCGAGATGCAGCTACGGGCGACGACGCAGCGTCGACCCGCCCCGGTCGATCCGCCAGCTTCGCTCTGGTCGCCACCGACACGACCGCCGACCATGGCCGTAAATCCAGTCCAGTCTGGTCCATCGTCCACCGAGCCACCGACAGCGAGCAACCTGAGTGCTCAAGGGCCCACGGACCTGCAAGTTGGTCAGCCAGAGGGCCGCAGTCAAGGCGATACGGCGGCCCGCGGCGAGATCAACGCCGCACCGACCGCGACCGGGACCGGGACGAGCGCCGAGAGTGAGGCAGCGACTACTGCCGGACGTGGGACTGGCGAGAGTTCTGGCCGGCACCGGAAAGAGCCGGTTGACCAAGAAGTCGAAGCCAACAAGGCTGAACCGCCAACGCTCGAGCGTCCGCGTAGCTCCCCAATCCCGCCAAACGTCTGAGTGGACGCGTCCGGGAAGTCGCTTCGGCGTGAAAGGTTGATTTGCCAAGCCGACACATCACGCCGGAGCGACAGTTCTCAGGTACCGATCGCCCGTTCTGCGCCCTTTGGGCGTCGCTAACTAATGACATGTGGACGACGAGCCACCACGTATCACGGCCAAGCGACTATCAGCCCGCCCTCGCGGCCAACCGACCCGCCATCACGGCTAATCGACCTGCCAAGGTGAGCCGCGCGAGCCCGCAGGCCAGGTCCAATACCGAGCACCGGATATACCCGCGCAATCCAGATCGGTCAAAACAGATTTTATCATGATAATTCGCCAATACCGCTTCGACCGATTTGCTAGCGAGGCCGACCGAACCACCGAACCACCGAACCACCGAACCACCGAACCACCGAACCACCGAACCACCGAACCACCGAAGGCGAGCAGCCTTGGAAGGCCAACTCTGACTCGGGACGGTCAGGCCTGGTGGACGGCTAGGACTAGGGCGGTGGCGATGGCGGCGGCGCCTTCGCCACGGCCGGTCAGGCCTAGGCCATCTGTCGTAGTGGCTGAAAGGCTCACGGACGCGCCGCCGAGGGCGGCGGACAGGGCCGCCTGTGCCTCGTCTCGGCGCGGGGCGATTCGCGGCCGGTTCCCGATGACCTGGACGGACACGTTGCCGACGAGGTAGCCAGCTGCCGCGAGCAACGTCGAAGTCCGCTGCAGCAGCGCGGTGCTTGGCGCACCAGCCCATTCGGGTTCGCTGACGCCAAACTGGCTGCCTAGATCGCCCAGTCCAGCCGCGGATAGCAACGCGGAACAGATCGCATGGGCGGCCACGTCCCCATCGGAATGGCCAACAAGACCGCGCTCACCTGGCCAGTGGATGCCGGCGAGGTACAGCTCCCGGTCGTCACCGAACTTATGAACGTCTACTCCGATACCGATGCGCGGCAATGGATTAGCCGACTGGTCAGTACCTGGAATCAGTTCCCCAGGATCTCGTCAAGCAGCGTCTCGGCCTTGTCCTCGTTGGTCTTCTCGGCGAGCGCCAGCTCACTCACGAGGATCTGCCGCGCCTTGGCCAGCATGCGCTTCTCACCGGCCGAGAGTCCGCGCTCCCGGTCACGCCGCCAGAGATCCCTGACCACCTCGGCTACCTTGTTGACGTCGCCTGAAGCAAGCTTCTCCAGGTTCGCCTTGTACCGGCGAGACCAGTTGGTCGGTTCCTCGGTATAAGGTGCGCGCAATACTTCGAAGACCCGCTCAAGGCCTTCCTGCCCGACTACATCCCGTACACCGACCAGCTCAGCGTTGTCCGCTGGAACCCGCACCGTCAGGTCACCCTTGTCGACCTTAAGCACGAGGTACGTCTTATCCTCGCCCTTGATCGAACGGATCTCGATCTCCTCGATCCGAGCAGCCCCATGGTGGGGGTAGACGACGGTGTCGCCGACCTTGAAAGTCATGTGGCACGTACCCCTTCCGCTGCATCTAGCGTACCACGGCAGTCAGCGAACAATAGCCAGGCTTGAGATCAAAGATGCAGGTCAAAGCCGCTTTTGCATACTGTGAATGACGGCTCCACGCCGTCAGAATGCGGGTCCCTAGCTCCGCCGCCCGGACGCCTTGGGACTCGAACCGGCAGCGAACGCACTGCCGAAATAGTCGCTCCGTGTGTTACTAGTTTACCGCCTGATCGCGCCATCCACAGCCATCGCTGCGCGACCAGCGCGGAGTTGGGTATGACAACAGCGTCCCCGCACGCTTACACCGATCGGGCAGCAGGCTCATACTGAGGACAGGAGCTTGTAGCTATATGCGGAGACACGCGTGAACCAAGGCGGTGAGCAGGGGCACGACGACTACGGCCTGCCGCGAGTAGACATCGAGATCCCCGATGACGCCCGCGAGCTCTTTCGTGATGTGCAGGCCTACCATCGTGAACTGCGAGCGATACGGCGGCAGCAGCGCAGCCTGCGCTGGCGCGCTCCGTTTCGGCGCAGCGGAATCGCCATCCCGCTGCTCGCGGGGAGCCTGATTCTCGCGCTTCTAGCCGTCATGGTGTCGGCGATGCTGACCGTCAATCCGTACCTCGCCAGCCAGCGGCCCACTCACCAGGGCAGCGAGGCTGGCCGTCCCGGCGGCAAGGTCAGCACCCAAGGTCCAGGCACCCGAACGAGTTCGTCGGCACCGGCCAGCCCCACTCCAGCGAGCGGCTCAACGGCGGCCAGGCTTCCCGGCAAGACGATCAATGTGGCGGGTAAACCGCTGACCCTGAGCACATTGCGGGGAACGGCCCTGGCCATCGTGCCGGCCAATTGCAACTGCACGGCGGCTGTCGCGACCTTGCTGCGCCAGGCGGCGTCCGCCGGAGTGAGCATCTATCTGGTCGGCCCGCGCGGCAGCAGTACCGAACTTGAGCGCCTGGCCGCCACGGTGAGCGAAAAGAAGGCTACGAAGGTCGCCACCGACGACGCCAATGTGCTCACTGCCGCCTACCAGCCGGTCGGCTTGACCGTGCTGCTGGTTGATTCCCATGGCCGGGTCACCGAAGCGGCGCGGCTCGGACCGCGGCTGATGCTTGAGCGGCAACTCCAGTTGCTCAAGCCCGCCGGCTGACCTCAGCTAAGCGCACAATGAGCGGGCCGGCTGCCGGCCAGTGAGCGGGCGGGACTACGCTTCCGATGACTCAAGCTGGCCCCTGGCTCAAGGCCGGGCTAGGCCCGCCCAACGCCTTGTTATTCGTTGGGCACCCTGAGATAGCCGTTCCATACGACGAGGAGACTCCGTGATCCGGAGCAGTCGCGGCAAGCACTCGCGCCGCATCCTGATTGCGGTCGCGGCCGCGGTGCTTCCGCTTATCGCCGGTTGCGAGGCGGGCACGAACGCGCCTAGCCTGCACTGGCATAACCCGACCGACGGCACGGGCACGACGGTGGGCAACATCACGATCAGCAATGTCTTCGTGCTGGGCGGGCCTATTGGCGCCGCGATCCCGCGCGGCCAGAACGCCGGCCTGTTCTTCGGCCTGGTCAACGTCGGCTCGCCGGACCGGCTGCTCAGAGTGTCCGCGCCCGGGGTGGCCACTTCGGTCAAGTTGCCCGGCGGGGCCGGTCAGGTCGCGCTGGCCTCCGATCACCCAGTGCTGCTCACCGGCCCGCGTCCGCAGGTCATTCTCCAGCACTTGCTGCTACCGCTCACCGGCGGCTCGGTGGTCAAGATTGTCATGGTGTTCGCCAATGCCGGGCGAGTTGTGCTCAATGTCCCTGTAATGCCGCGCGCCCAGTACTACAGCACGCTGCGCCCAGCACCGGCACCGACAACGCCGTCAGCTAGCCCGACCCCGAGCGGCAAGGCAAGCACGTCGCCCTCAGCCAGCCCGTCAAGCTAGCCCGTCAAGCTGACCGCGCTCGTTAGCTGCCTGGCTCGAACTTGTAGCCCAGGCCGCGCACGGTGATGATGTGCATGCGGCCGGGCCGGGTCCTGCTCGATCTTGGCCCGCAGCCGCTTGATGTGCACGTCCAGGGTCTTGGTGTCGCCGACGTAGTCGGCCCCCCAGACCCGGTCGATCAGCTGCATCCGGGTCAGCACCCGGCCGGCGTTGCGCAGCAGCACCTCGAGTAGCTCGAACTCCTTGAGCGGCAGCTGTACCGCGGCGCCGCGCACGCATGACCACGTGCCGCTCCACGTCCATCCGGACCGGCCCGGATTCAAGCACGGAGGTGCTTGGCCTCGTCGCTCGTCACCGCGCCGCCGCAGCACCGCGCGCATCCGGGCGACCAGCTCGCGTGAGGAGAAAGGCTTCGTCACGTAGTCGTCGGCGCCGAGCTCAAGCCCGACCACCTTGTCGATCTCGCTGTCCTTAGCAGTCAGCATGATCACCGGCACGCTTGACCGCTCCCGCAGTGCCCGGCAGACCTCGCTGCCCGGCAGGCCAGGCAGCATGAGGTCAAGCAGGACCAGATCGGCGCCGGTGCGGTCGAAGGTGTCGAGCGCGGCCGGGCCGGTCGGACACACCGCGACTTCAAAGCCCTCCTTGCGGAGCATGTACGACAGCGCGTCGCTGAATGACTCCTCGTCTTCGACTACCAGTACCCGCGTCACTTAGCTGCCTCCTTGGCAGGTCGGTCAGTCACGATCCAGGCACCAGCCCGGCCGCTGAACATTTAGCCGCTCCTGGGCTTGGACGGTCTTGGCTTCGACGGCAGTCGCAGGGTGAACGTCGATCCGGCACCTTCCTTGCTCGACACGGTCACCTTGCCGCCGTGGGCTGCCGTGACGTGCTTGACGATGGCGAGGCCGAGTCCGGTGCCGCCGGTAGCCCGGGACCGCGCCGGGTCGACCCGGTAGAAGCGCTCGAAGATGCGCTCAAGGTCCCGCTCGGGGATCCCGATGCCCTGGTCGGCGACGCTGAGCTCGACCACGTCGGGGCTGGCCTGCCTGGTCGAGACGACGACCTTGGTCTTCTCCGGGCTGTAAGCGACCGCGTTGTCGAGCAGGTTGCGCAGCGCGGTGACCAGCAGGTCCTCGTCACCCCTTACGGACAGGCCGCGGACGCCGACCGCCGCGAGCTCGATGCCGCGGGCCGAGGCCTTCATCCGGCCGCGGTCAAGCGCCTCAGCTACCACCGCGTCCAGGTCGACTGGGATCGGGTCGGGGATCGGCTCGAGCCGCCTGGATCCGGGACAACGTGATCAGGTCCTGGACCAGGTTGGTCAGCCTGGTCGCCTCTTGACGCATCCGGCCGGCGAACCGCCTGACCGCTTCAGGATCATCCGCCGCGTCCTCGACGGTCTCGGCGAGCAGTGCGAGCGCTCCCACTGGGGTCTTGAGTTCGTGGCTGGTGTTAGCGACGAAGTCGCGGCGCACCTCCTCAACCCGGCGGCGCTCAGTCTGGTCCTCGACCAGCAGCAGCACCAGGCCGCCACCGCCCACCTCGGCGCCAAGCGGCGCGACTCGAACCGCGAAGCTGGTGGTACGGTTCGGCAGGCCGCCAGTGGAGATGTCGATCTCGCCCTCGCGGATCTCCCCGTCCCTGCGGACTTGGCGCGCGAGCGCCAGCAACTCACCGACGACAAGTCGGTCGTCTTCCACCAAGCCGAACGTACGGGCGGCCTCGCTTGCCTGCAGCACCCGGTCGGTGTTGTCGATTACCACCGCCGACGAGGACAGCACCGCCAGGACGGCAGAAAGCCCGGCGGGCATCACAGCGACCCCAACTGGCTCAGTCGCTCTGACCTGGGAATTCGACGTTACGGGTACGGTCGGCGCGGGAGCGGCGCTCAGCGCTCGCGCCGGTCCGCTGGTCCTCATCCGTCCGCCTGTCTGACCGCAATGACCCCCAGATCCACCCTTTGATGGTATGCGGACAGCTGCCTAACGCGCACCTGGCCGGCCAGCTGACCAGCCGCAATTTGCGGAGAGTTCATGCGGGCTACCGCTGACGTTCACAACCCGCTTGAGGCTAATCCGCCGACCGGACGCGCGTTGACCGACACTGATCCGCCCTGCCGTCATTTGCCCTGATTGCGTACCGCCTCGGCCGCCTGCGCCGCCGCCTCGGGATCGAGGTAGGTACCGCCCAGCTTGACCGGGCGGAATTGCTCGTCCAGCTCATAACGCAGCGGAATGCCGGTCGGGATATTCAGCTCGGCGATGTCCTCATCGCTGATCTGGTCCAGGTGCTTGACCAGTGCCCGCAGTGAGTTGCCGTGCGCCACGACCAGCACGGTGGCATCGTGCGCCAGGTCGGGCAAGATGGCGTCGTACCAATAAGGCAGCAGCCGGTCCACCACATCACGCAGGCACTCTGACCTCGGCAGCAGATCGCCTGCCAGCAGCGCGTACCGGGGGTCGCCAGCCTGCGACAGCGGGTCGTCGTCGGCTAGCTGGGGCGGCGGCACGTCGTAGGACCGACGCCAGCGCATGAACTGCTCATCGCCGAACTCAGCCCGGGTCTGCGACTTATTTTTACCCTGCAGCGCACCGTAGTGGCGCTCGTTGAGTCGCCAGGACCGGCGCACCGGCAGCCAGTTGAGCCCGGCGCTTTCCAGCGAGATATTGGCCGTCTGGATCGCCCTGGTCAGCACCGAGGTGTGCACTACCTCTGGCCGCAGCCCGCTCTCGCCGAGCAGCTCACCGGCTCGCACTGCCTCGGTCCTGCCCCGCTCGGACAGCCCCACATCGACCCAGCCGGTAAACAGTCCTTCTGAGTTCCACACGCTTTCGCCGTGGCGGAGCAGTACCAGGGTTCGCATAGTCCCGAGCGTATCGGCAACATCGCCACCAGCACGGCTCGCCGTCCGATATAGCCGGGGCGGGAACATGGCGCGAAACTTATGGGTTCCTCCCTCACGGAGGTGTATGCCAGTGCCGCGTCGCTACCCGAGGCGAGTCGCGACCATCAGCGTCCACACATCGCCGCTAGAACAGCCTGGCACCGGCGATGCCGGTGGTCTCAACGTCTATGTCGTGGAAGTCGCCAAGCTGCTAGCTGAGCGCGGCGTCGAGGTGGACATCTTCACCAGGGCGGTAGCTCGTGACCAGCCGCCGGTTGTGGAGCTCGCGCCCGGAGTGCTGGTGAAGCACATCCCTGCTGGCCCATTCGAAGATCTCGACAAGACCGCTTTGCCCGGCCAATTGTGTGATTTTACCTTTGAAGTGCTACGCGAAGAGGCGTTGCATGCCCCCGGCCGCTATGACCTCGTGCACGGCCACTACTGGCTGTCCGGCCAGGTCGGCGCCGTAGCGAAGAAACGCTGGGGGGTGCCACTCGTCCAGTCGATGCACACCCTGGGCAGGGTCAAAAACGCCGCGCTCGCCACCGGTGACGCCGCCGAGCCCGAGTTGCGGCTCCGCGGTGAAGCCGAGGTGATTGCCACGGCCGACCGGATCGTGGCCAACACCGCCGCCGAAGCCAGGGAGCTGATCAGGCTTTACGACGCCGACCCGCGGCGGGTCGCGGCCGTGCCGCCCGGTGTCGACCTGACTACCTTCCGGCCTGGGTCGCAGTGGCAGGCCAGGTGGCGGCTCGGCCTGCCACAGCAGTCGATCGTGCTGATGTTCGCCGGCCGGGTGCAGCCGCTCAAGGCCCCCGACGTGCTGCTGCGCGCCGCCGCCCAGCTAGTGCGTGATCACCCGTGGCTGGCCGAGAAGCTGGTGGTGGCCTTCGTCGGCGGTCCGAGCGGCACCGGCCGCAACGACCCTGACAGCCTGACCGAACTGGCGGCCGCGCTCGGCATCTCGGCCAATGTGCGGCTAGAGCCGCCGTGCCCGCAGCGCGACCTAGCCGAGTGGTACCGCGCAGCGACCCTGGTCGTGGTGCCATCACACTCTGAGTCGTTCGGCCTGGTCGCAGTGGAAGCCCAGGCCTGCGGCACGCCGGTGGTGGCGGCTGCGGCCGGCGGGTTGCGTACGGCGGTTCGCGATGGCGCCTCAGGCGTGCTCGTGAATGGGCACGATCCGGCCGACTACGCAGCCGCGATCTGGCAGCTGGTCACCGACGGCGGCGAGCGCGCCAGGCTAGCCCGTGGCGCTCGGCAGCACGCGTCCGGCTTCGGCTGGTCAGTGACCGTGGACCGGCTGCTCGGCGTGTACGGTGCTGCCATGAGCGAGGTAGCCGCCTCGGTGGACGCGTGAGCCAGTCAGCGAACGGCGACGGCGCTGGCGCGCAAGCCGGACGCAAGCTTGGCCAGATCCTCGATGAGCTCGGCCTGCCCTACGAGTCGCCGCAGCCAGGCGCTTATCTGGTCAAGCTGGCCGGCCAGCACAAGCTAGCCACGATGACCTGGCTGATCGCGCAGCCGCACAGCTTGCACGTGGAGGCGTTCTTTTGCCGTCAGCCCGATGAGAATCACGCCGAGTTCTACCAATTCCTGCTCAACCGGGGCAGCCGGATGTTCGGCGTGCATTTCGCGCTCGATCAGGTCGGCGACGTCTACCTGGTCGGCCGGCTGCCGCTGAGCGCGGTGAGTGCCGATGAGATCGACCGACTGCTGGGCTGCGTGCTCAGCTACTCCGATGACAACTTCGATCAGGCCCTGATGATCGGCTTCGCGTCCTCCATCCGGCGGGAGCACGCCTGGCGGGTCAAGCGCGGCGAGAGCCTGGCCAATCTCCAGGCCTTCGCCAGGCTCACCGACTAAGGCCGGGCTGGATGGCCACCTTCGAGGTTTTCGGCACCACCGCGGTGCTGCTGGTCACGGACGGCACCGCACTCGCCAGCGCGCGGAAAATCGCCGACTCCGAGCTAGCCGCCGTAGACCAAGCGTGCAGTCGCTTCCGGCCAGACTCAGAGCTTTCCATACTGAACGAGGCCAACGGCGCGCTCACCGGCATCAGCGAACTGTTCACCGAGCTGATCGAGGCAGCGTTGCGGGCGGCTGACCTGACCGACGGCGCAGTCGATCCGACGGTGGGCCAGGCGCTGGTCGCCGCCGGCTACGACAGGGACTTCGGCGAGCTCACCGGCACCCGGCCGGTGCCAGTCCGCCAGCCGGCTCCCGCCCCCGGCTGGCGGAGCGTGCGGCTTGACCAGGGCACGCACCAGGTCCAACTCGCCCACGGGGCCAAGCTCGACCTCGGCTCGGTCGCTAAGGCCTGGGCAGCCGACCGCTGCGCGGCGCAGATCGCCGCTCAACTCGACGTCGGCGTCCTGGTCAGCCTCGGCGGCGACGTCGCCGTCGCTGGCCCGCCGCCCGGCGACGGCTGGCGCATCAAGACCACCGACAACCACGCGGCCGACCCAGTCCACGCCCCCGGCCAGACGGTCACGATCAGCTCAGGTGGCCTGGCGACGTCAAGCACCACCGTCAGGACCTGGCACGCAGGCGGCAAGCGGATGCATCACCTGATCGACCCGGCCACTGGCAAGCCGGCCGCGTCGCCTTGGCGCACAGTCACTGTCGCGGCCGCGACGTGCGTGGACGCGAACATCGCCAGCACCGCCGCCATCATCAAAGGGCAGGCCGCGCTTGACTGGCTCACCGCGCTCGCGCTGCCCGCGCGGCTGGTCACCCAAGCCGGCGCCATCCACACCACCGCGGCCTGGCCAGCTGACGAATCCCCAGCCCAGCCGGGCCAGGCAGTAACAGCTGCCCCACCTGACGCGCTCTAGCAAAGGTGACATGTCAGACAGGCGAAGTCTGCGATGATGCTTGCCTACCCTCATGAGCGCGGATAACCGCCGCGTTTGGCACGCATTCGGAAGGGCGGAAATGGCTACCAGGCGGGCAGCACTGGGACTCGTGATCACACTGACTTGCGCCGGCCTGCTGTCCGGCGGCTGGCAGGGCAGCACGGCGCGAGCGGCAGGAACCCAGGCAAGTCCCCCAGGTGGCGTCTGCTCGAAGACCGCGTCGGGAACGGTGGCGAACTGCCCGCGCCCGGCCGTGCCGCTGCCAGCCAAAGCCAGGAACTACGGGCCGGCCACGCCCACGGCCAGCCTCGCCAGCCTGGTCGATACCAGGACCTGGACCACCGGTGGCGGCAACACCTTCCCCGGTGCCGACGTGCCGTTCGGCATGGTGCAGTGGTCACCGGACACCATGCCGCATCGCACCGACGGCGGCGGCTACACCTACGGCGACAAGGAGCTGGCCGGCTACAGCCTCACCCACGTATCTGGGCCAGGCTGCAAGGCGGCCGGCGACATCCCGATCCTGCCGATGACCGGCACGTTGCCGGCCGGCAACCCAAGCAACATCACCACGTCGTTCACCAACTCAGGCGAGATCGCCCAGGCCGGCTACTACGTGGCCCGCAACAACATGCCGCAGACGATCACCTCGCATTTCTCAGCTACCCCGCACGCCGCGATCGCCAAGTTCGTCTACCCCAAGACCAAGCAAGCGGACATCTTGATCAAGCTGCGGGACAGCCAGGAGCCTGACACCGGCAGCCACGTCACGATCATCGGCAATGACGAGATCGCCGGCAGCGAGACCAGTGGCGGCTTTTGCAATGAGTCAGGCAACGTCGGCCCGCAGAGCTACACGGTCTATTTCGACATCGTCTTCAGCGCGCCCTTCACCAAGACCAAGATCGTCACTGAGAATGGTCAGACCAACCCCAACTCGGTGTTCTTGACGTTCAACGCCGCCACGAACAATTCGATCATCGCCAAGGTCGGCATTTCCTACGTGAAGTGGCAGAATGCGCAGCTCAACCGGCAGACCGAGATCCCCGGCTGGTCCCTTGTGCCGGTGCGGGCCGCCGCGCAGAACAGCTGGGACTCGCTGCTCGGCGAAATCCAGGTGAGCGGTGGCAGCGTCGCGATTACCCAGGAGTTCTACAGCCTGCTCTATAAGGACTTCCTGCAGCCCAACATCGTGAGCGACGTCAACGGCGAGTACCTGGGCTCGGATGACAAGGTGCAGACCGTCGCGGCCGGCCAGTCCAATCAGTACAGCATGTTCTCCGGCTGGGACACCTACCATTCACTGGCCCAACTCCAGGCCATGCTCGATCCGAGCGCGGCCAGCGACATAGCGCAGTCGCTGGTCAACTACTACGCCCAAAATGGCATCCTGCCACAGTGGGGTTACCTCAACCTGGACAACTACGCCCAGGTCGGAGACCCGTCGGACGCGATCATCGCGGACATCTACGCCTTCGGCGGCACCAGCTTCCACACCGCCGCTGCGCTGAGCGAGATGCTGCGTCAAGCCGAGACGACCAATCACATCCGGCCTGGCACCAGGCTCGAGACCAAGTACGGCTACCTGCCGCAGGACGGCGGTTACGGCTGCTGCGACCTGAAGGACTACGTGTCCGCACTGCTCGAGTACGACACGGCGGACTTCGCGCTCTCGCAGTTCGCCCGTGCGCTCGGTGACGCCAAGGACGCCGCCACATTCCAGACCAGGGCCAATAACTGGATGAACGTGTTCGACAAGTCCAACCACCTGCTGACCCCGAGGTACAAGGACGGCTCATTCCAGCCGGAGGTAGCGCCCAGCACCACCCACCGCTACCTGGAAGGCAACGCCTATCAGTACCTGTGGGACGTGCCGAACAACTATCGGGCGCTATTTACCGACCTCGGCGGCAACGCCAAGGTCGGCCCTGCGCTCCGGCACTATCTGTCCAGGCCGAACGGCCGGGGTCAGTACGCCTACCTGGCCGACGAGTTCGACCTCGGCGAGCAGTTCGCGCCCGACTATGCGGCCTACCCATCCGACGCCCAGTACGTCGTCAACGCGCTCCGTCGGACGATCTACCTGCCTGGCCCTGAAGGCATCAGCAACAACGACGACCTCGGCGCGGAAAGCTCGCAGTTCATCTGGGAAATGCTCGGCATGTACCCGGAGAACCCAGGTAGCGGCAACCTGGTCTTCGTCAGCCCGGGCTTCCCGAAGATCGTCATCTCGCTGCCGTCTGGCCAGAAAGTCACGATTAACGCGCCCGGCGCCAGTAAGACCAGGTACTACGTGTCCGGACTGACCATCAACGGGGCCGCCTACAACCGCCTGTACGTGCCGTTCAGCACCCTGGCGGCAGGCGCGACCCTCAGCTTTACCTTGGCCACAGAGCCGGCCGCGTGGGCGAACGCACCGTCCGATGCTCCGCCGTCTTACGGCAACGTAAAGTCCTAAGGTCATGGGACCACTGCACGGCATTAGAGTTGTCGAACTAGCAAGCCTGGCGCCAGCCCCATTTGGCTGCATGATCTTGTCCGACCTCGGTGCCGAGGTGCTGCGGATCGAGCGCCCCGAGCACTGCGGTCCTGGTCGGCCCGACCCGGTCGACCCGCTCACCAGGGGCCGCACCTCGATCGGGCTGAACTTGAAAGACCCGGCCGGAGTCGAGTTGCTGCTCAGCTTGGTCAAGGCCGCCGACGTGCTGGTCGAGGGCTTCCGGCCGGGGGTAGCCGAGCGGCTCGGCTTCGGGCCAGACGTATGCGCCGAGCGCAATCCCGCGCTGATCTTCGCCCGCATGACCGGCTGGGGCCAGGACGGCCCGCTGGCACCCACCGCCGGGCACGATATCGACTACATCGGCATCTCCGGCGCGCTGCATCCGATCGGCCGGGCGGGCGAGCGCCCAGTGCCACCGCTGAACCTGGTCGGCGACTTCGGTGGCGGCGGAATGCTCTTGGCTCTTGGCATACTCGCCGCGCTGATCGAACGCCAACGATCTGGCATTGGCCAGGTAGTAGACGCGGCAATGGTGGATGGGTCGGCGTTGCTCACCTCTTTCATCTATGGCCTTCGGGAGCGCGGCGCCTGGCGGGACGAGCGTGGCGTCAACCTGCTTGATGGGGGCGCTCCGTTCTATGACACCTATCAGACGGCTGACGGCAAGTACGTCGCGGTTGGTGCGCTTGAACCACAGTTTTATGCCGCGCTGCTGGCCGCACTCGGCCTGACCGGTGCCGAGTTGCCCGCTCAGCTTGACCCGGCCGGCTGGCCGGTGCTGCGGGACCGGTTCACTGCGGTGTTCGCTGGCAAGACCCGCGATGAGTGGGTCGAGGTGTTCGCCGGCACGGACGCGTGCGTCGCGCCGGTGCTCGCCCCGGCCGAAGCCGCCGACCATCCGCACAATCAGGCTCGCGGCGTCTTCGCCGACGTCGGCGGCGTTCGCCAGCCGGCGCCGGCTCCCAGGTTCAGCCGTAGCGACGTGCCGACGCCGACGCCGCCCGTCCGGCTCGGGGCGGACACTGACGCAGTGCTGAGCTCCGCAGACTTCGGTCTGCGCCTTCGTCCGGCCCAGATCGCTGACCTGCGGGCGCGCGGAGTAGTGGCCTGACCGCACAGCCGGCCAACTCCGTGCCGGAGTTGCCGCCAGCAGCGACGCCGACCCAGCGCGGCCATAGCGCAGAGATCCTCAGGCTCGCGGTGCCTGCCTTCGGAGCGCTGGTGGCCGAGCCGCTCTTCCTGCTGGCGGATTCGGCCATCGTCGGCAGGCTGGGCACCACGCCGCTAGGCGGACTCGGGGTGGCGGCGCTGGCGCTGACCGCGCTGGTCAACATTTCGATCTTCCTCGCCTACGGCACCACGGCAGCGGTGGCGAGGCAATTGGGTGCGGGCAACCGGCAGGCAGCCATCCGCCAGGGCATCGACGGCATCTGGCTGGCGGGCTTCATCGGGGTAGTGGTGCTAGCCGCCGGGTTGCCGCTGGCCAGCGCGATCGTGCCCGCTTTCGGCGCGACCGCCGCCGTCACCAGCCAGGCCGTCATCTATCTGCGGATCAGCTTGCTCGGCGCGCCTGGCATGCTCGCGGTGCTGGCCGGCACCGGCATCCTGCGTGGCCTGCAGGACACCAAGACCCCGCTGATCGTGTCGGTCGCTGCCAACGCGGTGAACGTCGCACTGAACGCGACCTTCGTGCTCGGCCTGCACTGGGGTATCGCGGGCTCAGCATGGGGCACGGTGATCGCGCAGAACTGCTCAGCCGTCGCGTACCTGAGCATGGTCGCGCTGGGCGCGAGAAGGGCAGGCGTCGGCTTCGGGATCGACTGGACCGGGCTAAAGGCCGCCGCGCGCTCCGGCGGTGCGTTGGTCATCAGGACCTTGGCCCTGCAGGCGGTGCTGGTTGCGTCAACCGTGATCGCGTCCAGGCAAGGTGCCGCAGCGATCGCCGCGCACCAAGTCGCCTACCGCTTGTGGAACCTGCTGGCGCTCGCACTCGACGCGATCGCGATCGCCGGCCAGGCGATCACCGGCAAGTACCTCGGCGCTGGCGATGTCGCCGGTACTCAGGCAGCGACCAGGTTGATGATTGTCTGGGGGGCCGCCTGCGGCGTGGTTTTCGGTTTGCTCCTGCTGATCGCCCGGCCCTGGCTGCCCGGTCTCTTCGCCGCCGCGCCACCAGTCGCGCATCTGCTGCTGATCGTGCTGCTTGTAGTCGCGGCCGAGCAGCCGGTGGCCGGTGTCGTCTTCGTGCTCGACGGCGTGCTGATCGGTGCCGGTGACCAGAACTATCTGGCGGTGGTCGGGATCGCGGCGACGGCAGTATTCGCACTGGCGGCGGCGGTGGACGTGGTCACCAGAGCCGGGCTACTCGGGCTGTGGCTGGCGATCTCGGCCTGGCTCATCGCCCGCTTCATCACCTTGACCTGGCGGGCGCGCGGCCCGCGCTGGCTGGTGACCGGCGCCGTCCGGCCGTAGCCGCCAGGCCAGTACATTGGCGATCATGACGGACCCGATCCCGGCCGACCGGATCAGCCTGCTCGGGCTACGTGCTTTCGGCCGGCACGGCGTGCTGACGACCGAACGCGAGACCGGCCAGGAGTTCGTCATCGACGCCACGCTGTGGCTCGATGTCGGCCCGGCGGCGGCCGCTGACGATCTCACCCTGACCGTCAGCTACGCCGAGTTGGCCAAGGACCTCACCGCGATCGTGTCAGGCGAGCCAGTCGCCCTGATCGAGACGCTGGCCGAGCGGCTGGTCGCCGTCTGCCTCACCGCCGAGCGCGTGGCGCGAGCGCAGGTCACCGTGCACAAGCCGAGCGCGCCAATCGGCCTGCCCTTCGCCGATGTCACGGTCACGATCCGGCGCGACCAGGGCTGGACTGGCGGCGCTACCAGATCCGGGCGCGGGTCGGAGTCACCCGGATAGCGTGCGGGTAGTCCTGGCTGAACTTCTCGAAGGTCCAGCCGAGCCTTGCCACGCCAGCGGCGTACTTCGCCACGTAATCGGCCAGCTCGGAGGCCGAAGCGCCAGCTTCGTCAATCCTGGCCGTGCCTTCGAAAACGACCACGCCGCCACCGTCGCCGTCACTGTCCAGATTGAGACCGACGTGCGGATTCGCCCTTATGTTCGGCGTCTTCGGGCCATTCTTCGAGCCATAGATCAAGAACTCAGCGCCGTCCCACAAAAACCACACCAGGCTCGACTGCGGCTGTCCGGCTGGGCTGACAGTGGTGAGCCAGATGCCAGATTCTGACTTGAGCCGGGCGTCAGCGGCAGCATGAGCCGGCTTGGACGGATCAATGAGCATGAACGTGCCTCCGTAGGCGAGTCTGGTCACTAGCTATGACCTGGCACTTTCCATTACTATCCTGCATTGGCCGACCGCGCCGCCGCACCACCCCGAGCGAGCGTAGCTGGCGGCTAGTGGGAGCGATAGATGTCGGCCGTACCTTTGATCTTCACCAGCGGCTGGGCCAGCGGGATCAATTCCTACGCTGTGGTGCTACTGCTTGGGTTGTTCGGCCGGTATGGCCATTACGGTGCCGTACCACCAGCCTTGGAGCGAACCGATGTGCTGGTCGTGGTCGGTGTGCTCTACCTCGGCCAGTTCGTCGTCGGCAAGATCCCGTACCTGGATTCGGTCTGGGACGCCGTGCACACAGTGATGAGGCCAGCTATGGGCGCCGCGATCGGCGCACTGATGGCCGGTCACGCGCACACGTTGCCACAGGCACTTGCGGCCGCCATCGGCGGCGGTTCGGCTCTGGCTACGCACCTGGTAAAGAGCGGGGTTCGAGTCGGCGTCAATACCAGCCCAGAGCCGTTCAGCAACATCATCGCCAGCCTGCTTGAGGACCTGGCCGTAGCCGCGATGGTGATACTCGCGCTGCTGCACCCGCTCATCGCGGCCTTGATCGCCGCGGTGCTGCTCGTAGTGGGCATATTCGTGGTGGTCGCGCTGGCCAAGCGGATCAGGTCGTATTGGCGCCGCCGGAGGGAACGCCGCCAGCAACGCCAGTCAAGCCGGGCAGCGGTCCCCACCTAAGGCTAAATTTCCGCCGTGGAAATCCCTAGCCAACTATCCGTGAACATCCTCCCTGGTCGGCTGTCTATCCATGGATGCCACGTAGCATCGATGAATGGGGATCGTCCGGGGGTGTGAGCAGTGCGGGACGAAGTTCATTCCGCGCCGTGAGCACGCCAGGTTTTGCTCGGCTGACTGCCGAATCGCCTGGAACCGGGATAACAGGGCTGACCCGGTCGCTGATATCAACGCGCTGGCCTGGTCAATCACGGCGATGCAAGACGCCGCCGAGCGGCTGCCCAAGGCGGTAGCGCCAGACTACGCGCGAGCGTTCGCCATCATCAGCGAGGCCGTCTGGTGGATCACGATTGTCGACGCCACGCTGGTGCGCTATCACCCTGAGGTCTACGACCGGGTGCTGTGCGAGCAGCCGGACCTGGACCGACCGATCATAGAGGCGACCCTCAGCGGATTGCGTTTCGTTCGGAATCAGCTCAGCCGCGACATTCAGCACGTGGACTTCGTCAGTCCGCCCGATGGCGGACCAGAGGCAGTCGGCGGCCGGATCGCCGAGTGGACCTGGAATCCGCTGCCCGAGCCAACCTGTGAATCGCTGTCCACTGACGGCAGGCAGTGGGAACTCGACCGGTACCACGCCTATCAGACGCGCCTGGCCAGGAGCACGGTGGACGAGACGTTCCGCCGGGCGGTCGGCTTCTTGAACGTGGCCGCCGAGCAGGCGGGCCGGGTCATCAGCAGCGGCCCTCGCTGATGCGCTGAGGTGAGCAGCCGCGCCATGATAGCCAGATGACTGAGCTGATCCTTCGTAATGCCCTGCTGGCTGGCCAGGACACGCTAACCGATCTTGGTGTCGACGGTGACCGGCTGGTGTCAGTCGACGCCAGTTCGACCGCCGCGGAGACCATCGACCTGGCTGGTCGCCTGGTGACGCCGCCTCTGGTCGAGCCGCATATCCACCTGGACGCGGTACTCACTGTCGGCCAGCCGAGGCCTAATGCGTCAGGATCGCTGTTCGAGGGCATCGCGGTGTGGGCCGAGCGGGTGGCCGACCTGAGCTACGAGGACGTCCAATCCAGGGTCAGGCAGATCCTGCGCTGGCAGCTCGCCAGCGGCGTGCAGCACGTGCGCAGCCACGTCGACGTCTGCGACCCTGAGCTTCGGGCCCTCCGCGCGCTGGTTGACCTGCGGGAGGAGACCCGTGGCCTGATCGACCTGCAGCTGGTCGCGTTCCCGCAGCAGGGCATTCTCGGCTTCGCTGGCGGCAAGGAGCTGATGCGCAAGGCGGTCGAGCTCGGCGCCGATGTGGTCGGCGGGATTCCGCACTACGAGCTCACCCGCGAGGACGGCGTCGAGTCGGTCAAGTTCGCGATGGCGCTGGCTGACGATCACGGCCTGGCGGTCGATATTCACTGCGACGAAACCGACGACGATCACTCCAGGTTCGTCGAGGTGATGGCAGCAGAAACGATCAGGCGCGGCATGTCCGGCCGGGTCACCGCAAGTCACACCACCGCCATGCACTCCTATAACAACGCCTACGCCTACCGGCTGATCAACAACATCGCCAGGGCTGGCCTGCACATGGTGACCAACCCGCTGGATAACGCGGTGCTGCAAGGCCGGTTCGACACCGGGCCGATCCGGCGCGGTCACACCCGGATCAAGGAGTTGCAGGCGGCCGGGGTCAACGTCTGCATCGGGCATGACTCGGTGATGGACCCCTGGTATCCGCTCGGTTACGGTGACCCGTTGCAGGCGGCCTTCGTGCTCGTGCACCTAGGCCAGATGTCTGGCGACGCCGAGCTGCGGCGGCTGATCGAGATGATCACCGTGAATCCGGCTCGCGCCCTCGGCATCGGCGACTACGGTTTGCGCGTTGGCGGGCCTGCTGACCTGGTCGTTTTCGACGCGCCATCGGAGGCGGACGCGCTTCGGCTGGTCGCGCCCCGCACGCTTGTGCTGCGCGGCGGGAAGGTCGTCGCTAGGACCACGCCCGCGCAGCGGACGGTGATCTGGGCCGGGGCCGAAGAGCCGGTCGACTTCCTGCGGACATGACCTGCGGGCGCGCTCCCGGTGGGCCGGGGGCACGCCCGCGTTCCGTTAGCTCAACCGGCCGCTGCCGCGGCGGGCTGATCAGGAATTACCAGCCTCTCCTCCCGGCCGCTCTCACCCTGCAGCTTGAAGAACAGCACGTACAGGGCAGCGGCAAGGACGAAGCCGACCTCGAAGGTGATGTCACCGAACGCCGGGTGATGCGTCGGTATCAGACCGACATACTCGGTCTGATTGGCGAACAGGTAGATCGAGACCGCGGTCGCGACCGCCATCGCGACGAACCCGCCCCACGGGTTGTGCTTGCGGTCGAACAGGAATCCGTCCACTTGCTTGCGGCGCCGCAAGAACTGATCCGTGAAGTACACGCCAAGCCAGGGGCCGACCCAGTAAGAGATCACCAGCAAGAAGTTGTTGTACTTCTCGCCGGCGTCGTGCAGGCCAGAAAGGGCGAGGAAGAAGCCGATCACGCCGAAGACAAGCGCGACGATGGCGCGCCTGAGCGTGAGCGGCAGCTTAATGCCGATGGCGAGGAACGACATGGAGCCGGAGTATACGTTCAGCGCGTTAGCGCAGATCGCGCCCAGAGCAATGGCGAGCAGCGTCACGTCGGCGAGCGGAGTGGCCAGGTGACTGGTGAAGCCAGCAGTGGGGTTGGCACCGAACTTGCCGATGCTGGTGATGGTGGCGGCGGCCGCGCCGACGATCTCAAGCACCACGCACGAGATAAGTACGCCAAGCCCGGCCCACAGGCCAGTTGCCCGACGGTCGGCGTCTTTCGGCAGGTACCTGGTGTAGTCGCTGGCAAAGGGGTTCCAGCCGGCCGCGTAGCCGAACGCGGCACCGAAGGTGATCAGGAAGCCGCCGATGCTGTTATGCGCCGGCGCTCCGTAGTTCGCCTTGGTGAGGATTACCACCGATGCGATGGCGAAGACCACTACCAAGAACGGGAACGACCAGCGCTCAAAGATGTGCACGAAGTTGTGGCCAAAGAAGGCCACCGCGAGCTGCAACACCACGATGATCACCAGGCAGAGCGCCTTGCTCCAGCCAAGCAGCGCGTTCAGCGCGAAGGCACCGCTCACGCTGTTGACGGCGAACCATCCGACGCCGGCCACCAGCGAGTTGATTCCGGCTGGGAGAATATTGCCAAGGAAGCCGAACCCGATCCTGGACAACACCATCTGCGGCACTCCGTACCGCGGGCCACGGGCGGCAAGGAAGCCCATCGACACCGACCCGACGGCATTGCCCAGCACGATCGCGAGCGCTGTCATCCAGAATGACAGGCCAAAGATCCAGACTCCGATGATGCCGACGAAGATGGTCGCGAACTCCATGTTCGGCGACACCCACGTCCAGAACTGCTGGTAAGGCTTGCCGTGCCGGTCGGCAAGCGGGATAAATTCGGCACCGCCCGGTTCGATCGCGGTGACTTTATCGCCGTAGGTGCCTTCACGCACTTCGGCTTCGATGACTGTTGCTGTCGATTGACTCGTATCGGCCACTTGCCGTCTACCTTCCGTTAGCTAGAAAAGCCGGCAGGTCAACCATGCAGGCAGCACAAGCCGGACGTCTAGTGCGCTAGCGGTGGTATTTGACCGAACTAGTCCGGGGATTATCAGCTCCCGCAATACCGCGCAGGCGGTGGCGACACGGTAACTATCCGTAATCATATGAGCATTCCGCGGTAATCAACGCCCGACCGTAGCTAACCGCCCACCGCGCCCCCCGCCAGCATCGCCGCTCCGTTGTTGCTGTTTCCTCCCCGGCGCCAACGACATCGTCGGAGCGATGCTGCTACTACTACGACATCGTCGGAGCGGCGATGTCGTAGCCGACGAGCGAGGCGACCGCATCGTCGGAGCGGCGATGTTGTTGGCTCGGCTAGTGGAGCGCGAGTTCGACTACGCGGACGATGACCAGGATGAAGGCGACGCCGAGGTAAGCCCACATGGCGAGCATGCCGACCCGGCGGGAGGTGGACATCCGGGCCGGGGCGAGCATCGCCAGGGGCGGCATCCGCCAGTTGTCCTTGGCCTTGCGGTCGAGCGTCCGGTCAGTCGTGGCGCTGGCCAGCCCCAACTGGCGGCGGCGCCAGCCGCGCACGGCCAGGACCGCACCGGCCACCAGGCCGGCCGCCAGCGCTGTGACCATGATGCCGATCACTTCCGCTGGCGAGACCGAGCCGAACAGCACCGAGGCCATCAAGATGGCTGACAGCACGACCAGGCCGGCGATGACGACTCCAGCCAGTACGTTCGTCGCCTTGCCATTGACCCAGGGGCCGAGCACTTCCTTGTCGTTGCATAGCAGCAGCAAGAAGACGGTCGCACTTGGCAGCAGCACGCCTGCCAGCACCTGCACTCCGACCGTGAGCAGGCCAAGCGGTGAGCCGGGGATCAGGACTACGGCGGCGGCCAAGGCGATCAGCGCTGCGTACATGGCATAGAAGCCCTTGGCCTGCTTGACGCCACGGTGCAGTGAGTGCTTGAGCCCGAGCACGTCACCGATCGCGTAGGCGGTGCTGAGCGAGACCGCGAAGGCACCGATCATGGACGCGTCGAGCAGCGCGATCGCGAAGATGACGCCGGCCGCGTGCCCGGCGTAAGCGGCCAGCCCGGCCGCGAGCCCGGCCGAGTCAGTGAACTGGCCATGCCTGACGCCAGCGAAGGCGGCCGCGGTCGCGCCCATCAGGGCGCTACCGCCGATCACCACGACGAGGATTCCGATCCACAGATCGGCCTTCTCGTACCTGATGAACCGAGGCGTAATCCGCTTGTCGATGATGTAGGACTGCTGAAAGAACAGCTGCCAGGGCGCGACCGTGGTGCCCACGATGCCGATGATTAGCAGCATGACGGTGCCCAGGTGCCCGGCGCCGCCAGGAATTGACGGCATGGCGAACCCGTGCGCCATCTGCCCAGCCGCTGGGTGCGCGATGACGTAGAGCGGGATGAGCAGCAGCGAGCCGAGGCAGAAGATCATCGCCATCCGCTCGAATCGGCGGAAGCTGCCGGTCGACGCTGCCATCACAATGACCAGGCCGGCCAGGATCACCGCGACAACCTTCGGCACGCCCAGGTAGCTCGCGGCCAGCGCGATCCCGATGAACTCGGTGATGATCGTAAGCGCGTTCAGCAGGAACAGGTCGATGACGCTGAAGGCACCCCAGAACCGACCGAATCGCTCAAGGATCAACTTGGCGTGCCCGACGCCGGTGACCGCGCCCAGCCTGAGCACCATCTCCTGATTCACGTAAAGCACCGGCACAAGCAGCAGGAACGTCCACAGCAACTTGGTGCCATAGGCCTGCCCAGCCTGGCCATAAGTGGAGAACGCGCCTGCGTCGTTATCGCCGCACATCACGATCAACCCGGGGCCAACGATGGCCAGCAGCGTCTTCAGCTTGGCCGACGTCGATGAGCGAGTGCCAGTGTCGTCGACGGAGATAGTGCCGAACGCACCCTTGATGTCGCCGACGTGCGCTGAATCAAGCGCGGCCGTCCGGGCGGGGGCGATCAAGCTCGGGCTGGTCGTGGTCATCACAAATGACCCCTTTCACCCGCGGCGATGCGGGATCCGGGGGGCACGCGAGGGCGCTGCTCGGCGACGGTCGGCGCGACTGACCTAAATACGGTCAGTCCCGGGCTTCGACCGTCCTTGCTCTGCTAATGCTGGCTGGCAGCCTGCCTGCGGTGGAAGCTGAGGCGGCGCGCGCACGTACCCGAAACGGGCAGGAACAACGGCGGATGGGGCCTATGCCGGCCCGGTCTATCGTGTTCCACGACTCGCCTCCTCTCTGTCAGCTGCTGGCCATCGTCAGCCGCCGATCGCGGCCAACCTGAAAGATGCCAGGCAGCACAAACCAACACCTGCCGGGAGGCGGCGCACTCGTCTTGAGGCGCAGGCACCTCTCTCGTTAGAGCTTTGGCACTCCACGGCGTAGCGCGACCCTGTGCCAATCACTGACGGCACCGTCCGCCTGCGCAGCCACTTGGCCTCACCCCTTAGGCCGGGGAGAGGTGTCCTGATCCGGAGCGTCTCTCGACGGTTGGGATCAGTGGCCTGTGTCCGTGAAGACGCCTCACCGAACGAGGTGTCCTTATCAACCACTATCGAGCATGCCCGATCCGACAGATAAAAGTCAATTCGACGCGACCGCGCCGACCTGCGGCGGTACCGAGTCTCGGCAGCTCAACTGCCGAGCTGGATGGCTTTCACGATCAGCAGCAGTACCGACACGACCAAGTATCCACGCAACAACAACACGCCAAGTTTCGTTCCCGGCGACCATTGCACCGGCTTGAGCAACGCCAGCGGCGGCATCCGCCAGCTCATCCGCATCGCCGGCGACATCCCGGCGAACCGCTCCTTGGCCTGGTGCGCGGTGGCGGCACCATGGCGGCGAGCGGTCAGCTTCAGCCAGCCGAACGCCAGCGCCGCTCCGCCGATCAATGCCACCGCTAGCCAGCTGACGGTGGCACCGGCGCTCAGGTGGGAGAAGAGCGTGGTGATCACCAGCGTGCCGGACAACAGCAAGAGCAATCCGACGATCAGCCCGGCCACGATATTAAGCCAGCGCGCGTTCGTCCACGGACCAAGGACCTCGGGATCATTACAGAGCAGCAGCAAGAAGACACTCGCGCTCGGCAGCAGTACCCCGGCGAGCGCCTGGACGGCTGTCGTCAGCAGCCCGAGCGGCGCGCCAGGGATCAACACGATGGCGGCGGCCAGCACCACGATCGAGGTGTACGCCAGGTAGAACGCTTTAGCGTCACGGAATTTGCGATGCAGCGAGTGCCGCAAGTTGAACACGTCACCGAAGGCGTAGCTGGTCGACAAGGTCACCGCGGCCGCGCCGATGATGCTGGCGTCAAGCAGTACCAGTGCGAAGACGGCGCCCAGGAATCCGCTCTTGGCGCCGAAGGCGTTGGCCACCCCGAGGGCGTCAGAGAATTGCCCCACAAGGTGCGTGCCGCGCACGGCGTACACCGTCGCCACCAGGATTACCGACGCGCCGCCCACTACCACCAGCGAGCCGAGGAAGGTGTCGGCCCGCTCGTACTTGATAAACCTCGGCGTGATGCGCTTGTCGATCACATTCGACTGCTGGAAGAACAACTGCCAGGGTGCCACCGTCGTGCCCACGATGGCGATGATGAGCAGCACCGCGTTCGAGCTCATCCCGCCAGCGATGCCAGGAATCACGTAGTCGTGGGCGATGGTGCCGACATGCGGATGCACACCGAAGATCAGCGGGATAAACAGCACAAAGCTGGCGCCGATGAAGCCGAACATAGCTCGTTCCCAGCGCCGGAAGCTGCCACTGGCGGTAATCGCCACCAGCAAGGCAGCGGCGATAGGAACAGAGATATACGGACTTACCCCGAAATAGCTCATCGCCAGCGAAATGCCAATGAACTCGGTGACGATGGTCAGAAAATTCAGCAGAAACAAATCGCCGACGCTGAACCAGCCCCAGAACTTACCGAACCGCTCGTTGATCAGCCGGGCGTGGCCCACGCCGGTCACCGCGCCTAGCCTGACCACCATCTCCTGGTTCACGATCAGCACGGGGATCAGCAGCAACAGCACCCAGAGCAGGCTGTAGCCGTAGTTTTGCCCGGCCTGCGCGTAGGTGGCGACGCCGCCAGCGTCGTTATCCCCGACCATCACGATCAGGCCGGGCCCGACGATCGCCAGGAAGGTGACCAGCCGACGGCGCCCGCCGCCGTGGTGATCCTCGCCGACCTTGATCCGGCCGAACGCGCCTTCGATATCGCCGAGGTGCGCCTCGTCAAGCACCGCGTTTGGCCGGGCAAGCCCGGCCGTCGAGCCGGTTCTGGTCACCCCTGAGCCGGTTTTGGGCCGCTTCGGCACCACCTCACCCGGTTTGGTGACCGGGCGTTGCGGTGGTCGCTCAGGGGGGTTTGTCATACTTTCTTGCCCCGGCGGGCATCGGGCGGCTCGGCCGCCTCACGGCGGCGCCAGTCATCAGGCAGGGTGACCTCAAGCACGTCATCGACCGTGATCAAGCCGATCATCATCCTGCTGTCGTCCACCACCGGGATGGTGCTCAAGTTGTAGTCGCTCATCAGCACGGCGACGTCAACCACGTCGGTGTCCGCGCCGATCCGCACTGGATCGTCATCGCAGACCTGCTCCAAGGTGGTGGCTGGCTCAGCCTGGAGCAAGGTGACCAGCTTCACTACGCCGCACAGCCTGCCGTCGGCATCGATCGCGTGCACGCTGGTCAGCGCCTCTGGCTGGAGGTTTTGCGATTGGCTCACCGCAGCCAGCGCGGTGCCGACCGTGGTGGCCTGCGGCATGGCAAGAAAGTCCATCCCCATCAGGCCGCCAGCGCTGGTGGGGTTAAAGCCCATCAGCGTCAGCACCTTGGTGCGCTGGCCGACGGGCAGCAGGTCAAGCACCGGCTGACGGCGGCGCTGTGGTAGCTCGGAGATCGCATCAGCGGCATCGTCGGCCTGCATCCTGGCCAGCACTGCGGCGATCTCGGCGTCGGTCCTGGCGCCAAGCAGCCGCATCGCCAGGTCCTCATCGAGCTCTTCGAAGACGTCGGCTTCGAGTTCGGGATCGGCATGCACTTGACCGAGGATCTCGGTTTCCTCGGCTTTGGATGCCTCTTCAAGCAGGTCGGCGATCTGAGCGGGCTTGAGCCGCCGGATCCGGCCGAACGGACCACGGAGCAACGCGCTGCTCGCGTGCCCGATCAGCGGTTCGAAGTTGGCCCAGTCGTCGTATTGATGCACTTGCGAGTCGCCCGGAGCGATCAGCTTGAGCAATCCGCGCGACCGTCGGTGGGTGTCGACGCCCGCCAGCACCCAGTCATTACCCTGACCGCGCAACTCCAGGTCGGCCGCCTTGATCAGGTGCGCCGATGGCACGTCGATAAGCCGATGCCCGAGCACGTCAGCGCGAAGCAGCACTTCGCCGTCCCGCCGCTCGAACCGGCGCAGGTCAAGCTTGGCGCTTGACAGCCGAAGCACCTCGCCATCGAAGCCAGTGGCCTGCTCAAACGGCACGAAGACCTCTCGGCCGCCGACAGCCGCGACCAGACCTGTGACCACGGGCTGGTCGGCTCCGCGCAGCCGTACGATGACATCGGCCAGCTTGCCGATCGACTCGCCCTTGCGGTCGGTGATCGGGCGGCCAACCAGGTCGGACAGGTACAGCACGCGCCCGCTACTCGCCTCCGGCGCTGCTGCCGCCGGTGTCGTGGTCATCTCAATGCAGCCCTTCTCTTTTGCCGCTGCCGTCCTTCTACCCAGGTGCGCGCCTGTGATCATGCCTGGTGCGGCAATGCCGTGCGGGTAAGGGTTACCGCGCTGGGAACAATCCTGGTGCCAGTTGACGCGGTGCCATGGTGGCTAACTTTGCCATCGCTCGGTAAACAGGAGGGCTAGTGGCTCACCAGTTAGCTACCTGACCAGATTCGCTCCACCTATTCGGGAGCGAGCCAACCAAGAGAGCGCCCTAGTGCGCCCTCATCCCACCTGCTTACCTGCCCGGGTGCGCACCGAGTCGGGTCACGATGGTATGAAGGCCACGTTCGGGATGCCAAGCGCGTTCCGGCATAGCGCACGAGCGGAGGAGTCGCAAACGTGGCGGCTGGCGAAGAGGTCGGGCTACCTGAGAGCCAAGATTACGTAGCCGAAAGCCTCGGCTACGCCATCAAGCGGCGGCTGCTCGGCCCTCCGCTCGTGAACGAGCAACTCGGCGAGGAACGGCTGTCCAAGCCGCTCGCGCTCGGGGTGCTGTCGCCTGACGGCATCTCATCGTCTGCCTACGGCACCGAGGAGATACTGATCGAGTGCTGAAGGCCGGCCTCGGCGTGGCCGCCTTCGCGCTGATCCTGCCGCTGACCGGCGTGGTCTTGTTCGTAATGGTACTGGTGGTGCTCTCCTACCGCGAGGTCGTGAAGGTCTACACCAGGGCTGGCGGCTCTTACGTAGTCGCGCGGGAGAACTTCGGGCCTAGGGTCGCTCAGATCGCGGCCGTGGCGCTGCTGATCGACTACGTGGTGACGGTCGCGGTCCAGGTGGCGGCCGGCACGGCAGCAGTGGCATCGGCGATCCCCGCGCTGAACCACCCGGAGCTGCTGAAGATCATCTCGATCTGCATCGTCTTGATCATGCTCTACGGCAACCTGCGCGGCATCCGTGAGGCCGGGCGGTCCTTCGCGATCCCGACTTACCTGTTCGCCGGGGTGATGATACTCGTCATCGTCGTCGGGCTGGTCAGGGAGATCTTCTTCACGCTGCCGCACTGGCACGTGGCACCGCATTCCGGTGCCTTCGGACAGGGCGTGACGCCAAGTAACGCCGGCCTGATCACCTTCGCGATGATCTTCGTGCTACTGCGCGCCTTCGCCAACGGTGGCTCATCGCTGACCGGCATCGAGGCCGTGTCCAACGCCGTCAGTGCGTTCCGGCCGCCCGAAGGCCTGAACGCCCGCAAGGTGCTGGTCACTGAAGGGCTGATCCTCGGCACGCTGGTGGCCGGGGTTTCCTGGCTCGCTCACGTGACTCACGCGACGCCGTACAAGTCGGGGTGCCGACCGTTATCTCGCAGGAGGCCAAGCTCGTCTTCGGCACGTCACTTTTCGGGCATGTCATGTTCTTCGTGGTGCAGGCAGCGACCGCGCTGATCCTGTATACCGGCGGCAACACCAGCTTCAACGGATTCCCTTTCCTTGCCAGCTTCGTGGCCGAGGACGCCTTCCTGCCTCGATGGCTGACCAAGCGCGGGCACCGGCTGGTGTTCTCCAACGGCATCATCGTGCTGGCCGTGCTGTCCTGCCTCCTGCTGGCCGTAGCCGGGGCGAACGTCAACGCCCTGGTGCCGTTTTACGCACTCGGCGTGTTTACCGCATTCACGCTGGCCGGCTTCGGCATGGCCAGGTACCACCACACCCACAAGGAACGGGGCTGGCACCACAAGCTGGTGATCAACTTCTCGGCCGGCGTGACGTCGCTTATCGTCGTGGTGATCTTCGCGATCGTGAAGTTCAGCGAAGGCGCCTGGCTGGTGCTCGTCGTATTCGCGATCGGCGTGCCGCTGCTAATCCGGCTGAACCGGCAGTACCAGATGGAAGCCGAGGTGCTGGAGAGCATCAGCAACCGGGACGTCAAGGGCCAGGCCAGGCCGACCGCGCCGACCTATTCTCGGCGCACCGTGTATGTCTTCGTCGATGACTTCGACCTGGCCACCTTGGCCGGGCTGCAGATACGCCAGAAGCTTGCGGCCGACCAGCATGCGGGCGGTGCACTTCGTGGTGGATAGCGCCCAGGCAGCCAAGCTCCGGCAGGACTGGCTGCGCGCCAACACCGGCGTCGTTCTGGATCTAGTTGACTGCCCGGATCGGCGGCTGGCCAAGGCGGCAGCCGAGATGGTGCTGGCCGAGGCTCTGCTGCCCGGCGTCGGGGTTACCGCAGTGCTACCGCGGCGCAGCTACACGCCGCTGCTCGGCCGACTGCTGCACGACCGGACGGCTGACAAGATCGCCAGCGTGGTCAGCCAGATCCCGCACGCCGCTGCCACGATCGTGCCCTTTGACGTCCGCAGCCGGGTGGAAAGCCTGCTGGCCAGGGACCGGGAGCGGGAGCGGGAGCGGGCAGCCAGCACGACGGCAGCCACTGCCCACGGATCGACCACTGCCCCCAGACCGGCCACTGCCCCCGAACCGACCACTGCCCCCGAAGCGACCACTGCCGCCAAACCAACCACTGCCGCAGGCAAGCCTGCCCCGCATCACGGCCGCGCGATCAGGCCACGACCCGGCGATCCGATATCGCCTGACCTCAGCCCGGCGGTGATGCCTGAGGACGGCTCGGACTACAACCGGCCAATGCCGTCGGGACTGGCCACGCCGATCGGTCGGCTGGCCACGCGCGGGCGCGCTACCGTCGAAGGGCGGGTGCATGCCGTCGAGATCAGGCCGGTCGAGCGCAACACCGTGCTCGCCTGCGAGATCGTCGACTCGACCGGCGAGCTCACCGCCATGTTCTACGGCCGGTCCTACATACCAGGACTCGATCCGGGGGCGAAGGTGCGGCTTACTGGTCAGGTAGGTTCCCGAGGGCGGGCGATCGTGATGATCAATCCGGCCTACGAACTGCTTTCGCCTGGGGAAGGTAACTCGCCACCATCATGACCGAACCCGGCTGCGGGAACGCGGACAGGCCCGGGCGCTGCGAGCAGCCCGAGTCAGGTCACCCCACGGCCGGTGACGGCTGCGATCTGGTACCACAGCGCCGGGCCGCCGCACCACGCGGCCACAGCCACGCCCCTGGCGGGCATGGTCATTCCCACGGTTCCCGGCTCACCTTGACCGGCGAGCACGCCAAGTCCCTGCTGGCCGTCATGCTGATCACGCTCACCGTAGCCGTGGCCGAGGCGGTCGGCGCCTGGATCACTGGCGCACTGGTGCTGCTTGCCGACGCCGCGCACATGGCGGCCGACACCGCTGGTGTCGGCCTGTCCCTGCTCGCCGTCTTGTTCGCCACCAGGCCGCCCACCACGACCAGGACCTTCGGGTACGCCAGGGCAGAGATACTGGCCGCGATGGTGAACGCCGTAGTCCTTTTCGGAATGTCGGTTTTTGTTATTACCGAGGGCATCACCAGGCTGGTCAACCCCACTTCGGTCAAGTCACCGCTGCTGGTGATTTTCGGAGTCGTCGCGCTGGCCGCGAACGGCGCCAGCTTGCTGGTGCTGCGCCGGGGGCAGTCCGAGAGCCTGAATATCAGGGGCGCCTTCCTCGAAGTAGCCTCCGACGCGCTTGGCGCGGCGGCGGTGATAGTGACCGGCCTGATCATCGGGCTGACCGGCTGGACCAGAGCCGACCCAATCGCCTCGCTGCTGGTAGGCGTGCTGATCTTGCCGCGCACCTGGCGGCTGCTGGCCGACGCGATCAGCGTGCTGCTTGAGGCCAGTCCACGCGGAGTCGACCTGAGCGAGGTGCGGCGGCATCTGACTGGCCTGGCCGGCGTCGCTGACGTGCACGACCTGCACGCGTGGACGATCACCTCTGGGCTGCCGGTGCTGTCCGCGCACATCGTGGTGGAGCCAGCCGTGCTCGCCGACGGCACCAGCGCGATGATGCTCGACGTCCTGCAGGACTGCCTGCGAGGTCATTTCGACGTCGAGCACTCCACCTTCCAGCTTGAACTCGCCGGGCACGCCGATCACGAGCAGCCCATGCATCAGTAGCCTGCGCAGTCATCGGCTCTAGAACAACAGGCTACTGGCGAGTAGCATTTGCGGTATCGCGTTCTAGGGAGTCCCCATGAGCACCTACGACCGTTACGTCACCGACGTAGAGCCAGCCACCTGGGATGTGCCGATTACCGGCTTCACCCGGTTCAACTGGGATTACGACGACGGCCGTAGCCGACTGCTCGATCTGTACCAGCGCGGCAAGGACAAGCAGTGGGACGCGACGAAGCGCATCGAGTGGGAGCTACCGGTCGATCCCACCAACGTGATGAATCAAGACGAGTCGTTCAACCCGATCTACGGCTCGCGGCAGTGGGGACTGCTGAGTCAGGCCCAGCGCGATGAGCTCGGTCTGCACCTGTCGTCCTGGCTATTTAGCCAGTTCCTGCACGGTGAGCAGGGCGCGCTGACGGTAGCGGCCAGGATCGTGGAGACGGTGCCCGACATCGACTCCAAGTTTTACGCCGCTACCCAGGTGATGGACGAGGCCAGGCACGTCGAGCTGTACGCGAAATTCATCAAGGACAAGATCGGCATCTACTACCCGGTCAACGACGATCTGGCCAAGCTGCTCGCAGAAGCCCTGGCCGACGGCCGCTGGGATTACCCCTACCTGGGCATGCAGGTGCTGATCGAAGGACTCGCTCTGGCTGCCTTCGGGGTCCACCGCGACCTGTCGCAGAACCCGCTGGTCACCCAGTTGCTCGCCTATGTCATGCAGGACGAGGCCAGGCACGTCGCGTTCGGTCGGCTGGCGCTGCGCGACTACTACGCCGAGCTCACCGAAGCCGAACGAGCCGAACGCGAAGAGTTCCTGATCGAGGGCTGCTACCTGATGAACAACCGGTTCCGCGGCCGGGAGGTCTGGGAGCGGCTCGACTTCGATGTTGACGAGTGCCTGGAGTTCACCGAGAACTCGCCGGTGCAGCAGGCCTTCAGATCGCTGCTCTTCACCAGGATCGTGCCGTGCGTACGTGACATCGGCTTGTGGGGTCCCAAGGTGCGCCACGCCTTCTCCGATCTCGGCGTGATCAGCGCTGCCGACGCTGACCTCGACACCTTGATGAAGGCCGACGAAGACCTAGCTGAGCAGATCGACGCGCAAAAATATGCCACCGAGCTGGCTGCCAGGCAGGCCGAAGTAGACGCGGCGATCGGCGCCGGGAGCACCGCCTGAGCTGATCATCTTGACGACGCAGAGTTACCAGCAACTGCCACCGCTCGGTACTCTGAGGCGTCGCATACCTGTGCCTTGAGCCCGGCACTGACCGCTGCGATAGCTGGCCGAGCAGGGAGGCGGGCGGGTGAACGAACTCAGGGTCACATTCGCTGGCCGCACCTATGGCTTCGGACCCGGCCAGACCATCAAGATCGGCCGCAGCCCGGACAACACAGTGGTGGTGCCCGATCCGCTGGTCTCCCGTGAGCACGCTCAAGTGCGCTGGCAATCCGACGGCTGGGTGCTTGACGATCTTGGCAAGGGACGCACTTTCGTGGACGGCGTGCCGGTCGGGTCGGTCTTGGTGCGCGAGCCGCTCACTGTGCACCTGGTCACCCCGCTCGGACCTGAGCTGCGCATCGAGTCGGTCGACTCCGACGGTGGCCCGGTAGCGACGAAGCTGGTGGCTGATCGGGACGAGGTGGCCAGCCAGGCTAAGCCGATCACCCACATCGGCGGCATTGACACCATTGACGACGAGTACGCCGAGGCCGACAGCGGCGTCCGGCACGCCAGCGCCATCCACCGTTCCAAGCTGTGGCGCGGCGACATCTCGGCGAACCATCCGAGCCCGGCCTACCAGCACCTGCCCGCGCATCACGCCAGGCTTGAATCGCCCGGCGGAGACTTCGCTACCGCGGTGCACATCCTGCTGCCGGTCAAAAGCTGGCTGAAAGATCCCGGCTGGAAGCAGGGATCGCGGCTGCTCGTGATCGCGTACGGCCTGCTGCCCTCGCTATTCGTGGTGCTGTTCTCGAACACGACGAACGTCAAGGTACCTGGCTGGGCGTATAGCCTGGCGATCGCGCCGCTCTGGTCGGTCGCCTTCTGGCTGCTGATCCGGCCTGGACGGATCACCCGGCTGATCGGCTGGCTCGCTGGCGCGATCGTGGCCGCCGTGCTCCTGCTGCTGCCGATCCTCACCCTGCCCTGGGAAAACGCGCTGGACTCCAACGTGAACCCGCATCAGGTGCTGCCCTGGATCTATGGCGTCGGCTTCGCCGAAGAGGTCACCAAGGCCCTGCCGATCCTGATGGCCGCGCTGGTGCTGCGCTGGGCGTGGAAGATCACGCTCGACGTCCGCGTCTGGATGTTCCTTGGCACCATCTCCGGGCTTGCCTTCGGAGTGCGCGAATCGGTCCTTTACACCTCCGGCTACCTGATGCAGGACAACCAGCACGCGGGGCTGGCCATCCCGTTGATCCTGAGCTTCGCGCAGCGGGTATTCGTGGACGGCTTCCAGCACGCGGTCTGGGCCGGCATCGCCGCCTTCTTCATCGGCATCGGCGTGAACTACCGACGTCGGCGGATCCCGCTGATCTTGTTCGGCATCACGTTGCCCGCGGTACTGCACGGCCTGAACGACTGGAGCACTCAGCTCGCCTCGCACTGGCTGTGGATCGTGATGGAGGCCGTGTCGCTGCTGCTCTTCATCGGCTACACCATGTCGGCCGCCAGCATCGAGCGCCAGGTCCGTGACACCCCGCTGTTCCGGGGCGAATCCATGATCATGGATCGGGTCCAAGTCGACCAGCCCAGCCCAAGCCCCAGTCCCACGAAGTGACGCCTCCCGTTCGCGGCTAACGCCGTCATGACTGGTCAGATTACGATCAGGGCGTGACCGATCAGCCGATGCCAGCCTTCCCCAACGGATTTACGTGGGGAGTAGCCACTTCCGCTTACCAGATCGAGGGTGCCGTCGCCGAGGAAGGCCGCGGACCATCGATCTGGGACACCTTCTGTAAGCTGCCGGGCACGATTAGGGATGGTCATACCGGTGACGTGGCAACTGACCACTACCACCGCTGGCGCGAGGACGTCGCGTCGATGGCCGAGCTTGGGCTAACCGCTTACCGGTTCTCCATCGCCTGGCCGCGCGTGCAGCCGGCCGGGAGCGGCGAGGCCAACCGGCCTGGGCTCGACTTCTACGACCGCCTCGTCGACGCTCTGCTGGCGGCGGGGATTACGCCGATGCCGACGCTCTACCACTGGGACCTGCCTGAACCGCTCGAGGATGCCGGGGGCTGGATGAACCGGCAGACGGCACAGCGGTTCGCCGACTACGCCACGCTGGTGGCGCAGCGACTGGCCGATCGCGTCGACACCTGGATCACGCTCAATGAGCCGTTCGTGGTGATGACCTATGGCTACATGCTCGGAATCCACGCTCCTGGCAAGTCACTGATGCTCGATGCCCTGCCGACCGCGCACTATCAACTGCTCGGCCACGGTCTCGCGACCCAAGCTCTGCGGGCCGGCGGTGCCCGCCAGGTGATGCTGACTAACAACTACTCGCCAGCATGGCCAGCCAGCTCAAAAACCGAGGACATAGCGGCGACTGCCGCCTACGACGTGCTGCAGAACCGGATCTTCACCGATCCGGTCCTGCTCGGCACTTACCCAGACTTGAGCGCATTCGGCCGGCCCGACGGGCTGTCCTGCATCGCCGCTGGCGACCTCGACATCATCACTACGCCAATTGACGGCATTGGCGTGAACTATTACAACCCGACCAGACTTTCGGCTCTCCCTGAGTCACCGCTGCCGTTCCAAATGCAGCCCATACCTGGCTACCCGACTACCGCCTTCGGCTGGCCGATTGTGCCGGCCGGGCTGACTGAGCTGATCGGCCTACTAGCGGAACGTTACGGCGACAAGCTGCCGCCGCTTTACATCACTGAGAACGGCTGCTCCCAGGCAGACGAGCCGGTCGGTGACTCAGTCGCTGATCCTGGCCGGATTGACTATCTTGATGGCCACCTGCGAGCTGTCCATCGAGCCATTGAAAGCGGTATCGACGTGCGCGGCTATTTCCATTGGACGCTGAACGACAACTTCGAATGGACCGAGGGATACCATCAGCGTTTCGGACTGATCTACACGGACTTCGCCAGTCAGCGGAGGATACCTAAGACTTCTTTCGCCTGGTACCGCGACCTTATCGCCTCGCACCGGGACCAGTGACCTTCATCCATCAGCACCGACCGCTAGCGAGGCGGCTTTACCTGCACAGCTATGCATGGATCCTGCTGTCTTACTACGTTCTCGTGGCCCGCACCGCCCGGGTGAGTTGGCAGGCCACTTCGGTCAACGAACGGCGGCTGTGGGTCTGCTGGCACGAGCACCTGGTCCTCGCCTTGATCGCTTTCGCCGCCATCCGGCCACCGGCCGGCCTTTGCCTGGTGGGCTGGGACAATCGCCGTGGCCACGCCATGCGGCTGGCGCTGGCCAGATTGGGCATCACCGTGATCCAGGTTTCCGATCGTCACGACCAGCGGTATGGCACGCAGATCGGCGCTTACTTGGTCAATTCCGGATCCTGCTTGCTGACACCGGATGGGCCAGTCGGGCCGGCGCGGGTAGCCAAACCTGGTGCCCTGCGGATTAGTCGCGCGACTGGAGTAGCCATCGCCCCCATCACCTGCACAACGTCCTGGTGCTGGCGGCTGCGGCGCTGGGATCGCATCGCCTTCCCGTTGCCATACTGCCGAATCATCGTGTCCGATGACCGCGAAGCGTTATCGCTTGCTATGGATACCGTAGCGGATATTGAATGAAACAATGCTGCCAACCGAAAAGCTTGCCACCAGCAGGCACACAAGCAGCACCGCTATCATTATCAGCAATATCACCTCGTATCCAGTTACGCTCTTGACCCGCTCCGCAAAGATCGCTATCAGCAATGCCGACGGCGAATACAAGAAAGCATTACGGGCGACGTAGACAGGCACCAGCACGGCTCGCTGCCACAGCGCCCGCCCCGGGCGCACGAGACCGATGAATTCCTCCCAGTTCATTGGCCCGGCGGTCAGGCCGCCCTCGGCCAAGGACATCGCACGCCGGTTCGTTGGCAAGCCAAGCATCACCCCGGTCGGGATCTCATGCAACTTGGCAGCTAGCTCACCTACCGTCAGGCTGATCGCGTTAATCCGCACTGCGGCTATCTCTCTGATGTAGGTGCCCAAGGTGACCATGTCAATGGCCATGGTCACATTATTGAGCGGAAACCACAATGCCAGCAGAGCCGCCGCTAGATAGATCCACGGGTATCGATCTAGCGCCTTGCCCGCAGCGAATATTAGCTGCGATGCAAACACGCCGGCTAGCAAGGTAAGCAGATAGACATAGGTCCTTTCCATTTGCTCTTTGACGAGGACGATCTCGGCTCTCAATCCAGCGTATTCGGCGAGTAGCGCATCGTAGGTCCAGCGCAACGGCGAATCTTCGTAGCCAATCAGCTCCGCTGTCGCGACTTCTGGCTCCGCACTCTGTGACCGGTGCCGCCGCGCAGGCCTTCGCATCCGCACTGCCCTCATCAACAGCTCAGCAATTCTCCCGATTAGGCCAAGTCGGCCCAGCTTATCGCCCGATCTGGGAGCATCTCTCGCAACGCCTCAAGGTTTGCCAACCAAGCGCGCCCGCTGGCCGTCAGCGTGCCGTCATGGTCAAGCAGCTCCCGCATGAGATTCTGGATATCGCGGGCCGACCGGGCCGGCGGCATCCCGATCAATTTCCCGACAATCTGCGCATTCCTCCCCTCGATTCCAGGAATCCCGCGGATAATGAAAAACGGCACCCGCATGGTCACTAGCTCCATGAGCGTCGCGGTGCCTGGCTTGGTGATCACCAGGTCGAAGTCCCGGTACCGCCGGTAGAGCTCAGGCACTACCGCATGGCAACCAACCTCCGAGCCGAACTGCCGCTCTAGGCGCGCCTTCAATGCGTGGTTGGTTCCGCAGACGACCTCAATGGCCAAGCCGCGGTTTAGCCCAACCAGTCCGCTGACTGCCGGCATGATCGGGCCAGCCCCGGTCTTTCCGCCCACCACCAATACTCGCCGGATCGGAGCCATGACAGCCGGTGCTGCGGTGCGGTCCGCGCTCACCGCCAGGGCGGGCATTCGGCGGAGCAGCACACGCTCTGGATCAACCCCTGACTCGATGGCCGTCCGCGCCATCAACTCCGACGCGACTATGTAGCGGTGCGCGCCTGGCCGAAACCATTCGGGAACGCCGCCGAACAGGTCAGTCGCAACTACTGTCACCCTCCGGCTCGTGGCTGCGATGCCGTCAAGCGCGTTGCAGTACACGCCTTGCATGATGACGACCTGGTCGAGGTCTGCGGGCAGCCGCGCGACGGTCGAGCGCAGCAGGCGGCGCGTGGCAACGGCGTTCAGCGCTCCGAAGACCGCCGTCCGGCGCAGCGCGAAGTAGCCACCGTAAAGCTTGGGGGTGTATCGCGTCATGAAGGCGTAGATGGCGGGCAACATGCGCAGGTTCCCGTCCTTGAGCGCGGAGCTTAGCCGCACGGCGACGCCTTCCTGGGCGAGCGACATCGCCAGCGCGCTGGCCGCTGCGTCATGACCACCGCCTATTGGCGCGGTCAGTATCGTGACGCACGGCTTTCTGACCTGATGATCCGGTTTGGCTTGTGGTGACTTCGGCATCGGGGTCGCCGGTTAGCCCAGGGCGGCGTGCCGCAGCCGGTAATAGGCTGCCGCATAGTCGATAAGTGAGGTCAAGGTGACGAGTGCGGTCACCCAGACACAGCACCGCAGCCACAGCGGGGCCTGCGAAAAGGTCAGCAGCTGCGAGCTTGTCACTAGGTAGTAGCACAGGATGATGATGCAGCCGCCTTGAGTAATCCCCTTGACCTTGCCGCTTGGTCGGGTCCCGAGTTGACCCGATGGGCCGCTGGAGTCGGCCAGTTGCCGCAGCGTCATGACGACGGCGTCCCGGCAGACGAAGAGCAAGACAATGGCTAGGGGGACGAGGCCACGGTAGGCAAGGCCAACGAATTCAGTGGCTCGGGCGATCTGGTCTGATCCACTATCCAGCATTCCGCCGATCAGGCTGGCAACCTTGCAGCGCCGGGCGAGCTGACCGTCCGCCAAGTCCGATAGCTCGACCAGAAAGGCAATGACAAGCATCAATTGGGCGGCTAATGGGCTGTACCGCATGGCGAGGCCCAGAAACACCAGCGCCAGAGGTATTCGCGCCAAGGTGACGATAATAACGAACTGTCGAGCCGCCAACGCTGACCGCACTTCATCTTCGCCCAAGGCGGGCCTAGTGCCCACCGGGCATTGCACACCATCGTGCCAAGCTGCTATACCGAACTTCTACCAGTGAGCGATGTGATTTGTACCCATCACGGGCGTCGCCCAGAGTGTCACCGCCGGCCACCATGAGCAGCGGGTTACCGTCTCGGTGCCAGAGGAGGCAGTCAGGCGATTTATGCTGGACTGGTCCGCCATACTTGCGTGCATGCCCGTGGAGTACAGCTCAGCGATGCCTGATCCAGACGAGTTCGACCGGCAACTCCGTGACCTCACCTCCGGACAGGCTGAGCCTGCCAAGTTCACTGAACTGTCCGCGGCCGAGCGGGCCAGGCGATCCGCGCCGCCGCCGCCGCCTGCCAAGCCGAACTGGCGCGCCACCCGCAAGGCCAAGCAGCTACGCCGACCGGTGGGTGATCCGCGCGGCAAGCGTGGTGGTCAGGCCGCCGCCAAGCGGCGCTCATCAGCGGCCCGCTTCCCGCGCCAGCGCGCAGCCGGCGGCCGCCGCAGACTGCTGTCCATCCTGCGCACCGTGGGCATCCTGGTCGCATTCGCCGCGCTGCTGTACGGGTTGCACCTACTGGGCTTCGGTCCGAACTGACACCGATCGAGCGGTCGATGAAACGACTCGATGCACAATTGGCGTTCGTCACCGAAGTCGGACGGCTCAAAGGCGTGCTCAGGCAGACCACGCTGGCCGGCCTAGATCGCCGGGAGAACTCGGCCGAGCACTCTTGGCATCTGGCCATGATGGCGATAGCTCTGGCTGAGCACGCGCCGGCCGGCACCGATCTCAACCGGGTGATCGGCATGGTGCTCATCCACGACCTCGTCGAGATCGACGCTGGCGACCTCTTCGTCTACGCCGATCAGCAAGAGCAGGACCGGCAAGAAGTCGCCGAGCAGATCGCCGCCGAGCGGATCTTCGCCATCTTGCCGCCGCAGCAGGCCATGACGATGCGCCGACTCTGGGAGGAGTTCAGCCAGCGGCACAGCTCCGAGGCCCGATTCGCCCGGGCGCTCGACCGGTTGCAGCCGATGCTCGAGAACCTGGCCGTGGGCGGCGGTACCTGGCAACGCCACGGCATCACCGCTGATCAGGTGCTTGAGAAGGTGCGGCTGATCGACGAGGGATCGGCGACACTCGGCAGCTACGCCAGAGACCTGGTGAGCCACGCGGTCACCATCGGCATTCTTGCCCCGGCCCGCCCGCCGCACTCTGGCGATGGATTAGCGCGTCAGTCAGGAAAAGAAGATCAGCTTGACGGCTGAGATGACCCCGATGATCACGATGACCACGCGCAACGCAAGCGGTGGCAGCCGGCGACCGAACTTGGCGCCGACCAGGCCGCCGATCGCTGATCCAGCCGCGATCAGGGCGACCGCTAGCCAGGCGACGTGCGCGAAGCAAATGAAGATTATGGCGGCGGTCGCGTTCACGATCGTGACCAGGACGTTCTTGCCCGCATTGATGCGCTGCAGGCTGTCGGCGACGAAGACACCGAGCAGGCCGACCAGGATGACGCCCTGGGCCGCACCGAAGTAGCCGCCGTACACGCCGGTCAGGAAGACCCCAGCGATCAGCACCGGGCTAGCCGAGCCTGGTTGACCGCGTTCCTTCTCGCGGCCAGCCACCCAGGCTGACAGCTTCGGCTGCAACAACACCAGCACGCAGCCACCAATGATCAGCACAGGGACAACCAGCTTGAACACTCCGGCAGGCAGCGCCAGCAACGCGATCGCGCCGGTCAGCGCACCGGCAAAGGACGCCACGCCAAGCGGCAGCAGCCGCTGACGCTGTCCGGAAAGCTCCTTGCGATAGCCATAGCAAGCACTGAGGTTGCCGGGGATGACCCCGATGTTGTTAGAGACGTTCGCGACGACCGGCGCGAAGCCGAACGCGAGCAGCGTCGGGAAGGTAATCAGTGAGCCCGAGCCGACCACGGCGTTGATCGCACCTGCGGCCACCGCCGCCGCAAAGATCGCCAGCGCGGCCAGCGCGCTTACGGCCACCGGCGCTCAGGCCGACAGGACGGACGTTTCCGGCGCATGATCTGATACTAGGACGGCGGTCCTGAGAACCGGTGCGGCCGGGCCCGGTGCGGCCGGGCTTGGTGCGGCCGGGCCCGGTGCGGCTGTCACCGGCGCGAGCGGGCGCGAGCCGTCCAGCGCTCGTCCCTGTGCTCAAGGATCAGCGGCACGCCGAAGCATCTGGACAAGTTGCCCTCGGTAAAGACTTGATCGATCGGCCCGGCCGCGAGAACTGAGCCGGCGCGCATCAGCATCGCATGAGTGAAGCCCGCAGGCACCTCTTCGACGTGATGAGTAACCATGATCAGCACTGGTGAGCGCGGGTCCTTGACCAGCGCGCCGATCCGCAGCAGCAGATCCTCCCGGCCGCCGAGATCAAGCCCAGCCGCTGGCTCGTCAAGCAGCAACAACTCCGGATCGGCCATCAGTGACCTGGCGATCTGCACCCGCTTGCGCTCACCTTCTGACAGGGTGCCGAAGGCACGCCTGATCAGATGCGCGCAGCCGACCGCGTCCAGCAGTTCGACTGCCCTGGCGACGTCGAAGGAGTCAAATTCCTCGCTACTACGGCCGACGGTGCCGTAGCCGGCGGTCATCACCAGATCGATGACCTTCTCCTTGCGCGGCACTTGCTCGGCGACAGCCGCACTGGAGACGCCGATCCGGCTGCGCAATTCGGTGAGGTCAGCATAGGCAAGCGGCTCTTCGAGCACCTCGGCGCTGCCTGCGGTCGGCTGGATGAGGCCGCCGGCCAGCTGCAGCAAAGTCGTCTTTCCAGCGCCGTTCGGGCCGACGATGACCCAGGCCTCATCGTCGTGCACGGTCCAGTTAACATCTCGCAGCAGCATCGACTGATCCCGCCGTACCATGATGTCGCGCAGCCTGAGTACTTGGGCTGGCATTACTGTTCAGCCTGCGGCGTCCACGATGCGAGCAGGTCACAGCTACCGACCGAGGTAAAGAGCTCAGCCCATGGATCGGCGACACCGACCACCGCGATCGCCGAAGTCAAAAACTCGATCGGCTTGCCGGTCAGCAACTCGGTGAGCTCAGCCGCCGCCGGGTTATGCCCCACGTACATCAGCGTGCGCACCTGCGGATCGGCCGCAGCGAAGACGCCAAGTAGATCTTCGGCGTCAGCCTGATACAGCCGACCATCGACGGTCACCGCCGGCTGGCCTGGCAACCCGGCACTCACGTACTGCCAGGTTTGCCTGGCTCGCCGGGCCTTCGAGCAAAGTACCAAATCCGGCACCAGGCCCTGGCTGGCTAGCCAAGCGCCAGCCGACTCAGCGTTCTTGCGGCCGCGCGGCTGCAATGCTCGCTCGATATCGGGACCACCTGGAAGTTCGCCGGCTTTAGCGTGCCGCATGATGATGAGCTGCCGCTCAGCTGCCATGGCATCCATCGTCACGTACCGACGCTGTCGTTTCAAATGGCGACGCGCGGTAACCCGCCGCAGTTACCTGGCGGACTACCGCGCGCGCGAGATCGATAGCTATCGGAAGCTCTTAGGCCGTCGCGGTCTGAGTCGGCTCTTCCTTTTGCGATGGCGCCGTGGCCTGCGCAGCCTGCGAGCTGCCTGAGCTCTCGGGCAGTTGCGGTGCCTCCGGGGTTTCTGGCGCGCCAGGACCATCCTGTGCGTCCGCGTCGGATGGCTCGATGCCGGTGGCGCGGCGCTTGGCGATCACGATCGAGCCGACGACGATGGCAAGAGCGCCGACGGCGACGCCGACCCGGAGACCGGTGTCGCTGGCGTATTTGACGACGCTGGTGGCGATCAGCAGCGAGACCAGGTTCATGACCTTGATCAGCGGGTTGATCGCCGGTCCTGCAGTGTCCTTGAACGGGTCACCGACAGTGTCACCGATGACGGTGGCCGCGTGGGCCTCTGATCCCTTGCCGCCATGGACGCCGTCCTCGACCAGCTTCTTCGCGTTGTCCCAGGCACCACCGGAGTTGGCCAGGAACACCGCCATCAGCACGCCAGCCGCGATGGCACCGGCCAGGAACGAGCCGAGCGGCACATAGCCGAAGCCGAAGCCCACCACGATCGGAGTGAGCACCGCGAGCAGGCCAGGCGTAGCCAGCTCCCGCAGCGAGTCCCTGGTGCAGATGTCCACGACCCGGCCGTACTCGGGCTTCTCGGTGTAGTCCATGATCCCCGGGTGCGTCCTGAACTGCTCGCGCACCTCGAACACCACCCGGCCGGCCGCCCGGCCGACCGCCATGATCGCCAGCCCGGAGAAGTAGAACACCACTGCCGCGCCGACGATAAGCCCGACCAGCGCATTGGGCTTGTCGATCGACAGGCTGAAGGTGCCAGCCGCGCTGCCGAGCGCACTCTCGACCGTCGTGCGGAAGGCACCGAACAGCGCGGTCGCCGCCAGTACGGCAGTAGCGATCGCGATGCCCTTGGTGATCGCCTTGGTGGTGTTGCCCACCGCGTCGAGCCTGGTCAGGATCTGCGCGGCCTCGCCTTCCACGTCGCCGCTCATCTCCGCGATGCCCTGCGCGTTGTCCGACACCGGGCCGAAGGTGTCCATCGAGACGATGACGCCCACCGTGGTCAGCAGGCCGGTACCGGCCAGCGCGACCGCGAACAGCGCGATCGTGGCGTTACCTGTGCCGAGCAGGAAGGCACCGTATACCGCGCCGCCGATCAGCAGCGCCGAGTACACCGCGGACTCCAGGCCGACCGAGATGCCCGCCAAGATGACGGTGGCCGGACCGGTGCGGGCGGCGTCGGCGATCTCCTTCACAGGACGCCTGGTCGTCTCGGTGAAGTAGCCGGTGAGCAGTTGGATCGCGCTGGCCAGCACCAGGCCGATCACCACGGCGCCGATGGCCAGGAGCCGAGGATCGCCCGAGTGGTGCAAGATCGATGCGTCAGTGACGCCAGTCAGCTTGCTGAATGACGACGGCAGGTACACGAACGCCGCGATGACCACCAGCACCAGCGAGAAGATCGCCGAGAGGAAGAAGCCCCTGTTGATGGCCGTCATGCCGCTGCGGTCATTACGGCGCGGCGCGACGAAGAAAATGCCAGCCATCGCGGTGAGGACCCCGACGGCCGGGACGATCAGCGGGAAGACCAGGCCCTGCGAGCCAAACGCCGCCTTGCCGAGGATCAGCGAGGCGACCAGCATCACCGAGTACGACTCGAACAGGTCAGCCGCCATGCCGGCGCAGTCACCGACGTTGTCGCCGACGTTGTCAGCGATCGTCGCGGCATTGCGCGGGTCGTCCTCAGGAATCCCCTTCTCGACCTTGCCCACCAGGTCGGCGCCAACGTCAGCGGCCTTGGTGAAGATACCGCCGCCGACCCTCATGAACATGGCGAGCAGCGCGGCACCGAAGCCGAAGCCCTCAAGCACGCTGGAGGCGTTCGACTTGTAGATGAGCACCACGATCGCGGCACCGAGCAGGCCGAGCCCGACGGTGAACATGCCAGCAACGCCACCGGTGCGGAACGCGATCCTGGTCGCCTGTCGCTCGCCGCCATCTTCCCTGGCCGCAGCGGCCACCCTGACGTTGCCGCGCACCGCCAGCCACATGCCGGTGAACCCGGTCGTCGCCGAGAACAACGCACCGACCAGGAAGAAGATCGACCGGCCCCAGCGCACCGACCCGCCATCGGCGGGCAGCACCAGCAGCACGAAGAAGATCACCACCACGAAGACGGCCAGCGTCCTGAACTGCCGGCGCAGGTAGGCGGCAGCGCCTTCCTGCACGGCGGTCGCGATCTCCTGCATCTTGGCCGTGCCCTGACCGGCCGCCAGCACCTGCCTGACCAGCACGCCAGCGACGGCCAGAGCGAGCAACGCGATGACCGCCACGACGGCGACCCAGGTCACGTTGGAGCCAGTTACGGTGGCCGCTCCATCCGCGAGAACGGAACTAAGCCTTGTCATCTGTCCTCCGACTCACGCAATCATCCGAAATATCGTCACATCGTGCCACATCGCACCACGTAGCAAGGACGTCACGGCAGTGGCGGGAGTCTACGCATTCATCACTGGACCCGCGCAGGCGGGTCCGGAAGTCAGGGTGCCTGAAACCCGTTCGTGATGCAACGGTGACCGAATTATGGCAGGCCGACCGGTATCGGTTCCGATCCATTTGCTCAGGCCGGCGATCCCGCCGCCAGCGAGCCGGTGGTCGGCCAGCTCATCTTGACACTGGTGCCGGCCGGGGTCTCACTGATCTGGACATCATCTGCCAACCCGGCGATGACGGCCAGCGAGAATCCAGCCGGAAGCAGGTGCTCAGCGGTCGCCGGGCCGGCCGCGCCAGCAGTCGAACCCGATGCCGTGCCCGCATTGATGACCTCGATCTCAAATCGGTCGTCTTGCCCAGTCAGCGCGATCCGAACCGGCTCAGCCGGGCAGTACTGCCGATGTGCCTCGACCGCTCGCGAGCACGCTTCGCCGACCGCTAGCCGGACCTCGTCAAGCAAGGATTCAGGCACGCCACTCCGCCTGGCCACCGCTGTGGCGACCAGCCTGGCCGTCCGCACATGCGCGGGCAGCGGCGTGAAGGTGACTTCAACTGTTGCCATCTCGTGGCACCGTGCCAGTCGGCCGTCCGACGGCTACTTCTCGGATTTCCGGTTGGCTATCGCTTCGTCCACGGTGTCGTGTATTCCGAAGACCTTCGTCAGACCAGTGATGCGGAAGATCTTGAGAATCCGCTCCTGAGTGCAGACCAGGTCAAGCGACCCATCGTGAGCGCGGACCCGCTTGAGGCCGCCAACCAGGACGCCGAGGCCGGTCGAGTCGAGGAACTCGACCTTTTCCATATTCACGACGATCTGGTAGTTACCGCTATTTACCAGGTCGATCAGCAGCTCGCGCAGCCGCGGTGCGGTGTACACATCGATCTCGCCTTCGACATCGACGATCTCGATACCGTCCTTGTTGTAGTGATCGAGCTTCAGATCCACAGATTCCTCCAGCGCCATGCATCCATTATCCCAGCCGTCGGTCGAGCAGATCTCGTCCGGCGCGCCGGGCGTGATGCTCCGTCGCGCATTCAACCATGCTCAGACTCATGTCTATACCAGATCACGGTTCGAGGTACCCGGCCTGCCGATGACAAACTTCATACACCATGTTTGATGAGGATCTGCGCGACGCCGATTGGCTGCTGAATTCCGGCGACCACAGCGGCAGCGTCGGGGTGCGCCGAATACTCGCCGCCGGCACCGCCTCAGGGCGGCTGACGCACCTTGAGCGGCTGCCAGAGCGAACCGGGCAGCACGCACCGTGGCCAGCTTGGATGCCAGCCGAGCTGATCACCGCCTTCGCGGCGGCTGGGATCTCGCAGCCATGGCGCCATCAGGCGGATGCCGCCAGCATCGCGCACAGCGGGCGGAGCGTCATCATGGCGACCGGGACCGCTTCGGGTAAGTCAGCCGGCTACCTCGCGCCGGCCCTGACCGCCGTCGGCGCGGGCGGCACTGTCCTTTATCTTTCACCGACCAAGGCGCTTGCCGCCGACCAACTCGCGCTCGTGCAGTCGCTCGGCGCTGGGCTTGGACCCTGCGCCCGGGCCGCCGTGATCGACTCAGATACGTCATTCACCGACCGCGCCCGAGCTCGTAAGTACGCCACTTACCTGCTGACGACGCCCGATATGCTGCACTACGGAATGCTGCCGCAGCATCAGCGCTGGAGCGGATTCTTTCGCCGGCTGCAATACGTGATCGTGGATGAGTGCCACGGTTACCGCGGCGTCTTCGGCTCACATGTCGCCCAAGTGCTGCGCCGGCTACGCCGGGTAGTCGCGCATCATCGCGGCGACACGGCCAACGAACTGGCGTTCATCCTGGCCTCGGCGACGATCAGCGAGCCTGCCCGCTGCGCCGAGCTACTGACCGGCCTGCCGACCGCAGCTATCACGGCCGACGCCGCCCCGCGCGGCCCGATGACCTTCGGCCTCTGGGAGCCGCCGCTCACCGCCATCCGCGGCGAGGCCGGAGCGCCGCTTCGCCGCACGGCCATCGCCGAAACCGCCGGGCTGCTGGCCGACCTGGTCAGGGATGGTACCCCGACGCTGGCCTTCATCAGATCCCGGCGTGGTGCCGAAGCGGCGGCCGCCGCCGCGAAGTCACAGCTGATCGAGTCCGGCGCGGCTGACCTCGTTGACCGGGTCGCTGCCTATCGTTCTGGCTACTTGCCAGCGGAGCGCAGGCAGCTTGAGCGGGCATTGCGAAGCGGCGCGATCACCGCACTGGCCGCGACCCCAGCCCTAGAGCTTGGCATCAACATCACCGGGCTCGACGCGGTGCTGATCGCCGGCTGGCCAGGAACCAGGGCGGCGCTGTGGCAGCAAGCGGGGCGGGCTGGCCGGGCCGGACGGGACAGCGTGGCGATCCTGATCGCGCGCGATGACCCGCTGGACACTTTTCTCGTGCATCATCCAGAGGCGCTGCTGCACCGTCCGGTCGAGGCGACGGTACTTGACCCGGCGAACCCCTATGTGCTTGGCCCGCATCTGATCGCCGCCGCGGCCGAGTTGCCGCTGGCTGCGGACGATTTGCAGCTTTTCGGCCCGGCCTGCGCCGACCTGATCACCGAGCTGGTCAGGCAGGGCACGCTGCGGGCACGGGCCGACCGCTGGCACCTGACCGGGTTGCGCCGGGCACCATTGCCCGGGTTGCGCGGAGCGGGCGGTCAGCCAATCAGAATCGTCGAGCAGTCCACCGGCCGGCTGATCGGAACCATGGACGAGCCGTCAGCGCACGTGCTCGCCCACGACGGCGCTACGTACAGTCACCAAGGTGAGCCCTTCCTGGTCAACGCGTTGGACCTGACCGATGGCGTAGCACTAGTGCGAGCGCACGATCCCGGTTACGTCACCTCGGCGCGAGAGGTGACCGAGATCGAGATCGCGGCCGAGCACCGCCGCACGGACTGGGGCGAAGCCACCGTCCATTTCGGCGACGTGCTAGTGCGACGGCAAGTCGTCGGCTACACCAAGCGACGGCCAGAGACTGGCAAGCCGGTCGGCGATGAGCCGCTTGACCTGCCCTGCCGCACGTTGCGGACGCGAGCGATCTGGTGGACCGTGTCGCCCGAGCAGCGATCAAGGCTAGCGGCCGACGGGATCGACCTCGCGGGTGCCGCTCATGCGACCGAGCATGCCGCCATCGGCTTGCTGCCGCTCGTCGCAGCCTGCGACCGATGGGATGTGGGCGGCGTCTCGACTGACTGGCACCCGCAGACCGGCAAGCTCACCATTTTCGTTTACGACGGGCACGATGGCGGAGCCGGCTTTGCCGAGCGCGGATTCCTGGCCGCGGAGCAGTGGCTCAGGTCCACTTCGATGGCCATAGCCGACTGCGAGTGCACGACCGGCTGCCCGTCCTGTATCCAGTCCCCGAAATGCGGCAATGGCAACGAGCCACTGTCCAAGCCTGGGTCGCGCCAACTGCTCGACTGCTTGCTGGCGGGAGTGCCTGAGCCAGAGCCTGACGTAAAAAAGGGGGCGACCCCCGCCGGGGGGGAGAGCGGGGGTCGCCGTACGGCCCGGCTCCGGGGGGACAGAGCGGTTCCGTAACTCAGGAAATCCTACGTGCAGTGGGTCAAAGTTACCAGTCGGTCATGCGATGCGAGATTGGATTTCACCATGCTCGCCTATGCTCGGCGACCATGGACACTGCTGCCGAAGCCTGGCCGGCGCCGACTGCTGCCTTCTTTGACCTGGATAAGACCCTAATCTCGCGGTCAAGCACGCTCGCCTTTGTGCCGTCCTTCTACCGGCACGGACTCATCAACGGAGTACAAGCCGCGCGGGGCGCTGTCGCCCAGCTCGTATTCAGGCTCGGCGGCGCCGATCATCACCAGATGGAGCGGATCAAGGCGCAGGTGTCCAACCTGTGCCGGGGCTGGCCGGTGGAGCGGGTCACCGAGATCGTGACCGCCCAGCTGACGGAGACCATCGGCCCCTTCATCTACGCCGAGGCTCGGCGGCTGCTCGACGCGCATCTGGCCGCCGGGCGCGACGTCATCATCGTCTCCGCCTCTGGCCAGGAGATGGTGGGCCCCATCGGCGCCATGCTCGGCGCGTCCGGCACTATCGCCACCCAAATGCGGCATGCGGACGGCCACTACACCGGCGAGCTTGAGTTCTACGCGTACGGCGAGGCGAAGGCAGGCAGAATCCGCGAGCTGTCGGTGGAGCGCGGCTATCAGTTGGCGGACTGCTTCGCCTATAGCGACTCAGTCACCGACCTGCCGATGCTTGAGGCCGTCGGGCACCCGCACGCCGTCAACCCTGATCGCCAGCTGCGCCGGATCGCGATGGACCGCGGCTGGCCGGTGCTCGCCTTCGCGCTCTGACGCGCGCGCGTCGGCCACTAGCCTTGCTGGGCGGATACTGCCTGGTCAGAACATGTGAACAGGGAGATCCATGCAGATCACGAATTGATTACGCTGGACTCTTCCCTTGACGAGCGATCCGTCGTAGAACAGAGGAACGGACCACCTGGTCCCGACACGGCAACCGGGTACCCACGCGCGACCAGCCGCGGGAGGCGGCCGAGGCAGGAACGCCCAGTAAGACCGAGCGCCGTAGGATAGCTACGACGGGGCGCACTGCCCGGCAGTTAAGGTGCACGCTTGGTAGCCCGGACTGACGTGGCCAGTGGCGGCGTCCCCGGCGGGGCGCCGCCACTTCAGGTGCTCAGCACCCACGTTTTTGCGGTCAGCAAAGGCGACAGTTAGCCTGGTCCGTGCCGATTACGGCGAACGGGCCACTTTCCCGGCCCCGTGACCTGTTTTCGCCGCTTAATCCGGTCGTCACCGTGATCGCGAACAGGATCGAGAAACCGCGCTGGCGGGTATTGGGAGCCAAGCGAATGGCAGTCGCGCTGATGCGCGAGACTGATAGGAAACAGCGGGAAGGGAGGAAGTACATGGCAGGTCCTACAGTGCGTGACGGTAGCGATACGAATCAACCATCGCTAGGCGACCTTGTCGCCCTCGCCGTCAGCGACATCACCACGCTCGTGAAGTTCGAAGTGGACCTCGCGAAGCTGGAACTCAAGGCGGATGCCCGGCGGCTCGGAGTCGGCGGTGTCCTGCTCGGCATGGCGGCATTCGTTGGCTGCCTGGTCCTCATGCTGCTGTGTTTCGCCTTCGCTTACGGACTTATCGCGCTTGGCATCTGGGCCTGGGCGGCGTTCCTGATCGTGGCCGGCACCGCCGTACTGCTCGCGGCGCTGGCTGTGCTGATCGGCATTCTGAAATTCCGCGGTCTTACTGGCTTGCGTAAGACCCGGAGCACAGTCTCTGACGACCTCGCCCTGATCAAGCGGGACGATGCTGTCCCCGGGATCGGACCAACGGGGAGCAGGTAGTCGATGGGCCCGCAGAGCGAGGCCTCGATCTATTTCGACGGCCCCTGGTCACATCGATCCGTGAGCGCCAATGGCACCAGGTTCCACATCGCCGAGAATGGCGATGGCCCGCTTGTCTTGCTACTGCACGGATTCCCGCAGTTCTGGTGGACCTGGCGGCAGCAGCTAAGCACGCTCGCGTCGGCCGGATTCCGGGCCGTGGCGGTCGACTTGCGCGGCTACGGCGGCAGCGACAAGCCGCCACGCGGCTACGACCTGGTAACTGCCGCATCCGACGGAGCCGGGCTGATCCGCTCGCTTGGCGAAGCGAATGCGATCGTGGTCGGACACGACTGGGGCGGCCTGATCGCTTGGACTATGGCCGCATATTTTCCCAAAGTGGTACGCAGGCTGGCGGTCATTTCGGCGGCACACCCGCTGCGATGGCGAGCGGCCGTGCTGAGCGACCCGCTCGGCCAAGGCCGCAGCAGCGGCTACGCCTTCGGCTACCAGTTGCCGATGCTGCCAGAACGGCAACTGCTCAGGCACCACGCCGAACGGGTGGGCGAGATCCTCACCGCCTGGTCCGGTCCCGGCTGGCCAGATCCGGCCACGGAAGCCACCTACCGGGCCGCGATGTGCCTGCCTTCGGTCGCCCACTCCGCGCTTGAGTACCACCGCTGGCTGATTCGGTCGAGGCTACGGCCGGACGGCATGCGTTACGCCCGGGCCATGCGGAGCCCGGTGCAGGCACCGACCTTGCAGATCCACGGCGCACTTGACACCTGCATCCGGCCAAGGACGGCTCGCGGATCAGGCGCTCATGTCGATGCGCCCTACCGGTGGCGGCTGCTCGATGGCGCTGGTCATTTTCCGCAAGAGGAAGTGCCCGACCGGTTTGACCTTGAGTTGCGCTCCTGGCTTGCCGATCCAGAACCTGAGCGGTGATCGGAGCGCGTGACCGCGACGACGCTGGCCGCCCGAGAAACGCGCGCCCGCGCGACGGCCTTGGCCGGCCACTCGATCGCGGTGCGGTCGGCGAGCCAACGACACCAGAGGACTTGCGGCAGTCACCCCGGCAGGGGCTGCGTGCGGCCCAACGACTGATCGACGAAGGCCGCCCGTTTCATGCCCACGAGGTGCTTGAGGCGCAATGGAAGTCCGCACCGGCTGAGCAACGGGCACTGTGGAAAGGGCTGGCCCAATTGGCGGTCGGACTCACTCATGCCAGGCGTGGCAACGCTACGGGTGCCTTGGCGCTGCTCCGCCGAGGTGCGGCAGCCGTCCGCAACTTCACCGGCGACCTGCCCGCCGACCTCGACACCGCCCGGATAGCCATGGCAGCGACCGACCTGGCTGACCGGATCGAGCTCACCGGCCTGCCCGCTCTCCCCGCCACCGCCCTGCATCTGCCCCTCACCACCAGCTAGGCGCCCGGCCTCCTGGCCGGTCACCTGTGCCCACAGCCGGTCGAGCAGGGTGGCGATCCCTCAGCCCGCCGGTTACTGGCAGCCTTCGGTGGAGACGCCGACGGTGCGGTGCAGGCCGAGCTTGAGGTCGTGGCTGAGCTCGCTGCCGGTGAGGGCGTAGCCGGTGTCAGGGACGGAAACAGCTGCCGCGAAGACCATGCCGTAGACCTGGCCATGCGGCGCGATCAGCGGGCCGCCTGAGTTGCCCGGGCGGACCACAGCCCTGATCGGGTAGATGTCGCGGATCACCCGAGTGCGCTGGTAGATATCGGGGCCATTGGCTAGCTCGGAACGACCGACGGTGGCCGGCACGGCCGTGAACGCCGCATCAAGCGGATATCCGGCGACGACTGCCTTCGCCCCGAATGGGGCCGAGCCCACCACCGGCAAGGCTGGCAGATTCAACCCGGGCACGTAGAGCACGGCGATGTCGCGGCGCGGGTCGAAGAGCACGACCTGGGCGGGGAACTCCGATTGACCCCTGGTGTAGACCTCAGGCCCGTTAGTGACGCCGGCCACGACGTGCGCGTTGGTGATCACCCGATCAGGTCCGATTACGAACCCTGAGCCTTCGATGGTGCGGGAGCAGGAAGGTGCCAGGCCTTCGATCTTCACCACGCTGTTCCGGTCTTTGAGCAGTCCGGGCGAGTGCAGGACCGCTTGATCAGGCTTGGGCACATCGAGCGCGGTTTCAGCCCCGAGGGCACCGAATACCTGCACGTAAGGCTTAGTGGACAAGAGCCGGCTGATAGCGGAGAACTCGGGCCGCGCGTCTTGCGGGATCAGCCGGTCAACGCTCCTGAGCACGATCGAGTTATTGACCTGATATGCGAGGGAAGGAAATGGCGGCGCATACGCGACCAGCGAGCCAATGAGCCAGGCCAGCAGCAAAATCGCGACCACGTTGACGACCGCGCCGCCAATAGCGTCGATCATGGTCGATGGCCGGTGCTTGAGCTTCGACCTGAGCATGACCCCGAGCGACGACGTGATCATCATGCCGATCACAGCAGCCGCGAACACGGCGACGATCGCGAACACCGCTTGCAGGCTCTGCGTTTTGGTCAGCAACATCGCCAGCCCGGGCGCGAAATAAATGCCGGCGACCGCACCGCCAGCGAATCCCGCGAAACTCATCACGCCAATGATGAATCCCTGCCGATAACCGGCCACCGCGAAGGCAGCAGCCAGCGCGATCAGGATCAGATCGAGCAAGTCACCGGACACAGAAGTAAAAGGTAGCCGCAGTCAGCCCCGCCGCCGACCACTGGCTCGTCGTTAGCGGACCGCAGGGACGCACCGGCGGCGCGAAATCGGCGCGCGAACCGATCCAGCCGCCAGGCCGATCGCGGATTTAGCTGGCCTGGGCGGGATTGTCGATCCCGGTGAGCCGTTCGCCGGCCGCTAGCTCGACGACCCGGCCGACGTCCCATGGGCGCTCCCAGCCGCCCATGCTCAGCAGCACGCTAATGACGAAGGCGGTGAACCCCCAGATCAGCATCGGACCAGCTCGGAAGGCCGGACCTGAGCCGCCGTTCGGATAGCCGATCGTCAGCCGGTGCGCCGGGTCAGCCAGTTCGGTCACCGGCACCCTGGCCACGGAAGCGACCTCAGCTGGGTCGCCGGGTGCGACCGGGCCAGGCTCGCGCCACCAGCCGAGCACCGGCGAGACCTGAAAGCCGGTACGCGAGATGTACAGGTCAGGCAGCAAGCCAACGACATCGACCGAGGCTGGATCGACGAGCGCTTCCTCGGCGGCCTCGCGCAATGCGGCGCCGACTGGCCCCTCATCGCCGGCGTCGATCACGCCGCCGGGGAAGGCTGGCTGGCCGGCGTGCCGCCGCAGCGAGTCACTTCGCTGGACCAGCAGCAGGTCGGGTGAACCAGCGCTGGCCGGACCTGAACTGTCAATGCCAGGTCCGAACAAGATCAAGATCGCGGCCTGTCTGCCGCCACCCGGCGGCGGCCGCAGCGGCACCGGCACGGCCAACCGCTCGGCGGAGTTAGCCAGGTCAAGCAGCCAGCCAGGGACGCCAGCTGGCGGCACAGGCGAGCTCACGAGAACGGGCCAGGCTTGACCAAGCGTGCCGCCTCCTTTGGGTCAGTCGGCCCCTCGCCATAGGACGGGCATAGCCCGGCGAGTCCGCAGGCACCACAGGCCGGCGCGAATGGCAGATCCGGCGACCGTGCCAGATGATCCGATTCGAGAGCGCCGTCCACTCTGAGCGCTGGATCAGCGCGCCGACCTCCTGCTCAACCTTCTCTGGGTCCTGCTCCGTGGTCCAGCCAAAGCGACGCGAAAGCCGACCGAAGTGCGTGTCTACCGTGATCCCTGGGATACCGAAGGCATTACCAAGCACGACGTTCGCGGTCTTCCTGCCGACTCCTGGCAGGGTGACCAGATCCTTGAGCTTGCACGGAACCTCACCGCCGAACCGATCGCACAGCGCTTGGCCGAGGCCGATGATGCTGGTCGTCTTCGCGCGGAAGAATCCGGTGGAGACGATGATCTTCTCGACGTCATCCCGATCCGCGGCTGCGTAGTCGGCAGCGATCCGATACCGGGCGAAAAGCACCGGTGTCACGAGATTTACCCGCTTATCTGTGCACTGAGCCGACAGGATCGTGGCAACCAGCAGCTCAAGCGGGGTGCTGAAATTGAGTTCGCAATGCGCGTCGGGGTACAGCTCAGCGAGTACCCGATTTATTCGGCGGGCTCGTCTAACGAGGGCGGTACGCGAGACGTCCTGCTGCGGGACTGAAGGGGCGACAACCACGGTCCAAGCCTACGGTCAGCCGGTGACAGCTGAGCCACGATGGACAGCACAAGTGCCCATCGTGAACGGCATGGCGGCCGGCCCGAAGGCCCGACAGGCCGCTGGCGACAGGCTGATGTGCCGGCCGATCACGACCGTGGCCACTGACCTGGCGCCGGCTCGGCGCAGTGCCATCGCTGCCGACTGGGCGCTCGCTCCGGTAGTCCAGGTGTCATCCACCAGCAGCACGCGGGCACCGGGGACTGGCTGGGCGGCGAACCGGCCTGGATCGAGCTCACGGAGCCGGTGGTCATCAGGACGCACCGACAACTCGACCCACGGCCTGGCCAGATACGGGGCGATCAGCGCCCGCAACGGGTGCGTGCCGCGCTGTCGCGTGCCAGGTACCACGGCGACATGGCTAGGACCATCAACTCCGATCGCTCGCCACAGGCAGCGGCCGTGGTCGTGCAAGAACACCAGCAGGAGCGCGAGCAGGGACGCGGCGGCCGTGCCGATCAGGTCCGGGCTGACCGCACCCTGGCTTACCTGGTCGTCCGCTGGCGGCCCGCCGCGACTCACCGGCGCCGGTGACTTGTACTGCCACAGGTACCTGGCATGCTGACTGCCCTTGATCGCGTAAGCCACCGGGAGCACGAGATCGGCCAGCGCACCGCTGGCACACTCCGCGTGCAATCGGCACTGGAAGCAATGGCCGTAGCTTGGGCTGGCCGGACCTCGGCAGACGGCACATAACCCCGGTCGGCCGGCGGCTGGTGCGCTCAGTGCTGGTACTTGGGCCATTACCAGCCGCCGCAATTGGCGCCAGTCGGCGCGAGCGGCAGGGCTATGCGGATGTCCTACCGGCGACTGGTATCCCATGACTTCGTTAACCACGACTGCCACGTTAGGTAAAGCCTCTGACATTTTGCCGGGATTTCACCGCGCGGCCCCAGGCAGGCCCCGACGGGCGATAGGCTGCCATCGCATAGCTGCGACGGTCCGGTAAGCTCAGCGGGGACGGCACTAGGGGTTCTCGTGGCCGGGTTTGGACGTCTGTTCTTCGGGCACCGCCGCTATCGGTGGATCTAGCGGGAACGCGGGTTCGCTTGTTCCAGCCGAAACTATAGTGATGAGGGCGCCGCGGCCCCTCCGAGCACAAGCCAGTCAGGATCGGGACGACCCTACATGCGAATGCCTCAGCCAGCGAGCGGACCTGCTGCGTCCGAAGCGGCATCTGATACCTCCGCTGCCGCTACTGACGGCAACGCCGATGCGGTATCCAAGCCGTCGGCTGACACCGGTCAGGCGACTAAGAATGGCCTGAGCGGTGCCACCAGTTCGGCTGGTTTGACCGGAACGCATGACCCAGCCACCAGGAACGGCCAATCAGGCTCACACCGCCCCGCCAAGCTGAATGGCAAGCTCGGCTCCGGTGCTGGGCGGCGATGGACGGCCAGCGCTGCCCTGGCGGTGACACTGGCGACACTGCGCCGACACTGGATCGCCTCGATCTTGATCGCCGGCGGCATAGTGCTCAGGATTCTCACCGAGATCGCCTATCGCCCGGCCATCATCTACATCGACACGCTCAAGTACCTGTACGACGCGTGGCCTGGCTCCGATCCGGTCGGCTACAAGATCCCGCTGAAGCTGATACTGGCGGTCGGCGGCAATCTCAGCGTGGTCGAGGCGGTGCAGCACCTACTCGGCATCGGCATCGCGGTTGCCCTTTATGTCGTGCTGATCCGCCGGGGCGCGCCGCGCTGGCTCGGCGCATTGGCTATCGCTCCGGTGCTACTCGATGCCTATCAGCTCCAGGCTGAGGCCATGATCATGCCGGACGTCTGGTTTGAGGCCATGATCGCCGCTGGCCTCGTCGTCCTTCTTTGGCAAAAGCGGCCGACCCTGATCACGATCCTGATCGGCGCGGCGCTGCTCGGGGCCTCGACCGGCATCAGGCAAATCGGCGAGATCATGATCGTGCCCGCCATCATCCTGGTCGTCGCGCTCGGTGGTGGCCTGGTCAAGATCGCTATCAACGTGGCTGCGGTGATCTGCGCGTTCGCGCTGGCGATCGTGCTCTACATGGGCGCGTCCGCCCAACTGACCGGTCACTTCCGCATTTCTTACTCATCGTCCAGCCTGACCTACGGCCGGATGGCGGCCGTGGTCAACTGCGCGACCTTGAATGTGCTACCGCCGGAGAAACTGCTCTGCCCGACCAAGCAAGAGCAGACGGAGGGGCCTGACTGGCTGGATCACTCGGCCAGGGGTCCACTGCGGACCTTGGTCGACAAGCTGCCAGCGAACCTGGTGCCGTACCGGGCCGAGATCATCTCGCACTTCAACCGCGCGGTCGAAGAGCAGCAGCCGCTCAGGGTGATTGACGGGATCCTGCGCGACTCGATCAAGCTGTTCGCTGTCACCAGGACAACCAGTCCAGGTGACACCCCGATCTGGCGGTGGCAGTTCCACGCTTACTACCCGACCTTCAAGCCGTACGTCACGATCAAAAACAACCAGATCAACGTCGCGCTGCCGCTAGAGCAGCCCGCGCCGATAGCAGCGTCTTACGGCAATGTGCCGCAGGTCAACGTACCGGTCGCCAGGTTCTTGCGTGACTACCAGCTCAATGGCGGTTACACCCCGGGCCCGTTGCTGCTGCTGTTCACGATCACCGGAGTGATCGGATCGTTGCTGCTGCTCTGGCGCCGCCGGCTCACTGCCGATGGACGGCTGCTCGCACTGGCCTGCCTGGGCTTCTTCACTGCCGCTGTCGCGGTGATCGCTATGTCAGATGCGTTCGAATTCACCTGGCGGTATCAGCTCCCCGCGCTGGTCACGCTGCCACCGGCTGGCGCGCTCGGAATCGCGGTCATCATGTCCGTGATCCGGCGGCGGCGTGAGCCAGTGGTAGTCGCACCAGTACCGGACAGAGCACCGGAGCTCGCCGCCCCAGCGCAGTGAGTCGCCTGGCTCGCCTGGGCGGGCTGGTGCGACAGCACTGGCTGTTCGCGCTCGGCCTGACCGGCGGACTGGTGCTGCGAGTGCTTGCCGAGCTTGCCTACCAGCCGGCCCTGATCTACATCGATACCGAGAAGTACCTGTATAACGGCTATCCGGGTGCCGATCCGGTCGGCTATAAGGCCCCGCTGGCGCTCCTGCTGGCGGTCGGCAACCTGCAATTGGTGGCGGCCGTCCAGCATCTGCTCGGCCTGGCCATCGCCGCGACGATCTACCTGCTGCTGATCCGGCTAGGCACGCCGCGGTGGCTGGCGGCAATCGGTGCGTTGCCGATCTTGCTCGACGCCTATCAGGTGCAGATCGAACAGACGATCATGCCGGACGTATGGTTCGAAGCCTTGATCGTCGCAGCCATCGCCGTCCTGCTCATCCGTCGCCCGGCCGCGGAAGGCACGAATGGACATCGCCTTCCGGTCGGGCTGCGCTACGCCATCGCGGCCGGCCTCATCTTGGGTATGGCCGCGACCGTGCGTCAGGTCGGCGAGATCTTGTTGCTGCCCGCGCTGCTCTACGTAGTAGTCGTCGGCGGCGGCTGGCGTGCCGTCATCACCAGGTCAGCTACCTTGGTCGCGGCGTTCGCCATCCCGATCGTCGGCTACATGACCGGCTCGTACTTCATCTCCGGGCATTTCTGGCTGGACAGCGGGTCGCTGAGCATCTCAAGCTACGGCCGGATGGCCACTGCGGCTGATTGCGCCGCCCTGCGGATCCCCAGTTACGAGCGCGCACTTTGTCCCACTGCGCGCCAGCGCCAGTACGGCATCGACTGGCTGGATCATGACGCTCACTCCCCGATCAAGGCGTATGTCGCTCCGCCGGGCCTCAACAGGTATGCGGTGATCGCCAACTTCGATCACCAGGTAGCCGAACAGCAGCCGCTCCGAGTGGCCAGGGCGATCATCACCGACGGCGGGAAGCTGTTCGCTCTAGACCGGACCTCGAGTCAGGGCGGCACCCCGATCTCGCGCTGGCAGTTCCAGCCGACCTACCCGACCTATCCAAGCTGGGTCACCATGAACTCCCAGCATGTGATCGTGTTCGGACTCCGGCTCACGCAGGCAGGCGGCCCACTGGTCAGCCATCCGCTCGACTCGTCCTACGGCGGCAAGGCGGAGGTCAACCGGCCGATCGCGACCGCACTGCGCGCCTACCAACTGCACGGCGGCTACACGCCGGGTCCGCTGCTGGCCCTGCTGACGCTCGCCGGGCTGGTCGGCTCGCTGCTGCTGATCGTCCGCAAGCTGGCCGACCGAACGCGCCGGCTGGCTCTGGCCTGCTTGCTCTTCTTCGGCTCAGGGATCGCCGTGCTCGCAATGTCGGACGCCTTCCAGTTCTCCTGGCGCTATCAGCTCCCCGCGCTGGTCACGCTTCCGCCAGCCGGGGTACTCGGCATCGCCGCGCTGGCTGGCTACCTGCTGCGCCGTCGTGAGCAGCCAGCCGAGCCCAAGCAACAGGCCCGCGCTGAAGTCGCTACCCCAGCGGTGTAACGCGATGGCAGTCAGGCTCAGCCAGCTGCGCAGGAATTGGCTCGCCGCGGTGTTGCTCTGCGCCGGTCTGATACTGCGCCTCATCGCCACGATCAGCTACCGGCCAGCTCTCTTTTACATCGACACAGTCAGGTACTTGTACAACTCCGGTGGCAATGACCCGGTCGGCTACCGGCTGCCGCTCAAGCTGATCCTGGCGGTGAGCGATTTCAACCTGGTGGCTGTCGTCCAGCATCTGCTCGGCCTCGGCATGGCGGTCACGATCTACTGGGTGCTGCTGCGCCGGGGCGCACCGCGCTGGCTGGCCGCGCTGGCCATGGCACCGGTGCTGCTCGACGCTTATCAGCTCCAGATGGAGCAGATGATCCTGCCCGACGTGTGGTTTGAGGCGCTGATCGTGGCCGGTATCGCCGTGCTGCTGGCCAGACCGCAGGCACCGGCTAGCTGCAAGGCCGCCGCGGTGGCCGGCCTGATCTTCGGCATCTCGGCCACCTTTCGTCAGGTCGGGGAGATCCTGGTGGCGCAGGCCGTGGCCTACCTGATCGTGGCTGGTCCAAGCTGGCGCACTGGCCTAACCCGGGCCGCCATTCTCGCTGTGGCCTTCGTGATCCCCGTACTTGGCTACCTGATCGGCTCTGAGGTACTGGTCGGGCATTTCTACCTGTCGCATTCGGGCGTGACCACGACCTACGGTCGGATGGCCTGGTCAGCCGACTGCGCGACGCTGCGGCTGCCGCCGGTAGAACGCGGGCTTTGCCCCACTTTGGCCCAGCGGGCACACGGTGCCGACTGGCTGCTGCACAGCCCGGCCGCACCGATCCGCCGCTACTACAACGGTCCGCTCAGCCCGCGTGCCTCGGCGCTGGTGGCGAGCTTCAACCATGCCGTGCTCGCCCAGCAGCCGGAGCGAGTGCTTGGCACCTACCTGACCGACGTCGGCAAGCTGTTCGCGCCGAGCAAGCTGACGAGCCCGGGCGACCCGCCGTTGTCCAGGTGGCAGTTCCAAACCAGCTACCCGTATCTGTCACCGCACGCGACGCCGACCCAGGTGCTGACTGCGGTGGACCACTACGGCGGCGGCCGGCCGGCCGTCTGGAGGCCGGGCGCGACGCTGTTGCGCGACTACCAGCTCGGCGGCGGGTACACCCCAGGGCCATTGCTCGCGTTCTGCGTCCTGGTCGGCCTGGCCGGCACCGCGCTGACCCTCATCCGACGGCTCAGGCCCGGTCGCGCCGCCGCCACGGGACAGCTAGTACTCGCAGGCGCGCTGTTTTTCTGGTGCGGCGTTGCGGTGCTGCTGCTGTCCGATGTGTTCGAATTCACCTGGCGGTATCAGCTGCCGGCGCTAGTGACCTTGCCACCGGCGGCGGCAGCAGGCCTGGCGGAAATCGCCAGGCGCCGGGCGACCCGCCCGCCCGATCACACCGGGCAGCTACCGCAAGCCAGCGAACAGGTCAGCTTCAGGGACTGACGCCTGCGCTCTATTCCGATCCCTAATAAAAGTCTCATAGCCGAACACGTCTTCGGCTATGTCTGGCGGGATCTTGCTGAACCACGAATCGGCGATCTGGCTGGCGTGCGTCAGCAAGGCGGTTCGCTTGCGGTCGAGCACCGAGGTGATATCCACCGTGGTGGTGATCCGCTCCTCGGACTCGCGCATCAGCCGCATTTCGTCTTCGGTCATCTCCCACTCGGGAACGTCTTCGCCAGCCGCCCGCAGCGCTTCGGCGACCTTTTGCCAGCCACTGCGCCGCATCGCGGTCAGGTAGACCTTCGCTGGGATGCCGGTCGCCTTGGCGGCCGCCAGGCCGGCCCGAGCCGCGTGTACGTGATCTGGGTGCTGGTAAGCACCGTCCGGGTCATACGTCACGAGAACGGCTGGCCGGTACTTTTCGATCAGCTCGCCGATCCGGTGCGCCACCGTGTCGAGCGGCACGTTGCAGAAGGCCTCGGGGTTGTGCCTGTACTCCCACTCAGGCATCCCCGAGTCGTGGTAGCCGAGGAGTTCAAGCTCGGTGACTCCCAGGTGCTTGCAGGACTCCCGCAGCTCGGCCAGCCTGGTCTGGGCGACGTCAGTGGCGTCATGGCCGTCCTCACCCGGCTTGATGCCTTGCGGCCCGTCGCCAAACTCGCCGTTCGTACAGGTCACGACGACGGTCCTGATGCCCTCGTCGGAGTACTTCGCGAGCACTCCGCCCGTGCTTGATGCTTCATCGTCGGGGTGGGCGTGCACGGCCATCAGGGTCAGCGGCTCGGTTGCCAACGGCTCTGTCATAGTTCGCAATCTACCGTCTGGCCTGGCCGCTCCGAGCCGCCACGCACGCGGTCGGTGCGACCGGTGAGCTTAATCAGTTTTTGTCTGAGCGGAGTCGCCGCCACTGCGCCGTCCTGGGTACCAGGCCGTACCCAAGGTGCCCTGGGCCGCCCGCTGGCCGAACTTGCCGCCGCCCTGACCGCGCAGGATCAGCGCGAATCCGACCGCGATGGCACCGCCGATCAGCGGGCCAGCCAGATAGGCCCACCAGGCACTCCAATCGCCAAGCACCAGAGCAGGACCGAGCGACCTGGCCGGGTTCATCGAGGCACCGCTCACCCTGGAGCCGATCAGCCCGGCGAGCGCGATGTAGCTGCCGACCGCGATGGCCGCCAGCGAGCCGATCTGCTGCGCGCCAGACGCGGTGCCAAGAATGACGCTGACCAGGCCGAGAGTGAGTACGGCCTCCCAGGCCATCGCTACCAGCGCCGAGACCCCTGGCGCTGGCAGGGTGAGGCCGGCCGTGCCTTGCCTGCCGATCAAGGCGATCAGCAGCAGGGTCGCCGCCACCGCGCCGACAAACTGCGCCACCAGGTACATCGGCACCCGGCGAGCAGGAAAGTCACCACGGAGCATGAAGGAGATGGTGACCGCCGGATTCAGATGCGCACCGGAGACCGTGCCCATGAACAAGATGATCCCGAGCACCATCAGCCCAGGCGCGACTACCAGCGCGGCAGTCGAGATCCCCTGCCCGCCGAAGCGCGCGCTCACCATCGGGCCGCCTACCGCGACAAAGACCAGTAGGAAGGTGCCGAACAGCTCAGCGAACAGCCGCCGCCATTCGTAGCTGTCGTCGGCGAAGTCGAACTGCTTTACCAGCGAGTTTGGCTGGCCAAGCGAGCGCAGCGCGATTTCGTGCGCCTGCAGGCGAGCCGGCTCGGCCTGCCGACCAGCCCGGCCAGGTAGGTCGGGCGCCACGCCACTCATCGGCGTCCCTTTCGCTCAGCGGCCAGTCTGGCGTCAGCCGCCTAGGTCAGGCCATTCCATCGAGAATGCTGATCACGAGGTCCATCGAGGTATGCGGGTGCAAGAACGCGAACCTCGCCACCGTCTCACCTTCCCACGCGGACGGCGGCATGAACGCGACCTGGTCATCCAGCAGGTCACCGGCCCAGTTGGCATATCGCGCCTGGTCCCAGCCAATCCGGCGGAAGAGGACGACCGACAGCTCGGGTGGCCGGATCAGTTCGAGGTAGTCGCGTCGCTGGATCTCTGCGGCCGCCCGCTCGGCCAGCGTCACGGCGGCCTGGATGGCTTCCGCGTAAGCCCGCACGCCGTGCACGCTCAGCGAGAACCACAGCGGCAGTCCTCGAGCCCGCCTGGTCAGGTGGTAGGCGTAGTCGGCCGGATTCCACTCGCCCGCGTCCTCATGGATGACGTCAAGATAGGAGGCATCCTGCGAGTGGACCGACTTGGCCAGCGCAGGCTGGCGGTAGAGCAGCGCGGCGCAGTCGAACGGCGCGAAGAGCCACTTGTGCGGGTCGACCACGAAGGAGTCAGCCCGCTCCAGCCCGGCGTACCGATCCCGCAGGCCAGGCACGAAAACACCGGCCCCGCCGTAGGCGCCGTCGACATGCAGCCAGGCCCGAAGGCTCGTGGCGACGTCAGCCAGGCCGGCGATGTCGTCGATGATCCCGGCATTCGTGGTCCCGGCAGTGGCCACAACAGCGGCTATCGAGCCGGAATCACCGTCCGCTTCGATGGCCGCCTTGGCCGCCGCCCCGGTGAAACGGTGGTCCTTCGTCGGTACTACCAGCGCGTCCAACTCAAGCAGGCGCATGGTGTTGGTGATCGACGAGTGCGCGTCGCCGCCGACCAGCACCCGCCAGCGCGGCACCGTGTCACCCCGGGCGACGGCCCGGCGCTTGGCCTGTTCGCGTGCGACCGCCAAGGCGGACAGATTCGCGGCTGAGCCGCCGGACACGAAGCAGCCGCCTGCCGAAGCCGGCAGGCCGGCCTTACTGGCGATGAGCTTCAGCACTTGGTTCTCAGCGTGGATGGCGCCCGCCGCCTCAAGCCAGGAAATGCCCTGGATCGAGGCGCAGGAGATGAGCATGTCGAACAGCAATGCCGCTTTGGTTGGCGCGGCCGGGATAAAGCCAAGGAACCTCGGGCTATCGGCCGAGATGACCGCTGGAGCGATGACGTCCGCGTAGGCGCTGAGCACCACTTCGGGATCGTGCCCGTCATCGCCGAGCAGGCCGGCCAGCGCGGCCTCAAGCTCGGCCGGGTCACGCGAACCCCGGTCAAGCGGGACAGGGTCAAGAGTGAGTCGCTCGCGGGCATATCCGAGCACGGCCCGGATCAACTGATCGGTCAGGTCATCGACGCCGTGCATGCCAGGGAACCTAGATGCTTCGTCCCGCGCTGGCAACTTTCGCCCGATCACTTGATCAGTACCGCAGAAACCACCACGTTGCTGAGGTAGTGGCCGGTCGCGTAGTCGAAGGTTCCGCCGCAGGTAATCACCCGGAGTTCGGCGTCCGGCACCGGGCCGTACACCAGGTTCGCCGGGAAGTGTGCCTTGGCGTAGGTGTGGACAGCGGTGACCTCGAAAACCGCGACGGTGTGATTGGTGCGGAAGACATAGATATAGCGGCCGCGATGCAGGTCGCTCAGCCGGTAGAAGACGCCGGGGCCAAGCTGGGAATCGATGTGCCCGGCGATGATCGACGAACCAACCGCACCAGGCCGCGGGCTGCCGGTGTACCAGCCGGCTACCGCAGCAGTAGCCGGCACCTGGAGCTCACCGGTGGCCGTGAGCCCGAGCCTGATCAACGTCGTGCTGACGCCGATGGCCGGGATCACCAGCCAAGCCGGCTTAGCTACCTTGGCGTGCCCGGCCAACCCGGTGATCCGCCTGGCCCGGCCGGGTGCCTGTGCGGCCAGGCCGTTGTGCCCCGGCTGATGGTCGGACTTGCTTGGCTGACTGGCTGACCGCTCATGAGCGGCGTGGTCAACCAGCGACCAGCCACCGACGCCAAGCGCGGTGGCGACCAGGCCGGACAGCAACAGCACCGCACCGGCCGACCTGACAAAGGGTCGCCGACGGCGCTGCTGCGGACGCCGGTGACGCGCCCCAGGACTCAGCTGGGTTAGCTGCGCTTCGGCCTGGCTAGCTTTGGCCGGCGGCAGGTCAGGGCGCGTCACATCGGCGTCAGGGCCGTCCAGGGTCACGTCACCGCTGGGGGCCTGCGATTCCCGAACGCGTGCAGACCGTGCGGCTTGACCGCCCACCGGGCACCCGCCAGGCACAGCACCAGGCCGCCCGCGATGAGCAGCAGCCACGGCAGGTGGGACGGTGCCGGACGAGGCGCGGTGCCACCGAAACCAGTAGCCGGAGCGCCCGCCGGGATGACCTTGCTGCCGGCCGCGTCCACCAGGTCATCCAGCACGAGGTGACCAGGATCATCGAGGACGACGATGGTGTGGATGGTGCCGGCCGCGAGGGTGATCGATGAGGAAGTGCGCTGGCTCGACCCGGCCGCGTGGACGTGCCAGGTGCCGGCCGGCACCGCGACGTACGAAGTCACGTCGGCGAACGCCAGATTCTTGACCAGCACCTTGTGACCTGCCGTCACCGTGACCCGGTGCTGCTCAAGCGAGGCCTGGATGATCCTGACCAGCGCCTTACCGCGCGGCGTCGTGAGCCGATCCTTTAGTATGCGCAGGCGCAATGCCTTGGCCGGACCCATTCCAGCGACCGTGTAGGCAGCACCAGCGTGGACGTTGATTGTCGTGGACAGCACGGGCGGCGAAGTCGACGACGCGCCAGCGCCGCGCATCGCAACGGTGTACTCGCCGGCCGGGACGGTTTCGTAGCCGGAGACCGTGCCGTACGCGACGTGGTGCAGCACGATCATCGCGTTTGGATTGTGGAACGAGTACAGATAGACGTCGACCGGCGGCGTGTTCGGAGACAGATGGGCCAGCCGGAGCCAGCCCGTACCTGTCGCCTTCGCTGTGACGGTCGCCGAGGCCGCCGGAGCGGCATAGAGCAATGAGCCGATCAGCAGGCCGGCCGGGGCCAGCAGCAAGGCGAGTCGCCCGAAGCGAGCGACTCTGGTGGAAATCTTTCTAGTAAGCATGGCCCCCACTTACCGCGCCATTAAGCAATCCAATAGGACTTGGCCTGGCGAACCGCACGAGCACCAAGGTGCGACCGCCAGGTCGTCGCACCGTCCTGACGCTGACCGCGCGGTACGGAACGCGCTGGCTGGCGAAGAACTCGACCAGCCAGCGTCGATACGCGCTGCCCGACAAGCCAGCCGCGCTGTCTGCTGCCGCCAGCTCGACCCCGCTGAGCGGCACTCCTCGACCTGCGTTCGGTGCTTGGTCGTAGAAGCCCTGAATCTTGATGGGATGCTGGCTGGCCAATACCGGCAGCATCGCGAGCAGCCGTGGATCGACCAAGCCGGCGATCAGGTCAGGTCGAGCCCACGCCGCCACCGTGACGTTGCTGTTGCGCAGCAGCAAGGCCCCGTCATGTTGCCTGGCGGCCAGGTCGCTTTGCACTGCCTGCTGGTAGGCGGTAGCCCCGTTCGGCGCCACCACTCGAACGTCGACCCGGTTCTTGCCCCGCCCGAACGAAGCGATCACCGAAGGCGCGTAGACACCGGCCAGCCGGCTACCAAACTGGCTGCGCAAGGCTGGGGTGCCGACCACCACGTCCGCACCGAGCGGGTCGGCCGCCGAAGGGCTGATCACCAGCAGATTGGACGCCGGAATACCAGCATCGAAAAGCTCGCTGCACATCACGTCGTCACAAGCGATGATCGCGCTGCGGCTGATCTCCTTGACAATCCAGCTAGCCGCCTGCGAACGGATGATCGCGGCCACGGAAAGGCCAGCGATCGCCTTCGCGCCAGTATCTTGGGTTTTGGCATCCGATTTGCCGCCAGTCGCACCGCGCCCAAATGGGGCTGAGCTGCCGGCGCTAGTCGGCCTCGCCTTGTTTGCCGCCGGATCGCGCCCTACCAAAGCAAACGCTGTGCCGACCGCAGTCACGACCACCAGAAACACGGCCGCCGTCCACAACAGCTGGCGACGCGGCCGGGTCGATGCCGGGCGACCTGACGATCCTGACCGCGGCCGGCGCAGCCGGAGGGGTCGCAGTGGCCGGCGGGGTCGGTCGTCTTCGGCGCTAACCGGCGCTGGCCTGGTCCCTGATGGTGACCGGCTCAGCTTGAGATCATCGGCGGAACGCGCAAGATGCTCGTCGTCCTGGTCGTTGTCCTGGTCGTTGTCCAGCCTGGGCGGGTCGGTCACAGCGGGCGGGTCGGCCAGCGCCGGCGGGTCAGCCAGCGTCGGCGGGTCGGCCAGCGCCGGCGGGTCAGCCAGCACGGGCGCCTCGTTGAGCACCGGCCTAAAGAGGTATCTGACGTTGTCAGGCACCTGCGGGTCGGATTGTCGCCGCACCGGCTCGGTCAGCTGGAGCCGACGCGCACTAGACCCGGCGACCCGGCGAGGCAGTCCCGTCGACCCGCTTGCCGACCCTGACCTGCCCACTGATGAACTGGCGGTTGCCTGACCAGCGGCGGAAGACCTGGCGGTTGCCTGACCAGCGGCGGAAGACCTGGCGGTTGACGGGCCTGCGGCGGAAGACCTGGCGGTTGACGGGCCTGCGGCTGGGTTCGAACCGGTAGCCGACGCAGCTCCGGTTGCTGTGATCGACCTGGCCTGAACCGCGCTACCCGAGGTGTCAGCATTGCCGGCGAGGCTGGCGGCAGGATCATGATCGGCGGCGTCCGGCTTAACGAAGTGAGTTTTCGGCTGCCGCCTGGGCAGCCCAGGCGCACTTGGCTGCGGGTCGTCTGCCGCCGCAGGCGGAGGTACGAACGAGCCGCTGATACTGCCTGGCTCGCGTCGAGTCCACTTCTCCTCGCCCATGGGCGTAGTTCTCCGCTGGGTTTATTAGGCATCCGGAGGCTAGCGTCTGTATAGACCAGCACAACAAGACACAATTGTCTAGTCAGAATTGGCTACCAACACTAGTGAACCATGAGATTGCCTACCGACTATAGCGCAACGTTATCTCTGTGTAGCCGAGGAGTCACAAATCTCATCCGGCGCCTTCACCGGCAAGGTAGTTCTTAGGTGATCTTCAAGCGCAAGACGAACACAAGAGCCAGTACCGACGAGTTCGGCGCAGATGTCCTCGGCGCCGAGGCGCGGGTCCGCAGGCCAGCTCCTGGACCCTACGCCGGGCAAATCCGGCAATCCGGGTCGCCCGGCCTGGATTCGGGTCGCCCGGCCAGGATTGTCGTGAAGCCCCGGAAGCGGCCGCGCCGCACTGCAGCGGGTTGCCCGGCCAGATAATTGCCAGTTCGCCACGGTGCGCTTCAAATATCCGTCACTCGACCGATGTCTCCGCATGCAAGTTTCAGCAGCATTTGTAGTGCAACCTCTGGCAAGATCCGCACCGCTAGTTTGAGCGGGTCTGCCACGGACTGGCCGCGCAGGCTGACTTGCGCTCCCCCAGACGGGCCACCTGAGGTCCCGGCAAGGAATTCAAGATGGAAACGATGGCGCCGATCCGTCCGGCACTAGAACGCCCTCGCCGTATTTCACTACCTTCTGGACCGCTGGCTGCGGCAGAGGCCCGCAGCCAGGTCCAGGCGTACATCTACGCCTGGGACGTTCCGGTTGAATCTCCGGTGGCAGCTTTGCTCACCAGCGAGCTCGTCACCAATGCGATCAAGCATGAGACCGGCGAGTCCGTCATGCTCGTCATTAGCTGCACCTGGGGTCAATTGCGGGTGGATGTGCACGACACGTCGCCGTCCATTCCAGTGCCGATCGACGCGCCGGTAGAAGCCGAAGCTGGCCGGGGCCTGATGTTGGTATCCAGCCTGGCCACGGACTGGGGCTGGTACCGGACCTCGGCCGGCAAGGCCGTCTACTTTATGCTCGCCTTCCAGCCAGATCTAGACGGTGGCCACGACCGGATCCTGGCCCATAGCCGACACCGGATCAGGTAGCGGTTACTTGGACCCGACGGCACGCAGCGCTGCCTCGCGGGCGATCTCCGTCCGCGAGTGCACGTCGAGCTTCTTCAAGATATGCGAGACGTGAGTACCAACCGTCCTTGGCGACAAGAAGAGCTTGGCCGCGATCTCGGGGTTGGTAAGCCCGCCTTCCACCAGAGTCGCGACCTTGATCTCGGTCGGCGTGAGGCTGTCCCATCCGCTGCTCGCCTGGCGGTGTTTGGATCGCGGCCCGCGGCGAATGCCGTGCGGGCGGAATCTTGCCTGCAGCCGCGCGGCATCGGCTACCGCGCCAAGGGAACCGTAGGTCTCCGCCGCCTGAGTGAAAGCCTCCCGCGCTGCCGCCCGGTCGTCAGCCGCGAGGAAGGCCACTGCGGCCTCCTCGAACGCCTTAGCGCTGAGCAGCGGTCTGCCCGCCGCGCGGTAGCGATCGGCGGCCGTCAGCAGGCGGGCTGGATCCTGGTCGAGCAGGCCGCCGCAGAACAGCCCGTTCGCCTGCCGGTGCGGGATCTCCGACCCGGCCGCGAGTGCGCTTGCGTGGCCGCCAAGATCGCGGGCGGTGGTCAGGTCACCGAGTCCGACGGCCAGCCGAACCGCGTCGGCAAGCAGATCCTCGATCTCATCGAGCTCTTCGGCGTTGTCGGCGAACACGGCGGTCAGCACGCTCAGTGCGTCACGCGGCGCGTCGTTGAGTTCGTAATCCAGGCTGCGAGCAAGGGCAAGCGGGCCGACGACCCGGTTGCCGATCCGCTCGGCGTAGGGGGCGACGGCGGCGAGGTACTGCTGCGCCGCCTCGGTCTCACCACGATGGAACAAGATCACCGCAGCGGTGCCGAAATCGCAGCAGACGGCGGCCGGCTCCTTTATGTCCTCTTGCAAGAACTCGACCTGGGCCAGCGCATCGGCCCACTGGCCAGTGTCAAACAGCATCGACCCGAGCGCGCTACGGGCTTGCGCCAGCCGCACGACCGTGCCGCATTGGTCCGCCAGGTCCCTGGCTTGCCTGGCGACGGTAATCGCCTCGTCGTACCGATCCAAGTGACCCAGCGTGACTGCCTTGTTGATCTGCAGCAAGATCCGCAGATCAGTCAGGGCATGGTCGCCCTGAGTCACGGTCAGTGCGCGATCGAAGAGCGGCAGCGCATCGGTCATCTGGCCTTGCACCGCGGTGACAATGGTGAGCACGTGCAGTGCCCAGCCCATTGCCCAGTTGTCATCGGCTTCTGATGCCACCGCGAGCGCATCCGCCGCGACTCGGCCGGCCTTTTCTACCTCGCCCAGGTTGCTGTGCGTCCTGGCGGCAAGGACCAGCAGCCTGGCCCGGTGCCGTGCCGAGATGCCAGGCGACTCGAGCGCCTGGTCAAGCCTGGCCAAGGACTCAGCGGACCGGCCGAGCCGCATGCTGCATTGCGCCAGGATCCAATGCAGGTCTACCAGGAGATCCGGGTCGACGGTATGGAACAGCGCGGTGCCGGCGACCTGCTCAGCTTCAGGCCACTCACCGACCCGGTAGAGCGCGTCTGCTAGCCGGGCGACAAGGCTGTCATACAGGTCAGAGCCCCGCAGACTGCTGCTGACCGCATACCTGAGCAGCTCGACCGCGACCGTCGGTGCCTGGCCAACCAGCAATTCTGAAGTCCTGGCCAGCCAGCCGAGTATCCAGTCATCCATCGGCTCGGGCCGGGACCGGGAGCCGGTCGCGCGCACGGGTCCGGCGGCGACAGAGTCGGTGGCCTGGCTCGTCCCGCCCACGGCCCACAGCAGTTGCCTGGCGACCCGGTCGGCTGGCGCTCCGGCCTCAGCCAGCGCTCGCCCCGCATCCCGGTGCCAGGCCGCGCGAACTGGCAATGGCATCTCGTCATAAAGTGCGGCCCTGATCATCGGGTGCCGGAAGCCGAGCCCAATCCCTGACTCGGCGAGCACCCCAGCAGCACTGGCCTCGGCGACCGCTGGCACTAGGTCGGCGACGTTACGGCCAAGCACGATCGCCAGATCAGGTACCGCGAAGTCGACTCCGAGCAACGCCGCCGCCCTGAGCATCTCCCGGACCGGCCCTGAGACGAAGCCAAGCCGGTCGGCGATGGCGGCCGAGAGCGAACTCGGTGCCGGGCCGCTCGTCAGTTCAACGGCACCAGACTCGGTGATGATCACACGCGAACTGCGGGTCAGCGCGCCCACCAACTCGGTGATGTACAACGGATTGCCGCCGGCACCATCAGCGAGCCTAAGCAGGTTGTTGTCCGGCTGGCCAGTCACCAAGGCGGCGACTAGCTGGGCTACCGCAGAGCTGGCCAGACCGCCAAGCTGAATCCTGGATGCGTCACCGACCAACCGGCGCAGCGCGAGCAACTCGTCGCGCAACGGCACGGGTCGCATCATGCCGATCAGGAGCAGCGGCATCTGCCTGACCAGCCGGGCCAACCGGCCCCAGAGGAGAATGCTGGCATGATCGGCCCACTGCAGGTCGTCGATGACCAGAACGGTCGGGTTAATCGCGGCCAGCTCGGTGACCAGCGCCAGCAGCTGCTCGGCCAGCGCAGCGGATACATCGGCGCTACGATCCGCCGCCAGCTCGCCGCGCAGCAGCCTGACGATCGAATTGCGCCGCGGATTCTCCGAAGGCTCGCGTACCTTCAGTGCTTCGAGCAAGGGCAGTAGCGGTAAAGCCTGGCCGAGTTCATCGCCAGCGCCCCAGAACACCTGGCAGTCAGCCGCAGTCACATCGGTCAGTGCCGTTGCCAACGCCGCGCGAACAAGCGCGGACTTGCCGATGCCGGGCTCGCCCTCGATGAGCACCACGCCGCCGTGCCCGGATACGACGTCATCCACGAGTCCGGCGAGCCTAGTCAGCTCAAGATCGCGGCCGACGAGCGCGCCGCCCGTAGTCACGGTGGGCACAGTCGCAACTTTACTGCTAGAACATTACGGAAACAAGTGATGCTTTCGGGTAAATCATCCACACAAATTACCTCTTTTGCCTGCAAGAGTGTACCGCAACGGCGCCACGACGCGCACTGAAAGTTGCACGACAGCTTGCACCGCATGAATCCGCTCACCTTTCCCCGCATCAAGTCATGAATATTTCCGGCAATCATTCAACGGCAATTTAATTGCCTGTTTCAATATTCAGAAAATTCTAGATAATGCCCGGCCAAGACGCATAAAAATGGCGCTAGCTGGGGAATACCTGCGCATGACCTAAATGCGCCGAGCTGGCCAGCCAGACCAGGGAAACCTGGCTGCTGACCTCGGGAATCGCCTTGGAGGAATCATGCGCGTAGGGCGAGCAATCATCATTCCCGCAATCCTAGCGTTCGGCGTGGCCGGATCGGCTCTCGCTGGCTCGGCAATAGCCGCCGCCACCGTGAGCACGCCAAGTGTCCACGCGCAGGCAGCCGCTCCTAGCCAAGCGCCGAACATTTATTACCACATGTGAGTCCGGATGACCTGAGAGTAGTGGCCAGTTAGCTCCGCCACCGCCGACGACCGCAACCCTGAGCCGACCGGCTTAGGGTTGGGCGCAAAGTCGGCCGACCCACCCGCAGCACCGCACCCGCAGACCCCGCGCGCCCGCAGGCCTGCACCCAAAGACCCCGCACGCCCGCAGGCCCGGGCCCGCAGGCCCGCGCCCGCAGGCCCGCGCCCAAAGACCCGCACGCCCGCAGGCCCGCACTCGCCCGCAGGCCCGCACTCGGCTGACGCCCCAGAAGGCTCGCCGCAGGCCGAGCGCCGGCCGTTCGGCCGCCACGGCTGCTCGCGCTACGGGTGCCTCACCTTTCACAAGGCACGCAACTCCGGCGACTGGTGCCGTCTCGGGTTTGGGCTCACCTTCGGTGGGTCAAAATCAGCGCGACGATCTCACGGTGAGGTGCAGTGAAATTCTTATTACAATGTTGTATATAGCAGTTATGTGACACATTTGGCTCAAGCTGACCGTGAGGCTCACAGCCACCGTCACGCTGGCTCCTCCCGCCGGAGCTGGAGAGAAGGGACGCCGGATGACCACACCAGGAAGCCCCACGGTGCGGCGCCGCCGACTAGCCGCAGAACTTCGGGCGATCAGGGAGAGCAAAGGCAAGAGCGGTGACGTGGTCGCCGCCGCGCTTCGCTGGTCGCCTTCCAAGATCAGCAGGTACGAGCTGGCTAGGACCGGCCTGAAGCTACGTGAGGTCGAGAAGCTGCTCGACTACTACGACATAAGCGGTTCGCGCCGGGCGCTACTGCTCACTCTCGCTAAAGATGCCTCCCAAAAGGGATGGTGGGAAGAATACGCGGACTTTCTTTCTCCGGATTATCAGCAGTTCATCGGTCTTGAACATGAAGCCAGTTCGATCGACATCTGGCACGTGGAAGCTGTCGCTGGCCTTTTACAAACTGAAGCCTATGCACGGCACATCATCGGTAGTTACAACCAGGTGGAGCCGATCGCACCAGGATTGATTGAACGGCTAGTCAAAGTCCGCATGCAGCGGCAGCGCGCGCTGGATCGCGATCCGGCTATCCAATTGTCCGTCGTGCTTGACGAGTCGATACTAAGGCGTCGCGTTGGATCGGACGCGATCATGTATGAGCAGCTCAAGAGACTGGTCCACGATGCCGAGCGGCCTAATGTCACCATGCGCATCCTGCCGCTCGCTGCCCAGCATACGGTATTCGGAGAATCCTTCGTCATATTCCGCTTTGGGCCTGATAGTGACGCCATACTGCAAGATGTGGTGAGTGCCGAACACCTGAAAAGTGACTTTTCTGTTGAGGGCGAGCGGGAAACCTATTTGCATAGGATCGCATTCCAAATGCTCGTGGGCGCCTCGCTCGACCCCGCCGCGTCCAGAGCGCTCATACTCGAAACAGCCGAGTCGTATTGGTCAGATGCCCAGCGAGTTCGCTAAGTAGCTGATAGAGTACCCCCGCGTTTTCGCAAGATTCAGCCAATTAACCACACGACATTCAGCGAGGTAAGGACGTGAGCGAACTTACGCGCGACGGCCATCAGGGAAGGCCCGGTCCAGATTTGCAATGGACCAAGAGTTCCTTCAGTTTTGCTAACAGCAACTGCGTTGAGGTAGCCAACCTGCCGGGCGGCCACATCGGCGTCCGTGACAGTAAGGACACAACAGGCCCGGTACTTCGCTTCACCCCAGGCGAGTGGCGGGACTTCATCGGTGGCGTCCGAAACGGACAGTACGACGGTATCGCCAACTTATGGCTGTTATCGGGTAGACCTAGCTGTGCCGGTTCGCTCAGCTTAGGTACCGCTCAGAGCTTAGGGCGGAGGTTGGCTCGTCGTTGACGCCGACCTCCGCCCTTGCTATGCACGTGCGGGTTGGCACCGAACGCCCGCTCCGCCAGCGTCTGGTCAGCGACGGGCACGAGCAGATTCCGCCGGTATATCAGCACTTCGTAGCCAGCTATGGCATACCTCGCCTGCGGCCGGCCGAAGTACCTGATGGCGACAGCCACATTGGCGCGCGCGGGGGCGTAGCCGGCGATCAAGAAGGTCGCGTCGTGCGCCGACGCGTTATACCAGCTGTACTTCGTCGCCCTGGTCGGCGCGGCGAACGGAAACAGTTGCCAGGGCGCGGTCACCGGCGGCACCCGGACGGCATCGCTTGACTGCACGCTAATCGAGGACGCGATCCAGAACGGCCCTATCCCGTAGCTTAGGCCGCGAGCATGCAGCCAGGTCGTGAGCGGCGCGACCTCCGGCGGCACCGGCGGACGCACAGCCGCGATGCCGAGCGGCAGCAGGACAGCCACGACAGCGGTGGCCAGCGCCGTCCGTGCCCACCTGGTGGCGGCAATCCGGGCGGGCACGCAGGCGCGGGCCGCCAGCACCGCGCCACAAGGCAGCACTGGCAGCAATTCACGCTGAGCGCCGTAAGTGGAGACGGTGTAGACGGCGATGAAGATGACGATCGCTACGGCCAGCAACTGATCGGCCCGGCTTGCGATCCGCCAGGTCCAGATCACCCGCGTTAATCCGAAGATAGCCGCGGCGACGCAGACCAGCCCGAAGCAGCTGGCGACGAAGGCAAGAGTTTGGGCAGGGAATCCCGCGAAGCCATAGAGGCCGGCGGTCGCCACCACCGCCCGGCCGGCATGCGTCGGCCAGAGCCCGGCTGGCGCGAGGTCCGCGCGCGGCGCGATCATCGCGAATCCGCCAAGGTGCACTATCGCCGCTCTGACCAGGATCTCTAGCGGCACCGAGCCGATCGCCGCAAGTCCGATGGCGGCGTCGGCGCTGGCGAGCTCAACAGCAGCGTCGTCCCCCCGCTGCTCACCTGACAGCATCAGGGCGACGACGCTGTCGTCGCCGAGGGGGACGGCGGGATTGCCGAGGGGCTTGCGGGAGGCCAGCAGCCGATAGCCACACACCACCACGATGGCTGGGACGGCGATATAGCGCACGGTGACGTCGCCGAGTTGCCCAGCCGCCAGGATCACTGTGATCAATGGCGCGGTAAACCACCGGTTCGGCGCGCGATCCACGAGCAGGAAGGTGCCGAGCAAGAAAACCGAAGTACCGATGTGGTTCGGTATCTCCACCAAGAGCGCGACTCCGAGCGCCATGATCAACGGCACGGTCAGCACCGCGAGCGCAACGGCGCACCGAGTGACCGCCGCCATCCCACTGCTGCCCCGGCGCGCCAGCGTCACCGCGAAGCCCACCACGATCAGGTAGGTCAGCGCGCCCACCACGTGAATGTCCATCGTGTGCAGACCGCGCACTGCCTCAGTAAGTACGAACAGCGGGAGCTCGAATGTGTAGTAGGTGGCGTCGTCGAGCGTCCAGTTATGCAGCAGCAGATTGCCATGCAACATGTCAAAGGCCTGCAAGGCGTTGGTCGCACCGTCGGAGTTCAGCAACCCGCGCAGCGAGATTCTGAGCAGTAGGGCAAACGGCACGAGCGCACCGGTCGACCAGATCGCGATGCTGGCCCAGCGAGGGATCCTGGCCTGGCTGGCAGGCCCAGATGAGGCGGTACTCGGTCGCGAAGTCTCGGGGGCTTGTTCCGCGATACTGGCCACGACGTCGTCTCCGTCTCCCGAAATCGACCAGAATGGCATAACGTAAACCTGATTGGTAATTCGATTGTTTAGCGGTCTACTAGGAAACGGGTTAGTCGGCGATTTCACATTACCGGCTAGCTCGCTCAATTAGTCCCGCATTCACCGATAGGACGCATGAGACAGCGGCTAGGTTGCCATCCGGTCGAGAACAAATCAGAAGCCGCCCACCAGGGGTGCTTCCCTGGGGGCGGCCTCCGATTCGACCATAAACCTGGCTATACAGACTCGTTTAGTCCATTGCCGGGCACCGTCGATCAGCTCTGGTTCTGAGATTCGTCGATGGCCTCGACGACGTACGGAGTCAGCGTCGTCGCGAGTACTGGCACCGGCATGGACTGCAGCCAAACCTGGCCGGGGCCAGTCAGCTCGGCCAAGAGCAAGCCATCATGGCCGAAGAGCATGTTGGCGATACCTTTCATCCTGGTGATTGAGAACTTGACTGATCCGGAGAACATGCCGATATGGCCCGGATGGACCAGCATGACCTCGCCCTTCGGCAGCTCGTAGTACATCAGCTCGCCGCCGACCTCGATCCACGCGGTGCCTTCGCCGTCGAGTTTCTGCAGGATGAAACCGTCCCCGCCGAACAGCCCGCCGGTGATGCTGTGCTGCAGGCCCGCGCTGAGCCGGACGTCGTGCGTGCTCGCCAGCCAGCCGTGCTTGTGCACGAGATAGGAGTCACCACGGCCAATCTCGACCGGCACGATCTGCCCGGGCAGCTTGGATGCGAACACTACCTGGCCGGGGCCTTCGTACTTGGTGACGAACAGGCCGCCACCGCCGATCATCCGTTTAATGCCGCGTATCAGCCCGCCGCCGCCCGCGCGCGCCGTTTGCGACATGTGCACGCCCTTGCTCATCCAGACCAAGTCGCCATGCGGTGTATTCACCGACTCGCCGCGCTCAAGCCTGACTTGGAGTACGGGCATAGTTGTCCCGATTATTTCTGATTGCATACCAAAAATCCTTCGATGAATTCGGCGGGGGGAAGGTCAGGCAATACGACGAACCGCCCCATGCTAGACCGAATCCTCAAGGCGATGGGACGCGCAGCTCAGATTCCGACACGTAGGGTGATGGGATGCAGTCACAGCCTGCTCCACCACTCCTGGCCCAGGCCATCAGGCCGCGGGCACTTGGGCTGCTCGGCGGCTGCGCACTCCTAGTCGCGGCGCTCGGCGTGCTGTTCTCGCATCAGTCCCATGCGGACTGGCTCGATCACGTGATTGATTCTTGGCTAATTCTCCGGCTTGGCCATCATGACCAGCTACTGCTCTGGTTTGCCGCCCCCGCTACTGTCGTCCCAGCCGGCTCAGTGAGCTTGATCATGGTCGTGACTTGCTGGCTGACCGGTCGCCGCAACGGCGCGGTGCTGGCTGCCGCCGCCGTGCCGACCACCTCGGCGCTCAACGACGCGGTAATCAAGCCACTGGTGCATCGCACCGTGCATGGCGATCCGGCCTATCCGAGCGGGCACGTCGCGGCCATTCTCGCGATGACCGCGATGCTCACGCTGCTGCTAGTGATCTCGCCGCAGCCGATCGGCACCCGGTGGATCCGTCGCCTGATCGTGGTCATCGCTGAAGTGATCGCCTGCGGAGTCGCTCTAGCCGTGATCGGTCTGCAGTGGCATTACTTCACCGACACGATTGGCGGTGCTGCCGTCGGCACCGGGACGGTCATCGCCCTGGCCCTCATAATCGACCAGCCAGCGATCAGCCGTCGGCTTGGGGTGGCCAGCGGCCGGTCAGCCGAGGCCAAATTGCCCGACCACAGCGGGACCTTGGCCCCTGGTCGGTCAGCACAGCCGGGTGCGACAGTCGATTTATGACGGCAGAAGAACACATGGCAGAGCTCGAAGACCAGATCAGCAAGCTTCAGGCCAGGCAAACCGAGCTGCACAAGCAGCTAATCAAGGCCCAAATCGATCAGTGGCAGGGGCGGCTTGAGGACCTGGAGGTCCAGGTGCACCTCGGCGCGGCCGACGTCAGCGACAAGCTGACCGTGCAAATGGACCAGCTGCGCAGCAAATGGACCGACGCCAAGCGGCAGTTCGAGGCCACGGCATCGACGGCATCGAACGTTGCTGACACGCTTCGCACCGGTCTTGAAGATGCTTTCAAAGAGGTACGCAACGCCCTACTTGAGTCGAGGAACCAGCTGAAGTAATCCCGGCAAGAAGCGCTGGACGTGCTGCGCGGAGTTGACTGCGATAACTGGCAGTTATTAGTTCGTCGGCTGCCGCAGCTCAGTCGACCGGACTGGCAAGGGCGCGGCAGGTACTCGCAGGATCCGCGCCGCCCAGGCCGGCAGCCACCAGTTCCACCTGTCAAGCACTGCCACCACGGCAGGTACGAGCAGGGAGCGTACGACGGTCGCATCTAGCAGGATGCCAACTCCGACCCCGGTTGCGAACACCTTGAGGAACGTGATCGGCGCGCTGGCCAACGCGGCCATGGCGAGGAACAGGATGAGCGCAGCGGACGTGACCAGGCGGCCCGTCCGGCCGATCGCGGTGATGACCGCCTGGCTGGTCGATCCGGTGGCGTCATACTCCTCGCGCATCCTGGTCAGGATGAAGACCTCGTAGTCCATGGACAGGCCGTAAACGAACGCGAACACGAACAACGGTATCCACGACGTGATGGCACCTGTTCCTGGCAGCCCCCAGATGGCCTGCGTCCCGTGCCCGTCCTGCCAGACAAGCACGAGGACTCCGTAGACGGCCGCGACCGACAGCAAGTTGGCGAGTACCGCCTTCAGCGCTAGGACCAGCGACCTGAACGCCCGGGCCAGCAGGATGAATGTGACCAGCACGAGCCCGGCCAGCACGTAAGGAAAGTCCCCGTACAGCGCCCTGACCTGATCGACCAGGCCGGGGGTGTAACCACCGACCAGCGCACCCGGCGCCGCCGTGTCGAGGGCGCTGCGCACCGCCGTCGCCGTTGCCTGACCGGCTGGGCTGGAGCCATCGGCGACCGGCAGTACGACAGCCATCGCGGTGCCATCCCGCCGCCAGGACGGACCAGCGGGCGCTACGGCCGTCCTGACGCCGCCGACACCGGACGCCGCCGCTGTCACCTTGGCGGGGCTGACTCCCGCCGGGATCAGGACCTCGATCGGCGCGAGTACGCCGACGGGGATCCGAGCCTGCTCCAGCAGCACCACTCCCTGGCGGGCCGGCCCGCGCTGTGACAGTGAGTTGGTACTGACGTCGCCTACCCGCAGGTTGAGCGCGGCAGCTCCGAGCAGGAACAAGATAGCGAGCCCGGCGGCAGCGGCGGCCCAGCGCCGTCGTACGACCAGGGTGGCCCATCTGGTCCAGCCGCTGGCTGGCTTGTTCTCGTGCCTGAGCCGTGGCCAGTCGAGCCGCCTGCCAGGACCCGCGAGCAAGGCAGGCACGAGCGTGATCGTCGCGGCCACGCTGATGAGAGGGATCAGCAGCCCGCCGAAACCAACGCTGCGAATGAACGGAATCGGCAACACGACCAGCACAAGCAGCCCGAGCGCGACCGTGACTCCGCTGAACACGATGGACCGTCCGGCGGTCGCCATCGTCTGCTCGATCGCCTGCCGGTTGTCTAGTCCGCGCGCCGTCTCCTCGCGCCATCGGGTGATGAACAGCAGGGAGTAATCGATCGCGACGCCAAGGCCGATGAGCCCGACCAGGAACTGGACGATGAAGCTTATGCCAGTCAGGTAGGTCAGGCCCAAAATGGCCAGGAACGCGGTCGTGATCGAGACGGCCGCGATCAGCAGCGGCACTATCGCCAGGAATGAGGCGAACACGAATGCCAGCACCGCGAGCGCCCCAAGCGAGCCGATCAGGATCTCGCTCGCGACCTCCGAGCCCGCACTCGAGCCACCGCCGGTATCGGTGAGCTGGGTAATGCCGGTCACCTGCACGTCGGTCCCGACCGGCAGCCGGGATTCCAGCGCGCGCCGGATGGCGGCAGTATCGGTCACGGGTAGTTGCGCCGAGTTCGCTGTCTCCGGCGTGAAGATGAGGCCGAACGTGGTCCGCCCGTCGGTGCTGGCGAAGCCCTTATCCCCGGTGCTGGCATAACTGACAACCCGGCCCGCCCCGCCATGTACTCCGGCCGCGCCGGCCGCGGCGCCGAACCCGGCCAGCAGCCCCGACCGGATCGGCGGCTGGCTGACGGTGTCGCCGGCTGGCAGCCGGACCACGACCACCAGCGGAGTCTGTGACCCCCCGCTGTGATAGGCGGCGGCGATCGCCAAGTCGGCCGTATCGCTACGGGTCCCCGGTATCTCAAAATTCTGGCTGAGCCTGCCGCTGAGGTTAGCGGCGGCGTAACTGCCAGCAAGCAGGGCAATGAGCCAGATCAGGCCGATAAGACGACGCCGTCGCAGCACAAACGAGCAGAGCCTGAGCATCACTGGTTACGTCCTTTGGGACTGCGCTGGCGGTCCATCCACCTCGGCGCCCTGCCGGGTACTTCGGCGGCCAGGGTACCGTGCCGATAACCAAGTCGCCCGCATCGCCCGGCTCATCGAGGCACTGCGCGGGGCCCCTGGTCGACGCGCGCCTGCATTCGAACCGTTCGCCGACCCGATCCACGAAAAGGATAAAGCCGAACCGGCAAGATTTTCGAAGTACGCTCACTACCTGGAGCCGCCTATCGGAATCGAACCGATAACCTGTTCATTGCGAGAAACACCGCCAGCAGCCGCACGACCGAGACCGTGTACCGTCACCAACTCCGGCCGGTCATCCAAACTGGCGCCTCAGTCATGGACGGGCTATTCCCGGCCGCCATCGCGCCGGAAGCCGAGCGGCAAGCCCCCAGGTGCCAGGTCCCTGGCCATACGTCTGCCGCCAGTCGCAGTGGAGCGACACGTATTCCCCGCCTGAAGCAGTGGGGCCACAACGACGCAGGCTAGTGGACCTGCTCAGCGTCCAGCACTCAGCGCTACGGACACATTCGGTCTGGGCATCGCGACCAGTTCCAAGCGCTGGCTGAGCACAGACGCCAGCCGGTGCAATGTGCTCTCCGTCGGGTTGCCTGCTCCACGCTCAATCCGGCTGATGTCAGCTTGCGGAATCCCGCTTCGGGCTGACAACTCTGCCTGCGTTAGCCCCTGCGCCGCGCGAGCGTCCCGGAACTGGAGCCCGAGAGTGATGCTCGCAGCGAATGCCTCTCGCAGCGCTCGGTCCTGCTCGGTGTCTCCGGCCTTGGACTCGGCCAGGTAATCGCTGAACTTCGTTCCCACGGCCGTCCTCCTCTGCAGGTCAGTGAGACTCTCATTATGTGCTTTAACACATAGCGGTGTCGACATCATCCCTGGCCTCCGAAGTTCTCAACCGTTACGACGACGGGTAGCTTTGGCCTTCTTCTCCGCCTCCAGCCACGCCTTGAGGTACTTCCGGGCACGTGCGATCTCCGCATCCTGACGGCGGCCGCTTGCGTCAGCGCCCTTGTCATAGCCGCTCAGCAGCAAGACAATCTTCCGTCCTGCCGTGCAGAAGAATACGCGGAGCAAGATGCTCTCGGACTCCGAGGGAGTCTCTGCTAGAACCGCGCCGACCTTCTCTGCCACCTCCTTCGCCGTCCAGCGCAACCTGAACTCATACAGCCCCTTACCGAGCGCCTTGCCAAACTCTGTCTCGACAACATCGAGACCACGTACAGCAAGGACATGCTCCAGCGCGCTGAAACGACTCCGTACCGACCGCGGCTGGTCACAGGAAGCCGTCGCGCGGCGCATGACTGCCTCAGGTTATGACTGGCATCAGACAACAGTCGGCCGAACCGAGAGCGCGACCCGGCCCCTGAGGGTCAACGAGGCCGTCGTCCTGGCAGCGATCTTCGAGGTACCAATCACCCAACTGCTGATACCAGCCGCCATGAAACTCTCGGACGTTGATCAGGAGATTGCGGATACCGAAGAAGCCCTCGCACGGGTCACCAAGCTAGCAGCCGAGTTCGAGCCCAATGTGGAGCAGATCTCCGCGATACATCTGAAGGTAACCGAGGCCTACCGGAAGGTGACCAACGCCACGGAAAAGCTTGAGGACCGCCTGAAACTCCTCCGGGAGATCCAGCGCGTCATCAAGATCGGCCATCAGATGCCCCCCGACCTGGCCGCGCAACTCGCCGCTGTCGGCGAACTGCTCTCGGTCCCCGGCCTCGCCGAGGCCCTTGAAACAGACCAGGCACCCCAATGACCAGTACAACGCGACACGCGACGCCAACATCACCTGCCAGCGGCACGGGCGGTAGAACCTCCGTACTCTCAGCGACGATCTGCGATGTAGATCTCGGCCATCGCGCACGCACTCACGTTCCACGAACCGTTCCACGAAATAGTCGAAACTCAAACGTATTAGCGATAATCAGCAGCTTAGCTGCATAAATAGAGCCGCCTATCGGAATCGAACCGATGACCTGTTCATTACGAGTGAACCGCTCTGCCGACTGAGCTAAGGCGGCGTGCCGTCTAAGACGGCAGCGGAGAGAGTCTACCGGTCGCCGGGCTGTTCGCGCGCCCGGCTATGCATAGCTTCGTACTCCTGGCGAGATCCGCAGACGCTAGCTGCCGGGCAGGCGCAGCGCTGGCCGGTCTCGGCCACCTTCACGATCACTTCATCAGCCGGAACGCTATACCCGACGACGGTGCCAGCGCCTGCCGGCGACTCCACAGCCGAGCCGAGTGCAGGTGCCCGCTCCTTGAAGTTGACGTACAGCGGATGCTCGTATTTCAGGCAGCACATCAGCCGACCGCAGGCACCGGCGATGCGCATCGGGTTGACAGGGAGATCTTGCTCCTTAGCCATCCTGATGGAAACCGGCTCGAACTCCTTGAGGAACGTAGCGCAGCACAGGTCCCGCCCGCACGGCCCGATCCCGCCTTGCAGCTTGGCCTCCTCGCGGGGGCCTATCTGACGCAGCTCGACCTTGGACCGCAGCGTGGTCGTCAGGTCCTTGGCCAGCGCACGGAAGTCGACCCGATCCGGCGCACCGAAGTAGATCACGTACGAGCCGGTCGCGAACACGTAGTCGACACCGACCACCTTCATTGCCAGGCCGTGCTCCCTGACCAGCCTCTTGGCCACCAGGCGGGCCTGCGCCCGCTTGGCCCTGATCGACTCATCGCGCGCCAGGTCAGCTTCGGTCGCAAGGCCCTCACACGTTGGCAGGCCGTCGATGTCGTCATCGATCCACTGCGGTGCCCAGATGCATTCGGCCACTTCGGGGCCAGTGTCGGTGGGCACGAGCACCTTGTCGCCGACGGCCGGCCGCCAGTCGCCGGGATCCAGGTAATGCAGGCGGCCGGCCCGCTTGAAGCTCACCGCCATCATCATGCCCACCCTTAGAGGCTACGGCCAGGTAGCGAGCTCGGGCACCCTAGGACTGCCACTATTTACTCCCCTGCGCAGTCCACGGGCTAGTGCCGCTGCCCCACGCACCATCGCTGCCGGTGACGAACGCGAGACGGGTTGCTCGCTGACCGATTAACGGCGCGCGGCGAGTGCGAGCGTGAGCTCTTCGACGGCGAGCAGCGGGGCGACGCTGGCGGCGAGACGCTCTCGGCAGGTCATGATCGCCTCGATACGGCGAACCGTAGTGCCTGCGCTGCTGGCGTCGGCAATGGCGCGCAGGTCCGGTTCACGGCTGGCGTTAGCCAATTCGACGCCGGCACCAACTTGGACGGCGAGCACATCACGGTAAAAACCAGCCAGGTCGATCAGCGCCAAATCGAGCGCGTCGCGCTTCAGCCTGGTCGCGCGTGATTTCTGTCGATCCTCTAGCTCCTTGAGCGCACCGGCGGCACCGCGCACGGCGGTGGCGACGCCCTTGCCGGTCGAGCCCTCGCCGAAGGCTCGCTTGAGCGCTTCCTTCTCCGGCCCGTCCAGCGCCTCGGCGGTAGCGGTCGCCTCGGCTTCGGCCGCCTGCACTAGCGCGGCGGCGGCCGACAGGGCCGGACCGAGGCCGGTCACCCGCTTCGGCACGGCCAGTACCTCGCGCCGCCGCTCAGCCGTGTGCGAGTCGGTCGCCAGCCGACGAGCCCGGCCGATGTGGCCAAACGAAGCGCGGGCGGCGTCGAGCGCGAGGTCGTCGGCTACCCCCTCGGCCCGCAAGATCGCCGCCACCGCCTCGGTTGGCGGGGTGCGCAGCACGATCAGCCGACAGCGCGACCTGATCGTGGTTGGCAGATCAGCCGCCGACGGCGCGCACAGTAGCCAGATGGTGCGCGGCGGCGGCTCTTCGATTGCCTTGAGTAGTGCGTTCGCGGCCTGCTCAGTAGCCCGGTCGGCGTCTTCGAACAGCACGATCCGCCACCCGCCATACACCGGCGACGCTGCCGCCTTGAGCACCAGCTCCCTGGTCTGCTTGACGCCATAGGACAGCCCGTCGGGACGGACGAGCAGCAGGTCGGGATGGCTGCCGGCAGCGACCTGACGGCACGAAGGGCACTGGCCGCAGCCCTGGTCCTGGCAGAGCAACGCCGCGGCGAACACCTTGGCGGCGACCGAGCGACCAGAACCTGGCGGCCCGGTGAATAGCCAGGCGTGAGTGAGCCCGCCGGCTTCCACCGCGGTGCGCAGCTGACTGACTACCTGGTCCTGACCGACCAGTTGAGCGAAAATCGGGCTGGCCGTCATTCGCGCACCACCGGGATCGAGCCGGTGATCTCCTCGGCTCGCTCGGGCACCGGGTCAGGCAGCAACTCGCGCACCGCGCTCTGGATCGCCCTGCTGATCGTGGCCGACTCCAGGCTGGCGTCGAGCACCAGGTAGCGCTTGGGATCCTCATCCGCGAGGTCGAGGAAGGTACGCCTGACCCGGTCGTGGAACTCCTTCGGCTCGGCCTCAAGCCGGTCGGCTGACCTGGCCCGGCGGCCAAGACCCTCGGACGGCGGCAGGTCAAGCAGGAAGGTCAGGTCAGGCACCAGTCCGCCAGTAGCAAGATCATTAACTTCTTTAATAGCCGAAATGGATAGCTGGCGCCCGCCGCCCTGGTAGGCCAGCGAGGAGTCAAGGTATCTGTCGGTGACCACGATCGTGCCGCGCGCCAGCGCTGGCGCGATCACTGACGAGACATGCTCGGCCCGGTCCGCCGCGTACATCATCGTCTCCGCCCAGGGCGACAGCCCGGTATGCGCCGTGTCGAGCAGCAGTGCCCGCAGCCGCATGCCCATCTTCGTAGCGCCAGGCTCATGGGTGGCCAGCACGTCGTAGCCGTTCTCACGCAACCAGATGGCGAGCAGCCTAGCCTGAGTGGACTTGCCAGCGCCCTCGCCACCCTCGAAGGCGAGCAGCAGGCCGTGCCCGCGTGGCCGGCCACCGACTTGGCCGTTGGCGTCGGCCAGTCGCCGCCGGTGCGCGTCAGCGCCGCCGCCAGGCGGATCGGGTAGCGGCTTGCCGCGCAAGGCGCCGATCAAGTCAGGCAGCAGCGGCACGCCCCGCCGGTCATCCATCTGCCGGAAGGACGTCCAGCCAAGCAATACGGCCACGACTGCTGCCAGCAGCAGCACGAAGTTGATGCCGACCGAGGCGTACTGCAGGTGCCCGACAGTGATGTCGGGTGAGCCTGAGATCGCCTTGACCACGGCGGAGAACCCGAACGCGAGCAGTCCAGAACAGGCGATCACGGCGAACATGACGACCCGCAACGCGGATTGCAAGAACGCGAAGGTCCGTCCCCTGGTGTCGTCATCGACCTCACTGCCGATGATCGTGTACCCGGTCACGTAGGCGATGCCAGCGCAGATCCCGAGTATGACCACGAGCACGACGACGACCGGCAGGTTGGGGATCAGCGCGATCAGCGCGAGCGGCAGGCCGGCCACGGCGATGGCCACGCCGAATAGCCGGCGCTTGCTGAAATCGCCGAGCACCTTGACCGCTGGCGACATGCCGACGGCCAGGCCGAGGAAGATCGCCGCGAAGACGAACCCCCAGCCGGCCGCTCCGCCGTCCAAGGTGCTGGTCACGTAGCCGTAGCCAAGCCCGACGATCACGCCAGCCGCGGCGAACGCGCCAAGCATGCCGATGGTGATGCCGCGCACCGCCCTATTTCGCCCGGCGAACTGCCAGCCCTCCCAGATCGCCTTGGCCACCGACGGCACCGAGATCCGCTCGCCGCTGTTGCGCTTGGGCAGCATGTGCAGCGAGTACACGGTGATCGCCGAGATCACGAAGGTCGCGGTATTGAAGTACAGCGAAAGCGAGACCTGACCGCCCGCCGCGCCCTTGAAGTAAGGGAAGTCCCGGCCGAGAAGCTGGCTGATCGTCCCGAGCACGACGAAGAACAGCGCCGCGACCGGTGCCGTGCCGTAGGTGGTGAGCAGGCTGAGGCCGTTGGCCTCACCGAGTTTGTCCGGCGGGACCAGGTTAGGAATGGAAGCGTCCTTGGCCGGCGTCCAGAACAGCGAGGCGCAGCAGGCAAGGAACTGCGCGACATAGAGCCAGGTCAGCTTCGGCGCGAAGCCGACGACCAGGTTGATCGGAATCGACAGGTAGAGCACGGCCCGCACGACATCGCCGATGATCAGGTTGATCCGGCGGTCGAACTTGTCAGCTACCGCGCCGGCCAGCGGCCCGAACAGCAGGTAGGGCAGTAGCGAGGTGATCCAGACGGCGCTGACCGCGACGCTACCGGTCGTCGCGTTACCGCCGGTCGGCAGGCCGCCCGAGGTGTGCGGGCCAGCTCCGGTGAGCGAGTAAGCGAGAGCGGACAGCGCGAGCAGGCTGAGCCAGTCCCCCAAGCTGGACAGGGAAGTCGCGATCCAGATCCGCCGGAACGGCTTGATCGACAGCACGCCGTCGTGGTGCTGTCCCAAAGGGGACCTAAGACTCATTGTGCAAGGCTATCGAGACTGCGGGCTGGTCCGAGGGTAGCTAACAGAACGCCGCTCCTATTATCACTCTGAGCTTGGGGTCTTGGCGGCAGCTGACCGCGAGGTCCGGCCGCCGCTTGACTTAGCGCCGCCGCTCTTGGTGGCAGCTGACTTCGCACTGGCTTTGGTGCTGGTCTTGGCGCTCGTCTTGGCGGCGCTAGTGCGGGTCGAGGTCGACCGGGCCGAGCTGGTGCGGCGCTTGGTGATCGGCGCGGCCGCGCGCCGATCGGCCAGCAGCTCGATGGCCCGCTGCAAGGTGATGGACTCGGGCGCGTCACCTTTACGCAGCGAGGCGTTCGTCTCGCCGTCGGTCACGTAGGGGCCAAACCGGCCTTCGCGCAGCACGATCGGCTTGCCGCTGGCGGTGTCGTCGCCGAGTTCGCGCAACGGCGGCGCCGCTGCCGCCCGAGCCGCCCGGCCCCGTTGCTTGGGCTGGGCGAACAGCTCCTTGGCCTGGTCAAGGGTCAGGGTAAATAGCTGGTCGTCGGACTCAAGCGAGCGCGAGTCCGTGCCCTTCTTGGCGTAGGGACCGTACCTGCCATTTTGCACTGTTACCGGCTCGCCATCGATCTCGCCGACGGTACGCGGCAGGGTGAGCAGCCGTAGCGCGTCGTCGAGAGTCACGCTGTCGAGATCCATGGACTTCAGCAACGACGCCGTGCGCGGCTTCGCCGACGACGGTGCTTCTTCAGCCAGCACCTCGGTCACATAAGGGCCGAACCGGCCTGCGCTGCGCTACCACCGTCAGCCCGCTCTCCGGGTCGGTGCCGAGGATCTTGTCCCCGGTTGGCTGGCTGAAAAGCTCCTCGGCGTACTCGGCGGTCAGCTCGTCGGGTGCCATGCCCTCCGGGACGTTGACCCGCTGGCCGTCCTGCTCAAGGTAAGGGCCGTAGCGGCCGACCCGGACCACGATGTCGGTGCCGGCCAGCGGGAAGGAGCTGACGTCCCTTGCGTCGATATCGCCGATGTCGCTGACCAGGTCCTTCAGGCCGTCCCGGTCCGTTCGACGGCCGGTATGCGCCGCTTCGGCCGTTCTCGCGGCCGGGTCGCGCCGTTGACGCCCTGCTCGCCGTCAGCTCGGGCCGAAGTAGAACCGGCGCAGCCACGGCACCCGCTCGGCCTCGCCGCCGGCGCGATCTGGTCGAGCGCGTCCTCCATCCGGGCGGTGAACTCGTAGTCGACCAGCTGCGCGAAGTGCCGCTCGAGCAGGTGACGACAGCGAAAGCCAGGAACGAGGGGACCAGCGCGGTGCCCTTCTTGAACACGTAGCCGCGGTCAAGGATGGTGCCGATGATCGTCGCGTAGGTGGACGGGCGACCGATGTCCCGGTCCTCAAGCTCCTTGATCAGCGAAGCCTCGGTGTACCGGGCCGGCGGCCTGGTGGAGTGATCGGCGGCGGCGAGCCGCAGCGCGGTCAGCGGGTCGGACTCGGCCAGCGGCGGCAGCCGCCGCTCCCGGTCGTCCCGGTCGGTGCCGTCGGCCTCGTCCACGTCCTCGACGTACGCCTTGAGGAAGCCGTAGAAGGTGATGATCTTGCCGGAGGCGCCGAACTCGGCCTGCTTCGCCGGCGCTTGACCGGCCGGAGACTCGGACCGAGACCGACTCGCCGGTGGCGTCCTTCATCTGGCGAGGCGACGGTGCGCTTCCACACCAGCTCATACAGCCGCAGCTCGTCGACCAGACAGTCCGCGCGGCTGGCGGGGGTGCGGAAGGTGTCCCCGGCGGGCCTGATCGCCTCGTGGGCCTCCTGGGCGTTCTTGACCTTGCTTGAGTAGACCCGCGGCGCTCCGGAGACGTACTCGGCGCCGTAGAGCTCGCGGGCCTGGTTGCGGGCCGCGTTGATCGCGGTCTGCGACAGCGTGACCGAGTCGGTACGCATATAAGTAATGTGGCCGTTTTCGTACAGCCGCTGCGCCACCGACATCGTGTACTTCGCGGAGAAGCCAAGCTTGCGTGAGGCTTCCTGCTGCAACGTGGTGGTACGGAACGGCGCGTAAGGCGAGCGCCGGTAGGGCTTGCGTTCGACCGATTTGACGCTGAAATCAGCGCCCTGCAGCCGGTCGGCAAGTCGCGGCGGCGGCCGCCTCGTCCAGGTGCAGGATCGCGGCCACGGCCGGGTCGGCGGCGGTCTTGAGCTCGCCGGTCGAGGTGAAGTCACGGCCCTGGGCGATCCGCCGCCCGTCGACGTGCTACCAGCGTCGCGGTGAAGCGTAGCTCCGTCCGCGTCCTGCTGCCTTGCTCGACGGTCGCGAACTCGGCCTCAAGGTCCCAGTACCGAGCGGCGCGGAACGCGATCCGCTCGCGCTCCCTGTCGACGACCAGCCGCATCGCCACCGACTGCACCCGGCCGGCCGACAGTTGCGGCATGACCTTCTTCCACAGCACGGGCGAAACTTCGTAGCCATAGAGCCGGTCAAGCACCCGGCGGGTCTGGTACGCCTCGACCCGGCCGTTGTCCAGATCGCGCGGGCTGGCGATCGCGGCGGGCGATCGCCTCAGGGGTGATCTCGTGGAAGACCATCCGCTTGTAGGAGATCTTGGGCTTCAGCTCTTCGACCAGGTGCCAGGCGATCGCCTCGCCTTCGCGGTCCTCGTCAGTGGCGAGCAGCAACTCATCGGCGTCCTTGAGCAGTTGCTTCAGTTTGCTGACTTGCTGGCGCTTATCAGCGTTGACGACATACAACGGTTCGAAATCGGCGTCGATGTTGACACCGAGCCTGGCCCACGGCTCTTTTTTAAGCCGGTCGGGGATATCGGCGGCACTGCCCGGCATATCCCTGATGTGGCCGATGCTCGATTCGACGACATAGTCCTTACCGAGATACCCAGCGATCGTGCGCGCCTTGGCAGGCGACTCCACGATGACGAGCCGCCGGGCACCGTTGCCTCCGGCGTTGGCTGCGGCGGCCTTGCCGCGCCGTGGTGTCGGACTAGTCTTAGCTGCCACGCTTTTCTCTACCTCACATCTCTTAGACGCCAGGAGGCTACCGCAGGCGGCCGACTGACTCTAAGAGTCCGATCAGATCACTCATCGGTGGCACCGAACGCATCTTCTGGGTAGCAGATTCCCCAACGCCGATTGAATCATCGCTCGCGACGCGCACAATAAGTGTGATGGCCGAGTACTCCTACCTCGTACTCAACCTGCCGCGCGGCACGTCGAGGGACCTCGCGCGGCGCATTTTGACCGATCACGCCGAGTACGGCGACTGGGAACTGGCCCGACTGCGGCTGTTCGCTGACGGCAGCAGGACGGCGACCTTGCGGCGCAAAATCATCCGTCCGACCCGAACCGCATCGGCAGCGGGCCCGACCGCCTGGCGCAACTGACGCAAGCTCAGTGTACTCGCCTGACCAGCGCTGATCACAGGTGGATTCGGTCCGGACCGAGTAGGCGGATAACCCGGTCAGAACCGAGTTCGTGGGCGGCGCCAAGTCACCAGCCCGCATGCGAGGACTTGCTCACCAATCCGGGCAGCCTGGGGTTGGCCAGCTTCGCGCTAAGGCTGACCGGCGGCGCGGCGTGCCTGGGGGTGTAGGGACTAGGCGGCGCGGCCTCGCTCCCTTCCCGCTCGGTGTCGAAGTCGCGCTCCTGGCCGGTCACCTGCTCGGCCGCGGGCTCATCGGCGTCATCGCCGAGCAGTTGCGCCAGCATCACGTTTACCCGCTGCCGCAGGCGGGACTGGTCAGTCTGGCGGTCATCGTCAGGCGTCAGGTCCGGCTCGGTGATGCCGGGCTCGGCGATCGGCTCCAGGTCGGCGTAGGGCCTGGAAGCCTCGGGACGGTCGAAGACGAGGCCATCGTCACCGGCCAGCACCGTGCCCGCATGCTGCCCGCGCCGCAAGTGCGACCGACTCCAGCGCACGGTGTGCTGCAGCGCGTCGGATGGTCGCCAGAAGCCCCGCGGGCTCCATGGTGAGTTCACTGCCGCGAGGGCCAGGCCCGCACAAGACAAGCCGAGTGCGAAGCCGTCCGTCGACGCCGAGCCGATCACCGGGATCGCGGCCAGGCTGGTACCCGAGGTGAGCGTGGCGTGCGCCACGGCGTGAGTCGCCCAGGTGTCCATCTTTGCTCCTCGTTCGTCCCCCGATATCAATTTGTATTTGTTTAGCTACTTTCTGTAACTGACGGAAGGTAGCCGTCGGCCCAGACCGCGTACGGTCGGATCTCAGTGGTTGATGAGTGGGTGGTTGATCAGTACTTCCCCGCCCTTCCGCAGCGGCCACGACTGGCAGCGGTCACGCCAGCCGTGGCCGCCGGAGCGGAACCCTTCCCGCTGCCGGGCACGAGGATCAAGCAGCCGGACTGCCAGGCCGGGCGCAAGGCGCAGCGCCGCCCCGGCACGCCACCGCGTGCCAGGCGACGGCCCACCCGGGGCCCTGGAGCTGTTCCGGCAGCACAGGCAACCCTCCTCGTCGGAAATCCGGCTAGGCACGAGACCGCGGACCGTGAGCGCAGTGGAAGGGGTGCGCCCCCGTAGTCAGCCCCGCACTAAGCGTGACGATAGCACTACGCACCGTTGGGTCACGCGCCAAACAACCAAACAGTGCGGCTGGTCCTGACTAATCCTTAGTGATCACGCTGCGGCCCGCCCTGGCCAATTCATCGGTTAGCTGCGAAAACGCAGCTCCGCGCTTAACACAAGTCGATGAAACGATCGAGTACCTTAGTCCCGAACTCCAGCGCCGCTACCGGCACCCGCTCGTCCACGCCATGGAACAGCCCAGCGAAGTCAAGATCAGGTGGCAGCTGCAGCGGAGTGAACCCGAAGCACCTGATCCCGAGCCGGCTGAAACGACTTCGCGTCGGTGCCACCAGACAGGCAATAAGGCACCACCGTCCCGGCGGGGTCCTGCTCAAGCAGCGCCGATACCATCGCGTCGCGCAACTCGCCGTCGAAGGTCGTCTCAAGCGCGATCTTGTTGTTGATGAACTCGCGGCGCACCCCCGGGCCAAGCAACTCGTCAAACTCGGCGAAGAACTCGTCCTGTAGGCCAGGCAGGAACCGGCCGTCGACTTGCGCGGTGGCGGTCTGGGGCACCACATTCACCTTGTAGCCGGCGTTCAGCATCGACGGATTGGCCGTGTTGGTCAGCGTCGCACCAATCATGCGGGCGATCGGCCCAATCTTGGCGAGCACCGCAGCGGGATCATTTCTGCTGAAATTAATGCCGAGTGCTGCCGCGGCAGCTTCCAAGAACGCTTCGACTGATGGGGTCAGGCGTACCGGCCATTCGTGCCGCCCGATTCGCGCGATTGCCTCGGCCAGCTCGGTCACCGCGTTGTCCGGCTGGAGCATCGAGCCGTGTCCGGCCGTACCGCGAGCGGTCAGACGCATCCAGGCGATGCCCTTCTCGGCCGTCTGCAGCAGGTAGAGCCGCTGCCCGCCGATGGTGGTGCTGAAGCCGCCGACCTCGCCGATCGCCTCAGACACGCCATCAAACAGGTCACGATGGTGATCAACCAGCCAGCTGGCCCCATAGTCGCCGCCAGCCTCCTCATCGGCCAAGAAGGCGAGCACGATGTCACGCGGCGGCTTACGGCCCTCCCGCAGCCGCTGCCGCACGACCGCGAGCATCATCGCGTCCATATCCTTCATGTCGACCGCGCCGCGCCCCCAGACGCAGCCATCGGCGATCTCGCCGCAGAACGGATGCTTCGTCCAGTCCGCCGGGTCGGCCGGCACCACGTCGAGGTGACCATGGATCAGCAGCGCCGGCCTGCTCGGGTCAGCGCCTTCGATCCTGGTGACCAAGCTGGTGCGATTCCGGCTGGACTCAAGCAAGGTGGGTTCGAGGCCGACCTCGGCGAGAAGCTCAGCCACGTGCTCGGCCGCCGCTCGCTCACCTGGACCTGAGTTGTCGCCGGAGTTGGTGCTGTCGATCCTGATCAAGTCGCTGGCGAGGCCAGCCACCTCCTGCTGGGCTGTGATCGTCATCTGGCCATCGTCCCACCGGGTTCGCGCGCTGTCTGCCGCCGGTCTGTGGCGCCGTCGCGGCCGCTGTCACTCCGATCGGAGGCTCGCTGGTCGGGGGCTTGCGAGCGGTCATCGAGCGGCGGGGTTCGCTGTCGCCTCGCACGGTGTGCCGTGATTTGCTATCGTGATGCGGCTGGTTCGGCCACGGTCGACAGCCAGCTGAGTCCGGGTGGCGGAATAGGCAGACGCGCTAGCTTGAGGTGCTAGTGCCCCAAAAGGGCATGGGGGTTCAAGTCCCCCCTCGGACACTACCCATTTCCCCACGTTCGCGGGGATCCATGTTCGCCTGGGCGTGGACCAGGTTCTGCTCGGGATGATAGATCAGCCGTAGGTCGAGTTGCTTGTATATCTCGGCTCTCCTGACCGGGTCGGCGCTGCGGATGAGTTTGCGCATGTCGCCGAGGGCGCGGATGATCTGCTGGATGGTTTCTTCGGCCAGTTGTGCACCGTTGGCCGCTCTCGGGGCAGCGGCGTGAGCGAGTGCGGCGGTGCGCTGGGCTGTGACGGTTCTTGTCCAGGAGGCAATGGTGGCGGGGTCACCTCCCGCGTCCAGGACAGCCTGGTAGCGGGCGAGCTTGGCATCGCATTCGGCAATGACCGCGCGGCTGGCCGGGGCCGGTAGCGGCGGTGCGGGGAGGTGGCTGGCAGCCAGTTCGCGAATGGTGTGATCTAGGCGTTGGGGGGCGAAGATTTTCAGCAGCCAGCCATCGACGGCGGGCAGGATTTGCTCTTCGCGCAGGTACACGTTGACGGGGTGATGGACGTTGTTGGCGAGGGCGTACTCGCGGGGGTAGCGGCAGCGGTAGTAGATGCGCTGGTTGTTGTGCTGGGCTTGCATCTTGCGTCCGCAGATGCCGCAGTAGAGCAGGCCGCGCAGGACGTACGGGTGCTTTACCCGCTGGTGGGCCTCCCGCTGGCGTTGCCTGGCCCGGCCGGCGTCAGCGCGGATGACCTGGGCGGCTTCGAAATCTTCGGTTCTGACCAGGGGCTGCTGGGCGATGATGTCAGACCAGACCCAGCTGCCGGGGTCGTTCCAGCGCATCTTGGTCTCGTATCCGAGCGCGACATCGTGGACGTCGAGCAGGATTTCGTCCTTGCGCTGCCTGTTCCAGACCTGACGGCCCGTGTAGCGGGGATTAGACAAGATAGCGCGGATTGCGGCCTTGGACCAGCCTTCGCCGGTGCGGTGCCGATTGCGCGCAGGGTCGTTCTGGGACGGTGAGGCGATGCCGTCGCGGCTTAAACCCTCCGCAATTGCGAACAGGCCCCGCCCGGCCAGGTACTCGGCGAAGATCCGGGCGACAACTGGGCCGGTGGCCAGATCGGGTTCGAGGCGATGCAGCCTTTTGCCGTCGGCGGCCTTGGCCGGGTTCGGATGCGGCCCTGCATCGGCGAGGCGGTACCCGTAGGGAGGGCGTCCGCCGAGGTAGCGTCCTTCGATCTTGGCCTGGGAAGCCATCGCGGAGCGCACCCGGATCTTGATCCGGGTGCGCTCGCCTTTAGACATGCCGCCGAAGACGGACATGATCAGGTCGTGGGCCTCGGAGTCAGGATCAATCGGGCCACCTACCTCGGGCACCCATAGCTGCACGCCATAGTGAGCGAACAGGGGCATAGTCAGCCCGTACTGATTGCCGTAGAAGGCGCGTTGCGGCTCTCCTATGACGACGGCCGCGAAGCCCCGGTCCGGGTCGGCGAGCGCGGCCAGCAGGTCAGCGGCGCGAGGGCGCCGGCTCCACGGCAAGGACCGGGACTGGCCGATATCAAAGTACTCGGCCACGATAACCCCGCCAGCCGGCTCGATCAGAGCCCGGGCGCGGGAGAGCTGCCAGTTCCGTGACGCTTGCGGATCCTGATTGTCTTCGGTCGAAACACGGCCGCTGAACGCGAACGGTACCGGCTGCCCGCCTACGTCCATTGTCACGCCTGCCTCCGGAAGTGGTCGGCTCACAGTGCCGCGGGATAGCCGCCGACGCCACGACGCGGCGCCGGGGCCTTGGTCATACCGCGACTCGGTAGCGGTGCTCAAGCCGCTAGGCACGATGGCCGGCAGCGGCCTGTCGCGCCTCGTATGCGCGTAAGAGCAGGTCCAGCACAGCCCGGGCCGCACTGGTGTTAAGGATGGGCTCGGCGGGGCTGAAGACCACCTCGACGGCGCCTATCCCCTGACGCCCGCCTCCGTCTCCAGTGGCTGCGGGTAGACCACTGCCCGGCGGGCATGTCCTAACGGCTGGGCGGGAGGCGGTGAACGCCGCATCGGGCTTAGCAGGGCGGGCCAGAGGGCGATTCACGCGAGCCCCCGCATTCTGGCGCAGGATCCCGCCCGCTGTTCCGGCACCGTGGCCGCATCTACTAGCAGGTCTAGCGCTGCGGCGGCCTGCTGGGGTATGGCGCCGTTGCCGATGATGCGCAGCTGCGCGGTGCGGGGGATCCCGGTGATGCCGGTGACCCATCCGGGGATGCCCATCATCCATTCGGGGAACGGAGCTGCCAGCCGCAGTCGGCCGTCGGGTGCTGGTTCGGCTGGCGGGGGCGGCGGGCAGCCGAGTACAAGTTCCCAGCGCTGGACGGCTGCGCGGTACGGTCCCCACGGCGGCGCGGCCCAGGCGTCCTGGCCGGCCGGAAGCGGCGGGGTGAGGTCGCGGATCAGTGCGTCGAGGCTCTGCCCGCTCTGGTGGCCGTTTCCGGCGCGGCCTCCGCGCCGGCCGTGTCCTCTGGGTGAGGTGCCGGTGTCGGGGGTGGGCAGCATCCGGGCCGGCGCTTCGCCCGCCGGCTCGGCTGGCAGTGGTGCTCGCCGGCCGGTGCGGGCGGCGAGCAGGATCGCGGCCTGCAGGTCGGCGGGCCGGGTGCGGCCTTTGCCGTGCAGCCAGGCCATGTGCTGCTCCGGTGTGCGCCAGGTCAGCATCGTCGTCGGAGTCGGCAGCAGGCATTCCGCGCCTTCGAAGCCCGGCCGGTCGATCCTCCCCGGCCTTGTCGCCTGCTGCGGGCATCGGCCCGGCGGTGCCGGATCGCGGGGCCGCGACCGGCAGGATGACCTGGGATAGCGGCGGCCGGTAGCCGGGGCTGGCCTTACGGCCGGGGGTCCCGGTGTCGGTGGCGCGCGGCGTGGGCAGCAGCGGCGAGCCGGGGCAGGGTGCCGGGCTGCCAGGCGAGGATGAACAGGCGGTCGCGGCGGTGCGGCGCTCCGGTGTCGCTGGCGCGTAGGCTCGTCCATTGCGTGTCATACCCGAGCGCGGCCAGGTCGGCGAGGACCCGGCCGAGGCCCCGGCTGCGGAGCGCGGCGACGTTCTCCACGAGCACGTAGCCGGGTCGAAGGTGGCCAAGAGCCCTGGCGATGCTGATCCACAGTCCACTGCGCGTTCCCTCCCTGATTCCGGCGCCGCGCCCGGCGGCGGAGATGTCCTGGCACGGGAACCCGGCCGTGACCAGGTCCGCCGGCGGCGCGGCGGCCCAGTTCACGGCGGTGAGGTCGCCGAGGTTCGGCACGCCGGGGAACCGGGCCGCCAGCACTTTGCTGGCGTGCGGGTCGGTCTCGGCGCACCACGCCAGCCGGGCGCCGAGCACCGTCATGGCGGCGAGGTCGAGGCCGCCGTAACCGCTGCACATGCTCCCGATCCGGACCGGCGGCCCTGCCAGCCTGCCGTCCCCGGACGTGCTCGCGGAGGAGCCGGTCACGCCGGCCCTGAGCCCGCCGCTGCCGAGCTGTCTTCCGCTGGCCCGTTCGGGCCGCGCCCGCCTGCTGGCGGCGCGCGGAAGATGAGGACGTCTTCGTGGACGATCAGGTGCGAGGGCTGGCCGCGGCGGCGGGCTTTGCGGATGTTGTCGAGCTGGAAGAACGAGGGCCGGGGGATCAGCCGGCCGCCGCGCAGCCCGGCGAGCAGGGCCACGCACCGGGCGGCCGGGATCAGGCCCGCGGCGCGGCCGGCGGCGATGACGGCGGCGGGCAGGTCGACGAGCTCGCCGTGGTGGCGCCAGGGCCGGGCGGTGACCACGGCCACGCCGCCGGGGCGCAGCAGCGTCGTGCAGCCCGGCCAGGATCTGGGTGAACCCGGCGAGCATGTCGTCCATGCCCTGGTGGGCGAGGTTGGCCGGGTCAAGGCTGTAGCGGTTGTCGTACTTGGCGACCCCGCCGCCCCCGGAGCGCCGCTCGGCGCGGACCTGGCCGTGCACGCTGGGTCCGTACGGCGGCGAGGTGACCACCAGCGCCGCCCGGCCGGCGGTGCCGGGGGGCAGCAGGGCGGGGAGCTGGCGGGCGTCGCCGCCGATCACCTGGGCGGCACCGATGGCGCCCTGGCGGCGCGCCAGGCTGATGTTCGAGGCGGCGATCGCCGCCCAGCGGTCCTCGAACTCGACGCCGATGGCGTCCCGTCCGAGGTGGATGGCCTCGACCAGGGTGGTGCCGATGCCGCACATGGGGTCGGCGACCAGGTCACCGGGCCTGGTGTAGCGGGCGATGGCGATGGCGGCGATGGCGGGCAGCATCTTGGCCGGATGGGCGGTCGAGGCGGGCAGGTACCGGCCGCGGCGCTGGGTGCGGGCGTCCTGCTGGGCCGTCGGCCACACTGACAGCTCCAGGCCGGGACCGGGAACGGGCCGGGGACGGGCCGGATGGGCGGGGCCGACGGCGGGGGCCGGGCGGGCGCTGGTCATGCGGAGGCTCCTAGGGCTTGGTGAAGATCAGCAGGTCGGAATGGATCTGGGTTCCGCCGCCGGCGCCGGCGGAGGGGGCGGGGGCGAGGTGGCCGCCGTCAATGGAGGCGTGGACGATGACGATGTGCTGGGCATAGACGAGACCGGCGGCGCGGGCGACGGCGACGACGTGCCCGGCCAGGTCGGCGAGCTGTCCGCCCTCGGGGCTGCTGGCGGTCAGGACCGCGAGGATTCCGCCGGGTGCGAGCGCCCGCTGGCAGGCCGCGCAGGCGAGCGCCGGGTCTTCCCCTCTGGCGGGCTCGGGTGAGCAGCAGCCGGGCCCGTGGCAGCCGGCGATGACCAGGGCTGGCTGCCCGGCGGCCGGGATCTCCCCACCGGGGTGCAGGCCGACGGCGCGGCGGCCCGAGGCCGCGACGGCCTGGATCACGGCAGGCGGCCCGCCGGAGACGGCGACCAGGTCGCCGGGGCGGGAGAACGCGGTGCTGGCCCGGGCGGCTGAGGCGGCGGTGACCGGGCCGGGGCATGCCTCCGGGTCGCGGCCGGCGGGCGGGGCGGGCAGGCCCGGCCAGACGGTCACCGGCACGCCGGGTTCCGCCGGGCCGGGCCCGGTTCCCCGGCTGGCGCTGGCGGGCTGCTCGGCAGGGCCTGGGCTGGTGTGAGGGTGGGTCATGGGCGGCTGGGTCCCGCGTGCCGCCGTTCTCGCTGACGTCTAGGGAAATCGGGTTCCCGGGGCCGTTTTTCACGCCGGCCCGGGATTAAGCCGCCAGGAATTCGCGGGGGTATCAGAGCGCGGGCGTCCTTCTCGCGGCCGGGCGCAGGTCACGGCATTCGCTGACCCGGACCGGCGCGACGCGGGACCAGGAGCCAGGCACGCGCCGGCCCGGGGCTCGGTTGCGCGGGGTACACCGCAGGCCGGCGGCAGGTGCACAGCTGGCGCACGGCTGGCCGGCGCGGGGGATATCGCGGGGCCGTGGCGGGTCTACGGGGGCTGGCTGGATGGGCTCCGGTCCCGTCCGCCCCTGCTGACCTGGAGCCTTTGATGAGCTACCGCGCTACCCGCCCCGCCACTGCCCGCCCTGCTCCTGGCCGGTATCCGGCCGGGCCGCTGGATGCCCTCGACGCGGCTGATGCGGCGTTCCGGCTGCTGTGCGCCGGCCCGGACCCGCTGGCGGTGCATGCCTCGCGGCTGGCCGCCGGGCTGCCGGACCGGCTGGTCCGCCTCGATGAGCTGCGGGTGCTGCTGCTGCACCCGGCCACCAGCACGGCCGCCCGCAACCAGGTGTGGGCCGAGCTGGTCCGCCGCGCCCGCGCGGGCGGCCCGGCCTGGATGGTCGGCCTGACCGGGGTCGCGCTGCCCGGCCTGCGCCGCGCTACCGCGAGCCTGGCCCGCGCCTACCGCGGCGACCCGGCCGACCTGCAGTCCGAGGTCCTGGCCGGGTTCCTGGCCGCCGTCCGCGCCCTCGACCTGGATGACCTGGAGCAGGTGCCGCTGGCGTCACGGTTGTGCTGGGCGGCCTGGCGCGCGGGCCGGGCGCTGGCCTACGCCGATGCTGATTACGCCGCCCGCCGCCGCGACCTCGGCGATCAGGACGCCGTCCCGGCCATGCCGTGGGGGCACCCGGACTTCGTGCTCGCCGCCGCGGTCCGCGAGGGCGTCCTCACCCCCGCCCAGGCCGAGCTGATCGGCCGTAACCGCCTCGAGCGCGTGCCGCTTGCCCGGATCGCCGCCGACCTCGGCATCAGCCACACCGCCCTGTGCAACCGCCGCCGGCGAGCCGAGAACGCCCTCGCCGCCGCCATCCGCAACGGGCTCCTGGCCGGCTGATTTTCGCGGGCCGCGTGAAAAACACGACCGGAAAACCGATTTCTGCCAGTGCGGGGGTCACCCCGGCTCCGGGTGAATTCCCGGGGCCGGGCGGCCCGCTAGCGGGCGCTGCCGCGTCCCGCTGACAACCCGACGCCCGCATCCAACCGGAAGGAGGCAAGGTGCCGCTCCCGCGGGCGGGCCGCCCCCGCACCCATCCGCCTGCCAAGGAGGCATCCAGCCCATGACGCCCGTCCCCCCGCTGCCGCCCTGGCACCCGCCGGCGGTCCTGGCCGCCCTGAGCCTGGCCGCCGCCCGGGTTCCGGCGGCGGTGTCCATCAGCCAGGTCATCACCAACGCCACCGCCTGGATCATCGGGATCCTGGCCGGCCTGGCCACCCTGTTCCTCACCATCGGCGGCGCCCGCTATCTCATGGCCGGCGGCGACCCCGCCGAAGTCGACAAGGCCAAGGCCTCCTTCCGGTCCGCCGGCATCGGCTACGCCCTCGCCATCCTGGCCCCCGTCATCGTCACCGTCCTGCGCTCCCTGGTCAGAGGATGACGCGCGCCCGCCCGCCCGCGCCGCGCTGCCGGCGGGCACTGCCGGCCGCCGCACTTGTGCTGGCCGCCGGGCTCGCCGTGCTGGCCCTGGCCGCCGGGTGCCCGGGGCGGGCGCTGGCTGCCGCGGGCCGCCCGGCCGGCGGCGCGGTCGCTGCCTCCGCTGCGGCCCGGCTGGTCCCGGCATCTCCCTCGCCGTCTCCGTCGCCCTCGCCCTCGTTGTCTCCGTCGCCCTCGCCGTCTGCGTCGCCCTCGCCTGCGCCGGCCGCTGGCGGCGGGTGCGGGCTGTTCGGCGTCACCTGCGACGTGACGAGGGCGGTCACCGGCTGGCTCGCCAGCCTGGTCCGGTCCGCGGTCAGCCCGCTGCTGGCGCTGATCGGGCGCACCGCCCTGTCAACCCCGCAGCCCGGCGGCATCCCGGCGGTGCGTGCCCTGCAGTCCACGTCCCTGGCGGTCGCCGACGCCTGCTACGCGCTGCTGGTGCTCCTCGGCGGGATCGTGGTGATGAGCCACGAGACCGTGCAGGCCTCGTACTCGGTCAAGGAGATCGCGCCGCGGATCGTCCTGGGATTCCTGGGCGCGAACCTGTCGGGGGTCCTGGTGTCGCGGGCCGTCACGATCGCCAACGCCCTGTCCGCCGCGTTCGCCGGGCACGGGATCAGCCCGGCCAGCGCCGCGAAGTCGCTGCTGGCCACCCTGGGCAACTCGGCCGCGTACCAGGGCGCGTTCCTGCCGCTGCTGGCCCTGGCCGGGGTTGCCCTGGCCCTGGTGCTGGCCGCGGTGTACGTGCTGCGGCTGATGGCCGTGGTGCTGCTGGCCGCCGCCGCGCCGGCGTGCCTGGCGCTGCACGCGCTGCCGCAGACCGCGTGGGCGGCGCGGTGGTGGTGGCGGGCGCTGGCCGCGGCCCTGTCGGTCCAGGTCGCCCAGGGCCTGGTGCTGACCGCCGCGGCGGAGGTGTTCTTCTCCCCGGGCTGGCTGCCCTGGCATCCCGCCGGCTACCTGGGGCAGATCCTGATCACGCTGTGCGTGCTGTACGTGCTGGCGCGCATCCCGTTCTGGATCGCCCGGCCGGTCCTGTCGCCGTTCGGCCATTCCCCGGCCCGCCGCGCCGCCCGGTTCGCGTTCACCGCCGTCGTGCTGTCGCGGGTCGCCCCGCTGCTGCGCGGCACCCCGCCCCCGCGCGGCAAGGCCCCGGCGCCGGGTTCCGCGAAAGGAAGGAAAGGTACAGGCCCGTGACCGATGACATCAGCGACCCGGTGCCGATCCCGGCCGACATCGACCGGCCGGACAAGATCCTGGCCGGGCTGACCGCCCGGCAGGCCGCCATCGCAGCTACCGCGGCCGTGATCATCTGGGCCGCGTTCGAGGGCACCCGCCACGTCCTGCCGCTGCCCGCCTTCGCCGTCCTCGCGGCCCCGGCCGCCCTGGCCGCGGCCGCCCTGGTCATCGGCGAGCGGGACGGCCTGTCCCTGGACCGGCTGCTCGCCGCCTGGTGGCGGCAGGCCCGCTCGCCGCGCCGCCTGGTCACCGCACCCGGCGGCATCCCGCCAGCCCCGGGCTGGACCGCCCCGCCCGGCCCCCGGGCCCCGGCCCCGGCGGCCCTGGCGCCGCTGTGGCAGCACATCGCCGCCGACGGGGTGATCGGGCTCGGTTCCGGCGGCGCCGCCGCGGTCGCGGCGGTGTCGACGGTCAACTTCGCGCTGCGCAGCCCGGCCGAGCAGGATGCCCTGGCCGCCGCCTACGGCCGGTGGCTGAACTCCCTGACCGGCCCGGTCCAGGTGGTGATCCGGGCCGGGCGGGCTGACCTGTCCGCCGCGGTCACCGCCCTGCGCGACGCCGCCCCGGCCCTGCCGCACCCGGCGCTGGAGGCCGCCGCGCGGGAGCACGCCCGGTTCCTGGCCGGCCTCGCGGCCGAGCGGGACGTGCTGGCCCGGCAGGCGCTGCTGGTCATCCGCGAGCCCGTCCAGGGCACCAGCCGGCCCGGCGGGACCGCGGCGGCCCGGGCAGCGCGGCGGGCCGGGGAGGCAGCCCGGCTGCTCGCCGGCGCCGGGCTCCAGGTCCGGGTGCTGGACGGCGGCCAGGTCACCGCCCTGCTGGCCGCCTGCGCCGACCCCGCCGCCCGGGCAGCCGGCGGGCCGCTGGCGGTCCCGGGCCAGCCGGTCACCGGGCCCGGGCTGGCGGGCATGGCCGCGCGCCGCCCCCCGCGCGCGGACGCCGTGCCCGGCGGGGAAGGGATGCCCGGCCCGCCGGCCGTGGAGGTCACCGCCCGGCACGTGCGGGTCGGCGATGACTACGCCGCCACCCTGGCTGTCACCGGCTACCCCGCCGAGGTGGCCGCCGGGTGGCTGGAGCCGCTGACGGCCTACCCCGGCCGCCTCGACGTCACCCTGCACATCGAGCCCATCGCCGCGGCTGTCGCGGCGGCGCGGCTGCGGCGGCAGCGCGCCCGCCTCGAATCCGGCCGCCGGGCGGGCGCCGGGCGCGGCCAGCTCGACGATCCCGAGGCTGAGGCCGCCGCCGGCGACGCCCGGGACCTGGCCTACCGGCTCGCCCGGGGCGAGGGCCGCCTGTTCCGGCTGGGCCTGTACCTGACGGTGCACGCCGGCAGCGAGGACGGCCTGCACGCCGAAGTCGCCGCCGTGCGGGCGCTGGCGGCCTCGCTGCTGCTGGTCACCGCCCCCGCCACCTTCCGCGCCCTGCAAGGCTGGGTCACCACCCTGCCCGCCGGGACCGACGCGCTGGCGCTGCGCCGCACCATGGACACCGCCGCGCTCGCGGCGTCGTTCCCGTTCACCAGCCCCGACCTGCCCCGCGACCCCGCCGACCCGGACCCGCTGCCCGGCGTGCTGTACGGCGCGAACGCCGCTGGGCCGGGCCTGGTGGCCTGGGACCGGTGGGCCGCGCCCAACCACAACTCCGTCACCCTGGCCGCCTCGGGCGCGGGCAAGTCCTACCTCGCCAAGCTGGAGATCCTCCGCAGCCTGTACCAGGGCACCGAATGCTGGGTCATCGACCCCGAGGGCGAGTACGCCCGCCTGGCCGCCGCAACCGGCGGCGCCTGCATTCACCTGGGCGCTCCCGGCGTGCACCTCAACCCGCTCGACCTGCCCCCCGGCGGCCGGACCCGGGCCGACGCCCTGGTCCGCCGGGCCCTGTTCGCGCACACGCTCATCGCGGTCCTGCTCGGCGCCCCGCCCCCGGCGGCCGAGCGGGCCGCGCTGGACAAGGCGATCATGGCCGCCTACCGCCAGGCCGGGATCACGTCCGATCCCCGCACCTGGGCGCGGCCCGCGCCGCTGCTGCCCGCCCTCGCCGCCGCGCTGCGCGCCGCCCGCACCGAGACGGCCGCGGCGCTGGCGGACCGCCTCGTCCCGTTCACCGAGGGCACCCACGCCGGGCTGTTCTCCGCGCCGACCACCACCCGCCCCGGCGGGCACCTGGTCGTGTTCTCGCTCCGCGATGTCCCCGACGAGCTCCGCCCGGCCGCGACCCTGCTCGCCCTGGACGCCACCTGGCGGCAGGTCACCGATCCCGCGCGCCGCCGCCGGCGGCTGGTCACCGTCGACGAGGCGTGGCTGCTGATGCGCGACCCCGAGGGCGCCCGGTTCCTGCACCGGCTCGCCAAGTCCGCCCGCAAGTCCTGGGCCGGGCTCGCCGCCGTCACCCAGGACGCCGACGACGTCCTGGCCACCGACCTGGGCCGCGCCGTCATCGCGAACTCCGCCACCCAGATCCTGCTCCGCCAGGCCCCCCAGGCCATCGCCAGGGTCACCGCCGAGTTCGGGCTCTCCGCCGGGGAGCGGCAGCTGCTGCTGACGGCCCGCCGGGGCGAGGGGCTGCTCGCCGCCGGCCCGTCCCGGGTGTCGTTCCAGGCCCTGGCCTCCCCCGCCGAGCACGACCTGTGCACGAGCGACCCGGCCGAGACCGCCCGGACGCGGGCCCGCCAGCCCGCCGCCCCCGGCCGGGCGCCGCGAGGCTCCGGGCGCACCGGGACGGGACTGCTGCCATGACACCGGGTCTCCTCACCGCCCATCCCGCCTCCTCGCCGCCGGCCCCGCCCGGCGGGCCGGCGGGCCGGTACCTCGTCAATCCCGGCGGCTACACCGCTCACCTGGCCCGGCTGCTGCTCGCCGCCCTGGAGCACTACGGGCCGGCCGCCGGGCCGCTGCTCGCCGCCGCGGTCACCGCCGCGATCACGGGCCGCGCTTACCTGCGCCGGCGGCAGCACGCCGCGTTCGCCGCGGCCGCCCGGCAGGTCACCATCCTGGCCCCGCCCCAGGCCGGCCCGGCGGGCGCGGAGGCGCTCTGGAAGCACCTGACCGGGCTGCTGCGCCCGGCCTGGGCCAGATGGCGGCACGGCCAGCCGCACCTGGGCTGGGAATACGCCTGGGCTGGCGGCGACGCCGCCGGCATGAGCATCCGCCTGTGGGTCCCCGGCACCATCCCGCCCGGCCTGATCGAGCGCGCCGTCGAAGCGGCCTGGCCCGGCGCGCACACCGTCACCGCCCCCGCCAGCCCGCCGCTGCCGCCCGGCGCGGCGGTCGCCGGCGGCACGCTGCGGCTGGCCCGCCCGGACATCCTGCCCCTCTCGGCCGGCGGCGACCCCGAGGCGCCGCTGCGGGCACTGGCCGGGGCCGCGGCCAGCCTGGCCGGCGGGGAGCACGCCATCTTGCAGGTCCTGGCCCGGCCCGTCACCGGAGCCCGGCTCCGCAAGGCCCGCCGCGCCGCCCGCAGACAGCGGTCCGGGCAGTCCGCCCGGCTGGCCTCCCGGCTGCTGGACCTGGCCACCCCCGGAGGAGGCGCCAGCCGCGGCAGGGCCGGCGCCCGCGATCCCGACCTGGCCGCCGAGATCCGCGAGGCCACCGCCAAGCTCGCCGGCCCGCAGTGGGAAACCCTCATCCGCTACGCCGTCTGTGCTACCGCCCCGGCCCGGGCTCGCGACGGGGCCGGCCGCCGGGAACGGCGGGCCGCAGCCGCCCAGCAGGCCGCGCGGCTGCGCGGCCTGGCCCACGCCCTGGCCTCGGCGACCGCGCTGCTGACCGGGCGGAACTGGCTCGCCCGCAAGCGGCTCCGCCGCCCCGCCGGCACGATCAGCTCCCGCCGGCTGGTCAGGGGCGACCTGCTGTCGGTCCCGGAACTGGCGGCGCTGGCCCGGCTGCCCGCCGACCCGGCGCTGCCCGGCCTGGCCCGCGCGGGAGCGCGCGCCGTGCCGCCGCCGCCCGCCATCCCGCGGCCCGGCCCCGGCGCCCGGCCGCTGGGCGTCTCCGACGCCGGCCAGCCGCGCCCGGTCGGCCTGGCCGTCCCCGACGCCCGCCACCACCTGCGGATCATCGGCCCCACCGGGGTCGGCAAGACCACGCTGATCGCCGGGCAGATCCTCGCCGACGCCGGCGCCGGGCGCGGGGTCGTGTTCATCGACCCCAAGGGCGACGCCGTGACCGACATCATCGCCCGGCTCCCGGCGCAGTCCGCGTCGAAGGTCGTCCTGTTCGACCCTGGCGACCGGGCCGCCCCGCCGTGCCTGAACGTGCTGCAGGGCGACGGGTCCGGCACCGACACCGACATGATCGTGGACAACGTCACCGGGATCTTCCGCAGGATCTTCGCCGGTTACTGGGGACCGCGCACCGATGACATCTTCCGCGCCGCCTGCCTGACCCTGCTCGCGTCCGTGCCCCCCGGGTCCGGGCTGGTCACCCTGGCCGACATCCCCCCGCTGCTCGGCGACGCCAAAGTCCGCAAGCGCCTCACCGCCGGGGTCCGCGACCAGGTCCTGCGCGACTTCTGGGCCTGGTACGAGGAACTGTCCCCCGCCTCACGCGGGGCTGCGGTCGGGCCGCTGATGAACAAGCTCCGCGCGTTCCTGCTCCGCCGGTTCGCCAAGCAGGCGATCGCGGCCGGGCCGTCCACCTTCGACATGAGCCAGGTCCTCGACCACGGCGGCCTGTGCCTGGCCCGGCTGCCCAAGGGGATCCTCGGGGAGGAGACCGCCCAGCTCGTCGGCAGCTTCATCGTCGCCCGGACCTGGCAGGCCGCCGCCCGCCGCGCCCGGGTGCCCGAGACCGCGCGCCCGGACGCCGGCCTGTACATCGACGAGTGCCAGAACTTCCTCAACCTGCCCTACCCGCTGGAAGACATGCTCGCCGAAGCCAGGGCCTACCGGCTCAGCGTGACCATGGCCCACCAGAACCTGGCCCAGCTCCCCCCGGACCTGCGCCAGGGCATCTCGGCGAACGCCCGCAGCCAGGTCATCTTCAGCGTCTCCCCCGAGGACGCCGACGGCCTGGAGCGCCACACCGCCCCGGTGCTGACCGCCCACGACCTGTCCCACCTGGACGCTTACCAGGCCGCCGCCCGGCTGGTGGCCGGCAGCGCCGAGCAGCCCGCCTTCACCCTGCGCACCAGCCCGCTCCCGGCCGCCGTCCCCGGCCGGGCGCGGCTCGTCCGCCAGGCGGCCCGCGCCGCCTGCAGCGCATCCGGTGGCACCGCGCCGCCGCCCGCCCCGGCCGGGGCCGATCCCCGGCTGCGCCGCACCACCTGACCGCCCTTTGGAAGAAGGAGGACCATCCGTGCCTTCCCTGTCCGCCCTGCCCGGCCGGCCCCGCGCGGCCGGGCGGCTGGCCCGCAGCCCGCAGCTGGCCGCCGCGCTCGCCGCCCGCCTCACCGCCCGCGACCGGTGGCTGCTGCGCATGCTGCACGAGCACCGCGTCCTGACCACCAGCCAGATCACCCAGCTCGCCTTCGGCACCACCCGCGCCGCCACCGCCCGGCTCGCGGTCCTGTACCAGTACCGGGCCGCCGACCGGTTCCGCCCCCTGGCCCCGTCCGGGTCCGCCCCGCTGCACTTCATCCTGGACGAGGCCGGCGCGATGCTGCTCGCCGCCGAGGACGGCATCACGCCGGCGGACCTCGGCTACCGCCGCGACCGGTCCATGGCGATCGCCCTGTCGCCCCGCCTCGCCCACGACACCGGGGCGAACGGGATCTTCACTCACCTGGCCGCCGCCGCCCGCGCCAGCAGCGGCCGACAGGCCCTCCAAGCCTGGTGGGGCGAGCGGCGCTGCGCCGCGACCTGGGGCGACTGCGCCCGCCCCGACGGGTACGGCCGCTGGACCGAGCAGCTCCCCGGCCAGCCAGCCGCCACGGCCGACTTCTTCCTCGAGTACGACACCGGCACCGAGCCGCTCAGCCGGGTCATCGCCAAGCTCGCCGGGTACGCCGCCCTCGCCGCCCGCACCGGCATCACCACCCCCGTCCTGTTCTGGCTGCGCAGCCCGGCCCGGGAAGCCGCGCTGCGCGCCCGGCTGGCCGGGCCGCCCCCGCCCGGAATCCGCGACGCCGCCTGCGCCGCGCAGATCCCCGGCGTCCCGGTCGCGACAGCCGCCCCCGCCACCGCGCCAGGCGGCCCGGCCGGAGCGGCCTGGCTGCCCGCCGGCAGCCCCGGCCCGCGGCTCCGCCTCGCCCAGCTCGCCCCGCCCGGCACCGCCCCGCCCGGCAGCGGCCCGGACGACGGGGAACCCGGCGGCCCGCCCGGAAGCCTGCCCTGGCACCCGCCGGACCCCGCCCCGCCCGCCTGGAACGCCGCCGCCGGCGACCCCCGCCCCGGCCAGGACGACGATGACTAGCCGCGCCGCCCTCGCACGGCAAGCCGCGGGGCTGCTGGCCGCCGCCGGGCTGGCCTGCGGCGGCTGCTCGCTGCTCCCGCAGCCAGCCGGGCCGGCGGCACCCGCCAGCGCGACGCCCCCGGTCGCCGCTTCTCACCCGCCGGCAGCGGCGGTGCGGCTGGCCTGGCTGCTGCCGTTCGCCCCGTCCCGGCTGCGGGCCGCCGCCCGTCTCGCCAGCCGGTTCACCGCCGCGTGGGACTCCTGGTCCTGGCGGCAGCCTCCCGCCGCGTGGCTCGCCGCGCTGCAGCCGATGGCCGCCGCCTCACTGGAACCCGTCCTCGCCCGGGCCGCGGGCGACCGCGGCGTCCTCGCCCAGCGCGCCGCCGCCCGCCAGGTGGCCGCCGCGGCCGTGACCGCGCTGGCGATCCGGGACCTGACCCCCGGCTCGGTCACCGTCACCGTCACCGCCGCCCAGGTCATCACGAGCCGCAGCGGCACCAGCCGGGCCGTGGCCGCCTGGGCCGTCACCCTCATTCCCGCCGGGACCGGGTGGCTGGTCTGGGACATCGAGCCCGCCAGCGCGGGCAACTCCTGAAAGGAGGCGCACCCTGATGCCGTCTCCGGCCTCCGAGCGCGGCTCGGCCACCGTCACCCTCGCCATCATTGCCGCGGTGCTGCTCCTGCTCCTCGCCGTCATCGCGGGCGCGGCCGGCGCGATCACCGGGCAGGAAGCCTCCGCCTGCACCGCCCAGCCCGCCGCCAGCAGCGCCGCCGCCATCCCGGCGAACTACCTCGCCGGCTTCAGAGCGGCGGGAACCAGGTACGGCATCCCGTGGACCGTCCTGGCCGCCATCGGCAAGGTCGAGAGCGGCTTCGGCGCCGACGACGGGCCGTCCAGCGCCGGTGCTCTCGGCCCCATGCAGTTCGAGCCGGCCACCTGGGCGCTGTACGGCGACGGCGGGAACATCATGAACCCCGCCGACGCCATCCCCGCCGCCGCCCGGCTCCTCGCCGCCAACGGCGCGCCCGGCAACCTCCGGCAGGCCATCTTCGCCTACAACCACTCCGCGTCCTACGTCCAGCTCGTGCTGTCCTGGGCCGCCCGCTACGCCGCCGGCGGCGCCCGGCCTGTCTCCGCCGCCGGCAGCGCCGCCTGCCAGCGCGAAGACCTCGGCCCGCTGCCCGCGGGCACCGCCGGGAAGATCCTCGCCTACGCCGAGGCCCAGCTCGGCAAGCCCTACATCTTCGGGCAGGCCGGACCAGACGCGTTCGACTGCTCGGGCCTGGCCATGATGGCCTACCGCGCCGCCGGGATCACCATCCCCCGCACCGCCGCCGCCCAGTGGGACTGGGGCCGGCAGATCCCCGCCAGCCAGGTCCAGCCCGGCGACCTGGTCTTCTTCGCCGGAGCCGACGGAACCCCGGCCGCCCCCGGCCACGTCGGCATCGTCCTGAACCCCGCCGCTCGCACCATGATCAACGCCTACGCCACCTCCTTCCCGGTGGAAGAGGACACCTACGGGCTCCCCGCCTCGAAAGGCGGGCTGTCGCCCGTAATCGGCTTCACCCGCCCGCCGACGTGATAAGCAGGCTGGCCCGGGCAGCAGGGCTGCGCGGGCTGTTTCTCGCTCACCGGGTATCCCCACTTCCGTGTTCGCCAGGGCCTGGGCTCGCGGATGGCGCTAGTCTCCCGGGCGATCGCCACGGCCGGTTCCCCGGCCCGCTCGGTAGTCGAGGCCACGGCGGCAGATTCGGGGTCGGTGCCGGGCGCGGCCATGGCGGAGGCGACCGCCTGGCGCATCGCTGCGCGCTCGGCGAGGACGGCCTCGGCGATCAGCCCGAGGTGCCGGCGCACGTCCTTCAGGTACGGCTGGCAGTCAGGGTTGCCCGCGTTTCGTATCTGGCTACCAGACTGCCCGCGGCCCGGCTCTCACGGCAACTCCCGCCATCGCCATGATGGCGGCCGTCGTGGTGATCAGGCCGACTGCCCCAGCTGGCGCACGAGGACGGGACACCGCGCTCTCACCTGATGAGCCAGTCCAGCCGTGCCTTCGACGACGCCGACGGTGGCGCGGCGGCGCTCGCGGAGATGGCTGCCTGGCCGGGCGGGCGCTGTTCCTCGGCGTAGATGGCGCCATTGCCGTCGGCTCGGTCCCGTCAGGCCCGCTCATTGCCCGCTCCGGTTCCCCAGCCGGCGCGCCGCCGGGCCATCGCGGCGAGGGCCTCGTCGCCGCCGAGCGCGTCACGCAGGAGGCGGCCTCCCTCTGTGCGGTCGAAGTAGAGCACCCAGTCGAACATCCACGACTCGGCGCACTCCTGGCACACTGTCTGGCTGTGGTCACAGCGGCGCGGCGTGCGGATGCGCACGGGGACCCGTTCGAGCCCCGGGAACCACGCCCCGTCCGCGTCGCGGTACGAGGTATCCAGCTCGCCCACCACGTAGCCCTTGCCGGACAGCCCCTTGACGCCGTTCGTGATGTCGCGCATGTACGGGCGGTCCCCGCTCCCGGCGACCAATGCCCGGCGCGGCGATTGGTCGCTCCGCTGCGTGCCGGTTACCTGGTTCGGCACCGGGTCGCCGGGGCGGGTGCCCAGCGGGTGCGTGCCCGCTTGACCGCTTCCCGGGTAGTGCCCGGCCTCCTGGTCGCACCACGTCCCGCAGGGGCCGTGCTGCGGCCCGAGCGCGAGCGCGGCCCCGCATTCCCCGCCAACGCGGCCCTCATGCCCGCCGCAGGCCGCCGGGGCCTCCGGCGGCGGCTTGCCGGGTGAGTTGCCGGCCTCGCCGATCGCGGGCTTGTCATCATTCACCATGGTTCTCCTCCTTCGGCTCGGGTACCGGCGCGCGGCCGGGCAGCGGGCGTTCCCTGCTCGCCAGCGCGCACCTCGTTCGGGCCGTCGCGGACGAGGCTCCGGTCCGTGCTCGCAGACGTCGCCCTTCGACAGCGAGCGCAGCCTTCGCCCGTAGCAGGCGCAGGCCCACTCTGCGGGCTCGCCGGCCGGGGGCCGGGGCGGCACGGTGCCGCCCCGGCTGCCGTCAGGGGGTTGTCACGCGGCGCCCGCCAGGCCGCTCTCCTGCTGCTCCGCGTCGTCCGCGCCGGGCACGGCTCCGGCTGGCCGGGCGGCCAGGCGGAACCGGCGCGGCTTCTCGGTGGCCACCTCGGCCTCGCCGAGGCTGACCAGGGTCTCCAGGGCGTTGGCGATCGCCCCGGAGCTGTGGCCGTTCACCTTGTGGATCTCGTGCGGGGTGAACTCCAGGCCGGGGTTGGCGGCCAGGTGAGCGAGGACTTTGTCGCGCAGCCCGCCGGGCCGGACGGCCGGGGTCTTCCGGCCCCCGATCGCGGCTTTCAGCGCCCGCCGCGCCTGGGCGGCCTGGTCGGCGATCTCGTCCAGGCCCGCCAGTACCGCCTTCAGGTCCCGGTTCGTGGTCAGGTTCAGTCCGGCCTCGCCGGCGGCGGCCTTGACCTGGCCGAGGTGCCCGGTCAGTTTCGTGACGAGGGCGGGGTCCGGCTCACCGCCGGACTCGCCGCCGGCGTCTGCCGGGGCGTCGCCGTCCGGAGCGTCGCCGTCCTGGTCCCTGCCCGGCTCGGCCTCGGTATCTTGCTCGTCCGGGGCGGCATCCTCGTGATCGACTCCGGCGGGAGCGTCGCGGGATTCGGGCTCTGCCGTTTCCGGGGCGGGCGCGGCGGGGCCGCCGGCCTCCTTCCCGGTACCGCCGGCCGCCTCGTCTCCGGCGGCACTGTCCGGGTTGCCGCCAGGGTCATCGCCGGGCTGGCCGGCCTGCCCGGCTTCCGGGTCTGCTTCCGGGCCGGCGGCGTCCGGCGCGGGGCCGGCGAGGGTCCAGGTGTCGCCGATGCCGGGCCTGGCGCCCTTGATGCGCGTGGCGGTGCCGGCTTTCTCCATTTCGAGCAGCGCGGCGCGGGTGGCGGGCTTGCCGGTCCCGGCGGCGTCGGCGATGGCGGCGACGGCGCTGCCGGGGCTGGCCGCCAGCGCGGCGGACACGGCCGCTGCGGGGCTGCCGGGTGCGGGTGCGGTGCCGAGTGCCGGGGCGGGGTCCGTCGCGGCCTGCGGGGCGCTGGGGGCGGTGTCGGGGCTGGTCTTCGTGCGTGCCATTTCGTGGCTCCGTTTCATTTCCGGCGGCATTCCGTTCTTGCCTGCGTCCGGTTATTTCTGGACGACAATCGCTCTGCACCGGATATGAAGTCAAGCCGCTCTGCAGATATCTTTCGCTCCCGCCGGAAACAATGAGATCCGCGTCTGGAGCAACCGGGATTAACGCGCGCCGGATACTCGCCTGTCCTGCCTTTACCTGGTCATGGACCCGGTTCAGGCATCCTGCGGACTCGCGGAAAGACTTTAACGCGAACCTCCCGGGGTACCTCGCGACGTTTATCTCCCCTCCGCTTCTCCGCATTTCCGTATTCTTTTCCATTCGGTTCCGCTTTTACGGGACCGCTTTTCGGGGGCCTCGTGATTGAGGCCGGCGGTGCCTGCTGTTAGCCGCTCGGTTTCCTGCCAGAAGGCGCTCGTGAAGGCATCGGCGTAAAGGGGAAAACGGACCAACGGCCCGGGCCAGGGCGCGGCCGGCGGGGCCGGTGCCGAGGTCTCGGGCAAGGTCGCCGGGATTGAACCCGGTCGGGCCCGGCTGATCAGTCACCAGTCCCGGCGTGCCCATGCCGGGACGCCCGGACCAGGAGCGCGGTAAGGGGGGCGCCCTTGTCCAGGGCCGGGGTCACCGTCGGCCAGGCTGAAGTCGGCAGCCGGGTTTCCCGCTTGTCGCCGTAGTGATGGATGTCGCGGATCACGATCGCGGGGCGGTCCGTGGTGGTTGTCCTGGGACTGGCGGGCGGGGAACGGTCAGGGGGCGGGCGGCGCGGCGGGGCGCAGGGAGTCCAGCTCGGCTTCGGTGAGCAGGGCGCCGAGGACCTGCCAGTGGTGCTGGCGGAGGGTGACGGCCCGGTCGAGATCGGCGGGCATGCGCTGGAGCTCGCCGAGGTCGTTCAGGTTCAGGCCGAGGTCGAGGTGCTGCTCGATCTCGCTGAGCTTCGCGCGGATCATGTCGGCGTTCTGGCGGATGGCGGCCTCGGCGGCGTTGACTCCCCGGCGGCGTTCTCGATGGCGTGCGCGGCGCGCCGGTCGTTGTCGCGGGCGTCGGTGAGCTGGCGGATCTGGCTGTAGGTGATGCGGTCATGGTTCACGGTCTTGTCCTTCTTGATTTCCGGTGCCGGGAGGGTGTCTTTTCCCTGGCTGCTAGTCGTTGGGCGGCGGCGGTGATGGTGATGGCGGTCAGCTCCTTTCACGGGGAAGCGGGGGCGGGTGTCAGGCGGCTAGGGCGCGGGCGGCGGCGCGGGCGATGGCGGCGATGGCGTCGGCGGGGTCGCCGGCCTCGATGACCTGGCAGTGGGTGTACGTGCAGTAGCCGGCCCAGTCTTTGGGGGTGAGGATGATGACGCCGCAGCCGGCGCGGTGCAGGCGGGTGATGCGCTGCTGGGCGCCGGCGGCCTCGCCGGGGGCGACGAACATGGTGTCGGAGACGATGACCAGGAGGCGGGCGGTGCCGGGGCTGGCGAGGTCGAGGGCGCCGTCGAGGGCGTCGATCGCGCGGCAGGCGCTTTCGCTGCTGGCGGTGGCCTTGAAATCGGTGACCTTGGCGGGTACCTCGCCGGGGCGGGTCAGGGCGTAGACGCCTTTGCCGAACAGCACGCTCGCGGTGCGGGCCGAGGGCAGGTGCCCGGCGGCTCGGGCGAGGATCCAGGCGGCCGAGGCGACCGGGCCGGCGAAGGCGCCCATGGAGCCGGAGATGTCGCAGGCGATGCCGACCCGCAGCGGCGGGGCGGGGACCCGGCGGCTGCGGGCGTGGGCGGTGAAGGGCTCGGCGGTCGGGATGGCCCCGGCGGCGCGCTGGGCGTTCCCGGCCAGGGCCTTGCCCATGCGCAGGCGGCCGGGCGGGACCTTGGAGGTGACGGCGACCGTGTCGCGCCCGCCGGCGGTGGCGTCGCGGAGCGCGCGGGTGAGGCGGCGGGCGGCGGCGGCCTCGTCGTCGCGGGGGTCGCGGGTGCCGGTGACGGCGCGGGGGGCGGTGCGGCGGCCGAAGACCTCGCGGGCGGCCTTCTCGGCGTTGCGGCGGGATGTCTTCTCGTGCTCGCGGTCGGCGGCGGCGTCGGGCGGGAAGGGGGGCGGCGGCGGGGCGAAGTCGGCGGCGACCGCTGCGGCGAGTATCTCGATGGCGCGGGCGAGGGCCTTGGCCAGCTCGGAGGAGATCGTGATGGCCAGGGGGGCGGGCGGGGCGGCGTCGGGGTTGAGGCCGAGGATGCGGCACCAGCGGCGGGCCAGGACCACCCGGGTGCGCGGGTCGTCGTCGGCGGTCTCGTGGAACTCGCGCCAGGTGGCCCGCAGGCGGCCGAGGTTCCCGGTGCCGATGGCGGCCTCGACCTTGGCGGCGACGGGGGCGGTCTCGCCGGGCTCCAGGATGCCGGCGTCCTCGCGGGCGAGCAGGAGGGCGGCGGCGGTGCCGGCCTCGCGGCTGCTGGCGGGGTCGGCTCCGGCGGCGGTGAAGTCGGCGAGGACCAGCTTGGTGGCGCTGGCGCGGAGGTAGCGGCGGTCGGCGGGGCGGCGGCCGGCCTGGCGGTACTCGATGCGGGACTCTTCCAGCTGGCGGGCGGCCTGGCACCAGTTCGCGCGCCGCTCGTGGGGGATGCGGACCTGGGTGTGGGCGGCGTGGGCGCACTCGTGGACCAGGGCGCCCCAGGTGACCGGGTAGCGGTCGCGGTCGCCGGGGATGGCGGGGTCGCAGTCGTCGGGGTCGGCTTCCAGCAGGTCGCCGTCGACCTCGATGACCGGGATGCCGGGCAGGTAGCAGGCGGGGCTGCCCAGGCCCGCGCCGGGGGCGCAGGCGACCGGGACCGGGCGGCCTGCGATCGCGGGGACCTCGGCGGTCATGGCGTCTGAGAGGGTTTTCCAGTCGCCGGCGGGGGCGGCGAGCCAGGCGGGGGCGGGGGCGGCGGTGGCGGACATGGCGGGGCGGTCCTTTCGGGGAGCCGGGGCTGGGGGGCTAGAGCTGGGGGGCTAGAGCTGGCGGCCGAGGGCGAGGGGGGCGACCGCCGTGCGGGCGAAGGCCCTGGCGACCGCGTCGGCGACCGCGTCGCGGTCCTCCTCGGGGGCGATGCCGGCCAGGTTGGCGATGGCGGCGGGCTCGCCGAGGATGGCGGCGACCCTGGCGAAGGCGATCAGCTCGCGCAGCTGGGGTGCCCAGCCGATCTCGCCGCTGGCCTGCCGGCCGGCCAGGTCCCGGGCGGCCCTGATGGCGCGGGGGTCGATCTTCAGGGCGGTGGCGAGGTCGTAGTCGGTGGAGACCCGGACCTGCACCGAGAACCTGCTGGAAAGGGCCTCGGTGAGGATGGCCCCGTGGACTCCGGGGTTGTGGCCGGCTACTACGTAGAAGCCGCTGCCCGCCTTGATCACCTCGCCCTTGTGGGCCTTGACGCTGATCTCGCGCCGGCCGTCCATGGCGGGGTAGGCGACCGCCAGCACCGCCGGCGAGATGAGGGTCGCGTCGTCGATGAAGAGGACCTTGTCTTCCTTCATGGCCCTGATCAGGGGGCCGTAGATGTACTCGAAGGTGCCGTCGGGGTTCTGGGTGTACTCGCCGGTGCCGGGCGGCCCGTACAGCAGGGCCGGCACGCCCGCCTCGCGCAGCCTGCGCAGGGCCTCCACGTCGGGCATGTCGGCCAGCGACCTCGGCCGGTAGACCTGGCCGTTCGGGCGGGTGACCGGGCCGGCCGCAGCCAGCCCGGTGGTAACGGCCGGCCTGGGGGCGGTCGCGGGGGCGGGGGCGGCCGGCCCGGGGGCGGGGCCGGCCTGGGCGGAAGGGGGGCCTTGGGGGTGATGGCGGCGGCTGCGGCGGCGGTGGCGGAGTTCGCCTCGTAGCGGACGGGCTTGCCGGGCACGAGGTCGGCCTCGCCGTGGCCGGCGAGGGTGGTCAGCGCGTTGCCGACCGCGCCGGCGCTCCGGTCCAGGGCCCTGGCGATCTCGCCTGTCCTGCGGGGTCCGGGGTGGTCGGCGAGGTACTCGGCTACCTGGCGGCGCAGCTGGCCGTTGCCGAGCCGGCCCTTGGCGGCGGTCGGGGCGGCGGGGGCAGCGGGGGCGGTCATCGGGATTACCTCCGTAAAGGGCGAGGCGGAATAGAGGCCGGCATTGGCGTGCGCACGCTTTTCGCCATTACCCGGGATTGTAATTCCTAGGGGGATTTCCCTCCGGTATTTCCGGGTACACAACGACGCTATCTCGCCTTTTCCGCAGGAGTCAACGCCTTGCCGCCTCTAATCCGGGGAATTTCCGCGCGAATTCCGCGCAATTAATTACGGACAGCCCGCTGTCACTATTACTGTCCGCGACCGCGCCTTTCCCGGCCCGCCGTCCACCTTTTCCCCGCCTTTCCCCGCCCGCCGCCGGCCGCCTCGCGCGGCCTGCCTGCCTGGCCGTACGACCTCGCGGGGCACCTCGGGGGCGGCGGTGAGGTCGCTGGGGGCAGGCAAGTACATGCATGAAAACGGTCACCACGGATAGAATAAATACAGGTCATCATCTGCCTGGAACGCCGACTACGATTGTTTTACGAGCTGTGCGCGTATAATGGTCTGGGAGTTCACGCGAATGTTTATCCCGGGCACTGCCTGCGCATTCCCCGGGTCCGGGGGTACCGGTGTCAGCAGGCAGGGGTAAAGGAATACGGAATAGCTGACAGTAAGGAACGCCCGCCGGTGTAGGGATCGCGTGTACATGGCCACTCGCCGGCGTATTTGGCCACTGCCTGGCCAGTTTTCGGGTAGTTGGCCATTCGCGGCGATCGCGCTGGTCAGCCTGGGTACAGCGTGTTGGCCCTGCGTTTCCCGGTGCCGCAACGGTACGGCGACTGCCGTTGCGTGTCGAGGCTGCCGCAGCAGGGCCGGGTTTCTGTGTCACGGCGTGTCGTCGCGGTGTGCGAGATGCGTGACGGTATCGTCCGGTGTGCGAGGTGGTCTGTTGCGTGCGGACGGCACCGGCCGGGGGGCTGGGTTTGCTGAGCCGGTGGTGTCGCTCCGGATGGCTGACGGCAGCGAGGTCCACCGGCCGCTGCGGGACGTCCGGGCTCGGCAGGTGATCACGGCGGTTCCGTGGCGTGTGCCGCAAAGCGTGCGGGGCCAGTCTCATTTCCCTGGTTATTACTGGTCGTCCACGGCCTGTGCCCACGTGATTTACGAGAGCCAGCTTGAGCTGGCCAGGCTGCTGGTCGCTGATTTCGATCCGTCGGTGGCGGCGATCGCCGCGCAGCCGTTCTGGCTGCGGATGCGGATCAGCGGGCGGGTACGCCGCCATGTCCCGGATTTCTTCCTGGTGCAGGCCGATGAGTCCGCGCAGCTGGTGAACGTCAAGCCGGCGAGCCGGCTGGCTGACCCCGCAGTGGCCGAGGCGCTGGAGTGGCCGGGCCGGCTCGCCCGCGACCATGGCTGGGACTACGAGGTCTGGACCGGGGCCGACCCGGTCTACCTGGCCAACGTGCGGTTCCTGGCCGGCTACCGGCGGCCGTGGGCGGTGCCACCCGGCACGGCGGACTCGGTCCTCTCACGGTGGGAGCCGGGCGACACGCTCGCGGCGCTGGCCGGCCGGGCCGCAGCGGATCACGGGCCGGGCGGTGCCCGCGCGGCGGTCTTGCGGCTGCTGTGGGAGCAGCGCCTGACGGCTGACCTGCACCGCCCTCTCGACGGCGGCAGCGGGCTGGAGGCAGCTGGTGGATGAGAGCGTGCGGGCGGCGCTGGGCGCCGGGACCAGGGTGCTTTACGACGGGCAGTGGTGGGAGGTCGCCGAGCTGGCCCCGCCCAGCGTCCTGCTGGCCGCGGCGGGAGCGCTCCGGCGGGTCAGCGTCAGCCACCTGCTCGCCGCTGAGGGCACCCGCCTTGGCGAGGCGGACGCCCCTGCGTGGGAGGGGACCCTGCGGCTGGCCGGGCTGGACGACACGGAGCTGGCCGGGCTCCGGGAGCGGGTCGCGCACGTGCGCGAGGCCTGCACCGGCTACCGCCACGGCAGCCCCGAGCTGGCCCAGCAAGGCGAGCCGCAGCCGGAGTACGCGCCGAGCGCCGGGAAGCTGCAGCGGTACCGGGCCAAGGCGGCTGAGCTGGGCGTCGGGGTCCGCACGGTCCGCCGCTGGGCCGCTGACCTGGACAGGTACGGCCCCGCCGGACTCGTTGACTCCCGGCGGGCGCGACAGCAGGCGCCGGGGGGCGGTGCCGACAGCCGCTGGCTGCAGATGGCCCGCACGGTGCTGGCCGAGCACACCGATGCGAGCACCCCGACCCAGAACCTGGTCCTGGCCAGGATCGAGGCCCGCCTTGAGGCTGAGCACGGTCCCGGGACGGTGCCGGTCCCGGGCAAGACCAGGGCACGCGCCCTGCTGCTGGAGATCAGCAGGGGCACGTCCGCGTTCGGCGGGGCGAAGGCCAGGCGGGAGATCGCCGGCCGCTCGGCCGCGCCCTACGGGCGGCTGCGGGCGACCCGCCCGGGTGAGTACCTGCTGCTGGACACCACCCGGCTGGACGTGTTCGCGATGGACCCGGTGACGCTGCGCTGGGTCCAGGCCGAGCTGACGATCGCGATGGACCTGTATGACCGGTGCATCACCGGGCTTCGGCTGACTCCGGTATCGACCAAGGCGGTCGACGCGGCCGCGGTGCTGTTCGACTCTGTCCGGCCGCTGCCCGAGCCCGCCGCTGGGTGGGCGGACGTCCGTCCGCCCTACCACGGGCTGCCGACTCGGGTGGTCATCGACGCGTCCATGCTCGCCGGCCCGGACGGGACGCCGCTGCTGCCGTCGGTCGCGGCGGAGACCGTCCTGGTGGACCACGGGAAGATCTACCTGTCGGAGCACCTGATGAGCGCCTGCGCCCGGCTGGGCATCTCGGTCCAGCCCGCCCGCGTCTACCAGGCCACCGACAAGGCCGCTCTCGAGCGCTTCTTCCGCACCCTGCGCGAGCAGCTGCTGGCCGCGCTGCCCGGCTACAAGGGGCCAGACGTCTACCGGCGCGGCAAGAACCCCGAGCAGCAGGCGTTCTACTTCCTGCACGAACTAGAGCAGATCGTCCTCCAGTGGACGGCCGGGTGCTACCACCGGCAGCCGCACGACGGCCTGTGCCTGCCCGAGGTGCCGGGCCTTCAGCTGACTCCTCTGGAGATGTTCGCCCACGGCGCCGCCCGCGCGGGCTTCCTGCAGGTCCCGGCCCGCCCGGACCTCGTCTTCGACTTCCTGAAGGTGGAGTGGCGCACCATCCAGCATTACGGCGTGGAGATCGGCGGGCTGCGCTACGACGGGCCGGCGCTGAACGGCCACCGCAACCAGACCAGCCTCTACGGCGGCGAGCACGCGGGCCGCTGGCCGCTGCGCGTGGACCCTGGCGACGTCAGCCGGGTCTGGTTCCAGGACCCGGACGACGATTCCTGGCACGCGCTGAAATGGGAACACGCCGACGCCCTGGGCGCGCCCTTCAGCAGCGAGGCACTGGACTACGCCCGCCAGCTGGCGGCGGCCACCCACCGGTTCCCTGACACCCGGCGGGCGCTGGCGGAGCTGCTTGAGCAGTGGGGCGCGGGGCTGGCCGGCGACCGGGCCGGGCGGCGGATGGCGCTGCGCCTGTCCGAGCAGCGGCTCCGGCTGGTTCCGGCCCCGCCCGCGCCCGCTGGCGAGCCGACCGCCGCCCCGCGCGACGATGACGGCAGGGCTGACGAGCAGGGCGCAGCGTCATCCGGGCAGCCGCCCGCCGGCGACGCGGGAGACTTCTACGCCGACGCGATGGATACCGTGTGACCACGCCGCTGCGGCCGGCCGAGCGCGCCTACTCGCTGTCCACCCGCTCCGGCTGGCAGGAGTTCGTCACCGCCCCGCCCCGGCAGCGGCCCGACCCGCTGACCGCCGCGCAGGTCCGCGGGCTGACCGGGCGGGCGCGAGCGGAATACGAGGAGCACCGGTCGGTCTGGCACGCCAACCTCGGGCCGCTGCGCACCCCGCAGATGCGCGCCGTCCACGAGGACCTGGACGACATCGTCGAAGCCAACCGGCAGGACGGGGACAAGGTCAAGGGCGCCGCGGTGATCGACGCCTATCCAGGGCTGGGCAAGTCGACCATCGCCCAGGTCTTCGCCCGGGAGTTCCACCAGCGGCAGGTCAGCCTCTACGGCCCGGTCACCGACGGCGGGCACGACCGGATACCCGTCGCGCACGTCTGCCTGACGTCATCGACGAGCAAGCGGTCGTTCAACGCGATGCTCTGCCGGTTCTTCGGCCTGCCCGGCCACGACAGAGGCAACGCCGAGGAACTCGGCCACAAGGCCGCCGATGCCGTTCTCGCCTGTGATGTCCGGCTCTGCGTGGTCGATGACGTGCACTTCCTCGACGTCACGCGCCGCGACGGACGCGATGTCGCCAATCACTTCAAGTACCTGGCGAACACCTTCCCGGTGACGTTCCTGTTCGTGGGCGTGGGCCTGGAGCGCCGGGGCCTGATCCGGGAGGGCCTGGCCGCCGGGGAGGAAGAGCTCGCCCAGAACGCCCGCCGCTGGACCACCTTGGAAGTCAGCCCGTTCGAGATCGTTACCGACGACGGCCGGCGGACCTGGCGGCAGCTGCTGCTGGCCATCGAGAAGGACCTCGTGCTAGCCGACGCGCACCCGGGCATGGTCGCCGACGACCTGGCTGACTACCTGTTCGCCCGCAGCACCGGGCACTTCGCCTCGCTGATGACGCTCATCGCCCGCGGCTGCCGCCGCGCCGTCCGCACCGACGCCGAGAAGCTCACCCGCGACCTGCTGGACCAGGTCCGCAACGATGCCGCCGCCGAGGCCGCGCGGCAGGAACTCCTGGCCGCGTTCGAGGCCGGGAAACTGTCAGCCCGCCCGCTCGCCGCCGCAAGGGCGAAAGCCCTGGCGGCGGGCTGAGGCCCGTATGGTGCCCATCCCGGTCCGGCTGCCCCCGCTGCCCGGCGAGGCGCTCGACAGCTGGCTGGAATCCTACGCGCACCTGCTGCACGTCACCGTCCGCGACATCTTCGACTTCGCCGGCGTGGACTGGGACCGGGTCAACGGCGACCAGCGCACGGGCAAGCAGTGGCTGCACCAGCTGGACGAGCCGGACCTGGCCGCCCTCGGCGCCGTCACAGGGGTCGCCCCGGAGACGCTGGCCGGCATGACGCTGGCCCGCTACCAGGGCACCGGCCTGGCCGAGGTGACCGCCCCGCCCGGCATGCGGCGCACCCCGCGCTGGTGGCGGCAGCTGTCCGGCTCCCGCTACTGTCCCCGCTGCCTGGCCGCCAACGGCGGCCGGTGGATGCTCTCCTGGCGGATCCCGTGGGCCTTCGCCTGCACCGGCTGCCAGGTCCTGCTCGCCGACACCTGCCCCGGCTGCGGCCGGCGGCACCTGCGCACCCGCACCGGGCGGCCCCGCCAGGCCAGCCGCTGCGACCTCACCGGCCTGCCGCTGCCGCCCTGGCACCCGCCGCGCGGCGCCACCGCCGCCTGCACCAGCGACCCCGCCGGCACGCCAGCCACCGCGCTGCCCGCCGGCGGGCACGTGCTGGCCGCCCAGCAGCACGTCGACGCTGTCATCGCCGCGCTGCTCGCCTCACGAGGCCAGCCAGCGGAAACCGCCGCCCTGCAGCAGTACCTGGACGACGCCTGCGCGGTCGCCCGCGCCGCCGTCTCAGCCGTCAACGGAACAGCCGAACCCCCGGCCGCTGCCGCCGCAGTGATGGAGGAGCTCGGCATGCGCGCAGGACCAGGCGCTGCCGCGAGCGCGCTCGCCAGCCGCTCGGGCGGGCCGCGCCGGCAGCTCGCGCCCGTCACCGCGTTCGGCGTCACCATCGCCGACATCATGCTGCACGGCCGGCACCACGACCCCGCCCCCCTCATCGCCGCCTGGCTCGCCGGCAACACCGCCAGCCGCCGCAACACCACCAGCCCGGCGGACGTGCTCGCCCACTGGGACCAGGCCAGCCCCGCCCTGCAGGCCGCCCTCGCCAGGCCGCTCGCGTCCCGGCTGGACAGCTTCCGCCAGCTGCGCTACCGCGCCGTTGCAGGACCCGCCCGCATCCCCGACCTCGCCCGCGCCCAAGAGCACGCCGCAGCGCTGCCGTCGCTGATGTGGCCTGGCTGGGCACTGCGCCTGATGCCTCCCGAGGGCTTCGACTTCCTGCCCTACCGGGCCGCGCTCGCGATGATGCTCGCCATCGCGTCCACAGGCGCGGAGGACTACCGCACCGCCCAGGACCTTCTCGGCCTGGAACCCTTCCACTCCAGCAGGCTGGCCACCTTCACCGCCCGGCTCCGCGAGCACGGCATCCTCGACCTGGTCACGGCCGCGCTCTGCCAGCTCGCCCGCAGCCTAGAGGAGAACGGCACCCCGGTCGACTACGCCCGGCGACGCCGGCTGCGGCGCTTCTCCCAGGCCCGGCTCGACACCGACAGCTGGCGCCGCCAGCGCTACTTCCTCACCCACCCCGCCACCTGGGCGCAGCGCCGCCACCTCGACCACGCCGACCTGCCCGCCGCCCCGGTGCAGGAACAGCTCGCCCGGCTCCGCCTGATCGAGCTGCTCACCGGCACCCACCCCCGCTACCTCCCCCAGCCGCTGCGGCTACCCGACCGCCGCCGCCAGGACTACGCCGAGTTCGTGTTCACCATGCCCGAGCAGATGGCCCGCTGCCTGCACCAGCAGGCCCGCGCGCTGCTCGCCCACGCCGCAGTCCACGAGCCCGTCACCTGGGAACCCTCGTTCGACTGGGCCGCCGGCATCACCTGGCCCGGCCCGGACCCCGACGGCATCAACCCCGAAGACCTGCACCCGCTCATCCGCTCAGGCATGCCTGTCCGCGCCATCGCCGCCCGGCTCGCCACCAGCGCCGACCACGTCCGGCTGGCAGCAGCCCGCCACCCGGCGCCACGGCTTCCCGCCGGGACCCCCGCGACGCCCTCGGCCGAGCCCGAACCACCCGGCACCGACCAGCTCCGCGACCTCACCAGCCAGGGATACGGCGCCCGCAAGATCGCCCGCATCACCGGGTGCAGCGAGCGGACCATCAGGCAGCTCCTCACCAGCGCCGGACTCCGCAGCCTGGCCCCGCCCCCGGACGGCGGCATCGACCCGCACTGGCTCCGCGAGCACTACCAAGACCGCCAGCGCAGCCTTAAGGACATCGCCGCCGAGACCGGCGTCCCTGTCGAGGCACTCGCCGCCGTAGCACGCAGCGCCGGCATCCGCGTCCGGCACGGCATCAACGGCCGCGCCCACCCGCTCACCGCCCTCGGCGGACCCTGCGCGTTCACCACCGACGTCTGGGACGTCTTCACCCGCCCCGGCGCCGAGCAGCGCATCCGCAGGCTCCTCACCCTCCCCGGCCAGCCCGGCCTCCAGCACGCAGCCCGCCAGCTCGGCATCAGGACCGCCATCCTCACCAGCCAGGTCCGCCAGCTCGAGACCACCGTCGGCACCGCACTGCTGCGCACCGGACCAGACGGGCGACTCACGCTGACCGCCTACGGCAAGCGGTTCGCCCGTGACGTGACTCCTGTTCTCAAGATGCTCGAGCCGGGTCACGGCAGCCGGAACTGATTTCCCTCGGCATCTGGCACCATGATGATCTGCCGACTGGAGTTGCCGCGTGGCAGCGCAACCGGGATCTGCGCGTTCCGCTACACTTCCGGCCAGTCAGGTGCCCGTGACGTCACCGGCGCCAGAGGGGGAGGCCCGATGCCTGAGGACGAGAGCGGGTACGAGGCGTACGTCAAGTACCTGTACGACCGCGATGTCGTTCCTGCGGCCAGTCAGCATGAGAAGCACCACTTCCACAAGGAGGAGGAGTTCGATTACCCGCTCGGTCAGCTGGCACGAGCTGGCGCGACGCTGAAGCTCGTCACGGCAGCGCCAGATTTGTACCGGACTTTCCGCGCCAAAGCGCTTTCGGACTTGCTGCGGCAGGTGGCCTGGGGAGTGGAACGGAACGATCGCGTGCTGGACCGGCTAGGCTTCACGGACATCCTCGACTCGGAGTACCTGATCCTCGCTAAGGGCATGAGGCCGGAGCACCTCCCCCCCGGGGAGGCAGAACTGCTGCGCAGCCTCGGGTTCCCAGATGCGGCCGACAGCTTGCCCGGCCTGATCTACCTGGTTCGAGAGCATGCCGAAACCTTCGCCGCCCGTAATCGTGTACTGCCCGACGCGGAGATGCGGAATCTACGGGAGCGACTCGAGAAGGCAGCCCAGGATCATGCCCGCCTCGGCGAGATCGAGGAGGAGATCGCCGCGCTGAAGCACGGCAATGAGGAATCAAGCGCTGAGCCGATAAGGCGACTCGGCGAGGAGGCGGAATCGAACAAAAAGCCTCGCCGATGGTGGAAGGGGATCGGCCAGATCGTGCAAGGGGCAGGGATCTCCCTCGGGGACGCGGCGGTTGCTTGCGGCCTAGGGGCTGCGGGGGTGGCTCCAGCGTGGACGGCCCTTGTCTCGGTCACTCTGGGCGTCGGAACCATCATGTCAGGCATAGGCGACCTTCACAATGAGTAACCGCTCGTCGCGCTAACTAACCGCACTGTCCAAACTTCCGGCCCTGTTTCCGCAGCGAATCCGCAAGCATTTCACACGCCCATCCGTCGGCGACCGATCATGGTGACAGATAGCTCTTGGCGTGCGACAACTATCGCTGGGGTCACAGCCGAGCCCGCCCGACAGACGAGGCGCGTGGCCAACTACCCGCAGAATGGCCAAATAGATGCGGCCCCTACAGCCGGTCCGGCTTTTCGCGCCGGGGCCTGCGGCGGCGGGCAGGGTGACGCCCTGGCCTGTCCCCGGCGCTCGCGCCCGCCCTGGGGCAGCCGGCGCGATCATCGCGTTACCTGCCTCTCCGGTGCCGCGGCTGGTGCGGGCTAAGATGCACAGTTCGTGACCGGCGTGCACGACCCGGGCTGGTGACTCCGGGTGGCTGCATGACGCGCAAGAAGGACAGGCCTGAAGCCGGCGAGGCACTAGTAACGGGCCGCGGCTTCAGGCGCCGCTCCCGGCCGCCGGCCTGGCCCCTGGCGCTGGCCGCGGTCCGCCCAGGTCTTGCAGGACCAGGTCATCGACCCGGTCCTGCGTCCAGCAGGGAGTGCTGGTGTTCGTTTCCGGGCTGATCACCAGCAGCCACCTGCTGTCAGAGCGGGCCCGCGCCAGCATCCGGAGCAGCTGGACATGGAAATCGGGCGGGCAGCCCGACTCGGCCAGCCGCACAACCCGGCCATCAGCGCACACCGCCTCGGCACACCCCCCGGCGCAGCGAAGCCCGGTCACCGCGTCCGCGCGAACTAACTCCCCGGCCCACGTCCCGATCCACACGTGACCCAGATCCTCCGCCGGCATTTCCTCGCCACCCTTTCCGCTCCAAGCCCGTCACGCCAGCCATGGCCCCGGGCCGACAGCGTGCCTTCCCGCTCAGCCTGCCCGGCAACGAGCAGCAGGCCTAAGTATGCAGCTCATCCCAGCCCTCCCAGGTTCATGTACTGTAGCCCGGCGGACTTGACCACGCTGATGAGCATGGGTGAATGGTCAGTGTCCGGTTTAAAGTGCGGTCGATGACACTTGCCGGAGGGCATCCACGGCTTCCGGTACGGCATTCTCCGCGGAGCCCTGCCTTTAGCTGGGAAATGCCAATCCGGCGTAAAATCGCATGTCCGGCTTAAGCGTCAGGTAGCCAGGTCCGGGAAAGCCAGGTATCGTGCGTTGCGAATGCACGTTGCATTTGCAAAAGGCGGGAGCCGGTGCCGCGTGCCGAGGATGCTCGCATTCACCAGGCTGAGCGATCGTGGTTCGAGCGCGCCGCCAGCCAGGCGGGTCAGCCTCAGTTCGCAGGAGCCTGGGTCATTTCCCCCGAATGACCTGGGCTTCTGCCTTAACGTCGTCAGCGGCCCGACAGAGGCTAGCTGCTGCCATGCCATCGTGATCAGCCCGTCGCCCAGCCGCCGCTCAGAAAGGGCGCCCCAGGTTCCGGCCCGGCAGCCGGGAAGACCGTGACCGGGTGAGCCGGAGCCAGGAAACAGGGGCCGGATCGGCAATGGTCCCCGTATAATCCGTGAGCGCGGTGCAGGATCTGAGCTCGACGGTCACGGCTTTACCGGGCGTGTCCCTGCTGTCAGGCTCGCGGCCGTGGTCTCCTCCGGCGGCCTGCCGCTGACATTCTCCGGCGGCTTCCCGCCCGGCCGGGCGGATCAGCTCGCCGCGGTGACGTCCGGCCTGACTAGCCTGGCGCTGGGCGCGGCCCGGATGTTCGACGGCGGCACGGTCTCCCAGACGCTCGTGACCATGGAAGCCAGCGTGCTGATCGTGATGGCGGTCAGCGGCGGGTCAGCCCTCGCCGCCCTGACCGACGCTGACCGCGACATGGGCCTGGTGGCCTACGAGATGGCGCTGCTGGCCGAGCAGGCCGCGCAAGTCCTGACACCCCAGGCTCATCGCCGTCCTTCCCGCCACCCTGCGGGGACCGGAACCTAGTGAACGCGCGGGGCCGGCGCGCATCCACGACTTACGAGTGGCCATTCTCACTGGGCGTTAACTACGGGGTATCGGAAGGAACCGATTTCCGGGTGGAAGGCCAGCTGTTCAGGATTCAGGGCAGGACGGCAGTGCTAGTCCATACCCGAGTCGGCTACCACGCGGCTCCAGCCACTGAGGCGGACGCGGCACTGGACGGGCTCCGCGAGGATGGCATGGAGAAGATGCTGGTCATTGGCAATGCCGCTGATGCCTTGCTGATGTCATCCTATAAGCCGCTTCTCATTGACCTGCGTGACGTACCGCAGGGAAATGGCAGCCTGGTATATTCCGTGATGACGCCATTGATCTTCATGAAATTCCAGGACCGCCTGAAATGGAAATACGTGAATTACCTCTGGAATAACCCGGGTCGGCCTCCCGTTCGCCTGCAATAAGCCGTAGCCCGCAATGCTGCCCTCCCCGCCCCAGGGCGTAGCCGGATCCGCGGCGGTTAACAGGCATGTCCGTTACCGGTCAGCGGTGTTGCCCTAGGCCATCAGGGACATGTGGCGCGAAGATGGGCATGTGAGTGATGACCTGACCAGCCTTGACCGAGGGCTTCGTACGGATGCGCCAAGCCCTTGCCGCCTACGTCCTCGGATCCGACATCGAGGCGATCGGCAGCTGGCCCTGACGGCGGGCGCGAACCCGATACGGCCCCAGGAAGTATTCGCCGGCAATTCAGTCAGGAGCCTCCCAGCGTGCCCGCCTCTGCACGCGCCGCTTGCGCGCGAGATTTCTGTCCTAGAGCGATGCACGGGCTTTGTCGTCGGCATCGGAGTAGCGGATGCCGAGGTTGTTAAGGGCGCGGGCGAGCGCCGGGCGGTAGGTGCCTGGCAGAGCTTCGGCCAGCTCGCGGTAGGTCGCTACGGCTTCCTCAGTCGCGGACTGAGCGTCGGCCAGGCGGCCGAGCTTGGAGTAGACGACACCGAGGTTGTCAAGGACGCTGGCAAGGTCAGCCTGGTAGCGGTCCGGGCATGTCCGGGCGAGATCACGGCGGATAGTAAGGGCTTGTTCCATGAGCCGCAGCGCATCGTCGCACCTTTTCAAGCGGCCAAAGCGTATGCCGAGGTTAACCAAGGCGCGTGCCAGGTCTGGCTGGTAGCGGTCAGGCAATTCGGCCGCCAGGTCACGGAGCATAGGCACGGCTTCGCGCAGCACATGCAGGGCATCCGCCTCGCGGCCCACATCCGCGTAGAGGAGTCCCAGGTTGCCGAAGGCGCGGGCGAGTTCTGGCCGGTAGCGGCCGGGCGTTCCGTCAGCCAGCGTGCTGTAAATGCCGACGGCCTCCTCGATGAGGGGCAAGGCATCGGCGCGGAGGCCGAGTTCGGAGTACGCCATGGCGAGGTTCTCCAGGATGCGGGCGAGTTCCGGCTGGTAGCGGCCTGGCGGCGAGGCCGGCAGCTCCCGGTAGATCGCCGCTGCCTCTTCCAGGACCGGCCGGGCGTCGGCCTGGCGGCCGAGCTCCACATACCGGGCGCCGAGATTAGCGATGACGCGGCCGGATTCCGGGCGGTACCGGTCGGGGAACCGGCTGCCCAGATCCCGGTAGATCGCGGCGGCCTGCTCGACCAGGGGAAGCGCGTCTGCCCAGCGTCCTAGCTCCCAGTAGATGATGCCGAGGTTATCCGCCGCGCGGGCGAGATCCTGGCGGTACTGGTCACCCCGTGAGGTGGGCAGCTCGCGGTAGATTGCCACAGCTTCCTCGGCAGCCTGAACGGCATCCTCGTGGCGGCCTGCTCGCAGGTACTGGACTGCAAGGTTGTCCAGGGAGCCGGCTAGGGCAGAGCGGTCGGGCAGCGTGCCGGCCAGCCTTCTGAGGGCCTCGACGGCTTCCTCGCTCAGGCGTACAGCGTCGGCTTGACGCCCGATGTCTGCGTACAGCGTCCCGAGGTTACGCAGAACGCCGGCGAGATCAGCGGGATAGCTGCTGTCTTTCGCGTCCTTGACCAGTTCGCGGAGGATGACCGCTGCCTGCTCGTTGGCGTGCGCGGCATCGGCTGGGTTGCCTGCCTCGCGGAGCCAGGCGCCGAGACGCGCCAGCCACGCGGCGTGCTCTGCTGATCGGATGTCGCCTGGCAGAGCGCTGAAGATCCGGCGGGTCAGGGTCAGGGCAGCCGGCGCGAGCACGACAGAGGGATAGGGGATCACGTTGAGGATCGCTTCCAGCACCTGCTCGGAGGCATCCAGGTCGGCGAGCACGTTGGCGACCATGGGAACGATGCGGCTCAGAACCTCCGCGGCAGCCGGGTGATCGGTGGAAGCCCGGCCGAGAAGCGCGACTGCGCGCCTGGCCTGCCCAGGGTCGAGAGCGTTCAGGCATGCTTCGGCCAGCGCGGGAGAGGCCTCCAGCTCTCGTATCGTGTGCAGCTCAGCGAGCCGGTCCAGCTGCAGCGACCCGAGCCACCCCGGGTTATCGCTGTCGGGCGGATACAGTCCCCGTAGCCAGCGCGCGATCTTGACCGATGGTTGGAGGCCGGGGATTCTGGCGAGCAGGCTCAGGGCATCTGCTTCAGTGGCGGCACCGAGCAGGCACGCTACGGCGACGATCTGGCGCAGCATGGCCGGGCCGTCCAGCAGTCCGGCGGTCTGGGCGGTGGCATACCAGAAACGCTGCTCATGGCTGAGCAATTCTTCCAGGACCGCCATGAACGTCACGTCCACTGCGGCCGGTTCCGGCTCGCCTATTGAGGCCAGCACTGCGAGCAGGGCTGCTGCGTGCAGGTCCAGCACCCGCCGCCGTTGCCCGTCATCGGGGAAACGGATCACAGGGGCGGGTACTTTCAGGACTCCGGCGAAGGCGGTGACCGCCTCGGCGATGACCGTGCTATCCAGCATCCCGTCATCAATTGCGGGCGACAGCTCAATGGCAAGCTCCTGAGCCTGCCCGATCAGGTCCCGCACGGAAGGCTCGGCAGCCTTCAGCTGGTCCCACCAGTCTCCGGCTGACCGCGCCAGCAACAGCACGCGCATCCCAGTGCCGTCTGACGCAAGCTCCGACAAAAGCCCGCCGAGTGCCGGGCGCGCCTCGGCGTAGTCAACGACCAGCAATGTCCGGTTCCCAGTCGCCGCGCGCAGCGCCTCGACCGCGCCGGCCTCCTGGCCGTCGCCGACGCGCACGCATGTCCAGCCCACCGCAGCCAGCTGTCGGGAGACTTCCACAGCGATCCGCGTTTTCCCCACCCCGCCCGGACCCGTCACTAGCCGCAGCGGTGCGGCAGCGTCGTTCTCGCACCAGGCGACAAGCACTTCGAGCTCTGCCGGGCGGCCCAGGAAGTCAACGATCTGGCGGCGGGGGTCAAGAAGCCCTGCCGGGCTCTGCCGGAACGCCCGCTCCGGCACACTGCGCCATTTCTGCCAGGCGGCACTCCGCTCCCGGACCGCATCGTAAACCGTCGGAGCAAACGAACCAGATACCGCGCCGACCGCTGCCCCCACCGGCGCCCACCGGCCGCCGGCTGAAGCGTAAGCCATGAGCGTTCCCACCATCGCCGTCCCGGCCCCCGCTGTGATCGCCCGCAGACCAGGCCCACGTCTCATGTCTGCATCCTGGCCTGTTCTCAGTGAACCGGCCACGTGACGACTGCACGTGAACTTGTAAGGGCGACACGACGTGGCAGTTTGTCGCACGGAAACGCCGAGGAGATCAGGTGAACGGGGCAGCTACGAAACACGGCGCAGCAGAGCCATCACCAGGATGGTTTTGTTAGTGAGTTGCGACCGCAGTTGCTTACGATCGACGACCGCATCCACAGATCGGCAGGACCAATGTTTGCCAGATCTGACCGCACCCGGCCGCCACGGAGGCCGAGTCGCTGACCTTGGCCGATGTCCTGCTCCTCGTCGATGCCGATCGTCACCAGCCGATAACTGCGGTCATTTCTCGCGCAGATCCGCGCTGGCCGCCGGCCCTTGGCGCGGTCAGAAACCATCAAAGTTCGCGGTCCGTTCTGACGAACGAAGCCACCAGGAGCGCTTCGGCACTACCAGGCGGGCGGCGCACTTGAAGCCGAAGGCAGGAGGAGGTGCGGGAGGTGGGTACGGTCATGTCGACGGGAACCAGCTCGCCACGTCGTCGATCATGACGATCTTTCCCAGGGTCGGGGAGAGCAGCTTGCCCAGCCAGCCGTCTTGAGGCAGCATCGCCTCGACCTTGGTGCGAGCGCTGCCGCGTGCTTCAGCGTTACCGTCGCCGCAGAGGGCGGCGTACTGCAGAAGCCGGTCGGCCAGTAGGTTATAGAGCCGCAGGGCGGCGTCGTGATTCATCAGCGTGATCTTGTCACGGGCCGCCTCGGCGGCGTCGGCTTGGACGGACGTGGCTGGCGTGAGCAGGCAACCGTAGATCCTCGTCTTGGCCGCGCGCTTCGTCTCGACCTCGATCTGGCCGAGCAATTGGTTGACGTCGCGGCGGGATACCGGATGCGGCTCGTCGGTCTTGACCTCCCAGACCCGGCGTTCGCCGCGCTTGACCGTTGACCAGGTCCAGCGGCAGTCGGTGGCACTTTGCTCGGTTTTAGGGGGTCTCTCCCCGCTGGCACCGACTAGGCGGGCGAGCACCTTGAGGCCGTCACATTGCTGGTCGTGGCTGCCGCCCAGCAGGGTGCGCCCCTCCGAGAGGGCGCGGTCGAGGCGGCTGCCCGCTTCACGGCGCCACTCGTCCCAGGCGAGGAAGAAACGGTCTGTGTCGTCAGCTGTCCGTTCGTGTCCCTGGAGGTCGGCGACTGTACGCCCCAGCTGCCTGAACCAGACCGTCCGGGGGCCGTTTGCCGTCGCCTCTTCGAGCGCGATCCGCGCGGCGGCGAGATTATCGGGCCTGCCACGGTCGAACAGAGCGTGGGCCTGGATGTACCGCCAGAATGCGGCGTGCTCGGTCTCTCCGGCAGCGGCAAGCAGCTCAGCGGCCTCGCGGGCTTTGCCCGCCGCGCGAGTGTGGTCGCCGATCCACAGGTCGGTGGCTGCCGACACCTCGGCGTCAGCGCTGGCGACCTCGCCGCTGCCGCCAGTGCTGCGGCCAGGGCGCGGTCGCCGGCGCGGTACCACCTGCTCTGCCGGCTCAGGACCGGGCTGCGGGACCGCCTGCCAGAACGCCTGGCAGGCGCGGGTCGTGGCGTCCGGCCCCTGGTCGTAGAGTTCGAGCGCGGCACGGACGACAGGTTGCGTTCCTCCGGGGATCGACGCGCGGACGGCGGGGTCGGGGAGGATCTGGGCGAACCTGGGGTCGAGCCCGAGGTAAAGGGAGCGATCGGTGCTGGTCCGGTTGGCACGGCCCAGCGCCTGGGTGACTCGCTGCCCGACACGATGGCGCATGAAGGTGGCGTCGCCGAGGTATGCCACCACGAACCGCTCGAACTCGCTGCTAGCCTGCGGAACGGTGGTGATGATGACCAGGCAACAGATGTCACCTGCCAGGTCAAGTCCGTCATACCGGCCCGCAGTGATCAGGTGTCCCCGGGCAGCCCGGCTCCAGGCATCGACGGCGGTGTCGTCACCGGCCCGGAGGCGGTAGACCGGCTGGCCGCGCCCCCCGAGGACCGCCTGGAGGGTGTCGGCCTCGCTATGGCTGGAGCACAGCCAGGCCGCCTTCCCCCCGGCCGCGTGGGCTTGCCCGAGCGCCCAGTCGAGGACGCCCGGGTCGAGGGCCTCGGCAGACGACGGGTTCAGCACGAACATGCGCTCGCCCGTCGCGCCGGCGGGCAGCGGCTGGTCTGGCACCAGGCGGGTGACCTGGCCGCCGCCGACCCGCCGTTGCAGGTCATCCATTGAGCCGAGCGTCGCCGACAGGTAGATCCGCTGCTTCGCGTGGCTGTAACCGGCGTTCAGCGCCGTCGGCGGGTGGTACGGGCGGATCTCGATCCCCGACGGCCCGATAAGGACCCCGCACTTGGTGAGGTGCTCACGGACCTTCGGCCACACCCACCTGATCTCGTCCCTGAGCTTCTTGACCTCCGCCTTGACCTCTTCGGCCTCGCCTTTGACTGCGATATCCGCTACCAGCGGCGACGCGTCGATCGCGTCACGCGCGGCCGCGGCGACCGCAGCCCAGTCGCTGAAGGACAGCAGCTCAGGCGGGAGGTCGAGACGGGCGACGCCGTCGCGCATCGCCTGCAGCCCGGCGTAGGCATCGGTGTGCGCGACGACCAGGTCGCAGATGGTGCGGTACAGCTTGCGGGCAGGACCGAGCTTGTCAGGGATGCGCAGAGTCTGCAGACCGCTAAGCGGCTGCTCGGCGAGATGAGCGTCATCGAAGATGACCAGGTCAGCGGGTTGCGGGACCGGCTTGCTGTTGAAGTAGACCCAGTAGTTCATCACGCCCACAGCCTGGGCCTGGTGATAGTCATCGAGCTTGGCGCCGCCGTAGTCCCTCGCGGCGAACCTGACGACCTCCAGTCCTAGCGCCATGGCCTCGTCCTCAACCCGCTCCGCCAGCTGGCGGGTGCCGGTCAGATAGGCCACAGACCGCCCCTGATCAAGCGCATAGTCCGCGATCAACAGGGCCAGGAGGGTCTTACCTTCACCCGTCGGCATCTCGATCGCCAGGTCGGGGGTCGTGAGGTGGCGGGCGGAGTACGCCTCAAGCACTAGCCTCTGCCCAGGCCGAAGCTTCCTGAACGTGGCCGACTGGAATGCGGCAAGCCGCTCGTCGAAGTCGGGTCCTGCCACCAGGTGTGCCACGCTCGCTCCTTCCGCCGTAGGGCCTCAACTCTACGGTCAGGGACCTGCGCCTTAGAGCTACCCGCCGCCCGTGGGCTCCAGTTCTCCAGGCAACTACAGTCCAGGGTCATTGCTCATGAAGCTCGGATTTGCTTACCCGGTGCTCATGGTCATCCGGAATTGCTCACCGATCCCCGGAACCTACATGCGGCGCTCGCCAGGGTCATGTGGTTCTTGGGGTGTCGAGGAGCTGGCGGGTCTGGGCTGCGGGTGTCAGGCCGAGTTCGGCGAGACGTGTGCTGAGGAGGCTGAGGGTGCGGCGGGCGGCGTCTGGCTGGCCGCGTGCGATCTGCATGCGCATGATCCGCTGGTACAGGTCTTCGTTGTAGGGGTCGTGGGTGAGCGCTGTCTCCAGGGCGGCCATTGCCTGGTCAGCGGAGTCAGGTTCGAGCAGTTCGGCTATGCGGGTCCAGGCGTCGAGGGCGCGGCGGCGGGCGGTTTCGGCGTAGGGCTCGGCCCAGTCGTAGCCGGCGCCGTCGGCGAGGGGGCCGCGGTAGAGCGCGGCTGCTTGCTGCCATCCGGTGAGGCTGGCGGTGTCGCCGGGGGTGTTCCTGGCTTGTTCGAGCGCTGATTCGAATGCGGCGATGTCGGTGCTGATGTGTGCTGGGTCGAGGCGGTAGCGGCCGGCGGCGAGGGTGATGAACATGGGCTCGGTCAGGCCGGTGGCGGTGCGGAGGAGCTGGCGGAGCTTGCGGAGGGCCAGGTTGCGCTGGCTGATGCCGTGACTGGCTGGGGAATCGGGCCACAAGGCTTCGCTGATGGCGTCGGCGGTGATTCCGGCGGGGTGGATCGCGAGGTAGGCGAGCAGCTCGCGGGCTTTCCGCAGCCCGCCGCTGACCTCATGGCCGGCGGCGGTGATCCGCAGCGGGCCGAGGACTTCGACGTGCACGATCCGCCGGCCGGTGAGTTGCGGTCCTGTTCCGGCTGGTGCCGGCCTTCCGGGGACCTGCTGCCGCTGGCTGCCTGCGGGTGATGGGCGCGGCTGATCGTGCGGGGCGCCGCCCGCGGCTGCCGGTTGCCGGCCGGTGGCTGGTGGCGTGCCCTGCCGGGGGCTGGCCGGGGGTACGTGGAAGGCGGTAGCTGTCCTGGGCGGGGTGTCGTGCCGGGTGGGTGCAGGGTTCTCGCTGGCGTCTCTGCGGGCGGGTTGCCTGGTCGCGGGGGCGGTCCTGGCGGATGTGCCGGCGTGGGCGGCCTGGAGGGTGGCGATGATGGCGGTGGCGTCGGCGTCGCTGAGGCTGTACAGGCGGGCGCCGTCTAGGTCCGTGCCGGGGCAGGAGGCGATGCCGGCGGTGTTCACGTGGCAGGTGGTGCCGCCGGGCCAGGCGCCGATGGTGATGACGGCGAGCCCGGGGGCCTGCCCGGATTCGGTGAGGGCGTGAAGCCGGCGGACGGCCGGGCGGCGGGTGCTTGCGATCAGCACGACCGGGGCCGGAACCTTCGGCGTGCCCGGGTCGCGGCCTGTTCGGCTGGTTCCGGCTGTGCGGGCTCGCTGCAGCTGGGGTGATTCGGCGTGGTCGAGCGCGGCATCGAGGGTAGGTGTGAGCGTCAGGCCGGGGATGCGTCCCTGGTGCTGGCTGTGGTTCCAGCCTGGCAGCAGCACGGCGATGTCGCCGGCGGGCACGATGACATCTTGCCGCTGGGCGTGAGTGCTTTGTAGTGCCTGGCCGGCCAGGCTGGCGAGGAGGGCGCGGGCTGCGGGCAGGGCACCCGGCCCGGTCAGGCCCAGGCCTTGGAGGGCGCTGATGTCAGCCGTGATCTCGTGCCCGTCGCGGATGCCCAGGGCCACCTGTCTGGCTGGCACCCGGGCGGGGGCGGAGAGGGGCGGGGCAGGGGCCGGCGCGGGTTTGCTGGCGGCCCGTCGCAGCCGGGTGATGACCGGCTGCTCGGGAGGTTCGCTTGGGCGGAGCCGGGACGGGGCTTGCGGGGCGGGCTTGTAGGCGCGGCGCCGCTGGATGCTGGCGAGAACGGCGGCGCCGCTGACCGCCGCCGCGAGGGCCAGGGGGACGAGACCGCCGCCGGGCAGCGTGATGCCCGGCGGGCCGGGAAGCTGGCGCCGCGATCCCGGGCGGTGACCGAGGTCCGGGGACGGCCGCCGGCCGGGCTGGCTCTCGCCTGGATGATGGCGAGGCGCGGAGCATGTCGTCCGTCGGACGTGGCGGGGCGGGAGGAGCAGTGTCCAGCCGGGGTCGATGTGCCCGGGGTCGGTGAGGCGCAGGCCGCCTGGCTGGGGCCGGCCGCGGTTGAGGTCGAAGATCGTGCGCCATTTCCCGGTATTGCCGAGATAACGGGCTGCGATGTCCCACAGGTTATCGCCGGTCCTGACGCGGTAGATCCGCTGCCGTGTCGGCGGTCCTGGGGGGTGGCGTTGCGGGTCCGGCGCGGGGCAGGCCTGCGGTGGAGGCGCGGCCCGCTGGCCAGCGTCCCTGATGCCTGGTCCTGTGCCGGGCGGGGGCGGCGATGCCGTGGTCACGTAGCCTGCCGTGACTGGGGTGCCGGGTGACCTGGGTGATGGGGTGTGGCGGGCGGGCAGCAGCCCGAGGATCATGGTGCCGACCAGGGCGGCGGCGAATGTCCGTGCTGGTCCCATCGCGTGGAGCCAGGGTGCGGGGCGGCGACGGATGCGGGCCGATGTCTCGCCGAGGACGGTGAGGGTGAAGATGCCCCAGGCGAGCCAGGTCACCGACCGGACTGCCGTGAGGAACAGCGTCCCGTCGTCGGGCCGTCCGGCTGCGATCAGCAGCTGGTGCCAGGTTGGCAGCTGGTGCGGCAGCGGCGATCCGGCCAGCAGGTACAGGGCGGCCGGCAGCCCGGTGACCAGGGCGGCCAGCACCGCGAGCGAGCCGAGGCCGGCGGCCACCCGGGCCGCGCGGTTCCGCCCCGGATGCCAGCCGTCTGCTGGTGGCTGCCATACCTGGCCTGGGCCGGCGGCCGGGACCGGCCGCCACGGCGGGCTGTCGTGCCGCGCGTCCCGGTACCGGACCGGAGGATGCGCTGCCTCCGTGGCTGCCGGCTCAGCTGGCTTCATCCGGGCCTGGCAGGAACGGCAAGGGCGGGGCGTCACCGGGGTGCCGCAGTCCAGCGGCGGACACCGCCTGCAGCGGACGAGCCCGCGCTTGCGGGCAGGACTGCGGGGCCGACCCGCGCGCTGCTGAGGTACCGGGGCGGCGCAGGGCAGTGAGCAGGGCGAGCAGCCACCCGATCCCGGTCCAGCCCAGCATCACGTCGAGCACGGCCAGCCGGCCGAGGCCGGGTACCTGCCGGGCCCAGCCGATGAGCACCGGGAGCAGGTACAGCCCGGCCAGCAGCATCCCGGCGCCGGCGTAACCGGCCAGGGCAAGGCCCGATGGCGAGGCCACGGCGGCCGAGCGGATCCTGCCGCCCGGCGGCAGCGTCGCCGCTAACGCGGTTACCCGGCCGGTGAGGATCCAGGCGAGCACCGTGGTCATGATGACGGAGCCTGGTCCCGGGAAGTTCCTGATCCTGCGAGCCAGGCCGGCCCGCCGGTAAAGAACCGGCGGCTCGGGAGTCATGTCGCCGGGCGCGGTCATCGGGCTGGTGACGAAGAGGTCGCGCATCTGGGGTTCTCCTTTGCCCCGGGAGTGTGTCAGGCGCGACGTTAGGCAGGGCTGGGAGCGGGCTCGATGAGGAAAGGGCACAGTATTGCCCACAGTTTTCACCATAAAAGCGCCGCTGGGTGCCTCCGGCCGCTCGTAGAGTTGGCCCCGGCGGCCTCGCCAGTCACCACCGGTTGCGGCGGGCCGCGTCAGCGCAGCGGTCGTCTTCGCGGTGGAGGCCATGGTGTCGTTCGGTGAGCTCTTGCGTGAGCTGCGGACCAACGCCGAGCTCACGCAGGAAGAACTCGGTCAGGCCGCCGGCCTGAGTACCCGCACGGTCAGTGACCTGGAACGGGGCATCAGCTTAGCCGCGCGGAAGGACACTGCCCGGCTGCTCGCCGACGCCCTGCGCCTGACCGGCCGGGACCGTGCCGCGTTCGAGGCCGCCGCCCGCAGGCGCGGGATCGCCGACGGCGTCGCGGCAGCGACCCGTACCCTGCCCCGGGATGTCATCTCGTTCGTCGACCGGGCCGGTGAGCTGCGCCAGGTGGCCGCCGCGGCCGGGACCGGCGGCATCTGCGCGATCGGCGGGATGCCCGGCGTCGGGAAGACCGCGTTCGCGGTCCGGGCAGCCCATCAGCTTGCCCCGCTCTACCCCGATGGCCAGATCTGCCTGCCGCTGCACGCGCACTCCGCCGGCCGGGTGCCGGTGCAGCCGGCTGATGCCCTGGCCAGCCTCCTGCAGACTATCGGGATCTCGCCCGCCCGGATACCGCAGAGCCTGGAAGCCCGTACCAGCTTGTGGCGGGACAGGCTCGCAGACCGTCGGTTACTGTTACTGCTCGATGACGCGGCCGGCACGGACCAGGTCCTGCCGCTGCTGCCGGGCACGGGCGGGATCCTGGTGCTGATCACCAGCCGCACGCACCTGACCGCGCTGGACGACGCCCAGGTCATCAGCCTCAGCACGCTGCAGTCCCGCGACGCCTGCGACCTCCTCGCCCGGTTCGCTGTCAGGCCAGGGCTCGATCCCGCGGACCCGGACGTGGCCGGGATCGCCCGGCTGTGCGGAGGTCTCCCGCTGGCCCTGGGACTGGTCGCGCGGCAGCTGTACCACCACCCGGCGTGGTCTCCCGCCGCCGTGGCCGCCGACCTCGCCGGAGCGCGGGACCGGCTGGAACTCATGCACGCCGAGAACCTCTCCGTAGCCGCCGCGTTCGACCGCTCCTACCAGGACCTGACCGCCTCCGAGCAGCGGATGTTCCGCCAGCTGGCATTGCATCCGGGCAGCGACTTCGACGCGCCCGCAGCCGGCGCTCTGGCAGACGTCAGCACGGACGAGGCCAGGAAAGGCCTCGAAGGCCTGTACGACCATTACCTGCTGGCCGAGATCACCCAGGGCCGCTACCGGTTCCACGAGCTGATCCGGGAGCACGCCCGCCGTCTCGTGGCGTCCGACTTTGCCAGCGAGCGAGACACGGCCACGACCCGGCTCCTGGACTACTACCTGCGGGCAGCCCGCGCCGCCGGCCAGCACCTGAGGCGAAGCACCGCTCACATCACCTCAGAGCCCGTGCTCCCCGCGCCTGGAGAGACAGCCGAATTCGGCAGCAGGGAGGAAGCCCTTTCCTGGATGTCCGCGGAGCGCCTCAACCTGCACGCCGCGGCCCGCCTCGCGGTATCCGCAGGCCTGTTCGGGCACGCCGCGGCGATCCCCGCGGCCATGCACGATTTCCTGCGCAGCCAGGGACACTGGCAGCAGGCCATGACACTGCACCGCCTGGCCCTCGAAGCCGCAGGCAAAACCGGCAGCCGGCCTGCCGAAGCCGGCGCTCTGGTCAACCTGGGCGACATGCAGTTCCTGACCGATGACTATCCCGCCGCCACGGCGAACCTCACCCGCGCCCTGGACCTTTACCGCACGCTGGGCGACCAGCCCGGGCAGGCCAGCGCCCTCACTGAACTGGGCGCCGTCCAGCACGCCACCGGCGACAACCCCGCCGCCACCACCAGCCTCACCACCGCACTCAGCCTCGACGAGAGCCTCGGCGACCAGCCCGGCCTGGCCGCCGTGCTCACGGAGCTGGGCGCAGTCCAGCACGCCACCGGCGACAACTCCGCCGCAGCCGCTAGCCTCACCACCGCACTCAGCCTCTACGACGACCTCGGCGACCAGCCCGGCCTGGCCGCCGTGCTCACGGAGCTGGGCACCGTCCAGTACGTTCTCGGCGACCACGACCTCGCTGCCGCCAGCCAGCAGCGCGCCCTCGACCTATTCCGGTGTCTAGGCGACCGCCTCGGCCAAGCCGCAGCGCTCACTAGCCTCGGCGCCGTCCAGTGCCTGACCGGCCGCTATGAGCAGGCTGAGGCAAGCCACACCCGCGCGCTCGGCCTCTACCGCGATCTCGATGACCGGTCCGGCGAAGCCGAGGCCCTCAACAACATGGCCGACACGATCCGCATGTCCGCCATGCCGGCGAGGGCCTGCCCGTACTACGACCGCGCGCTCGCACTCGCGACCCGCATCGCCGCCCACGGCCAACGGGCCAGGGCGCTGGAAGGCATAGGGCTCTGCCGCACCAGCGAAGGCGACCACCAGCACGGCCGCGAACTGCTCCAGCAAGCAGCCGCCGTTTACCGCCGCATAGGCTCCCCCCGCGCCCGGGACATCGAGCACCTGCTGACGAGCCCGGCTATCTGTGCCAGCTGCAGCCCGCTAGCCGCTCCAGAGCCATGACCCTGCGGGGCTGCACTACCGGGAACCATCTGCCAGCCGACCCCCATCCGTCGGCGATGGTTACGGCCAAAACTGCTTTTCCCTCCCGAGGTCGGCACGACCTCGACCCGGTCCTCGGGCAGGCATTACCGAAGCTGGCCCGCCACCGGGCCGAATGCACCTGGCCCATTTGCGGCATCCGAAACTTGGCCGATATTGTGCCCATCCCAAACGCGCAGATTGGATCAATCTGTATGAATGATGGCAAGACTGGTGCTCCGGCGCCCGGTCAGGCTAACCGTCTGATATTCCAGCAGTTCCCCGATCCCATACGGCAGCTTTACGCGGAGGTCGTGGTCGAGCGCAGCCCCGCCGCACGTCACGCAAGACTGTGCAAGCTCGGTGAGGGCGCCCTGGCCTACATGGCGTCAATGGCGCTTTCGGACTACAGGAACCGGCGCCATTCCGATCCTGACCCGAAGACCGAATCGGTGCTGGCGCGGATGAAGCGGATCTCCATGGGCCAGTACCTGGAAATATTCCGTGCCGCCACAGACGCGATCCAGCCGGCGCTGTTCGACTGCAAGCTGAGCCGCCCCGAGAGCTGCGTCGCCGCAGGCCGGTTCTCGGCGGCTTTCGCCGCCATCGAGGAAGCTATCGAGCTTGAGGCCGGGAACCTCAGAAAGCTCGTAACACAGCGCCTTGATTCACCACGCCGGTGCAGCTGGTTAGCTTTCTGGGAGCGGCTCATTGAGTACCGCAACAGGGCGGAGGGTCACCCGGCCGCTTACAACTGGCCGGTCGGGCACGCGGATTATCACGCCATCATGACCCCGGTCCTGGAGAGCGCTCTGGTCGAAGCCCTGACCGCTCCCCACGTCGAGCGGGTCTTCCGGGATCATCCCGTCGCCAGGCTGGCAAACATCACCTACCAGTCCGGCCGGTACGTGCATGAGGTAGCCGGCGACGACCTCGGCCTGCCGTTCCATTCCCTGATATCGCAGGATCGCAGCGTCACCGATGTCTGGTCACAGGAGTCCTGGAAAGCCCGGCCGGGCTGCACGCTGATGCTCGGGAAGCTGCCCAGCGGGGCCTACGAGATCGACGGCCTGCTGCACGACCTAGCCGCGGACGGCCCGCCCGGTTCCCTGGTCCCCGGCGTTCCTGATGGTCCGCGCGTCGTCGTGGCGCGCACCCGGTCGACGAGCCCCTGGCGGGCCGCGACCCGGACCGCCGCGGGCACCTGCGGAGAGCTTGTGCAGGGATTCACCGCCGACGGCAGTCCCTTCCATGTGACGTGCCCGATCTCGAAGTCCGCGACGGTCACAGTCACCGCCCGCCCTGCGCCTGAATTCACGATCACGCAGATCGACCCGGCGCTGAGCAAGCTAGCCCGCGCGCTCCGCCAGGCTGCCATGCTCCTTGAGCTTGAGCCTCTTGAGATCCGGGTCGAGCGGTGGAGCGACCTGGACATCGGAAAGGGCATGGGATCCAGCACCGCCGACATTGTCGCCGCATCACGGGCCCTGGCCGCGGTCACCGACCGGGATATCTCGGCCTGGCAGCTCGCGAGGATCGCGACATCCATCGAGTCGTCCGACGGCAGCATGTACCCGGGGCTCGTGGCGTTTGACCAGAAGACGGGCCGCGTGCTGGAGCGCTTCGCGTGGTGGCCGCAGTTCGTGATCGTCATGATCACCCCGCAGCAGGTGTTCAACACCGAGTCTGCGGATTTCTCCGGCAAGGAGAAGCACGGCGCCGAATTCGACGAGCTGCTGGACGGCCTGCGCGCCGCCGCCAGGCAGCGCGACTCACTAGCCTTCGCCGGCGCCGCCACCCGGTCTGCTGTCATCAACCAGCGGTTCGTCCCTAATCCGTACTATGCGATGCTGGCGGACCGCGTCGAAAGCCTCGGCGCTCTGGGCATCAACGTCGGCCATACCGGCACAGTGGCGGGCCTGCTGTTCGACGCGGCAGACGAATCGGCCATGAAAGCGGCGGCGAACGCGTCGATGGAGCTTCACCGCCTGCTGCCCAGCACCGCGAACGTCGATATTACCCTCACCCCCAGGTCACCAGAATGAGCAACGAGAACCACGAACGCCAAGGCGGCGACCTACGCGGCCGGAGCCAGGTACGGCTTGACCTGAGCACCTGCGTCAACCCTTACGGCCCGCCGGACGCGGTCCTGCATGCCCTGCGGAACGTGCCGGCCGAGGTCGTCCGCGCGCACCCCTACGAAGCGGCAGCGGACGTTGAATTGGCCTACGCCGAGTTCTTCGGCCGGCCGGCCGGCGAGTTCGTCGCCGGGCAGGGAGCCAGCGAGCTGATCTGGACCCTCGCCCGCCATTTCCACGGCAAGACCGCCGGCATCCCCCTGCCCGCCTATACAGAGTTCCGGCAGGCATTCCCGGACGCCCGGCGGTTCGGAGGCGGCCCGGCCACCCACCCGCACGAGATCCTCGACCACGCGATGCGCGCCTGCGACGTCGTCATCGTGTCCAACCCGCACAACCCCACCGGCCAGGTCATGCAGCGGGACAGCCTGGCGGAAGCGGCCCGCAGGCATCCTGACTGTCTTCTCGTGGTCGACGAGTCCTACATGGACTTCATGCCTGACCAGGACGCCGTGACACTGGCCGGCTGCGACGCTGGCAATGTCATCGTGCTGCGCTCGCCGAGCAAGTTCTTCGGCCTCGCGGGAGTCCGCTCCGGCGTGGCGTGGTCAGTGCATCCCCAGCGCGCCCAATGGCGGCAAGGCCGGACGAACTGGCCGGTCTCAGCGCTCGCGGCCACCGCGCTGCGCTCCGCCATGGCCTCAGGCGCATGGACGACAGCTGCGCGCCGGGCTCTCGCCACCGACACGGCGTGGCTTGAGCGCCTCCTCACCCGCACCGGCCTTGCCATCACGCCTGGACAGCTCCATTTCCGCCTGCTCACCGGCTCGACCACCGAAGTCGCCGGCTTCGCCAGTTCCCTGACCGCACGTGGGATCATTGTCCGCGTCCTGGAGGACTCCTGCGGCGTCGGCGAGCCCGCCATACGCATATCCGCTCCCCGCCTTCAGGACCGGGACCTGCTCGCCTCCGCCCTCGCCCGACACGCCGGAGAAGACTAAGTGGGAATCTCTGTGGACAACCCCGCCAGCCCCGCGCCGGCCCGTAGCACGGTGGACCCATCACTGCCGATGCGCTGGTCGCGCGCCGTGTCGTGCCTCTGCTTCGCGGTCAGCGGGCCGGAGACCCCGCCGGGCTGCTGGACCCCCGGCCCGTTACCGGTCGCGCTGCCTGACGGGCGCACAGCTGACCGCCGCGCCCGTGCGTCCTACTTCCAGGCCCGCCGCCGCCGACGCCCTGTACGGATCCCAGGACGGCACATCCGCCGTGCGCTGGCACCATGCATCAGACGCCGGCCGCATCATCGAAGGCTCCGTGCTCGGCATCGAACTGCTGCAGCTCCCTCGCTACGCCCCGGCCCCGGGTACCGGCCTGCACCCGCCCCGGCAGGCGGACGCAGGCCGGTACCTCTGCGTGCTCCACCTTGCCTTCAGCCCGGAGGATCCGCTGACAGACCTGGCAGACGCCGTGCGGCTGGATCCTCAGGACCCGGCATGCGCTCAGCGCCGCAGCCGGTACGCCGAACTTGCCGGAAACGGGTTCCAGCTCGCCGCCGGGGTCCGGCGGGCACTATCGGTATCCATGATCACGTCTGCGGAAGAACTCCGGCCACCGCCAGGCAGCCCAGAAGGGTGGACCGCAGCCAACGGCTGGCTATGGGCCGCAGCCTCCGCCACGCCCCTGCACCAGTTCGCGCCCGACCCCGAAGACCCCCGGGCCCTGGACGGGCTCGTATACCTGTCCGCGACGTGGCGGGCCCTGGTACTGCGCGACGGCACGGCGTTCCTGGGCCTCATTCCCGACCGCGAAGCCGGCAGCGGCTTCTTCGCCTGGGGCGAAAGCTACACACGGTCCCTGTACACCGACGTAACCCTCTTGGCCGCCCTGGAACGCGACGCGCTGGATGACTTCGCGAACCGCCTCGCATACATCGGCAACCGGTTCGAGAAATCACGAGAACTTCGCCAGCTCATCAACGAGGTAACAGAATTCAGGAACGTCTTCTGGTGGGAGATCGTCACCCGCCACGGAAACGCCAACATCATCCTGGAACGACTGCACGCCGCCCACAGCACACCCCGCCTGTTCACCCGCGTCATCGCTGACCTTGACGCATTCAGGCAGCTAGTCGAAGCCCAGGCACTGGAAGCCTCCGTCCGGATACAGGAAAGGGAAGAAAGGCGCTCACGCCGGTTCGAGCGCGCCGCGTCGGTAGCCGCATTCACGATCACGCTGCCGGCCCTGGTATTCGCGGCTCTCGCATTACCCATCCAGGGCCTCACCTCAGATGGCCACGACATGCCGGCATGGCTAATAGCAGTCATCGGACTCGGTTCCATGCTGATCGGCGCAGTCGCCGGCGCCGCAGGCGCCCGGTGGATCTCGAACCGGGCACCGTGAGCCATCACGCACCTATAACCCAGCACCGTCGACGATCCGGGCTCAGCCAAGGCTGCCGCGCACCCCACCCGCCCTCCTGGGTCTGGCTGCCAGGGCAATCACCCGCGTCCGCTGCGTCCCCTGCGGAAAGACAGCCGCCGGAACTGCATTCCTGGTCTCCAGCCATCCGGCTCAGGCACGTACCCGGCGAACTGAGGCCCGCGTCGACAAGCCCTTTCCGCGGCCCTGCGCAGTCGTGACTCGCGGAGCCAAGCCGGTGCCGTCGAGGACGCTCCGCAACCACACACGCCACCTGTCCGCCCGCCGCCGATCGCATCAGGTCTCAGCCCTTCCGGCGGGCCGAACCGAAGCGTCCAGGACCGCCCAGACGAATTTCCCCCCGCCAATTGCAGGCCGCCAACCCCAACGCTCGCTAAAAGCCTCAACTAGCATCAGGCCGCGCCCGCCCTCGGCAGCATTACCAGCATTCATCCTGACCGGCTGTTGCGGGCTGGCATCCCAGACCACGATCAGGACCTCCTCTCCGGCCGGCACAAGCCACAGCCGGATCACTTCGCGGAGCTTCATTTCATGGCAAGCCAGAACCGCGTTGGTCACCAGCTCAGTGACTAAGAGTTCCGCGCTCTCAGTGAAGCTTTCCATTCGCCATTTCCGGAGCATCTGCCTGGCTAGCTGGCGCGCCGTCGGAACGGTGCCCGGGACAGCATCGAACGCTCCGCAAGACCAGGCCACCAGCCAGTCACCCGATACGCCGCCATCTCGCGTCATGACACCGCCATCCGTTTCCCTCAGCCGGCTAGCCGGACCAGCCGAAATACCATCGTCAAGTCGGCTATCTTCTTTACCGTTACTGCCGGGCCGCCTGAATCGCTCTGGCCAGGGCCGGCCGATGCGAATATGGCACCACTCAGCAAGAAACAGCAAGTCCTTACGGCCGTAATTCAAATACGGCAAGCTAATGCCGTACAATTAAATAGACAGGAATACGCCAAAGAACGGAGGCAGGCATGGCGCAGAAATTCGAGACCATCTTCATCGACGATCTCGACGGCAGCCAGGCAGCAGGCACAGTCTTTTTCGGGCTGGACGGCACGCACTACGAGATCGACCTCAGCGCAGGCCACGCAGGCGACCTGCGGTCCGCGCTGAATCCCTACATCGAGGCCGGGCGCAAGATCACCGGACCGCGGCGCAGCTCGCGCCGGCCTTCGGCAGGCAGCCCGGACAGCACCGAGGTACGGATCTGGGCGAAAGCCCGCGGCATCGAGGTCAAGGACCGGGGCCGCGTCCCGGCAGGCATTGTCGCCCAGTACCAGGCCGACAAGGACAAGTAGGTCGCCAGTCCGGGCAAGACCAGACCCGCCAGGCTCCGGCCGTGGCGGGTCTGCTCTCCCCTGGACTGCTGCCGGCAGCGTTTCGATGTGCTGTCAGGCTCACCCGAACGGCCGACGGGCAGCTCATCTTCTCCTTTGAGGCCATGGCCTTAGCCGGGTGCCGGCGTGCCCACACGTACACCATCGCCAGTACCAGCAGGCTTCGCGCTTCAAGGCCGACTGCGCTGCACTAGCAAATGCCGCAGTCCACCCAGCCCGGAACCACAGCGGCATAGCCAGCGGCTAGTGATCGGCGTCTGGAACGGGCCTGCCTGACCCGGACGCCGGGCCGCCGCGTCTCCTGCCGCCTGCCGGCTTAGTGCGGATGGCGACCGAGGCGGCTCCCGGCAGGCAGGCCTAGCGGATTCAGGAATGTCCTGCGCCGGCCTGTGTAGCAGTCGCGCAGTTCGGCGGACAGGGCCGTGCACCGCATGGCCACAGCGCGGTCGGCTGCGTTGCCGGCCTTCTCGCTGACCTGCGGGAGCAGCGAATTGAGGGCGAGGAGAAGGTCCAGGACGCCCTGGCGGGCGAGGGTCATCAGAGCCGGGTCGGCGTGGGGCACGGTATCAAGGCCCAGCCCGTGCACGCCGGCGGGCAGGGACGGGGCCGCGTCCATCGCCTCGATGACCGACGCCCAGGCCGGCATCGCGTTCTCGTGCAGCACCGCCAGGTCCCGCGACCGTCTGCCCAGGAACTGGCCCAGCGCGCAGGCCAGGCTGAAGCCATACCAGGCGGCGACCAGCGCAACGGTGATACTTGCGGGATCGGCGGTGCGCAGCTCCCGCAGGTTCTCACCGATCGCGGCCCCCATCTCGGCCGGCGTGCCAGCATCCAGGTAGCCGGGCCGGCCCGCGGCAGCGCCCTCGTCGTCGGCTGGCGGCATGGGCGAAGACCGGTAGATGCCGCTGACCATGTCAGCGCACCGCTGCGCAGTGCGGCAGGCGCGGGCTGCACTCGGCGGCCGGATGCCAGGCGGCACGCGGCTCAGCGTGCCGGCGAGCACGTCGCACGCGGCGGCGATCGCGGCGCGGATCTGATCCGCGTCAGAACCGCTGAGCTGATCGGCAGGGCTTCCGGCCGGGTTGACCTCGCGTGCCGCGCTCCGCAGCGCAGGGATGGCACGCATAGCGTTCACCGCATCGCCCAAAGGCTTGCCCGCCAGGAAGAAACGTCCCCGGTAGTCACGGGTCCCCGCGCACTCGGCCAGTACCTCCGCAGCCGCGCCAATGACGCAGATGGCATGCCACGCAGCAGGGAGCAGGCGGTCCACGTCGGCCGGGTCCGCGCTCGCGACAGCGCCGGCCGCGTCGGCCAGCAGTTCTTGCACGGACCGGTCCCGCTGCTTGCGGACATCCTGTTCACGAGACGCGGCAGCACGCCGCAACCCGGTTTCGCTCTGAAGCTGGCGGGCGTGGTCCTTACGATTGCGGTTACGAGTCATCGCGGATTCCTCCACGCGGGAACCCACGCCTCCCGCCAAGGTCACCGCGCTCAACGCGCACACGACATGGTCATCGCACGCGAGTCGCTCAGACCCTTGTCCTCGCCATCAGCCACCGGCCGCGTGGGAACCGGGCTGACCCGGGAAACACCGGCAGACGTGCCTGCCTCGCCCGCAGACTAACACCGGCAATCCGCGCCGTCACGTCCCGAGCACGCAGACCCGCCCCCGGAGCCGGCAGCTGCACCCCAGCGGACCTGCCGCGCAAGTCAGAACCGGCCGCCCAGAGAAATCGAGAGGCGACGCTGATCCAGTCAGGGGCGTTGACCGCTCTGATACGGAACAGGACACCCAAAATGGCAGGTCACGACGGCGCGAGAACCGACCCGTTATCGGCCGCCGTCAAACGGCAGTCCTGCGGCGGCCGTGGCCGCCATCGGCCGCCAGTACTGGATGCAGGCGTGTTCCCGAACCGGGAAGACTACCTGCGGGGAGTGATGGTCGATGGCGGCTAAGCGACTCCTCCGGTGGTGCGATCTACTGGCATGCCTCCTCAGGTCCGCGCCTCGTGGGTGATTGCGCGGCGACCTGGTAGCGGCAGCCGCCTGGTGGAGCGGGCGGCACCGGCACAGTGCCCCTGCCCGCGTTTCGAGCCAGGGCACTATCTGTCTTCGCCCGGCCGTTTGCGGGTCCGGGCTTCGCGCGGCTATGCGGTGAGCCTGCTGGGAGTGAGGCCGAGGGATTGCCAGAGTGTGTGGTCGTTGAGTGTGGCTGCGTGCTGGTGGGCGGGGAACAGCAGGTCGGTGGCTGACGGGATTCCGATGAGGTAGAGACCGGCGGTAAGGGCCGCGATGGCGCCTGTTGGGGAGTCTTCGAGCGCGAGGCATTCGGCTGGGTCGCGGCGGAGTTCGTTGCATGCGGCGAGGTAGGTGTCGGGGGCGGGTTTGGGCTGGCTTACCTGGTCGCTGCAGATGATGGCGTCGAAGGCGTTCAGGATGCCGGCGTCCTGGAGGTAGGAGGTGACGATCTGCCGGGGGGTGTTGGATGCGACGGCGAGCGGGCGTGTTCCGTGGAGGGCGGTGATGAGGCTGATGGCGCCGGGCATGGGGGCGTGACCGTTTCCTGCTCCATCGCGGACTATGTCATATATCTCGGTGGCGAGTTGCAGCGGTGGCGCTGGGTGTCCGAGGAGTTCGGCGAGGGCCTGGCCGAGGGCTTCGAGCTGGAGGCCGACGAGGGCGTGCCGGTCGCGTGCTGTGAGGGCAGTGCCGTAGCGCATGGCGAGCTGGGCGTAGGCGCGGTTCCAGGCGCCCTGGGTGCTGATGAGCAGCCCGTCGCAGTCGAAGACGACGGCGGACTGGTGTCCGGGGTGCCTGGTGGCGTATGGGTACATGGCGGTCCGGGGCTCCGTTCTGGCTAGGCGCCGGGTTGTCCGGCCTTGGTGGCGGCGGCGCAGGCGATGAGGGGGAATCGAGGGTCGTCGGTGAGGTCGGTGTCCGGCGGCAGGTCTTCGCGGGCGGCGCCGAGGATGGCCGCGACGCAGGTGGCAGCGTTGCCGTGTGCGGTGATGTCAGCGGGTCCGGGCCACGCCGCGAGGAGGGTGGCCAGGCCGGCGGGGTCCAGCGCCACCGGTCGCGGGCGGCGCTGGAGGGGCTGATGCGGCCCATGCAGGGCACGGTCAGCAGGAGTGTCCCGCCGGGTCGGAGCGCCCGGGCGCAGTTGCTCAGGGCAGCCGCCGGGTCGGTGACGAGCTGGAGAACCTGGGTCAGGATGATCACGTCGAAGACGGCGGCGGGCAGTGATCCGGGGCCGGCGAGGTCGGCGAGGAGGGTGGCGGCGGCGTTGCCAGGGTCGATGTCGATGATGGTGATGCTGGTGAGCTGGCGCTGGCCGTAGCAGGTGAGGTAGGTGCTGTCCTTGACTTCCGCGCCGTCGCCGCGGATGGCGGCCTGGTGGGCGGCCAGGAATGCGTCGATGTAGGGCCGGTCGGCGGGGGTGCCGCGGTCGTAGCCGTAGCAGTCGGATAGCGGGGATAGGGGCGGCAGGATGGTCATGTCTCTCGTCCTTGGTCTGGGCCGGGCGCCAGGGCCCGGCGTGCGCGGGCTTGTTCGAGGTCGGTGAGGAGCCGGGCGAGCCGGTCGCGGTGCAGGGCGGTTGGCGCGTTGCGGCGGTGGGAGAGGATCTCGCGGGTGGTGGCGAGGATGACGTTGAGCCAGAAGGCGGCCTGGCGCTGTGGATCTGGCCCGGTCCGGGCGGTGATCCGGGCGCGGAGGCGGGGGCTGGGGCCGGTGATGGTCCACAGGACGGCAAGGTCGTAGCCGGGCAGCCGGGGGGCGAGGAGTTCCAGGTCGATCAGGGCCAGCGGGGAGCCTGGCTGGATGAGGGTGTTGCCGGGGTGGGCGTCGCCGTGTTCGAGCTGGGTGCCGATCCGGCTAGCCAGCCGGGCTGCTTCGGCTGCGAGCGTGCTGAGTTCGCCGGGGCGGAACAGGTCGGCCGGAAGTGCCCGGAACTGGGCGGCGTAGTCGGTGTCGGCCGGGATGGCGCTGAGGGCCGGGTGATGCCAGTCGTGCAGGAGGCCGGTGACGTCCAGGAGCCAGTCCAGGTGGGCCGCGGGCAGCGGGCTGACCGGGTACCGGTCCGGGCCGAGCGGGGAGCCGGGCATCATGGTCAGGACGATCAGCGGCAGCGCGGGGTCGCAGAGCAGCATGCGGGGCAGGGGGACGGGCGGCTGCCGGCGTCGGCGAGCACGGTGTAAGTGGTGATCTCGTGGCGGGCGCGGGCTTGCCAGAACGGGCGGGTGTCGGTCCGGTGCTTGGCCACGACGGCTGTGCTGGCGACCCGGCCGGGCATGATCATGGAGGTCTCGGTGCAGGAGAACGGGCCGTCGGGGGCGAACTGCGGGGACAGCTGGTGAAGCCGGGACCGTACCCGGCCTTCGACCCGGGCGTTCACGCCGCCCGCCGTGCTCATGCGGCCCACCCGGCGGGCACGGGACCGGTGAGCCACGGCACGGGTCTGCCCGGGACTGCGGGCGGGAGCGCCGCGGCGAAGGCCGCCGCCTGGGCGGCGAGCCTGGCGGCGGGGGCGGTGCCGTCCAGGCGGAGTACCTGGCCCGGTCCTGCGGCCCGGAAACAGGCGGCGTAGAACTCGCTGAGGGCGGCGCGGACGCCGGGGGCGGTGAGATGCCCGGGCAGTTGCCCGCGGTCCCGCTGCCGCTGGCGGAATGCCTTGTCGGGCACGCTGAGATAGAGGTAGGCGTCGGGCTGGAGGATCGCTCCCGCGCGGGCGGCGCGGGCGAACCAGGCGGTGGCTGCCTGCGGGTCGGCGGGGAATCCGTGTGCCCGCATGGCGTGCTCGTGCCCGACGATGCTGAGCGGGCTGCGGTCAAAGATGACCAGCCGGGTGCCGGCATCCCGCGCGAGGCGGGCGCGGACGGCGTCGGCGGCGAGGAGGGCGCTGAGCCTCGCGCGAGCGGTTGTCTCGGTGTCCGGGGGGAACGGCGGCAGGGCGATCATGTCGGCGTACTCGGCGCCGAGCCAGACGTCCAGTTGGCGGGCGAGCGAGCGGGCCAGGGTGGTCTTCCCGGCGAAGCACAGGCCCTCTACTGCTATGACCTGCGGCGGGGCGGAACTTGGGGTGGCGATCATGAGGAACTCCCGGTTCGATCAGGTCCTGGCTGCTACCGTCTGGGGCCTGCGCACGCCGGACAGGGGGCCAGGAATGGATCAGCTTGCTGCGGAGGCCCAGGACGCCGGGAGCGAGCGCCTGGAGGACGTGCTGCGGCGGTTCGGGCTGGGCCCGGTGCTGGCGGCCCGTGAGATCGCCGAGGGCCTGATGAACAGGAACTGGGCAGTGCGGGCCGACGGCGGGCAGGTGTTCGTCAAGCAGGTACTTGACGTGGACCGGGCGCAGGCCGCCCGCCAGCATGAGGCGACCAGGGCGATGGCGGTCGACGGGCTGCCGGTGGCGGCGCCGCTGGCGATGCCGGACGGCGGGACGCTGCTGGAACTGGACGGCGGCTTGTACGCCGTCTACCCGTGGGTCCGCGGCGAGCATGTGCCCGGCATCGCGCTGACCGGCGCTCAGGCCGCTGAGCTGGGCGCTACGCTGGCCCGCATTCACCAGGCCCTGGCCGGGGTGATGGATCCGGCTGAGAAGGCGATGCGGATGCCGGTCACCGACCCCGCCACGGCCAGGGCGGCGATCGACAAGTACGCCGCGATCATCGCGGGCAAGGCGGCCCGCGATGACTTCGATGAGTACGCGTCCGGCCAGCTCGCCGAGCGGCGCGCGCTGCTGGAAGCGGTCTGGCAAGACATGCCCGACGCAGGCGCCTGGTGGGAGCCGTCGGGCTGGACACACGGCGACTTCCACGACCTGAACGTCCTGTGGCGCGACGGCACGGTGGCCGGCGTGGTGGACTTCGACCGGCTCGCTCCCCGGCCCTACGCGTTCGAGCTGGTCCGGTCGGCGACTCTGACGTTCTGCTACGGCGACAGGCGAGGCCTGGCCGCCGACCTGGTCGGCGCGTTCGCGGCCGGGTACCGGGCCGTCATGCCGCTGGCCGATGAGCAGGTCGCGTTCGCCGCAGAGCGCCTGTGGTGGGAACGGGCCTGCGATCTTTGGCAGCTCAAGCGGCACTACGTCGCCGGTGACGGCTCGTGTGATCACCTGTTCATGTCGGCGAGCGCACTGTTGTGGTGGTGGACCGGGCACCGGGAGCAGCTCGCCGGCAGCCTTACCAGCCGGTGATGGCAGGCTGCCCGCACTCATCGCTCACCTCCCGGAGCAGCCCCTCGACCACGGCACGGGCAAGACCGTCGCGTGGTGATCGCGTGAGGGCCTTCGCGCCGGCCGCTAGTCCGTCCCGCCATGCCAGCGCCCGTTCCGCCGGTCCGGGGACGCCGCTGACGGCCAGGGTGGGAACCTGCCCTTCTGCGGCGAACTCGTGCCAGGACCTGACCGCCCAGGCCCTGCCGCCCGCGGGTGATCGGGCGGCGAAGAACGCGAAGAACGACCCGATCTGCTCGCGGAAGAACTCGCTGTCCGTCACCCGGTGCCCGGAACCGGCCCGAGGCACGGCCGACAGGGCTACCAGGTCGCCGAACGGCCTGCCCAGTGCATCGATCGGCGCATCCAGGTCGCACTCATCGAGGGGGTATGCGCCGGCAGCGCCGAATTTCAGGTGGGCGGCTCCGAGCCTGGGGTCGGGGCAGTGGTACAGGTGAGCGCCGGCCGCGGCCAGGTCCGCTGACAGGTGCAGGTGGTCGGAGTATCCGGTGGCCCAGGCGGACAGGTCCGCGAACCCGCCGGCGGTCCGGAGAGCGGCGGCGTCGATGAGCGCGGTGCCGCCGATGAGCCGCACCCGCAGCGGCTTCAGCAGCCCGGACCGGCCGAGCGCCGGCGCCCGGCCGTCGAGGTATCCGGACGGCATGGCGTGGAAGCCCGTGCTGAACGTGGCCGCCTCCAGGTCGAGCGCGCCGATCCGGCTGGCCGGCAGCACCGCCCTCGGGCGCAGCGCCCGGTAATAGAACGGAGTGTTCACCGCGGTCGCAGCCGGGTCATCGCCGCGCAGCACCGCGAGGGCCGATGCCGCCCCGGCAACCGCGTGCTGCGGGAACACGCAGTCGTCGTCAGCGAAGTACAGCAGGCTGCAGAGGGCGGCTGCTGCTCCGGCGCTGCGGGCCCGCCAGGCACCCTGATGGTCCGCGCCCCTGATCCAGCGCACCGGGACCGGGTGGCCGCTGGCGGTGAGCTGGTCCAGGACCGCCGGCGTGTGATCGGTGGACCCGTCGTCGGCCACGACGATCTCGGCGAGCACGCCGCCCGCCTGGGCGCGCAGCGTCGTCACCGCCCAGTACAGCGGGTTGTCGGCCATCCGGTCCGCGGGATCGAAGGGGCAGCGGTTGTAGGTGGGCACGATCGCGGACACCTGCTGGCCCGCAGCCTGGCGGGCCAGCAGCGCGGCGAATCCGCCATCGGCCGGGAGAGCAGTCAGCTCGCGGAGCGCCCGGCCCTGTGCGGGACTGGGGTCGCCGTACCAGGCGGGCCGGGCGGTCATCGCTCGGTCTTCCTGTGGCAAGGCCGCTCGCCGGTCGCCGCCTGCGCGGCAGCGTCGGCCAGGGACCGCCACGGGCCAAGACTGGACAGCAGCATCGCCGCCAGGCCGCCGGGAAGCATCCGGCCAGGGCGGGCGGGCGGCCTGCAGCGCGGGCTGCCAGCCAGGCCGGTACCGCGAAATAGCCGGTCAGGCCGAAGCTGACCAGCACGGCCGCCGCCAGCCGACGCTTGGTCAGCGCGGGCAGCGTGATGGCGAGCGCGACGGCGGGCGACTGTCCCAGCCACAGCGCTCCTCGCGCCAGGCCCTGGACTGTCAGCCAGCCGCGCCGGCCCGGGGTGCCATGCCCGTCTGCGGCGGCCAGCGCGGCGGCGGCCGGGTACTGCGGGTAAGACAGGAACCACTGCCTGGCCTGGCTGAACCAGGAGCCTAGGGTGACCGGCGTGTCAGCTTCCTCCAGCAAAGGCAGCGGATCGATCGGCACCCCGGCCGCGCAGGCCAGGTACCCGAGCGCGAGATCTTCGTTGCCGGTGGATTCCGGCAGCCCGCCCAGCTCGGCGAACAGGTCGGCGCGGATCATCAGGCCGTGGCCCACGCAATGGGCCAGCGGCATCAGCGTCCCGCCATGATTGCGTCGGGCATAGCTGGCCTGCCGGCGGAGCCTGGGGATCTCCCTCGACAGCGTCCACCGGGATTGCAGCCACCCCGCTCCCTCCAGAACCGCCCCGGCCAGGCCCGTCGGCAGGTCCGCGAAGTTGGCGGTGAACACCGCCGACTGCTGAATCAGCCGCGCCGGGCCGCTGGGAGCGCCAGCATGCGCGGCGATCAGCGTGGCCGCGGCGCGCAGGGTGCCCGGGTGCGGCCGGGAGTCCGCGTTGTAGATGACGAAATACAGGTCATCCATCGCCGTACCGCCGGCAAGTGCCAGCTCGGTCTCGCCGCGGATGGCGTAATTGAGCTGCTGGACCATGCCGCCGTCCGAACCGGGGTAGTGCCAGTGCCGCAGGTCCCCGGTTCCGGCCTGTCTGGCCTGCTCGCCGGCCAATTCCGGTGTCGGGCGGTTCGCGGCCAGCGCGGCAGCCACCAGTTCGGCGCACCGCTGCCGGTCCTGCCCGCGTGCCTCGCGTGCCAGGGCCTCCAGTTCGGCGGCGGGCAGCAAGCCCAGGAACCTGGCCACGATCCGGGCCGGCCGGGTGCCCGCGGCCAGATCGGCGGCGAGGACCGCTGCCCTGCCGGGGTCCAGGAGGCGGGCGGCGTTTTCCGCCTCGGTGGTGACCAGCGCTATGCCCGTGCCCGGATGCGTGGCGGCGAGGCTGGCAAGCGACCTGACCAGGGAGCCGATCAGTGCCTGCTCCCGCAACAGGGGCACCACGAGGACGAACCGCGTGCCCGCGCCCGGTTCGGCGGGCAGTTCCCGGCTGAGCCAGCGCAGGGAGGACACGGCGTTCACCGTGCCGGACACGCCGCGGGCCGCCAGCACGGACGCGGCGGCCCAGCCGGCCGCGTGGAGTGTCCTCACGGCAGCACCTGCCCGATCCGCAGCACCGAGAAAGCCTCACGGTGCCCGCCGGTCGTCGCCGCGCCCCGGTGCGCGGCCAGGGCCAGGCCCGCGGGTCCGACATGGGTCGCCTGGCCCCAGCCCTTGCCGGCTTGTGAGGAGTAGCAGCCCAGCGCCGCCATCTTGCCTGCCGTGAAGCTGCCGATGTCCTCCAGGTACGCGGGCCGGGCGATAGGCGACCAGACCTCGTAGCCGAGCACGCCCGGCACCCAGTGCGGCTCTCCCAGGTGCGCGAAGTTCCCGCTGCCCGCCATGCCCAGCGCGCGGACGGCTAGCTGGTGCGCGGCCTGGTGGTCGAAGGACCCGTCGTGCTCGTGCGGTAGGTACGTCAGCACCGGCCTGACCTGGCGCACCAGCCGTATCACGCTCTCCGCCTGGGCAAGATCGTGCGGGTCGATGGCCCCGTCGCCGATCCGCAGGAACGACGTCTCGTCCGGGTCGGCGCCCAGCACCGAGACTGCGGCGCGGGCTTCCCGTTCCCGCAGCATCCCCAGCTCCCCGGCAGGTATCTCGCCGCTGCCCTGCTCGCCGGATGTCAGGTAGCCCACGTGCACCCGGGCGCCTGCGGCGATGAGCTTGGCTATGGATCCGCCGCAGCCGAGGATCTCGTCATCGGGGTGCGGGGCGATTACCAGCACCTGATGCTCCATTGCGTACCACCCTTTCCGGTGAATCCGGGAACCCTGGCGGCAGCCCGGCACCTGCCTTCCACGGCAACACAGCGCACGCTGCGCGGCAACGCGGCGGAGTCGTGCGAAAGCCAGCGGTTACTGAGGCGCGCACGCGTGGCAGGGCGGCAGGCGGTTCCGGCGGCACGCCAGGCGAATATCCGGCGATTCGGCTCCCGCATCTCTGCCTGCGGGACACCGTGATGCCGTCGGCGTACCTTCAGTAAAGACAGGCGCCGCATCCGGGCCTGGCACGCCCGGGGAAAGGGGAAGCCGGCCGTGGCCGCTGCCGACCGGGCACCGAACAGGCGCCTCGCGCACTACGAGGCCCGCTCCGGGTTTTCCCACGCGGAGCTGGCACGAGCGGTCACCCGGCGGGCGAAGGCCGCAGGCGAGGCGCACATCTGCCCGGACGGCTCCCGGGTTCGCCGGTGGCTGGAAGGCGAACGGCCCCGGGACCCCGTCCCCCGGCTGCTCGCCGAGGTGTTCACCGAACGGCTCGGCGTGCCAGTCAGCCCCGCCGACCTCGGATTCCCCGAACCCGGCACACGCGGCGCTGCCGAAGAGATCAACTTCCCGTGGCTGCTCACCCGCACGGCCAGCGCCCTGACCAGACAAACCAAAGGTGACCTGATGCTGGACCGCCACGCCTTCCAAGAGGACGAAGGCCCGGGCGACCTGGCCGCCGGGCCGGAGCTGCTCGCCGCGGTCCAGCCATGGGCTTCGGCTGTTCCCGAGCCGCTCCCGAACCTCGCCGAACATGGGCACGGCCGCATCGGGGTGTCCGAGGTCGCTCAGATCGAGCAAGTCACCACGGTCTTCCGGAACTGGGACAACCTCTACGGCGGCGGCCTCACCCGCGAGGCCATCGTCGGACAGCTCAAAGGGGCCGCCGCACTCCTCGACGGCCCCTACACCGAGCAGACAGGCCGGGCCCTGTTCCGCGCCGTCGCCGACCTTTCGTCCGTCGCCGGCTGGACGTCCTTCGACGCCGGCCTGCACAAGACCGCCCAGCGGTACTTCGTCCTCGGCCTCCACGCCGCCAAGGAAGCAGGCGACAAGGCCCTCGGCGCCCACCTGCTCAACTGCATGAGCCGCCAGATGGGCCATCTCAGGCGTCCCGCCGACGCCCTCGAACTCGTCCAGCTCGCCCAGTACGGTGCACGCAACGACGCCACCGCCACCACCCGCGCCATGCTCCACGCACTCGAAGCCCGCTACCTCGCCGCCACCGGGCAGATATCCGAGTTCGACCGCGCCGCCGGCCTCGCCCAAGACAGCTACGCGCGCGCCGACCCGGGCACCGACCCTGCCTGGATCCAGTTCTTCGACACCAGCGAGTTCTACGCCACCATCGGCATCTGCCACCAGATCGCCGCCGCTAGCCGCCCCCGCAACGCCGACACCGCCGCCGTCATGATCGAGAACGCCATCAGCAGCCGCCCCGCCGGCCGAGTCCGCTCCCGCGCCTTCGACCACATCGGCCTCGCCCGCACCCGCCTCATCCAAGGCGAATACGAAGGCGCCTCCACCGCAACCGAAACCGCTCTCGGCCTGCTCGGCGAGCTCAGCTCCAGCAGAGTCACGGACCGGCTCCGCGAACTCCTCACCGATACCGAACGCCACCCCGCCAGCCAGGCGATCCAGGACCTCCGCAACCGCCTTGCCGCCGCACTGACCTGACTGGCAACATCCCTTTGGCCAACTCCCAGCTGCCGGTGGACCAGCCCAAAGTCGTTTAGAAACCGGAGTGATTAGACCCGGGGCCTATGAACGCGCTACGGATGCTCGCAGTCAGCGATCAGCCTCTATCAGTCTCGGATGGTTACTCATCGGTATGCGACGAACCGACAGCGGGAGGGAATGGTCACGCGATGAGAACGTGACTGGCGCGGCCCGGTCCAAGCGGCTCAATCCCGGCTCCAAGGGAGGACTCCGCACCGAGGAGATGCATGCGCACTAGGTCACATGATCCTACCGGGA